>NZ_CP132353.1:0-2400000 GCF_030758455.1 Erwinia pyri
GACAGCGGTTCGTATGTGCTTCATCTGCATGCGTCAACAATGATGAATTTATCGCTTCAGCGCCTTTTTTCTTATCGAATTTTTTCGAGTGGAGTCCGCCGTGTCACTTACGCTTTGGCAACAGTGTCTTGCCCGTTTGCAGGATGAACTACCTGCCACCGAATTCAGCATGTGGATCCGTCCATTGCAGGCCGAATTAAACGACAACACGTTGGCCCTGTATGCACCAAACCGGTTTGTGCTCGATTGGGTTCGGGATAAATACCTCAATAATATTAACGGCCTGCTGAATGATTTCTGCGGTTCAGATACGCCGTTACTGCGTTTTGAAGTGGGCAGTAAGCCGGTGACACGGCAGATCAGCCAGCCGGTGATGGCCAGCGCCGCCCAGACCAATGCGCCGGTTCAGGGTTCGCGTCCTGCGCCTTCACGCCCAAGCTGGGACAGCATGCCGGCACCAGCAGAGCTCTCTTACCGCTCGAACGTTAACACCAAGCACAACTTTGATAACTTCGTTGAAGGTAAATCAAACCAGCTGGCCCGAGCGGCAGCCCGCCAGGTCGCGGACAATCCCGGCGGCGCCTATAATCCTCTCTTCCTTTATGGCGGCACGGGCCTGGGCAAGACCCACCTGCTGCATGCGGTAGGCAACGGCATTATGGCGCGTAAGCCAAATGCGAAAGTGGTCTATATGCACTCCGAGCGCTTTGTGCAGGATATGGTGAAGGCGCTGCAGAACAATGCGATTGAAGAGTTTAAGCGTTACTACCGTTCGGTAGATGCGCTGTTAATTGATGACATTCAATTCTTTGCCAATAAAGAGCGATCTCAGGAAGAGTTCTTCCACACCTTTAATGCGCTGCTGGAAGGCAATCAGCAGATCATTCTGACCTCGGATCGCTATCCAAAAGAGATCAACGGGGTGGAAGATCGTCTGAAATCACGCTTTGGCTGGGGATTAACGGTGGCGATCGAGCCGCCTGAACTGGAAACCCGCGTGGCGATCCTGATGAAGAAAGCGGATGAAAACGATATCCGTCTGCCGGGTGAAGTGGCTTTCTTTATTGCTAAACGTCTGCGTTCCAACGTGCGTGAACTGGAAGGCGCGTTAAACCGTGTGATCGCCAATGCCAATTTCACCGGCCGCGCCATCACTATCGATTTTGTGCGGGAAGCCTTGCGCGATCTGCTGGCTCTTCAGGAAAAGTTGGTCACCATCGACAACATCCAGAAAACGGTGGCAGAGTATTACAAAATCAAGGTAGCCGATCTGCTCTCCAAGCGGCGTTCCCGCTCGGTGGCGCGTCCTCGCCAGATGGCGATGGCGATGGCGAAAGAGTTGACCAACCACAGTTTACCGGAAATCGGTGATGCTTTCGGGGGTCGTGACCATACCACGGTGCTGCATGCCTGTCGTAAAATCGAGCAGCTGCGTGAAGAAAGTCACGATATTAAAGAAGATTTCTCAAATTTAATCAGAACATTATCTTCCTGACGCTATGAAATTTATTGTAGAACGCGAGCATTTACTCAAGCCCTTACAGCAGGTCAGCAGCCCACTGGGCGGCCGGCCAACCTTACCCATTCTCGGCAACCTGCTGCTGCAGGTGAATGAAGGCAGCCTGTTGCTGACCGGCACCGATCTGGAAATGGAGATGGTGGCCCGTGTCGCGCTGACACAGGATCACGAACCGGGCGCCACCACGGTACCGGCACGCAAATTCTTTGATATTTGCCGGGGACTGCCCGAAGGGGCGGAGATTACCGTGATGCTGGACGGCGAAAGAATGCTGGTGCGCTCCGGCCGCAGCCGCTTCTCGCTCTCCACGCTGCCTGCCAGCGACTTCCCGAACCTGGATGACTGGCAGAGCGAGGTGGAATTCACCCTGCCGCAGGCCACCATGAAGCGTTTGATTGAAGCCACGCAGTTTTCCATGGCGCATCAGGACGTTCGTTACTATCTGAATGGCATGTTGTTTGAAACCGAAGGGGAAGAGCTGCGTACCGTAGCCACCGACGGTCACCGCCTTGCCGTCTGCTCTATGCCGGTTGGGCAGTCGCTGCCGAACCATTCGGTGATCGTGCCGCGTAAAGGCGTGATTGAGCTGGTTCGTCTGCTCGACGGTGGCGAAACGCCTCTGCAGGTGCAGATTGGCAGCAACAACATTCGTGCGCACGTCGGCGACTTTATCTTTACCTCCAAGCTGGTGGATGGCCGTTTCCCCGATTATCGCCGCGTATTGCCGAAGAACCCCGATAAAACGCTGGATGCGGGCTGCGATATCCTCAAGCAGGCTTTCGCGCGCGCGGCCATTCTCTCTAATGAGAAGTTCCGCGGCGTTCGCCTCTATATCAGCGAAAATCAGCTGAAGATCACCGCAAATAATCCAGAGCAGGAAGAAGCAGAAGAGATGCTGGACGTCACTTATGGCGGCACCGATTTGGAAATCGGCTTCAACGTCAGCTACGTGCTTGATGTGCTCAACGCGCTGAAATGCGAGAACGTGCGCCTGCTGTTAACGGACTCCGTTTCCAGCGTGCAGATCGAAGACGCATCGAGTCAGAGCGCGGCCTACGTTGTGATGCCAATGAGGTTGTAACCAGCCTTTTTGCCCCCATATCTTTGGGGGGTCGCGCGAAACGGAGACGGGACGCGCGGCAGCGTTTTGGCCCTGTCGCCGGGCAGCCCGCGTGGCCGTCAGCGTCAGTTGCGCCTTCTCCCGTTTCTGAGATGCCCCGGATGTGGTTCAAATGGCTTTAACCCGCCTTCTAATCAAAGACTTTCGCAATATTGAAAATGCGGATCTGGCGCTGGCTCCCGGCTTCAATTTTCTGGTGGGCGCTAACGGCAGCGGTAAAACCAGCGTGCTGGAGGCGATCTACACCCTGGGCCACGGCCGGGCTTTTCGTAGCCTGCAGGCGGGACGGGTTATCCGGCACGATCAGGACGCTTTTATACTGCATGGCCGCATCGAAGGCGCTGAGCGGGAAATTTCCGTCGGCCTGACTAAAAACCGTGCCGGCGAGAGCAAGGTACGTATAGATGGCAGCGACGGGCATAAAGTTGCGGAGCTGGCGCAGATGCTGCCGATGCAGCTGATAACCCCGGAAGGCTTTACCCTGCTGAACGGCGGGCCAAAATATCGCCGTGCTTACATTGACTGGGGCTGCTTTCACAATGAACCCGGCTTTTTTACCGCCTGGAGCAATCTCCGGCGGCTGCTGAAACAGCGCAACGCGGCGCTACGGCAGGTTTCCCGCTATCAGCAAATTCGCGCCTGGGACCAGGAGCTGGCTCCGCTGGCCGAACAGATAAGCCAGTGGCGCGCCGCCTACAGTGAAGCGATTGCGGCGGATATCAACGCTACCTGCGCGCAATTTTTACCGGAATTTCAGCTGAACTTCTCTTTCCAGCGCGGCTGGGACAAAGAGAGCGATTACAGCGAGCTGCTCGAACGCCAGTTTGAACGCGATCGGGCGCTGACTTATACCGCCAGCGGCCCGCACAAAGCGGATTTTCGTATCCGTGCCGACGGGACGCCGGTGGAAGATTTACTCTCACGCGGCCAGTTAAAGCTGCTGATGTGCGCCCTGAGACTGGCGCAGGGTGAGTTTCTCACCCGACAGAACGGGCGACGCTGCCTGTATCTGATAGATGATTTTGCCTCTGAGTTGGATGAAACGCGTCGGCAGCTGTTAGCGGCGCGACTGAAAGCGACTCATGCCCAGGTTTTTGTCAGCGCAATTGGTGCCGAACACGTGTTCGACATGGCTGACGAAAAGGGCAAGATGTTCCACGTAGAACAGGGTAAAATAGCGGTTCAACCTGAAGATTAAACGAGCGAGAAACGTTGATGTCGAATTCTTATGACTCCTCAAGTATCAAAGTTCTGAAAGGGCTTGATGCAGTACGCAAGCGCCCTGGTATGTATATCGGCGATACGGATGACGGCACCGGTCTGCACCACATGGTATTCGAGGTCGTGGATAACGCCATCGACGAAGCACTCGCCGGTCACTGTAAAGACATTCTGGTTACTATTCATGCCGATAACTCTGTTTCCGTGCAGGATGATGGCCGTGGTATTCCTACCGGCATCCATGAAGAAGAGGGCATCTCTGCCGCCGAAGTGATCATGACCGTGCTGCACGCAGGCGGCAAGTTCGATGATAACTCCTATAAAGTCTCCGGCGGTCTGCATGGCGTAGGGGTTTCCGTGGTGAATGCCCTCTCGGAAAAACTGGAGCTGACCATTCGCCGTGAAGGCAAAGTTCACCAGCAGATTTACGTGCACGGCGTGCCTCAGGCTCCCCTGAGCGTGACCGGTGAAACGGATCTGACCGGCACGCGCGTGCGTTTCTGGCCAAGCCATCAGACCTTTACCAACGTCACCGATTTCGAATATGAGATCCTGGCCAAGCGTCTGCGTGAGCTTTCGTTCCTCAACTCCGGCGTCTCTATCAAGCTGGAAGACAAGCGCGACGGCAAGAACGATCACTATCACTACGAAGGCGGTATTAAGGCATTCGTGGAGTATCTGAATAAAAACAAAACGCCTATTCACCCGAATGTCTTCTACTTCTCTACCGAGAAAGACGGCATTGGCGTGGAAGTGGCGCTGCAGTGGAACGATGGTTTCCAGGAAAACATCTACTGCTTTACCAACAACATTCCGCAGCGCGATGGCGGTACGCACCTGGTTGGTTTCCGTACCGCGATGACGCGTACCCTGAACGCCTATATGGATAAAGAGGGCTACAGCAAAAAAGCCAAAGTCAGCGCCACCGGTGATGATGCCCGTGAAGGCCTGATCGCTGTGGTATCCGTGAAGGTACCGGACCCGAAATTCTCCTCTCAGACCAAAGATAAACTGGTCTCTTCCGAAGTGAAGACGGCGGTTGAGCAGCAGATGAACGAACTGCTGGCAGAATATCTGCTGGAAAATCCGGGTGATGCGAAGATCGTTGTCGGCAAAATTATCGATGCGGCCCGTGCCCGTGAAGCGGCTCGTCGTGCCCGTGAAATGACCCGCCGTAAAGGCGCGCTGGACCTGGCAGGCCTGCCGGGCAAACTGGCGGACTGTCAGGAACGCGATCCGGCGCTCTCTGAAATCTACCTGGTGGAGGGTGACTCCGCAGGCGGTTCAGCCAAGCAGGGACGTAACCGTAAAAATCAGGCTATCCTGCCGTTGAAGGGTAAAATCCTTAACGTGGAAAAAGCGCGTTTCGACAAGATGCTCGCTTCGCAGGAAGTCGCCACGCTGATCACCGCGCTGGGCTGCGGGATTGGCCGTGACGAGTACAACCCGGACAAGCTGCGCTATCACAGCATCATCATCATGACCGATGCGGACGTCGATGGTTCGCACATCCGTACGCTGTTACTGACCTTCTTCTACCGTCAGATGCCGGAGATCATTGAGCGTGGTCACGTCTATATTGCCCAGCCGCCGCTCTACAAAGTGAAGAAAGGCAAGCAGGAGCAGTACATCAAAGATGATGACGCGATGGATCAGTACCAGATCTCCATTGCACTGGATGGCGCCACGCTGCATGCCAACGCAGAAGCGCCAGCCCTGGCGGGCGAACCGCTGGAAAACCTGGTGGCGGAGTTCAACAGCACCCGTAAGATGATCAAACGTATGGAGCGCCGTTATCCGGTCGCCCTGCTGAACTCGTTGATCTATCATGCAACGCTGAGCGATCTTTCGGCAGAGGCGCCGGTGCAGAGCTGGACTGACGGTCTGGTAACGATGCTGAACGAGAAAGAGCAGCACGGCAGCTCTTACTCCGCGCTGGTACGCGAGAATCTGGAACTCCATATCTTTGAGCCGATCGTGCGTATTCGTACTCATGGCGTGGATACAGACTATGCGCTGGATACCGAATTCGTGACTGGCGGCGAGTATCGTAAACTGTGCGCGCTGGGTGAGCAGCTTCGCGGCCTGATTGAAGAAGATGCCTATATCGAACGTGGCGAACGTCGCCAGCCGATTGAAAGCTTCGAGCAGGCGATGGACTGGCTGGTGAAAGAGTCGCGTCGTGGTCTCTCCGTGCAGCGTTATAAAGGTCTGGGCGAAATGAACCCGGAGCAGCTGTGGGAAACCACCATGGATCCGGACAGCCGCCGTATGCTGCGCGTAACGGTTAAAGATGCCATTGCGGCTGACCAGCTGTTTACCACGTTGATGGGCGATGCGGTTGAGCCACGTCGTGCATTTATCGAAGAGAATGCGCTGCGAGCAGCAAACATCGATATCTAAACGTGTAGCGGCAATGAAAAAGGCAGATCTCCGGATCTGCCTTTTTTTATGCTTTCTCTTAGTGCGGGGTAAAGTTCACCAGCGCGTAACGGTAAAAATCGCTGTTATTTTTGATGTCCAGCTTGCGCATTACGGCACGTTTATGGGTACTGATGGTTTTTATGCTCAGGTTGGTGACCCGGGAGATATCGGTGAGAGAGAGGCCCAGACGGGTATATTTCACCACCATTGCCTGCTGCCTGCTCAGGATCACAGCATCATGAGGATGGCACTTATGCGGGGTTCTGGTGTAATCCGGGGTGTTTAAACGCCTGAACAGCTTCTGGATGCGTTCAGCCGATCCTCTCTTTTTAAGCCGAATCAGGTGCTGCGAACAGGATTTTGATTCGTCATGGCACTGCGCCGCCAGGAAGAGAGAGACGTAGCGCTCCGCCACGTTATTCCCGGCAAGCGTTGAACCTGATAATTTCGGATGACGAGGGGTGTTTACATCGGTGATGACAATATCGGGCACCAGCAGTGACCTGTGGTCGTCCGCTACCAGAAATACCGGGCTGTCGATAGCTGGCGGCCAGGCTTCCTGAATCAGGTGGATCACGCCTGAAAGGAAATAGCTGTCGTTACTGACGATGACAATATTCATATGTTTCCTCCTTGAATGTCTCGCACCCTGATTCTGTCATAACTGGTTAAAATCTACACACGTAAAACAGCCATTTTTAGTGCCAGTGTTATCTGGAGGTAAACTCTGTTACCGACAGCGGGTGTGCATCGCGCTGGTCAATGTGAGCTGAATCGCGCTAGCATGAGAGTAAACCGTGAGCTGACGAGGACGTTATGGCAATAAAATTGATTGCGATTGATATGGACGGCACCCTGCTGAATCCGCAGCATGAGGTAACCCCGGGCGTGAAGCAGGCGATCAACGCCGCGCGCGAGAAAGGCGTAGCGATTGTGCTGGCAACGGGTCGCCCCTTTATCGGCGTGCAGCGTTATCTGATGGAGCTGGATTTACAGGAGGGGCAATACTGCATCACCAATAACGGCGCACTGGTACAGCAAGCGGCCACCGGCGACTGCGTGGCAGAAGTGACGCTGACGCACGATGACTACCTCTATTTTGAAAAGCTGGCGCGGGAGCTTGGCGTTCATTTCCAGGCGCTGACCAAATCGCAGCTGTTCACCGCCAACAAAGATATCAGCCCCTACACCGTCCATGAATCTTACCTGACCGGCATTCCGCTGCATTACCGTGCTGTTGAAGAGATGGATCCTGCCATGACCTTCCCAAAAGTCATGATGATCGACCCGCCCGAAGTGCTGGATCAGGCTATTGCGCGTCTGCCGCAGGAAGCCCGCGATCGCTATACCATTATGAAAAGTTCACCCTATTATCTGGAAATACTGAACAAGCAGGTCAACAAAGGCGCTGGCGTTAAGGCGCTTGCCGATAAGCTGGGACTTTCCCGCGAGGAAGTGATGGCGATTGGTGACCAGGAGAACGATCTGGCGATGCTGGAATTTGCGGGAACCGGCGTGGCTATGGGTAACGCCATAGAGTCGGTGAAAGCAGTGGCGCAGTTTGTTACCAAAACCAATATGGAAGATGGCGTGGCGCATGCCATAGAGAAGTTCGCGCTGTAACCGCTTGTTTTGCCGCCCCGGCTGAGCTGGGGCACCCCCTCAGTTTTTATCTCCCCCTGAACCTTTCCTGAAGAATCAATATTCCCAGAGACGATTGTCTGTTTTGTGATCTGGATTGTAGTACAATCTGTGCTTCAGGTACTACAATACAACCAGCGTTTAACAATAAACATACAGTTTTGTAGTGCGATTCCATCGCAGGCGGCGGTAAAGTACCAGGGACGTTAACTCAACTGCATGGAACATCATGAAAGACGAACTCAGCAAAACGGATCGCATCATTCTGACTCTGGGCGAAGAAATTGTCTCAGGTAAGTACGCTCCCGGAGGCTCGCTGCCGGCGGAGGCGGAACTCTGTGACCAGTTCAGCACCTCGCGAAATATCATCCGTGAAGTGTTCCGGTCGTTGATGGCGAAGCGGCTGGTGGAGATGAAGCGTTACCGTGGCGCGTTTGTCACGCAGCGGAGCCAGTGGAATTTTCTCGACAGTGACGTGCTGCAGTGGTCCCTGAAGCATGACCAGGATCCCCGGCTGATTGCCGCCATGAGTGAAGTCCGTAACCTGGTGGAGCCGCAAATAGCCCGCTGGTCTGCAGAACGCGCCACCTCCAGCGATTTAGCGAAGATTGAAGCGGCGCTGAACGACATGGTCACGCACCACAACGATCGCGACGCTTTTAACCAGGCCGATATTCGCTATCACGAGGCGGTGCTGGAGTCGGTGCATAACCCGGTGCTGCAGCAGCTCAGCGTGGCGATCAGCTCTTTGCAGCGGGCAGTGTTTGAACGCACCTATATGCCAGACAGCGGCAATATGCCCACCACCTTGCACGAGCATAAAGCGCTGTTTGATGCCATTCGTCACCAGAAGCCGGACGAAGCGGAGCAGGCAGCACTGACGATGATAGCCAGCTCAACCCGAAGACTTAAGGACATCACGTGACAAGTTATATCGCACTCGACTGGGGTTCCACCCATCTTCGCGCCTGGTATTACCGCGAAGGCGTCTGTCAGGAGGAGCGTCGCTCTGAATCGGGCATTACCCGGCTTGAGGGCAGAACGCCTGCCGACGTTTTTGCCGCCGCCACGCAAGGCTGGCCGGTAAATGAGTTACCCGTAGTGATGGCGGGGATGGTAGGCAGCAATGCGGGCTGGATCAGCGTTCCCTATCTCTCCTGCCCGGTCTCGCTGAATGAAGTTGCCTCACGCCTGACCCGCGTCGATAACCGTGCCTGGATCGTGCCGGGCCTCAGTATTGCTGACGGCGATAACCATAACGTGATGCGCGGCGAAGAAACCCAGCTGCTGGGGGCCGCAGAGCTTGCTCCCGCCACACATTATGTGATGCCCGGTACGCACTGCAAATGGGTTCGTGAAGAAGAGGGCCAGATCGTCGATTTTCGCACCGTGATGACCGGGGAGTTACACCATATCCTCATGAAGCATTCGCTGATAGGGGCAGGTTTGCCTGAACAGCAGAGGGATGCTGGTGCCTTTCATCAGGGGCTGGAGACGGGGGCGAACGACCGCACTATTTTAAGCCGTTTATTTGAAGTCCGTGCCGCGCATGTGTTGGGAACCCGGCCGCGCGAAGCGGTCAGTGAGTTCCTCTCCGGTCTGCTGATTGGCCATGAAGTGGCGCAGATGGCAGGCACGTTTATGCAGGGGGATCGCGCGCCGTTGACCCTTATTGCAGGCAGTTCTCTGGCCGAACGCTACCAAAAAGCGCTGGCTTTCACCGGGCTGTCCGCCCAACTGCTGGAGGGGGATCGGGCCTTCCAGCAAGGAATCAGGAGTATCGTTGATGAACTGGTCCACTAAACTGCCGCTGATCGCTATCTTACGCGGCATTCGTCCTGAAGAAGCTGAAGAGCACGTTGCTGTGCTGATTGATGCCGGCTTTGAGGCGATTGAGATCCCGCTTAACTCCCCGGACTGGCAGAAGAGTATCACCAGCGTGGTCGCCACGTTTGGCCACAAAGCGCTGATTGGCGCGGGCACGGTACTGGAGCCTGAGCAGGTTGACCTGCTTGCCACACTCAACAGCCAGCTGGTGGTGACGCCGAATACCGATAGTGCGGTGATCCGCCGTGCGGTTGAAAAGGGCATGACGGTGGCGGCGGGATGCGCCACGGCTTCGGAAGCGTTTGCCGCGCTGAAGGCGGGCGCGCAGGCGCTGAAAATCTTCCCTTCTTCCGCCTTTGGCCCCGACTATATCAAAGCGTTAAAAGCTGTGCTGCCAGCGGATGTCCCGGTGTTTGCCGTGGGCGGCGTCACCCCTGAAAATCTCCATACGTTTCTGGCCGCAGGCTGCATTGGTGCTGGTCTGGGTAGCGATCTCTATCGGGCCGGACAGCCTGTTTCACGCACCGCTGAACAGGCACGCGCCTTCGTTGCCGCCTATAAGGAAGCCGTACAATGAAAATCACAAAACTGACCACTTATCGCTTGCCGCCACGCTGGATGTTTCTGAAGATAGAGACGGACGAGGGCGTGGTGGGCTGGGGTGAACCGGTGATCGAAGGGCGGGCAAAAAGCGTGGAGGCCGCTGTACATGAACTTTCAGACTACCTTATCGGGCAGGACCCGGCGCGGATCAATGACCTCTGGCAGGTGATGTACCGGGGCGGATTCTATCGCGGCGGGCCGATCCTGATGAGCGCTATCGCCGGTATCGATCAGGCGCTGTGGGATATCAAAGGCAAAGTGCTGGGCGCCCCGGTCTGGCAACTGCTGGGCGGCCTGGTGCGCGACAGCATTAAGGCTTACAGCTGGGTGGGGGGCGACCGTCCTGCTGAAGTGATTGCGGACATTAAAAAGCTGCGCGCAATCGGCGTGGATACCTTCAAGCTGAACGGCTGTGAAGAGATGGGCCTTATCGACAGCTCGCGCAAAGTGGACGCGGCGGTGAACACCGTAGCGCAGATCCGTGAGGCTTTCGGCAATGAGATTGAGTTTGGCCTGGATTTCCACGGGCGCGTCAGCGCGCCGATGGCAAAGATTCTGATCAAAGAGCTGGAGCCTTACCGCCCGCTGTTTATTGAAGAGCCGGTGCTGGCGGAGCAGGCGGAATATTATCCTCGCCTCGCCGCGCAAACGCACATCCCGATTGCGGCCGGTGAACGGATGTACTCCCGCTTTGAATTCAAACGCGTACTGGAAGCGGGCGGGCTGGCGATCCTGCAGCCGGATCTCTCACATGCCGGGGGCATCACCGAATGCTACAAGATCGCCGCGATGGCCGAAGCTTATGACGTGGCGCTGGCGCCGCACTGTCCGCTGGGACCGATTGCGCTGGCCTCCTGCCTGCACGTGGATTTTGTCTCGCGCAATGCGGTGTTCCAGGAGCAGAGCATGGGCATTCACTATAACCAGGGCGCGGAGCTGCTGGATTATGTTGTGAACAAAGAGGACTTCGCGATGCAGGACGGCTATTTTGCGCCGCTGAGCAAGCCCGGGCTGGGTGTAGAGATCAACGAAGCGCTGGTAACTGAGCGGAGCCAGAGCGTGCAGGATTGGCGCAATCCGTTGTGGCGGTTTGGCGATGGCACCGTAGCCGAATGGTAAATCTTCGGCGTCTTTGACGCTGTAGCTGCGTTAGCAGCGAGAGTTCACCCAAATCACTTACCTGAGTAAGCTCATTGGGATTCACTCTCTTGCTGCCTTGCTACAGCGCCAAATACTTGAAGATTAACTTTGGCGGCAGCTAAAGCAATTTGTTAAAGCAAGAGCAGTAATAATAATAAAACAGACACCCTAAAATCCCTGCGTGCGGCGTGGGCAGGCTTCGTGCTGCCTGAATCTGGCCGTAACACCTCATGAGGTTGTTATGATGAACACCGATCTCTGTACCTCTACAATAAAGCAGTTAAATAGCAAAATTATTCCGTTTATCGTCATCTGCTATTTTGTCGCTAACCTGGATAAAACCAATATTTCGATTGCCGCGCTGCAGATGAATGCGGACCTGGGGCTTTCTGCCAGCATGTATGGCCTGGGCGTCGGCATGTTTTACATCTCTTACATCCTGTTTGAGATCCCCAGCAACGTCATCATGACTAAGGTTGGCGCACGCCGCTGGATTGCCCGCATCATGATTACCTGGGGCATTGTCAGCACCGGCATGGCGTTTGTGCACAGCGCTAACCAACTTTACGTGATGCGCTTTTTGCTGGGCATGGCGGAAGCGGGTTTCGCGCCGGGGATCATCTACTACATCTCCTGCTGGTTCCCGAAGAGTAACCGCGCCCGCGCCATGTCCTTCTTCTATATGGGATCGGTGGCCGCCTCCATTATCGGTCTGCCCGTTTCTGGCGCCATCCTGAATATGCATGGCATTGCGGATGTGGCGGGCTGGCGCTGGCTCTTCGGACTGGAGGGTATTCCCGCCGTGCTGCTGGGTTGCCTGGTGCTGTGGCGCCTGCCGGATACGCCAGAACATGCTCCCTGGCTCACGCCTGAACAGAAATCCTGGCTGCGCGATCGTCTGCAACAGGAGAACGCAGGCGTGGAAATTGGCAAAAATCATAGCTGGCTGAGCGCGTTAAAAGACAAAACCGTGCTGTTGCTGAGCCTGGTGTGGTTCCTGCAGGCGTTTGGCTCTATCGGCATCACGCTCTTTATGCCGCTGATTATCAAGAGCATGGCAGCGGAACAGAGCAACGTTGTGATTGGCTTGCTCTCTGCCGTCCCCTTTGTGCTGGCCTGTCTGTTTATGTATCTGAACGGCCGCCATTCCGACAAAACCGGTGAGCGCTCCTGGCACCTGGGCCTGCCGCTGATCCTCTCAGGACTCTCGCTGGCGGCGGCAGTCTGGTCCGGCAATCTGGTGCTCTCCTGGATCCTGCTGGTGCTGACCGTGGGCTTCAACTTTGCGCTGACGCCAATCTTCTGGGCGGTGACTACCGAAAAGCTGGCCGGGGTGGCTGCGGCTGCCTCCATCGCTTTTATCAATACCGTCGCCAACTTTGTCGGGCTGGGGTTACCGCCCATACTTGGGAAAATCAAGGATATGACCAACAGCTATCACTACGGGTTGCTGATCGTTGCCGTGGCGCTGATCGTCGGCGGCGTGATTGGGATTATCGTCTCCCGTCCCTCGCGTGATGCGCTGAAAACCCTTCCTCATCCCCACTCAGGTAATTGAAATGAAAATGAAAGTGCTGCAGCAGGCCGCGCTGCCTGCTCCTCTGCTCGCTGCGCTACAGGCTCGTTATAAGGTTGTGGAGTACAGTGCGCTCACCGCAGGCGACTTCAGCGGCATGGCGGGTGATTTTCAGGCGTTGCTGACCAATGGCGAAGCCGTGGTGACCCGCGAACTGATCGCCTCGCTGCCCAATCTGGCACTGATCGCCGTATTCGGCGTGGGCTACGACGGGGTGGATATGCAGGCGGCCACGGAATACAACGTAGCCGTGACGCATACGCCAGACGTGCTGACCGGGGACGTGGCCGATCTGGCGCTCGGCCTGATGCTGGCGACGTCACGGCAGATCCCCGCCGCACAGACGTTTATCCAGCAGGGAAAATGGTCACAGGGGAGCTATCCCTGGACGCGAAAAATGTCAGGTTCATCGCTGGGGATTGTAGGGCTGGGAAGAATAGGGCTGGCTGCGGCTGAACGTGCGCAGGCTTTTGCTATGTCGATTGCGTACTGCAACCGCAGGCCGCTTGATAATGTCGCTTACCGTTACGAACCTGATATCGTGGCGCTGGCGGAAACCAGCGATTTTCTGTTGGTTTGCGCCCCGGGCAGCGCCAGTAACCGCCATCTGATCAACCGTGAAGTGCTGGATGCGTTGGGCAGCGAAGGTATTCTGATTAACGTAGGGCGCGGAAGTCTGGTGGATGAGCAGGCGCTGATCGCAGCGCTGGATGCCGGAACGCTGGGTGGTGCAGGGCTGGACGTCTTTAGTCAGGAACCCGAGGTGCCGGAAGCGCTGTATAACCGGCCCAACGTGGTGATCACGCCGCATATGGCCAGCGCAACCTGGTCAACGCGCCGGGCGATGTCGCAGCTGGTGCTTGATAACGTCGAAGCGTTTTTTGCGGGTTCGCCGCTGGTGACGCCAGTACCCGAATGCCGCTGATTGCAGTACCCTTAGCTGGAGAAACGGCTAAGGGTAAGCATTATGACAGAAACACAGCTGACGTTTGATTCACGTAATCATCAACTCACCAATATCAATATCTGGACCGCAGACAGCCAGTGGCTGGTTTATGACGTGCGGCCCAACGGCGCCACTTTCAGCAGCCTGACCGTGGAACGGGTCAACCTCAGCGGGCAAACGGAAGTGCTTTATCAGGCTAAAGACGGCGCTCATGTTGGCGTGGTTACTGCCAGCCACGATTTGCCACCCCGCTACGTCTGTATCCACGGGCCGGAACATCCCGACAGCCAGTGGAAGTACGATTTTCATCATCGCCGTGGCGTGATTATTCAGCACGGCCATGCCGAAAACCTGGATGCCTGCGACATCACCCCGCCTTTTACCGCTGGCGCGCTGCGCGGCGGCTCCCACGTTCATGTTTTCAGCCCCGACGGTTCCCGGCTGAGCTTTACCTATAACGATCATGTGATGCATGAGCTGGATGTGAAAGAGGATCTGCGCAACGTCGGCGTCGCCGTGCCGCTGCATGCGGTCTGTCCGGTAAAACATCACCCGCGCGAAGTGGATGGCAGCCATTTCTGCGTGCTGGTCAGCCAGACAACCTCTGCTCCCACGCCGGGCAGTGACGAGATCAACCGTGCTTATGAAGAAGGCTGGGTGGGGAAAGAGGGATATCTGCGGCATGATGGCCACCGTCAGCGTTGGGCGCTGGCCTTTATTGGCGACACGCTGGCTGAAAGTGGCGAAAAGGTGCCGGAGGTGTTTCTGGTCGATCTTCCGGCGAAGATGGCAGACTACGCGCTGGAAGGCGATGCGCCACTGGCTGGCACAGAAACTCGCTTACCCGCTCCGCCCGCAGGCGTGGTGCAGCGCAGGCTAACCTGGACGCATCAGCGAGCTTTTCCGGGGCTGGCGACAACGCCGCGCCACTGGTTACGCAGCTCGCCAGACGGGCGGGCCATCGCCTTTCTGATGCGGGATGATAACGGCGTGGTTCAGCTCTGGACAGTCTCGCCAACCGGCGGTGAACCGCATCAGATCACCCGCTCAGCCAGCGATATTCAGTCGGCATTCAGCTGGCATCCGTCGGGGCGCCAGGTGGCATTGATCAACGATAACAGCGTGATGCTGTGCGACGTTGCAACAGGGAAAATGCACCGGCTGACCGCCAGGACGGATGAAGCGCCGCTGGCTGATGCGGTGGTCTGCTCCCCCGATGGCCAGCATGTGGCTTATCTGCGCAACGTCGGGGGCTGGCAACAGATCTTTATCGTTAGCGTGGATGCGCTCTCTTAAGGAGAGGGGCGGGAAGGGGCGCTGACTGGCATTGGCGCAGCCTGGGCAAGACTTTCGTTAGTGTGATTCTGCTGCTCGCTGCGCAGTACCCGCTCCCGTGGGGAGTCATCCGTACCGTCACTGCCTTTTCTGTAGTAATCCCACGGCAGGAACAGCGTGTCCACTACCGCAGAAAAGGGCAAGTCGAGCGCCGCCAGCGGGCGCATCACCCAGCCGCTGTTGCTGTCTGCGACCACCGCTGCACCAGCCCGCGTACCGGAATAGTAGCCCTGTTCAGGGCCGGAATGGGTCATAAAGCTGGAGCACCCGGCGGTGCCAGCAAGTGACAGGCAGGCCAGCAGGCCAGCAAAACGACACTTATTTATTACTATCATAGTCATCATCCCTTCAGTCACGGCGAGCCGGTCTGATTGTTATCGTCGCATGCCGGGAATGTCCCGATCGCTCTGTGGCGACTCTTGCACTGGTCCGACGAATTCTTCCCTGAGTGTATGACATTCACAAGGCAAGGGTTAAAAAATTTGCGTTTTTAGCCCTTGAAAGCCTCGTCAGCGTCACCATTTTACTATCAAGGTCACAGAGCGTATGCCGTCAGGGTACAGCTCAGGGCCTGCGGCCTGTCCATTGTGGAAGGTCTGACTTCTCACTCGCTGAACATCAGGAGTAGTAAAATGCGTAACTTCGATCTTGCCCCACTCTATCGCTCTTCAATTGGTTTTGACCGTCTGATCAACCTGCTGGAATCTAACCAGGGTCAGAGCAACGGCGGCTACCCTCCCTATAATGTGGAGCTGGTGGCGGAAAACAAATACCGTATAACCATTGCCGTGGCAGGGTTCGCGCAGAGCGAACTGGATATCACTGCCCATGACAACATGCTCACCGTTCGCGGCGCTCACCCTGAAGAGCAGCAGGAACGCACCTACCTCTACCAGGGGATCGCCGAGCGTAATTTTGAACGTAAATTCCAGCTGGCGGAACACGTCAACGTGCGCGACGCTAAATTAGAAAATGGCCTGCTCTATATCGATCTGGAGCGTGTGGTGCCTGAAGCTAATCAGCCTCGCCGGATTGAAATTCTGAAATAATTCCGCATCACGCGGGAAAAGGGCCGCCTCGCGCGGCCCTTTTTGTTTTTATCCTTCCCTGTGCGCCCGCTCAATCTCTTCGGCGAGTATCGCTACGCCGCGTTCAATTTTATCGCTCTCCGGCACGTAGTTCATGCGCATGCACTGGTGCGGGTGGGGCCACTCCTGCTCCAGACCGGGGAAGAAGAAGTGGCCCGGCACCATCAGCACGCCACGCTTTTTCAGCCGCTGATAGAGCACCTCGGTGGAGATCGGCAGGTCTTTAAACCAGAGCCAGAGGAAAATAGCCCCTTCCGGCTTGTGGATCAGGCAGCGATCTTCCGACAAATAGCGGCGAATAACCGCGATGGTCTGCTCAACCCGCCTCTTATAGAACGGCTTAATCACCTCTTCAGAGAGCCGCAGCAGATCGCCGCGCTGGATCATCTCATGGGCGATAGCGGGTCCGATGCCGCCAGGTGCCAGACTGATAATGCCGTTCATATTACTGACAGCTGAAATTACCTTCTCATCGGCAATAATGATGCCGCAGCGTGCGCCCGGCAGGCCGAGTTTCGACAGGCTCATGCACAGAATGATATTCGGGTTCCACAGCGGGCGCGCCTCGCTGAAGATAATGCCGGGGAAGGGAACGCCATAAGCGTTATCAATCAGCAGCGGGATCTCATGCTGCTGCGCCAGCACGTCCAGCTTCAGCAGCTCTTCATCGGTAATAACGTTACCGGTGGGGTTGGTCGGGCGGGAAACGCAAATCAGCCCGGTCTCTTCGGTGATCTGCAGATGTTCAAAATCGACGTGATATTTAAACTGTCCCTCTGGCAGCATCTCAATATTGGGGCGCGTGGAGACAAACAGCTCCTCATCCAGCCCCGCATCTGCATAGCCCAGATATTCCGGCGCCAGCGGGAAGAGTACCCGTTTTTTACTGCCGTCCGCGCGGCGTCCGGCATAGAGATTAAACAGGTAGAAAAAGGCGCTCTGGCTGCCGTTGGTAAGGGCAATATTTTGCGGCCCAATCTGCCAGCCGAGCCGATCGCGCAGCAGAGTGGAAAGCGACTCCAGCAGCGTGGTTTTACCGCGCGGGCCGTCGTAGTTACAGAGCGCTTCAGCCAGCTTGCCCTGGTCGTGCATCTCCTGCAGCAGCTGCTGAAAGTAGTCGTTCATTGCAGGGATCTGCGCAGGATTGCCGCCGCCCAGCATCACCGCACCCGGCGTGCGTAATCCTTCACCCATATCTTCCATCAGGCGGGCTATGCCTGAATGTTGTGTAAATTTGTCACCGAAGGCGGAAAAGCTCATAACGTGTTAACTACTTTTTAAATTCGTGTGGGGGTTTACCTTAACGCCAGCCCAGATGGAGTGCAATGCTGCGGCCCATGCCCGCGCCGGGCATCTCCCACAGCAGGAGCGGAACGGCAAAGCAAAAAGGCCACCGGACGGTGACCTCTCTTTTCCGCCAGGGCTGGAAGCTATTTAATAATTTGCGGGTTGACGCAGTTCTTTTCCACTTTCCCGGTCAGCGCAGCGATCAGGTTATCCACCGCATCGCGCGCCATACCATATCGCGTTTCATGCGTAGCCGACCCGATATGGGGTAAAGCCACCACGTTTGGCAACTTCAGCAGCGGAGACTCTTTTGGCAGCGGCTCTTTTTCAAACACATCCAGCCCTGCGGCATGAAGGGTGCCATCCTGTAACGCGGCAATCAGCGCCTCTTCATCCACCACCGGACCGCGACCGGCATTGATCAATATTGCGCCCGGCTTCATTTTTGCCAGCTGCTCACGGCCAATCAGGTGGTGCGTCTCTTTGGTCAGCGGCAGGCTGATGCAGAGGAAGTCAGACTCTTTCAGCAGCGTATCGAGATCGCACCAGGTGGCGCCAAAACGCTGCTCAGCCTCTTCATGGTGCTTACGTGCGTTATAGAGGATCGGCATGCTGAAGCCGAGGTTAGCACGCTGAGCCAGCGCCAGACCAATGCGGCCCATCCCCAGAATACCAAGTTTTTTATGGTGGACGTCGGTGCCAAACCAGTCGGCGCCGATGTTGCTCTGCCACTCTCCCGCCTTGACGCGTTCAGCTACTTCCGTCACGCGGCGTGCGGTGGTCAGCACCAGCGCCATCATGGTATCGGCCACGGTTTCGGTCAGGACGGTTGGCGTATGCATCAGGATCACATCGCGATCGTTCAGGGCGGCGATATCAAAGTTATCCACGCCAACGGAGACGCTGGAAGCCGCACGCAGGCGGGGTGCTTTAGTCAGGAAGTCCGCATCAACTTTACCGCCGGAACCCAGCATCCCTTCCGCCTGTTGAAATGCATCGGCATGCTGGCTCACCGTTTCAGGGGTCAGGCCGTTAACTTCCGTCACGGTAAAATGCTCATCGAGTTTAGCGCGCAGATCTTCCGGTAATTTCTTATACAGCACCACAGAAGGTTTCATTCTCGTCTCCCTTTGAATTGAGGAACGGGCCAGCTGGCCCGTTTTGCATTTTTAAGCGTGTTTAGCGCCGCGGGGCATCGGGGGCTGATTGTTCTCCGCTGGCTTGACGATAAGTGTAAGCCAGACCGAAATCAGCAGAGAGCCCCCCATAAAGATATAGGAAGCTGAAGGGCTGCCGGTCGCGCCGTTCAGGTAACCTACCACCCAGGAGCCCAGGAATGAACCCAGCGCACCCATCGCATTGATCAGCGCCATCGCGCCGCCAGCCACGTTCCGCGGCAGCATCTCCGGAATAATGGCGAAGAACGGCCCGTAAGGGGCATACATGGCGGCACCGGCAATCACCAGCAGCGTAAAGGAGAGCCAGAAATGATTCGCTCCTACCAGATAAGAGCCTAAAAACGCCAGCGCGCCAACCAGCAGCAGCGGCCAGACAAACAGCTTACGGTTTTGTAACTTATCCGATGCCCAGGAGACCACAATCATCGCCACGGTGGCCGCCAGATAAGGTACCGCAGAGAGCCAGCCCGCTTCTACCATCCCCATCTGTGAGCCGCCGCGTAAAATAGAAGGCAGCCAGAGCACAAAACCGTACACGCCAATGCTCCAGGTGAAATACTGCACGCACAAAATGATGACGTTGCGGGACTTAAACGCCTCGCTGTAGTTGCGTACCGCCTTGATATTTTCCTGCTCTTTCTGCAACTGTGCCTGTAGCGCAGCTTTCTCTTCGTTGCTCAACCATTTAGCCTGAGCCGGTTTGTCCTGCACCATAAACCACCAGGCGATCGCCCAGATAACCGCCGGGATCCCTTCAAAAATGAACATTTCGCGCCAGCCGAACGCTTCAATCAGGTAGCCAGAGACCACTGACATCCAGAGTACGGTAACCGGATTACCCAGGATCAGGAAGGTGTTCGCCCGGGAGCGCTCCGACTTGGTAAACCAGTTACTGATGTAAATCAGCATGGCGGGCATCACTGCGGCTTCAACCACCCCAAGCACAAAGCGGATCGCGGCCAGCATCGGAATATTGCTGACCATGCCGGTCAGCGAAGCGCAGACGCCCCAGAGTATCAGGCAGACAAACACCAGTTTCTTTACGCTACGGCGTTCAGCATAGATGGCGCCGGGGATCTGGAAAAAGAAGTAGCCGAGGAAGAAGAGGGCGCCCAGCAGCGAAGACATGCCTTTGGTAATGCCGAGATCGTCATTAATGCCTGCTGCCGAGGCGAAGCTGAAGTTCGCCCTGTCCAGATACGCCAGACTGTAAGTGATAAACACGATGGGCATAATATACCACCAGCGTTTAGGCGCGATTGTCTGCTTGTTCATAGGTGTACCCTCTGTTGAGGCTGTATGAGTGTCGATTATAAGTGGCTCAGAAATCGCCCAGTTCAGCGCGCGTGGGCAGCCCTTCGCTGTCGCCGATCACCTGGATGGCCAGTGAACCAATTTTGTTGCCGCGCCGGATAGCTTCGGGCAGCGTTTTGCCTTCAAGCAAAGCACTGATCACGCCAACGGCAAAGCCATCGCCCGCGCCAACCGTGTCCACCACGTTGTCTGTTTTAATCGCTTCCACCTGGCCTTTTTCGCCCTCAGCGGTTTTATACCAGGCACCGTCGCAGCCGGTTTTCACAATCACCGCCTTCACGCCCCGCTCCAGATAGAAATCAGCAATCGCTTCAGGCCGATCGTGGCCGGTTAATATCTTTCCTTCGCTGATACCGGGTAAAACCCAGTCCGCAAAGCTGGCCAGCGTATTCAGCTGTTTCACCATTTCACGCTCGTTCGGCCAGAGCACCGGGCGAAGATTGGGATCGAAGGAGATGGTTTTCCCCATCTCCTTCATCTCTTTTGCTGCATGCTTAGAGAGCGCAAGGGAAGTTTCGGAGAGAGCCGCCGCCACGCCGCTCAGATGCAGATGGCGAGCCGAGCCAAAATAGTCACGGTTGAAGTCGTCTGGCGAAAGATGGCTGGCGGCCGAGCCTTTGCGGAAATACTCCACCAGCGGATCGGAACCGTCCTCCACTTTGGATTTCAGCTGAAAGCCGGTGGCGTAGCGTGAGTCGGTGGTCACCTGACGACGATCGACCTGCTCCTTTTCCAGCTGTTGCAGGGTAAAGCGGCCAAAAGAGTCATCACCGACCCGGCTGACCCAGCCCACCTTCAGGCCCAGTCTCGCCAGTCCAATAGCCACGTTCAGCTCTGCCCCGGCAATACGCTTCACAAACTGCTCCGCCGCTGCCAGATCGCCCGGCTGGGTGGCGACAAACATCGCCATCGCTTCGCCGATGGTGATGGCGTCCAGCGGGCCGTTTTCATGCAGACTCATGGTTTTTCCTCTCGCAACAGTTCAACGTAATGGCGGGTCACCGCGACCAGATCGTCACCTTCCAGCGGGAATTCGATGCCGCGTGGCACACCGGCAGGCAGCAGCGCCAGCGTTTGCCGCCACAGATTATCAGCCTCGTCCAGGGCAACAGCATGCCAGCCATTTCCATCACTGCGGGCCGCTTTCACGTGGATATAGCTGACGTATGGACTGAGACACTCTGCGGCTGCAATCGGGTCGTCGCCTACCCACAGCCAGTTGCCCATATCGAACGTCATGCTGGTTCCCGTTGCGCCGCCGTCCTGGAAATAGCTCTTCAGCGCGGTGAGTTTGCCGCATTCAGTCTGATCGTTCTCTACCACCAGTTGAAAGGACTGACCGGCCAGTTTTTCGCGCAGAGCGGCACAATCAGTGCCGGGACGGTAATCTCCCAGAGAATATTTTAGTCGCTGGGCCGCTAATTGCCCGGCCTCAGCAAAATGGCGATCGAGGTCAGGGTTGAGTTCACCCGCTTCGGTAAACAGCGCTTCCGGCATGGAATAGAACGCAACCAGCCCCGCTTCAGCGATGGTTTTACCCAGCGCGGAAAGGTTTTCCAGCTCTTTCTCGTTAAAGAGTTCGCGACGAATTTCCACGCCGTCTGCGCCAGCGGCGGCCACGGTCGGTATCACCGCCTGCTGGCCGCCCAGCGCGGCGATCTGCTCGCGGCCATAGGCCGCCGTTACCACTATCACTTTACTTTTCATCGGATCCTCCAGGCTCAGGGTGGCCTCGACGTTATAAAAACGTTAAATGGAACCGGTTCCAATGCAAAGGGGCAGAGTACGAATTTATGATCGCGCTCACGATGCAGACAATTAATTCCAGGGGATGGTCTGAAAAGAAGGGGGGAGAGCCAGTGAAAAGCGGTGTTGCTGGTGAAAGGTTCCGGATAACCTTAACAAGCAGCAGCTAAGGGAGTCCGCTTAATCAGGTCGCCCGGCAGGTAAAAACTAATCAGGGTTTTAGCCGCTTTGTGGAGCCGCGAACAATCAGCTCGCCGGAAAAGGTACGCTCATCGGGCGGCGTGGTTTCCCCGTCAATACGGCGGATAACCTGTTCCAGCGCGGCGTAGCCCATTTGCCAGGTGGGCTGCTTCAGTGTGGTGATCCCCACGCCTGCCAGTTCAGACCACTCCAGCTCATCAAAACCCAGCAGACCGATCTGCTCGCCCCATGCCAGCTCCAGCCTCTTCAGCGAGCGCGCCACCTGCAGGGTTAATGCGCCATTTACCACAATTATTGCGCAGCGCCGATCGCGATGCTGCTGGTAAAATGCCTGCAGCACGCGGTCCATCATCGCTGCGTCATTAAGCGCCACTTCCGCCTGTCCGGCAAAGCGGTCAGGATACTGCGCCATGGTGTTTTTAAAGGCCTGCAGGCGTTCATGACGGGTATTGACCAGCCCCAGAGGTTCGGTCACAAACAGCACCGCCTGAAAATCCTGTTCGATAAGATGAGTGGTGACCTGAATGCCTGCTTCGCTGTTATCCAGGCCTACCACATCGCAGGGAAAATCGGGGATTTTGCGGTCGATCAGCACCATTGGCAGTAATGATTGCTGAAGATAACTCAGCGCCTCTTCCCGCATGCCGACCGCATTAACCACGATCCCTTCCACCTGATAACTGCTCAGCAGATTCAGATAGTGCTGCTCCTGATCCACCTCGTTATTGGTGTTACACATCAGCAGGGTAAAACCCTTAGCACGGCAGGCCGCTTCAATGCCGCTCATCACATCGACGGAATAGGGATTGGTAATGTCCGCAATAATCAGGCCGATTAAGCGGGTGCGGCCTCGCTTAAGCCCGCGCGCCATCTGGCTTGGCCGGTAATTGAGCTCAGCAATGGCGGTTTCAATCCGCTGCTTTAAATCGGCTGAAAGGGCGTGCTGCTCGCCGTTCAGGTAGCGCGAGACGCTGGTTTTACCGGTTTTTGCCGCTCTGGCGACGTCGCTGATGGTGGCTCGTGCAGCCTGACGGTTCATAGCGATCCTTTAAACATTAAAACGCAGGAAAAGGGTAGCTTCAGCCCGTTCTCGCCGGAACACCTTGAGATAGCGGTTGTTCGCTGAAAACGGATCGGGCCATCATAAAGCATAAGCGTGAGTCAGCCCACCTCTGAACAAGGAGAGGCGGAAGATAAAGCGATTCAGGCAAGAGGGGAAGCAACCGGGCCACGTCAGCGGCCCGGCAGAGGAGATTACTGCAGAGGGCTGAGGGTAATTTCCACGCGACGGTTCTGCGCTTTACCTTCTGTGGTGCTGTTAGAGGCTACCGGGTTATCGGGGCCCATACCCGTGGTGCGGATGCGGTTAGCCGCAACGCCCTGGCTGATCAACGAGCTGCCCACGCTGTCTGCGCGCTGCTGCGACAGCGTCATGTTCAGCTGACGCGTGCCGGTGCTGTCGGTGTAGCCCGCCACGTTAACGGCTGTTTTAGGGTACTCTTTCAGCACCATCGCCACGCCAGTCAGCGTATTGGCACCGGCCGGTTTCAGCGTACTGCTGCTGCTGTCGAAGGTCACATTGTTCGGCATGTTCAGCACGATATTGTTGCCTTCGCGCGTCACGCTAACGCCGGTTCCCTTCATTTTTTCGCGCAGCTTGGCTTCCTGCACATCCATATAATAACCGGCACCGCCGCCCAGCGCTGCACCGGCAGCTGCGCCAATCAGCGCGCCTTTGCCGCGATCTTTCTTCGAGGAAGAGAGCACGCCTACGCCCGCGCCCAGCGCGGCGCCCAGACCGGCACCGATGCCGGATTTGCCAGCTTCACGTTCGCCGGTATAAGGGTTGGTGGTACAGCCCGACAGGGCAATTGTGCCGCTCAAAACCAGAGCGAGGGTGATATAGCGCTTTTGCATTGGGGTTCCTTCTCATCCACAACGGCGGGTAAAATTACCCGTAAAACCCCGATTATGCCGATGAATTGTGGAAAAAAAACGGTGCTTTGCTCTTAAAGTGTAAAGAGACGCTACTTCAGATTGTCAGGATGGCAGAAACAGCCGGTAACGTGGTCGTTGATCAGCCCGCAGGCCTGCATAAACGAGTAACAGGTGGTTGTACCAACGAATTTAAAACCCCGCTGTTTTAAGGCCTTTGAAAGGGCATCGGATGCCGCGCTAAACGTTGGTGCCGTTCGGTAATCCTCATGCCGGTGGATTTGCGATTCATTATCGACAAAACTCCAGATCCAGCTGTTAAATATTTCGCCCTTCGCTTCCATGGCTAGCAGCGCGCGGGCATTGGCGATAATGGCTGAAATTTTTCCGCGATGACGAATGATCCCGCTATCCAGCATCAATCTCTCCACGTCGGCCTCCCCCATCAACGCCACGCTCTGCGGGTCAAAATGCTTAAAAGCAGCGCGATAATTTTCACGTTTCTTCAGGACGGTAAGCCAGGAAAGCCCCGCCATTTGCCCCTCCAGACAGAGCATTGCAAACAGTTCTCTTCTGTCAGTTACCGGAATGCCCCACTCCCGATCGTGGTAAGCGAGATAGAGTGGATCCTGTGTGACCCAGCCGCATCGCTGCATAGTAAATCCCCTTTATCAGATTGAGTAAAAAATAGTCATCTCTGCCTTGACGTTATCGCTATCCAGGCAATAGTTAATTCACATTAAGACCTGAAAATAAATTCAATAATACCCGCTCGCCGCTTTTGGGCTCTTTTCCGGAGTCATTTTTATGTCTGAGAAACGCACTGGCACCCGTCGTCTGGTCGTTGGGGCGGCATGGATGGCCTGTTACCTCTGTAGTACCAGCTCCGCATTTAGCTGGGATCGGCTCTATGTGTTTGGCGACAGCCTGAGTGACAGCGGCAACAATGGCCGCTACACCTGGGACGGCAGTCAGCATCCGCTGTATGACGATATTCTGGCAGCCAAAATAAACCAGTCTTTACGTCCTTCTGACCAGGGCGGCACCAATTATGCCGCTGGCGATGCGGTGGCCGTGCCGCAGCTCAATCCTGCCGATAATACGGCTGACCAGGTCAGCGATTACCTGACCGCAAATGGCGGACGGGCAGACGCAAATGGCCTTTATGTTCACTGGGTTGGCGGGAATGACCTGGCTGCAGCGGCGCTCAATCCTCTTGCCGCGAACGCCATTGTCAGCAACAGCGCCTTTGCAGCAGCCAGCCAGGTACAGGCTTTGCTGGCGGCGGGCGCAGAGACCGTTATTGTCCCCACGGTACCCAATATTGGTTCCACGCCAGCCTTACTGGAGGCAGTGATCCAGGTGGGCCTGGCACCGGTAGCCAACGCCGCGCTCGCCGCAGCCT
The DNA here is from genome assembly GCF_030758455.1 of Erwinia pyri. Taxonomy (NCBI): domain Bacteria; kingdom Pseudomonadati; phylum Pseudomonadota; class Gammaproteobacteria; order Enterobacterales; family Erwiniaceae; genus Erwinia; species Erwinia pyri. The sequence continues at coordinate 25,507 of NZ_CP132353.1, forward strand.
TCTCCTCCCTCAACAGCCAGACCACGCTCAGCCAGGCTGCCCGCAACCAGGCGATCAGAGAGGCATTGTCTGCCGCAGCCGGGCAGCTGACCACGGTCACCGCTTTGCAGGAGGCGATCGCCAGCCAGCTCTATGAAGCCTGGCAAACGCTGAGCACTCAGGCCAGCGCGCTGACAGACAGATATAACCAGCAGGAAGATACCCTGCTGGCGCAGCAGGGCGGCAATATTGTGCGCGTCGATATCAATGGCCTGTTTAACGAAGTGCTTAGCGATCCGGCCCGTTACGGATTGAGCAATACCGCAGGGATGGCCTGTCCGCCGGGCGTTTCGGCAGCCGTCTGCTCCTCCACCACCACGCCGGGCTTTTCAAGCCAGCAGGCCTTTCTGTTTGCTGACCGTTTGCACCCCAGCCCGGCAACCCATTTACTGATTGCGGATTATATCCAGTCGGTGCTGGATGCCCCGGCGCAGGTCGTCGCGCTGAATCAGGCAACGCTGGCGATGTCACGTGATGCCCGCGCAACGCTGGACAGCCACCTGCAGCAGCAGCGTCACGCGGATAATCCGCAGGGTTCACTCAGCGTATATGGCGGCTATGCCGGGCAACACGATGAATATAGCGGCAATCTGGCTGCCGGAGAGGGCGACGCCACCACGCACAATCTGACGCTGGGCGTGGACTACCAGCTAACCGATAGCTGGCTGGTGGGGGCGCTGCTCTCTGGCTCCAGTGATAATCAGCAGCCGACGCCGCATTATGAATATAAGATGCGCGGCTGGCTGGTGGCCGCCTACAGCGAAATGTCATTCTTCGATAACGGCTGGGTGAATACCGATGCGCATTACGCTTCTGCCAGCTACGACAGCATTAAACGTAGCGTGACGCTTGGCCCGGCCACCCGTACTGAAAGTGGCGAAACCGACGGCACGCAGCTGGGCGCACGTATCACCACCGGCTGGGACTTCCCCATTAATGCCGCGCTCACCACTGGCCCGATGGCGCAATATGCGCTGGATTACAGCTCGGTTGAAGGCTATCAGGAGCAGGGTAACAGCAGCACCGCTATGCGCTTTGACGATCAGAATTACCATTCTCAAATCGGCGCGCTGGGCTGGCGGGTGGACTCGCAGCTGGGCTGGATCAATCCCTGGGCAGAGGTCAGCTATAACCATCAGTTTGGCGATAACGTCTGGCGGGCGGGGGGCGGCCTGAAGTCGACCCAGACCTCTTTCAGCCGCGACTCGGCAGATCAGGATACCAACTGGGTGGATGTCACCGTGGGGGCGCACGTTCCGCTTGGCGACAGCGTGGCGGCCTTTGCCTCGGTTTCGCAAACTGGCGGATTAAGCTCTGGCGAGCAGTTTATGTATAACCTCGGCGTCAGCGCGCGTTTCTGATGGTAAATGACAGGCAGCGCCAGCCGCTTTCCGGGCGGTGGCGCTGAGATCTGTAGAAGGTTTTCCGGCAACTGATGGAAGCCGCGCTTTTTATCACGCCCTCTCCCTGAACCGCGTTGAAAAAAGGTTTTACCAATCAGGCAGTAGGGGGAACAGTACGGGCAAAGCTTTCCCGCTCAAACATCTTTTCAGCCAGTTTGATTAACGCCGGACGCTCCACGCACCAACCCGGCACAATACGGCGGAAGTTCAGGAAACCAATCAGACAGGCGGTGGCGATATCCGCCAGATTCAGCGTGTCGCTGTTCAGCACGGTGCCCTTCGCGGCCTCTTTTTCCAGCGCATCCAGCCCGCGCTGAATTTTTTCGCGCTGGCGCAGAAGCTGCGCTTCCATCTGCAACTCAGGCGGGCGCATCTGTTCACGCACCAGGATCACCGCTGCATCGCCAATGCCATCCGCCAGCGCTTCCAGCTGCAGGACTTTCAGCGCCGTCATTTTGTCAGCCGGAAGCAGCGCAGGGGCAATATCGAGCTGTTCCAGGTAAGCGGCAATAATATGCGACTCATACCAGGTTTCTTCCGGGCCGGTGACCAGCGCCGGGATTTTACCCAGCGGATTATAGCCGGGAACGTGACTCTCCTCACCCCAGGGATTCTCGTTAATGAACTCAAAAGTAATGCCTTTTTCCAGCATGATCACCGAAATTTTACGAACAAATGGGCTGGTATAGGTACCAATCAATTTCATGCTGCGTTCCCCTGTTTTGACCGATCGTTACCGGTCTTATCTGCAAAATGGTAGCACCGGACGCGACCGTCCGGTGAAAGAGCGCGTTATTCTCCCGGAAAGAGGAAGGGGTTCAGGCTGCTACGGGCAAACCCTTCCTGTTCCATGCGGGCGTCGAGGATCAGGGATGCCAGATCGTCCGCTACCGGCTCCACCGCCGGATCCTTTTCCTGATAGAGCAGCTTGAGATAGGTGCCGCAGTCGCCACAGCTTTCCGCTTTGATCGGCGCCACCTCGCTCTCCAGCGACCAGTAGTGCAGATCGCGCGTCTGTTCGCAGTTACTGCATTTTGAGCGCACCACGTACCATTCGCTTTCGCAAAGGTTGCAGTGCAGGTAGCGCAGACCCTCCTGGCTACCCATATGTACCACGCCGGCAACCGGAACGCTGGCGCAAACGGGACAGAACTGCCGCTGTTCGCCATATTCGGCCCGCGCTTTACCCGGGATCAGCGCGGCCATCTGCGCCCAGTAAATCGACAGCGCGGCCCAGATAAAGGGGGATTTATCACTGCTGATTTGTGCAAAATCGTTGGCAAACAGCGCGCTGGCCAGCGTTTCCAGCTCGGCAGCCGAGGCTTTCTCCAGGTTTTCCAGCGAGGCTAATGCCTGGCCCGTCATCTCCGGTTTCATCTCCGCAATCAGCGAGTTCAGCAGACGCTGCCAGTGCGGATCCCGGGGCAGCGTATGGATATCGAGCGGCGGCTTGCCCGTGGCAGCCGTTTCCACCAGCCTGGCATAGAGATCCATCTGCAGAGGATGGTCGTAGAGCACAATTTCCTGCGCGCTGGCGACAACGGCGGCAAAGCGCAGATAGTCACCCAGCGGATTTTTCTCCGCCAGCTGCCGCAGCCGCGCGGCGCGGCGGCTGTATAAATTTTTCAGCCTGGGGAAAAGTAACGGCGGGATCTGCTCCGCCGTCTTTTTGTCGCTTTTTTCCAGCTGGTCCTGCGGGATTATGCGAATACTCATCAGGGACGTTTTTCCTGTGGTTTTGGGTGCCGCGCGCGTACGGCACGATACCAGCGCGGATGATGTTTTTTCGCCCAGGCGGGGGTAACCCAGCCTTCAACCATCGCGGTAATCGTCCCTTTTATCCACAGTGCGGCATAGATATGCACCATGATCACGATAATTAAAGCCACCGCCGAAACGGAGTGCACCACCAGAGCGAAGCGAATAACAGGGATAGCAAAGGCGCCGGCAAAGTAAGGCCGCCAGATCGCCACGCCGCTTGCCAGTAACAGCACTAAGCTAAGGATAGCAGCCCAAAATACGCACTTCTGACCAAAATTATAGCGCCCGGTATCCCCGACTTCCCTGTTTTGCACAATTTTATAAATATTTTTCGCCCAGAGCAGGTCTTCACGTTCAATCAGGTTATGTCGCCAGTAGCGGAAAAACATCAGTAAAAAGGCCACAAACATCACGACGCCGATGAAGGGATGAAGGATGCGCGCCAGCTGCGGCGTCCCCAGCACGTGCAGCAACCAGTTAAACGAGGGAAAGAAAAACCCCAGCCCGCTCAGGGCCGCAAAAACAAAGCAGAGCGCCATAATCCAGTGGTTAATCCGCTCTGATGCGCTGTATCGCTGAATGTGATGCTTATTCATTTCCGATCCTCCTTGTCATGGGTTTCGTCCTCATCTTCATCCTCTTCCACACGGTTCGGCCCGACGCCGACATAGTGAAAAACGCTGGCAGCAAAGGTGGCGGCAAAGCCAATCGCCGCCAGTGGTTTCCAGATCCCTTTCCAGAAGGTGACCGCCGGGCTGATGCCCGGATCCTCTGGCAAGCCGTGATAGAGCGCCGGTTTATCAGCGTGATGAAGCACATACATCACGTGCGTGCCGCCCACGCCCTGCGGATCGTAAAGCCCTGCATGGTCATAGCCCCGGCTCTTTAACTCACTAACGCGCTCCGCTGCCAGCTGCTTCATCTCCTCTTTGCTGCCGAAGTGGAGCGCGCCGGTTGGGCAGGTTTTTACACAGGCTGGCTCCTGGCCGACCGCGACCCGATCGACGCAAAGCGTGCATTTATAGGCGCGGTTGTCCTCTTTATTCAGCCGCGGGACGTTGAACGGGCAGCCCGCGATACAGTAGCCACAGCCGATGCAATGCGCCGACTGAAAGTCTACGATGCCGTTAGCGTACTGAATAATCGCCCCTTCTGCGGGACAGGCTTTCAGGCAGCCGGGATCGGCACAGTGCATACAGCCGTCCTTGCGGATCAGCCACTCCAGCCTGCCGTACTCCTCTGTCTCCGCGAAGCGCATCACCGTCCAGGAGTGGGCGCTTAAATCGACAGGGTTATCGTATACCCCGACGTTGTGGCCGACTTCATCACGGATATCATTCCACTCCGAGCAGGCCACCTGACAGCCTTTGCAGCCGGTACAGGTGGTGACATCGATCAACTTTGCGACCTGCTGCTGATGATCCCGCGCCTGCGGCGGCGGCGTTAACGCGTTCGTTGCTGAACGGCGGAGAATATTCTGGCTTTGTAGCGACATAGCGTATTCCTTTACACATCTCTCGATGTTAACAAGAAAAGCTTTGTATTCAGGCGTTTGTGAGTTGGCATCTCCCACAGACGGGGTAAGCGTGTTGGCCAGGAAGCCTTTACGGGCGCTCCCTTCAAATCCCCAATGGCAGGGGATGCCAACGGTATCGATCTGCTGACCATCAATGGTTAATCGCTGCAGCCGTTTGGTCACCACGGCCTTAGCTTTAATGTAACCACGCTGTGAGCTGACTTTTACCCAGTCGCCAGCCTTGATGCCTTTGGCGCTGGCCAGCTCGGTGCCAATCTCAACAAACTGCTCGGGCTGGGCAATGGCATTCAGCCGGGCATGTTTGCTCCAGTGGCGGAACAGTTCAGTGATGGAGTAGGTGGTGGCGACACAGGGGAATTTATCCGCCTTGCCCAGTGCCGCCGCGTCGCGTTTGAACAGGCGGGCTACCGGGCTGTAGACCACCGCCGGGTGGAGGGGATTGGTGCCGGTAGGGCTTTCCAGCGGCTCGTAGTGCTCCGGGAAAGGGCCGTCGCCGAGTTTATCCAGCGCAAACAGGTGCCCCATGCCGTCCGGCATCATAATGAACGGGCCAGTCTGCTTTTCTGGCGCCGCGGTCACCGGATAATCCGGCACGTCCAGCCCCTCCCAGCGCTGACCGTTCCATTCGATAAGTTTGCGCTGCGGATCCCACGCTTTACCCTGCGGATCGGCTGAAGCACGGTTATAGAGAATTCGCCGGTTCAGCGGCCAGGCCCAGGCCCAGTCGTTCACCGCCCCCAGCCCGGACGGATCGGCATTGTCGCGCCTTGCCATCTGATTACCCGCAGGCGTCCAGCTACCGGCGTAAATCCAGCAGGCGCTGGCGGTGGTGCCGTCATCACGGAGATCGGCAAAAGAGGTGAGCTGCTGGCCTTTTTTCAGCACCAGTCCGCCATCCGCATCTACCACGTCGGCCAGCGCCTTGCCGTTATTCTCTTTCGCTACTTCTTCAGGCGAAGGTGACGCCGGGTCGCTGTAATCCCAGCTCATCGCTAACAGCGGTTCAGCCGCCACGCCGCCTTCCTCGCGGTAGAGCTGGCGCAGACGCAGGTAAATATTGCCGAGGATTTTACCGTCATGCATCGCTTCGCCCGGCGGACTGGCTGCGGCCCAGTGCCACTGCAGACAGCGGGCGGAATTGGAGATGGAGCCCTCTTCTTCCGCAAAACAGGAGGAGGGCAGACGGAAGACTTCTGTCTGAATCTCACTGGCCTTAACGTCGTTAAACTCGCCATGATTCTGCCAGAAGGTAGACGTTTCCGTGCTGAGCGGATCGATCACCACCAGATATTTCAGGTTGGAGAGAGCGCGGAAAGCTTTGTTCTTGTCCGGGAAGGCGGCCAGCGCGTTAAAGCCCTGAACGATGCAGCCATTCATTTTGCCCTCCACCATCATCTCGGCCAGGGTCATGCAGTCGTAGCTTTTGTCCCACTTGGGCAGCCAGTCAAAGGCCCAGCTGTTCTCTTTCTGCGCCCTGTCGCCGTAGAAGCTTTTCATCAGGCTGACAAAGAACTTTGAGGTGTTTTGCCAGTAGTTAACCTGGCCCGGCAGCAGCATGGCCGGCGTGGCCTGTTGCAGGTAGGTTTCCAGCGTGGTCTGTTTTTCTGAAGGCAGCGTCAGGTAACCGGGCAGGCTCTGGGAAAGTAGCCCCAGATCGGTAAAACCCTGTACGTTGGAGTGGCCGCGCAAAGCGTTAATGCCCCCGCCCATCATCCCGATATTCCCTAACAGCAGCTGGATCATCGCGGCCGCCCGAATGATCTGGGAGCCATTGGAGTGATGCGTCCAGCCGAGCGCATAAAGCACGCTGGCGGTGCGATCCGGCACGCAGGTTGTGGCGAGCTGCTGACAGATGGCCAGGAAATCTGCCTGCGGCGTGCCGCAAATCCGGCTGACCAGCTGAGGCGTGTAACAGCTGGCGTGCGCTTTCAGCAGATTCCACACGCAGCGCGGGTGAGTCAGCGAGTCGTCACGCTTCGCCTGGCCTGCTGCATCCAGCTCGTAGTGCCAGCTGGTTTTATCATACTGACGTGCGGCCTCATCATAGCCACTGAATAACCCCTCTCGGAAGCTATAACCTTCACTGACTATCAGCGCGGCATTGGTATAGGCCTTCACATACTCATGCTGAACCTTGTCATGTTCCAGCAGGTAATTCACCACGCCCATCAGGAAGGCGGCATCGCTACCGGCGCGCAGAGGAGCATAGATATCGGCCACGGCGGCGGAGCGGTTGAAGCGCGGGTCAACAACAATCACCGTAGCATTGTTGCGGGTTTTCGCTTCGACCACCCACTTGAATCCTACCGGATGCGCTTCTGCCGGGTTACCGCCCATAATGAGGATAACGTTGGCGTTTTTGATATCGGTCCAGTTATTGGTCATCGCCCCACGGCCAAAGCTGGGTGCCAGCGCGGCGACGGTAGAGCCATGACAGAGCCGCGCCTGGTTTTCCAGCGCCAGCATGCCCAGGGAACGGGCAAATTTCTGGTCGAGCAGGCCGGTCTCGTTGCTGGCGGCGGAAGAGCACAGCATGCCCGTGGTCAGCCAGCGGTTTACTCTGGTGCCCGCCGCATTTTTTTCCTGGAAATTCGCATCGCGATCGTTTTTCATCAGGCGGGCGATGCGGGCAAAGGCTTCATCCCAACTGATGCGCTGCCAGCGATCGGAGCCCGGTGCACGGTATTCAGGGTATTTCAGCCGTTGTTCACTGTGAATAAAATCGAGTACGCCAGCGCCTTTAGGGCACAAAGAGCCTCTGCTCACCGGATGGTCCGGATCCCCTTCAATATGGTAAATGGATGAGAGGGCGTTTTTGGCACCGTCGCCGAGGCTGTAAATCAGCATGCCGCAGCCCACAGAGCAGTAGGTACAGTTATTACGGGTCTCTTTACTGCGCAGTAATTTGTACTCGCGTACCGATGCCAATGCTGTTGCAGGCGTAAAGCCCAGCAAGGTCAGCGAAGTCCCGGCCATCCCTCCGGCACAGATTTTAAAAAAGCTCCGTCTGTTCATTTTCATTTTTTATTTTGCTCACGCTACGTTCCTTGAATGCGCAAAATAGCAGGCTGAAAAGGGCATTATTTGACGGAAATCAAGAAGTCAGCGGTTTGTTATTATTCAATTAACAAGTTAACTACTAATGATTATCATTCCTGGGGCTAAGCCTTCCTTAACGGCAGAGAGTGAAAATCAGTTCCCTCTTTTCGCCCGAACTGCTCCTTCCTGAAACCGTGGTAACTGCACGGCGTGTGCTGTCTGGCCCCTGCAGCAATGGCTAAACCATTGCGGTTGGCGGGTGACAGGTTCAGAATCTTCGTACGCTTATCTGAAAGTTAATGATTAAAGCATGACCACTTGGTGGGCGGCGGCGTGAGAACAGATGAAATTCAGGTGAATAAAAACGGTGAGAACATGAGTGAGATCGCAGGGTTAAGCCAGGTACAGGTGCGGCAGCGCCGTTCGCTGGAGACGCCAGAGGATGACTGGCTGGCCGAAGAGGTTCCGGTGGCGCTGGTCTATAACGGCATCTCCCATGTGGTGATGATGGCTACGCCAAAAGATCTGGAAGCGTTCGCGCTGGGCTTCTCGCTCTCTGAAGGGATTATCAGCTCGCCTGCCGACATCTATGGCATCGATATTCACCCTTCCTGCGGCGGTATAGAGGTTCAGGTTGAGCTTTCCAGCCGCCGTTTTATGGGGCTGAAAGAGCAGCGCCGGGCGATGGCGGGACGCACCGGCTGCGGCGTCTGCGGCGTGGAGCAGCTGGAAGAGATTGGCAAACCCCTCCAGCCGCTGCCGTTTACCCAGACTTTTGAGATTGCGCGGCTGGATGAAGCGCTGTCTCAGCTGAAAAGCTATCAGCCTGTTGGACAGTTAACCGGTTGTACTCACGCCGCGGCCTGGATTTTGCCGGACGGCAATCTGGCCGGAGGCTGTGAAGATGTCGGGCGGCATGTGGCGCTGGACAAGCTGCTGGGGCTACGCAGCCAGCAGAGGGCGTGGCAGCAGGGTGCAGTGCTGGTCTCCAGCCGTGCCAGCTATGAGATGGTGCAGAAATCCGCAATGTGCGGCGTCGAAATCCTCTTTGCCGTCTCAGCCGCCACGAAACTGGCCGTGGAGGTAGCCGAGCGCAGTAATCTGACGCTGGTAGGCTTCAGCAAACCGGGTAGAGCCACGGTCTATACGCATCCGCAGAGACTGGTGTAAGTCGGCGTCTATACCAAAACTACCTCTGGCAGCACCTTCTCCAGGGTAGCAAAAGCGGGCAGGTTAGCCGCGGCGCTGTCGGTAATCAGGGCGGATACCTGCCCGATATCGGCATAGTTCATCCGGCTGGTCAGTCCTAACTTGCTGCGATCGGCCAGCAAAATCAGCTGCGCGGACTGCTGTACCATGGCGCGGGCAATGGCGGCTTCGTGAGGATAAAAACTACTGGCGCCGTTTTTACCGTCAATGCCTACCGGCGACATCATCGCCACGTCAGCGCGGTAGCGGTAGATCTCCCCCACCGTCAGTTCGCCCCGCGTCTCGTGCGCCCCGGCAAGCATATTGCCGCCCAGCAGAATGATACTGTTATGCAGCACTTCATGCTCCTCAGCCGCAGAGAGCTTAAGCGCCGCATTCAGGCTGTTGGTAATGATGGTCAGCCCTGACATGGTTTTCAGCTCCTCTGCCAGCATCGTGGTGGTGCTGCCTGCATCCAGGAACAGCGTTTGTCCCGGCTTCAGACGCTGCGCGGCGGCCCGCGCAATGGCGCGCTTCTCTCTCGCTCTGACTTCGCTACGCACCGTCAGGGGAGGTTCCGGCGCCGCATCCAGCGCCATCAGCCCGCCATGCACGCGGCGGGCTAACCCCATCGCTTCCAGCTCAATAATATCCCTTCTGGCGGTCTCTCTGGAGATACCCAGTTCTCTGACGATGCGTTCAGTGCTGAGGTGATTCAGGGTACTCAACAGGGCGCGAATGCGATGTAAACGGGTTTCCTGCAACATAGGGTTTCCTTTTCCGGACCAGAAGCGCGTAGCGTAACTGACATCTCCGGCTTCTGCTTGTGTATTTTATTGTATTTGTGTATTTGGTTGCATTTTGACAGAACTTTGCCATGATAAAGCTATCCGGGCGCCGGTCCGCCCGCTCATCTCACTTCGTAACGGGAGTTCTCATGGCTACACGTTCGACAATTATGGACACCAACAGTTTTCGCGCCGAGCATGCCAACGGCCTGGCAGCTGACGTACGTAAACTGACTGATAAACGCAGCAAGGTGCTGGGTGAATCTTACCGTCTGTTTTACCGTAAGCCGGTGCATCTGGTGCGGGGTGAGGGACAGTATCTCTGGGATGCCGCCGGGGATAAATATCTTGATGTCTATAATAACGTAGCCAGCATTGGTCACTGCCATCCGGCGGTGATTGATGCGGTGTATCAGCAGATGCAGCAGCTGAATACGCATACCCGTTACCTGCATGAGCGCATTCTGGACTATTCAGAAGCGCTGCTGGCGACGATGCCGGCGGAGATCGATCGTGCGATGTATATGTGCACCGGCTCAGAAGCCAATGACCTGGCTATCCGCGTGGCGCGCGCCCACAGTGGCGGCACCGGGATTATCGTCACTCAGGAAGCCTATCACGGCACCAGCGATCTGACCTCTGGCGTATCGCCTGCGCTGGGAACGGGTCAGCCACTGGCAGCAACGACCCGCCTGGTTTCGCCTCCCGACCATTACCGCGTCAACGCGCCAGATTTAGGCGCGTGGTTTGCCAGCGAAATCCAGAAGCAGATTGATGACATGGCCGCCCACGGCATTAAATTTGCGGGTTTCCTCGCCGATTCCATCTTCTCTTCTGACGGCGTGCTGCCGGGGCCAAAAGGCTTCCTGAAGCAGGCGGTCGATGTGGTGCATAAAAATGGCGGGATCTTTATTGCTGATGAGGTGCAGCCTGGTTTTGCCCGCACCGGCGAGGCGTTCTGGGGCTTTGCCCGTCACGGCGTGGTGCCGGATATCGTCACTACCGGCAAACCGATGGGGAACGGCATTCCTGTTTCGGCGCTGCTGGCGAAAAGCGATGTGCTGGCCTCGTTTAGCGACGATATTCCCTATTTCAATACATTTGGCGGCAACCCGGTGGCGATGGCGGCGGCTCAGGCCGTACTCAGGGTCATTAAAGAAGAGGGGCTGCAGGAGCACAGCCGTGTGGTGGGCGAGAAGCTGTTGGGCGAACTGCTGACGCTAAAGGCAAAATATGAGTGCGTCGGAGATGTTCGTGGTGCCGGGTTGTTCATTGGTTTTGAGCTGGTAACGGATAAAGCCAGCAAAACGCCTGATAAGCAGCTGGCGCTGGACGTCACCGAAAAGCTGCGTGAAAACCACGTGCTCACTTCCGTCGCGGGGCCTTATGGCAACGTGCTGAAACTGCGCCCGCCGCTGGCATTCCAGGAGAGCGATATTGACTGGCTGGTCGGGGCGCTGGATAAATCGTTGGCAGCATTAGGGAAATAATCGCTTAGATCGATTTGGCATCACTCTGCAGCCTAACGGCATAAAGCTGTCGTTGCGCCCGCTAAGGGCTAAACCCTTATTAACGTCGGGGCATTGATAACCCTTTTACGGATCGTTTATTTAACTATAATGATCCGACTGCTTACGCGGTGCTAACAGAAACGGCGCCGCCCACCATTAAATGGAGATGATGAACATGAGTTATTCACTGCCATCCTTACCGTATGCCTACGACGCACTGGAACCGCATTTCGACAAGCAGACGATGGAAATCCATCACACTAAACACCACCAGACTTACGTCAACAACGCCAACGCGGCGCTGGAAGGCACTGAGTTTGCCGACCTGCCTGTTGATGAGCTACTCGCTAAACTGGATCAGGTGCCGGCTGACAAGAAAACCGTACTGCGTAACAACGCGGGCGGCCACTCTAACCACAGCTTCTTCTGGAAAGGCCTGAAAACCGGCACCACCCTGAGCGGCGAGCTGAAAGCAGCTATCGAAAAAGATTTCGGCAGCGTTGATGCTTTCAAAGCGGAGTTTGAAAAAGCGGCTGCAACCCGTTTCGGTTCAGGCTGGGCGTGGCTGGTTAAAAAAGGCGACAAGCTGGCTGTGGTTTCCACCGCCAACCAGGACAGCCCGCTGATGGGCGAAGCGATCTCTGGCGCATCCGGTACCCCAATCGTGGGTCTGGACGTGTGGGAACACGCTTACTACCTGAAATATCAAAACAAACGCCCTGACTACATCAAGGCGTTCTGGGAAGTGGTTAACTGGGATGAAGCCGCAGCGCGCTTCTCAGCTAATTAATTTGCCACCACGTTAAATCGTGACGATAAACCGACGAAGTCCGCTTCGTCGGTTTTTTATTGCCCGCTGCGCGACGCCACCTGCTCTTCCCTCTGAAAATTGCTTCAGTAAAAAGATAATCATCTTTGCCTTTAATCCTCCTTCGGCGATGTGATTGCCAGCCAACTCTCTTGTTTCGACAGAAGAGAAAAAATCGATGAACTTTTGTTGGCATTGAGATACTCAGTTCAGACTATGAACTTTCAGGAGAACTTTATGTTTCCGACACTCCCTTTAACCTCATCACAAGTGAAGAGAAACGATCCTCACACAGTTAAGCTCTGGGAGGCGATGCCGGGGCAGCATCATGGCGAAACGGTTCAGGTTTCACCAGGGGTGATGCACGAGTTACACCTTGCTCAGGATGTAATCAATGCCGTCAAAGATAATCTCTCGCAAGGAACCGGTAACCAGAAAACAGATTATCTGCTGACCCAGGGAGGGAGTTATCAGCATGCTGTCGCCGCCCGCCATCTACGTGATGTGGATTTCCGGGGAGATAATCAGGCAATTGTTAAATCGGCGCTGGCGGCCCAGGGAGGCACCTGCGGTGAGCATTCCGCGCTTGCCATGGCTTATTTATCGAATATGGATCTCACGCGTCCGATTTTTACCTATGCGGTTGAAAACCATCCCGATCATCAGTTGAATATCATTGGCGATCTGCGTGAACCCCATCAGGCTGTAGTGGTGGATTCATGGCCGGTTTTTGCCCGTGCTCATCTTGCAAATAATGCGGCACTTCGGGCAAATATCAACCGACCGCTGGATGTTCATCTGCCGGGTTCCGAGCCCAAAATACCTTTAGAAGAACTCGGCGAGACAGAGCCTGTCTGTGAGGCGCGTATTACCCATATCAACCATCAGAAGCAGACACCTGATTATCATCAGGTATTGGAAAATCCACGCCGTGTCAGGCTTGAAGAGTGCACACACGGCATCAGTAACCTTGGTGTGCGATATCAGAACCGAGAAAGCCCGATAGATGTACTGGAAAATATTGCCGATCGTGCAGTTTACGAGCGACAGGCGATAGCGATGCAGCAGGCACGTCACTATTTCCCTGACAGAGGCAATAACTGATGCCTGTTTCCTGTGCCGTTGACCGACTGCTGCGACCGCTTTTACGCCACCTGAACGTTAACGCGCCGGCGCTGGCAGAAAATCAGGGGGTAAACATCGATTTTGAGCATATAAGCATTCAGTTCACTCCTCTGAATAAAGATGAGCTTTTGATGGTCGCCAGTCTGGGCTGCCTGCCATTGGAACATCATAAAGATCTGGCGTGGCTGTTGCTCAGGCAGAATAATTTTTACCAGCCGACCCCGGCAATCAATCTGACCGTTGAGGGGCATGACAAAACGGTGCTGCTCTGGAGCCGTGAACGTTTTGCTAACCTTGATAGCAGTGCACTTATCACGCTTTTTGATCGTTTAGTTGACAGAGCAAACGAAACAGTCCGACTGATTTCTGCGCACAGAACACGCTTTTAAAGAGTATCCGCTGCTATCAGAAGAGGGACTCCGCCGGATACTCCTTCCCTGAGAAGGTGTATCTTGTGTCGCTGCGCTTGAGAACCTCTCAATACAGTATGAATAAGCCGCCATTAATGGCGGCTTATTCATACCTGACCACTATTTATCCTGACTTTCCCGTTGGTTCTCCTCCCTTTGCCGCTTCGCTGTCCGACAAGGCCAATAGATCTGTTAAGCGAAAGGAGAGTTGCAGCATAAAATGCTGCCTGCCGAATTTATCCCCCCGGCTTATACCAGAGACGTCACTCTCACTGGTTTTAACCGCTTATATGGCTGGATGTCTGGATGGCTAATACCGTTTCGTGTTAGCTTATGCGCTTTCGTTCGTTGCCAGCGATGCCAATCCAATAAAAAATGCGGCAACATGTTTTATCATCTGCCAGAGAATTTCGCCCATGACTGCGTTAAACCGCCTCGAAATGCGTCAAATCTCCATCGCTTTTGGCGGTTTCACAGCCCTGAACGGCGTGGACTTCAGCCTTGAAGGCCACTCGGTGCATGCGCTGACCGGGGCTAACGGCGCAGGAAAATCGACGCTGATGGCGGTGCTGTCGGGAGCTTACGACCACTACAGCGGTGAAATTTTGCTGGATGGCCAGCCCGTGATTATCCGCTCTCCGCGCGAGGCGAAACAGCTGGGCATTCATCTTGTGCAGCAGGAAGTGGACGTGGCACTGGTGCCGACGCTGAGCGTGGCGGAAAACATCATGCTGGACAGGCTGGCAGAAGGGGGACAGATCTATCGCTGGGGAGAGATCCGCAAACAGGCCAGAGCGCTGCTGGCACAGCTGGACGTTTCGCTGGATGTTCGCCGACCTGTCGAGCGCTGCACGCTGGCGGAAAAACAGCAGATTTTGCTGGCAAGGGCGCTCTCTCATCACTGCCGCTTCCTGATCCTTGATGAACCCACCGCGCCGCTGGATCAGCATGAGAGCGAGCGCCTGTTTGCGGTGGTCCGCCGTCTGCAAAGCAGCGGCATCGGCGTGGTATTTATCTCCCACCGTATCCATGAGCTGCGCGCTATCTGCGACCAGCTCACCGTACTGCGTGACGGTCAGCTGATTGAAACCTGCCCAATGGCGCAGCTGGATGGCGAGCAGATTGTCGAGAAGATGCTCGGTCATCAGCTGGATGATATCTATCCTCCGCGCCGTCCGCCCTTCAGCGGGCAGACGCTGCTCAGCGTGGAAGGCCTGCACGACGATGCGCTGCTGCACAACATCTCCCTGACGCTGCGTAAAGGCGAAATTTTGGGGATTGCCGGACTGGCAGGGGCAGGCAAAACGGAACTCTGTAAGGCTCTGTTTGGCGCTACCCGCAGCCGGGTTGAGCGGGGAGAGCTGCACGGTAAACCCTGGAAGCCCTCTTCGCCCCATGCTGCGGTAGAGAGCCGTATGGCGCTGATCCCGGAAGAGCGCCGCAAAGAGGGCATTTTCATTGATGAGTCGGTGGCCATGAACCTGAGCGTGACGGCGGACAACAGCTTCTCCCGCTGGAGCCTGTTCGGGCACCGGCGGGCCTGGCAATGGGCGGAAGAGGTCATCAGGCGGCTGGGCGTGCGTACTACGGGTCCACAGCAGACGCTGCGGCGTCTGTCGGGCGGTAATCAGCAGAAAGTGGCCATTGGCAAATGGCTGCGCAATGACGCCGACGTATTGATTTTTGATGAGCCGACCAAAGGGGTCGACATCAAAGCCAAAACGGATCTGTTTGAGCTGATCGACGGGCTGGCCCGCCAGGGAAAAGGGGTAATTTACGCCTCCGGCGAATTCGCTGAACTGGTCGGCCTGTGCGATCGCATCTGCGTGCTCTGGGACGGGCGTATCGTGGCAGAAATGGACGCCAGCGACGTTGATGAAGAGACACTTTTACTTTACTCCACCGGAGGTACGCCTGCGTGAGCAGCAAAGAACTTTCCCTGAAGGCGACGCCCTCTGTGCGCCACCAGCTGTTTGAATTTCTCTATAAATGGGGGATGTTACTGACCGTTATCGCCCTGATCGCGGCATTTGGCCTGGCGTCCGACAGCTTCCTTGAGCCGACGAACATCATCAACATCCTGCGATCTATCGCTATCGTTACGGTGATCGCCATCGGCGTGTCGATTTCCCTGACTATCGGCGGCTTCGACCTCTCTGTGGGATCTACCGCGTCGCTGGCGAACTCGCTGGTGATCTCGCTGTTTGTCTGGTACGGCTACGGCTCAACGCAGGCGATAGTTATCACCCTGTTGCTTTGTACGCTGGTGGGGCTGTTTAACGCATTTCTTATCGTGATCCTGCGTATTCCCGACATGTTAGCTACTCTGGCTAGCCTGTTTGTGGTTCAGGGCGTGGCGATGACCTACAGCTTCGGTGGCTCCATTACGGAAAACATGGTGTTGCCCAGCGGCGATATGGCGGAAGGTACTATTCCGGCCAACTTCTCGCTGCTGGGGCAGGTTCCCACCATCGTTATTATCATGCTGGTGGTGACCGTGCTGGCGCAGTTGGGGCTGTCGCTGACCAAGCATGGCCGCCGGATGTATGCCATTGGCGGCAACCCTGAAGCGGCGCGCCTGTCGGGCATCCGTACTAACCGCTATCGCGTGCTGGCCTATGTTATCGCCTCTCTGCTGGCCGGACTGGGCGGAATTCTGCTCGCTTCCCGCATTGGTTCTTCGCAGGTGAACGCGGGTGGCGGCTATCTGATGGATGCCGTAGCCGCCGCCTGGATCGGCTTCTCGCTGGCCGGCTCCGGCAAGCCGAACGCGCTGGGAACGCTGGTGGGGGCCATTATTCTCGGCGTGCTGCAGAACGGCCTGGTGATGCTCTCCGTGCCCTATTACGCCATGGATATTATCAAAGGCTTAGTGCTGGCTGTTGCACTGGCGATTACTTACATACAGCGCCGATAGGCGCTCTACACCGACCGACAGGGTAGTGATAACAATGAAAAAACTGACCACCTCGTTACTGGCATTAAGCCTGCTCACCGCCGTACCAGCCTTCGCAGAGACCGCTGCCGTTCCGGCCGCCATTGCTGACCACGACGGCCCGGTCCGCGTGGCGGTGATCCGTAACCTCGGTTCCGATGACAATACCACCCAGTTTGTGGCGGGTGCGATTCAGGAAGGGCGTAAGCTCGGCTTTAAGGTCAGCACCTTTTTGAGCAACGGCGACGACGCCCGTTTTCAGGATTTCGTCAACCAGGCGATCAGCCAGAAATATGACGGCATCATTCTGTCGCACGGGAAAGATCCCTACTCAACGGCGCTGGTGAAGCGTATTGCAGACGCAGGTATCAAGGTTTCCGTGTTCGACACGCCGGTAAATCAGCCGGTAGAAGGGGTGACCGTCACTGCACAGGATGACGCCTCTCTGGCGCAGCTCTCGCTGGATCAGCTGATCAAAGATACCAACGGCAAGGCGAATATCGTCAAGCTGTGGGTGGCGGGCTTCCCGGCAATGGAGCGCCGTCAGGTGGTGTATGAGAAGGTGTTGAAGGCGAATCCGGGCATCCATCAGCTTGAGTCAATCGGCGCGGTCTCTTCAGATGTTCAGGGCGACACGGCGAACAAGATTGGTGCTATCCTTGCCAAATACCCGAAAGGCAAAATTGACGCCATCTGGGGCGCATGGGATGCCTTTGCTCAGGGCGCCTATAAAGCGCTGCAGGAGAATGGCCGTACCGAAATTAAACTCTACAGCATCGATGTTTCTAACCAGGATCTCCAGCTGATGCATCAGGCTGACAGCCCCTGGAAGCAGACGGTAGCGGTAGACAGCAAACTGATTGGCGCCACCAATATGCGTCTGATCGCCAATAAGATTGGCGGTGAAGCGACCCCGGCAACTTATCAGTTTAAGGCGGCGGCGATTTCTCAGGCCCAGCTTGCTGAACAGTCGGGCGCGGTTAACGTTGCCAGCCTGAACAAAATCATTCCGGGGTGGGGAGAGTCTGCCGACTTCGTGGCGCCGTGGTTCGCCACGCTGCAGGCAAAATACGCGAAAAAATAACCCGCTTTAATAATAAAAAATGCCCGCTGATGCGGGCATTTTTTATGGCAGGAGCTGCTGATCAGAACGCGGTTTTCGCGAAGCCTGTCATCTCCTGCAGGCCCATCTCACGGCCCAGCGCCGTCATCGGGTGAACCACCACAATGCCACGGACGCTTTTCTTCAGCGCGCCCAGGTTGGCCTGCTCTTTTTTGGTGATCGCCCGGCTGAACGGCAACGCTTTCAGCTTCTGCGCCTCTGTGCTGAGCTTCTGCTCGCGCACGCCGCGCAGGCGTTCCAGCTCTGCAGTAATTTTGTCTTTCTCTTTCAGCAGTTCGCCGAGCTTTTCCGCGTCGCCAGACTCCAGCAGCGCTGGCTCTTTACGCGTCAGCGCCTCCAGCTTATCGCTAAGGGTTCTGATTTCTTCCTGAACTGGTTCTTTCATTTTCATTGACCGTAATGTGATTCATTGCCGCAAGGATACACGAAAGCAGTAGCAAGAGGGAAAGGGGACGCGTTACTTTTTGAACGCCTGCTTGAGACTGATGCGGGAAATCAGCTCCGTCAGAGAGAGCACCAGCGTGGATCGAACCATCTGCTGATAACGCTGCTGCAGCATGGCGCGCAGTTCAGGATCGTCGCTGGAAAGATCTGGCCGGGGGGGCAAAGCCGTCACGCAATGCAGTTCGCCGAATGGGCCAAGCAGCTCATCGTCGGTAAAACGGTAGTCGGTGCCGTCATCATTCAGCGCTTCGCGCAGCGCCATCAGTAATTCCGCATCTTCATATTCGCTGCGGCTTATCACCCCTAAACCGTAAATCAGCTTCAGCCTGACGGAAAGTTCGCCCAGCGGACCGTCGCCAAGCAGCAGCGGCTCCACCGCATACTTTACCGCGTAGTCATCTTTGCGAAAAACCTGCATAACCAGCAGGTTTACCGCTTCCGCCAACAGCTCAACCGCCGCGATCAGAAAACTTCTGACCGTTCGTCCGGCGTTCAGGCGTTCAAGCACCCGATTCTCAAAAGCCTGTGGTTTTTCCATGAGAGCCTGCATATCGTTCATCACCAGGCGGGACGCCGCCTTAAAGGGCACAGAGTGTGCCCTGTCCGTTCATCCGTTGAAACCGGCACTAGGCCATAGCATCAAATGCTGTCACCACATCAGAGACGACGTCGCTCTCTTCTCCCAGGCCAGAAACCTGCGCCAGCGTAGCCTTAACGCCCTGACTTTCCAGCAGCGCTACCAGCTCCTGCGCCTGCGGATCCTGGCTGCTGCGATAGTGCATCGCTGCGGCAATCCCGGTCACCAGGTTAGCGTGCGGCAGACCATATTCCAGCGTGCCCAGAGTGGGTTTAATCAGGCGATCGCCTGCGCTCAGCTTGCGCAGCGGTTGACGGCCCACACGCTCAACATCATCTTTCAGATAAGGATTTTCAAAACGGCCAAGGATTTTCTGGATATAGGCCGCATGCTTGTCCGCATCAAAAGCGTAACGCTTGATCAGCACTGCGCCGCTCTCCTCCATCGCTCCCTGCACCACCGTACGGACTTTCTCATCCAGAATGGCGTCACGAATGGTCTGGTGTCCGGCCAGCTGGCCCAGATAGGCGGTGATGGCGTGACCGGTATTCAGGGTGAACAGCTTACGCTCCACAAACGCCATCAGATTATCGGTCAGCTCCATGCCAGGAATAGCAGGCAGGTCGCCTTTGAACTGGGTTTTATCGACGATCCACTCGCTGAAGGTTTCTACGGTCACTTCCAGCGGGTCGGTGGTGCCCGCTTCTGACGGCGGCACGATGCGGTCTACGGCGGAGTCCACAAAGCCAACGTTGGCTTCTGCCCAGGCGTGGTACTGCTCTGGCAGCGCCTTCATCACGTGGCCTTTCAGCTGCGTGGTGCCGCGCACCATGTTCTCGCAGGCAATGATGTTCAACGGGCGGCTGTTACCGCTGTCGCTGCGTTTTACCAGTCCTTTAGCGATGCCACCAGCAATGCGCTCCAGGATCTGCGGTCCCACCGCGGTGGTCACGATATCAACCTCAGCAATCAGTGGAATGATGTCGTCACTGGCACTGTTTACCGCATTCACGCCTTTAACGATCTCAACCTGCGCCTGCTCGCCAACCACATGCACCGGGTATTCGTGACGGGCATTCAGCGCATCCAGAACCACCTGGTTAACGTCGGCAAACGTCAGCTGAATACCAGCGTCAGCCAGTAATTTACCAATAAAACCGCGGCCAATATTTCCGGCACCAAAATGTAATGCTTTCATAATTTTTCCCGTATCAACGATCAAGGGCCGGACAAACCCGACCCGAAAAAAGAGCCGGGCATGCCCGGCCCTGGGAGGTAATGCCTGAGTACCGGAAGCTTAAGCCGGCTGTTTACCGGAGAGCAGATCCAGCACTTCCTGAACGTCGGTGGTGGTGGTCAGCCGTGCAATCACGGACTCATCATCCAGCGCGTTTGTCAGGCTGGTGATCACCTGAATGTGTTCATTGTTGCGGGCAGCGATACCGATGACCAGACGGGCAATATCATCCTCATCTTCACCGAAACGCACGCCGTCCGGGTACTGGCAGAAGACGATACCGGTATGCAGCACGCGGTCTTTCGCTTCAATCGTCCCGTGCGGAACCGCAATGGATTCGCCCAGATATGTTGGCGTCAGTTTCTCACGATCCAGCATCGCCTGAACATATTCTGGCTCAACATAACCGCCTCTGACCAGCTGCTCGCCGGCAAAGCGGATCGCCTGCTCTTTATCGGTTGCATGGTTGCCGAGGAAGATGTTGCGGGCGCTCAGCTTGAACAGATGTTCCTGGCTGTCGTCGTAGCTGTCGCTCAGCGTGGCGGTCACTTTTTCACGGTGACCCGCTGTACGGTTCGCCTCTACCAGACGGCTGGTCAGGTCGGTATAGAGACCGCTGTCGAGGAAGTTAGTCAGAGAAATATGCTGTGCGTGCGGTGCCTGACGAATGGCGCGCTCGGTCAGGTCACGGTGAGTGATCACCAGATCCACATCGCCCGGCAGGTTATTGATGGCGGTATTGGTGACGGAAATCATGGTCAGACCGGCATCATTGACCTTTTTACGCAGCACGCCTGCACCCATTGCGCTGGAACCCATACCGGCATCACAGGCAACGATGATTTTACGCACCAGAGTCAGGTCGCTGTGCATGCCATCGGCAGCGGTAGCCGTGGTCACGACGCCCTGGCCTTTAGACTGCGCTTTCATCTCATTAACGCGGCGAGCGGCGGCTTCGATATCGTCATCTTCTTTCACCTTGCTGGTTTTCAGCAGGATGGCAGAGACCACGAAGGAGACCGCAAAGGCGGCGATAATGGCGGCGATATTGGCAAAGTAAGCGCCTTTTGGCGTCATCGCCAGCACGGCCAGGATGGAGCCAGGAGAAGCTGGAGAAACCAGGCCGCCGTTCAGCAGGGTCAGCGTGAATACGCCGGTCATGCCGCCGAGGATCACCGCAATAATCAGGCGAGGGTTCATCAACACATACGGGAAGTAAATTTCGTGGATACCGCCCAGGAAGTGGATGATCGCCGCGCCGCCCGCAGACTGCTTGGCGTTACCGCGTCCGAAGAACATGTAAGCCATCAGCACGCCCATGCCCGGACCCGGGTTGGCTTCAATCAGGAAGAAGATTGACTTACCGGCTTCGCTCGCCTGCTGGATACCCAGCGGCGAGAAGATACCGTGGTTGATGGCGTTGTTCAGGAACAGGATTTTCGCCGGTTCCACAAAGATAGAGGTCAGCGGCAGCAGGTTGTTCTGCACCATCAGGTTCACGCCAGCGGCGAGGATATGGGAGAGACCCTCAACCAGCGGACCAATCGCCAGGAAAGCCAGGATCGCCAACAGCATGCCGATGATACCGGCAGAGAAGTTGTTGACCAGCATTTCGAAGCCGCTTTTGATTTTACCATCGACCACGCGGTCGAATTTTTTGATTGCCCAGCCGCCGAGCGGGCCAGCAATCATCGATCCGAGGAACATAGGCATATCCGCACCCACGATCACGCCCATGGTGGTGATAGCACCCACCACGCCGCCGCGATCGCCGCCTACCAGACGACCACCGGTGAAGCCGATCAGCAACGGCAGCAGGTAGGTGATCATTGGGCCAACCAGCTTGGCCATGGTCTCATTTGGCAGCCAGCCGGTAGGAATAAACAGTGCGGTGATGATACCCCAGGCGATAAAGGCCCCGATATTTGGCATCACCATATTGCTCAGAAAGCGACCAAAGTTCTGCACTCTGATCTTGATATCTGATGAGGACATAAAAAAACACCCCTTATTGGTACGCGCTGACAATAAGAGAGCGCGTTGATTTTTGTTTAGGACATGTCGGCGGCGAGCCGCTCTATCACTGTGTATGCAGGCGGACTCTACCACGCGAATATGACGCTGCGTAGTCAGCAGGGAAAGTGTGATGCATATCACTATGTTAGGTGGGCATGAGGGGGTATTTTAGTGACGCAGATCACATATACAGGGTGTAAAAAAAAGACGCTGAGGAAATAATGGGCGAAAGGGGCTGTTTTGTGTGATTTTTGTCACGAAAACGTGACGTGGCTTTCTCTCATATGTGTGATGGCGATCACAATAAATCTGTCGCTCAAAATGCGTGCGATCACACTTCCCCTTGGCCTCTATTTAACAGGCAGATGCTATGTAGGAAAATGACGTCTTTATTCTGGTCTAACGCCGGGTTTTTATCGGGCGGATGGCGCTTTCTGCTTAACGGCTTCGTCAGGCATCCGGCTGGCGTTTAAGCAGCACGGTTGGCAGGCGGCTTTGATGGATAATGCCTATTACAGCGATCCCATCCTTTACCTCTATAAAATAGATGCCGTGGCTCATATAAGGGAAACAGCGCACACCCGGCCAGAGTTCATTACTTTTATCTTCACCAATAGCAGGATGGTCAGCCAGGCGCTTCATCGTCTGGCGCATATTGGACAGATACTCTTTTGCAATCGCCCGGCTAAACTGCCCAATCGAATATTCCCTTATTTCAGCCAAATCGAGTTCGGCCTCTTCGGAGAGTGTTGCCCGGGTCATTACAGATCCTTCATCAGCTCATCAAATACGTCGTCAACATCGCGCACTTTGCCCGCTTCCACCTGAGCAATAGAACGGGCCAGCTTGCTACGCAGCTGCTCCATTTTCATCTGCTCAATCAACTGATAGTCATCAGCAGAAATGACCACAACCGACGGCTTACCGTTTTTAGTAATACTCACCGGCTCACGCTGCGCTTTGTTGATTAATTCTCCGAACTGGGTCTTAGCCTGATTAGCGGTGAAACTCAGCATGGTGCTCTCCTTACATTGTGCGAACAGGTATAAATCGAACGATTCGCTGCAAGAATAGAGTGCACGACAACAATGTGCCAGCTAAATTGGTTATGTCCGGCAGGGATAAGAACTTGAGAGGATAAGTGTACGTTGAAAGCACGGTTGGCAGGCGGGTTACCTTTCTCATCACAGGCGGGATATCCCCACCTGCGATGAGTCTGTAATAGCTATCCAGATTTAGCCGGGCGGCTTACTGGAAACTGCCCTGCAGCGCGCTTTGCGCCTGGCTCAGCGCCTGAGCGTTGGCGGAAAGGTTCTGCATCAGCGTATTGTACTGCGTTGCCTGCTGCTGCGTCGGGAACTGGATAGCCGGGCCGTTAAAGGTGACCTGGCTTCCCTGTGCCTGCAGGAAATCACCGGTCTGCACCGCATCCTGGCTCAGCGTCTGTAACGCGGGCAGCAGCGGCTGCAGCGAATTTGCTGGCTGCGTCACGACTTTGTTATAGACGTTGTCATAAACGGTTTTCAGCTCTTCGGGCTGCTTCAGCGCCGCCTTGCTGCTGTCGGCCTGCGTTTTGGCCGCCTGAATTTGCTGAGTCAGCACGCCCAGCGAACCGCTGGCCTGACGCAATGAGTCACGACGAGTCAGATAATCCTGCGGCGTACGAATGGCGGAAAGCTCATCCACCACCGGCTTCATGCCGGACTCCACGGCGCGGTTAACCTGCTGAGAAAAACCGTAAAGAATGGCGTAATCGCTGACGTAATTACCAAACTTTTGTTTCTGATCTTCACTGAGGCTCGGCAAATGTTCGCCGCTGCGCATCACCGTGTTTTGCAGGAAATCGATAAAAGCTTTGCGCTGATCGGCTTCTTTATCACCGCAGCCGGTGAGCTGGAAAACCAGAAACAGTGCCACAAACGGCACCAGCAGACGTGACCAGACGCGAGAAAGTCCTGTCGTCATGGGAAGTAACTCCTGTAATTGTAGGGCTTGCAAAGAAATGAGGGCGGCGTGCGCCGCCTCTGAAGAATAGTCTAACTCGTGCGGGGAGGATACGGAAAACAGGGCCGGAAGGGTGAAGAAATTCACGCTTCCGGCAGCAGAGCTTAGAAAACCAGGGCCTGGCCATCTTTGCGGCTTTCTGTGGCGGCAATGTAGAAGCCCTGTGGGTCGCGAACAATCGCCTGCGCGCCGCCAAAGTTATAGGTCTGTAGCGGATCTTCCACCACAATTTTATGTCCCATCGCACGCAGGGCGGCAATCGTATTCAGCGCCATTGCTGGCTCCACGCTCACCTCGCGGCCTTCCACCACGCGCCAGCGCGGCGCATCAATCGCCGCCTGAGGATTCTGTTTCGCCAGCATAATCCGCAGTGCCATCTGCAGATGCCCCTGCGCCTGCATCGGCCCGCCCATCACGCCAAAGGACATCAGCGGCTGGCCTTCACCATCCAGCGCAAAGGCGGGGATAATGGTGTGGAAAGCGCGCTTGCTGGCCGCAACCACGTTCGGATGGTTCTCCTCCAGCACAAAGCCTGCGCCGCGGTTTTGCAGGCTGATGCCGGTGCCCGGCACCACCACCCCTGAACCAAAGCCCATGTAGTTGGACTGAATAAACGAGACCATCATCCCGCTGGCGTCGGCGGTGGAGAGATAGACCGTGCCGCTCTGCTTTGGCGCACCAAAAGTAAAGTCGCCGGCTCTGGCCGGGTCGATCAGCGCGGCGCGGGTTTTCAGATACTCATCGCTAAGCAGCAGCTCCGCCGGAAACTCCATGTGATCCTCATCGGCCACGTAGCGCTCCAGATCTACCAGCGCCAGCTTCATCGCTTCGATAGAGAGATGCAGCCACTGCACGGAATCTGGCTCATAGAGGCCGATATCCCACTGCTCAAGAATACCCAGCGCCATCAGCGTAGCGATCCCCTGGCCGTTCGGAGGCAGCTCCTGAACCGAGCCGCCTGCAAACGGACGCGACAGCATCTCCACCCAGTCAGCCTTGTGGTTTTTCA
Organism: Erwinia pyri; assembly: GCF_030758455.1. Taxonomy (NCBI): domain Bacteria; kingdom Pseudomonadati; phylum Pseudomonadota; class Gammaproteobacteria; order Enterobacterales; family Erwiniaceae; genus Erwinia; species Erwinia pyri. The sequence continues at coordinate 50,461 of NZ_CP132353.1, forward strand.
GATCTTCCAGCGTCAGCGCCGCGCCGTGCTCTCTGGCGAAGGCGGCAATTTTTTCTGCCAGCTCGCCGCGATAGAACGCTTCGCCATTGGTGGCAGCAATTTTTTCCAGCGTATCCGCCTGGTCCGGATTGCGGAACAGTTCGCCAACTTTTGGCGCGCGGCCTTCCGGCGCAAAGCAGGCGCTGAAGCCTGGCTGGTCACGCAGCTTATTGAAGCCGCGCTCCCAGAGATGACCGATCAGCGGCGAAACGGGGAAACCGTTGCGGGCATACTCAATGGCCGGTTGCGCCAGCGTGGTCATCGGCAGCGTGCCAAACCGTTCGGCCAGTTCTACCCAGGCAGAGACCGCACCCGGCACCGTCACCGCATCCCAGCCGATTTCCGGCATGGCGGCCAGGTGAGCAAAAGTCTCCCGCGACCAGGCAGCAGGCGCACGGCCCGAAGCGTTCAGCGCATGCAGTTTTTCACCGTCCCAGATAATGGCGAAAGCGTCACTGCCGATGCCGTTGCCGGTGGGTTCCACCACCGTCAGCGCCATCGCGGTGGCAATCGCTGCGTCAACCGCGTTGCCGCCCAGTTGCAGCATGCGGATCCCCGCCTGCGCGGCCAGCGGCTGTGACGCCGCCACCGCATTACGCCCCATCATCGGCGCGCGGTAAGATGGGTATCCCACGTTAAAATCACTGATTCCACTCATAGCCGTTCCTTAATGATTAGTCGTTGCGCGGATCGAGCGCGTCGCGCAGTCCGTCGCCCAGCAGATTGAAGCCCTGCACGATAAGAAAAATGGCAAGGCCGGGGAAAACCGACATCCAGGGGGCCTGCTCCAGAAAACCTTTGGCCGTATTCAGCATCGCGCCCCAGGAGGGAGCAGGCGGCTGTTGCCCAAGCCCCAGAAAGGAGAGGCTGGCCTCGGTAATAATGGCGGAGGCGATAGCCAGCGTGGCCTGCACCAGAATCGGCGACATCACGTTAGGCAGCACGTAGCGCAGCACAATCCAGCGGTCAGGCAGGCCGATAGCGCGTGCGCCGTCGATATACTCTTCATTGCGAATGGCAATCACCTGCCCGCGCGTCAGACGGGCAAAAATGGGCATGGCGGATAAACCGATAGCGATCATCGCGTTGCCAAGACTGGGGCCGAGAAAGGCGCCCAGGGCGATAGCAAGGATCAGAAAAGGGCAGGCGAGCAGGGCTTCGATAAAGCGGGAGATCACGCCGTCCCAGATCCCCTGCCAGTACCCGGCAATCAGCCCCAGCGGCACGCCAACCAGAATGGCGATCAGCACGGAGATGCAGCCTGCCAGCAGCGAGCTGCGGGCGCCCCAGATCAGGCGGGATAAAATATCGCGGCCCAGCTCATCGGTGCCGAGCCAGTAGAGGGCTGAAGGCGCTTTACGCACCGCCAGAAAATTGGCTTTGATCGGGTCAAACGGCGCCAGCCAGGGCGCCAGAAGGGCCACGATCACAAAGAAGAGCACAATCACCGCACCGATAACCGCGCTTTTGTTGCCGAGAAACTTTTTCAGCACGCGGTTGGTGGGTTTGCGTAGTGCAGCAGCGCTGCCAGCGGCCAGAACTTCACTCATCGTCAGCCTCGCATCTTAGGATTGATCAGCACATACAGGACGTCAGCCAGCAGGTTCAGCAGCAGGAAGCCGATAGCCACCACCAGCACTACCCCCTGCACCACGGCGTAATCACGGTTAAATACCGCATCGACAATCATTTTGCCGAAGCCCGGCAGGGTAAAGACCTGCTCCGTCAGCACCGCGCCGCCCAGCAGCTCGCCAAACAGCAGCGTGGTCAGCGTAATCACCGGCACCAGCGCGTTGCGGAAGGCATGCTTTAAAATCACCTTTTTCGGCAGCAGACCTTTGGCTCTGGCGGTACGGATGTAGTCCGCTTTCAGCACCGCAATCATCGAGGCGCGCGTGTGGCGCATCAGCGTGGCGGCCAGGCCGGTGCCCAGCACCAGCGCCGGCAGCAGCAGCGTTTTGAGGTTTTGTGAAACGCTCTCACTCAGCGAGACGTAGCCAGAGGCGGGGAGCCACTGAAGATGCACGGAAAAGAGCAGGATCAGCAGGATCCCCAGCCAGAAGTGCGGGATCGAGATCCCGGAAAGCGCGACAAAGTTGGTGGTGTGATCGACCCAGCTGTTTTTCCGCACGGCAGCGACGATCCCCATACTGATGCCGACAACCAGCGCCACTATCATCGCCAGCAGCGACAGCTCCAGCGTGACCGGAAGCTTGCTGGCGATAAGCGTAGTGACCGGCTCCTGCGTGCGCAGCGAGGTACCCAGGTCACCGCGCAGCGCGTTACCCAGCCACCAGAGATACTGCGTCGGCAGCGGATCGTTCAGGTGATACTGCTCTCTGAGCTGGGCTATCACCGCCGGATCGCGCTCTTCCCCCGCCATCGCCAGCACCGGGTCGCCCGGCAGCAGCTTCTGCAGCGAGAAGACCATAATGCTCACCAGAAACAGCGTGGGGATAGCCAGCAGCAGGCGTTTACAGATCAATTCCAACATGGTCGCTCTCCGGCTCAGGGTGCCATTTTCACGCCAGCCAGGCGTACCAGCCCGTCCGGCCAGGCCTTAAAGCCCTGCACTTTTTTGTTCAGGCCAAAGATGCGCGGCTCAAAGTAGAGGTAGGCAATCGGCATATCGGTTTGCAGCTGCTTCACCACTTTGTCATACAGCCCCTGGCGTGTGGCCGGATCGTTGGTCTGACGTGCTTCGGTCAGCCAGGCATCGACCTGAGGATTGCTGTAACGCCCGTCGTTCAGGGTGCCCTTGCTGTTGATAAAGGAGAAGATGCTGCCATCAGGATCGGGACGCCCCGACCAGCCGGAGAGGCTGAGCTGGAAATCGCCGCGCTGCTGACGATCCAGCAGGGAAGCAAACTCACTCATCTGCAGGTTCACGTTAAATCCGGCTTCGCTCACCATCGCCTGAATCACCTGGCCGACCTGCTGCGAGGTGGGGTTATTGGTGACTAACAGGGTGACGTTGACTGGCGTTTTCACGCCAGCCGCAGCCAGCAGGGCTTTGGCCTTTTCCACATCGCGAGGCGCGATCGGCAGCTTGACGTGGTAAGGACTGACCGGCGAGAACGCCTGATTTGAGGGCGCGTATAAGCCTTCGAACGCCACCTGATTCAGCGCATCGCGGTCGATAGCCAGCGAGAACGCTTCCCGCACGCGGGCATCCTTCACAAACGGGTTGTTCGGGTCCACTTTGCCGTTGGCGATATTGAAGGTAATGCCCTGATAGCCCAGGCCAGTGACTTTGGCGAGGCTCAGTTTGCTGTCAGCCTCCACGGTTTTTACGTCGCTGGCGGCAATGCCTTCGGTCAGATCGAGATCGCCAGAACGCAGGTTCGCCAGACGTACCGAGGCATCAGGAATGGGCAGGAACACCACTTTATCGAAGTGATAGGCTGACTTGTTCCAGTAATTATCGAAGCGTTTCAGGACGATGCGATCCTGCTGCACGCGGCTTTCAAACTGATAAGGGCCGGAGCAGACCGGATGGGTGGCAAAATCGGGCTTCGCCGCCGCTTTGGGGGCCAGCATCGCACCAGCGCGATCGGTGAGCTGACTCAGCAGGGCAGCGTCAGCATTTTTCAGGTGGAATACCACCTGTGAAGGGGAAGCAACTTCAACCGACTCAATCGAGGAGATTTCGCTTTTGCGCAGCGAACCGGGCAGCGTCAGGGCGCGTTCAATATTAAATTTCACCGCTTCAGCATCAAACTTCTCGCCATCCTGGAAGGTCACGCCCTGGCGGAGATTCATGGTCAGCGTTTTGCCATCCTCACTCCATTTCCAGTCCGTTGCCAGGCCCGGTATCACCTTCAGGTGTTCATCCACATCCACCAGACGGTCGCACATGGCCGCAAAGACAAAGCGGCCGTAATAGGTGCGCGCCAGATGCGGGTCGAGCATATCGGGATCGGCACCCAGGCCGATGCGCAGCGTGCTTTCAGCCTGGGCCTGCAGGCTGCCGATCAGCATCAGGCCGCCCAGGGCGGTCAACAACGTGTGGCGTACTTTCATCGCGTCACTTCTCCAGAGGGGGTGATTGAGTGTTGTTTTACCGCCTGTTCAAACAGCGCACGGCGCTGCAGAAAAGCGGAAGAGGGAGGTGCAATGGTTATCACGCTGCGGTCGCGGTTAAGCTCCTGCCAGCGATGGCAGGCTACCTGACGGCCGCCCGGTAAAATCTGGTTGATGGGTTCGATGCGGCGGCATTCGTCGGTGACGTGCGGGCAGCGGGTATGAAAACGGCAGCCGGAAGGCGGCGAGGCGGGATCGGGCAGATCGCCCTGCAGCATCGGGATCTGACGCTCTGCGCCAGGCTGCATCTGCGGCGCAGAGGCAATCAGCGCCTGGGTATAGGGGTGCAGCGGCGCATCAAAAATCTCGTCCACCGTCGCCAGTTCCACAATCTGCCCGAGGTACATCACCGCCACGCGGTCGCTCATATGGCGGATCACCGCCAGGCCGTGCGCCACGATAATCATGGTCAGCCCAAACTGCTGTTTCAGGCTCTCCAGCAGATTCACCACCTGCGCCTGCACCGAGACGTCCAGCGCGGAAACCGGCTCATCGCCCAGCAGCAGTTTTGGACCTGACGCCAGCGCGCGGGCAATGCCGATACGCTGGCGCTGTCCGCCTGAAAACTCATGGGGATAGCGGCGGGCCCAGGCCGCAGGCAGCCCGACGGTTTGCAGCAGATCGGCCACTTTTTCCTGACGTTGCCGTCCGTTAAGCGATTCATGCAGCCAGATCGGCTCGCCGACGATGCTCTCCACGTTCATCCGGGGATTCAGTGAGGCAAAGGGATCCTGAAAGATAATTTGCAGCTCCCGGCGCAGCTGATTGAGGCGCGCGCCGCTGGCTTTGGTGATCTCTTCGCCCTGATAGAAAACGGCTCCCTGAGAAGGGGAAAGCAGGCGTAACAGCAGGCGGCCCAGCGTGGATTTCCCTGAGCCGGACTCGCCCACGATCGCCAGCGTTTCACCAGGCATCACCCGCAACGAGATACGGTCAACGGCGGTAACCTGCAGGTTGCGTTTAAACAGGCGGGTGGGTCCGGCAAAGGTTTTGCTCAGATCGGTACATTCCAGAATCGGGGTGCTCATGCAATTTCTCCCAGCGCGATGTGCTGTTCCAGCGGGGCACGAAAACAGGCCACCTGATGACGCTCGCCAAAGTCTTCCAGCGCAGGTTTATGCTGATGACAGCGGGTTTCAGCAAAGGGGCAGCGGGTGGCAAAACGGCAGCCAGCGGGCATCTGTTCTGGCAACGGTACGGTGCCGGGGATTGTGGCCAGGGTGGCGCTGCGCGCGCCCAGACTAGGGATCGAGCCCATCAGACCGATGGTGTAAGGGTGCTGCGGATCGTTAAAAATCTCCGCCACATCGCCCGTTTCCACCACCTGCCCGGCGTACATGACCGCCACGCGCTGCGCCACTTCCGCCACCACGCCCAGGTCGTGGGTGATCATCAGTACGGCGGTGCCGGTCTCCGCTTTCAGGGTATTCAGCAACGAGAGAATTTGTGCCTGGATCGTCACGTCGAGCGCGGTTGTCGGCTCATCGGCGATCAGTAATTTCGGCCGGTTGATCAGCGCCATCGCGATCATAACGCGCTGACGCATGCCGCCGGAGAGCTGGTGGGGATACGCTTTCAGCCGCATTTCAGGCGCGGGGATCTGCACCTTTTCCAGAATCTGCAGCGCCGCCTGCATCGCTTCACGACGGCTGACATTGCGATGGCGCATCACTGCTTCACTCAGCTGATCGCCCAGCGTAAAGGCGGGATTCAGCGAGGTCATCGGCTCCTGAAAAATCATCGCCAGCTCGTTGCCGCGGATATCGGCATAGTCACGAGGGGTGAGCTTCAGCAGATCCTTTTCCAGAAAAGTTATGTCGCCCTGCTTCACCTGAGCGCTGGCGGGTAGCAGCCCCATCAGCGCCAGCGAGGTTATGCTTTTTCCGCAGCCCGATTCGCCCACCAGCGCCAGCGTTTCTCCGGCATGGACCTGCAGGGAGATGTTGTCCAGTACGCTGACTGGCGAGCCGGCAAACTGTACGTTCAGCTGGCTCAGCGCCAGCACCGGGTGAGAGTGTTCAGCGGTCATGGGTGCTCCTCTTCGCCGCAGCTGATAGCTTCAATCAGGGCCTGCTGTAGCACCAGCAGGTGTTCTCGCATGGCTGCGGCTGCCTCAGGCGGCTGGCGGGCGGCAATATGTTGCACCAGGCGTTGGTGATGGTCGTCATAATGGTTCAGCCGCTCCTGCGTCCTGGCCAGCACCCGCAGATGTTGCCAGCTCGGTTCACGCCGCACGGCGTCAACGGCATCAAACAGCCCCAGCATCAGGCGGTTTCCGGCAGCTTCGGCAATGGCACGATGGAAGGCGCTGTCCCACAGTTCGTGCTGGTCGCCATCGCCCAGGGAGATACTCTGCATGCGCTCCAGCAGGCGCTTTAGCAGGGCAATCTGTTCATTGCTGGCGCGCAGAGCGGCCAGACGCGCCAGCCCCGGCTCCAGCTGAATGCGCGCTTCCATCACCTCCAGCAGGTTGGATCGCTGCGGAAGATCCTGCAAAACCAGAGGCTGTACCGGTGCGGCAGGGCCGACAAAGGTGCCCTTGCCCTGCTTACGCCAGATCCGGCCCTCTTCTTCCAGCACGTCCAGCGCCCGACGGATCTCCCGCCGGCCAACGGTAAACCGTTCCGCCAGCTCACGTTCGGTTGGCAGAGGTAACTCCGGCTGTCGCTCCTGCTGCTGGATCAGCTGGCGCAGCTTTTCCAGCGCGGAGCTGGAGTTGACGGCAGTTTCTGACGTGTCACCCATAATTGGTTCGCTTATTTATTCATCGTTTAAGGAAGCGCTTTCGGCAGTAAGCCCGGCCAGCGTGCAGGCAAGGCGTGATGACCTGTTTATTACAGTAGGCAAGAACTGAACCAATTTTTAATTGGTTCAGTATTCTGTGAGTATGGTCTCGCTAATTAGTTGAATTACGGACGGTTTAAATAGAAGGGAACAACGGGCAGCTGCTTTCTGCAGAAAATTGTTCTGCTGCTTTTTGGTGCAAACGGCGACCCTGAATGCACCAGTTAGGGCACCTGGGGGAGAGCCGGTGGAAATCACCCTTTCAGCGCTTGAAAAGTTTCAGCGCGCTCTCCAGGGCGATCGGACGACCCGATAATAAGGACTTTTTACCTGCCGGGCAGACTCGGAAATTTCTGAAAAAGATAAGTACAAAAACGGGCAGATTATAAAATCAATCAGGCGAATAGTTGCGGAAGTGACTAGTGTAAGCGGTACCATTCGCGCTCTGTCTGGATCAGCTAAAAAGCAGCCGCTGGTAGGGGAAAAGTGACTCTTGTTTAAGGTGGACCTGAGGCAGAAGCAAGTGTGAAAAATAGTCAAAAAATATGACGCAAATCGCATGATTTGATCTAATACTTAGAACCTGGCGTTTCCCTGCGCTGTCTCTCTGAGCCCTACTCTCTGAGCAACCCAGCGGCTGTTGTCGCCAATATTCTGAACCTGAGCCTCAGGTTCTTACCCTCTGGCCGTTCACATTTGTGATTTTTATGAGGAGAGCCTTATGGAATTGAAAGATCCGATGGGCGAATTGTTGTCGAGTCTGGAACATATTGTATTAACGCGTGAAGTTATCCAAGCCGCTCCCGCATTAAAGGGTGAAGTGACCGTGCCCGAACCAAAACGCATCAGGGAAATTACCGGCATGGAGATTGATGAGTTTGCCCTGGCATTGGGCGTCAGCGTTTCTTCGGTGAAAAGCTGGGAAGCCAAGCGCACGAAACCTTCGCGCAGTGCACAGAAACTGATGCAGTTAATACAATTTAATCCTTGCCTCAGCAGAGAACTGCTGGGGTAGTAAAGAAAAACCCGCCCTCTGGCGGGTTTTGTGTTTCTGGCTGTCAGAGACAGCACTTTTCACCGCATTCTCTTCGCTTCTTCTGCCAGCCCAGCAATTATCGCTGTTTCGCTATAAGTCAGCGGTTATCGCAATTCTGCTATAACTCGATCGTTCCGTGAAACACAACTTCATCCATAAAATTCCCGATAAAGCGGCCTGCTTCCTTCAGTTGCTGATTGCCGGAGCGAAGGCTTTCGCCCCGGCAAAGGCTGTTACTGCAGCAGCGAAATATCCGCTACCTGCAGGAACAGCTCACGCAGTTTAGCCAGCAGCGTCAGGCGGTTGATCCGTACCTCACGCTCTTCGGCGTTCACCATCACCTTCTCGAAGAAGTTATCTACCGCCGTACGCAGCTGGGCCAGCTCAATCAGCGCGTCCTGGTAGCGGCCTTCCGCGAAGTAAGGCTGAAGTTTGCTGCTCAGCGCGGAAACGTAGGTCGCCAGCTTGATCTCTTCATTCTCTTTCAGCAGGGACGCCTGCACGCTGTCGTTCAGCGGCTCGGTGGCTTTGGCCAGAATGTTGGAGACACGCTTGTTCGCGGCGGCCAGCGTGGCAGCCTCTTCCAGCGAGCGGAAGTGCGATACGGCTTTCATCCGCGCGTTAAAGTCTGCCGGACGGGTTGGACGACGCGCCAGCACTGCCTGAATGGTATCCACGCTGTGGCCCTCTTCCTGATACCAGGTACGGAAACGGCCCAACATAAAGTCGATCACCTCATCCACTACTTTGGCATTGCTCAGCTTGCTGCCATAGAGGCGCACGGCTTCTTCCGTCAGCGTTTGCAGATCCAGCGGCAGGTTTTTCTCAACGATGATGCGCAAAACGCCCAGCGCGGCGCGGCGCAGCGCGAACGGATCCTTGTCGCCTTTCGGATGCTGTCCGATGCCGAAAATGCCGGCCAGCGTATCCATCTTATCGGCGATAGCCAGCGCACAGGCCACCGGATTAGAGGGCAGATCGTCACCGGCAAAGCGCGGCTGATACTGCTCGTTCAGCGCAACGGCAACATCTTCCGCCTCGCCGTCGTGGCGGGCGTAGTGCATGCCCATCACGCCCTGGGTGTCGGTGAATTCAAACACCATGTTGGTCATCAGGTCGCACTTGGAGAGCAGACCAGCGCGCGTGGCGTGGTTAACATCTGCGCCAGTTTGCCCGGCAATCCAGCCAGCCAGTGCCTGAATGCGGTCGGTTTTATCACGCAGCGTGCCCAGCTCTTTCTGGAACAGCACGGTTTCGAGACGCGGCAGGTTATCTTCAAGACGCTTTTTGCGATCTGAGTTGAAGAAGAACTCAGCATCGGCCAGACGTGGGCGAACCACTTTTTCGTTACCGGAGATAATCTGCTGCGGATCTTTCGACTCGATATTGGTGACAAAGATGAAGTTTGGCAGCAGCTTGCCCGCCGGGTCATAGACCGGGAAGTACTTCTGGTCGCCCTTCATGGTGTAGACCAGCGCTTCCGCCGGTACCGCCAGGAATTTCTCTTCAAATTTCGCCGTCAGCACCACCGGCCATTCCACCAGCGAGGTGACCTCTTCCAGCAGGCTGTCGCTAAGGTCGGCAACGCCGCCGATTTCGCGCGCTGCCGCTTCGGCATCCGCTTTGATCTGCGCTTTACGCGCTTCGTAGTCAGCCTGCACCTTGCCACGTTCCAGCAGGATCTGCGGATACTGGTCGGCGCTATCAAGGCTGAACTCCGCTTCGCCCATAAAGCGATGACCACGAATGGTGCGGCCGGAAGTGACGCCCAGGATAGTGGCGTCCAGGCTCTCTTCACCCAGCAGCAACGTCAGCGTATGCACCGGACGCACAAACTGCACGTCGGAATCGCCCCAGCGCATCAGTTTCGGGATCGGCAGCTTAGAGAGGGCAGTGCTGACCATCGCCGGCAGCAGCGACTGTGCGCTTTCGCCTTTCATGTGCGCACGGTAGAGCAGCCATTCGCCTTTGTCGGTACTCAGGCGTTCAGCCTGATCGACGGTGATACCGCAACCGCGTGCCCAGCCTTCGGCAGCTTTGGTCGCCACGCCGTTAGCATCAAACGCAGCGGCAATCGCCGGGCCGCGTTTTTCAACTTCGCGGTCTGGCTGGGCGGCGCTCAGGGCAGCCACTTTCAGCGCCAGGCGGCGGGGGGAAGCAAACCAGCTCACTTCGCCGTGCGTCAGGCCTGCGGCATCCAGTTCGGCAGTGAAGCTGGCGGCAAAAGATTCAGCTAAATTGCGCAGTGCTTTTGGTGGCAGCTCTTCAGTGCCAAGCTCCACCAGAAAAGTTTTTTCCGTCATGGCGGCCTCTTATTTCTTGTTATTGCACATCGGGAAGCCCAGCGCCTCACGCGACGCATAGTAGGCTTCAGCCACGGCTTTGGTCAGGGTGCGAATGCGCAGAATGTAGCGCTGACGCTCGGTCACGGAGATCGCTTTACGCGCATCCAGCAGGTTAAACGAGTGGCCCGCTTTCAGAATGCGTTCGTAGGCTGGCAGCGGCAGAGGCGTTTCCAACGCCAGCAGGCTCTGCGCCTCTTTCTCATACTGCTCAAAGCAGGAGAAGAGGAAGTCGACATCGGCGTATTCGAAGTTATAGGTGGACTGCTCCACTTCATTCTGATGGAACACGTCGCCATAGGTCGTTTTGCCCAGCGGGCCGTCGCTCCAGATCAGGTCATAGACGCTGTCCACGCCCTGGATATACATTGCCAGACGCTCCAGGCCATAGGTGATTTCGCCGGTAACCGGTTTGCACTCCAGACCGCCAACCTGCTGGAAGTAGGTGAACTGCGTCACTTCCATGCCGTTGAGCCACACTTCCCAGCCCAGACCCCAGGCACCCAACGTCGGGTTTTCCCAGTTGTCTTCTACAAAGCGGATATCATGAATAGTTGGATCCAGCCCCAGCGCCTTCAGGGAGCCGAGGTAAAGCTCCTGAATGTTCTCAGGCGAGGGCTTAATCGCTACCTGGAACTGATAGTAGTGCTGCAGGCGGTTAGGGTTCTCACCATAGCGGCCATCGGTAGGGCGGCGTGACGGTTGCACATAGGCAACGGCCATCGGCTCTGGCCCTATGGCACGCAGGCAGGTCATGGGATGAGAAGTCCCTGCACCCACTTCCATGTCCAGTGGTTGCACAATGGTGCAGCCCAGGCTGCCCCAGTAATCCTGTAAGGTCAGGATCAGTCCCTGAAAGGTTTTAGTATCAAACTTTTGCATGTTGGGTCCGCACGCGAGACAAGTGGTAATAAAAAGTGGGCGCCAGTATACCCTTTGACCGTCAGATAGTCAGCCCGTGATTAAATGCATTCGCCTTGTCGTGAGCGGGAAGCGCCGGGACAATTCAGGCAAAAAAGGGTAAAAAATGAGGGTGCTTTCGGGGAGTTTTCAATTTCTGATGGCTTTCGTTTTTTGGCATCTGAATTTTTCGGGTAATTGCCCTGTTTCCATTAATTAAAATAACGGAAACCCTTTCTCCACCTCAACCAATAAAAATGCCATCGGCATCCACATCTATAAAGAAGTTTTTATCTTCTAAGATGGCATCATACGCTACAGGTTGATGAAGATCATAAGGTGGAATTAAATTGTGTTGCTCAACCACTCTTCTGGCAATCTTTTCTGCTGGCTGGATCATAATTTACCAATTGATTTCAGCCATGCTTCCATTTTATGAGCTTCCTGAGCATTTCCTGCCTGGGCTATCATAGCCAACTGTTCATAGTTTTGTGCCCTATCCAGAGTGGTATTATTCTTATGTGCTTTGAGGATAAGCGGCAGTACCGACGGTTTTGTAGACCACAAGGTATATTCACTCCATGTCATACCAAGATATTGATGAAGTTCCATACCTTGCCCCTCAACACCTTTATGCCACTGCTCTACATAATCATCAATCTCATCTGACAACACGTCACCAGCGAGGCATTTTTGAATGAAATTCATTTGTCTCTCCTAATTCTGCTTGCTGATTTTTCTGCCGCGTACCGCGGGTTTAATGATAATACCTGTAACAGGATCAACTACACCAAGGTGCATCCCACGTTTATTGAAAACTTCGATCTCACCGTGCATTGAATCCCAAGTGTAATAAAGATTTTCGATATTATCTTTATAAACCTTACGGCCACCTTCGATTCCTGCTACTAACAATCCATCCAGAATGGATGGGACTGGAATGGGCAATCCCCCCAAAACAACCTCCTGGCTTCCTTTCCTGATGTAAGCATTTTCTGGCGCACTATAGTTTCAGTCAAGATGAGTTCTGGCACTAAAGCGGGTGAATAAATGGTTTTACGAGCGCGGTTCCATTTACTGTTTCCTGGGACGTGGTTTACTGAAATGCCCTTGATATCGCTATCATCAGAAAATCGTATACGTTCTGTACAGGCAGTTTTTAAGAGGATGTCATAGCTGGCGAAGCAGAATCTAACTGGATGATTTTTAAATTTTTAAATCATACCTGCCATGCAATTATCGACCGACATCACCATACCAGTAGCGCAAAACCAGACCATCTGGTGAAAATTCGCGCGTTGACTTTCGTCTGATCGTATACGAATTTGGCCTCACTAACTCTTCGGTGAGAGACCTCAATGAAAAAGGCTATTGCGTACCCTGGTATGAAAGCGGAAGACCGGCCGATGGGACCCGCGCCCCTCTCGGCTGCGGTGCTGCATGAACCGATGCTGTTTATCTCCGGCCAGGTAGCGATTGATCCTTACACCGCCGCTATCGTTGGCGAGGATATTCAGGCACAGACCCGCCAGGTATTGAAAAACGTGGGCGATCTGCTCGGTGAAGCGGGGATGACCTTTGACAACGTTGTCCGCGTGACGATTTTTCTGACCGATCTCTCGCTCTTCTCGCAGCTGAACGAGGTTTACGCCGACTACTTCTCCTTCCCGTTCCCGGCCCGCGCTACCGTCGGTATCCAGCTCAACCACCCCGATCTGCTGGTTGAGATGGAAGTCACGGCGATGCGCTGAGGGAGAAAAACCATGCATATCCATATCGAAAATGACCCCGCTGGCCCGCAGGCGCTGCAACTCTCTGAAACGCTTCTCTGGCAGCGGCTGCAGGCAAATCCGGCGCTGCAGGGCAAATTTACGCTGTCAGAAAATCACGATCCTCAGCATCTGGCTGAATTTCTTCTGGTGGCGGATATCGTCTGGGCCGGACGTAAGTTTCCGCTGTATCAGCACGCGGCAGACGCCACCAGGCTGAGGTGGGTGCAGGTTATCTCCGCTGGCGTGGAAAGCTGGCTGGAGAAGTGGCCCGACGCGGTTCAGCTCACTAACGCCTCCGGCGTGCATGGCGAGAAGGGCGCGGAATTTATTCTGATGTCGGCCCTGATGTTCAACTACGGCATCCCTGGCTTTCTGCAGGATCAGGCGAACCAGCAGTGGCGTCCGGTCTTTGGCGGCTGCGCACGCGGTAAGAAAGTGCTGCTGCTGGGGCTGGGCGGCATTGGCGCGGCCGCGGCTGCGTTGCTGACCCGACAGGGGTACGAGGTGGTGGGCGTAACCCGCAGTGGGCAAAGCACTGCCACGGTTGCGCGCTGCATCAGCATCGAAGAGGTGGATGCTGAACTGGCGGATACCGACGTGCTGGTCTCCACTCTGCCGCTGACGCCGGAAACTGACGGACTGTTCAGCCGCGAAAGGCTGGCGAAACTGCCTTCCCGCGCCGGTGTGATTATCGTGGGCCGCGCGCGCGTTTTCGATTATGACGCGCTCAGCGAGAGGCTGAACGCCGGAACGCTGGCTGGCGCGGTGCTGGACGTGTTTTACGAGGAGCCGCTGCCGCAGGGCGACGCGCTCTGGCAGGTGCCGCGGCTGATTATGACCCCGCACTGTAGCCTCGACGATCATGGCGCCTATCTTGAGGGCTGCCTGACGCTATTTTTGCAAAACCTTGAACGGTATCTGGCCGGAGAGCCGCTTATAAACCGTGTGAGTACACAGAAAGGGTATTGATCTTACGGCCCAACACCAACAGCGGTTCATGACTAACCGGTCATCGCTTATACCTTCAACAGCACCAGGGGATCCTCAGAATGAAATTAGCACGCATCGCTTTGGTAGTATCCGGTCTGACCGGCGCACTGCTCTCTCTCTCCGCACAGGCGGCGGACACGGTTAAACCTTCCGCCGAAGAGTTCGGTGCGATGGCGCAGTGTAAAACCTTGCAGGCGAAATATCCTTCGCTGGTTGGCAAGGATGTGGTGGTAGGTCTGGGCGGCTATACCAAGGGATTTGAAGCGCCGTCGGCGGCGGATCCAACGGTGATTGAAGGTCTGGACCCGTCGCTGTTTGACCGTATCGGCGGCTGTCTCGGCTTTAAGCACACCTACCAGAATGGCTCTTTTAACGTGCTGCTGACCTCCATCTCCAGCGGCCGCGCCGATATTGGCCCGATGCTCTATGTCACGCCAGAGCGCCTGAAGCAGATTGCGTTTGTGGCTTCCGTGCAGGTGCAGGATGGATCGATTGTGGCGAAAGGCAATCCGGAAAAAATAATGAGTGCAGACGATCTGTGCGGCAAAACGGTAGCGGCCGCTGCCGGTACTTATGAAGCCACCAAACTGGTGCCGGAGCAGACCGCTAAATGTAAAGCTGCCGGTAAGCCGGAAGTGAATATGCTGATGGTGCAGAACACCGATAACAGCATTCAGGCGATCAAAAGCGGCCGTGCCGATATCTATCTGACCGCAGCGGGCTCCGCGCGTGAAATCGCTAAGGCCGATCCAGCTTTTGAGACGGCGTTTACCGTTGACCTGCCGATCATGGTTGGTTTCCCCATCGCCAAGAACAACACCGTGATGCGTCATGCGGTGCTGGATGCGATGAAAGTGATCCAGGAGAGCGGCGCGCAGAAAAAGCTGCTGGATTTCTGGGGCCAGGGTGCCAGCGCACAGCGTATCGCTGTCGATAAAGGCTAAGTCCGCCACAGCCCTTTTTGCTGGCGTGCCGCTGCGCCAGCAAAAAGGGGAGAGCAAGCGTCCGACCGCTGGAGAAAGAGCGTGGATGATTTTCTTAAGTATCTGACCCTGCCCTATCTGTGGCAGGGCGCCGTTATCGCGCTGCAACTGCTGGTCGGTGCGCTGGCCGGTGGGGTGATTATCGGCTTCTTCCTGGCGCTGGCCAGCACCTCGCGCCACTGGGTTATCCGTTTTCCGGTGCAGGTCTATATCTATATTTTGCGCGGCACGCCGGTGCTGCTGCAGCTGATCCTGCTCTACAACGTGCTGCCGCAGTTTGGCCTGTGCTTCAGTCCCTTTCTCAGCGCCCTGCTGGCGTTGATGATCAACGAAACGGCATTCTGCGCGGAGATTATTCGTGGCGGCATCCTCGCTACCGACAGGAACCAGCGCACCGCCGCGCAGGCTTTTGGCTATTCCCGCACCAAAGAGATGATCCATGTGGTTATCCCTCAGGCCCTGCGCGCTATTCTGCCCACCATGGGCAACGAGGCGGTCGGCCTGCTGAAATCCACCTCGCTGGCCTCCGTAGTGGGAGTGAACGAGCTGACCATGCGCGGACAGACCATCGTTTCGCAGAACTTCCTGTTTATTCCGGTGCTGGTGGCTTCAGGCGGCATCTATATGATCCTCTCCTCGCTGCTGGCGGCAGGGCAGTGGTGGCTGGAGCGCCACTACAACCTTGAAGATCGCGCCCGTCGCGCCCGGTTGCGGCTGGAGAAGCTGCCAGTGCCGGCGGAAGCGGAAGTGGTGACGCTGCCGAAGCAGCGTTGGGAGACCAGCAAAGCCGCGCCGGTGCTGGAAATCGACAATCTCTGCGTCGAATATGGCAGCAAGCCGGTACTGAAGGATCTCTCGCTGCACATCCGTCGTGGTGAAGTGGTGGTGCTGCTGGGGCGCTCAGGCTCCGGCAAGAGTACGCTGCTGAAATCTATCCTGGCGTTGACGCCACGCTCCGGCGGCAGGATTTCTACGGAAGGCCATATTATGGGGTATGACGAAAGCGGACGTGCGTTGCCGGACCGCCTGCTGCCCCAGAACCGCGCCCGTTCCGGCATTGGTATTGTCTTCCAGCACTTCGCGCTGTTTGACCACCTGACCGCGCTGGATAACGCCATGAGTATCCCGCTGCGCGTACAGGGCATGCAGGAGGAGGCGGCGCGAGCCAAAGGTCTCCGTGCCCTGCGCGCTGTAGGTCTGGGTGACTTCGTCGCCAACCTGCCGCATGAATTGTCAGGCGGCCAGCAACAGCGCGTGGGTATTGCCCGCGCATTAGCGGCGGAGCCGCGTATCCTGCTGTTTGATGAGCCAACCTCCGCGCTGGATCCGGAACTGGTGCGTGAAGTGAACCAGACTATCCGTAATCTGGCCCAGACCGGCATCACCATGATTATCAGTACCCACGATATCGCCTTCGCCGCAAGCGTGGCTGACCGTGTGGTATTCCTGCAGGGTGGTCAGCTGATTGAGCAGGGGCCGCCGGCGATCCTGAAGCAGCCGGAAACCGAAGCGTTCGCCACCTTCCTGAAAAATGAGCAGGTACATCAGGAGAGTCAGCATGCGTAACGTACTGCCTTTTGAGCAGGAAGCGCGTCAGCGTTTAGGCGAGCCGCTCTACCGTTACATGATGGGCCAGCCTGCGGATGCGCTGCTGGCCGCCGCAGATGGCAACAGCCAGGATTTGCAACGCTATCGTCTGCTGCCGCGGGTGATGCGCGGGAACAACGGCATTGATACCTCGGTCACGTTTGCCGGACATCGCTGGTCTGCCCCGCTTGGTGTGGGCGCCTTTGCCGGGGATGTGGTTTTCCATCCCGAAGGATTGCTGCCCATCGCCCGCGCCTGCAGGCGCCTGCAACTGCCGCTGGCTGTCTCGGAAGAGACGGTGACGCCGCTGAGTGAGATTTGCGCGGAATATCAGGGCTGCTGGTTGCAACTGCGGGCGGCAGGCGAGCTGTCGCGTATTGAAGGATTGATTGCCCATGCGGCGGAATGCGGCGCCAGCGGCATTATCCTCACCGTGCTGGCTCCGGTGCATCCGGTGCCGGGCCTGCAACCCGGCGGCTTCTCCATCGGCGATGCCCTGTTGCAGCGCGGCCTGAAAACCATCGGGTCAACCGGGCCGGGCGTGCAGCCTCTGCCAGCGTTTCCCTGCTGGGGCTGGGATGAGCTGCGTCAGGCGTGTGAATTTGCTGCCAGCCATAAGCTGCCACTGCTGGTGAAAGGCGTTTTACATCCGGATGACGCGACTGCGGCGCACAATGCCGGTTGCCAGGGCATCATCGCTTCAAATATCGGTCTGCGTCAGAGCTCACGCTGGGTTTCTCCCGTGCAGCAGCTGCCTGCGTTGCGCCAGCGCTATGCTGGCGGGCTGGTGCTGGATGGCGGCGTGCGCAGCGGCACCGACGCAGTGGTGGCGGCCTCTCTCGGCGCCTCGCTGTCGCTGGTGGTCAGGCCGGTGATGGGCGCGCTGGTGGCCGGGGGGGAAGAGGCGGTCTTTGGCCTGCTCTCCGGCTGGATCAACGAAATCACAGCCCTGAGCCACTGGTGCGGCGTCAGCAGCATCAGCGAACTGAACCCCTCGTTTCTTACCCTCGCCGGAGCCGAATCAGCATGACTCTCTCTTTAGTTCTCAATCAGGGCGACGCCAGCGAGTCGCGCATCTACTACTGCGCGCACTATCTGGCGGAGAGCCTGGGCCTGTTTGCAAAGCATGGGCTGGAGGTGATCTTCACCACCGCCGGATCTGGCGGGAAAACGGTGCAGGGCGGGCAGGTGCCTGCGGTGATCGCCGGAGAAGCGGATTTGACCCTCGGCGGCCCGATGGTGATGATGAAAAATTATCAGGAAAACGGCCCGGCGCTGCTCTGCTTCGCCGCCGCCGTCTCGGCAAATCCGTGGTTCCTGGCGGCAGGGAAAGTGGACAGCAATTTCACCCTCAGCAGCCTGCGCGGCAAACGCGTGATAGATGTGGGCAACGTCGGTACCGCGACCCTCAGCTTCAACTGGCTGCTGCGCCAGCATCAGCTGGAAAAGGAGGTTGAGCTGATTGCCGGAAGCGGCGATGAAACGGCCGACTTTGCCGCCGTCGGCCGGGGTGAGGCGGAGTATGCGCTGCACTCGATGCATGCGCTGGCACCCTGTATTGCGCGGGGTGAGCTTGAGGCTGTCGCCAGCCTGGCGCCGCTCTGCGGCGCCGTTCCCTGGAGCGCCTACATTGCCCGCCGTGACGTTATGGCGGAGAAAAAAGCGGCCTTCAGCGCGTTTACTGCGGCGCTGAGCGAGGCGCAGCAGTGGCTGCAGGCTAACGGTGCCGCGGCGCTGGCGGCGCAGGTTCAGCCCTGGTATCCCGACTATCCGTCAGCGGCGCTGGTTACCGGTCTGGACGCCTACCTTAAAGCAAACGTTTTTGCACCTTCCCCATTGATGAGGCGTGAGGATTTCGATCGCTTCGCCGTGCTGCTGACTGAAGCAGGCTGGCTCACGCCGGCGATCCCGGTGCCTTTTGCCGCGCTGGTGGAGCTTTCTTTCGCCACCGGCGTAAAACCGTAACAGGAGAAACGGCATGAAAACGTTAATTATTAATGGCCTGGTGGTGCTGGAAAGCGGGGAAGTGCAGGCCGACCTGCTGATTGAGCAGGGGAAAATCGCCGGGATCCTGGCGCGCGGCGCGTGCTTGCCCGCCGTTGATGAAATTATCGATGCCAGCGGGCTGGTGGTGATGCCTGGGGCAATTGATGTGCATACTCACTTTACCGGCTCGCACGACTTCCCGGAGCAGGAGCTGCGTGAGGGCACGCGCGGCGCCGCTGCACATGGCGTCACCACCATTGTGGAGATGCCGCACTCCTTGCCGCCTGCGACCTCGACAAAAAACTTTATCGCCAAGCGCGAGATGCTGGCCCGCAGCTGTTCGGTCGATTTCGCGATGTGGGCAGGGCTGGATGGCAGCAATGTCAGCCAGCTTGCGGAGCTGGACGCGCTGGGCGCTATCGCCTTCAAAGCTTTTCTCTGCAGCGGCGCGGTCAACGGTGAGGCGACCGATGAGAAGGGGCTGCCGCGCCTGAACGATGACGGCCTGCTGCGTGCGATGCGCGAGCTGAAAACCTTTGATGGCCTGATTGGCGTGCATGCCGAGAACCACGATATTCTGATTGGCGCAGGCAGCGAACTGCGTGAAGCAGGGCGGAAAGATACCCGCGCTCATGCGCTGGCAGGCCCGGAGATTGCTGAAATCGAAGCCGTTGGCCGCGTGCTGCAAATTGCCAAAGCCACCGGCGCCAGAGCGCATATCGTGCACGTCAGCTCGGCTGAGGCTGCACAGCAGATTGCTGATGCCCGTCCGGAAGTGCGGGTGACGTTTGAAACCTGTCCTCACTATCTGATGCTTGATGAAGAGGATCTGGTCCGCATTGGTCCCAACGCCCGCTGCGGGCCGCCAATCCGCCCGCGGCCGGTGGTGGAAGCGCTCTGGCAGGTGCTGCACAGCGGCGAAATCGATCTGCTCGCCTCCGACCATTGTCCCTATACGCCGGAGCAGAAGCTGGCTGGCCTGGAAACCATCTGGGAAGCGGGCATGGGGCTGACCGGCGTGGAGACGCTGGGGCCGATGTTCTTCAGCGAAGGCCACCTGAAGCGCGGCGTCTCCCTGCAGGATTTCGCCCGCATGACGGCTACCGGCCCGGCAAAGGCTTTCCACCTTTACCCGCAGAAGGGCGCTATCGCTCTCGGCTTTGATGCTGACCTGGCCTTTTACGATCCCGCCGCGAGCTGGACGGTTGAAGGGGCGAAGTTCCAGGGGCTGGGCAAGTGGAGCGCCTTTGAAGGCATGGCCTGTCAGGGCAACGTTGTCCGTACCCTGATCCGTGGCGTGACCGTCTTCTCGCAGGGCAAAATGCAGGTTGAACCCGGATTTGGTCAGTTCCAGACCCGCACCCATTAATGAGTGAATCAGGAGAGTGCTATGGCCGCTAAACCCGCGACGCCCGCGCGTAAAACGGGCAAATGGGAGCCGCTTGACCAAGAGAATATAGAAGAGAGCTGGGCACTCGCCAGACCGCGCACGCTGGTCGATCACGCCGTAGACGCCATTCTGTCGGCGGCCTCCCGCGGGTTGCTGCTGCCTGGCGATCGGGTGTCAGAGCCGGATCTGGTGACCCGTCTGGGCATGAGCCGCGTGCCCATTCGCGAAGCGCTGCGCATTCTGGAAAGTCAGGGCATTGTCTCCAGCGAGCCCTATAAAGGCATTCGCCTGATGGAGATTTCGCACCAGCGACTGGAGCAGATCATTGATGTGCGGGTGCCGCTGGAGACGCTGGCCTGCCGCCGGGCCATAGAGGCGGGGCGTAACGGCCCGCGTGAAATCCGCACTCTTAACCAGAGCGTGGAAGAGCTGCTGCTGATGCAGCAGCGCAACGACGTATACGGCTTTGCCTCGGCCGATACCGCCTTCCACCGCGTGCTGTGCAGTTTTGCCATGAACCCGGTGCTGAGCAATCTCTGGGAGTCCATTGCACGCCAGCTGACGGTAATCTTCGGCCTTTCGACGATGGGCAAATCGATGTCAGCGATCATCGAAGAGCATCAGCGGCTGGTGGATGTGTTTGCCGAAGGGGATATCCGCAAAATGGCGGAAGAGATTGAACAGCATATCCGCGTGCAGGCGCTGGATGTGGATTATGAAAAAATTATCGCGGAACGCCGCAAAACACTTTCGCAGGCAGAGTAGACCTGCTTCAGGATTTCGCCACCAGGAACCGAATTGATGAAAATTACTGATGTAGAAGCCTTTTATTTGCGGCTGCCAAACATTGAGAAGCGCACCGACAGTTCTCAGGATGCGTTGCTGATAAAGATCTCCACCGATGCCGGCTACACCGGCTGGGGGGAGGTGGATGGCAGCCCTTACGTGACCAAAGCGATCATCGATACGCCCTACTCTCATACCATGGTCACCGGCCTGAAGTCGCTGCTGATTGGCGAGAACCCGCTGGATACCAAACGGCTCTGGAGCAAAATGCACCGGGCGACGATCTATTACGGGCGCAACGGCGCGGTGATCCAGGCGATGGCCGGGATAGATATCGCGCTGTGGGACATCAAAGGCAAGGCGCTGGATAAGCCGATTGTGGATCTGCTGGGCGGCGCGATGCGCGACAAAATGCGCGTCTACTCCTCTAACATGTTCCAGTACAGCATTGAAGAGACCGTGGCCCGCGCCCGCCATGCGGTGGATACCGGGCATACCGGCGTGAAATTTGGCTGGGAACCCTTTGGCGAAAATGAAGCGCTGGATCTGCGCTATCTTGACGCACTTCGCGACGCGATTGGCGACGATGTTGACCTGATGCTCGATGTTGGTCATGCCTGGGACGCCAAAACCACTATCCGCCGCGCGGAGCGTTTCGATCCCTTTAACCTGTTCTGGATTGAAGAGCCGCTGCATCCGGATAACTTTGCGGGATATGGCCAGGTTTCTGCAGCCTGCACTCAGCACATTGCGGCGGGCGAACAGGAGTGCTCGGTCAGCGGTTTCCAGCGTCTGATAGATGAAGGCGGTATTGATATCGTGCAGATCGATCTGACCCGCACCGGCTTTACTCAGGCGATTGAGATTGCGGACTATGCCCGCAGCCGTGGACGCAAAGTCTGCAACCACAACTTCACCACCGACATCAATACGGCCGCCTCGCTGCACTTCCTCTGTGCCATTGAAAATGCGCTGGTGATGGAGTATTGCGTAGAGCCTGGTGAAATCAGCCGTTCGCTGGCGAAAAATCCGGTGCGGATTGAAGAGGGCTTTGCCTGGCTGCCCTCCGGGCCGGGCCTGGGCGTGGAGCCGCGTGAAGAGATTATTGAGAAGTTTCTGGTCCGGGAGTGATCCCCGACTTCAGGCCTTTGCCGGATAAAGATTTCAGGGCTGCTCACGGGCAGCCTTTTTTCATGAGGCAAAGGCTTGTTGAACATTCGCCACCTGGCTACGCTCTGGTACGCGTTGAAGTAGGGTGAATGAGGGTGAAATGAAGGAAAAGATTGGCTGGATTGATAATTTACGTGCTTTGGCCTGCCTGATGGTCATTATGATCCACACCACGACCTGGTATGTAACTAACAGCACGGCAGTGGGCGAACATACCTGGGATGTCTCTAACCTGCTGAATTCAGCCTCACGCGTCTGCGTGCCGCTTTTCTTTATGATTTCGGGTTATCTCTTTTATGGTGAACGGAGCGCGCAGGGGCGCCATTTTCTGCGCATTGTGCTTTGCCTGGCCTTTTACAGTGCGGTTGCTCTGGCCTATATCACCCTGCTGACGCCAATCAATGAAATGATTTCAGTCAGGCATCTGTTTCAAAAACCGGTGTTTTATCATTTGTGGTTTTTCTTCGCGATTATCCCCGTCTATCTGCTTTCACCGCTTATTCAGGTCAGTGCTGTGCGGGCAGGCTATCTGGCGGCCGTCACGCTGGTGCTGGCGGTGTTGGCCAATCCCAATACCGTCGATCAATCCGCAGGAGCTTTTCACTGGCTGCCGCTGAACCTTTATCTCAGCGGGGACAGCTTCTATTACGTGCTCTACGCGCTGTTCGGGCGGGCGATCGGAATGATGGACACCAGTAAACGCGGCGTCAGTTGGGTGGCAGGAGCCGTGTTTATTGCCAGCGTGGCAGGCATTGCGATGGGAACCAAAAAGCAGCTGGCGATCAACGGCGCTTTTGCCGATACCTGGTATCTTTACTGCGGCCCGGTGGTATTTATCGCCGCGGTCAGCCTGCTGATCCTGTTCAAGAACTGCCTGAATCAACGCCCATTACCTTTTTTAGCGCTGATCTCGCGTAATTCCCTGCCTGTTTACGGTTTTCACGCGCTGTTTATCCATTTTATCCGCACTCATCATCTTGATAACACCGATCATCCGTTTATCGATATTCCGCTGGTGTTTACGGTAACGCTGTTTGGCAGCCTGCTGCTGGCGCTGGGGCTACGTCGGCTGGATAAGGCGCATCTGGTGAGTTGACTGGTTTAAGCCTGATAAACTGTAAATAGTAAAAAAGCCCTGTTAAGGGCTTTTTTACATCAGGGAGTTAACGGGTAAAAACCTCTGGTCCTCTGGCATCGATAATATTCAGCAATCTCAGGGCAGGGCCGCTTGGACGGATCTGGCCACGCTCCCATTTAGAGACGCTTTCTACCGACATACTCAGGGTATAAGCCAGTGCTGACTGTGACATGCCATAGCGATTACGCATCGCTTTGATTTGCTCACCGTTCATTACCTGAACCTCTCCGATGCGATCGCGCCATTCACGCACCCTGACCCGGGCATTAATGCGTTGCAGCGTTTCATCAGGCATTGCACCGAGCTCGTTTAACTCCTGAGCCATTTGCTGGAGTTCAAGCAGATTTGCCGCCATTACAGATAACCTCTCTGAGAAATTTGTGCGATATCAGGCGAAGCAACAGAGTGAGATCGTAGCGAAAGAACTCTTTCGCCAGATCCTTATAGGTAGCCAGTTCATCCTCTTCTATTTCTCTTTTCGCACTGGAGGTAGAACTCTTTTTCCAGGCATCGACAAAGAAGAGATGCTTACCCGTTTTGAAAAAAATAATTGTACGGGCGCCGCCGCTTTTTCCTGCTTTGAGGGGAAGACGTTTTTTTATTACCCCGCCACCAAGATTTGCCTCGTACTGACCTGCCATAACCTCGGACGCCGCAAGACATAAATCGTCATCCTGGAGATCGGATTTGCTGAAAGCCCGATCGACTTTTCGTGTCACATAAATAGCCATTCCATTAGCCTTATTATTAACCCGCAATGATTACTGTAGTATTCATTACGGTAGTTTTCAACGCAAGCAGTAGGGGAAATTTCTGCCAGCGTGTCGTTAAAAAACTTATGCCCCATACCCCATCACGGCAAGCAGGTGATGCGCCTGCTGCACGGCGTCCTGACGGTGCGCAATACCCATCTTCTGATAGAGATTACGGATATGCGTCTTGATGGTTGTGGCCGCTACCGCCAGCTCTTCAGCAATCTGTTCATTGCTGTAGCCGGAGTAGATCAGTCCCAGAACCTGCCATTCGCGCTGGGTTAACGGGCTGGTGCGGATCAGTTCCGGCACCTGCGGGTGCGTCAGCAATTTCGTCACAAATCCTTCGTCAAAATGAGCAAACTTATGCCGGTGGTGCTGATTCAACTCGCGCAGGATCTGCTGCGCCCGGCGCTGCTCAAGCTCTGGCAACAGATTCAGCTGTAACAGCTGCCTTAACTGTTGCGCCATCATCTCGCCTTCAATCACAAAATGGCTGATAAAGCCCGTGCGGTTCGCCAGCCCCAGCGCCTCTATCAGCACCTGCTGCGCCTCGCTTTTCCTGCCGGTGTGCCAGTAGACCAGATTGCTCAGCAGCAGGTTACGGTTGAGATCGCTGAGCAGCCGGAACTGGCGGGCATTGCTGTTGAGTTCATCCAGCACCACTTCCGCTTCGTTAAACTGTTCTAATAATATCTGCGCGCGGGCAATGGTGCGCCACTGTCCCTGCTGAAAATGGTTGTCTGCCACGTCCGGTTTCCGCGCCTGCTGCATCCACTGGCGTGCGGCCGCTTTATTGCCGGTAATCTGCCAGTAAATCACCCGGGTTTTATCGGTATTGGTCAGCCAGTCGATATGATACTGGCCGGTTTTTAGCAGCCCTTCGCAACGCTGCAGATAGTGGTGAGCGTTATCAAGCTGGCCGCGGGCCAGCGAGCATTTCGCCAGCATCGTCAGGCACTGTAACTGCTGCTGGGGCTGGAAATTGGTCAGTACAGCCAGTCCCTGGCGGGCAGCGGCCTCGGCATCATCGAGCCGGGACCAGGACCAGAGAACCTGGGCGCGCAAACGCAGCAGGAACTCATGCATCGGCAGCTGCTCCAGATGCTGTTCCCGCACCAGTTCAAAGCCGCGATCCTGCATCTCATAAGCCGCCTGCAAAAAGCCCTGGGCTATCAGGATCTCGCTCTGCTGCAGCAGCGCCCAGAGCGCATAGTGATAAACCTGATAACGCCTGGCGATCTGCTCTGTCTGCTGCATCAGCGGCAGCGCGCGCGCCAGATCGCCTTTACAGTGCTGGATCTCTCCCGTTACCGACGTCGCCACAATACGGCTGTAGTAGCTGTCGTGCGGCAAAAAGCGCAGCGCTTCCAGCGCCAGCCGTTCCGCCTCCTCCTGGCGGCCATCGTTAATTGCTACCTGCGCGCGCAGCGCATCAAACTCGGCGGCCAGATCCTGCGCCATCGAGATATCCCGCCGCTGCATCTCCGCCTGAGCGCGCGAAAGCAGGAGGTCCACCTCCGCGTAGCGATGCTGACTCTGCGCCAGCCAGGCCTGTAACAGGACCAGCTTAGGGTTGAGGATCATCTGATCGTAGGGCAGCGCGTTCAGACACTCTTCAAGCAGCGCCAGTTCGCTCTGATTAAACAGCGCCCAGGCGTGCTGCAGCATAATATCGCGCAGCATGTCGGTATCTTTAGCGCCTAACGCATGATGAATGGCCTCCGCCGGGAAGCCCTGCGCCAGCCAGCCCTCAGCGGCGGCGCGGTGAATGGCGGGCAGCTCGCTGGCTCGCTCCCACTGGCAGCGCTGACGCAGGAAAGAGGCAAACAGCGGATGGAAGTTGAACCACTCCCCGGTGTCATCCATGCGATGAATAAACAGCCCCTGACTCTCCAGCGACTCCAGCCGCTGCTGGCCGTTTTCACCCCCCATCAGGCGCACTATCAGCGAGTCGTTCATCGAGCGTAACAGAGAGCAGCGCAGCAGGAATTCGCGGGTCTGGCTATCCACCCTGTCGAGCACCTCTTCCACCAGATAGTGGGAGAGATGGCTGGCGTTGACCCCTGCCAGCTTACGGGCAGATTGTTGCGTTGACTGCTGCGCTGGCGTGCTGGACTGCCGGGCGGAAAGGGCGATCAGCTGCAGAGCCGTCGCCCAGCCCGCCACCTCGTCACAAAGCCGGTGGCTGTCAGCCTGGTCGATAGGCTCATTCAGGCGGAAATCAAAAAACTGCTGCGTCTCGCTGTGGGTAAAGGCGAGCTGGGTTGAATTAAGTTCCAGCAGCTGGTCGCGCACGCGTAAGTTAGCAATGCCTAGCGAAGGTAGCGTCCTTGAGAGGATCAGCAGTGAGACATTTTCAGGCTGGTGCCGCAGGAAAAACCGCATGCCTTCGTCAATCGCGGCATTGGTGATCAGGTGATAGTCATCTATCACCAGCATCAACGGCTGATGCCAGTCCGACAGCTCGACAAACAGCTGCGCGAACAGGGCGGAGAGGCTGGCGTACTGATGCTTCTGACTTAACGCTTCGCTCTTGACGCAGTGACCGCCGGTGGCGTGCTGCACCGCCGCAATCAGGTAGCTGACGAAGCGTTCGGGCTGATTGTCGCTTTCGTCAAGCGAGTACCAGCCCAGATAATTTTTGCCGGAGGCCCAGTGCGCCATCAGCGTGGTTTTGCCGTAGCCAGCCGGGCTGGTTACCAGCGTCAGCCGGTAATTTTGCGCAGCGGAAAGTTTCGTCAGCAAACGCTCGCGCACCACCGTATTTTGCAGCCGCACAGGGCGGCTCAGTTTCGAAGGGATCAGCATAGTTTCGTTTCTTATGACCAAGGCAGAGGGGGGACTATCTTTATTTTAGTGTGCGTAATTAATCAGTTTTCCTTAAGGTCTGCCTTCAAGGTATTGATTGCAAGCTGGATTGAAATCTTTGTTTCATTTAGTCGCACTTCATCACATTTTTAAAAATCGGAGTTTCCGCGTTTGCTTTTCCACGCGCGCTACGCCCCATTTCTCCTCCCTCTCTAATTTTCTGCAGGAGGATGTTGAGCCCTTGCTGAAGCGGCAGCATGGAGGAAATTTATGGAAATTAAGGAAAAGTGATGCAGGTTCAGTTTAATAAATCGCTGTTTCTGGCCGCGCTGACCCGTCAGTGGCAGGGCTTTGGATTGCACCAGGCGCAGGAGATGACGCCGCATCAGTGGTGGCAGGCGACCAGCGCGGCGCTTTCTGAACAGCTGAATGCGCAGCCAGTCCCCCCGGCGGCACCGTTGTCACAGCGCCACGTGAATTACCTTTCAATGGAGTTTCTGATTGGCCGCCTGACCGCCAGCAACCTGATCAATCTTGGCTGGGCTGATGAGGTGAAAGCGGTGCTGAAGCAGCAGGGCGTAGAGCTGGCTGATGTGCTGGAGCAGGAGGTGGATCCGGCACTGGGTAACGGCGGGCTGGGCAGGCTCGCCGCCTGTTTCCTCGACTCGATGGCTACCGTGGGCCAGCCCGCTACCGGCTACGGGCTGAACTATCAGTACGGGCTTTTCCGCCAGTCGTTCCGTGACGGCGAGCAGCAGGAAGCGCCCGATAACTGGCATCGCGAAAGTTATCCCTGGTTCAGCCACAACAGCGCCCTGGCGGTGGAAGTGAGCTTTGGCGGGGAGTTGATCAAACACGAGGATGGCCGTGA
The DNA here is from genome assembly GCF_030758455.1 of Erwinia pyri. Taxonomy (NCBI): domain Bacteria; kingdom Pseudomonadati; phylum Pseudomonadota; class Gammaproteobacteria; order Enterobacterales; family Erwiniaceae; genus Erwinia; species Erwinia pyri. The sequence goes on from NZ_CP132353.1 coordinate 77,881, forward strand.
GCAGTGGCAACCCGCTTTCACAATCCGCGGTGAAGCCTGGGACCTGCCGGTCATTGGCTATCAGAATGGCGTCACGCAGCCGCTGCGCCTGTGGCAGGCGGGGGCGCTTCAGCCTTTCGATCTGGCGCTGTTTAATGACGGCGAGTTCCTGAAAGCGGAACGGCAGGGCATTGAAGCGGCAAAACTCACCAAAGTGCTCTATCCCAACGACAATCACCAGGCGGGAAAACGTCTGCGGCTGATGCAGCAATATTTCCAGTGCGCCTGTTCAGTGGCGGATATTTTACGCCGCCATCACTTCCTGGGGCGGAAGATTGAGGATCTGCCGCGTTTTGAAGTTATTCAGCTTAACGATACTCACCCGACCATCGCGATCCCTGAGTTACTGCGCATCCTGCTGGATGAGCATCAGCTGACGTGGGACGCCGCCTGGGCGATAGTCAGCCAGACCTTTGCCTACACCAACCACACGCTGATGCCGGAAGCGCTGGAATGCTGGGATGAGAAGCTGGTGCGCAGCCTGCTGCCGCGCCACTTCTCGCTGATTAAGCAGATCAACGCCCGTTTTAAAAAGCTCGTTGAACAGCGCTGGCCGGGCGATAAGGCGGTCTGGGGAAAACTGGCCGTACACCATAATAAACAGGTGCGCATGGCTAACCTCTGCGTGGTCAGCGGCTTTGCGGTAAACGGGGTGGCGGCGCTGCACTCTGAACTGGTGGTGAAAGATCTCTTCCCGGAATATCACCAGCTGTGGCCGCAAAAATTCCATAACGTCACCAACGGCATCACGCCGCGCCGCTGGCTGAAGCAGTGTAACCCTGCGCTCTCTGCGCTGATAGACAGTAAGCTGAACAGCGACTGGGTGACCGACCTGAACGCGCTGAAAGGGCTGGAAGCCTTTGCTGACGATAGCGATTTCCAGCAGCGATATCAGCAAATCAAGCGGGAAAACAAGCTGAAGCTGGTGAGCTGGGTTCAGCACCATATGGGGATTACGCTGGATCCGGAGGCGATTTTCGATGTGCAGATCAAACGTCTTCACGAGTACAAACGTCAGCACCTCAATCTGCTGCATATTCTCTCGCTCTATCGCCAGATCCGCGATAACCCGGAGAAAGAAACGGTGCCGCGCGTCTTCCTGTTCGGGGCAAAAGCCGCGCCGGGCTATTACCTGGCCAAAAACATTATTCACGCCATCAACAAGGTGGCTGAGAAGATCAATAACGACCCGCTGGTGGGCGACCGCCTGAAAGTGGTGTTTATCCCTGACTACCGCGTCTCGGTAGCGGAGCTGATGATCCCCGCGGCGGACGTATCGGAACAGATCTCCACCGCAGGCAAAGAGGCTTCCGGCACCGGCAATATGAAGCTGGCGCTGAATGGCGCGCTCACCGTCGGCACGCTGGATGGCGCAAACGTTGAGATAGCTGAAGAGGTAGGCAATGAGCATATCTTTATCTTTGGTCACACCGTTGACGAGGTAAAAGCGCTGCTGAGCAAAGGCTACGATCCGCTTAAGCTGCGTAAAAAAGATAAGCATCTGCACAGCCTGCTGAAAGAGCTGGAGAACGGCTTCTTCAGCGGCGGAGATAAGCACGCCTTCGCCCCGCTGCTGGAAAGCCTGCTTCAGGGCGGCGATCCCTACCTGGTGCTGGCTGACTTTGCCGATTACTGCGCCGCCCAGCAAAGCGTGGAGGCGTTGTACCGTGACGCCACGCAGTGGACGCGCAGCGCCATACTCAACACGGCAAGGGTAGGCATGTTCAGTTCTGACCGGTCGATTCGTGACTATCAACAGCGGATTTGGCAGGCGAAGCGCTGAGGGGAAGATATGGAAAATAATGCACTTGAGCAGGCGGCCATGGAGGCGGGCATCGCCTCCGGTTTTATCAATGCGCACGGCAAGCCGCAGGCTATAGCGGCTGAAACCAAGCGCGATCTGCTCCAGGCGATGGGGTGGAGCGACGAGCGTCGCACGCTGGTCAGCCCTGTTCCCACGGTGAAGGTCTTTACAGAAGGCCGCCGGTTTGCGCTTTCCGTCAGCGGCGAGGGGGATTACGGCTGGCTGTTCACGCAGGAAAATGGCAGCTCGCAGCAGGGTAAGGTCAAAGGCAGAATGACGCTGGCGCTGCCTGAGCGGGTTCCCTGCGGCTACCACCGGTTGACGCTCTCTCAGGGAAATCAAAGCTGGGAATGCAGGGTGATTATCGCCCCCAAGCGTTGCTTTGAACCGGAGCCGCTGCTGGCGGGGAAAAAGCTCTGGGGCAGCTGCGTCCAGCTTTATACCTTACGGTCGGCGCGCAACTGGGGGATTGGCGATTTCGGCGATCTGGCGCTGCTGGTGGAGAATATCGCCTCGCGCGGGGGTGCTTTCGTCGGCCTGAACCCGATCCATGCGCTTTTTCCCGGCGATCCCGATGCGGCCAGCCCTTACAGCCCCTCCTCCCGCCGCTGGCTGAACGTGATTTATATCGACGTTGCGGCGGTTGAAGACTTCTCTCTGAGCGAGGCTGCACAGCAGTGGTGGGCAGCGCCGGCAACCCAACAGGCGCTGCAATCTGCGCGGGCTACCGACTGGGTTGATTACCAACAGGTGATGGCCCTGAAATTAGAGGGGCTGCGGCTGGCTTATGCCCATTTCCTGGCGCGTAAGCCCAGGGAAGCTTCCCGCCAGGCTTTTGACCGCTTTGTGAAGCAGGGCGGGGAAAGTCTCTGGCTGCAGGCCGCTTATGATGCCTTATACGCCCATCTTGCCCGGCAGAGCGGTAAGGCACAGGGGTGGAACCAGTGGCCGGAAGCCTGGCGCAACGCACGCGGGCCAGCCGTTCGCGCCTTTTGCGAGCAGCAGGCACCGGAGGTGGAGTTTTATCTCTGGTTGCAGTGGCTGGCCGAAACGCAGCTGGCGAACTGCTATCAGCTCAGCCAGCAGCAGGCGATGCCGATCGGCCTCTACCGCGACCTGGCCGTTGGCGTAGTGGAAGGGGGCGCGGAAACCTGGGGCGATGGCGAGCTTTACTGCCTGAAAGCCTCGGTGGGCGCGCCGCCCGATATTCTTGGGCCTCAGGGGCAGAACTGGGATTTGCGGCCGATGGATCCCTGGGCGATGGTCAGCCGTGGCTATCAGCCCTTTATCGATCTGTTGCGATCGAACATGATCCACTGCGGCGCGTTGCGCATCGATCATGTGATGGCGCTGTTGCGTTTGTGGTGGATCCCGGCGGGAGAAACGGCGGACAGGGGCGCTTACGTGCAGTATCCGGTTGATGACCTGCTGGCCATTCTGGCACTGGAAAGCCAGCGGCACCGCTGCATGGTGATTGGCGAAGATCTTGGCATCGTTCCGGTTGAAATCGTCAGCAAACTGCGTGAAGGCGGCATCTACTCCTACAAGGTGCTCTATTTTGAGCGTGATGCGGAAAAGAGCTTCCGTGCGCCGCAATCTTATCCGGTACAGGCGATGGCCACCCTGACCACGCACGATCTGCCCACCCTGCGCAGCTACTGGCAGGGGGATGATTTAACGCTGGGGAAAACACTGGGGCTGTACCGGGATGAAGCGGTACTCAAAGCGCTTTATGCCGATCGGGCTGCCGCAAGGCAAAGCCTGCTGGATGGGCTGCATCACTACGGTTGCGTGCCGAAGAGAACCGGCAGGCGGGCGGCCTTAACGCCGCTCTCGCCGGTGATCCGTCGCGGCTTACAGCGTTACGTCGCCGACAGCGCCAGCGCGCTGCTGGGACTTCAGCCGGAGGACTGGCTCGATATGGAGACGCCGGTAAACGTGCCCGGCACCAGCAGCGAATATCCCAACTGGCGCCGCAAGCTCACCCGGACGCTGGAGGCGATGTTTGCCGACCCGGAAGTAAACGCGTTAATTAAGGATCTCGATAACCGGCGCAGAAAGGTTTCGGTCAGGTAGAGGCCGGTACGTTGATACTACTCTGGATAATTTATGGCTGAGTGCTGCCCCTGAACCCGGGCAGCATTTTTACTCTGCCGTCGCTTATTTCTGGGAAATAACCGAGGTTCGCTTCTCTGCAAACAGCTCGGGCAAGGTGCTGCGCTGCCGGAACCACATCGCAAAGAAGGCGATTATCAGCAGCAGTTCCGCCAGATCGCCGCCGTAATACATCCATTGTGCCGCGGCCTGGATCTCGCTGAGGCTGGCTGAAGTCCCCTGCGGATAGCCGTAACCGAACATCAGTTTACCGAGAATACCGTGTGTTGCTGTCGCCAGAAAAAGCACCACAAGCCGCACAGCTCTGCCAGGACGGCCTGGCGCAGGATCGGGGCCGGCGATTGACCAGGTAAACAGATAACCTGAAAGAACAAAATGGAGGTGAAGAAAAACAAACAGGGCAGGATGGGTCATGGTCAGGGTATAAAGCGGCGTCAGGTAGAGAAGGTACATTCCGCCAATATCGAGCAGCGCGGCTGTCACCGGATGGATCAGAAACCGGACCGGCGGCGTCTTAAGAAAGTTCATAATACGGCGCGCTGCCGGAGCGGAGACGTTGCGCAGCAACAGAGTGCCGGGAGCGCCAAAAACCAGCCCGAGCGGGCCGAACATGCCCAGCATCAGATGCTGAACCATATGGCCACGCAGATCCTGATGCGCCCAGTCCGCCACGGGCGGCACTATGGCCGTGATAATCAGCCCTGTGCCGAGCGTGAAACTGACGATGCGCCAGAGACGCCATCCGGCGGTTTTGCGCAGCCTGAAAGCGGCAGCCAGATAGAGGCAGAGCAGCACCGCAGGCAGGATCGCCAACAGAACAAACAGCACGGTTTGTCCTCCCATACCGCCGTGCTGTGACATGTGATCCATCACTTATCTCCCCGCAGTGTGCCGCACAGTAACCCCTGATCGCCGGTAAAACAGGTATCCCGTTAACAGTAAAAGGAGACCAAACCCATTCCAGGCCAAATCGTAGGGTAAAAGGTTTTCGACGTAGCGGATCTGGTGCAGCCCGAGCAGTTTGTGGTCGATAATCCCGTCAAAGAGCTGAAAGCTGCCCATGCCAAAAAAGAATCCCGCCCAGGCGCGGTGCCGATCAAGTGCACCCCGGGCGCGCAGATCCATAAACATAAAAAAGCCCAGCACAAAAAATATCAGCTCACCCGAATGCAGTAACCCGTCAGAGAAGAGGCCGAAGGCGGGCGTGGACCAGTCAAAAAAATGGTGCCAGCCGAGCATCTGGTGAAACACAATTTCATCGACAGCAGCCATCATACCGACACCCAGTGGGAAGGTAGCGAGCAGCGTGCGCCGTAGATCTGGCTTGAGAACAGGTTCAGAAGAGGGCACAGATGTCTCCTTTTAAAATGAAGTTGCGGTTTCTCTCTCTTACAAGCGTAGCTAAAACAGGCGTCAGCTCCATGCCGATAACGAAAGCAATCACCCTGGACCCTGTACAGGGCCGGATAATCAGCCGTGTCGGCAGCTTATCTGCCATAAAAAAGGGTGGCCGTAAGGCCACCCAGGACACAGGACTGACTGTAATAACCCTATTACAGGTAAAAAATTTAGCCTTTTACGCCTCCGGCGGTAAGCCCGCCCACCAGCCAGCGTTGCGCTATCAGGAAGACGGCGGTAATCGGAATGGCAGAGAGAATGGCCGCGGCGGCAAAGTCTCCCCACAGGTAGTTCTGCGGATTAAGGTATTGCTGCATTCCCACCGCCAGCGTGTAGTTGTTCACATCCCGTAGCAGCAGTGAAGCCACCGGAACTTCGGTAATCGCTGCGATAAACGACAGAATAAACACCACGGCCAGAATCGGCACTGAGAGCGGCAGCAGCACCAGCCGGAACGCCTGCCACGGCGAGGCGCCATCCAGCGCCGCCGCCTCCTCCAGCGAATTATCAATGGTTTCGAAGTAGCCCTTGATGGTCCAGACATGCAGCGCGATGCCGCCCATATAGGCAAAAATCACCCCGCCGTGGGTGTTCAGGCCGAGGAACGGCACGTACATGCCCAGCCGGTCAAACAGGGCATAGAGCGCAACCAGCGACAGCACCGCCGGGAACATCTGAAAAATCAGCATGCCCTTCAGCAGCGAGCTTTTGCCGCGAAACTTCATACGGGCAAAGGCATAAGCGCAGGTGGTGGAGAGCGCAACAATGCCGATGGCGGTGATCACCGCTATCTTGACGGAGTTCCACAGCCAGAGCATCACCGGGAAGGGCGGCGGCGTAAGGCTGCCGTCACTGTTGGTGACGCTGATGCCGAGCGCCAGCTTCCAGTGATCCCAGGAGACACTCTCCGGGATCAGGCTGCCGGTGGCGAAGTTACCTGGCCGCAGCGAGATAGCAAACACCATCAGCAGCGGGAAGAGGATCAGCGCAACAAAACTCAGCAGTAACAGATGAGTCACCAGCAGCCTGACGCGCTGGGATTTTGGTTTTACCATCGCCATAACGCTTCCTTAATCAAATTTCATTCGTGAGGCTTTAAGGTTGATTGCCGCCAGCGCGCCAACCAGCAGGAAGATCAGCGTGGCGATGGCGGCAGCCAGGCCAAAGTCCTGCCCGCCGCCGCCCTCAAAGGCGATGCGCCAGGTATAGCTGACCAGCAGATCGGTATGCCCGGCGGGCGTGGTGGTGCCCAGCCGATCGGGGCCGCCGTTGGTCAGCAGCTGAATTAGCACAAAGTTATTAAAATTAAAGGCAAAGCTGGCGATCATCAGCGGCGTCAGCGGCTTAATCAGCAGCGGCAGCGTGATGCGGAAGAAGTTCTGCACCGGCGTGGCACCGTCCATTGCGGAAGCCTCGTAGAGATCGTCCGGGATAGCTTTCAGCAGGCCCATACACAAAATCATCATGTAGGGATAGCCAAGCCAGGTATTGACGATCACCAGCATGGTTCTGGCCGTCAGCGGGTCGCTGAACCAGGCGGGTTTGATGCCGAACAGCGCGCTCAGCATCAGGTTGATTTCACCAAAGCTCTGGTTAAATAACCCTTTGAAAATCAGGATTGAGATAAAAGCGGGGACGGCATAAGGCAGGATCAGCAGCAGGCGATAGGCGGCCTTACCCTTCAGCTCATCCCACTGCACGACACATGCCAGCACCATGCCCACCGCCGTGGTGAAGAGCACCGTGAGCAGCGAAAACAGCACCGTCCAGACAAAGATTGCCAGGAAAGGTTTCTGGATCCCCTCATCCTGAAACACGCGCAGGAAGTTTTTCCAGCCGATGCCTACCGTAAAGCCGGGGCTGAGGGTTTCCGTTTCCCAGTCGCCATGCGTATCAATCAGCTGATAGAACCCGCTGCTCATGTTGGGACTGTAGACTTTCCCGTTCTGACTGTTGGTCAGCATTCTGCCGTCATCGCCCAGTTTATACAGCGGCTGGGTGCCGGAAAACTGTCGCAGAGAGCTCATCCGTAACGCCGTGCCGTCTGCCAGCTGTGCGGAAAGCTGGCCAAGCGCCTGGCGATTCTGGGTAATGATCCGCAGTCCGGCTTTAGCGCTTTCCGGTGCGGTCTGGGGTGCCATTTCCAGCGTCTGCGGAGTGGCGGGATCCAGAGTAAAGGGTCTGGAGACCAGCACTTCACTACTCTCGGGCGACGTCAGCGCCAGCTGCCACTGCTTTCCAGCGGGGTAGAGCGCAAAGTTCCAGGCTTTGTCGGCGCGGAATTGTCTCTCCATCAGCACGCTCTGGGCGCGCTCAAAACTCAGCTGATGAACGCTGCTGTAGTTGGTGAAGGCGATGGCAATGGTACAGACCAGCGGGAACAGCACAAACAGCGCCATACCGGCGAGGCCGGGATAAACGTAGCGCCAGGAGTAGGCCCGGCGATTACCATAAATAAACAGGCCGACACTGGAGAGGATCAGCGTCAGGATGGCAAACAGGTATTCGCCCTGCGCGTACATCAACACAATTAAATAACCAGCCACCAGAGCACACAGGCCGATAAGAGCCCAGGCGAGCAGGGGGCGGCCTTTGTTTCTGGCAGGCAGGCTGGTCTGAGCTACGGACATAGCAATAATCCTTTTTGGCACGGTGCAGCCGCACAGCGGCTGCACCGTAAGTCGCGGAAGAAACGATTATTTGGTCACGCGGGTTTCCACATCTTTCAGCGCCTGAGGCACGGTCTGACGACCATTAACCGCATTGACGATGGCGCTGCGCTCGGCATACCAGAAGGCGCTCATTTGCGGGATGTTCGGCATGATTTCGCCGTTCTTCGAGTTCGCCATGGTGGCGGCAATACGCGGATCTTTTTCCAGCTTAGACTGGTACGATTTCAGCGCTACGGCGCCCAGCGGCTTATCTTTATTTACCACCGCCAGGCCCTCATCGGTGATCAGATAATTTTCCAGGAACTCCTTCGCCAGCTCTTTGTTCGGGCTGGCCGCATTGATGCCCGCCGTCAGCACGCCAACAAAGGGTTTAGAGGGCTTACCGTGGAAGGTCGGCAGCGGCGCAACGCCGTAGTTGATTTTGCTCTTGTCGAGGTTAGCCCAGGCCCAGGGACCGTCAATGGTCAGCGCCGTCTGGCCTTTGTTGAAGGCTGCTTCCGCAATGGAGTAGTCGGTGTCGGCACTGATATGTTTGTTTTTCACTAAATCGACAATGAACTGCAGGCCAGCCTGCGATCCGGCGTTATTCACGCCTGTGTCTTTGGTGTCATATTTTCCTGCAACATACTTAAAGGCATAACCGCCATCCGCGGCAATGATGGGCCAGGTAAAGTAGGGTTCCTGCAGGTTCCACATGATGGCGCTTTTGCCTTTGCCCCGCAGCGTTTTATCCAGCGCCGGGATCTCTTCCCAGGTTTTCGGCGGAGTCTTGATCAGGTCTTTGTTGTAAATCAGCGACAGGGATTCCACCGCTACCGGGTAACCAATCAGTTTGCCGTCGAAGGTGACCGCATCCCAGGTAAACGGGAACAGCTTATCTTTGAAAGCCTGGTCAGGAGCGATCTCTGCCACCAGACCGGACTGGGCATAACCGCCGAAACGGTCGTGGGCCCAGAAAATGATATCGGGTCCGTCACCGGTCGCGGCCACCTGCGGATACTTCTCTTCCAGCTTGTCCGGGTGCTCGACGGTGACTTTAATGCCGGTATCCTGCTCAAACTTTTTACCGACTTCCGCCAGGCCGTTATAGCCTTTGTCACCGTTGATCCAGATCACCAGCTTGCCTTCTTCTATTTTGGCAAAGGCGGCAGAGGAGAGAACCAGCGTTGCCAGTGCGGAGATCTTCACGGTGTGTCTGAGGATGTTCTTCATGCTGAGAGCCATAATCCAGTCCTTATAGTGCTGTGAGGCAGCAGATTTCTCTCTACATCGAGGGTGAGAGGGTACGTTGCCAGTGTGGAGTTAACCCCCCGGAGCTTCATCCTCCCCCCGCCTACGCCCCCACCTCTCAGACTGTGATGCCCCTAACACTCTGGGCGGTAATGACAGCTGACTCGCAAAATTCACCATCAGTTTTTGCCAGGTGCGTCACGAAATTGGCTTTTAGCCTGAACTTTTCTTCGCTGCGCGTGGCGGCTCATCCTCCCTGCTCCTCCCCCGTGAAAAACCCGCTGCCGGAGGATTACGCCCGCCGCGCTTGTCGGCATCCTTCCTGACATTCAATTTCCTCTGCATGTGGCAGAGAGAGGAGTTCAGGATGGCGAGCGTTTCCCTAAGCGGCGTGCACAAGGCCTTTGGCGACACGGTGATCTCCAGCGATATCAACCTGGAGATTGAGGAAGGGGAGTTCGTGGTGTTTGTCGGGCCTTCCGGCTGCGGTAAATCAACGCTGCTGCGGATGATTGCCGGTCTGGAAGAGATCACTTCCGGCGAGCTGAAGATTGGCAATCAGCGCATGAATGAAGTCCCACCTGCCGGACGTGGCATCGGCATGGTATTTCAGTCTTACGCGCTCTATCCCCACCTTTCGGTGGCGGAAAATATGTCATTCGGCCTCAAGCTTTCACGCACCAAAAAAGAGGAGATAGAGCGGCGGGTTAATCAGGTCTCTGAAGTCCTGCAGCTGGCTCATCTGCTGGAGCGGCGGCCAAAAGCGCTCTCCGGCGGTCAGCGTCAGCGCGTGGCGATTGGCCGCACGCTGGTGGCCGAGCCAACCGTATTTCTGCTGGATGAACCGCTCTCTAACCTTGATGCGGCGCTGCGTGTGCAGATGCGTATTGAGATCTCCCGGCTGCACAAGCGCCTGAAGCGCACGATGATCTACGTGACCCACGATCAGGTTGAGGCGATGACGCTGGCCGACAAAATCGTGGTGCTGAATGCCGGACGCATCGCGCAGATTGGTAAGCCGCTGGCGCTTTACCACTATCCAGCCAACCGTTTTGTGGCCGGGTTTATCGGCTCGCCAAAGATGAATTTCCTGCCGGTGAAAGTGATTGCCGCCGAGCCTGAGCGCGTGCAGGTGGAACTGCCCGATCGCCAGTGGGTCTGGCTGCCTGTTGCAGGTAGCGACGTCACGGCGGGCAGCAATCTCTCACTGGGCATTCGCCCTGAACACCTTTTGCCAGGCGACAGCGCTGAAATCAGGCTTGCCGGGGAAGTGCAGGTAGTCGAACAGCTCGGTAATGAAACCCAGATCCATATCCAGATTCCGGCAATTCGTCAAAACCTGGTCTACCGCCAGAATGACGTGGTGCTGGTAGAAGAAGGTGCAACTTTCGCCATCGGTTTGCCGCCACACCGCTGTCATCTGTTCCGTGAAGACGGAACGGCCTGTCGCCGGTTACACCCGGAGCCCGGCGTTTAAATGCACCAGTCCCCCTACAGGAGAAGATGATGATAACAATACGCAATTCCTCCCTGGCGCTGGCAGTGGCTGCAGGCGTCCTTTCCACCCCGGCTATGGCCGTGGATTTCACCGGCTACGCCCGTTCCGGCATCGGCTGGTCTGGCAGCGGCGGCGAGCAGCAATGCTTTAAGGCGACCGGCGCAGAGAGCAAATACCGCCTGGGTAACGAATGTGAAACCTATGCGGAGCTGAAACTGGGGCAGGAAGTCTGGAAAGAGGGCGACAAGAGCTTCTACTTCGACACCAACGTAGCCTATTCCGTGTCGCAGCAGAACGACTGGGAATCAACCGATCCGGCTTTCCGTGAAGCGAACGTGAAAGGTAAAAACCTGATCGAATGGTTGCCAGGCTCCACCATCTGGGCCGGTAAGCGTTTCTACCAGCGTCATGATGTCCATATGATCGACTTCTACTACTGGGATATCTCTGGTCCTGGTGCCGGTCTGGAAGATATTGATGTCGGCTTCGGTAAGCTCTCCTTTGCGGCCACCCGCAACACCGAAAGCGGCGGCTCGTTTGGCTACATTGCTGACCAGCGTAATGAACTGCCGACCTCCAACGACGTCTTTGACGTGCGTCTGGCCGGTCTTGAAACCAACCCTGGCGGCGTGCTGGAGCTGGGCGTCGATTATGGCCGTGCCAATGCGCGTGACGGCTACTCGCTGGACGACAACGCCACCAAAGATGGCTGGTTGCTGACCGCTGAGCATACCCAGAGCATCTATAACGGCTACAACAAATTCGTGCTGCAGTATGCGGCTGACTCGATGACCGATCCGGGAACAGGGGCAGCTAACGGCCACTCCAACGGTTCAGCTATCAATAACAACGGCAGCATGATCCGCGTGCTGGACCACGGTGCGCTTGACTTCAATGACACCTGGGGCCTGATGTACGTGGCGATGTATCAGGATACGGATCGTGACAACAACAACGGCACCACCTGGTACACCGTGGGCGTGCGTCCGATGTACAAATGGACGCCAATCATGAGCACCCTGCTGGAAGCGGGCTATGACAACGTGAAATCCCAGCGCACCGGCGACCGCAACGGCCAGTACAAAGTGACCCTGGCGCAACAGTGGCAGGCTGGCGACAGCATCTGGTCCCGTCCGGCTATCCGCCTCTTCGCGACCTATGCCAAATGGGATGAGAAATGGGGTTATGACACCGACAGCGGCGTGAACAATGGTCTGGCTATGAACGATACCAGCGTCCGTACCTTCAGCCGTGGCGATGATGATGAAATCACCTTCGGCGCACAGATGGAAGTCTGGTGGTAAGTGTCCCCTCATCTGCGGCAAGTTGAGTCGTAAAGAAGATGTGCTGGCTGGCGGCAGGCGTGAATGGCTGCCAGCCTTCATGGTGATTTCAAAGGAAACAACAATGAAAAAGAAACTGCTGTCACTGTGTCTCTCCCTGAGCCTGCTGGCTGCTGCGCCTGCAGTGGTCTCTGCGGCCCAGCAGGATGCTGCTAAGGCCCCCACTATTTCCAGCGAGCAGTTACGCAAACTCTCCTGGACACCGCTGGTTCCGCCGGTGACGCAGGAGGTGCAGCTTGGTAGCGGCGGCTCGCAGATCAATCAGGGCGAGATCCAGGGCGCCGTGGGTGCCTTTGCCCTGCCGGCTGACCGTGGTTCGCTGGAGATCGTATTAACCAGCGTGGTGGCAGGCAAAACGGTTTATGCCCCGAACGTGCTGGTACTGGATGAACAGATGCGTCCGGCAGCGTTCTATCCCAGCAACTATTTCCCCTATGAGAAGCCCGGCATCGTCTCCAGCGATCGCCTTGAAGGCACGCTGAAGCTCACTCCGGCGCTGGGGCAGAAGCAGATCTACCTGCTGGTTTATACCACCAGTAAAGATCTGAGCGAGACCACGCAAATGGTTAACCCCGCCAAAGCCTATGCGGCTGGCGTGGGCAATGCCGTACCCGATATTCCCGATCCGGTTGCCCGTCACACCGCAACCGGCACGCTCAGTCTGAAAGTCACCGCAGAGCAGAAGGCGGGGAACGTGATGATTGGGCAGCTCTTCCCATCATCCGACGCCCCGGCGGCCGCCCCTGCGGTGGTAGGCAGTACCCAGGCTGCGGCACCTGCGCCAGCCAAACCTACTGAGCCGATGCTGGATGACTCCGACGCCTGGTTTAACAACGCCATTAAGAAGGCGGTTAAGGCCGGGGATGTGGACAAGGCGCTGAAACTGCTGGATGAAGCTGAGCGGCTTGGCTCGAAAACGGCCCGTAAAACCTTTATCGAGAGCGTGAAGCAGTAAACGGCTGTGATTCAGGGGCCAGGCAGGGGCTTTACCAGCCTGTGTCCCCTAACATTTTCTGAATATTAAGTACGGCCTGATTATTTTCATTGAGTCGGATAGCGGCGTAGACATCAATATTTAACTGCTGCGACTCCTCATCAGTTAACGCACGGTAGCATAACCCTTCCTGATTAAAGGTACATTTTGACTGCGGCATCAGAGCAAAGCCCTTACCTCTGGCGATATGCGTCAGCATAACGAGGGAATCATCAGGCTCTTTGACTTTTTTAAGCGTGACGTTGAGCCTGCTGAAATAGTCTTCGCACTTATCATAAAATGAAGGGTTTGCGCTTCTGGCAAACCAGAAAAGCGGTAAATCACTCACTTCCTGTAGGGAAACCTTCTCGTTGAGACTGGCCGGATGCAGGGCCGGCATAGCCATCAGCAGGGGTTCACGGCAGACCCAGCGGTATTGCACAACATCTTCATGACCCGTGCCTTTCTCTCCCGTCAGGACAAGGTCAAGCGTGTTTTTAGCCAGGCACTGCAGCAGCTGGGCAGAGGTCAGGTTGGGCGTTTCCACGTCATCTTCAGCATTGAGTTTGGTCAGCTGCTTATTTAATGGCTCTACAAATTCAAAGTTCAGCGTGCGGGTAAGGCCGATGCGCAGACGCCCTTCGGTTGCCAGCGAGTCCGCTTTTAATCCATAGAGTTCCGCCAGAATGTTCTCTGCTCTTACCACAAGGGCGCGCCCTGCTTCCGTCAGGCTCACATCGTGCGTACTGCGGCTGAACAGCTGTTCTCCCAGCACGGCTTCCAGACATTTGACCTGGCGAGTTAGCGGCGGCTGGGTCATGCTGAGCCGCTCAGCCGCCCGGCGAAAGTTAAGTTCATGGGCCACAGCCAGAAAGCACTGAAGTTGCTTCACGCTGGGAAGATTGCTGCTGATAAGGTGCGCTGCTGTAGCCATAGAGTCCATCCCGCCATTCAAAGGCGCATTTTAGCCTTTTTTATCTGTGCAGATAAATCACCAATATCACTATCAGAAAAACACCCATTCACAGTAATTCAAAAATTGTATTACACATTTAATAATTCCATCTTCTCACCATATTGCTAAATTCCTCCCGAAATTAAGCACACATCTCAGGAGAGAAAAATGTCATCAAACTATGTTCTGGTATCGCGCTTCCCGCTTAAAAATAAGTTTTCCACTGAAGATTTCTCAGCATTAAAAAACAGTGAAAACACACGTTATTATTTTTGTGAAGAGCAGGGGTTTAATGAACTGCTTGAACTGCGGTCGTTTAAAGATATTAAAGAAATCTCATGGGCAGAAGAGGAAATGGCGTCAATGTTCCATCGTTTCTCTGAAGTTATTGCCGCCGATATCCGTAGAGAACTTCTTAAGTTTGTAGAATCACCCATTGACAACGAAAAAAATCTGCCTGAAACCGCTTATATTCAGTTAAGACATGTTGAGGTTCCGTCTCACAATTATCAAAAATACCGTCAATGGCGCGATGAGACCATTTTCAATGTTGTGAGGGAAAATAAAGATAAAATTAAAAGCTTCGAAGCGTTCCATTCTCTTATCAGCGGCGTTCCGGGCGTGATGTTTATCTCTTCTTTCGATGGAAATAAAGAAGAATACAAAGAGGCCTTTACCAATGCACGGTATCAGGAAATTATTAAACAGGCCGGGGATAATTTTATTACTGGGGGTAATGAAGGTCTTTATACCCGCATCTATCGTGCTTGTTGTTGCTGAGGAAAATTAAATGAACTGTAAGAAACTGGTTGTTGTCGGCGATAAATTCAATGAATTCGCTAACGGGAAAGATGTTTTGACTATTTCTCAGCTTGAGTTATTGACGCAGATTCCTGCTAATATTATCGATAAAGAACATGAAATTATTATCGGCCAAGGCGTCCGTAAAGATTTTGCCGGGAAAGTGATTTCAAATCATGCAAGAAATGCGATTCATGGTAACAAGCTCAAAATGTATTCGCTGGAAAAAATGGTCAATGATAAAAAAAATGTGCATTGCCATAAGAGACTTGAGCAAAACGTCCTTATAGGCTCAGCGGAACAAACTGACCATAACAGCAACCTTTATGCCATGCCCCTGTTGATTGATGAGCGCTGTGAACTCATGTCAGACCATCAGACCGGTCAGCATATTCAGGGCATGTTATTGGTAGAGGCAAGTCGTCAGGCCTTTATTGCCATTACTGAAGAGTTTATTTATAAACAGGACTCCGGACGTTATTACGTCATCAACAGTATGGCGATTAACTTTTCCAGCTTTCTCTTTCCCTTACCGGCCCTCGTCCATTTTGAGTTCCTTGAACAGGATATCAACAATCACCGGGGACGTTTTAAGGCGCAGGTCCGTGTTACTCAGCACCAGACGCTTTGTGCAAGCATGGATGTAGAGTTCACCGTCTACCCTTCAGGATTGATCTCCGAAAAGGAAAAGTCACTGGCTGAAGCGGCCATGCAGGCGGCAGTGGTGGAACAGCAGACACCGGCACAGGAAATGATCCATGCCTGAAATCAGTAGCCAGAAATACCGTTTGGCTGCTACCACGCAGGGGCCGCTTTACCCCCCTGCGGAGGTAATGGACGACAAAGGTAACTTCGTGGTGGTGGGGATGGTCCCCGGGGATAACGGGCTGGCGTGGCGCAAAGTGATTGTTTCGGCAGAGAGTCCGCTTCCTGAGTTCGGTACCACAGCGCCTTACAAAATAGTCCGCGATATTGAAGAGATGTCAGAGGATGAATTGAAGGCAACACTTCTGTACACGCTTCCTCTGCCTGTCCCTGCAAATAATTACGGCATGGTGTTTGCCCCGGAGCAGCGACCGCAGGCAAACAGTGAAACCCGGCCAAGTCTGCCGTTGCATGAAGGATACATTGCTGATTACCGCAGCAGTGATGGCAAACGTCAGATCCCTCCGGTGACGCTGGCAGCCTGGATACAGGCTGAGGGAGAGCTGGAGATAAGGCTTTCGGAAGATCAAAAGCGCGCGCGATTTACGTTTACCTTTCGCAAGCTTGTTCCGGATAGCGTCTATACGGTGATGAGTCTTCGAGAGAATGATTTAGCGGTTGAAGATCCCAGCCGACCAGGCCCGCTGGGGATCCCCAACCTGTTTATTACCGATAGTGAAGGTAACGCAGACTACTGGGCGGAACTGCCCGATCCGTTTCCGGCACATGAACGGCAGGGAAACCGGATTATCAATGTCGTGGTCCTTTATATGAGCACCCGTCAAAGCTACGGCGGCGCTATTGGACTCTATGGCCTAGGTGGCGATATCCATGCCCATTTAAAACTTAAATGCCGTTCTTTTGATGAATTGATTACTTTTGGGTAAGGAGATTATATGCCCTTTGTTCACGTTACGACCTGGCCTGCTAAAAGTGAAAGCGAAATTATAAAATTGCAGGAAGATATTACTTTTGCTGTGCATAAAAATACCGGTGCACCGCTGGATAAAATTTCAGTTGTGATCGTTGAAATTGAGCCTTCGCGCTGGGCAGATGCCGGCGTGCCCGGAAATAATAAGGACTTCCCGACTAAAAGTCGCAGAAAAAATTATGAGGAGTGAATTTTGAAAAATTCAGCCGCTTTTTTTGATGTGGATGAGACAATCATAAATATAAAAAGCATGTTTGATTTTTTTGCCTTCTGGTGTCGGGAAAGAAAAGACCCTGACAAGCTTGACGTTTATATGATGCATTTTCGGAGTGAAGTGAAAAATGGCACCCCCCGGGAAAAAATTAACAGAGATTATTATCGGCAGTTTTCAGGTGTTCGCTATCGTGAGTTAGAAGAGGCTGGAGAAAGGTGGTTCAGTGATAAGTTGAAATCAGGTGTATTTATAGAAAGTGCGGTTTCGGCTTTGAAAAAACACCAGGCCGGGAGTAGACGCGTTGTTTTCATTTCCGGATCTATGCTTCCTGTTCTTTCTCCTGTCGCGAAATATCTTGGTGTAAAAGATATTCTTTGCGCCCCGTTGAAATTAACGGCTGCGGGGATGCTGACTGGTGAAATAGATACGCCACAAACTATTGGTTTCGGGAAAAGGGAAGCGCTAATGACGTTTTGCAATGAAAAAGGCATCGCGCCTGCGGATTGTTATGCCTATGGCGACGATCTCTCGGATATTCCCATGCTCGAAGCAACCGGTCACCCTATTTGTGTGGGGAGATCTACAAACCTTGCCAGTTATGCAACTACACATCGTTGGCCGATTATTTAAATCATTGTTGAGGTAAAAACATGACTTCAGAAAACATTCCGCAAAATATGACCCTGAGGTCATGGCTTGCCCTATTTATCCTGGCTCTTTCAACGTTTACTATCGTCACGACTGAACTTGCCCCCGTTGGTCTGCTGACGCCAATTGCGAAAGGACTCAGCTCCTCTGAATCAGCGGTGGGCATGACGGTTTCACTTTACGCCTGGATTGGCGCACTGAGCGCGCTCTTTGCCTCTGTTTTCCTGGGCAACGTGGCTAAAAAACGCCTGCTGCTAACGCTTACGGTAGTGCTCTTTTTATCGAACGTGCTTGCCGCTACGGTAAGCACCTATACGGCGCTGCTGGCCGCGCGGGTAGTGGGTGCTCTTGCCCATGGGGCATTCTGGGCGATGATCGGTGCGACTGCCGTAGCCATGGTGCCCGCCAGATACATTGGTGCCGCAACCTCAATAGTATTTGGCGGCGTCTCGGCAGCCAGCGTGTTTGGGGTGCCGGTAGCAAACTATATTGGTCTTCACTTTGGCTGGCGACAGGCGTTCTGGCTTATGGCCGTGCTTAGTGTTGTTGCCTTTATCGGCATCACGTTACTCGTTCCCCAAATTACCAGCAAAAGCGCTATTGGGCTGGGGGCATTAAAAAGCGTACTGAAATCATCCACGCTATGGAAAATCTATTCAGCCACTTTACTGACGGTCACAGCACATTTTGCAGCATTCACTTACATTGAACCCTGGCTGCATACGCAACATTCGCTGACCACCTCAATTATTCCGGTTGTTCTTTTCGTTTACGGCATCGCAGGTCTTGCCGGTAATCTCCTTACTGGCATGGTGATCGATAAATATCTCAAGGTAACGGTATCAGCCTCGGTCCTGCTTATTTGCATAGTCCTGGTCTCTCTGGGTTTATCTGGCCCTTCACTCTCAGGCTCTGCTATTTTTGCGGCAATGGTTCTCTGGGGTGTGGCGGTCTCGGGAATATTCGTGGGCTTCCAGACATGGGTTTTGCGGATGGCTGAAGAGAAAACCTTCCCGGCTTCTGCGGTTTACGTCTCATTTTTCAATACTGCAATAGGAATTGGTGCGTCAGCCGGGGCCTGGATGGTATCGGCATTTTCCGTCTCGCTTCTTTATATTGTAGCTGGCGCAGCGATTGGACTCTCCGTGCTGCTGGTTGCCGCTATTCCTGCCCGCGTCACGTCCACACAAACCATTCTGGAGAAATCTTATGAGTCAAACTGATGATCTGACCCGTAATGGCAGAGAGATCATGGACCGCCTTGAGTCAGGACTTGCCGATAAAGTCACCGGGCGATTAAGCGAATTGGATCCCACTCTTCCGGCTTTGATTACCGATTATGCTTTTGGGGCTGTGGTAGGCCGTCCGGGGTTGGATCTTAAAACAAGAGAAATGCTGACCGTGGCCTCGCTGGTGACGCTGGGTAATGCCATGCCCCAGCTCGAATTGCATATGAGGGCGGCGCTGAACACCGGCGTTACCCCGCAAGAGCTGCTGGAAGTCGTGATTCAAATGGCTGTTTATGCTGGTGTTCCGGCCTGTATGAATGGGTTGACGGCGTATCGAGCCGCTATGGCTGCAACCGGACAGACCTTACCCGGACTTAAAAAGGAAAACCCATGAATGAAGTTGTGATTGTTTCTGCAAAGCGCACGGCAACCGGGGCCTTCCTGGGCGCACTGGCCGATCGTTCCGCAGCAGAGCTTGGAAGTCGTGTTATTCGTGCGCTGCTTGCAGACTCTGGCGTGGCGGCCAGTGACATTTCTCAGGTCATTATGGGGCAGGTTTTGACCGCGGGCTGCGGGCAGAATCCCGCACGCCAGTCAGCGCTGAACGCCGGATTACCTGTTAACACGCAGTGCCTGACGGTGAATAAGGTGTGTGGTTCCGGCCTCAAGTCAGTGCATCTGGGCATGCAGGCGCTACAGACTGGTGAAGCAGAGTTTGTGATTGCGGGTGGACAGGAAAGCATGTCCAACGCGCCACATCTGCTGATGTCTTCGCGCACAGGGAAACGCATCGGTGACAATAATATGAAAGACAGCCTGATCTCTGACGGACTCTGGGATGTCTTCAATGATTATCATATGGGTATTACCGCAGAAAACGTGGCAACCCGATTCAATATCAGCCGCGAAATGCAGGATGAATACGCTCTTCTGTCCCATATCAAAGCGCTTGATGCACAAACTCAGGGTATTTTTGAGAGTGAAATCGTTCCTGTAGAATGGCTGACCCCGAAAGGGGAGCCGCGGAGAGTGGACAAGGATGAAGGCCCACGCCAGTCCAGCATCGAAAAACTGATGCAGCTGAAACCGGTCTTTAAAAAGGGCGGCACGGTCACGGCAGGTAATGCTTCCTCTCTTAATGATGGCGCTGCCGCAGTCCTGCTCTGTACCCGAGACACGGCAGTGCTACGCGGGTTACCGATCCTGGCTTCTCTGGGCGCGTTTGCTAACTCTGGAATCGAGCCGGCATTGATGGGAGCTGCGCCGGTACAGGCGATCGCCGACTGTCTCTCCCGTTCGGGCTGGAAACCTGAACAGGTTGAACAACTTGAATCTAATGAGGCATTTGCCGCGCAGGCGCTGGCAGTGATTGCCGGGTCAGGTATCCCCTCTGAACGCATCAATCCGTATGGCGGCGCGATTGCACTTGGCCATGCAATTGGCGCCTCAGGATGCAGGATACTGGTAACGCTGGTACATGGACTGATTCGTAATAATCAAAAGCGCGGCGTGGCGGCGTTGTGCGTTGGCGGCGGGGAAGGTGTGGCGTTGAGCGTCAGTCGTTAAAACAGAAAACGCCCGATGAGCTTCATCGGGCGTTTTCTTACTGAAAGTTTTCAGCCTTTAGCCGGTCTGGCCAGAAGGCCATTATCAGGCATTCACCCCTTTCATCCCCTCCTCAGAGTAACGTCCGCCTTTTATCTCCACGCGCTGATGAATGCCGTTCAGTAACGCAACGTCTGCTTTATCCAGCACGATATCAGCGGCAGCGGCATTTTCAGCCAGATAATGGCTGTGCTTAGTGCCAGGGATAGGGACCAGCTTGTCATACTGCGCCAGCAGCCAGGCCAGCGCAATCTGCCCGGCAGTGGCGCTGTATTTCTCCGCCAGCGGCCGGATAACCTCAAGCAGCTGAGCGTTATGATCCAGGCTGGCCTGCGCAAAGCGCTCATTGTTTTTGCGGAAATCACCCTCTGCAAAATCGCTGTTCTTAAGGTATTTACCGGTCAGGAAGCCTCTGCCGAGCGGCGAGTAAGGAACCAGTCCGATATCCAGCTCTTTCAAAGCTGGAAGGATTTCCTCTTCGATATCGCGGGTCCATAACGAATATTCTGTCTGTAGCGCACTCAGCGGATGCACGGCATGCGCCCGGCGTAGTGTGGATGCAGAGACCTCGCAAAGCCCGATATGGTTTATCTTCCCCTCTTGCACGAGCTGGCTCAGGCACGCCATGCTCTCTTCGATGGGAGTCGCCTGATTTACCCTGTGCAGGTAAAATAGATCGATTCGCTCCACGCCAAGCCGTTTAAGGGAGTCGTTACAGCAGCGGGTAATGTAGTCGGGCTGATTATTGATGGTGCGGGCATAGGCTTTGTCAGGCGAGCGGTCGATGCCGCACTTGGTGGCAATTTTAAACTTTTCCCGTGTCGCCTTATCCAGACCGGCCAGAAAGTGGCCAATCAGCCGCTCGTTATGGCCGCGCCCATAGAGGTCCGCCGTATCGATAAAGGTGATATCCAGATCGATAAGTTTGTGCAGGAGTTGCAGGGAGTTCTGGTCATCTGTTTCGCCATAAAATTCGCTGAGCCCCATGGCGCCATAGCCAACATCACTCACGGTCAGATCCTGAGAAAGATTTCGGGTTTTCATCGTGTCTCCTTTTGTTGAGTCCCCCGATTGTTCCACTCCGCTGACCGTGACTGAATTCCCATTTTCGTGATGCCAAAAAGGTATCACCCCACTGAAATTACGCCTGCCAGCGCTGCAACGCGCGGCGAAGCTGGCGTGAAGAGGAGAAACCGGCGGAAAGGGCGGCTTTCTCAGCGCCTTCCCCCTGCTGTAAACGCTGCTGCGCAACCGCTATCCGCAGCTGCTCGTGATAATCCCGCACGCTGATCCCCAGATGCTGCCTGAACAGGCGCGTCAGATGGCGCGGGCTGACATGCACCCGCCCGGCTATTTCCTCCAGTTGCCACTCCTGCTCGGGATGCACTACCAGCAGGTCCTGCGTGCGATGGATAGCGGGATGCATATGGTTGCGGTAGCGCAGCCACGGCGAAAGCTGCGGATCGTCTCCCGAGCGGCGGAAGTAGATCACCATTTCCCGCGCCACGTTCAGCGCCGTTTGCGAGCCGCAGAGCTGGTGGATAAGGTGCAGGGAGAGGTCGATGCCTGCGGTGATCCCGGCGCTGGTCCAGATGCCGCGATCTTCCACAAAGATGCGGTTTTCCTTAACGATAGCGGCAGGATCGATCTTTTTCAGCCGCTCCGTCACTTCATGGTGGCTGGTGCACTGCACGCCGCTCAGCAGACCCGCTTTAGCCGCAAGAATGGCCCCTGAACAGATGCAGATCAGCGTGATGCGCTGCGCATGGATATCCGGCTGCTGCCGCATCAGCCAGTGACGCGCCGCGATGCCCTGCGGCGTGTCAAAGCAGGTAACCGAGTCATGCACGCCGGGCACCACCAGCAGACTGCCTGCGGGAAGCCTGTCGGGCAGCGGCTCGATGCGGCTGATGGTCATATCGGTGGAGGTGGTGATGCTCTCCTCCGGGCCGAAATAGCGCAGCGCAAAGGCGCCGCCTGCCAGCTTCAGCGTCTCTGCCGGGCCGGTCACATCCAGCGAGACAACGCCGGGCACCAGCAAAAACCACACCTGGACACTCATATTATGGCAGCTCCTGCAGGCACTCCTCCACGCTCTGAACGGAGGCGAAACGGTTGATCAGCACCGCTTCAGTACGGTGACGGATGTCAGCGATACTTAACGTGATGCGGTTATGGCAAATCGGGAAGGTTAGCGTCGCTTCGGTCACAAACGTCACCTTATAGCCAAGATCTGACGCGACGCGGGCGGTGGTTTCACAGCACTGTTCGGTGCGCAGGCCGCAGATAATCAGATGATCCACCTGCTGTTCCTGTAACCACGCCTGTAGCCCGGATTCGGTCAGGGCATTGTGAACGCGCTTATGCACCGTCTTCACCGCTTTATGGTTCAGAAAAGGCAGGCGCACCACCAGACCGGAGTCCCGCGAGAACGGACCCTCTTCCTCCTCATGGAACACATCCACAATCGGGATACCGCGCACGTGGCAGCCGCCGATCAGCGCGGAGAGGCTGCGTTCAAAGGCGGGCATCTCGACGGTTTCCTGATAGCCACGATGATAGAACGACTGCTGGGCGTCAATCACTAAAAGCACGCTGTTGGACATTTCTGGACTCCTGACTGAGTGGGTGTAACCCAATGATGGCGGGAAACAGCAGGGCAAAGAAGGCCAAAAACGGACATCATGGTGTCGGGGCGGGACGAGTGTGTGCATAGTGCTGACGCCTCTGAGGCATAAGGGCAACCAGCCAGATTACATCCATGATCATCTTCTTGCAGCCACAGATAAACTCCATACAGGGATACTTAC
This sequence comes from Erwinia pyri, assembly GCF_030758455.1. Classification (NCBI taxonomy): domain Bacteria; kingdom Pseudomonadati; phylum Pseudomonadota; class Gammaproteobacteria; order Enterobacterales; family Erwiniaceae; genus Erwinia; species Erwinia pyri. The sequence continues at coordinate 100,851 of NZ_CP132353.1, forward strand.
ATCCTGGCTACACAGCCTACTTGCGACGCGCTGTTGCAGCACGCGAACAATACCCCCACATTTGTTATCTCTATTGTTCCTGTGCTGAATATCCTGCAGGATAGTGTGTAAAGGAATTGACCGGCGGTTTACTGACATTCCGCCTATAGCTCCCACCAGCAATTGTCAGGGAACAGGAAATCCGACCCATGTCTTTTATTGATTTAGCTGTAGATTGTCTGAAGCGGGATGGTGTGATCCTCGTGCCCACCGATACCCATTATGCGCTGGCCGCCAGTCCCTTCAGCGCTTCAGCTGCGCAGCGTTTAAGTGAGATGAAGGCGCAGAAGACGGAGCAGGCTACCCTGTGCGTGACCGGCATCAATAACCTGCTGCCGTGGGTGACGCTGAATGGCTGGCAGCGCGAACAGCTACACTTTTTCGCACAGCGCTACTGGCCTGGTCCGTTAAAATTCCTGCTACCGAAGTCCGACCGAGTGCCCGAGAACCCGCTAATGTCGGGGTCGTCTGTGGCTGTGCTGTGCAATCACAATAGCTTGTTGAATGCGACCATCGACGCGCTGGGACATCCCCTGATGGTGCTTCCCGCCAGTGTAACGACTGCCTCTGACGGGCTGGTCAGCATGACGGCCGCGCGTGACAATTTTGGCGCACTGGTGGATATGGTAATCCCGTCCAATAATCGCAACCAGTGTTCCCACGCAACGACCTTTGTCAGCCTGCTGGACAATCGCGTCGAGCTTTTACGCCGTGGCGATGTGATTATCGAACCTGAAATGTCGATGGCTTAAGCCAGTTCGCGTAGCAGGCCGGCCTGTAAATCGTTAGCAAAATGTCGCACCCGCGAAGAGAGCGTTTTTTCTGACTTGAAAACCATCCATGCCTGATACGTATCCATGCGCCAGCCGGGCAGCAGGCGTACCAGTTTGCCGCTGCCGACCGGCTCGCGCGCCATATAATCAGGGAGATAAACAATCCCGGTGCCCGCCAGCGCGCAGCTCATCAACGCCATGCTATTATTGGCGCGAAAACGGCTTCTTACCTCAATATCGATTTTTTGTTTTTCTTTGCGGAAAGGAAGCGAAATTGTATGGGCCGAACCCCGGAATAAAATATAGTCGTAGCGCGGCAGATCCTCGGGGTTTTCAATTGCATCATACTGGCTGATATATTCCGGAGTGGCATATAATCCCCAGCTGATATCAGTTAATAGCTTAATAAATGGATGGTCAGGCGGCTGACGACTGATAATAATACCAATATCATACTGATCTTCAGTAATGTTTAACGGACGGTCGGTTAAATCCAGGTCGGCACTGACATGAATATTGCCGGAAATAAAGTGATTCAACGCCGGAACCACACACTGATAGCCAAAGGTGAACGGGGCAATGATATGCAGGTTACCAATAGGCTCTTCATGAAAGTTTCGAATAAACCGTTCGGCGCTGTTCAGCTCATTAAGTATGCGATAGCAATATTGATAATAACTCATCCCTAATTCAGTCACTTCAATGCTCCGCGTTGTGCGGTTAAGCAATTGCGCGCCCAGGCGTACTTCCAGCTGAGCGATTTCACGGCTGACGGATGACTTAGATAATTGAAGCAGGCGGGCGGCTTCAGTAAAACTTAATGTCTCTACGACGCGGGCGAAGGCAGCCATAGAAACCAGATTTTCGACATTATTCATCAGAAAAATTGATTATTGTCATCAGATTGTGCAGGTACATTAGCACAAAATTCCTCTGCTATCTGTGCGTTTTTGCAGAAGTAAACAGAGTTTTTCACTGTCTTTTCATCGTAAGCTGATAGCTTCTGATTGTTTCATTACTGAAATAATGCTGAACACTTGCCCGATGGGCTAGGAAGATAAAATCCCACTGGTTAGGATGTATTTCCCCAACCAGAGGTGAAAGTATGAAAATAATTTCCAGCGACTTTAAAGATCAAGAGACATTGAGCAAGAAACAAGAATTTAATGGCTTTGGCGGCAGCGGAGATAATATCTCTCCCCAGCTGAGCTGGGAAAACATTCCGGCAGGTACTCAAAGTTTTGCCGTTACGGCTTACGACCCCGATGCGCCAACCGGCAGTGGTTTCTGGCACTGGGTGGCATTTGATATTCCCACCGAAGTTAAATCACTGGCCGAAAATAGCGGAAATACGGCAGAAGAAAACCCGTACTCATTTACGCAAAGTCATAATGACTTTGGCCTGCCGGGTTACGGTGGGGCTTGCCCGCCAGAAGGAGATAACGCCCACCCCTATATTTTCACTGTTCATGCACTGGGTGTGGATAAATTAGGCATTGATCAGCACACACCTAATGCCGTGGCGCGTTTTTTGATTCACGCCAATAGTCTGGCAAGTGCTTCTTTAACGGGTTTTTATCAGCGCTAATCAGGTAAAACTATTGTGAAACGTTTTTTACTCACCGGGCTATGGGTGATTACCGTAAAGCCGGAAAATATCTGTTAATCGCGGTGTTGTTACTGGCTTTACTTTGGTTATTTACCCGAAAAGTGACCAGTAAAGAGGCGTTTATTAATGCCAGCGTCACGCAAATTGCCTCCCCGATCCCAGGTACGCTGGCCTGGCGACCGGGACAATATCCCGGTGCCGGGGTGACCAAATCCCAGCTGCTGGTCGCCATTGATGCCTTCACGGCAGGTCAGGACGGCGGCGGAAACGGGTACGCGCAGAAGGAAGGCCAGCCGAAGGGGATCACCTTTGATGCCCTGTCCCGATTGAATTAACACGCGCCAGAAAGCCCACTGTTGTCATTCTGGAACAATAAGCCGCCAGACGGGATTAAACGCGGTCCGGCGTCGGGAACGTATCTGCCCATGGTAATCTTTAACCCTGATTTTAGTGATTATTAAGAGGCCAGAGAGATGGGACAAACCATTACACAAAAAATTCTCGCACGCGCCTGTGGACGTGAAAGTGTGACGCCGGGTGAAGTGGTTTGGGCAAAAGTGGATATTCTGATGTCACACGATCCCTGCACTCCCGGCGTTGCCAGCGTATTTAAAAAAGAGTTTGGTGCCGATGCCCGCGTATGGGACCCACGCCGTTTTATTATGATCCCGGATCATTTTGTCTATTCTGCCGACCCGCAGGCCAATCAGAATATTCGCGTGATGCGTGAGTTCGCCGCCGAGCAGAATATTCACTACTTCTATGATGTTGGCACGCCGGAATATAAAGGCGTCTGCCATATTGGCCTGGCCGAAGGCGGCCATGCACGTCCGGGCGAAGTATTACTCGGCACGGACTCACATACTGTCACCTCCGGCGCGTTCGGCGCGTTCGCCATTGGTCTGGGGATCACGGATGCCGCTTATGCGCTCGGTACCGGTGAAATTCCGCTGAAAGTGCCTTCCAGCATCCGGGTGAACTTCACCGGTGTTCGTCCTGCCAGCCTGTTGGCTAAAGATATGATCCTGGCGCTGCTGGCCGAGTTAACGGTGGACGGTGCCACCTATGAAACTATTGAGTTTGGCGGTAACGCCACTGATGAACTCTCTGTCGAAGAGCGGATGACACTCTGCAATATGGTGGTCGAGTGTGGCGCCAAGAATGGAATCATGGTGCCGAATCAGGCCACGCTGGACTATCTGGCAAAGCGTACGGATGTGCCTTTTACCGTGGTCAGGCCGGATGAAGATGCTGTCTACAGCCGGGTAGTGAACATTGACGTCACCAGGATGCAGCCGAGAATTGCCCGTCCGCATTCGCCTGATAATGTCGTCGCCATCGAGCGGGTGACCAACGTGGCGATTTCTCAGGCTTATATTGGCTCCTGCACGGGCGGCAAGCTGGAAGATTTTATTGCGGCGGCAAGGGTGATCAAAGGCAATAAGGTAAAGATTCCGACCTATGCCGTCCCGGCCACCAAAGAGGTGTTTCACAATATTATCACCACGCAAATTGACGGCGTTTCGGTCTACCAAATCCTTAGCGATGCCGGGGTCAAGTTGTCAGCAGAAGCGGGCTGTGCCGCCTGCTGCGGCGGACCGGCGGACACCTTTGGCCGCATTAACGATCCGATTTCGGTGATTTCCACCACAAACCGTAATTTTATCGGTCGTATGGGGCACAAACGGGCCAGCATCTATCTGGGCTCACCTTATTCCGTGGCTGCCGCCGCCGTAAATGGCTATATCACTCACCCGGAGATTTACTTATGAGTGCATCAACCACAGGCACCATCAGCGGCGTTGTTTATGTGTTGCAGGATAACATCGATACCGATCAGATCCTGACCGCCGAATACCTTAAGGTCAATCCTTCTACATCGGAAGGTTATGCACAATTGGCGACGCTGGCGATGTGCGGATTGCCCGAGGATGCCTTACCCTTCATTGACGAGCAGAGTGGGAAATCGAAGTATCCAATTATTGTTGCCGGTAAGAATTTCGGCTGTGGTTCCTCGCGCGAGCACGCCGTCGTGGCATTAGGCGCTTCCGGTGTAAAAGCGGTACTGGCCCAGTCCTATGCACGTATCTTTTTCCGCAACTGCGTGTCCACCGGACAGGTATTGCCGGTCGCCACCGCAGAACGTTTATGCGATGAATTGCAAACAGGCGATGAAATCGCGATTGATATTGAACAGCAAACCATCACCGTGTTGAAGAATGACCGCAGAGTCGCCAGCGAACCGGTGGGAGAACTGGCCAATATTGTCGCTGCAGGCGGACTATTTTCCTATGCTCGTGCAACCGGCCGTATTAAATAATAATAATCTTTAGCCATCAATCGATGGCTATTTTATATCAATAGTCGCGAGTTGAATTTTCTTATTGCTGGATTTAAAGCCAAGCAAAATTTATGGGCATCTGCGCTAAGATTAAAAATGAAAGCACTTATAATTTCCGTAACGAAGACGCGATGAAGAATTATTCGGAATACTTCACTGTTATTGTGCCGGGCTTTGTTACCGAGGTTTAAAATTAAACACTTTTGGTAGCCATTCACGGTTAGCTGTACAGGGTACTTAAATTAATTAAACTATGCCGATTTAATGGCAGGTCTTTCTGCACCTGCCATTTGCTTTTCCTGTCGTCAGGAAAGCCAGTAAGTAGCGATAAACTAAATAATGTCAGCTATCCTCCGACATAACGAGCAAAGATCCTGCAACAACGATAACCTCAATGCACTCACAGGAATGCCAGGTACCGCAGTAGTGCCGACAAAACTACCTGACGAGAGAAAACGTCATTTCCCATCAAATCAGGGTTTCGAAAAGGCATTCTTTGCTGCCTTCTGATAATCGATGGTGATAACGCTAATCTCCGCTGCTGGCACTTGGTAGCCCCGGATGATTGCATGTCCGCTTAGAGCGAAGAATGGACGTTAGCCTTGAAAAAGTATTCTAAAGACTATTTGGCAATGGTCTGTCAAATTTCTATACGTAGTGCACGGCATGGCTATGCCTGAGGCGGCCGCTAAACACTTTTGGCTGGAAAACAGAGCATTATCCCGTTAAATTCATTTAAACAATTTCAAGTTCATTTGAGGTTACCGTGCTGGACATCACTAATTTTGGATTCTTCGCCTTATCCGTTTTTCTGCTTTCTGTTACTCCCGGACCTGATATGGCCTATGTAATCGGGCAGAGCGTGGCTAACGGCCGCCGCGCCGGTATTGTGTCAGCCTCTGGCGTAGCCCTTGGGAGTTGTACCCATGCTATTGCAAGCACTTTAGGGCTGACTGCTCTGATTACCGCTTCTCCGGTGATGTTTATGGTTATCAAGTACATTGGCGCGGCATACCTTATGTATCTAGGCGGGAAAATGTTCTTAGACACATTCATAAGAAAACAGGACCAGAAAGACATTGAATCTCAGAGCGTTAAGAAGGTAAGCGCTTACGGTCTTCTGTCTAAGGGTTTCATTACTACGTTAACCAATCCCAAGGTGCTCCTTTTCTTTATTTCTTTTTTCCCACAGTTTGTAACGCCTGAAGGCGAGCAACATGCGGCATCATTTTTGCTGCTGGGGCTGACTTATGCCCTCATAGCATTTTTAACCGATGTCACATTCGCCATATTGGCTGGCAGCGCAGCAGGCGCTGTTTCAGCAAATCGGAAATTACAGAATTTACTGGATCGAATTGTTGGAGCCGCATTCATTGCGTTGGGAATAAGGTTAGCCCTAACTCGCCGATGATTGGCATACATTGCGGGATTGTAAGAAATAGTTGTAATTCCATTGGTTAAAAGCAAAGTATTCAACATGGAAAAGCAGGATTTTTTATATTCTAAAAGCAAGTGGAACAACTATTCGACAGCATAAGTAATATAATAATGGCCCAACCCTGCTGGCCTCTCCGCCTTCCGGACAGGCCGCGTCGCGGCCTGCTACGCTAACCAGCGAAAGCCAATAGGCTTCTCTGGATCACGCGGACGCGTTTCGGGCCTCTGCTGGGGCCTGATGGTAACAACCAGGCCAACTGGTGTAGTCGGCTGGTGCCGGCGCTTTCACTGTCCATACAAATACGCGGTCGCTTTGAGCGATAAGCGGACATAGATAATCTACGATTAAGGCTGAGGTCTACCTACATAATGTCAGAAAGACCTTTCCCTTAAGGTTTGCAGAGTGAAACAATCCCTAAAGCAGCGATATAAAGCCCAACACCCTATGACAGGTGTGTGAGAACACTTAACAGGCGTGTCAGCCAGGGGTGCGGTGTGCGTGAAGCAGCTACGCCAAAACCAAATGCGGGTTGCATAATCAGCACAGGGGCAGATAAAGTTAACAGGCCTGTCAGCAAAGCCGTCAGGAACGAAGGTTCCCTGAGCCATGCCACCCCATTCAAACGGTATGAAGGCAAAAAGTATCCCGGTCAGATAATGAAACGCCCAACCAGTAAACCTCTCGCCACGCATCATGATTGTAGTGATGATAGTGTGATGGCAGAACTTTCCCCGGGGTAACCATAATAACCAGCGACCAACCAGTGCATAATTCAGCGGCTGAATATTCAGTATATGCTTCTGAAACAGGGACCATAAATCCATAGTAAATGTTGCACTAATGCCTGTTATAACTGTCTGGAGAATCGAAATTTTATCCAATCTATACGTCCTTTTTTGAGCGAATGTCAGGGCTTATAATCAGTGTGCAACTTAAAGTAAGGTTCAAGTCAATGGGTAAAGAACTGGATATAAGAGAGATAGCTGACCTTTCAGGTGTTCAGCCTTCAGCACTGAGATTTTATGAAAAGAAAGGTTTAATCAGGCCAGTAGGACGCAATGGCCTGAGAAGGCAATATCATGAAAATGTACTGAATAAGCTGCGGCTTATTGCGATTGGTCAGGCTGCAGGTTTTTCTCTGGATGAAATGGCAGCAATGTTAAATACTGAGGGGCGGATAGCTCTGGACCGTAAGCTGCTATATAAACGCTCTCAAGAGATTGACGATACTGTTCGCAGGCTGCAGCTGTTCAGTCAGGGGCTTAAACACGCTGCCCGTTGCAAGGAACAGGAACATACCAACTGTGATGAATTTCAAAAAATTATCGATCGGGGACTTCGTCTTATAAAGTAAGCCTTATCCAGCCATTACCCCTTACGACCTGCTGTCTGTTATTTGGTATATTGCGATTTCGCTCATGTCCGCCTCTGGCACACAGCAGACTGACGCGGGAGTGAGGTTTGCTAAGAGCCAGAAGCGGACATTGTGTTGGGCCGATTATGTATAGTTAACCTGACCCTCAGAGCTTTTGTTTTACCTGTTCTGATAGAGATCCCAACGGTTGCCGTAGATGTCTTCAAACACAACGACCAACCCGTATTCTTCCTCTCGCGGCTCCTGGCAGAAGTGAACACCCTTTTCCTTCATAGCGTTATAGTCGCGCCAAAAGTCGTCAGTCTGCAGGAACAGGAATACCCTTCCTCCGCACTGGTTACCAATAAAACTCTCCTGTCTGTCATTTGAAGCACGAGCCAGAAGAAGATTACAGTCGCTTTCCGGATTGGGTGTCACAACGACCCAGCGCTTACCCGGTTGTGGCGTGTCTTCAACCAACGTAAAACCCAGCTTGTGGGTGTAATACTCAATTGCGCGGTCATAGTCGTCGACAACGATGGCCACATAACCCATGCATCGCTTTTGCGTTCTCATTTTTGTTCCATTAGGTTTTAAACACAGCTCGCTTGAAACAACTTTTTAACACAATCTAAAGCCACTCGCCGCATTGATGAATCAAAAGTAAACAACGTCCGCTGTTGGCACACAGCAGCCCGATGCGAACGGACGGTCCGCCATGAGCGAGAAGCGGACAGTACAGCTTAAAATACGGCTTGCTGTAAGATTAAAAAGCACGACAATCAATGAGCTTGATCTGCAACCGGGAGCGATGTCAGATGGAAATTATGCTCAGATTTATGCTTTCCCAATATGCAGAGCTACCTTTGCCGCATAAAACCCTTCATAACTGGCTTGAAAAATGGATTTATGAGCAGGAGGAAAGATGCGCAGACGATGCTTTTGCAGCAAGGTTTCCGTGGAAAGAAACGGGTTTGCCCCAATCCTATTTTTTACAGCGAAAACTCTGTATTGATGGTCAATATTTTTTGACAGGTCCGCGTTATAGAGGAGGCGATATTAACCGCCCTTTTATTGATATAGTAGCTTCGAGCGCTGGTATCGATGATTCTGTGCTCAAAGCTGTCAGCCGGGAATGGGCGGAATTAAAACCACAACACATTCGCCAGCTTACGCCTGGTAACAATACCGTACAGGGTGTGACTGATCAGCTTATATATGCATCCTGCCTGGCTAATGAGCCAAAATATTATGACGATGCCCTTACCCTAAAGCCCGCCGCAAGCGCCGATTTTGAATGGTGCCGACTGGGGCTGCTGGAGGCCTACCAGCATTCATGGTCTACAATTCCTGCCTTATCAGGCAGCCTGTACTCTGTAGATAATGAAGACCTCGGCAACCATATTCTTAAAGGCCATGTGTATATTGTTCACGAGCAAGGCGATAGGGTCGGACTAATCATTTGTGAGCAAGGGGAAGTGGCTTTTTTAAAGGGTTGCCGCATTTCAGAAGAAGTCATCCTTCCCGCGTTTCACGGACGCTCTCTGGCTTCACGGGCACAGCGTTTACTGCGTAACCATCTTTACTACTTTAGCCAGAAAGCTTGCTTGATTACAGGAACCATTCTTCCGGAAAATTTTCCGTCTATAAGAACAGCTGAAAAAGCGGGACGTACCTGTGTTCTCAGATACGAGTTTTTGCCTGTAATTTTTGATTGAGCGGCACATCGTCATAAAGCGCCAATGTCCGCTCCTGGCACAAAGCGGACTGACGGCAGGCCAGGGTCCGCTATGAGCGAGAAGCATAAGTCGCTGCTGCGTCAGATGGAATAGAGCTTTGGTGGTGCGGCGGGCGAGAAGAACAGTCCGCATTCAAAAAGCTTTTTCGATGGCGTCAAAAAGTTCTTCGACGATTTGACTCGCTAAGCGGAAACGCTGCGGTAAACATAAAAAGCCCTTGCTGTGCAGGGGCTTTTTTTATTGCTGTACTATTCAGCAAAACGTATCCGTTAGGCGTACTTAAAAATCTTTCTCATGTTTCCGCTTTCGTTGTCGATAACCTGATTGCTGGCTGAGTGATGATTTCACTCAGCATTTATTTTTTCATTTCAGGCGATAAGGATAGTTATGAACAAGCTTTGTGTTGCGGCGTTGTTGGCTCTGAGTTTAACCGGCTGTGCGCAGCAGACTTTCGTAATGAAACAGAATCAAGTTGGCGCGGCGACGAAAACCACCAGCCAGCCGTTCTTTGTTTCAGGTATCGGTCAGCGTAAGAGCATTGATGCGGCGCAGGTGTGCGGCGGCCAGGAAAAAGTTAGTCGGGTTGAAGTGCAGCAGACGTTTGTTAATGGCTTACTGAGCGTGGTGACGTTTGGTATCTACACGCCACGTGAAGCGCGCGTTTATTGCGCCATCTGATAATGCCTCAGGCCGGTTCGCCGGCCTAATCCTGCGCCTGTTATTAAATCGCATTAGTATATTGTAACTATTAAATTCTGCTGTCGCACCGCTGCGCGGCTTGCCTGCTGACGACGATATCCGAAACGAGTTCAGGCAACGTGGTCCAGCCTGGTAAAAGCAGTGGTAAGCTGTTGAGGCATGTCAGTCCGCTTTGAACGAAAAGCGGACATTGAGTGCAAAAGAACGGCAATGCCCACCTTTATTCTTAATACTGACTTGTCTACAGCTGCTGGGTTACGGAACTACCATTTTCTGCGAAAAATACCGTCGCATTGGCTCCATTTACCAGTGAAATTTGAGGAGGTATGTGTCCAATATCCACATCATACAGTACGGGTACGGCAACATTCTCAAAAGCGGCTTTAAGGGCATCCAGATAATTATGTTTAGTCGGGTCGCTTATATCGGGTGCAGCACTTCTGCCTATAAGAACACCATTTAAGCTATCAAACCAACCCTGTAATCGTAAGCTAAATAATGCGCGTGTTAATTCACAGGGAGCCATTTCCACGTTTTCAAAATAGAGGATTATTCCTTGATCGCTATTTTTCGCCTTGTACAAAGGTAAGTTCCCGAATGGTGTACCTCCTAATCTCGATATTATTTCGAGGCAGCCGCCAATCAGTTTTCCACTAAAGCTGAGAGAAGATATAACACCATCAAGGCGTTTCCACTGTGTTTTTTGGGTCAGATTGAAACCTTCGTCTGCCGCTGTTCCCCATTGATTTTCATCAACTTGGAATACTGTTGAAGAGTACTGTTTGATTACAGTTCCCCGATTCGATTCCAGAATCTCCCATACAGCCTGAGTGGTGGCATCTAACTTTTGAGCACCAAGATCCATTAGGTTTGGTCCATGCAGAGTAGCCCAGCCCGAAATCGTAGTCAGTGGAAAATGAAGTGTACTAAGATCTGAAAAACCTACAAACCATTTTGGTTTAGACCGAGCTAACAGCTTAAAATCAATCAACTCAAGCAATTCCATAGCTAGGTCACCGCCCCACGGTGGCATAACAGCTTTTATTTCTGGGTCAGTAAGATAAGACATTAATTCTTCAGCGCGAGAAAGCTTACTGGAACTTTTATTTTTGTGCTGCGAGCGTAAGCAACTTCCTTCGCGGACTTGGAAACCTTTTTTCTTTAGGTTTTTGATGGCGAGTTCCAACCTGGGGTGCAGGTGCTGAGGTACGCCAGAAGATGGAGCTGTTACACCAATAACATCTCCCGGAACCAGCCTGGGTGGAAAGAGGACACTCATGTATAAATCCTTTTCAGAACATGTGGAAATCCATAATCCATAAATAAAGCCTGGATGTAAAATCAGCAGGCGTGCACTCCGCTTATTCTTTCCATGAACCTTAGTAAGGTCCGTTTCTGGCGCAGAGCGGACGTTAGTATCTGGCTTTTTCCGTCCTCCATTAGTTTTTAGCCGGGCACTGGCACGAAACCACAATCTAAAGGGGGTCGCTTTCGCCTTGATGGAGAAGCGCAGCTGGCATTTGCCGAATAAATGTCTTGTTTAGTTTGCGGGATAGGTTTTAGTGAGCAGGCGCGTGGATCACTTGTCGTTATGATTTTGACGTCGAAACGGCGCAGTCTGCCGGGCAGAGCCATGTTCATTTAATGGAAAAATGCGGCCAGTTTGTTATTCATAAGCTGGAGCACTCAAACCAGTAGTTGAAAAAACGGTCAGCAAATGGTTCTATAAAACATCAATAATTATTAACTATTCCTGCACTGGGTCAGATACGTTGTCACTACAGTCTACAGAGTGGTTTAGCCGGAATGGCATGGAGTGTTCCAGGGTCAAAGCTCTTAATTCTGGCTTTCCGAAACATCTTCACGATGAATATGTCATCAGCGCAAACCTGACGGGGGTTGAGGAAATCTGGCTGGCAGGGAAAACCGCATATGTTAAAAGTGGTCAGGTTACCATATATAATCCGGGTACCATTCAGGCGTCACGCTTTGACACTCAGTCTGTGGAATTCATCAGCGTACACATGCCCCAGTCAGTGATGAAGATGCTTGCAGATGAGGATAATATCCGCAGCGATCGCGAAGCGCCGGTACTGCGTGAAGGCATAATAAATAATGCGCGCCTGTTTGACGCGCTGTACCGTTTTGCAACATCAGCCCGGCTAGAGCAGGGCATGAATGAGGAGCAGGAACTGATTTTACTCTGTGGTGAGCTGCTTGAGACGTCCGCTGTGCTTCAGAGAGATGATGAACAGAGAATCAACGTAGTCATTGAGTACCTCCGGGATCACCTCAGCGTAAAACCGCAGCTGGAGGTGCTCGCGCAGATGGCGGGGATGAGCAAATATCATCTTGTTCGATTCTTTACCCGGCATACGGGGATGCCGCCTCTGCAGTATCACATGCAGCTTCGCCTGCACCATGCCCGTGACTTGCTTCGCAGAAACGTGCATCCGCTCGACGCGGCGATGCTGCTGGGGTTTTACGATCAGAGTCATTTCATCAACGCGTTTCGCAAAGTGATGGGAACAACACCCCATCACTATGCTTCGCAGGTCAGATCAGGTCACCATAAACTCCCGGTACCCTGATACGATCACGTAAAGCGCAAAGTAGCTGAATATGAGGGCTGAGGCTATGTAGGAATATTTAAGCAGACGGTGACCAAGCAGTTTGCCCCCAAAACTTCCCACCAGGCACAGTACACAGGTCCAGAACATTCCCGCAATGAAGAAGCCACTCAGAAACCAGGACGTTGCCGTAACGCTGTGCTGACCCATTCGGGATATCAGCGCACCTCCCACTGTCGCAAACCACAGAATAGCCGTGGGAGAGGACATAGCAAGCACCACGCCCCGCCCAAATTCACGCAAAAGCGGGCGATACTCGTGGGTTTCGCTGACGTTAAGTTCTGCAGCCCTCCGGAAAGCGGCCACCAGCATTTTACTGGCGAACCATAACAGCATTGCGCCACCGCCAATCCACAGCCCCAAGCGTACGGCTTCATACTGAAGCAGTACGGCCATTCCCGCCAGCGCCAGTAATGCATACGCAAGGTCACCCACGCAGGTCCCAATCCCCAGCCAGAAACCATGGAAATATCCACGTTGCATGGCAAGGGTAATCATGGCGATATTGGCAATCCCGATATCAAGACACAGCGAAAGGCTCAGTAAGAAACCGTTTGAAAACTCGATCATAGCGTAAAGCCTTTGATTTTCTGGTCGTACTCGATCATGTCGACAGTTTTACCAAGCCGGTTTAGCAGCAGCTCAGCCTCTTCGCGCTGATAATGTGGTGAATAGCATTGCAGAAACGCTATGGCTGCGTCTGTATCACCCTGCAATACAGAGCGGGTCATTGCCGTTGCTAGTTTAGTCAGAGCAGGCTTTACCGCACTGAGTTCCACCACATAATGAGTTCCACTCCATTTCAGGCACTGGTGTTCGGTCAACCACTTGAGTTGTATATAGGCCGCCCCTGCATCAGGATAATCGCATGGGCCACGGCGCAGATATCGCAGCATTTCAAGCAGGAACACTTTTAACTGCAACGTCTCATTCAGTTGCAGGGCCTGTCTTGATGGTTCTGTCAGGCACATCAGCAGCCCAAACACATCGGCCAGTGCTTCCTGCACAACCATTGATCCCCATCGGTCCTGTTTACTCAGTTTGCCAAACATCATCTTTTCAAGGATAACGGAATGCCCCAGGTCATGACCGCGAAACCATGCAATAAGGTGCCGGGCGCAGACAGCGCTTTCCGGGATAGCGTCATGGTGCCAGCCAAGCAGGGAAGCTTGGGTGCGGGCGAACCGTTCAAAAAGATTCAGATAGGTATTCGCAAACACGATGGTGCGCTTCTGAGGTGCATATTTCACGCCTTCATCTTCGGGAAAAAAATAAGCGAAATGTTTCGGGTAGCTGTTAGCTTCTCCGGCAATGGCAAACAAGTCGACAATTTTGTAGCGGCATCCGGGGAGAGCAACCAGCCGCTGGTCGATATGGTTTTGCAACCAGCAGAGGTTGTCAGGAAAAAGGTTATCCATCACATCCGAAACTTCCTGCAACCCGCGACTGGGTAACCCAAACCAGGCGGAATAATGTTGCGTGCGGGACTTGCCCACCCACGTCGACATGTGACCTATTCCCTGCACCAGCTCCTGTTCATCAAGTCCTGCTATCTGCGGGAGAAGTTCTTCTGCTGTGCTGGCGTCAGAGAGGATTTCTGCGCGCAGCTGCAACGCTTTGCGGGTATCCGGATCGTCAAATTCCTGTGCAAGCTTGAAACAAATAATGCTGAGTTTTTCTTCAACAGACTGTAGCAGCGTGCTTCCGGTTCGTGTGGCAACTGGGTGAATATGACTGGCCGCCTCTGCGAGACGTGTAGCCTGGTGGATAAGGTCCAGCGCAGCGGGCGAAAGTGAGCCAGGCAGAGGGATATCCATCATGTGGATATGATATGAGTCAGCAGCAGGCCAGAACGGTGTCGTAAACATGAAATTCCCTTCCATTATGAATAACGAGACGCTTACTTAACCATTGCATGCGTTATTGGTATTGGAAAGAATTGCGCAGTACTGCTGAAAGCGAGATGTATTTCAGACTTATAACAGATTACTTTGCTTTCCAGGGGATGGACAAATTGCCGTGGCGGGGAACTTAACTAAGCGGGACAACGCAATCCTACATCTTGATAGAATCACAAGGTCTGCATTACACTCGCGTGGATTAATCTGCCCCCCATAAATTGACATTGTTCGATGTTAGCAATATCCGCTCTGGCACTCAGTTGCCGCAGGTAAAGCCCTTAGAGCAGCTTTGAGCGAGAAGCTGATGCCCCCCGTTCACGTCCGGGCGATGCACCATACTTGCTGGTAATCTGCAGAACCACCCAGATTGAACATAACATCCGTGTTGTGCAGCGTAGTCTGGAGGCTGCGGTTCCAGGCAGGCGGGTCATCTGATCGCATAAGATGGCCGCTAGGGCACGAGCTTAAGCATGTGGATTGCTAAGCCGCCGTTTCGTTCTTCAGTACGTTCAACTTCATAACCCAATGATGCGTAGAGGCGAAGGTTCACCTCAAACAGCGAGTTTGTATAGAGTCGGACGACATCTAAGCCGGCTTGAACGGCCAGTTTCTCTGCATGGGCCATCATCTTTTTTCCGTAACCGCGCTTCTGGAAACGCGGGTCAACGGCCACGTTTTCAATCAGGATATCGTCCTTGCGCTGAATTGTTTCCACGAGCGCGGCCAAATCTGCGCCACAGAACAAAAGATCGACTCTGTTCTCCTGGATGAACGCAGCATGATCTGCCTTCATCGGAAGAGGTTCCCGGCCAATCACGGGTACCCACTTTGCGTAAGCCATTCTTGTGAGTTTCGTAACGGCCTCGGCATCGCTAATCGTTGCAATTCGCATCGTCTCGATCATGTTATTACCATCACATCTGTTGCGAGCCCCTTAGAAATGCGCTCAGCACGTTTCTGGTCTAAAAACTCCAGATAACTGTTCCACAACACTTTCCATGTCTGCACATCCTTCTCTTTCAATGCCCAAAAAGGCATAAAATCACCTCTTAAATTTTTTAAAGTTAACCCTGTATAAAGCATAAGCATTTGTAGCTAATGTATATAGAGTTTTAAAAATAACAGAGGCATTGAATAATTACTCATTTTTAATGAATACCCAGTCAGGAGGAGCTAATGAAAAGACGCTATGTGATTGCCGATGTGTTTACTGACAAACCTTTTAGCGGTAATCCGGTTGCAGTCGTTCTGGATGCCGAGGGACTGACCACTGAGCAAATGCAGTTGCTTGCCGTTGAGTTTGGCTACAGCGAAACGACCTTTGTATTGCCTCCTGAAGATTCCTCAAATACTGCTCAGCTCCGTATTTTTACACCGTCTCGTGAAATTCCTTTTGCCGGTCATCCCAATGTGGGGATCGCTTTCGTACTGGCAAACCAGGCCATACGGAATGGAGGACCACTGCCTGAGACTCTGCTTTTCGAAGAGGCCGCCGGGCTGGTGCCGGTCAGGCTCATTAAAGAGAATGAGGCTGTAACCGGCGCAGAGCTTCTTGTGCCAGAAGTATTATCATGTCGCTCAGAGGTCTGCCCGGAAAAGGTTGCTGCATGTCTGTCCCTGGAAGCCAGTGATGTTCGTACAGAAATACATATGCCTCTCGTCGCCTCGGTTGGCCTGCCTTTTCTTATTGTCGAACTCGCAACCCGGGATGTGCTTCGCCGTTGCATCCCTAATTTACAGGGGTTCCGGGCTGTTCTACCTCTCGACGGTGAGGTTTCTGTTTATGCCTATACGCTGGAAACTGCTCCCGAAGAGCAGTGTGATTTGCATGCCCGCATGTTTACGCCACGAATGAGCGAAGATCCGGCAACAGGCAGTGCGACAGCGGCAGTTACGGCCCTGCTGGCAAAGCTTCGCAATGAAAAAGTGCTTACGCTCCGAATAAGCCAGGGCGTAGACATGGGACGGGCCAGCATATTGTATTCACGCTGTGACGGCACGTCAGAAATACCGTCCGTCCGGGTGGGCGGAAAAACCGTTATTGTAATGGAGGGGGCATTTAACCTGCCCTGAGACGCGCTCATACGGTCCGCTTTGAGCGAGGAGCGGACTTAGCACAAAGGCGCAATGGATCGACTTCAAATTTTGTCCTTTTAAATAATCAAGCAAAGCTTCAAAAAAAAGGGTTCTTCTTTTTATATCTCTGACCCAAGCAATTTTTATAAGGAAGAAGAACCTCCTCAGTATTTCCGATAATATGTACCATAGCTTGCATGGTTATCTTAGTATTCAGCTCATCCACAGCTGATTCATCGATACGATTTATACCGGGAGCAAAGCGTCTTGAATTACATATAATATAGGCAATACGTGGTGAAATTGGGTAGTATAGGTCAGCATATTCAGGTGCGATCAATTCTGTCTCTGAGACACATGGATGAACGTTGACGACTGGATGATCTGATGTAATGAAAGGTATCGCGGTATCGTTTAGCAACAAGGCATGCGCGTCTTCATTTCGACTTGAATATAAACTCCATCCAATATTCATTCCAAACATATAGCTCATAAACCACCACGCATGAACAATCGTGTCGGCAACTTTGATTTCAAGATCGTTACGGCGAGGCTGAGCATGAAATACTGCGTCCCTGAATGTCTTCGTACGCGTGATTTGATGACCGAAGAACATCATGAACTCTATCATGTGCTGCTTATCATGAAGTATATCAAGATTTTCATTAACGAGCGCTTCCAATATCGGTAGTGCCTTCATTTCGTGAGAAGAATGGAGATTCTCCATTAGGTTGCACTTTGTAGCATGAATGAGTTTTTCAGCATCGTGATCTTGTATACCGAAAGTCCTATAAATATTTTCCCAACTTTGTATTTTAAGAATGTCTTTTAAATAGGACATATGTTGTGTATGGAGGTGGTGGGGGCTTTTTTGAGAGAAGGCCTTGATTATGGCAACGTGTTGGTTAGTAAATGTTGTTGTTTTGTAGAAAAAATCGTCAACGGCTATTGCACGCACACTGTCATAGGCAATTTTCCCAGTTTTCGTTGTATAGAAAACATTTTTCGTATTATTACCCCAGCGTGTAAGGTACTTCGCCCATACGTGATGGTGTCTCTTCTTAGCTTCTAGCATTTTTCGTGACATGAGAATCTATTCTCTAAAAGGTTATCCTCAAAGCTTCTATGTTTACAAAAATATAGTCAACCACGTGATTTTTTGTCAGGCTGTGTTTGTCAAAACTTGGATGCGGCATCTGAGTTTTTAGAACCACTTAATGTCCACTTCTGGCACCGAGCGGACTATCAAATAAGCTTTTGCGCTATTCATCAAACGCCTCAAATCACCCATGAGCCAGTACAATCTACTTCTTTTCTTCAACCCTCAACCGCTCCAACTCTTTCCGTCCAAGCGTTTTCAACCAGTTCCCAAGACTCATACCCGCCTCTTTCGCTGCAACTTCAAACTGCGCTTTCAGCTCAGGTGCGATCCGGATCTGAAATGTTGGAGAAAGCCCGTTTCCCTTGGGGTTTTTGTCATGCTTGATCGTTGACATACAGCAGCGCACTCCTCAATATAATATCCGTATCGTACGTACACTTAGACGATATTTATTCTTGAGCAACGCCCCGGTAGTGATGCAACACATACCGAGGCGTTTAACCAAAACGTTAAAGGAGCTAACGCAATGGCTGTTTCCGATAGTACCACAACTACCTGTCATGAAATCATCTGCCCGGTGCCAGAATGTGAGCCATCTTTCGACACGCTTCTGAAAATTCCCCTTGGCACGACGATGGATCTCTTCCAGATACTTGACTGCTGCCAGAACCTTGTCGATACGCTCATTGATACCAGCGATAACAACAGCCGCATGGCGCTTTGTGGCAGGTTGTACGCTGCGCTGAAGGTATTAGAGGTCGTGCTGAAGGCACCGCTACCTGCATATCTGATTGAACGCTTAACTGTAGAGATAGCGGAAGCAGAGGGTTATCACTGCCCGCTTTCTACAGACTCTGAAACCCTGCGGCAATATTGCGCGGCGTTAACCCTGCTGCTGTTACAGCGTCAGCAGTCGCCAGAGCAGGAAGAGCAGATCGCCGGTTTGCTGTATGAGTTGATCGGTGTGCTGACGGAGGATTTAAAAGCACCGCGCTTTGTCCGGACCGCAGATGGAATAACCATGATAAGCAGCGGTATAAAAGCTGAGGTTCATTAACCGGGAGCAGGGCGGGTGAATTTGCTTCATCCGCCTTATGCAAATCCATGTATCTCCAGGAAATGACATAAGAATTCATATAAAGAGATGATCAGGCTTGCGGATAGTGAATTTCGTAAGCATCTGAATGAGGAAAAATAATGGCTAACCTGAAAGAACTGATGGCAAAACAGAGCCCGGAAAGCCGGGAGCGCATCGCCGGAAAAGTTGAGGCAATGCGGCAGGTTATCGCTCTGAATATGTTGCGTGAAGAACTTAATCTGTCTCAAACCGAGATGGCGCAGGCAATGGGCGTGAAACAGCCAACCATCGCTAAAATGGAGCAAGCAGACAATGATCCCCGCCTTTCTACGCTGAAGCGTTACGTTACAGCATTGGGAGGCGAATTAAGTATCGACGTTAAACTGCCTTCAGGTAAAAGAGTGACCTTTGATCTTTGATTAAAAAAAAGAGCAAGTCCCTGCGGGCTTGCCTGAAATCCGATTTATTTTTTTCAGAACGTAAGTTATTTATTTAGCAGGATTCTGGCTTCATCAAGCTCAGCCTGAGCCTCTTCAAGTTTCCGCTGTGTTATCCATGCGGCTCTCAGTTTGAGCTTCTGCCAGCGTCTGGCTTCGCAGCCGGTGCTGCCTGAGGAGCAGCCAGTGCAGAAAAAACGGGACCATTACCAACAGACCAGCCAACTGTGTTTGAATCTGTTTCATAATTTTAACGGTGTAAAAGTAATATCTTTTATTTCAGTCACTTTCTTTCCTGCGAAAAAACCCATAACCTTTCGGTTATGGGCATGTTATTATTTTTAATTATGTCGTGCTTTCCCTGATATTGGCGATGCAGGGTTTTTTTTATAGTATTTTCGTTGTTATCTATAGGTAGATATAAGGTACGGCATATTTTATGTAGGGTAATTTAAATGTAGGGATACGATTATGAAAGAAATTACATTACCTTCAAAGTTAATCGCGATGTTCGAAAGCGATCCTGTTGTAGGCTGGGCAGTAAAAGACAATAACTCCCGCTTTATCTACGTCAATAACACGTTTAAAGCCTGGCAAACTATCTCAACAAGTTATGATTACGAAGGCCTGAACATCAGGGATATTCCTGTTCCTGTGTCTGAGTTTGCAGATATCTTTAACCAGCAGGAACGGGAGATAGAGCGCACAGGTAAGCCGGTGAAAGCGATCACTACGCACATTCAGGGCAGAGAGAAGATAATGCAGCCTGCCTACAATATTCAGGAGCCGCTCTATGATGAACATCATAACTGTACAGGCACGGTTATCAGCGTCAGACCCGTCAGGATCATCACGCCAACCTCGTTGCTTAATGGAAAAATAATCCAGCACGCTACCTTCCAGTCCCCTTCTGAAGTATTTACCGAAAAAGAATGGGAAGTTGTTTACCTGCTGGACTGTGGCATGCGGCTCAAAGAGATAAGCAGTATTCTCTCAATCACCGTCGATGCCGTTAACGGCAGACTCCGGAGCTGCTACAGAAAAACAGGTTTGAATTCCCTGTCAGGTTTGAAGCAATACTGCAGGGATAACAGATTTGATAACTACATCCCGCAGTTCTTTCTCAAAAAAGGACATATCATAATCAGAGGCTGACCTGATGGACAGAGACCTGACTCCTGTTGAATATTACTTTGATCACTCTCTTTTTGGCTGGGCCATAAAGGACAGCGACTCCCGCTATGTTTATGGTAATAAGATCCTCTGTCACTATTTTGGTGTAACCGAAAATCAACTTCCGGGCCTTCTCGACACGGAACTTACGCCCGATATCAGCGAGTACTATGACCATATCCTCTGTGACGACCAGAAAATCCTGACCACAAATGAAATGAGCATAGTTCTCAAAACGTTCGATTACGGAAGACGAAACAGGCTCAGATCCTTTCTGGTTGAGAAGCGTCCCTGGCAGCTCGATAATGGCAGCGACGGCATTGTCTGTACTTACACAGAGATTACCAATGTCTACTTTTCCACCTTTCTTATGCCATGTGAAAGGAAGCCCTTTGTATTCACCCGACCGGCAAATATTTTTACAGACAAAGAGTGGGAAGTGATCCTGCTGTTGCAGTGTGGGGTAAAGCAGAACGCTATGCCGGACATACTCGGTATCAGCGCTTCAGCGCTTCGCAACCGGATAACACGTTGCTGTGATAAAACAGGCGTGACGAGCACCACCACGCTGCTGCAGCACTGCAATCAGAATGGATGGGATAACTACATTCCTCCTTTTTTTCTGACCAAGGGCCATGTGTCGGTTTCCTGAGTGGCTGCGGTTCTGGCCTCTGAGCCGGGGCCGGGCAGCTTAAAAAGCCTGACCGAAGATAAAAAAGTGGGGCGCTAAGGCCCCACATTGTTTCACGACTCGCTGTATGAACGACTATTCAGGCAGAGCGTAAACCACCACCTGGTCGCCTACCTGATCCTTCAGGATAGTATTACCGCCCGCGACGAACGCCACATATTGACGGCCTTTATACTCATAGACTGACGGATTCGCTACCGCAGGTGCCTCAACCTGATCGGACCATAGCTCTTCGCCATTATCCACTGAGTAGGCGCGAACTTTGGCATCCATTGAAGCGCCGATAAAGATCACGCCGCCCGCCGTCACTGCCGGGCCGCCGATAGTTGGTGAGCCCCAGCTTTCCGGCATAAAGAAGCCATACTGCTGCGATGCGCCAACCGGACGACGCCATTTCACGTCACCCGTATGCATATCCAGCGCCACGATTTCACCAAATGGCGGCTGCCAGCACGGCATGCCAAGCCAGTTATTCGCTACCATCAGACGCAGGCCGTAAGGAGCGCCTTCCTGCGGAGCAAAGCCGCTCTCGTTGCCGGAACCACTATCCGCTTTTTCATAATCTTCGCGGCTGTAGAGCTTCACATACTGCACAATGTGCGAGGTGTTGACGATCGCAATCTGTTTTTGCGGATCGTACGCCACGCCGCCCCACTGGACGCCACCGGCACTGTCCGGATAGGTTAACGCCCCTTCGCCTTTCGTGGTTGGCGGCGTGTACATACCTTCATAGCTCAGTTTATCCCACAGCCGTGAACACTGGCCGGCACCCACCATATCCGCCAGTTTCCAGATTTCAGGCTTTTTCGATTGATCGAGCAGCGGCGCCGGTTTTGTCGGGAATGGCTGCGTTGGCGAGAGCACTTCCCCCTGCACCGAACCATCGCCCTGCGGCACAGGACGCTCTTCAATAGGCCAGACATCCTCACCTGTCAGACGGTTCACTACAAACAGAAAGCCCTGCTTGGTAGCCTGAATCAACGCCGGGATCTGTTTGCCGTTTACTGTGATATCCATCAGCGTCGGCGCCGAGTTGATATCGTAATCCCACACATCGTGATGCACCCACTGGCGAGACCAGACCACTTTACCGGTGTTGATATCCAGCGCGGTGGTAGAGGTGCCAAGCGGAACAGGATCGACACGGTTACCGCCCCAGTAGTTGGGGGACGGGGAGGAGACCGGCAGATAGACCAGGCCATGAGCCTCATCGGCAGACATATGTGTCCAGACGTTGGCCGTACCGGTGCGTTTGCGGATTTCCGCCGGAATCGCTTCAAAGGTCCATTCGCGCTCGCCGGTCTGCGCATTGATGGAAAATACGGTGCCCGCAGGTGCTTCAGCATATGCCCAGTCTTTGCCGGCCCAGCCAACAAGCAGATGGTTACCGACTACGGTAGGCGGCTGCAGCACAGATAGCGGGTATTTGGCGTTAACCTTGTTCCACTGATTGAGATTCAGAACACCATTGTCGGCAAAGCTACGGCACGGCTTACCTGAATCGGCGTCCAGCGCATAGAGGTTGCCATCAACGGTGCCCATATAGACAATCTTCTGACACGCTTCTCCGGCAACCGGATTTTTTGCCTGCCAGTAGGAGACGCCACGGTTTTTCAGTACCGGCTGCGTCAACGCTTTGCGCGAGGATTTAGTATCGTATTGCCACTTCTCTTTACCTGTACCGGGATCCAGCGCAATCAGGCGATCAAAAGGTGTACCGATGTAGATCGTCTCGTTGGCAAAAACAGGCGTCGCTGACCAGACGGTGGCAGGGATATCACCTTTGCCATCCGAGACATCGCCGGTATGAAACTCCCAGATTTTCTTTAACTTGCTGACATTATCAGTGGTGATCTGTTTCAGCGGGCTGTATTTCTGTGCGTTAAGCTGACCATGAAAGCTGTCCCAGGTGGCAGAAGAGGGTACCAATGAAATTGCCGGATTACTGGCAGATTCGACTTTCTGGTCTTGGTGCTTGCCAGTTGACGCATCGTCAGTGGTTTTAGTGGTTCCCGGCTCTTGTTGATTGGCCGCATCCACACTGAGCTCTTCCCGTGCCCCCATAGAGGCTTCAGCGGCTTTATCCTGCGCCTGCAGCGTCAGCGGCGTGACCAGTAACGCCAGCGCCGTCATGCTGACTTTCATTAATGGAGAGTGTTTATCGTTATGCACAGGCGGCTCCTCAGGCTTTGACGCGATGATCGTGACGAACGGAATTGCTGCTCAGCGCAATCAGACCAATCAGGCCGACCACCATTGCTGCCGTAATGATGTACTGATGCAGCAGCGCGGCCGCAAAACCAATACCGAACAACATTAACAAAGTGACAATAATCAGGAAAATGCGTGCACCGCGACGGGAGGCGCCCCGTAAAATAAAGGTCAGTAGCGCCAGCACCGCGCTGGCGATAGCTACACCCAGCGCACCGATTGTACCGGTGACACCGGTGAGTGGCGTCAGCCAGGCGTATAAAGCCACCGCGAAGCCGATCACGGCTGCCAGTAGCAACAGTAAGCTGCCCAGGCGTGAGGGTTGAGATTGCAGCATGTCAGGAAGCACCTTATGAAAAATGAACAGGTAATAAATATGGAGTATCGGTGAATTTATGCGCCAGTTGTTCGCGCAAGACGAAGATTAAAAAACCAGTGCAGCGCGAGAAACAGCGGCATAGTTCACTAAACGTAACAGAGTATAGAAGATGGTTTTTTAAATGGAGCGTTCTGCATTGGACAGCATCCGGGTTATTAACTTGTCGTGATGTTGGCAATTTGTGGTTCTGGCACAGCACGCATCAAAGAAATTTAATGAGGTGAGGACTTTGAAAAAATATTAATTACCAGAACGCCAGCTAAAATCAGCAACATGCCTGCTATCGCCGGGAAATCAAGCTTTTGCCCACTGACCAACCAGCCCAGAAGGCTAATTAATACGATCCCAGCACCTGACCAAATTGCGTACGCAATACCTGTAGGGATGTTCGACAGCGTCTGGGCAAGAAGATAGAAAGCAGCACAGTAGCAAACAATGGTTGCTACAGATGGCCACAGGCGTGTAAATCCTTCAGAGTATTTCATCAGGGTTGTACCAATAACTTCAGCTATGATGGCCCCACCAAGCAAAATGTATGTATTCACGCCCTGACCTCATATAACAAATGTAAACATTCATTATATCACCCAGGGTCAGGTGTGTCTGAAGGCAGCGAATACTCCCTGTTGAATAACCATGATCAGCAGCGGTATAAAAGCTGAGGTCCATTAACTGATAGCAGGGCGGGTAGGTTTTCTCATCCGCCCACCCCTCAGCTCAAATCCACATCCTTATACCCAAAGAACCAGGTGACGGCGAAGCCCGCGATCCAGGAAATCACCACGCCTGCAGCGTACACCGCCATCCCGGCGTAGATCCCCTGGCCTGAGGTCATCAGCGGCAGCGCCACCAGACCGGAAGGGCCAAACACGGTGTTCAGCCCGACAGGCAAGCCCAGCCAGGCAACCAGACCGAGAAAGAAGCCGCCGCAGGCCCCACCGATACAGGCGGTGACGAATGGCTTAACGCGCGGCAGCGTCACAGCGTAAATCAGCGGTTCGCCCACGCCAAGCAGGCCGGGGATAATCGCGCCTTTTACCTGATTACGCGTCATGGAATGTTTTGCCGAGCGGTAGTAAAGCGCCAGCGCGGCGCCCACCTGGCCACCGCCAGCCATCGCCAGAATCGGGAACAGCGAGTTAAAGCCCTGCACATCCATCAGCGCAAAGTAGACCGGAATAAAGCCCTGATGCACGCCAAACACCACCGCAATCAGGAATAATCCCGCCAGGATCGCCGTGCCAAACGGGTTGCCGTTCAGGTGCAGGAACAGCCAGGACATCCCCTTAAACAGCTCGCCGCCAAGCGGCATGATCACCGTAAAAGTCAGCGCGCCGGTAATCAGCAGCGTCAGCAGCGAGGTCAGGATCATATCCAGATTATCGGGAACGATCCTGCGGATCTGCCGCTCAACCCGGGCGCCGAGGATCGAAGCCAGCAACACGCCAATAATATTGCCGCGCGGATCGATGCCCATGCCAAAGAAGGTCTCAATGCCGGAGAAGTAGCCCGTGGTGGCCGCCGGGTTATAGCCCAGCAAAAACAGCGAGGCGATAATGGCGCCGTTAACGCCGGAGCCGCCAAATGCTTTTTGCGCGTTATAGCCAATCAGGATCGGCAGGAAGGTGAAGAGGCCTTTGCCGAAGAGCTTCATGTAGCCGACGATATGCATCAGCGTGGCGTTCTTCTCCGCCGCGTTAGCGATCAGCGTTTGCTCCAGTAATGTGGCAAAGCCCAGCAGCATCCCGGCGGCGATAAAGCCGGGAATTAGTGGGGTGAAGATGGTAGCAAATCTGGCGAGGAACTGATGAACCGCGCTGGTCTGCTTCGCCTTCATCTTCTGTTTGGTGTCGCTGGCCGTTGCCGCCAGCGCGGGCGCGTCAGAAGCCTGCTGCGCCAGCACCCTGTTCATTATCTCTGCGGCACTCTGCGCTTTGCCGGGGCCGAGGATGATCTGTAGCTGCTCCTCGCTGTTCACCACGCCCAGCACGCCCGGCAGCGCTTTCAGGCTGGCGCTGTCCGTAAGAGTCTCATCTCTCAGCGTCAGACGCAGACGGGTCATGCAGTGCCCGCAGGTTTCAATATTGCCGTTGCCGCCAACTCTTTGCAGAATCGAGGCGATCAGCTGCTCCGTGATTTTCGCCATCGCTAGCTCCCGGCGTTGTGTAGCGCCTGACGGATAAATCCGCCGTTATCTTTTAAAAGCTGCCGCGCCTGTTCAGCCTGCAGATTGCCCAGCACCATAACGATGGCAGTTTTACAGTGGTTGCCGCAGGCGTTCAGCGCCGCAGTGGCGGTCTGAAGATCGCAATCGGTCGCCTCCTGCACAATGTTTATCTGGCGCTGTACCAGCTTCTTATTGGTGGCTTCCACATCCACCATCAGGTTGCCGTAGACCTTGCCGCTGCGGATCATCGCGCCGGTGGTGAGCATATTCAGCACCAGTTTCTGCGCGGTACCGGCCTTCATGCGCGAGGAGCCGGTGACCACTTCCGGGCCGACAACCGGCACGATAGCGATATCGGCAATCTGCGTCATCTCGCTGCCTGCGTTACAGGTCAGGGCGGCGGTGGTCGCGCCCAGGCTTTTTGCGTAATTCAGCGCCGCAATGACATAAGGCGTGCGGCCGCTGGCGGCAATGCCTACCAGCACATCCTTGCTGTTAAAGCCGAGATTTTTCAGATCTTCCACCCCCAGCGTCAGGCTGTCTTCAGCGTTCTCAACGGCCTGCAAAATCGCCTGATGCCCGCCAGCAATCAGCCCCACCACCTGTTCGCGCGGAGTGCCAAAAGTTGGTGGGCACTCACTTGCATCGAGGATCCCCAGCCTGCCGGAGGTGCCGGCACCGCAGTAGATCAGGCGTCCGCCTTGACTGAAGGCTGCCACAATAGCCTCTACAGTTTGCGCAATAGCGGGGATCGCTTTCTCTACCGCCAGCGCAACTTTCTGGTCTTCAGCGTTGATAACCTGCAGCATCTCTTCGGTAGAGAGCATATCGATGTTTTCGCTCGCGGCGTTGCGGCCTTCAGTGGTCAGGACGGAGAGATCGATTTTCATAACTTACTCGCTGGTTGGTTCAGATCCGGAAACGGCCCGGACTTCGGATGGAATATTTAATTATTAAAAGTTAATTATAAAGGAATAAATTATTCTTTTAACGCTAACTGTGAGCGGGTTCATAAAGTTTGCCGCAATGCGCCACTTCAGATAACCGGTGCAGCACGCTAATTTAGCAGTGCCGCCAGCGGGGTAACAGCAGGGTGTGGGGCAATGATAAGGTGGCTGATGGCCTGCTCAGGGTGGCGAATAAGCGTAAAGGCGTGTAAACCGGCCCGCCGCGCGTAAAAAAGTCAAAACTGCAGCGATTTATTTTGTAGAATTCGCTCAGTACGCCTCAGGGCTGACGGTGTTCAATCTGGAGAAATTATGAGTAAGTCGAAGATCGTATTGTTATCAGCAGTGTTGTTGAGTGCCCTGCCGGCGATGTCCACTGCTTACGCAGAAGGCGAGCAGGCTCAGCAAGTTCAGACTACCGAAGGGCAGGACCCGGCAGCACAGGAGCAGGCCGCGCCAGTCCCGGATACCGATCCTACCGGTGAAGCACCGGACGCCAACGCGCAGGGCGTCACCTCCCCAGGCCAGACGCCGGACGTGCAGTCGCCAGCGGAAAAGAAACTGGATGTGCCAGAGAAGCCCGATCCGGCTCACCCCTATGCGGTTAAAACCTTCTTCGCGGATTTCCAGCGCTTCAATATCGGCAGCGTGGTTCCCGACCGCTACCGCACCAAGAAATATGAAATCGTTGACTGGAAAACCCGCAACCTGCCAAAACCGGCGGAAGGCACCAACTGGACCTATATGGGCGGTAATTACGTGCTGATCTCTAAAGCGGATGGCAAAATTCTGCAGGCGGAATCTGGCGACATTTTCTACCACCAGTAATAAAAAAACGGAAACCGCGTTCGCTGGTTTCCGTTTTACTCTCCCGTCCGTTCCCCTCTCCTGGCCCCCTTAAGCGGCCGGAGTCAGTTTACCCACTCCAAAAAGATAGCGGCAGGTGGAGAACAGGCACAGGCTGTAGCCCAGCAGTTCGCACCCCTCTTCCGCCATATTTTTTACCGTACGGTTATAGCCATCCAGCATCAGATGCTGCCAGAGGTCATGCTGACCAAACAGGCGCGAGAAGATCAGGATGGTGAGCATACCCGCGCACATCATTCCCCAGCCGGGATGACGGAGATAGGCAGCAAGGCCAGAGACTATCTGACGCGGCTGGCGCAGGGCTGCCCCGACGCAGAGCAGCGTTGTCGCTAACGCAAACCAGACCCAGCTTCCGTGGGAAATCTCATCAAACAGAAAATCGAGTTCACGGATCAGCATACAACTGAAGAACCCGCCGACCAGCACATAGAGGGGCCGGAGAGGGGCCTGCCGCCAGGCTCGGGCAAAATAGAGCAGGGCGATGATCAGCAGCATCCCTTCCTGCGCAATTTCCGTAAAGGAGGTTTCATGGACAGCATCGTTCATCCATCGCACATCAATAAATACCAGCCCCATCATGGCGCTGAGAAAAGCAGCACAGCCCAGAAAAGCAAACGCCCTGTTTCGGATAAAAAGTAAATCAGAATGCACAACAGCCCCCTTATTATGATTAGGGGGGCGATTATAGGAACAAGGGGTGTCAGGTCTTGCCAATTCATGCCAGTAACACGTTGGCAGCACAGAGAGATCATTTTGCGGGGTGGGCGGACGGGCCGGCACCGGCCCGCCCGCTTAATCAGAGCGCGACAGGATATTTTTGCTGCTGCTTTGTGAACCAGACCGCAGGAACCAGATGGGGCGCTTGCGTTAACTGGTCGATGCCGTTTTCAATAATGACCGACGCCTGCTGCCACAGCTCCCGGTTGCCTGCGGTAAGCAGCGCAATCTGGATCCGCTTCTCTACCAGATAGACGCGGGCAAAATGGGGGTCGAAAGGGATAATAGAACGCGTATTATCGATGATATCCGCCAACTTGATGGTCTGGGCATCCGGCGAGGCGAGCGCAGAGTGCCGGAAATGGGCAACTTTGCGCGCGGCGCGGTTTCTCGCTTCCGCAGGATGGCTGTCCGTCAGCATCTCTACCAGCGCTGCGACCTCCGCGCCAAAATGGCTGGTGATCTCATTCAGCGTGCTGGCGGTATCTTCTACCGTGTCGTGCAGCCAGGCGGCGGCCAGCATCACCTCATTGTCGGTGACGCTTCTCACCAGTTCGACCACCGCCGCCGGGTGAACAATATAAGGTTCACCGGTATATTTCCGTTGCTGCCCGGCATCGGCGTGGGCTTTAGTGGCATACCGTCGTGCCTGTTCTTCCAGTGTGAGCATTCGCCTTCTCCCGCAGGTAAAATTTCGCTTGCAATTGTATCGTGTGCTATTTATATTTTTAGTCATGACTACCGTTAAAGATGACAAAAAAGCCCAGGACGCGCCACTGTTGCTTGACCAGCAGCTCTGCTTTGCGCTCTATTCCGCCAACCTGGCGCTGCACAAGCTCTACCGCCAGCTGTTAACGCAGCTTGAGATCACCTACCCGCAATATCTGGTGATGCTGGTACTTTGGGAGCGGGATGATGTCACCGTTTCTGATATTGGCGAACGTCTGTTTCTGGACTCCGCCACGCTGACGCCGCTGTTAAAAAGGCTGGAATCAGCCGGGCTGCTTCATCGCCAGCGCTCACGCAAAGATGAGCGGCAGGTGATGGTCACCCTGACAGAGCAGGGCCGTGAGCTGCGCAGTAAAGCCGTAAATATTCCCGATACGGTGTTCTGTGCCACCTCCTGCGACGATGAGACGCTCTCCTCGCTGAAAACGAATCTGGAAAAGCTGCGCGATAACCTGAACAGTTAAGCGCTGGCTGCTAAATTAAAAAGAGTTCAGTCTATAAGATAAGTAGCGCGCGATTAAATCGCACAACAAACTAATCAGGAGTCTCATTATGTCTTTAGAAAAAGTTGTTTATACCGCAAAAGCCAAAGCCACCGGCGGCCGTGATGGTCGTGCAACCTCTTCCGACAACGTGCTGGACGTCAAGCTGGGCGTGCCAAAAGAGATGGGCGGCGCAGGCGGCGAAGCCACTAACCCGGAGCAGCTGTTTGCCGCCGGTTATTCTGCCTGCTTCCTGGGCGCGATGAAGTTTGTAGCGGGCCGCGACAAAATCTCTCTGCCAAAAGAGGCGTTTATTGAAGGCGAAGTGGGTATTGGCCCGATTCCGACCGGTTTCAGTATCGAAGTGAAACTGAACATCCACCTGGAAGGTATGGATCCGGCAGAAGCGCAAAAGCTGGTCGATGCGGCACACATTGTCTGCCCATACTCCAACGCCACCCGCGGCAACATTGATGTGACGCTGAATATCATCAACTAAGTTCCTCTTTCCCTTTCCGCAAGGGAAGGGCGACGAGCACCGCCAGCCACCGTTCACTCCGGTGGCTGGATCTACTGACACTACCCTTCTGTAACGAAAATGCAGCGTCTGTCCCGACGGCGTCACCTGCCCGCAGATCGCCCTTCTGCCATGAAAAGGCAGATCTGCCTCTCTGCATGGCCCTTCTTTTCGTCACAGTATCGTTACGTTTGCGAACATAATAAATCCGTGTTGCACCTCGTATATTCACCGCAGACGATTACGCTTACTTAGCAAACTAATGACTCACCCAGCCCGGACAACCTTCTCAGGAGAGAAACATGCTTAAATCCCGTATTGCAGCCCTGCTGCTCGGCACGCTGCTGGTCAGCGGCAGCACCTTTGCTGCAGAGACCACCATCAAACCTACCCGTGGCACCATTGACTCAGTAAGCGATTCTGCAATGCAGATCACCACCCGCCAGGGCGACAAGCTGGATGTGAAAATCACCGATCAGACCAAGGTGAACAGCGTCAGTAAAGCCAAAATGAGTGATATCAAGCCAGACAGCTATATCGGTACGGCGGCGGTGCCGATGGCAAACGGCGAGCTGAAAGCGCTGGAAGTGCATGTCTTTGCGCCAAGCCTGCGCGGGAGCGGTGAAGGTTTTAACCCGTTTGAATCTGCGGACGGTAAAGTAAACACCATGACCAACGGCACCGTGGGTAAACTGGTTCACTCCAATGGCCGAACCCTGACCGTGAAAGTGAAAGATATGGAAAAAACCGTGATCGTACCTGATGATGTGCCGGTGGTATTGCTGGAGCCGGGCGATCGCAGCCTGTTGAAAGCTGGTACCAAAGTGGTGCTGTTCGGGGCAAAAGATGAGCAGGGTAACCTCACTGCTCGCGGCGTTGCGGTAGGTAAAGATGGCCTGACCCCACCGATGTAACCCGGAGTGTGACCATGTCGGCTTCTGCAACAAAACGGGTTCACCCCTGGCCCGTCCGGCTCTGTCACTGGCTGAACGTGCTGGTGATGGTCGGCATGGTGATGAGCGGGTGGGGTATCTATAACGCCTCGCCGCTCTATTCCTTTACCTTCCCCCAATCTCTGACGCTGGGCGGCTGGCTTGGCGGCAATCTCGCCTGGCATCTGGCAGTGATGTGGCTGCTGTTTGTCAACGCGCTGATCTATCTGGTGTGGGGCGTGTTCAGCGGGCATTTCCGCCGCCGTTTCTTCCCCTTCAGCGCCGGCACGGTTATCAGAGACGCCGGTCTTGCGCTTCGCTTCCGGCTACCTCATCAGCATAACGACTATAACGCGGTGCAAAAGCTGCTCTATGTTGCGGTGTTACTGCTGGGTACGCTGCTGGTACTCTCCGGGCTGGCTATCTGGAAGCCGGTGCAACTGAGCAAGCTGGTTGCTCTGCTTGGCGGTTTTGATCTGGCCCGCTACGTCCACTTTTTTGCCATGAGCGGCCTGATGCTTTTTGTCGTGGTGCATGTGGTGATGGTGCTGCTGGTGCCAAAAACGCTGCCCGCGATGGTGACGGGTGGCAGAAGAAAGGAGCCTGCCGATGAGTGAGAAACCAAAAATTATCCTGGAGCCGGAGCAGCGTAAAAAGCTGGTGAACCTGGAGCGCCGTTTACTGTTACGTTCCGGGCTGACGCTGGGCGCAGTGTCGATGCTGACGGGCTGCAATCTGCAGGATGGCGATGAGGTCGATAAAGTGCTGTGGGCAATGTCCCGCTGGAACGATCGGGTTCAGGCCTGGCTGTTCAGCGGCAGCAAACTGGCGCAGACCTATGACGAGTCGCAAATTACCCGGCCATTCCGGTTTAACGCCTTTTATCCCGAATATAACGTGCCGGAGATCGATCTGGGCGATTATCGCCTGGAGGTCTCCGGCAGCGTGGAGAAGAAAACGCCGTGGACGCTGGAGCAGCTGCAGCGCCTGCCGCAGAGTGAGCAGATCACCCGGCTGATCTGCATTGAGGGCTGGAGCGCTATCGGCCAGTGGAGCGGCGTGCCGCTGAAAACGTTTTTACAACACGTGGGGGCCGATCTCACCGCTAAATATGTCGGCTTCAAGTGTGATGATCGCTACTACAGCAGCCTGGATATGCCCTCTGCGCTGCATCCGCAAACCATTCTGGCGCTCGATTTTGATAAAAAACCGCTGCCGCCCGATTTCGGTTATCCCCTCCGCCTGCGCATTCCCACCAAGCTGGGTTTCAAGAACGCCAAGCATATCCGTGAAATCTTCGTCACTAACCAGAACCCCGGCGGTTACTGGGAAGACCAGGGCTATAACGGTTTCAGCGGCATCTGAGTAAGCTCATTTTTTAGTCTCTTTTGGGCTTATTCCGCCGATTGAACTGAAAAATTGCGCGTAATGTGATTAACTACGCCGCTTGTGTGAGGGCCTCTCCTTCGCTCACGCCTCCTCCTGAGCCTTGCCGCAGGAGGTTAATCGACCTGCTTTCCGAACTCTGGCGAAACGGCACGGTCTGATTAGCGTTTAAGATCCGTTTAAGTTACGCCGGGAAAAAGGTTGCATGAATTACATAAAATCACTGACTCAGCAGAAGCTGTCGCTTGTGCTGGCATTTTACATCGGTATCTTCCTGAATATACCGGTCTTTTACCGCCGGTTTGATCCCTTCCTCAGTCATTTCAAAGCGTTACAGTGGGTTTCCGCCGTGGCTGAAGTGGTGGCCATTGTCCTGCTGACCTTCTTCCTGATGCGTCTGTTGTCGCTGGGCGGCAAAGTGTTCTGGCGTATTACCGCCACGGCGCTGGTGCTGATTTCCGTTGCGGCAAGCTACTATATGAGCTTCTTCAACGTGGTGATTGGCTACGGCATCGTCGCCTCGGTGATGACCACCGATACCGATCTGTCGAAAGAAGTTGTCGGTTATCACTTCGTCTTATGGATGGTGCTGGTCAGCGCCATCCCTTTGCTGCTGATCTGGCGCAACTCGCTGCGCCTGACGCTGATTGAACAGCTGAAAACGCCGGGCCAGCGTATTAAACCTCTGCTGATCATGCTGCTGGCGGTGGCGCTGGTCTGGCTGCCGATCCGCTTCTTCGACAAGCAGCAGAATATTAATGAGAAACTCACCAACGTCGATCTGCCAAGCTATGGCGGCGTGGTGGCACACTCCTATCTGCCCTCTAACTGGCTCTCTGCGCTCGGCCTGTTTGCTTACACCAGCTACGACGAGAAGATGGACAGCGAAGACCTGCTGGATCCGGCGAAGCAGTTTACCTACACGGCGCCCGCTGCCGGGCTGGATGATACCTATGTGGTGTTTGTGATTGGCGAAACCACACGCTGGGATCATATGGGGATGCTGGGTTATGAGCGGGATACCACGCCGAAACTGTCGAAAGAGAAGAATCTGGTCGCCTTCCGCGGGGAATCCTGTGACACCGCCACCAAGCTCTCTTTGCGCTGCATGTTTGTGCGTGAAGGAGGAACGGATGAAGGTCCGGGCCGCACGCTGAAAGAGCAGAATGTGTTTGCGGTACTGAAAGCGTTGGGCTTCAGTTCTGAGCTGTTCGCCATGCAGAGCGAATTATGGTTCTACAACAACACCAACGCTGATAACTTCGCCTTCCGCGAGCAGATCGGCTCGGAAAAACAGAATCAGGGCAAATCTGTCGATGACATGCTGCTGATCCCGGAGCTGAAAAAGTCATTAGATCGCCATCCACAGGGCAAACATCTGGTGGTGCTGCATACCAAAGGCTCTCACTACCTCTACTCCCAGCGCTATCCGCGTGAGTTTGCACGCTATCAGCCAGAGTGCATGGGTGTGGATCACTCCTGTACTAAAGCGATGTTGATCAACGCTTTTGATAACTCTGTGCTCTATACGGACACGGTGCTGGAGAGCGTGTTCGACCAGCTACGGGATAAAAAAGCGATCGTGTTTTATGCGGCTGACCATGGCGAGTCGATCAGTGAAAATATGCATCTGCACGGTACGCCGCGCGATATGGCACCGCCGGAGCAGTTCCGCGTGCCGATGATTGTCTGGGCTTCTGATAAATATCTGGCTGACCCGGCAAATCTGGACGCCTTCGATCGGCTGAAAGCGCAGCAGCGCGTGGGGGAAACCCATCGCCATGTTGAGCTGTTTGACACCATTCTGGGCTGCCTGGGCTACACCTCACCCAATGGCGGCATCAAAGAGAGCAACAACTGGTGTGCCGATCCGAAAAAGGCCGCAGCGCCTGCGGACAACAAAGCGTGACCGGCTGTTAAACCTGCTTTCAAAGCCCGGATCTTTCCGGGCTTTTTTATGCCTGCTCTTCGCCCGCGAGAGAGGGCAGCATAATATCCTGTTGCCGAAAAATGACTCTTACGCAAAAAAGTCCATTTTTTGCCGGTAATTCTCCCGGCAAACCCTTCTGGCGCCTGGCTTCAGCCGCTTAATTCGCGCCGCGTTACGCTTATGACCGTTATCGGGTTGTTGATGATTTCTTATGCCACTGTTGCAGCATATTTAGCTGGATAAGATGACATAAGCAAAGCGTATCGTTCATAAAAAAGGCACCTGGCCGACTAATTTAATCGTTTTTTTTCAGAGCAAATTGCCATGATTAAAGGTAAGGGCATTATGTTTGTCTGGCATTTTGCGCGTGAAATAAACGTTTCCTCTGGAAATGTTATGAATTGGTTTTTTTTATGTTTGCTTGCTGTTTCTCACACTCTGTGTAAATACCTCACAGTTGTATTGACGTTGCTTGCAACTGTTGACAAATTGATGCCTCGACGAGAAGGGAAGCGGATTAGTCTGATGGTAACTTTTCAGGCTCGCTCTCTCCTCAACTGCCGAAAGGCAACGCGCAAAGACCGCACTTAAAAAAATACAGGGTCTTGCGGAAGTGCACACAACACCACATCACAATTGGAGCAGAAGCATGCGTATTTCTAAAACAGGGATGCTGAAGGTAGGTCTGAGCCTGATCGCTCTGACCGTTGCCGCTGGCGTCCAGGCTAAGACCCTTGTTTATTGTTCAGAAGGGTCGCCTGAAGGCTTCAACCCACAGCTTTTCACTTCCGGCACCACTTACGATGCCAGCTCTGTACCGATCTATAACCGTCTGGTTGAGTTTAAAATCGGCACCACTGAACTGCAGCCTGGCCTGGCTGAAAAATGGGACGTGAGCGAAGATGGCAAGACCTACACCTTCCATCTGCGTAAAGGCGTGAAGTGGCAGACCACCAAAGATTTTAAGCCGACGCGTGACTTCAACGCAGACGACGTGGTGTTCTCTTTCGAGCGTCAGTTGGATGCCAACAACAAATATCACGGCGTCTCCGGCGGCAGCTATGAGTACTTCGAAGGCATGGACATGCCGAAGCTGATCAGCAAAATCGAGAAAGTGGACGAGAACACCGTGCGTTTCGTGCTGACCCGTCCGGAGGCTCCTTTCCTGGCTGACCTGGGCATGGACTTCGCTTCCATTCTGTCTGCAGAATATGCGGATAACATGCTGAAAGCGGGCACCCCGGAAAAAATCGACCTGAACCCGGTCGGTACCGGCCCGTTCCAGCTGCTGCAGTACCAGAAAGACTCACGTATTCTCTACAAAGCGTTTGACCAGTTCTGGGGCACCAAGCCAAAAATCGACCGTCTGGTCTTCTCCATCACGCCGGATGCTTCCGTGCGTTACGCCAAGCTGCAGAAAGGCGAATGCCAGGTGATGCCGTACCCGAACCCGGCTGACATCGCCCGCATGAAGGAAGATAAAAATATCAACCTGATGCAGATGCCAGGCCTGAACGTCGGCTACCTCTCCTTCAACACCGAGAAGAAACCGCTGGATAACCTGAAAGTGCGTCAGGCGTTGACCATGGCGGTTAACAAGAAGGCGATCATCGAGGCGGTCTATCAGGGTGCTGGCCAGGCGGCTAAAAACCTGATCCCACCAACCATGTGGAGCTACAACGACGCGGTGCAGGATTACGCCTACGACCCGGCGAAAGCGAAAGAGCTGCTGAAAGAAGCAGGCATGGCAGACGGTTTCTCTATCGACCTCTGGGCGATGCCGGTACAGCGTCCTTACAACCCTAACGCGCGTCGTATGGCTGAAATGATCCAGAGCGACTGGGCGAAAATTGGCGTGAAAGCCAAGATCGTTACCTACGAGTGGGGCGAATATCTGAAGCGTGCTAAGGCCGGGGAACACCAGACCGTGATGATGGGCTGGACCGGTGATAATGGGGATCCGGATAACTTCTTCGCCACCCTGTTCAGCTGCGCCGCGGCTAAAGATGGTTCCAACTACTCTCGCTGGTGCTACAAGCCGTTTGAAGATCAGATCCAGCCAGCCCGTGCTGAAGCCGATCACAACAAACGTATTGAATACTACAAACAGGCTCAGGTTGTGATGCATGACCAGGCGCCTGCGCTGGTTATCGCGCACTCTACGGTGTATGAGCCAGTCAGTAAGAAAGTAACCGGCTATGTGGTTGATCCATTAGGTAAACATCACTTCGAGAACGTTGATATTCAGGAATAACAGTCGGGGCCGGTCGGCCCCCTCTTGCCCCCTGTCGGGCCGCTCTTTTGCGGCCCCTCTCTAAGTCGTACCGCTCGGAAGCAAAAGAATTGTCTGTGCGCCCTTCGGGGCGTCGCGACGGAGAATATCCGTCGCAAGATGTGAGCAAATATAATCCTTCAGGCCATGAGTCTGCGGGAACTAAAAGAGAATCCGGAATATGTTGCAGTTCATACTCCGACGTCTGGGACTTGTTATCCCGACGTTTATTGGCATCACCCTGTTAACCTTCGCGTTTGTGCATATGATCCCGGGCGACCCGGTGCTGATTATGGCTGGCGAACGCGGTATCTCTCCTGAACGTCACGCGCAGTTGCTGGCCCAGATGGGTCTGGACAAGCCGCTGTGGCAACAATATGTCTCCTACGTCTATGGCGTGCTCCATGGCGATTTGGGCATCTCGCTGAAAAGCCGCATTCCGGTCTGGCAGGAATTCGTTCCCCGCTTTAAAGCGACGCTGGAACTCGGTTTCTGCGCCATGATTTTCGCCGTTGCGGTGGGCATCCCGGTTGGGGTTCTGGCTGCGGTGAAGCGCGGTTCCATCTTTGATCACACCGCTGTCGGCATCTCGCTGACCGGCTACTCCATGCCGATTTTCTGGTGGGGAATGATGCTGATCATGCTGGTCTCCGTGCAGCTGAACCTGACGCCGGTTTCCGGGCGAATAGGCGATACGGTCTTCCTGGATGACAGCCAGCCGCTGACCGGCTTTATGCTGATCGATACCCTGTTCTGGGGCGAGCCGGGCGACTTCAAAGATGCGGTGATGCACATGATCCTGCCTGCCATCGTGCTGGGCACCATCCCGCTGGCCGTTATCGTCCGTATGACCCGTTCCGCGATGCTGGAAGTGCTGGGCGAAGACTACATTCGTACCGCGCGTGCCAAAGGGCTGACGAGAATGCGCGTTATTGTGGTTCATGCGCTGCGCAACGCCATGCTGCCTGTGGTGACCGTTATCGGTCTGCAGGTGGGGACGCTGCTGGCCGGGGCCATTCTGACCGAAACCATCTTCTCCTGGCCGGGTCTGGGCCGCTGGCTGATCGATGCGCTTCAGCGTCGTGACTATCCGGTGGTACAGGGCGGCGTGCTGATGGTGGCCATTCTGATTATCGCGGTCAACCTGCTGGTTGATGTGCTCTACGGCGTGGTTAACCCGCGCATTCGCCACAAGAAATAAGGGGGCCAGGATGTCTTTAGTCGATCCAGGCAGCGTGAGCGCTGCACCCAAGCCCATGACCCCTCTGCAGGAGTTCTGGCACTATTTTAAACGTAACAAAGGCGCGGTTATCGGGCTGGTTTACGTGGTTCTAATGTTCCTTATCGCGATTTTCGCTAACTTTGTCGCGCCGCATGCGCCTTCCGAGCAGTTCCGTGATGCGCTGCTGCATCCGCCGGTCTGGCAGGATGGCGGCAGCTGGAAGTTTATCTTCGGTACCGATGACGTGGGCCGTGATGTGCTTTCCCGCCTGATGTATGGCGCGCGGCTGTCGCTGCTGGTGGGCTGTCTGGTGGTGGTGCTGTCGCTGATCCTGGGCGTGGTCTTTGGCCTGATCGCCGGTTACGTGGGCGGCGCAACGGATGCCGTTATCATGCGTCTGGTGGATATCATGCTGGCGCTGCCAAGCCTGCTGCTGGCGCTGGTGCTGGTGGCTATCTTCGGACCGTCGATCGTCAACGCCTCGATAGCGCTGACCTTTGTCGCCCTGCCGCACTATATCCGTCTGACGCGTGCAGCGGTGCTGGTAGAGGTGAACCGCGATTATGTTACCGCCTCCAACGTGGCCGGTGCGGGCGCGCTGCGTCAGATGTTTATCAATATTTTACCAAACTGCCTGGCACCGCTGATCGTGCAGGCTTCTCTGGGCTTCTCCAACGCAATCCTCGATATGGCTGCGCTGGGCTTCCTGGGTATGGGTGCGCAGCCGCCGACGCCGGAGTGGGGCACGATGCTCTCCGACGTGTTGCAGTATGCGCAGAGTGCCTGGTGGGTGGTCACCTTCCCTGGGGTGGCGATCCTGCTGACCGTACTGGCATTTAACCTGATGGGCGACGGCTTACGCGACGCCCTCGACCCGAAACTCAAGCAGTAAAGAGGCACCAGATGGCACTATTAAATGTAGACAAACTGTCGGTGCATTTCGGCGACGAGAAGGCACCGTTTCGCGCGGTAGACCGCATCAGCTACCAGGTTGAACAGGGCCAGGTAGTGGGCATTGTGGGGGAGTCCGGCTCCGGTAAATCGGTCAGCTCGCTGGCGATTATGGGGCTGATTGATTTCCCCGGCAAAGTGATGGCAGACAAGCTGGAGTTCAACCAGCGGGACCTGAAACGCATCTCTGAAAAAGAGCGCCGCCAGCTGGTGGGCTCGGAAGTGGCGATGATTTTCCAGGATCCGATGACCAGCCTCAACCCCTGCTACACCGTGGGCTTCCAGATTATGGAGGCGATCAAGGTCCATCAGGGCGGCAACAAGAAAACCCGCCACCAGCGGGCAATCGATCTGCTGAACCAGGTCGGCATCCCTGACCCGGCTTCCCGTCTTGATGTTTATCCGCATCAACTCTCCGGCGGGATGAGCCAGCGCGTGATGATCGCCATGGCGATTGCCTGTCGGCCAAAGCTGCTGATTGCTGATGAACCTACCACCGCACTGGATGTGACTATTCAGGCGCAGATCATTGAGCTGCTGCTCGATCTGCAACGCCAGGAGAATATGGCGCTGATCCTGATCACTCACGATCTGGCGCTGGTGGCCGAAGCTGCCCAGCACATCATCGTGATGTATGCCGGACAGGTAGTGGAAACCGGTAAAGCGGTCGATATCTTTAAGGCGCCGCGTCATCCCTATACGCAGGCTCTGCTGCGTGCGCTGCCTGAGTTTGCCGCTGATAAAGCGCGGCTCGCGTCGCTGCCGGGGGTTGTGCCGGGTAAATATGACCGCCCGACCGGCTGCCTGCTGAATCCGCGCTGCCCGTATGCGACTGACCGTTGTCGTGTTGAAGAACCTGAACTCCGTGATATTCCGGGGCGTCAGTCCAAATGTCATTACCCTCTGGATGATGCCGGGAGACCAACTTATGAATCCTGAACAAAACTCTGCGCTGTTAATGCAGGCGATCGATCTGAAAAAGCATTACCCGGTGAAGAAGGGGATGTTTGGCCAGGAGCGGCTGGTGAAGGCGCTGGATGGCGTCTCCTTTAACCTGGAGCGCGGTAAAACGCTGGCGGTGGTAGGTGAGTCGGGCTGTGGTAAATCCACGCTCGGTCGCCTGCTGACCATGATTGAAACCCCGACCGAAGGGCAGCTCTTCTACCAGGGGCAGGATCTGCTGAAGCACGATCCGGCGGCGCAGAAGCTGCGTCGTCAGAAAATCCAGATTGTGTTTCAGAACCCCTATGGCTCGCTGAACCCGCGTAAAAAGGTCAGCCAGATCCTGGAGGAGCCGCTGCTGATTAACACTTCTCTGAGCAAAGCCGAGCGCCGCGAAAAAACGCTGGCGATGATGGCGAAAGTGGGCCTGAAGACCGAGCATTACGATCGCTATCCGCATATGTTTTCCGGTGGCCAGCGCCAGCGTATCGCGATTGCACGCGGCCTGATGCTGGATCCGGACGTGCTGATTGCCGATGAACCGGTGTCGGCGCTGGACGTTTCGGTGCGTGCTCAGGTGCTTAACCTGATGATGGATCTGCAGCAGGAGCTGGGCCTCTCTTACGTCTTTATCTCGCATGACCTCTCCGTGGTGGAGCACATTGCGGATGAAGTGATGGTGATGTATCTGGGACGGTGCGTGGAGCGGGGCACCAAAGAGGCGATCTTTGCTAATCCGCGTCATCCGTACACCCAGGCGCTGCTCTCCGCCACGCCACGTCTGAATCCGGACGAGCGTCGTGAGCGCATCAAGCTGACCGGGGAGCTGCCAAGCCCGTTAAGCCCGCCGCCAGGCTGCGCGTTTAACGCCCGCTGCCGTCGTCGTTTCGGACCCTGTACCCAGATCCAGCCGCAGCTGAAGCAGTATGGCGAGCAGCAGATTGCCTGCTTCGCCGTTGACCAGGATGAAGGTCAGCCGGTTCCCAACTAAAGCGGGCAGGCAGGGCAGAAGGGCGGATCCGGGATCCGCCCTTTTTTATGGGTTAAAACGATAAGAAATCCAGGGCGTTACCAGCGGGCATCGCACATTGCAGTCAGGACCGTTTCTTTCTGCAGGCTTCACTTTCTTTCCGGGTTGCCGCATAAAGTAGGGGAAGCGGGGCGACGAAAAGTGACTTATGTCAAATATTTACCTCCGCCAGCACAAAGTTTGATAACTTCTTCTAAAGTATTGCTAAAGATAAAAAAGATTGGTATCCCCTTTCTTTGTTCGCATTTCTCACATTGCAAAATTTTTTAATTAACCCGACGAAATTATTTAATTAAGACAAATAATAACAAAGTTGATTGATTGTCTGCGTAGTCATTTATTTTATCTGTTCTGGAGAGTTAATTATTCACTCCACTGACGCTTACCTGGCGATAAGAATAATCTGATGCGAATAATAATTGTATGCTATATTGCCGCAAAATCCCCCCACTCCTCGCGATCGTTCCCATGAAAAGTTATGATGACCTGCAGCGTTTTAAAGAAAAAACGCAAACAAACCATATCGAATTCAAGGACATGTCTGATCAGACGATGAATTCAGACGCGGCCAACTGGGCAATCATCAAACAGCTGATAAACGAGGGATCGGAAGCGGCATTAGGTAATGGCCAGCTGACGGATATCGCTGCGCCACAGCCTATTGCCGGCGATACTTTTACGGCCCCGCATACCTCTTTACAGGCATTACTGACGCAGCCTCACTCGCTGCGACCACAGCCTGTAGCGGAGGCTTCCGTACAGCCGCACAGCGTGGCGGCCTTTGTAGCAAAACCGGCGGCAGCGCAGATTGGCGCTTCGCTGCTGGAAAGCATTTCTGCTTCGCTGAAGCCTGTTGCCACAGAGGAACCCGCGCCAGCGGAGCCTGAATCAGCCGCAGTGCCCTCTGCTCAGGCGTCAAATTCGTTAGCCGCAGCCAACCCGCTGGCGGCGGCTCAGACGGTAAATTCGTTAGCCGCAGCGCAGGCATTCAATCCGCTGGCGGCTCAGACGGTAAATCCGTTAGCCGCAGCGCAGGCAGCCAATCCGCTGGCGGCGGCCCGGACGGTAAATCCGTTAGCCGCAGCGCAGTCCACCGGGCCAGCGCCGGCCTCGTCTCTGATGGCTTCTCTGCCGGTGGCACCTTCTGCCGCCACAACGCCTTCTGCGGCGGTCACTTCGCAGCCGGCCGCTGCTGCACAAAACGCGCCTGCGCAACCCACAGCGGATCAGCCGCCACGCTTCAGGCAGCTGTTCAGTTCAGAGCCTGCCTCAGGCGCGATTTCTAAAGATACTTTGCTGCAACCTCTGCTGGAGAGAATTGCCTCATGCCGTTAGTTTGCGTTTGTTCTCCCAAAGGTGGCGTGGGTAAAACCACCATGGCTGCCAACCTGGCTTACACCCTTGCCCGTGGCGGCAGCAAAGTGCTGGCTATCGACTTTGACGTGCAAAACGCCCTGCGTCTGCACTTTGGTGTTCCGCTCTCTGATGGCCGCGGCTACGTGGCAAAATCGGCGGAATCGCCCGACTGGAGCCAGTCAATTTTAACCACCGGCGGCAACATTTTTGTGATGCCTTATGGTGACGTAACGGAAGAGCAGCGTGTTGAGTTTGAAAATAATTTATCGCGCGACCCTAACTTCCTCACCCGCGGCCTGCATACCGTCCTCAACTATCCAGGCCTGGTGATTGTGGCGGATTTCCCGCCAGGACCTGGTCCCGCCCTCAAGGCCATGACCGATCTTGCCGATTTACACCTTGTAGTGATGCTGGCGGATACCGCTTCGCTGTCGCTGCTGCCGCAAATCGAAAACGACAGGATGATTGGCGGCGCGCTTAATCACCGTTCAGGACACTACTTTGTGCTGAACCAGAGCGACAGCCGCCGCAATATCAGTCGTGACGTGACGGCCTTTATGCAACAGCGACTGGGTGATCGGTTGCTTGGCGTGGTGAATCGCGATGAGAGCGTGGCGGAAGCCAATGCCTCGCAGCAGTCCATCTTTGATTTCAGCCCGGTGTCGGCTGCCGCTTTTGATATTGAGATTGTCGGCAAGCGCATTGCCGCCCTGCTCAACATCACCGTCGGCGATGGTGAGATGCAGGCTCCGCTGAGATCGCGTTAATCGACGGCGATGCCGTCGGGTAAGGATGCCTGAAACACCGCAGTGGGTTCACTGCGGTAAAAATAATAGTCCCGCTTTTCAGGATGACTCATGAAAAAAGTCCTGTATTACCTGCTGCTGTTGGTATTATTCCCGCTCGCTGCAGTGATTGTTATCACGCCCATGGACAGCCAGAAGCAGTATATTTTTGGCCTGATCTCCATTGCTATTCTTATTCTGCTGGGCATCAGCAAAAGCCGCAATATCTCGATGGTAATGGTGTTCCTCTCGGCTTTAATGTCGACGCGTTATATTTACTGGCGCGCCACCGAAACGCTCTCTTTTAATTCTGAAGTGGAAGCCATTCTCGGCATCGGATTATTTCTTGCCGAGGTCTATGTCTGGCTGATCCTGATCCTTGGTTACCTGCAAACATCATGGCCGCTTAAGAGAACCATCGAGCCGATGCCGGACGACATTAACTTATGGCCGACCGTGGATATCTACGTGCCGAGCTATAACGAAAGCCTTGATGTGGTGCGTGACACCGTGCTTGCCGCGCAGTGTATCGACTATCCGCGCGATAAAATCAAAATCTATCTGCTGGATGATGGCAAGCGTAGCGAGTTTGCGATGTTCGCTGCCGATGCGGGCGTAGGCTATATCACGCGTGATGATAACCGCCATGCCAAGGCCGGTAACCTTAACCACGCCATGCGCATCACCAAAGGTGAGCTGATTACCGTTTTTGACTGCGATCACGTAGCCACCCGTGCCTTCCTGCAGGCGACGGTTGCGCCGTTCCTGCGCGATCCCAAACTGGCCCTGTTACAGACGCCACACTACTTCTATTCACCGGACCCATTCGAACGTAACCTGAAGGCCGCACGCGAAATCCCCAATGAGGGCGCGCTGTTCTACGGCCCGGTGCAGCAGGGTAACGATAACTGGAACGCGACCTTCTTCTGCGGCTCCTGTGCGGTTATCCGTCGCTCAGCGCTGGGAAGAGATTGGCGGCTTCGCCACCGAGACCGTGACCGAAGATGCCCACACGGCGCTGAAAATGCAGCGTCGCGGCTGGAAGTCGGCCTTCCTGGCGCTGCCGCTGGCAGCCGGTCTGGCAACGGAGCGTCTGGGGCTGCATATTATTCAGCGTACCCGCTGGGCGCGTGGCATGACGCAGATTTTCCGCGTGGATAACCCGCTGTTTGGCCGTGGCCTGAAATGGCAGCAGCGTCTCTGCTACCTGAACGCCATGCTACACTTCCAGTTTGGCCTGCCGCGGGTGATCTTCCTGACCGCACCGCTGGCTTACCTGCTGTTTAACCTGAACATTATTCACTCTTCTGCCAGCCTGATTTTTGCCTACGTGCTGCCGCACCTGGTGATGTCGCTGTACGTGAACTCCCGCATGAATGGCCGCTTCCGCGCCACCTTCTGGGGCGAGATTTACGAAACGGTGATGGCCTTCCATCTGGTTATCCCGACGATCCTGACCATGATTTCGCCCAAACACGGCAAATTCAACGTAACGGATAAGGGG
Source organism: Erwinia pyri (assembly GCF_030758455.1). NCBI lineage: Bacteria > Pseudomonadati > Pseudomonadota > Gammaproteobacteria > Enterobacterales > Erwiniaceae > Erwinia > Erwinia pyri. The sequence continues at coordinate 145,257 of NZ_CP132353.1, forward strand.
GGTCTGCTGGACGTCGGCTTCTTTGACTTCAACATCGTGCGTCCTCACGTTATCTGCGCCGCTCTGCTGCTGATTGGCGTGGTGAGCGGCATTGTCCGCGCCGTGGCGCATGACTACTTCGGCGTCGATCCTTACGTGATTGCGCTGAACGTCGGCTGGGCGATATTCAGCCTGATCATTCTGATGGCGGCGATAGCGGTCGCGCGTGAGACCAGGCAGACGCGTAAAACTATCCGTGTTGAAGTCAGCCTGCCTGTGGTGCTGCATTACGCCAGCGGTATCTCCTCGCGCACCACCACCGTGAATCTGTCGATGGGCGGTGCGCAGGTTGTGTCGCCGGACAACCGTCATGAAACGGATGCCATTGAAGCCATTGATGTGATGCTGCAATCCGGCACCATCTCCATTCCGGTGGGCATTATCGGCGCTGAAGATGGCGTGATCCGCCTTAAGTTTGACGAAATGCCGCTCTCGCGCCGCCGTGAACTGGTGCGGGTGGTGCTCTCGCGCGCCGATGCCTGGATTAAACCGGAAGGGCCGAAAGACAAACCTTTCCGTTCCCTGATAACCATTATTCGTACCGTATTTGAACTGTTCTGGCTGACCTGGAAAGATCGTCGCGCTAAGCGTCAGCGTCAGGCCGTGAAGGCTGAAGAGGATGGCGTGGCATGAAGCGATTATTACCTGCGCTCTGTTTTACCGCCGTCCTGACGCTGGGCAGCGTCTGGGCTGCGCCGGAAAGCGTGACTCAGGACAGCAGCGCGCTGTCACAGATCCCGCCGCCAGCGGGCGTCGGCGAACCTTCCGGTTCCGCGACGCAAACTTCCCCGCCTGTTGACTATTCCACGCAGATGAATCAGGCGAACAGCAACGCTGCGGCAATGCCGTGGCGCCAGCCGTCCGCTCCGGCAGCGGGCACCTCTGCGCCGTCAGCAGAGCAAGGTTCGTCAGTAATGGGACAAAGCGCGCCATTATCAGAGCAGAGTTCACCAGTCATGGGGCAGGACGCCTCTTCGGCAGAGCAGAGTTCGCCAGCGATGGGGCAGGACGCCTCTTCGGCAGAGCAGAATTCGCCAGCGATGGGGCAGGACTCCTCTTCAGCAGAACAGGGTTCACCAGCGACAGGGCAGGACGCCTCTTCGGCAGAGCAGAGTTCGCCAGCGATGGGGCAGGATTCCTCTTCGGCAGAGCAGAGTTCGCCAGCGATGGGGCAGGACTCCTCTTCAACAGAGCAGAGTTCACCAGTGATGGGACAGGACGCCTCTTCAACAGAGCAGAATTCACCAGTCATGGGACAGGACTCCTCTTCGGTAGAGCAGAGTTCGCCAGCGATGGAACAAAACTCGCCAGCAGCGGAGCAGGACTCTCCGGCCAGCGCAGCTCCCCAATCCGGTTCAGTGACCGGCCTGCCTGCGGGTCTGCCGCCGTTGCCTGCGCCTGTCGCCATCGCGCCAGCCAGCCCCACGCTGCTGAACCAGCCGCTCTCCAGCACCGTTACGGTCAGCCAGATGGGCCAGACTAACGGTATCTTACTCACCGGCGGCCAACTGCAGTCCGGGATTGTCTTCACGCTGCCAACGGATGAAGTGATCACCAACGCCCGTCTGAACCTGTCGCTCAAAGTGTCGCAGGCGCTCGCCGCCCGTAATACTTCGCTGCAACTCATGCTCAACGGCCAGCCGCTGGGTACTCTGCCGCTGAGTGCTTCAGACAGTGCCAGCGAAGATTATCAGCTCGATATTCCCGCTGCGATGGTGGTCTCCAGCAACAACCTGAGCTTTAAAATTAACGATGCCGACCAGCTGCTGTGCGAGCGCGACAGCGCCAGACAGTATCAGGTCACCATCCTGCCGAAAACCACGCTGCTGCTGGAAGGGCAGCAGCTGAACATTGGCAGCGTGCTGCGTAACTTCCCGCGTCCGTTTATCGACCCGCTGCGCATGACGCCATCCGTGGTGACGATGGTCTTTGGCCAGGCCGTTTCGCCGGGCGAAGTCAGCGCGGCGGCCATCGTCTCCTCCTGGCTGGGGATTCAGACCGATTACCGTGGCATCAGCTTCCCGGTGCTGCGTAACGAGCTGCCGGAGAAAAACGGCATTGTGTTTGCGCGCCCCGGGCAGAGGGTTGCCGGTATCGCCATACCCAACGTGAGCGGCCCGACGCTGCAAATTGTGGATAATCCGGTAAACCCGGTTTATAAGCTGATGCTGGTGATCGGCAAAACCGATAATGATCTTCGGCAGGCCGCCTGGCGTCTGACGCAGCCGCTGAGCGTGGATGTTGCTTCACTGGCCGTTGCCGCTCAACCCCTGCCGATCAGCAAGCCCTATGATGCTCCGCGTTGGATCGATACCGATCGTCCGGTTCGCCTCAGCGAGCTGCTGCGTAAAGATCAAAGCATGACCACTACCGGGATCTGGCACGATGCGCTGCGGGTCAATTTCCGCGCTGCGCCCGATCTTTTCCTTTGGGATGGCGATACCCTGCCGGTGCAGCTGAGCTACCGTTTTCCCTCCGAAACCTGGATCGACGAAGAGAAGTCCTTCCTTAATGTCGGCCTGAACGGCACTTTCCTGCGCAACCTGTCGGTGAACAAAGTTGGCCTGCTGGAGAACATCTGGCATCGTCTGGGCGGCGATGCGCGTCAGGAAAAGTACACCCTGAAGCTCGATCCCTACCTGATTTACGGCGATAACCAGCTGCAGCTCTACTTCAACATCAAACCCAAAGAGAATGCGCCCTGCAGCGTGCTGACCAACAACAACATCAAGAGCCGCATTGAAGATGACTCGTTTATTGACCTGAGCCATACGCGTCACTTTACGCTGTTGCCAAATCTCTCTTACTTTGTGGGCGCCTCTTTCCCGTTCAGCCGGCTGGCGGACTACTCGCAGACCGTACTGCTACTGCCTTCCATACCGAGCAACGCTGAAATCAGTACGCTGCTGGAGATGGCGGGTCGTTCAGGTAATGCCACCGGCGTAGCGCTGAGCAATAACAGCGTAATGTTCGGCATCCCGGCTGGCGGCACCTCGCTGGGCCGTTTGCAAAACAGCGACGTGCTGGCCGTTTCCACGCTCTCTCAGACCGCCTTTAATCAGGCGATGTTGCAGGGCACCCCTTACGAAGTGAACCGCCATACGCTGGGCGTGAAGGAGCCAACGCTGCTGGATAATCTGCGCGGCTGGCTGACCGGCGACTGGTATCGTCAGGCGGTGGATGCCGATCGCTACTTATCCTCCAACGAAGAGTGGCGTGGATTTATCAGCTATCGTTCGCCATGGAGCCACTCGCGCCTGGTGGTGATGACCGTGGCAACCAATGATGCGCAGCTCTCCCGCCTGCATCAGGATCTGACCTCGCCACGTATCAACGCCGGGATCCGGGGCGATACGGCGATTATTACCGATGAAAACGGCATCCGCAGTTTCCGGGTCGGCGCACAGTTCCCGAGCGGACAGATGCCGTGGTACATGATGGTGATCTGGTATGCCAGCCAGCATGCCGTGGTGCTGGCGTTGCTGGCGCTGCTGTTCTCTCTGCTGGTGGGGTTGAGCACCGTCGTGCTGCTGAAGCGTCACGCCTGGAAGCGCCTGAACCCGCAGAACGATCCGTCCCCTGGCGAGAAGAAGTAATAACCATGATGAAAATAAAAACGCTTACCGCCAGACTTCGTCAGCATTGGGTGCCGGGCATGACCTTAGCCGCTTCTGCGCTGGTTTTCCCGACGCTGGCAGCAGAGAATAATCCGGCTATTCAGGCGCTGTTCGATCAGGCCAACTACTGGCACCAGAAGGCGCATGACGAGCTGGCGCGCGACGCGCTGAACAAAGTGCTGATGGTGGATCGTGGCAATACGCAGGCGCTCTATCTGATGGCGCTTTGGACGCAGCAGAGCGGCGACACGGCGACTGCCGCGACATGGCGCACCCGCCTGAGCGAAGCCTCGCCCAACGATCCGCGGCTGGTGGAGCTGGACCAGGCGCGCCAGATGCAGTCTATCCCGACAGCGCAGCTTTCTCTGGCCCGTCAGCAGGCGCGCAGCGGTAACATTGCCGCCTCTCTGCAAACCTGGCGCAACACCTTCAGCGGCAATGAGCCGCCAGCCAGCGTGGCGGCAGAATATTACCTGACGATGGCGGGCGATCGCACGCTGCTGCCGCAGGCCGTGGATAACCTCCGCCAGTTCGCCGCGCAGCATCCTCAGGATACCGGCGCGAAGCTGGCGCTGGGTAAGGCGCTGACCTACCAGGAATCGACCCGCCGCGAAGGATTGCAGATACTGGAAAGCATGGCAGACGGCAATCCGGATGCGGATCGTTCTCTGCGCCAGGGGCTGATGTGGTTAGGCCCGCAGCCGGGCGATGCGCCGCTCTATCAGACCTACCAGCAGCGCCATCCGCAGGATCGCACGGTGATGGAGTATTACCGTAAGAATGCGGGCGGTGCCGAGAAAGGCCAGGGCTTTACCGCGCTGAACAGCGGCGACGTCAGCGGGGCGCAGTCGGCGTTTAATCAGGTGCTTCAGGCCAACCCGGAAGATGCGGATGCTTTAGCCGGTCTGGGTTACGTTGCCCAGCGCAACGGTAACTATGCGGCCGCAGCCGACTATCTGGAGCGTGCGGCGAAGCAGGGCGGAGAAAACAGCCAGCAGCGTCAGCAGCAGGCGGCAGATGCCCGTTTCTATGCGCAGCTGGCTACCGCGCAGCAGGCGATGAAAGCGGGGAACACCGCTCAGGCGCTGAGCTTAAGCGAACCGTTAACCCAGGCCGGGGGCGAAAAAGGGACCGCCGCGAAGCTGTTCCGCGCGGACGTACAGCGTCGCAGCAATCAACTGGAGGCGGCCGAACAGACTTACCGCTCCGTGCTGCAGAGTGATGCCGATAACCGCCCGGCGAAAGAGGGGCTGTTTTACGTGCTGCGCCAGCAAAACCGTGGCGCTGAAGCGAACACCCTGTTGTCTTCCCTGCCGGATAGCGTGCGCGAAAGCGTGACGCCACGTCCTGCTGTCACCAGCGATCCGGTACGGCGTCAGGCCAAACAGGCGCTGGCAGCAGGTAACACGCAGCAGGCCACTGCCATTCTCCAGCAGGGCATTCAGCGCTTCCCCTCCGATCCCTGGCTGCGTCTGGATCTGGCCCGCCTCTATCAACAGCAGGGGAATACCTCCCTGGCGGCCGGGATCATGCAGCCCGCTTTCCGTAGCGGCGCCAGCAACAACGAGATTTACGCCGCTGCGCTGTTCGCCAGCGAAAGCGGTGCCTGGCAGCAGGCACAGTCGCTGATTTCCCGTATTCCTGCCCGCAGTCAGAACAGCCAGATGCGTGACCTGTCGCACCGTGCCAACTTCAATCTGCAGATGGCGGTGGCGCAACAGTATCTGGCGCAGGGCTCAAACGCTGCCGCAGCGAACACGCTGAAGGCGCTGGCGGTGAACCCACCAGAGAACCCGGCTGATGCGGGCAACCTGGCGAAAGGGCTGGCCGATGCGGGCGATTTGTCCACCGCGGTCACCGTGGTGCGCACTAATATGCAGCGCGGCGTGCAGGGCAACGCTGGCGACTATGCAGCCCAGGTCGCGGTACTGAATCAGGCCGGTCTGAGCAGGGAGGCGCAGAGCTTCCTCAGCAACCCGGAACTGCAGTCCCGCAGTACGCCAACCCAGCTGGCTGGTATTCAGAATGGCTATGTCATTCAGGAAGCTGACCGTCTGCGCGAGCAGAAGCAGTATGCTGCCGCTTATGACAAGCTGATAGGCGCGTTGCAGCACGACCCACAAAACACCGACTTAATGTTTGCGATGGCGCGTCTCTATCAGTCCGGCAAAATGAATAAAGATGCCGGCGTGGTGTACGACTACCTGCTGACCCGCGACACGCCAACCCAGGATGCGCGGGTGGGCGCAATTGACGTGGCGCTGGCAAACAATGACCTGCCGAAAGCGAAAGGTCTGGTAGCCGGACTGCGCGGTGAGCAAACCCCTGAACGCCTGCTGTTAATGGCGCGCGTGGCGGAAGCGGATGGCGATCACCAGCAGGCGCTGGCCTATCTGCGCACCGCGCGCGGTAAAATGATCGGTCTGGAAGGCGCTTCTACCGGTACCAGCCCCGCTATCGGCGGCCTGTCGCTCGCAGACAACCCGTTTATTAACCGTACCACGCCTTCCCAGCGTCGTTCCCCTTCTGCCTACGGTGCCGTGATGCCGTGGCAGCAGGCTCCCGCAGGCAGCGATGCGGCGTTGCAAACCACCAGCGCAGACGTTCCTTCCGAACAGAGCCGCACTCTGCATCAGATCGATACCATGATGGACGATCTGCAGGAGCGCACCGGGACCTGGGTACAGGGCGGCGTGCAGGTCAGAGGGCGCGATGGCGAATCGGGCCTCAGCAAGCTGACGGAAGCGAAAGCGCCACTCACCTGGTCTACCGTGCCGTATGGCGACACGCGTTTCGACTTCACCCTGACGCCGGTAACCCTGAGCGCGGGCAGCGCTTCCGGTTCAGCGGCGCCGCGCTTTGGTACGCAGGCGCTGGAACAGGGCCGCAGCGCCCAGGCTAACGATATTCTGCCGTCGCAAGTGAAGCTGAATTCACCCGGCTCGCAAAACGCCTCTGGCGTGGAAGTGAATCTGGGCCTGACGAACGATAAGTTCAAAATCGATCTGGGCTCGACGCCGCTGGGACAGGATCTCAGCACGCTGGTGGGCGGCATTCAGTGGTCGCCCAAGCTGACGGATTACCTGACGCTGATCCTGACCGGCGAACGCCGCGCCGTCACCGACAGCCTGCTCTCCTATGTGGGTATGGAAGATAAGCTGAGCGGTAAACGCTGGGGCCGCGTGACCAAAAACGGTGGTAACGCGCTGTTAAGTTACGACAACGGCGATGCGGGCTTCTACTTCGGCGCGGGCGGCTACAGCTACCTGGGCGAGAATGTGGAGAGCAACCAGAGCGTGATGGGCTCGGCAGGGGCGTATGTCCGTCCGTTCCACGATGACAGCAGCGAGCTGAAAACCGGGATCAGCATGAGCTGGATGGATTTCTCGAAAAACCTCAGCTACTACACTTACGGTCAGGGCGGTTACTTCAGCCCGCAGAACTTTGTTGCCGTCTCGTTACCGGTGGACTGGAGCAAAGATTACGACGATCTGAAAGTGAAGATGGGCGGCTCGGTGGGGTATCAGTCTTATTCACAGGATCGCAGCGCTTACTTCCCAACCGATCCCGATAAACAGGCGCAGCTGGAAAGCTATTACAATGCCGGTTACGCCACCGAGGCCTACTACGCGGGCGGCAGTAAAAATGGCATTGGTTATAATCTGCACGCAGGCGCGGACTACAAGGTTAACAGAGACGTGACCATCGGCGGTCAGCTGGGCTACGACACCTTTGGTGATTACAACGAAAGCACCGCGAAACTCTATTTCCGCTATATGCTCGGGGACAAATAGGCATGAGTGAACTTACACAGCGCACGCTGAATTACTATCGGCAGCAGCAGTATCAGCCAGGCTGGTTTGACTTACTGAGCGTGATGATCAACGGCATGCTGCGCAACGCGGGTGAGCGGGAGAGCCACGCTTTCCTGCAGCAGATGGGCGAGACGTTAGCGACCCGCTATCCGCTGGGTGCTTTACAAACCGTAGGGGATCTGGAAGCGCAGATCAACGCGGTGCTGGCGCAGTTCAACTGGGGTTTTGTCGATGTGCAGCCGAGTGAGAGCGCCATGATCATCTCCCATATGGCGCTGCCGCCGGGTGATGGTTTGATGGATGCCCGTCAGTGGCGTCAGGCGTTAGGGGCGGTGCTGCTGGGCCTCTATGCGCGCTGGCTGCGCGATCAGGGCGGCAATCCTGCCGTGTCGTTGGTATGCGAAGAGACGGAAAGTGAAGCTACGCTGAACTTCCGTTATCAGGTATGAGGAAGATAAACATGTCACTGCTCAGGGCGAGCGTTATCATTATTGCCATGCTGCTGGGCTGCGCGCAGGCGACGGCGGCAGAGGGCTGGAGCAGCTTTAAAAACCGCTTTATGACCAGCGACGGGCGTATTCAGGATACGGGCAACAACAACGTCAGCCATACCGAAGGGCAGGGCTATGGGATGCTGATGGCGGTCTGGTACAACGACCGCAGCAGTTTTGACAGCCTGTGGCGCTGGACCCAGCAGCACCTGAAGAATCCGCAAACCGGCCTGTTTTACTGGAAATATATTCCCAATGCGGCGGATCCGGTTGCCGACAAAAATAACGCCTCGGACGGGGATGTGCTGATCGCCTGGGCGCTGCTGAAGGCGGGGCAGAAGTGGCAGAATCCGGCTTATCTGCAGGCTTCCGATCGTATTCAGAAAGCGATTGTTGCCCGTGACGTAATCACCTTCGGCGGCCAGACCGTGATGCTGCCGGGCAATCAGGGTTTCAACAAAACCAGCTACGTCGTGCTGAATCCTTCCTATTTTCTGTTTCCTGCCTGGCGCGATTTCGCCGCCCGCAGTCATCTGAAAGTCTGGAATAACCTGATCGACAGCGGCATGGATCTGCTGTCGAAGATGCGCTTTGGCGATGCCGGTTTGCCGGTTGACTGGGTAGCATTGAATGCCGATGGCAGCGTGGCGCCCGCTACAGCCTGGCCGCCGCGCTTCAGCTATGACGCCATCCGTGTGCCGCTCTATCTCTACTGGTACGACGCGCAAAGTCTGCAGCTGGTGCCGTTCCAGCGCTACTGGTTGGGTTTCTCAAGGCTGCAAACGCCTGCGTGGATTGACGTGATGAGTAACGATAAAGCGCCCTACAATATGGCGGGCGGCCTGCTGGCGGTGCGCGATTTAACGCTGAACCAGACCGGCTACCTCAGCGACCAGCTGGATGACAAGGAAGATTACTTCTCCTCCAGCCTGCAGCTGCTCGCCTGGCTGGCGCTGAAAGAGCACTAAAGAGCATTAAGCAACGCCTGGTTAACCGCTCGGGTTAACCAGGTTGCTGCCTTAGTTCGGATAAGCCACCCAATCGCCGCCGTTGAGCCGTATCCAGGGTTTCCCCTGGTACATCATCACCACGGCATTGTCGTTCTCGGAAATCACCGGCGTCTGCGGCAGGTTTTCCGTGAGCACCGACATATTCACATTGGCGGCGTTGAAAACCTGACCATCCACCACGCGGGAGACCAGGGCTGACAGGGCCTGCAAACTGACCGGAGTTGAAACGTTCAGCGGCCCCTGATGCGGTGCCTTCATGCCGACAAACTTAATGCCAACCGGCACGTGAGTAATGCCCGGACTGGGGATATCGCGCAGGCCGGACATCTGCATTTTGTCACCCTGCAGCGCCGCGCCGTGTTCCGGAACCACCATCACCATTACCCGGCGGCCTGATTTATCCAGGTTGGTCAGAAACGCATCCAGCTGATCGAACAACAGTTTCGCCCGCGGCTGCCAGGCGTCGGTTTTGCTGCTGCCCAGCTCTCTCGTACCGTCATGCAGCGGGATGAGGTTGTAGAAGGTGGCGCTGCGGGCGTCGCTGCTTTTCTGCCGATCGTCCAGCCAGCGTTGCATCACCTCCGCATCGTTCAGCACCGGCGAGCTGTCAAAAGAGGTGAGTTCCGGCCTGATCCCGGCCTGCGACATCAGCGGCGCGCTCAGATTCCCCTGTTCACGTAGCTCCTGCAGATAGTTACCAAATACCCCGGTATGGTCCATCATCAGCTGCTGCTTAAAGCCAAGCTTTGCAAGATTATCAAAAAGATAGCAGCGCTGATCGGCGGGTTTGTAGAGATCGCTGTGCGAGCTCTGTCCGCAGCTTGCCCTTAACAAACGGATGCCGGCCGGACCGCTGTAGCCTGTCGCCGAATTGTAATTGGTCATCATGATATCGAAATGCTTCCACAGCGGATGATCGCTCAGCTGAGCCGCCTCCATGTCGGACCAGGCCAGCGAACAGATATTGATCACCAGGATATCGAACGGGGCCGAATCTGCCGGTAACGCGTCAGGAAAATGGGTGACCTCCTGTTTCTGACTTTCATAAAACGCATTCAGATAGGCCGTCAGATTTGCGCTGGTGGGCGGTGCCGACTGATCCAGCCCGCTGGCGGGGGCCGGCTGCGGTGCATTATTTAACGTCACCGGTGGCGTGGCCTCTTTACCCGGTAACAGCGCAAAGGAAGGACCGGCAAGATTCACTACGTTGATCCATAGCAGCATCAGCGACACCAGCACCGTCACCCTTATCCACTGGGCGATGAACAGGTAGAGCACCAGCATCACAAAACCGGTTCCTACCATTTGCCAGTTGATAAAGCGGTTAGCAAGGTCCAGCAGATAAGCCGCGGAAAAGCCGGTGAGCTGGCTGCCCTGGCTCAGAATGCTCTCCGGTCCCGGCAGCCAGGTGTCGTGCCAGAACAGCCCGATGCCCACCGGCAGGGAGATCCAGTTGCGCAGGCGGTGCAGGCTGTCGGAGCGCACCGGCAAAACCAGCCAGGCAAGAAACACCAGGTTAGTCAGCGCATGAAAGTTCAGATAACCAAACCACAGCAGGCCAAATTTAAGCAGAAAATAGAGGTTCCAGCTGCCCAGTCCGCGCCAGCGTACAGGGGATGTAGCTTCATCAAGAGGGCTCATTGCTTGTCCGATGTTGAAGATTTACGTCGCCAGGTCCCTTCATATTTTAATGAGCGGGGCGGCGTGAAACGCAGGAGCAGCCCGTGCCACTTTTTCGGCAGCCAGCGGGCATAAAAAGGTTTAAGTAACAGCAGTAACAGCACCAGCAGCAGCAGGATCTGTACCCCATCCATCAGCGTCATAAGTCCTCTTCCGGTCGTTGGCCGAGGATAATATCTTGCGGCTGATGACGAGATTTCTCCACTTTCGGCGCTGGTGCAGCCTGCTCAGGCGCCGAAGCCGCAGGGGCCGCGTGCCATGCTGTTTTCACCTTTCCCGCCATCTGGCGTACCTCCGATAAAATTTGCAAATCTTCATACCAGACCAGCCGGTTAGTAAAAATTTCATCATGCGGCAGGCGGAAAATATATTTCAGTGCGGTATCCAGATCGTTAAAGCGACAGGAAGAGAGGAACACGTAAAGCCGATCGCTCGCCAGCGTGACCAGATCGCCATATCGCCGTGGCTTGCAGAGCGTCAGCGCCTGTTCTGGTTTCAGTTCAGGCACTGTGCGCAGCGCAACCAGTAGCCCTTTGCCGTTTTCCGGCAGCAGCGTGTTGTTCACCAGCAGCGTCACCGACTGAGAGAACGCTTCCGGTGAAAGATAGCCCCGCTCCTGCAACGGCTGCATCGATTTCAGCAGAGCGGAAAGGTCAGCCGGCACGTGGCGGTTAAATGACTGGCCCTGAATACCTTCAAGGGTGGTCAGGAACCGGGAGAGGGGCGCGCTGAACGGAACGATGGCATTAACGCCGCAGGCCAGCAGCAGGCGCTCATCGCTGTAGCGCAGTGCCGTTTGCATCTCGCGTACCACGATTTTCAGCCCGCTCCCGCGGGAGATACGCAGGCTGTGAATCTGGCTCGCCATGTCGGAAATGGCGTCGCTGTGCTGCAGGGCAAAAACCACAGTGGCGGCACTGGCCTGCAGAGCGCGATCGTAAACCGCCCTGTTATCATCGAATAAAAGCCACAGGCTGGAGAGGGGGGGAGCGCCTTCCAGCACCGATTTTTCAGCAATACAGAGCTGCTCATCATTCAGGGTCAGCGGCGTATTCTGCTCATCCCGATCGATAAGCCTGAAACAGTGCTCACTGGCAGAGAGACGCATTGCCCGGTCAGCCAGCATGCCATCGCCGTTTGCCCACCAGTTAATGCGGTAATGCCAGCTGTCCTGTTGCCAGTCAAGTTGAGAAAGGCCTTCAAGGTGACGATAAAATACCTGCAGATGATGACGAACGTTATTTATGCCCGATCCCGAAGTCACGATCAGCAGCGAAATTTGTTTGCCGCTTAACCAGCTCTGTAAGCGCTTCAGCCAGCTTTTTATCTCCTCTGCCGTTATTTTTTCCCACAGCAGTGAGGAGGTGAAAAATATTATCAGCCGGGGCTTTTCCGGTAATACCCGCGCCAGATCATCGGTCAGATTCAACAGGGCCTGACGGGTTTCCGGCAGGGAAAAAAGAGGAATGGCATTCGGCCCTCCCTGAGGTGCCGGCGTAAGCAGCGCTTCAGGCTTGCTGCCGGAGGTGATTAAGGCAACCGATCGCTGCACGCTGATGCACTGGCGAGCCAGCAAACGCGCATCTTCTTCCCGGTCAGCGGTCACCCAATAACAACCGGCAGGCTGCATCAGCATGAGTTCATCCCGGACCTGTTCGAAACCCAATGTGAATGAAGAAGCCATAGTTTTTTCCGCAACACGTCCTGTTACATGGGTTAAATGTAGACCAGATAAAAGTTATTTTGAGAGGATCTTTCACTAAATATACATTACAACTTATACCAATCAGATTTAAACTTCAGATAAGATAAATCTTAAGCCAGTCACACTATTTTGGCGCTCTTTTCTGCTGCAAAAGGGGTTCTATGACGAGTGAAAAGCGTTTGCCGGTATTAACGGCGCCTGGTGAGGCACAGGATGATATTCGTGCGTTAGCCGCCGCCTTTTCTCTACAACGCTGGCACTATGTGGATATTTCCCGGCAGGAGCGCCTTGACGGCATAGTGGCCCGCTGGCCGCTGCTTGCCGAGCTGGCCACCGCCGCCTCTACTGAGGATCGGTAGTGCCGGTTATTGCTCTTCAGGGCGTGCGCGGCGGCGCAGGAACAACTTCGTTGACGGCGGCTTTTGCCTGGGCGTTGCAAACGCAGGGAGAGTCGGTGGTTGTCGCCGATCTCTCGCCGGATAATCAGCTACGCCTTCACTTTAATACCCGGGCCACGCACCCTCGCGGCTGGCTGCGTGCCGCGCTCGACGACCAGCCCTGGCAACAAAGCGCTCTGCGCTATGCGACAGGCCTGGATTTTATCCCGTTCGGCCAGATCAACGATCGGGAACTGATGACGTTTGTCAGCCAGCCGCTGGCATATGGCGGGCACTGGGCTGCCCATCTGGCAGAGCTACGCCACTCTTACCGCTGGATTTTACTGGACGTTCCCGCAGGCGCAACGCCCTGGACGCGTTCCCTGCTGACGCTGGCCGATCGGGTTATCAGCGTGGTGGTGCCGGATGCCAATTGCCATATCCGTCTGCATCAGCAGCGCTTCGCCGCCGGTAACCTCTTTCTGCTGAATCAATATTCCCCGCTCGTTAATTCCCAGCAGGATCTGCATCAGCTCTGGCTAAGCACGCTGGATAATCTGATCCCGCTCTCTGTCCACCGCGACGAAGCGGTAGCCGAAGCGCTGCTGAACAAACAGCCGTTTACGGAATATCGCCCGCAGAGTCTGGCGGCGGAAGAGATGATGACGTTTGCCAGCTGGGCGCTGATCAATCTGCGTGGGATACCGGCATGATGCTGCTGCGCTGGCTTCTGACCCCGGCGGTCTTCCTTGGCTTGCAGCAGCGCTACAGCGGATTTCGTCAGCAGGGTACCCCGGCTCTGACTGCCGGGCTGCACTGCTTCTGGCTGAGCCTGGCCTGGGCAGTGTTGAGGTTTGAACAGCCCGGCTGGCAAAAGATCAACGCTAACCGCCGCCGGTTCTACCCCCATATTTCGCCGGAAAGGCCACGCCCTGCAGACTGCTTGCGCTATGGCCTGCAAAGCCTCTGGCTGCTGCTGGTGATGCCGCTGGATAGCGTCAGCAGCAGCGAACGTTCGCCTGTTATTCCGCTACGAAGCTGGCGACAACGTGCCTTTCTCTGGCTGGATAAACTGCCCCAGCGGTTCGAAGAGCGGGGAATTGCCCGCAAAGCGGATCGCCACCTGAAAAGGCTGCCCTCCTGGCTACGTCAGGTGTTGCTTGGTGGCGCGATCCTCGTCGCCACCGGGCTGGCCCTGCTCTGTATCTCTCAGCCGTTTGACCTTGTTACCCAACTGATCTTTGTGCTGCTACTGTGGGGCGTGGCGATGGTGGTGCGGGGCATTCCGGGAAGGCTGCCCACCATGATGCTGATCGTGCTCTCGCTGACCATCTCCTGCCGCTACCTGTGGTGGCGCTATACCTCCACGCTGAACTGGGATGACCCGGTCAGTCTGACCTTTGGCGTGCTGCTGGTTGCGGCAGAAACCTACGCGTGGGTGGTGCTGGTGCTGGGCTATTTCCAGACGTTGTGGCCGCTGCAACGTCAGCCCGTGTCGATGCCGGAAGAGACGGCAAGCTGGCCCACCGTGGATTTATTAGTACCCACCTATAATGAAGCGTTAAGCGTGGTGAAACCGACGCTCTATGCTGCGCTGGGCATTGACTGGCCAAAAGAGAAGCTGACAATTTACCTGCTGGATGATGGTAACCGACCTGAGTTCCGTGAATTCGCGCAGGAAATTGGCGTGCAGTATGTGGCGCGAACCAGCCATGAACATGCTAAAGCGGGTAACATTAACCATGCGCTGAAAACCGTCTGTCGCAGCGAGTATGTTGCGATTTTTGACTGTGACCATGTGCCCACCCGCTCGTTCCTGCAGGTCTCGCTTGGCTGGTTCCTGAAGGATCCGAAGCTGGCGATGCTTCAGACGCCGCACCACTTCTTCTCGCCCGACCCGTTTGAACGCAATCTTGGCCGGTTCCGCCGCACGCCAAATGAGGGCACGCTGTTTTATGGTCTGGTGCAGGATGGTAACGATATCTGGGATGCCGCGTTCTTTTGCGGTTCGTGCGCCGTGCTCCGCCGTTCCGCGCTGGATGAGATTGGCGGTATCGCCGTCGAAACGGTGACCGAAGATGCGCATACCTCGCTGCGCCTGCACCGCAGGGGCTACACCTCAGCCTATATCCGTATTCCGCAGGCGGCCGGACTGGCTACAGAAAGTCTCTCCGCCCACATCGGGCAGCGTATTCGCTGGGCAAGGGGAATGGTGCAGATTTTCCGGCTGGATAATCCGCTGACGGGTCGGGGGCTGAAGCTGGTGCAACGGCTCTGTTATGCCAACGCCATGCTGCACTTTTTGTCCGGCATTCCCCGGCTGATATTTCTGCTGGCGCCGCTGGGCTTTCTGCTCTTCCACGCCTTTATTATCTTTGCGCCGGCGCTGGTCATCGCCATTTTCGTGCTGCCGCACATGATCCACACCAGCCTGACCAACTCACGCATTCAAGGGCGCTGGCGGCACTCTTTCTGGAGTGAAGTGTATGAGACGGTGCTGGCCTGGTATATCGCCAGGCCCACTACCGTCGCGTTGTTCAATCCGCATAAGGGCAAGTTCAACGTCACCGCCAAGGGCGGTCTGGTGGAAGAGCAGCATCTGGACTGGGTCATTACCCGACCTTACATGTGCCTGGTGCTGATTAATCTGGCGGGCGTGGCCGCAGCCATCTGGCGACTGCATTACGGGCCACCGCAAGAGGTGCTGACGATCCTGGTCAGCCTGCTCTGGGTGTTCTACAACATGATTATTCTGGGCGGCGCGGTCGCCGTATCGGTAGAGGCCAGGCAGATCCGTGAAGCCCATCGCGTTGAAATTGCGATGCCCGCTGCGCTGGCCCGGGCTGACGGGCATATGCTGCCCTGTACGCTACGGGATTACTCAGACGGCGGCGTGGGTGTGGAGATGAGAGAAGAAAACCAGCTCAGCGAGCACGATAAAGTTTATCTGCTGCTGCGCCGCGGTCAGCAGGAATTCAGCTTCCCCTGTGTGGTTCAGCGGACGTTTGGCCGCCGTGCCGGCATCCGTTTGCATGAGCTGACAACGGAACAGCACGTCGAATTTATTCAGTGTACCTTTGCCCGCGCCGATACCTGGGCGCTGTGGCAGGACAGTTTCCCTGAAGATAAACCTGTTCAGAGCCTGGCCGATATTGTGGTGCTGGGCTTCAGGGGGTATTTACGGCTTGCCGAACATGGTCCGGCTCCGTTGCGCGGGTTATTTACGCTGCTGACGAGGCTGGCAGGCTGGATAGCCTCTTTTTTCCCGAGGATCGTGAGCGGAACAGGCTCGCCATTACAGATGAAGAGAAGATGACGATAAAACCAGGTTGGTTCGCGGCATTATTACTGGGTATGACTTCGGTGGTGCAGGCCGCGCCGGAGACCCTTTCTCAGCCGGTATCGAGTACCTCATCGCCAGGCGCCGAGCCGGGCACCGCGCCGGCCGCTCCGGTGCGCAATGCGCTGACGAAGTTCTCTGAGATTGCGCCTCCGCCGGGCAACTTTACTCTGCTGGGTACCCGACCCCAGGGGCAGATTGAGTTTGGCGTGCGCAGCGATGAGGTGGTGACCAGGGCGTTGCTGAACCTCACTTTTCGCCCTTCGCCGTCGCTGATCCCCTCCCTTTCGCATCTTAAAGTTTATCTGAATGATGAACTGGCAGGCCTGGTGCCGATTGCTGCCGAACAGCTGGGGAAAACCAATCAGGTTCAGGTGCCGATCGACCCCCGTTTTATTGGCGACTTTAACCGCATCCGGCTACAGCTGGTGGGACATTACGCCAACATCTGCGAAAATCCGGCAAACAGCGTTATCTGGCTGGATATCGGCAAGGAAAGCACGCTGGATCTCTCGCTGCAGAAACTGCCGGTGAAAGACGATCTGTCGCACTTCCCGGAACCATTCTTTGACGCGCGGGATAACCGTCCCCTGTCTCTGCCGATGGTTTTTGCCGCGGCGCCTGATGTAGGCGAGCAGCGAGCGGCGGCGGTGCTCGCCTCCTGGTTCGGGACCAAAGCCGACTGGCGCGGGCAGACATTCCCGGTGTTTTACAACGCGCTACCTGAAATGCAGCATGCTGTGGTCTTCGCCACCAACGACAAACGGCCAGATTTCCTGAAATCGCTGCCGCCGGTAGAGAAACCCACGGTAGAGATGATCGACAGCCCGGGTAATCCGTATCAGAAAATGCTGCTGATCCTGGGGCGTGACGACAACGATTTGCTGACGGCGGTGCAGGGAATTGCGCAGGGCGAAATGCTGCTGCGCGGACAGACCTCCACTATCGACAGCGTGAAAGAGCTGGCAGCACGGCAGCCTTACGATGCGCCAAAATGGGTACGTACCGACCGCGCCACCACCTTTGGCGAGCTGCAGCAGTTCCAGGGCCAGCTTCAGGCCGATGGCACGCAGCCCGGCCCCATCTCCCTGACCCTGAAGCTGCCGCCGGATCTGTTTCTGGTGCGCGCACGCGGTATCGATATGGACATCAAATACCGCTATACCTCACCGGTGCAGGATGACGGATCGCGGCTGGCGGTGAACCTGAACGATCAGTTTGTGCAGGATTATGCGTTAACTACCAAACGGGACGAAGGCAAACAGCTGCTGCGCATTCCGCTGGTACAGGGTTTACTGGACGGTGGCAGGCAGCTCACCATTCCGGCGCTGCGGCTGGGCATGGTCAATCAGCTGCGGTTTGACTTCGACTACGCCAATACTTTTATTGGCGGAAGCTATAACAACACCACCAACGAAAGCCGTTGCGAGACCATTACTCCTGTTACCAACCATGCGGTGATTGACGCCAACTCCACGGTCGACTTCTCCGGCTATCGTCATTACATGGAGATGCCTTCGCTGGGCGCTTTTGCCAATGCAGGCTTCCCGTTCAGCCGCAGCGCCGATCTGGCGCAAACGCTGGTGCTGGTCAGTGGCCGGCCAGAGCCGGAAAAAGTCAGCGCGTTACTGAATGCGCTCGGTAACATCTCTGCCCAGACCGGCTATCCGGCGCTGAAGGTTCAGATTACCGATGACTGGAGCAAGGCGAAATCGTACGACGCTGACCTGTTGATGATCGGCACCTTACCTGCGGATATGAAAGGCGACGTGAACCTGCTGGTGGATGCGGCGAAAAGCTGGGTGAACAAGCCAAATCGCCAGACCGCCTTCTCAGGCGGCCTCTCCTCTCCTGAAGATCGCCAGGCAGAAAGCCAGACCACTATCAGCTCAACCGGCCCGGTGGCGGCGCTGGTCGGTTTCCAGTCTCCGTTCGCTGCCCAGCGCAGCGTTGTTGCTCTGCTGGCCGACAGCCCACAGGCCTGGTCACTGCTGAACGGGGCGCTGATCGACAGCGGCAAACGGGCCGCTATCTTTGGTTCCGCCTCGATTATACGCGACTCCGGCGTCAACAGCCTGCAGGTTGGCGAGACCTACTGGATCGGCCATCTTCCCTGGTATGAACGGCTGTGGAATGCGCTGGCCACGCATCCGATCCTGCTGGCGCTCTTTGCCGCCGTGGTGGTGGTGGTGTTTGCGCTGCTGGTCTGGCGCCTGATGCGCCGCGTAAGCCGTCATCGTCTGGGTGATGAGGATGACCGGGAGTGAAACGCTCGCTGCTAAGCCTGATCCTGCCGGTACTGCTGCTGCCGTTAAGCAGCACCGTAACAGCTGCGGAGCAGGTGCAACCGATTGAGTGGCTGCTGCAGCAGGTCAGGATTGGCGAAGCCACCAATAAATACGATCTGGTCAGCGCGTCGCTCTACCGGCTGGAGAAGATTGCGCCGGAAGATCCGCAGGTGCTGGCGGCGCAAATCCGCCTGGCGCTGCGTCAGGGGCAGCAGGAGAAAGCCCGCCAGCTGATGGTGACGCTGAAGGCCGTTTCCCCGGATTCGCTGGTGACCCGTCAGACTGAAGCCAGCCTGCTTTTACTCTCAGATGCGGGGCGGCAACAGCTGCAGCAGGCAAGGCTGCTCGCCACTGCCGGACGTCTTGCAGAAGCGCGTGCGCTCTACGATCGGCAATTCAACGGTATATTTCCTTCCAGTGAGATTGCCCTGGAGTACTGGCGGTTAGTGGCGCGGCTGCCGGGAGAAGAGACGCGTGCGCTGGCAGAGCTCTCTGCGCTGGACCAGCAGGCGCCAGGCAACATCAATGTCCGTATGGCGATAGCGCAGATGGAGCTGAGCCGCAATAATCCGGCGGCAGCGGTGAAGCAGCTTCAGGCGGTGGCAGCCGATCCTGCAGGAGAGATGCAGGCCGCCCAACTGTGGCTCAGCAGCATCAAATCCCAGCCGGTTACGGCGCAAAGCGTGGCGCAGCTGAAGGTCTACCTCGACACCTTTACCCACGACAAACCGCAGTCTGACGGCGTGGCTGAGCTTACCCGTCAGCAAAAAATGTTGGCCGATCCCGCTTATCAGCAGCGCCTGCGCGGACTGGCGATGATTGAGCAGGGTGAGGGCACCGCCGCAATTCCCGCATTACGTGCGGCGTTAAAAGCGGCGCCAGACGACCCCGATCTGCTGGGCGCTATGGGCCAGGCGCTGGCACGGGCAGATAACCGTGAAGCGGCCAATGACTATCTGCAGCGGGCTATAGCCGCAGA
The DNA here is from genome assembly GCF_030758455.1 of Erwinia pyri. Classification (NCBI taxonomy): domain Bacteria; kingdom Pseudomonadati; phylum Pseudomonadota; class Gammaproteobacteria; order Enterobacterales; family Erwiniaceae; genus Erwinia; species Erwinia pyri. Next base: position 164,598 of record NZ_CP132353.1, read on the forward strand.
TGCTCAGGGGACCGACATCGGCAAGTGGCGCAGTCTGCTGCAGTCCAACCAGTACTGGCTGGCGATTGCACAGGGGGATAAAGCGCTGACGGCGGGCGATCTGTCTCAGGCAAGCCGTCAATATCAGCTGGCTCACAGTCTGGATAACCAGGATGGCTATGCGTTGATCGGGCAGGGTGATGTGGCACAGGCGCGCAAGGATCCGGCCACGGCAGAAGAACTCTACCGGCAGGCCTTACGCAGCGATCCGGGTAATGCCACTGCCGTTCAGCGTCTTGCCGCGCTTTATCAGCAACAGTCGCCGCAAAAAGCGCTGGCGTTTATTAACGGGTTGTCGGCGGCGCAGAAAAGTTCTGTCAGCGCTACTCTCGCCAGCCTGCGCAGCAACGCGCTCAGTGGCGAAGGGGATCAGTTAGCCGAAGCTGGCAACTGGCCGCAGGCGGCAGAGAAATACCGGCTGGCACAGCAGGCTGCTCCGCAGGATATCTGGCTGAATTACCGGCTGGCAGGCGCGTTACGCCGCGCGGGTCAGCCTCAGGCTGCCGATGAACGGATGCAGGCCATGGCCCGACAGCAGCCTGACGAGCCCGCGCAGGTCTATGCTAACGCGCTCTATCTTTCCGGCAGCGATCGTGCCGATGCAGCGTTGGCACAGCTCCATGCCCTGCCGAAGGCGAAATGGGATCGCAACATGCAGGATCTCGCGGATCGTCTGGAAAACGATCGCAAGCAGGCACAAGCGGAAGCCCGGCTGGATGAGGTCGAAGCGCTGGTGGCGCGCAACCAGCTAAACACTGCCCATACGAAGCTCGGCGCACTGCCAGCGGATTTCTCTCTTCAGAGCGTGAACAGTGGGCGAAGAGTGGCAAATGCCTGGCTGGCTGCAGGAGAACCGCAGCAGGCCGCTACGATCTATCAGCAGCTGAAGCCGCTGGCCGCCAGAGAAGGCCCTTCGCAAAGCAGCTCGCTGCTCTATCGCGATGCGGCCAGGCTTGAAACCCTTCAGCAGCAGCCTCAGGCCGCCCGGGCTGATTACGCCCGCGCCATGGTTGCCAGCGGCATCACTCCCGTTCAGCCGGACTCTAATGAAGAGTATACCCGCCTGACCCGCAATGACGGGCGCGACGACTGGCTCAAACGCGGTATTCGTAGCGACGCTGCCGATCTCTATCGTCAGCAGGAGACCACGCTGACGCTGGAGGAGGACTATTCGCGCAACAAAGGGACGGGTGGTATCTCGGACTTTACTGCCCATACCACCATGATCGAAGCGGAAGCGCCGTTTTCTGTTGGAAAAGGTTTCTTCCGGCTCGATAACGTCGATCTCTCTGCGGGATCGTTTTTGCGCAGCAGCACGGGCACCATCGATGAAAACTTTGGCACCTGCGCCAGTGCCGACGCCGTTTGTAACCGGGATTTCCGGCAGCATCAGAACGGCACCAGCGTTGGCCTGGGCTACAGGAGCGATCGCTGGTCGGCAGATCTGGGCAGCACGCCGCTGGGGTTCGCCGTCACTAACTGGGTCGGCGGCCTGACATGGAATACCGATCTGCAGGACCTGGGGGTCTCGCTGACCGCCTCAAGACGGCCTATTTCCAGCTCATTACTCTCTTACGCTGGCGCACGGGACCCGAATCCGGCCAGCGGCAAGACCTGGGGCGGCGTGGTGGCGACCGGCGGCGCGCTTGGTCTGAGCTATGACCAGGGCAAAGCTAACGGCATCTGGGCCTCTCTCAGCGCCCATCAAATCACCGGCGAAAACGTAGCGGATAACTCCCGTGAGCGCATCATGGCAGGGTACTACTACAAGCTGATCAATGAAGATAACCGCCGGGCGACGATAGGCCTGAACGGTATGGTTTGGCATTACGCTCACGATCTGAGTGATTACTCACTGGGGCAGGGAGGCTACTACAGCCCGCAGCGCTATAACTCCATTGCCGTGCCGGTCACCTGGCGTCAGCGCACGGAAAACTGGTCTTATGATCTGGCCGGATCCGTGTCATGGTCCCATTCAGAAACCCGGGCAGAGTCGCGCTATCCGCTCGATTTTGGTTCTTTGACCCGCGACAACCCTAAAAGCAGCGACAGCAGCAGCAGCGGCTTTGGCTACACGCTGCGGGCGCTGGTGGAACGCAGGCTGACCTCGCACTGGACGCTGGGTATGGGTATCGACATTCAGCAGGCTAAGGATTATACGCCCAGCCATGGTCTGATCTATGCCCGCTACTCTATGGCTGGCTGGGAAGGCGATCTCAACATGCCTCCTGAACCGCTTACGCCATATGCCGATTTTGATTAACCGACCCCTCAGTTAACCGCTAATTACAGCGAATCATGCTAAGAAAAGGCCTAATCAGCAGGTTGCCTGACAGCAGGGCTTAACAAGCGGCTCCCTTACGATATACTCGGGGCAGTTTTTGCTGCCCCGGGCGGCAGCATCCAGAAATACGGAGATCAGGCTTGCGAGTCAGTCGTTCATTAACAATAAAACAGATGGCGACGGTTTCCGGCGTGGCTGCCGTGACCATCTCTGTTTTTATTGTCATTCAGCTTTTCCATTTTGTGCAGCAGCGCAGGATTGACTACGCCCAGCAGATGGAAAACGTTGCCCATACCGTGCGGGAACCGCTTTCTCAGGCCGTGTTAAAGGCTGATATTCCGCAGGCTGAACAGATCCTCAATTCGTTAAAACCGGCCGGGATCCTGGCGCGCGCAGAGGTGGTGTTACCGAATGGATTGCAGGCGCTGCATACTGATTTCGAGCCTGAAAAACCGGTGCCTGAATTTATCGCCACGCTCTTTGAACTGCCGGTGAAGATCACCGTGCCGCTCTATTCCCTGGAGCCAGCCAATCCCAAACCGCTGGCGCTGCTGGTGCTGCAGGCTGACTCCTGGCGAGTCTATCAGTTTATCCTCAGCGCCATATCGACCATGGTCACCACCTATCTGCTGCTGGCGTTGATCCTCTCTGTCGCCATCAGCTGGTGCATCAACAAACTGATCGTTCGCCCGCTGCGCAAAATTGCCAACGAGCTGCAGGATCTGCCGCCGCAGGAGGCGATTTCCCATCAGCTTACCCTGCCTGACCGCCATCGGGATGATGAGCTGGGAATGCTGATCCGCAGCTACAACCGCAACCAGCAGGTGGCGGAAGCGGTGCACGATGAGATGAGCCGCCTGACCACGCGGTTTGCGCTGACTAATCTGCCCAACAAAACGCTGTTTCTGGCGCTGCTGGAGCAGCATCTTGCTTCTGTCCCCAGTGACGAGTCGTTCACCGTGATGGTGCTGCGTATTGAAACGTTGCTGGAGGCGAATGGTGTGGTGCTGGACGAGCAGCGTAATACGCTGCTGCTGACCCTGCTGGAAAAAATTCGCCACTGCATTGATGACCAGACCGTAGTGGGTCAGCTCTCCGGCAGCGATTTTGTGCTGTTGGTCAAACGCGCCAACAAACCGTTCCGCGCAATGCGGCTCGCCAGGCTGCTGTTGATGCGGCTGAATCAGCCCGTGGCGTTACAGGAGATGCATCTGCGCCCCAACGTCAGTATCGGGCTGGCACAGCGGGAAGCGAGCACGCTTACCGCCTCCGAATTTCTCAGCCGGGCCGCTTCCGCCATGATGTCTGCCCGCCATCAGGGTAAAAATCAAATTCTGTTCTATGATCCGCTGATGATGGAGCGCGCTCACAAGCGCATGACGCAGGAGCATGACATTTTACAGGGGCTGGAAGAGGAACAGTTTACGCTGTTCCTGCAGCCGCAGATTGATATGCGCAACGGCAAACTGGTCGGTGCTGAAGCGCTGCTGCGCATGCGTCAGCCGGACGGTAGCTGGGCCTTGCCGGAAGATCTGATCGTCAACGCGGAAGAGATTGGCGTGATCGGCGCGCTGGGCCGCTGGGTCTTTGAAGAGTCCTGCCGGGTACTGGCCGCCTGGCAGAAGCACGGCATTACCCTGCCGCTCAGCGTCAATCTCTCTGCGGTGCAGCTGCGTGAACCGGATATGGTGTCGCATCTTCAGGAGTTGATTCGCCGGCACCAGATCGCGCCCGGCAGCCTGATACTGGAGATCACCGAGACGGCACAGGTGGGCGAACCGGAGCAGGCGTTGCGGCTGTTAAGCGAATTGCAGAAGGCGGGGGTTTCCGTGGCGCTGGATGATTTCGGCATGGGTTATGCCAACCTCAACTGGCTGAGCCAGTTTAAAGCGTTACCGATCAGCAAGCTGAAAATGGATCGCAGCTTCGTCTGCATTCTGCCGGATGATGACACCATGGTGCGCATCGTGGCGGCGATAGCTGAGATTATCAAGCTGGATGTGATAGCCGAAGGGGTGGAAACCAGCCAGCAGCGCGACTGGCTGCTGGCCCGTGGCATTTATATTGCCCAGGGCTACCTCTATTCCGGGGCGCTGCCGTTGGCCGTTTTCAATCAGAGATACCTCGGGTTGCAGGCTGACTGACTCCTTTCGGCACGGGATAATCCCCTGTGGTATCAATCCTTAAGGCAAACCTGCTTTTGCTGACGTGATTCAGCTCATAAAACGGCGCGCTGCTGCGGCGCAAAGCAGGCCAACTTATATCAATCCCGTTAACAGAGTGTTATTTTCGCGCAGAAGGTTACGTATAACTACAGCGAATTCGCCTGCCATCCAGCCGTTAACGGACATTTTATGAAAACTTCCCTTTTTAAAAGCCTCTATTTCCAGGTGATCACAGCCATCGCCATCGGCGTGCTGTTAGGGCACTTCTACCCAGAGTTGGGTGCTCAGATGAAGCCTCTGGGCGATGGGTTTGTGAAGCTGATCAAGATGATCATTGCGCCCGTCATTTTCTGTACCGTGGTCACAGGGATTGCCGGTATGGAGAGCATGAAAGCCGTAGGCCGCACCGGTGCCGTGGCGCTGCTCTATTTTGAAATTGTCAGTACTATCGCGCTGATTATCGGGCTGGTGGTGGTCAACGTGCTGCAGCCTGGCGCTGGCATGAATATCGACCCGGCTACGCTGGATGCTAAAGCGGTAGCGGTTTACGCTCAGCAGGCAGAACAGCAGGGCGTGGTCGCTTTCCTGCTGGACGTTATCCCTAACAGCGTGATTGGCGCGTTCGCCAGCGGCAACATTCTTCAGGTGCTGCTGTTTGCCATTATGTTCGGTTTTGCCCTGCATCGTCTGGGCGACAAAGGCACGCTGGTCTTTAACTTTATCGAAGGTTTTTCAAAGGTTATCTTCGGTATCATCAACATGATTATGCGCCTGGCGCCGATTGGGGCCTTCGGGGCGATGGCGTTCACCATTGGTAAATATGGCGTGGGATCGCTGGTTCAGCTCGGTCAGCTGATTATCTGCTTCTACATTACCTGCCTGCTGTTTGTGATTGTGGTGCTGGGGCTGATTGCACGCTTTACCGGCTTTAACATCTTCAAATTCATCGCCTATATCAAAGAAGAGCTGCTGATTGTGCTGGGTACCTCTTCGTCCGAATCCGCGCTGCCGCGCATGCTGGATAAGATGGAGAAGCTGGGCTGTAAGAAATCGGTGGTGGGGCTGGTTATCCCAACCGGCTATTCGTTTAACCTCGATGGCACCTCGATTTACCTGACCATGGCAGCGGTGTTTATCGCTCAGGCGACCAATGCGCATATGGATATCTGGCATCAGATTACCCTGTTGGTGGTGCTGCTGCTCTCTTCCAAAGGGGCGGCTGGGGTCACCGGAAGCGGCTTTATTGTGCTCGCGGCTACGCTCTCTGCGGTAGGCCATCTGCCGGTAGCAGGCCTGGCGCTGATCCTCGGCATAGACCGCTTTATGTCTGAAGCGCGTGCGCTGACCAATCTGGTAGGAAACGGCGTTGCAACCGTCTTCGTGGCTAAATGGGTCGATCAGCTCGATGAGAAGCAGCTGAAAGAGACGCTCTCAGGCGGAAATAAGGCTAAAAAGCTGCCCGATTCGCCGATGTAAGCGTTTAATTCACGAAATATCTTCTCAAATGCCCGCCGCGACTTGCCCTCGCGGCGGGCATTTGCATAATAACCCCCCAGAGATTTTTATCATTTTTCACTCCGTGGTGGGACATCCCCGCCAATATGTGGTCTAAGAAGCTGTTCCGTTAAAAAACAGCGGCTTCCCTGAGTTATCCTTCCCGTAGATAGCCCCAGGCCGTAGATCGCCAGTGATTTTTTTTGGTTTGTGATTGAGTAGGGGTTCACATGCAGGGCACCAGAATTCGTCTTTTGGTTGGTGGAATATTGCTGGCTGCTGCCAGCAGCACTGTGCAGGCTGAAACACTCCAACCCGATCCCGCCTGGCAGCAGGGAAAACTGGATAACGGTTTTAGCTGGCAGGTTTTAACAACGCCACAGCGTCCCAGTGACCGCGTTGAAGTTCGCTTACTGATTAATACGGGTTCATTACTCGAAAATACCCAGCAGACAGGGTACAGCCATTTATTGCCGCGTATGGCCCTGGTGCATAACGCGAAGCTCGATCCTGCCCAGCAGCGCTCACTGTGGCAGCAAAGTATCGATCCCGATCGCCCTCAGCCGCCTGCCATCACCTCTTATGATTTCACCCTTTATTCCCTCAGCTTGCCCAATAACCGGCCTGAGATGGTGAAAGAGGCGATGAACTGGCTGGCTGCCACCGTGGGCGACATGACCATCAATGAGCAGACTGTTAATGCCGCTCTCGGGGCGGATGATCCAATTGCCACCTGGCCCGCCAATCCGCAGGATGTCTGGTGGCGCTACCGGCTGAAAGGCTCAACGCTGCTGGGGCACGACCCGGCAACGCCGACCACCGCGCCGGTTGATATTAAAAAGCTTAACGACTTTTATAAGCAGTGGTACACGCCAGATGCGATGACGCTGATGGTGGTGGGCAACATTGAAAGCCGCGGCCTGGTAGAGCAGATCAACAAAACCTTCTCTTCGCTGCAAGGCAAGCGGGATGTTCCTTCACCGGTGCCTACCCTTTCGCCGCTGCCCCCGCAGCCGATAAGCCTGGTGAATAATAATCTGCATCAGGATCGTCTTTCTCTGGTGTGGGATACGCCGTGGCAGCCGATCCGCGATTCGCAAAATCTGCAGCGCTACTGGCAGAGCGATCTGGCCCGTGAAGCGCTCTTCTGGCATGTTCAGCGCGTACTCAGCGCCAGCAAAGCGCAGAAGGTTCAGGTTGGTTTTGACTGCCGTGTGCTCTACCAGCGCGCCCAGTGCGCCATTAACCTGGATGCGGACAACACCACGCTGCAAAGTAACCTGAATCTGGTGGCGCGCGAGATGGCGAACATCCGCGACAATGGCCTGCCGCAGGAGGAGTTTGACGCGCTGATGGCGCAGAAGACTGCCGAGCTGAATAAGCTGTTTGCCACCTATGCCCGTACCGATACCGACGTGCTGATGAGCCAGCGCTTACGTTCCCAGCAGAATGCCGTGGTGGATATCGCGCCTGAGCAGTATCAGAAGTTGCGGCAGAGCTTCCTCTCTGGGCTGACGCTACAAATGATGAATCAGGAACTGCGTCAACAGCTGTCGCAGGATCTGACAATGCTGCTGATGCAGCCGCAGGGGGAGCCGGAAACGAACGTGCAGTCGCTGGAAGAGAGCTGGAAGAAGATCATGGCCCCGGCGCCGGATGCCGCAGCCGTCGCGGTTGATGATACCAAGCCAGAGGTTTCTGATATCCCCGCTTCACAGAACTGACAGAGGCCCTCAACCCCGTTCACCAGTGGGACGGGGTTTTCTTTATGCAGATATTCAGCAGCATCTTCAAGATTCTTTCTGGCTATCCTTAGCCATTTGATTTCCAAAAGTAGATGGAATTTCTCACCACACCCGCGCGCGCAGCCACTCGTTAACCAGCATCGGCCAGCTGGCCAGCGGCAGATCGGCTACGTTGCGAATGCCGAAGCCGTGGCCGCCTTTCTCATAAAAATGGAGCTCGCTGGAAACCTTGTGTTCCCGGAGCGCGCTGAACATCACCATGCTGTTGTTGATCGGCACCGACTCATCATTTACGGCGTGGATCAGCAGAGTTTGCGGGGTCTGTTCCGTTACGCGGGTTTCCATCGAATAGGCATCAATTTCACGCTGGGTAGGGTGTTCACCCAGCAGGCGCAGGCGCGATCCCTGATGCGCCAGCCCTTCACGCATGCTGATAACCGGGTAGATCAATACCATTGCATCCGGACGGGCGGCGAGCGAGTCGGCGATATCCTGTACCGGATAGAGCTTCTCACTGAAACGCGTGCCGACGCTGGCGGCGACGTAGCCCCCGGCGGAGAAGCCCATCATCACAATACGTTTGCCGTTCAGGCCACGCGCTGCACGATGGCGCAGCACGCGTACTGCCCGCTGCGCATCCGCCAGCGGCGCATCGGCCGCTTCATGGTGTCCATCCTGCGGAAAACGGTAGGTCATTACCGCCAGCGTATAACCCATTGCGGTAAAGAACATCGCCAGCGCGCTGCCCTCTTTATCAATCATGATCTTTTCAAAACCGCCGCCCGGCGCCACCAGCAGCGTGATGCCGTTTGATTTGTTCTCTTCCGGGTACCAGAAGGCAAGCTCAGGACAGCGCACGCCGCTGGCTGCGCGATCGTAGGGTTCATATTCTTTGGCTAAATCGATAATTTGTGGGCTGACCCGGGAATCGCTGGCACCCGGGGCATCACCATGAGGCCAGATATTTATTATTTCGGTTTTCACAGGCGCTCCTCTCTTGCATTAATTAAGTATAGACGAGCCTGGCCGAAAATAGTTTTTATCAGTTCGTCTGGCTGCATTAAAACAAACATTGCCAATTTATTATTAAGTCGTCCAGCATTCCCGACGCAGAGCCGCCAGTTTCAGACTATGCCCAGAAAAGATTTATTCTGGTTTTTAGTTTTGTTACCCTGCTGTTTTAAAAAGAAATTGCTAAACCAGCCTGCAGATAAACAAAAGCGGTTAAAACGATTTTCTCACTTTCTCAATATATTCAGGTTATTATGATTTTATCCGCAGGCGGGTGGTACTGAATTAAGATTTAACTCATTCAATTGATTAACTGTTTGCGGGCGGGCGCGCTGCTTATTTCACTCTTAATGGCCGCAGGTATTAATTCGACCAGAGCGTGTTATTTGCTGAATTTTATTATCATTCGGATAATAAAAGGCATAAAGCCAAATAAAAGTCAGCTTGCGCTGGTTATTTGACTTTATGCCGGAGAGTTAACAGCAGACAGGGTGGTGAAAGGTTGATCGCCCGCCTGTTTATGCAACCTGAAGCAGTCAGTCAGGCATTGCCGCCAGTGGAATAATCGCCCCACGATGCTGAATAACCGTACTGGCTGTCAGATGACCGCGACGTGCCGCATCGCTCGCGCTGCCGCCGCTCAGGCGGACCGCCAGATAGCCGGCACTGAATGAATCGCCCGCGGCCGTGGTATCCACCACGCTGCTCGCGGGAAGAGTGACAGCAGGGATCTCCAGCAGCGGCTGCTCCGGCAGCGAAACCAGACAGGACTCTGCACCCCGTTTAATCACCACTTCACTGACGTCAGCGGCGTGAGTACGGGCAATCACCTCTTCAACAGCAGACTCTCCCCACAATAGCGTTTCATCATCCAGCGTCAGGAAAGCGATATCGGTAGAGGCCAGCATCAGCCGGTACGCAGCCCGGGTCACTTCAACAGAGGGCCATAAGCGTGGGCGATAGTTATTATCAAAGATAATTTTTCCGCCATTCAGCCGACAGATGGCGAGCAGCGCCATCAGCTTTTCCCGGCTCTGCGGGCTGAGAATGGCCAGGCTGATGCCGCTGAGATAGAGGTAATCATACTCCGCCAGCTGCTGGCAGATGGCCTCTGCCCGATCGCTTTCCAGCCAGAAACGCGCGGCGGCATCGTTACGCCAGTAGTAGAACGTACGTTCGCCCCGGGGATCGGTTTCAATCACATAGAGGCCGGGAAGCTTATCTTCCATTCGCTGAATAAGCGAGGTGCCCACCTTTTCCTGCTGCCATGCGGCGATCATCTCACTACTGAAGCTGTCCGTGCCAAGCGCGGTAACGTAATCCACGCCAAGACGCGCCGGGTCAACCTGACGGGCGATATAGACCGCGGTGTTCAGGGTATCGCCCCCAAACCCCCGGCTCAAATCATGCTCTTTTTGCGACAGTTCAATCATGCACTCGCCCAATACGGCGATTTTTTTCTGCGTCATGGGAGTCCACTCCTCACTCAAAGTTGATTCAGTTTCGCCGTCGTGGCGGGCAGAGTCAATATTTTAAAACAGCGTTTTACTTTTAATAACTGGCCGTAGCGGGCAATTAACGCCCTCAACAGGGCTCTGTTTTTGGGATTGGGGCGAAGAGGATAAGCGAGAATAAAGGGGCTGCATGCGGGAGATCCCCCGATAAAGTTATCAGAGCTGATGCCGATATCTTTCAGGCGGGAGATCCGTTCTCTGGACGGTCTCATCATAAAAAGGATCAACTTAATGGTGCTGAAAAACATCAGCCACCGGCTTCCTCCCTCAGATGTTGCTAAAAAACAACAAGAAGAACGTCTCTATTGGCAGGAGTGCCAGCGCACCTATACGTTCCAGCCTATCTACCGGGTAACCGGAAGCCTGATGGCAATTGAGTTGCTTACTGCGGTATTTCACCCTTCCGCACCGGATCAGAAGTTATCGCCAGAGTGCTACTTTGCAGCGCTTGAGATCGACCATCGTCTGCATATTGTCACCGAGCAGCTTGAGCTGCTGGCGCAGTGGGAAGAGACCTTTACCAAAACGGGGATAGTGGCCTCAGTTAATATTGACGGGCCGACGCTGCTGGCCATCCAGCATCAAGCTACCCTCCGGCAGTTGATTGCCCGTTGTCCCTGGGTTCGCTTTGAACTGGTAGAGCATCACGTGCTGCCGCAGGAAGAGATTGTTGCACTTATGCCGGAGCTTGGGCCGCTGTGGCTGGATGATTTCGGCTGCGGCATGGCTAACTTCTCTGCGCTCACCGAACTGAAATATGACTACATCAAAATGGCACGCGAGCTGTTTATCATGCTGAGAAAATCAGATGAGGGCCGCAATCTGTTTAACATGCTGCTGGCGTTGATAGACCGTTACAGCAAAGGGGTCATAGTAGAAGGTGTGGAAACCCTGGAGGAGTGGAGACAGGTTCAGAATTCGCCTGCTTTTGCCGCTCAGGGCTACCTTTTTGCCCGCCCCATGCCTTTTGATCGGCTGGCGTCGTTGCCTCTGCAGCTGAACTGATGCCGTATCCTGTTCTCTCGACTATCTTTACAGAAGGCCGAAGCGAGCAAGGAGAAAGGATATGTCGCGTGCGGGAAAAATAATTAGCTGGGTTGTCGGGATCTTTTTGTTGCTGGTGATCGTGGTGGTGGTGATCATCGCTACGTTTGACTGGAACCGTCTTAAACCTACCATTAACCAGAAAGTCTCGATGGAAATTAACCGTCCTTTCGCCATTCGTGGCGATTTAGGTGTGACCTGGGAACGCAATCGTGATGAACCAGGCTGGCGCAGTTGGGTGCCGTGGCCGCAGGTGCATGCGGAAGATATCCTGCTCGGCAATCCACCTGAGATCCCGGAAGTCACTATGGTTCATCTGCAGCGTGCGGATGCGACTCTCTCCCCGCTGGCGCTGATGGGTAAGGAAATCTTTATCCCATGGATCAAGCTGACGCAGCCTGATGCACGTCTGATCCAGACGGCGGATAAAAAGAACAACTGGACCTTTAATCTTGCCGGCAGCGATAAGCCGGATGCAAATCAGGCGCCTTCTGCCTGGACCTTCCGCCTTGACAACATTATGTTTGACCGGGCCCAGATTGCCTACCGCGATGCGATAAACAAGGCTGATGTGCAGGTAACCGTGAACCCGCTGGGTAAACCGGTGCCCTATGTGCAGGTGGCAGGCAGCAAAGATGATAAAAGCCAGAAAGGCGCCTCTGATTTTGTCTTTGGCTGGAAAGCCGCCGGGACTTATAACGATGAGAAGCTGACCGGTGACGGTAAAATCGGCGGTATGCTCTCGCTGCGCAGCAAAACCAACCCTTTCCCGCTGGAGGCGGACGTACGCAACGGCACCACGCGGGTACAGGTTGGCGGTACCTTACAGGACCCGTTAAACCTTGGAGGACTCAATATCCGCTTACGTTTCTCTGGCGATACGCTGGGCAACCTCTATGGTTTGACCGGTGTTCTGCTGCCTGATACTCCTCCTTATGAAACGGATGGTCATCTGATTGCCCGTTTCCAGCAGAAGGGGGGACCGGTATTCCGTTATGAGAACTTCAACGGCCATATCGGCGACAGTGATATACACGGCTCCATGACCTATACCCAGAGCAAACCGCGTCCCAAGCTTGAAGGCTCTCTGGAGTCAAAACAGTTGAGAATGGCCGACCTGGGGCCGTTGATTGGCGTGGACTCAGGTAAAGGAAGCGGAAAAACCGGGCAGGCAAAAAACAAGCGCGGTGAGGATGCCAGCCAGCCTGCAGACCGCGTATTACCGCATGATAAGTTTAATACCAAAAGCTGGGACGTGATGGATGCTGACGTTAAATTCAGCGGCAAGCGTATCGAGCACAGCAATTCGCTTCCGCTCAGCGATCTCTACACGCACCTGGTACTGAAAAATGGCAGTTTATTGCTGGATCCGCTGCGCTTTGGCATTGCCGGAGGCAACCTCAACTCAACCATTCGCATGGAGGGGGATCGTACGCCGATGCGGGCGCGCGCCGATCTGCATGCGCGAAATCTGAAACTGAAGCAGCTGTTCCCGGATGTTGAAGCGATGCAAAGCAGTATGGGGCAGCTGAACGGTGATGCCACCCTGAGCGGTACCGGTAATTCGGTGGCGGATATTCTGGCGACCAGCAACGGCGACCTGAAAATGCTGATGAATGACGGCGTGATCAGCCGGAGCCTGATGGAGATTGTCGGACTGAATGTCGGTAACTACGTGGTGGGTAAACTGTTTGGCGACGACCAGGTCCGCATCAACTGTGCGGCGGCAGATCTTCAGGTCAACAATGGACTGGCCTCGACCAAACTCTTTGTTTTCGATACCGAGAATGCGGTCATCAACATCAGCGGTACCACCAACTTCGCCAACGAACGCATGGATCTGTCGATTGACCCGGAAAGTAAGGGCATCCGCATCGTCACGCTGCGTTCGCCGCTCTATGTGCGTGGCACCTTCAAGAACCCCGATGCGGGCGTGAAGGCAGGCCCGCTGCTTGCACGTGGTGCCGCAGCGGTAGCGCTGGGCACGGTAGTCGGCCCGGCGGCAGCTCTGCTGGCACTGATTTCCCCGAGCGATAACGAGGATAATCAGTGTACGAATGTGCTGCAGCAGATGAAGAAAAAATAGTGGGTAAGGGAACGGGTAAAACCGTTCCTGCTCTGAAACGGCTGCTGCATCAGAGGACGACTTTGTCGGACCGGATCAGGAAAGCAGAACGAAAAAAAACCGGCCGGAGCCGGTTTTTCTGCTTAACGAGGGTTAGTCGAAAAGGGATTCGTGACGGGTTTCTTTACTGAGGAGCAAAGCAATCAGCGTCAGGCAGGCCATCGCGGCCAGATAGATACCCACATAGAACAGACCATAAGTGTGCGCTAACCAGGTAGCGATATAGGGAGCGACAGAAGCGCCCAGTATCGACGACAGATTATAGGAGAACGAGGCGCCGGTATAACGCACTTCCGTCGGGAACAGCTCCGGCAGCAGCGCGCCCATCGGGCCAAACGTCAGTCCCATAATGCTCAGGCCGCACAGCAGGAACGCCATCACCAGCAGCTGATTGCCAGACCCTAACATGCTCGGGAAAATCAGCGAGAAGGCGATAATCATCAGCGTAATTACAATCATCGTCTTACGGCGACCAAAGCGGTCCGCCAGCATACCGGCAATCGGCACCATCACGCCAAAACCAATCACCGCCAGCATCAGCATCCACAGCATGGTATTGCGTGGGAAGCCCAGCCCGCCAGGCGCTGGCGTAGTGCCGTAGGTCATGGAGTAAACGGTCATGATGTAGAACAGGGTATAGGTAGCCAGCATAATAAAGGTACCGAGGATCGTCGCCTTCATATGCCTGGATAGCAGCGTCCCGATCGGCACTTTTACCTGTTTCTTCTCTTTCTTCACTTTGGCAAAGACCGGGGACTCGTTCAGCGATACGCGAACATAAAGCCCAACCAGCACCAGCACGGCAGAGAGAATAAAGGGTACGCGCCAGCCCCACGCCATAAACTGCTGGTCTGTCAGCAGCCAGGAGAGCAGCAGGAAGGTGCCGTTAGCAAAGAAGAAGCCAATCGGCGCACCCAACTGAGGAAAGGAGCCGTAAAGCGCCCGTTTTTTGGCAGGTGCGTTCTCCGTTGCCAGCAGCGCTGCGCCACCCCACTCTCCGCCCAGCCCCAAACCCTGACCAAAGCGCGCCAGCGCCAGCAGCAGGGGAGCAAAGACGCCGATGGTTTCATAACCCGGCAGCAGGCCGATCGCCACCGTGGAAATGCCCATGGTCAGTAACGAGGCGACCAGCGTGGCTTTACGGCCGACACGGTCACCAAAGTGGCCGAACACGGCGGAACCAATAGGACGTGCCACAAAGGCAATAGCAAAGGTCGCCAGCGACTGTAGCGTGGCTACCGTGGCGTCACCCTGCGGAAAGAAAATATGCGGGAAGACGATAACCGCAGCGGTAGCGTAAATATAGAAATCGAAAAATTCGATAGCCGTACCGACCAACGAAGCAACCACCACTTTACTGCGTGAGTTAACGGGCGTGGCATCGTTTTCGGCGTCGGGAGATGGTGCGATGGAGGCTTGCATAGCAGTTTCTTATTTGTAAAACGTGAAAAAGAATCTTACGCACTGCCGGGACACCATTCAATGGCGAAAACCGCGCGGGCACCGGCCTGCGGCACGGAAAAGAGGATCGTGCGTGACAGTGGATATTTACTGGGGGATGGCAGGGTGAAACGTCACTTTTATGGCAATAATCACTAAGAAACGGGCAATAAAAAGTAGTGCCTCAGCGATAAATGCTGGCTTTTGCGCAAAATTTGCGCAGTAAACCAGATTTATGACTGAGTTTGCCGCCTGTGACCGCAGCCTTCTGCCCTGGCATCGGCTGTTACAAAGCGTGTCAGGTGACATATCTGCGGCTTATCTCAGCGTGGCATTGACGCGCTCAAGCATCCACGGAAAGAAAGGGTTGGAGGACTGGCGCATCAACGTATCCAGACTCACCATCAGCACCGCACGTTCTCCCCGTGGCGTCAGCGAGCCGAAGCTCACCCCAAATTCACCCGGCCGCGTTGGCGTTCTGCCATAAAGGGAATCGGTAAGCGGGAAGGGCAGTGCCACGTGGGAGAGCGAATAGACATCCGGGGGATAATTCAGCCCCAGCGGCGTGCTCCGGATCTCTGTGCTGCCTGCGGCCGTGCTGTTAGCGACCTCAATATTACTCTTTGCCGGGGCATTGGTGACCAGCGTGGTGGTATAGCGGCGGGGCGGAGGCGGCAGCAGATGTTCTGCCGCATGTCTGGCACTGCTGCGCATCAGCGGCGAAAGCTGCACCGACTGATTGATATCAAACAGCACCAGCTCACTGCCGTTAGCAGGCAGCAAATTATATAATCCTCTTACCACGGCTGGCGTGCTGACCGTGGCATCCGCTACTGACTGAAAGGTCAGCACCGGCGGAAGTTTATCCAACAGATGGCTGGCCTGGTCGCGGTGCAGCTGGGTTTGCAGGGCGCTGGTGAGCAGCCAGGACTGACGGGCCGCTTTCACCGGAAATGAGTTGTATTTGAAAGGGTTAAACTCCGGCAGGATGCTCAGCCAGGCGGAGCGCGCAAAGGCGGGAAAAACAGAAGGCAGGCCAGCCAGCCCGGCGTAGCGGGCATAGCTGCTGACGCCAATCATGGGTGAAATCAGGATTAACCGGCTGGGGGCGGCTAACGCCGGATCCTCCAGCGCGTCCAGGGCATATTTCATCGCCAGCGCGCCGCCGTTAGAGAAACCGACGATCTGCAACGGCGTTCCGTCAGGCGCAAGTTTTCGTGCCTCCCGCACTGCCAGCCGGGTAGCGGCCATCCACTCTTCCCATTCAACGCTGGTCAGGGCAGCAGGTACGGTCCCATGTCCCGGCAGGCGTATGGCAACCGCCACATAGCCATGCTGCCGGTAATCTTCCGCAAAATGGCGCAGACTGTAGGGCGAATCAGTAAGACCATGCAGCAACACTACTGCGCCGCGCGGTTTACCCTGCGGCATCATGATGTAGGAGCGATTCCAGTCCGTAGCAAAATGGCCCGGATAAACGGGGCTGTGCTCTGCGTAACGGTTGTAGGTTTCCGGATCCGTCTGCTGCAGCTTATCGCTGACGTTAAGCTTCATCTCTGCAAAGATTTTCTGCTCATTCTGCAGATAGCCCGCCCAGTCGGTGCGATCCAGCTGGCTCTCACTCAGCTCTTCCGGCACCCAGGTGTGCCACAGCGCTAAATCGGGCCCACGCTCGGTCAGCGCCACGCGCAGCCCTAACAGCACAATTAACGCCAGTATTGCCACAATCGCCGTGCGTTTCAGCCAGATTCTGGTTCGCTGTAGCATCCTTATCCTGTCCTTTATCGTGTTACCCGGGCTGATCTTATGAAATCAAACGCAGAGTTTGCCTCTCAGACTTTTACAAAGCGCAGATAGATGAAACGGATAATAAAATACTCAATGGCGCCCAGCAGCAGGAACCACAGGCAAAAGACCAGCGTATAGAGCTGGCCGATATCGCTGAAATGGAATATCGCCATCAGTCGGTAAGTCAGGCTGAGGCCAAACCAGGGCGCGGGTAACAATAAAGCGGAGAGCATGCCCAGCATCAGCGTGCTCATCGGCATTAAAAAGGTCAGAAACGGGTTTTTCATCATTGTTCCATTCTGGTCAGAAGCCGCCATTTTCCGGCAATCGGGCTTCAGGTTCAATCTGAAGTGCCCGACCTGGCCTTTTTCACAGCAATTTAGGCATTACAGAAGCGGGGTGTTGATAAATATTTTTTTCATCTGAGTGCCGATACAACCCTGATTTCTGCCTGGAATTCCCCCAGTACCGTCAGGGATGTCCCCTTTAACGTAGTAATTCTTTTAGGCTTTTTATCGATTTTTCAGGCGCAGAATTAGCATTCGTTAAAAAGTATAGCCAAGGCTATACTCAAACCCCTGATTTTGTTGTCTTTTTTTTATCGAAAACGCATGGTAGGATGCGTCACACTTTCATCCGCGGCCGCTTATTTTTACAGCGGGATCGGTTTTTATGATGCGTTGAGGGCCTCCTGGGGTCTCAAGCCGGTATAACCACAATGAACATGTACGCCACTCTCATTCTGGCCTTTGGTATGTCAATGGATGCCTTTGCAGCGGCTCTCGGCAAAGGCGCCTGTCTGCACCGCCCTTCGGTGAAAGAGGCGCTGCGGACGGGATTAATCTTTGGTGTAATTGAGGCGCTGACTCCGCTGATTGGCTGGGCAGTCGGCATCGCTGCCAGCCATTACGTGATGGCCTGGGATCACTGGGTTGCCTTCATTTTGCTGTTTGTGCTTGGCGCCCGCATGATCCGGGAAGGCTTCCGTAAAAAAGAGGATGTTGACGAAGCGCCGCAAAGTCACAGCTTTATGCTGTTGGCTACCACAGCGGTAGCAACCAGCCTGGATGCGATGGCGGTGGGCGTAGGGCTGGCTTTCCTGCAGGTCAACATTGTCGCTACCGCGCTGGCGATTGGCGCATCAACCATGATTATGGCCACGACCGGTATATTGCTGGGACGCTTCCTGGGCCCGGTGATGGGTAAATGGGCAGAAATTTTTGGCGGCGTGGTGCTGATCGGGATTGGCAGCACCATCCTGATCGAGCATCTGAATCTTTTTCCCTGATTTTGCAGGCCTTTCCTGAAGCATCTGGCGGGCAACAGCCCGCTTGTTTAACTTCCGTTTAACTTTTTCTTTGCATACTGAAACTCATTTATGTGATCTGGTTCAAATTTATTTGCCTGCAAAAGGTGCGTCTTGTATAATTTTTTTGCACTTTACTAATAAAATTTGAAGCAGGCCGATCGAAATGAAAAAATTACTTAAACGCGTGTTGCACAGCTATGTTGAAGTCTTTAAACACGTACCGCCGGGTGCCATGTCTTAATGGCGCTGGCCAGAAACCCTCGATAGCCGCGGTCAGGGAAAGACCGATGGTTATCACCTCTCATACCCAGCCTTAACTCTTCCTGCTCGTCAGCTTCAGCGCTTACCCGTTCCAGACCGCTCAATCGCCTTCTTCGCCATTCCGCACATCAGTCACCGTCCCTGTGATTCTTTTCAGCAGGCGCAGGCCAATTCGTCTTCTATCCTTTTAAGCAGTAGCAATCACGCTGTTGATGACCAGCTGACAGAGGAGTTCGACATGACGATTACAGCGAATAAAGTTGCCATTGTGACCGGCGCATCACGCGGAATCGGAGCGCAGATCGCGCTTCGCCTTGGGGAAGAGGGATTCAACGTAGTGGTGAATTATGCCAGCAGCGCCAGCGAAGCCGAAGAGGTGGTGACTCAGCTCAAAGCGATGGGCGTAGAGGGGCTGGCGGTGAAAGCGGACGTCTCCCGATCTGATGATGTGGCTGCGATGTTCGATGCTGCTCAGCACCATTTTGGCCGTATTGACGTGCTGGTGAATAACGCGGGCGTGTTGAAAACGCTGCCGCTGATGGAACATTCAGACGAGTTGTTCGCCCAAACTTTTGCTATCAATGTGCAGGGCACATTTAACACACTGCGTGAAGCCGGGAAGCGCCTGGAGGAGGGCGGCAGGATTATTAATCTCTCCAGCTCCGCTATCGGTCTGAATATGCCTGGCTACGCGATTTATAACGGCACTAAAGCCGCCGTGGAAGCCTTTACCCATACCTTCGCCAAAGAGTTGCGCGGGCGGCAGATAACCGTCAATGCCGTTGCGCCAGGGCCGGTTGCCACAGATCTGTTTTTAACCGGGAAAAGCGAAGAGCTGATCCAGAGTCTGGCGAACCTGAACCCGATGCAGCGCCTGGGGCAGCCGGATGATATTGCCGCCGTGGTGGCCTTCCTGGCGGGCGAACAGAGCGGCTGGATCAACGGTCAGGTAATCCGCGCCAACGGCGGGATGGTCTGATTTTTTCTTCACGTTGCTGAATTACGCCTTACACTCACTGTGTGCACCGATTAAGGCCCTGTTCAGGGGCCTGAATTTTCGATGGATTGAGCTTGGCTTACTGCCCACAACGTGCTGAAAAGAAGGTGTAATCAGATGGAATTTAAAGACTACTATGCGCTGCTGGAGGTTGATCCTTCAGCCGATTTAAAAACAATTAAAACGGCTTACCGACGGCTGGCGCGGAAATATCACCCGGACGTCAGTACCGACGCGGATGCCGAACGCAAGTTCAAGCTGATGGCGGAAGCTTACGAGGTGCTGAAAGACAGCGAGCGTCGGGCCGAGTATGACCAGCTCCGCCAGCATCGCGACGATCCCCGTTTTTCCGGAGCCTCTCCCGGCGCCGGCGGCGGCCACTGGCAGCATGAGCAGGGCGGCGCGGGCGACTACTCCGACTTCTTCGAGTCTGTCTTTGGCCGTCATGCCAGTGGGTTTCAGGGACAAACGCGACGACATCCCCCCAGACGCGGTCAGGATCTGGAGATGGAAGTGCCGCTGTTTCTTGAAGAGACGCTGGCAGGCGATAGCCGGACTGTCTCCTTCACCGTACCGGTCCTGGATGAATCTGGCCGACAGATCGACGAAGTAAAGAAAACGCTTAAGGTGAAAATCCCGGCTGGCGTTACAGATGGCGAACGCATCCGCCTGAAAGGTCAGGGCGTGGCGGGCAGCCAGGGCGCAGCTAACGGCGATCTCTACCTGGTTATCCGGCTGGCGCCCCATCCGCTGTTTGAGGTTGACGGGCAAAACCTGCATATCGTGGTGCCGGTTGCGCCGTGGGAGGCCGCTCTGGGCGCTACCGTTCAGGTGCCTACCCTGACCGGAAAAATATCGCTGACAATCCCGCCCGCCAGCCAGAACGGCCAGCGGCTTCGCGTCAGGGGCAAGGGGCTGTCCGGTAAAACCAGCAGCGGCGATCTCTATGCCATTCTGAAAGTGGTCATGCCCGCTAACACTGACGAACAGAGTGCAGCGCTGTGGCGTGAGCTGGCGGAAAAAGCCGCGTTTGATCCGCGCGCTGCATGGGGGGCTACATCATGACTGAACTCGCAAGGTATACCGTGATTGAGATCTGCCGTTCGGTGGATATTTCTCCGGAGGAGTTAACGGAAGTGGTGGGGTTGGGCGTCATCACGCCGACTGAGAGCGAGCCGCAGTGGGTTTTTGACTATTACGCCGTGCATCAGCTGCGGCGTGCAAGAAGGTTGCAGATTGAACTGGAGCTGGAATGGTCAGGCATTGCTCTGGCACTGACGCTGCTGGACAAAGTCGACCGGCTGGAAAAGGAAAATCTTCTGCTCAGGCGGCAGTTAGAGCGGTTACTGCACAGCGCCTGAACTGCTGCCGATCGCTGAGAAATAAGCAGGCCGGTTATCACCGGCCTGAAATTTTTTGCTTAACGCGCGTTGCCGCGTTAGCCATGGCCTGTTAATCCTGACTCTGATACTCATCCAGCGTGGCGTTCTGACACGCCTCAGGACTCTGACGGGCCTGCGCTTTCTGCTGGTCGTTCAGGTTCATCCAGGCCGCGACAACGGTTCTGGCTTCATCCTCATCGAACTCCGGTTTTTCCTGGGCGGAAGGCGACTGACCGCGGGCGTCCAGCGCTTTCAGCTTAGCGATATAGCTCTCAGCTGAGCCGGTCGTTTTTTCCTGCGTCACGAGGGTACACAGATTAGCAATATAGCCCGCTGCCGGATCTTCCGTGTCGTCTGCGGCCTGTGCGGCACCGGTTGCTGCCAGAATGGCGAGCAGCATCACTACTTTTTTCATACCTGCTCCTTAAAAAAGGCAAAGTGACTTTTATCTTCCATCAGCCCGTCTCTATTTTCAAATGCTTTCACAGCTAAGATTTTTGCGGGCACGGTTTCCTCCGGCCCGGCTCAAGTGATGAGGCTAGTGCGCTTTGGGTATGCCAAACTGCGTCAGCGTGGGATCGACGTTATGGTCAAAAGTCTTCTGATCCTTATGCTTTTTCACCGCATCGATAATCGCCTTGATACCAAAGCCTATCCCCAGTACGGCATCAATGGCCCAGCCCACCGGTCCGGCGGCGGCGCCCAAGGCGCTTGCAGCAGCCAGGCCAGCGGCTTCTCCTGCGACCATTCCCACCACGCGACCCGCTACGGCCCCGGCCATTCTTCCCAGGCCTGCTGAGGCATCCTTCGCCAGTGCGTTAGCCGCGGCGTTATAACCGAGTTTGCCCAGCTCCGCCGTGCCTTTCACGCCGTCGTAAATCGTTTTCGCTGCCGCCGCCTTGTCGCCAGATTTCAGCTGGTCTGAGAGGGAAATCATGCCCGCTACGCCCAGCGCGCCGCCGCCCGCCATCAGACTTTTCCCGCTGCTACTGAGTCCCGCGGCGCTGGTCTGTTTCTCCACGTTATCGCGCAGCTGTGAAAGCATCTCTTTACCACTCATTTTTTGCAGATCGCTCTCTTTTGGCAGCGTTCCGGCCTCTTTCAAATCTTTGAGTACGCTCATGCCTTTGCCGGTTGTGGTCAGCGCTTTCAGCGTGGCTTCAGCGTAGCCGTCCTGAGCAGCGGTAGTGGCGCTTTCCGGAATAGCCGCTTCATAGGCAGCTTTCTGCCGATCCACATCGCTCAGCACCTCGGTGGCATCGGTTTTTTTATTGTTTTTCAGGCCGCTTTCCACCGCCTTGCCCTGGGTAAAGTTTTCGTTATAAGAACGCTCGATTTCCTGCTTCAGCCCAGGCTGGCTGTTCACTACCTCTTGTGTGCTGGGGACTTTTCCCGCCTCTCCCTTCAGGTCGCCCTGCATCTTCAGCTCGGCATCCAGGTTACCAATAGCGCTGCTGTAATCGACAGGCTGCTTCTCTTCCTCTTTCTTGCCTTTATTCGCCTTATCCGCTTTATCCCGGGCGGCCTGCATATCCTGCCCGAGCGCCTTACCGGACTTCAGATCTTCATAACGCTGGCTGACCGCCTGACTGAGTGCAGGATCGCTGTTGATGATGTTCTTTTCCTGCGCGGGCACGGCCTGATTCAGGTAATCCTTCACACTCTGGTCTTGCTGCAACTGACCAATCTTCTCTTCCAGCGCCGCCGAGGTTTTATCAACTTTACGCAGCGAGCTGCCGCCGTTGACCTGCTCTAGCGTCTGTTGCAGCTTCACCATTACAGCGGCTTTCTGCGCGCCGCTGTAGTTTTGTGGGTTATTGAAAACATCCTCATTGAGCTGGCTGATATCCACACTGGCGACCGCATTTCGCGTGGCAGCATCGCTCATCATGCTGGAAAATTCTCCGCCATTAGTGGGCGCCTGCTTTTTAATCCAGTCGTCGATATTATGAGTACTGATTTTCTGATCCGGGTTGTGCAGCGCCAGGCTTTTACCTTCGAACCCTCCCTGATCCAGCATCGTCATCAGCCCTGGCTGAGAGAACGTTTTTGCCGACCGGGTGAGGGAAGAGGCCAGGCCAGGATTGTTTTCCTGCAGCCCTTTCAGCGCGTCGGCGGTGATATATTTATCGACCTTGCCATCCTGATTCAGTGCTCCAGCTTTTGCCAGCGGTTCGCTGGCCCGCAGCGTGGCCGCCGACATCACCATTTGCAGCGACTGGGGATCGGCGTTGGGATTTTCCTTTTTGTAATTATCGACATCTTTGCTTGCCGCATCGCGGGCTTTTTCCATGTTTTTAACAAAGGATTTGTAGTCGCCGCTGGTGGTTTTGCCGTCCGGCTTTCCGCCATGTTTGCCGACATCCATGGCCCTTTCCAGCGCCGGGTTAGCGCCAATAAACGCTTTGGCCCGATCGCCATCTTCGCCTCCTGCGGCGGCCATTTTCGCGGCGGCTATCGGACGGTTCATCTCTTTCGCTGCCTGTTCCCGCTGCTCTGGCGGCAGGTTTGATACCAGCGAATCATATTTCTTCAGCTCTTCCGGGGAGGAGTAAGGGGAGTTATCCAGGAAGGCGGCATCACTGCCGGGCGAAGCTGGCGCGGCCTCACTCCCGCTGGCCTGAGATTGCCCCGTATCCTGAAGCGGGGAGGTGGCAGTGGATTGCCCGACGTTGCCACTCTCTGCGCTTTGTGGCACTTCTCCTGTCTCCGCCGTGCTCTGGATGTCAGCCGCTTTTTTCAGCAGCCCGGCAAGCATCGAAGCCAGCTCCTTCAGCGCATCTTCCTTAGCCCCGACGCAGGCTTTCTCTGCCCCGGCCAGGCTGCCCGCCTGTCCAAACTGGATACTTCCTGCACCCGTTTTTAGCACCGGATTGGGTTGGTTTGCCTGAGCTGGCGGGGCAGAAGAGGCCGGGCCGGTGGAATCAGCCAGACCGGTTCGTGAATGGAGAACGCGCATGATAACTCACCTGAAAGCGATTGCTGGGAACAGGTAAGTGGGCGGAAAGAGGGGTCAGGTTCCTTTTTTCTTACAGCCAGCGTCTGAACCACGCAATCTGCTGCGTGATGACAGAGAGAAAATGGGGGCCATTGTAGATTTCGTAATGCCTGGCGCCCCTCTCAATATGCAGCTTTTTCGTCCCGGCAGCGACCGCGTCAAACAGCGCCATCGCCTGCTCTGGCGGATTGACGGTATCCGATCCGGCGGCAACGATCAGCGTTGGACAGGTTACCCGGCTGGCGAATTCAACAGGCTTATAATTAAGCGTTTCCCGCACCGTCAGGAAAGGGATCCTGATATCCATGGCCGGAAAGGCAGCTTTGTGGCTCTCAAAAAAGGTTTTTGACTCTTCGTCATTCAGGACTCGGGTAATGGCGACAAACGTCTCCCTGCCCGTGGACGCCTTTTTGTCCGCCATTTTATCAAGGGTGGCGATAAAAGCCTTTTTCTCCTCTGCCGTCATTGATCCGGTGACAATGCTCTCTCCGTCGGCAAAGGGCAGCTGGCTGACCACACAGCGGACATCAGGGTTATCTGCCGCGGCCGCCATAACGTGCGAGCCGCCAAAGGAGGTTCCCCACAGACCCAGGCGGGAGCTGTCGACCTCGGGTAAGGACCGGCACCACTGCATGACGCTGATGATATCCGCAATCTGCATGGCAGGCACCAGCCGCCCACGTTCGCCGCCGCTGGCACCAAAGCCACGATAATCAAAAGTGATGGCGGTAAAGCCTGCCTCTACAAAAGCGTTAACAAACGCGGGTAACAGAATTGGCTGGATGCCGCAAAAACCGTGGCAGAGAATAATGGTGGGGGCTGAGCTGATGTTATCAGCCGCGTGAACCGTGGCGGCAATTTTGCCAGGCAGAGTAAAGGCAGAGACGTTCATACCTGTTCCTTGTAAAAAACGATCCTGAAAAGCGGTAAAATAGTACCAGTCATAATAAGGGCGATCGCGAATAAAATAGCAAAATAACCGCAGGCTGGCAGAGGCAGAGAGGGAACTTAAAGACGAAAAGGCCCTTTTTATGACGGCGATCAATTAACGCAAACGCTGGAAAAAAGGATCCGCAACCGGCATTGCCGATCGCGGATAGTTTAACGCTACTGCTACTGGATCAGTCGTTTAACCCAGGCGATTATCTCCTGATCTTTACCCTGTTCAAACAGACACTGCTGGAAGCGCTCCCCGCCGACAGCCGTTTTTACCAGTTCAGGATCCAGGGCTCTCAGCGTATCCAGATAGTTCTCTTTCATCACCGCGCTTTTCACCTGATTCAGAATGCCCGCGTTACGAACCTGAGGCTCTTTGCGCTCGGCTGGATAGCCTTCGCCTTTGCGGCCGGTAAATGCCTTTTCAAAGATATAGCGCACATTAAGCTCTGCGCCCCAGCCGAAACCTTTAGCGAAAGGCAGAGCCAGCGCGTTGCCGTTATTGATCTGAGCAAACAGGAAGGCGTCGGCTGGATCGACACAATAGCCGCATACCACCCCAGGATGGATATTCAGTGAAAGTAACGCGCCCTGACCGGTGCCACAGCCTGTCACCACAAAATCCACGGCTTTCGCATTCAGCAACAGGCTCGCCATAATCCCCAGGTGGATATAGGTCAGGTGATGATCCCCCTCATCCTGCATTCCCACGTTAAAAACGGCATCCTTGTTTTCGGCTGCTACAGCCTTTAACTGGGCTAAAACTACGGCATTTTTTGCCGCCTGGCTGTTTTCCATCATCAGTGCAATATTCATATTTTCTCCGGTTTGCAGGCTTGTTGGTTAATAGAGGCGAAGGGCTAGCGCGCGAGCCAGCCACCGTCCACCGCAAGGGTGTAGCCATTGACGTAATCAGAAGCGCTGGAGGCCAGAAACACCACCGGCCCCATCAGGTCCTGCGGTTCTCCCCAGCGTCCGGCAGGAATACGGGCGAGAATTTCACTGCTGCGGCTCTGGTCTTCGCGCAGCTGTTGCGTATTGTTGGTAGCGATATAGCCAGGCGCCAGCGCATTAACGTTGATGCCATGTCTGGCCCACTCGTTGGCCAGCTCGCGGGTAAGTCCCATGACGGCACTTTTCGACGCGGTATAAGAGGGGACCCGAATGCCCCCCTGAAAAGAGAGCAGGGAAGCGATATTGATGATTTTTCCGCCACGCCCCTGCTTAATGAACTGTTGCGCTACCAGCTGTGACAAAAAGAACAGCGTTTTGATGTTCACATTCATCACGTCGTCCCACTCCTGCTCGCTGAACTCCAGCGCCTCGTTGCGGCGTATAATGCCGGCATTGTTGACCAGAATATCTATCTGGCCCATCTCGCTCACCGCCTGTGCCACCAGCGATGGCAGAGATTCCTGCTGACCGAGGTCAGCTTTCAAACTCAGAAACCGCCGCCCCAGGGCGATGACCTCATTAGCGGTTTCTGTGGGCTCACTGCGGTTAATGGCCACAATGTCGCACCCTGCCTGCGCCAGGCCTACGGCCATACTTTTCCCAAGACCGGTATTGCATCCGGTGACGATGGCTACCTTTCCGTGCAGAGAAAAATGATTCAGGATCATGCTGTTTTCCTTGTTTTACAGATAGACATGCAGGTATTCCACCAGGCATAAAATCGCCATCGCCTGCCCGTACGGCATCGACGTCAGCGGGATCTGGCGGTAATAATTGAGATCTTTGCCCATGCCTGTACCAAAGGAGACCTGGGTCAGTTCGCCGTCGTGACTGATATGGGAGATCAGCCCCCTCAGCGCCTTTTCGGCCACGGCGACGTAGCGCGGATCGGCATAATGACAACGTGCGGCTTTCAGCATGCCAAATGCGAAGCCTGCGGTAGCGGAAGCTTCAAGGTAGGAGTCGGGATCGTCCAGCAGCGTATGCCATAAGCCGCTTTCATGCTGGCATCGCTCCAGCGCCTCAAGCTGGCTGGCGAGTACCTGCTGGAGAAAACGTCGGGTGGCATCCTTTTCCGGCAAATCCAGCAGGCTGAGAAATTCCGGTATTACAATGGTGAGCCAGCTGTTACCGCGCGCCCAGCGGGCGTTAGCAAAGTTGTGCCTGCCCTCAAACGTCCAGCCGTGGAACCATAATCCCGACTGCCGATCCATCAAATGCTGCGTATGCACCAGGAACTGATATTTAGCCTCTTCAATGTAGTCCGGGCGGTTCAGCAACTGGCCGATTTTTGCCAGCGGCAGCACGGTCATCATCAGCGTGTCGTCCCACAGCTGTTGATGGTTCTCTTCAGCCAGCGTGATGTGCTGCATACCGTCGCAGTCGGTGCGGGGCATTTTGTGCATGATCCAGTCGGCCCAGCTTTCAAGATAGGGCAGCCAGCGCGGATCGCGGGTCTCTTCATAGCGGTAAGCGAGCGTCAGAAACGGACAGACCGTATTCACATTACGGGTGGGAGTCCCTTCACTAAACCGGTTGCTGAACCAGTTATCCACGATGGCCCGAAGCCGATCGTCGCCGGTATGGCGATAGTATTGATGAATGCCATAGAGGCCGATGCCGTGCGTCCATTCCCATCCCGCCCAGCCTTTGGTATCGATGACCCGACCATCATCCAGCCTCAGCAGAAACTCCCCCGTGTCGTCGGTAATGTTCACCAGGTTATCCACCAGCTTGTTGATCAGCTGATGCAGCTCCTTGCAGGAGATGAACCGCTCCGGCTGGCGTAGCAAGGCGCTCTGTTTTACGGGATAAACCAACATAAATACTCCTCTCAGATCAGGGACGGGTTAACTGGCTGGCGACAGGGGTTGCCGCCGGGCTTGCCGGTAAAGGCTGCACGGCTGGCTTATTGCGATTGAGATAGCCAATATTGTTGTTTCCCCACAGCGCTTCATAAGGCAGACCGGCCAGCAGTTCCACGGTGGCTCTGGCCTGAGGCGTGATATCCGCAGGCACCACATTGCCTGCCGCGCGCATCTTCTCAATCTCTTCACGTAATGTCTGATGGGTGGCGAGGTTGAGCCTGAAGCGCAGGGAGATGAAAAAGCCGATGCAGAGCATTACCAGCGTGCCGCCGCAAAGAATGGTGAGAATGGCATGACTGACCGCCGGGGTTTGCGTCGCGCTGCCGGCGACGAAGCCGGAGAGCTGCATCAGGATCCCTACCAGCATCACTGCGCCCGCCTGCGATGCTTTGCGGGTCAGCGTCATGATCCCGGCAAAAATGCCCTCGCGGCGCTGCCCGGTGATCGCTTCATCCACATCGGAAATGTAGGTGTAGATATTCCAGGGCACATAATTGATGCCGCCGCGCCCCAGTCCTGCAATGGCAGAGACGAACAGCAGAAGAGAGAACACATTGCTTAAGCCGCTGTAGTAAAGCAGGCCATAAGAGAGTGAGCTGAGGCCAAACAGCACCACCACAATGCGATAAGAGGGAGCGGGACCAAACCGGATACAGAGCGGGATCATGCCGATCACCGCTACAAACTGCATGATCGCCATCGTCCCCATCAGATTTGAGGCCAGGCTGGCGCTCTGCATCAGTACAAAGACCACGTAATAGGTGAAAACTGCGTTGAAGATGTCCTGAGCGATATAGCCGCCGAGGTACATGCCAAGATGTTGACGAAATATTCGCACCCGCAACGTGGAGGTCAGTTCTGTCTTCAGGCGGCTCAGGCTTTGACTGAGCGTCAGCTTTTGCTGCTCGGCCTGTAGTGCGGCGCTGGACTTCTTCTCCGGCGGACGTTCCCAGGTGTAGAACCAGACCAGTGTCAGCACGATGGCGCAGATCACCGAGAACACCAGGCTGGCATAGAAGAAGGAGATCGCATTGTCCTTGCCGAAATAGCTCAGCAGCATGCCCGGCAGGAAAGCGGCAAGAATGGCCGAGAGCTGAGCAAGAGCGATACGTGCGCCGGAGAATTTGGTTTTCTCTTTGAAATCATCGGTCATTTCCGGCACCAGCGTCTCGTAAGGCACCAGAATGGAGGTGTAGACCACCTCAAAGAGCAGATAAGTCATCAGATAGTAAACGTAGGTCATGTCGCCGACCCACATTAGGCTATAGGTAAAGACCAGCGGAATGCCGGTGAGGATAAAAAATTTGCGGCGGCCAAAGCGTTTGCCAAACCAGGTCGAGCCGAAATTATCGGTGAGGTAGCCCATCAGTGGGCTGACGACGGCGTCCAGCACGCGGGCCAGCGCAAAGATCGAGGTCGCTTCAATCGGACTCAGTCCGCAGAAGGTGGTGTAGAAATAGAGCAGCCATGCCGAGGTCAGCGCCATGGTGCCAGCGCCGAGGAAATCACCTGACCCATAGGCTAAATAATTTAGCGTTCCTGGTTTACGTGTCATCATCGTATCCTTCCTGATTTACCTGATAAGCGCCCGGCGATTGTCGGGGGATGAGCTAAGGTAGAACCAGTAAGGGGCAAAAACCTTTGCGATTTTGCCAACAGAAGGAAGGGAGTGACACGTAAGTAAAGAAAGCCGGGACCGATCTCACCAATTTAATAAAATGGCGTTTCATTATTATTAAATTGGCGTCTTGTTTATCCTTTCAGAGGCGAGCAGCCGGTCGGAAAGTTGCCTGTTTTGAACTCTTTCAGGCCTGCATATAAAAACTTGAGCGGGCGGGGGCTTGCGGTTCCAGCAGACAGCAAAGGCTGTGCCATAACAGCGAAATCCACCAAAAGGTCAGGCTTGTCATGGTTCTCTCCTGTGAGACGATGCCCGAAAAGATAAATGTAATCTGAATAAGCAATTTCGCCAGATTCGCCGGGGCAAAACGCTTTTTTTGTTAAAAAATGCGTCGATGCCCTCAATTTGTAACTTCCTCCTCTGCCTGACTTTGCGCTTCTTTACCCGTCTCACGTCCTGACACTCTTATTTATCCGCTATGGTTAAGCCTTGTTTACTTTGACTTTCCATCTTGCTTTTGAGGATAACGTCTGTGTCAAAACTCATCTCTTGTCTGGTGTTCTCAGGCTTGGTCACTGCTTTTACCGCTTCTGCCGCTGACAGTACGCCAAAATATGGCCCGCAGCTGCAGGGATTTGATTTCCCCTATCCCATACAGAAATTCGACTTCACCTCTCAACAGCAGCAGCTCACTATGGGTTACATCGATGTGAAACCCAGCGGCAGTGCCAACGGTCGTACGGCGGTGCTGATGCATGGGAAAAACTTCTGTGGTGTCACCTGGCAGGCGTCGATAGACGCCCTGAGTCATGCGGGCTATCGGGTGATTGCACCGGATCAGATTGGGTTTTGTACCTCCAGCAAACCCGAGCATTATCAGTACAGTTTCCAGCAGCTGGCGCTGAACACAGAAAATCTGCTCAGGAAATTGCATATAGATAAAGTGACGCTGGTGGGCCATTCCACGGGTGGTATGTTGGCAACCCGCTTTGCTCTGATGTACCCGCAAGAGGTGGAGAAACTGGTGTTGGTGAATCCTATCGGCCTGGAAGACTGGAAAGCGAAAGGAGTGCCGTGGCGGAGCGTGGATGATTGGTATCAGCGCGAGCTGAAAACGTCGGCTGCCAGCATCAAAAAATATGAGCTGAACACCTACTATGGCGGCCGGTGGAAACCGGAGTACGATCGCTGGGTCACTATGCTGGCCGGCCTGAACAACGGCCCGGGCCATGAAATCGTCGCCTGGAACTCCGCCTTGTTGTACGACATGATCTTCACTCAGCCGGTTTATTACGAATTCAAAAATCTGCAGATGCCGACCACGCTGATGATCGGCACCTCAGACACCACCGCCATTGGCAGCGATATCGCACCGCCAGAGGTTAAGGCGAAAATCGGCCATTACAATGAGCTGGGTAAACAGGTTGCCGCGCTGATCCCGCAGGCAACCCTGATTGAATTCCCGGGAATGGGCCATGCGCCGCAGATGGAGGAACCGGCGAAATTTAATCAGACGCTGATTAAGGATCTCAGTCAGCCCTGATTAGCGACACTGGGAGGTGCAGGCCTGCAGGCAGGTCTGCATCTTCGCGCCACATCCGCTGTTGTCGTTGCGGTCGCACTGGCTGTTCTGCACATAGCACTGTTGCTGACAGAGGCTGACATCGCATTTCGCGGCTACCGGCGTGGCGATGATATCCTGCTTAGGCGGCGCCAGAGGGAGCTGAGAAAGCTGGGAGCAGGCTGTTCCTGAAAACAGCAGGATCGCTAAGGCAAAGAGAGTGCTCTTTTTCATAAAAATGTCCCCAGAATAAATAGTGCCCTTTCGGCGGCTTTAGTCCGTTCTTCCCCATAATTGTAGTCAGTGGCTTTCAGGCGTTTTAGCGTGGTGATCAGCGATTCCAGGGTAAATGCCTGCTTCTCACCCAGTATGGTCAGTACCGCACCGCCTATCTCATTACAGATCGCTTTTGCTTCAGCCATATCTTCATCGGTGGTGACGTTCTCTTCACGCATACTGCCTCCCACGCTTTCGCCTGTTTATAAAATCATAGATACCCCCTCTGAAAAAGCGAACGCTCGTCTCATTAAGTGTGAAACAGCCACACCGGAAATGCCTTTCTCCGTCTGGCATGGCTTATACTGGGCATGCCGCTGCAGATGCATCCGGCAGGTTCATTACAGCCGAAATAACGCAAAATTCTCGTAAAGAGGGCACCATGACCGGAGACGAACAGAGCAGGATCACGACTTTAGCGCAGCTGGAACAGCTTTATGGCGACGTGGCACCTCCCTCACTGATGAAAGTCGCTGACCATATTCACCCGGCTTACCGTCCATTTATTGAATCTTCTCCGTTTGTGGCGCTGGCGACCTCAGGCGATGCCGATCTGGATGTTTCCCCGCGCGGCGACCCGGCTGGTTTTATTCAGATAGAGGACGAGAAAACCCTGCTGCTGCCGGACAGGCGTGGCAATAACCGCATCGACAGTTTAAAAAACATTCTTGGCGATCCCCGGGTGGCGCTGCTTTTTCTGATCCCGGGCATAGGTGAAACGCTGCGAGTGAATGGCGAGGCGGAAATTAGCGTGGATCCTGCACTGCTGGCGCGTTTTACGGTGGAGGGAAACCAGCCCCGCACAGTGTTGCGGATCCACGTCCACAGCGTTTTCTTCCAGTGCAGCCGCGCTATTGTCCGCTCCCGGCTTTGGGAGGCGGATACGCAGCTGCAGCGTTCACAGCTTCCCAGCACCGGCAGCATTCTGAAGGCTGTCTCCCACGCTGCCGTCGATGGCGAAGCTTATGATAAGGCGCTGCCGGAACGCATTAAGAAGACGCTTTATTGAGAATATAGTGCGGGTTTAGAAAGAATCTGTAGGTCACAGGACTCAACGGTCTTCTTTGCTATGCCAGACGCGCAGAAGATAAATCTCTTCATCTTTCAGTTCGTAACGTATTTCATACTGGCCCACAATAAGTCGCCGTACTTCCCGAGGCTCAAACTCACTAAGAACTGGACCATGGCGCGGATGAGTAATCAGGCTGGTGGGAGCATTAACCAAAGCCTGAACCGCGTTAGCAGCAGCCCGGGGATTCACTTTTGCCAAAAATTGATAGACCCTTTCTAAATCCTTTATGGCAGGGTCGGCCCAGATAAAGCGCATAGTTATTTTCCTGGCTCGGGCGTGCTCAATTGCGTATCGGTACCCAGACTTGCTGCCCATTTCACTACATCGTCATGTTCAACAACGCGCCCTTCTTCAACGGCCTGCAGAGCTTCCAGTGTGAGCCGGTGACGATGTTCTTCCTGTTCAATGATGGCCGCGAGCGCCTGCTTAACAAGCCATCCACGCGAACGATCGTAATTTGTCGCCATTGCATCTAATTTTTCTGCCATTTCAACTGGGATATGTGCAGTAATAACGCGAGTTTGTGACTGGCCCATAAATAAATTTCCAGCAGTGATTTACTTTTAATCATAACCAATCAGCTTGTTTATGGCGACTTTTTCATCGTTTTCTTCCAGTGCAGCCGCGCTATTGTCCGCTCCCGGCTTTGGGAGGCGGATACGCAGCTGCAGCGTTCACAGCTTCCCAGCACCGGCAGCATTCTGAAGGCTGTCTCCCACGCTGCCGTCGATGGCGAAGCTTATGATAAGGCGCTGCCGGAACGCATTAAGAAGACGCTTTACTAAAACGTTCAATCTTGCTGCTTTAGACCGGACAGAAGTTTCCACCTCTTGTTTTTGTGGTTATTGGTGGGTATATTTTTTTATGCGTTAACACGCCAGGGAGCAGGCATGTCCAGCAGGGAACTGATGAAGCTGTTGCAGCAGAATGGGTGGGTTTTAAACAGAGTGAAAGGGAGCCATCACATTTTTATTAAAGAGGGAAAGGAGCACCATATTACCGTTCCCCATCCAGAGAAGAACGTTGCAAAGGGCACACTGCATGACATTCTCAAAAATATGTAATAAAAGCGGCGCGTTCCGCGCGCCCTTTCAGATATCAGAAATGAAGGTGAAATAAATGAAATTTCCGATCTACCTCCACAGGGCAGAAGGCGGCAGTTTCTCCGGCTTTGTACCGGATATCAAAGGTTGCTATTTTGCTGGCGACACAATTGATGACGCAATTGCGGACGCCTTTAACGCCATTGATGCACATCTGGAATTTCAGGCAGAAAAAGGCAAAGACTTGCATGAAGCGCAGGATATTTCCGCGCATCTGCAAAATAGCTCGTGTGAAGGGGGCTATTGGGCTTACGTTGAGGTCGATTTATTGAAATACGAGGGCAAAGCGGTGAAGTTAAACATTACCCTGCCGCAAAATCTTTTATACAGAATAGATAGCTATGTTGAGCTGAACAAAGAATATGGTTCGCGGAGCGGTTTTATTGCCGCGCTGGCGCGCCGTGAGTTAGTGAAATCTGCCTGACCGACAGGGTGTATCCTTTTGTTGAAAAGGCCTGCCTGTAGCGGGCCTTTCAATATCGTACTCATAAAATTGATTACGAAAATTTCAACGTAATATTTTTAGGATGAAAGAATGGCAGAGTTAACCAGAATAAATTATCCACAGCTTGGTCAAGTAAAAGCACCCTATGTCCACGCTGTTAAACATAATGGTACGTTGTACGTTTCAGGACTGACTGCTTTTGGCACGGCGGCACAAAAACAAGGTATTGTTGAACAGGCTGAAGCTATTTTTTCGCAATTTAAGCTGATAGCCGCTGCTGAATCTGTATCGCTGGCTTCACTGATTAAGGTGACCATTTTTGTCACCTCGCTTGATGAATTGGATGGGCTGAGAACAGTGCTGTTCAGGAATTTTGGCGAGTGCTTACCCGCCAGCTCTCTTGTCCAGGTAAGCCAGCTTTTTTCGCCCGACCTGATTATTGAGATCGAGGCAATCTTTGCGCTTGATGCGTGACACTACTCCGGCCCCCGGGCCTTTAAAATTCTGCCTGCCTGATCGGCGGTTAAGGGATAATCGAAGAAGCGCTGATAAAAATCCTGCGTGGCTTTTACCATATTCAGGGCAGGGAACAGCTCCGGATGCAGGAGCTTTGCCGCCCACTGGATCTGTAAGCCCGCTTCGGTGCCATAGCGATCCCAGGGGAAGACGCCAGCCGGGTTTTGCCAAACCTGATGATTTTTAACAGCCTTCAAACTGCTGAACAGATTAGCGTAATCTGAGCTGGCAATCGTCCCGGCTCCCGCGCCGATAATGATGATATCCGGCTGCCAGAACAGTACCTCCTCCGGCGACGTCTCTTTCATATTGCCATCGATTTTCTCAGCCACGTTGCGCCCGCCCGCCAGCTTTATCCAGGTATCAATTAATGTGTTGCGGCCATCCACTTTCAACGGATGCAGGGACTGGATATGCAGCACGCCTGGCCGTTGTGCCGCCGTCAGCCCCGCCGTTTTCGCCCGGATAGCGGCAATCTGCTGATCCAGATACGTGTTGTACATTCTGGCGCGCTGGCGGGCGGTGGCGGTGCCAACTACTTCAGCGGTGGTCAGCAGGGATCGCTTCATCGACGGGAAATCATCAAAGCCCATTACCAGCGTTGGCAGGCCCGCCTGGCGATAGGCGGCGGCATCGCCATCTTCCGCCGCCACAAAGACGGCATCCACCTTACGCACCAGCAGGGCTTCGCTCGAAAAACTGCGGCCATGTACTGACAGCGCCTGATTAAGCGAAGGCTGAATTTTGAACATCCAGGGCCGGTCTTTGGCGTGATTCACCGTGGCGACAATGCGGTCGCCTGCGCCCAGCGTCATCAGCAGCGAATGGTGGGCATACCAGCCATCGGCAATTCTTGTGGCCTGTGCAGGCACGGTGACGGTATTACCAGCGTCATCGGTCACCGTCCGGGCTGACGCAGCCTGGCTCATGGTCAGGCTCAGCGCCGCCAGCAGCGCCAGGATCGGGCGTTGACTTATTTTCAAACTCAGCGCCGCCAGCAGCGGCAAAATCGGACGTTTACTCATCGGGACCTCATCAGAAATTAAGCTGCATGGAAACCTGTACCATCCGCGGCTCACCCAACTGGGCGCTGGCATAGCCTGCACCGCTGTAGCCGTTCAGGCCACCCGGCACGATATTGGTCCAGTAGTGGCGATTGGTCAGGTTGGTCATATCGAGCCGGAAGGTGGTATCGGTACTGAACAGCCGCGTTTTATAGCTGGCACCCGCATCAAAGGTCGCGTAACTGCCTGTCCAGCTCTCATTGGCGTTGTCGGTGCTGCGGCGTCCTGTGTAGTGCATACCGCCGTGCAGATCCGTCCCGCTGAGAAACGGCAGGTCATAAGCGGCAAACAGGCTGGCGGTATAGCGGGCAAGGCCGACAATCTGCTTGTTCTCTGTGCTGGCGCTGGCGGTGTCGCGCAGGCGGGGATCCAGCCAGCTCATGCCGCCATAAATATGCAGATTCTCCGTTACGTCACCATCGGCCATCAGCTCCAGGCCGCGATTGCGCTGGTTGCCATCCACACTATATTCAGCGTCTGTACCGGTATAGGCGAAGGGGCGGTCAATCTGGAACAGCGCCGCAGTCAGCAGGACTTTCCCCACTGTCAGCTTGCTGCCCACTTCTGTCTGTTTGCTGCGGTAGGGCGACAGAATATTGCCTGCATTGCTGGCGCCGGCAGGCGCTGTATCGCCCTGTTGCAAGCTGTCCGCGTAAGTCACATAGAGCGTCAGTGGCTCTGTCGGCTTATACATCAGGCTTGCTGAACCGCTAAAGCCGCTGTTACTGGCGTCGCTGGTGCGGCTGCCGGTTTTGTTATAGTTCGCCGAGCTGAGAAAGCTCTCGCTGCCCGCCAGCAGCAGACTCCATTGGGGTGAAAAGGTCAGGGTATCGCTCAGCAGGAACGCCTGCTGCGTAGCGGTGGCTGAATGGTAGCGATGGGTAAAGTCGGGATAGTTGGGCCGATCGTAAGCGCGCGGGTCGTTAAGCGAGGCGCTGCCAAGCGTGGTTGTGCCGCCATGCAGCGGATTTTCGTTTTTCCAGACGAAGCCGCGAATGCCGGTGGAAAGCTGATGATGCAGCCAGCCTGTATCCACTTCGCCATTCAGGTTTGCCATATAGCTGTTGATAGTGAAGCGGCTGGCGGTGGCGGAGGAGGTCGTGCTCTTGTAATGCCCGGCGCTGTCGGTAAAGGTATTGGTTACCGCCGTCGATTCCCTGTCGGCAATCTGTCTCAGCACACCCACTTCCCCCTGCCAGTTACCGTCGAAATCATGCTTCAGATGCAGGCTGGCAGTGAGCGTATGGTTGTCACTCCCGGCGTAAGACTGGCCCAGATGCGCGGTTTTCGGGTTGGGCGCGGCGGGGAAGGAGAGGCCGCTACCCAGCGCAAACTTCCCTGGCAGTCCTTTTTCATAATAATGGTAATAGCTGAAATTGCTCTCCAGCACCGTCTGGTCGGTGAGGTTAGCATCCAGCGCCAGGCTGAAGAGCTGGCGGCGTTTTTTGCTGCCGCTGACATAGCCGTTGCCCTCATCATCAAGGAAGTTCGCGCGATAACGCAGACGATCGTTCTCATCCAGCGGCCCGCTAAAGTCACCGGAAACCAGATGGCTGAGACCGGTGCCCGCGCCAACGGTCAGGCTGTGCTGAGCGATATCGGTGGGACGTTTGGCGACAAAGTTAAAGAGTCCGGCGGGATTTGCCGGGCCATACAGCGAGCCTGCCAGCCCGTTCAGCACTTCAAGATGGTCAAACTGTTCGCTGGCATAGTCGGTGGTGGAAACCACATTCAGCCCGTCAATCATCGAATTCTGCACCACGCTGCCCTGCATGCCGCGGGTCTGTGGGCGGGCGCCCTCACCCTGTACGGAGGGCATGTAACGATAAATATCGCTGAGGCTTTTCAGCTGCTGGCGCTTCATCAGTGAAGGCGAAATCACCTGCACCGACCAGGGCGTATTGCGAATTTCCTGCTTACCGAGGTTGCCCAGCGTCGCCTGTTTATCCGGCGCGGCAACCTCGCTGTCTGGGGCTACGGCATTGACCGTCAGCGTCTTATCATCGGTTGCTGCCTGCGCCTGGAGCGCGACAAGGATCAGGGCACTTAGCGCGCCTGTCTTAAAAGAGGGAGTGACCACTATTTATATTGCCTTATGCTGCGGTGCGGCCTGGAAGGCCGCCAGAGCGGGGGTGCTGTAAAAAGTGCGCGAAGATTATCATATCGTTATGTAATCAAGTATACAGCGTGAGGCATGCGGTTAAATTCAGAGTAACCTGCTGATGACGGCAGAAAATGCAAAGCATGCTAACGAATATGACGCGGCCCGCATCACAATATTTCGCCTCTTACCCCCTATAGCCTCAGGCTATACCCTGGCAACAAACAAGCATTATCCTGCGTCGGGCAACGGTGAAATAGTCTTATCAGGCAAACCCTGCAACCCGATAAGAGATAACCTGATGCTGATCCCGCAACCCTATTTGTTATTCCTTGGCGATGTGACTGACCCGCTGGCCGCGAAAACCGCGCGCGGTATTCAGGTCTGGCGACCAGAGCAGTGCGTAGGGCAGATACGCCTGCCGGGCTGCAGCGTTTCGCTGGGGCTGGACGATTTGACCATTGAGGCGGCCGTGACGGCTGGCGCGAAAACGCTGGTGCTGGGCACGGCTAACGCTGGCGGCTATCTGCCGGAACACTGGCTGGATACCGTGCGCGGCGCAATCAAAGCGGGCATGAACGTCGCCAGCGGCCTGCATTATCGCCTGGTGGATAATGAAGAGCTGGTGGCGCTGGCGAAAGAGCAGGGCGTAGAGCTGTTCGACATCCGCCATATGCGTCCCAAACTGGAGGTCGGCAGCGGCAAGAAACGCAGCGGCAAGCGCGTGTTGACGGTGGGCACCGACTGCTCGGTGGGCAAAATGTACACCTCGCTGGCGCTGGAGTCCGCCATGCGTGAGATCGGCCTGAAGGCGGATTTCCGTGCTACGGGGCAGACCGGGATCCTGGTCGCCGGTGAAGGCATTGCCATTGATGCCGTCATCGCTGACTTTATCGCCGGGGCAGCAGAAGCGCTCTCGCCAGCCAATGAACCCGATCACTGGGATATCGTGGAGGGTCAGGGTTCACTGTTCCACCCCTCTTACGCTGGCGTCAGCATGGGCCTGATCCACGGCGCCCAGCCGCACTGGCTGGTGATGTGCCATGAAATGCATCGTCCGCATATGCGCCATTTGCCGCATCAGCCGATGGTCAGCCTGGCTGACTGCGTGGAGGCCAACCTGCGCGCCGCGCACGTCACCAGCGACAACGTGCAGCTGGCTGGCTTTGCCATCAATACCTCCAATTTCCCCGAGCAGGAAGCCCGTAACTACTGCCAGCAGGTCAGCGAAGAATTTGGCGTACCGGCGACCGATCCGGTGCGTTTCGGCATGACAGAGATCGCCGCGCTGCTGAAGGAGCGTGGCTGATTATGCGCCGTATGCAGGTTGAGGTCGTGGAGCTGCCGCTGGCCCGCCCGTTCGCTATTGCCCGCGGGACCCGCACGGCGGTGACCGTGGTCCGTGTCACGCTGGAGCAGCAGGGCTTTATCGGGCGCGGTGAATGCACGCCGACGGCGCATTATCACGAAAGCGCTGAAAGCGTGACCGCGCAGCTGGCCGCCGTGCAGGAGGAGGTGGAGAACGGCTTAACGCTTTCTGAACTGCAATCCCGTCTGCTGCCAGGATCGGCCCGCAACGCGCTGGACTGCGCGCTGTGGCGGCTTGAGGCGGCGCTGAACAGGCAAACCCTGTGGCAACGGCTGAATGCGCAGCCGCCCGCCACGGTGATCACCGCGGAAACGCTGAGCCTGGAGAGCACCGAAAATATGGCTGCTGCCGCGGCAGATGCCGTTTCCCGCGGGGCTATCCTGCTGAAAATCAAACTGAACCGCGAGCTGATTCTGGAAAAAGTGGCGGCGATCCGTGCCGCGGCGCCCGGCGTCACGCTGATTATTGATGCTAATGAAGCCTGGAGCGGGCTGGATCTCGGCAGCCTGTTCGCGGCGCTGACGCACTACAACATCGCGATGATCGAGCAGCCTTTGCCTGCCGGTAAAGATGCTGATTTGCAGCGCTTTGACCATCCGATCCCGGTCTGTGCGGATGAGAGTTGCCATCACGCCGGGGATATCGCCGGGCTGCGCAATCGTTACGAGATGATCAACATCAAGCTCGATAAATGCGGCGGCCTGACCGAAGCGCTGGCGATGGTGGAAGAGGCAAAGCGGCATAAGCTGCGGCTGATGGTGGGCTGCATGCTGGGCTCATCGCTGGCGATGGAGGCCGCGCTGCCGGTGGCCGTTGCGGCAGAACACGTTGATCTCGACGGGCCAATCTGGCTCGCGGCGGACAGCTCCCCCTATCTCTCTTACAACCAGGGTCGCATCTGGCTCTGAGCCAGGGCCACCGGAGTCACGATGACGGAACGCATGCAACCAGACCTCACCGGATCCGGCACCCCTTCTCCTGTGTTACGGGTGGAGGATCTCAGCGTCAGCTTTAGCGGGCGCTCCGGGAAAAATCTTGCCCTGAAAGGCGTCTCGTTCACCCTCAACAAAGGCGAAATCGTCGCGGTGGTGGGCGAAAGCGGCTCCGGCAAATCCGTCACCTCGCTGGCGGTGATGGGGCTGCTGGCACCCTCGGCGACCATTGAGCGCGGTGCCATTCATTTCAGCCCGCGCAGCGGTGCCAGCCACCCTCTGCTGACCATGAGCATGGAGGAGCGACGCAAGCTGCGCGGCCGCGATATGGCGATGATTTTTCAGGAGCCGATGACCTCCCTGAATCCGGTATTAAAGGTGGGCGATCAGCTCACGGAAGCCCTTAAGGATCATCAGCTCTGCGACAGCAAAACCGCTGACGCAAAAGCCCGCGAGCTGCTGCGTAAAGTGCGCATTGCCGATGTCGATCGGGTGATGAAAAGCCATCCGCATTCGCTCTCCGGCGGGATGCGTCAGCGCGTGATGATCGCCCAGGCGCTGGCCTGCGATCCGCAGCTGCTGATTGCTGACGAACCCACCACCGCGTTGGACGTCACCGTGCAGGCGCGCATTCTGCAAATTCTCCGTGACCTGCAGCAGCAAAGCGATATGGCGGTGCTGTTTATCACCCATGACATGGGCGTGGTGGCGGAAATTGCCGATCGCGTGGTGGTGATGTATCGCGGTGAAGTGGTGGAGCAGGGCAGCGTGGAGCAGATTTTTGCTGCGCCCGAGCACAGCTATACCAAAGCGCTGCTGGCGGCTGTTCCGCGCCTCGGCGATATGAAAGCGAGCCGCTGGCCGCAGCGTTTCCCGCTGCTGGGCGAGGAGCAGGATGAAGATCAGGGCGTGCAGATCACCGCGCGCTATGAAGAGAAACCGCTGCTGGACGTGCGCGGACTCAAGGTTTATTACCCGGTGCGCAGCGGCCTGTTTTCAGCGCTTACCCATCGGGTGCATGCGGTAGAGCAGATCGATTTCAGCGTCTGGCCTGGCGAAACGCTGGCGATTGTGGGCGAAAGCGGCTGTGGCAAATCCACTACCGGCCGGGCGCTGCTGCGGCTGGTCGCCAGCGAATCGGAAAGCATCCACTTTCGCGGCGAGGAGGTGAGCGTGCTGAAAGAGGCGGCGTTCCATGCGCTGCGTCGGGAAATTCAGATGGTATTTCAGGATCCCTACGCCTCGCTGAATCCCCGCCTGACGGTGGGCTTCACCATCGCGGAGCCGCTGCTGCTGCATGGTCTGGTAAAGTCGCTGGAGGCGGCCACGCCGCAGGTGCAGGCGCTGCTGAAAAGCGTCGGCCTGCTGCCGGAACATGCCCGTCGCTATCCGCATGAGTTCTCCGGCGGGCAGCGTCAGCGTATCGCTATCGCCCGGGCGATGGCGCTCCAGCCAAAGGTGATTATTGCCGATGAGGCGGTCTCCGCGCTGGACGTCTCGATTCAGGCTCAGGTGGTTAACCTGATGATGGATCTGCAAAAAGAGACCGGCGTTGCCTGGATATTTATCTCGCATGATATGGCGGTGGTGGAGCGCATTGCTAACCGCGTGGCGGTGATGTACCTCGGACAGATTGTGGAGATCGGCCCGCGCCATGCGGTCTTCACCAACCCACAACATCCCTATACCCGTCGCCTGCTGGCGTCCGTGCCGGTGGCCGATCCTGCCCGCCGCACCGCACGTGAGCTGGATGACAGTGAAATTCCCTCACCGCTGCGTAAGGCAGGGGAGGAAGTGACAAAACTTCGTTACCGTCAGGTTGCCCCGCATCACTGGGTAGCCGAGGGGGACATGCACCGTTAGCGAGTATTTCAATTCCTCATCTGGAGAGAAACCATGAAGCCGTTTTTACGTCGTTCTGCCGTCGCCCTTGGGCTCTCATTGTGCCTGACGGGCATCGCTCAGGCTCAGGACCTGCGCATTTCCGCCTATGTTGATATCACCGGCCTGGATCCGCACGACACCTCTGACAACGCCAGCTATTCGGTGCAGGCCGGTATCTTTGAGCGTCTGTTCCAGTTCGACAGCAAGATGAAGCTGGTACCCTGGCTGGCAACCGATTACAGCAGCAATGAGGATGCCACTGAATTCACCCTGAACCTGCGTCAGGGCGTGACCTTCCAGGACGGCACGCCGTTTGATGCACAAGCGGTAAAAGCTAACCTCGACAGGCTGGCGGATCAGACCAAAGGCCTGAAGCGTAACAGCCTCTACAAAATGATTAAAACGGTGACCGTGGTCTCGCCAACGCAGGTAAAAGTTACGCTGAACCAGTCGTTTGGCGCTTTTATCAATACCCTGGCGCACCCCTCGGCGGTGATGTGGAGCCCGGCTATTCTGAAACAGTACCCGGAAGAGGCGCAGCTGCGTCTGCATCCTGTCGGCACCGGTCCGTTTACATTTGTCAGCTGGCAGCCAGGCAAAGAGGTCAAACTCAGCAAGTTTGCCGGCTACTGGCAGAAAGGGTGGCCGAAAGTGGATAACGTTTATATCTCGCCAAGCCCGGAAGATTCCACCCGCGTGGCGGCGCTGAAATCGGGTCAGGTGGACGCCATTTATCCTCTGCCTTCCGATCTGATCAAAACGGTGGAGAGCGACAGCAAGCTGGCGGTACAGCGCGATGAGAGTATTTATCTCTACTACATGGCGATTAATACTCAGCATAAATCGCTGGCCGATGTGCGCGTGCGTCAGGCGATCAACTACGCCATCAACCGCGATATCTGGCTGAAAGTGGCCTATGCGGGAATGGGGAAACCGGCCACCTCTGCGATCCCACCTGCGGTACAGTTCTACGCCAGACAGAGCGAGCCGGACTACAGCTATAACCCTGAGAAAGCCAAAGCGCTGCTGAAAGAGGCGGGTTTTGCCAATGGCCTGGACCTCAAGCTGTGGGTAACCAACGCCACTGCCAGCGTCCGCGCGGCGCAGTTCCTCAAGCAACAACTGGGGGCGGTGGGGATCCGCGTGACGGTCACACCGATGGATTCCGGCGCGCGTAACGCCAAACTGTGGGGCGTGAAGGATCCGAAGCAGGCCGAATTCGACCTCTATTACGGCGGCTGGTCAACTTCAACCGGGGATGCTGACTGGGCGCTGCGTCCGCTGTTCGCTACCGAGTCCTGGGTGCCGACCTCCTATAACGTCTCCTACTACAGCAACCCGGAGGCGGATAAAGCTATCGCCGCCGCGCTGCAAACGGCCGATCCCGCTAAACGCGCTGCGGCCTATGCTGAGGCACAGAAAATCATCTGGAAAGATGCGCCTGTGGCCTTCCTTGGTTCGCCAGATAACCTGGTCGGCAAGAAAAAGAACCTGACCGGCGTGTCGATGCTGGCGGACGGATCGTTCCTGTTCGATCAGGCTGAGTTTAAATAATCCTCTGAGGCGGGAGCGATCCCGCCTTTGCTGCCAGGCACCCGAATTTACCAGGAAATCGCCTATGTTTACCTATCTTGTCCGACGTTTGCTGGAAATGATCCCGGTGCTGCTGGTGGTCTCTCTGTTGGTGTTCGGTTTTATCAAATTACTGCCGGGCGACCCGGCACGCATTTACGCAGGCCCCGATGCGCCGATTGAAGCGGTCGAGGCGGCAAGGCAGCATCTGGGGCTGAATGACCCGCTGCAGCAGCAGTACCTTCACTGGCTGGGTGGCCTGATGCAGGGCGATTTGGGCGTGACTTACCGCACCCAACAGCCGGTGACAGAAGTGATCGCCCAGGGCTTTATGCCAACGATGTGGCTGGCGCTGGCAGGCTTTGCC
This sequence comes from Erwinia pyri, assembly GCF_030758455.1. Classification (NCBI taxonomy): domain Bacteria; kingdom Pseudomonadati; phylum Pseudomonadota; class Gammaproteobacteria; order Enterobacterales; family Erwiniaceae; genus Erwinia; species Erwinia pyri. The sequence goes on from NZ_CP132353.1 coordinate 207,835, forward strand.
TGGTCGGTACTGCTGGGGCTGATTATCGGCGTGGTTTCCGCGCTGAAGCGTGGCAGGTGGCAGGACTGGACGCTGATGAGCCTGGCGGTAGGGGGCATCTCCATGCCGCCTTTCTGGCTGGGGCTGCTGCTGATCCAGTTTGTGGCGATGCCTTTTGGCCTGTTCTCGGTCAGCGGGTTTAATCAGCCCAGCGATATCATCCTGCCCGCCCTGACGCTGGGTTCTTCCGTCGCGGCGGTGATGGCGCGCTTCACCCGCTCGGCGTTTCTGGAAGTGGCTCAGGAAGATTATGTGCGCACCGCTAAGGCCAAAGGTCTGCGCAACCGGCTGGTGACATGGAAGCACGTAATGCGCAACGCGCTGATCCCGGTGATCACCATGCTGGGTTTGCAGTTCGGTTTCCTGCTGGGAGGATCGATCGTGGTGGAAAGTGTCTTCAGCTGGCCCGGTCTGGGCTGGCTGCTGATCGAGTCGATCAAATCTCAGGACCAGCCGGTGATCCAGGCGCTGGTGATGCTGTTTGTGTTTGAATTTATTGTTATTAACCTGCTGGTGGACCTGCTCTATGCGGTGGTGAATCCGGCCATTCGTCTGCGTCAGGAGCCTGCATGAAGCCTACCACTGAAGCGGCCACTGCGCAGAACGTGCTGCAGAACAGCACGCTCCGCTCGCCGTGGCACGATTTTATACAAAACCTGATCCGCAACCCGCTGGCGCTGGTCTCCGGCGGCTTTATTCTGCTGCTGGTTATTGTGGCGATCTTCGCCCCATGGCTGGCGCCCTGGGACCCGATGGCACCCGACTGGATGGCGCTCTCCGCGCCGCCCTCTGCCGCACACTGGATGGGCACCGACGACCTTGGGCGTGACGTGCTGAGCCGCATTATCTATGGCGCACGTATCTCGCTCTATGTCGGCGTGCTTTCTGTCACCGCAGGCATGGTGGTGGGCATCGTGCTGGGGCTGCTGGCGGGCTACTATGGTCGCTGGGTCGATATGCTGATTATGCGCGGCTCCGACGTCCTGTTTGCCTTTCCCGGCATGCTGCTGGCGATTGCGGTGGTAGCAATATTAGGGCCGGGATTAAATAACGTGATCGTCGCCGTGGCGGTATTCAGCGTGCCGGTTTTTGCCCGTATTGTGCGGGCCTCCACGCTCTCGCTGAAGCAGGCTGCCTATGTGGAGGCGGTGCGCTGCGCCGGCGCGCCGGACCGGGTTATTTTGATCCGCCATATCCTGCCGGGCACCCTCTCCAACGTCATCGTCTATTTCACCATGCGTATCGGTACCAGCATTCTTACCGCCGCCGGACTGAGCTTTATCGGCCTGGGGCCAGAGCCGGACGTGCCGGAGTGGGGCAATATTCTGGCGATGAGCCGCAGTATGATGATGGCCGGAGAGTGGCACGTCAGCGTCTTCCCGGGCCTGGCCATTTTTGTCACGGTGCTGGCGTTTAACCTGCTGGGTGACGCGCTGCGCGATACCTTAGATCCCAAACTGAAAGGGTAGAAAGATGGATTATCGTCAGGCGGCGCTTGAGCTGTTACTGCAACGCTGGCGCCAGACGCGTCAGTTGGGCAATCCGCGCACTACCCGTGGTGCCACCGACAGCCTGAGCGACGTGCCGGGCGTGCGGGTCGGGCACTTCACGCTGGATGAGGGCGAACGGCAGAGCGGCGTCACCGCTATTGTGCCGCCGGGCGAGGATCTGTTTACGCGGCCGCTCCCCTGCGGCACAGCGGTGCTGAACGGCTTCGCCAAACCGGTGGGGCTGGTGCAGGTGGAGGAGCTTGGCGTACTGCAAACGCCGATCCTGCTCAGCAATACGCTGGCCGTGGGGACGCTGTTTACCACGCTGGTGCGGCAGGCGATTGCGCAGAATCCCGAACTGGGTCGTTCTTTGCCTACGGTTAATCCGCTGGCGCTGGAGTGCAACGACGGCTGGCTGAATGATATTCAGGCGCTGGCCATCACTGAGAGCATGGCGCAGCAGGCGCTGGCGACAGCCACGGCAGATTTTGCCCGCGGCAGCGTGGGGGCAGGGCGCGGTATGAGCTGCTTTGGCATGAAGGGTGGCATTGGCACCGCCTCACGGGTTATTCCTTCACTGAACGCCACGCTGGGGGTGCTGGTGCTGGCTAATTTTGGCGTGCTCTCTGCCCTGACGCTGGATGGCGTGCGCGTAGGGGAGGCGATAGAACCGCTGCTGCCGGAGCTGACGCCGCAGCGCGATGCCGGCTCCATCATCATTATTATGGCGACCGATGCGCCGCTGGATGCCCGGCAGCTGAAACGCATTGCCAGACGTGCCGGAGCCGGACTGGGTAGGCTGGGAAGCTACTGGGGACATGGCTCCGGCGATATTGCCGTAGCCTTTTCCACCACCGCCTTCCCGCAGCCGCCAGAGGATACGGCTCTTGAACCGCTGCTGATGGCCGCTGCCGATGCCACCGAGCATGCGGTGCTGGATGCGCTGCTCAGTGCGGAGACGGTGACTGGCTTTCGTGGACATCACCGTCCTGCCCTGAGCGATCTTCTGGATCGGCTGGCGTCAGAAGCGGGGCATCTTCAGCAATAACGGCTGGCCCTGTCAGGCGGCCACTTAACTTAACCAGTCTCTCTATTTTCAACTCTTTAGCAGGGCGGAAAGAGAGGCGACCAGGAATTCTGTGATGAAAATCTTTATTTCGGCTGATATTGAAGGCATTGCGGGCGTCATGCGTCCTGAACAGTGCAACCCGGGCCATGCGGAATATCAGCTGGCACGCGGTCTGATGGAGCAGGAGGTAAACGCCGCCATCGACGGCGCATTTGCTGGCGGAGCAACAGCAGTGGTGGTGGCAGACAGCCATGCGCAGATGACCAATTTACGGGCGGAGAATATCGACCCGCGGGCGCGTCTGGTGCAGGGAAAGCCGCGCGGGCTGTCGATGGTGGAAGGGCTGCAGCAGCAGGCTTATGACGGCATGATGTTTGTGGGCTATCACAGCGCTGCAGGCGAGTCCGGCGTGCTGGCGCACACCATCAACGGCCGGGCGTTTTACCGGGTGAAGATCAACGGTGAAGTGATGGGCGAAAGTGATATCTACGCCGCCGCTGGCGCAGAACAGGGTTCTCCGCTCTGGCTGGTGACCGGAGATGATGAGTTACAGCGGTGGATTGGCAGCCATTATCCCTCGGTGGACTACGTGTGCGTGAAGCGCGCTATTTCGCAAACCTGTGCCGAATCCCTCAGTCCGCAAGCCGCCCGCGAGGCCATCCGCCAGTCGGCGGAGAATGCGGTGAAGCGCGCACGCAAAGTCGCCACCACACGTCTTCAGGCCCCCTACACGCTGGAGCTGATGGTGGCAAAACCGGTACTGGGCGATCTCTTCTGCCTGATCCCCGGCGTTCAACGGCAGGATGCGATTACGGTAAGCTATACCGCGCCCACTATGGCAACTATCGTCAGCCTGTTAAGCGCCTTTTCTTATCTTGCTTCGACGCAGAACTGAGTAATTTAACGCTCACTTTATAGTGTTCACATATTGTGAACTTAAACTGTCAGGCATATATTTACCCGATAACTGACGCAAAGAGGGACTTATGCGAGTCATTTCAAGGAAGCCATTTGACCAGGCAGCGCGGCAATACCCTAATGATGCGCGCTCTGGATGACACTTACCGTGTGCTGCACACAGAAGAATTCATTACGCCAGAAGCTCTTAAAGCCAGGTTTTGTTCTTTAGATCGTTTTAAATATCGAAAAAAATGGTGGGTACTGGACGTTGGGGGGAACAATTTGAGGATCATCACTTACATCAAATTTGAGACACAAAACGTTTTTATCAAACACATAGTGACGCACAAAGAATATGACAGATTGACCGAGTATGACCGGAGGAATCCAGAATGAGAGCAGTTGAAGCGACAACTTTGCAGCAGGCAATTAATGCAACAGAAACTTTAGTTAATGCAGTGCCTATGCTTGGTCCTCATCCCACCTCAAAGGATTATAAAGAAGCGCTGGCACTTGTGGAGCTCCTCATTGATCATCACGATGAGAGTCCACTTATTGATCTGCTGACCAGAAAAATTGCAGATTATGAAGATGCTGCACCTGAACTTGCTGAATTCAATGCCCGCATTGCTGCGCTTCCGCGTGACCTGGCGATGCTTCGTACCCTTATGGAACAGTATGGTCTTAATCAGAGTAGCTTTTCCCGGGAAATTGGCTCCCGTTCCCTGGTCAGCATGATTTTGAAGGGACAGCGTTCACTGACGCTCGATCATATGCGGGCTTTGTCAGCCCGTTTTAATATCCCGGTATCGGCTTTTATTGACGCCAGTACTTCACCACCCGGCTGCGATTAAGCAGTAACTTCAGGCTTTCGCCCTCAACCTGCACGGCAAAGCGTTTCTGCCAGGGGCCATCCTGCGCGGTGGCTAACAGGCGGCCTTTGCCGAGTGAGACCAGCGTGGCGGTGATGGCGGCGGGGCCGATGCCCATTACCATATTTTCCCCGTCTATCACCAGCTCGCTGCGCATCTCCGGCACACTCCAGCGCCCCTGAATAGCGGCCAGCGTGGCGCTTTCCGGCGCTACCGGAACAAACCGTCTGGCGGCCAGGCCAATTTCGCCGTGGATGGTGCCGCCTTCCTGTCTCAGCCGAACCGGGAAGGTACTGGAAAGAGAGATCGCCTCGCCAGGCTGTTCGCCGCGGTAAAGGTTTTCAGCCGCGCCCAGCCAGGTGATGCTGCTGGCGTTCACCTCCAGCCAGTCGCTGCCCGCCTCAGCAACATAGAGCCCCGGCGTCAGCTCGTGGCCGCGTTCCGGCAGAGTCTGATCCTGTAACGCTGCCATCACTGCCAGCGCCGTATCGAAACTCGCCACATCCTCGCGATTTGCCACTAAAGCCAGCCCCACTTTTTGCTGTGGGTCGAGCAGGAAATAGCTTTTATAACCGGCATGGGAGCCGCCGTGGCCCACCAGCTTCACGTTGCCCACGGAGGAATGTGCAATGCCCAGCCCGTAGCCGCTCGGCCGGCCATCTGCCAGATAGCGGGTCGCCATCAGCCGGTTTAAAATCGTCTCTTCACTCAGCAGATACTGCAGCCATTTACTGAGGTCATTCACGCTGCCGGTAACGGAGCCGGAAGCGGAAAGGTGCAGCCCGGCGCTGGCCAGCAGCCACTGGTTGTTCTGCTGCCAGTAGCCAGGCACCAGCCCTGGCACCACATCAAACCAGCTCTCCGGCGCGGTAAAATGGGTTCCCAGCGGCTGGTTGATCTGCTCATCAAGCAGGTCCGCCAGCAGCACGCCTTTGGCTTTCAGCGCCTCTTCCACCAGCCGGTAGCCGGTATTGGAATAGGAGACCTCGCTGCCCGGCGGATAGCTGAGGTCGCCCATCTCCGCCAGGAAAGCCAGCAAGGCAGCGGCGCTGGTGGCGTTATAGACCGAGAGCCCAAGCAGAGAGAGCGTTTCACGCACGTCCGGCAGGCCGGAAGTCATATCGAGCGCGCGGCCCACGCTGACCTGGCCATTTTCGCCGGTCAGCTGCGGCAGATGATCGGCCAGCCGATCTTCCAGCCCGATATGCTGGCTGGCTGCGCCCGTAACCAGCGAGGCGAAGATATGTTTGGTTACCGAGGCATAACGCACCACGGTATCACCATCAAAGGCACTATTTTGTGCCAGGTCGGCCAGCCCGCCCGCGCTGAGGCTGCGCAGGTTCTCAGCATCGAACAGCGCAATGGCTCCGCCCGGCGCGCCAGGTTTCCCCCAGCCTGCGGCAATGTTGTCGGCGACTTTTTGCGCCTGCTGCCAGTTCAGCGTCATGCCGGTTCCTCCAGCGTCATGCTTAAATCAAAGAGTTCCGCCGTGTGCGGATGGTGAATGCGCCTGGCGCGAAGATCGTCAGCGCTGAGCTGCTCGACCATTTCGCCCTGCTGCATGACGCCAATCTGCGCACAGAGGTGGGTCACCACCGCCAGATTATGCGTCACCATAATGTAGGTGAGCTTGCGCTCTTCCCGCAAATCGCTGAGCAAATTCAGGATCTCCGCCTGAACCGAGACGTCCAGCGCGGAGGTGGGTTCATCCAGCAGCAGCACTTCTGGCTCCGCTATCAGTGCACGGGCAATGGCAACGCGCTGGCGCTGGCCGCCCGAAAGCTGATGAGGGAAACGGAAGCGGACGCCCGCAGGCAGGCCCACTTCGGCCAGCGCCTGCGCAATGCGTTGTTCCGCGCGGTCAAAGCGATGGATCAGCAGCGGCTCATGCAAAATGCGGTCGATGGTCTGCCGCGGATGCAGCGACCCGTAAGGGTCCTGAAACACCATCTGCACCTGGCGGAAGAAGCTGCGTCCACGGCGTGCAGAGAGCGCCATTCCGCCAAACTTGATCTCACCGGCCCAGGCATTATTCAGACCGGCCAGCGCGCGAAGAATGGTGGACTTGCCGGAGCCGCTCTCTCCCACGATGCCAAAACTGGCGCCGTTAGCCACAGTAAAGGAGACCCCTTTCACCACTTCCTGAGCGCCAAAGGCGATGCGTAAATCTGCTACTTCAATCACAATAAACCTCGCTGGGCGCTGCATTTCGCCGGAAATCTGGAGCCTGGAGAGAGGCAGAAGTGCCGATCGGGTTGCAAGAGCAGGCACTCATTCTTCTCTCCATGACGCCTGCCGCTGCATCACCGGCAGGCGGTCGCGCGGATGACGAAGGGAGGGGAGGCAGGCCAGCAGGCCCCGGGTGTAAGGATGCTGTGCCTGCTGCAACTCTCCAGCCTGCAGCATCTCGACAATACGTCCGCCATACATCACCGCCACGCGATCGCAGAAATGGGAAACCAGCGGCAGATCGTGGCTGATCAGGATCAGCCCCATGCCGCGCTGCGAAACCAGATCGTCAATCAGGCGCAGGATCTCCGCCTGCACGGTGGCATCCAGCGCACTGGTTGGCTCATCGGCGATCAGCAGTTCCGGATCCGGCGCCAGCATCATGGCGATCATCACGCGCTGCCCCATGCCGCCAGACACCTCATGCGGATAGCGTTTCGCCACCAGTTTCGGGTCGCGGATTTTAACCTGTGCCAGCAGTTCAATAGCGGCTTGCATCGCTTCACGCTTGCTGCCGCCCTTGTGCTCGCGCCAGGCTTCAGCGATCTGCTGACCGATAGTCATCACCGGGTTCAGCGAATATTTCGGGTCCTGCAGAATAAAGCCAACGCGCTTGCCGCGCACCTGACGCAGTGTTTTTTCGCTTGCGCCGCGCAGGTCAATCCCGTCAAAGCTCAGCTTATCGGCAGTAATTTTTGCGCTGCCAGGCAGCAGCTGCATCAGGCTGCGGGCGGTCAGGGATTTCCCCGATCCGCTCTCCCCCACGATAGCGAACTTCTCTTTGCCCACGCTGAATGAAACGCCGCGTACCGCTTCAAAGGTCTCTGCACCGCTGGTGAAGCTGATGCGTAAATTCTCTATCTCTACCAGCATTTACTTCTCCTTGGGATCCAGCACGTCGCGCAGGCCGTCGCCGAGGAAATTAAACGCCAGCGAGGTGAGAAAAATGGCGATGCAGGGCATCAGCGGCACCCACCATTCGCTGAACAGGAAGCGGCGCGCAGTGGCGATCATCGTTCCCCATTCCGGCGAGGGTGGCTGTGCGCCCATGCCAAGAAAGCCCAGGCTGGCAGCGGTAATGATGATGGAGCTCATGTCCAGCGTGACCCGCACAATCAGGCTCGGCACGCAGAGCGGCATCACGTGGCGCAGGATCACGCGCAGCGGTGAGGCGCCGCTCAGACGGCTGGCCGCAATGAAATCGCTGTGGCGAAACTGTAGCGTTTCGGCACGCGCCAGACGCGCGTAGGGCGGCCATGCGGTGAGCGCAATCGCCAGAATCGCGCTCTCCACGCCCGGCTTCAGCGCCGCCACAAAGGCCAGCGCCAGGATCAGCCGGGGAAAGGCCAGGAAGATATCGGTGAGGCGCATCAACGCCTTGTCCAGCAGGCCGCCAGCATAACCTGCGATACAGCCGGTCAGCAGGCCAATCGGCGCGGTGATCAGCACCACGGCAATCACCATGCCCAGCGTGGTTCTGCCGCCGAAAAGAATACGCGTCCAGATATCGCGGCCCAGCTCATCGGTGCCCAGCCAGTGCTGAGCCGAAGGGCGGGCGAGGCGGTTAGCCAGATCCTGAAAACCGGGATCGTAAGGGGTGAGCAGGGGAGCTGCGAGCGACAGCAGCAGCATCAGCAGTACCACTACCAGCCCGCTCATTGCCAGCGGATGGCGTTTCAGCCCCAGCCAGAGACGGTAGCGGCGACCCCACACTGCCTGACGGCGGGTGGAGGGCGTCTCGTCAAGCAGCCAGGCTCTTGTCAGATTGGTCATTTTACGCGTGGGTCCCAAAGTCGGTAGAGAATATCGGCGCAGAGGTTAAGCAGCACATAGACCGTGCCCACCAGCAGGGTGGCGCCTACTACCGGGTTCATATCCGCATTCATCAGTGAAGTGGTCAGATACTGCCCAAGGCCTGGCCAGGAGAAGACGTTCTCCGTCACCACTGCGCCTTCCAGCAGCCCGGCGTAGGTCAGCGCCAGTACGGTCACTAACTGCACTGCAACGGTCGGAAAAGCGTGACGCCAGATCACCCTGCGGGAAGAGAGTCCTTTAGCGCGGGCAGTAGTAACAAACTCCCCGCTCAGCGCATTCAGCATAAAGGTGCGGGTCATACGGGTGATGTAAGCCATGCTGAACCAGGCCAGGATCAGCACCGGCTGTGCCATATGCGCCAGCGCATCCCGTAAGGCGTCATAATCTCCCGCCAGCAGGGAATCCACCGTCAGCAGCCCGGTGACCTGTGGCACCATATCCTGATAGATGATGTCCTGCCGCCCGGGACCGGGCGCGATGCCCAGCACGGCGTAGAACAGCAGCAGGCTCAGCAGCGCCAGCACAAAGACTGGCAAAGAGTGCCCCGCCAGACAGATCACGCGGATGATCTGATCAATCCATTTCCCCTGGCGCACGGCTGCCCAGACGCCAAGCGGAATGCCGACGATCGCCGCAATAATAATTGCTGCGGTAGCCAGCTCCAGCGTGGCAGGAAAGAAGCGGGCGATATCCTGGCTGACCGGGTTAGAGGTTAAAACGGAGCGGCCAAAATCGCCGTGAACAATCTGCGTGAGATAGTGCCAGAACTGAATGTATAAGGGCTGATCCAGCCCCATCTCCTGACGAACGCGCTCGACCACGGCCTGGGGAGCATTGTCCCCCACCGCCGCCAGTACCGGATCGGTCGGCATAACCCGACCGATAAAGAACGTTAACACCGACAGACCAAACAGCGTCAGCAGCAGGCTTCCCAGCGTGCTGACAATTCGTTTTAACCACGACATCAGGCTTTTTTCACCTGCTCGTAAGGGTTGTCATTCAGCACGCTAATCTTCATACCCGTGACGTTTTTTGTGCTGGCATAGGTGGTGACGGACTGGAACATCATAATAAAGGGGCTTTTTTCACGGTGCTCTTGCTGAATTTTTTCATACTGAGCGATGCGTTTTGCTGCATCCGTTTCATGCAGCGCCGCAACGGTCATCTTATTAAAGGCTTCATCAGACCAGCCGCAACGCCAGGCCAGCGTCCGGTTACGGGCGTTGGTGGTGTTATCGGTATTTACGCAGAACGCTTCGGTATTGGAGTTGGGATCGAAATAGTCCGCGCCCCAGGAGGTAATAGCCAGCTGATGCTGACGCGCACGCATTTTAGTCAGAACCTGACGGTTTTCAGAGGCGATCAGCGACGCCCTGATACCCACTTCGGCCAGCTGGGTCTGAATAGCCTGAGCAATATCCGGGAAAGGCTGGGCAGAGTAGTGATCGAGCGTGATTTCAAATCCGTCGGCATAACCCGCTTCCGCCAGCAGCGCCTTCGCTTTTGCCACATCTTTTTTGAAGGGATTATCGTTTAACGCCGCAGGGAAACCGGCTGGCAGGAAGCTCTGATGCACTTTATGTGTCAACGGAATGATATTTTTCTGAATGCTGTCGTAATCAATCGCCCACTTCAGTGCCTGCCAGACCTGCGGTTTGGCCAGATGTTCGTTGGTGGTGTTGCAGGACATCAGCGTCAGCGTGCCCACTTCCTGGCCCACAACATGGAAATTGTTATCGCCCTGCAGCGGTTTCAGCTGCTCGGTGGTCAGGTTACGGGCAATATCCACGTCCCCCTTTTGCAGCATCAGCAGCTGCGCCGACGGGTCGATGATATGTTTGGCGATTACGCGTTTAATGATGCTTTTGGAAGGATGCTGCTCGTTTTTCTCCAGAATCACGCTTTCGCTCGCTTTCCAGGCGCGCAGCGTAAACGGCCCGCTCCCGGCGCTGTGCTGTTTGATCCAGGCATTTCCCTGGTCATCACCTGTCTGATTCGCCAGCGCGGTTTTCTTCTGCACGATGCTGCCAACCGGAGCAGAGAGGCAGTAAAGCAGGAAAGTTTCGGCGGCGGGTTCGCTCAGGTTCAGCACCAGCGTATGGGCATCTTTCGCCACAATCATCTGGTCGACATTCTCTTTGGTGAAGCCGAACTGGTTGATGATAAAGGCCGGGCTTTTATCCAGCTTTACCACGCGTTGTAAGGAGAACGCCGCATCTTCCGCCGTCAGCGGGCTGCCGTCAAAAAATTTTACTGACGGATCCAGATGGAAGGTGAAGATTTTACCGTCGCTGCTGACTTCCCAGCTTTTTGCCAGTTCACCCATTACTTCATCGGGCTTGTCAGGGTTGGGCATCACCAGGCGCTGATAGAGGTTACCGCAGATTTCAGAGCCGATAGCTTCAAAGCTTTCGGCCGGGTCGAGACTGGTCATGTTATCAAGCTGCATCGCCATCACCAGCATGGTGGGGGGCGTGGCGGCGAAGGCGTTGTTCAGTGAGAGGTAAGAAAGAAAGGGAACCGCACTGCATCCTGCAAGAAAACGTCTTCTGGTAACCATGATATCTCCAAGATATTGAAATAAAAGAATAAATTAGCTATTTCTTCTCTGTTTTGCCTTGACAGCGACCCAGGGTGTCGGGTAGTACTGAAAGCAGAAGTTTTTTTGCTGCGCGAGCGGCCTGCCCTCTGCTGGTGCGCTCTGCGTCAGCATGAAGCACCGCCATAACCCTGAACTGAGAGCGGAATTCCCCATGCAATCACTGCGTCCTGATGCTGTTTCCCTGCCCGTCTTTGACGGCCATAACGATCTTCTGATGCGCCTGTGGCTCTCCCATCAGGATGACCCCGCATCCGCTTTTCTTAACGGCCCTGCGGCAGGGCAGATGGATCTGCCCAGAGTGCGTCAGGGAGGCTTTGCCGGGGGGCTGTTCGCGGCTTATGTGCCTTCGGCTGGATCTGCTGCAAGAAACGCGCCAGCTGTGAAAAAAAACCGTGCCGTGCCGGGCTATGAGGAAATTGAACCCACGCCGTGCCGGGAAGAGGCGCTGGAGATCACCCTGTCGATGATCGCCACGCTGCTGCGCATTGAGCAGCAGTCCGCTGGCGCAGCACGTATTTGCCGGACGGCGGCAGATATCCGTCAGTGCATGCGAGAGGGTGCAATAGCGATGGTGATGCACATTGAAGGAGCAGAAGCGCTGGATGAAGATCTGGCGCTGCTGGATGTGCTGTACGCCGCCGGTTTACGCACGCTGGGTCCGCTCTGGAGCCGGCCAAATATCTTCGGCGATGGCGTTCCTTTCCGCTTTCCCTCCTCTCCGGATATCGGCAACGGCCTGACGGAGGCGGGTTTGCGTCTGATTCGCGCCTGTAATGCCAAGCGCATCATGATCGATCTCTCGCATATGGATGAGAAAGGCTTCTGGCAGACGGCGGAAATCAGCAACGCGCCGCTGGTGGCGAGCCATTCCAATGCCCATGCGTTATGCCCGCAGTCGCGCAATCTTACTGACCGTCAGCTTGCCGCTATCCGCGAAACCCACGGCTTTGTTGGCGTGAATTTCGGCACCAGCTTCCTGCGCAGCGACGGCAAAAAAGCGGCGGACGCCACGGTGCTGGAGATCGTGCGCCATGTGGACTATCTCATTGAAAAAGTCGGCGAAGATAACGTCGGCTTTGGATCGGACTTTGATGGCACCACGCTGCCGCCCGATATAAAAGATGTGGCGGGCTTACCCCTGCTGGTTTCCGCGCTACGCGAGCGGGGCTACAGCCACTCTCTGCTGGAAAAGGTCTGCTACGGCAACTGGCTACGCGTGCTGGAAGCCACCTGGGGTGAATAATCATGCGGCTGCGGCATATTGAAGTTTTTCAGGCGATTATCGATACCGGCAGCATCAGCGGGGCGGCCAGGCAGCTTAACGTTTCGCAGCCCAACGTCAGCCGGGTGCTGGGGCATGCCGAGCAGCAGCTGGGCTTCACGCTGTTTGAGCGCCGCAGCCAGGGAATGATCCCAACGCTGGAAGCCCAGCGGCTGATGCCGGAAATCCGTGAGCTGTACGGTCGGCTGCAGGCCATCAGCAACCTGACCGAGAGGCTGCGACGGGGGGAAGGGCAAACGGTGCGGGTGGGCGCGGCTCACGCCTTCGGCCAGATGATTCTGGCACCGGCCATGGTGGAGTACCGGCGGCAAAATGGTCTGGTGAACGTCGATCTGGTGACGGAACACTTCAGTACGCTGTGCCAGAATTTACTGGAGGATCGGCTCGATTTCGCCCTGGTGTTTGGTCAGCAGGTGCCGGCTGAGCTGGTGGCGGAGCCGCTGTTTCACTCTTCAATGGTGGCGCTGTTGCCGCTGGGAATGGAGGCGGATTCGCCCGTTACGCTGGAGTGGTTATGCCAGAATAATTTGCTGATGATGCAGAAAGAGGATCCGCTGGGCCATGTGCTGCACCGCGCCCTGCGGGACAAGGCGTTGCAGCCTGCCAGTTTGCTCTCGATTAAAACCTATTCGGTTATCGCAGATATGGTGCTGGCGGGCGGCGGCGTAGGGGTTGTCGATCTCTTTACCGGCAGGCGCTACGCCGGGCAGGTCAGGGTGCTCCCCATCGCGCAGCCGCTGCCGTTCGAAGTGATGCTGATTGGCCGACGCGATCGGCCTCAGTCGCAGTCCACGCTGCAGCTGAAGCAGGTTATCCGCACCAGGCTCTGGGAGCTTGCGCGGCAATCCCATTATCTTCAGGAACAAATGCCGCCAGACGTTTTGTAAAATGCCGCAATGCTGGCAGCAGATCGCCTCAAAAATAGAGCGTGGCGTTGCTGATGCCGCAGGCTTTAGCGTAGCGGGCCAGCGTCTCCAGACTGGCAGAGGTGATATTTTTTTCCATTCTGGAGATCGTCGGCGGCTTAATCCCCATGCGTTCAGCTACCTGCGCGCTGGTCAGGCCTGCATGAGCTTTCCACTCAACCAGCAATTTCTGCAGCCGCTCTTTTCTCTCTTCCGCTTCCCACGCCGCACGGTACTCGGGATCTTCCATTAATTCATTATGAATCTGAGAGTGTGTTTTAAATTTCACGTTTCATCTCCTCCAGTCTTCGCAAGGCCAGGCTCATTTCTGACAAAGGTGTTTTAGTTGTTTTCTTAATGAAAATCCTTAAAAGAAAAATAACGCTGCCGGTTTGGTAAACCCATAACCCCCGGGCAATATCATTTCCCATAGTTCTGATTTCATAAAGCCCATTGCCCAAAAACTTTGTATGAGGCTCTCGCAACAAACGGGGATTATTTTCAAGCCTCTCAATAAGCTTGTCCATTTTGATTCTGACAGGAATGGGCAAAGATTTTAATTCTGCTTCCGCATCATTATGATAAATGACCTCAAACATGCGCTTCTCCTCCCTGGAAAAGCTGATGTTAGCCTTAACGCTAATGTCGGTCAACTATTAACCACTTTGTTTATGCCCTTTTTCTAAGTTCTGTGGCAGTTAACAGTTTCGCCTGCCGCTGCTTTGCAACCCCCTCCACCGGTGGTTAAATCGACTGTCGTTTATCAATATGCAGGAGGAGCTGTGCTGCCATCGCAAACCGTTGCCCGGACGATCCCTCGTAACTGGGTGGACCTTTACGAGACTATCTGGAAACCTGACTACTTCCCGAAATGGGCTTCCGGCCTCAGTCACTCTTCACTGGTGCAGGAAAGTACCCACTGGAAAGCAAGCGGGCCGGACGGAGTAGTGAAAATCCGCTTTACCGCGCACAACCCCTTTGGCGTGATGGATCACTACGTGGATACGGGGTTTGGCAAAGAGGTCTATGTCCCGATGCGCGTGATGGCGAATCAGGAGGGAGCGCAGGTGCTGATTACCGTGTTTCGTCAGCCGCTGATGTCGGATGAAAAGTTTGCCGAAGATGTGGCGTGGGTGACGCGGGATCTGGAGAACTTACACTCGCTCTTAACAAGCTGATACCAGGTTCTTTTCCCGCCTTTAAGCGGAAAGAGCGCTCTGCTCACTCCTCTCCTTTTCTGGGGGAAGAGTGAGCAGTCTGATGATTTTGGCTTCCTGCCCGTTAAAAATGGATCACGCCTTTGATCAGCTCACGGTTATTGATCACTTCAGATTCAAAACGATCCGCCAGATCGACAAACGCAAAACGTTGATTCAGCATCATGCCGGCACTGATTTTCCCCGCCGCCATTAACTGTGCCACTTTTTCAAAATCCTGCTGCGTGGCGTTGCGGCTTCCCATCAGCGTGGTCTCCTTTTTATGGAACTCCGTATCGGGGATCTGGATGTCGCCTTTATGTAAGCCCACGAACACAATGCTGCCACCGTGGGCGATAAGCGACACGGTATTGTTCATCGCCGTTGGGTTGCCGGTGGCATCGATCACTTTGCCCGGCAGCCGGCCCGAAAACTGCGCCCGCAGCTGCTGCTCAAAATCGCTGGCAGCGGCGTCCAGCGCGGGCAGAGCCAGGTTTTGCGCGACATGCTCACGACGAAATGCGCTGGTGTCGGCAACCACCACCCGTGCGCCTGCCGCGTTAGCAATGGCCGCCACCCCCAGCCCGATGGGGCCTGCGCCCACCACCAGTACGCTTTCGTCTGGCTGCACGGCTGCCCGGCGGACGGCATGGGCGCTGATAGCGAAGGGTTCAATCAGTGCGGCAGCTTCCGCATCAACGCCGGTAACGTCCAGCAGGTTACTCACCGGCACGCTCAGGTAGTCGCAAAAACCGCCATCCTGATGCACGCCGATGACCGAGATTTTTTCGCAGCAGTTGGTTTTACCGCTTTCGCACGCAGCACAGGTGCCGCAGGAGAGATAAGGGATTACCGAGACGCTCTGGCCCACGCGGAAGCGCTCCGCACCGGCGCCCAGCGCAACCACTTCACCACACAGCTCGTGACCGAGAACGCGGGGATAGCTAAAAAAGGGCTGGTTGCCTGCCCAGGCGTGGATATCGGTGCCGCAAATACCGGCGGTCACAATTTTCAACAGGGCTTCACCGGCGGCAGGCTCTGGTCTGGCGCGCTGCTGGTAAGCCATCTCTTTCGGCTGCTGGCACACCAGCGTAGTCATCATGGTCATGAGTTTTCTCCAATGTCTGGCCTGAGTTATGGAATAAAACCCTGCGCCTTTGCAGCCCGGGCCGCTGAATTTGTGACTGACCGCGCCTTTGTCGGGCCTGAATTGGTTTTTAATAGATAAAAATCAGGAGAAGCCATGAGCCGCACGCAAAATCTTCGCCATAACGTGGTGAATCAGATGCTGGAGGGCATCAGCAGTAACCATATCCGCTCTCCGCTGCCGCCGCAGGCCGCGCTGGCGGAGATGTTTAACGTCAGTCGCACCACCGTCCGCCACACGCTGGCGCATCTGCACGAGCGCGGCGTGCTGGATAAGGTGGATGAACAATATGTGATTGTCCGCCGCCCCGCCCAGGAGGATGGCTTTGACGCCGTAAGTCCCTCTCTGGACGACCAGGCCCGCGAGTTTGAACAGGCTTTCTTTCAGATGATCAACCAGAAGACGCTGTGCGCCGGAGAAAGCTTCTCCGAGCTGCAGCTGGCGCAGCAGGTTGGCGTCAGCCCGGTAGTGGTGCGGGAATTTCTGCTGCGCTTCAGCCGCTACAATCTGATTGAGAGCGTTCGTCGCGGGCACTGGCTGATGAAAAAGTTCGATCGCCGCTATGCGGAGAAGCTTTTCGAGCTACGTGAGATGCTGGAAACGCACGCCCTGAACCGGTTTCTTAATCTGCCAGCCAGCGATGAGCGCTGGATTAAAGCCCGCGATCTGCTCAGCCGTCATCGTGAGATGCGCGACACCATCGCCAGCAATTACCGGATGTTTGCGCAGCTGGACCGGGAAATGCATCAGCTGATCCTCTCCGCCGCCGATAACCCCTTTATCGACCAGTCGCTGGAGATTATCTCGGTGATTTTTCACTCGCATTATCAGTGGGATGAGAGTGATTTAAAGCAGCGCAATATCGTCGCGCTGGAGGAGCATATGGCGATTCTCACCGCCATTATCAGCCGCAATGATGTGGAAGCCAGCTGTGAACTGCATCGTCATCTCACCACCGCCAAGCAGTCGATGATCCGCTCTATCCGGCAATACAGTGACTGAGATCGCGCTTTTGCGCGCCTCTGGCGATAAAGAACCAATAAAAACCAGTAAAGCCTAATCTGAAGCACGGAACCGCAACATGATTACCTCATGAAATTAACATGGCATTTACTCTGAGCAGGAGATCTTCACCGCTGAAGCGGATTACAAGAACACCTGACACTTGGGGAATGCTTTATGGAAAACAGCCCGATTGTGACTGGCAGCGGCCGTGATATCGGCTCCGGCAAAGAGACTGTGGAGATTGTTCCGCAGCACGGCAAGCTGGTCCGCTCTGCCCGCATCAAGCGCGTACAAACCACCGCGATGATCCTGCTGTTTCTGGCAGCCGTCATCAACTACCTCGACCGCAGTTCGCTCTCCGTCGCCAATATGACCATCCGCGGCGATATGGGGCTGAGCGCCACGGAGATCGGCCTGCTGCTGTCAGCCTTTTCTCTGGCTTACGGTATAGCGCAGCTGCCCTGCGGCACGCTGCTGGACCGTAAAGGCCCACGTATTATGCTGGGGATTGGCATGTTCGTCTGGTCATGCTTCCAGGCGCTCTCTGGCCTGGTGCATAACTTCACGCAGTTCATTCTGGTACGCATCGGGCTGGGCATCGGCGAAGCGCCAATGAACCCGTGCGGCGTGAAGGTGATCAATGACTGGTTCAACATCAAAGAGCGCGGCATGCCGATGGGCTTCTTTAACGCCGCCTCGATGATTGGCCTGGCGATCAGCCCGCCGATCCTGGCCGCGATGATGCTCTCTCTGGGCTGGCGCGGCATGTTTGTCACCATCGGCGTGCTGGGCATTTTCCTCTCGGCGGGCTGGTATATGCTTTACCGCAACCGCGATAACAAGACGCTGACTAAAGAAGAGATCAACTATCTGGAAGCGGGTAGCGTCAGCGCCCGCAAAGAGCCGATGAGCATGAAAGAGTGGCGTGGGCTGTTTAAGAACCGCACCATGTGGGGCATGATGATCGGCTTCAGCGGAATTAACTATACCGCCTGGCTCTACCTGGCCTGGCTGCCGGGCTACCTGCAGACCACCTACCATCTGGATTTGAAAGCGACCGGCTGGCTGACCGCCATCCCGTTCCTGTTCGGTGCAGCGGGCATGCTGCTGAACGGCTATGTGGTGGATGCGCTGGTACGCCGCGGCATGCAGCCGGTAAAAACCCGTAAAATCTGTATCGTGGCGGGTATGCTGTTCTCAGCCGCTTTTACGGCGGTGGTGGTGCAGGCAACAACAACCTCGATGGCGGTGCTGCTGATTGGCATGGCGCTGTTCTGTATTCACTTTGCCGGAACCTCCTGCTGGGGGCTGATCCATGTCAACGTGACCTCACGCATGACCGCTTCGGTGGGCAGTATCCAGAACTTTGCCAGCTTTGTCTTTGCCTCGTTTGCCCCGGTGTTAACCGGCTTTATCCTCGATAAAACCGGCTCTTTCAGCATGGCGCTGACGTTATGTGCCTGCGTCACCGTGCTGGGCGCGCTCTCCTATCTGTTTATCGTCCGCGATCCGATTGTGGATGCGGTGGAATAACCAGAGTACCCCGGACAGGCAGCGGATTGCTGCCTGTCCGACTGACAAACCGGAGCCGGAAACAGATATTTCAGGTTGCCTGACCGCGCTATTCACCGAGCTTGCCCTGTAAGAACGCCAGCAGAGCCTGAATGATTTCGCTTCGCTGACGATGCTGAGGATAAACGGCGCTGAGCGGAAGGGAAGCAGGGTGGAACGGCTCCAGCACGGTCATCAGTTCGCCACGCGCCAGCGCCCGGCCCACAATAAAGCGCGGCAGCAGAACCAGCCCTAACCCCGCTTTTGCGGCATCCACCAGCACCTCGCCGTTATTGCTCAGCATCGGTCCCTGTACGGCCATCACTTTGCCCCGGCCTCCCACCTCCAGCTCCCAGCCATATTGCCCCTCCCGGCCAAATCGCAGACAGGCGTGATGCAGTAAATCTTCCGGCAGCTGCGGGACGCCGACGCGCTGAAGATAGTCAGGGCTTGCGCAGATAACCCGGCTGAGATCGCCCAGATGACGCGCTATCAGCGTGGAGTCGGCCAGGCTGCCGATGCGGATAGCCATATCAAACCCTTCACCAATCACATCCACATAGCGGTCCGCAAGCTCAACGTGAAAGCGGAGAGCGGGGTGCAGCATCAAAAATTCAGCAATCAGCGGGGAGAGGGGATTCATGCCAAAGGACATCGGCAGGCTCAGGCGAAAGGTGCCGTGCAGTTCAAGACGCTGCTCGGAAACGGCCTGCTCAGCTTCACGGATATCATCCATGATGCGTTGGGCATGCAGGGCAAAAACCTTTCCGGAATCGGTGACCGTGAGCTTACGCGTGTTGCGGATCAGCAGACGCGCGCCCAGCGAAGCTTCCAGAGCAGCCATTCTGCGGCTGACATATTGCTTGGAGAGCATCAGCAGGTCAGCGGCGGCGGTGAAGCTCCCGGCGTGAATAACCGCCAGATAAATTTTCAGATCTTCGATCTGCATATTGTCCACCAAAATGTGACAGTCATTGCCTTTTCAGGCCATTGTTGGGCAATTGAGTTTACCGGTATTCTCTCTTTACCGGAAGGGCAGACGCCCGCCGACCCCTTAAAAACCCTGGAAAGGAGAAACACCATGATTGAGCAAAGATTGTCAGAGCAACGCGGAGTGGGTGACCACGGCTGGTTACGTTCTCACCATACTTTTTCGTTTGCTAATTACTGGGATCCTAAACAGGCCGGCTTCTCTGACCTGCTGGTGATAAACGACGACCGCGTTGCCGAATCTCGTGGCTTCGGCGCGCATCCGCACAGCAACATGGAGATTATCTCTTACGTGTTGCAGGGCGAACTGGCGCACAAAGATTCAATGGGTACCGGCTCTGTAATCGTACCGGGCGATGTGCAGCTGATGAGCGCAGGCAGCGGCGTCACCCACAGCGAGTTCAATAACTCCAGTACTGAAGGGGTGCACTTCCTGCAAATCTGGATTGTGCCTGCCGAGAAAAATACCCCGCCCGCTTATCAGCAGGTTTCCGTGCCAGAGAGTGAAAAGCGAGGCCAGTTCAGGCTGATTGTGTCGCCAGATGGCGAAGGTGAGGCGCTGAAAGTCCGTCAGGATATGCGTATCTACGCCGGTCTCTTTGATGGCGACGAGCAGCAGACGGTGACGCTGGATGAAAATCGTTACGCCTATATTCACGTTGCCCGCGGTGCGGTAACGGTAAACGGCGTGGCCTTCAAAGCGGGTGATGGCGCGCGGGTTCGCAATGAGCAGGCGCTGACGTTCAGCAATGGCGAAGAGGCGGAAGTGCTGCTGTTTGACCTGCGTCCGGTGGAAGTGAATCACCCTTCGCGTTAAGGGCTGGAAAAGCGCTGATGATTCAGCGCTTAAAAAGATTCAACTCCGTGTCGGCACGGCTGGCATGAGCTGTTCGCAAAGACGCAAAAAGCGTCATCCGTGACAGCTCGGGCCGCGCCGTCCATGGCGCGGCACGCTTTGCTCAGCATCTCATACCAGCCCTGCTTCAGGTTCGGGTGAACGCTTCAGCGCTGATTGCTCAGCGCTTTTTTTCTTTACTGGCGAGCCTGCAGGAATGCCAGCAGATCGGCATTCAGCGTTTCCTGATGGGTCACGGCAAAACCGTGTGGCGCATTATCATAGATTTTCAGTTCCGCACCCGCGATGCTGGCGGCAGCCAGCTTGCCGGTGGTTTCGAATGGCACTATCTGGTCATTGCTGCCGTGGATCACCAGCGTAGGCACGTCAATTTTCGGCATATCAGCACGGAAATCCGTTTCTGAGAACGCCGTAACACAATCTACTGTACCCTTCAGCGAAGCCAGCAGCGCAATATTCAGCGTCTGCGTCAGCACGCCTTCAGAAACGCTCTGTCCCGCATTGATACCGAAGAACGGCGTGTTAAATTCTTTGATAAACTGCGCGCGATCGCTGCGCAAGCCCTGCCTGATACCCTCAAATACAGAGAGATCCACGCCCTGTGGATAATCTTCGGCCTTGCCAAAAATAGGGGTCACGGCGCCTAACAGCACCAGGCCTGCCACACGGGAACTGCCATAACGGCTGATATAACGGGCCACATCGCCGCCGCCCATAGAGAAGCCGACCAGCGTGACCTCCTGCAGATCCAGGCTGGTGATCAGATCGTTGATGTCGCTGGCGAAGGTGTCGTAATCATAACCTGTCCACGGCTGCTCAGAGCGACCAAATCCGCGGCGGTCAAAGGCGATAGCGCGGTAGCCACGCTCGGCCAGGAAATTCATCTGGCTGTCCCACATATCGGCGTCCAGTGGCCAGCCGTGGCTGAACAGCACCGGTTTGCCTGTGCCCCAGTCTTTATAATAGATCTGCGTACCGTCTGATGTTTTGAATGTGCTCATTATTTGACCTTGCCTTTTACAGTTAAAAAAAGAGGAACCCATTTATACCGGGGCGACCAGATAGCGTACGTCAGGCAGCTTTTCTCCCTGATGGAACTGATAAACCCGATTCTGAATTTTCAGATCGTTCATGGTGTAGCGATCCTGCTGACGCAGATGCTCCATCCACGATCCAACGATAAAGGTTTCGACGAAGATGCCTGGCTGCAGGATGTCCTCATACACAGACCAGTTGATGGCGCCTCCCCGCTTGCGCACCCGGCGCATGTCCTGCATACAGACGGTAAAGCTGTGGGCATCACCCTCGCGAACGAGATACTCATAAGTCACCATCACCGGCCCGCGGTCGTGATGAATTTCCAGGGCGGGGATGGGCTGGTTGCTGGTGCTGATATCCAGGTTAAGGTCGGGATCCAGATCCAACCGCCAGCGGAACACGGTGGCACAGGCCAGCACCATTCCCAGCGCCGCCACGCCCAGCGAGACGGGAATGCCGTAATGAGAAGCAAGCTGCCCCCACACCGCGCTGCCAAGGGTCATCGACCCGAAGAACACGGTGAGATAAACCGCCAGCGCGCGGGCTTTCACCCATTTCGCTGCGCTACGTTGCGCCCCCAGGTTCAGCGTGGAAAGCACCGCTATCCATGAGAAGCCGGTAAAGAACTCAAAGGCGTTCAGCAGCCAGAAATGGCGGACAAAGGCGAGTGCCAGCAGCGTGATGGCAAAAAGCAGGCTTGCCAGCACCATCAGCCGGTCGGGATTAAAGCGCTTGCGCAGCCGGGGCAGCATAATGGCCCCGCAGATCGCGCCCACCCCAATACAGGCCAGCATAATGCCGTAGCCGCCCGGCCCCAGCCCCAGCTCGCGCCGGGCAACCAGCGGTAACAGCGCCCAGCCTGCGCTGCCAAACACGAAGAAGGCGACGGTACGAACAAGGACATTACGCAGCACCGGTGCCGCGTGGACATAACGCAGCCCGGCCCGCACGGCAGAGAAGAAGTGCTCTGGCGGCAGGCGCTGCACCGCCGGTTCTGCTTTCCAGCGATAAAGCACCCAGGCAACGCCCAGCACTGAAACGGCATTCAGCAGGAAGACCAGCCAGGGACCGGCGAAGGTCATGATCAGCCCACCCAGCGCCGGGCCGATGGCGCGACTGATATTGATGCCGAGCGAATTCAGCGCGATAGCGGGTCCCAGCTCCGCCTTGCTGACCAGATCCGGCACAATCGCCTGAAACGGCGGGGAGCTCATTGCCGCACCCGTGCTGAGCAGAAAAGCGGCAATCAGCAGCACCAGCGGCGTGACCTGCCCGGTAAAGGAGAGGAGAGCCAGCGCGGCAGCAGCGATAAATACCCACACCTGTGAAAACAGCAGGTATTTACGGCGATCCACTATATCGGCCATCACCCCGGAGGGCAGGGCAAAAAGAAACATCGGCAGGCTGCTGGCGGCCTGAACCATCGCCACTGAAAGCGGATCGGCGCTTAAGGTGAGCATGCTCCAGTTCACGCCAACATCGTTCATCCATGAACCTATGTTCGACACCACCGTCGCTATCCAGAGCGTGCGGAAGACGCGCTGGCGCAGCGGTTGCCACGGCGAGGCGGCAACAGCCGGAACGGCCGCTTCTACCGCCACATCATGAAGATCGTTAACCTGCGCCAAAGCGAACCTCCCTGGTGCGATTTGCCCCGATGCGCCATTTGCCAGGGCCGGTTATCGCCAGCGTGCCAAACAGGATCAGCAGCAGCCAGCCGAACTGACCTTCGGCAATGCTCCAGTCAGGATGCACAAACAGCATCGCCACCAGCAGCACGCCGATAATCGGCAGGCAGGCAAGGCGCGTGCCGAAGCCGACAATAATGAAGAGTGGGCAGATAACTTCGGCAAAAATAGCCGGGACAAGACTCATCCACGGGCCAAGTCCGAAGGGATCTTCGATATGCGTCAGTTCTTCGCTGAAATGAAACACCTTTGGCAGGCCGTGTACATAGAGCAACAGCAGGCTGCCAGCCAGGCGCAGGAAGAACAGCCCCGCATCGATACGGGGCGGCTGAGTGAGGTTATTTTTCATCATATCAGAACGCAAAGCAGCTGCAGCCGAGCGCGCCCCAGAAGGCGTTATCTTCGGCAACCGGAACGTTAGCGCCACGAGCAATATCGTGTGAATGGCTGTGCACGCCACA
This sequence comes from Erwinia pyri, assembly GCF_030758455.1. NCBI lineage: Bacteria > Pseudomonadati > Pseudomonadota > Gammaproteobacteria > Enterobacterales > Erwiniaceae > Erwinia > Erwinia pyri. The sequence continues at coordinate 230,970 of NZ_CP132353.1, forward strand.
CGGACCGCTGCAGTGGTGAGCCTGCTGCTGCATACCGACGCGAGCGTTTGCCTGCGGCGGTGCGCTGCGATAGTGTCCTGGCACCTTCACTACTGGCGACCAGTCTGGTAGCACGGGTAGCGACGGTGGCCCTTCGGCGCTAAAGGATCCGGCGGCATAAACCACGTTGCCATCCACCAGGGTCAGGACGGACTCAATGCCTTTGATCTCTTCTTCCGGCACGCTGAAGTAATCTTTGCTCAGCACCACCATATCTGCGAGCTGACCCGCTTTGATCTGCCCTTTTTTGCCCTGTTCGCTGGAGAACCAGGCGCTGCCCTGGGTCCAGAGCATCAGCGCCGTTTCGCGATCGAGCCGGGCGTTGACGTCATACATCTGCATACCGCCCACGGTCCGGCCGGAAACCAGCCAGTAGAGTGCGGTCCAGGGGTTATAGCTCGCGACTCGCGTGGCATCCGTTCCCAGGCCGACCGGCACGCCGGTTTCCAGCATTTTTGCCACCGGCGGCGTATGGCGCGTGGCTTCAATACCGTAGCGCTCGGCGAAGTACTCGCCCTGGAAAGCCATACGGTGCTGCACCGCAATGCCGCCGCCAAGCTCTTTGATGCGGTCGATATTGCGCTGCGTGACCGTTTCCGCATGGTCAAAGAACCAGTGCAGGCCGTTGAACGGGATCTCGCGGTTTACTTTCTCAAAGACATCCAGCATGCGGCTGATGGACTCATCGTAGGTGGCATGCAGGCGGAAGGGCCAGCGGTGCTCAACCAGATGGCGCACTACGCGCTCCAGCTCATCTTCCATACCGGGCGCAAGGTCTGGACGGGGTTCCAGGAAATCTTCAAAGTCGGCAGCCGAGAAGACCAGCATCTCTCCGGCGCCGTTATGACGGAAGTAATCGGTTCCCTGGCCCGGCGAGAGCATATCGGTCCACTTTTCAAAATCTTCCAGCTCATGACCGGGACGCTGGGTGAAGAGGTTATAGGCGATGCGTAAGGTCATCTGCTTTTTCTCATGCAGCTCAGCAATGACTTCGTAATCTTCGGGGTAGTTCTGGAAGCCGCCACCGGCGTCAATGGCGCTGGTCAGCCCCAGCCGGTTCAGCTCGCGCATAAACTGGCGCGTAGAGTTGACCTGCAGTTCCAGAGGCAGTTTTGGGCCTTTTGCCAGCGTGGAGTAGAGGATCATCGCATTCGGACGGGCAATCAGCATGCCGGTAGGGTTGCCGTTGCTGTCACGCTGGATCTCGCCGCCCGGTGGGTTCGGCGTATCTTTGGTGTAGCCCACCACTCTGAGCGCGGCGCGGTTAAGCAGGGCGCGATCATATAAATGCAGGATAAAGACCGGCGTATCCGGCGCGGCTTCATTGATCTCTTCCAGCGTAGGCATACGGCGCTCGGCAAACTGGAATTCGGTCCAGCCGCCGACCACTCTCACCCACTGTGGGTTGGGGGTGCGCAGCGCCTGCTCTTTCAACATTCTTAACGCATCAGCCAGCGAAGGGACGCCTTCCCAACGCAGTTCAAGATTGTAATTCAGGCCGCCGCGGATCAGATGGAGGTGGGAGTCGTTGAGGCCTGGCACGGCGGTATGCCCGTTGAGATTGATTAATTTCGTGCCTTCCTCGTGGTACTGCATCACTTCAGCAAGGCTGCCGACGGCGAGAAATTTACCCTCACTGATGGCTGCGGCTTCCGCTACTGGGTTTTCGCGGTCTACCGTATGAAATTTACCGTTGGTGAAAATAAGATCCGCTTTACCGGGCGTGACCATAAAACCTCCTGAATGTTGATGAACGAAAAGGCTGAGGCCACGGAACGCGCCGTCTCGTGAAACGTCAGGCCTGCTACAGGCGGCAGTATGGTGAGAGCAAGGGAGCAGCGTCTAGTTATACAAACGGATAGGTATACCAACGTATAGTTATACACAGAGATAATAGTTAGCCCTGAAAAACCCCCTTACAATTTGCTCAGACAGTGACGACAGGCCCCGGCCATCAGGGGTCCGCAACATGCCTCTCCTGACCAGAACACTGTCACTCCCATCCGGAACAGCACCGCCCCGGACATGCAGTCACCTAAACCTCAATGGGCATATTCATGACTAACTCCAAACTTGAAGTACTGACGCCTCATAACAGCCAGATGATTTTCATCGACCAGCAGCCGCAGATGGCGTTTGGCGTGCAGTCAATCGATCGCCAGGTCCTGAAAAACAACACCGTTGCGCTGGCTAAAGCGGCGAAAGTTTTCAATATTCCCACCATCATCACTACCGTGGAAACAGAGAGCTTCTCAGGTCATACCTACCCTGAGCTGCTGGATGTCTTCCCGAACCTGGATATCCTGGAACGCACCTCAATGAACTCCTGGGATGACCAGAAGGTGCGCGATGCCCTGGCGGCAAACGGCAAGAAAAAAGTGGTGGTTTCCGGCCTGTGGACTGAAGTCTGCAACAACAGCTTCTCTCTGTGTGCAATGCTGGAAGGCGGTTACGAAATCTATATGGTGGCTGATGCCTCAGGCGGCACCACCAAAGAAGCGCACGATTACGCGATGCAGCGCATGATCCAGGCGGGCGTGATCCCGGTAACCTGGCAGCAGGTGATGCTGGAGTGGCAGCGTGACTGGGCGCACAAAGATACCTACAACGCCGTGATGGATATTGCCAAAGAGCATTCTGGTGCTTACGGCATCGGCGTGGATTACGCCTACACCATGGTGCACAAAGCGCCGTCACGTCAGAAGAGCGAACACCGCACGCTGGCGCCGGTTCCGGCTCGCTGATTTCCTCTGGCCGGCATGCAGGTGCCGGCCAGCCCTGACTGATGACAGGAGACTCGCCATGAGTCCTTTACTCATATCTCTGGGGGCTGGCGTGCTGATCGGGCTGGTCTATGCGCTGCTTAATGTCCGCTCTCCGGCACCGCCTGCCGTCGCCCTGGTCGGGCTGTTGGGCATGATCGTAGGCGGTCAGCTGAGCCTGCAATTTTCACAGAAAGAGGTTGCCGCCCAGCACGCCCTTTCTCTGACTACCGGGAAAGTCACGGCGTTGGCTGCAGGAAAAAAAGGGGTCTGACATGCTGAAATCCTACGTTATTGCACTACTGACCGGGATGCTGGCAGGCGTCCTCTACTCCCTGATTGAAGTGAACTCGCCGGCACCGCCCGTGATTGCTCTGCTGGGGCTGTTTGGTATGTTGATTGGGGAACAACTTATCCCTTTACTGAAAAGAGTGATTAAACGTGAGCCGGTGACGCTCGCCTGGTTTCGCCATGAGTGCGTGCCAAAGATTAGCGGAACGCCACCGCCATCCGGCGACAAGCCTTGATAAGGAAGCCCGCGTAAGCCGGGGTAAAGGATAACAGCATGAAGCCGCCCCAGTGCATTGTGATCGTTGATGATGAACGTTCGGTCCGCAGTGGACTGAGTAATCTGCTCCAGTCTGAAGGCTATGCAACCCTGGTTTTTGACTCTGCCGAGGCGTTACTGGCTGAAGATCGCCTGCTGGCCGGGGCGGCCTTTTTTATCATTGATATCAACCTGAAAGGCATGAGTGGTTTTGAGCTTTTTATTGAGCTGACCCGCCGGAAAGCGAACCCGCAGGTCATTCTGATTTCGGGGCAGGGGGATGAGAGCATGCTCTGGTACGCCATCAGCCTGGGCGCGCTGGCTTTTTTGCGCAAGCCCATTGATATCGATACCTTGTTCGGACATATTCATAACGAATTCAGCTCAAGAGATACGCCACCATGAGCACAACGCCTCTGGCGCTTTGGGGATCTGAAAGTTATGAATTCACCTTACCGGAAGAGTTCATCGTGACTCCGCTGGTACAGGCAGGCCAGGCGGAATGGCTGTTCTGCCAGGATCCCTCAGGCGGCGAAAGCTGGATGCTGGCAACAGCGGCCGGTGACGATGGGGTGTTTCCGGTCACGCAATTACTGAAAAATGAGTTCCTGCTGCGCGAGGATCTCAGCCCAAAATGGGCGATTAAGCCGGTTGCACACACCCTTTATCAGGGAAAGTATGCGCTGGTTTATCCCGCCTTCTGTTACCGGACGCTGGCCGACTCCCTGCGCCAGACGCCGCACTCTCTGTCTGACTTCCTTACCAACGCCGTGATGATGTGTTCAGCGCTGAGCCAGATGCATCAGCAGGGTATTGTGCATGGTGATATCAAGCCCGCGAATTTTTTCCGCCATGAGGAGGGGACGTTCCGGCTGGGTGGATTTGGTCTGGCCTGGCTGCAAACCGGGGCGCTGCTCCCGACCCGCCTGCCGACAACAGGCGGAACGCTGGCCTATATGTCGCCAGAGCACACCTCGCGGACGGCTCATCCGGTTACCAGTCAGAGCGACCTCTACAGCTTCGGTATGGTGCTATATGAGCTGCTGACCGGCAAGCTGCCGTTTGGCACGCCGGAAGGGAACCATGCCGAGTGGGTTCACCATCACATCGCGTCACAGGCTCCTTCTCCTCATTTGCTGCGTGCTGACGTACCAGTGGCACTCTCCGCCCTGATTTTACGGCTGCTGGCGAAATCGCCGGATAAACGTTACCAGACGGCAGAAGGGGTGCTGGCCGATCTTCGCCGCTGCCTCTCCACGCTGACCCCGCAGGGCGATATCGGTACTTTTACCCCGGGCCTGCAGGATACCCGGCAAAACGGCTTTGGCTCAGAGAAGCTCTATACCGATCATCCCCAGGCCGCAGAGATCCTGCAGGCTTTTAATAAGGTCAGCAGCAGTGGCACGCACAGTCTGGTTATCATCAGCGGTGCGCCGGGCAGCGGCAAGTCAGCGCTGATCGCCTCTTCATTAAAAAAGCTGCAGCAGAAAAATGTCCTTCTGACGATGGTAAAGGCCGATCGCCACTCTCCCGTCTTACCCTATGGGGTGCTTATCGCTGCTTTCCGGTCGCTGGCGCTCAATTTACTCGGGCTTGCGGCATCGGATGTGGCGCGCTGGCGTACCCACTTTACCCGTCTTTTAGGGGATTACGCCGGGCTGGCGGTACATTTTATCCCGGAACTTGGCGTCCTGCTGAACAGGAAGGCTCGCCTGCCGACTGACGCCAGCTCGCTGGACGCCCGCGATCAGTTTAACAATATGGCCAGCAGTATGATTAAGGCGTTGGCCAATCCGGGCCGGCCTCTGGTTATCCTGATTGACGATCTGCACTGGGCCGATCAGGCCAGCCTGCAGCTGCTTCAGCATCTTCTGAGCCTGGATGAAGCTATTCCGCTGATGATGGTGGTGGCTCACCGGGAGCTGACCTCGTTACCCTGCCCGTTAATTGCCGCGCATCTCACCCGCTTCCGGGCATCGGTCTCCAGCAGTGTGGATATCTCTCCAGACCCGCTATCGGTAAAAAAGATCGCGGGCTGGCTGGCAGGTCTGTTCCATCTCCGTCCCGTGCAGGCAAACGACCTGGCTCAGGTGATCCGTGAAAAGAGCGGCGGGAATCCCTTATTTACCTCTGAATTTGTGCGACAGGCTGTGCAGGATCGCCTTATCAGCCAGCCCAACGCATCAGGGAGGTGGCACTACGATCTGGAGGCGATAAAAGCCTGCCACTACACGGAAAATGTGGCGAACAGAGTGCTGCAACAGCTGGAAACCATTCCGGCTAAAACCCGCGCACTGCTTGGTCACGTAGCCTGTCTGGGCGGGTCGGGTGAGCTTTTGTTGTCTGCAACCGTGCTGAATCTGTCGCTGGAGAGGCTGAAAACCGATCTTGCGCCCGCCGTTGCCGCGCAGCTGATCACGTTGACGGCGCACACCTTCGCCTTTACGCATGACCGCGTGCAGGAAGCGGCGCTGAACCTGATCCCGGGCGCGGAGAAAGATGCCCTGCATTTTCGTGCGGCGAACAGGCTGGTGGCTCTGGCCGCCGGAGAGGCGAATAACGACTCGCTTTTCCGGGCGATCTACCATATCGCCTGCGTGCAAAATGTTGCCCTGATCCGCCCGGAAGCCGCCAGATATCGCGCGCTGATCCTGCTCGCCACGCGGCAGGCAAAAAATACCGGCGACTACCTCTTTGCGCTGCGTTTTTTACAAACGGCACATCTTCTCGGCGAGCAGATGCCACCTGAGGAGCGCTTCACCTTTCTGCTGGAGGAGGCGGAGTGTGAATTTTTGCTGGGAAACCTCTCCGTAGCGCTCGGGCTGTGTGAAAGAGTGCTGCATGCACCAGGTAAACTCACGGATAAGGCGGTAGCCGCCTGTCTGCTGGCGGAAATTCATATGCGCCAGTCTGATAATCAGCTTGCGCTGGAAACGGCGATCGCCTGGCTGGCGGTGTTTGGCATTCATCTGAACCGCTTTCCGCATAAAGAAGAGTGTGACGCTGCCAGGGTCACGCTGAAAGCGCAGGTCGGTAACAATCCCTATACCCGCTTCAGGTCGCTACCTTTGATGGCCAGCCGGGAGACCGAAGCGGTGATGAACCTGATGGCCAGCGCCAGCATGTTTGCCGCCTTTGTCAGCCCGCGCCTGCACTTTATGATCATCTGCAAAATGCTGCACCTGACTCTGGATCACGGTATCACCGGTGCTTCCACCTTTGCTCTCTCCTGGTACGGCGTGCTGTGTGGCGATCACTATGATGAATACAGCCGCGGTTTTGCCAGTACGCTGCTGGCACGGGAGCTGGTTTATCAGCACGATTTCACCAGTTTTAAAGCCAGGACGCTGCTGCCGCTGGATCAGGTCGGCATCTGGACCATGCCGGTGACCTACGCCATTGAGTGTGCCAAAGCGACGTTTGATGCCGCCGTAGCCAATGGCGACCGGACCTCCGCCTGCCTGGCTCTGCGGCATCTGGTGATGAACTACCTGACGCGTGGCGATCACCTTGAAGGGGTGCAGACCTCGATCGATCGGGGGCTGGCTTTTGTTCGCAAAGCGCAGTATCACGACGTAGAGGTGATTTTGCAGATGCAGCGGGACTATGTCTGTTTCCTGCGTAATCCCACCGAGCAGCCCTTTTCAGGAAAAGGATTTAACGCGCCTGCTTTGCAGCATTACGCGCCGGGAAGCGCCGCAGATCCCATTATCCTGATGCAGTTCTGGTGCTGGGTTTATAAAGGGATGGCCGCTTTTTTTGCCGGAGAGTATCACTGTGCTAGCCACTGTTTTGAGCAGGCCGCTCCGCTGACGGAAAATATTCCGGGCCATATCCACAAGCTGGATTTTCACTTCTACAGCGCGCTGGCCTGCACGCTAACCCTGACGCCGGAGAGCTGGAGCGCCGACGACCGGCAAAAAGTCAGCCGCCATTATGACAAAATCCTCACCTGGTCGGTGGAGAATGCCAAAACCTTTGCCGACAAAGCGGCGCTGGTTCAGGCTGAAATTCTGCGTCTGGAGGGGAATGTGGCGCGTGCTGCTGAGCAGTATGAAGTGGCGATAGCGCTGTCACGCGAAGGGCAATTTACCCATATCAACGCGCTGGCGCACGAGCTGGCGGCCAGCTTCGCCTCCTGCTGTGGCCTCTCTGTCGCCGCAGACGCCTATATGAAAGGGGCGATCGCCGGCTGGGAGCGCTGGGGAGCAAAAGCGAAAGTTCGCCAGCTTGAACTGCGCCATCCGGCGCTGATCCCGCCTGCCACCCATTCGCCGTTTAATACGGTCTCCTTTGATCAGAGTGCTGCCATCGGCGATTTGCAAAGCGTGGTGACCGCCGTGCGTGCGCTGACGGAGGAGATTAATCTGGACCGGCTCATTAATATTCTGATGATGATGCTACTGGAAAGAGCTGGGGCGCAGCATTGTCTGCTGATACGGTTACTTGATGGCACGGTGCCGGAAATTGAAGCGAGAGCAGAAACCACCGCAGAGGGTATTCGGGTAAAGATGGTGAAAGAGACGCCTGTTGCCACAGACCTGCCGCTCTCGGTGCTCACTGCCGTTATCCGCACCGGACAGGAAATCCGTACCGTTAAGCCTGAAATTTTCAGCCCCTTCAGTCAGGACCCCTATCTGGTTGCTTCCGGCGCGGCAGTGATGTGCGTACCGATGTTCAGGCAGGCGCAGATGGTGGGGGTACTCTATCTGGAAAATCGTTTGATGCCTGACGTCTTCACTGCGGAGCATTCCAGAATTGTATCCATGCTCGGCGCGCAGGCGGCGGTATCGCTGGAAACTGTCAGGCTTTACGCTGAACTGCTGGAGGAGAACAAACAGCGCAGGCGCGTAGAGAAACAGCTGCGGGCCAGCCAGACTTCGCTGATGCTGGGCGAAAAGATCAGTCATACCGGCACCTGGCACTGGCATCTGGAAAAGGACCTGATGCTGGTCTCTGATGAGTACCGGCATATTCTGGGGCTGCCCGACGATCTGACGGCGTTTTCCATGGCTGACTTCCTGACGCGGGTGCATCCCGACGATCATCCCTGTATCCATGCGCTGGTGGAGGAGAGCGTGCGCAACGGCGTCAGCATGCAGGCGGAGTTCAGGATCCTCAGGCCGGGCGGAGAGTGCCGTTACATCAAGGGAATCGGCGATCCCGTGGAAAGCTGGCCGGAGGCTGAAGAGTATTTTGGCACCATTACCGATATCACCGAGCAACGTCATTCTGAAGATGCGGCACGCCTGGCGCAGGCCGATCTGGCTCGCGTCTCCCGGGCCACTACCGTGGGGCAGCTGACCGCCTCGATTGCCCATGAAATCAATCAGCCGCTGATGTCGATAGTGGCCAATGCCGGGGCAAGCCTGCGTTGGCTGAAAAAGGATCCCGTGCATCTGGATAAAGCCTGCAGCAGCCTGGATGAGATACTCAGTGAAGGAAAACGCGCCGGAGAGATCATCTGTGGACTACAGGCGTTGACCCGCAAGCACGATCCTGTCTTTTCCCACGCTAACCTGCATCTGATTGCCCGCGATATTCTGTCGCTTTCCCGTATGGAGCTGGAGAGAAGGGGGATTTCGCTGGAGCTTAACCTGACCGCCACCCATCCGGAGATATTCTGTGACCGCGTTCAGATCCAGCAGGTGCTGCTTAATCTGGTGGTGAACGCCATAGAGGCGATGAGCGAAAACGCAGAGCGCTCCCGTGTTCTGACTTTTGCCTCTTCCAATCCCACGCCGGAAACGCTGCTGTTTGAAGTGCGCGATACCGGCACAGGCCTCAGTGAAGAGGTGCAGCATCGCCTGTTTGACTCTTTCTATACCACCAAGAAAGAGGGGATGGGCATGGGGCTGACCATCTGCAGCGAGATTATCAAAAAACATGCGGGTGAGCTGAAGGCGAAAAACAGGCCCGGATCGGGCAGCGTTTTCTGGTTTACGCTGCCTGCCGAGCCGCTGGCGGAGTGAGTTTGCGCTGTCAGCGTCGTCTGATGCTGACAGCCGATCAGCGCGAGCGGGAAATCATGAGGTTCAGCCTGTCGGCAATTCTTACCAGGTCAGATAACGAGCGGACTTTCATCTTCTCCATTACCCTGCGCTTATGCACTTTGGCGGTAATCTCGCTGATGCCCATCTCTGCGGCAATCTGTTTATTGAGCAGCCCACCGATCGCCAGCAGCATCACCTCACTCTCTCTGGGCGTCAGCGACTGATGCCGGGTGGTCATCTCCAGTTTATCGGAGGAGACCTCAAGGTTCTCTTCAGAGATTTGAATAGCTTCCGAAACCGCCTGCAGGAGTTTTTCTGGCTCTGCGGGCTTGGTCAGAAACTCGTAAGCCCCCGCCTTCATCGCCTTGACTGTCACCGGAATCGAGCCAAATCCGGTTAAAAATATGGTAGGAATCGAATAACCGCGCGCTGCCAGCGCCTGGGTCACGTCAAAACCGTCTGCGCCCGGCATATTAATATCGAGGATCAGGCAGCAGGGCTGCTGGTAAGCCGGATGGGCAAGAAAGCACTGGGGAGATGAGAAGGGTACAACGACATAACTTTCTGAACTCAGCAGGTTGCTGAGTGCGGCGATTACGGATTCGTCATCATCCACTACATACACAATGTGAGTCATAATGAGTCTCGTCTCCAGCCTGTGGTCAGCGCGTCGCGTTCGCAGCAGTGTAAACGGTTACATTGCACGGTATGAAGCGGGTTAACAGGAGCAGGGCATAACAGGGATAACAGATATTATCATAATAATTATCATTAGCAGCAACTATCCCAACAATCAAAAACAAATGGCTAACTCATTGAGTGTTAATGTTTCATCCCGGCCATTTTTATACAATTTTTACAGCCCACCCCCGCATTTTTACATCAACTTTGCAGTGAACCCGCAACAATAACGCCATCTGAAAGCGCCCCGGAGGTGTGTTGTGAGTATCGCCCTGCTAACCAGCATTGTGCTGGTGTTCCTGTTACTGATCTACCTGGTCTGTGCACTGATAAATGCGGAGGAGTTCTGATGGCCGCCAGCGCATTTCTTCTGATCGCCACTTACCTGCTGCTGCTGATGCTGCTGGCCCGTCCGCTGGGAGCCGGGCTGGTCCGCCTGATTGAAGAGCAGCCCTTACCCGGATTCGCCCGCTTTGAGCGCCTGCTCTGGCAGGTCAGCGGCGTGGAGAGCCAGCCGATGGCGTGGCGGCGCTATCTGCTGGCGATCCTGCTGTTCAATCTGCTTGGCTTTGTGCTGCTGATGAGCCTGCTGATGGCGCAGGGAAGCCTGCCGCTAAATCCACAGCAGCTTCCCGGCCTGAAGTGGGATCTGGCGCTGAATACCGCCGTCAGCTTTGTCACCAACACCAACTGGCAGGCTTATGCCGGTGAGAGCACGCTCAGCTACTTCAGCCAGATGGCGGGGCTGACGGTGCAAAACTTCCTCTCCGCCGCTACCGGCATTGCCGTGGCGTTTGCGCTGATCCGGGGCTTTGCTAATCGCTCTCTGGGGACGCTGGGCAACGCATGGCGGGATCTTACCCGTATTACGCTCTACCTGCTGCTGCCGCTCTCGCTGGTGATTGCCCTGTTCTTTGTCAGTCAGGGAACCCTGCAAAACCTCAACGGCTACCTTGATCTGACCACGCTGGAAGGGGCCAGACAGACGCTGCCGATGGGGCCGGTGGCTTCTCAGGAAGCGATCAAGATGCTGGGTACTAACGGCGGCGGCTTCTTTAACGTTAACTCGGCGCATCCGTTTGAAAACCCCACCGCCCTGAGCAATTTTGTGCAAATGCTGGCGATCTTTCTAATCCCCGCCGCGCTCTGCTTCGCTTTTGGCGAGGTGGTGAAAGAGCGACGTCAGGGCCACGCGCTGCTCTGGGCGATGTCGCTTATGTTCCTGACGGCGGTAGCGGTGGTGATGTGGGCGGAAGTGAACGGCAACCCGCACTTCCTTGCTCTGGGTGCAGAGAGCGCCAGCAATATGGAGGGCAAGGAGACCCGCTTCGGTATCCTCAGCTCCAGCCTGTTTGCGGTGATCACCACTGCGGCATCATGCGGGGCCGTCAATGCGATGCATGACTCCTTCACCGCGCTGGGCGGCATGGTGCCGATGTGGCTGATGCAGATTGGCGAAGTGGTCTTCGGCGGCGTGGGAGCCGGGCTGTACGGCATGCTGCTGTTCGTGCTGCTGGCGGTGTTTATTGCCGGGTTGATGATCGGTCGCACCCCGGAATACCTCGGGAAAAAAATCGACGTCTGGGAGATGAAGATGACCGCGCTGGCGATCCTGGTCACCCCCACGCTGGTGCTGCTGGGTAGCGCGCTGGCGATGATGACCGAGGCGGGACGCAGCGCGATGGCGAATCCGGGCATACACGGCTTCAGCGAGGTGCTCTATGCGCTCTCCTCTGCCGCCAACAACAACGGCAGCGCCTTTGCGGGACTGAGCGCCAACACGCCGTTCTGGAACCTGCTGCTGGCCTTCTGCATGCTGGTGGGTCGCTTCGGCATCATCATTCCGGTGCTGGCCATTGCCGGTTCGCTGGCGCAGAAAAACGTGCAGCCAGCGGGCAACGGCACGCTGCCGACGCATGGCGCGCTGTTTATCGCTCTGCTGACTGGCACCGTGCTGCTGGTGGGCGCACTGACGTTTATCCCTGCACTGGCTCTTGGGCCGGTTGCGGAACATTTGCAGATGGTCGGTCATTAATCGCCGGAGAGAAGAATCATGAGTCGTAATCAACAGGCGCTGTTTGACGGTGCGCTGATGCGTGTCGCCCTGAGTGACGCCCTGAAAAAGATGAGCCCCCGCGTGCAGTTCCGTAACCCGGTGATGTTTGTGGTGTGGATCGGCAGCGTGCTGACCACGCTGCTGGCGCTGGCGATGCTGGCAGGAAAAACGCCGGGTAACGCCGCCTTTACCGGCGCAATTTCGCTGTGGCTCTGGTTTACCGTGCTGTTCGCCAATTTTGCCGAAGCGCTGGCAGAAGGGCGCAGTAAGGCGCAGGCCAACAGCCTGAAAGGCATCCAGAAAACCAGCTATGCCAAAAAGATGAGCGCGGCGAAATATGGCTCCGCGCATCAGCAGGTGGCGGCAGACTCCCTGCGTAAGGGCGATGTAGTACTGGTGGAAGCGGGAGATATTATTCCCTGCGATGGAGAAGTGCTGGAGGGGGGCGCTTCGGTGGATGAAAGCGCCATTACCGGCGAGTCTGCACCGGTTATCCGTGAGTCCGGCGGCGACTTCGCCTCGGTCACCGGCGGCACGCGCATCCTGTCAGACTGGCTGGTGGTGCAGTGCAGCGTTAACCCGGGCGAAACTTTTCTCGACCGGATGATTGCTATGGTGGAAGGCGCAACCCGCCGCAAAACGCCTAATGAAATCGCCCTGACTATTCTGCTGGTGGCGCTGACCATCGTCTTTCTGCTGGCGACCGCTACCCTCTATCCCTTTACGGTGTGGGGCGGCCATCCGGTGAGCATCACCGTGCTGGTGGCGCTGTTGGTCTGCCTGATCCCCACCACTATTGGCGGCCTGCTCTCCGCCATTGGCGTGGCGGGAATGAGCCGCATGCTGGCGGCCAACGTGATCGCTACCAGCGGGCGTGCCGTGGAAGCGGCAGGGGATGTGGATGTGCTGATGCTCGATAAAACCGGCACCATCACGCTGGGGAACCGGCAGGCCACCCAGTTTATGCTTGCGCCTGGCGTGACGGAGGAGCAGCTGGCCGATGCTGCCCAGCTCGCCTCGCTGGCGGATGAAACGCCGGAAGGGCGCAGTATTGTGGTGCTGGCTAAACAGAAATTTAACCTGCGCGAGCGGGATCTCAACAGCATGGGGGCGACCTTTATCCCCTTCTCGGCGCAGACGCGGATGAGCGGCGTCAACGTGCAGGGGCGCATGGTGCGCAAAGGGGCGGTGGATGCGGTCCGCCGCCATACGGAGAGCAGCGGCGGCGAGTTTCCTCTGGCGGTCAATAAACTGGTGGAAGAGGTGGCACGCGCAGGCGGAACGCCGCTGGTGGTCAGCGAAGGGGCAAAAGTGCTGGGTGTGGTGGCGCTGAAAGATATCGTGAAGGGCGGGATCAAAGAGCGCTTTGCCGAGCTGCGCAAAATGGGTATCAAAACCATCATGATCACCGGCGACAACCCGCTGACCGCTGCCGCCATCGCTGCCGAGGCGGGCGTGGATGACTTCCTTTCAGAAGCGACGCCGGAAGCGAAGCTGGCGCTGATCCGTCAGTATCAGGCGGAAGGGCGGCTGGTGGCGATGACCGGAGACGGCACTAACGATGCCCCGGCGCTGGCGCAGGCGGACGTAGCCGTAGCGATGAATTCCGGCACCCAGGCGGCCAAAGAGGCGGGCAACATGGTGGATCTCGATTCCAACCCGACCAAACTGCTGGAAGTGGTGCATATCGGTAAGCAGATGCTGATGACCCGTGGCTCGCTGACGACCTTCAGTATCGCCAACGACGTCGCCAAATATTTTGCCATCATCCCGGCGGCTTTTGCGGTGACTTATCCGCAGCTTAACGCGCTGAACGTGATGGGATTGCACTCGCCGGACTCCGCCATTCTGTCGGCGGTGATCTTTAACGCGCTGGTGATTGTGTTCCTGATCCCGCTGGCGTTACGCGGCGTCAGCTATCGTCCGCTGAGCGCCGCCGCGCTGCTGCGTCGCAACCTGTGGATTTACGGATTTGGTGGACTGCTGGTGCCGTTTGTCGGCATTAAGTTAATCGATATGTTGCTGACCGTGACCGGTTGGTTTTAAGGAGTATTATCATGAGTCAATTACGCCCTGCGGTGATTTTACTGCTGTTACTCACGCTGATCACCGGACTGCTTTATCCTTTACTCACCACGCTGCTGGCGCAGTGGTGGTTTCCGCTGCAGGCGAACGGTTCTTTGCTACAAAAGGAGGGGAAAGTGCAGGGATCGGCGCTGATTGGACAGGATTTTTCCTCGCCCGACTATTTTTGGGGGCGTCCTTCCGCTACCGCCCCGTCGCCCTACAATCCGGCGGCTTCATCAGGAAGTAACCTGGCTGGCAGCAATCCGGCGCTGGATGAGGCGGTAAAGCAGCGGATAGCCGCCTTACGCCAGGCCAATCCGCAGGCAGACACGGCAGTGCCGGTCGACCTGGTGACCGCTTCCGGCAGCGGGCTTGACCCGCAAATCTCTCCTGAAGCCGCTTACTGGCAGGCCGCCCGCGTGGCGGCAGCCAGAAAGATCCCGGCCGAAGAGGTGAAGCGACTGATAGAAGAGAACACCACTGTGCCGTTCCCCGGATTTATTGGCGAGCCAGGCGTGAACGTACTGAAACTGAACCTGGCGCTGGATGCCGTGCAATAAGCTGAGGAGTAAAGTGCGCATGAATGATGAACTGCAGCGCCCCGATCCGGACGCGCTGCTGCTGCAGGCGAAGGAGAGCGGCCGTGGCAAGCTGAAGATCTATTTTGGCGCCTGTGCCGGGGTAGGGAAAACCTGGGCGATGCTGCAGGAGGCGCGTCGGCTGCGCGCGCAGGGGCTGGACGTACTGGTCGGCGTGGTGGAGACGCACGGCCGCGAGGAGACGGCCGCGCTGCTGGAAGGGTTAACCGTACTGCCGCGCCGGGCGACGGGGCAGAATCGCCATCCGGAATTCGATCTGGATGCTGCGCTGGCCCGCCATCCGGCGGTGATCCTGATGGATGAGCTGGCGCACAGTAATGCGCCAGGCTCCCGCCACCCTAAACGCTGGCAGGACATTGACGAACTGCTGGACGCCGGGATGGACGTGATGACCACCGTCAACGTTCAGCATCTGGAGAGCCTGAACGACGTGGTTGGCGGCGTCACGGGGATCCGCGTGCGGGAAACCGTACCGGATCCCTTTTTTGATGCGGCTGATGAAGTGGTGCTGGTGGATTTGCCCGCCGATGACCTGCGCCAGCGGCTGAAAGAGGGCAAGGTCTACATTGGCGACCGGGCCGAGCGTGCCATTGAGAACTTTTTCCGTAAGGGCAACCTGTTTGCGCTGCGCGAGCTGGCGCTGCGCCGCACCGCTGACCGCGTTGACGATCAGATGCGGGCCTGGCGAGACAGCCAGGGGCGGGAGAAAGTCTGGCACACGCGCGACGCTATCCTGCTCTGCATTGGCGACAACAGCGGCAGCGAAAAGCTGGTGCGGACGGCGGCCCGGCTGGCTGCCCGACTGGACTGCGTCTGGCATGCGGTCTATGTGGAGACGCCGCGCCTGCACCGCCTTTCTGAAGCTAAACGCCGGGGGATTTTGCGCACTCTTCAACTGGCGCAGGATCTTGGGGCCGAGACCGCCACGCTCTCCGACCCGGATGAAGCGAACGCCGTGGTGCGCTATGCCAGGGAGAATAACCTGGGCAAGATCCTGCTTGGTCACCGGCCTGTGCGGCCCTGGCGACGGCACAGCTTTGCCGAACGGCTGGGTAAACTGGGGCCGGAGTTAGATCGGGTGATTGTGGCGCTGGACGAACTTCCATCGCCATCCGCCAGCACGCTTTCTGACCCGCGTCCGTTGAATGAGAAATGGCGTCTTCCCTTACGGGGATCGCTTGCCGCACTCCTCTCCTGTACGCTGGTGACGCTGGCTGGCCGCTGGCTGCTGCCCGGCGTCGATTCCGTTAACCTGGTGATGGTTTATCTGCTGGCGGTGGTGGTGGTGGCGCTGCGCTATGGCCGCTGGCCTTCTGTGGTGGCGACCCTGCTGAATATTGTCGCGTTTGACCTGGTATTTGTGATGCCTACCGGCACCATTGCGGTCTCTGACGTGCAGTATCTGGTGACGTTTGGCGTGATGCTGGCGGTGGGCGTGATTGTCGGCAACCTCACCGCCGGCGTGCGCTATCAGGCCAGAGTGGCGCGGCACCGTGAACAGCGCGCCCGCCGCCTTTATGAAATGGCAAAAACCCTGAGCCGCGCGCTCAGCCAGCAGGATATTGCTCAGGCCCTGCCGAACGGCCTTGGCCTGCAGGCGCGGAGCGAGCTGTTGCTGCCGGATGAAAAAGGGGAGCTGACGGCGGTGGGCGAGTCGCGTCTCAGCACGGTGCCGGACAGAGCGATTGCCCGCTGGAGCTTTGATAAAGGGCAGCCCGCCGGGGCGGGAACGGATACGCTGCCGGGCGTGCCGTGGCAGATCCTGCCGCTGAAAAGCGGCAATCAGACGCTGGGACTGCTGGTACTGGAGCCGCTCAACCTGCGGCAGCTGATGATCCCGGAGCAGCAGCGGCTGGTGGAAACCTTTACGGTGCTGATTGCCAATGCGCTGGAGCGTATCGCCCTCAGCCAGCGTGAAGCGGTGGCTCGCCTGGCCGCCGAGCGTGAACAGCTGCGAAACGCGCTGCTTTCCGCCCTCTCGCACGATCTGCGGACGCCGCTGACGGTGCTGTTTGGTCAGTCTGAAATCCTCACCCTGGATCTGGCCAGCGAAGGCTCACCCCATGCTGTTCAGGCCAGCGCCATGCGCGTGCAGACGCTGAACACCATCCGTCTGGTCAACAATCTGCTGGATATGGCGCGGCTGCAGTCAGGCGGCTTCAGTCTGCGTGCCGAATGGATGGCGATTGATGAGCTGATAGGCAGCACGCTGAAAATGATGGCACCTTCGCTGGGCGCAAGGGAAATTAACCTGTCGCTGCCGGATGAGATGCTGCTGATTTACGTCGACGGGCCGCTGATGGAAAGGGTCCTGACCAACCTGCTGGAGAACGCGCTGAAATATGCCGGACCAGCGGCGCAGATCGGCATCCGTGTGGCGCTCTCCCCGGCAAGCTGGCTGACGCTTGAAGTGTGGGACAGCGGGCCGGGCATTCCCCGGGGGCTGGAAACGCAGATTTTTGAGAAATTTTTACGGGGAGAAAAAGAGTCAGCTATCCCAGGCGTGGGGCTTGGTCTGGCAATTTGTCAGGCTATCGTCACGCTGCACGAGGGAAAGATCCGTGCAGAGAATCGTCCTGAGGGCGGCGCAAGCTTTATGATTACGCTGCCGATGAAAATACCGCCGGTCATTGAAGAGTACCAGTAAGAAATTAAGGACAAAAACAAAAAAGGCCGCCCATGGGCAGCCTCTTCTGGCACGTCCTTATGCAACCATCCTTATTTGTAGAGTTCAGCGGTCATGTACACGCCGTTGTCTGCACGTGCGCTGGTGATTTTGTAAGAATCAGCGCCGGATGCTTTAGCCTGTGCCGCGATTTGTGCTTCTGCGCTGTCCAGGGTAGAGCCTTGTGCAGAGATACTCTGGGCAGCGAAGCTACCGAAAGAGATCAGTGACAGGGCAGCAAGAGCGGCAACAGACAATGTTTTGATAGTTTTCATGGTTAAAATCCTTCTCTATGGTTTGTGTGAAGAGTGTCTCTCTTCGATGGAGGTAATAATAACCATTGAAACTATTAGCGGATTAACAATAAATGCGATCCTGATCACACTTTTATGCTGAGAGGCACCTGCCGATGAACGCCGCCGCCGAGCGCGCGCCCTGTACGGAAATCGTATGGCCTGTGGAGGGATCAAATTGCGTAGTGGCGGTAATGCCCGCTGCCGCCAGCGCCAGCGCCGCCGTTTCGCTTTCGCTGTAGGGGATCACGCTGTCAGCCATGCCGTGGATAAGCATCACCGGCGTGGAGGTGGCAGGGTGATAAGGGGTGGGCGAGGCGAGCCGGCCCGAGAAGGCCACCAGCCCGGCTATCGGCCAGCGCCCGGAGATTACCGCATCTATTCCCATAATCGAGCCCTGCGAAAAGCCCACCAGCACGACTTTATTCAGCTGATCCTGCATCTGATGCTCTGCAAGGATGGCGTTAAGCTGCTGATCAAAGGCTTCACGCGCCGCCTCCACGCGCGCCGCGCGGTTATCAGGCGTCACGCCAGCCAGGCTGAACCACTGGTAGCCCGGACCATGATCAAAACGGTAAGGCGCGTTGGGGCTGGAGAAGGCCACCTCGGGCAGGTCGCTGGCCCAGTGAGCGCCGAGACCGGCCAGATCCTCGCCGTTGCTGCCGACGCCGTGCAGTAAAATAACCAATCCTTTTGTCATGTAAGCCTCATATCAGGGAGAGAGTCAGTGAGCGGCTGTTGCCACCCTCCCAAGGCTACACGGTTATTTTGCGGATTATTACCCCTGAAAAATCGTATTTTTCTTAGTCAGGTATCAGAGCCGTTTCCCGCTCCCGGCATCAAACAGATGGATTTTCTCACCGTTGACAGCCAGCGACAGCGGCTGCTCAGGGCGAACATCGACGCGGCCAGCAAACTGGACATGCAGCGGGTAACCCTGCCAGTCAACGTGCAGCAGGCTGGATTCACCGGTGATTTCAACCAGCCGGACAATAGCCTCCGGCAGCGGCGGCGCCATAACAGGTGCCGCTGCAGAAACAGGCGCAGAGGCTAACAGAAAGTCCTGCGCCCTGATCCCTACCAGTACCGGTCGGCTTCCCTGCTGAGCTGCCGCCTGATGCCAGTGGGCAGGCAGAGCAAACCAGAGTCCGTTGCACCGTACGCCAAGCACGCCTGCACGGCTTTCTGGCACCCCCTCCAGCAGGTTCATCGGCGGGGAGCCAATAAAACGGGCGACAAAGGTATCGACCGGACGATCGTAGATCTCCAGCGGTTTGCCCTGCTGAACGATCACGCCGTCACGCATCACCACAATCTGATCCGCCAGCGTCATCGCTTCAACCTGGTCGTGGGTGACATAGACCATGGTGGTTTTAAACCGCTGATGCAGCGCTTTGATCTCTGCGCGCAGCTCCATACGCAGCTGGGCATCCAGGTTTGACAACGGTTCGTCAAACAGAAAAACCTGAGGGTTACGAACCATGGCGCGGCCCATCGCCACCCGCTGACGCTGCCCGCCGGAGAGGGCGCGCGGGAAGCGGTTCAGCAGTTTGCTGATGCCGAGGATCTCCGCCACGCGGGAAATTTTGCTCTCCTGCTCTTCACGCTTAACCCGCTTCACCTTCATATGAAAACCCAGGTTTTCCGCCACGGTGAGGTGGGGATAAAGCGCATAGCTCTGGAAAACCATGGCGATATCACGATCCGCAGGATCGAGATCGTTAATCTGTTTGTTATCCAGCAGGATCGATCCCTCCGTGAGGGTATCCAGCCCCGCCATCAGGCGCAGCAGCGTGGATTTTCCACAGCCGGAGGGGCCAACCAGCACGGTAAAGCTGCCGTCAGGAATGGTGAGATCCAGCGGCTGGAGCACCGTTTGTTTAGCGTAACGCTTAGCGACCTTGACCAGTTCAACACGTGCCATAATTCAGTAATTCCCCAAAAAAGTGGTGAAGAGCCGTCAGCCTTTACTGCCGCCGCTGGCCAGCCCGTTAACAAGGCTTTTTTGCAGCCAGATGGCGATAAACAGCGGCGGTACCGAAGCCAGAATGCCAACGGCGGCAATCAGGCCATCATCGGTCGCGCGACCGGCGGTAAAGCCGGCAATGGTCACCGGAAGCGTCTGGGCACTGATATTGCTGGTAAACAGCAGCGCATAAAAGAACTCGTCCCAGGCCAGCAGCCAGCCAAACAGCGCCGAAGCCCCCAGCACCGGTTTTGCCAGCGGCAGCGTGATCCGCAGCAGCACCTGCCAGAAACGCAGCCCGTCCAGTCTTGCCGCTTGTTCGATATCGCGCGGTAGCGCATCAAACTGGCCCTTCAGCATCCAGGTGAGGAAGGGCAAAATCAGCGAGCAGTAAACCAGCACCAGGCCAAGATGGGTGTTCAGCAAACTGAGCTGTTGCAGCACAAAGTAGAGCGGCAGCACAAACGCCACCGGCGGCACCATATAGATCGCCAGGCTGCCAAACAGCCAGCCGTCGCGCCCGGGATAGCGTGAAAAGCTGAACGCGGCCGGAATCGCCAGCAGCAGGGAGATCAGCGTGGCACCGCAGGCCACCAGCACGCTGTTACCCAGCGCGTGCAGGAACAGCACGCCCGGCTGACCTGGTTCCAGCGAGACCAGCGCGGCATAACGGCTGAAGTCCCACTGGCGCGGCAGCCACTCCAGCGGGATGCGGGCCAGATCGTTATTGGAGCTGACGCTCATCAGAAACAGCCAGAGCATCGGCCCCAGAATGCTGGCCGCTACCAGTAGCGCGGCCAGGTAACGCAGAATAGTTTTGATATTACGCTTCATTGATCACGCTCCTGCGTCGCTGGCGATAGAGCATCGCCATATAGAGAGCAATCAGCACGCTGCACATCAGGGTCATCAGAATGGCGTAGGCGGCACCGCTGCCCGCGCGCAGATAGCTGAAGGATTCCTGATACACAAAGAAACTGAGCGTTTTGGTACTGTCCACCGGGCCGCCGCGCGTCATCACATAGATGATGTCAAAGATTTTAAAGGCATCGATGGTACGCAGCACCAGCGCCACGCTGAGCGGGCCGACAATGGCAGGAAAGGTAATCGCCCGGAATCGTCGGAAAGCGGAAGCGCCATCCAGCCGCACGGCTTCAAACAGATCGTCCGGAATAGACTGCATCGCCGCCAGCGTTAAAAGCGTCACCAGCGGATAGTTTTTCCAGACGTCGGCCAGCATCACCGCGTTCAGCGCGGAGTCAGGCGACCCCAGCCAGCTGCGGTAGCCATCAATAATCCCCCACTGCGTCAGCAGCGCGTTGATGCTGCCGTAATCGGGGTTGAAGTTTAGCCGCCACATCATGGCGTTAACGATGGTCGGCAGCGCCCACGGTAAAATCACCAGCACGCGCAGCACGCTGCGACCGTAAAATTTCTGGTTCAGCAGCAGAGCGACCAGCACGCCGATAATTCCCTCAAGCAGCACAGAGGCGATGGTGAAATAGAGCGTGCGCCAGAGCGAAGCGAGGAAGTCGGGATCGGTCAGGGCATAGAGATAATTCTCAACCCCAACATAATTCACCTCGCCGCCGTTGCCGATCAGCGCGGCATCGGTAAAGCTGAGCCAGATAGTACGCAGCAGGGGCCAGGCGGTCAGCAGCCCCATCACGATCAGCATGGGTGCCAGCAGCACCCATGCCTGACGTTGCTCACGTTGTGACAAACTGAGCATCGTTATTCCTTAACGCAGACGTTGTGCGCTTTTGGTTACCGCTTGCATACCCGCTTCCGGCGTGACCTGACCCTGCAGGACCTGCTGAAGCTGCTGCTGCAGGGTGTTGGAGAGACGGGAGTAGTCGGCAGTAATCGGGCGCATCAGCATCACATCCAGCGCCGGCTTCGCGGCAGCGATCAGCGGCTCCTGCCCTTTTTGCACCGCCGGGTCATCATAGGAAGATTTCCAGATCGGCAGGCTCAGACGGGCATATTTGTTCTGTACCGGCTGCGAGGTGAGATAGCGGATATAGGCCCAGGACTCATCAGGATGGCTGCTGGCCTGCGTCACGCCCAGCCCCATTGAGCCATTCATCGCCGCGACCGCGCCCGGCTTCTCTGAAGGCGCCGGGACAATGCCGACGTCGCCGGCCACTTTGCTCTGTTTCGGATCGTTAGCCATGTTGTACATGTAGGTCCAGTTCAGGGCGAACGCGGCATCGCCGTTAGAGAAGACCTTGCGCACATCCTCTTCCAGGTATTCACGGGAGTTTGGATTGGTCACCCCTTTATCCAGCGAAGCCTTCATATACTCCACCGCTTTCACCGACCCGGCATCGCTGAAGTTCAGCTTGCCGTTTTGCCAGAACTGGCCGCCAAAGGCAGAGACCAGCGTGGTGTAGTCACACACCAGCGCCTCAGCCTGTGACCAGCTCCAGACCAGCGGATACTTCACAATGCCTTTCTCTTTCAGGATCTGCGACTGTTCCATCACCTGTTGCCAGGTTTCAGGCGGCCTGGCGATCCCCGCTTTGGCCAGCATCGCTTTGTTGTAGTAAAGGTATTTGGTGTCGAGGATCCACGGCATTCCCCACTGTTTGTTATTCCAGCTTACGGTGCTCCAGGCGCCCTCAAAGACTTTGGCTTTTTCCTCCGGCGTAATGTTGCTGGTGATATCTTTCAGCATATTGAATTTGCCAAATTCAGCAGGCCACATGTCATCAAACAGCACCACATCGTAGCCGTTGCTGCCGGCACCACGCGCCGCGATGATTTTATCGTGCAACGCTTCGTAAGGGACAAACTCCAGGTTGACGCTGACGTCGGGATGCTCTTTTTCAAAGTCACTGGTCATGGCGCGCACGTCGGTTTCACTGTAGGCGGCCTGGGACATAAACAGGGCGTTAATTTGGGTTTTTGCAGAAGCGATCCCGGAGGCGCTGAGGGCCAGCAGGGTAAGTAAATAACCGGTGATACGGGGGGTGAATCGACTCGTCATAAAAACTCTCCAATACGGTAAAGGAAAAGCGATGGGTCAATATTTTTCACGTTCGGTAAAATGCCTGGCTCTCTGCAGATCAGAGAGACCAGGACTTCATTACGAGCACTTTCTTATTTTATGCTTACAGCTGACGGGGTTCCCCTGACTGTTGGCCGATTCGCCGCTCCCGACACGCCCGCCACGCGTCAGAAGATAGTTAAACTTTGGCCTGCCTTAGCGTGGGCAGAAGGGCCGCGCCCAGTGCGCCCGCCGCATCACCCAGAGAGGAGTAAGAGATATGCCGGTTAACGGCATAGCCCTCCGCACGATGCAGCGCTTCATCCAGACCTGCCTGATAAAGCGGAAGCAGCAGAGCGGCGCTCCCGCTTAACAGGGTGATATCGGGACCGTAAAGTGTCAGCAGAGTATTTAAACCGCGCCCCACCGTCTGGCCATATTTATGCAGAATGGCGGCTACCCGCGCATTCTCAGCGCCGATCTCGGTTAACACCAGCACCGTGCGGGCATCCCAGACCAGGTCAGGGATCTCTGCCAGCAGCGCCTGTTGTAACCAGCTGCGCGAGGCGAGCATTTCCCAGCATCCCTGCAGGCCGCAGTAGCAGGTTACCGGGTCGCCAGAGACCGGAATATGTCCCGCTTCCGGGTGTTTGCCGTCAAAACTGCGCAGCGGCTCGCCTTTATCCAGCAGCGCAACGCCAATGCCGGTGCCGAGCGTGACCATCATCATGCGCTGACTGCCACGGCCTGCGCCTAAATGGTATTCACCCAGCGCGGCCACTACCGCATCGTTATCAATGGCCACCGGTACTGCCACCAGCTCGCGCAGTTGCGCCACCAGCGGGTAAAAGGAAAAACAGGCCAGCGTATCGTTGTTTTCAATGATTTCGGTCTGATTATTGACCGGGCCGCTGGCACCGATGCCGACGCTTGCCAGCGACGTTCCTGCTGGCAGTAAGGCAGAAATCTTGTCCACCAGCGCTTTGGCGCGCAGCTCCTGCGGCAGCGTGGCAAACCAGGCGGATGGGATCGTTTCTGACACAACTTCCTTTTCACCATCCAGCAACACAATGCGGGTGCCGGTGCCACCCATATCAATACCTGCGCGAAGAGGAAGCGTGTTTTTTGTCATATTTTTACCGTGATCTTTTTACCGTAGAGGAATTCACCTGGCACCATGCCATTGCCCCTGGCAAGCGTAACGGTAAGATGCTGAACCCAGAGCATGGCGCAGAGCAAGCGGGCCAGCGGCGTTTCTGCTGGCGCTTCCCAGCGCTGACTGTTGGCGTAAGCCTGCGGCCCTACGGTGACCACTTCGGTGCCGTTCTGCAGGAGATCGGCCGCCAGCGTTTGCAGCGTGGCGTCGCGACCATCGCCGAACAGCAGGGCCAGCATGCCTTCCCCCGAGGTTTCCATCGGGCCATGGCGGAATTCGCCGCCAATAAAGCCTTCCGCACTCACTTTCGACGCTTCTTTGGTGATCAGCGCACCCGTTAAGGCGGTAGCGGCATCCGCGCCCATGCCAATCAGCGCCACCCGAGGTTTTGCATGGCTGAATAACCGATCGGTTATCGCCTGAACCGGCGAGCGATTTTGAATAATTTCCGCCACTTTCGGCAGCACTGCACGCACATCCTGTAACAGAGGCTGCTCGTCGCGTCCGGTCAGGGCGTAAAGCGTACGATAGCTGGCGACCAGGGTATTGAGATAGCTTTTAGCGCTGACGGTAGCCTCATCACCACTTTTCAACTCAACCACAATGTCTGCTTTTTTAGCCAGCAGGCTCTGGGGATCGTTAGTCACGCCAATCAGCGTTTTGGGTGCCGGAAGCGTTTCCAGCACCGCCACCACTTCACCGCTCATACCGGACTGAGAAGTGATCCATAAAAGCGTCTCTGGCGTGACCAGGCTGGGCATATCCAGTAAGCGGCCTGCATCGGTACGCCATACCGGGAACCCCAGGGCGATCAGCTCACGCTCGATCGGGATCAGTGCGTAATCGGAAGATCCCATTCCTGCCAGCACGATACGATCGTACTGCGTAAGATCCAGCGAGCTCAGTGCGCCCGGCAGAGCGGAGTTAAGCTGATCCGTCAGGGCGTTAACCTGCTGCCCCAACTCTTGTTCATAGTCGCTAACATAGGGTGCCGACATAGGCCTCTTCTCCCGGAAATGAATAATCCTGATAACATCAAACATATCTGCACGAATTCGTGCGGTCAAGCTGCTATTTGGTGCATTTTGATTAATTTTACCGCGTGTGACGCGGCTCTCAGGTGACATGTTGCACGTTGTGCGACAATATATGCATGAAAGTGTGCAACAGAGATCAAAGGAGCAGGGATGACAGCGGCACAACGCAGAGCACAAATTGTTGAGATGATCGCCGAACGCGGCTACCTGAATGCGGGCGAGCTTTCAGACATTTTTGGCGTGGACAGCTCAACCATACGGCGGGATCTCTCCCTGCTGCAAAAAACCGGCAAGGTCATGCGCACGCACGGCGGGTTATTACCGGTTGAATCAGAAAATGGCCGGGATACGCCCTTCAACGAGCGGCTGCTGATGAACGCCGCGGCGAAAACGGCCATTGCCCGGCATGCTGCCAGCCTGGTGCAGGATGGACAATCGCTGATCCTCGATAACGGTTCTTCAGTCTATGCACTGGCACTGGCGCTAAAAGAGAAGAAAAACCTGACGGTGGTGACCAACGATATTTATACGGCGATGGCGCTGGGTAATCACCCCGGCGTCACCGTGCATGTGGCGGGCGGACTGATGCTGGAGAGCGTCTATACGCTGGTAGGACAGGAGACGGTCGATAAAATCAACAGCATCCATGTTGACTGGGCGTTTCTCGGCTCTGAAGGGGTGCATTTTGAGAGCGGCATCACCAACATCAATACGATTGAAATTCCGGTTAAACAGGCGATGATCCGTGCGGCGGAGAACACCGTGGTCCTGGCCGACAGTTCCAAAATTGGCTATCGCGCGCTGGCGCCGGTCTGTCCGTTAAGCGATGTCAGCCAGATTATCACCGAAGCGTCGCCCACGCTGAAACAGCGGGCAAAGTATGGCTCCCGCCTGGTGGTGGTGCCGCTGGAAGGGGCGTGATTTTCCAGCGCGTGGCGGTGATTAAAAGGCACTCCGTGCCGCAGGCCACGCCGGATATGCACTAAAATCAGTTCTTTTAGCCGTAAAAGTGAGCCTGTAATGCTGTTTCGCCGCTTTGAGAAACTGATCGATATTTTCCAGGAGGCGCCCAGCGCCACGCCGCCCGACAGCGTCTGGGCCTTCTACATCTACTACCTTCGCCAGGTGTGGCAAAGCTTCGCCATGCTGCTGGTGGTGGGGTTAATAGGTTCGTTAATTGAGGTGGCGCTGTTTCGCTATCTCAGCACCATCATCGATATGGTTAACAGCACGCCCGCTGCCACCTTTTTCCGCGATCATGCCACAGAATTGATCTGGATGGTGGTGGTGGCGCTGGTGCTGAGGCCGATTTTCATCGGGCTGCACGATCTGCTGGTCCACCAGACCATCAACCCCGGCATGACCAGTATGATCCGCTGGCAGAATCACAATTACGTGCTGCGCCAGAGCCTGAACTTTTTCCAGAATGATTTCGCCGGACGCATCGCTCAGCGCATTATGCAGACCGGTAACGCCCTGCGTGACTCTGCGGTGCAGGCGGTAGATGCGCTCTGGCACGTGCTGATCTATGCGATCACCGCGCTGGTGCTGTTTGCGGAAGCGGACTGGCGGCTGATGGTGCCGCTGCTGATCTGGATTGCGGGCTACATCATCAGCCTGCGCTATTTTGTGCCGCGCGTGAAATCCCGGTCGGTGGCTTCCAGCGATGCCCGCTCAAAACTCATGGGCACCATTGTGGATGGTTATACCAATATCACTACCCTCAAGCTGTTTGCGCACAGCGATCTGGAACGCTCTTACGCCCGCGAAGCCATTGGTGATCAGACCGAGAAAACCCGCCAGCAGGGCAGGATGGTGACCAATATGGACGTGGTGGTCACCACGCTGAATGGTCTGTTGATCGTCAGCACCACCGGCCTGGCGTTATGGCTCTGGACGCACTCTTTAATCAGCGTGGGGGCGATTGCCCTGGCCACCGGTCTGGTGATCCGTATCGTCAATATGTCTGGCTGGATCATGTGGGTGGTAAACGGCATTTTCGAGAATATCGGTATGGTGCAGGATGGCTTGCAGACCATTGCTCAGCCCGTCAGCGTCACGGATAAGCCTGAAGCGCCAGCGCTTAAGGTGCACAGCGGTGAGATCCATTATGACCACGTTAATTTTAACTACGGTAGCGATCGTCGGGTCATTGATGACCTGCAACTTACCATTCGCCCGGGGGAGAAGATTGGCCTGATTGGGCCTTCGGGGGCGGGGAAATCCACGCTGGTTAACCTGCTGCTGCGTTTATACGATCTGGACGGCGGGCGCATAGCGATCGACGGACAGGACATTTCGCGGGTCAGCCAGGAAAGCCTGCGCGCGCAGATTGGAATGATTACGCAGGATACCTCCCTGCTGCATCGCTCCATCCGCGACAACCTGCTCTATGGTCGCCCTCACGCTACGGAAGCGGAGCTTGAACGCGCTATTCATCAGGCCAAAGCTGATGAGTTTATCCCCATGCTGTCAGATCCGCAGGGCCGTTACGGGCTGGATGCACACGTGGGTGAGCGCGGGGTTAAACTTTCCGGCGGGCAGCGTCAGCGCATCGCCATCGCCAGGGTGCTGCTGAAAGATGCGCCGATCCTGATTATGGATGAAGCCACGTCTGCGCTCGACTCCGAAGTGGAGGCAGCTATCCAGGAGAGTCTGGAAACGTTAATGGGCGGTAAAACGGTTATCGCTATTGCGCACCGTCTCTCGACCATTGCCAAAATGGACCGTCTGGTGGTGCTGGAACGAGGCCGTATTGCCGAAATGGGCAGCCACCGCGAACTGCTGGAGAAAGGGGGATTGTATGCCCGTCTCTGGGCGCACCAGACCGGTGGTTTTGTCGGCGAGGATTAACCAGAACGGCCCTGCTGATGCAGGGCCTTTGCTGGCAGCAGAAGGTTTTATCACAGCGCTACATAAAGTTATTTATCTCAACGCCTGCTCCCCGCAACCGATTTGCGGGCGAGTTCTCCGTTAAGGATATTAATTACTGACTATTTTCAGTTCTCTTCCCCCTGGCGACGATAGGGCAAGGCTTCACGCGCCTCCTCTGCCCAGGCCATTACCCCGGCACGCTCCTGCTGCAGGAAATCCGCTACGGCTTCATGCAGCCCCTGATGGCGGAGGTAATGCCAGGATTCGGTAATCACCGGTTCAAAACCGCGGATCAGCTTATGCTCCCCCTGCGCACCGGCATCAAACCGCTGCAGGCCATGAGCAATGGCATAATCCATGCCCTGGTAAAAGCAGGTTTCAAAATGCAGGCGGTTAAACTCTTCCAGACAGCCCCAGTAGCGGCCATAGAGCGTGGTACCGTCGAGCAGACTGAAAGCCATGGCTGCCGCCAGCCCGTTTTGCGTGGCGAAAACCACCCGAATGGCCTGCGGCATTCTCTCTGCCAGCAGGCTGAAAAAGGCGCGGGTCAGATAAGGCCGCTGGCCGCGCACGGCGTAGGTGTTGGCATAGCAGGCATAGACAAAGTCCCAGTGGGATTCGCTGAGCTGGCTACCCGTCAGCCATTCAAACTCAAACCCCTGGCTTGCAACCAGCTGCCGCTCTTTGCGGATCTGCTTGCGCTTGCGCGACATCAGCGTATCCAGGAAGTCCTGAAAATCGCGGTAGCCGGGATTGTGCCAGTGGTACTGACAGCCAAGACGGGGAAGCCACTGCGCCTTTTCTGCCAGCAGCTCGCGCGTTTGCGCATTGCCGAAATTGATATGCGCGCTGTGTAACTGGCGCTGTTGCAGGAAGTCGGGTATCGCTGCCAGCAGCTGGCGGCCCGCTTCCGCCTCTCCCAGCAGCCTGGCGCCGGTGACCGGACTGAACGGCACGGCGGCGAGCCATTTAGGATAATAGGGTAAACCGGCGCGCTCGCACGCCTCTGCCCAGGCGTGATCGAAAACGTATTCGCCTCTGGAGTGCGATTTACGGTAGCCAGGCAGCGCCGCCCGCACTTCCCCCTTTTCTGTCCAGAGCAGATGTTCAGGCTGCCAGCCGCTGCCTTTGCCCAGGCAGCCGCTCTCTTCCAGCGTGCTGAGAAAGGCATGGCTGATAAACGGCTGGTCGTCTGGCGTCAGGGCATCCCACTGACTGGCGGGAAGATCGGCCAGCTGCGTCAGAAGGGTAAGAGACATAGAAGCACTCCGTGGAGATTGTACGTACGGGAGTCCGTACCGGAAGCCCTAAGGTGAAGGTTTTCAGCGCGAAGATCAACGGCTGATGCTGCCACCGCACGCGGTGCTAACCCCGTGCGGTGGCAGGATGCTTAGCGCACGCCATCCGTCAGCGTATAGCGCTGATTATCCTCTGGCGTTTCACCGCCTACGCGCACAATTGGCCCCATAATAAACAGGAAGCAGATCGCCGCGACGATGCAATGCGCGCCAACAAAGATCAGCCCCACGCTGTAGCTGCCGGTAAGCGCAACCAGATAACCAAACATTATGGGGGTGACAATCCCGGCAATGTTCCCGACGCAGTTAAAGATGGCGCCCGCCAGGCCAACGGCTTCTTTCGGCGCGGTATCGCTGATTATCGCCCAGGTGCCCGCACCCGCCGCAATTCCTTTGCCATAGAAAGCAAAAGACATAATGGCAATCACCCAGAAATTGCTGTTGGCGCCCGCAGCGGCTATCAGCGTGGCGGCCATCAGCATGCCGACGATATAGGGCGTCTTACGCGCCCAGGAGACCGACCAGCCGGTGCGGATCAGGTAGTCTGAGATAATGCCGCCCGAAATCCCGCCCGCAAAACCAAACAGCGCAGGGGCAACGGTGGCAAAGCCGGCATGAAGGATATCCATGCCCCGCGCCTGCACCAGATAGATAGGGAACCAGGTAATAAAGAAATAGCTCAGCGCGATAGTGCAATATTGCCCGATATAGGCGCACCAGAGCATCCGGTTGGTGAGTAATTTACGGAAGGTGGCCCGTGAAAGCCGGTTTTTATCTTTCCGCGCCTCGGTAGAATCGATATCAATCAGCCCACCGCCCTCAACAATATAGTTCAGCTCCTGGGGAGTGACGCGGGGATGCAGACGCGGCTCTTTCATATACCAGAGCCAGGCAAAGAAGGCGGCGATGCCGATGACGCCCAGCACAAAAAAGGGCCAGGGCCAGCCGAACTCGGAAACCAGCCAGCCGGAGAGCGGAGAGAAAATGCCGACGGCAAAATATTGTGAAGAGGCGAACAGGGAGGAGGCGCGACCCCGTTCAGCTTTGGGGAACCACATAATGGCCACGCGGGCATTTGCCGGGAAGCTGGGCGCTTCAATCAGCCCGAGGGCAAAGCGCAGGCTGAACATGATAATTAAGGCGCTGGTGAGCCCGTTAGCAAACTCCCCCACAAAGCCCATTGCCAGCGTGGAGAGGGACCATAACACCAGCGTGACGCCATACACTTTTTTGGTGCCGAAGCGGTCCAGAAACAGGCCGCCGGGGATCTGGCCAATCACATAGGCCCAGCTAAAGGCGGAGAGCACAAACCCCAACTGAATAGGCGAGAGGCCGAATTCATCTTTAATCGCCCCGCCCGCTATCGACAGAATAGATCTGTCCGCATAGGCAATAACCGACAGGAATAATATCAACATTAATATCCAGACGCGGACATGCGATCCATTTTTAGCCGTCATAGTAATGACCCTTTTAGTTATTATCGCCGGGGTAAATGAAGTGATTCCGTGATTAGCATTGGCCAGATATTCAGGCAGGCAGGTGAGTGTAGGGCGCCACTGCTAATGCGTATTCAGTCAACTATAGGAGCGCCCTGGCGGGCTGGTCATTGGGCTTTTGTCGAAATAAGCGCGGCAATTCAGGGCTGAATTCAGCCAGAGTCACAGCCTGGCATGAGGCGTCTCACATTCCTGCAACTGCACGGCGGGCGGGCAAAAAGGCTTTGCAGGAATGTGCTCTCCGTCGAGGATTCTCTTACCAGAGTTATCTATGGCAGGCGCTGAGCCGCTCAGGGATCCATCATGCTGGGGCCGGTCTCTTTCAGGAAATTATAAAACCAGGTTTTCGCGGTGATATCGCCAATTTCCGTGTTGGCGTAGACAAACACCTCCTGGTTTGGTAGCTGGAACGGCAGCTCAAGCAGGCGACCATTGCCGCGGCGCAGGTAGATTTTGGCTGCCAGAGAGGGGAGGGTAACCAGCAGTTCACTGGAGGCGATGAGCTCCCCTAACGCCGCAAAATGAGGGACTTCCAACGCAATATCCCGCTCCAGAGCGTACTCTTTCAGCCGGTCTTCCACGCTGTGATGACCGCTGGTGGCAGCGACAATGATGTGCTGCTCCTGCATATACTCATCCAGCGAGAGCGTGGCGCCAATCCGGGGATGGTGGCTGTTCAGCAGGCAGACGTAGCGTTCGGATAAAATCAGCTCACGCTGAGCGGAGGAGACGGTCTCATTACGGTTGCAGATAGCGGCATCAATCTTGCCGGTCAGCAGCCAGTCGTTAAGTCTGAGCGTATCTACCGCAATTACCTCCAGCTGGATCGACGGTGCGACGGCGCGCAGCGCAGCCACCAGCCTGGGCAAAATCAGCAGCTCGCCTAAATCTGAAAGCGCCAGCCGGAATTTATGCCGCGAGGTGGCAGGAACAAAGGTTTTAGTGTCGGCCACTGCCTTTTCGATGCCGGTCAGGGATTTTTTGAAGACTTTATAGAGCTGGACGGCGGTCGGCGTCGGTTCCATCCCGGTACGGCTGCGCTTGAAAAGCTCATCATTCGTTTCATTTCTCAGGCGGGACAGGGCATAGCTGGCGGAAGGCTGGGTAATAAACAGGCGCTCCGCGGCACCGCTAACGCTGCGCGTTTCATAGATAGCGGTAAAAACGCGAACAAGGTTGAGATCCATCATGGCCACGACCTATAGAGGTTGTCTATAAAGGGAGATTTAAAATATCTATTTGAACTATTTTATTCTTCTTTATAACATTCGCACCATCTTCTTTTGATATGTTGCAATATTTTTTGCATATCTCAGGTTTTACCAATAAAAACATAAACATATAAAATTCATCGCGCAAGTGGCGACGGCTTTGTGCAGGCTGTTGTCAGGGGAGAGGACAAGTGAAAGGCGAAATCGTAGAGGTTATTATCGACTGGATTGAACAACATCTGGACGACGGGTTAAATATTGAAGCCGTAGCGGCGCGTTCAGGTTACTCAAAATGGCACCTGCAGCGCGCTTTTAAAGAGAAGAAAGGCATGACCCTCGGCACCTTTATCCGCTGCCGCAGGCTGGATGAAGCGGCAAAAAGTCTGGTCAGCTCGCATAAAACCATTATGACCATTTCAATGGATCTCGGTTTTTCTTCCCAGCAATGTTTCCAGCGCGTCTTTAAAAAGCATTTTAACGTTACGCCAAGAGATTATCGCAACCAGCATCGTGAATGGCGCTGAGCCAGGCCAATCCTTTTACTTTATAAACTGATATGCCCATGAAAAAACAGACACTGCTGCTGATCACTCTGGTGATGAGCAGCCCGGCTTTTGCCTCTACCGCTGCCCTGCATGCGCCCGTTAAGCTTGTCTCGTGCGATCCGGGCAGCTGCTTTACCGAAACCGGATCGGGCGACGACCTGACTCAGGGCGTAGCCGGTTACGGTCGTCAGGTTCAGCGGGTCATGAAGCAGGTTGATGAGATCGGCTCAGTTGACGCTGTGAGTTTATCGGCATGGGGCCGCTAACGTAAAATCACTTAAATTCCGCCCAGCCGCGCTAGCGTAATGCAATAGTTCCTCAGTTATACTGACGCTCGTGTTGAATTGCTTACGGAAAGCTATGGAACGTTTTGCTGAAAATCTCATTTATGCTTCTCGCTGGCTGCTGGCGCCGATCTATATCGGGCTCTCTTTAGGGCTGCTGGCGCTGGCGATCAAATTCTTCCAGGAAGTATTTCACCTGCTGCCCAACGTGCTGGCGATGGCGGAAAACGATCTGGTGCTGGTTTTGCTGTCGATGATCGACCTGACGCTGGTTGGCGGGCTGCTGGTGATGGTGATGCTCTCTGGCTACGAGAACTTTGTCTCTAAGCTCGATATTGCCGACCATAAAGAAAAGCTCAGCTGGCTGGGCAAAATGGACTCCGGCTCGCTGAAAAATAAAGTGGCCGCCTCGATTGTCGCTATCTCTTCCATTCACCTGCTGCGGGTGTTTATGGATGCTAAAAATATCCCTGACAATAAACTGATGTGGTACGTGATCATTCACCTGACGTTTGTGCTCTCCGCTTTTGTTATGGGCTACCTCGACAGCCTGTCACGCAAAGAAAAAGTCAGCAGCCACTGATCCCCTCTCTGCCCGGCTTATCCGGGCAGAAGACTTTTTTCGACCAGATCACATTTTTGCTTGCATCAGACGGGTCAGATCGCATAAAAAGCGGTGAAGAGCCGTTACCTCATGCCGATAAAAAGAGATATTCCCGACAACACTCCTTTTCAATCCAGTGAAATGGCGATTGCCGCCTTTCTGCTGGCATCTTCATTGCATGAGTTTTTCAGAGAAAGTAATGGGTTTCTGTTTATTGAGGACGGATATGCCAGATGATTAGTCGTCGTCGGTTGATACTGGGCACCGGCGCCACTGTGCTTGCCATGACCACCGGAAAATTGTTTGCCAGAGAAGACATTATTCCACTCTGGCAGGATGAACCTCCGGGCGGCGGCGGACCGAGCGGAAACCTGCGGGTTTCTGCCAATGGCTCATGGTCAAATATTGTCAGCCCGGCGATCCAGCGTTTCCAGCCGGAAAACCCTAACGGGTCGGCCGTGCTGATTGCGGCGGGCGGCGGCTATCGCTGGATTGGCATGGGCGGAGAAGCCTGGCCCGTTGCACGCTGGCTGAACGCCCGTGGTTATACGGCCTACGTCCTCAGCTATCGTCTGCCGCACGAGAAGTGGCATGCCGCCAGTCTCGCCCCGCTGCAGGATGCGCAGCGCGCTATCCGTCTGGTTCGCTCAATGGAAAGAAAGGTGCATCTGCTGGGCTTCTCGGCTGGCGGTCATCTCTTCGGCATGGCGGCTGCCCGTCCTGATTTTGCCACTTATGAACCTCAGGATGCGCTGGATCAGGTGGTGCCCGTGGTAGACAGCGTCGGGCTAATCTATCCGGTGATCACCCTTGAGCCACCCTATACGCACACCATGACGCACCAGCAGCTAGTCGGAAAAAATGCTACCGCAAATCAGGAGGCGAACTGGTCAGTGGAAAATTACGTTACCCGGAAATTCCCGCCAACGTTTCTGGCTCAGGCTGAAGACGATCCGATTTCCAATCCTCACAACACAGTGATCATGCATGATACTTGCCGCAGAATGGGCGTGCCGGTGGAGCAGATTAACATCACCCGTGGTGGCCATGGCTTCGGTTTAGGCAAAGCGGGTACGCCCGCGGCCCTGTGGGATGAAGCCTACGCCATCTGGCTGGATGCCCGCAGATAACCTCCCCGTAAAATCCCTTTCATCTTCCCTGTTCAGCATTTTTTGACGACTTATTAAAGGTCTTTTATCACTTTATCCCAACGTACCCTCTGCAAGGTGAGGTTCAGCCAGGTAGCGAGGCAGATAGCCGCATCCCGGACCGGCGAGCTGGGCCTGCACCTTTGCACCGAAATCATGCACGCTGAGGATTTGTTGTTCATCCAGCACGCGTAAGTCCCTGGCCGCTGCGTGTCGGCCTTTCTGTGGATGCCGGTCGTTACGCGTCTGCTTAAAAACTGGCTCAGCCCTCAGCGGTAATAGACCGCAACGGGCTGGCCGTTGATCTTCTCGATAGTGACCTCCGTATCAAAAATATCGCCGAGCACCGCAGAGGTCATGATCGCCTGCGGCGCGCCGCGATAGAGGATTTTGCCCTGTTTCATCGCAATAATGTGGTCTGAATAAGCGGAGGCAAAATTGATATCGTGGATCACCAGCACGATGGTTTTCTTCAGCTCATCGGCGGCGCGCCTGAGCTGTTTCATCATCGCCACGCTGTGCCTGATATCCAGATTATTTAACGGCTCATCCAGCAGCACATATTGGGTATTCTGACAGAGCACCATCGCTACAAAAGCGCGCTGCCGCTGTCCACCGGAGATCTCATCAAGATAGCGTGCCTTCAGCGGCATCAGATCCAGAAAGAGTAAGGCGGCATCAATATGCTCACGATCCTCTGGCGTCAGACGTCCCTGCGACCAGGGATAGCGCCCAAAACTAACCAGATCATACAGGGTTAAACGGCCGGTAAAATGATTCTCCTGGCGCAGCACAGAGAGTACTTTTGCCAGCTCGCTGCCTGACGTACGCTGCACATCCAGACCCTTTACCAGGACGCTGCCCGCTTCCGGCAGGAGCAAACGGCTTATCACTGCCAGCAGCGTGGATTTCCCCGCACCGTTGGCGCCAATAATGGAGGTCAGCCCGCCCTCCGGCAGCGATTCACTGATGTTGTCCAGCACGGTGGTTTGCTGATATTTTTTTACCACCCCATTTATTTCGATCACTTTGTTGTCTTCCTGATCAACAGATAAAGGAACAGCGCGCCGCCAGCAAACTCAATGACCACAGAGAGCGTTCCGGTCATATTCAGCAGCCGCTCCAGCACCAGCTGACCGCCGACCAGCGTGATGATGCCCGTCAGGATCACGCCAGGCAGAAGATACTGGTGACGGTGTGAACCAACAATCTGGTAACTGAGGTTTGCCACCAGCAGCCCCAGAAACGTCAGCGGCCCAACCAGCACGGTAGAGACGGCCACCAGCAGGGAGACCAGCAGCAGTACGACCATCACCTTTTGCTGATAAGCCACACCAAGATTGATAGCCGCCTCACGGCCCAGCGCCAGCACGTCCAGCAGATGCCGCAGACGCCAGATCACCACTGCCGTCAGCACCACAATTACCGCAGAGAGAGCAATAATCTCTGGCGCGGCGCGGGTAAAGGTGGCGAACACCCGCCCCTGCAACACCGCAAATTCACCCGGCGCCAGCAGGCGTTGCAGCAGGCCAGAGAGGCTGCGGAACAGCGTGCCAAACACCAGCCCCACCAGCAGAACCTTATGCAGATCAACGCCTCTGCCCGCCAGCAGCCAGCGGTAGAGCAGCACTGAAAAAAGCAGCAGCAGCGACGTTTCACCAAGGAATTTGCCCACGGTGCCCAGCACCCTGAAGCCATCCGCATCGATAAAAAAGATCAGTGCGGTCTGAATCAAAATAAACAGCGCTTCCAGGCCCATAATCGAGGGCGTCAGGATGCGATTGCTGGTGACGGTCTGGAACAGCAGCGTGCCTGCGCCCGCCGCGAACGCTACCAGCAGCATGGTGGCCAGAATCAGGCCACGGTGAACAAGGATATAGCGCAGATTGCCGTGCAGGTTCACCGTCATAAACAGTACGATGGCCGCGAGCGCAATGACTGCAAGCAGCAGCAGGCGCTTAGGTGGCGAAGGCTTTTTTGCTGCAGGCAAAGGTGCGGATAAAGCGGTATCAGC
The DNA here is from genome assembly GCF_030758455.1 of Erwinia pyri. Lineage (NCBI taxonomy): Bacteria > Pseudomonadati > Pseudomonadota > Gammaproteobacteria > Enterobacterales > Erwiniaceae > Erwinia > Erwinia pyri. Next base: position 267,300 of record NZ_CP132353.1, read on the forward strand.
CTGCATGCTGCGGCCTCCTGGTCAGAAGCCAGAGAAACAGCAGCGCACCGATAACGCCAAGAATGACGCTGACCGGCATCTCGAACGGCCAGACAATCAGCCGCCCGACGATATCGCACAGTACCACCAGCCCGCCGCCGCATAAGGCGACCCAGGGAAGGGTTCTGCGCAGGTTATCGCCCATCGCCAGGCTGACGATGTTTGGCACAATCAGCCCGAGGAAGGGGAGCACGCCGATCACCACCACGACCACGCCGCTGATTGCCGAGACGATCGCCATGCCGGTCAGCAAAATATGCTGATAGTTGAGGCCAACGTTGATGGAAAACTCCCGCCCCATGCCCGCTACGGTGAACCTGTCGGCAATCAGCAGAGCGACCAGGGTCAGCACGCCAACCAGCCAGAGAAGTTCATAGCGCCCCTGAAGCACGCCGGAAAAATCACCCGATTCCCAGCCTCCCAGCGATTGCAGGAGATCAGTTTCCATCGCCAGGAAGGTGGTCACCGAGCTGAAAATTGCGCCAAGCATAATGCCGGTCAGCGGCACCATCAGCGGGGTTTTGATACGCATCCGTTGCAGCAGCGTCATAAATAACGCCGTTCCACCCATGGCAAACAGTACCGCAATCACCATCTTCGTCAGCACGGAGGCGGCGGGATTAACGATCATCACCAGCAGCAGGCCCAGGCTCGCCGACTGCGTGGTGCCCGCTATTGAGGGCTCCACAAAGCGGTTCTGCGTCAGCATCTGCATAATCAGCCCCGCCACGCTCATCGCGCTGCCTGCCAGCAGCAGCGCCAGCGTGCGGGGGACGCGGCTGAGCAGCAGGATGTCGCGCATATCTTCATCATGCCAGATCCCGCTCCAGCTCATCTGGCCTGCGCCCACCATCAGACTGCAGGCCATCAGACCCAGCAGGGCTGCCAGGCCTGCTAAGAAGGAGAGTTTATTCATCGGCAGAAACGAGCTGGCGCTTATCCAGTGCGGTGCTGATGGTATCCATCAGCTGGCTGTAGCTTTGCAGACCGCCAGCGATATAGAGCGAAGCAGAGTCAAGATAGACAATATGCTGATGCTGCCACGCGCTGGTTTTGCGGATCAGCGGGTTATCCAGCACCTGCTGAGCAGACTGCCCCTCTTTGCGGCCTATCGCGTTATCGCGATCCAGAACGAAAAGCCAATCAGGATTGGTTTGCAGAATAAATTCCGGGGAGACGACATTGCCGTGGCGGCCGGTTTGCTTAAAGCGGGTAGCAGGCTCAAACCCCAGGGCGTCATAGATAAAGCCGAAGCGGGAGCCGGGGGTATAGGCAGACATCTTCCCGCCGTTGATCATGATAACCATGGCCGTGCCCGCCTGCGCCGACTTCGCTTTGATAGCGGCGATCTTCGCAGCAAAGCCCGCCAGCAACGTTTTTGCCTCTTCCTGCTTGCCAAAAATGGCAGCAAGCTGCTCTGTCCGCTGCGTCAGGCTGGCGACGAAATACTGAGGGTCTGTATCCAGCGCGATGGTTGGCGCGATTTCGCTAAGCTTGTCATAGGCATCGCGGGCGCGGCTGCCGGCGATAATCAGGTCCGGGCTGGCATTCGCCAGCGCCTCATAATCAGGTTCAAACAGGGTGCCTGCATTCAGGTAATTGTCGCCCTGATATTTCGCCAGGAAGGGGGGAAGGTGGGCGCTGTTTTTAGGGATGCCCGCTACCGGAATGTTCAGCGCATCGGCATTATCCAGCGTTGCCGGGTTGAGAATAATCACCTTTTGCGGCTTAAGCGGCACCTGCGTTGTCCCTTGTGCATGTACGACTGTTAACGTTTCTGTTTTTTCCGCCGCAAAAGCCAGCGGAAAAGATCCGATCGTTAATCCTGTTATGACTAGTGAGGCCGCCAGCGCTGAACGAATTTTCATTTTCTCTCCTGAAAGTGAAAGGGGATCGATTGTTGAATGCTAATGATTCGTATTCCATTTTGTCTTGATAATACGCGAACGCGGCGGGGAATAAACAGGGTTTTTGTATAGGATTGTCAGTGCGTTGGGCCTGGTAAGGCTGGCAGAGGAGCGCAGCGCGTCCATACAATCTCCCATCCCCTATAAAGTTTCCCCTCCAACGGGCGATAACGTTCAGGTATTGAGAGTCAGAAAGCACAAGACGCGTTTTCTCCTGATACCGAGTTCTTCTCGCGTATGGATCATGCCTTTAGCCCTCCTTTTTACACCACACCACTCATTTCCATCACCACTCAAAACCTATAATTAGAAAGTAAGGTAAAAACCATGTCTTTATTAATGGCCATCAGGCATTGCCTGTCCGCTCCCCTTTTCCGCAGCAAAAGTAGCCCGGCAAACGGGACTTTTGATTGCCAGAGCCTGCCTGCATCACTTTCGCAAGCGGGGCTTAGCAACAAAGCTTCCGGGATCCTGATGACCTTTGTACCACCCCAGGCGGACTTCGCGCGGGTCAGCCAGGCCTGGCAACGTTTTACTTCCGCCGATCTCACAGTGCTGACGCTCTCCTCCAACGGAGCCCTGAGCAGCAGCGGAAAAGAGACCACCTATTGTGAAGGGGCGGGGCAGCAGGGGAGCTGGCTGTGGCTACCCGACAGCCTGATTGCCCGTCATGAAACGCATATTGTTGACCTGCACGTCAACGATACGCAGACCGCTACCGATCGAATTAAAGCTATTCAGCGTGAGTTAGAGCGGCTCAGGGTGCAGATGCCTCTCTCAGCAGACCAGACTTTTGCAATGATCTATTGCGACGGTCTCTCCGCGTCAGAAGGGTTCTTTATGCAGGCCTGGTATAACAGCGGGCGTTTCCCGTGCCTGGCAATAGGCGGATCGGCAGGCGGTAAGATTGAGTTCGACGGCACATGGATTGGCGTGGGCGGCAAGATTTTGCAGGGCAAAGCGGTGATTGTTTTCTGCCAGATGGCCGCAGGGAAATCCTTCGCACCGTTCAAAAGTCAGAACTTCATTCCACGCGATAAAAGCTGGCTGATAGCGGAAGCCGATCCCATCGCCCGTACGGTGACCTCTGTGTTTGATCAACAGGGGCAGCAGGTTCCCTTCACCGCAGCGATCGCCAGCTGGCTGGGTTGTAAGGAGCCACAGCTGATGGATAATCTTAAAGGACTGACGTTTGGCGTAAAGGTAGGCGAGGAGTATTTCATTCGGTCAATCGCTAAGATTGAAGCGGGCAGCGTACAATTTTTCTGTGACCTTGAGTTTGGCGATCGCCTCTATCTGCTGGAAGAGACCGATTTCAAACAGGCCACACGGCAGGACTGGCAGGCATTCATTGCTAAACGAGGTAAACCGGCCGCGATTCTGATGAATGACTGTATCCTGCGGCGGGTAGGTAATGAAGGGCAGTTACATAATGCGCATTTCTTTAAGGGCTTACCTGCGGCGGGCTTCTCCAGCTTTGGCGAAATTCTTGGTGTGCCCATTAACCAGACGCTGTCAGCGCTGGTGTTCTTTAATCAGGACGTAAAGGCGATGACGCAGTTTCCGGTGGAATATGCCGTCTATGCCGGGCATTACGCACAGCGTGCGCTGCGCCGTTGGGAAGCGCTGAACGCTATTCAGACGCGAGTGCTGAATCGGGTGGTGGATTATCAGCAGGAGCTGACGCCATTAATGCAGGCGCTGCCGATGCTGGAATCTGCTACGCAAAATCAGAATGAAACGCTGGGGCTGGCGGAAAACAGTATCCGCTCTATCAGCGATATCGCCCTGCAAAGCCAGCAGGCGCAAAGTCGTCTTGGGGAAGGACTGGACGATCTCGAAAAGATCTCAACCGGTATCAATGAAATCACCAGCGGTATCAGTAATATTGCCTTCCAGACCAATCTGCTGTCGTTAAACGCGGCGGTAGAAGCGGCCAGAGCGGGCGAAGCGGGACGCGGCTTTGCGGTAGTAGCCGGTGAGGTTCGTCGGCTGGCGCACTCTTCAAAAGAGCAGGCCGATTCCACCGCTGGTAATATCAGCCAGGCGGTAGAGACCATTTTCCGTATTCGCAACGTCGCCAGCAAAACGGTGGAAACTTCTGCCGAGATGGCCGAGCGCAGCATCGCCGCCGCCGATGCGATTGCCGCGATGAGCCACAAAACCAACAGCGAGCGTGAAAGCATCGCAAAACATCTGGGCAGCCTGCGGACGCTGACCGCCGGGATGGACGCGATGCAGGAGGCGGTGGCACAGCTTACGGTGTTGCAAAAGCTCTCCACAGCGAACGAAAAAGCGTAATGCGTCTGTGACAATAGCGCATCAAAAAAGCCAGCATTCGCTGGCTTTTTCTTTTGGTGATTAGCGCCTTAGCGCATGGTCACGAACTCTTCAGAACCGGTCGGGTGGATAGCGACAGTGTTGTCGAAATCTTTCTTGGTGGCGCCCATTTTCAGCGCCACGGCGAAGCCCTGCAGCATCTCATCCATGCCGTAGCCGATACCGTGAATGCCGACAATTTTTTCATCCTTGCCCACGCAAACCAGCTTCATGCGGCACGGCTGGCGGTGCTGGGTAACAGCGGTGTACATGGCGGTGAAAGCAGATTTATAGACTTTCACAGCGTCATCACCATATTTTTCACGCGCTTCTGGCTCGGTCAGGCCCACGGTGCCGATTGGCGGGTGGCTGAAGACCACGGTTGGCACGTTGCTGTAATCCAGATGCTCTTCCGGCTTGTTGTTAAACAGGCGCTCGGAGAGGCGACGCCCTGCGGCAACCGCTACCGGCGTCAGCTCTACCGCACCGGTGTTGTCGCCCACGGCATAGATGCCCGCCACATTGGTGTTCTGGTATTTATCGACGTTGATGTAGCCTTTTTCGTTCAGCTCCACGCCGGTGACATCCAGGTTCAGGTTATCGGTCATTGGCTCACGACCAATGGCCCAGACCAGGCAGTCAACCGTCTGATCCTTGCCGTTTGCCAGTTTTAGCGTCAGGCTGCCGTCAGCGTTTTTAATCACCGCCTCAGGAACAGAGTCAGTATGCAGCTGCGGGCCTTCAGTGTTCATCACTTCAACCAGCGTTTCAACGATCAGCGGATCGAAACTGCGCAGCGGCGCATGCTTACGTACAAACAGGTGCGTTTCTGAACCCAGCGCGTTAACCACGCCTGCGATCTCAACCGCGATATAGCCAGCGCCCACCACAGCGGTGCGTTTTGGCAGGGCATCCAGCTCAAAGAAGCCGTCGGAATCGATACCATATTCCGCACCCGGGATTGTCGGGCGGGTTGGACGGCCGCCGGTGGCGATCAGGATATGGTCGGCAGTGATTTTTTCGCCGTTCACTTCTACGGTGTGCGCATCCACAAAGCGGGCATAACCTTTGATCACGTCAACATTGTTTTTACCCAGCACGTTATCGTACGAGGTATGAATGCGATCGATATAGGCGGTGCGGTTTTTCACCAGCGTGCCCCAGTTGAAGCTGTTGACGGTGGTATCGAAACCATAATCGGGGCCATACTGATGGATAGCTTCAGCGATCTGCGCCGCGTGCCACATCACTTTCTTCGGAACGCAGCCGACGTTCACGCAGGTACCGCCAAGATCTTTCGCTTCGATCAACGCACATTTCTGTCCGTACATAGCCGCACGGTTAATAGAGGCGATGCCGCCGCTGCCGCCGCCAATGGCAAGATAGTCATAATGTCTGGTCATCGGGAATTCCAAAGTTAGTGAAATGAATTGGCAGTAGTGTAACGCCACTCGGTTAAATGCCGCAAAGTTTGCATCTATGATTGTGATAGGGCGGGAGCAATAAAACGCGCAATAATGGTGATTTATTGCGATCCCGCTCACTTTTTTAACGGCAACAAAGGCTGAGAGAAACCGGATGGAACTGCTATTTTTAGGAACCGGCGCGGGTACGCCCAGTCGCCAGCGTAACGTTACCAGTATTGCGCTGACTCTGCATGGCGTGCGCAGCGGCTGCTGGCTGTTTGACTGTGGAGAGGGGACGCAGCATCAGATGATGCGTTCCCAGGTGAAGACCGGCAAAATCGAGAAGATTTTCATCACCCATCTGCACGGGGACCACATCTTTGGCCTGCCGGGGCTGCTGACCAGCCGTTCGATGAACGGCATCAGCGATACCATGACGATTTACGGGCCGAAAGGCATCAGGGCTTTTGTCGAAACCACCCTGAGCCTGAGCGGCTCCTGGCTCACCTTCCCGCTGGAGATTGTGGAGATAGAAGCGGGGGAAGTGTTCAACGACGACCATTTTCGCGTGACGGCGTATCCGCTGACCCATCCGGTAGAGTGCTACGGTTTTCGCATCGAAGAACATGATAAGCCTGGCGCGCTGGATGCCGGACGGCTTCTTGCCGACGGGATAAAGCCCGGGGTGCTGTTTCAGCAGCTTAAACTGGGTAAAACGGTGACGATGGAGGATGGTCGGGTGGTGGAGGGAAAAGCCTATCTTGGCCCCGCCACCAAAGGCGTGACGCTGGCCATCTTCGGCGATACCAGCCCAACGCCTGCGGCCAGCGAACTGGCAGCAGGGGCAGATGTCATGGTGCATGAAGCCACGCTGGAAGCTGCGCTGGAGGAGAAAGCCAACGGACGCGGGCACTCTTCTACCCGACAGGCAGCCACGGCAGCAAAACAGGCGGGGGCGAAAAGGCTGATCGTCACGCACCTCAGCTCGCGTTATCTGCGGGAGGATGCGGAAAGATTGCTGGCAGAATGCCGGGAGATTTTCCCGAATACCGAGATGGCGCACGACTTCTCGGTATTCAGGCTGTAGCGGCGAACGGCGGATTTACGAACTAGATTTTTGATTAATAATGCATTATTCGGTGGCCGCGCTGCTTTTAGTTAATCAGACCCATGCTGCTGATAAGAGCTGCATGGGGCGGCCGGTTATTCCGGCACAATCCAGCTGACTTTGGTGTGGCCGGTTCCTGCGGGAACCAGGTGCTTCAGCAGCCACGGCAGTACGTTGTTCATCTGCTGCTCCAGCTTCCACGGCGGGTTGATCACAATCATACCTGATGCGGTCATGCCGAAGCGGTCGCTGTCCGGGCGGACGCCCAGCTCGATCTGCAGAATGCGACGGATACCGGAGGCTTCAAGCTCTTTGGTAATGCGTTTGATCTGCTGGCGCAATACCACCGGATACCACAGCGCAAACACGCCGGTGCCGAAACGTTTGTACCCTTCAAGCAGCCCGGTTACCACCGCCTGATAGTCCGTTTTCAGCTCGTAAGGGGGATCGATCAGGATCAGACCACGGCGCGACGGCGGCGGCAGTTTAGATTTCAGCTGCTGGAAGCCATCCGCTTTCTCGGTACGCGCGCGTTCATCCTTCTGGAACTCATTACGCAGCATCGGGTAGTCGCTGGGATGCAGTTCCGTCAGGCTCAGCTTGTCGTAAGGGCGCAGCAGGTGACGCGCAATCAGCGGCGAACCGGGGTAATAACGCAGCTTGCCGTTCGGGTTCAGCGCCTTGATGCAGGAGATATAGCTCTCCAGCTCTTCCGGCAGGTCATCCTGTTGCCAGATGCGGGCGATCCCTTCCAGATATTCACCCGTGCGCTCGGCGTGCTCGCCGCTCAGCTGATAGCGCCCGGCCCCGGCATGGGTGTCCAGATAGAGGAAGGGTTTGTCCTTCTCATTAAGCGCGGTGATGATCAGGCTCTGAACGGTATGTTTGAGAACGTCGGCATGGTTGCCGGCATGAAAACTGTGGCGATAACTCAGCATGTCTTGGGATCTGTCCGGTGGGAAGTGAGGTGCGTGCCGCCGGTGGCGGCACATGTTGGCCCCAGTATAACCGCCCTGCGCTGAAAATGCTCTGTTATCCTGGCAGGCGTTGCCAGACCGGATAGGTAAAGAAGAGCAGATGCAGCAGATTAAAGGCGAAATGCACCAGCGTGGGGACCCACACTCTGCCGCTCCAGAGCCAGGCCAGGCCGTAAATCAGGCCGGTGAGCGCGGCAAAGAACACCAGCAGCGGCCCGCCAGCAGCGTGCGCCAGACCAAACACTACCGCGGCAATCAACAATCCCCAGAGATTGCCGAGCTTCTGGCTGACGCGCTGCTGGAGATAGCCGCGAAACAGCGCTTCCTCCGCAAAGGAGACAAAGAACAGGTTAGCCAGCATAAAAGCGCCAAGCCATTCAGGCTGATGCAGCTCGACGCGCAGGCCGCCAGCCAGCGTGGCGACCAGCAGCAGCAGTGGCATAGAGAGCATCAGCACCAGCCACCACAGCCGGTTTTTGGGTGCCGCAGCCGGGCGTTTCAGCAGCGTGGGCAGGCAGGCGAGCAGAACAAAGGGGATCAGGGCCTTATCAAAATTGTAGTAAAAGCTGAAGGGGGCGCTTTCCGGTCCGGCTTTAACGCCGCTGATAATTTTCAGATTATTAAAGCCGGGGAGAAGATGCAGCATCAGCGCAACGGCGCTGAGCAGCAGCAACGCTTCGCCAGCGAGAGCCGCTGTGCGCTGCTCTTTTATTCTCATTCGCCAGAGAGCGACAGCCCCAATAACAACTAACGCGCCGATCGCCTGCCACTGAAGGGTTTCATCGATCGCCGCCAGAACCAGCGCCACTGCCAGCAACCCCAGTGAAGCCCGTCGGTGGAAAGAGAGCAGTAACAGTGAGGCGGCAAAGAGATACCACATAACAACACTCCGTGTGAGTAAGCAAAAAACCGGCAAAATTATGCGGTGGCTGGCCGGGGCAGGCAACTGCCAACCGGTGGAACCGGCCAGATAGTGGCGTGCGCTGTGACTAAGATCAATAACGCGTTAAAGGTAGCAGCAACAGACTTCTGCCGCCGTCCGGCAGGCGCCATCACGGACAGCTTCACCTTTCCTCGCCTTCCCGCCATTGATTTTCACTACACTTAGCCTCATGTTAACTTTATCGCGCGCTAAACAGCGCCTCAGACAAGTCATCATAACAAGGACTGCGCAATGACCAATCCGTTACTTTCTTCTTTTACGCTTCCGCCGTTTTCTGCAATCAAACCCGAGCACGTGGTTCCCGCTGTGACTCAGGCACTGGCCGATTGTCGTGCGGCAGTGGAAAAAGCGGTCGCTCAAGGCGCGCCCTATAGCTGGGATAACCTGGTTCAGCCGCTGGCGGAAGTGGACGATCGCTTAGGCCGTCTTTTCTCGCCGGTCAGCCATCTGAACTCCGTGAAAAACAGCCCGGAACTGCGCGAAGCCTATGAGCAAACGCTGCCGCTGCTGTCCGAGTACAGCACCTGGGTTGGTCAGCACGAGGGCCTGTATCAGGCTTATCGCAACCTGAAAGAGACCAGCTACGCCGGACTGAGCACGCCACAGAAAAAGGCGGTGGATAATGCCCTGCGTGACTTCGAACTCTCCGGTATTGGTCTGAGCAAAGAAAAACAGCAGCGCTATGGCGAAATTGCCGCGCGCCTCTCCGAGCTGGGGTCTAAATACAGCAATAACGTGCTGGATGCCACCATGGGCTGGAGCAAGCTGATCACTGATGAGAGCGAACTCTCCGGCATGCCGGAAAGCGCACTGGGGGCGGCGAAGGCGCAGGCGGAAGCCAAAGAGCAGGAGGGCTGGCTGCTGACGCTGGATATCCCAAGCTATCTGCCGGTGATGACCTATTGCGACAATCAGGCGCTGCGCGAAGAGATGTACCGCGCCTACGCCACGCGAGCGTCCGATCAGGGGCCGAATGCGGGCAAATGGGATAACAGCGAAGTGATGGCGGAAGAGCTGGCGCTGCGTCACGAGCTGGCTCAGCTGCTGGGCTTTGACTCTTATGCGGATAAATCGCTGGCCACCAAAATGGCGGAAAATCCTGCCCAGGTGACGGACTTCCTGACCGATCTGGCCAAACGCGCCCGACCGCAGGCGGAGAAAGAGCTGGAGCAGCTGCGCGCCTTCGCGAAAAAAGAGTATGGCATTGATGAGCTGAACCCGTGGGATCTCACCTATTTCGGCGAAAAGCAGAAGCAGTACCTCTACGCCATCAGCGACGAGCAGCTTCGCCCTTACTTCCCGGAAGAGCGTGCCGTTAACGGCCTGTTCGAAGTGGTTAAGCGCATTTATGGCATTACTGCCAAAGAGCGCAAGGATGTTGACGTTTACCATCCCGACGTACGTTTCTTCGACCTGTTTGATGAGAGCGGCGAGCTGCGCGGCAGCTTCTATCTCGATCTCTATGCGCGTGAAAACAAGCGTGGCGGGGCGTGGATGGATGACTGCGTAGGCCAGATGCGCCTTGCCGACGGTTCTCTGCAAAAGCCGGTGGCTTACCTGACCTGTAACTTCAACCGTCCGCTGAAGGGCAAGCCTGCGCTGTTTACCCATGATGAGGTGACCACGCTGTTCCACGAGTTCGGCCATGGCCTGCACCATATGCTGACGCGTATCGAAACGCCGGGCGTGGCGGGCATCAGCGGGGTGCCATGGGATGCGGTGGAGCTGCCAAGCCAGTTTATGGAAAACTGGTGCTGGGAGCCGGAAGCGCTGGCGTTTATCTCCGGTCATTATGAAACGGGCGAGCCGCTGCCGCAGGAGCTGTTGGATAAAATGCTGGCGGCGAAAAACTACCAGGCGGCGCTGTTTATCCTGCGTCAGCTGGAGTTCGGCCTGTTTGACTTCCGTCTGCATGCCGAGTTTGACCCGGCCAAAGGCGCGCAAATCCTTGAGATGCTGAAAGAGATCAAACAGCTGGTAGCGGTGGTGCCAAGCCCTTCATGGGGCCGCTTCCCGCATGCCTTCAGCCATATCTTTGCCGGGGGTTATGCTGCGGGGTACTACAGCTATCTCTGGGCAGACGTGCTGGCGGCTGACGCTTACTCGCGCTTTGAAGAGGAAGGTATTTTCAACCGCGAAACAGGTCAGTCTTTCCTGGATAACATCCTGACGCGCGGGGGTTCTGAAGAGCCGATGGAGCTGTTCAGGCGCTTCCGTGGCCGTGAGCCGCAGCTGGATGCGATGCTGGAACATTACGGCATTCAGGAATAGCGTGCAGTGAAGATCTGTTTAGTGGATGAATCGGGCGCCGGAGACGGCGCCCTGTCTGTTTTAGCCGCCCGCTGGCAGCTGGAGCATGACGCCGACGCGCCAATGGCGCTGGTCATGACGGCAACACACCTTGAGCTGCGCAAGCTTGATGAGCCGAAACTTGGCGGAATTTTTGTAGATTTCGCGGAGGGAGCGATGGCCCACCGGCGCCGTTTTGGCGGTGGCCGGGGCGAGGCGGTGGCAAAAGCGGTAGGCATTAAAAGCGGCTATCTGCCTTCGGTGATTGATGCCACGGCGGGGCTGGGGCGCGATGCCTTTGTGCTGGCCTCAGTAGGCTGCCGCGTGCAGATGCTGGAGCGTCATCCTGTGGTGGCAGCTCTGCTGGATGACGGCCTGCAGCGCGGCTACCAGAATGCGGAAATCGGCGGCTGGCTGCGGGAACGGCTGACGCTGATCCACGCTTCAAGCCTTGACGCACTGAGCGAAATTGCCGACAAGCCCGACGTGGTTTATCTCGACCCGATGTATCCCCACAAGCAGAAAAGTGCGCTGGTGAAGAAAGAGATGCGGGTATTTCAGACGCTGGTGGGGGCGGATGACGATGCGGATGGCCTGCTGGCCCCGGCAAGGCGACTGGCGAAGAAAAGGGTGGTGGTAAAGCGTCCTGATTACGCGCCCCCGCTGGCAGGCGTGGTGACGCAGTCCGCCGTGGTGACCAAAAGCCACCGCTTTGATATCTATCCACCGCTGCAGGACGAGTAAAAGCCCGTAGCGTTTCAGCAGCTAACCTGATAAAAAAAGGGCGGAGATTATCCCGCCCTTTGCTGTTTATTCGTCTTCTTCATCGCGCAGCGGCACGATCAGCATATCAATGTGTACGGTATTGATCAGCTGGCGAGCCGACGACATCAGCTTGCTCCAGAAGTCCTGATGGTGACCGCACACCACCAAATCCACATCATATTTTTTGATCGCATCGACCAGCACCTGGCCCAGATCGCCACTGCCGCTCAGGGTTTCAGAGATAGGGTAGCCTGCGCTGTTTGAGAGGCCGGTCAGTGCGGTGTGCGTCTCTTCAGAGATACGTTTTTGCATATCGCCTAAGTTGACGTCAATCAATCCGGTATAGAGGTCGGAATAGTTCACATCCACATGGATCAGTGACACTTTGGCATCGTACGGGCGCGCCATGGAGACGGCTTTGGCGACCAGCAGCTGGCTTTCCGGAGAAAGGTCGACTGCAATCAGAATGTGTTTGTAAGACATAACGATACTCCTTTCATTCGTTGCGGAGGGATATCCGCCGAAAAAGTTCTCTTTTCGCATCATAACACATTGAAATCCGTTGCTAATGTTTAATGCATTGCGCCGCGTCTGATGGAGAGAAACGCACCGACGACGTTATTGTTTTCCCCTCTATTATAACCCTAATTGTTAACGGCAGAGCGGCCAGGCCGCGCCGTTTGCGAGCGGGATCATACTGAATTTTTCTCGCTTTCTGACGGCTACGTAAAACATCGCTGGAAAAAATTTAAACAGATCTCCTACACTGGTATTAACGACTTGCTATGCGCTAATAGCGGTCGCTCTTCTGTTACAACTAAAATCAGTCTGGTTTAATGAGGTGATTAGCTACTTATCGTGGGGCTTGTCCGGCGTATTCCGCTGCGTAAGCTCTTTGAGGGCTGTCGGGAGGGGATCATGATCAGCACCATCGCGCTTTTCTGGGCTCTTTGTGTGGTATGTGTGGTGAATATGGCGCGCTACTTTTCCTCTTTGCGTGCGTTGTTAGTGGTGCTTCGTGGGTGCGACCCTTTGCTCTATCAATATGTGGATGGCGCGGGCTTTTTTACCTCACACGGTCAGCCCGGGAAACAGGTCCGGCTGGTGCGGTATATCTGGTCACAGCGCTATCGCGACCATCACGATGATGAGTTTATTCGCCGCTGCGAGCGGGTGCGGGGGCAGTTTATCCTGACCAGCGCGCTGTGCGGACTGGTGGTAATTAGTCTGGTTGGGCTGCTGATCTGGCATTGAGTCAGCAAACGGCGGAAACAAAAAAGGGCGGGGATATCCCCGCCCTTTTGCTCTGCCCGGAGGGCACTACACTACAAATTTCAACGCGATCCAGTAAAGCGATCCTGAAAGCAGGATGGAGATAGGCAGCGTAAATATCCAGGCAAGCAGGATATTTTTGATGGTTTTGCTCTGAACGCCGCCGCCATCAACCAGCATGGTGCCGGCAACGGAAGAGGAGAGGACGTGAGTGGTTGAAACCGGCATCCCGGTATAACTCGCCACGCCGATAGAGACCGCCGCCGTCATCTGCGCGGACATCCCCTGAGCATAGGTCATGCCTTTCTTACCGATCTTCTCACCGATAGTGGTCGCCACACGACGCCAGCCCACCATGGTTCCCAGCGACAGCGCCAGCGCTACGGCGACGATAATCCAGACCGGAGCATATTCAATCGTGCCCAGCAGATCACCTTTCAGCTTGCTGAGGAAACGCTGATCGTCACTGGTGACGCCCGGCAGTTTCGACGCTTTTTCTGAAGTGTCAGAGATGCACATCAGCAGGCGGCGAAGCTGCGCCCGCTGGTCCACCGTCAGCTTATCGTAGCTTTGCAGGTTGTTCAGCAGGCCCTGGGCTTGCTGAATCGCTGGCAGAGCACGGGCTGCATCGCAATGGAAATCTTTCGGACCGCCTGGCACCTCTTCCGGCGTTGGCACCACAGGCGGCGCCATCTGCACAATATGGGCCAGTGAATCAGCGTGCTGCTGATAGTACTGCTCCAGATGGTTTACCGCGTCGCGGGTGCGGGTGATGTCGTAGCCCGTAGAGTTCATGTTGACCACGAAGCCGGCAGGCGCCACGCCAATCAATACCAGCATGATCAGACCAATGCCTTTCTGACCATCGTTGGCACCGTGCGAGTAGCTCACGCCAATAGCAGAGACAATCAGGGCAATCCGCGTCCAGAACGGCGGCTTCTTTTTGCCGTCGATCTTTTCACGCTCTGCAGGCGTCATATGAATACGGCGGCGCTTTTTGTTCCCGCTCCAGTAACGGCGCAGGATAAATACCAGGCCGCCAGCCAGCACCAGGCCAACAATCGGTGAAATCACCAGCGACATAAAGATGCCGACCATTTTGGGGATGTTTAATGCATCTACTACCGAGGTGCCGGTAATCAGTGCGTTGGTCAGGCCAATACCGATGATGGCCCCGATAAGGGTATGAGAGCTGGAGGCCGGCAGACCAAAGTACCAGGTGCCGAGGTTCCAGATGATCGCGGCAAGCAGCATAGAGAAGACCATGGCAAGGCCATGAGCTGAACCTACGTTAAGCAGCAGATCGGTGGGCAGCAGGTGAACAATGGCATAGGCCACGCTCAGTCCGCCCAGCAGGACGCCAAAGAAGTTGAACACCCCAGCCATCACCACCGCCACTTGCGATCGCATTGCCCGGGTATAGATCACAGTAGCGACTGCGTTGGCCGTATCATGGAAGCCGTTGATGGCCTCGTAGAACAGCACAAAGAGCAGCGCGAGTACCAGTAACAAGCCAGTATGAAAATCGAGACCAGCGAACAGATGTAACATAAGCGTTAAGCCATTTTGGGGGACATGAACGCGGCGCATTATCAGCGAGAATACGCGGCTGGGGAAAGGAAAATATAGACTTTTTTTGACAGAAATGTGTCAGCATGATGAAAATCGGCGCTGCTTTCACTTAAATATCATTCAGTTGCAAAATGTTTCAGCGATGACATTTTTGTTACTCTGGCGTCACCCGCCCCTTGTCATTACAATCAGCGTTTTTTAGCCCGGAGCGAGTTGTGGAAAAGTTTGACGTTATCATCATTGGCGCTGGCGCGGCTGGCCTGTTCTGCGCAGCGCAAGCGGGGCAGCGGGGCAAGCGAGTGCTGCTGCTGGATAACGGCAAAAAAGCGGGGCGTAAAATATTGATGTCCGGCGGCGGCCGCTGTAATTTTACCAACCTCTATACCGAACCGGCCGCTTATCTTTCGCAAAACCCCCATTTCTGTAAGTCGGCACTGGCGCGGTATACCCAGTGGGACTTTATTGATCTGGTTAACCGTCACGGTATTGCCTGGCATGAAAAGACGCTGGGCCAGCTGTTCTGCGATGATTCCGCCCAGCAGATTGTGGACCTGCTGCTGAAAGAGTGTGAAGCGGGCAGCGTTACCCTGCGGCTGCGCAGCGAAGTGCTGAGCGTGGCGCGCGATGAGGCGGGCTATACGCTGGCGCTGAACGGCAGTACGGTGCAGGCGGAGAAACTGGTGGTGGCCTCCGGCGGGCTCTCGATGCCGGGTCTGGGCGCCTCGCCTTTTGGTTATAAAATTGCAGAGCAGTTTGGTCTGAAGGTCTTTCCTACCCGCGCCGGGTTGGTGCCTTTCACGCTGCACAAGCCTCTGCTGGAGCAGCTGCAAACCCTCTCCGGCGTTGCCGTCCCTTCCGTGATAAGTGCGGAAGATGGCACCCTGTTTAAAGAGGCGCTGCTGTTTACCCATCGTGGGTTATCAGGTCCGGCAGTTCTGCAATTATCGAGCTACTGGCAGCCTGGCGAGTTTGTGACGATCAACCTTTCCCCTGAGCGCGAACTCGGTAGTTTTATTGATGAAGAGCGTGAAGCCCACCCCAATCAGAGCCTGAAAAACACGCTGGCAAAAGTCCTGCCGCGCCGTCTGGTGGAGTGCCTTCAGCTGCTGGGCAGCGTACCGGAATGTACGCTGAAGCAGCTCAACAGCCGTCAGCAGGGCGAACTGGTTGCCTCGTTGCACCAGTGGCGGGTGCAGCCTAACGGTACTGAAGGCTACCGCACGGCGGAAGTGACGCTGGGTGGAGTGGATACCAGCGTGCTCTCCTCCAAGACCATGGAGGCGCGCGATGTGCCCGGCCTCTACTTCATTGGTGAAGTGGTGGACGTGACCGGCTGGCTGGGAGGCTATAATTTCCAGTGGGCCTGGGCTTCCGCCTGGGCTTGTGCTCAGGCTTTGTAAAAGCGAACGTTAAACGCCCGATTTTTTTGAGCTTTCCATAGTGAACGCAGAGCGCCTGAGCGAGCCAGCCTCAGGCGCAGAATTTACACGCCCATGATCTCTCTTAACTCCTGTTGCGCGCCCGGTGCCACGGCCAGCACTTTTGCGCCCTTAGTCAGCCGCTCGCCTGCGGTATCAAAAGGCAAATACCAGCCGCCCGCCTCTTTCACCAGGCAGTATCCGGCCAGGCAATCCCACGCGTGCATATAGGGTTCGAAATAGCCGACAACCCGACCAGCAGCGACCCAGGCCAGCATCAGTGCGCCGGAGCCGATACGGATAAAGTTCCCGCCTTTGCTCAGCAGCGCCGCCAGCAGTTCGCCCACGGCCTGCGGTGAAACGTAACTGTTAGCCCCAAAGCCAACTACATGATTTTGCAAGGTGCGCGCAGGATCAACCTGCAACTTGCGGCCATTTAAGGTGGCTCCCATGCCTGACGCCGCAACGTAACATTCGTCGTAGCAGGGGGCATAAATCACCCCAATAACCGGTTCGCCTTCAAAGAGCACCGCTATCGATACGCACCAGCTCGGCATGCCGTTAAGAAACGGGCTGGTGCCGTCAATGGGATCCACCACCCACGTATAGCCTGACGTACCGGATTGCAGGCCAGACTCCTCCCCCAGAAAGCCATCTTCTGCCCAGGCCTGACGAATACGCTGGTCAATCATCTGCTCAACTTCACGGTCGGCCTGTGAAACCACATCCTGAGGATCTTTTTTAGTTTCCACAATCAGGCTGTCGCGCTGATTAAACCAGCTTAATGCCAGCTGGCCTGCGGCCCGCGCCGTTTCTTCTGCCAGTGCAAGGCGCGCCAGTAGCGCGTGATCTTCTGTTCCGGTCATACTTTTCTCCAGAGTAGCGAACGTTAAGAGGCGATTAATGCCAGGCCCTGCGGTTTGAAATCCACATTGACGTGGGCAGCCAGCGGTAATATCTGCTCCATCTGGCTGTCAATAATAAACAGCGCGCCAAGCGGCGTACTGACTTCATATTCGATATGGTCACCCAGCCAGGTTGCATGCACGATTTGCCCTGCCAGCGCTCCTGCGCCGCCTGAGTTGAGCGTAATATATTGGGGTCTTATGGAAAGCTGCGCTTTACCCGGTTTCGCGCCACTGCTGCGTACCCGATAGCGCTGGTTGCCCACGCTTACCTGGGCGTACTCGCCGTCTGTGGTGTCAACTTCACAGGGCAGAATATTAGCTTCTCCCATAAAGTCGGCAATAAATACCGAGTTTGGCGAGTGGTAGAGCGTATCGGGCGCGCCCTGCTGTGCAATTTCGCCCTCCTTCATCACGATAATTTTATCGGAGACCGCCAGCGCCTCTTCCTGGTCATGGGTGACGTAGACGGCGGTAAAGCCCAGCCGCTGCTGCAGGTCGCGAATATCGGTGCGTACGCGACGGCGCAGACGCTCATCCAGATTTGAAAGCGGCTCATCCAGCAACAGTACCTGCGGCTCCAGCACCAGCGCACGCGCCACGGCGATACGCTGCTGCTGCCCGCCGGAAAGCTCTGACGGCAGCCGGTTTCCCTGCTGCTCCAGCCCGACCAGCTTTAGTCCCTCTCTGGCGCGATCCTGCGCTTCCCGCTTACGCAGGCCGCCCGACAGCAGTCCGTACATAACATTTTCCAGGGCTGACATATGAGGAAACAGCGCATAAGACTGAAACACCATCGCTACGTCGCGCTCGTTGGCGGGAAGATGCGTGACCTCTTTACCGCCAATCAGGATACGCCCTGATGTGGGGTGCTCCAGCCCGGCCAGCAAGCGCAGGGTGGTGGTTTTACCGCAGCCCGAAGGGCCGAGAAGGGTCACCAGCGTGCCCGCCTCCACGGTTAATGAAAGATCGGGTATAGCGTCAAAACCGGCGAAGCGCTTGGAAACCTGCTCAAACACCACTGTTCCTGCGGTAACGATGCTCATAGGGCGTTCTCCTGTATTAACGGTTTCCGGGAAAGAGGAACAACAGTGGCCGGGATAAGGGCGGCCGTGCGGCGTAAGCGCCGCTCGCCGACCAGCAGCTGGAAGAGGGCGATGATCGCCAGCATCACCACAATCAAAACGGATGAGTAAGCAATCGCTACGCCGTACTCGCCGTTTTCCACCAGCCCGACAATGTAAGAGGTGGCCATGTTGTACTGGGCGCTGACCAGAAAGATCACGGCGCTGATAGAGGTAATGGCGCGAACAAAGGCGTAGACCAGCGCGGCGCTGATGGCGGGTTTCAGCAAGGGCAGAATAACTCTGGTCAGCGTGCGGAAGCTGTTGGCACCCAGCGTCAGCGAGGCTTCATCCAGGCTTTTATCCAGCTGGCTCATAGCGGCGATGCCGCCACGGACGCCCACCGGCATGTTGCGGAAAACAAAGCAGGCGACGAGGATCAGCGCCGTACCGGTTATCTCCAGCGGCGGCAGGTTATAAGCCATCACGTAGCTGACGCCAATCACCGTGCCGGGAATAGCAAAACTCAGCATCAGCATGAACTCAAAGGTCTGACGGCCGGCAAACTTTTGCCTGACGATAAGCCATGCGGTGAGTAAGCCGACCACAGCCGTGAGCGGAGCGGCAATCAGCGCAATTTCCAGCGTGGTCCAGAAGGAGTTCCACGCTACGCCGCTCCAGAGCAGATGCCCATCCTGCAGGGAAACGCGGAAGGCGCGAATATAGTGGTCCAGCGTCAGGCTGTTATCCAGTCCCCATGACTGCACAAATCCTCCTACCATGATCATGCCGTAGACCACCAGCGTAAACAGGCCCCAGGGGATTACCATCCCGTAAATGCCCGCCCGCAGGGGTTTTGGCAGCGTGGTGTGACGGCCGCCATCCCCTTTGCCGGTAACAGTGGCGAAATTTTTACCCGAGAGCCAGAGTCGCTGGATAATAAAGGCGCATAACGTAAAGCCCAGCAGGATCATCGCCAGCACCGCCGCGCGGCTGGGATCGTTTTGCGCGCCAACGACGGAGAAGAAGATCTCCGTAGAGAGGACGCCGTGGCTGCCGCCCAGCACCATAGGGTTGCCGAAATCAGCCATGCTTTCGATAAAACTGATTAAAAAAGCGTTGGCCAGGCCCGGCGCCATGAGCGGCAGCGAAACGCGGGAAAAAGTGCGCCAGCGGTTGGCTCGCAGAGTTTGTGAAGCCTCCTCCAGCGACGGGCTTACCCCTTCCACTACACCGATCAGCACCATAAATGCCACCGGCGTGAAGGAGAGGACCTGAGCAATCCAGATGCCGGTCATGCCATAGAGCCAGCGGCCCGGTTCGATGCCAAACAGCGCTGCCAGCTGTGCGGTAACCACGCCCGAGCGCCCGAACAGCAGAATCAAAGCCAGGCCAATTACAAAGGGCGGGGTGATAATCGGAAGAATGGTCAGCAGGCGTAGCGCTTTCTTGTAGGGCAAAGCAGTACGCGTAGCGGCCAGGGCAAATGCCAGTCCAAGCAGCGTGGAGCCTGATGCCGTCATCAGCGCCAGCGCCAGCGTACGCCAGGCTGTGCCGCAGTTACCGCCCGCAAAGCAGGCAAGGCTCCAGATTGAGGGGTCGCGCATATTGTTGATCAGGCCATCCGGCCTGAAGCTGCCGTCAACATCCTGTACAGAGACAATAAACAGACTTATCACCGGGTAAAGCACAAAGGTGCTGACCAGGGCGACCAGTAAAACGATGGCGGCAACCACAAAGGCATCACCGCGCAACGCGCCGCGCTCTGCCAGCGCAAAAGCGAACAGCAGCAGAAAAACGGTCAGCATCAGCAGCGCACCTGCACCCATTGCCGGCTGGCCCTGGGTCAGCGGCCCGAACAGACCTTCCAGCCACTGCCAGTTCCAGCCGCTATAACCGATGGCGTGACCTTCCAGCACCATAAACAGCACGCCGGTGCCGCTAATAGTCAGCAGCAACCCGCTGCGCCAGCCGCTCCGTTGCATAAGCCCGCAGAGCGCCGCCAGCGCCAGCAGGCCAACAATGACGCCCAGCCACGCATGTGAATAGAGTGATATCTGCCATAAAGCAGGCGCGGAGGCTTCATCACGCCACAGCGTGACAAGCCAGCTAAAATCGAAGAAGCCGTTTTCAAGGCTGTACCACGGCAGTAGCGTCAGCGCTACCGCCCCCAAAGCCAGCGCGATAACTAATCGCCGGTTATTTGCATTCATCTATCACCTCGACCTGGTTCAGGCAGGCGGACATCAGGCGCAGGCCACCGCAGTTACGTTAAAAGGGCAGAATTACTGTGCGCTGGAGCCGATCTCTTTATCCCAACGGCCAAGCAGCGCTTTGCGTTTGGCAGAATCTCCGTAGGTTTTGAAGTCATAATCGATAAGCTTGATCTTCTCGAAGCGCGGCGCGTAGTCCGAGATTTCCGCTTTGGTGTTAGAGGGAAGCTGGAAAGATTTGGCTTCTTTCATGTGCGACTGCGCTTCCGCTGAGAGCGCCCAGTCATACCAGACTTTGGCGCTGGGCAGATTGCGTGCGCCTTTTACGATCGACATTGAGCCAATCTCATAGCCGGTACCTTCACAGGGTGCGACGGTTTTTATGGGAAACCCCTCAACTTCCATCGCGACCGCATCGTGCATAAACACGATGCCGACGGTGGTCTCGCCACGCGCTGCCGCTTTGACCGGCGCAGAGCCCGATTTGGTGTATTGGGAAATATTGGCGTTCAGCTTTTTCAGATAAGCAAAGGCCTGATCTTCACCCATGATCTGCACCAGCGTAGCCAGAGTGTTGTAGGCCGTACCGGAGGAGTTTGGATTGGCGATCTGGATTTCCCCCTTGAATCCCGGATCGAGCAGATCCGCCCAGCATGCCGGAGCTTTGAGCTTTTTCTCTGCCAGCAGTTTGGCGTTATATCCCCAACCCAGCGCACCTGCGTAAATACCAACCGTGCGGTAACCGGAGATTTCCGCCTGCTTTTGCGCCCACTCATGCTGTTGAGTAAGCAACGGTGATTTGTAAACCTGCGTTAATCCCTCTTCGGCCGCCTGCATGTGAGGATCGCCCGTTCCCGCCCACCAGATATCGGTACGGGGGTTACGCGCTTCGCTGCGAAGACGCGCATAGGCTTCTCCTGCGGAGAGTCGCACCATGCTGACTTTTATATCAGGATGCGTCTGGCTGAAAACGCGGGTCATCTGCTCACAGACCACCACGTCAGCCGAGCAGATCATATTGAGATTACCCGCAGCGCTGGCCGCAAACGGGGAGAGCGAGCAGCAGAGAGCAAGGGCAGGGGTCAACAAGGTATAACGCATGGTGTTCTCCTTGGGGTTGAGGTGATGCTTCACCGGCATCTTTTTTTGCACAGCTGTGCAGATTAGTAGAGAACAAAAAATAGCCTGTCAATCCAGCTCTGCTGCAATTGGCGGTTGCCGTCACAAAAATGCAACATTCGCAGTCGATTTTATTTTGCACAGCTGTGCAGTTCAGGGCAAACTGGAGCCGTTCATGAAAAACTGGTGGGAATAAGCCTGATGCAGGAGAAAACAGTGGTCAGCGCACAGGATGTTGCTCTACGGGCGGGCGTATCACGTTCTGCGGTATCCCGCGTCTTTACGCCGGGCGCCAGCGTATCGGAACCGATGCGCGCCCGCGTCCTGAAAGCGGCAGAAGAGCTGGGTTATCACGTCAATCATCTCGCCCGCAGCCTGGTAAGAAACCGCAGCGGCATAGTCTGTTTGATTGTTTCAGAGGTGGCCACCCCCTATCGCGCCACCCTGGTCAGCTGGCTGACTCAGTTACTTCAGGAGGCGGGAAAAGTGGCGATGATCATTAATACCGATCGCTCGGACAGCCGCGTTTCAGCAGCCCTGCAGCAGGCGATTAATTTTCGTGCCGATGCGTCGATTATTCTCTCCGGCATGCCTGACCGTACCATCACCCGCCTCTGCTACCAGCATGGGCAACACCTGGTACTGATCAACCGCGACGAGACGCTGCCGGGATCGCTAAGCATCAATCTCGACTCTACCCAGGCTGCCGAAACTGCATTAATGGCTTTTCAGCGTGCGGGATGTCGCCACCTTGCATTCGCCAATTCGCTGGCAGGGACGCCCAGCCTGATGAAACGAGAGGCCGACTTTCTGGCCGCCGCCGCCCGAGCTGAGATTGCGGTCACGGTGGAACGCTTTGGCAGTACCTCGTATGAGAGCGGCCAGATCCTTGCGCATCGCCTGCTGACGCGACAGCAGCGTCCCGATGCCATCTACTGCGTTACCGACCTGGTGGCCTGTGGGCTGATGGATGAAGCGCGGCATCGTTTTGGCCTGCGCATTCCGGAAGATCTTTGCGTGGTAGGGTATGACAATATCCCGCAAAGCGGCTGGTCATCTTACGATTTGACTACCTTTACCCAGCCCATCGAACAGTTTGCACGTGAAGCTGTGCGCTGGCTGATTGAGCAGGATAACCACTCTGATGAACTGCGGCCACGCACCGGACAGCTAAACCACAGCCTGATTTATGAGGCAAATGTCGTGTGGCGCGGCTCGGTGCGCAGCGGTTAATGGAGGCGTCCTGCGGGCAGGGATACCTGCAGGAGCCGTGAGCCCGTTACTGGGTGGCTGGCAGGCCCTCCTCTTCAGGCTCGGCTTCCTGCGCTTCCGCCAGGTAAGGGTTTTTCACCACCAGATTAGGCAGCGCCATCTCAACACCTATCTCCTGCAGGCGCTCAATAATCTGAATATTGATCTCCTGCTGAATATCCATGTATTTGTTGTAGTCCGCCGTGTTAACGATATGCACCACTTCATAGTTCAGTCGGTCGGTGCCAAAGCCCAGCAGATGCGCCCGGTCGAACTTTGTTTCCCCTGCTTCAGTAATAATCTGACCGACAATTTCACCAATCTTGCGCAGTTTTTCCGGCGGCGTATTCAGCGCCACGCCAAAGGTGAAGACGATGCGTCGGGTCTGCATACGCTTGTAATTGTGCAGCGTCTGCTGAAGCAGAATGGCGTTACCACAGACAATCTGTTCGCCGCTCAGACTGCGGATGCGGGTGGTTTTCAGCCCGATATGCTCGATAGTACCGGCAACATCATTAAAGACCACGAAGTCACCAATCTCAAACGGCTTATCAAAGCCAATGGAGAGCGAGGCAAACACGTCGCTAAGGATGGTCTGAACAGCCAGCGCAATAGCGATACCGCCCACCCCCAGGCTGGCTACCAGCGCAGTAATATCTACCCCGGCGTTAGCCAGTATTGAGAGCAGCATTACTGACCAGACCACGGCTCGCAGGAGCAGACCGGTGATCACCAGCGTCACCGGATTTTTAATCATGCCGGGCTGAGTCATCAACTGACGAAGCCAGGAGACTACCCCCTGATCCATCCAGAGTGCAATTTGCACCGCCAGCACCAGGAACCAGGCGTGGCTGATGGTGTTATAAAGGTTATCCGGCAGGTTGATAAAGCGCAGGCTGAATAAAAAAGCAGAGATGAAAATCAGGGATTTACTGGTTCTTTTCAGCATATCTGTGAGGATGATGCGCCCTTTATTGGCCGCGGCGTGTTTCTCTCCCCAACTGTTGATTGCTTTCTGAATGAAAGAGAGCAGCCGATTAATCACCCAGTACATGACCAGCGTTACCAGAACCACGGTGGCGGTTCCTATCCAGAACGAGGGGGTCATCAGCAGGTTGAAAAAATGGAAGCGCGACAGAAATTGCATGTTCTCTCCTTGTGTCAGAAAAAAAGTCCAAAAGGAAAGGATAGACAAGGTGCCAGAGTGCGTCGAACTTGCAGAGGCCCCTGTTCCGGGTGAAAGTGCTGGTTTGAAGCCCTGCAAAGAGGAGCAGAGGCGATCATCTTTATCAGCCTGAACGGATGTAGCCTTCCAATACTGCGGCTGCCAGAATAAAAAAAGGCCCGCTATCAGGCGGGCCTTTTGCATTAATCACATCAGCTATTCATTAATATTTGGATGTTGATGGATCAGATGCTTACGTTTCTCTTCCAGCTCCGCTATCTGCTCACTGATATCATCAATTTTGCTCTCGATATTATCGTGATGCTCCTGCAGGATCTCTTTAGCTTCATCAATATCTGAAGCGGCAGGCGTTGCGCCGCGCAGAGGCATATTTGCGGTTTCCTTCATCATAATACCGGTCACCAGACCCACAACCGCAACCACCATCAGGTAATAAGCAGGCATGTAGAGGTTAGCGGTATATTCCACCAGCCAGGCCGCCAGCGTTGGCGTTAAACCTGCAACTAAAATCGAAATATTGAAGGCGCTTGCCAGCGCGCTGTAACGGATATGCGTAGGGAACATCGCGGGAAGCGAGGAGGCCATAACGCCGGTAAAGCAGTTCAGCACCACGGCCAGAATCAGCAGCCCGGCAAAAATCAGCCCCATCACGTTACTGTTGATCAGCATAAAGCAGGGAATAGCCAGGAACAGCAGCGCCACGCTGCCGATAATCACAAACGGACGGCGGCCAAACTTATCACTCATCAAGCCCATAACCGGCTGGATAAACAGCATACCAATCATGATAGCGATAATGATCAGGACGCCGTGATCTTCAGAATAGTGAAGATTGTGCGACAGGTAGCTTGGCATATACGTCAACAGCATGTAGTAAGTGACGTTGGTTGAGAGCACCAGACCAATACAGGCCAGCAAACTTTTCCAGTGTTTGGTAGCGATCTCTTTGAAAGAGACTTTTGGTCCATCAGCCAGACCTTCGCGATCGCCTTTTTCAAGTTTATCCACATGCTGCTGGAACGCAGGTGTCTCTTCCAGCGCGTTACGCAGATAGATCCCAATCAGACCAAGCGGCAGCGCAACAAAGAACGGCACGCGCCAGCCCCACTCCAGGAATTTGGCTTCGCCGATCACGGCGGAAATCAGTACGACCAGGCCTGCGCCGGTCACAAATCCCACGATGGAGCCGAAATCGAGCCAGCTTCCCATAAAGCCGCGTTTGCGGTCGGGAGAATATTCCGCCACAAAGATGGAAGCACCGGTATATTCGCCGCCCACCGAGAAGCCCTGAGCCATTTTACAGAGCAGCAGCAGCACAGGTGCCCAGACGCCAATGGAGGCGTAGGAGGGTATCAGGCCGATACAGAAAGTACTGACGGACATAATCACAATGGTGATAGAGAGTATTTTCTGACGGCCGTACTTGTCACCCAGTGCACCAAAGAACAGGCCACCCAGCGGACGAATCAGGAAAGGAACAGAGAAGGTTGCCAGTGCGGCAATCATCTGTAGGCCGGGATCGGCACCCGGGAAGAACACCTGACCCAATGCATAGGCCACAAAGCCATAAACCCCAAAGTCAAACCACTCCATGGCGTTGCCCAGCGACGCTGCGGTAATGGCTTTGCGTAACCTGGCATCATCAATGATCGTTACGTCTTTTAAGCCTATCGGCTTAACACGCTTCCTACGTAGCTTCATATAAAACACCCTGTGATTGTCTGTTTCCCGATTAAATTTTGTCCGGTTTGCCAGAGCGATACCCACGGCTCATGGCAAAATGGTACAAATAGTGTAGGGCTATATACCCTACAGGCAGCGATTTGTAGCGGGTATTTGCCCCGCTCAACAAATATCTGTCTGCTTTCAGTATATCGTTTCTTCCGGCACGAACATAATTTCTCCCTGAAATCAGGGTGACTGAAGAGATCGTTCAATCATTTTATGCCGCAGCGTTTTGCCTGAATGGCCTGAATCACAGCGGGTTATCCTGAAGGGTGAGGAGACACTGAAAACTATTATATTGTGACGGGGGAAATACCCATCGTATTTACAGGCAAATAACGAACAAATTTTATATTCTGAATTAAGTTAAATTAATGAATATTTTCGATAAAGTCCGCTGCTGCGCCTGAAGAAACTATAAGTCATACTCTCTGGCGCTTTATAGCGAAGCCAGCCATGTATAATAAAAAATCCCCCGTCTTTAAAAATCATTTTCTTAATAGCGTTGACAGGATTGAAGTTAATTTGGCTGCCTGGCGAGAATATCACGCCTTTTCCCTGTTAACTGTCCGGGTATTTGCCCGCAAAATGCGTGGCAAAAAGGCGCTGTCAGCGTCGATATGACGCTGGAGAGAGAGGTTATTCAGCGTAAAATAATTTTTCATCAGGCAGAAAAATTAAACAATCGTGGGCTTCTGGGGTTGAAAAGTGAGCGGATGCTGACCTTCCTGTTGGATCCACGCCATTAATGCCTCACTGCTCATCGGCCGCGCATAAAGATAACCCTGAATAAATATGACGCCGCGCGCCTGCAAATACGCCAGCTGTTTCACTGTTTCCACCCCCTCTGCCACTATGCTGAGCTTCAGCTTCTGACTGAGCATGATAATGGCATCCAGCACCGGCGCTTCCCCCTCTGCCGATTCGATCGCATTCACAAAGCCACGATCGATTTTCAGATAGTCGAGCGGGAAGGTCTGCAAATAGGAGAGCGAACAGTGGCCGGTTCCGAAGTCATCAATGGCTATCCGAATCCCTTCCCGGCGCAACGTCTCCAGCTTCTGAATCACCTCATCCCCGTCTGATATCAGGCTGCGCTCCGTCAGCTCAAGGGTAATATTGGGCTGATGGGAAGCCATTTGAGCGGCAAAATTTCTGATATCCGCCACGAAATCGGGATGCTGAATATGCTCGCCGGCAATATTGATGGCGATATGGAAACCGGGAGGCACCTGCCAGCTACGCGCCTCTTCGGCAATCGTCTGCAGTAGATGCTGCGTAAGCGGCACAATCATCTCTTCCTCTTCTGCTGCGCCGATAAACAGGTCAGGCCGCGCCCAGTTACCATTTGGCAACTGCCAGCGCATCAGCGCTTCAACGCCGCTAAACGTTCCGGTTTCTATGTTACAGACCGGCTGATAATGAACCGAAAACTCCCGTCGTAACAGCGCCTGGCGCAGCTGATCGTGTATCGAGACTTTGCGCTTCAGCCAGTTATTGGTGCTCATCATCAGAAGCAGAGAAAAAATGGTCGCCATGGGGAAATAGGTCATTAACCCCTGCCGCCAGGTAAGGGCGAGATCGGCTGGCGGCGAGATAACGGTTGCATCCACAGGATATCGCTTTGAGCTGACAGTCAGCGTATGCGAGCGCAGCAGAGAAGGGCTGTTCGCCGGGGTAAAGGCGCTGTCGATGGCGTAGCCGCCACCAAACTGCAGCGAGATGTTATAGCCATGGCTTTTCCCCACCGCATGCATAAAATCCAGCAGATACTGCCCATCCACCACCGCATAGCTACTGAACTGATTGGGCAGATCGCGCATATACATAACGGCCGGACGATCCCTGACGGAAAACGTGCCGGAGAGAGAGAGCATCCACCAGGCTTTACGCGGCTCTGGCGCAGGGCGCAGAAGCATGCTTGAGAGATCGCCCTTCATCCCGCCAAAGATAGAGGAGCAGGTCACCATCCCATCCTGCATCAGGCCAATAGATCGGAAGTAGGGAAACTGCGAGGCGTACTGCTGAAGCTGTTCATTAATATCGCTGCAACTTTTGCCTGAGAGTTTGCGCAGATAGCCGACCATATTCCAGGCCTGATCGCTGATCGCTTCTGCCTGGTTCAGCAGCATTGAAGCCGTGACGGCTTGCTGCCGCGTAACAATCTGACGGGCATCTATATAGGTAAAAATCAGGCAGAGGAGTAATGGCGTCAGCCCGGCAATGGTTAACAGCAACCCCTTGCGGTCAGGGGTTCTTTTAAAAATTGAGTCCACACTATCCCCCTGTCATGCAACAAAAATGGCAAAACCCTCTCTCCAGCCTGCGCTTCTGACGGCTCAGGATACAGGCGGCCGCACAGTCTGCCTGCATCATAAACTCAGCGCCTGGTCTTTGGTCAAGTTTCTGCACACTATTGCTGGAATGACTGCTTCTTCTTCTCTGGCTGGGGGCCACCTTATCTTTCTCCCTGAGGCATTATCTTCTGTGACGACAGATGGCAAGATAACGCCTCGGCAGCAGACTGTTAAGCTTTTAACCGGACAACCTCTCCGCTGGTCAGCGACGCCAGCGCCGCGTCGGCCAGACGTAGCGCCTGCAATCCATCCTCGCCGCCTGGCGTTACTGCGGTGCCGCTTTTCAGATGCGTTATCAGGCTGGCGAACTCAAGCCGGTAGGCTTCCGCGTAGCGCTGCAGGAAGAAATACATCGGCTTCTGCGCCACCACGCCGCTCAGTGAGGATTTCACCAGGCTGCTTTCAGGCAGATTAGTTACCGCCAGCATCCCTTCACTGCCATGCACTTCAATACGCTGGTCGTAACCATAAGTCGCACGGCGGCTGTTGGTGATCACTGCCATTTTGCCGCTGGCGCAGGTCAGGGTGACAATGGCCGTATCGATATCGCCTAACGCTTTGATCGCGGGATCAACCAGTGAAGAGGCGCTGGCATAGACGGTAACGGGCTCTTCCTGCAGCAGCCAGCGCGCCATATCAAAGTCATGAATGGTCATATCACGGAACAGACCGCCGGAGGTTTTCAGGTACTCTGCGGGCGGTGCGCCAGGGTCACGGGAGCTGATAGTCACAATCTCAGTCTGACCAATTTCTCCGGCAGCCAGACTTTGCTGCAGCTGCGCCATGCTGGGATCAAAACGGCGGTTGAAACCCACCATTAGCGTCACCCCTGTTTCCTTCACCGTGGCCAGGCAGCGCTCCACGCGTTCCAGACTGAGGTCGACCGGCTTCTCGCAGAAAATGGCTTTACCGGCCCGCGCTGCCGCCTCAATCAGATCCGCGTGGGTATTGGTTGCGCTACAGATGGCAACAAGCTGGATGCTGCTGTCATTCAGGGCCTGCTCGGCCGTCGCTACCTGGGCGCCAAATTTTTCGGCCAGCGCCTGCGCGGCAGGCTGGTAGAGATCCACCACATATTGCAAACGGCAGTCAGGATGGGCAGCAATGTTGGCGGCGTGAATTTGGCCGATACGACCGGCACCAAACAGGGCGACGTTATACATGATCAGATTCCTTGGTTAAGAGACGAAATGTCTGCAGAGAGTGATCGTTTTTGGCCGGAATAAAGTCAAAGCAAAGGGCAAACGGCATCATCAAAAAATGCGGTAAATCACAGATTTAATTGAGGTGAAAGCCATCAATCAGCGCTTAACTGGCTGGAATCAGCAGCTTAGCATCGCTGGCTTAATCACCGCTTTTGGCTATGATGAAAAACACCTCATTACCCCCTTTTTGGGAGCAGGTATGTCGGAGAAAAACGGCTGGAAAGGACCCACTATCGCCACCATCGCGGAAGAGGCGGGCTTGAGCATGGCTACCGTTGACAGAGTCGTGAACGCCCGCCCCGGCGTACGTGAAGTCACGCGTAAAAAGGTGATGCTGGCGATCCAGCGGCTGGGCGGGCAGTGGGATGAGAGCGGCACGCCAGCATCGCGCCGGCGCATCGCTTTTATCTGCGAGTCCGGCACCAGCTTTATCAGCCTGGTGGAGAAAGAGGCCCGACGTTACATCGCCGCACATCCTGAAATTGCCTTCAGTTTTGACAGCGTGCCTAACGTTCAGGTCAATACCGGGCGCTTCAGCGAGCTGATCGTCCGGCGTGCGGCGGAATCTGACGCACTGCTGCTGGTGTGCCGCGATGATGTAAAGATCAATCGGGCGGTGCGTGAAGCTGTCGGGAACGGCGTGCCGACGATCTGTCTGACCAGCGATCTGCCCAATTCACGGCGCACCGCCTATGTCGGACTGGAACAGATCAGCACCGGAGCCACCGCTGGCTGGCTGATGGGCCGCATGTTGCCAAAACGGCCCGGAAATATTTTGCTGATCTTCAGCTCCACCTACCGGACGCAGGAGGAGCGGGAAGTGGGCTTCCGGCGGGCTTTACGGGCTGAATTTCCCCATCTGACCATCGTGGAGAGGGTGAACACCAATGATGAGTCAGCAAGCTCATACCAAAGCGTCAAAAAGTTCCTTGAAGAGAATCCGCCCATGGCTGGCATCTACAACATGGCTGGCGGAAACCGCGGCGTGGCTAAAGCTCTGACGGAGAAAGGGCTGGCGAACGAGGTGCTGTTTATTGGCCACGAATTGAGCGACTACACGCGAACCCTGCTGGAAACGGGGGAGATGGATATCGTGCTGGGCCATGATATCCAGCGTGAAATAGAGCTGGGCGTGGAGGCCCTCGATCGCTTGCGCACCGGCGGGCAGATTCAGAATATCAACACGCCGCTGCTGATCTACACCCGTTACGCCCATTTCTGAACCCTGAGGCGTTAAGCGGGCAAAATTTTCAGCGCATTGGTATGCTGCAAGAGGATAATCCACCTGAACCGGAGACGACTGCAGCATGAAAATGAGCGACATTCCGTTTGGTACCACCGCATGGGCTGCGCTGGCCGCTACTGAGCATCCTGGCGAAACAGGCAGAGCGCTCTGGCGTACTCAGCAGTTCGGCGAAGTTCGGGTCAGAATGGTGGAATATAGCGCGGGTTACCTGGCAGATCACTGGTGTTCAAAAGGGCATATTCTGCTGTGCCTTTCTGGTGAGCTACATACCGAGCTGGAGGACGGAAGGGTGTTTACCCTGACGCCGGGCATGAGTTATCAGGTGGCGGATAGTGCGGAAGCGCACCGCTCCTGGAGTGATTCCGGTGCGCAGCTGTTTATCGTTGATTAACGGTACGAGAGGCGGCGGCAGGTGTTTGCCTGCCGCCGCAGGCGTGAATTTACTCCTGAAAGTAGATCTGTTTTAGGGCAACTTCTACTCCTCTGACCTCCGCCAGCCCCTTCAGGCGACCAATGGCGGAATAGCCCGGGTTGGTTTTTTTCTGCAGATCGTCCAGCATCTGATGGCCATGATCGGGACGCATCGGAATAGGGCGCAGATTGCCCTGCTGGCGACGGCGCTGCTCTTCCGCCAGGATCACCTTCACCACGCCGACCATATCCACATCTCCTGCCAGATGCGCGGCTTCGTGGAAGCTTTTCGGATTAGCTTCCCGCTTTGTTGCGCGCAGATGAGCGAAATGAATGCGGTCCGAGAACGCCTCTGCCATTTTCACCAGCTCATTGTCCGGACGCACGCCATAGGAGCCGGTGCAGAAGGTAAAGCCGTTGTGCACGCTCTCTACACTCTCTTTCAGCCACTGCATATCTTCCTGGGTAGAAACGATGCGCGGCAGGCCGAGTATTGGACGCGGTGGATCGTCAGGGTGCACCGCCAGCATAATTCCGGCCGCTTCCGCCACCGGGACGACAGCCGCAAGAAAATCGGCCATATGCCGGCGTAAACCCGCTTTATCAATGCCGTCATACTGGGAAAGCTGCGCCTGGAACTGCTGCAGAGTGTAGCCCTCTTCAGCCCCTGGCAGACCCGCAATGATGTTACGTGTCAGCGTTGCAATCGCCTCTGGCGTCATTGCGGCAAAATAGTCAGCCGCCTCTTGATGTTCCTGCTCGTCATAATCCTGCGTGGCGCCCGGCCGCTGCAAAATGTGCAGTTCGAAAGCGGCAAAGGCGATATGGTCAAAACGCAGCGCTTTTGCGCCATCCGGCAAGGTCCAGGCGAGATCGGTACGGGTCCAGTCGAGTACCGGCATAAAGTTATAGCAGACGGTATCAATACCGCAGAGACCCAGATTGCGAATCGACTGCTGATAATTCGCGATAAAGCGCTGATAATCACCACGCTGCGTTTTAATCGACTCATGAACAGGAATGCTCTCGACCACCGACCAGACCAGCCCTTTTTCTGCGAGCAGCGCCTGGCGCGCTTTGATCTCCTCAACCGGCCAGATCTCGCCGTTGGGAATATGGTGCAGGGCGGTAACAATGCCCGTGGCGCCCGCCTGACGGGCATCATCCAGAGAGACCGGATCGTTCGGGCCGTACCAGCGCCATGTATGTTCCATCTGAAGACTCCTTAACGTAAGCAGGAGGGCAATCGGGCCGCTCAGTATCGCCCGGGCCATTGTTGAAGGCGATACTCAGCAAGCCAAAGCGTGAAGGGGGTCCTGTTCTCTCTGCCGGTGAAGGGCTGGTGACAGTAGCTGGTCACCCGGTTGTGGCAACGGGCGGCTTACCTTCTGCCTATCTTTATCTTGTTTTCAGGGCTCTGATCGATGGTGGTTTTCTGCACGCGCAAGCGCTTTACTTTAGGCCTGCCGTTCCCCAGCAGGATCGCCAGCTTACTGCCCCCAGGCGTGGTTTCCATCAGGATCTTACAGACGCTGGTCAACGGCACCGACAGCAGCATCCCCACCGGCCCCAGCAGCCAGCCCCAGAAAATCAGCGACAGGAACACCACCAGGCTGGAAAGGCCCAGCCCTTTGCCCATCACTCTGGGTTCAAGCATATTGCCGAACACCGTATGGATGGCAATAAACAGGGTTCCGACCAGCGCTGCCTCATAAACACTGTTCAGCAGCAGCGCCTGAATCAAAGGAGGGATCCCGGCAATAACCGGGCCGATATTGGGAATGTAGTTAAGGATAAAGGCCACCACGCCCCAGAGCAGGGCAAACTTGACATCCAGCAGCAGCAACGCCAGCCAGACCGAAGCACCAGTTATCAGGCTGATCAACGTTTTAAGCGCCAGGTAATGGGTGACACCTTTCAGCGCCTTGTGCAGTCCGGCGATGCGAATTTTAGGGTTCACCAGTGCAAAGCGGAGTTTATAAGGCAAGTGGTGGACTTCAAACAGCATAAAGACCACGGTCATCAACAGCAGCACGATATTGGTCATCGCTCCCGAGAACTGGCTCAGCACGGTGGTCGCCATGTTCATCATGGCGTTAGGATCGAGCCGTTCCGCCATCCGGTCGGTGGAGAGATTGATATTAAACGTGGCGGCAAAATGCTGAACGATGCCGAGCTTATGCTCGAGCTGGCTGCGGATCTGTGGATAAATATCGCTGAATTCGTTTGCTGCCCCGGCCACCATCGCCACCAGCAGAGCAAAACAGATGAGCACGCCGCTCATCACCAGACCTATCGCCAGCCCGCGTCTGACGCCCCGGCGCATCAGAATAGTGACTAACGGATTCAGTACAATAGCCAGAAACATGGCCAGCAAAAAGGGCACCATAATGTCCGAGGCGGCTTTGATGCCCGCGAGGATCACCACCAGCATCGCCATCTTTAACAGCATGTTCTGCCCGATCTTTTCCTGCTGTAGTTCGCTCATTCCCATTCCAGTTCAGCTTCAGATGCGTAAGTTTAGCGCTTTTAAGCAGTAAATCGCTGATTTTAAGAAAGGTCGGAAGCTTTTTCCTGGCGCCGCATCAATCCAATCGCTGCCAGCATCAGTACCAGGCTGAGGGTCATGGCAATGCTGGCCATAGCCATGCCCTGACCAATCGAGCCTTGTTCAAACTGGCGCCAGATAAATACGGCCACCGTCTGCGTGCCTGCGGGCGCCAGCAGCAGTGAGGTCACCAGCTCGCGGGAGGCGATGGCAAAGACCATTAACATCGCCGCCAGCAGGCTGGGAAACACCAGCGGCAAAATAATGTGCCGTAACGCCTGCAGGGAACTTGCCCCGTGGACGCGAGCCGCAGGCTCCAGATTGCCGCCAATCTGCTTCAGGGCGCTGCTGACATAGCGTACCGGCCAGGGCAGCAGAAGACAGCAGTAGGAGAGCAGTAAAATCACCCAGCTGTTATAGGGAGAAACCGGCCAGAAAGCGCGGTTCCACAGCAGGATCAGCCCCACGCCCACCACCACACCTGGCAAGGCGGCGGGCAGGAGCGAGAGGGCATCAATCACCTTCGCGCCGCGCATTTTCCCCTCCACGACCAGCCAGGCGACAAAGAACCCCAGCACGCCGGTAATGGCGGCGGCCCCGAGCGCCAGAGCCATGCTGGTGGAGAGGGCGGATAACGCTTCGCTCTGCTGTGCAAAAAGCGCGGAGAAGTGGCGCAGCGTCAGGTTGTCTGCATGCAGCCCGCCAGAGAGGGTGGACATTACGGCGGTAACGATCAGCGAGCAGAGCGGCATCGCCACTACCAGCAGTGACACCACAGTAAATAACACCATCACCGGAAGCGTCCACGCGCCGAGTAAAACCGGGCTGCTCTGGGCGGGCTTGCCGGTAATAGCGGTGACTTCTTTACTGCCGGTGAGCTGCTTTTGCAGGGCAAACGCAGAGAGCGCAATCAACACCAACAGCACGGAAAGCAGCGAGGCACCGGGAAGATCGATCGGCCAGTCCGCCAGCCGCTGCTCAATGCCCACGGTCAGCATCACCACGCCTGCGCGAGGTCCAAGCGCGGCGGGCACCCCAAACTCTTCAATCGCCAGCGTAAAGGCCAGCAAAACACCTGCCGCCAGCGCGGGCAGCGCCATCGGTAACGAAATATGCCAGAACGCGCGCCACGCTGAAGCGCCATGCACCCGGGCAACCGTTGCCAGCCGCTGACCGCTGGCCAGCATGCTGCGGGAGACGGCAAAGTAGACAACGGGAAAAATGTTCAGCGTCATGATCAGCATGATGCCCGTCTGGCTGAACAGCAGGTTATTCAGGTTGCTCCCGCTCAGCTGCTGCACATAACCATTCTGCTGCAGCGCCAGCATCCAGCTCAGGGCGGCAATATAGGGTGGGGTGAGGAACGGGATCAGCAGCATCAGATCCCAGAAGCGCGCCAGCGGAAGATGGAATAACCCGCGAAGCGCCCCTAAAGGAATGCCGAGCAGCGCGCTGCATAAGGCCACGCCTGCCCCTGTTTTCAGCGTGCCTGCCAGCAGAGCAGGCAGCGCCGGATCTGTTATCAGGGCTGGAAGGGTGGAGAACGCTCCCGTCAGCGAGCCTTCGCTCAGCGCGGGAAAAAGCGCCTGCAGCAAAATAAACAGCAGCGGCAGCGCCACCAGAACCGATAACAGAGCCAGGGTAATCAGCGGCATCAGGCGCAGTTTCACAGGCGAATTTCCCGGTCGGAGGATAAACCCCACGGCAGATTAAGGCCGGGCAAAGAGTTTACCAAAGCGTTGCAGAACTTCAGCCCGATCGCTGCTGCCATCGCCTGCAGAGGGCAGCAGTTTCAGATCGCTGAGCAGGGGACGTTTGGCGCCAATATCTGAACGCGCGGGCATCAACCATGCGCTGGCGACCAGCTCCTGGCCCTCCGGCGACAGCACGTAGTCGACAAAGGCTTTAGCCTCTGCCGCATGCTGAGTGGTTTTCAGGATCATCATCGGGCGCGGTGCCACCACCGTGCCGCTGGCAGGGAAGATGACCTTGATCGCTTCGCCATCCTGAATGCTGCCGTAAGAAACGTAATCCACCGCACCGAATACGGCAGCCTTTGCTCCCTGTAACACCGGGGTCAGCGCCTGCGCATTGGGGCCGCCGATCGCCATGCCGTTAGCCTTCAGCTTCTCAAACAGCTGCCAGGCTTGTTCGCCCATGCCGTTTTGCAGACCAATCAGCAGATCCAGAGAAGCGCCGGAAAGCGCAGGATCGGGCGTGGTAACTTTATCCTTAAAATCGGGCGTGGTGAGATCGCGCCACTCTTTCGGCTCCGGCGTGCCGCTTTTGGTGTTCCAGACGATACCCAGCGCAGAGATACCCTGCGCTACGTAGAAATCCGTTTTAAGGAAATCGGGAACTTTGGCCGCGTTGGCGCTCTGATAAGGCAGCAGCCAGCCGCGCTGCTGCAGCTCTTCAGCGGTATCCCAGGAGGCGGAAATCAGCACGTCGGCCAGCGGATTGGCCTGTTCAGCCTCCAGCCTCGCCATCACTTTGCCGGTGGTAGCCTGGAAAATATTGACCTTAGTCCCGCTCTGTTTTTCATAACCCGCAGCGAGTTTTTTTGCCAGCGTGCCGGGTCCGGCGGTGTAGACCGTCAGCGCGTTGGCGTCTTTTATCATCATGGCGGAAGTGAAAATCATCGCAACGATGGCTCCTGTTTTTTTAGTCAAAATGGATTTCATGCTGTTTCCCCGGAGAGTGGCGTCACGGTCTGGACAGAGGTGACGGAACCTTGTGATAAGTGAACGATGCGGCTGGCAAGCATCTCTGCCTCGCTGCGGTCGTGCGTGACGTAAACGGCGGTGGTGCCGAGCTGGCGCAGCAGGCTGCTCATTTCACGGCACAAGGATTCACGCAAGTCGCGGTCGAGGTTTGAGAGCGGCTCATCAAACAGCAGAATGCCCGGCTCGGCGATAATCGCGCGGGCCAGGGCAACACGCTGCTGCTGGCCGCCAGAAAGGTCTGCCGGACGGCGTAGCGCAAAGTTGGCGAGCCCAACCCGTTCAAGGGCGATCATCGTTTTAGTCAGCCGCTCGGCAGTGTTCACGCGGCGCATCAGCAGGGGAAAACCCACATTCTGCGCCACGGTCATGTGGGGCCACAGCGCATAGTCCTGAAATACCATGCCGATATCGCGCTGCTCCGGCGGCAGGGCGCTTTTCGCACTGGCGATCAGGCGGTTACCGAAGTGGATCTCACCTTGCTGCGGCTGCAACAGGCCCGCCAGCAATTTAAGCAGGGTACTTTTTCCACAGCCGGAAGGGCCAAGCAGCGCCACGGTAGTGCCGCTTTCGACTCTCAGGTCGAGCTGCTGCAGTACGGTGTGAGTGCCAAAAGCGTAGCGAACGCCTTTCAGCTCTATGGTGGTGGGAGCGCGCGTCATAAGGCGGCCTTGTGAGGAAACAGGCACGGCCCCGCCAGCCGGAGCGGACGGTTCGCGCTCTCCCTGGGGGAAATCAGGAGAGCCATCAGTTTATCCTCTTTGGGATTTCATTAAGGCGGCAGTATAAGAGCGCTATGTGACGGATTTATGGCGGCAATTATCCCGAAGAGGCGAACGGGGATGAGAGAAAGCCGAAAAGCAGGGTATAGTTAACTCTCCCTTTTTGTTAACCGGTTCACGATTCCCATGTCTGAGCAACCTGCGGCAGAACCTGCTCAAAGCGGTTTACGCCTTAATTTGCGCATCATTTCCGTGGTGATATTTAATTTTGCCAGTTACCTGACCATCGGCCTGCCGCTGGCCGTTTTACCCGGCTATGTACATGATGTGATGGGCTACAGCGCCTTCTGGGCAGGGCTGGTGGTCAGCCTGCAATATTTCGCCACGCTGCTTAGCCGTCCTCACGCCGGTCGGTTTGCCGACCTGTGGGGGCCGA
Organism: Erwinia pyri; assembly: GCF_030758455.1. Lineage (NCBI taxonomy): Bacteria > Pseudomonadati > Pseudomonadota > Gammaproteobacteria > Enterobacterales > Erwiniaceae > Erwinia > Erwinia pyri. The sequence continues at coordinate 304,426 of NZ_CP132353.1, forward strand.
AAAAAGTGGTGGTCTTTGGGCTGTGCGGCTGTTTTCTCAGCGGGATCTGTTATGCGCTGGCGGCCTTTGGCGCCAGCCTGCCGGTGTTGAGCCTGGTGATGCTCTGCCTTGGACGGGTGATCCTGGGGATCGGGCAAAGTTTTACCGGGACAGGCTCTACCCTGTGGGGCGTTGGCGTGGTGGGGTCGCTGCATATTGGCCGCGTGATCTCCTGGAACGGCATCTTCACTTATGGCGCCATGGCTATCGGTGCTCCGCTGGGCGTGGGGATTTATCGCTGGGGCGGACTGCTGCTGCTCGCAGGCATCATTATCGCCATTGCCCTGATTGCGATTCTCTTTGCGCTTCCCCGCCCCACGGTGAAAAGCAGCAAAGGTAAACAGCTGCCGTTCCGCGCCGTGCTGGGCAAGGTGTGGGGTTATGGCGTTCTGCTGGCGATGGGGTCGGCAGGATTCGGGGTGATTGCCACCTTTATCACGCTATTTTATCAGGCCAAAGGGTGGGAAGGCGCCGCCTGGGCATTGACGCTTTTCAGCGGTGCTTTTGTCGGAACCCGCCTGCTCTTCCCCAATGCGATTAACCGACACGGCGGGCTTAGCGTCGCGCTGGTCTGCTTTGCGGTAGAGGCGGTGGGCCTGTTTCTGGTCTGGGGGGCGGTCGATCCCTGGATGGCGAAACTGGGCGCATTCCTGACCGGGGCGGGCTTCTCGCTGGTGTTTCCGGCCATCGGCGTGGTGGCGGTTAAAGCCGTACCGCCACAGAATCAGGGCAGCGCGCTGGCGGCCTATACCACCTTTATGGATCTCTCTTTAGGGATAACCGGCCCTCTGGCCGGGTTTGCCATGAGCTATCTGGGAGTGCCGGTGATCTATCTGCTTAGCGGGCTGCTGGTCTGCGTGGCGATAGTGCTGACGGTCCGCCTGAAACGGACGCTGCGACGGCAAAAAGAGGCGCTGGGGGAACTCTCCTGAAAAGGCGGCAGGCGCCGCCAAAGTGACACGGATAAGCCGGGGAACTACACCGCCCCGGTTAATCCTGCAGGAAAGCGATACTGCGGCGGATCTCCTGCTCAATATCTTCCGCTGTCCAGTTCTCCATCACCGAAGAGAAGGGTTCAAAGGCGTAGACGCCCCGGTAACCCATCCGCTCCAGACGCTGTACCTGGGTGGCCGTATTCAGCAGGTCACCCTCTGTCAGCATGATCCGTTCTTCATCCGTGAGTTCGCTGGTTGGACGGCTGTCTTCCACGCCGGAAAGGTGGACCAGCCCGATCGCCTTGATATCGATCCCCTTTTCAAATTCCTCTTCAGCATTTTCATACAGATGATGATGGAAGGTATCCAGTAACAGGCGGAAAGGGAGATTGGCCTCACGGATCAGCTTCTGTGCTTTAACCGCGGAGCGCAGCGAGCTGACCTGGAAGCCCAGCGGCTCTACCAGCCCTTCAATCCCATAGCGGGCAAACAGCGGGGCCAGCGTTTTCAGGGCAGCAAGCGTCTCCTCCTCGGAAACTGGCGTACCGTCGTTCAGCGGGCAGAGCACCAGCGCTTTGGCACCCACTCCCTGAGCATCCTTCAGCAATCCTTCCGTCTTCGCCAGCAGCGCTTCATTTATCTGATTAAAGGGGTAAACGGCATTGATGGTGGCAATTTCCAGCCCATAGCGCAGCGCCAGGGCCTTCACTTCCGCATGCGTGAGATTATCCGTCACGCTGCCTCCGCGCATATCGTTGCGCAGTTCGACTTTAGTCAGGCCGAGCTTATGCACCAGCTGGAAAAATTGTTCGATAGTGAGACCGGGGGCAATTTTTCGGTTAATACAGAAACGGGTGGGATCAATAGCCATTTTACTGCTCCTGCAAGTGGAGAAAGAAAGGATCGTTAAGCCGCGAGGCTCGCCATACAGGCGGCGTTCTCAGGTTATGGCGTATAAAAGAACATTTATTTCATGATTGGTGAATTATGAAATTTAAATTTTTGGATCGTCCTCGCAAAATTTCGTTTTATTGCGCTCTTTAACGGGCCCAGGCGGTTGATTTGTGAGCCATATCGCAACGCCATACAGAGAACGGGTGCTGATTTATAAAAGGTCGAAAGCCGCAGCCACCTTGCGCTAAGCCCTTTTTCTTTCTGTTGTGATCATGCAGGCGTGACTGTAGCGCCCCGACAGAGAAAAATGCGATCTGCTCCGCTAAAAATGAATTTTCTAAAGTGAATTATTTGAAAAATTTGTTCCAATATAATAGTGTCGTAGCACGCATTCGGGATTTCTCCGGTCAGGCCACGGCCTGCAGGAATACTCACATTAAAGAGGCCAGAACATGACTATCGTAGGAAACTTTATTGGCGGAAAAACATCTCTGAGCGCCAGCAATGAAACCATTCCGGTTTACGATCCGGCGAGCGGCAAACCAGTGCGCGAGCTGACGCAAAGCAGCGCAGAGGAAGTAACAAAAGCGATTGAAGTGGCGCATAACGCTTTTGATGCGTGGTCCCGCACCTCGCCGCTGCGCCGCGCGCGCGTTATGTTCAATTTTAAAACGCTGATGGAAGCGCACCGTGAAGAGCTGGCTGCGCTGATTGTCAGCGAGCACGGTAAAGTCTGGTCTGACGCGCTGGGGGAACTGACCCGCGGCATCGAGGTGATTGAATATGCCTGCGGTATCCCTCACCTGATCAAAGGTGAAAACTCTGCTGACGTGGCAACCGGCGTGGACAGCTATTCCCTGATGCAGCCGCTGGGCGTGGTGGCCGGGATTACCCCATTCAACTTCCCGGCCATGGTGCCACTATGGATGTTCCCGATCGCGCTGGCCTGCGGCAACACATTTGTGCTGAAGCCGCCGGCGCTGGATCCTTCAGCCTCAGTACGTATGGCAGAACTGCTGACCGAAGCGGGCCTGCCGGATGGCGTATTCAACGTTATCCACTGTTCTAACGAAGATGCAGAGCAGCTCTATACCGATCCGCGCGTGCAGGCCGTGAGCTTTGTTGGCTCTTCCGGCGTGGCGGAGCACATCTATAAAACCGCCAGCGCCCACGGTAAGCGTGTTCAGGCTTTTGGCGCGGCAAAAAATCACGCCATTGTGATGCCGGATGCTGATCTGGAAAGCACCGTAAACGCCATCATGGGCGGCGCGTTTGGCTCCGCTGGGGAACGCTGCATGGCGCTGCCGGTGGTGGTCGCGGTTGGCGATGATACCGCAGATAAATTAGTGGCCGCCCTGACGCCGCTGGTTAAAGCCCTGCGCGTCGGGCCTGGCATAAAGAAAGGCAGCGAAGAGAACGAAATGGGGCCGGTTGTCTCTGCCGCGCACCAGAAAAAAGTGCTGGGTTACATCGACCAGGGCGAGCAGGAAGGCGCGAAGCTGATGGTGGATGGTCGTCACTGCCAGGTGGAAGGCTATAGCGAAGGCTACTACGTTGGCGGCACGCTGTTCGATAACGTCACAGCTGATATGGTTATCTGGCGTGAAGAGATCTTTGGACCAGTGCTCAGCATCATGCGCGCACCAGACTATGCCACGGCCCTGAAGCTGGTCAACAGCCATGAATTTGGCAACGGCAGCGCCATCTTCACCAGCAATGGTCACACCGGGCGTGATTTTGTGCGTGAAGTGCAGGCCGGGATGGTTGGCGTAAACGTGCCGGTGCCGGTACCGATGGCTTTCCACAGCTTTGGCGGCTGGAAGCGCTCCGTCTTTGGCGCCCTGAACGTGCACGGGCCAGACGGCGTGCGTTTCTATACCCGCATGAAAACTGCCACCGTGCGCTGGCCGAGCGGTCAGAAAACCGTTTCAGAGTTCAGCATGCCAACGCTGGGTTAATCCACGAGCAGGGGAAAGCAGAATGTCATTGCTTAACAAAGTAAAGCAACCGGATGCGCAAGGGCGCATCCAGCATGTTACTCCCAGTAGCGCGAGCTGGCGCTACGTGGGCTTTGATGCTTACCAGCTGGAAAAAGGGCAGACGCTGCAGCTGGAGAGTGGTGATAGAGAGCTCTGTCTGGTGCTGGTAGCGGGGCTGGCTTCGGTGAAAACGCTGCACGCGGAGTTCCCCGGCATCGGCAAGCGCATGTCTCCTTTTGAGCGCACGCCGCCTTATTCCGTCTACGTGCCAAATCACGACAAGGTTGAAGTTTACGCGGAGTCGGATCTGGAGCTGGCCGTGTGTAACGCGCCGGGGAAAGGGACGCTACCCGCCAGGCTGATTACCCCTGCCGACGTGGGCGTGGAGCAGCGTGGCAAAGGCCGCAACAGGCGGCTGGTGCACAATATTCTGCCTGACGACAAGCCAGCGGACAGCCTGCTGGTGGTGGAAGTCTATACCGATGAAGGGGATACCAGCTCCTACCCCAGCCATAAACACGATCGGGAAGACTCAGAGTCGGAAACCTATCTGGAAGAGACCTATTACCACCGCTTCAATCCGGAACAGGGTTTTGCCATGCAGCGCGTCTATACGGACGATCGCTCGCTGGATGAGTGCATGGCCGTCTACAACCGCGATGTGGTCACCGTTCCGCGTGGCTACCACCCGGTTGCGACTATTGCCGGCTACGATAATTATTATCTGAACGTGATGGCAGGGCCGGTAAGATTATGGAAGTTTAGCTGGGAGAAAGATCACGCCTGGATTAACAGCGAGGCGTATCCGCGCGAAAAATAGTCCCGGAAAAATGAAACGAGTCAGCAAAAAACGGGTGGAATTTTCCACCCGTTTTTTTATGCTTTTCCGACATTGTTCAGCGCCAGCGAAACGGCCAGCGTCTGGGCAAGACAGAGGGAAGCAACCTGCGAACGGAAACCATCCACCTGCGCTTCACGCACCACAAAGCAGACGTCGCTGAAGGCCGCAAGCGGGCTGACCTGACTGTCGGTGATGGCAATCAGGTGCGCACCACGCTTGGCACCCAGCTCAACCAGCTCTACCGCTTCCCGCGCATACGGCGAGTAGCTGATGGCAATCACCACGTCCCTGGGGTTCACCATGCTTAACTGCTCGGTGAACATGCCGCCGAGACCATCGATCAGAAAGGCGCGGCGCTCCAGGTGGCGCAGCGCATAGGTCAGATAAGAAGCGACGCTGAAAGAGCGGCGCAGACCAATCACGTAGATATTTTCCGCCTCATTAAGCAGCTCTACCGCTTTATTCAACTGCTCAGGATTGGTCTGCATCGCCAGCTGCTGCAGCGCCTGCGAGTTTACCATAGTGAACACGTTAAGAATTTCAGCCGGGTTTTCAGGCGGCGTGGCCGACTCGTCCGTTGAGGTCTGGCGGAACAGGCGCGCGCGTTCGGTATAATTCACCGTCTCTTCCATCAGATGCTGACGGAAAACCTGTTTCATCTCGTTGAAGCCGCTGAAGCCAAAGGCGTTAGAGAAGCGGATCAGCGTGGAGGGCGGCACGTCAGCCTGTTGTGCAATGGAGGCCACGGTGTCAAAAGCGATGCTGTTGCTGTTGTCGAGAATATAGCGAGCAACCTGTTTCAGGCGCTTACTCAAAGTATCATAGCGACGACGGATGTCGTCCTGTAACAGGGAAAGCTGCGTCGGATTATTGGTCATTACTTCGGCTCACCAGATAAAATAAGTCATCTTCTTCTGGTCGATATTCTATCAGATGAACAAAAAATTTCACTTGCTAACGAAAAACAGGGGATCTATTTCATCGGGTTATGAAACGAATCACAGATTGAAGGGGTAAAAAGGCGCGCCAGAGGTATTTTTAGTTCGCGTTGTGAAATAAGAACATCAGGCGGATCGGAAACGGGAGGGGATCATGGCGGCTAACAGAGTGCAGAGGGAAAGAGAAAGCCCGTTCAGGGTCAGCATCCTTGCCGACCATTTCTTCAGGCTTTTGTCCTGTAAGGGTGGGCTTCATAAAAGTTCATGACAGCCCTTCATCCCCGGAGGTTTACTTTACCGGACGCACTTCACGCCAGTAGCCGATCAGCTGATGATAATTGCTTTTCACCTGCGCGATAAGCGCCTCATCATCCAGTTCACCCTGCAACCACTGGCGCGAAGGCTGCCCGAAGATGGTACGACCCACGGCAAACCCTTTTACCCACGGCGCTTTGGCGGCATCGGCAAAACCTGCTTTCAGCTTCTCTTCCGGCGCGTCCAGACCCAGGATCAGGATGCCACGACAGTGGGGATCCTGCTGCTCGATCAGCCCGCTAATCGCCTCCCAGCTCTCAAGCTTAAGCGGCGGCAGCTTCCACCAGTCGGGCTGAATACCCAACGAATAGAAGTGCGTCAGAATATCGAGATAGTAAGACTCCTCCCTGTCCGGGTTGCTCTCCGGCAGGATCACTTCCAGCAGCAGTTCGTGGCCCGTTTTGTTACAGCCGTTCCAGACCTCCAGCACCAGCTCATCCTGCTCTTTACGCAGTTCGGCGCTGTCATGGGGATGATAGAAGACCAGGCACTTCACCACGTGCTCCTGCGGCCAGTCAACTAACTGGGAACCGATACTGCCGTGCTCAAGACGCAGCGGACGGGAGCTGGGCAGCTCAATTGGACGACCAATCCACCACCCTTTGCCGGTAATGGCGTTCAGTGCTGGCTGACCGTAAGTGGTGTCGGCCAGAATGCCACTACGGCTCTCCAGGCCCGCTTCTGCTGCCGCTTCTTCCGCAGCCCGCAGCAGCAGCAGCTTGAGTTCAGGCAGACGGGAGGGATCCACACCCGCTTCACTGGCCATATCCAACAGCTGCTTACGGTGATCAAAGGCGAAGACGCACAGCTCCGGCCACTGCTGCTTGCGCGTGGTGACGCGGTGGAGATGGTTGAGCCGTTTGTCCAGATCGGGGCGTTTCACTTCGTCAGCGCGGCTCAGGAAATCATCCAGCTCCGCTTTGGTTGGCATTGCCGGGGCGCAGCCGTGGCGTGAAACCACCAGCGCGCCGCAGGCGTTGGCATAGCGGCATGCCTGTTCCCAGCTCTCATCATTCAGCCAGCCACGCAGCAGGCCGGACATAAAGGCATCGCCCGCGCCGAGCACGTTCAGCACCTCAACGCGCACACCGCTCTGCAATTTAGTCTGTTCCCAGCTCGTCGGGATCTCACCTTCCAGTACCACACAGCCCATCGGACCACGTTTGCACACCAGCGTAGCTTTGGTCGCCTGCCGGACATTTTTCAGTGCGGTAAGCGTATCCGTGCTACCCCCGGCGATATGAAACTCCTCTTCCGTTCCCACCACCAGATCGAAATAGTGCAGCACTTCCTGCAGCTGCTGGGTAACATGCTGTGACTCCACGAAACGCGTTTCACCATCTCCCAGCGAAGTCAGGCCCCACAGCACTGGACGATAATCGATATCCAGCGCCGTGCGTAAGCCGTTGTTACGTGCAATATCCAGCGCTTTCAGCACCGCCGCGCGGGTATCAGGATGGGAGAGATGCGTGCCGGTAACGGCCACGGCTCGGGAGGAGGTAATGTACTCTTCTTTAATATCCTCCGGAGTCAGCCCCATGTCCGCACAATTATCGCGGTAGAACACCAGCGGGAAGGTATCCTGATCTTTGATCCCCAGGATCACCAGACCGGTCAGACGGGTTTTATCGGTAATCAGGCATTCGGTGTCGGCACCTACACGCTGCAACTCTTCGCGCAGAAAACGCCCCATATGCTCATCACCCACGCGTGCCAGCATACCGGACTTCAGGCCCTGAATTGCCGTGCCGTAAGCCACGTTGCCGGAGGATCCGCCCAGATACTTGGCGAACGTGCTCATATCTTCAAGGCGGGCGCCAATTTGCTGGCCATAAAGGTCAACGGCAATGCGCCCGATACAAATCACATCAAGCCGCTTCTGTTGTGTACTCATACCTGTTTTTTCCTTCTGTGATGTGCCGCGCTTCTCCAGCGGACTCGCCTGAGCGTGACGCCCGGATTTGATATGCGAATCAGTATGGGGAATAAATATTTCAACTTCAACACAAAATGAAACTAATACCCCAAAAGTGTGAGGTGGATAAAACTCTGCTGCAACGGAGCGGATACGATCAAATTTCGCCCTGGTTTCAGCGGAATTGGGCAGTGTGAGCCACCTCGCAAACCCTGAATGGCAGAATCACAAACTCGTTGAAGTGAAACATAATTTTCTCTCTCTGCACTAACTCTTCTCTGGTGTTCCAAAATGCCGGGCGCCAACACCCGGCTCAAAGCGGTTTAACGGCATAATTTGATCTCACTCGCAAAATGAAATGTTTCTTCTGTAATTGTGTTTAGTGAAAAAAATATTTGTTTATAATCGCCTCACGTTTCACTTACAGCCGTCGCCTCTTTTCAACCCAGGCGGCCAGTATTGCGAATTTCGGAAGGTTGCTGACTTTCCGCCGAACCGTTAAGGAAGAGCACATGGGTAAGATCAGATTAACCACAGCACAGGCTCTGGTCAGATTTCTGGATAATCAGTATCTGTCGGTAGATGGCGTTGAAACCAAATTCATCAAAGGTATTTTCGCCATCTTTGGCCATGGCAATGTGCTGGGGTTAGGGCAGGCGCTGGAGCAGGATAGCGGCGATCTGGTGGTGCATCAGGGGCGTAACGAGCAGGGGATGGCCCATGCGGCCATCGGCTATGCGAAACAGAAACTGCGCCGTGAGATTATCGCCTGTAGCTCCTCGGTGGGGCCGGGTGCTGCCAATATGATCACCGCGGCGGGCACCGCCTCGGCTAACCGCATTCCTTTATTGCTGCTGCCGGGCGATGTGTTTGCTACCCGCCAGCCGGACCCGGTTTTGCAGCAGATTGAGCAGAGCCACGATCTCAGCATCAGCACCAATGATGCCTTCCGCGCGGTGAGCAAATACTGGGACCGGGTCAGCCGTCCGGAACAGCTGATGACCGCCTGTATCAACGCGATGCGTGTTCTGACCGATCCGGCCGAGACCGGCGCGGTAACGATCTCGCTGCCGCAGGATGTGCAGGGTGAGGCTTATGATTACCCGGACTACTTCTTCCAGAAACGCGTCCATCTCCTTGACCGTCGTCTGCCGACGGAAGCGCAGCTTGCCGCCGCTTTGAAGCTTATAGCGGGTAAACGTAAGCCGATGATCGTTTGCGGCGGCGGCGTGAAGTACTCCGAAGCGGGTGAAGCGCTGCGCCAGTTCGCGGAACGCCATCAGATCCCCTTTGCGGAAACTCAGGCAGGGAAAGGGACGATTGTCTCCGATCATCCGCTGAATGTGGGTGGCGTGGGCGAAACCGGCTGCCTGGCCGCCAATTTACTGGCAAAAGAGGCGGATTTGGTGATTGGCGTGGGGACTCGCTACACCGATTTCACCACCGCGTCGAAATGGATCTTCCAGAATCCTGACGTCAGCTACATCAATATCAACGTCAGCAACTTTGACGCGTACAAGCTGGATGCGGTGCAGGTTGTGGCGGATGCGCGCGAAGCCCTGACGGCGCTGGATGAACGTCTGGCTCAGCAGGGTTTCAGCAGCGGCTGGGGCGAGCAGATCCCGCAGGCGCAAAGCAAGTTGTTGAAAGAGACGCAGCGCGTTTATCAGGCGGTCTACAGCAACGAAGGCTTTATCCCGGAAATTGACGACAGCCTCGATCGTGAAGCTGTGTTTGCCGAATTCAACCGTCTTACCGACTCCTTCCTGACGCAGAGCAGCGTGCTGGGGACGCTGAATGAACTCCTCCCAAAGGATTCAGTGATCGTCGCCGCTGCGGGTAGCCTGCCTGGCGATCTGCAGCGCGTCTGGCGCAACAGAGATTACAACGGCTACCACGTGGAATATGGCTACTCCTGTATGGGCTACGAAGTTAGCGCCTCGCTGGGGGTGAAGCTGGCCGAACCGCACCGTGAGGTCTATACGCTGGTGGGCGACGGCTCATTTATGATGCTGCACTCCGAGCTGGTCACCTCCATTCAGGAGCGAGCCAAAATCAACGTGGTGCTGTTCGATAACATGACCAACGGCTGCATCAACAATCTTCAGATGGAACATGGAATGGAGAGCTTTACCACCGAGTTCCGCTTCCGTAATAGCGAAAGCGGCAGGCTGGACGGCGGCTTTGTGCCGGTGGACTTTGCCGCTATCGCAGCCGGTTACGGCTGTAAAACCTATCGCGTGACCACGCTGGAACAGCTGAAGGAGGCGCTGGAAGATGCCCGCAGGCAGAGCGTTTCCACGCTGATTGATATCAAGGTGCTGCCGAAAACCATGGTGCACAAATACTTCAGCTGGTGGCGCGTGGGCGGCGCACAGGTTTCTGAATCAGAACGTATTGATGCCGTCGCCCGCATGCTTAACGAGCATATCGACCAGGCACGCGAATACTGATCCCCTTTTTACTCTGAATAACAGCCCGGAACCGGGAACTGCCAGAAAATAGTGGCAGAGCCGGAGACCGCGCTGAACCCTACATTATGAAGGATATGCTATGACTCTCAGACTCGGTGTTATCGGTACAGGTGCAATTGGTCAGGAACACATTCGCCGCTGCAGCAAAGTGTTGCAGGGGGCAAAAGTGGTCGCCGTCTCCGACATCAATATTGATGGCGCGAAGGGCATCGTTAGCCGTTTAGGGCTGGAAGCGGAAGTTTATGCCAACGGCCATGATGTGATCGCCTCTTCCGATGTGGATGCGCTGATTGTGACCTCATGGGATCCCACCCACGAAGAGTTTACCCTTGCTGCCGTGGCTGCCGGTAAACCGGTATTTTGCGAAAAGCCGCTGGCGCTGAGCGCTGAAGGGTGCCGCCGTATTGTGGATGCAGAAATTGCGCACGGTAAGCGTCTGGTGCAGGTCGGTTTTATGCGCCCTTATGATGCGGGCTATCGTGCATTAAAGCAGGTGATTACCAATGGCGACATCGGTGAGCCTCTGATGCTGCACTGCGCGCACCGTAACCCCGCCGTTCCTGAAAGCTATACCACCGATATGGCTATCACCAGCACGCTGATCCATGAGCTGGACGTGCTGCGCTGGCTGACGGAAGACGACTATAAATCTGTGCAGGTGGTCTTCCCCCGCTCGACCAAAAACAGCCATGCAAAGCTGCGTGACCCGCAGATAGTGCTGTTTGAAACGCAGAAAGGCACCCGCATTGATGTCGAAATCTTTGTGAACTGCGCCTATGGCTACGACATCCAGTGTGAGGTAGTGGGTGAAACCGGTATTGCCAGACTGCCAGAGCCTGCTGCGGTGCAGATGCGCAAAGAGGCGAAACTTTCGACCACCATTCTCACCGACTGGAAAGATCGTTTTATTGACGCCTATGACATCGAGCTGCAGGCATTTATTAACGATGCCACGGCTGGCAAGCTGCAGGGCCCGTCTGCCTGGGATGGCTATGCGGCCTCCGTTGCGGCTGATGCCTGCCTGAGAGCGCAGGAGAGCGGCGTCATTGAGGCGGTTGAGCTGCCGCCTCGCCCGGCGTTCTATAACAAGTAATGCCATTTTTCCCCGCCGTGGGCGGGGAAAACGCTGAACCGATCCGCAGGGAGAAACAGATGAAAATCGCTTTTGACGTTGATGTCATCAAAGAGATGGGCATTACCAAAATGGTCCATCAGGTGGCGGACTGGGGCTACAAATATATTGAGCAGTCGCCGCATCCTCAGATTAACCCGTTTTACAAGCACCCCAAGGCCAGTCGGGAGATCATTACCGAATACAAAAATGCGCTGCGTGAAACCGGCGTGGAGATCTCCTCCTTTATCGTCGTCTACCGCTGGTCCGGCCCGGATGAGGCACGCCGTCAGGCTGCCGTACGTAACTGGAAGCGGATGATTGAAATTGCGGTTGAAACCGGCGTGCAGGTGATCAATACCGAGCTTTCCGGGACGCCAAACGAGCCGGAGATCTGCGAAGAGATGTTCTACCGCTCAATGGAAGAGCTGCTGCCGATCGTCGAGCGTGAGGGGATCCGTATCGAAATTCAGTCCCATCCGTGGGACTTCTGTGAAGAAAATAATGAAACGGCGGACCTGGTAAAATCGTTCCGCAGTGAGAACGTCAAATATCTCTATAGCGTGCCGCACACCTTCTTCTACGACAAAGGCAAGGGCGACGTTAAAAGCATGCTGGAGTACGCAGGCGACGATCTGTCGCACGTGCTGATTGCCGATACCATGAACCACACCAAGCATTGCCGCTACATCGTGAACCCGCCGGGCGTGGATGCCGTCGTCCATCAACATGTGGGCGTTGGCGAAGGGGAGGTCGATTTCGCCACCCTGTTCCAGACCCTGCGTGAAATGGACTTTGCTAACCGGAGTTACAAGGTAGGCGGAGAGTCGATTATCGCCTCTTCCCTGTTCGGTTACCCGGAAAAGATGCCGCGTCAGGCGGTGGAAACCCGCGAGCTGATCGAGCGTGAGCTGCTGAACCGTTAATCCGTGGCGGCAGCGCTGCCTTATCCCCGACGAGAAAAGACGATGAATAAAGAGAACGTGAAGCTGGCGATAGCACCGATTGGCTGGACCAACGACGATATGCCGGAACTGGGTGCGGAGAATACCTTTCAGCAAATCGTCAGCGAAATGGCGCTGGCAGGGTTCACCGGCAGCGAGGTGGGCAGTAAGTATCCGCGCGATCCCGCCATATTGAAACCGATGCTGGAGATACGTGGCCTGCAGATTTGCAACGCCTGGTTCAGCACCTTTTTTGGCAATGGAGACAAAGCGAGGACCATTGATGAATTTATCAACCATCGCGATTTCCTGCACGCCATGGGCGCCAAAGTGATTGGCTGTTCCGAGCAGAGCAAGAGCATTCAGGGGACCTCGCTGCCGGTGCTGGATGAGAAGCCCAACTTCAGCGATGAAGAGTGGCGCTTAACGGCGGAAGGCTACAACGAGCTGGCGAAGCTGGCGGCAGAAAAGGGCATGCAGGTCTGTCTGCATCATCATATGGGCACGGCCATTCAGACTACGGAAGAGATTGACCGTTTTATGGCGCTCACTAACGATGATGTCTACCTGCTGTTCGACACCGGCCACGCCTACTACTCTGAAGGCAGCCAGGCGAAGATGCTGGCGATCCTTGAAAAGTACCTGCCGCGTATCAATCACATCCATCTGAAAGATGTGCGTGATGAGGTAGTGGCGCAGGTTAAGAGCCAGAAAATGTCCTTCTTAGACGGCGTGAAAAAGGGCACTTTCACCGTGCCTGGCGACGGCGTTATCGACTTTATGCCGGTATTTTCCCTGCTGGATGAGGCGGGCTATAAGGGCTGGATGGTGGTGGAAGCGGAACAGGATCCGGCGTTAGCCAATCCGTTTGAATACGCGGTTAAAGCCAGAAAATACATTCGCGAGCATGCGGGCCTGTAGCTTTATCAGCAGTCTCTCTGAAAGCGCATAAAAAAGCCCCGGTCAGTTGACCGGGGCTTTTTGTTAATGCGTTCGCGCTTACTGCAACGTTGTTTATTTCAACGTAATAGTGTTGATGATGTTTTCTGCATCGGTCTGGGACTTCTGCTGATTATCGGCGGGCAGGGTGATCTGCAGCGTCAGCAGTTTGCCGTCAACCTTCGCCAGCACCACGGAGGACCAGGAAGACTGGTTCTTGGCAGAGATGACCGTATCCAACTGCTGGGCAGGCTGACCTTTCAGATCCACCGATTTGTTGGTCACCACCTGCAGCTGCGGATCGCGATTGCGCTGCTGCTGCTCAAGGCGCTTGGCCAGTACATCCAGACCATCGGTAGTGGCATCGCCTTCGATAACGATAATCGCTTTCTGTCCGGTCGCATCGGCATAGACGTGCATGTTATTCGCCTGAGTACCGAGCTTGCCGCTCTGATCGGACATGCCGGCAGGCAACGTGAAGCCTAATTTACCATCCATCAGGCTCACATTTTGCGAGCTCTGGCTGCTGCTGACGCCGTTGTCATCAGCGGAGGCTTTATCATCTTTGCCGTCGCAGGCGGTCAGTCCAACCACCAGTAAACCGATACCGGCATATTTCAGTAAGTTACGCATCATGATCCCTTTTACGTTAGTCGTGTGCTGCAATAGAGCCACTCATAAAATAGCAATCAGCTGGCAAAAGCAACCGCCGGCCTGTACAGCATTCAGCTTAACCGAAGTTGACCTGCGCGCGACTCGATTTTTCCGCCAGGCGCTTAAGCATCGCATTTAACAGCAAACCGTAAGCAGGCAGGAAGAAAATCATGCAGATGAGCACTTTAAAGCTGTAGTCCACCAGCGCAATTTCCACCCAGTTCTGCGCCATAAACGGATCCGGGCTTTTATAGAAGGCGATAAAGAAGAAGGCCAGCGTATCGCTGATGTTGCCCAGGAACATGGCCGACGCCGGAGCAATCCACCACTGAGGCAGCTGACGCAGACGGTTAAAAACGTGGACATCCAGGATCTGCCCCAGCGCATAAGCCATAAAGCTGGCGCAGGCGATACGGGCGACAAACAGGTTTACCTCTTTCAGCGCGGCAAATCCCTGCCACTCCCCCTGATAGTAGAGGGCGGAGATGCTGTAGGAGATAAACAGTGCCGGAACCATTACCGCAAGGATAATACGACGAGCCAGCGGTGCGCCAAAAATCCGCACGGTGAGATCGGTTGCCAGGAAGATAAACGGAAAGCTGAAGGCTCCCCACGTGGTATGGAAGCCAAACAGAGAGATCGGCAACTGCACCAGGTAATTACTGGAGGTGATCACCAGGACGTGAAATAACGACAGCCAGACCAGCGCATGCGTGCGCTGACTTTTCGAGAATGAAATCATCTTGTAGCCTTTTTGAAAGTTGGGGTGAGGGAACCCAATGAAAATGGTCTCGCGTAGCGAGTGCGCGGCATCTTACCGAAACAGAGTGCTAATGCAATGGTTAATTTTAGCGCAAACGTTATCGTTATATGTGAGCTTGCACCAGCGAAGTGTGTGGGTAAAAATAAATGCAGTTCCCGACTTTTAAAGAGAGTGTTATGAGCGATCTGTTCGCCAGTGCCGACCAAACCCTGGATGCCATGGGGCTGCGCTGCCCGGAGCCAGTGATGATGGTGCGTAAAGCCGTGCGCCATATGCAGGAGGGCGAAACCCTGCTGATTATTGCCGACGATCCCGCCACGACCCGCGATATCCCAGGCTTCTGCCGTTTTATGGAGCATACGCTGGTGGCCCAACTTACCGAGCAGGTGCCCTATAAATACCTGTTGAAGAAGGGGCTGTAGAGCTGTCAATGACAGTTGCTGAAGTCAGTGTTAAGGCAAGTTGTCTGAAGGAATAACGTCAGCAGTAAGGTGTGGAGAAAGGTCAGGTCGTCTGTAAATGCAGGCGATCTGGTCAGGGAGAACGGGCTGAACACAAAAACGCCGTGAACCCTTCCATGGGGGCTGCGAAGCGGCGTCCATGCCGCTTAGCTTTTGCTTATCAGCCCATTCTCCCTTCCCAATAGCTTTAGTGTTGCCTGTTGATACAATTTACCTGCCAAAGCCAAAGCCAAAGCCAAAGCCAAAGCCAAAGCCAAAGCCAAAGCCAAAGCCAAAGCCAAAGCCAAAGCCAAAGCCAAAGCCAAAGCCAAAGCCAAAGCCAAAGCCATGCTTTTGATCTGTTTGACCGCCGAACACACTGGCAAAACTGAATCTGATGGGTGGCACCATAAGGCACGTTAGCCGAGTGTATGCCGCAGGGATGCGGCATCCAAGCCTACAGGGAGGTATTTACGGCGTCTCGGATAACGTGCCTTATGGTGACGCCTTACCACCGCACCCGGTTTTGACCTGTGTAAGCCTGAAGCTTCCCAAAAACGTCGTACGCCTTACCACAACCAGTTTCGAAGTGAAGTGTACAGAAAGGTCAGGTCGTCTGTGAATTCAGGCGATCTGGTCAGCTTTTCCGAAGCAGACGTAATGCATTAGCGGTTACTAACGCTGTAGCGCCTGAATCGGCGAGAACTGCCAGCCACAATCCGGTAATGCCCATCAGCGTCGTGATCAGAAAGATCCCTTTCAACCCCAGCGCAATAGTCACGTTCTGGCGGATATTGGCATGCGTCGCTCTGGACAAGCGGATCATGGTTGCCAGCCCGCCCAGCCGATTATGCGTCAGCGCGGCGTCGGCGGTTTCCAGCGCCACATCGCTGCCGCTGCCCATGGCAATGCCGATAGTGGCGGCTTTCATCGCGGGAGCATCATTAATGCCGTCGCCGACCATGGCAACAGGCTGCTGCTGATTAAGCTCGCCGATGGCCGCCACTTTGTCTGCAGGCAGCAGGCCAGCACGATAATCAATGCCCAGCTCTCCGGCAATGGCGGCTGCGGCACGAGGGTTATCGCCAGTCAGCATCACCGCCTGAATGTTCATTGCCTTCAGCTCAGCCAGCGCAGCTAAAGCATCGGGCCGTAACGTATCACGCAGCACAATCAGCGCGGTTGGCCGGCTCTCTTCCAGCAGTACCACCACCGTGTTGCCCTCGGCTTCCAGCCGGATGACCTGCTCAGCCTGACGGGAAGTCAGCACGTTTGCTGCCAGTCGGCCCGGCGCGCTGATTAAAAGTTTGTGACCACCAACTACTGCCTCCACGCCGCTGCCTGCAAGCGCCCGCTGCTCGCTGGCCTGCGGTAGCGTCAGCTTTCTTTCCGCAGCCTGCGCCACCATCGCTTTCGCCAGCGGGTGTGAAGAACCGCTTTCCACCGCCGCCGCTTTGGCCAGCAGGGAAACTTCACTCTCCTCGGTTAGCGGCACAACGGCGACAACCTGCGGCTTACCTTGCGTTAGCGTGCCTGTTTTATCAAAAGCCAGGGTGCGAACGCCATTCAGGCTTTCCAGCGCCGCGCCACCTTTGATCAGCACCCCGCGGCGGGAAGCCGCAGCCAGACCAGAAGTAATGGCTGCCGGGGTGGATATCACCAGCGCGCAAGGGCAGCCAATCAGCAGCAGCGTCAGACCTTTATAGATCCACGGCTGCCACTCTGCCGCCATCAGCAGCGGCGGGATTATCGCTGTCAGCAGCGCTAATGCCATGATTATCGGCGTATAGATCCGGCTGAAACGGTCCAGAAAGCGCTCAATGGGCGCACGATTCGCTTCGGCCTCTTCAATCAGATGCAGGATGCGGTCAATCGCGCTCTCGCCCGGCTCAGAAACCACTTCCAGCTGAACCTGACGGTCAACGCTCAGGCAGCCTGCGGCAACGGTTTCACCCTGCTGGCGCTCAACCGGCACCGACTCGCCGGTCAGGGCACTTTCATCAAAGCTGGCGAAAGAAGAGAGCAGACGCGCATCCGCTGGTAACCGCGAACCCGCCGCAACCTCGATCCTGTCGCCTGGTCGCAGGGCGCTAAGTGGAACCGTTTCCCGCACGTTGCCGTTCAGCCGGACAGCCTCTTCAGGTTTCAGGGCCATTAAAGCCGTGACGCCGCGCCGAGCCCGACTGGCAGCAAAAGACTCAAGCCGCTCGCCGAGCAGGAACAGCAGAAGCACCATAGCCGCTTCCGCCGTGGCGCCAATAAACAGCGCGCCAATGGCCGCAACGCTCATCAGCGTTTCAATGGCAAACGGCGTTCCGCTACGGATCAGACGAAGGGCGCTGCGGGCGACAGGCCAGACGCCGACCAGCGTGGTCAGCGTAAAGGCAATCTCGCCTGCCTGCGGGTGGACAATGTGGATCAGCCAGCTGACGAGCATTAAGCCGCACAGCAAAATCAGGGCGCGGTTTTCCTGCCAGAAACCGGGAGAAGGGTCGGCCGTATGAGAGGCATTGCTGAGTCTCAGCTTAAAACCCGCTCTGGCAACGGCAGCTTCCACCTGCTGACGAACATCTTTATCTGCATTGACCACCAGCTTCTCGGTGGCAAACAGCACACGCGCTTGTGCAACATCCGGCAAATTGCTGACGGCCGTTTCAATTTTACGGGCGCAGGCCGGGCAGTCCATTCCTTCGATCAGCCAGCTAAAGCGTGCTCTGTCGCTCTCCTCTTCACACTCGCTGCCCGAACTACAGCCCGACTCACTGCAACAGCTGGATTCAGGAGCGGCAGGGGTTATAGCCGCAATTTTCCTGATGACGGGGCGAGGTTTAGCGCTGCAATCAGGCTGACCGGGGGCGTGGCGATGACCACAAGAGCAAGGGGATGAGTGTGAGTGCATAACGCCTCCTGATGAGTAACGGCGGGAAACGTTCCCGCCGATACGCCATCATACACTCTGGAGTGGACTCCAGAGTCAAGGCCTTTGCGCTGCTTACAGGTAGAGCGAGCGTACGATCATAAAGTGGCCGGCAAAATAGCAGGCGGCAACAATCGCGCTGTCCGAGGTAAAACGACGACGATAGTGGGTAATAAACCAGACGATATTCGCCAGCAGCAGCAGTGAAGTACCCACCATCAGCGTGAAGCTGTAATCCGTTGGGCGGAAGAAATACTGCTCTGTGGTCAGCCAGACCATCAGCAACGTCATGCCGATAAAGGTACAGATTGGCCAGCGCAGATCCTCAAGGCGTGACCAGATGGTGGCGATCAGCGCTGCGCCAATAATCACCAGCGCCAGCGGTATTGGCCAGAAAAAGGTCAGCGTCATGTGGCTGGCGAAGCAGATAGTGTAAAGCAGGTGAGAGAGGAAGAAAGCGCCCATCGCGTAGAGCATACGCCGGTTCGGCAGCAGGGTCAGCGCATCGCCAATAAGCGTGGCAAGCAGACCAAACAGGATGAGGTAATCTGTCGTGTTGAGAACCGGAGCCTGCCAGGCCAGCGCTAAAAGCAGCAGCAGCGTAACGGGCTTAAATACCCAGCGTTGCCACTGAGGGCCACGATAGGAGGCGTCAACATATAACCAACCGGAAAAAAACACTGCCAAAAACGACCAAATCATAATGTGTCCCTTTGTTTTCAGATGCCAGACTCCACAAATCTGAATTCAGTTTAGGCCACGCCATCACGATGTGACAATGGGAGGGCTCTGGTTGTATCCTTTCAGGCCAGCAAACCATCCGCATCGCCTGACAGGGAGAAAAAGGAAAATATGAAGCTTCTGTTTTTCGTCGTACTGGCTGTGATTGCCGTGCTGGCTACGCGTCAGTTCATAAAGCAGCGCAGAGAAGTTGCAGTGAATGACGCCTCTCCGGTTCGTTCTATGCCGGCTGAAGTGAAAGCCAAGCGCGAGTTCCCGCTGCCAAACCGTCGGTCACGCCAGCGTGAAGTCATTCCGGTTGAGGAGATGCGCTTTGAGGCGTGGTTCCATCCGCTGAATGGCGCAGGGGATTTTAAGCTGGTGCTTAAAGAAAAAGATTATAATCAGATAGATAAAGGTGACAGGGGACAATTGAAAGTGCAGGGAACGCGTTTTATCTCCTTTAACGCTAACTGAGAGCCTGCCGAAAGAGCCTGGCCTGTTCCGTGCTCTTTCGGCTGGTTTCTGCTTTTACTTTTTCGGCAGAAACTTCTTTTGCCACGCCAGCAGTTCAAATACGCCAAAAAAGAAGATTTTGATCTGCATCAGGGCGCTCAGCTTGGGCGCATCCCTGGGCTGCGTGGCACGCATCAGCACCAGCTGCAGACTATGCATCACCACCATGAAAAACAGGGCAACATCAATAAAATATTTCAGCGGCTTGGGAAACGGATGCACCAGGTTGAGCAGTAAAAACGCCCAGACACAGATCATCAGTAACCGGCCGATATTAATCAGCATTTTTCTCTTCCTTTTCAGCAATCTGACGGTGGTAAAGGCGATAAGCTACCTGACCCGCTATCTTCTCCCGATAGAGTTGCCAGCTTACCGGCACCGGCGGCAGGCCATGCTCCACTTCGCTCTCCACATAAATCAGCGCGCTTTCCGCCAGCCAGCCCTGGGTTTCCAGCTGGTCGATGGTCTGTTCCAGCAGTCCCTTACGGAACGGCGGATCGATAAAGATCAGGTCGTACGGTTCGCCGCCCTGCGCCAGAAACTGCAGGGTGTTTACGTTTATCACCCGGCCCGTTTTTGCCCCCAGCGTGGCAAGATTTTTCTCCAGCTGTTGGGCTACCGGACGCTCCAGCTCCAGCAGCGTTGCCGAGGCCGCATGACGGGAGAGTGCCTCCAGCCCCAGCGCCCCACTTCCGGCAAAACAATCCAGACAGCGGGCGCCCTGAATATCGGGCGCCAGCCAGTTAAATAACGTTTCACGAACGCGATCGGTCGTTGGGCGCAGTCCGGCGCTGTCCGGCACCGGAAGTTTTCTGCCACGCCACAGACCGCCAATAATGCGGATTTGTCCGGCGCCACCGCCACGGGGTTTTTTATTCATGCTGCTGAACTCTACATAATTTGTTGCACAGTTTAACGCGCGATCGGGGCGGAGGAAACGTAAAAAGGGTGCTGTGTTGCGTTAGCAGGAAAGTGTTAGACTAGGGGATTAAGATGATTTTCAGAGACCTGACAGTTTTTTCCCCGCGAGGAGTGTGGTTGCACCATGGCAAAAAATAAAAAACGTGGCTTTTTTTCCTGGCTGGGATTGGGGCGTGAAGAGCAGGCGCCTCAGGAAGAGACAAAAGAGACGTTAGCGGAACAGCAGCCCGCGGCTGAGACATCATCAGATGGCGCCACGCCAGCGGCTGAACAACGCGCGGAAGCGATAGTTGAAGTAACCGAAACCGTTGCTCAGCAGCAGGCCGCCCACGCTGAAGAAGCGATAAAGGCGCCTCCGGCAGCAGAGACTCTGGCTGAAGAGGTTGCTGAAGTTAAGCCAGCGCCTGCGGAAGAGTATCTGCCGGAAGAGGTTGCTGAAGTTAAGCCAGCGCCTGAAGAAGAGTACCTGCCGGAAGAGGTTGCTGAAGTTAAACCAGCGCCTGAAGAGGAGTACCTGCCGGAAGAGGTTGCTGAAGTTAAGCCAGCGCCTGAGGAAGAGTACCTGCCGGAAGAAGTTGCTGAAGTTAAACCAGCGCCTGAAGAAGAGTACCTGCCGGAAGAAGTGGCTGAAGCTGAGTCGGAAGAGGAGATCTCCCCGGAAGAGCTGGAAGCCATAGCGCTGGCGGCGGGTGAGGCAGAATCGGGACAAATTGCTAAAGAAGAGTCCGTAGCCGCGGCGTTAGCCAAAGTGGAACAGGCCGACAGCGCAGAGCAGGCGGAACAACAGCGGCCAACTAAAGAGGGCTTTTTTGCCCGCCTGAAACGCAGCCTGGTGAAAACGCGCCAGAATCTGGGTTCCGGGTTTATTGGCCTGTTCCGCGGCAAAAAGATTGATGACGATCTGTTTGAGGAGCTGGAAGAGCAGCTGCTGATCGCTGACGTTGGGGTGGAAACCACGCGCCGCATCATCAGCAACCTTACCCAGCAGGCAAACCGCAAGCAGCTGCGCGACGCAGAAGCGCTTTACGGTCTGCTTAAGCAGGAGATGTCAGAGATTCTGGCTAAAGTGGAAGCGCCGCTGGATGTCAGCCGCAAAACGCCTTTCGTTATTCTGATGGTTGGCGTCAACGGCGTGGGTAAAACCACCACCATCGGCAAACTGGCGCGCCAGTATCAGGCGGAAGGTAAATCCGTGATGCTGGCCGCAGGGGATACCTTCCGTGCTGCAGCGGTCGAACAGCTTCAGGTCTGGGGGCAGCGCAATAATATTCCGGTGATTGCCCAGCAAACCGGTGCGGACTCTGCTTCGGTGATTTTTGATGCCATTCAGGCCGCCAAAGCGCGCCACGTTGACGTATTGATTGCCGATACCGCAGGACGCCTGCAGAACAAAGCGCACCTGATGGAAGAGTTGAAGAAAATTACCCGCGTGATGAAAAAGCTGGATGAACAGGCGCCGCATGAAGTGATGCTGACCATTGACGCCAGTACCGGCCAGAACGCCATCAGCCAGACTAAGCTGTTCCATGAGGCGGTGGGCCTGACGGGGATTACCCTGACCAAGCTGGACGGCACGGCAAAAGGGGGCGTGATCTTCTCCGTGGCCGATCAGTTTGCCATTCCTATCCGCTATATCGGTGTGGGTGAGGGCATTGAAGATTTACGCTCGTTTAAGGCTGACGATTTTATAGAGGCACTTTTTGCCCGAGAGGACTAATTAGGATGATTCGCTTTGAAGAAGTCAGTAAGGCTTATCTCGGCGGTCGGCAAGCGCTTCAGGGGGTGGATTTTCATCTGCGCCCGGGAGAGATGGCGTTTCTGACCGGACATTCTGGCGCAGGGAAAAGTACATTGCTGAAGCTGATATGCGGCATTGAGCGCCCAAGCGCTGGCCATATCTGGTTCAGCGGGCATGACATCAGCCGTCTGAAAAGCAGTGAAGTGCCGTTTTTACGCCGTCAGATCGGCATGATTTTCCAGGATCACCACCTGCTGATGGACCGCTCCGTTTACGACAACGTGGCGATCCCGCTGATTATTGCCGGTGCCAGCGGAGAAGATATCCGCCGCCGCGTTTCTGCGGCGCTGGATAAGGTGGGTCTGCTGGATAAAGCTAAAAGTTATCCGATTCAGCTTTCCGGCGGTGAACAGCAGCGGGTGGGCATCGCCCGCGCGGTGGTGAACAAACCCGTTGTGCTGCTGGCAGATGAGCCTACCGGTAACCTGGATGACGCGCTGTCGGAAGATATTCTGCGCCTGTTTGAAGAGTTTAACCGGGTTGGCGTCACCGTTTTGATGGCAACCCACGACCGGGCGCTGATTGCCCGGCGTAACTACCGCCTGATGACGCTGAATCAGGGACGTTTGCACGGAGGTCAGGGTGGCGAATAAACGCAATTCCCGGGCGCCCGCTCCAAAAGCGGCAAGGCAGAAGCAGCCCTCAAAAAGCAAGGCGCTGAAAGGCGGCTGGCAGGAGCAGTGGCGCTATGCGCTGCGCGGCACGCTCTCTGATATGTGGCGTCAGCCGCTGGCCACGCTGCTGACGGTGATGGTGATTGCCATCTCACTGACGCTGCCCAGCGTCTGCTATATGGTGTGGAAAAACGTCAACCAGGCGGCGGAGCAGTGGTATCCCGCCCCGCAGCTGACGGTCTACCTGAGCAAAACGCTGGATGATGATGCCGCCGAAAACGTGGTAGCGCAGCTGAAGAAAGAGGAGGGGGTCGACAAGGTTAACTACCTGTCGCGCGAAGAGGCGATGGGCGAGTTCCGCAACTGGTCCGGCTTTGGCGGAGCGATGGATATGCTGGAGCAGAATCCGTTGCCTGCGGTAGCGATCATCACGCCAAAACTGACCTTCCAGAATTCCGACACCATGAGTAACCTCAGCGCCCGCGTGGCGAAAGTGCAGGGCGTGGATGAGGTGAAAATGGATGACAGCTGGTTTGCCCGCCTGGCGGCGCTGACCGGCCTGGTCGGTCAGGTGGCCGCGATGATCGGCGTACTGATGATAGTGGCGGTGTTCCTGGTGATAGGGAACAGCGTACGGCTGAGCATCTTTGCCCGCCGTGACACCATTAACGTGCAGAAGCTGATTGGCGCAACTGACGGCTTTATCCTGCGCCCGTTCCTTTATGGCGGTGCGCTGCTGGGCTTTGCCGGGGCGCTGCTTTCGCTGATCCTCTCCGAGGTGCTGGTGTTCCGTCTGGAGACGGTAGTGACACAGGTGGCCGCTGTATTTGGCACCACCTTTAACCTGACCGGACTGGCGTGGGATGAGAGCCTGCTGCTGCTGCTCATCTCAGCGATGATTGGCTGGATAGCCGCCTGGCTGGCGACGGTACAACATTTACGTCGATTTACGCCTCAGTAACCCCTCTACACGTTTTTTTGCTATAATCTTCCTCTGTTGCATGGCTACTGTGCCGCAGAGGAAGTCATCATTTTGTCACTTCCTCCAGCAATCCTCCCCTGCCAGATGGTGTGTAGTTTATTCACCGTGAATAGTGAACTTGTGGATAACTTTGACGTCGAAGTAGCACAGATTGCGTTTAATTCTGGCTGCCGTTCACGTAATCTTGTGGATTGAGCAGGGAAACCGGCGCCGCTTTTAGGTTGAGGGCGCAGCATCATTGTTAAATTGAGAGAGGGTTTGAATGACCAAAGAAATGCAAACTTTAGCTATTGCTCCCTTA
Organism: Erwinia pyri; assembly: GCF_030758455.1. Lineage (NCBI taxonomy): Bacteria > Pseudomonadati > Pseudomonadota > Gammaproteobacteria > Enterobacterales > Erwiniaceae > Erwinia > Erwinia pyri. The sequence goes on from NZ_CP132353.1 coordinate 328,376, forward strand.
GGCAACCTGGATTCCTATATCCGGGCGGCCAATGCCTGGCCTATGCTGACGGCAGAAGAGGAAAAAGCGCTGGCTGAACGGCTGCATTACCAGGGCGATCTGGAAGCAGCTAAGACGCTGATCCTGTCTCACCTGCGCTTTGTTGTTCATGTCGCTCGTAACTACTCAGGCTATGGCCTGCCGCAGGCTGACCTGATTCAGGAAGGGAACATCGGCCTGATGAAGGCGGTTCGCCGTTTTAATCCGGAAGTGGGCGTGCGTCTGGTGTCGTTCGCGGTGCACTGGATCAAAGCTGAAATTCACGAATATGTGCTGCGTAACTGGCGTATTGTGAAAGTGGCTACCACCAAAGCTCAGCGCAAACTCTTCTTTAACCTGCGTAAAGCCAAGCAGCGTCTGGGCTGGTTTAATCAGGATGAGGTGGAGATGGTGGCGCGTGAGCTGGGCGTTTCCAGTAAAGATGTGCTGGAGATGGAGTCGCGTATGGCGGCCCAGGACATGACGTTCGATCCGACGCCGGATGATGAAGGCGAAGGGCGCTCCATGGCCCCTATGCTCTACCTGCAGGATAAGTCATCTGACTTTGCCAACGGCATTGAGGAAGATAACTGGGATTCTCACGCGGCTGATAAACTCAGCGACGCGATGCAGGGCCTGGATGAGCGTAGCCAGGATATCATCCGTGCCCGCTGGCTGGACGATGACAACAAAACCACGCTGCAGGAGCTGGCCGATAAATATGGCGTCTCCGCAGAGCGTGTACGTCAGCTTGAAAAGAACGCGATGAAAAAACTGCGTGTTGCGATTGAAGCGTAAGGCATGCTGTTAACGAGAAAAGGGCGACTCTGGTCGCCCTTTTCTGTCTCTGTCTCACAATAACTTATTCTCTGCTGCCTGACTGCCTGACTGCCTGACTGCCTGACTGCCTGACTGCCTGACTGCCTGACTGCCTGACTGCCTGCCTGCGAAAAGATTTATTCGCTGCGAGCCAGCCCCCAGCCGCCAACCTGTGCCATAAACCCGCCGTGCTGCATAAATGCGGCCATCGTTGCCCGATCTTCCACATTATCATCCGCCAGCCACCACTGGGTTATTGCAGAACTTTGCGCCAGCAGCTCTGCAAGCAGATAACTGCCCACTCCCCGACGACGCGTCACTTCCCGCACGATGAAATCCCTCAGCTCGCCCTGCGTTCCTTTTATCGTGACCTGCACCGCGGCCAGCAGGCGGTCGTTGAACTTTGCCGCCCAGATCTGCTGCTGTTCACCGAGCGCGTTTTCCAGCGCTTTGAGATCGGCAGCAGGCCAGATTTTCGCCAGATCGAGCCGATCCTGATCGGAGAAGTGTTGCAGCCTGATGATGGTGAGTTTCATTGTGATTACCGGACTAGTACGAAAGGCATATTGTAGCGAAATTACGCAAAGAGGGGCTCGTAACTTTTCCTGTACGAAAACAAAGCAATCTGTTTATTGCGCACCACCAGACCAGGGTAAATACTTAAGCTTGCTCTGAAAGGCAGCATAACCCGCTGTCCTGGTGCGCAAAATGCCACGGTTACTGCCAGCGTTTTCTCCTGTGCGACAGGGGGATTTCTGAATGTGTCAGTTGATTTACAGAAGAAAACTCCTGTTTAATAACCTGAAAATTAAAGTCTTATTACTAAAAATTGCCTTAAGTCGCGATAACTCCTTCTTTCTGCGAGGATTTATCTGCGGCTTAACGGGAATAAACAGCAATCACAACAGATGGGGTAGTTTGGATGAAAATCACGAAAGGTAGCGCGTTCCTGGCGGGTTGTGTGGCACTGGCGATGAGCCACGCGGCCGTGGCTAAAGAGATTAAAGTGGCCATTGTCGGTGCGATGTCCGGACCGGTAGCGCAGTATGGCGATATGGAGTTCACCGGCGCTAAACAGGCGATTGCCGATATCAATGCCAAAGGCGGCCTTAACGGCGACAAACTGGTTGGCGTGGAGTATGACGACGCCTGCGATCCAAAACAGGCCGTGGCCGTTGCCAACAAAGTGATTAACGATGGCATTCGCTACGTGATTGGTCACCTCTGCTCCTCTTCTACTCAGCCCGCTTCCGACATCTATGAAGATGAAGGCGTGCTGATGATCACCCCGGCGGCCACTAACGCCGATCTCACCACTCGTGGTTATAAAATGATCATGCGTACCACCGGGCTGGACTCCGATCAGGGCCCTACTGCGGCGAAATATATTCTGAGTGAAATTAAGCCGCAGCGCATTGCCGTGATCCACGACAAGCAGCAGTATGGTGAAGGCCTGGCGCGTTCCGTTCAGGAGAGCCTGAAAAAATCGGGCGGCAACGTGGTGATGTTTGAAGGGATCACCGCTGGCGACAAAGATTTCTCCACGCTGGTCGCGCGCCTGAAGAAAGAGAACGTCGATTTTGTCTACTTCGGCGGTTACTACCCGGAAATGGGCCAGATCCTGCGTCAGGCTCGCGCTGCCGGGATGAAAACCCAGTTTATGGGACCTGAAGGCGTGGGTAACTCCTCGCTCTCTAACATTGCCGGCGCAGCTTCTGAAGGCATGCTGGTGACGCTGCCGAAGCGTTACGATCAGGTTCCGGCGAACAAACCAATTGTTGATGCGTTGAAGGCGAAAAAACTGGACTCAACCGGGCCATTCGTCTGGACCACCTATGCTGCTCTGCAGGCGCTGACTACCGGCATGGAGCGCAGCAAAAGCGCAGAGCCGGAAGATATCGCCAAAAACCTGAAAGAGGGCGCACCAGTACCAACCGTAATGGGCGACCTGAGCTGGGACGCGAAAGGCGATCTGAAAGGCTTTGAGTTTGGCATCTTCAAATGGCACGCAGACGGCTCCTCCACTGCGGTGAAATAAGCCAGGCACAGACGGCGCTGTGCCGTCTCAAACAGCCTGTCAGCGGTGAAGACGGCGTAGTTAGTTGCCAGTAACAGCAAACGTCTGGTGGATCGCTCCCGGACGTTTTTTTCATTCTCTCCGCCGATGCGGATAGAAGTAAGGTACCAGGGTATGTCCGAGCAGTTTCTCTATTTCCTGCAGCAAATGTTCAACGGCGTGACGTTGGGCAGCACCTATGCGCTGATCGCTATCGGTTACACGATGGTTTACGGCATTATTGGCATGATCAACTTCGCCCACGGCGAGGTCTATATGATCGGCAGCTACGTCTCGTTTATCGTCATCGCCGCGCTGATGATGATGGGCATTGATGTCAGCTGGATGCTGATTGGCGCCGGATTTATTGTCGCCATTGTGATTGCCAGCGCCTACGGCTGGAGCATTGAGCGTGTGGCTTACAAGCCCGTGCGCTCGTCAAAACGCCTGATCGCGCTGATCTCCGCCATCGGGATGTCGATCTTTCTGCAAAACTACGTCAGCCTGACCCAGGGATCGCGCGATCTGGCGCTGCCAAGCCTGATTACCGGGCAGTGGACGCTGGGCGAAAGCAACGGCTTTGCCGCCACCATCTCCACCATGCAGGTGGTTATCTGGGTGGTGACCTTCCTTGCGATGCTGGCGCTGACGCTGTTTATCCGCTACTCCCGCATGGGCCGCGCCTGTCGTGCCTGTGCAGAAGACCTTAAAATGGCCAGCCTGCTGGGCATTAACACCGACCGCGTGATCTCCCTGACGTTTGTGATTGGCGCCGCGATGGCGGCGGTGGCTGGCGTGCTGCTGGGGCAGTTCTACGGCGTGATCAATCCCTACATCGGCTTTATGGCCGGTATGAAGGCCTTTACTGCCGCCGTACTGGGCGGTATCGGCAGTATTCCCGGCGCGATGCTGGGCGGCCTGATCCTGGGCATTGCTGAAGCGTTAACCTCTGCCTATCTCAGTACTGAATACAAAGATGTGGTCTCATTTGCGTTGTTGATTGTGGTGCTGCTGGTGATGCCAACCGGCATCCTGGGCCGCCCGGAGGTTGAGAAAGTATGAAACAGCTCAGCCTGCTTAACGCCATCGCTTCCTCGCTGATGCTGGTGGTGCTGGCCGCGTTCTTTATGGGGATGCGGCTGAATCTCGACGGCACGCATCTGGTAGTCAATAACGCCGGAAGCGTACGCTGGAACTGGATTGCCCTTGGGGCCGCCGTGGTATTTTTCTTCCAGCTGCTGCGCCCTCTGATGCAGAAAGGCCTCAAGAAAATCTCTGCTCCGGCGCTGGTGCTGCCAGGCATTGATGGCTCCACGCCAAAACAGAAGCTGTTTATGCTGCTGCTGATTATCGCTGCGGTCGCCTGGCCTTTCCTGGTCTCCCGCGGCACGGTTGATATTGCCACGCTGACGCTGATCTACGTCATGCTCGGCCTGGGGCTGAACGTGGTGGTGGGCCTGTCCGGCCTGCTGGTGCTGGGATATGGCGGCTTCTATGCCATCGGCGCCTACACCTTTGCGCTGCTGAACCACTATTACGGTATGAGCTTCTGGGAGTGCCTGCCGTTAGCGGGGCTGGTGGCCGCGATGTTTGGCCTGCTGCTGGGCTTCCCGGTGCTGCGCCTGCGCGGCGACTATCTGGCGATCGTCACGCTTGGCTTCGGGGAGATCGTCCGTATTCTGCTGCTGAACAATACCGCCATCACCGGCGGCCCCAACGGCATCAGCCAGATCCCCAAACCTTCGCTGTTTGGTCTGGAATTCAACCGCAGCGTGCGCGACGGCGGCTGGGATACCTTCCACAACTTCTTTGGTCTGAAGTATGACCCCAGCGACCGCATTATCTTCCTCTATATGGTGGCGCTGCTGCTGGTGGCGATCACGCTGTTTGTGATCAACCGCCTGCTGCGTATGCCGCTGGGCCGGGCCTGGGAAGCGCTGCGTGAAGATGAAATTGCCTGCCGCTCGCTGGGGCTCAGCCCAACGCGCATTAAGCTGACGGCGTTCACCATCAGCGCCGCGTTTGCCGGTTTTGCCGGGAGCCTGTTTGCTGCACGTCAGGGATTTGTCAGCCCTGAATCGTTCACCTTTGCCGAGTCCGCATTTGTGCTGGCGATTGTGGTGCTGGGGGGAATGGGGTCGCAGTTTGCGGTTATCCTGGCGGCGGTGCTGCTGGTGGTTTCCCGCGAGCTGATGCGCGATCTGAATGAATACAGCATGCTGGTGCTGGGTGGCCTGATGGTACTGATGATGATCTGGCGTCCGCAGGGGCTGCTGCCGATGAAGCGACCTCATCTGAAGCTGAAGAGTGTGGAAAAAGGAGAGCCGTCATGAAGCCGCTGTTAGCCGTAAATGGCCTGATGATGCGCTTTGGCGGCCTGCTCGCCGTAAACAACGTTGAGCTGGAGCTGCGCCAGAAAGAGATTGTGTCGTTAATCGGCCCAAACGGCGCCGGTAAAACCACCGTATTTAACTGCCTGACCGGTTTTTATCGTCCCACGGGCGGCAGCATTATGCTGGGCGACAGGCAGCTTGCGGGTCTGCCAGGGCAGAAAATTGCCCAAATGGGCATCGTGCGGACCTTCCAGCACGTCCGTTTGTTCCGTGAAATGACGGTGATTGAAAATCTGCTGGTGGCGCAGCATCAGCATCTGAAAAGCGGCGTGTTTGCCGGGTTGCTGAAGACGCCTGCGTTCCGTAAGGCGGAAAGCGATGCGCTGGATCGGGCTGCCGCCTGGCTCGATCGCGTTGGCCTGCTGGAGATGGCGAATCGTCAGGCGGGGAACCTTGCTTACGGCCAGCAGCGCCGCCTGGAAATTGCCCGCTGCATGGTCACCCGACCAGAGATCCTGATGCTGGATGAGCCTGCCGCCGGCCTGAACCCACGAGAAACGCACGAGCTGGATGAGCTGATTGCGGAGCTGAGAGGCGAACACAACGTCTCGGTACTGTTGATTGAACATGATATGAAACTGGTAATGGGTATTTCAGACCGTATTTACGTGGTTAACCAGGGAACGCCGCTGGCCAACGGCACGCCGGAAGAGATCCGCAATAACCCGGACGTGATCCGCGCCTACCTGGGAGAAGCCTGATATGAACCCGATGCTTTCACTGGAGAACGTCAGCGCGCACTACGGCAAGATCCAGGCGCTGCACAACGTCAGCCTGCAGATCAATCAGGGCGAAATAGTGACGCTGATTGGCGCAAACGGCGCAGGCAAAACTACCCTTCTGGGTACGCTTTGCGGCGAACCGCGCGCCACTCAGGGCTCGATTACTTTTGATGGTAAGGCGATTACCGAGTGGCAAACGGCGCGCATTATGCGTGAAGCGATTGCGATTGTCCCGGAAGGTCGGCGCGTATTTTCCCGCATGACCGTGGAAGAAAACCTGGCGATGGGCGGCTTCTTTGCCGATCGCCAGCAGTATCAGACGCGGATCAAGCGGGTTTATGAGCTGTTCCCGCGCCTCTATGAGCGCCGCGTGCAGCGTGCCGGTACCATGTCGGGCGGTGAGCAGCAGATGCTGGCGATAGGCCGCGCGCTGATGAGCCAGCCGCGCCTGCTGCTGCTGGACGAACCTTCGCTGGGACTGGCGCCGATTATCATTCAGCAGATTTTCGATACCATTGAACAGCTGCGTCAGGAGGGGATGACCATCTTCCTGGTGGAGCAGAATGCCAATCAGGCGCTGAAGCTGGCAGACCGGGGCTACGTGCTCGAAAACGGCCACGTGGTGCTGGAAGATACCGGCGACGCGCTGCTGGCCAACGAAGCGGTGCGCAGCGCCTATCTGGGCGGCTGATGTAAAAGGCCGGGGCTGACGCGCCCTGGCCTCCTTTCCGCTCCTCTGTAACCCCGGTTTCCCGTCATATGGCTGTCACCTTCCCGTCATAAGTCCGTTATTTTTCTGTCATTTTTCCATGTCATGTTACCTCCCGAACAATAAAAATGCGCGAGATCGCGCGAATGACACCGGGCACAGGAAACCGATATGACATCGTTCTCATTCCGTAAAACCACACTTTGCATGGTACTGGGATTGACCTTAAGCGGTCACGCTCTAGCAGCCACTGAGATCCCTTTCTGGCACTCAATGGAAGGCGAGCTGGGCGTGGAAGTGGATTCACTGGCAAAACGCTTTAACGAATCTCATCCCGATTACAAAATCGTGCCAACCTACAAAGGCAATTATGAGCAGAGCCTGGCAGCAGGTATTGCCGCCGTGCGCTCTGGTAAAGCGCCCGCTATTTTACAGGTTTATGAAGTGGGTACGGCGACCATGATGGCTTCTAAAGCTATCGTGCCGGTTTACGATGTCTTCAAAAATTCTGGCGTTGAGTTTGATGAGAAGCAGTTCGTGCCGACCGTGGCGGGCTATTACAGCGATGCGAACGGCCACCTGATCTCTCAGCCGTTTAACAGCTCCACGCCGGTGCTCTATTACAACAAAGACGCCTTCAAAAAAGCGGGCCTGAACCCGGATCAGCCGCCAAAAACCTGGCAGGAGCTGGAGAAGGATGCCGCTGCGCTGCGTAAAGCCGGCATGAACTGCGGCTACGCCAGCGGCTGGCAGGGCTGGATCCAGATCGAAAACTTCAGCGCCTGGCATGGTCTGCCGGTGGCGACCAAAAACAACGGCTTTGACGGCACTGACGCGGTTCTGGAATTCAACAAGCCGGTGCAGGTGCGTCACATCGAAATGCTGCAGGAGATGAACAAGAAGGGCGAGTTCACCTACTTCGGCCGTAAAGATGAGTCCACCGCCAAGTTCTATAACGGCGACTGCGCCATCACCACCGCCTCTTCCGGTTCGCTGGCGGATATCCGCCATTACGCCAAATTCAACTACGGCGTCGGCATGATGCCTTACGACGCAACCGTACCCAGCGCGCCGCAGAACGCCATTATCGGCGGGGCAAGCCTGTGGGTGATGAAAGGCAAAGATGCGGATACTTACAAAGGCGTTGCCGAGTTTATGAAGTTCCTGGCAGAACCGGAAATCGCTGCGGAATGGCACCAGAAAACCGGCTATCTGCCGATTACCACCGCCGCCTATGAGCTGACCCGCAAACAGGGCTTCTATGACAAGAACCCGGGCGCGGATACCGCTACCCGTCAGATGCTGAACAAACCGCCACTGCCGTTCACCAAAGGTATGCGCCTGGGCAACATGCCGCAGATCCGTACCATTGTGGATGAAGAGCTGGAGGGCGTCTGGACCGGCAAGAAAACCCCGCAGGCTGCGCTGGATAGTGCGGTAACCCGTGGAAACCTGCTGCTGCGTCGCTTCGAGCAGACGGTTAAGCAGTAAGCCAGATCGCTCTCCTTGCTGGCTGGGTTCAAACCAGCAGCAAGGAAGTGATGGAGCGGTAACAGGAGCGTCAGCCGCAGGGAGGCGGCTGTCAGGCCGCCAGGGATGGATCTTCCGGCGTTCTGCTTCCTGCCGCTTTCACCGGCGGCCCGTTTCTCTTTTTGCCGTTAAACCTCGCCGTTTACCTATTTCAGAGCGACCCTATGTCTTCTTCCCGTCCCGTATTTCGCTCGCGCTGGCTGCCTTATCTGTTGGTGCTGCCGCAGCTGCTGATTACGATTATTTTTTTCCTCTGGCCTGCCGGTGAAGCGTTGTGGTATTCGGTGCAGAGCGTCGATCCTTTTGGCCTCTCCAGCACCTTTGTCGGCATGGAAAACTTCAGACGCCTGATGGGGGATGAGTACTATCTCGACTCTTTCCTGACCACCCTGATCTTCAGCGGCCTGGTCACGGTCATTGGCCTGGTGGTCTCGCTCTTTTTCGCCGCGCTGGTGGATCACGTACTGCGTCTTAAACGCTTCTATCAGACGCTGTTTCTGCTCCCTTATGCGGTAGCGCCCGCCGTGGCCGCCGTGCTGTGGATGTTCCTGTTCAGTCCTGGCCTGGGGTTAATTACCCATTTCCTGCGACTGATTGGCTATGACTGGAACCACGCGCAGAACAGCGGCCAGGCGATGTTGCTGGTGGTACTGGCCTCCGTCTGGCAGCAGATGAGCTACAACTTTTTATTCTTCTTTGCCGCGCTGCAATCCATTCCGAAATCGCTGACCGAAGCGGCCGCCATTGATGGTGCCGGGCCGGTACGGCGCTTTTTCCAGCTCTCTCTGCCGCTGATTACCCCGGTCGGCTTCTTCCTGGTGGTGGTGAACCTGGTTTACGCCTTCTTCGATACCTTCCCGGTGATTGATGCCGCTACGGGCGGCGGGCCGGTGCAGTCCACTACCACGCTGATTTATAAAATTTATCGTGAAGGTTTTGCCGGGCTCGATCTCTCTTCATCCTCTGCACAGTCGGTGGTGCTGATGGTGCTGGTGATTGTTCTGACGGTGATCCAGTTCCGCTACGTTGAGAAAAGGGTGCGTTATCAATGATTGAGAACCGTCGCGGGCTGACCATTTTCAGCCATACCCTGCTGGGGTTGGGCATTCTTACCGTGCTGTTTCCGCTCTATGTCGCTTTTGTGGCTGCCAGCCTCAGCAACAGTGAAGTGTTTCAGGTGCCGATGACGCTGATCCCCGGCACGCATCTGCTGGATAACATGGCGAATATCTGGCAGCACGGCGTAGCGCAGAACAGCGCGCCCTTTGGCCGGATGCTGATGAACAGTGCCATCATGGCGCTGAGCATTACCGCCGGAAAAATCACCGTATCGATCCTCTCAGCCTTTGCGCTGGTCTGGTTTCGTTTTCCGCTACGTTCGCTGTTTTTCTGGATGATTTTTATCACCCTGATGCTGCCGGTTGAAGTGAGGATTTTTCCCACGGTGGAGGTAATTTCCAACCTTAACATGCTCGACAGCTACAGCGGCTTAACGCTGCCGCTGATGGCATCGGCCACCGCTACCTTTCTGTTTCGCCAGTTCTTTATGACCTTACCGGACGAGCTGATTGAGGCGGCGCGCATCGACGGCGCCACTCCAATGCGCTTCTTCTGGGACATTGTGCTGCCGCTGTCGAAAACTAACCTGGCTGCGCTGTTTGTGATCACCTTTATCTACGGCTGGAACCAGTATATGTGGCCGCTGCTGATTATCAGTGAAGCCGATCTCGGCACGGCCGTGGCCGGTATTCGCAGCATGATTGGTAACGGTGACGGATCGACCCAATGGAATCTGGTGATGGCGGCGATGCTGCTGACCATGATCCCGCCCATTGTGATTGTTTTAGTGATGCAGCGCGCCTTCGTTCGCGGGCTGGTTGAGAGCGAGAAATAAGTTATGGCAGGCGTAAAACTTCAGGCCGTTACCAAATCCTACGACGGTAAAAACCAGATTATTCAGCCGCTGGATGTCGCTATCCGCGACGGTGAGTTCATGGTGATGGTGGGGCCTTCAGGCTGTGGAAAATCCACCCTGCTGCGCATGGTCGCCGGGCTGGAGCAGGTCACCAGCGGCGATATCTATATCGACAGCCAGCGCGTAACCGATCTTGAGCCAAAGGATCGCGGCATTGCGATGGTATTCCAGAACTATGCGCTCTATCCGCACATGAGCGTGGAGCAGAACATGGGCTATGGCCTGAAAATCCGCGGTATGGGTAAAGAGCATGTCCGTCAGCGGGTGCTGGAAGCGGCGAAAAGTCTGGAGCTGGAGCCGCTGCTGCATCGCCGTCCGCGTGAGCTTTCCGGCGGACAGCGCCAGCGCGTGGCGATGGGCAGGGCAATTGTCCGCGAACCGGCGGTATTCCTGTTTGATGAACCGCTCTCGAACCTGGACGCGCGTTTGCGCGTGCAGATGCGCCTTGAGCTGCAACAGCTGCATCGCCGTCTGAATACCACCAGCCTTTATGTCACGCACGATCAGGTGGAAGCGATGACGCTGGCGCAGCGGGTGATGGTGATGAACAAAGGCGTGCTGGAGCAGCTGGGGACGCCGGTGGAAGTGTATGAGCGTCCGGCCACGCGCTTCGTTGCCAGCTTTATCGGCGCGCCCTCAATGAACCTGATGGAAGGAGAGCTGAACGACGATGGCACCCGTCTGACGCTTTCAGACGGTTTTGTGGTGCCATTAGCGCAAGCCAAAGCGCGCTGGGCAGAACGTGCATTGACGTTAGGCATCCGGCCGGAGCATATTAAGCTCGCCACACGGCAGGCTGGCGGATTGCCGCTGGTGATTGAGACGCTGGAAATGCTTGGCGCAGACAATCTGGCGCACGGCAGGTGGGGCGGCCACAGTGTTGTGGTGCGTCTGCCGCACAGCGAGCGTCCGGCACCGGGCAGCACGCTCTGGCTGCATCTGCCGGCGGAATCGCTACACTTCTTTGATACTTCTACAGGACAACGGCTCGAATAATGAACAAAGCCTGGCCTTACCCTAAGATTGTCGCGCACCGCGGCGGCGGAAAGCTGGCACCGGAAAATACGCTGGCTGGCATTGATGTCGGGGCGAAACTGGGCCACAAGATGATTGAATTTGACGTCAAGCTCTCGCAGGATGGCGAAATATTCCTGCTGCATGACGACACGCTGGAGAGAACCAGCAACGGCTGGGGAGTGGCGGGGCAGCTGCCGTGGGCAAAACTGGTTCAGCTGGATGTGGGCGGCTGGTATAGCCGACACTTTGCTGACGAACGTCTGCCGTTACTGGCGCAGGTTGCCGCGCGCTGTGCGGCCTATCAGATGATGGCCAACATTGAAATCAAACCCACCACCGGGCTGGAAGCGGAAACAGGGCGTGCGGTCGCCCTGGCCGCCAGGGATCTCTGGCACACGGAAACGACACCGCTGCTCTCTTCGTTCTCTTATGCCTCGCTGCAGGCAGCTAAAGAAGCCGCGCCGGAGCTGCCCCGCGGGCTGCTGCTGCATGAATGGCATGAGAACTGGCAGGAGATGACAGACGCGCTGGAGTGCGTCTCGATCCATTTCAATCACAAGGTGCTGACGGAACAGCGCGTGGTGAGCCTGAAGCAAGCCGGACTGCGCATTCTGGTTTATACGGTTAACAGCCCTGAACGGGCAAGGAAACTGCTGAAGTGGGGTGTCGATGCGATCTGTACTGACGCCATCGACACCCTGGGCCCTGATTTTAGCTGAACTTAATTGGTGTTGTTATTGCCGTTGTTCTGCTGAACGGGCGGCATACTGCCCGAGCCGGGCTGGGACTGCAACACGCGCTGGGAAGCGCTGTTGCGCTGCTCCTGCACTTTACGCTGCATCTGCTGGGTCTGTTGCTGCTGATCCTGCTGCAGTTTGAGTTTTTGCTGGGTCTGCTGCGTCTGCATCTGCTGCTGCGTACGCTGGGTGCTGGGGTTATAACCCGGCTGATTGGGTTGATTGCTGTTATTCAACATATTTGCCATGCCGCTCAGCGGCACCAGTGCGGCAAAAATAACTAACCATTTCATAAACTGCCCTCCTTATTTCTTTCCTTAAGTGTACGACACGCTCACAAAACGGGTGCCAGGAGTTGCCTGAATTTCTTTGTCGCCTCGCCTTTTCTCTTATTTCGTACACACTTAACAGCGGTAAACAAACGTAAATAATACTAACAAGAGGTGAAGATGACAGGACAGGGCAAGATGACGCGGTTTGCGGGGCTGACGCTCGGGCTGTTGCTGTGGCAGGGTGCGTACGCCGCTCCTGCCGCACCGGCGGTCTCTTATGGTGTGGATGCCGATACGTTTCATCCCGTTAAAGAGCAGCATGGGATGGTCTCTTCAGTCGATGCCACCGCTACGCAGGTAGGGGTGGAGATCCTCAAACAGGGTGGTAATGCCGTTGATGCGGCAGTTGCCGTGGGCTATGCGCTGGCGGTAACCCACCCTCAGGCGGGCAATCTGGGCGGCGGCGGCTTTATGATGCTGCGCACCGCCTCTGGCCGCACCACCGCCATCGACTTCCGGGAAATGGCACCAACCCGCGCCAGCCGCGATATGTTCCTGGATGCGCAGGGCAACGCCGACAGCAAAAAGTCGCTGACCAGCCATCTGGCTTCCGGCGTGCCGGGTACCGTTGCCGGTTTCGCTCTGGCGAACAAAGAGTACGGCACGATGCCGCTGAGCCGTCTGATCCAGCCCGCCATAAAGCTGGCGAGCAAAGGGATTGTGGTGAACGAAGCGCTGGCGGACGATCTGAAGGTCTATGGCAAGGAGGTGCTGATTACCCATCCCAACAGCAAAGCCATTTTCTATAAGCAGGACGGCATGCCTTACAGCCGCGGCGAAACGCTGGTGCAGCGTAATCTTGCCCACAGTTTAGAACTGATTGCGAAACAGGGGCCGGATGCTTTTTATAAAGGCGAAATCGCTGACCAGATTGACCAGGAGATGGCGGCCCACGGCGGGCTGATCGGTAAAGAGGATCTGGCGAAATACAAAGCCGTTGAGCGTAAACCCATTAGCGGAACCTATCGTGGGTATGAAGTCTTCTCCATGCCACCGCCCTCTTCAGGCGGCATTCATATCGTGCAGATCCTGAATATCCTTGAGAACTTTGACCTCGCGAAGATGGGCTTCGGCAGCGCGGATGCTCTGCAGGTGATGGCAGAAGCGGAAAAATATGCCTATGCCGACCGGTCGGAATATCTCGGCGATCCGGACTTTGTGAAGGTGCCGTGGCAGGCGCTGACCAGCAAGGCCTATGCAAAATCGCTGGCGCAGCAGATAGATGTTAACAAAGCGCGCCCCTCTGCAGAGATTAAACCCGGCAAGCTGGCTCCTTACGAGAGCAATCAGACCACCCATTTCTCGGTAGTGGATAAGCAGGGCAACGCGGTCGCCGTGACCTATACGCTGAATACCTATTTCGGCAGCGGCATCGTGGCGGGCAGCAGCGGCATTCTGATGAATAATGAGATGGATGACTTCTCGGCCAAGCCGGGTACGCCAAACGTTTATGGGCTGGTTGGCGGAGAAGCCAACGCCGTGGGGCCTTACAAACGTCCCCTCTCGTCGATGTCGCCCACTATTGTGGCGAAAGAGGGCAAAACCTGGCTGGTAACCGGCAGCCCTGGCGGCAGCCGCATCATTACCACCGTGCTGCAAATGGTGGTGAACAGCATCGATTACGGGATGAACATTGCGGAAGCGACCAATGCGCCGCGCTTCCATCATCAGTGGTTGCCTGACCAGCTACGCGTAGAGAAGGGCTTCAGCCCCGATACGCTTAAACTGCTGGAAGCCAGAGGGCAGCATGTGAAGGTTCTGCCTGCCATGGGCAGCACGCAAAGCATTATGATTGGACCGGACGGCATGCTCTATGGCGCATCAGATCCCCGCTCGATTGATGATTTAACGGCGGGCTACTGAATCAGCCGGTTGATGAGTTAACCGCAAGTGAACAGCGCTGACAGTTTTAAAAGGCATTCCTGATATCGGGAATGCCTTTTATATGCTGGCTCTCTGCCAGAGTCAGCTCTTATCTTTCAGGCGGGCCATATAGAGCGCATCCACCTGCCTGCCGTCGCGCACGGCGAAGCGGCGGGCGACGCCTTCAGTAACAAAGCCAAATTTTTCATACAGCGCTATCGCCGTGGCGTTGTCAGCAAACACCGTCAGTTCGATACGAGCCACTTCCAGCCAGCTGTCGCACAGGCTGATCATCTCCTGCATCAGCGCTTTCGCCACGCCTTTACCGCGATAATCGTAATCCACAGCAATCCCGAACGAGGCCGTATGGCGGCGGCGCGCGCGGCTGTTGACTTCCAGCGTCAGGTCGCCGACCACTTTACCTTCAATACAGGCGACCAGGCGATGCAAACCTGCCTGGGAAACCGCCGCGCGATCCTGCCAGACTTTGAGCGCCGGATGGGGAAGCTGTAGCGTATCGCGGTAAGTTTCAGGCTGGCTCATCATGCGGTGCAGCGCTTCTGCATCGCCTGGTTCGGCATGACGTATCACGATCTCACTCATTTCCTTGCTCCCTCTCTGTAAGTAATCCTCTTTAAGATCAGGGCCTTTAGCGGATAAATCAAGCAAAAAAACACTTTACAAGTGCGAATGATAATGATTATTATTGTCATGCGTTCCCGGCATGGGCTTCACGGACCAGCGGGAAAGCACGACATTGCTCACATTGCTTTCAAGTATTATTTAGCCAGCTCGGGTGCTGGCTTTTTTTTTGCCTGCCCTTTGTTCAGTCTGAAAACTTATCCAAACCCCGCGCCATTAATCGAATATTTTGAACAGAGGAGACAATTTTCTCCGCTATCATCCCCACGTGTTCAGGTCCAGACTATGTGAAAACGTTGAGGAGAATTGAACATGATTTACTTACGCAAAGCAGAAGATCGCGGTCACGCCAATCATGGTTGGCTGGACAGCTACCACACATTTTCTTTCGCCAACTACTACGATGCCAATTTCATGGGCTTCTCGGCGTTGCGCGTGATTAATGAAGATGTGATCGATGGCGGACAGGGTTTTGGTGCCCATCCCCATAAAGATATGGAAATTCTGACCTACGTGCTTTCCGGTACGGTTGAGCATGAAGACAGCATGGGTAACAAAGAGCAGATCCCGGCGGGTGAGTTCCAGATTATGAGCGCCGGTACCGGCGTCCGTCACTCTGAGTACAATGCCAGCAAAGAGGTGCCGCTGCATCTGTACCAGATCTGGATCATTCCGGAAAAAACCGGCATTGAGCCTCGCTATGCCCAGCGCCGCTTTGACGATGTGCAGGGCCGCCAGCTGGTGCTGTCACCGGATGCCCGTGACGGTTCACTGAAAGTATTCCAGGATATGACGCTTTCCCGCTGGGTGCTGAAACAGGGTGAGCAGGGCACCGCAGAGGTGGAAGCTGGACGCCGTATCTGGATCCAGGTCGTGAAAGGTGATGTCACCGTTAACGGTGAGAAAGCCTCTACCAGCGATGCTTTCGCCATCTGGGATGAAAATGCTCTGGCGATTGAAGCCGGAAGCGATACTGAAATCCTGCTGTTTGATCTGCCCGCAGTTTAACTTCGTCACACTTTGGGTGCGGTTTTCCGCACCCTTCACCGTTTTCCTGTCATTTTTGTTACACTCAGCTTATCTCTCCCCAATCCCTGACGATAATGAAGAAAAAAAGACCGGTATTACAGGACGTTGCCGATCGTGTGGGCATCACTAAAATGACCGTCAGCCGCTATCTGCGCAACCCCGATCAGGTCTCTGTCGCGCTACAGAGCCGCATTGCCGAGGCGCTGGATGAGCTGGGCTATATTCCCAATAAAGCACCGGATATTTTATCCAATGCCACCAGCCGGGCGATTGGTGTACTGCTGCCGTCGCTCACTAACCAGGTTTTTGCCGATGTGCTGCGGGGCATTGAAGCGGTGACGGACGCGGCCGGCTATCAGACCATGCTGGGCCACTTTGGCTACAGCGCGGAAAAGGAAGAGCTGCAAATTCGCTCGCTGCTGGCCTGGAATATCGACGGGCTGATCCTTACCGAGCGAACGCATACGCCAGCCAGCCTGCGGATGATCGAGACGGCCGGCATCCCGGTGCTGGAGATGATGGACTCCGTTTCACCCTGTCTGGATATGGCGGTGGGCTTTGACAATGTTGAAGCGGCGCGGCAGATGACACACGCCATTCTTAAAAAAGGGTACCGCCACACCGTTTATCTGGGCGCCAGGCTTGACGAGCGAACGCTGCTGAAGCAGCAGGGCTACGAGCAGGCGATGCGGGAGGCGGGCTTAGCGCCCCACAGCATTATGATGGAAGAAGCCTCCTCTTTCTCAATGGGAGCAACCCTGTTTCAGGAAGCCCAGCGGCGCTATCCCGCGACCGACAGCCTGTTCTGTACCAACGATGATCTGGCTGTAGGCGCCATGTTTGAGTGCCAGCGCCAGGGATTACGCGTACCGCAGGAGATGGCGATAGCGGGTTTTCACGGCCATGATATTACTCAGGTAGTCACGCCTGAACTGGCAACGGTGGTGACGCCGCGTGAAAAAATGGGCAGTGAATCCGCCGCGCTGCTGCTGGCCCGTATTCGCGGCGAGCAGAGAGAGGCGAGTCAGGTGGATGTCGGGTTTACCATTTCCGAAGGTGGCAGCATCTGAGTACGCGTATCTGAGAGGGTTTCGGGGAGAGTCAGCAAAAGGATTTCCCGCTATTGCACGCCTGAAGGGAAAATTTGACCCTTTGTGCCCCGACGACTCTGAAACGCTCATTTTTTTGAACCACCTCACAAATACCCACTTTTTCCCGCCCAGCTGTTGCCTTACTGCATGGCCGTCCAGACAATGTTACCGATAACAAATTGGGCTGAAGCTGCACGGTCTTCTCCCTGGACTCTCTGCCGGAGCATAAATAAATGAAAACCACCCCCTCGTCCCACCACGTCTTCGTGCTGATGGGCGTATCAGGAAGCGGCAAATCAGCGGTTGCCAATGCCGTTGCCTATCAGCTGAAAGCGGCGTTCCTCGACGGGGATTTTCTTCATCCTCGCGCTAATATCCAGAAAATGTCTGAAGGGCATCCTCTGAACGATGAGGATCGCAGGCCCTGGCTACAAGCTATCAACGATGCGGCGTTTGCCATGCAGCGCACCAATGATATTTCGCTGATTGTCTGCTCCGCGCTGAAAAAGCAATATCGCGACATCCTGCGTAAAGGCAACGATAACCTCTCCTTTGTCTATCTGAAGGGCGATTTTGACACCATCGAATCCCGCCTGCGTGCGAGAAAAGGTCACTTCTTCAAGCCGCAGATGCTGGTCACGCAATTTGAAACGCTTCAGGAGCCGGGTCTTGATGAAGGCAACGTTCTGATCGTCGATATTAACCAGACGCTGGATGAGGTTGTGGCCGATACCATCGCCACCATCGAAGGTGCGATCAAAAAATAAGTTGGATGTAATGGCTACTGCAACACTGGTTTTAACGGCAGCAGGTTCCGTGTTACTGCTGCTGTTCCTGGTGATGAAAGCTCGGATGCACGCTTTTGTCGCCCTGATGTTAGTCTCCGTCGGTGCCGGGATCTTCTCCGGCATGCCCCTCGATAAAATTGCGGACACCATGCAAAAAGGCATGGGTGGCACGCTGGGTTTCCTCGCGATTGTGGTGGCGCTGGGCGCCATGTTCGGCAAAATCCTGCATGAAACCGGGGCGGTCGATCAGATCGCTATCAGGATGCTGAAGACCTTCGGCGAAAGCCGCGCGCACTATGCGATGGGCATCGCCGGGTTAATCTGCGCCCTGCCTCTCTTCTTTGAGGTGGCGATAGTGCTGCTGATCAGCATTGCCTTTGCCGTGGCTCGCCGCACGCACGACAACCTGGTTAAGCTGGTGATCCCGCTGTTTGCCGGGGTTGCCGCCTCTGCCGCCTTCCTGCTGCCCGGACCTGCGCCGATGCTGCTGGCGTCCCAGATGCATGTCGATTTTGGCTGGATGATCCTGCTGGGCCTCTGCGCCGCTATCCCCAGCATGCTGATTGCCGGTCCGCTGTTCGGCAACTTTATCAGCCGCCATGTGGAGTTCACGCTGCCAACGGAAGCTTCGCACCCTGATTTTGATGAGAACAAGCTGCCTTCGTTTGGCTTCAGCCTGTCGCTGATCCTGTTTCCGCTGGTGCTGGTAGGGCTGAAAACCATCGGCGCGCGCTTTACCGAACAGGGCACCACGCTCTATCAGTGGCTGGAATTTATCGGCCATCCGTTTATTGCCATTCTGCTGGCCTGTCTGGTAGCCATGTATGGCCTGGCTTACCGTCAGGGCATGGATAAAGAGCGCGTCATGCAGATTTGCGGCAGCGCGTTGCAGCCTGCGGGCATTATCCTGCTGGTGATTGGCGCGGGTGGCGTGTTCAAGCAGGTGCTGGTGGATTCAGGCGTAGGCCCGGCGCTGGGTAACGCGCTGACCGGTGCCGGCCTGCCGGTTGCGCTGGCCTGCTTTATTCTGGCGGGGGCGGTACGCATCATTCAGGGATCGGCTACCGTAGCCTGCCTGACGGCAGTTGGCCTGATTATGCCGGTGATTGAACCGCTGCATTACTCAGGCGCGCAGATGGCGGCGCTTTCCATCTGTATTGCCGGCGGCTCCATTATCTTCAGCCACGTCAACGACGCAGGCTTCTGGCTGTTTGGCCGCTTCACGGGCGCAACCGAAGCGCAAACGCTGAAGACCTGGACGATGATGGAAACCCTGCTGGGCACCGTGGGCGCCGTTGTCGGGATGATCGCTTTCGAGCTTTTATCCTGACGACTGAAGGGGCGCGGCATCGCGCCCCTTGCTCACTAAATTTTCAGATAGGCGCGGATCCCGTCCAGGAACATCTGGGTCGCCAGCATAATCAGAATCAATCCCATCAGGCGCTCCAGCGCATTCACCCCTTTCTCCCCCAGCAGACGTAAAAAGAGCCCTGAGAGCAGCAGGATCACCACCGTTGCGCCCCAGGCGATCAGCAGCGCGCCGACCAGATGGCTCATCTGGTCGGGATACTGATGGGAGAGCAGCATCAGCGTCGCCAGCAGGGAGGGCCCCGCTACCAGCGGGATCGCCAGCGGCACCAGAAACGGCTCCTCTCCGGCAGAGAGCCCGGTGCTGTTACTTTCATGGGAAGGGAAAATCATCTTAATCGCGATCAGAAACAGAATAATGCCGCCGGAAATCGACACGGTTTCCGTCCGCAGATTCAGAAAGGCGAGAATTTTCTCCCCGGCGAACAGAAACAGCAGCATGATAGCGAGCGCGATAAGCATTTCGCGCATTAAGACTCGGCGACGACGTTTTGGCTCCAGATGCTTTAAAACCGACATAAAAATCGGCAAATTGCCCAGCGGATCCATAATAAGCAACAATAATATTGTCGCGGAGATCATTTCTGTCATTGCATTACTTCCCAGATTCGTTCCGATCGCTGCACGTTATAAGCAGCATTGCTAAAAAAATGCTGCTAATCGATTTAATTCACTTGCCACTTTTCCAGCATTTTGTAAGGTGTTAACAGATCTCTTTCTTATCACTCTAACAGTTCAGGCGTGCCTGTCGTCCCCGGCAGCGCCTTCAGCAGGTGCAACATGAAATCAGTAGGACTTATCGGTTGGCGTGGCATGGTTGGCTCCGTTCTTATGCAGCGTATGGTGGAAGAACGGGACTTTGATGTCATTCGCCCGGTCTTTTTCTCCACCTCTCAGCACGGCCAGGCGGCCCCTGAGTTCGGCGGCCGCACTGCCGGAACCCTGCAGGATGCGTACAATATCGAGGCGTTAAAAGCGCTGGATATCATCATTACCTGCCAGGGCGGCGATTATACCACTGAAATCTATCCAAAACTGCGGGCCGCTGGCTGGCAGGGATATTGGATCGACGCGGCCTCCACGCTGCGTATGCAGGATGACGCGCTGATTATCCTCGATCCGGTTAACCACCACGTTATTCAGCAGGGCCTGGATCAAGGGATTAAAACCTTTGCGGGCGGCAACTGTACGGTAAGCCTGATGCTGATGTCGCTGGGCGGCCTCTTCGCCAATAATCTGGTGGAGTGGGCTTCTGTGGCCACCTATCAGGCTGCTTCCGGCGGCGGCGCACGACACATGCGCGAGCTGCTGACGCAGATGGGCATGTTGCATGACCACGTGGCGAAAGAGTTGCAGGATCCGGCGTCTGCTATCCTGGATATCGAACGCAAAGTCACCGAGATGGGCCGCAACGGCGTATTGCCGACCGATAATTTTGGTGTGCCGCTGGCCGGCAGCCTGATCCCCTGGATCGACAAGCAGCTTGAAAACGGTCAGAGCCGGGAAGAGTGGAAAGGGCAGGCGGAAACCAACAAAATTCTGCAGCCTGCGGCCACTATTCCGGTTGATGGCCTTTGCGTCCGGGTCGGCGCGCTGCGCTGCCACAGCCAGGCCTTTACGCTGAAGCTGAAAAAGGATGTGCCGCTGAAAGAAGTGGAGCAGATGCTGGCTGCGCATAACGATTGGGTTCACGTGGTGCCGAACGATCGCGAGCTGACCATGCGCGAGCTGACGCCTGCTGCCGTAACCGGCACGCTGAAAACGCCGGTAGGACGTCTGCGTAAGCTGAATATGGGGCCGGAATACCTTTCAGCCTTCACCGTCGGTGACCAGCTGTTATGGGGCGCGGCTGAACCGCTGCGTCGTATGCTGCGTCTGCTGGTGGGCTAACGTCCCGCTCTCTCCTCTCTGCCCCTGGCCCTCCCGGTCCAGGGGCTTTGCATTTTTACTGCTATACATTGCCAAAAAGCGTCTGGTTCTGCTCATAATTTATCCATTCTGAAATTTCATCCTCACCAATCTCTGAAAGTTTGATCTGAAAAGCATATTTTTGTGCTTTCGGTGCGGGCTTTAGCGGCGCCCTGGCTATGCTTAACACCATTACCGGAAAAAACTGGCCGAAACGGGTAACACGATACGGCCCGGAACGTTTTACATTATCTGAAGAAGTTGTCGCGCGCTGCGGCGGTTTTCGCCCTGGATGGCCACCTTTCCCGTCAGCGTGCTTTTGGCTCAATGAAGAGCAGTGCACTTCTCATCATAAGTAAGAGATGGGAGGTCGCCTGCCATACATCACGGGAAGACAGTCATGTCCGAGCT
Source organism: Erwinia pyri (assembly GCF_030758455.1). Taxonomy (NCBI): domain Bacteria; kingdom Pseudomonadati; phylum Pseudomonadota; class Gammaproteobacteria; order Enterobacterales; family Erwiniaceae; genus Erwinia; species Erwinia pyri. Next base: position 349,784 of record NZ_CP132353.1, read on the forward strand.
TACGGATCGTCGGCATATTAACGAATTGATTTCCGGCCATTACGCCGACCCTTTTTCACTCCTGGGTATGCACCAGACAAGTCAGGGTCTGGAAGTCCGGGCGCTGCTGCCCGATGCCACGGAAGTCTGGGTGATTGAAACCAATACCGGGCGCAAATGCGCTCAGCTTGAGTGCATCGATTCACGCGGATTTTTTCACGGAGTGATCCCAAGACGTAAGAATCCTTTCCGTTATCAGCTGGCTGTTACCTGGCATGGTGAGCAGAACCTGATTGATGACGCCTACCGCTTTGGCCCGTTACTGGCTGAAATGGACAGCTGGCTGCTGGCTGAGGGCACCCACCTGCGTCCCTATGAAACCATGGGCGCACATGCGGATGTGATTGATGGGGTAATCGGTACCCGCTTCTCCGTCTGGGCGCCGAATGCAAAGCGCGTTTCCGTGGTAGGGGATTTTAACTACTGGGATGGCCGTCGCCATCCGATGCGTTTCCGCCGTGAAATCGGCGTCTGGGAGCTGTTTGTTCCCGGTGCCGTACCGGGCCATCTCTATAAGTTCGAGATTATCGATCTGCATGGCAACTTGCGCCTGAAGGCCGATCCCTACGCTTTCGAAGCGCAGATGCGTCCGGACAGCGCCTCCGTGATCTGCGGTATCCCGCCTAAGATGGAGATACCTGAAGCGCGGCGGAGAGCCAACGATTTCGATGCCCCTATCTCAATCTATGAGGTTCACCTCGGATCCTGGCGCCGCCATACCGACAATAATTTCTGGCTGAGTTACAAAGAGCTGGCTGAACAGCTGGTGCCCTATGCTAAAGAGATGGGCTTTACCCACCTTGAGCTGATGCCGATTAACGAGCACCCGTTCGACGGCAGCTGGGGCTATCAGCCTACCGGTATGTACGCGCCTACCCGCCGTTTCGGCACCCGCGACGAGTTCCGCAATTTCATCGCCGCTGCGCATGAGGCGGGGCTTAACGTGCTGCTTGACTGGGTACCGGGCCATTTCCCCTCTGATGACTTCAGCCTGGCGAAATTTGACGGCACCGAGCTCTATGAGCACGGTGACCCGCGTGAAGGCTACCACCAGGACTGGAACACGCTGATTTATAACTTTGGCCGCCGTGAAGTGAGTAATTACCTTTCCGGCAACGCGCTTTACTGGATCGAACGGTTTGGCATTGACGGACTGCGTGTGGATGCGGTGGCCTCGATGATTTACCGCGACTACAGCCGCGCAGAGGGCGAATGGGTGCCTAATCACCTGGGCGGCAGAGAGAATCTGGAAGCGATCGCCTTCCTGCGTTACACCAACCGTACTCTGGGGAGCCATGCACCAGGCTCGGTGACTATTGCGGAGGAGTCTACCGACTTCCCTGGCGTCTCCAGACCGCCTGAATCGGGTGGATTAGGTTTCTGGTACAAGTGGAACCTGGGCTGGATGCACGACACCCTCGACTATATGAAGCTGGATCCGGTCCACCGTAAGCATCACCACAACAACCTGACCTTCGGCATGCTCTATAACTCCACCGAGAACTTCGTGCTGCCGCTCTCTCACGATGAAGTGGTACACGGCAAGCGTTCGATTCTGGACCGCATGCCTGGCGATGCCTGGCAAAAGTTCGCCAACCTGCGCGCCTATTACGGCTGGATGTTTGGCTTCCCGGGCAAAAAGCTGCTGTTTATGGGCTGTGAATTTGCCCAGGGAAGAGAGTGGGATCATGACAGCAGCCTGGACTGGCATCTGCTGGAGGGGCACGACAACTGGCATAACGGCGTACAGCGGCTGGTACGCGACCTGAACCACACCTACCGGGCCCATCCTGCGCTTTATCAGCTCGATTTTGACACCATGGGCTTTGAGTGGCTGGTGGTCGACGACTTTGAAAACTCCGTGTTTGTCTTTGTGCGTCGCGATCGCGAAGGCAACGAAATGATGGTTGTCAGTAACTTTACGCCAGTGCTACGCGAAAACTACCGCTTTGGCGTAACGGGCGCAGGCAGCTGGAAAGAGGTGCTGAACACCGACTCAGAACATTATCACGGCAGTAACGCAGGGAATCTGGGAAGCATTCACAGTGAAGCGCACCCCAGCCATAACCGTGAGCATTCGGTCTGCATCACGCTGCCGCCGTTATCCACCCTTTGGCTGGTGAGAGAAGCGTCATGAGTCAACTGCTTCCTGGAAAAGCCACGCCTGCCGGCGCAGTGTATGACGGCAAAGGCGTGAACTTTACCCTGTTTTCTCAGCATGCAGAGCGCGTTGAACTCTGCCTGTTTGATGAACAGGGGCAGGAAGCACGTATGGATTTACCAGGCCGTACCGGCGCTGTCTGGCACGGCTATCTGGCCGCTATCAAACCCGGCCAGCGCTACGGTTATCGGGTACATGGCCCGTGGCAGCCTGAGGCGGGACATCGCTTCAACCCCAATAAACTGCTGGTCGATCCCTGCGCCCGTGAAGTAGAGGGCGAAGTCACCGACGACCCGCGTTTTCTGGGCGGTGAAGCAGAGGCAGATCCTCTCGACAGCGCAGCGGTAGCGCCGAAAAGCGTGGTGCTGGCCGATGATTTCGACTGGGAAGAGGACGCCTTTCCGCGCGTGCCCTGGGGGGCAACCGTGATCTATGAGGCGCACGTCCGCGGGCTGACAAAGCGGCATCCCGGTATTCCCCCGGAGATCAGGGGTACCTACGCGGCGCTGGGCCATCCGGTGATGATCGACTATTTCAAACGGCTCGGCATCACCAGCCTGGAGCTGTTGCCGGTGGCCTGTTTTGCCCATGAGCCGCGTCTGCTGCGTCAGGGGCTGACCAATTACTGGGGTTATAACCCGCTCGCTCCCTGTGCGCTGGATACGCGCTATGCTTCAGGGGTGGCGGGGGTGCAGCCCCGTACTGAGTTCCAGCAGGCGGTTAAAGCGCTGCATGCGGCGGGAATTGAGGTGATCCTTGATGTGGTGTTTAACCATACCGCCGAGCTGGAAGAGACGGGACCGCTCCTCTCCATGCGCGGTATTGATAATCAAAGCTACTACTGGCTCGACCAGCAGGGCGGCTATCAGAACTGGACCGGGTGCGGCAATACGCTGAATATCAGCCACCCTGAAGTGATGAGCTGGACGCTGGATTGCCTGCGTTACTGGGTGGAAGAGTGCCACATTGATGGGTTCCGCTTTGATCTGGCCACCGTGCTGGGCAGAACGCCAGAGTACCGGCGGGATGCGGAGCTGTTTCAGGCCATTGCGGCCTGCCCGATCCTCTCGCAGTGCAAAATGATTGCTGAGCCGTGGGATATCGGACCGGGCGGCTATCAGGTAGGGAATTTCCCTGTGCCGTTTGCCGAATGGAACGACCATTTCCGGGATACCGTAAGGCGTTACTGGTTGCACGGCGATATCTCTAACGGCGATTTCGCCAGAAGATTTGCCGCTTCAAGCGATCTCTTTCAGCAGCCGGGACGTTTACCTTCTGCCGCCATTAATCTGGTGACTGCACACGACGGCTTTACCCTGCGGGATGTGGTCTGCTTTAACGAAAAACATAATGAAGCCAACGGGGAAGATAACCGTGATGGCAGCAACAACAATTTCAGTCACAACCACGGTGTTGAAGGACTGAAAGCTCCGATTTTGATTGTGGAACACCGTCGCCGCAGCGTGCATGCGATGCTGACCACATTGCTGTTAGCGCAAGGCACGCCAATGCTGCTGGCCGGTGATGAACACGGGCACAGCCAGCACGGCAACAATAACGCCTACTGTCAGGATAATGAGCTCACCTGGCTCAACTGGGAACAGAATGACAGCGGGTTATTTACCTTTACTGCCGCTTTGATTCACCTGCGCAAAAAGATCCCTGCGCTGCAAGCGGATAGCTGGTGGCAGGAGGGAGACGGAAACGTAGAGTGGCTGGGCCCGGAAGGAGAGCCGCTTAGCGCGCAGGCGTGGCAGCAGGGCGTGCATCGTCTGCAGATCTTGCTGTCGCAAAACTGGTTAATCACCCTCAACGCCACCGAAGAAGTGTGCGATATCAGACTGCCTCAAGGGCGATGGCACGCCATACCGCCCTTCGCCGGGGATAATAACCCGATCCTTGTAACTGTCTGGCATGGACCTGCCCACGGTGTGTGCGTGTTCCAAAAGCAATCATAACAGGAGTCAGACATGGTCATTGAGAAGAACGATCCCCTGATGCTGGCAAGACAATTGCCGACGCAAACTGTAGCCCTGATCCTCGCGGGTGGACGTGGCACCAGGTTGAAAGACCTGACCGCTAAACGCGCAAAGCCCGCCGTGCACTTTGGCGGAAAGTTTCGCATTATCGATTTTGCGCTGTCGAACTGTCTGAACTCCGGGATCCGTCGGATCGCGGTGATCACCCAGTATCAGTCGCATACGCTGGTGCAGCATATTCAGCGCGGCTGGTCATTTCTGAATGAAGAGATGAATGAGTTTGTCGATTTACTGCCTGCGCAGCAGCGGCTCTCTACCGAGCACTGGTATCGCGGCACGGCGGATGCGGTGACCCAGAACCTGGACATTATTCGCCGCTATCAGGCGAAATATATCGTGATCCTGGCGGGCGACCACATCTATAAAATGGACTACTCCCGGATGCTGCTTGACCACGTTGAAAACGAGGCCAAGTGCACTATCGCCTGCCTGCCGGTACCCATTGCTGAGGCCAGCGCTTTTGGCGTAATGGCGGTCAGCGACGAAAACAAGGTAGTGGAGTTCCTGGAAAAACCGGCTGAACCGCCGCATATGCCGGGCGACCCCACTCAGGCGCTGGCGAGTATGGGCATCTATGCTTTTACTGCCGACTATCTCTACGAGCTGTTAGAGGAAGATCTTAAAAATCCGGACTCCAATCACGATTTCGGCAAGGACATTCTGCCAAAAATTGTGGAGACCGGAGAGGCTCTGGCGCACTCCTTCAGTATCTCCTGCGTGCAAAGTGACGAAACTTCGCCGCCTTACTGGCGCGATGTCGGGACGCTGGAGGCCTACTGGAAAGCGAATCTCGATCTCGCTTCCGTGACGCCAGAGTTAGATATGTATGACCGCGACTGGCCGATCCGCACGCATATGGAGCCGCTACCACCGGCAAAATTTGTCCAGGATCGTTCAGGCAGTCATGGCATGACCATGAATTCACTGGTTTCGGGCGGCTGTATTATTTCCGGCTCGGTGGTGGTGAATTCAGTGCTGTTCTCTCGCGTACGAATTAATTCTTTCTGCAATATCGAGTCTTCTGTTCTCTCGCCGGATGTAGTAGTGGGGCGATCCTGTCGCCTGCGCCGCTGCGTGATTGACCGCGCCTGTGAACTGCCTGAAGGAACGGTAATCGGGGAGAACCCGGATGACGACGCGCGACGTTTTTATCGTTCAGAAGAGGGGATCGTGTTGGTAACACGCTCCATGCTGGCCAAATTAGGCTGGCGCAATTAACAACTTATTACCGTATTTGGTTAGTTCAGGCACAGGTATTTGATGCGGAGGACCGCGTCAGCACAAGGTAAAGGAGCCGATAATGCAGGTTTTACATGTCTGTTCAGAAATTTTCCCGCTATTAAAAACTGGCGGGCTTGCTGATGTTGTTGGGGCATTACCGGCGGCGCAAATTGCAGAAGGCATTGATACCAGAGTCCTGCTGCCGGCGTTTCCTGATTTGAAAAAAGGGATCCCCGATACGCAGATCGTGGCAACGCTGCAAACGTTCGCTGGCCCCGTAGATCTTCTCTATGGGAAATACGATGGCGTGGGGATCTACCTGATAGATGCCCCGGAATTATATGACAGGCCCGGCAGCCCCTATCACGATGAGTCGCAGTTCGCTTATACGGATAACTATCTCCGTTTTGCCTTACTGGGCTGGATGGGATGTGAGCTGGCCTCGGGGGCGGATCCGCACTGGCGGCCGGAAGTGGTGCATGCACATGACTGGCATGCCGGCCTTACCTGCGCCTATCTGGCGGCAAGAGGAAGGCCAGCAAAATCGGTGTTCACCGTGCATAACCTGGCTTACCAGGGGTTGTTCGCTGCGAAACATCTGGAAGAGATCCAGCTTCCGCCATCATTTTTCAACATGTACGGGCTGGAGTTCTTTAACCAGATTTCCTACCTGAAAGCGGGCCTGTTCTATGCCGATCACGTTACGGCAGTCAGCCCAACCTATGCCCGTGAAATCACCCTGCCGGAGTTTGGCTACGGCATGGAAGATCTGCTGCGGCAGCGGCAGCTGGAAGGGACGCTCACCGGGATCCTCAACGGTGTGGATCCCGCTATCTGGGATCCGGCGCACGATCTCCTGCTGAACGCGCGTTACAACCGTGACGTGCTGGATGCCAAAATAGAGAACAAGCGTCAGCTGCAAATTACCATGGGCCTGAAGATCGATGACAAGGTACCGGTCTTTGCAGTAGTTAGCCGCCTGACCAAGCAGAAAGGGTTGGATCTGGTGCTGGAAGCGTTGCCTGGCCTGCTGGAGCAGGGCGGACAGCTGGTGCTGCTGGGTGCCGGTGATGCGGTGCTGCAGCAAGGATTCCTGGCGGCGGCGGCGGAGTATCCCGGACAGGTGGGCGTGCAGATTGGTTACCACGAGGCTTTCTCACACCGAATCATGGGTGGCGCGGATGTCATTATGGTGCCAAGCCGCTTTGAACCCTGCGGGCTTACGCAGCTCTATGGCCTGAAATATGGCACGCTGCCGCTGGTCAGACGTACCGGCGGCCTGGCCGATACGGTTAATGACAGCTCGCTGGAAAACCTGGCCGACGGCATCGCCAGCGGATTTGTCTTTGAGGACAGTAACGCCTGGTCGCTGCTGAGAGCGATCCGCCGTACCTTCGTTCTCTGGTCCCGTCCTTCACTCTGGCGCTATGTTCAGCGGCAGGCGATGGGGATGGATTTTAGCTGGCAGGTGGCGGCCGTGGCCTACCGCGATCTCTATCAACGACTGCTGTAATGGATATGGGAAAAATGATATGAAAGCACCTTTCACCTATACCGCACCGACACTCAGCGTTGAGGCGTTGAAACACTCTATTGCCTATAAGCTGATGTTTACCATAGGGAAGGACCCTTCCATTGCCAACAAGCATGAGTGGCTTAACGCCACGCTGCTGGCAGTCCGCGACAGGATGGTGGAGCGTTGGCTGCGATCGAACAGGGCGCAGCTTTCCCAGGATGTGCGGCAGGTCTACTACCTGTCAATGGAGTTTCTGGTAGGCAGAACGCTCTCTAACGCGCTGCTGGCGATGGGCATTTATGAAGATGCGCAGGCCGCGCTTGATGAGATGGGTTTTAATCTTGAAGATCTGATTGAAGAAGAGAGCGATCCGGGATTAGGTAATGGCGGCTTAGGGCGGCTGGCGGCCTGTTTCCTGGACTCCCTGGCGACGTTAGGTCTGCCGGGGTGCGGCTACGGTATCCGCTACGATTACGGCATGTTCAAGCAGAACATTGTTGATGGTCGTCAGGCGGAGTCTCCGGACTACTGGCTGGAGTATGGTAACCCGTGGGAGTTCCAGCGCTTCAATACCCGCTACAAGGTGCGTTTTGGCGGAAGAATTCAGGTGGAAGGCAGCCGTTCCCGCTGGCTGGAAACGGAAGAAGTGCAGGCGATGGCCTACGACCAGATCATTCCCGGTTTCGATACGGACGCCACTAACACCTTACGGCTCTGGTCGGCGCAGGCCAGTAATGAAATCAATCTGGGTAAATTTAATCAGGGCGACTACTTTGCGGCGGTGGAAGACAAAAACCACTCTGAAAACGTCTCCCGCGTTCTCTATCCCGATGATTCCACCTACTCCGGGCGCGAGCTGCGGCTGCGTCAGGAGTATTTCCTGGTCTCCGCCACGGTGCAGGACATTCTGAAGCGTCACTGGATGATGCACCAGACCTACGACAATCTGGGCGACAAAATCGCCATTCACCTCAACGACACCCACCCGGTGCTGGCGATCCCCGAGCTGATGCGGCTGCTGATCGACGAGCACAAATTCAGCTGGGACGATGCGTTTGAAGTGACCTGTCAGGTGTTCTCTTACACCAACCATACGCTGATGCAGGAAGCGCTTGAAACCTGGCCGGTGGATATGATCGGCAAAATATTGCCGCGCCATCTGCAGATTATCTTTGATATCAACGACTACTTCCTGAAAACCATTCAGGACTACTATCCGGACGACTGGGAGTTGCAGTCGCGTATTTCCATCATTGATGAAAACAACGGCCGGAAAATCCGGATGGCCTGGCTGGCGGTGATTGTCAGTCATAAAGTGAATGGCGTTTCTGAACTGCACTCGAATCTGATGGTGCAGTCGCTGTTTGCGGACTTCGCCGCGCTGTTCCCGGGCCGCTTCTGCAACAAGACCAACGGCGTGACCCCGCGCCGCTGGCTGGCGCTTGCTAACCCCTCCTTATCTGGCGTGCTGGATGAGGCGATAGGGCGCAACTGGCGTACCGAGTTAGGGCAGCTTGATGAGCTTAAACAGCACATTGATTACCCGAGCTTCCTCGCCGAGATCAGCGAGTCCAAGCTGCACAACAAAAAGCGGCTGGCTGAGTATATCGCGCAGAAAATGGATGTGGTTATCGATCCCAATGCGCTGTTCGATGTGCAGATCAAACGTATTCATGAGTACAAACGTCAGCTGCTCAATGTACTGCATGTCATCACCCGCTATAACCGCATCAAGGCGGATCCGGAAGCGGACTGGGTGCCACGCGTCAACATCTTCGCTGGTAAGGCGGCTTCGGCTTACTATATGGCGAAGCACATCATTCATCTGATCAACGATGTGGCGAATGTGATCAACAACGATCCGCAGGTGAAAAATAAGCTGAAGGTGGTCTTTATCCCCAACTACAGCGTCAGCTTGGCGCAGATCATCATTCCGGCAGCCGATCTCTCTGAGCAGATTTCGCTGGCTGGTACTGAAGCTTCCGGCACCAGTAACATGAAGTTTGCCCTGAACGGCGCGCTGACTATCGGCACGCTGGATGGCGCGAACGTCGAGATGCTGGAGCATGTGGGCGAGGAAAATATCTTTATCTTCGGCAATACCACGCCGCAGGTAGAGGAGTTACGCAAAAGCGGTTACAGCGCACATAAATTTTACGAGCAGGACGCAGAGCTGCATCAGGCCCTGACGCAGATAGGCACCGGTGCCTTCAGCCCGCAGGAGCCAGGCCGCTACCGTAATATTTTTGATTCGCTGGTGAATCTGGGTGACCACTATCAACTACTGGCAGATTACCGCAGCTATGTGGATACTCAGGACAAGGTAGATGAGCTTTATCGCCATCCGGACGAGTGGACGCGCAAAGCGCTATTGAATATTGCCAATATGGGGTATTTCTCTTCCGACCGGACGATTCAGGAATATGCAGACGAGATTTGGGGCATTAAGCCGATTCGTCTGTAGCAGGCAGAAAAGTAAAAAGGGGCGGAAATAAATTCCGCCCCTTTTTTTATCGCTATCAGCTATTTATGACTGGCTCAGGAAGCCAGTGACAGCGCCGGTTTCTTACCGTGCTCTGCCAGCCATTCGCCGACGCGCGCGCGCTGCGCATCGCTCAGGAAAATACCGTTTTTGGTACGACGCCACAGCGCATCATCCTGCTCACGCACCCATTCGTTCTCTACCAGGTAACGCAGCTCGGCTTCATAGAAGTGATGGCCAAACAGCTCGCCTAAATCTTCCAGGCTTTTCGCTTCGCTCAGCAGCTTCTCGCTATTGCTGCCGTAGGTGCGGGCATAGTGGCGCGCCATCGATTCAGTGATGAAAGGATAACGGCGGCGCAGGCTTGCAGCGTAATCTTCACGCGTACCGGCAATATCGCCCCCTGGCAGCACGCAGGTTTTAGTCCATGCCGGACCCGCTTTCGGATAATATTTGGAGAGTTTCTCCATCGCGTGTTCCGCCAGCTTACGATACGTGGTGAGCTTGCCACCAAATACGGAGAGCAGGGGAGCCTGACCATTATCGTCACGTACGTCGAGCGTATAGTCACGGGTAATCGCCTGCGGTGAATCGGACTCATCATCACACAGCGGACGCACGCCAGAGTAGGACCAGACGATATCCTCTTTGCTCAGCGTCTTTTTGAAATGACCATTGAACACTTTTAACAGGTATTCGGTCTCGTTATCGTCAATGTGAACGTTTTTCGGATCGCCTTTGTACTCTACGTCGGTGGTGCCGATGATAGAGAACTCATCCATCCAGGGGATCACAAACACGATGCGGTTATCTTCGTTCTGCAGAATATAAGCCTGCTTCTCCGTGTGTACACGGGGAACCACGATGTGGCTGCCTTTGATCAGACGGATGCCGTAAGGCGATTTCAGCTTCAGGCCTTCATCAAACAGCTGCTTAACCCATGGGCCGGCGGCGTTGACCAGACCTTTGGCCTGCCAGGTGAAGGTTTTACCGGTGTCGATATCTTCCGCTTCCACCATCCACAGGCCATTTTCACGCCAGGCACGGGTCACTTTAGTGCGGGTACGCACTTCGCCACCGCGCTTTTCAACTTCCTGAGCATTCAGCACAACCAGGCGGGCATCATCGACCCAGCAGTCGGAATATTCGAAACCGCGCACAATTTCTGGCTTAAGGGCTGAGTCTGCACCAAAACGCAAACTTTTGCTGCCGGGCAGGCTGGTACGCTTGCCCAGGTGGTCATACATAAACAGACCCACGCGGATCATCCACGCCGGACGCAGATGCGGACGGTGCGGCAGACGGAAGCGCATAGGGAAAGCGATATGAGGTGCCATCTTCAGCAGCACCTCACGCTCGGCCAGCGCTTCGCTGACCAGGCGGAATTCATAATGCTCCAGGTAGCGCAGGCCACCGTGGATCAGCTTTGAGCTGGCAGAAGAGGTGGCGCACGCCAAATCCTTCGCTTCCAGCATCAGCACAGACAGGCCGCGTCCTGCAGCGTCAGCCGCAATGCCAGCGCCGTTGATACCGCCGCCGATTACGATCAAGTCTTTGGTTTCCACGTCATCTCCTCCGATGTTCGGAATAGTTCTTTAATGTTCGTTTTCGAGCATAATAATAATCGTAAACGCACATTGATGCCAGCGTTAACCGAATAAAAACATTTATGCGTGATGCAGGTAACATAATTTGCCCGAGAAAAGCACAGTAGCCTTACAAGTTTCCGGGTTATTCCCGGCATTCTTCGCGTTACAATAGCGTTAAACAGCCGGACACAAACGAGGATCCCATGGAACAATTTGAGTGCATTAACGTGCAGCAGGCGCAGGCGCAGTTGAGCGAAAATAATGCGCTGCTGGTGGATATTCGCGACCCGCAAAGCTATGCCGCAGGCCATGCCAGCGGCGCGTTTCATCTCACTAACAGCTCACTGCACAGCTTTATCGAACAGGCTGATTTTACCCGCCCGGTACTGGTGATGTGTTATCACGGCAACAGCAGTAAAGGTGCGGCACAATATTTGCTGACGCAGGGGTTTGACCAGGCTTACAGCATTGATGGCGGTTATGATGCCTGGCGACTGGCGTTTCCGCAGCAGGTTGATGCCGCTGCGCTTTAACTGCGCCCCTTGAAACAGTGCGGTATACTGTTCTTTCGTTTTGATAACAGGGACTTTCGACGGCGATGATGCGCATCACTGAATTCTCCAACCCCCGCATGGCGCAAGCCTTTGTGGACTATATGGCTACCCGAGGCATCCCGCTTCGCGTGGTGCACGATAACCACTATACGGTCTGGCTGGATGATGATTCGAAAGTCAATCTGGTCGAAAACGAACTTAACCAGTTTATCCGTGAGCCTAACCACCCACGCTATCAGGCGGCAAGCTGGCACTCCGGCACCACCAGTTCCGGTATCCATTATCAAAGCTCCTCGCTGCTGGCGAATATCCGTCAGCGGGCCGGGCCGCTGACGCTTTCGGTGATGGTGGTGTGCATCGCCATCTTTATTCTGATGCAACTGCTGGGCGACGGAACGGTCATGAGCTGGCTGGCGTGGCCGGATCAGGATCAGCATCTCCAGCTCTGGCGCTGGTTTACCCATGCGTTTCTGCACTTCTCCATTCTGCATATCACCTTTAACCTGCTCTGGTGGTGGTATCTTGGTGGGGCGATCGAGAAACGTCTTGGCAGCGGGAAGCTGTTTGTGATCCTGCTGATCTCGGCACTGCTCAGCGGCTGGATGCAGGCTAAGTTCAGCGGCGTGCTGTTTGGCGGCTTGTCCGGCGCGGTCTATGCGCTGATGGGTTATGCCTGGCTGAGAGGGGAAAGAGACCCCGAGAGCGGCATATTCCTTGAACGTGGGCTGATGGCCTTTGCGGTGGTCTGGCTAATCGTGGGCTATATGGGCTGGTTTGGCCTCTCCATTGCCAATGCGGCACACGTCACCGGCCTGCTGGTCGGGCTGGCTATGGCCTTTGTCGATACCCGACACAGCAGATCCTAGCGCAACAATCTGCAGGGATACCCGTACAGGAGAGTTATGTGAAGCAAACGCAACGTCATGACGCCATTATCGAACTGGTGCGTCGTCAGGGATATGTCAGCACGGAAGAGCTGGTGGATCATTTTACCGTCAGCCCACAGACTATTCGTCGGGATCTGAACGAGCTGGCAGAACAGAATAAAATTCAGCGCCATCACGGCGGCGCGGCCCTGCCATCCAGCTCTGAAAACACCGCGTGGCAGGATCGTAAAATGATGTGGTCGGCGGAGAAGGCGCGTATCGCCCAGCGTGTTGCCAGCCAGATCCCGGACGGCGCCTCGCTGTTTATTGATATCGGCACCACGCCCGAAGCGGTAGCCCATGCGTTGCTAAACCACAGTAACCTGCGGGTGGTGACCAACAACCTCAACGTCGCCATGCTGCTGATGTCAAAACCTGACTTCAGCCTGATTGTGGCGGGCGGCGAGGTGAGAACCCGCGACGGCGGCATCATGGGCGAAGCCACGCTGGACTATATCTCCCAGTTCCGCCTGGATTACGGCATTCTGGGCATCAGCGGTATCGATATGGATGGCTCGCTGCTGGACTTTGACTATCACGAAGTCAGAACCAAGCGCGCCATTATCGAAAACTCACGCTGCGTGATGCTGGTGGCGGACCATTCCAAATTTGGCCGTAACGCGATGGTAAACCTGGGCAATATGAGCCTGATCGATTATCTCTTTACCGATGAGACGCCGCCCCCGGGCGTGCTGAAAACGATCGAAGAGCATGAAGTGCATCTGGAGCTCTGCTGACCAGACCTCCTGAGGCCGGCGGCAAGGATGCCGCACGCGTTTTCGCTTAATCTTTTCCCCGCATTCTCTTTATTATCATCTTCATCTCCGCTTTATCTTCATCTCCGGTGAGCATTTTTTTCCGTTCCGGTCTTAACTGTAAGGGTCTCTGTCGTTTACACGTTGTCTCTGCCAGGAAGGAAGTGGTATGCCCCAACAGAAATTCAGTCAGGCACGTTTTGACGCGGCACTGACGCGTCAGTGGCAACATCTTGGTCTCTCTTCAGCCAGTGAAATGACACAGCAGCAATGGTGGCAGGCGCTCAGCGGAGCGCTAGCCGATATGCTGGCGGCGCTGCCGGTGGTAAAGCCCGCAAAGAAGCAGCGCCACGTGAATTACATCTCAATGGAGTTCTTAATCGGCAGGCTGACCGGCAATAACCTGCTGAACCTGGGCTGGTATGACGAGGTGAAGGCGAGCCTTGCTCAACACCAGTGCGATTTGAGCGAACTGCTTGAGGAGGAGGTGGATCCAGCCCTCGGCAACGGGGGATTAGGTCGCCTTGCAGCCTGCTATCTGGATTCGATGGCCACCGTAGGGCAGTCCGCAACCGGCTATGGCCTGAATTATCAGTACGGCTTATTCCGCCAGTCTTTTGCCGGGGGCCAGCAGCAGGAAGCGCCCGATGAGTGGCACCGCGACCGCTACCCCTGGTTCCGGCACAATGCCGCGCTGGATGTGGAGGTCAGCTTTGGCGGAAAAGTGGTGAAAAATGCCGGGGGAACCCGCTGGCAACCCGCCTTTACCCTGCGTGGAGAAGCCTGGGATCTGCCCGTTACCGGCTACCGTAATGGCGTCACCCAGCCACTGCGCCTCTGGCAGGCCACGCATGCGCATCCCTTTGATTTAACCAGATTTAACGACGGCAAATTTCTGAAAGCCGAAGAGCAGGGCATTGAGGCGGCAAAGCTCACCAAAGTGCTCTATCCCAACGATAATCATCAGGCGGGGAAAAGGCTGCGCCTGATGCAGCAATATTTCCAGTGCGCCTACTCGGTGGCCGATATTCTGCGTCGCCACCACCTGGCCGGGCGCCCTGTCGCCGAGCTGCCAGATTATGAGGTCATCCAGCTTAACGATACCCATCCCACGCTCGCCATCCCTGAGATGCTGCGTATTCTGCTGGATGAGCACCAGCTGAGCTGGGATGAAGCCTGGGCGATCACCAGCAAAACCTTTGCCTATACCAACCATACGCTGATGCCAGAAGCACTTGAGCGTTGGGATCAGCGGCTGTTCCGCAAGCTGTTGCCGCGTCACTTCATGATTGTGAATGAAATCAATCAGCGTTTTAAAAAGGTGGTGGAGCGGCACTGGCCGGGCGAAGAGGCGAAATGGGAAAAGCTGGCGGTGCTCTACGACCATCAGGTGCGCATGGCGAACCTCTGTGTGGTCGGCGGCTTCGCGGTCAACGGCGTGGCGGCGCTTCACTCCGATCTGGTGGTGAAGGATCTGTTCCCGGAATATCACCAGCTCTGGCCCGCGAAGTTTCACAATGTCACCAACGGCATCACGCCGCGCCGCTGGCTGAAACAGTGTAATCCTGCCCTCTCCGCGCTGATTGACGAGACGTTAAAGGTGGAGTGGGTAAACAATCTGGAGGCGCTGAAAGGGCTGGAGCCATTTGCGGATAACGAAGCCTTTCGCCAGCAATACCGGCAGATAAAACAAGATAACAAGCTACGGCTCGCCAGCTATATCAGGCATCTCACCGGCATCGTGGTTAACCCCGATGCGTTGTTCGACGTGCAAATCAAACGCCTGCATGAATATAAACGCCAGCATCTGGGGCTGTTGCATATCCTGCACTGTTATAAAGAGCTGCGCGAAAACCCGGAAAAAGAGCGGGTGCCGCGCGTGTTCCTGTTTGGCGCAAAAGCGGCCCCTGGCTACTACCTGGCCAAAAATATCATCTATGCCATCAATAAAGTGGCTGAGAAGATCAATAACGATCCGCTGGTCGGCGACAGGCTGAAAGTGGTGTTTATTCCTGATTACCGCATCACGGCGGCGGAGCTGATGATCCCGGCGGCGGATCTCTCTGAGCAGATCTCCACGGCAGGTTATGAGGCCTCCGGCACGGGCAATATGAAACTGGCCCTGAACGGCGCGTTAACCATCGGCACCATGGATGGTGCGAATGTTGAAATCGCCGAACAGGTAGGCGAGGAGAACATTTTTATTTTTGGTCACTCGGTCTACGACGTGAAAGCGTTAAAAGCTGACGGTTATTCGCCGCAGAAGGTGCGTAAAAAGGATAAACACCTTAACGGCCTGCTGAAAGAGCTGGAAAAAGGGTTCTTCAGCGACGGGGATAAGCACGCGTTCGACCTGATGCTTACCAGCCTGGGCAAAGGTGGCGATCCCTGGCTGGTGCTGGCGGATTTTGCCAGCTATATCGACGCGCAGCAGCGGGTTGAAGCCCTGTGGCGCGACCAGGACGCCTGGACGCGCGCCGCGATCCTCAATACGGCACGCACCGGCGTTTTCAGTTCCGACCGTTCAATTCGGGATTACCAGCAGCGTATCTGGCAGGCAAAACGATAAGGAGAGCCGATGGAGAGCAAGAAATTTGAGCAGGCGGCAGCGGCCGCGGGCATCGCCGCTAAGTACATCAATGCTAAAGGTGAACCGGAAGAGATCGCGGTTGATATCCGGCAGCGATTGCTGGAGGCGATGTCAGATCAACGTAGCGCAAAGCCCGGGCCGGTTCCTTTGTGCAAAGTGTTTATTCGTAAACGTTCGCTGCAGCTTGATGTGGCAGGCAAGGGGGAATTTCAGTGGCTGCTGAGGCTGGAAAACGGTCGCGAGTACACGGGAACCGTCAGCGCAGGCGAGGCGATCAGGCTGCCGGCAAACCTGGCCTTTGGTTATCACCAGCTTCAGCTTGAGCAGGGCAAAAAACAGTGGCAGTGCAAAGTGATCGTGGCGCCCAAACGGTGCTATGAGCCTGAGCCGCTGCTGGAAGGCAAAAAACTGTGGGGAGCCTGCGTGCAGCTCTATACCGTGCGCTCGGAGCAGAACTGGGGCATGGGCGATTTTGGCGATCTGAAACGCATGTTAATTGAGGTAGCCAGTCGCGGCGGGGCGTTTATCGGGCTGAACCCTATTCATTCGCTCTATCCCGCCAGCCCGGAAAACGCCAGCCCTTACAGTCCCTCCTCCCGACGCTGGCTTAACGTGCTCTATATCGATGTGGCTGCCGTCGCCGATTTTCAGCAGGGAAAGGCGGCACAGCGCTGGTGGCAGCAGAAAAACACACAAAAGTCGCTGGCAAAGGCCCGTGAGGCGGAGTGGGTCGATTATGGCCGGGTGGCGGAGCTGAAAATCAGCGGGCTGCGCCACGCCTGGCAGCACTTTTCTCAGCGAAAGAGTGACGATCCTGCCCGCGTCCAGTTTGAAGATTTTATTACCGAGGGAGGCAGCAGCCTTTACTGGCAGGCGGCTTATGATGCGCTGCACGGCACGATGGTGGCAGATAACCCAGAGCGCTGGGGCTGGCCCGTCTGGCCGAAAACCTTGCAGGATGCACATTCAGAACAGGTGAAGCAGTTCTGCCAGCAGCAGGAACAGGAAGTGCGCTTCTGGCTCTGGCTGCAGTGGCTGGCAAACCGGCAGTTTGATGAGTGCTGGCAGGTGAGCCAGCAGCACAACATGCCGGTAGGCCTCTATCGCGACCTGGCGGTAGGCGTGGCGGAAGGGGGCGCGGAAACCTGGTGCGATCGGGAGCTCTATTGCCTTAAGGCTTCCGTCGGCGCGCCCCCTGATATTCTCGGTCCACTGGGGCAAAACTGGGGCCTTCCGCCGATGGATTCGCACGTGATGACCGCCAGAGGCTATCAGCCCTTTATCGATCTGGTTCGCGCAAACATGCGCAGCTGCGGGGCGTTGCGCATCGATCACGTCATGTCGATGCTGCGGCTTTGGTGGATCCCTTACGGGGAAACCGCCAACTTTGGCGCCTATGTCTATTATCCGGTTGAAGATCTGCTGGCCATTCTGGCGCTGGAGAGCCAGCGTAACCAGTGCATGGTGATTGGGGAGGATCTGGGCACCGTACCAAAAGAGATCGTTGCGCTGTTGCGTAACAGCGGCATCTACTCCTGGAAAGTGCTCTATTTCGAGCAGGAGGGAATGGACAGCTATCGCTCTCCCGCCGCCTGGCCACGCCAGTCAATGGCCAGCGCCACGACGCACGATCTGCCGACGTTACGGGGATTCTGGAACGCCGGAGATTTGCAACTGGGCGAGCGGTTAGGCTTATACCCGGATAAAACCGTGTTACACAGCCTTTATCAGGATCGCGCCCGGCAGAAACAGGCACTGCTGAAAGCGCTGCATCAGTATGGTTGCCTGTCGGCAAGTAGCGGTAAAAAAGCCAGCGTGATGAAAATGACGCCGGAGCTGAACCGCGGCATGCAGCGGTTTATCGCTGACAGCAGCAGCGCCTTACTTGGGCTGCAGCCGGAGGACTGGCTGGATATGGAGAAGCCGGTTAACGTGCCGGGCACCACCGATCAGTATCCAAACTGGCGCAGAAAACTGAGCATGACGCTGGAGGCGATGTTCGCCGATCCGCGCATCAACCGGTTGCTTAAGGATCTCAATCGCAGACGGAAAGCGGGTAATAAACCAGAGCAGGCAAATAAGGAGATTGCGCAAACGACTGAGCCAGTTAAGAAAACCGTAAAGGCGGATAAATCGCGGAGCCGGTAAAGCAAACGGGCAGAGGGATCTGCCCGTTAAACCCGCTTAGTAGAAGGAGTGTTCGCCGCGCTGATGCTCGGTCAGGTCGCGCACGCCTTTCAGCTCCGGGAACGCTGCCAGCAGCTCTTTCTCAATGCCTTCTTTCAGGGTCACGTCGACCATTGAACAGCCGTTACAGCCGCCGCCAAACTGCAGAATAGCGTACCCTTCGTCAGTGATCTCCATCAGCGACACTTTGCCGCCGTGGCTGGCCAGCTGTGGGTTAATGGTCGCCTGAAGCTGATATTCAACGCGCTCAATCAGCGGAGCGTCGTCATTTACCTTACGCATTTTGGCGTTCGGTGCCTTCAGCGTCAGCTGGGAACCCAGGTTATCGGTCACGAAATCAATTTCCGCATCTTCCAGATAAGGGGCGCTCAGCTCATCCACATAGGCCGTAAGCTTTTCAAACTTCAGTTCAGTATCTGTGGCTTCAACCGCATCAGGTGGGCAATAGGAGACGCCACATTCAGCCCCAGGCGTACCCGGATTGATAACGAATACGCGAATTTGTGTGCCATCTTCCTGTTTCGACAGCAGTTTTGCGAAATGCTCTTGCGCAGAATCAGTAATTAGGATCATGGCGATTGCTCAATAGTTAAGACAATTAATCGAATATATTACGCCCATCACCGACGCTCTACAAGGTGCGGCACAGGCTCCATATCTCTACGCTGGCGGCACCGGCAGCCAGCAGAATGCGGCTGATTTCCCCCACGGTGCTGCCGGTGGTGACCACATCATCCAGTAAAGCGATATGCAGCCCTTTTACGGCAATTTCAACCCTGAACGCTCCGCGCAGATTCTTTCTTCTGGCGGTAGCCAGCAGCAGATGTTGAATCCCGGTCTTTCTCCGCCGGGAGATCCCTGCCGGAGAGTAGCGACACTGCAGCCAGTGTGCGAGCTGTCGGGCTACCTCATCCATCTGATTATAGCCCCGCTGCCACGCACGCGTTTTATGCAAGGGTACACAGAGCAGCAGGTCTGGTCTGCGCAGCTTGTGCTGCCTGCGCGCTGTTAACCAGCTTAGCAAGAGCAGCCTTGCCAGCATGGCTGAAAGTGCGGTGGCGCGAAAAAACTTCAGGCGCTTTACCCAACTGCTGACGGGAGGCCGCCAGTCGCTGACAAAAATCATCTGCTGCCAGTAAGGCGGTTTTGTCAGGCAGGCACCGCATGCCGTAGTGGCGCTGGCCGAGGCTAAACCGCACCGTGGGCAGCAAACAGGTAAGGCAGGAAGATGACGCAGGCAAAAGCTGCAAAGGCCGTGACCGGCCAGCGTCAGCGGCATCTGGCATAGCCAACAGGTAGCGGGCATTGGTAGCATAGCGTCCTCCATGACAAAAACAGGACAATAACGCATGACACAGCTCTACTGGCAGACAATCGGCAGCGGCGATCGCCATCTTGTGATGCTGCACGGCTGGGGATTGAATGCCGGTGTCTGGCAAAGCGTGGTGGAGCGACTCAGCCCGCATTTTTCTCTGCATCTGGTGGATCTGCCCGGTTACGGCCGCAGCCAGGGCTTTGCCCCAATGAGCGTTGAACAGATGGTGGCGACTCTGCTGCCGCAGGCGCCTGAAAAAGCGATCTGGCTGGGCTGGTCACTGGGCGGGCTGGTGGCAAGCCAGCTGGCGCTTACTTCGCCACAGCGCGTTGCCGGTCTGATTACTCTGGCCTCCTCGCCCTGTTTTACCGCCGCGGAAGGCTGGCCCGGCATCAGACCTGAAACGCTTGGCAACTTCCAGCAGCAGCTGAGTGAAGACTTTCAGCGAACCGTTGAGCGTTTTCTGGCGCTGCAAACGTTGGGCACGGAGAGCGCCAGACAGGATGCCCGCCTGCTGAAAAGCGTGGTATTGGCCTTGCCCGCGCCGCAGGCAGAAGTCCTGCACGCGGGTCTGGAGATATTGCGCACGCTGGATCTGCGCGAAGCGATGCAGCACCTGCAGGTACCGCTGCTGCGTTTATACGGCGCGCTGGACGCTCTGGTGCCGCGCAAGGTGGCCGCGCTGCTGGACACCGCCTGGCCGGCAAGCGAATCCGTTGTTATTGAGAAAGCGGCGCATGCTCCTTTCATCTCTCATCCAGCGATCTTTTGCCAGCAACTGATTGATTTCGGCATGAAAATTGAACGTTAATTTGGCGCAAAACTGGCGAATTATTACTTCCAGGTAATAATTATTGAGGTAAGCAGGATCGCTTACTTTGATACCTCTGAGCTGTCCAGGGAGCTGGCTGTGTTCCTCCCTGTCTTCTCATCAAGCGATTGCTTATTCCTAACAACAATACAGGAGTGTCTTTGATGAAAATTTTTAAAACTGTTGCGATTAGCCTGCTGGTAGGCTCTGTCTCTTTTGCGGCCGTGGCGGCTAAAGAAGTGACCAAAGAAGAAGTGAAAACGATGAATCTGGAAAAAATTGGCACGGTAAACACCACGGCCGAGACGACTTCACCAATGGATGCGAAAGCGGCGTTGTCGAAACTGGCGGATGAAAAGGGCGGGAAATACTTCCTGGTCATTGCCGGTCGCGAGCATGGTAAATTTAGCGCAGTAGCAGACGTGTACAAGTAACCGATCTTCCGCAGGCAGGGATTAACCTGCCTGCGGCACTTCTTCAGCTTTTCAGCCACCGGAAAGACCAGGGCGCCAGCTTCAGCGGTGTCTCCCCGTCAAAATTCATCTCACTGGCAATATCGCGATAGCGTCGCGCATCCGGCAGCGTCCAGGAAATTTCTCTGCTGCTCAGATTGTAAACGCACAACAGCGTCTGATGCCCTTTCTCCGACCAGCGATAGAAGGCAAATATGGCATTATCGCTTTCCAGCACCTGCATAGGGTTATCGGGATGAAAAGCTGGCTGGCGGGTTCTCAGCTGGATCAACCGTGACAGCGAATGGTAAACCTGATGCCGTAAGGAATGGCTGTCGCTCAGCGCCGCCTCAATCTCACTGATGGCATATTTCTCCCGGTTGATAGCCCGGTTGTAACCTGCGCTTTTTACGCCTTCCATATCATTACGCGAGCCAAGGATGCTTTGAATGTAGATAGCCGGTACCCCCGGGAAAGCGAGCAGCAGCGCATGCGCCAGCATAAAACGTTGCAGCCGCGTCGTGTCGTCATCCTCCTGTTTATTCAGCGCATCCATATAGGTGACATTGATTTCGTACGGGCTGGTGGTGCCGTCCGGGTTATTTTTATAGGAGATCAGCGCCCCCTCTAACGCCAAATCCCTGACCAGAGAAACGATTTCCGTTTCCGGCAGAATGCCGCGCAGCGGATTGAGTCCAATGCCGTCATGGGAAGCCAGAAAATTAAACCAGGTGGTGGTTCCGTCTGAAGTATCCAGCGTGGAAGCCCACTGTTTCAGCGCACGTGCGGAGCCGTAGTGAATAGCGTGCAGCACCAGCGGCGGCAGAGAGAACTGATAGACCATCTGCGCTTCATCCTGACCGTTGCCCAGATAGCTGATGTTATCTTTATGCGGCACGTTGGTTTCGGTGATGATCACCGTGCCGGGCGCCACCTCGTTGGCGATGGCACGAAACAATTTCACCAGCAGATGCGTTTTTTCGAGGTGGATGCATGAGGTGCCCGGCGTTTTCCACATATAGCCTACGGCATCCAGCCGGACATAATCCGCGCCCTTCGCCAGATAATCCAGCAGCACATTCACCATGCTTAACAGGACGTTGGGATTGGCAAAGTTAAGGTCAATCTGATCGGCGCTGAACGTTGTCCAGATAAAACGGGTATCGCCGTTTGCCATCTTAAACGGCGTAAGCAGAGGCGAGGTGCGCGGGCGCGTCACCGCGCTGAGATCGGTCGCGGGCGGCATGCTGATAAAGAAATCATCCCAGCCGGGATCGCCCGCCAGGAAGTGCTTAAACCAGGCGCTGTGGGCTGACATATGATTGCAGACAAAATCAAACATCAGCCTGGTTTGCTGGTGCAGCTCCGCCACATCTGACCATTCACCGCAAATTCCGTTGACCCGGTGATAATCAATCACCGAAAAGCCATCGTCAGAGGAGTAGGGGAAAAAAGGCAGTAAATGGACAAGATTGAAGCTGGATTGCAGGTGCTGCTGGTAGAAGCGTGAAAGGGTGCGAAGCGTGGGCGCCTCGCTTTCGCGGAACTGATCGGCATAGGTGATCAGCACCACATCCTTTTCGTCCCAGTGCGCTTTCCGCTGATGATCCAGCGTGGTACGCGTGTGACGAATAGCTTCTTCCAGCTTTTCCCTGCAGTGGCGAGGAAAAGTCCCGTCATAAATTTTGTCGAGAAGGGGAGTGATAATATCCATCGTGACGCAGTGAGCCGCCGCATTTATTCAAAGCACGATAGTTTTCACTGTAGACCGTTGAGGCAGGATCGCAACTTCAACCGCCTTAATCGCCGCTATTTTGCGGGAGTATCAGTGACAGCTCCCGCTTTTAGTGCAGCCCGCGCAGTCTTTCCCGGTTATGACCCTGACTTCCAGACGCTCTGGCGGCAAAGCGGTTCGCTTCAGCTTCCACCACAGCAGCAGATTAAAGCCGATGACGGCCAGCACAATCAGGCTGCTGGACAGGGGATGGTCGCTGAAAGTGGCCAGTTGATAAAAAAGCGTGGCCAGCGAATAAGCCAGGTTCAGCCCCCAACCGATAGAGAAGAGCATCCAGCCGCGGCTGCTTTCCCGCGCGATAGCGCCCATCACGGAGACGCAGGGCACGTAGAGCAACACAAAGATCAGATAGCTGTAGGCTGCGGCATCATTAGCGAATTTGCTGTGCATGACGCCCATCGATCCGGCAGCCATTTCGCCATCCCCTTTACTGGCTTCAACGGGATTGAGCAGAACGCTCAGGCTGAATGTGGATTTGATGCCGTCCCAGGTTTCTGTCACCGCCTCTTTGAGTTCGCCTGTGAGGCTGAACGCATCGGGATCAAAAGGCTGCTCGTGCAGCGCTTCGGCGGTATAGAGCGTGTTCAGCGTACCAACAACCACCTCTTTCGCCATCGCCCCGGTTACCAGCCCCACGGTAGCCTGCCAGTTATCGTTGTGGACGCCCATCGGCGACAGCAAAGGGGTTAACGCCCGGCTGACGCTGGCGAGGGCGGAATCATTGATGCTGTCTACCGGCCTGCCGCTGAAAGAGAAGCTGTTAAGCGCGCCAATAAACACGCTGACCAGCACAATAACCTTGCCCGCCCGCAGCACAAAGCTGCTCAGCCGCTGCCAGGCCTGTAAAAGCAGGCTTTTAAGGTGAGGCACATGCCAGGTCGGCAACTCCATAATAAATGGCGAAGCTTCTCCTTTCAGCAGCGTATGTTTCAGGATCAGCCCGGTGAAAATTGCTGCCGCAATGCCCAGCAGATAGAGGCTGAAAACCACCAGCGAGCCGCGCTGCCCGAAAAAGGCGGCGGCAAAGACGGCAAATATCGCCAGCCTGGCGCCACATGACATAAACGGCGCCATCAGCACCGTCATCAGCCTTTCACGCGGCGCATCCAGCGTACGGGCGCCCATCACCGCCGGTACGTTACAGCCAAATCCCACGATCAGCGGCACGAAGGATTTTCCCGGCAGCCCCAGCGCCTGCATCAGCCTGTCCACTACAAACGCAGCGCGCGCCATATAACCCGAGTCCTCCATCAGCGAGAGGAACAGATACATCAGGCCGATTTGCGGCACCAGCGGCATCACGGTATTAATACCGCCGCCCAGCCCCTGCGCCAGAAACAGCGTGAGCGGCAGAGGGAAATGCAGCCCCGCCCCCAGCCACTGCATGCCATGAATAAACAGCGCTGCCGATCCCAGGTCGAACAGCGGCTGCAAAGCGCCACCCAGATTGATCGCCAGGAAAAACATCAGGTACATCACCAGCAGGAAAACCGGCAGGCCCAGCCAGCGATTCAACACTACCCGGTCGAGAAGGGCGGAAAGCCGGTGAGGTGTAGCCAGACTGGCGTTGGTGACGGCCTGGCAAACCGCATTAATCCTCTGATGTCTTGCTGCGGCAATCGCCATTGGCGCTGCCTGCAGATTTGCCAGGGTATGCATCTTTGCGGCCGCTTCAGGTGCCTGAGCCTGACTGTAAATATCCCCTTCCAGCATCTGGACTGCCAGCCACCGGCGCTGGCGCTGCGGCCGACTCTCGGGCATCAGATCGCAGAGCGAGGCAATATGCCGATCTATCTCTGCGGGCCAGCGGACCCGACAGCGGCCAGGCTCTCGGGCAGCGTCGTCAATCGCCTGCCTGAGGCTGTCAATGCCCTTGCCGCGGGTAGAAACCAGCGGGATAACCGGGCAGCCAAGCTGGCGCTCCAGTTCAGCTATATTGATAGCAATCTGCTGGCTGGCAGCAATATCCAGCATATTCAGCGCCACGATGCAGGGAACCCCCAGCGCCTGAAGCTGAAGCGTCAGCCAGAGGTTGCGGGCCAGATTGCTGGCATCCACCACGTTGATCACTAAGTCGGCTTCGCCACTCAGCATATAGTGGCAGGCAATCTGTTCATCCAGCGAGTTGTCGGCAGAGAGGGTGGTGAGAGAGTAGGTGCCGGGCAGATCCACCAGCCGTACGGTATGGCTGGCCGTGGTAAAGCGGCCCTCTTTACGCTCGACGGTAACGCCTGCCCAGTTGCCAACCCGCTGGCGGGCGCCGGTGAGCTGGTTAAACAGCGTGGTTTTTCCAGAGTTAGGGTTGCCAATCAGGCCGATGGTGCAGGTTTTCATTACGCGCTCCTCTCTAACCTAAGGGTGTCAGTTGCAGAAAGGCCAGGTCTTTTTTTCTCAGCATCAGGCTGACGCAGCGGGTTTCGATCTGTACCGGGTCGCCCAGCGGCGCGACACGCCTCACTAAAAAGCGGGCGCCGGGTAACAGCCCCAGCGCGAGCAGTTTTTGCCGGAAGGCTGCGCTGACGTCGGGGGAAAAGCTGACAATTTCATACTGCTGAAGAGGAGTGATTTGCATGGTTCCACCTGGGCGATTAAACAACGCGCCGTAATAATCAACGGTGGCAAGTATAATGAGAACGATTATCGCTATTATTGATGCAGAACAATTTGCGGGGCGAGAGAGGCGGAGCGGGGGGAGATAATCTCAGGGGGCGACATTACGCCGCCGCCCCCTGAAGCCTTAGCGTTTTTTACCGAACGCCGCGGCCAGCGCATCACCCATCGCGCTGTTGTTACTGCCTGCAGGCTGTGCGGCAGGGCGCGGGCGCCCTTTGCCAGCAGGCTTGCCGGCGTCGCGGTTGTTTCCGCCGCCACGACGGGCATTGGTTTCACCCGGCTGCTCATCAAGACGCATTGTCAGCGCAATACGCTTACGCTGCAGATCGACTTCCATCACCTTCACTTTGACGATATCGCCAGCCTTGACCACTTTATGCGGATCATCGACAAACTTATCTGCCAGAGAGGAGATATGCACCAGACCATCCTGATGCACCCCGATATCCACGAACGCACCAAAGTTGGTGACGTTGGTGACCGCCCCTTCCAGTACCATGCCCGGCAGCAGATCGTTCATGGTTTCAATACCTTCAGCAAACTGGGCGGTTTTGAATTCAGGACGCGGATCGCGGCCCGGCTTCTCCAGCTCTTTGATGATATCGGTGACGGTGGGAACGCCGAACTTCTCATCGGTGAAATCGACGGCGCGCAGATTGCGCAGTTCAGCAGGATTGCCCATCACTTCGTTTAGCGCCTGCTGCGTGGCGGCCAGAATGCGCTGCACCACTGGGTAGGCTTCCGGGTGAACGGTAGAGGCATCCAGCGGGTTGTCGCCCTGGTTGATACGCAGGAAGCCCGCGCACTGTTCAAAGGCTTTCGGGCCGAGGCGGCTCACTTTCAGCAGCTGTTGACGATTCTGGAAGCGACCGTTCTCGTCACGCCAGCTGACGATATTCTGCGCCATCATTTTGCTCAGCCCCGCCACGCGCGTCAGCAGCGGCACCGAAGCGGTGTTCAGATCCACGCCGACGCCGTTTACGCAGTCTTCCACCACCGCATCCAGCTTTTTCGCCAGCTGGCTCTGGCTGACGTCGTGCTGATACTGGCCGACCCCGATCGATTTCGGATCGATTTTCACCAGCTCAGAGAGCGGATCCTGCAGACGGCGGGCGATGGAAACGGCACCACGGAGGGAGACATCCAGATCCGGGAACTCCAGCGCTGCCAGTTCGGAAGCGGAGTAAACCGATGCGCCAGCTTCACTGACAATCACTTTCTGCGCCTGCACCTGCGGGAACTGCTTTTGGATATCCAGATAGAAGCGCTCGGTCTCGCGGGAGGCGGTACCGTTACCGATAGCAACCAGCTCAACCTTGTGTTTGATACAGAGCGCAGCCACGGCGGCGGCAGCTTTCGCGGCCTGGCCGGTGTGCGGATAGATGGTGTCGGTGGCAACCACCTTGCCGGTGGCATCCACAATGGCAACCTTCACGCCGGTGCGCAGACCAGGATCCAGCCCCATGGTGGCGCGCATACCTGCTGGTGCCGCCATTAACAGGTCGTGCAGGTTACGGGCAAAGACGTTGATCGCTTCATCCTCTGCGCGTTCGCGCACGGTGCCCATCAGCTCGGTTTCCAGGTGCAGCAGCACCTTGATGCGCCAGGTCCAGCTCACCACCGCTTTACGCCAGCCATCAGCCGGCGCGTTATTCAGGCGCAGCTGCAGGTGATCCATAATGATCTGCTCACCGTGACTCTCCTTCGGCGGCTCATCAAACTGCGGATCGGCGTTCAGAGAGAGCTGCAGAATACCTTCGTTACGACCGCGGAACATCGCCAGCGCACGGTGTGACGGCACGCCAGCCAGCGCTTCGTGGTGATCGAAATAATCGCGGAATTTCGCCCCTTCTTCCTCTTTCCCGGCAATCACGCGGGAAACAAGATGGGCATTTTTCCACAGATAGTCGCGGACTTTAGCCAGTAACGCGGCATCTTCCGCGAAACGTTCCATCAGGATGTAGCGTGCGCCGTCCAGCGCCGCTTTGGTATCGGCAACGCCTTTGTCTGCATCGACAAAACCGGCCGCTAACTGCTCAGGCTGTTGGGAAGGATCCTGCCACAGGGTGTCAGCAAGCGGTTCCAGACCGGCTTCAATGGCAATCATCCCGCGCGTGCGGCGCTTCTGTTTGTAAGGCAGGTAGAGATCTTCGAGTTCGGTTTTGCTCAGCGTGGCGGTAATGGCAGCAGCCAGCTCATCGGTCAGCTTGCCCTGATCGCCGATAGATTTCAGAATCGACTGGCGTCGTTCTTCAAGCTCTCTGAGGTAACCCAGGCGGGTTTCCAGCTGGCGGAGCTGGGTATCGTCCAGGCCGCCCGTCACTTCCTTACGATAACGTGCGATAAACGGCACGGTATTCCCTTCATCCAGCAGACGAACAGCGGCATCAACCTGTTCTGCTCGCGCCTGCAGCTCACTTGCAATTATGCGGCTCAGCGAATCTTTCATCATCGGTTACTTTATGGCTTAAAGACAGCGGACAGTTATACGGATTGCGGGCGGAAAATGCCAGTCAACGGGCGATCCCCGGCGCCTGCAGCGGCGTGATTAGGATTGTTTAACGTAATCGATAGCGACCACGTACCAGTTGGCTTCACCTGCCGGTGTCTGCACCGTGGCCAGGTCACCCACCTCTTTCTTCAACAGCGCACGCGCCATTGGCGAGTCGATGGAGATATAGTCATTGCGGCCAAAAATTTCATCGTAGCCAGCAATACGAAAGCGTTTCAGTTCGCCCTCGTCGTTCTCAATCTCTACCCAGGCACCGAAAAATACTTTGCCCTCCTGCTGCGGGGAGTAATCCACAATCCGCAGCTGCTCAAGGCATTTGGTGAGATAGCGGACGCGGCGATCGATTTCGCGCAGGCGCTTCTTGTTGTACTGGTAGTCAGCATTTTCGCTGCGGTCGCCCAGGCTGGCGGCCCAGGTCACTTTTTTGGTCACTTCCGGCCGTTCCTCCCGCCAGAGAAAGTCCAGTTCCTGCTTCAGCTTGTCGTAACCTTCGCGGGTAATCAGTTGGGTTTTCATCGTAATCCATTTCTTTCTCAGGAATGCTGCGGTTATTTTGTTTCTCGTTGGACACCGATGCAAATCTCTTCGCCATTTTTTTGCTTACGCTTACTGTTTGTTTGTGCAGAGTATTCGCCGGTAAAGAGGTGTGCGCCAGCGCTGATTTTTCTCTCAAAATTAAAGATAAGCTGCTGTTTAATATGCTTTGTAACAATTTCGGCTAGAATATAAACCAATATTGACTGTTACATTCAGGCATCTTTTTTAAGAATAATGGCTCGGGCAATAGCGCCTTTGGGAGTATCGATATGCAAGAAAATTACAAAATTCTGGTCGTGGATGACGACATGCGTTTACGCGCGCTGTTAGAGCGTTATCTGACCGAACAGGGTTTCCAGGTGCGTAGCGTGGCCAACGCGGAGCAGATGGACCGCCTGCTGACGCGCGAATCCTTCCACCTGATGGTGCTCGATCTGATGCTGCCTGGCGAAGATGGCCTCTCTATCTGTCGCCGCCTGCGCAGCCAGAGCAACCCCATGCCGATCATTATGGTAACGGCCAAGGGTGAAGAGGTGGATCGCATCGTGGGGCTGGAGATCGGCGCGGATGACTACATCCCCAAACCGTTTAACCCACGTGAACTGCTGGCCCGTATCCGTGCCGTATTGCGCCGTCAGGCCAATGAGCTGCCGGGCGCCCCTTCCCAGGAAGAGGCGGTGATCGCCTTCGGCAAGTTCAAGCTGAACCTCGGTACCCGGGAAATGTTCCGTGAAGATGAGCCTATGCCGCTGACCAGCGGTGAGTTTGCCGTGCTGAAAGCGCTGGTCAGCCACCCGCGTGAGCCGCTCTCCCGCGACAAGCTGATGAACCTGGCCCGTGGCCGCGAATACAGTGCGATGGAGCGTTCTATCGACGTGCAGATCTCTCGCCTGCGCCGCATGGTGGAAGAAGATCCAGCCCATCCACGCTATATCCAGACCGTTTGGGGCTTGGGCTACGTCTTCGTGCCGGACGGCAGTAAGGCATGAGGCGGATCCGCTTCTCTCCCCGCAGTTCCTTTGCCCGCACGCTGCTGCTGATTGTGACCCTGCTGTTTGTCAGCCTGGTCACAACCTACCTGGTGGTGTTGAACTTTGCGATCCTGCCCAGCCTGCAGCAGTTCAACAAAGTGCTGGCTTATGAAGTGCGCATGCTGATGACCGACCGGTTACAGCTTGAGGATGGCACGCAGCTTGAGGTGCCTCCTGCTTTCCGTCGTGAAATATATCGCGAGTTAGGTATCTCGCTCTATACCAACGCGGCGGCGGAAGAGAGCGGATTACGCTGGGCGCAGCATTACGAATTCCTCAGCCAGCAGATGGCGCAGCAGCTTGGTGGCCCCACCGATGTGCGCGTTGAGGTGAATAAAAACTCCCCGGTGGTCTGGCTGAAAACCTGGCTGTCGCCCGATATCTGGGTCAGGGTGCCGCTGACGGAGATCCATCAGGGCGACTTCTCCCCGCTCTTCCGCTACACGCTGGCCATTATGCTGCTGGCGATAGGGGGCGCCTGGCTGTTTATCCGCATCCAGAACCGGCCTCTTGTGGAGCTTGAGCATGCGGCATTGCAGGTCGGCAAAGGGATAATTCCTCCTCCGCTGCGGGAATATGGCGCTTCTGAGGTTCGCTCGGTTACCCGGGCATTTAATCAGATGGCGGCGGGCGTGAAGCAGCTGGCCGATGACCGGACCCTGTTAATGGCTGGCGTCAGTCACGATTTACGTACCCCGCTGACGCGCATCCGTCTGGCGACTGAAATGATGTCGCAGGAAGATGGCTATCTGGCGGAGTCGATCAATAAAGATATCGAAGAGTGCAACGCCATCATCGAGCAGTTTATTGATTATCTGCGTACGGGCCAGGAGATGCAGTTTGAGCGAGCCGATCTTAATGGCGTGCTGGGTGAAGTGGTGGCGGCTGAAAGCGGTTATGAACGTGAGATCGAGAACGCGGTGATGCCTGCCGAACTGATGGTGGAGATCAATCCGCTCTCGATCAAACGCGCTGTGGCCAATATGGTGGTGAATGCGGCACGTTATGGCAACGGCTGGATCAAAGTCAGCAGCGGCAGCGAACTGCAGCGCGCCTGGTTCCAGGTGGAAGATGATGGCCCGGGGATCAAACCCGATCAGTTAAAGCATCTGTTCCAGCCCTTTGTCCGTGGCGACAGTGCCCGCAGCACCAGCGGCACGGGGCTGGGGCTGGCGATTGTACAGCGTATTATTGATGCGCATCAGGGGACGCTGGAGATTGGTGACAGCGAGCGGGGCGGCCTGCGCATTCGGGCCTACTTGCCTTTGCCTGCCGTCAGTAGCCTGCCTTCTCCGCCAGTGGTCTGAGCGGAAATGGAAAGGGCGTAGTCGTAAAGACTACGCCCTTTTTTTACAGCTGAGGCCCGGCTTTAATCAGGGCTTTTCCTGCCGGCGTATCGGTATATTTATCGAAGTTCGTGATAAACCGCGCAGCCAGGTCGCGCGCTCTGGTTTCCCACTCCGCTTCGTTTGCATAGGTATGACGGGGATCGAGGATCTGGCTCTCCACGCCCGGCAAGGCAACAGGCATCTCCAGGTTGAAGATGGGCAGCGTCACCGTTTCTGCGTCTGATAACTCGTCGTTGAGGATAGCGTTGATAATCGCGCGGGTATCTTTAAGCGAGATCCGCTTGCCGCTGCCGTTCCAGCCCGTATTGACCAGGTACGCCTCTGCGCCTGCCGCCTCCATCCTTTTTACCAGCACTTCTGCATACTGCGTGGGGTGTAATGTCAGGAAGGCGGCGCCAAAGCAGGCCGAAAACGTTGGCGCAGGCTCCGTCACGCCACGTTCCGTGCCGGCCAGCTTGGCGGTAAACCCAGACAGGAAGTGATACTGCGTCTGGTCCGGGCTGAGGCGTGAAACCGGCGGCAATACGCCAAAGGCATCCGCCGTCAGGAAGATCACCTTACGGGCATGCCCCGCTTTGGAGACAGGTTTAACAATATTGTCGATATGCTCAATAGGGTAGGAGACGCGGGTATTTTCGGTCTTGCTGCCGTCATCGAAATCGATGGAGCCATCGGCGCGTACCACCACGTTTTCCAGCAGCGCATTACGGCGAATAGCGTGATAAATTTCCGGCTCTGCCTGCTCAGAAAGCTTGATGGTTTTTGCGTAGCAGCCGCCTTCAAAGTTAAACACGCCATCATCATCCCAGCCATGTTCATCATCACCAATCAGCTGGCGCTTCGGGTCGGTGGAGAGCGTGGTTTTTCCGGTGCCGGAGAGGCCGAAGAAGATAGCCACATCCCCTTTTTCACCCACGTTGGCCGAGCAGTGCATGGAGGCAATGCCCTGTAACGGCAGCAGATAGTTCATCACCGCAAACAGGCCTTTCTTCATTTCGCCGCCGTACCAGGTGCCGCCAATCAGCTGTATGCGTTCCGTGAGGTTGAAAGCGACAAAATTCTCGGAGTTCAGCCCCTGAGCCTGCCACTCCGGGTTAGTGCATTTCGATCCGTTCATCACCACAAAGTCAGGTTCAAAGCTTGCCAGCGCCTGCTCATCGGGGCGAATAAACATGTTTTTGACAAAGTGCGCCTGCCACGCCACTTCGGTAATAAAGCGGACGCTGAGTCTGGTATCGGGGTTAGCGCCGCACCAGGCGTCCACCACAAACAGCCGTTTGCCAGAGAGCTGTTTGGTGACCAGTCCCTTCAGGGCCTGCCAGGTTTCCGCAGAAAGCGGCTGATTGTCATTCTTGCCTTTGCCCTGATCGTTCCACCAGAGCGTGTCGCGGGTGGTCTCATCACGAACGATATATTTATCTTTGGGAGAGCGGCCGGTAAAAATGCCGGTATCCACAGCGATAGCGCCCGATTGGGTGGTTATGCCACGCTCATAGCCGGTCAGCTCCGGGCGTGTTTCTTCCTGATACAGGGTGTCGAAATCGGGATTATAGAGAATCTCTACCGTCTCAGTGATGCCATATGCGACGAGGTCCTGCGGGGTCAGATCACGCATGTTACTGCTCCTTTTCGGCTCTTTGCTGCAACGTAGTTTAGAGGAATGGGTATCCATTAACCGTGATGTCCCGCATGTTCAACCGCCAGCGGAAAACACGATCGCGCGCAGTGTACACGGGTGAGATCGCAGTGAAAGGGAAAAGCAGCAGAAATGAGAGACAGCGCGTGTTGAGCAGGCCAGACCGGTTAAGGCCTGACCTGAAACAGCAAATCAATGAAGGTTTTCGTCACTGGAGAGAGAGCCGTTACGAATAGCCGCGATATCAACCGCATCATAGGTATAGTGGCTGCCGCAATAGTCGCAATGCATATCAATTTTGCCATCTTCAGCGAGGATCTGGTCCACTTCCTCTTCTGGCAGCGTTGCCAGCACTTCGCCGCAGCGTTCATGAGAGCAGGTACAGCGGAAGCAGACGGTTTGCGGATCGTAAACGGTAACTTCTTCCTGATGATAGAGGCGCCACAGCACGTCATTGGCAGGCAGGCCGAGCAGCTCTTCCGTTTTAATGGTTTCGGTCAGCGTTGCCAGATGGGTGAAATCATCGGGATTTGCATCCTGCGCGGGAAGAACCTGCAGCAGAATACCGCCAGCGCCTGGCTTGCCTTCGTGTTCACCCGTGCGGATAAACAGACGGGTAGGAAGCTGCTCTGAACGCATAAAGTAATCTTCCAGACACTCTGCCAGCGTCTCGCCTTCCAGCCCGACCACGCCCTGATAACGCTCGCCTTGCGTTGGGGAGATGGTGATCACCAGATAGCCATTGCCCACCATCTCTTTCAGCGTGCTCTCGGGAGCAATCTCACCCTGCATACGCGCTACGCCACGCATCTCCTGGCGGTTGTTACCGTTAATCACCGCCATAGTGAGCGGGCCGTCGCCCTGAAGCTGAACGGTAATATCCCCGTCAAACTTCAGCGTAGCGGTCAGCAGGCTGGTCGCCACCAGCAGTTCGCCCAGAATGTTTTGCACCGGCAGCGGATAATCGTGTCCGCTGATGATTTCACGCCAGGTTTCGGAAACGGTCACCAGTTCACCACGCACGGCGTAGTTTTCGAACAGATAACGGTGCATTTGGTCTTGATGAGCCATAATTCTCTCTCGTTTGGGCGGCTACTCGTCGCCTGAATTTTTAAATTTCATTAAGTCCCGTCGCTCCTTTTTGTCAGGGCGACGATCGGGGTGCGGCATAGTCAGCGCGTTCATTTTTCGCGCCTGCGCAATCTTTTCCCGTTTCTCAATACTTTCTGCCGTCTCTTCATACATCAGCTGGGCTTCTACAGCGGGACGACGCTGTTCGCCGATCGCCTGAACGACAACGGTACGTTCATCGTTGCCCTGCCGGAGCGTTAACCGGGCGTGAAGCTCCACAATTTTACTCGGCTTGCTACGCTGACCGTTGTAATGAACCTTGCCGCCTTCAATCATCTCACGTGCGGCAGAGCGGGTTTTATAGAAGCGAGCGGCCCACAGCCATTTATCGAGCCGAACCGCCTCTGCGGATTTCTCTTTCATCGCTGCTCCTTGGTGGGAATACCCCTATGTATGGGTGAAACACCGGAATTCAAGGCGCGCTGTTGCAGGTTA
Organism: Erwinia pyri; assembly: GCF_030758455.1. Taxonomy (NCBI): domain Bacteria; kingdom Pseudomonadati; phylum Pseudomonadota; class Gammaproteobacteria; order Enterobacterales; family Erwiniaceae; genus Erwinia; species Erwinia pyri. Next base: position 383,460 of record NZ_CP132353.1, read on the forward strand.
ATCCGGGGAGAACATAAGGGGAGGTGATTCGCCTTGTCAGTCTTAAAAATAGCATAAAACTGACCGGCTCAGAACAGCGGACGAATACTCTGGCTGGTGCTCAGCGCGGGGCTGAAGCACTTATCATAATAGGTCTGAATGGCGATAATCCGCTGACGGTTACGGTGAATACGCCGCAGCGCCAGCAAACCATTGATCACGAAACAGAGTGCTACCACCAGCAGCAGCAGGCTGGTGCCGAGATAGCGCCATAACGTCAGCGTGTCTGGCGCGTTGTGCAGCGCGATATGCCGCGTGCCGTTCGCATCAGTGCTGATATTGGTCACAATGCCGTTAGCGGAGAAGGGCGTATGCAGCAGCATGCCGGCAAGCCTTTGCAGCTCTGGCCACTGATCGGGTGCATTGTAATCAAACAGCGAGACGGTAGGCGCCTGCTGATTCACTAATTGCCTGCCTTCATCACTGAGGATCAGGAAACCGCCCGGCGGTGGGCTGTTCAGGGCTTCAGCAGCACGTCGCGTTTCCCGGTAGAAGAAAGAGGATGTCGCGGTGTTTACCAGGTTCTCCAGCGCTTCGGCACTGACAGGACGCAGCAGAACGTTCATGCCGTTTAATGCGCCAGAATCTGCACGGTGCACCAGCGTTTCCCAATCTTTGGCATTCCCCAGATTGACCAGGGCGTTTTTCAGCCTGACGCAATCCTGCTCCTGGCTACAGAGCTCCTGCGTTCTCAGCACGATATCGGAGAAGTCATCCAGCAGGATCATGCCCGATTTCTGAATAGCGGTGGCCAGCTGCGGGTTAAGCTTGGGATCGGTGCTGGTCTGGGGATGAAGCTGCTGGCTGGTGGTGCTGAGCAGCGCGGTGGCTTTATCAATAATGTCAGACTGAGGCTGGGGCAGGGGAGCGGCATTATTCCAGTAAACGGCAGAACAGTCGAAAGGCATAAACGCATAGGTGCGGTTGCCCTGATAAGTCGCCGGGATAGAACACATCCCTTCACCGTTCACCTTCAGGCTGTCGCCAACGTGAAGCGACATTTTCTCCAGATCATTTACCGAATGTACCTGCACGCTCTCCGTGCCTTTCAGCCAGGCGATGCTCAGCTTAAGCGGCATACTCAGCGGGATCCACGCCACTAACAGCACCAGCACCAGCAGAGAACCCGCTGCCAGCACTAAATTCTTTTTCCAGCGCTGGATCGGAAAGTTACGCACCTCATCCTGCAGAGAAAGGAAGCGACCCTGGCGGACAACGTGGCGGTTAAGGTAAATATCCACTTCTGTGGATTGCCCCAAATCGTTGGAGACATAGGGCTGCCAGTGAGGGGGATAGATCAGATCAATGATACCCAGCGAAATGTTGCTGACCTGACCCTGATTCGATTCACCGAACAGTCCCCAGCGCTTGGGCGCACCTCTGAGGCAGTGGATTTCCCGCAGATCTTTCTCTGTCGGACGACGGATCAGGAACCAACAGCTCACTACCAGCAGCGCGGTTCCGGCCAGTACCAGCCAGGGCATCAACAGTTCAGGGCCGACCAGGCTGATAAAAAACAGCAGGAACGCGACGCAGATGGCGACCGCTTCCCGCGTGCCGTCCGGGCGGCTGAGCGCATACTCTTCGGCGCTCTCTTTGCGCACGCTAATCAGCTCAATGTTTTCGCTCTCTTCTTTTCTGATCGAGGCGTTTTGCGACACGGGCCGGACAACGGGCGCCAGCGCGGGTTGCTCGTAGACATAATTGACCAGCGAATGGCCATTGAGCGAAATCACCAGCGGAATAGAATGCGTTTTGATCAGCTCGACATAATTCTCTTCCGCAATGTACTGCTCCCATAACGGCGGCAGATGCACTTCTACAGCATCAAGGTAGTAGCGCCACTTGTTGGGTTCATCGGTAGAGAGGCCATAGCGGGTGATTGAGCGGGTGACCGGGTAGACGTTGCTGCTTTGTGAGGTGAGCGTTAACGGCTCTGCCGTCCTGCTCACGCCGCCAGGCAGCGTATTGTCGCGCTGTTTTCCAAGCAGGGAAATATAGCGCTCGACGGCTTTACGCTCGTCCTCGCTTAATTTGCGAAAGGGGGGACTGATAAATGGCAGTGGTTTCGCCAACGGCGGACGATGCCGCATAGCGTACCAGAAGAAACAACCCGCCCCGATCGAGCAAGACAGCATCACAGCCAATATAATGACTATCGTGCTCATGCTTCCCTCATTCCTGCCACGATGCTCCCGTCATTATTATGATGATACCCGGTCATGATCATATCGTTACCGACATTGTGGCGGGTTTAGACGGCTCTGGCAATCCGCTGTGTATACAAAAATAGCGCGCAAAATCATAAAATTAGAATAATAGTATAAGATTCCCTGCGCAAATGTTATCAACCATTACGCATGACCAGTATCGGTATATTCCTATTTTTCCTGGTCCTGATTGACATTAGCGAAAACCTTTTCATCCGCTGTGGCGGAATTGTTATAACCGCATAAAAATAATCCGTGCGATGATTGGCATCCCCGCGCTGGTGCAGCACAATGGGAAGATGACGGTCAGCGCACCGCAACTTCCGGGCTATGATGCTCTTTTTCCGGCTTGACTCCTGGGGCCATAATGACCAGACAACTGCAAAAACCCAAAATTCTTAACGTTGAAGCTGTGGCGCGTTCCCGCCTGTTCACCGTTGAAGCCGTCGATCTGGCATTCAGTAACGGTGCCCGGCGCGTCTATGAGCGGATGAAACCCTCCGATCGTGAAGCGGTAATGATTGTGCCTATCATTGACGATCACCTGATTCTGATTCAGGAATATGCGGTGGGGCTGGAATGCTATGAGCTTGGTTTCCCTAAAGGGCTAATCGATCCGGGCGAAACGCCGTTTGAAGCCGCTAATCGCGAGCTGAAAGAGGAGGCGGGCTACGGTGCTGAAATGCTGGAAACCCTGGGCAAGCTGACGATGGCGCCCTCTTACTTTTCCAGCAAGATGAATATTGTGGTGGCCGAAAATCTTTACGAGGAAAAGCTGGAAGGGGATGAGCCTGAGCCGCTTCCTCAGCTGCGCTGGCCGCTGGACAATCTGCTTGGGCTACTGCAGGAACCCGATTTCCGTGAAGCGCGCAATGTCAGCGCACTGTTTCTGGTACGGGAGTGGTTGGTGAAGCAGGGGCGATTGAGCTATTAAAAAAGCGAACCGGGGTTCGCTTAAGCAGAAAGGGATGCGACGTAAGCCGACGCATCCCTTTTTTGTGGCAGGATCAGAAGAGCTCGTGGCTCTCACCGTTATCCATCAGGGTGGTGCCGACATCATGTACCGAGTACTCGGTTGGCTGTGTGCCCTCGATAAAGTACTCCTGGCGCGTGTTGCCACCGCCGTTTGCCAGCTTGCCAGTGCTGCGATCAATCGTCACCGTCACCACCCCTTCTGGCGGCGTTAGCGGCTGGACCGGTACGCCATCCAGCGCGACTTTCATATAGGCGTCCCAGGCAGGTTGCGCACTTTTCGCGCCCCCTTCGTAGCCAGAAATTTGATCCTTAATGGCGCCGGAAGCGGTGGTACGCCCCAGATCGCGGCGATGATCGTCAAAGCCAATCCAGACTGAGGTCACCACGCCCGGACCGTAGCCAGAGAACCACGCATCTTTCGAGCTGTTGGTGGTACCCGTTTTACCGCCAATATCATTCCGACCCAAATCGCGGCCCGCGCGCCAGCCGGTTCCCATCCAACCCGGCTCCCCGAAGATATTGGAATTGAGTGCGCTTTTAATCAGGAACGACAGCGGCGTGTTAATCACGTGAGGAGCGTACTGCTGTTCACCCTCCTGTTGAACCTGCTGTTGTGAAACCTGCTCAAGCTGGGGCTGCGGCACGGCAGGTTTTTCCCCTTCTTTAGAGACGGCAACGTTTTCCACGCTCTCTTCACTCAGGGCAACGGCTTTTTTCGTGTCGCCGTAAATCACCGGCAGATTACATTCCGGACAGGCGATTTTCGGTTTTTCTTCAAAGAGAGTGTTGCCCTGCTCATCTTCAATCTTGCTGATGAAGTAGGGATCAACCAGGAAGCCGCCGTTCGCCATAACCGAATAGCCGCGTACCATCTGCAGCGGCGTAAAGGAGGCAGAACCCAGCGCCAGCGATTCGGTATGCACGATATTTTGCGCCGGGAAGCCGAAGCGCTGCAGATACTCGGCCGCGTAGTCCACGCCCATGGCGCGCATGGCACGAACCATCACCACGTTCTTCGACTCACCCAGCCCCTGACGCAGACGGATAGGGCCATCATAGGTGGCAGGGGAGTTTTTTGGCCGCCAGTCAGAACCCGCTCCCGCATCCCAGCGTGAGATCGGCACGTCGTTAAGGATGGAAGCCAGGGTCAGGCCACGGTCCATCGCTGCGGTGTAGAGGAAAGGTTTAATATTCGAACCGACCTGACGCAGCGCCTGGGTGGCACGGTTAAATTTGCTCAGGTTGAAATCAAACCCGCCTACAAGCGCGCGGACTGCGCCATTGTGCGGGTCGAGTGAGACCAGAGAGGAGTTCACGTCAGGCACCTGGCCAAGCCACCACTCTGAACCAACCTGGCGAACCCACACCTGCTGGCCAGCCTGCACCACTTCGGTAACAGATTTTGGCGTACGGCCCTGAACGGTATCGGACTTGTAAGGACGAGCCCAGCGCATGCCCGCCAGGTTCAGCGTAACGTTGCTGCCATCACGCAGGGTTGCCGTCGCAGCGTCGCTGTTGGCTTCGGTAATGACCGCCGGGATCAGCGGGCCGTAGACAGGCAGCGCTTTAAGCGTTTTCAGAATTTCAGTGTGGCCCCATGGGTTCTGACCCACTTTCCACAGCACGTTAGCCGGGCCGCGGTAGCCGTGACGCATATCATAGTTCATCACGTTATCCTGCACCGACTTCTGAGCAGCCAGCTGCAGTTTGCGCGTGATGGTGGTGGTGACTTTGAACCCGTCGTTATAAGCATTATCGCCATAACGTTTTACCATCTCCTGACGAACCATTTCTGTCAGGTAAGGGGCTGAAAACGCAATTTCAGGCGCATGGTAATTGGCAACCAGCGGCTCGATGCGGGCATCCTGGTACTGAGCCTGGGTAATATATTGCTGATCGAGCATGCGGCTTAACACCACATTGCGGCGCTGAACGGCGCGTTCATGGGAGTAAAGCGGGTTAAACGTTGAGGGCGCTTTTGGCAGACCGGCGATCATCGCCATCTCGCTAAGAGAGAGCTGATCGACATTTTTGCCGAAATAGACCTGTGCAGCAGCACCCACGCCATAAGCGCGGTAACCCAGGTAGATCTTGTTCAGATAAAGCTCAAGGATCTCATCCTTGGTCATCATCTGCTCAATGCGGATGGCAAGAAACGCCTCTTTGATTTTACGCATCAGCGTGCGCTCAGGGCTGAGGAAGAAGTTACGCGCCAGCTGCTGAGTGATGGTGCTCGCCCCTTGCGAAGCGTGGCCAGAGACCAGGGCAATACTCGCCGCACGGAAGATCCCGATAGGGTCGACCCCGTGGTGCTCGTAGAAACGGCTGTCCTCGGTGGCGATAAACGCCTTCACCATCTCAGGGGGGATCTGCGGCAGCTTCAATGGGATACGGCGCTTCTCACCATACTGAGCAATCAGCTCATTATCGGCACTGAAGACCTGCATAGGCGTCTGAAGACGCACATCTTTCAGCGTGGCGACGTCGGGCAGCTGAGGCTCTATGTATTTGTACAAACCATAGATCGAGCCTGCTCCCAGCAAAATGCAACACACTGCAAGGATCAAAAAATACTTTACGAACTTCACCTGATATTTTCCATTCTCAGTCGATTGGGCAGTTTATAAACAATCGCGCGGTAGTATAAAGGCAAGCCTGAAGCTTGGATACGTTATTCATTACTGACGATATGGAGATCGCGCTTAATGGCATTTCAGACATGGCAAGTCGGCCTGGATATTCAAAACGGGCAGCTTTGCGCCCTCGGCATCCAGCGTTGTCGCAACGGCTGGCAACTTCGCCACTGGTGGCAGCATGCGTTGCCGCAAGATACGTTAGTTAACGGGCTGCTGCAACGTCCTGAACCGCTGATCCCCCTTCTGCAACGCTGGCGTAAGCTGCTGCCTTATCGCCTCTCGCTGCGGGTGGGATTTCCGCCGCAGCTGGTTCTGCAACGGCAGGTTGAACTGCCGGGCACCCAGTTACGTGAGCCAGAGCGTAGCAGGTACATCACCGCAGCGGCGAGGCGATTTTTCCCAATTGAACCGGAGACGCTGGCGCTCGACTACCGGGCAGATGCGGAGCAGCAGCAGGCTCTCTACATCACCGCGGCACGTCGTGACGCGCTGCAGGCGTGGCTGCACTGCCTTGAACGGGCCAGCCTGAAGGCAAACGTGCTGGAGCTGACGCCCGCCGCGCTCTGTGCTTTGTCCAGCTCGCTCTCGCTCACGCCTTCCGCAGCATTAGTGCACCGGCTGCACGATCACTGGTTGTGGTACACGGCGCAGCCAGGGCATCCACGCTGGGGATGGTGTTCCCTGCAGGAGGCACCCGATTTTGCCGCTCTGCAACAGAAGCAGCTGGCGACGATTAACGCATTCTACTACAGCTCCGTTCTGGAAGAGCCTCTTCCCGTCTCTGCGCAATGGCTGGATCCGTTAGCGGCTTTCTCCCTGAAACACCCCCCTTTACCTCAGTTTGCCGGAGCTTTCTCTCTGGCGGCAGGGCTGGCGCTACGACCGGGAGATGCCTGATGGTCTGGGTCAATCTTCTGCCGTGGCGAGCCGAACGGCTTAAAAGTCAGTGGCAGCGCTGGCTGCTGGTGATGGGGGTGCTGATGTTGATGCTGCTAACAGCGAGCGTGCCGCTCTGGGGGCAACAGGCGTTGAACCAGCAGAACATTAAGCTGATTGAGCAGGTTCATCAGGCGCAGCAGAACGTCAGGCAACAGCTGAAGCAGTTAACGTTACTGGAAGCGGAACGGGAGGCGCTGCGTCACTCAACAGCAAACCAGCTCAGGCGCAGAGAAGCGCTTAAGCAGTGGGCTCTTTTTATCCGCAATCTGACAACAGCAATGCCCGATACGCTGTGGCTGACTGGCCTTACGAAAAGTCAGCAGAGTCTGACAGTTTCAGGAGTTTGCCAGGGCGTCAGCGATCTTGCTGCTTTCCGCCAGCGTTTGCAGGAGATGGCGCTGATTGCACAGGTGAAAATGGGCACGTTAAGCCGGAGCAAAGAGGGCCAGATGCTTTTTCATCTGCTTGCTTCACTCAGTAGGGAGAATCGTGCCGATGAGTAAACTTTTCTATCGCTGGTTAAGCTGTTCCCTCTGGCTACAGGGTGGTTCCGTGAGCCTCTTTTTCACCCTGCTGGCGGGGCTTTTGTGGGGATTCTGGGGGGCACCTGTGCAGCAAAACAGCCTCAGACTGATCCAGCTGCAGCGGCAGCAGATGGGTGACTATCAGCAGCTTATGCGCTCTCTGGCAGCAAAGGGGACGCTGGCGGGTATTGCGTCTGAGATCGCACAGCTCAAACAGGCAGCAGAACCTGGCGGGCGCGAGGTTTTCTCACTGCAGAGGCTGACAGAAGTAACAAAAAGCTCCCTGGCAGAGTGGCAACCCGCCAGCCAGGGAGGGAGTCTGGCTCTGCTGCTCACCTGGCCGCAGGTTGAGAGCGTATTCAGCTATCTCAGCTCGCTCCCGACGGGCGTGGCGCTACCGGACTTCACCCTTAAACCGGAAAAACAGCAGTTACGTCTGCACTTATCGCTGGCCGTAAAAGATGAGCGCTGACCTCAGAATAAATTGGCGGCTGGCGGCAAGCCTGTTCCTGCTGTTGACGGCAGAGTGCCAGGCCAGCAGGGATCCCTTCAGGCCTGTTGAGGCTGCCTGCCGACAGGAACAGGTTGTTCCTGAGGGCTGGCGACTAAAAGGGATCGTCGGGCAAAAACAGGATTACCGCGTCTTATTGCTAACGGTAAACGGAAAATGGGCACAGCGACGCCAGGGGGAGCCAGTGGATGAGCACTGGTATCTGCTTAACGTTGGCGCGCTCAGCATTACGCTGGGCGATCGAAAAGGGTGCCAGTCGCCAGTAGAAAAACGCTTAAAAGGAAGCCTCTATGAAAGGGATGATTTGCCTGCTGTTCCTCCTCTGCTTACCGCTTTCTCGGGCTGAAAAAAGCCCCCTCTCTCTGGCATTCGACGAGGCGCCGGTTGGGCAGGTTTTTCAGGCCCTTGCCGCCTGGAAACAGCTCAATCTGGTGGTGGCCCCGGAGGTGAGCGGCACGCTGTCAGTGAGGCTGGATAATGTTGCCTGGGAGCAGGCCATCGCGCTGGTTGCCAGAATGGCTAAGGTTACCATTGAGCAGCAGCAGAATGTCCTGCTGGTCTGGCCGGAAAGCAGGCTCCTGGAGCAGCAGCGTCAATTGGAAAAAGCGCGGGAAAAAGCGGAGGCCGAACTGCCATTAATCACAGAGGTGCTGACGCTGGCCCATGCCGATGCCAGTACGGTCAACAGCAGTTTGCTGGCTGAACGGGCGAAATTAATGAGTGGGCGCGGTAGCGTGACCGTGGATACCAGAACCAACAGCCTGCTGTTACGGGAGACTGAACCGGCTCTGGAAGCGATCCGCCGCTGGGTGCATGCTCTTGACGTCCCGCTTGAGCAGATTGAGCTGGCGGCACATATCGTCACCATCAACGAGGAGAGCCTGCGGGAGCTGGGCGTGCGTTGGGGGCTTTCCGGCGAGGAACAGATTACCCGTGCCTTACGCGCCAGCCAGTTCAGCGTTAATTTGCCGGTGACGGAAGCCGCGCTGACGGCGGGTTTCACGCTGGCCAGGCTGGATGGCCGGCTGCTTGATCTGGAGCTGAGCGCGCTGGAGCAGGAGAGCAAGCTGGAGATTATCGCCAGTCCGCGCCTGTTTACCTCTCATCAGCAGACTGCCAGCATTAAGCAGGGCACCGAAATCCCTTATGAAGTCTCCAACGGCAGCAATGGCAATACCCGCGTTGAGTTTAAGGAGGCGGTGCTGGGGATGGAGGTGACGCCGGTTGTACAGCATGACGGGCGGATTTTACTCAAGCTGCATCTTTCACAAAATGTGCCTGGCCGCACGATGCGCAGCGGAGAGGGGGAGTACCTGGCTATCGATAAACAGGAAATCCAGACTCAGGTCACGCTGAAAGATGGGCAAACGCTGGCATTAGGGGGCATTTTCCAGCGTGAAAATGCCAACGGACAACGAAAGGTGCCGCTGATTGGCGATATTCCGATAGTGGGGTCGCTTTTTCGTTATGATATTCATCAGCAAAAACGGCGGGAATTGGTGATCTTCATCACGCCACGACTGATCCGTGACGAGTAATGCGTTTTTTAGTGCAAACTGAGAAAGCAGATGCTTTTTTCTGGCAATGAAGGCATATGCGTTTGACGCAAGAGCCGAATTAGCTTACAAGGTTTAGCGATTTTGATTTATGGGCCTCGGTTTGGCTTCAGAGAATGCATAGAACCCGTTTTTTATCGTGCGCAACCGGCGTAGCCGATGCAGTGACATCGGGCTGATAAATGAAGCGGACTGAAACGCGCCCTGAGTGCGCAATGGGCAAGGTCAATTTAATCGGTTGCCAAAACACCTTCAGTGTTGAGATAATTTTCATCTGACTCTCGCACTATCGCTCATGAGGTTTCAGTTCATGTCCTGTCCGGTTGGACGGGGTATCATTAACGAATTGTCTTAGTAATACCGAAAAAATGGCAGAGAAACGCAATATCTTTCTGGTTGGGCCTATGGGTGCCGGCAAAAGCACTATTGGGCGTCAGTTAGCTCAGCAACTCAATATGGAATTTTTCGATTCCGATCAAGAAATTGAGCGACGTACCGGAGCGGATGTGGGTTGGGTGTTCGACGTCGAAGGCGAAGAAGGCTTCCGCGATCGCGAAGAAAAAATCATCAATGAACTCACCGAGAAGCAGGGCATCGTGCTGGCTACCGGTGGCGGTTCTGTGAAATCACGCGAAACCCGCAACCGTCTTTCGGCTCGTGGCGTAGTGGTGTATCTGGAAACCACCATCGAGAAGCAGTTAGCCCGTACTCAGCGTGACAAAAAACGCCCTTTGCTGCAGGTGGAATCCCCCCCGCGCGAGGTGCTGGAAGCGCTGGCCGATGAACGTAATCCGCTTTATGAAGAGATTGCCGACGTGACGATTCGTACTGATGACCAGAGCGCTAAAGTGGTCGCGAATCAGATTATCAACATGTTGGAAAAGAGCTAAGTTCCGCTCTGACCGCCTGCGGGCCAAAGTAATAAAAAGGTGATAACGCTTCATGGAGAAGATTACCGTCACTTTGGGGGAGAGAAGTTACCCCATTACCATAGCTGCCGGATTGTTTAACGATCCGGCTTCGTTTTGGCCGCTTAAGGCGGGCGATCGGGCCATGCTGGTCACTAACCAGACGCTGGCCCCTCTCTACCTGACACCTCTTCGTCAGCAGCTGGAAAGCGCTGGCGTAGAGGTAGACCAGACGATCCTTCCCGACGGCGAGCAGTACAAGACGCTGGAGGTGATGGATCGGGTCTTTACCGCACTTCTGGAAAAACCTCACGGTCGCGATACAACCCTGATCGCCCTCGGCGGTGGGGTGATTGGCGATCTCACCGGGTTTGCGGCGGCGAGCTATCAGCGCGGCGTGCGCTTTATTCAGGTTCCTACCACGCTGCTCTCCCAGGTTGACTCCTCTGTGGGAGGAAAAACCGCCGTCAATCACCCGCTGGGTAAAAACATGATCGGCGCGTTTTATCAGCCCGCTTCCGTGGTGATCGATATCGACTGCCTGAGCACGCTGCCACCGCGTGAGCTGGCGTCTGGTCTGGCGGAAGTGATCAAATACGGCATCATTCTGGATGGCGAATTCTTTACCTGGCTGGAAAACAATCTCGATGCTTTGCTGGCGCTTGATGCCAAAGCGATGACCTGGTGCATTCGCCGCTGCTGCGAGCTGAAAGCAGAGGTTGTGGCGGCAGACGAGCATGAGCATGGCCAGCGTGCGTTGTTGAATCTGGGGCATACTTACGGTCACGCCATTGAAGCCCATATGGGGTACGGCAACTGGCTACACGGTGAAGCTGTGGCGGCCGGTATGGTGATGGCGGCAAGAACCGCCGAGCGTCTGGGATCGTTCTCAGCGCAGGAGACCAGCCGGATTATCGCATTGCTGCAGCGGGCAGGCTTGCCCGTTACCGGGCCGGAGAGCATGTCCGCTGAAGCCTATTTGCCGCATATGCTGCGCGACAAAAAGGTGCTGGCGGGGGAGCTGCGTCTGGTGCTGCCTCTGACTATCGGTAAAGCGGAAGTGCGCAGCGGCGTTGCACATGATACGGTGCTGGCTGCTATTAACGACTGTCAGCCAGGCTGAAAGCGTTAGAACGGGTTTCGGCCCAGGAACAAGTAATCCGCCAATCAGAGGGTATTGAGAGGCGTCGCTGCTCTACAGTAGGAGGTTGAATGGACGAATTTAAACCGGAAGACGAGTTAAAACCTGACACCAGCGATCGCCGCCCGCAGCGGTCCCGCAAAACGTCTTCTGCCCCTAAAGTCCCGGTTTCCCGTCAGCATATGATGATGGGGATTGGTATTCTGGTGCTGCTGCTATTGGTGATTGGCATTGGATCTGCGCTGAATTCGCCTGATGATAGCGCCAGCAAGAGCGCCCAGCAGCCTTCCACCCCTTCAGGTACTTCTGGCGCCGGTAGCGATAAAAACATCGATCTTTCGGGCTCCTCCTCCATGAGCGGGCAGAACGGCACGCCCGCTGCGCCAGCCTCAACAGAGCAGCAGCAGCCAGCCAGCAATGCTCCGCAGGAGATCAGCGTACCGCCTATCTCTTCCACGCCCACTCAGGCTGAGCCTGTGCAGGCACCAGCGAATCAACAGCGTGTTGAACTGCCGGGCGATCTGAACAACGCACTCTCTAATCAGCAGGGGCAGGTGGATGTGGCGGCGCAGGGCGCACAGCAGAGTGGCTCATTGCCCACGGCACCCGCTACGGTAGCGCCAGGCGGCAACGTTTCTGCACCAAAAGCAGTTACCGGGCAGACTCATCAGAATCAACCCGCGGCTGTACACAAACCCGCGCCGAAGCCTGCTGCAACTGCTAAAGAGAGCAGGCCGAAAAGTAGCGCTTCTGCCAGCCATACTGCGTCCGAACCTGCCAGAGCGGCCTCTTCGGCACCGGCTGGAAGCTATACGCTCCAGCTGAGCAGTGCTTCAAGATCGGATACGCTTAACGCCTGGGCGAAGAAGCAAAACCTGAGCAGCTACCACGTCTATAAAACGACCCGTAACGGGCAACCCTGGTATGTGCTGGTCAGCGGCTCTTACGCTACGCCAGCTGAAGCGAAGCGCGCCGTAGCTTCCCTTCCGGCCGAAGTCCGGGCAAAAAGCCCCTGGGTGAAGCCGGTCAGCCAGGTGAAAAAAGAAGCGGCTAATTAACCGCTTTCTCCCGGTATGATTTAAGCAGGAACCGTTAGCCCTCTTCGGAGGGCTAACTATTCAAAGCGCAGATATGCTGTCGGTGTAACCGCAGCCAGAAGAGTAAGTGTAATAAAACGACGGCATGAAAAAAAATCGCGCTTTTTTGAAATGGGCGGGTGGCAAATACCCGCTGCTTGATGATATCCAGCGTCATCTGCCAGAAGGGGACTGCCTGATCGAGCCTTTTGTCGGGGCCGGCTCGGTGTTCCTGAACACGCATTTTCCAAGCTATGTTCTTGCGGATATCAACAGCGATCTGATTAACCTCTATAACATCGTCAAAACCCGCGTCAGCGAGTTTGTTACCGATGCCCGCGAGCTTTTTACCAGCGAGAGCAACGACTCAGAATTCTATTACGCCCGTCGTGCAGAATTTAATCGCTGCGCCGATCCTTATCGTCGCGGCCTGCTGTTTTTGTATCTGAACCGCCATTGCTACAATGGCCTGTGTCGTTACAACCTGCGCGGTGAGTTCAACGTGCCGTTTGGCCGCTATCGCAAACCCTATTTTCCGGAAGATGAGCTCTACTGGTTCTCTGAGCGCTCGCAGAATGCGACCTTTGTCTGTGAATCGTACGATGTTACCCTTAACCGGGCGCCGCAAGGGGCGGTAGTCTATTGCGATCCTCCCTATGCGCCGCTGTCGGCCACGGCGAACTTCACCGCCTACCACACCAACAGCTTCAGCCTGCTGCAACAGCAGCATCTGGCGGAGCTGGCAGAGAAGCTGGCCGCTGAAAGTCGTATACCGGTGCTGATTTCTAATCACGATACCCCGCTGACCAGGGTCTGGTACCAGGCAGCCGAGCTGCATCAAATCAAGGCGCGGCGTTCAATCAGCCGCAACAGTAACGGACGTAATCAGGTGGATGAACTGCTGGCGCTGTTTGCCAGCAAATAACCCTCAACTGCGGTACGTGCCGTAAGGCGCGCTAATTGGGAGAAATGGATGAAACAGTTTTTAATTGCCCCATCAATTCTGTCTGCTGACTTTGCCCGTCTGGGCGAAGATACGGCGAAAGCGCTGGCCGCCGGTGGCGATGTTGTGCATTTTGACGTGATGGATAACCATTACGTTCCCAACCTGACCATGGGCCCGATGGTGCTGAAAGCGCTGCGTGACTACGGCATTACCGCTCCCATTGACGTGCATATGATGGTGAAACCGGTGGACAGACTGATCCCCGACTTCGCCAAAGCGGGTGCCAGCTACATCACCTTCCATCCGGAAGCCTCTGATCACGTTGACCGCTCGCTGCAGCTGATCAAAGAGCATGGCTGCAAAGCTGGCCTGGTATTTAATCCGGCGACCCCGCTCAGCTACCTTGATTTTGTGATGGATAAGCTGGATGTTATTTTGCTGATGTCGGTTAATCCGGGCTTTGGCGGACAATCCTTTATTCCCGGCACGCTGGATAAGCTGCGCCAGGTTCGTAAGCTGATCGATCAAAGCGGCTATGACATTCGCCTGGAAGTGGACGGCGGCGTGAAGGCTGAAAACATTGGCGAAATTGCCGCAGCGGGCGCAGATATGTTTGTTGCCGGCTCCGCCATCTTTGGCAAACCCGATTATAAAAAAGTGATCGACGACATGCGCACCGAACTGGAGAAGTCACGTCATGGCTCATTTCACTAAAGTTCGCGCGCTGGCATTCGATCTTGACGGCACGCTTATCGACAGCGCGCCGGGTTTAACCAGCGCTGTCGATGCCGCATTAACGTCGCTCAGCCTTCCTGCTGCAGGCATCGAGCGGGTTTCCACCTGGATCGGTAACGGCGCTGATATTCTGATTGAGCGGGCGCTGACCTGGGCGCTGGGTCATGCGCCGGAAGGTGAGCTGATTCGCGATGCGCGCGTGCTGCTTGATAAGCACTATGCCACCACTATCGAAAGCGGCAGCAAGCTGTTCCCTGGCGTGAAGGAAGGGCTAGCGGCGCTGGCTGAGAAAGGCCTGCCGATGGCCATTGTCACCAACAAGCCAACGCCTTTTGTCGCGCCGCTGCTCGCCTCGTTAGGGATTGCGGAGTACTTCTCGCTGATCGTCGGTGGAGACGATGTGGTAGCGAAAAAGCCGCATCCTGCGCCTCTGTTCCTGGTGTTGGGCAAATTTGGCCTGTTGCAGGAGGAGCTGGTGTTTGTCGGCGACTCGCGAAATGATATTCTTGCCGCTCAGGCAGCAGGATGTCCCTGCGTCGGCATGACCTTCGGATACAACTACGGTGAGCCGATTGCCACCAGCCAGCCAACCGTTGTACTGGATCACTTTACCGATTTGTTGCCCGCTTTAGGGCTGTAATTATCAGGACGAAAAACATGAAACCCATCGTATTTAGCGGCGCACAGCCATCCGGCGAACTGACCATTGGTAATTATATGGGTGCGCTGCGTCAGTGGGTCAGCATGCAGGATACCCATGACTGCATCTACTGCATCGTTGATCTGCATGCCATCACCGTCCGTCAGGATCCTCAGGCGCTGCGTAAAGCCACGCTGGATACGCTGGCGCTCTATCTGGCCTGCGGTATCGACCCGCAAAAGAGCACTATCTTTGTGCAGTCGCACGTGCCTGAACATACTCAGCTGGGCTGGATCCTGAACTGTTACACCTATTTCGGCGAACTGAGCCGCATGACGCAGTTCAAAGATAAGTCTGCCCGCTATGAAGAGAACATCAACGCCGGACTGTTCGACTACCCGGTGCTGATGGCAGCCGATATCCTGCTCTATCAAACCACCCAGGTGCCGGTGGGCGAAGATCAGAAGCAGCATCTGGAGCTGAGCCGCGACGTGGCCGCCCGCTTTAACGCGCTCTATGGCGAGGTGTTTAAGGTGCCGGAGCCGTTTATCCCGAAATCGGGTGCGCGCGTGATGTCACTGCTGGAACCGACGAAAAAGATGTCCAAGTCAGACGATAACCGTAATAACGTGATTGGCCTGCTGGAAGATCCGAAATCGGTAGTGAAGAAGATCAAGCGGGCGATGACCGACGGCGACGAGCCGCCGGTGGTGCGTTATGACATCAAAAACAAGGCTGGCGTCTCTAACCTGCTGGATATTCTCTCAGGCGTGACCGGTAAAAGCATTCCTGAACTGGAACAGCAGTTTGAGGGGCAGATGTATGGTCATCTGAAAGGAGCCGTGGCTGATGCGGTATCCGGGATGCTGATTGATCTGCAGGAGCGGTACAACCGCTACCGCAGCGATGAAGCCCTGCTGGAGCAGGTGATGCGTGATGGCGCGACTAAAGCGCGTGCACAGGCTCAGGAAACGCTGAAGAAGGTTTATGAAGCCGTGGGCTTTGTCGCTCAGCCTTAAGCGTGGACTGAAGAGGAACCAGAAGCGGCGTTACGCGGTTTCTGGTTTCTCCTTCTGAAGATTTAAAACCAGCGCAGTTTCTCCCTTAGCGCCACCACGCGCCCTACGATAATCAGTGAAGGGCTGCTGGCTGCGGCAGCCAGCGTGGCCAGCGCGTGCAGTTCTCCACTGACAACCCGCTGTTGTGTTGAGGTTCCCCGCTCCACAATGGCGACCGGCATATCGGCTGACATACCGTGCTCAAGCAGCTGATGCTGGATCTCTCCCGCCTGTGCCAGCCCCATATAAAACACCAGCGTCTGCTTTTCCGCCGCAAGATTTTTCCAGTCCAGTCCGCCATCGGCCTGAACATGCCCTGTTACCAGACGTACGCTTTGCGCATAATCGCGATGGGTCAGCGGGATCCCGCTATAGGCTGAGCAGCCGGAAGCGGCGGTAATACCGGGCACCACGGAAAAGGGGATATTTGCCGCCAGCAGCGCTTCCAGCTCTTCAGCGCCACGGCCAAAGATAAAGGGATCGCCCCCTTTCAGGCGCACCACACGCTTGCCCCGCTGCGCCTGCTCCAGCAGCAGCTGATTGATCGACTCCTGAGGGACGCAGTGAAAGCCCGCCCGTTTCCCCACGAAGATGCGCTCTGCATCGCGTCTGACCAGCTCAAGAATTTCATCCGATACCAGCCGGTCATAGACCACCACATCCGCCTGCTGGATCTGCTGCAGCCCTTTCAGCGTCAGCAGACCGGCATCGCCAGGCCCGGCGCCAACCAGCACCACTTCGCCTCTCTCTTCCAGCGGGGTGGCAAACAGCGTTTCGGTCAGCTGTTCAACCTGAGCAGACTGCCCGTTAGCCAGGGCCTGGGCCAGACGATCGTGGCTGAAGAGCTTCTCCCAAAAACGACGCCGCTGCCCGATTTCTGAGAAGCTGTTTTTAACGCGCTGACGGAGCGAACCCGCATAAGCAGCCGCTTTTCCCAGATGCTGAGGCAGCAGGGCTTCGATCTTCTCCCGCAGCAGCCTCGCCATCACCGGCGCTTTACCCCCGCTGGAAACGGCCACTATCAGCGGCGAACGGTCAACGATGGAAGGCATAATGGCGCTGGCCTGCTCCGGTGCATCCACCACGTTGCAAAAAATTTGCCTGGCCTCCGCGCAGGCGCTGACGTGCTGATTCATGGCTGCGTCGTCAGTAGCGGCAATGACCAGCCAGCAGCCTGCAAGCATGTCGGGATGGAAGTTTCCGGGCAAAAGGGCCAGCTCGCCCTGCTGCTGCCAGAGAGTAAACGGGGGAGAGAAGTAGGTTGAGCAGACCCGCAGGTCTGCCCCCGCTTTCAGTAACAGACGGGCTTTACGTTCTGCCACCTCGCCACCGCCAACCAGCAGGCAGGCCCGGTTACGCAGCTGACAAAAGAGAGGAAGATAATCCACAGCAAGGCTCACTTAAGAAAAGGGCCGCCAGAGGGCGGCCAGAGCGCCAGTCAGCGCAGCTTCAGACAGCAATCTCTACCAGCCCCTCCCGCACGCGGGCGGGATAGCTGGCTACGGAGTGGCTTTCATCCTCCATGCAGAGACCATCCTGCAGGCGAAAACGCTGTTTTTTCAGCGGGCTGGCTATCCACAGCGTCTGCTGATGCTCCGCGATAATGCCGCGTGACAACACGCTTGCCTGAGCGAAAGGATCGATATTACTCAGCGCAAACACCGTGTCATCGGCCCGCGGGCGGAACAGGGCTATCTGCAAATCGTTCACTTTAGCGCAGACGCCGGTAGCGGGCAGAATGCTCTCCAGCGGGCAGATGGGATACCAGTGACTCATGATTGTTCCTCCAGGAGTACCACAGAAATGCGCTCTGCAGGACGGGCAGGGCGATGCTGCTCCCGCTCGGGTACAGACTGAACCAGCGGATCGCGCTGTGGAGTGTTAATGAAGTGAGCGAAACGCGCACGTTGGCGCGGATCCTCAACGGTTTCTTTCCATTCACAGGTTACCTGCTCGCGGAGGCAGGCGACTTCGGCTTCCAGCTGGCTGTTCAGCCCCAGCTTGTCATGGATAATGACCTGTTTGAGATAATCGATGCCGCCTTCCAGACTTTCCAGCCACAGCGAGGTGCGCTGCAGCTTATCGGCAGTGCGGATATAAAACATCATAAACCGGTCGAGATAAGCGATCAGCGTCTGCTCATCCAGATCCGCTGCCAGCAAATCCGCATGCCGTGGCTTCATGCCGCCGTTACCGGCTACATAGAGATTCCAGCCTTTTTCGGTGGCGATGATCCCCACATCT
This sequence comes from Erwinia pyri, assembly GCF_030758455.1. Taxonomy (NCBI): domain Bacteria; kingdom Pseudomonadati; phylum Pseudomonadota; class Gammaproteobacteria; order Enterobacterales; family Erwiniaceae; genus Erwinia; species Erwinia pyri. The sequence goes on from NZ_CP132353.1 coordinate 401,598, forward strand.
TTGCCCTGCGCTTCTGCACACTCCCGGGTACAACCGGAGACGCCAAATTTCATTTTATGCGGCGTGCGGATGCCCTTGTAGCGGTTTTCCAGCATGACCCCCAGTCCGGCGCTGTCGCCAACGCCAAAACGGCACCAGCTGCTGCCCACGCAGGTTTTTGCCATCCGCAGCGCTTTGGCATAGGCGTGACCAGTCTCAAAACCAGCGGCGATAAGTTCAGACCAGATGGCGGGCAGATCGTCCTTCTGCGCGCCAAACAGCCCGATGCGCTGTGAGCCGGTAATCTTGGTATAGAGGTTATAGCGACGGCCAACTTCACCAATCGCAACCAGACCTTCCGGGGTGATCTCTCCTCCGGCGGAGCGGGGGATCACGGAGTAGGTGCCATCTTTTTGAATATTGCCAAGGAACAGGTCGTTACTGTCCTGCAGCGGCGTATGTTCCGCTTTCAGCACGTAATCGTTCCAGCAGGAGGCGAGCAGCGAACCTATCGTCGGTTTGCACACTTCACAGCCGTAGCCCTGACCATATTTCTTCAGCAGCTGATCAAAGGTTTTGATCTCCTCCACACGGATCAGGTGGTAAAGCTCCTGACGGGAGTAGCGGAAGTGTTCACACAGGTGGTGGTTGACCTCAATACCCTGACGGCTGAGTTCCGCATTCAGCACCTGGGTCATTAACGGTACGCAACCACCGCAGCCTGTGCCCGCTTTGGTTTCTGCCTTGAGCGCGGCAACGGTATGGCAACCTCCTTGCACTGCGGCGATCAGATCGCCCTTCGTCACATCAAAGCAGGAGCAGATTTGCGCCGTATCGGGTAAAGAGTCCACGCCGATAGCGGGCTTGCTGCCTGCATGGGCGGGCAGGATCAGCGCGTCGGGGTTTTCAGGCAGCTCAATCGCATTAAGCATCAGCTGCAGCAGGTTGCCATAGTCGCTGGTATCACCAACCAGCACGGCGCCCAGCAGCGTTTTGTTATCCTCGCTGACCACCAGACGCTTATAAACTTCCTTGCTCTCATCCAGATAAACGTAACTTCTGGCGCCCGGCGTCCGGCCATGCGCATCGCCAATGCCGCCAACGTCCACGCCCAGCAGTTTAAGTTTGGCGCTCATATCCGCACCGGTGAACGCATTCTCCTTGCCCAGCAGATGATCGCAGGCAACCTGCGCCATTTTGTAACCTGGCGCGACCAGCCCGTAAATGCGGTTTTGCCAGGCAGCGCATTCGCCGATAGCGTAGATATCCGCATCCGCCGTCAGGCAGCGATCGTCAATCAGCACGCCGCCACGCTGGCCAAGCGGCAGATTACTCTGTCTGGCCAGCTTGTCCTGCGGGCGGATACCGGTTGAGAAGACGATAAAATCGATATCCAGCTCGCTGCCATCGGCAAACTGCATGGTTTTGCCGCCAGCGGGCCGGTCAACAATGCGTTGCGTATTTTTGCTGGTATGGACCTGCACGCCCATGCGTTCGATTTTTTTCCTGAGCTGATCGCCGCCCAGCGGATCAAGCTGTTCGGCCATCAGCCCGGAAGCGAATTCGACAACGTGGGTCTCAATACCGAGATTTTTTAAGGCACCGGCCGCTTCCAGCCCCAGCAGCCCACCGCCCACTACGGCGCCGCGCTTGCTGCGCCGGGCGCAGGCTTCAATGGCATTGAGATCTTCAATAGTACGATAGACAAAACAGTCCTGACCGTCTGCTCCGGCAATGGGCGGCACCCACGGGTAGGAGCCGGTGGCGATAACCAGCTTGTCATACTGCACCGCGCGTCCGGTACTGGAGTGGATCACTTTTTCCTGACGATTCAGGGTGATCGCCCGCTCGCCAACCAGCACTTCAATCTGGTTTTTCTGATAGAAATCATCGCGGACCAGCGAAAGCTCTTCAGCCGTATGGTGCGAGAAGTAGGCGGAAAGGTGCACGCGGTCATAGGCCACGCGGGGTTCTTCGCAGAAGACGGTGATGGCAAACTGGCCGGGCGCCGCTTTTTCAACCAGCTCTTCGATTAACCGGTGGCCCACCATGCCGTTGCCAATAATGACGAGTCGGGTGCTCATATTTGCCTCACAATGCTATGTATTGTGGCTACAATAGCGCGCCAGAACCCCCACTTATTGATATCGATCAATCCCCTTTTCAAATACTCCTTTATGAGTATGCTGCTGATTTGGCAATACTTTTTGTAAGTTGCGGAAAAGCAAGAACTTCAACTGAATCGAGTCAGTGGCTGTCAGGGCAGACGATCGTGCGGCGGGCAGAAGAGTGCTATGGTGATAAATAACCCCATCACCCTGAGGAGCGTTGGCATGCAGAGTGTTAAGTTGAGATGGATTAATCACGTTCGTTTGCCCTGGCGCGAAGGCCTGTGGCAGATAGAGATCCGCGACGGCAAAATCGCCTCTCTTTCTCCCCAGCCGCAAAGCGAGCCCGCTGGCGATTCACTGGATGCGGAAGGCGGACTGGCTTTTCCACCTTTTATCGAGCCGCATATCCATCTTGATACCACGCAAACCGCCGGAGAACCCGCCTGGAATGAATCAGGCACGCTGTTCGAAGGGATTGAACGCTGGGCTGAGCGCAAGGCGCTGCTGAGCCATGAGGATGTTAAGCAGCGCGCTGCCCAGACGTTGAAATGGCAGATAGCCAATGGCATCCAGCATGTTCGCACCCACGTTGATGTTTCCGATCCCACGCTGACGGCGCTGAAGGCGATGCTGGAAGTGAAAGCGGAAATGGCGCCATGGGTGGATATTCAGCTGGTGGCTTTTCCGCAGGAGGGCATTCTCTCCTACCCGGATGGCGAAGCGCTGTTAGAAGAGGCGCTGCAGCTGGGAGCCGATGTGGTCGGCGCTATCCCGCATTTTGAATTCACCCGGGAATACGGCGTGGAGTCGCTGCATAAGACCTTTGCGCTGGCGCAAAAATACCAGCGCATGATCGACGTGCATTGCGATGAAATTGATGATGAGCAGTCCCGCTTCGTGGAGACGGTAGCGGCGCTGGCGCTGCGGGAAAAGATGGGAGAGCGCGTTACCGCCAGCCATACTACCGCGATGCACTCCTACAACGGAGCCTACACTTCGCGCCTGTTTCGGTTACTTAAGCTTTCCGGCATCAATTTTGTGGCCAACCCGCTGGTGAATATTCATCTTCAGGGGCGTTTCGACACTTATCCCAAGCGCCGCGGCATCACGCGGGTGAAAGAGATGCTGGAAGCGGAGATCAACGTCTGTTTCGGCCATGATGACGTGTTCGATCCCTGGTATCCACTCGGCACGGCCAATATGCTGCAGGTACTGCATATGGGCCTGCATGTCTGCCAGCTGATGGGCTACGGTCAGATTGATGCGGGCATCAACCTCATCACCCATAACAGCGCGCGAACGCTGCAGCTGAAGGATTACGGCATCCAGACGGGCAACAGCGCCAATCTGATTATTCTCCCTGCCGATAATGGTTTTGATGCGCTTCGCCGTCAGGTGCCGGTGCGCTATTCCATCCGTCAGGGCAGGATGATTGCCGAGACCAGGCCAGCCGATACCACCATCCATTTAACACAGAGTGAGAAAGTGGATTTCCGGCGGTAAATAAGATGGGACTGGACATAAAAAAAAGGCCGGAGCTCCGGCCTTTCTGTTTTTTGTCTGCTGATGATTAATGCGCGGACATATGGCCTGGCAGCTTGTGCCGGCTGACAAAGCCCAGCAGCAGGCACATCACGAAGACCACGGCATAGAGGCCGTTTGCGGTAAGCAGAGCGGCATGCGCGCCACCTTTCTCCACAATCGGGCCGGTGACCACAAAGGTCAGCATTGTGCCTACGGTGCCGCAGGTAAGGATAAAGTTCACCAGCTTCGGTGAGGCAATCTTAGTCTGCAGTGAACCCAGCGTGATGATGGTGGTGTAGATGGCGCTGGAGAAGAAGCCCAGGGCGATCATGATCCATTTCAGCATAGAAGCATCTGTTGCGCTGACAAACCAGTACATCAGCAGCGTCGCCATCAACGCCAGCACGGTCAGAATACGCTGCGGATCGAAGAAGCGCAGAATGGCGCTGAAGGCCCACATACCAATCATGTAGGAGGTCCAGAAGTTGCCTACCAGTCCGCCAGCCTGGCTGATATCCATGCCCATGGTCTTGGTGGCGTAGAGCGGAACCCAGCCAATAAAGCCCAGCTGGCCAAGAATATAGCAGAGTGCAGCGATGGCGAGGAACAGCACGCCCAGACCCCATTTCTCTTTCTCGCCCTGGGGCTGATTAGGGGCTTTCTTGCCGAGTACCGGGAATTCAAAGCAGAGTGCGAGTACGAAAATAGCCACATAGATCACGCCAATGCAGGCATAAACCCAGTACCACGGCAGCGAGCGCGCCAGGATTGCCGCAGCAATAATCGGGAATATGGTGCCGGCCATGCTGAAGAAGGAGTCCGTGAACAGCAGGCGTGACCCGCGCTGACGTCCTTCATACAGGTGAGTGATCAGGAAGGTACCGATCGACATGGTAATGCCGCTGACCACGCCAAGCACAAACATGCACAGCGAGAAAACGCTCAGGCTGTGGCTGGTCATCAGCCCCAGTACCGCCAGCACCATCAGCACAAAGCCGAAGATCAGCTGACGCTTCAGCGGAATAATTTCCATCAGCCAGGCGTTCAGAAAGACCGCAACAAGAATACCGGCGTTCAGGAAGGTAAAGGTGTTACTCATCTGGGCGACGGGTAACTGAAAATAATCAGCAATATTTTCCAGCACCATCCCGGTCACAATAACCACTGCGCCTGTGAGTGCGTAAGAGAAGAAACTGATCCAGGTAAGCCCGATGCGATCGCGATTAGTCATAAGTTGGAAACCTGTGGGTCAAAGGGAGCGTGGCGCGGGTCGTCCACGGTATGCAGCGGAAGTGTAGCGAGAATCGTGATCGGCTTAAATAAATAATGAAACATTTGTTTTCAAATACATGAATTTCGTGACTGAAGTCACTGTTTTGGCTGCTTCGCAAGCGTTTGCCTGGCGACGTTCGCGAGTAAATTAAAGTAAAACGCTGGCGCCGTGATAAGCGCCTCTTTACAATCATTTTTTTGGCCTGTCGCCCTTCGTAAGGAATCTTTTATGTTTAAACGTACTCTGACTGCGGTAGCCGCCGTGCTTGCGCTCTCCACGCTCTCCGTTTCTACCTTTGCCGCTAAGGGAGATACGCATGTGCTGCTGACCACTTCAGCCGGTAATATTGAGCTGGAACTCAATAATCAAAAAGCCCCCATCTCAACAAAAAACTTTGTCGACTATGTGAACAGCGGTTTTTATAACAACACCACGTTCCATCGCGTCATTCCTGGCTTTATGGTACAGGGCGGCGGTTTCACCGCGGATATGCAGCAGAAGCCGACCAACGCACCTATTAAAAATGAAGCTGACAACGGTTTGCTGAACAAACGCGGCACCATCTCAATGGCCCGTACCTCCGACAAAGATAGCGCTACCAGCCAGTTCTTTATTAACGTGGCAGACAACGCCTTCCTCGATCACGGCCAGCGTGATTTTGGCTACGCCGTTTTTGGCAAAGTGGTGAAAGGTCAGGATGTAGCCGATAAAATTTCTCAGGTTCAGGCGCAGAACGTAGGCCCTTATCAGAACGTCCCGGTTAAGCCGGTGGTGATCCTTTCCGCAAAAGTGCTTCCTTAATCTCCCGTTGGGTGATTGCTGCTTATAATTAGTGCGAGTTACGCGGTCATCAGGCCGCGCCACGCAGCAATCACCTGGTTTTGGGAGACCGCATGACAAAAAAAATCACAGAAAAACAGAAGCTCACCCTGTGGCAACAGCGGCAGGAAGCTAACTTCTACGCCAGCTTTCTGCTTGGCGGCACGCCGCTTCAGCCCGGCCCTGAACATCCAGGGCTGCCGCATTTGCAGGCGCTTCACTATGCGCTTTTTCAGGACGTTTTAGAGGACGCTGGCGAGCTGCGTCAGGTTGATATTCAGCTTGGCGATACGCCCTGCTGCCATTTTGAATATATCGAAAAAGAGGGGAACGCGCTGATGCAGGCGCTGGAGGATGAAAACGGCCTGGCCGATCTGCCTCTTGCGCTGCTGACAGAGCGTCTCGCCTGGTACTACTGTGAACTCACGGTCCTGCATCCTTTTCTGAAAGGCAACGGACGCGCTCAGCGCATGCTGTTTGAACAGATTGTTATCCACGCCGGTTTTGATATTCAGTGGGCGAAAATTGATGCGGAAAGCTGGCGGGCCGCTAATCAGGCGAGCCTGGAGGGCGATCTCAGCTTACTGACGGCGGCTTTCGGCAAAGTGGTAAGCGAGCGGCAGGAAAGCGCGTAGAATAGCGCCGTCCTGAACCTGCCCGGAGCTGCCATGCTACTGCTGATTGATAACTACGACTCTTTTACCTGGAACCTCTACCAGTATTTTTGCGAGCTGGGCGCAGAGGTTCAGGTTCACCGAAATGATGAGATCTCGTTAGAGCAGATAGCCTCCCTGCACCCTGAGCGGCTGGTGATTTCACCCGGCCCCTGTACGCCCGACGACGCAGGGATTTCACTGTCGGCAATCCGCCAATTTGCCGGCAAGCTACCCATTCTGGGCGTTTGTCTTGGACATCAGGCCATCGCCCAGGCTTTTGGTGGCCGTGTGATCCGGGCGCGGCAGGTGATGCATGGCAAAGTCTCGGCTATTGAACATAACGAGGGCGGCGTGTTTGCCGGGCTTAATCATCCGCTGAACGTGACGCGCTATCACTCGTTAATTGTCGAATCCCACTCGTTGCCGCCAGAGTTTGAGGTAACAGCCTGGACGCTTTGCGACGGTAAGCCCGATGAAATCATGGGGTTCCGTCACCGCTCTTTGCCGCTGGAAGGGGTGCAGTTTCATCCTGAAAGCATTCTCAGCGAGCAGGGGCATCAGCTGCTGCGCAATTTCCTGAAAGCGTGAAATAATTGCTTTTGAGTGATTTTTTATGCATATTTTATGATTATAATTTCACTCTCCTGTAACAGAATAAAACGATGAGGTAGTCAATGGCGGCGGATAAATTAGCGGTAACGCGGGCGACGTTCAATGAGGTGATTTTGCCTGTTTATGCACCAGCAGCGTTTGTGCCTGTTAAGGGCAAAGGCAGCCGCGTCTGGGATCAGCAGGGAAAAGAGTATATCGATTTTTCCGGCGGCATTGCGGTGACGGCGTTAGGGCATTGTCATCCCGCGCTGGTTGAAACGTTAAAAAGCCAGGGGGAAACGCTGTGGCACACCAGCAACGTGTTCACCAATGAACCCGCGCTGCGTCTGGCCAGCAAACTGATTGCTGCCACCTTTGCTGAACGGGTCTTTTTTGCTAACTCGGGTGCCGAAGCTAACGAAGCGGCGTTCAAGCTGGCCCGCTATTATGCTGCCAAACGCCACTCTCCCTACAAGAGTAAAATCATCGCTTTCCACAATGCGTTCCACGGACGCACGTTCTTTACCGTCTCCGTAGGCGGGCAGCCAAAATATTCTGACGGGTTTGGCCCTAAACCTGGCGATATCGTTCACGTTCCGTTTAACGATCTGGAGGCGGTAAAAGCGGTAATTGATGACCATACCTGCGCCATCGTCGTTGAGCCGATTCAGGGAGAGGGCGGCGTGATGCCTGCCACCGCTGAATTTATGCAGGGCCTGCGTAAACTCTGCGATGAACATCAGGCGCTGCTGGTGCTGGATGAAGTGCAGAGCGGCATGGGCCGCAGCGGCAAGCTGTTTGCGTATGAACATTATGGCGTGCAGCCAGATATTCTGACCACCGCCAAAGCTTTGGGCGGCGGCTTCCCGATCAGCGCGATGCTGACCACCAACGAGATCGCTTCCACCATGTCGCCGGGCGTACACGGCACCACCTACGGCGGTAATCCGCTCGCCTGTGCAATTGCGGAGACGGCGCTGGATATCATTAACACCGAAGAGGTGCTGAGCGGCGTGGTATCGCGTCGTGAACTCTTTGTGGCAGCATTGAAAACGCTTGATGCAAAGCTGGATCTGTTCAGCGATATTCGCGGCAAGGGGCTGCTGATTGGCGCGGCGCTGAAGCCACAACATGCCGGTAAAGCGCGCGATATCCTGAACGCTGCGGCCGCCGAAGGGGTGATGATCCTGAATGCCGGTACGGAGGTGATCCGTTTTGCCCCTTCGCTGGTGATTGAACCAACGGATATCGAAGAGGGCATGGCTCGCTTTGCCAGAGCCGTGGAAAAAGTGCTCGCTTAACAGGCCACAGGGAGCTGTCCTGTGCAGCTCCCCCGCGCACTTCCCCGGAAATACTTTACCAGTAAAGTGCCTTTTCCAATGTCATCACTCTGGCGCTTCTCCAGAAACCCTTTACCAGCAGAGCCATCTTCTCAACATCAGTACCCTGACACTTCCCCGAAGACAGCTCACCCTCAGGAGGATCTCTTCAGCTTGCGTATCAGCCAGCGGCCGTGATGCGGGCGGGCACTCCATGCCAGCGAGGAGATGGTGTGCATCACGCTCAGATGCCCCAGAATACGTTTTACGTGCCTTTCCAGAATAGTGGTCGGCCCCTGACTCAGCTCGACCTGAGAATCCATCACGTTGGTTTCTGAGCCTGGCCCGTCATATTCCAGACGCTGCTGACAGCGCTGCAGCGCCACCTCACAATCCTGCAAATAGCGTTCTGCCAGCGAAGAGGTCAGCATCGTATGCTCGCGCGCCAGTATGGTCATGGCGTTAATGTGCTCCACGATAAACTGGCTGTGCGTCACCCAGAGTTTCATATCGGAAAGATAGCGCGAATCGAATCCCGGCTCCTGCATCGCCTGATTCAGCGAGTTAAACAGGGCGTTATGCGCCTGATTCACCCGCATACGCTGATAAGCCAGCTTCACCGGATCCTGCTCATTGCCCAGCAGCATCTGCAGCGCATCCTGGTAGGTTTCAAGCGCATCGTGCGCATTCTGCCGCAGCAGGCCGCTTTGCCACTGTGGCCAGAGCCAGATCATGCCGCCGAAAGCGATCAGGCAGCCCATCAGCGTATCCAGCAGGCGGGGCAGCAGGAAGTCCGCGCCGTTAAGCGACAGCAGCTGAAGAGACCAGACCGCGGTTACCGTGAAACCAATCATCGCAAAGCCATAGAATTTGCGGATAAACAGATAGCTGATAAGCGTAATCGCCAGCATCACCAACAGCACCACAGATTCCGGCGCCTGAAGACGCAGCGTGATGGCGGCGATAATCAGTCCCGCCAGCGTGCCAAGCGCACGGTGCTGGATCCGCACGCGGGTGGCGCTGTAGCCGTTCTGGCTGACAAACATCACCGTCATCAGGATCCAGTAAGGCTTGGGCAAATTAAAGAACAGCGCCAGCGAGCTGGCAAAAGTCAGCATCACTGCAAAGCGCGAGGCGGTGCGCAGCGCGGCGGATTTCAGCGACAGATAGCTTCTGATAGCAGGTAACAGTGGCTGACGGCGCTGGCGGTCCGCCATCAAATCCCGCTGATACAACGGCCTCTGGGTACGTAAAACCCGGCCGATGCGGCTGAAATGATAATAACAAAAGGTGCCCACCGGATTGTCCGGGTGCTGTCGGGAGATCTTCTCCAGCGCCTGTAGCTGTTTATCCATCGTGAAGCGTTCAGGCAGCTTGTGATAGAGAATATCGTCAGCCAGTACGCGAAGCCGGGCGGCGATGGTCTGCGCATTCCAGCGGATTACCGCTTCAGCATGGCTCTGCTCTACCAGCTTTTGCACCTCTTCAGGCTGATGCAGGCTGACCGAAATATGCTCCTGCAGATCCAGCGCTACCTGGAACGCCCGGGTCAGGCGTTTGTGATGGTTGTAGCGGGTGGCGGAGAGCATATGCATCTGCTGGTAGCAGGTAGTGATCAGATCGACCGCTTTCTGTTGCCGGGCCAGCAGCGGCGGCAGCGCCTTTTCCGGATCCGTCAGCCTGGTCAGCAGGGTGTATTTGGCTTCGCAGTAGCCCGCCAGCTCGCGGTAGAGCAGGCTGAGCGTTTCCCGCATCGGCTGCTCTTTCCACAGCCAGAACCAGAACCAGTTAAAGACGCCGTACCAGATGGTGCCCAGCACGTAGAGCATTGGCGGTTCCCATATTGGCATCCGGCCAGCCAGGCTGAGGGTAAAAATAGCGGCGATCAGCGAGCCGGGCAGCAGCCGGCCATGCAGCGGGCTGATCTCGCCGGTGATGCCCAGCAGCATCGTCATGGTGAACAGGATGAGGGGTAAAGGCACCGCCTTTCCGCCCAGATACTGGATCAGAAAACTGCTGAAAGCGAACAGCGTTCCGCCGATGAGCAGGCGCTTGAAGAAACGTTTGTGGGGAGTATCAAGACCGGCGATGTTGCAACAGGCAGGCACTAAAGAGAAGAGCAGGCCCCGTTGCAGGTCACCCAGCAGCCAGCCGACAGCCACCGGTAAGCAGAGCACCAGCGTCTGGCGCAGCGCGTAGTTCACTTCAGGGTGATAGATCAGTCGACGCCACATCACTCCGTACCAAATAAAAAGGCGCAACAGAGGCTGTTGCGCCGTGGATCAGAGCCGATCAGCGTGTGCCATAGACAACGATGGTTTTACCGTGTGCCGAGATCAGGTTTTGATCTTCCAGCATTTTCAGAATACGGCCTACCGTTTCGCGTGAGCAGCCAACAATCTGCCCAATTTCCTGACGGGTGATTTTGATCTGCATCCCGTCCGGGTGCGTCATAGCGTCGGGTTGCTTCGCCAGATTCAGCAGAGTTTGCGCAATGCGACCTGTCACATCAAGGAAAGCTAAATTGCCCACTTTCTCTGAGGTAACCTGAAGACGACTGGCCATCTGTGCCGAGAGGCGCATCAGGATGTCAGGATTGACCTGAATAAGCTGACGGAATTTTTTATAGGAGATTTCAGCCACTTCACAGGCTGTTTTCGCACGTACCCACGCGCTACGCTCCTGACCTTCTTCAAACAGGCCAAGTTCGCCAATGAAGTCACCCTGGTTGAGGTAAGAGAGGATCATCTCTTTGCCTTCTTCATCCTTGATAAGCACCGCTACTGCGCCTTTGACGATGTAGTAGAGGGTTTCTGCCTTTTCACCCTGATGAATCAGCGTGCTCTTGGATGGATACTTATGAATATGGCAATGTGACAGGAACCATTCAAGTGTCGGGTCTGTTTGCGGTTTGCCGAGAACCATTCGCTGTTATCCTCTGTTGTCATCGTGCCTAAATACAGGGGCAGAGTTCCCTGTCAGGCGTTGAAATAATCAAGCGTTTCCCATCAGGAAATGTATTCGGGCCTCTGTGAAAAGCCTGGCTCGTTATGTTGTCCCGTTTCGTCGTGCTTGTAGAGTACTGACGAAAATATTACAGCTTTGTTTGTAGCACAGCTTTCAACGAGTGTCTTCTGTTGTCTCGCTTCAGCATAGTGGGAAAACTGCCGCATTGCCGTTTTTCAGGCTAAAGCGTAATCTGAAGTTAACTAAATGAATTAGAGGAATTTGTTATGCAGGCTCGGGTCAAGTGGGTTGAAGGGTTAACGTTTTTGGGAGAATCCTCATCAGGACATCAGGTATTGATGGATGGAAACTCCGGGGATAAAGCGCCAAGCCCGATGGAAATGGTGTTGATGGCCGCGGGCGGATGCAGCGCCATCGACGTGGTCTCGATTCTGCAGAAGGGCCGCCATAACGTAAAGGATTGCGAGGTGAAGCTCACCTCAGAGCGGCGTGAAGAGGCTCCCCGCCTCTTTACCCATATTAATCTGCACTTTATCGTCAGCGGCGTCGGGCTGGGTGACAAAGCCGTATCGCGCGCCGTGGATCTCTCTGCCGAGAAGTACTGCTCTGTGGCGCTGATGCTGGGTAAAGGGGTCAATATGACCCACAGCTACGAAGTGATCGAATTAGAGGAAAAGTAGTTCGCTGAGCGTAGGAGTAACGCCTGTTTACCGGGCGTTACTCAATTTTCTTGCCCTGAATCAGCCGTTTAACCAACGGCCCCATAATCAGCTCCATGGCCAGCCCCATTTTCCCGCCCGGCACCACCAGCGTATTGATATGCGAAATAAACGATCCCTGCAGCATCGACAGCAGGTAGGGGAAGTCGATATCTTCCAGCGCCTGGAAGTGGATCACCACAAAGCTTTCATCCAGCGAAGGGATAGCCCGGGCCGCAAAAGGGTTAGAGGTATCCACCGTCGGCACGCGCTGGAAGTTAATGTGCGTGCGTGAAAACTGCGGCGTAATGAAGTTGATGTAATCCTCCATTGAGCGCACCACTGAATCCATCACTGCTTCACGCGAATGGCCGCGTTCGCTGGTGTCACGCACCAGCTTCTGGATCCACTCCAGGTTAACGATAGGCACTACGCCGACCAGCAGATCGACATGCGCGGCCACGTTATTCTGCGGGGTTACCACGCCGCCGTGCAGCCCTTCATAAAACAGCACGTCGGTCGGTTCGGGCAGCGGCTGCCACGGCGTAAAGGTGCCCGGCACCTGATTCCACGGCACCGCTTCATCATAGGTATGCAGATACTTGCGGGATTTACCGCTGCCGGTGCGGCCATACTCGGTAAAGGTGAGTTCCAGCAGCGCAAAGTCGTTGGCTTCCGGGCCAAAATAGCTGATATGGCGGCCCATATCCCGTGCCTTGCGGATCGCCATGTCCATCTCAGGGCGGGTATAGCGGTGAAAGCTGTCCCCTTCCACTTCGGCGGCATGCAGGCCAAGCTGCTGGAAAATCTTTCTGAAGGCCAGGCTGGTGGTGGTGGTTCCCGCCCCGCTGGATCCCGTTACGGCAATCACCGGATGTTTGGCTGACATGCATATACCTCCCTGAGAAAAGTCGCCTCGCATTGGTACCATGTTTCAGGCGTGGATGTCATCTCTGCCCGTTAACCCGTCACCTGACCACGCGGCATGATATTGACCGTCTCATGCAGCTCGGACCAGACCAGTACCGCTTCGCCGCTGGTTAACTGGCGGCGAACGTCTTTAACCTTCTGTTCCAGCGAGCGTTCCTGCTCGCCGTAGTCGGTACCTTCTCGCAGGACAAAAGATTCAATCAGGTTGTCCAGGGTGTCATTGTCGAGCTCTTTCCAGGGAATTATCACGTTAGTTGTCCAGCCAGGTTGAAAGCCATTGCGGAATGCGTTGTTCAAGCCACATCTGGGGCTTGCGCAGGGTGCCGCCGACAAAACCCACGTGGCCGCCATACTCTGTCAGCTGGTAGGTGACAGCGGAAGGCAGCAAATGGGCGGCGGGGATCACCTCATGGGTCATAAAGGGATCGTCTTTAGCATGGATGATCAGTAACGGTTTCTCCACTTTGGGCAGCAAAGGCATGGCGCTGCAGCGACGATAATAGTCGGTGGCGTCCAGAAAACCGTGCGCCCGGGCGGTAATAACATCATCAAAGTCGCGCAATTTTTTCAGTGCCCTGAGTTCTGGCAGCTCAATGGGCAGCGTGCCCGGCCAGGCGAGCAGCTTGCGCTCCGCGTTCTGTTTAAGAAGCGAGAGCAGATAACGCTGATAGAAGCGGGAAACCCCCTGTTCCAGCTTCAGGCTGCAGGGTTCCAGCATTAACGGGGCAGAGACCACCACGCCCGCCTCCAGCGTGCAGGCCGATCCCTGTTCGCCCATCAGACAGGCCAGCATGTTGCCGCCGAGGGAGAAACCGACGGCAGCAGTAGGGACACTACCCCACTCCTCACGCAGCCAGTGGAGAAAATAGCTGGCATCGCTGGTTTCGCCGGAGTGATAGATGCGTTGCAGGCGGTTGGGTTCGCCGCTACAGCCGCGAAAATGCATCACTACGCCCAGCCAGCCACGCTCCTTGCAGACCTGAAGCAGCCCGTGCGCATAGGGACTATGAACGCTGCCTTCCAGACCATGAAACAGTACCACTCGTGGTTTGTGTCGGGCGCAGGCCGGATCTTCGCTCCAGGCGAGATCGACAAAATCGGTGTCCGGCAGGGTGAGTCTCTGCCAGTGAGGCGTGAACAGCATGTGGCGGCGAACCAGCCGCGGCAAAATTGTTTGCAGATGCGCGTTGCTCATGCCGGGAATTGGCTGAAACCGCAGGGTCTCAGGGTGATTAAAATTCATGTTCAAAATGCTTGTAGGATCTCTGTCACATTGTTAGCTTCATGTGGTTCGTTTCTGGTCAGGGGGTGAGGAGCACCCGTTTCATATGGAACTGAGTCTGTTTTTATCAATGCTGGGCTTTTTATGGGTGGCGGCTATCACGCCGGGACCTAATAATATGTTACTCACCGCCTCCGGCGCCAATTTTGGTTTTCTTCGCTCGTTGTGGCTGCTGATCGGCATCATGATTGGCATGCAGGTCATGCTGCTGATGGTAGCGTTTGGCATCGGCGGGCTGATCCTGCTTTATCCCTCTCTGCACCTGGTGCTGAAAATTGGCGGAAGCCTCTATCTTCTCTGGCTGGCATGGAAAATCGGCACGGCTGAGTATGAGAAGCTGGAGACGAATGATGCACCCGCTGCGCCAATGCCGTTCTGGCAGGGTGGTCTGCTGCAGCTGATTAACCCTAAAGCCTGGCTGATGGCACTGGGCGCCGTGGCCAGCTTCAGCCTGGCCGGGGAAGCCTACCAGAGCTCGGTGGTCGCCATCAGCGTTGGCATGGCGCTGGTCAATCTGGTGTCAGGCATTATCTGGCTGGGCTTTGGCGCGGTGATTGGTCGTATCCTGCGCAGCCGCCGGGCCTGGACTATTTTTAACGTGGCGATGGGGCTACTGACCGCCGCCTGCGTGCTGCTTATCTGGCATTAATTCCCTGTCCCTCTGAGAAGCCACCGCACTGCGGTGGTTTTTTTTGGCGCTTACCCGCCATGTCACTTAGTTATCCAGCATTTGATCTAAGGATAATTAGTTATAAAAGATAATTTCTAATTACTTTATCGCGATGGTTGCTCTCGGTTACAAAGGCGTTATTCAAACGATAACGATCACCGGAGCAGGGCATGGCGGGAAAATTCACTCTTACACTTATTGCAGCGGCACTCTCTCTTTCCTCGCTCAGCGCGCAGGCCGTGGATGTCACCGTTGCTTATCAGACCTCCGCAGAGCCGGCGAAAATTGCGCAGGCCGATAACACCTTCGCCAGAGAGAGCGGAGCGAAAGTGGAGTGGCGCAAATTCGACAGCGGTTCAAGCGTGGTCAGAGCGCTAGCCTCCGGTGATGTACAGATTGGCAATATCGGCTCCAGCCCGCTGGCCGTTGCCGCCAGCCAGCAGGTGCCCATTGAAGTCTTCCTGCTTGCCTCGCAGCTGGGTAACTCTGAAGCGCTGGTGGTGAAAAAAAGCATCAGCAGCCCGAAGGATCTGATCGGTAAACGCATCGCGGTACCTTTCATCTCCACGACCCACTACAGCCTTCTTTCCGCCCTCAAGCACTGGGGGATCCGTCCCGATCAGCTGCAAATCGTTAACCTGCAACCGCCCGCCATTATTGCTGCCTGGCAACGGGGCGATATTGATGGCGCCTACGTCTGGGCGCCAGCAGTGAATGAGCTGGAGAAAGAGGGCACTGTGCTCACCGACTCGGCGCAGGTGGGTAAGTGGGGCTCCCCAACGCTGGATGTCTGGGTGGTGCGAAAAGATTTCGCCGAAAAGCATCCTGATGTGGTGACCGCCTTCGCCCGCAGCGCGCTGGCCGCGCAGAAAGGCTATCTCGATAATCCGGAACAGTGGCTGAAAGAGGAGGGCAACCTCAGCAAGCTCTCGCGTTTAAGCGGCGTGCCTGAACAGCAGATCCCGGGCCTGGTGAAAGGGAATACCTACCTTACCGCGCAGCAGCAGGTTGAACAGCTTGGCAAGCCGGTGGATCGGGCCATTATCGATACCGCCAGATTCCTCAAAGAGCAGGGCAAGGTGCCGCAGGCCGCCAGTGATTACAGCGCCTATGTCACCGACCGCTTCGTCAAACCTCTTGCCGAATAAAGGGAGTCTCTATGCTGAGGGTATCCAATCTTACGGCTCGCTACGGCGGTCAACTCGCCTTACAGGATATTAACCTGACCATTGAGCCAGGTGAGCTGCTGGTGGTGCTGGGACCGTCAGGCTGCGGCAAAACCACCCTGCTGAATCTTATTGCGGGATTTTTGCCCGCCGTGTCGGGCAGTATCACGCTGGATGGCAAAGTAGTGACCGGTCCTGGCGCAGAGCGCGGGGTGGTGTTCCAGCATGAAGGCTTGCTGCCGTGGCGTAACGTGCTGGATAACGTGGCGCTGGGCTTACAGCTTGCCGGAGTGGCGAAGCCGCAGCGTCGTGACATTGCCCGCCAGATGCTGAAGAAAGTTGGCCTTGAAGGCGCGGAAAAACGCTTTATCTGGCAGCTTTCTGGCGGCATGCGCCAGCGTGTCGGTATCGCCCGGGCGCTGGCGGCCAACCCTCAACTGCTGCTGTTGGATGAACCGTTCGGCGCTCTGGATGCGTTTACCCGTGAGCAGATGCAGGAACTGCTGCTGAATCTCTGGCGCGAAAGCGGCAAGCAGGTGTTGCTGATTACGCACGATATTGAAGAAGCAGTGTTCCTGGCAAGCACGCTGATCCTGCTCTCTACCGGGCCGGGCAGGGTGACTGAACGCCTGTCGCTCGATTTTGGCCGACGCTACGCTGCGGGAGAATCGTGCCGCAGCATCAAGTCCGACCCCGCTT
Organism: Erwinia pyri; assembly: GCF_030758455.1. Taxonomy (NCBI): domain Bacteria; kingdom Pseudomonadati; phylum Pseudomonadota; class Gammaproteobacteria; order Enterobacterales; family Erwiniaceae; genus Erwinia; species Erwinia pyri. The sequence continues at coordinate 418,282 of NZ_CP132353.1, forward strand.
TTATCGAAAAACGTGAATATGTCCTGAGTCAGGTCTTCCAGCAGCGCGAGGTCTTCTCATGAGTTTATTATCAACCGAAAAACCGCTGCCTCGCCGCGTGCGCTTGAGCTGGCCTTTCAGTCGTCAGATCACGCTTAGCGCAGCGACACTGCTGGTAGTGCTGGCCATCTGGTGGGCCGTGACCGCGCTGAAGCTGATTGCGCCACTGTTTTTACCTGCGCCTTATCAGGTGTTCCATCAGCTGCTCACCATCGCCAGCGCACAAGGGTTTATGGATGCGACGCTTTGGCAGCATCTGGCAGCCAGCCTGACCCGCATCGTGATTGCCCTGCTGGCCGCCGTGGTTATTGGCGTGCCGGTTGGCATTCTGATGGGGTTGAATGAGACGGCACGCGGCATTCTCGACCCGCTTATTGAGCTTTACCGCCCGGTGCCGCCGCTGGCCTATCTGCCGCTGATGGTTATCTGGTTCGGCATCGGCGAAACCTCCAAAATTCTGCTGATCTATCTGGCTATTTTTGCGCCGGTTGCGCTCTCTGCGGTGGCTGGCGTTAAAAGCGCCCAGCAGGTTCGCATCCGTGCGGCTCAGGCGCTGGGCGGCAGCCGCTGGCAGGTGCTCTGGTATGTGATTTTACCCGGTGCGCTGCCGGAGATTTTAACCGGGGTGCGCATCGGGCTTGGCGTTGGCTGGTCCACGCTGGTGGCCGCAGAGCTGATTGCCGCCACGCGTGGGCTCGGTTTTATGGTGCAGTCCGCCGGAGAGTTTCTCGCCACCGACGTGGTACTTGCAGGCATCGCCGTTATCGCCCTGATCGCTTTCACTCTTGAGGTGGGGCTGCGCGCCCTGCAACGCCGTTTAACCCCCTGGCATGGAGAACACGTATGAACGAACGTCTGACTATTAAAGCGCTGGGGCCGCATATCGGCGCCGAGGTTTCTGACATCACTCTGAGCCGTCCGCTGAGCGATGCGCAGTTTGAGCAGCTCTATCACGCGCTGATCCGCCATCAGGTTCTGTTCTTCCGCCATCAGCCGGTCACCCCGCAGCAGCAACGGGCGCTGGCTGCCCAGTTTGGCGATCTGCATATCCATCCTGTTTATCCTCACGCGCCAGGGGTGGAGGAGATCATCGTGCTGGACACCCACGATAACAATCCGCCGGACAATGATAACTGGCACACCGACGTGACCTTCATTGCCACGCCCCCAGCAGGCGCAATTCTGGCGGCGAAAAGGCTGCCGGAGTCGGGCGGGGATACGCTCTGGGCCAGCGGGATCGCCGCTTATGAAGCGTTGTCCGACTCGTTTAAAACGTTGCTGAGCGGCCTGCAGGCGGAGCACGATTTCACTAAATCATTTCAGGAGTTCAAACACCGCGGCAGTGAGGAAGAGCATGCGCGCTGGAAGCTGGCGGTAGAGAAAAATCCGCCGCTGCTGCATCCGGTCATTCGTACCCATCCGGTGAGCGGCAGGCAGGCGCTGTTTGTGAACGAAGGGTTCACCACGCGCATTGTGGGTATTCCACAGAAAGAGAGTGAAGCACTGCTGGGCTTCCTGTTTGCGCATATCACTAAGCCGGAATTTCAGGTGCGCTGGCGCTGGCAGGAGAATGATATTGCGATCTGGGATAACCGGGTGACGCAGCACTATGCCAATGCGGACTACATGCCGCAGCGGCGGATCATGCACCGGGCAACCATTCTGGGAGATAAGCCTTTCTGGCGTGGCTGAGGCTGTGCAGCAACCAGTCAGACCGCCGGGACAGGGAGAGAAGGAAGGCGGCTGAGCCGGTGCTCAGCCGCCTTTGGAGGCAGGATGCCGGGGCGTTGGCAGCCAGCCCGATGGTCAGGAAGCGAGCATGACCTCAAGCTGTTCCTGCGCATCCAGCCACGCCATCTCGCACTCTTCCAGCGCCGATTTAGCCGTCGCCTGCTGTTGCAGCGCCAGGGTGAGGTCCGCTTTGCGGCTCTGATCGTAGAGTGCTGAATCTGCCAGCTTTGACTCCGCCTCTGCCAGCTGCGCATTCAGCTTTTCCATCTGCTTTTCCAGCTTCTCAATCTGCTTACGCAACGGCTGAGTTTGCGTACGCAGCTCCGCTTCGCGGCGTTTTTGATCCTTACGGGCCTGCGCACTGTTAGCGGTATCCTGCTTTGGTTCGCTTACGCTGCTCTGCTTCTGCAGATCGCTCAGCCACTGCTGGTAATCTTCCAGGTCGCCATCAAAGGGTTCAACCTGGCCATCATGCACCAGATAGAGGTCATCGGTGGTAGAGCGGAGTAAGTGGCGATCGTGCGATACCACCACCAGCGCCCCCTCAAAATCGATCAGCGCCTCGGTCAGCGCCTGGCGCATATCGAGATCCAGGTGGTTGGTCGGTTCATCCAGCAGCAGCAGGTTAGGGCGTTGCCACACAATCAGCGCCAGCACCAGACGCGCCTTTTCGCCGCCGGAAAAACGCTGGGTGATTTCCGTCACCTTATCGCCCTGGAAGCCAAAGCCGCCCAGATAATCACGCAGCTGCTGTTCCAGCACCTTCGGCGCCAGACGAACCATATGCTGCAGAGGGGATTCATCAGCCTGTAAGAATTCCAGCTGATGCTGGGCGAAGTAACCGAACTTGATGCCTTTCGCCAGGCCGATATCGCCTTTCAGCGGGGCGAGATCGCCCGCCAGCATTTTGATCAGCGTGGATTTGCCCGCGCCGTTACGGCCCAGCAAACCAATGCGCGAACCAGGAACCAAATTCAGCTTGATGGAGTTAAGGATAATTTTATCGCCATATCCCGCGCTGACTTTCTCCATCTTCAGCAGGGGATTCGGCAAGCTTTCCGGCTCGCGGAAGCTGAAGGTGAAGGGGTTATCCACGTGCGCAGGGGCGATCAGCTCCATACGCTCCAGCATTTTGATACGGCTTTGCGCCTGCTTTGCCTTGCTGGCTTTCGCCTTAAAACGGTCAATAAAGCTTTGCAGGTGCGCCACTTTTTGCTGCTGGTTCTCAAACATCGACTGCTGCTGAGCCAGCTTGGTGGCGCGCTGGATCTCGAACGAGCTGTAGTTGCCGGTGTACTCAAACATCGACTGCTGTTCAATATGCAGAATTTTATCCACCACCGGATCGAGGAAGTCCCGATCGTGGGAGATCAGGATCAGCGTGCCCTGATAGCTGTTAAGCCAGCGCTCAAGCCAGATAACGGCGTCGAGATCCAGGTGGTTTGTGGGTTCATCCAGCAGAAGAAGATCGGAACGGCAGATCAGCGCCTGCGCCAGGTTAAGACGCATCCGCCAGCCGCCCGAAAAGTCGCTGACCGGACGCTGCAGCTGCTCCTGAGAAAAGCCCAAACCGTTCAGCAGGCTGGACGCGCGGGGCTGTATGGTCCAGGCCTGAATAGCATCCAGCTTGCCGTGCAGCGTAGCGATGGCGTGACCGTCGTTGATCTCATTGGCGTGAGCCAGTTCCGCCTCCAGCTGGCGGAACTCCCGGTCACCATCGATCACATACTCAATGGCCGGTTTGCTGAGCGCTGGCGTTTCCTGATTAACCCAGGCCAGCGACCAGTTGCCGGGATAGCTGAAACTGCCCGCATCGGCGCTTATCTCGTTCTTAAGCAGCGACAGCAGCGTGGATTTACCGCAGCCATTTTTCCCTACCAGGCCCACTTTCTGGCCCGGGTTGATGGTGGCTGTGGCATTGTCCAGCAGTACGCGGACACCGCGTCGAATTTGTAATGAAGAGAAGACAATCATAAGCGCCGTAATAGTCAGAATATGTTAAATTAAACCATCAATTTGATTTCGGAATCGCAAATTCCGTTGCGTCGTGCATGGTAGCGGAATTTCCCCGCCGTGACGATGATTTGGAGGGGAATGATGTCGCAGCCGCCTAAAGTTTTGCTGCTTTACGCACACCCGGAATCACAGGATTCGATAGCTAATCGGGTTTTGCTCAAGGCAGCCCGGGATTTACCACACGTGACGGTGCACGATCTCTACGCGCACTATCCTGATTTCTTTATCGATATTCATTACGAACAGCAGCAGCTGCGCGAGCACGACGTCATTGTTTTCCAACATCCACTCTATACCTACAGCTGTCCGGCACTGCTGAAAGAGTGGCTGGACCGGGTGCTTTCACGCGGGTTTGCCAGCGGGCCTGGCGGCAACGTGCTGGAAGGAAAATACTGGCGCAGCGTGATCACCACCGGTGAACCTGAAGCGGCCTATCATGAGGATGGGCTTAACCGCTATCCCATGTCCGATATCATGCGTCCGTTTGAGCTGACGGCGCAGATGTGCCGTATGCACTGGCTGACGCCGATGATTGTTTACTGGGCCAGGCGTCAGACGCCAGAGGTCATGAAGAACTACTCCCGTGCCTACGGCGACTGGCTCGCTGCCCCTTTGCCCTATGGAGGTATCTGAATGGAAGGACAATCTCTTCTGACGGCGGGTGTGGTCTATTTATTTGCGGCGGTGATCGCCGTGCCGATTGCTGCACGGCTGGGGATCGGCGCCGTACTGGGCTATCTGCTGGCCGGTATTGCTATCGGTCCGTGGGGGCTGGGCTTTATCAGCGACGTTGAGGAGATCCTGCACTTCTCCGAGCTGGGCGTGGTATTCCTGATGTTTATCATCGGCCTGGAACTGAAGCCCTCAAAGCTTTGGGAGCTGCGGCGCTCGATTTTTGGCGTGGGTGCCGCTCAGGTGATCTTCAGCGCGGCCATTTTAGGCGGGTTGCTGTGGCTCACTGATTTTTCCTGGCAGGCAGCAATTATCGGCGGCATTGGGCTGGCGATGTCTTCTACCGCGATGGCGCTGCAATTAATGCGCGATAAGGGCATGAACCGTAACGAGTCTGGCCAGCTTGGCTTCTCCGTACTGCTGTTCCAGGATCTCGCGGTGATCCCTGCGCTGGCGCTGGTACCTTTGCTTGCCGGTGGCGACAGCGGCCATACCGACTGGATGAAGGTGGGCATAAAGGTGCTGGCGTTTGCCGGCATGCTGGTGGGCGGGCGCTATCTGCTTCGCCCTATCTTCCGCTTTATTGCCGCTTCGGGCGTTCGGGAGGTATTTACTGCGGCGGCGCTGTTACTGGTGCTCGGTTCGGCTCTGTTTATGGATGCGCTGGGTCTCTCTATGGCGCTGGGAACCTTTATCGCCGGCATTCTGCTGGCAGAAAGTGAATACCGCCATGAACTGGAAATCGCAATCGATCCCTTTAAAGGGCTGCTGCTGGGGCTGTTCTTTATCTCGGTAGGCATGGCGTTGAATCTGGGCGTGCTTTACACCCACATTGTTGAAATCCTGGTGGGCGTGATAGCGCTGGTGTCGATCAAAGCTGGCGTGCTTTATCTGCTGTCGCGCATCTTTGGGCTGCGCAGCTCCGAACGACTGCAGTTCTCTGGCGTACTGAGTCAGGGCGGGGAATTCGCCTTTGTTCTCTTCTCGGCTGCCTCTTCCGCTAAACTGTTCAGTGGCGACCAGATGCCGCTGCTGCTGGTCACCGTCACGCTGTCGATGATGACCACGCCGTTGCTGCTGCAGGGCGTCGATAAAATCCTTGAGCGGCGCTTTAACGAGGGGGATGAAAACCAAGAGAAGCCCTTTGTTGAGGATGATAAGCCCCAGGTCATCGTGGTTGGATTTGGCCGCTTCGGTCAGGTCGTTGCCCGTTTGCTGATGGCCAATGAAAAGCGCATTACGGTTCTGGAACGCGATATCAGCGCCGTGAGCCTGATGCGAAAATATGGTTACAAAGTATACTATGGTGATGCGACAGAGCTGGAGCTGCTGCGAGCCGCAGGCGCGGAGACGGCACAATCTATCGTCATCACCTGCAACGGCCCGGAAGATTCCATGGAGATTGTGCATCTCTGTCAGCATCATTTCCCGCATTTACAGATCCTCGCCCGCGCGAGGGGGCGTGTGGAAGCTCACGAGTTGCTGCAGGCGGGTGTGACGCAGTTCTCACGCGAAACCTTCTCCAGTGCGCTTGAGCTGGGGCGTAAAGCGTTGATGACACTGGGCATGCATCCGCATCAGGCGTTCCGCGCCCAGCAGCATTTCCGCCGTCTGGATATGCGTATGCTGCGTGAACTGATGCCCAATCATTCGGACAGTCAGCAAATCTCCCGCGTGAAAGAGGCAAGACGCGAGCTGGAAGATATTTTTCAGGCGGAGATGCAGCATGAAAAACGGCAGTTTGACGGCTGGGACGAATATGAATAGGAGGCTTTATGCGTAAAAGATTTATTGCCGGTGCCACCTGCCCGAGCTGTAAAGCTCAGGATACGCTGGCGCTGTGGCAGGAAAATAATATCGATGTTGTTGAATGCGTTAAATGTGGTCATCAGATGCGCGAGGCCGATAAACAGGTGCGCGAGCAGGTCAGAACCAACGAGCAGGTGATCGGTATTTTCCATCCTGAGTAGCGTTATCGCTCAGCTTTTTTTAAGCTGTAACACACAGCCGCGTTGAAATTCGTTACAATCGGCGCAATTAAGAGTCCTTATGCGTTGGCAAACAGCTCAACAAACTCAGGACTCAACGTTCTCAACGGTTAGGAGTAATCATGAAAGTAGCTAAAGACCTGGTGGTCAGCCTGGCATACCAGGTACGTACAGAAGACGGCGTGTTGGTCGATGAGTCTCCGGTGAGCGCACCGTTGGACTACCTGCACGGTCATGGTTCCCTGATCTCAGGCCTGGAAAAAGCCCTGGAAGACCATGAAGCGGGTGACAAGTTTGAAGTTCACATCGCTGCCAATGACGCATACGGCCAGTATGATGACAACCTGGTACAGCGCGTTCCGAAAGACGTTTTCATGGGTGTTGATGAACTGCAGGTTGGCATGCGCTTCCTGGCAGAAACCGATCAGGGCCCGGTGCCGGTCGAAATCACCGAAGTGGAAGACGAGCACGTTGTGGTTGATGGTAACCACATGCTGGCGGGGCAGGATCTGAACTTCAACGTTGAAGTGGTTGCCGTACGTGAAGCAACTGCGGAAGAGCTGGCGCACGGCCATGTTCACGGCGAAGATGGCCATCATCACGACCACGACCATGATCACGACCACGATCACGGTAAAGGCGGTTGCGGCACTGGCGGCTGTGGTTGCAGCCACTAAGCCTCTGTGCTGACGTAAAAGGCCACCTGCGGGTGGCCTTTTTGCTTTCTGCGTCGCAAGCCTGCTCAGGCATTAATAATGAGGCGGGGGCGTCTCTTCAGATTGCGAAGCGATCATCGACGGCGCAGCAGATTTGAGCTTATCCGTCAGCAGGCGCATCTGCTCGCGCAGGCGGGCCATCTCCAGCTCATGATGAATCACCGTTTGGTTAAGCTCCTCAAGGGTATGTTCCTGAAAGGCCAGCCGGCTTTCCAGCATCTCCATTCGCTCTTCAAACAATGATTGTTGCATACGCTTTCCTCTTGTTACTGCGCTGGTCGTTATCGTGACCGAATGCGCTGATTCTAACGGGAAAGTGCAGGCTGAAATAGGGAATTCAGGTAAATTTTGGCCCGGCAGTTGAAAAATCGTTTCGGCGCCTGCATCTCTGTGGTGAAACTTTCGCAAAGGAACGGGGTCGGAAGTTAACTTAGTTTTCATTGCGGGATTTTTCTCGCGCACAGTTATAGTACAGGTCCTGCCTGTAAACGATTTCCGAGGTGAGAGGCTTCGGTTTTGGAGAAATGGATGAAATCACTGTTTAAAGTCACACTGTTAGCCACCACCATGGCCGTTGCGCTGAATGCGCCACTGGCAATGTCCGCCGAAACCACGCCGGCCACTACGGCTCAGCAGGCACCACAGCAAGCTCCGAAGAACGCAGCCTTCAAAAATGATGACCAGCAGTCCGCCTATGCGCTGGGTGCGTCACTGGGTCGTTACATGGAAAACTCGCTGAAAGAGCAAGAGAAGCTGGGCATCACGCTCGATAAAGATCAGCTGATCTCCGGTGTTCAGGACGCTTTTGCTGGCAAGAGCAAACTCTCTGACCAGGAAATCGAACAGACTCTGCAATCCTTTGAAGCCCGTGTGAAAGGCGCTGCACAGGCGAAGATGGAAAAAGACGCGAAAGAGAACACCGAAAAGGGTGAAGCCTTCGCCACCAAATTCGCCAAAGAAAAAGGCGTGAAGAAAACTGACTCTGGCCTGCTTTATCAGGTTGAGAAAGAGGGATCGGGCGATGCGCCAAAAGACAGCGATACCGTTGTAGTGAACTACAAAGGCACGCTGATTGACGGCACCGAGTTCGATAACTCCTACACGCGCGGTGAGCCGCTCTCCTTCCGTCTGGATGGCGTGATCCCAGGCTGGACTGAGGGTCTCAAGCACGTGAAGAAAGGCGGTAAGATCAAACTGGTTATCCCACCACAGTTGGCTTACGGTAAAAACGGCGTTCCGGGCATTCCGGCTAACTCTACCCTGGTCTTCGATGTTGAGCTGCTCGACATTAAACCAGCTGCCAAAGCAGACGCAAACGCGCCAGCACCGGCAGAAGCCCCAGCGGCAACGCAGGCTAAATAATCTCTTAACCGCCACATCCCGTGTGGCGGTTTGCTTTTCTTCTGCAGCTTTTCCCGGTTTATGCGCTCTCTGGCATTTCATGACAAAGGTCAGGACAGGCGTTTCTGATATTTGATAGACTGTCCCCCACGCATTTTCATCAGAACGAGTCTGCCCTTGTGCCGTGCGACAGGCTCTTTAAAAGGGTGGTGTCTTAATGTCTGGTTCAATTTTTACCGGTGATCTGGCCGATCTGGAATTACTGGAACAGCATCCCTTCGCGCAAACTGACTTTGATATCCTTAAATCCTACGAAGCCGTGGTCGATGGGCTGGCGATGCTGATCGGTTCTCATTGTGAAATCGTGCTGCACTCGCTGGAAGATTTAAAGTGCTCGGCGGTCAGAATTGCCAATGGCGAACATACAGGACGAAAAATTGGCTCCCCTATTACCGATCTGGCTCTGCGGATGCTGCATGACATGACCGGCGCGGACAGCAATGTCTCCAAAGCCTACTTCACCCGTGCTAAAAGCGGCGTGCTGATGAAGTCGGTGACGATTGCCATCCGTAACGGTGAGCAGCGCGTCATTGGTTTGCTCTGCATCAACATGAATCTGGATGTGCCTTTCTCCCAGATTATGGCCACGTTTATGCCACCGGAAACGCATGATGCGGCCTCCGCGGTAAACTTTGCCACCTCGGTTGACGATTTAGTGATGCAGACGCTGGAGTTCACCATTGAAGAGGTGAGCGGCGATCGTAACGTCTCTAACAATGCCAAAAACCGGCAGATAGTACTTAACCTCTATGAAAAGGGGATCTTTGATATCAAAGATGCCATTAACCAGGTTGCTGAACGGCTGAACATCTCTAAGCACACCGTTTATCTCTATATCCGCCAGTTCAAAAGTGGTGATTTCCAGGGACAGGAGCGCTGATGCGTTACGCTTTACTGGTCACCGGACCGGCCTATGGCACTCAGCACGCCAGCAGCGCTTATCTTTTTGCGCGGGCACTGCTGGCGGCGGGACATGAGCTGGAAAGCGTATTCTTCTACCGTGAAGGCGTGCTGAATGCCAGCGAGCTGATCTCTCCTGCCAGCGATGAGTTTGATTTAAGCCAGGCGTGGCAGCAGCTACACAGAGAACAGGGCATCAAACTCAATATCTGTGTGGCGGCGGCACTGCGCAGGGGAATTACCGATCGGCAGGAAGCGGATAATCTGAATCTGCCGGGCGCTAATCTGGCAGAGGGATTTCAGCTGGCCGGATTAGGCGCCCTGGCTGAAGCCGCATTAACCTGTGAACGTCTGGTGCAGTTCTGATGAACCGCGTCGCGTTTATATTTACCCAGCCGCCGCACGGAAGCAGCGCCGGACGGGAAGGGCTGGATGCGGTAATGGCTATGTCAGCATTAAGTGAAGAGGTGGCGCTGTTTTTTGTCAGCGACGGCATCTTCCAGCTGCTGCCGGGGCAGGATCCTGACCAGGTTCTGGCGAGAAATTATATCGCTACCTTTGGCGTGCTGCCTTTATATGACCTTGAACATTTCTACGTCTGTTCAGCTTCGCTTGCCGAACGGGGTGTGAGCGCCGATCGGGTGACGGTACTGCCTGCTGAAGTTTTAGCCCCTGAAGCACTTCGCGCAGCGCTGAAAAAGTACGATCGGATCATTACGTTTTGAGGACGCTATGCTGCATACTCTGCTGAATTCGCCTTATCGCTGCGATTTTAACGCGATGGTGAGATTTTTTTCTGCCGGTGACGATCTTCTTCTTTTACAGGATGGCGTTATTGCGGCTATTACAGGCAGCCGTCCCCTTGAAATTCTGTTATCTGCCCCTATATCCCTGTATGTGCTGCAAGAAGATATCGTCGCGCGCGGGCTTTCTGCTCAAATTTCAACCAGTGCGGCCACAGTAAGCTATACTGATTTCGTCGCGCTGACGGTAAAAAATTCGCAACAAATGACCTGGTAATGCACGATATCCTGGTTATTTCTTGACACCTTTTCTGCTCAGCCCTAAAATTCCGCGTCCTCGTTATACCACGAGGCGATTTATCACGTGTTTACGAAGCAAAAGCAAATCCCAGGAGCTATTTAATGGCAACAGTTAATCAGCTGGTTCGCAAACCACGCGCACGCAAAGTTGCAAAGAGCAACGTGCCTGCGCTGGAAGCCTGCCCGCAGAAACGTGGTGTATGTACTCGCGTATATACTACTACCCCTAAAAAACCGAACTCCGCACTGCGTAAAGTATGTCGTGTTCGTTTAACCAACGGTTTTGAAGTTACCTCCTATATCGGCGGTGAAGGTCATAACCTGCAGGAACACTCCGTGATCCTGATCCGTGGCGGTCGTGTTAAAGACTTGCCAGGTGTGCGTTACCACACCGTTCGTGGCGCGCTGGACTGCTCAGGTGTTAAAGACCGTAAGCAGTCACGCTCCAAGTACGGCGTGAAGAAGCCAAAGGCTTAATGGTTCTCCGTTAAGTAAGGCCAAACGTTTTATCTTAAATGTCATAATAAACTCCTAGAGTTTTGGACAATCCTGAATTAACAACGGAGTATTTCCATGCCACGTCGTCGCGTAATTGGCCAGCGTAAAATTCTGCCGGATCCTAAGTTCGGATCGGAGCTGCTGGCTAAATTTGTAAACATCCTGATGGTAGATGGTAAAAAATCTACTGCTGAATCAATCGTCTATACCGCGCTTGAGACCCTGGCTCAGCGTTCAGGTAAAAACGAACTGGAAGCATTCGAAGTAGCCCTGGACAATGTCCGCCCAACCGTGGAAGTTAAATCCCGTCGCGTTGGTGGTTCTACTTATCAGGTACCAGTTGAAGTCCGTCCGGTTCGTCGTAATGCTCTGGCAATGCGTTGGATCGTTGAAGCTGCTCGTAAACGCGGTGATAAATCTATGGCTCTGCGCCTGGCGAACGAACTTTCTGATGCTGCAGAGAACAAAGGTACTGCAGTTAAGAAACGTGAAGACGTTCACCGTATGGCCGAAGCCAACAAGGCGTTCGCTCACTACCGCTGGTAACAGCCCCGTAGTTGTTATTAACCCAGCGGGCGTCCCAGTGACTTACCCGCTGGGGTTTACTAACTTAGAACGTCCGAGAATCAGAGGAATCAAATGGCTCGTAAAACACCCATTGAGCGCTACCGTAATATCGGCATCAGCGCACACATCGACGCCGGTAAAACGACGACGACCGAACGTGTTCTGTTCTACACCGGTGTAAACCACAAAATCGGTGAAGTCCATGACGGCGCAGCCACCATGGACTGGATGGAGCAGGAACAGGAACGTGGTATTACCATCACTTCCGCTGCGACCACCTGTTTCTGGTCTGGCATGGCTAAGCAGTTTGAGCCGTACCACGTAAACATCATCGACACCCCGGGACACGTTGACTTCACCATCGAAGTAGAACGTTCTATGCGTGTTCTTGACGGCGCAGTAATGGTTTACTGTGCGGTTGGTGGTGTTCAGCCACAGTCTGAAACCGTATGGCGCCAGGCTAACAAATATAAAGTTCCACGCATCGCGTTCGTTAACAAAATGGACCGTATGGGTGCTAACTTCCTGAAAGTTGTTGACCAGATGAAAGCGCGTCTGGGTGCAAACCCAGTACCATTACAGCTGGCCATCGGCGCAGAAGAGAAATTCACCGGCGTTGTTGACCTGGTGAAAATGAAAGCGATCAACTGGAACGATGCCGATCAGGGTGTGACCTTCGTTTACGAAGATATCCCAGCTGATATGCAGGAACTGGCTGAAGAATGGCGCGGGAAGCTGGTTGAAGCCGCAGCTGAAGGCTCTGATGAGCTGATGGAGAAATTCTTTGGTGGCGAAGAGCTGACCGAAGAAGAGATCAAAACCTCTCTGCGTAAGCGCGTTCTGAACAACGAAGTCATCCTGGTTACCTGTGGTTCTGCATTTAAGAACAAAGGTGTTCAGGCGATGCTGGATGCGGTTATCGAATACCTGCCGGCACCGACTGACGTTACCGCGATCAACGGTCTGCTGGATGATGGTAAAGATACCCCAGCGGTTCGTCACTCAGATGACGAAGAGCCGTTTGCTGCACTGGCGTTCAAAATCGCTACCGACCCGTTTGTAGGTAACCTGACGTTCTTCCGCGTCTACTCCGGCGTAGTTAACTCCGGCGATACCGTGTTCAACCCGGTTAAATCCGCGCGTGAGCGTCTGGGCCGTATCGTACAGATGCACGCCAACAAACGTGAAGAGATTAAAGAAGTTCGCGCAGGCGACATCGCTGCTGCAATCGGTCTGAAAGACGTGACTACTGGTGACACCCTGTGTGATCCAGATAACGTGATCATTCTGGAGCGCATGGAGTTCCCTGAGCCAGTAATCTCGATCGCTGTTGAACCAAAAACCAAAGCTGACCAGGAAAAAATGGGTCTGGCTCTGGGTCGTCTGGCAAAAGAAGATCCATCATTCCGCGTATGGACTGATGAAGAAACTAACCAGACCATTATCGCCGGTATGGGTGAGCTGCACCTCGACATCATCGTTGACCGCATGAAGCGTGAATTCAACGTTGAAGCGAACGTTGGTAAACCTCAGGTTGCTTACCGTGAAGCGATTCGCGCGAAAGTTACCGATATCGAAGGTAAACACGCCAAGCAGTCTGGTGGTCGTGGTCAGTACGGTCATGTGATTATCGACATGTACCCACTGGAGCCGGGCGTTAACCCTAAAGGTTATGAGTTCGTCAACGACATCAAAGGTGGTGTGATTCCTGGTGAATACATCCCTGCGGTGGATAAAGGTATCCAGGAGCAGCTGAAATCGGGTCCTCTGGCTGGTTATCCAGTGGTTGATCTGGGCGTTCGTCTGCACTTCGGTTCATACCATGACGTTGACTCCTCTGAGCTGGCGTTTAAACTGGCGGCTTCTATCGCGTTCAAAGACGGCTTTAAGAAAGCGAGCCCGGTTCTGCTTGAGCCAATCATGAAGGTTGAAGTAGAGACCCCTGAAGAGAACACCGGTGACGTTATCGGTGACCTTAGCCGTCGTCGTGGTATGCTCAAAGGACAGGAATCTAACGCTACTGGCGTTCAGATTCACGCTGAAGTTCCGCTGTCTGAAATGTTCGGATACGCGACTCAGTTGCGTTCTCTGACTAAAGGCCGTGCTTCATACTCCATGGAGTTCCTGAAGTATGATGATGCGCCGAATAACGTCGCTCAGGCCGTTATTGAAGCTCGTAGCAAATAAGCTACAGTTTTAAAATATTGATCCTATGCTCTCACCAAAGGGTGAGAGCATTAAAGTAAGGAATATTGTCGTGGCTAAAGAGAAATTTGAACGTAACAAACCGCACGTCAACGTTGGTACCATCGGACACGTTGACCACGGTAAAACTACCCTGACTGCAGCTATCACCACCGTTCTGGCTAAAACCTACGGCGGTTCTGCTCGTGCATTCGACCAGATCGATAACGCACCAGAAGAAAAAGCACGTGGTATCACCATCAACACTTCACACGTTGAATATGACACCCCGTCTCGCCACTATGCGCACGTTGACTGCCCAGGCCACGCCGACTATGTGAAAAACATGATCACCGGTGCTGCGCAGATGGACGGTGCAATTCTGGTTGTTGCTGCAACTGACGGCCCAATGCCTCAGACCCGTGAGCACATCCTGCTGGGTCGCCAGGTTGGCGTTCCTTACATCATCGTGTTCCTGAACAAGTGCGACATGGTTGATGATGAAGAGCTGCTGGAACTGGTAGAAATGGAAGTACGTGACCTGCTGTCACAGTACGACTTCCCAGGCGACGACACGCCAATCGTTCACGGTTCTGCTCTGAAAGCGCTGGAAGGCGATGCTGAGTGGGAAGCTAAAATCATTGAGCTGGCTGGCCACCTGGATAACTACATCCCGGAACCAGAGCGCGCAATCGACAAGCCATTCCTGCTGCCTATCGAAGACGTCTTCTCTATCTCCGGCCGTGGTACTGTTGTTACCGGTCGTGTAGAGCGCGGTATCGTTAAAGTCGGTGAAGAAGTTGAGATCGTTGGTATCAAAGATACCGTGAAATCAACCTGTACCGGCGTTGAAATGTTCCGTAAGCTGCTGGACGAAGGTCGTGCAGGCGAGAACTGTGGTGTTCTGCTGCGTGGTATCAAGCGTGAAGATATCCAGCGTGGCCAGGTTCTGGCTAAGCCAGGCACCATCAAGCCACACACCAAGTTCGAGTCAGAAGTTTATATTCTGTCTAAAGATGAAGGCGGCCGTCATACTCCGTTCTTCAAAGGCTACCGTCCTCAGTTCTACTTCCGTACTACTGACGTGACCGGTACCATCGAACTGCCAGAAGGCGTTGAGATGGTAATGCCTGGTGACAACATCAAAATGGTTGTTACCCTGATCCACCCAATCGCGATGGATGACGGTCTGCGTTTCGCAATCCGTGAAGGCGGCCGTACTGTTGGTGCGGGCGTTGTTGCTAAAGTTATCGCTTAATTGAGATAATTTGAAATGGCGGGGCAGGTCTCCGTCATAGCAAATAAAAAGAGCACTTCGGTGCTCTTTTTTTATGCCCGCAATTCAGCCCGATTGCGGAAGCTGGCATTGTAATAAAAACGATTCGCATTTACACTAAGATCAGAAAATGTACTGGAGTAGCAAAATGTACGTCTGCTTGTGTAATGCCGTCAGTGATAAAACAATTCGTGAAGTGGTTCGCCGTTACCAGCCCAAATCGATACAGCATCTTCGTCAACTGGTCCCGGTTGGCAAGCAGTGCGGCAAATGCATCCGCGCCGCGCGTGAAATAATGGACCATGAGCTACAGCACGTCCCGCAATACAAAGAGATTGCCTGATAATCTCCCTGCAATTTGTCATGCTTTTTTGACTTCCTTCAATCCGCATCTACGATCTACTTAACTGGAAGCGGAGGAAACAAAATGAAGGGCGATATAAAAATCATCAGTCATCTCAACAAATTGCTTGGAAATGAGTTAGTTGCTGTTAATCAGTATTTCCTGCACGCGCGGATGTTCAAAAATTGGGGGCTGATACGCTTAAACGATATCGAATACCATGAGTCTATCGATGAGATGAAGCATGCGGACAAATATATAGAACGCATCCTTTTTCTTGAAGGCATTCCCAATTTGCAGGATCTTGGCAGGCTGCGTATCGGGGAAGATGTGGAAGAGATGCTGAAGTCAGATTTGCAGCTTGAACTGGAGGGGGCAAGGGATCTCCGGGAAGCGATCGCCCATGCAGACAAAGTCCACGATTATGTCAGCCGGGATATGATGATTACCATTCTGGAAGATGAAGAGCATCATATCGATTTTCTGGAAACGGAACTCGACCTGATAAGCAAAATTGGCATACAGAATTATCTGCAGTCACAAATTAAAGTAGAAGAGTAATACAGGACAGAAAGATGCAGTTGTATAAATTTACGCCGCTGAAACAGAGACTTCAGCGGCGTTACTGTTTCTGAACCTGACTGATACCTCCTGTTTCCCATCCGCCTTCTTCAGCACCTCCGATAAACAGGTTGCTTTATGTGCTCAGGCACGTATAATGCGCGGGCTTGTCAGAAATGACGGCCCGGTTCAATCTGAACCGCAGGCGAGCAATCTGCTCACCTGACAATACTCCCGATAGGGGAGTTATGTGCAGACGATTACACTCACCCATCAATCGTAATGGGTATGAGTAGTAATCTTTTCGTTTATAAATAATTGGAGCTCTGGTCTCATGCAGAACCAAAGAATCCGTATCCGTCTTAAAGCGTTTGATCATCGTCTGATTGATCAATCAACTGCGGAAATCGTTGAGACTGCCAAGCGCACTGGTGCGCAGGTACGTGGTCCCATCCCGCTGCCGACCCGCAAAGAGCGTTTTACCGTTCTGATCTCCCCGCACGTCAATAAAGATGCGCGCGATCAGTACGAAATTCGTACTCACAAGCGTCTGGTTGACATCGTTGAGCCAACTGAAAAAACGGTTGATGCTCTGATGCGTCTGGATCTGGCTGCAGGTGTAGACGTGCAGATCAGCCTGGGTTAATCAGGTCATTGAGCGATTGAGAGGTTGAAACAATGATTGGTTTAGTCGGTAAAAAAGTGGGCATGACTCGTATCTTCACTGAAGATGGCGTTTCTATCCCAGTAACCGTGATTGAAATTGAAGCAAACCGCGTAACTCAGGTTAAGAGCCTGGAAAACGACGGCTACACTGCTATCCAGGTAACTGCCGGTGCTAAAAAAGCTAACCGTGTCACTAAGCCTGAAGCAGGCCATTTTGCTAAAGCTGGCGTTGAAGCTGGCCGTGGTCTGTGGGAATTCCGTACCGCTGAAGGCGCAGAGTTCACCGTAGGTCAGAGCATTAACGTTGATATTTTCGCTGACGTGAAAAAAGTTGACGTGACTGGTACATCTAAAGGTAAAGGTTTTGCCGGTACTGTTAAGCGCTGGAACTTCCGTACTCAGGATGCTACTCACGGTAACTCCTTGTCTCACCGCGTTCCGGGTTCTATCGGTCAGAACCAGACTCCGGGCAAAGTGTTCAAAGGCAAGAAAATGGCAGGCCAGCTGGGTAATGAGCGCGTAACCGTTCAGAGCCTGGACGTAGTACGCGTTGACGCTGAGCGCAACCTGCTGCTGGTTAAAGGTGCAGTTCCCGGTGCTACCGGTTGCGACCTGATCGTTAAACCAGCTGTGAAGGCGTAAGGGGATAGCAATGGAATTAGTATTGAAAGACGCGCAAAGCGCGCTGACTGTTTCCGAAACTACCTTCGGTCGTGATTTCAACGAAGCGCTGGTACATCAGGTTGTTGTTGCGTATGCAGCAGGTGCCCGTCAAGGTACTCGTGCTCAGAAGACCCGTGCTGAAGTTACTGGTTCCGGCAAAAAGCCGTGGCGCCAGAAAGGTACCGGCCGTGCGCGTGCAGGTTCTGTAAAGAGCCCAATCTGGCGTTCCGGTGGTGTATCCTTCGCTGCAAAGCCGCAGGACCACAGTCAAAAAGTTAACAAAAAGATGTACCGCGGCGCGCTGAAAAGCATCCTGTCCGAACTGGTACGTCAAGATCGTCTGATCGTTGTCGAGCAGTTCTCTATTGAAGCGCCTAAAACTAAGCTGCTGGTAGAGAAATTGAAAGACATGGCTCTGGAAGACGTGCTGATCATCACTGGCGAACTGGAAGAGAACCTGTTCCTGGCCGCTCGCAACCTGTACAAGGTTGACGTACGTGATGCAGCGGGTATCGACCCAGTTAGCCTGATCGCCTTCGACAAAGTCGTTATGACTGCTGACGCAGTTAAGCAAGTTGAGGAGATGCTGGCATGATCCGTGAAGAACGTCTGCTGAAAGTACTGCGCGCGCCGCACGTATCTGAAAAAGCGTCTGCTGCGATGGAAAAAACCAACACCATCGTTCTCAAAGTTGCTAAAGACGCGACCAAAGCAGAAATCAAAGCCGCTGTACAGAAGCTTTTCGAAGTGGAAGTAGAGGTCGTTAACACCCTGGTAGTTAAAGGGAAAGTTAAACGTTCCGGTCAGCGTATTGGTCGTCGTAACGACTGGAAAAAAGCTTACGTCACCCTGAAAGAAGGCCAGAATCTGGACTTCGTCGGCGGCGCTGAGTAAGTCGGAGGAGAAGAACAATGGCAGTTGTTAAGTGTAAACCGACATCTCCGGGTCGTCGCCATGTAGTTAAAGTGGTGAATGCGGAGCTGCACAAGGGCAAACCATTCGCCCCGCTGGTAGAAAAAAACAGCAAATCCGGTGGCCGTAATAACAATGGTCGCATCACTACCCGTCATATCGGTGGTGGTCACAAGCAGGCTTACCGTATTATTGACTTCAAACGCAATAAAGATGGTATCCCGGCAACCGTTGAACGTCTTGAGTACGATCCGAACCGCTCTGCGAACATCGCACTGGTTCTGTACAAAGATGGCGAGCGCCGTTACATCCTGGCCCCTAAAGGCCTGAAAGCTGGCGACCAGATTCAGTCTGGCGTTGATGCTGCGATCAAAGCGGGTAACACCCTGCCGATGCGTAACATCCCAGTGGGTTCTACCGTGCATAACGTAGAAATGAAACCAGGCAAAGGCGGACAGATTGCTCGCTCAGCTGGTGCTTACGTGCAGATCGTTGCGCGTGAAGGTTCCTACGTCACCCTGCGTCTGCGTTCAGGTGAAATGCGTAAAGTCGAAATCGACTGCCGCGCAACCCTGGGCGAAGTCGGCAACGCTGAGCACATGCTTCGCGTTCTGGGTAAAGCCGGTGCTGCTCGTTGGCGTGGTGTTCGTCCTACCGTTCGCGGTACTGCGATGAACCCAGTCGACCACCCACACGGTGGTGGTGAAGGTCGTAACTTTGGTAAGCACCCGGTAACCCCGTGGGGCGTTCAGACCAAAGGTAAGAAGACCCGCAGCAACAAGCGTACTGATAAATTTATCGTACGTCGCCGTAGCAAATAATTTTAGAGGATAAGCCATGCCACGTTCTCTCAAGAAAGGTCCTTTTATTGACCTGCACTTGCTGAAGAAGGTAGAGAAAGCGGTGGAAAGCGGAGACAAGAAGCCTTTGCGCACCTGGTCCCGTCGTTCAACGATCTTCCCTAACATGATCGGTTTGACCATCGCTGTCCATAATGGTCGTCAGCACGTTCCTGTCTTTGTATCCGACGAAATGGTCGGCCACAAACTGGGTGAATTTGCACCGACTCGTACTTATCGCGGCCACACGGCTGATAAGAAAGCCAAGAAACGCTAACAGGAGGAAGAGATGGAAACTATCGCTAAACATCGCCACGCTCGTTCTTCTGCTCAGAAGGTTCGCCTGGTAGCAGATCTTGTACGCGGTAAGAACGTGTCGCAGGCTCTGGACATTTTGACCTACACCAATAAGAAAGCGGCTGTACTGGTCAAGAAGGTTCTGGAATCTGCCATTGCTAACGCCGAGCACAACGATGGCGCTGACATTGATGATCTGAAAGTTACGAAGATCTTCGTAGACGAAGGCCCAAGCATGAAGCGCATTATGCCTCGTGCAAAAGGTCGTGCAGATCGCATCCTGAAGCGCACCAGCCACATTACTGTGGTTGTGTCCGATCGCTGAGACTCTGGAGACTAGCAATGGGTCAGAAAGTACATCCTAATGGTATTCGCCTGGGTATTGTTAAACCCTGGAACTCTACCTGGTTCGCCAATACCAAAGAATTCGCTGACAACCTGGACAGCGACTTTAAAGTACGTCAGTTCCTGACTAAAGAACTGGCTAAAGCGTCTGTATCTCGTATCGTTATCGAGCGTCCAGCTAAGAGCATCCGTGTGACTATTCACACTGCTCGCCCTGGTATCGTTATCGGTAAGAAAGGCGAAGACGTAGAAAAACTGCGCAAGGTCGTAGCGGATATCGCTGGCGTTCCTGCACAGATCAATATCGCTGAAGTCCGTAAGCCGGAACTGGACGCTAAATTGGTTGCTGACAGCATCACTTCACAGCTGGAGCGTCGTGTGATGTTCCGTCGTGCTATGAAGCGTGCTGTACAGAACGCAATGCGTCTGGGCGCTAAAGGGATCAAAGTTGAAGTTAGTGGCCGTCTGGGCGGTGCTGAAATCGCGCGTACCGAATGGTACCGTGAAGGCCGCGTGCCGTTGCACACCCTGCGTGCTGACATTGACTACAACACCTCTGAAGCGCACACCACTTATGGTGTAATCGGCGTTAAGGTATGGATCTTCAAAGGTGAGATCCTGGGTGGTATGGCTGCTGTTGAACAACCGGAACCGGCTGCTCAACCTAAAAAGCAGCAGCGTAAAAGCCGTAAGTAAGGAGAGTCGCTGATGTTACAACCAAAGCGTACAAAATTCCGTAAAGTGCATAAAGGCCGCAACCGTGGTCTGGCGCAGGGCACGGATGTTAGCTTCGGTACTTTCGGTTTGAAAGCTGTTGGCCGTGGTCGTCTGACCGCTCGTCAGATCGAAGCAGCACGTCGTGCTATGACCCGTGCAGTTAAGCGTCAAGGTAAAATTTGGATCCGTGTATTCCCGGACAAACCAATTACCGAGAAGCCGCTGGAAGTGCGTATGGGTAAAGGTAAAGGTAACGTGGAGTATTGGGTTGCCTTGATCCAGCCGGGTAAAGTCCTGTATGAAATGGACGGCGTTCCGGAAGAGCTTGCCCGTGAAGCATTCAAGCTGGCAGCAGCAAAACTGCCTATCAAAACCACCTTTGTAACTAAGACGGTGATGGAATGAAAGCAACAGAGCTGCGTGAAAAAAGCGTTGAAGAGCTGAACACTGAGCTGCTAAACCTGCTGCGTGAGCAGTTTAACCTGCGCATGCAGGCAGCATCCGGCCAGCTGCAACAGTCTCATCTGTTGAAGCAAGTGCGTCGTGATGTTGCACGCGTTAAGACTTTACTGACTGAGAAGGCGGGTGCGTAATGACCGATAAAATCCGTACTCTGCAAGGTCGTGTGACTAGTGACAAAATGGAGAAATCCATGACCGTTGCTATCGAACGTTTTGTGAAACACCCTATCTACGGTAAATTCATCAAGCGTACGACTAAACTGCACGTACATGACGAGAACAACGAATGCGGTATCGGCGACGTGGTAGAAATCCGCGAATGCCGTCCGCTGTCCAAGACTAAGTCCTGGACTCTGGTTCGCGTTATTGAGAAAGCTATTATGTAATCGGGCCTCAAGCCCGCTACAGGTTAGCGAAATTGCGATCGGTGGGTTTCCTGCCGATCGCATCTCTAAAGGAATATCCGGTGTCTTCTGACCCCGGATATTTTTTTGCCTCTTTTCTGGATCGCTCGCTCGGTTGAGTTCAAGTGCGGTTTACGCTGTACAGCCTTTATTCATCGCGCTTTACCGGCTGCTGAAGGCTTTGACAGAGATATCCAGTCAGGGGGAGGGAGCATATAAGGTTGTATCGGGCTACGGGGTTGTGTAGAATGCTGCGCTCGCCTGATTTTATCAAGTATCCCCATTAGTGTGATTATTTATCTATCCATAATTTGGAAGCGGTGTTATAATGCTGCGCCCTCATTTGTGGGGTTTTATATACGACCTGATTCAAGGTCCCGAAGTAGTAGTTGACATAAGCGGAGCACTGAAATGATCCAAGAACAGACTATGCTGACCGTCGCCGACAACTCCGGTGCACGTCGCGTAATGTGTATCAAGGTTCTGGGTGGCTCGCACCGTCGCTATGCAGGCGTAGGCGATATCATCAAAATTACCATCAAGGAAGCAATTCCTCGCGGTAAGGTTAAGAAAGGTGATGTGCTGAAAGCGGTAGTGGTGCGCACCAGGAAGGGTGTTCGTCGCCCGGACGGTTCTGTCATTCGCTTCGATGGCAATGCATGCGTTATTTTAAATAATAACAGTGAGCAGCCAATCGGTACGCGTATTTTTGGGCCGGTAACTCGTGAACTTCGTACTGAAAAGTTCATGAAAATTATCTCTCTGGCACCAGAAGTACTCTAAGGAGCGAAAAATGGCAGCTAAAATCCGTCGCGATGACGAAGTTATCGTGCTGACCGGCAAAGATAAAGGTAAGCGCGGTAAAGTTAAAAATGTCCTGTCTTCTGGCAAGGTCATTGTTGAAGGTATCAACCTGGTTAAGAAACATCAGAAGCCGGTTCCGGCCCTGAACCAACCAGGTGGCATCGTTGAAAAAGAAGCTGCTATTCAGGTTTCTAACGTTGCGCTTTACAACACTGCCACCGGTAAGGCTGACCGTGTAGGCTTTAGATTCGAAGACGGCAAAAAAGTCCGTTTCTTCAAATCTAACAGCGAAACTATCAAGTAATTTGGAGTAGTACGATGGCGAAACTGCATGATTACTACAAAGACGAAGTAGTTAAACAACTCATGACTGAGTTTAACTACATTTCTGTCATGCAAGTCCCTCGGGTCGAGAAGATCACCCTGAACATGGGTGTTGGTGAAGCGATCGCTGATAAGAAACTGCTGGATAATGCAGCAGCTGACTTAGCAGCAATCTCCGGTCAAAAGCCGTTTATCACCAAAGCACGCAAATCAGTTGCAGGCTTCAAAATCCGTCAGGGCTATCCGATCGGCTGTAAAGTGACTCTGCGTGGTGAACGCATGTGGGAGTTCTTTGAGCGTCTGATTTCTATTGCTGTTCCACGTATTCGTGACTTCCGTGGCTTGTCCGCTAAGTCTTTCGATGGTCGTGGTAACTACAGCATGGGCGTTCGTGAGCAGATCATCTTCCCAGAGATCGACTATGACAAAGTCGACCGCGTTCGTGGTTTGGATATCACCATTACCACTACTGCGAAATCTGATGATGAAGGCCGCGCACTGTTGGCTGCTTTTAACTTCCCGTTCCGCAAGTAAGGCAGGGTTACTGATGGCTAAGCAATCGATGAAAGCACGCGAAGTCGTTCGCGTGAAACTGGCTGACAAGTACCGCGCTAAACGCGAGGAACTGAAAGCTATCATTTCTAGTGTGAACTCATCCGACGAAGATCGTTGGAATGCTGTTCTCAAGCTGCAAACTCTGCCGCGTGATTCCAGCCCGTCTCGTCAGCGCAAGCGCTGCCGCCAAACTGGCCGTCCACATGGTTATGTGGGCAAATTCGGGTTGAGCCGCATCAAGTTACGTGAAGCCGCCATGCGCGGTGAAGTACCAGGCTTGAAAAAGGCTAGCTGGTAATTACCAATTGAATCACGGGAGTAAATACAGATGAGCATGCAAGATCCGATCGCGGATATGCTGACCCGTATCCGTAACGGTCAAGCCGCGAACAAAGTTGCGGTGACCATGCCTTCCTCCAAGCTGAAATTGGCAATTGCCAAGCTGCTGAAGGAAGAAGGATATATCGAAGAATTTAAAATCGAAGGCGACACCAAGCCAGAACTGGAACTGACTCTTAAGTATTTCCAGGGCAAGGCTGTGGTAGAAAGCATTCAGCGTGTTAGTCGTCCAGGTCTGCGCATCTACAAACGCAAAGACGAGCTGCCAAAAGTTATGGCAGGACTGGGTATCGCTGTTGTTTCTACCTCTAAAGGTGTTATGACCGATCGTGCAGCGCGCCAGGCTGGTCTTGGTGGCGAAATTATCTGCTACGTAGCTTAAGGAGGAATTTATGTCTCGTGTTGCTAAAGCACCTGTCGTGATTCCTGCCGGCGTAGAGGTAAAACTCGACGGTCAGGTTATTTCGATTAAAGGTAAAAACGGCGAGCTGACTCGTACTCTTAACGCTGCTGTAGAAGTAAAGCATGCTGACAACACCCTGACTTTCGCTCCGCGCGAAGGCTTCACGGATGGTTGGGCGCAGGCTGGTACTTCTCGTGCACTGTTGAACAGTATGGTTATCGGTGTTACCGAAGGCTTCTCTAAGAAGTTGCAGCTGGTTGGTGTAGGTTATCGTGCAGCCATTAAAGGCAACGCTGTGAGTCTGGCCCTGGGCTTTTCTCACCCTGTTGAACATGCGCTGCCTGCCGGAATCACTGCTGAATGTCCAACTCAGACTGAAATCGTGCTGAAAGGCGCTGATAAACAGCTGATTGGTCAGGTAGCAGCAGATCTGCGCGCCTACCGTCGTCCTGAGCCTTATAAAGGCAAGGGTGTTCGTTACGCCGACGAAGTCGTGCGTACCAAAGAGGCTAAGAAGAAGTAAGGTAACACTATGGATAAGAAATCTGCTCGTATCCGTCGTGCGACCCGCGCACGCCGCAAGCTCAAAGAGCTGGGTGCAACTCGCCTGGTGGTACATCGTACCCCGCGTCATATTTACGCACAGGTAATTGCTCCAAACGGTTCTGAAATCCTGGTTGCTGCTTCTACAGTAGAAAAAGCAATCGGTGAGCAACTGAAGTACACAGGAAACAAAGACGCCGCCGCAGCTGTTGGTAAAGCAGTCGCTGAGCGCGCAATCGAAAAAGGCATCACAAATGTTTCTTTCGACCGCTCTGGTTTCCAATATCATGGTCGTGTCCAGGCACTGGCAGATGCTGCCCGTGAAGCTGGCCTACAGTTCTAAGGTAGAGGTGTAAGATGGCACACATCGAAAAACAAGCTGGCGAACTGCAGGAAAAGCTGATCGCGGTAAATCGCGTATCTAAAACCGTTAAAGGCGGTCGTATCTTCTCCTTCACTGCTTTGACAGTGGTTGGCGACGGTAACGGTCGTATCGGTTTTGGTTACGGTAAAGCGCGTGAAGTTCCAGCAGCGATCCAGAAAGCGATGGAAAAAGCTCGTCGCAATATGATTAACGTCGCGCTGAACAACGGCACCCTGCAGCACCCTGTTAAAGGCGTGCACACTGGGTCTCGTGTGTTCATGCAGCCGGCTTCTGAAGGTACCGGTATCATCGCCGGCGGTGCAATGCGCGCCGTACTGGAAGTCGCTGGGGTTCATAACGTTCTGGCTAAAGCCTACGGTTCCACTAACCCGATTAACGTGGTTCGTGCAACGCTGGATGGCCTGGCCAACATGAATTCCCCAGAAATGGTCGCTGCCAAGCGTGGCAAATCCGTTGAAGACATTCTGGGGTAATGACCATGGCTAAGACTATTAAGATTACTCAAACCCGCAGTTCGATCGGCCGTTTGCCAAAACACAAGGCAACGCTGCTTGGCCTGGGTCTGCGTCGTATTAACCACACCGTAGAGCGTGAAGACACGCCAGCTGTACGCGGTATGGTTAACGCGATTTCCTACATGGTTAAAGTGGAGGAGTAACAGATGCGTTTAAATACTCTGTCTCCGGCCGAAGGGTCTAAGCACGCTCCTAAACGTTTAGGTCGTGGTATTGGTTCTGGCCTCGGTAAGACCGGTGGTCGTGGTCACAAAGGTCAGAACTCTCGTTCTGGCGGTGGCGTACGTCGCGGTTTCGAAGGTGGTCAGATGCCTCTGTACCGTCGTCTGCCGAAATTCGGTTTCACCTCTCGCAAAGCAGCAGTAACCGCAGAAGTGCGTCTGTCTGACCTGGCGAAAGTTGAAGGCGGTATCGTCGACCTGAACACGCTGAAAGCAGCTAACATTATCGGTATTCAGATTGAATTCGCTAAAGTTATCCTGTCTGGCGAAGTCTCTGCACCGGTAACGGTTCGCGGTCTGCGTGTCACTAAAGGCGCTCGTGCTGCAATCGAAGCTGCTGGCGGTAAAATTGAGGAATAAGTAGCAGATGGCTAAGCAACCAGGATTAGATTTTCAAAGTGCCAAAGGCGGTTTTGGCGAACTAAAACGCAGACTTCTGTTTGTGATTGGTGCGCTGATTGTTTTCCGTATTGGTTCTTTTATTCCGATCCCTGGTATTGATGCCACTGTACTTGCCAAACTGCTTGAGCAACAGCGTGGCACCATCATTGAAATGTTTAACATGTTCTCTGGTGGTGCTCTCAGCCGTGCTTCTATTTTTGCTCTGGGTATTATGCCGTATATTTCGGCCTCTATTATTATCCAGCTGCTGACGGTGGTTCATCCGGCGTTGGCAGAGATCAAAAAAGAAGGGGAGGCTGGCCGTCGTAAGATTAGCCAGTACACCCGTTACGGTACGTTAGTATTGGGTATATTTCAGTCTATCGGTATTGCTACCGGTCTGCCGAATATGCCTGGAATGCAGGGCCTGGTGTTAAACCCAGGCTTTGCTTTCTACTTTACTGCTGTTGTCAGCCTGGTCACAGGAACAATGTTCCTGATGTGGCTGGGTGAACAGATTACTGAGCGAGGTATCGGTAACGGTATCTCAATCATTATCTTCGCTGGTATTGTTGCGGGTTTGCCGCCGGCCGTTGGCCATACTATCGAGCAAGCAAGGCAAGGCGACCTGCACTTCCTCCTGTTGCTGTTGGTTGCAGTTCTCGTATTTGCAGTGACCTTCTTCGTTGTTTACGTTGAGCGTGGTCAACGCCGCATTGTGGTGAACTATGCGAAACGTCAGCAAGGCCGTCGTGTCTATGCTGCACAGAGCACACATTTACCGTTGAAAGTGAACATGGCTGGCGTTATTCCAGCAATCTTTGCTTCCAGCATTATTCTGTTCCCTGCGACCATTGCTTCCTGGTTCGGGGGCGGTACCGGTTGGAACTGGCTGACGACGATTTCGATGTATTTGCAGCCCGGACAACCGCTTTATGTGTTACTCTATGCGACTGCAATCATCTTCTTCTGTTTCTTCTACACTGCGCTGGTATTCAACCCGCGTGAAACAGCAGATAACCTGAAGAAGTCCGGTGCATTTGTACCAGGAATTCGTCCGGGAGAACAGACGGCTAAGTACATCGATAAAGTAATGACTCGCCTGACTTTGGTTGGTGCGCTCTACATTACTTTCATCTGCCTGATCCCGGAGTTCATGCGTGATGCGATGAAAGTCCCATTCTATTTCGGTGGTACATCACTGCTGATTGTGGTGGTTGTCATCATGGACTTTATGGCTCAAGTGCAAACTCTGATGATGTCCAGTCAGTACGAGTCTGCATTGAAGAAAGCAAACCTGAAAGGCTACGGCCGATAATCAGGCGCTTAAGAAGTTACGGAGAGTAAAAATGAAAGTTCGTGCTTCCGTCAAGAAATTATGTCGTAACTGCAAAATCGTCCGTCGTGATGGTGTCGTACGTGTGATTTGCAGCGCCGAGCCTAAGCATAAACAGCGTCAGGGCTAATATTTTTCTTGCAAAGTCGGGTTGAGCTGGCTAGATTAGCCAGCCAATCTTTTGTATGTCTATGCGTTTCCATTTGAGTATCCTGAAAACGGGCTTTTCGGCATGGGACGCATAAGTAATTTAATAGGAGTGCATAGTGGCCCGTATAGCAGGCATTAACATTCCTGATCATAAACATACTGTTATTGCATTAACTGCAATCTTCGGTATCGGCAAGACCCGTTCACAGGCTATCTGTGCAAATACGGGAATCGCTGAAAATGTTAAGATCAGTGAGCTGTCTGAAGAACAAATCGACATTCTGCGTGATGCAGTTGCAAAGTTTGTTGTTGAAGGCGATCTGCGTCGTGAAGTCACCCTGAGCATCAAGCGTCTTATGGACCTTGGCTGCTATCGTGGTTTACGTCATCGTCGTGGTCTTCCAGTGCGCGGTCAGCGTACCAAGACCAACGCACGTACCCGCAAGGGTCCGCGTAAACCGATCAAGAAATAATCGGGGTGATTGAATAATGGCAAAGGCACCAGTTCGTGCACGTAAGCGTGTAAGAAAGCAAGTCTCTGATGGCGTGGCTCATGTCCATGCGTCTTTTAACAACACCATCGTGACTATTACCGATCGTCAGGGTAACGCGTTGGGTTGGGCAACAGCCGGTGGTTCCGGTTTCCGTGGTTCTCGTAAGTCCACTCCGTTTGCAGCTCAGGTTGCTGCCGAGCGCTGTGCCGACGCCGTGAAAGAGTACGGTATTAAGAACCTGGAAGTTATGGTTAAGGGTCCAGGTCCAGGCCGCGAATCAACGATTCGTGCTCTGAACGCTGCTGGTTTCCGCATCACGAATATTACTGATGTGACTCCGATCCCTCACAACGGTTGTCGTCCGCCGAAAAAACGTCGCGTATAACGCCCGTTTTTTAGGAATGTTGGAGAAAGAAAATGGCAAGATATTTGGGTCCTAAGCTCAAGCTGAGCCGTCGCGAAGGTACCGACCTCTTTTTGAAGTCAGGCGTTCGCGCGATTGATACCAAGTGTAAGATTGAACAAGCTCCTGGTCAGCACGGTGCGCGTAAACCGCGTCTGTCTGATTACGGCGTACAGTTACGTGAAAAGCAGAAAGTTCGTCGTATGTACGGCGTGCTGGAGCGTCAGTTCCGTAACTATTATAAAGAAGCAGCACGTCTGAAAGGCAACACGGGTGAAAACCTGTTAGCTCTGCTGGAAGGTCGTCTGGATAACGTTGTTTACCGTATGGGCTTTGGCGCCACTCGTGCAGAAGCACGTCAGCTGGTTAGTCATAAATCTATCATGGTAAATGGTCGCGTTGTCAGCATCGCTTCTTATCAGGTAACTCCGAATGACGTTGTTAGCATCCGTGAGAAAGCCAAAAAGCAGTCTCGCGTGAAAGCCGCTCTGGAGCTGGCTGAACAGCGTGAAAAGCCAACCTGGCTGGAAGTTGATGCGACTAAGATGGAAGGTGTGTTCAAACGTATTCCTGAACGTACCGATCTGTCTGCGGACATTAACGAACACCTGATCGTCGAGCTTTACTCCAAGTAAAGCTTAGTACCAAAGAGAGGACACAATGCAGGGTTCTGTGACAGAGTTTCTAAAACCGCGCCTGGTAGATATCGAGCAAGTGAGTTCGACGCACGCCAAGGTGACCCTTGAGCCTTTAGAGCGTGGCTTTGGCCATACTCTTGGTAACGCACTGCGCCGTATTCTGCTTTCATCAATGCCGGGTTGCGCGGTGACCGAGGTTGAAATTGATGGTGTACTACATGAGTACAGCACCAAAGAGGGCGTACAGGAAGATATCCTGGAAATCCTGCTCAACCTGAAAGGGCTGGCGGTAAGAGTTCAGGGGAAAGATGAAGTTATCCTTACCTTGAATAAATCTGGCATTGGCCCTGTGACTGCAGCCGATATCACCCATGATGGTGATGTCGAAATCGTCAAGCCGCAGCACGTGATCTGCCACCTGACTGATGAGAACGCCGCTATTAGCATGCGTATCAAAATTCAGCGTGGTCGTGGTTATGTGCCGGCTTCTGCCCGAATTCATTCGGAAGAAGATGAGCGCCCGATCGGTCGTCTGTTGGTCGACGCCTGCTATAGCCCTGTAGAGCGTATTGCCTACAATGTTGAAGCAGCGCGTGTAGAACAGCGTACTGACCTGGACAAGCTGGTCATCGAAATGGAAACCAACGGCACTATTGATCCTGAAGAAGCGATCCGCCGTGCGGCTACCATCCTGGCAGAACAACTTGAAGCTTTCGTTGACTTACGTGATGTTCGTCAGCCGGAAGTTAAAGAAGAGAAACCAGAATTCGATCCGATCTTGCTGCGCCCTGTTGACGATCTGGAATTGACTGTCCGCTCTGCTAACTGCCTTAAGGCAGAAGCTATCCACTACATCGGTGATCTGGTACAGCGTACCGAGGTTGAGCTGCTTAAAACGCCTAACCTTGGTAAAAAATCTCTTACTGAGATTAAAGATGTGCTGGCTTCTCGTGGTCTGTCACTGGGCATGCGCCTGGAAAACTGGCCACCCGCTAGCATCGCTGATGAATAACCCGATCACAGGTTAAGGTTTCACTGAGAAGGATAAGGTCATGCGCCATCGTAAGAGTGGTCGTCAACTGAACCGCAACAGCAGCCATCGCCAGGCTATGTTCCGCAACATGGCTGGCTCTTTGGTTCGTCACGAGATTATCAAGACGACCCTGCCAAAAGCGAAAGAGCTGCGTCGTGTAGTTGAGCCGCTGATTACTCTTGCCAAGACCGACAGCGTAGCTAATCGTCGTCTGGCATTCGCCCGTACTCGTGATAACGAGATCGTGGCAAAACTGTTTAACGAGCTGGGCCCGCGTTTCGCGAGCCGTGCCGGTGGTTACACTCGCATTTTGAAGTGTGGCTTCCGCGCTGGTGACAACGCTCCGATGGCTTACATCGAGCTGGTTGATCGTCCAGAAGCTCAAGCAGAAGCTGTAGCAGAGTAATCTGTTGCACTAAGGAAAAAACCGGGCTTGCCCGGTTTTTTTATATCTGAAATTCCCCTCACTCTTTTCCCGCGCTATTCTGTTTATTCTCAATCATGGTAGTGAGGTCATTATTATGTGGCTAATCGATCAATTAGTAGAGCAGCACATCGCTGAAGCACAAAAAAATGGCGATCTGGATAACCTCTCTGGCAGCGGCAAAAAGCTGCAGCTCGACGATGACAGCCATGTTCCGCAGGAACTTCGCGCAGCTTACCGTTTAATGAAGAACTCGGGTTATCTCCCTCCTGAACTTGAAATGCGGCGGGAGGCTGTCGAGCTTGATCAATTACTTGCGGGCATCGATCCACAAGATCATCGTTATGAGCAGCACGTAAAGCGTCTTTTACTGCTTGAGGTTAAACTTCAGCAGGCTGGTATGAGTACGACATTTCTGCGGGGCGACTACGCAAACCGGGTCAATCACCGCTTCAGTGGAGATGAATAATGTTTAAAATCGGGCAGCTGGCTAAATTGGCCGAGGTCACCCCTGATACCATTCGTTATTACGAAAAGCAGCAGATGATGGATCATGAAATTCGTACTGAAGGCGGTTTTCGGCTTTATAGCGATAACGATCTTCAGCGGCTGAAGTTTATTCGCTATGGCAGACAGCTTGGCTTTAGTCTGGAAGCCATCAGAGAACTGCTCTCTATTCGTGTTGATCCTGAACATCACACCTGTCAGGAGTCTAAAACGATCGTGCAGTCCCGACTGAGTGAAGTGGAGGGCATGATTGCAGAACTACAGAATATGCAGCGGTCGCTGAAGAGACTAAATGATGCCTGTTGCGGAACCGCACACAGCAGCGTCTACTGCTCTATTCTTGAAGCGCTGGAGAAAGGGGACGTTGCTTCAATGGGTTGATTTATTCCGCCGCAGGACCTATATTTCGCCGACAATCACAGAAGGAAATCACATGGCTGGTTATCAACATAAAAAGGGCGTTATCCGTGATAACGCAATAGAAGCACTACTGCACGATCCGCTCTTTAAAGTTCGTATTGAAACAAATCACAAAGGTAAAGGCAGCTTTCGACGTAAAGCGAAACACGCTAAGAAAGGTAACTGGGAGGCCAGTGGTAAAGAGAGCTTTACCACTGGCCTTCTGAATAACCACAGGTTGCCAATAATGCGGTCTATGCCCGAGCGCGTGATTTCAGACTTTCAACCATTACCGCGATGATAATGATAACGCCTTTTACAACCTGCTGGTTATAACCGGAAATATTCATCAGGTTCATCAGGTTAGAAATCATACTTAAAATAAATACGCCGATAAGAGTATTAACCACATTACCACGCCCTCCGGCCAGACTGGCACCTCCTACTACTACTGCAGCAATAACATCCAGCTCAAACCCTATAGAAAGCACGGGCGAACCAACACCGGTACGGGTTGCCGAGATAATACCTGCAATTCCACACCCAAACGCGCTGATCGCATACACGGCCAGCTTATAGATATTCACGCGTATACCGGCAAATCGTGTTGCCATCTCGTTTGAACCGATGGATATAACCAGACGACCAAATACTGAGTTCTTGTAAACCAACTGACAAAGGATGGCGAAGCCCAGCAGTACGTAAACCGGGAGGGGGAGATCGAGAAAATATCCTGTGCCAAAATTTACAAAAGCATCGTTATCGATAAAAACCGGCTGGCCATTGGAAATAATCAAAGCCAGACCACGCGCAATAGTCATCATTGCCAGCGTAGCTATGAAGGGCGCTATATTGAACCATGTCACTAACATTCCTGAAAAAGCACCCATCAGCGTCACCATGCCTACGCCTGCTACCAACGCTGGCCACAATCCTATGTCCGGTATCATCAAGCCAACTACGACGGAAACAAACGCCATAATTGAGCCGATCGACAAATCAATTCCCCCCGTCAAAATGACAAACAGCAGTCCCAGCGCTGCCAGACCCAGAGGAACACTCTGTCGTAATACGTTAGTAATATTATCTGCACTGTAAAAACGGTCGGAGAGAAATGCAGCTATTACAAGCATACAAATAAAAACTAAAATAGTTGAGTTATCTAATAAAAAACGACCAATGCGCTTTCTGGGAGTAAATTCTACGTTATCTTTTTCTTTAGTGATTGATTGCATCATCTGATTTTCCCTCAGGCTGCGCTATTTCTTGGAATGGCATAGCGCATGATATTTTGTTCTGATATCTCATCGCCAATAAGTTCTTTGGTCAACTGACCTTCGCTCATTACATAAACGCGGTGGCTCAGATTGATGACCTCGACCATTTCTGACGAGATGACCAGGATGGAATAACCGCGTTTCGCCAGTTGATGAATAATGTTATAAATCTCAACTTTCGCACCGACATCAACACCACGGGTAGGCTCATCAAGAATAAGAATATTGCAGTCAGTGTTTAACCATTTGGCAATCACCACTTTTTGTTGATTACCGCCGCTGAGGCTGGCGATAGTATCTTCGACCGAACCTAGTTTAATATTCAGTTTTTTACGAAGGGATTGGCTAACCTCCTGTTCCTGACGCCGATTGATAAATCCCATCATACGGCTGATAACGCTGAGATTAGTCAGGGTCATATTTTCCCTGATTGGGCGAACTAAAATTGCTCCCTGTTCCTTACGGCTTTCAGGCACCAGTCCGATACCATGACTCATTGCCTGGGCAGGAGAACCTATCTCAATTTTTTTTCCTTCTTTAAATACAGTACCTGCTGACATTTTATCAATACCAAACAGGCAGCGTGCAATCTCTGTGCGCCCGGAACCGATTAAACCAGCCAGGCCGACAACTTCGCCTTTACGCAGCGTCAGACTGATATTTTTCAGGAGCGACCGAGTCGAGAGCTCTTTAACCTCAAGCATCACTTTCTCTTCAGGCAAGCCTTTATCAGGGTAAAGACTTTCCAGTTTTCGTCCGACCATGTTAGTGATAATGTCCTCCTCGCTACACAGGGTCGGATCTAAAGTTATAACGGTCTCACCATCTTTAATAACGGTAATCTCATCTGCGATTGCCATTAATTCCTCAAGGCGGTGAGAGATATAAATGATGGTCACACCGCGCGATTTAAGCTTGCGCAGCTGCTCAAAAAGGATAGCGACCTCTTTTCCTGAAAGAACAGCGGAAGGCTCATCAAGGATTAAAATGTTAACGTCTTTGGCCAGCGACTTAGCAATCTCAACCATTTGTTGATAAGCAACGCTTAAATCACCGGTACGTTTGCATGGGTCGATTGAAAAACCTAATTCATTAAGAATATGCGAGGCACGCTCATTCAATCGCTTCCAGCGCACAATGCCCTTTCCCATACCCAGATCGTCAAGAAAGATATTCTCTGCCACCGATAAATCTGGTGAAAGCGCCAGTTCCTGATAAATAATGCCAATCCGGCTCTCTTTACTGTGAGCGGGCGTAGTGAAGTTTTTCTCTTCACCATGGATGAAGATTTTTCCGCTGTCTTTTGTATAAATGCCAGACAGGATCTTCATCAGGGTAGATTTGCCTGCCCCATTTTCTCCGATGATGGCGTGAATGGTGCCCGTATGCACCTGCAAATTAATGGCTTTAAGTGCATGAACTCCGCCAAAGCTTTTTTTTACCTGCTGAACGTCAATAGCATACTGGTTCACGTTTTAACCTCACAGATATCCCCCTCTCTGGAGGGGGCTCATCATCAGAAAATCGCGTCGGCTTTGTAATACTGAGCCACGTTGTCTTTAGTAATGACAATCGTTGGGATATAGCTATAAGGTGGGAAATCTTTTTTGCCACCCTGATATTGTTCAATAATATTTAGTGTGTCGCGGGTAAGCAGGTCGGGGTTATTCGATGCTGTTGCTTGTAGTTCGCCTTTTTCTACGGCTTCCAGTCCCTTTTTATAGCCATCATGAGCATAGACTTTCACCTGGTCTAATTTATTGGCTGCCTTCAGTGCGCGGATTGCCCCTAAAGCCATATCGTCCATCTCACTGTAAACACAATTAATTTTATTTCCCTGAGCAACGATCATATCTTCCATCGCTTTCAAACCACCTTGCTGATCCCAGTTTCCCCATCCCTGACTCAGGACGGTTAGCTGTTTATGACCATATTTTTTTTCCTGGGCTTCTGTGACGCCTTTCAGAAAATTATCGCTACGTGCCTGACCGACCAGATTACCGGCATTGCCGCTGACTAATACGCAATTCATAGGTTTATCGCCAAACTGGCTCACCGCAAATGCCCCTAACTGTCTGTTATTCTCTGCATTGTTAGCCTGAACACGGGTGATAACTTTGGCTTTTAATGAAATGTCGCTGTCAATAATCACAACCGGCACTTTGGCGCGTTCCGCCATTTTAACAATACGCTGGCCTGCTTCAGGATCTTGCGGATTAAGCACCAGATAGTTAATCCCCTGAGAAAGCATATCCTCAACGTCTGCAATCTGTTTATTCAGGTCACCGCGTGCATCGGTAGTAACCAATTCATAGTTTTTCTCTTTTGCATGGATTTTCATATATTCGGTCAACCCATTAAAGAAAGCGCCGTTAAGCGTGCGGTTAGCAAAACCAATTTTAAGTTGCTCAGCTGCGCTTGCAGATAATGAGGTGGCTGCGCCAGCTAACAGCATGCACACTAAAAGCTTTTTCATTTTTAATCCTCTTCAATTATAGGGGCAGGGTAAAATGCTTATTTTCTTATTGGTGAGTTGAAGTCAGTGCTGCTTTTTCCAGGCATTCGACAGATTCTCGTATCAGCTGGATAAAATTGGCTTTACCCGCAAGCGTGGAGAAAAGGGCATTATCACTGGCAAATGCTTTGACAGGATCTTCACTCTGATACCAGGCGTGAACTTGATGAGGGTCGAGAATGCCATCTTCGTAGTTGTACGGCAGCGAACCTTCATGCCATCGCCGCATAAACAGGAAAAAGAGCGCGGGAAGTTTTGCACATGCACGGGGTGTCTCCCCTTGCTCATAACGCGTGATTAACGTTGGAGTGATAAATCCAGGTATTTTGGAAAGGCCATCGGCCGCTACACGCTGATTGGTATCCTTGATATAAGGGTTACCAAAACGCTCGAGAATTACATCCCGGTAGCTTTCCAGATCAAGCGGAGAGGGAGTCAGGCAGGGAATGACATCTTCAGTGACATAGTCCCAGGCTAACTGATAAATAGCCTTTACATGCGTACTTTCGTCAATGAAAGAGAGGCCCTGGAGGGTTCCCGCCCATGCAATAGCGCTGTGGCTGGCATTAAGGATGCGAGTTTTGGCCTCTTCATACGCCTCCACATTGTTCACCAGCGCTACGTCTACTTTTTCCAGCGCCGGGCGCTCAGCAGCAAATTTATCTTCCACCACCCACTGAATAAAGGATTCTGCCATTACGGGTGCAGCATCACTGATGCCCAGTGCCGTTTTTACCCTGGCTGCAATGTCGGGAGAGGGGCGTGGTGTAATGCGATCCACCATAGTATTGGGGGTTGTCACCGATTCTGCCAGCCACTTCAGTAATCCATCTTGTTGGCGCAACGTGAGAAATTGTACCAGGCCGTCACGAAAGTGCTCACCGTTTTGCCGCACATTGTCACAGCACATCAGGGTAATCGGCCCAGCCTGTTGTTCCATTCTTCGTTGCAGGATATGCGCAATAGCACCATAAATGGTGCGAACACCTCCTTTTAGGTCAAGGTCAACATCCCTGTTGCTCTTATCCAGTACCCGATGAGAATCAAGATAATAACCTCCCTCTGTCACCGTAAATGAGATCACTTTGGTCTCTGGCGCAGCGCCCTCAGCAATCAATGCTGCCAGCTTAATATCCCACGGAATGATTTTTTTGATTACGGTGATTTTTTCATATTCCCGCTCTCCCGCCGGGGAAACGGTTTCAAGTACATACTCCCCCTTTTGCCGTTCGAGTATGGAAAGCAGCGTTTCCGCGTCATCTCTGATGTTACCAAGAGCAATATGCCACTCTACAGCGCTGTCGCCCCCCTGTTGCAACAGGCGATTAAGATAGCAGGCTTGATGGGCGCGATGAAATGAACCGGCCCCGATATGTACCCATTGTAACGTCTGCTGCGCTGCCATGATTGTCTCCCGAAATGGTCATTTGCCCATTAACAGGGCTTTTGAAAGTTCACGTAGCGTAAATGAATAATTGCCCCTCTAAAGAGCATTAGCTCACAAATGTGATTAATTTGTGTGTAAATGGTTAAAAAAACCTTGCCGTCAGATAACGTGAGGCCAATATTGCTGAAATTGGCAAAAAACAGGTGAGGGGAGTAGAGGATGAAAAGGACGATTACAACCCATACCGCTGCCCGCGCCGCATGGTTGTATTACATTACCGGCTACACTCAATATCAGATTGCCGACTGTCTTGGCGTCTCGCGTCAGGTTGTGCAGCGTCTCATCGCCAGGGCTTCTGCAGAAAATTTGATCTCATTTCAAATTATGCACGCCGTGTCGGATTGCCTGAAGCTGGCCTCTGCACTTGTTTTGAAATACAACCTGCAATTTTGCCAGGTTGTCCCTTCTGCGGGACTGGCGCCTGCCGCGTGCCAGAAGATGGTGACATCTGCCGCTGCCAGCGTCATGGCCAGCCTGCTTTCTGCAACGCCGGGAATGACGATTGCGTTGGGGTCAGGCAGGACACTGCGCGCTGCAATTGAAAAAATGCCCGACCTTACATATTTCCAGCATCATTCTGTTTCTTTACTCGGTGCGATGACTGCCGATGGAACCACTACGCGGTACGACGTGCCGCTGTGCATGGCGCAAAAAACCGGGGGGAAATATTTTATTGTGCCAGCCCCAATGTTTGCTGATAACGCACACGATCGCGACCTCTGGTGCAATAACAGGATTTATAAAACAGTTACTGAAAAAGCCAGAATGGCCGATATGACTTTTCTGGGGATCGGCGATATTGCGCAGAATTGCCCGATTTTTCTTCAGGGATTTATCAACAGGGAAGAACTGGACAGGCTGCTGGAACTAGGCGCGGTGGCGGAGGTGGTCGGCCATATTGTTGATGAGAATGGCATGCTGATAAAAAGTGAGTTAAAGCAACGTCTAACCAGCATAGCGCTTCCGCAACGACCGGTCAGGCCAACCCTGGCTTTTGCTGGCGGAGCTGATAAATATCAGGCAATTGAAGCCGTATTAAAAGGAAGATGGATTAATGGATTCATTACTGATGAAGAGTCCGCACGCTATTTACTGCGGGGGGAGTTGCCAGAAAGAAAAACGCTGTAGGATTAATAAAAAATCTCCCGCCCCAGGGGCAGGAGACTGTTCAATAAACAGGACGTGATTTTATCCTCACTGGCAGGATATCAATTGCCGGTATTTTGCTGCTTCAGCAAGTCGCGAATTTCCGTGAGCAGAGTCTCTTCTGCACTGGGTTTAGGCGCAGGCTTTTCCACTTCTTTCTTCTTATGAAGCTTGTTCATCAGTTTAATTGCCATAAAGATGGCGAACGCTACGATGATGAAATCAAATACCGTCTGGATAAAAATACCATACTGCATGATAACGGCTGGAGTATCGCCAACGGCTGGTTTCAATACCCAGGCGAACGATTTGAAATCTACCCCACCAATCAGTAACCCCAGCGGTGGCATAATAATATTCGCCACCAGAGATGAAACGATTTTACCAAATGCCGCACCAATAATGACACCGACCGCCAGATCGACAACGTTGCCGCGCATCGCAAAATCGCGAAACTCTTTGAATAAACTCATTGTTATCTCCTTTCCTGTGCCAATTGTTAAGTCTAACAAACGATCTGGCTTTTTCCATAATCATGAATGAAATAATGAATAATCAGTAAGATAAAGCAGCCAGCCGTCAGGCTGGCGTACTGATTCAGAGGAAGAAGGGGCTTGGCTGGAAAAGACGTTCAACGTCCGAAACAAACTTTTTGTCGGTCAGGAACATCACCACATGATCGCCTTGCTCAATCCGCAGATTGTCATTGGCTATCATCACGTCGTCCCCCCGTACAACTGCACCAATGAGGGTTCCGGGCGGTAGTTTGATATCATCGATCAATCTGCCCACCACGCGTGAGGTCGTTTCGTCACCATGTGCAATGGCTTCAATAGCTTCAGCCACGCCGCGGCGTAGTGACGAAACACTTACAATATCCGCTTTACGAACATGTCCCAACAGAGCCGATATTGTCGCCTGCTGTGGCGAAATGGCAATATCAATAACGCTACCCTGAACGAGGTCGACATAGGCCTTGCGCTGAATAAGCACCATCACTTTTTTCGCCCCCATGCGTTTAGCCAGCATGGCCGACATAATGTTGGCTTCATCATCATTGGTGATCGCAATAAACAGATCGATCTGATCGATATGCTCCTCTTCCAGTAATTCCTGATCCGAAGCGTCACCATAAAACACAATGGTATTTTGCAACAATTCAGCCAGTTCAGCGGCGCGTTGCTGATCGCGTTCAATCAGCTTAACGCTGTAGTGTTTCTCCAGCCGCTGCGCAAGGCCAGACCCTATGTTACCGCCACCGACAATCATAATGCGTTTATACGGTTTTTCGAGACGTTGATATTCGCTCATTACAGCGCGAATATGCTGGCTCGCCGCAATGAAGAATACTTCGTCTCCCGCCTCCACGATGGTGGAACCCTGAGGGCGGATAGGGCGATCCTGACGGAAAATGGCTGCCACGCGGGTATCAATATGCGGCATATGTTCCCGCATTACCGCCAGAGCATTACCTACTAACGGGCCGCCATAATAAGCTTTTACCACCGCCAGGCTGACTTTTCCTTCAGCAAAGGGCACCACTTGCAGCGCGCCCGGATACTCGATCAGACGATAAATATTATCAATAACCAGCTGTTCCGGAGAGATCAGGTGATCGATAGGGATCGCTTCAGGAACAAACAGTTTCTCTGCATCACGGATGTAATCTGGCGCACGA
Organism: Erwinia pyri; assembly: GCF_030758455.1. Classification (NCBI taxonomy): domain Bacteria; kingdom Pseudomonadati; phylum Pseudomonadota; class Gammaproteobacteria; order Enterobacterales; family Erwiniaceae; genus Erwinia; species Erwinia pyri. Next base: position 457,438 of record NZ_CP132353.1, read on the forward strand.
ATACGGGCTATACGGTTAGGCGTATTAAAAAGGGAATAGGCAACCTGACAGGCCACCATATTGGTTTCGTCCGAATTGGTCACCGCAACCAGCATATCAGCATCTTCGGCACCCGCTTCACGCAGTACCCTGGGGTGCGAACCGTGCCCCTGGACTACACGAAGATCGAATTTATCCTGCAGCTGACGCAATCGGATCGAATCAGTATCTACCACGGTGATATCGTTGTTTTCACCAACCAGGTTTTCGGCAAGCGTGCCACCGACCTGACCGGCGCCAAGAATGATTATTTTCATTGTGCTTCAGTCTGCTTCGTGGGAAGTCAGGATGGCCGGAAAACTTCTTCCGGCCGCGGCAATTATCGCTTAATTATTTTGGCGTAGAAGAACCCGTCACCGCCTTCGGCAACCGGGAACACCTGCAGCCCGGGCCGCTCAGGCTCACCTGTTTCTGTCAGAATGGCATCTTCGTGACGCTGAAGGAAGTCTGCAACCTGCAAATGGTTTTCTTCCGGCAAAATGGAGCACGTTGCATAAAGCAGCGTGCCGCCTGATTTCAAATGAGGCCAGATCGCTTCCAGGATTTTTTGCTGCAGGGCGGCCAGCTCGACTATGTCACGATCGCGACGCAACCATTTGATATCCGGATGACGGCGAATGACGCCAGTGGCTGAACAGGGCGCATCCAGCAAAATACGGTCAAACTGACGCTCGCCGCACCAGCTCTCGGGGAAGCAGCCATCTCCCACTTTCACTTCAGCGGTCATATTCAGTCGCTGGAGATTTTCAACAATTCTGGTCAGGCGTTGCGCATCAATATCCACGGCAAGCACTTTTGCCTGGGGAGCAGCCTCAAGAATATGCGTGGTTTTCCCGCCAGGGGCAGCACAGAGATCAAGTATCTCTTCTCCGTTCTGAGGATCCAATAAAGCGACGCATCCCTGGGCCGAAGCATCCTGCACAGTAACCCACCCTTGATCAAAACCGGGAAGCTGTGAAACCGGGCAGGGAGCTTCAAGCATTAAAGCATCAGCATGCACCGGATCGGGTTCCGCCATCTTCCCGGACTCCTGCAGCAGGCTCAGCCATGCCTCACGCGTGTGGTGCTGACGGTTAACACGGAGCCACATTGGCGGTCTTTGATTATTTGCTGCAACAATGGCTTCCCACTGCTCTGGCCAGGCGCGCCTGAGCCTTTCCAGCAGCCATTTAGGATGCAGGTATTGCTGATCGCCCCTGTTCATCTGCTGGGTTAGCTCTTCCTGCTTACGCTGGAACTGGCGCAGCACGCCGTTTATCAACCCTTTGAATTGCTGCCGCTTCAGGGATACCGCCCCTTCCACCGTTTCGGCCAGAGCCGCATGCGCGGGGATACGGGTATAAATCAGCTGATAAAGCCCCACCATAACTAAAAAGTGAATGGTGCGTTGCTTGCCTGTCATCGGGCGTTCCATCAGTTGACTGATGATCCACTCCAGTTGCGGAAGGGTGCGTAATACCCCATAGCAAAGCTCCTGCAGTAGCGCTGCATCTTTATCGGCAACGCTTTTTTGCGCAATGGGCAGCACAGTACTCAGGGATTGACCCTGCTCGACCACTTTTTCAATAGTCTGGGCAGCAATGCTGCGCAAGTTGGTATTTTTTTTCATAGGGATCGCAAATCAAAATCTGCCCGGCAGCGTGCCGGGCGAAGCATCAGGCAAGGATATTGCCTGGCGTGAACCATTCCCGACGGGAATTCAGCAGGTCCTGAGCTTTCATCGGTTTTTTACCGGCAGGCTGCAACTCTTCGATATTCAACACGCCATCAAGGGTCGCAACCTGAATCCCCATTTTATCAGCCTGAACTATCTCGCCCGGCTGTTTATTAACATGGGGGAGGACGGTAGCTTTCCAGACCTTTATTGACTGATCGTCAACAGTGAAATAGCTCACTGGCCACGGATTAAAAGCCCGGATGCATCGTTCAAGCTGCGCAGCGGAGAGCTGCCAGTCAAGCCGGGCTTCTTCTTTGCTCAACTTCTCCGCATAGCTGACCAGCGTCTCATCCTGCACTTCTGGCTGAGCACGCCCTTCTGCCAGCGCCGATAAGGTGGCCAGCATCCCCTCAGGTCCCAGCGCAGCCAGCTTGTTATAAAGCGTGGCGCTGGTGTCGTCTGGCTCGATAGCGCAGGCGAGCTTATAAAGCATATCACCGGTATCAAGCCCGACATCCATTTGCATAATGGTCACGCCGGTTTCATCATCACCTGCCCATAAGGCACGCTGAATGGGGGCCGCGCCGCGCCACTTAGGCAACAGAGAACCATGCACGTTAATACATCCAAGCCGGGGCATCGCTAACACAGGGGCTGGAAGGATAAGACCGTAAGCCACCACCACCATAATATCGGCGTTCAGGGCGGCAACCAGCTGCTGGTTCTCTTCGGGGCGTAAAGATTTGGGCTGAAAAACAGGCAGGTTGTGCTGTTCAGCCAGCTGTTTGACCGGACTGGCGGTGACTTTATTCCCCCGGCCCGCTGGACGATCCGGCTGAGTAAATACGCCAACCACGTTATGGCCAGAAGACAAAAGCGCGTCAAGATGACGCGCTGCAAAGTCAGGAGTACCGGCAAAGATTATATTCAAGGCTTCGGACACGCTCTTCCCTTATTCAGGCTCGTGTTAATCACGGGCGTTCTGACGATAAAGCTTTTCCAGTTTCTGACGAATACGCTGACGCTTCATGGGCGACAGGTAATCAATAAACAGCTTACCGACCAGATGATCCATTTCATGCTGAATACAGATAGCGAGCAGACCGTCGGCCTCCAGCTCGAAACTGTTACCGTCCCGATCGAGGGCACGAATTTTCACTTTTTCGGCACGCGGTACCAGGGCACGCTGTTCAGGGATAGAAAGACAGCCCTCTTCAATGCCCGTTTCGCCACTTTTTTCCAGCATTTCCGGATTAATTAACACCAGTCGTTCTTCGCGATTTTCCGACACATCAATCACGATAATGCGCTGATGAATATCCACCTGCGTGGCCGCCAGCCCGATGCCCTCTTCGGCATACATCGTTTCAAACATATCATCAACGATGCGCTGAATGGTGGCATCTACTTCTTTAACGGGTTTCGCAACGATGCGCAGGCGCTCGTCAGGAAAATGTAATACCTGCAAAACTGACATAACTTTCCAGATCTGTGTTCAAGGGATTAGATATTTATCTTTCTTATTGTAGACATTTCGGGCGGTGATTGACAGCATTCCCGCTATGTTAGCCGGGCAGATTCAACAGGGATTGTGAAATGACACCAACGGAGATTTGGTTACGCCTTTCTGGCGTTTCGGGAATAAGATCGGCGCAGCGAATCCAGATAGTAGCATCGTTGATTCGCCTGGGTATGGCTGGTAAACAGGAGTTGACTGAAGCAGGATTGAGTGAGGAACAAGGCGCGACGTTTCTGAACTACGATCCCGTTACGCTTGATAAAACGCTGTGCTGGCTGGATCACTCCGACCATCATCTTCTGACCTGCGACAGCGCAGACTATCCGACACGGCTACGAGAGATCTCTTCCTTTCCTCCCTTGCTGTTTATTGCCGGCAACCCCGAGCTTTTAAAAACCCCACAAATTGCCGTTGTAGGCAGCCGCAAATGCTCACTGTATGGCAGAAACTGGGGAACCTACTTTTCGCAGGTTTTAGCCTTAAGCGGCCTTACCATCACCAGTGGTCTGGCATCAGGCATTGATGGCATTGCCCATCGTGCGGCTCTGGAGGCTGGTGGGAAAACGCTGGCAGTATTAGGCAGCGGTTTATGCCACCTTTATCCGCAACAGCACAAAGGGCTGGCAAAAGAAATTATCGGGGCAGGAGGCGCCGTCATTTCTGAATATCCTCTTGCCATGACCCCGCAGCCGCAAAATTTCCCGCGCCGCAACAGAATCATTAGCGGACTGAGTCTGGGAGTATTGGTAATAGAAGCTGCAATGAACAGCGGTTCTCTGGTGACAGCAAGGCTGGCTCTGGAACAAAATCGTGATGTTTATGCCTTGCCCGGCGCTGTAGGAAATCCGGGAAGTGAAGGGCCTCACTGGCTTATTCAGCAGGGCGCATTATTGACCGCGCATCCTGATTCTATCCTTGAGCAGCTGAGAAGCGACCTCAAATGGTTACCTGTAGCTCAAAATTCAATAATATATTCGCATGAGGAGGGCAATACGCCATTGCCATTTGCTGAGGTGTTGGCTAACGTAGGAGATGAGGTTACACCTGTTGACGTCGTCGCTGAACGTGCCGGCCAACCTGTGCCAGCCATCGTAGCTAAGCTGCTTGAGTTGGAGTTAGCAGGGTGGATCGCAGCTGTACCCGGCGGCTATGTCCGATTGAGGAGGGCAAGCCATGTTCGACGTACTAATGTACTTATTTGAAACGTATATCCACAACGAAGCTGAAATGCGCGTTGATCAGGATAAATTAACTGATGATCTAACCGATGCCGGTTTTCATCGTGAAGATATTTATAATGCGTTGAACTGGTTGGAAAAGCTTGCAGATTATCAGGAAGGGCTTGTTGCACCGATTCTGCTGGCTACCGATCCGCTGTCTATGCGTATCTACACCGAGGAAGAGAGCCAGCGTTTAGATGCCAACTGTCGGGGCTTTATTCTGTTCCTGGAGCAAATTCAGGTGCTGAATCTGGAAACCCGCGAAATGGTTATCGAACGTATTATGGCCCTGGATACTCTCGAGTTTGATCTGGAAGATCTCAAATGGGTGGTGCTGATGGTGCTGTTTAATATCCCTGGATGTGAAAACGCCTATCAACAGATGGAAGAACTTCTTTTCGACGTCAATGAAGGAATTGTGCACTGAAGATCCTCTTCGTGTAAGAAATGTTATGAATAAAACAGCGCTTTTCGCTGTGCGAAAAAATGAGCCCTGCCCTGAATGTGGGGCAGAATTAGTTATTCGCTCCGGCAAACACGGCGCTTTTCTCGGCTGTTCGCACTACCCCGAGTGTGAATACATTCGGCCCTTAAAACATCAGGCCGATGGTCACATTGTTAAAGTTCTTGAGGGGCAGTTCTGCCCGGAATGTCAGTCAGAGCTGGTTTTACGCCAGGGGCGATTTGGCATGTTTATTGGCTGTAGCCATTATCCGGAGTGCGGACATACCGAGGTAATTGATAAGCCCGATCTGACGACGCTCTCCTGCCCTCAGTGTCAGCAGGGGAAACTGGTACAGCGCCGCTCACGCTATGGCAAAACCTTCCATGCTTGCGATCGCTATCCTGACTGTCAGTTTGCGGTGAACTTTACCCCTGTGGAAGGTGAGTGTGAGTTTTGTCATTTCCCCCTTTTAATTGAGAAAAAAACGGCACGCGGGTTAAGGCGTTATTGCGCCAGTAAAGCCTGTGGAAAGCCAGTGACACCAGGAATCAGAAGTGAAGAATAAGTTTTTCCCCGGCACGCTGGACGCCTGTCTGGTACAGCTTCAACAGGGCGCCGTTATTGCCTATCCTACCGAAGCCGTCTTTGGCCTGGGTTGCGATCCTGATAGCGAGTCTGCCGTGACGGCCTTGCTGACATTAAAAAAGCGACCCGTTGCAAAAGGGCTGATTTTGATCGCTGCGGACTATGCGCAACTGCTCCCCTATATAGATGACTACGCACTTTCTGATGAGCAGAGAAAGAGAATGCTGGCGGCCTGGCCCGGGCCGGTGACATGGGTAGTGCCTGCGCGGGCAACGACGCCTCGCTGGCTGACCGGGCGGTTTGATTCCCTTGCTGTACGTGTCACTAACCATTCTGACGTGCAAAGTTTGTGCAGGGAATTTGGAAAACCGCTGGTTTCAACCAGCGCTAACCTTACGGGACTTGAGCCTTGCCGTACGGCTGAGGAAGTTCATCAACAATTTGGCCCGCAGTTTCCTGTTCTGATGGGAACAACCGGCGGACGCCAGAACCCGTCAGAAATTCGCGATGTCGTCACTGGCGAACTGATTCGTCAGGGATAAAGGAAATAAGATGCACACTTTCGCCGTGTTTGGTAATCCGATAGCCCACAGCAAATCTCCCCGAATTCATCAACTATTTGCCGAGCAGACCGGGCTCCCTCATTCATACGGGCGCATTTGTGCACCGGTAGAGGGGTTTGCCGCTTCTTTAACTGAGTTCCTTGCCCAACAGGGAGAGGGCGCGAACGTTACTTTACCCTTTAAAGAAGAAGCTTACGCACTGGCTGATGAACTGACTGAAAGGGCTTCAATGGCCGGGGCGGTAAACACGGTCAAGAGACTAGAAGATGGACGGCTGCTGGGCGACAACACGGACGGCATCGGCTTATTGACAGATCTGCAACGTCTGAATCTTATCAAACCTGGCGACAGAGTTTTGCTGATAGGGGCTGGTGGGGCTGCCCGGGGAGTCATCCTGCCTTTACTCTCCTTCGGTTGCTCCCTGACAATCACCAATCGTACGCTTAGCAAAGCTCAGCTGCTGGCCGACGTTTTTCAGCATGCGGGTGGCGTTAATGCGAAGGCAATGGATCGGCTTGCTGGTGAGCAGTTCGATCTGATCATTAATGCGACTTCCAGCGGGATAGGGGGAGAAATTCCGGCAATCCCCGCTTCGTTGATCTCATCTTCTCTCCGCTGCTACGATATGTTTTACCAGGCGACAGCCACGCCTTTTCTAAGCTGGTGTGAGCAGCAGGGCGCGAAGGAAATGGCTGATGGATTGGGAATGCTGGTGGGGCAGGCCGCGCACTCTTTCTTTCTCTGGCACGGTAAGCTGCCCGATATCACCCCCGTTATTGCCGTTATGAAGGCGGAACTTCAGGGGTAATCAGGCTGTTCAATCCCCGTCAACAGAGGGGGATTGAACATGTTCAGGGCTGGCTTTCACTCTCCTGAGCCAGATAGTCATCTTTCCAACGCACATAGTTGGCAGAAGAATAAAGAAGCCCCGCGATCTCCTCCTCACTCAGCGGGCGCGCCTGCCTGACCGGGCTACCAAGATAGAGATATCCGCTGACCAGGCGTTTTCCCGGCGGTACTAAACTGCCAGCGCCTATCATCACATCATCCTCTACCACCACGCCATCAAGCAAAATTGATCCCATTCCGACTAAAACGCGATTGCCGATCGTGCAGCCATGCAGCATAGCTTTATGACCCACAGTGACATCTTCCCCAACGATCAGCGGATAGCCCTCAGGGTTATAAGATGACTTGTGGGTAACATGCAGCACGCTTCCATCCTGAATATTGCTGCGTTTGCCAATGACCACTCTGTTTACGTCACCGCGGATAGCGACCAGCGGCCAGATACTGACGTCATCCTGCAACTCCACTTCACCCACCACTACGCTTGAATCATCCACCATTACGCGCAGCCCCGACTGGGGGCTGTACTCTTTATAAGATCGTAGTTTCCCTGACATAGCTACCTCTGGTCTGAATAGGATCCCTGAAGGGTAGTGCGGCGAGGCTTCCGGGATCAATAACTCTTGCCGACTACGCTCCATTTTTGTGCGGATCGTCTGAGATCTCGGCGGAAAGAGTGAAAATCCAGCAACCAAACAGAAAGATCGAAAAAACCCTTGTGCTCTGAAACGGGATCCCTATAATGCGCCTCCATCGACACGGAACAACGGCTTACCGGCCGCCGGGTTGAGAGGGTCAGGAAGCTGAACCGCCGGAGAAAAACTTCTGAAAATGTTGTTGACTCCGAAGGAGGAAAGCGTAATATACGCCACCTCGCAGTAACGCCTCAGGGCGCTTACCGCAACGCTCTTTAACAATTTATCAGACAATCTGTGTGGGCACTCGCAGGATTGATATCAGCGCCGCAAGGCGCAGAAAATATCAAGTCTTAAGAGTGAACACATAATGAAATTCATTATGAGTGTTTTACACTTGAGCATCGCTGCACTTGTTGCAGCAAATCGAACTTTTAATTGAAGAGTTTGATCATGGCTCAGATTGAACGCTGGCGGCAGGCCTAACACATGCAAGTCGGACGGTAGCACAGAAGAGCTTGCTCTTCGGGTGACGAGTGGCGGACGGGTGAGTAATGTCTGGGAAACTGCCTGATGGAGGGGGATAACTACTGGAAACGGTAGCTAATACCGCATAACCTCGCAAGAGCAAAGTGGGGGACCTTCGGGCCTCACGCCATCGGATGTGCCCAGATGGGATTAGCTAGTAGGTGGGGTAACGGCTCACCTAGGCGACGATCCCTAGCTGGTCTGAGAGGATGACCAGCCACACTGGAACTGAGACACGGTCCAGACTCCTACGGGAGGCAGCAGTGGGGAATATTGCACAATGGGCGCAAGCCTGATGCAGCCATGCCGCGTGTATGAAGAAGGCCTTCGGGTTGTAAAGTACTTTCAGCGGGGAGGAAGGCGGTAAGGTTAATAACCTTACCGATTGACGTTACCCGCAGAAGAAGCACCGGCTAACTCCGTGCCAGCAGCCGCGGTAATACGGAGGGTGCAAGCGTTAATCGGAATTACTGGGCGTAAAGCGCACGCAGGCGGTCTGTCAAGTCAGATGTGAAATCCCGGGCTTAACCTGGGAACTGCATTTGAAACTGGCAGGCTAGAGTCTTGTAGAGGGGGGTAGAATTCCAGGTGTAGCGGTGAAATGCGTAGAGATCTGGAGGAATACCGGTGGCGAAGGCGGCCCCCTGGACAAAGACTGACGCTCAGGTGCGAAAGCGTGGGGAGCAAACAGGATTAGATACCCTGGTAGTCCACGCCGTAAACGATGTCGACTTGGAGGTTGTGCCCTTGAGGCGTGGCTTCCGGAGCTAACGCGTTAAGTCGACCGCCTGGGGAGTACGGCCGCAAGGTTAAAACTCAAATGAATTGACGGGGGCCCGCACAAGCGGTGGAGCATGTGGTTTAATTCGATGCAACGCGAAGAACCTTACCTGGCCTTGACATCCACGGAATTCGGCAGAGATGCCTTAGTGCCTTCGGGAACCGTGAGACAGGTGCTGCATGGCTGTCGTCAGCTCGTGTTGTGAAATGTTGGGTTAAGTCCCGCAACGAGCGCAACCCTTATCCTTTGTTGCCAGCGCGTAATGGCGGGAACTCAAAGGAGACTGCCGGTGACAAACCGGAGGAAGGTGGGGATGACGTCAAGTCATCATGGCCCTTACGGCCAGGGCTACACACGTGCTACAATGGCGCATACAAAGAGAAGCGACCTCGCGAGAGCAAGCGGACCTCATAAAGTGCGTCGTAGTCCGGATCGGAGTCTGCAACTCGACTCCGTGAAGTCGGAATCGCTAGTAATCGTAGATCAGAACGCTACGGTGAATACGTTCCCGGGCCTTGTACACACCGCCCGTCACACCATGGGAGTGGGTTGCAAAAGAAGTAGGTAGCTTAACCTCCGGGAGGGCGCTTACCACTTTGTGATTCATGACTGGGGTGAAGTCGTAACAAGGTAACCGTAGGGGAACCTGCGGTTGGATCACCTCCTTACCTGAAGATACTTTCCCGCGTAGTGCTCACACAGATTGTCTGATGAAAAAGTAACGAGCAGAAAAAACCTCTACAGGCTTGTAGCTCAGGTGGTTAGAGCGCACCCCTGATAAGGGTGAGGTCGGTGGTTCAAGTCCACTCAGGCCTACCAAATTCTTTCCTGTCCCGCGTTGTGACTTCACTTGCATAGCGAACTATGCGGCGCGAAGCCACGCCTTGTTCAGAAAAGAATTACATTCCTCCCAAAGAGTGATGTCCTCAACGTGTTTTCCGTAAGGAAAAGAACGTAATCAGTTGAGTGGTAGTAGATGGTCTCTGCAGTAACTGTATGGGGCTATAGCTCAGCTGGGAGAGCGCCTGCCTTGCACGCAGGAGGTCAGCGGTTCGATCCCGCTTAGCTCCACCATGCAGTTTACTCAAAAATACTTCAGAGCGTACCGGCAACGGTGTGCTGCGAAGTATTATGCTCTTTAACAATCCGGAACAAGCTGAAAATTGAAACGACGCGTCGTGTTCATTCTCCGTAATAAGAATGAATAAGCGATGCGTTCGAGTCTCTCAAATGCTTACAACAGACAGTGTTCTTCGGGACGCTTGTGGGTTGTGAGGTTAAGTGACTAAGCGTACACGGTGGATGCCTAGGCAGTCAGAGGCGATGAAGGGCGTGCTAATCTGCGATAAGCGTCGGTAAGGTGATATGAACCGTTATACCCGACGATACCCGAATGGGGAAACCCGGTGCACTCGTGCATCATTGCAGCATGAATACATAGTGCTGCAAGGCGAACCTGGGGAACTGAAACATCTAAGTACCCAGAGGAAAAGAAATCAACCGAGATTCCCCCAGTAGCGGCGAGCGAACGGGGAACAGCCCAGAACCTGAATCAGTTTGTGCAGCAGTGGAAGCGTCTGGAAAGTCGCAGGGTACAGGGTGATACTCCCGTACACGAAGCTGCACTTACTGTGAGTTCGATGAGTAGGGCGGGACACGTGACATCCTGTCTGAATATGGGGGGACCATCCTCCAAGGCTAAATACTCCTGACTGACCGATAGTGAACCAGTACCGTGAGGGAAAGGCGAAAAGAACCCCGGCGAGGGGAGTGAAACAGAACCTGAAACCGTGTACGTACAAGCAGTGGGAGCACCCTTGTGGTGTGACTGCGTACCTTTTGTATAATGGGTCAGCGACTTATATTCTGTAGCAAGGTTAACCGTATAGGGGAGCCGCAGGGAAACCGAGTCTTAACTGGGCGTTAAGTTGCAGGGTATAGACCCGAAACCCGGTGATCTAGCCATGGGCAGGTTGAAGGTTGGGTAACACTAACTGGAGGACCGAACCGACTAATGTTGAAAAATTAGCGGATGACCTGTGGCTGGGGGTGAAAGGCCAATCAAACCGGGAGATAGCTGGTTCTCCCCGAAAGCTATTTAGGTAGCGCCTCGTGAACTCATCTCCGGGGGTAGAGCACTGTTTCGGCTAGGGGGCCATCCCGGCTTACCAACCCGATGCAAACTGCGAATACCGGAGAATGTTATCACGGGAGACACACGGCGGGTGCTAACGTCCGTCGTGAAGAGGGAAACAACCCAGACCGCCAGCTAAGGTCCCAAAGTCATGGTTAAGTGGGAAACGATGTGGGAAGGCACAGACAGCCAGGATGTTGGCTTAGAAGCAGCCATCATTTAAAGAAAGCGTAATAGCTCACTGGTCGAGTCGGCCTGCGCGGAAGATGTAACGGGGCTAAACCATGCACCGAAGCTGCGGCAGCGACACTTAGGTGTTGTTGGGTAGGGGAGCGTTCTGTAAGCCGTTGAAGGTGGTCTGTGAGGACTGCTGGAGGTATCAGAAGTGCGAATGCTGACATAAGTAACGATAAAGCGGGTGAAAAGCCCGCTCGCCGGAAGACCAAGGGTTCCTGTCCAACGTTAATCGGGCAGGGTGAGTCGACCCCTAAGGCGAGGCCGAAAGGCGTAGTCGATGGGAAACAGGTTAATATTCCTGTACTCGGTGTTACTGCGAAGGGGGGACGGAGAAGGCTATGTTGGCCGGGCGACGGTTGTCCCGGTTTAAGCGTGTAGGCTTGCGTTCCAGGCAAATCCGGAACGCTTTAAGGCTGAGGCGTGATGACGAGTCACCACGGTGATGAAGCAACAAATGCCCTGCTTCCAGGAAAAGCCTCTAAGCATCAGGTAACACAGAATCGTACCCCAAACCGACACAGGTGGTCAGGTAGAGAATACCAAGGCGCTTGAGAGAACTCGGGTGAAGGAACTAGGCAAAATGGTGCCGTAACTTCGGGAGAAGGCACGCTGGCGCGTAGGTGGAGGGACTTGCTCCCCGAGCTGAAGCCAGTCGAAGATACCAGCTGGCTGCAACTGTTTATTAAAAACACAGCACTGTGCAAACACGAAAGTGGACGTATACGGTGTGACGCCTGCCCGGTGCCGGAAGGTTAATTGATGGGGTTATCCGCAAGGAGAAGCTCTTGATCGAAGCCCCGGTAAACGGCGGCCGTAACTATAACGGTCCTAAGGTAGCGAAATTCCTTGTCGGGTAAGTTCCGACCTGCACGAATGGCGTAATGATGGCCAGGCTGTCTCCACCCGAGACTCAGTGAAATTGAACTCGCTGTGAAGATGCAGTGTACCCGCGGCAAGACGGAAAGACCCCGTGAACCTTTACTACAGCTTGACACTGAACATTGAGCCTTGATGTGTAGGATAGGTGGGAGGCTTTGAAGCGCGGACGCCAGTCTGCGTGGAGCCAACCTTGAAATACCACCCTTTAACGTTTGATGTTCTAACCTGGCGCCGTGATCCGGCGTGGGGACAGTGTCTGGTGGGTAGTTTGACTGGGGCGGTCTCCTCCCAAAGAGTAACGGAGGAGCACGAAGGTTAGCTAATCACGGTCGGACATCGTGAGGTTAGTGCAAAGGCATAAGCTAGCTTGACTGCGAGAGTGACGGCTCGAGCAGGTGCGAAAGCAGGTCTTAGTGATCCGGTGGTTCTGTATGGAAGGGCCATCGCTCAACGGATAAAAGGTACTCCGGGGATAACAGGCTGATACCGCCCAAGAGTTCATATCGACGGCGGTGTTTGGCACCTCGATGTCGGCTCATCACATCCTGGGGCTGAAGTAGGTCCCAAGGGTACGGCTGTTCGCCGTTTAAAGTGGTACGCGAGCTGGGTTTAGAACGTCGTGAGACAGTTCGGTCCCTATCTGCCGTGGGCGCTGGAAGATTGAGAGGGGTTGCTCCTAGTACGAGAGGACCGGAGTGAACGCACCACTGGTGTTCGGGTTGTCATGCCAATGGCACTGCCCGGTAGCTAAGTGCGGAAAAGATAAGCGCTGAAAGCATCTAAGCGCGAAACTTGCCTCGAGATGAATCTTCCCTGGGTCCTTGAGACCCCTGAAGGGACGTTGAAGACTACGACGTTGATAGGCCGGGTGTGTAAGCGCAGCGATGCGTTGAGCTAACCGGTACTAATGACCCGTGAGGCTTAACCTTACAACACCAGAAGCGTTCTGGTGAGCGTCTGAGAGACGCAACAGAGATTTTCAGCTTGTGACGGATTGATTTACGCGGCCTGCGAGGGCGGCGTGAATGACAGAATCTGCCTGGCGGCTTTAGCGCGGTGGTCCCACCTGACCCCATGCCGAACTCAGAAGTGAAACGCCGTAGCGCCGATGGTAGTGTGGGGTCTCCCCATGCGAGAGTAGGGAACTGCCAGGCATTAAATAAAGCACTGACCCCGACCGCAAGGCCGGGGTTTTTTGCGTCTGCGTGCCGTGAAAATGTGCAGGGCGGGAGAGGGTCCGCAGGTCAGGCGCACTGCCTCACCGGCGCAGAAGAATAACGAAAGGGCCCCGCGCTGACGCACGGGGCCCTTTTAATGCATATAAAAAAGCCCCGACAATATGTCAGGGCTGGTTTTATGAAGTACTTTGGGAGGGTTATCTCCCTTAATGGATAACCTGCGAAAGAAAAGCGCGGGTACGTTCAGACTTCGGATTGGAGAAGAACTCCTGCGGCGGAGCTTGCTCGACGATCTCGCCTCGATCCATAAAGATCACCCGATCTGCAACGGTACGGGCAAAGCCCATCTCATGCGTTACGCAAAGCATAGTCATACCGTCTTCCGCCAGACCAATCATGGTATCAAGCACTTCCTTCACCATTTCAGGATCCAGCGCTGATGTAGGCTCATCGAACAGCATAATTTTGGGTTTCATACAGAGAGAGCGGGCAATCGCCACACGCTGCTGCTGGCCGCCCGACAACTGGCCGGGAAATTTGTGCGCATGCTCAGCGATACGCACGCGCTCCAGGTAATGCATGGCCAGCGCCTCAGCTTCCTTCTTCGGTGTTTTGCGCACCCATATAGGTGCCAGCGTACAGTTCTGCAGCACGCTCAGGTGAGGGAACAGGTTAAAGTGCTGAAATACCATGCCGACTTCAGTACGCACCCGTTCAATATTCCGCAAATCGTCGTTTAAGTGAATACCGTCAACCACAATACGGCCTTGTTGATGCTCTTCCAGATGATTGATACAGCGAATGGTCGTGGACTTTCCTGAGCCGGAAGGGCCACAGAGTACGATGCGCTCACGCGGTTTAACATGCAAATTGATATCTTTCAGCACGTGAAACTGCCCGTACCACTTGTTAACGTTCTCGAGCGTAATCATCATCGCGTCGACGGATTGGATCATAGGTTGTGTCATTTTAAGCCTCAGTGCGGTGCACGCCCGGTGTGAAAACGCTTCTCCAGATACTGGCTATAGCGCGACATGCTAAAACAGAAAATCCAGTAAACCAGTGCGGCAAAAACGTAGCCTTCGGTAGACATTCCCAGCCATGCAGGGTCCACGGTGGCTTGCTGCACGCTGCTGAACAGGTCAAACAGGCCGATGATGATCACCAGGCTGGTATCTTTAAACAGTGCAATAATGGTATTAACCAGTCCAGGGATCACCATCTTCAGCGCCTGGGGCAGGATAACCAGCCCCTGCGTCTTCCAGTAACCCAGCGCCAGTGATTCCGCCGCTTCATACTGACCCTTTGGCAAAGCCTGCAGGCCGCCACGTACCACTTCCGCCACATAGGCCGACTGGAACAGGATGACGCCGACCAGCGCACGGATCAGTTTGTCGATACTGCTTCCTTCAGACATAAACAGCGGCAGCATGACCGAGGACATAAAGAGCACGGTAATCAGCGGCACGCCACGCCAGAATTCAATAAAGATGATGGAGAGAGAGCGAACCACCGGCATTGTCGAACGTCGGCCCAAAGCCAGTAAAATTCCAAGCGGCAGCGCCCCTGCAATGCCTACCGAAGCGATAATCAGCGTCAGCGTTAATCCGCCCCATTGACGCGTCTCAACGCGTTCCAGACCGAAGAACCCCCCGTACAGCAAAAACCAGACAATTATCGGATAGGCCACAACCCAGGCGGCAATATAGAGTCCGCGACGAGGCAGGCTTTTCAGAAACATTGGAACAATCGAAGCAAGGCCAATAATCAGTGCCAGATTGATGCGCCAGCGCAGCTCATGGGGATAAAGCCCATACATAAACTGGCCGAAGCGTGCATGGATAAACACCCAACATGCGCCTTCCTTGGTACAGTCCGCCCGCGTGGTACCGAACCAGTTAGCCTGGAAAATAAGCCAGTTAAGAGCAGGGGGGATCACTGTCCAGATCACCCAGAGACAGAACAGCGTCAGCAGGGAGTTACCCCAGCTTGAGAACAGATTTTTTCTTGCCCAGCTGACGGTGCGGGAAAACGCGTTAGTCGGCACCGGCGGGGTTTCATGTGTAGCTAAAGTCATAATGATCCCGTTCCCTTAACGCTCAATCAGACGGATTTTGCGGTTATAAATATTCATTAACAGCGAAATCAGCAGGCTGATGATCAGATAGACACCCATGGTGATAGCGATAGTCTCGATTGCCTGACCGGTCTGGTTCAGTACCGTTCCTGCAAACAGCGAAACCATATCGGGATAGCCAATGGCTGCGGCGAGCGAGGAGTTCTTCACAATGTTCAGGTACTGACTGGTCAGTGGCGGAATAATCACCCGCATAGCCTGCGGAATAATCACCTGGCGCAGCGTAACGGGATTAGGCAAGCCTAACGAACGTGCGGCTTCATGTTGACCGTGTGGCACTGACTGGATACCGGAGCGAATAACTTCAGCAATAAACGATGAGGTATAGATTGAGAGCGCCAGCGTCAGAGCCGCCAGCTCAGGTATCAGAGCAAACCCGCCGCGGAAGTTAAAACCGCGTAGCTGAGGCACATCCCAATGCATGGCAGCGCCGAAGGTGAAATGCGCAACCAGCGGGAAGAGAATCAGCATTATAACGGTAGCTGGCCATGTACGGCGCAGTTGACCCGTTTTCAACTGATATACCCGGTTATAACGGAACAGGGCCAGGGTTCCTGCAATCGCTAACAGCACGGCAATCACAAATGGCCAGGTGCCTGGAGCATATTCAGGCCATGGAATATAGAGACCCCGGTTACTGACGAAAGCTAAATCAAACGCATTTACGGCCTGACGCGGCCCCGGCAAATTGCGTAATACAGCAAAGTACCAGAAGAAAATCTGCAGCAATGGCGGGATGTTGCGGAAAGTTTCGATGTAGATATTAGAGATTTTCCGCAGCAGCCAGTTGTCTGACAAACGCGCAAGGCCAATGAAGAAGCCCAGAAAAGAGGCAAAAACGATACAGAGTGCAGAGACCAGCAGCGTATTAGTTAAACCGACGAGGAATACCCGGGCGTAAGTATCACCCTCCGTATACTCGATTAAGTGCTGAACAATACCAAAGCCAGCGCTACGTTCAAGGAAGCCAAAACCGGAAGTAATGCCGCGGTTTGCCAGGTTGAGGACGGTATTATGAACCAGATACCCCGCCACACCTAAAACAACGACAATCGCAATGATCTGGTACAGCCAGGCGCGCACCGCAGGATTGCTGAATGAAAAATCCCTTTTTACGGTTGGGCGTTGAGACATGTTGAAACCTCAGTGACGACAATTCTGACGAAGGCGCCGGCGAACCGGCGCCCTGTTAACGGAAGGAATTAACGTACTGGCGGAGCGTACTGAATGCCGCCTTTGTTCCAGAGGGCATTCTGGCCACGGGCAATTTTCAGCTGGCTGTCTTTACCGACGTTGCGGTCAAAGATTTCCTGATAGTTGCCAACCTGCTTAACGATGTTATAGGCCCATTTGTTGTCCAGCTTCAGATCTTTACCGAAGTCGCCTTCCGAGCCTAACAGGTGTGCCATATCAGGCGTGGTAGGTTTGGCTGCCATCTGATCAACGTTTTTCGAGGTAATGCCCATCTCTTCTGCATTCAGCATAGCGAACAGAGACCATTTCACGATGGTGAACCAGTCATCATCACCACGGCGCACAACCGGTCCCAGCGGTTCTTTAGAGATCACTTCTGGCAGAACGATAAATTCGTTTGGCTTGCCGAGTTTGATACGCAGTGCGTAGAGCTGCGACTGGTCAGAAGCCAGCGTGTCGCAGCGGCCGGTATCCAGCGCTTTAGCGGATTCGTCAGAACGATCGAAGGTGACCGGGGTGTACTGCATGTTATTGGCTTTAAAGTAGTCCGCCACGTTCAGCTCGGTATCAGTACCGGCCTGAATGCAAACGGTTGCGCCATCGAGCTCTTTAGCGCTTTTAAGGCCTGCTTTCTGGTGAGTCAGGAAGCCGATGCCGTCGTAGTAGTTTACGCCGGCAAAAATGAAGCCCATGCCGCCATCGCGGGCAGAAGTCCAGGTGGTGTTACGGGAAAGAATGTCCACTTCGCCAGACTGCAGTGCGGTGAAACGCTCTTTGGCGGTCAGTGGGGTGTACTTCACTTTATTTGCATCACCAAACACAGCCGCCGCTGCTGCACGGCAAACATCCACGTCGATACCGCTGAACTTACCGCTGGCATCTGCAAAAGAGAAGCCAGGAAGACCATCACTGATACCGCACTGAACAAAGCCTTTCTTCTTAATGGCATCCAGGGTGGCGCCGGCATGAGCCTGATTCGCAACTGCAAACAGCGCTGCAGCGGCAACCAAAGTGGAGAGCATCATTTTTTTCATAAAGCATCCTGTGTGGCGAAATCGTTTTTATGTTTAACGCACGCTGTGGTGCACTTTTCCTGTCTGTGGCAAGAAGCCATCCACGACACTGCAAAGGTAATGCCAAAATTGCAGAGCCCTGAATTTGTTGGAAAGGTTTGCTAATAATTAGAAGCGTCTGGAAAGTTTGCTTAATATCGCGCACTACAGGGGGGCAAAAACAGGTGGGGCGGTCACAAATGGTGCAACTTGTTTCACTATATGAAAGCAATGTGAGCAAAAGCGTGATTTATGTTTCAGGATTGTAATATTGGGCGTGTGCTCCAGCTCAGCAAGAGTGAGCTGGAGCACAACTATGACCAGAAAGGATCAATAAAGAGAGTTTGCGCCATCCGGGCGGGTTTTAAAACGGCGATGGAGCCACATATATTGATTGGGCGCGCGCATGATTTCGCGCTCAATAACCTTATTCATATAGGCTGCTGCCTGCTGCTCATCACCAATAGGGTATTCCTTGAGCTCGGGTTGGATAACCAGCTCATAACCGCTGCCGTCCTCATTACGGATCAGGACTACGGTAATCATTGCCGGTTTCGCCATACGGGCAATCATCCATGTTCCGCTGGTGGTAGCCGCCTGTGGAACGGCAAACAGCGGAGCGAAAACACTGCCCTTAGGGCCATAGTCCTGATCGGGAGCAAACCAGACTGCTTCGCCCTGTTTCAACGCCTGAACCATTCCACGCAGATCGCGACGGTTGATCATCGCTTTATTAGAACGCATGCGACCTTTGGTCTGCACCCACTCCATCAATTTATTATTGTGCGGGCGGTACATCGCCATCATCGGCTGGCAAAGCCCCATCGCCCGTCCACCCAATTCGAGGGACATAAAATGGACGCCAATGATCAGGGCGCCACGACCTTCTTCCTGCGCCGCTTTAAGGTTATGCAGGCCATTGACCGTAAACCAGCGTTTAACCCGGTTGTCCGACCAGAACCAGGCCATGCCTGTTTCTAACAGGCCCATGCCCAGCGACTCAAAATTTTTCACAATCCGCGCTTCAAGCTGATCGGCAGGCATATCAGGGAAGCAGAGTTCAAGATTACGGCGAGTAATACGGATCCGGCGTTTCAGGAAACGCATCGAAGTGCGGCCCATCCAGGTTCCCAGCTTTTGCAGCAGCGGAAAGGGCAGTTGAACCAGCAAAAAAAGAAATCCCACTCCTGCCCAGGTTAGCCAGTAACGTGGGTGCAGTAAGCTGCGGGTGAAACTCGGGGAAGACTTCATAATTCTCTCTTTAGACATGCATAGGGTATGTAGCGCCAAAGGACGCGATACATAACTCTGACAACTTTATTGGCAGGAAGTTGAACCTGGTGCTTCTGATTTACACAATCAAGACAATTCTGGTGATGCAGAGGATATAAAAAAGGCGCTAACAGTACGGTAGCGCCTCCATCACAATGAACCGAAACTTAGTTCATGCCGTATTTTTTCAGTTTCTTACGCAGTGTACCACGGTTGATGCCCATCATCAGGGCCGCACGGGTCTGGTTGCCACGGGTGTATTGCATCACCATGTCCAACAAAGGCTGTTCTACTTCAGCCAGTACCAGCTCATACAGGTCATTCACATCCTGACCATTCAGTTGAGCAAAATAGTTCTTCAGTGCCTGTTTGACCGAATCACGCAGTGGCTTTTGAGTCACCTGATCCTGTGAGTTTACGGTAGATACGGTCAGTACGTCAGAATTTACGCGTTGTTCGAACATAGTTCTGTCAGCTCTTTATTTCTATTAGGCAAGTTTTTCGAAGTATGCTTCCAACGCCTCCAGCTGTTCGCTGGCATCCTCTATGGCGTTGAATGTGCGCCGAAACTGGTCGTTTGGGGCGTGCTCCTGCAGATACCAGGAGACGTGCTTCCGGGCAATACGGTATCCCTTGCGATGACCATAAAAGTCGTGCAGTTCCCGTAGGTGCCCGATGAGCAAGCGCTTAACCTCAGCCAGTGGCATCGGTGCCAGCAGCTCCCCAGTGTCCAGATAATACTGGATTTCCCGGAAGATCCACGGTCTTCCCTGAGCCGCACGTCCTATCATCAGGGCATCTGCCCCCGTATAGTCGAGTACGGCTCTGGCTTTATGCGGGTCAGTGATGTCACCATTCGCGATAACGGGAATAGAGACATTCTGCTTAACTGTCCGAATGCTGTCGTATTCAGCTTCACCGTTGAACAAACACGCGCGAGTGCGTCCGTGAATGGTCAGGGCCTGAATACCGCAGCGCTCAGCCAATTGGGCAATCTCAACACAATTACGGTTTTCTGGATCCCAGCCGGTACGAATCTTCAGCGTAACGGGGACGTCAACTGCATTCACTACCGCAGAGAGGATAGATTTCACCAACTCTGGGTGTTGCAACAGGGCAGACCCCGCCAGTTTGCGATTCACCTTTTTTGCCGGGCAGCCCATATTGATGTCAATAACCTGCGCGCCAGATGCAGCATTGATACGCGCGGCTTCCGCCATTTCATGAGGGTCACAGCCGGCAATTTGCACGGTACGAATACCGGGCTCATCACTGTGAACCATACGCAACCGGGATTTGTCCGTGGCCCAAACTTCAGGGTTTGATGACAACATCTCAGATACGGTCATACCAGCGCCCATTGCATAACAAAGCGTCCGGAAAGGCCTGTCGGTGATCCCGGCCATTGGTGCTGCAATCAGACGATTACGAAGCTGGTGGTTTCCTATGCGCATGAAAAAAAAGTGACCATAGTGTGTCCGCAAGGCGGCGTATATTACGCATTTTTTAGCGAAGATGAAAGGCCAAACTTTGAACAATCAGGAAGAAAAAGAGTGAGAAGCGTATCGCCACAGAAGAAAGGGAGTGAATAGTCATAGTTATCATTCATTTAGCGTAAAACGATAAATTCGTATGCAAGTTTTTCTTTTTTTTGTGACTCACTTAACAACATAAATACCATAACTTAACCCCTTAAACGGAACAACTTATCGTCACTGCGTCAGCAAAAGAGTGGGCAACGCAGAAAGTTCTGCCCTGCCCGCTCTTTTATTCGACAACGACGCGCCCATGTAAAGGTTGCAGCGGACGATTGTTACTTTGTTTTAACTGCTGCTGGAACTGTTTCAACTGATCCTCAGAAAGAGTGACCGTTTGTTTCATTACCAGCCAGCGAACACCCTCCGTGCAAGGGGGCGTAGTCAACGAGCCGCTGAAGCGGTAGTAATGTTTGTCTGAAGGGAACAGGGCGGCAAGGTCTACGGATCGCTTCAGCACTTCTGTCTCATTAATTTTTGGCGGAATTGCCGCCAGAAGCGGATCGAGCGCGGGATTTTTGTCGCCAGGCTCAAACATAACGGCAATAACAGCCAGCTCACCTTGCTCGTTAGCATGGACAAAATGTGCCTCTAAAGGAAAACCTTTTCCATTAATGTGGTTTTCACCTGGCGTATGGAAATGGAACTGCATCAACTTAAAGTCTTGCTGGTCCAGTACAAACTCATCGCTGTCTTTCACGGTAATTTGGATGGTATGGCCATTATTTACAATGGACTCGGTATCGGTATGAAAGTTGATTTCCAGCGGAGGGAGTTTGGCATTGACGAGATTTTTAATATCGATCGGGGACTGAAACTGGCCATTTTTGCAGGTCTGAAATTGTTCACTCAGCTCACCCCAATGGTCTGGTGAGCCTTGACCTTCATAAGCCCAGTGTGGAGTGGGAGTAGCCATGGCAGGGAGAGTGGCGGTAAGGGCAAGTAATATTACCAGGGATTTGCGTTGCATCTGTACAGTCTTCCATGAAAAGGCCAGCCCTGTGAGGCCGGCACGGATATAACTAGCTGAGCAGCAAAACTATGCCGAATTGAATGAATACCACTTTTTTCCGCGGCAATAAAGCAAAAAACAGGACCAGCTGTTAAGCCCGGATGCCGGTAATGCGGCACCACTCCTCTTTTTCAGCCACGGCGTCTAACGTAAAGAGATCCTGATAGGCTTCACAAACGCTTTCAGCCTGACTGGCCAGCACACCGGAAAGCCCTAAATGTCCTCCTTGCACAGGCAGCACGCTGATCAGCGGAGCCAGTTCACGCAGTGGGCCTGCCAGAATGTTTGCTACCACCACGTCGGCACTGAGATTTTCAGGCTGCTCATGGGGCAGATAGAGAGAAAGGCGGTCAGAGACGCCGTTGCGTTGGGCATTATCCCTGCTGGCCTGGATCGCCTGCGGATCGATATCGATCCCGATAGCGCTGGCGGCACCCAGCTTGAGGGCGGCAATGGCAAGAATGCCTGAGCCGCAACCAAAGTCGATCACGGTTTTCCCGGCCAGATCCAGGCCATCAAGCCAGGTAAGGCAGAGTGAAGTCGTGGGATGCGTGCCGGTACCGAAAGCCAGGCCCGGATCCAGCATCACGTTTACCGCATCCGGGTCCGGTACATCGCGCCAGCTTGGACAGATCCATAAACGCTGCCCGAAACGCATTGGGTGGAAGTTATCCATCCACTCACGCTCCCAGTCCTTATCTTCTATCTGCTCAATTTTGTGCGCGAAGCCGCTGCCCAGCAGCGGGCAAGCCTCCAGGCCAGCGATGACCAGATCCATATCCGTTTCGGCATCAAACAGGCCTATCGCGTCAGTATCGCCCCACAGCAGCGTTTCACCAGGGAGTGGCTCGAACACCGGATTATCGTGCGTGTCCTGAAACGTGACCGAGACAGCCCCGTTCTCGATTAGCGCATCGCCCAGCTCTTCAGCCTGGGCGCCGGTGGTGTTAATTTTCATTTGTATCCAGGGCATGGCAATTCTCTTTATCTGACAAAGGTGGAAGTCTGCGCTGAGGGAAGAGTCGCAGGACCAAAACGGTTTCCGATGATGAAGGCGATCAGGCTGATGACCAACGACGGAACGATAGGGTGGAAGCCCCAAAGCTGCAGCGAAAAGCTGGCCAGCAGGGTATAGCAGCCGGCACCAAAGAGCATGCTGCTTAGCGCACCGGCGGCATTAGCTTTTTCCCAGTATAACCCCAGCACCAGCGGCCAGAGGAACACCGCTTCAAGGCCGCCGAAGGCCAGCAGGTTGAGCCAGATAAGCATCTGCGGCGGATTCCAGGCGGCCAGCAGCAGCAGCAGGCCCAGCACAAGGGTGACAATGCCGGAGAGGCGTTTCAGCAAAGGTTCGTTATCCATCTGCTGCGGTCGCACCCGCAAATAGAGATCCTTGACGATCGTAGCGGAGGATTGCAGCAGCTGAGCATTGATGGTCGACATAATGGCGGCCATCGGCGCGGCAAGAAAGATCCCGGCAGCGACCGGCGGCAGCACGCGGATCATCAGCGTGGGGATTACCTGGTCAGGGATCGCCAGATCGGGCATCACGGCACGGCCAAGCGCGCCAGCGAGATGCATACCAAACATCAACAGCGTGACCACAATCGTACCAATGATAATTCCGCGATGGACCGCTTTGCTGTCTTTATAGGAGATGCAGCGCACGGCGGTGTGCGGCAAGCCAATCACGCCGAAACAGACCAGCACAGAAAACGAGGCCAGGAAAGTGGGGCTGAGGATGTTATCAACGCCGCTGGAAGAGACCAGCTGGGGATCGATCTGCTGAAGTTTTTCTACCGCGCTCTGCATGCCACCGGCCGCATGAATAACGGCAAACAGCAGCAAAAAGGTGCCTGCCAGCATCACCATCCCCTGCATGGCATCATTCAGGACGCTGGCTCTGAAGCCGCCAAATGCGGTATAGAGCGCAATACTGCCGCCAAAAATAAGCAGCCCCTGCTCGTAGGGGATCCCTGCGGCAGTTTCTAACAACCGCGCGCCACCGATAAACTGCACGGTCATCGCGCCGATAAATGCAATCAGCAGGCTGAGACTGGCAATCCAGACCAGCAGCGGACTGTGATAACGCGCATAAAGCATGTCGTTAAGCGTAACGGCGTTATAGCGTCTTGCCAGGATGGCGAATTTCTTCCCCAGAATGCCTAACGAGAGCCAGACCGCAGGGACCTGCACCATCGACAGCAGCACCCAGCCAAGACCATATTTGTAAGCCGCTCCCGGGCCGCCGATAAAGGAACTGGCGCTGATATAGGTGGTGGTCAGCGTCATCGCCAGCACGAAGCCGCCCATCGACCGGCTACCCAGGAAGTATTCATTCAGAAAGTTGCCTGTGCGGCGTTTGCGCATGGCATAAACAGAGAGGCCGGCAACCAGCAGCAGATAAGCAATCAGAGGCAGGATGATTTCAAGTTTCACTTTTCATCTTCCAGAGGAATGTCACGAAATACCAGCCTGATCATCAGCCAGCAGAGCAGAATAAACAGCATGGGAACCAGCAGGCAGGCCATTTCAAACCAGTGCGGTAAGCCGGTAATCCCGGGAAGATCGTCCGGTAGCCAGCCCGTCACGGCCCAGGCCGCAAGATAAGCCACGGCGAGCCAGAATGACCAGCGAGCCTCACGATGAGCCTGAACGAAACGCTTGTCCATGTTTCACCTCACCTTAAAAACGCAAAGAAAAAGGCCGGTCAGACCGGCCTTTATTCAGAACATCAGGCTAATCAGGTTTCCTGAAGGCCGAGTTTTTTCTCCAGATAGTGGATGTTGGTGCCACCCTGCTGGAAGTTCTCGTCATTCATGATTTTCATCTGCAGCTCAACGTTCACTTTGATGCCGTCAATGATCAGCTCAGCCAGCGCATTTTTCATGCGGGCGATAGCCACATCACGGTTTTCACCGTAAGTGATCAGTTTACCAATCATGGAATCATAGTATGGCGGCACGGTATAACCGGCATAAATATGAGATTCCCAACGCACGCCAAAACCACCTGGCGCATGGAAGCGCGTGATTTTGCCCGGGCTTGGCAGGAAGGTGTTTGGATCCTCGGCATTGATACGGCATTCCACCGCATGGCCGCGGATCACCACATCTTCCTGCTTGATTGAGAGAGGCTGACCGGCAGCAATACGCAGCTGCTCTTTGATCAGGTCAACGCCGGTGATCATCTCGGTAACCGGATGCTCAACCTGAATACGGGTGTTCATCTCAATGAAGTAGAACTCGCCGTTTTCGTACAGGAACTCAAAGGTACCTGCACCGCGGTAGCCGATCTCGATACAGGCTTTAGAGCAGCGTTCGCCAATGAAGCGGCGCATCTCTTCAGTGATGCCTGGCGCAGGCGCTTCTTCCACCACTTTCTGGTGGCGGCGCTGCATAGAGCAGTCACGTTCAGCCAGATAGATAGCGTTGCCCTGACCGTCAGCCAGTACCTGAATCTCAATGTGGCGCGGGTTCTCCAGGTACTTCTCCATATAGACCATGTCGTTGTTGAAAGCCGCTTTGGCTTCCGCTTTCGTCATGTTGATGGATTGTTCCAGGTCTTTGTCGCTGCGCACGACGCGCATACCACGACCGCCGCCACCGCCGGACGCTTTAATGATCACCGGATAACCGATGCGCTTAGCAAAGGCACGGTTCTTCTCCATGTCATCCGTCAGCGAACCATCAGAGCCGGGTACGGTTGGTACGCCCGCTTTTTTCATAGCGTTGATGGCAGAAACTTTGTCTCCCATCAGGCGAATGGTTTCCGCTTTAGGGCCGATGAAAATGAAACCAGAACGCTCAACCTGCTCGGCAAAGTCCGCATTTTCGGACAGGAAGCCATAGCCGGGATGGATAGCCACCGCACCAGTGATCTCGGCAGCGGAGATCAGGGCAGGGATGTTCAGATAGCTTTTCACTGACTGGGCAGGACCAATACAAACGGTTTCATCTGCCAGCAGCACATGTTTCAGGTCGCGGTCCGCGCTTGAATGCACGGCAACAGTTTTAATGCCCAGCTCTTTACAGGCACGTAAAATGCGCAGCGCGATTTCACCGCGGTTAGCTATTACAATTTTATCCAGCATGGTTCGCCTCGTTATTCGATGACTACCAGCGGCTCGTCAAATTCAACGGGTTGGCCGCTTTCAACCAGGATCGCTTTTACAACGCCGGATTTATCGGCTTCGATCTGGTTCATCATTTTCATCGCTTCAACGATGCACAGAGTGTCACCAGCGTTGACTTTCTGACCCACTTCCACAAACGCTTTAGCGTCCGGGCTTGGGGTGCGGTAGAAAGTGCCAACCATTGGGGAACGTACGATGTGGCCACTGATCTCTGCGGCTGCCGGCGCTTCCATAACAGGTGCGGTTGCCGTTGCAACGGCGTTAGCCAGCGCAGGCTGCTGCTGCATCATTGGCGCAGCATAGTGCTGCATCATTGGGTAGCCAGAATTTGCCGGTGAACGACTGATACGAACAGACTCTTCGCCTTCAGAAATTTCCAGTTCAGAGATGCCTGATTCTTCAACCAGTTCAATCAGTTTTTTTATCTTACGAATATCCATGAGTGTGGTTCCGTACTCTGTTTAATTAGATTGTGACAGACGTTTTACCGCCGTCTGTAAAGCCCAGGAATAACCGTCGACACCAAGTCCACAAATTACGCCGGCAGCAATATCAGAAAGATAAGAATGATGGCGAAACGGCTCGCGAGCATGCACATTCGACAGGTGAACTTCAATGAATGGAATGCTAACGGCCAGCAGAGCATCCCGCAGCGCTACGCTGGTATGGGTAAATGCCGCCGGGTTAATGACGATATAATCGACATTGCCTTTTGCCTCATGAATGCGGTCAATTAACGCATATTCCGCATTGGACTGGAGATGACTCAGCTTCACGTTGAGCGCGTCAGCCTGCGATGAAATATCACTGACGATCTCTGCCAGGGTCGTTTTCCCGTACTTTTCTGGCTCACGCGTGCCGAGAAGGTTAAGGTTGGGACCGTTTAAGAGCAGTATGTGAAACTTATCAGCCATTATGCTGCTATCTCCTGCGATAATTGAGGCATCGCACAAAATACATGGGGAAACGTCGTTTGTCACCTTTCATGGTGAAAATCGCGCCGCATGCGGGTGTAAAGTCGGGCATTATAACGATTTCGTGGCAATTCGCAGCTAAATACTGGTCGTATCAGCGAAGATTATCAACCGCCCGCCGCACAGGAGAGCTGGTTGACTGCAGGATTTGCGGAGCGGCACACACTCTTGCAGGAACTTTAGCGCAGCCACTGGCGAAATTTTTTATAACGCCATACCAGCAGGATCGCCGCAATAAGCGCATAAATCCACGGTTGAGGAGAGAAAGTCTTCACCGACCAAAGATAGTGAATGGGGGCAAGGATCAGCACCAGATAGACGCCGTTATGCAGAGTCTGCCAGCGTTTACCTAATTTACGTTGTGCTTTCTGGAAGGAGGTGAGCGCCAGAGCAAGCAGTATCAGCCAGCTGATAATGCCCAGTGTCAGATAAGGCCGCGAGATCAGTTCCGAGCCTAACAGCCCTAAATTACTGATCCCTAACTCCAGCACCGAATAGCTCACCAGATGCAGCGTTGCCCAGGCAAAGCACCACAATCCCAGCAGCCGACGCACACGGATCAGCAAAGGCTGCTTTCCATAGCGGGCCAGCGGCGCGATCAACAAGCTGCCGAGCAGAAATTTCAGCGCCATACGTCCGGTAAAATGTTGAATATCTTTCGCCGGATCGGCACTGAACCACCCCTGATCGATCGATAAGAGCAACCACAGCAGCGGTAAAAAGCCGGCAAGATGCAGCACCACCTTCAGGCCGGTGATCTGCTTAGCTGTCAGACGAACCACTAGAAATTCTCCCGCAGATCCAGTCCACGGTATAACGAGGCTACCTGCTCGCCATAACCGTTAAACAGTAAGGTTTGCTGGCGCTGCACATCCAGAATGCCACCAGAACCGATAAAGCGCTCGGTGGCCTGCGACCAGCGAGGGTGATCCACGTGCGGGTTAACGTTGCCGTAAAATCCATATTCATTTGAAGCGAGCTGATTCCATGTTGTCGGCGGCATATCCCTGACCAGAGTAATCTTCACAATGGATTTGATGCCTTTGAAGCCATATTTCCACGGCACAGTCAGACGAATCGGTGCGCCGTTTTGCGGCGGTAACTCTTTACCATACACGCCCGTGGAAAGCAGGGTTAGCGGGTGCATAGCCTCATCCAGCCGCAGTCCTTCCACATAGGGATAATCGATCCCGCCGCCGATAAACCGATCCTTCTGGCCTGGCATCTGATCGGGCGCATAAACGGTCTGGAAAGCGACATAGCGGGCATTGCTGTTGGGTTCGGCTGCTTTCAGCAGTTTTCCCAGCTCGAAGCCAACCCAAGGGATCACCATTGACCAGGCTTCCACGCAGCGCATGCGATAGATCCGCTGCTCAAGAGGGAAGCGCTTATAAATATCATCCATCGACAGGGTCATGGGTTTGGCCACTTCGCCACCAATTTCGATCTTCCAGTCACTGGTTTTTAACGTCCCGGCATTAGCTGCCGGATCGGCTTTATCCAGGCCAAATTCATAGAAATTATTGTAACCAGAGACTTTATCTGCCGGCGTCAGCGCCAGGTCCGCCTGGTACTGTGCAGGTTTGGTAAAATCAAGAGGTTTGCCGGCTGGGGCGGCGGGACGATCGTTACCTTTAAACCAGGAGAGAACGTCGGCACGGGCAGCCGCAGGCAGGGATAATGCTGCGGCACCGATGCCTAAGGTTTTCAACAGTTCACGTCGGCGCGTGTTAAAAATGCCTTCTGGCGTAACATCGCTTTCAGTCAGTTTATCAACGGGTTTCATCGGGCGGCCTCCAAAGGCACGGTCTTATCTTACCTTGAGCATGACGAAAGAGCGGGATTTGCGCGAATTAAGAACGAAAAATGTGAAATTTCCTGGAAGGCCCTCCTTCCTCTTTTATCTGCGGAAGGAGGAGAGGGGACTAACGGATTTTCACCAGCGTGCGGCCGGTGATCTCATTGTTCAACAGTTTAGCGGCGCTTTCCGGCACTTCAGCAAGCGAAATTTCCCGCGAGGCCTGCTGATAGAAAGTGTCCGGCAACGTTTTCACCAGACGTTTCCAGGCTTCACTTCTGCGGGCGGCAGGCGTGCTGACCGAATCAACCCCCTGAAGACGAACGTTACGCAGAATAAAAGGCATTACGGTAGTGGGTAAAGCAAAGCCGCCAGCCAACCCACAAGCCGCTACCACACCGGAATAGTGCATTTGTGACAGCACGGTTGCCAGTATGCCGCCGCCAGCCGTATCTATCGCACCTGCCCAGCGTTGCTTTTCCAGCGGGCGGGCTTCCCCACTGAAGGCGCTACGCGGAAGAATTTCAGCGGCTCCCAGCGCTTTCAGATACTCATGCGTAGTGTCGCGCCCGCTCACCGCGACCACGCGATAGCCCAGCGCGCTTAACAAGGCGACGGCGGTACTGCCAACGCCTCCGCTGGCGCCCGTGACTAACACTTCACCCTTTTCAGGAGTGATGCCACCCTCTTCGAGCGCCATTACGCAAAGCATAGCGGTGAAGCCCGCAGTGCCGACAATCATCGCTTTGCGTCCGTCTAACCCTTCCGGCACTGGAACCAGCCAGTCAGCTTTAACCCGCGCCTGCTCTGCAAGACCGCCCCAGTGAGTTTCGCCAACGCCCCAGCCCGTCAGCAAAACGGCCTGACCTGCATGAAAACGCGGATCTTCGCTGTGGTGCACCTTTCCGGCAAAATCGATGCCGGGCACCATCGGAAACTCGCGGATAATTTTTCCTTTCCCGGTAATAGCCAGCGCATCTTTATAATTCAGGCTTGACCAGTCGATATCCACGGTAACTTCGCCAGCGGGCAGCGCATCCGTGTCCAGCGTTTTAATGGCGGCGAGAGTCTTGCCTTCCGATTGGTTAAGGATCAATGCTTGCATGAGAATCTCCTGAAAATGGAACCAGAAAATAGTATTGAAGTCTTACATCACTATACTCCCGATAAGGGCGAGTAAACTGATTACCAGCAAGTAAACACCTTACAGCACGTGGTAATTCTCGGGCAGCCTGCAGAGCGGGATGGAGATAACGTTAATACTGCTGAATGAAAACGCGAACGCCGTTCTTCAGAAGCAGTCAATGGGCACAGGGATGCGATTAACCACCAAACTTTCGACGATGATTACCTTAATGAGCGCACTGGCTATGTTACTGATGCTGGTGGGCTGCGTTATGAGTTTTTTTTACCTGAGTACCCAGCGAGCTGAACACCGTCTGGAAATGATGGCCGAAGATGTGGATTCGGCACTGGTTTCCGACTCTCCTGAGCAGGTCGCGCAGTGGTTGAGCAGAGTGATGGGGCCGCTGCAAATCGTCCGGTTAGAGTTAAGAGAGGGTGAGAAAACCCGACTGACTATCGCGCATCATCAGGAGCCGGTGCTGGACGATGAGCCTAATCAGTATCGTGTCACCCTTCTTCCTCTGCAAAATAACTCCCGCTACTCCCTTAACATTCAGTGGGTTGATTCCACCAAAACCTGGCTGAAATCATTTATTGGCGCCTCTATTCTCAGCGTGGTTGTGACCGTTGTGGCGATCATGACCGCCATCCTGTTTGTGACCCACCGCTGGCTCAACCGTCAGCTTGAAGGCATGGAGCGTCTTGAATTCAGGGCAGGAAATATTGTGAAGGGTGAGAGAGGGACGGTAAAGCCGGGCTCTGTCCATGAGTGGCCGCCGAAAGCCAGCAGCGCAATTGACCTGCTGCTCGCCGATCTTCAGGAGGCGGGGGAGCAGCGCTCACGTCTTGATACCTTAATCCGCGCTTTTGCTGCGCAGGATGCAAAGACCGGCCTTAACAACCGCCTCTTTTTCGATAACCAGCTGGCTACCATGCTGGAGGATACCGAGACGGGCGGCGTCCACGGCATGGTCATGATGATCCGACTGCCGGACTTCGATACCTTGCGGGATAACTGGGGCCACAATCAGACCAAAGATTACCTTTATGCGCTGGTGAATCTGCTTTCCACCTTTGTATTACGCTACCCCGGCGCGCTGCTGGCCCGCTATTTCCGCAGTGATTTTGCCGTGCTGCTGCCGCACCGGAGCCTGAAGGATGCCGACAGCATCGCTTCACAGCTGATCAAGGCTGTTGACGCGCTTCCGCCTACCCGAATGTTAGATCGTGAAGATATG
The DNA here is from genome assembly GCF_030758455.1 of Erwinia pyri. Classification (NCBI taxonomy): domain Bacteria; kingdom Pseudomonadati; phylum Pseudomonadota; class Gammaproteobacteria; order Enterobacterales; family Erwiniaceae; genus Erwinia; species Erwinia pyri. The sequence goes on from NZ_CP132353.1 coordinate 488,159, forward strand.
ATCCATATCGGCATTAGCGCCTGGCGCAGCGGGCAGGCTACGCAACAGGTGATGGAGAATGTGGAACTGGCTACGCGTCATGCGGCTTTGCTGGGGGGCAACAACTGGTCACTAGGCGAAGCGCCGCAGCAGGAATATGCTCGCGGCAGCGTCAAATGGCGCACGCTACTGGAAAATACGCTACAGCGGGGTGGGCCAAGATTATATCAGAAGCCCGCCGTAAGGCGGGATGGCACCGTCCATCATCGGGAATTAATGCCGAGGATCTTTGATGGCGAGAAAGAGCTGCTGTCAGCTGAATATTTACCCTTTATTCAGCAGTTAGGCATGGCCGAAGGGTATGACCGTCTGCTGGTGACGAGAATTATGGCACTGCTGGCTATCTGGCCGGAAGAGACGCTGACTATTCCACTTACCGTTGACGCTTTGTTGCAGCGGCCTTTCCAGAGGTGGCTCCGGGATATGCTGCTGCAATGCACTAAATTACAAAGAAAACAGATTTTATTTGAACTTGCTGAAGCAGATGTGTGTCAACACATCAGCCGTTTGGGTTCTGCCTTTCGACTGCTGAGGGGTTTTGGCTGTCGGATTGCGGTTAACCAGGCCGGGTTAACGGTGGTCAGCACTGCCTATATCAGACAGTTCGAAGTGGAGCTGATCAAACTGCATCCGGCTCTGGTCAGGAATATTGAACGCCGCACCGAGAACCAGCTCTTTGTCAGGAGCCTGTTAGAGAGTTGTACCCGGACTTCTACCCAGGTTTTTGCCGCGGGCGTCCGTACCCGGACCGAGTGGCAACTCCTTATGGAACTAGGCGTGGCGGGCGGTCAGGGGGAATTTGTTGCATCTTCACAACCGCTTGACAGCAACGTGAAAAAATATTCGCAAAGATATCAAGTTTAATCTGCCGTTGTGCTGGAATTCACGTAGAATACCCGCGCGGCTGTGGTGCCGGCATGGGGATCCTGGTCTGCCAGTGACCCGAAACATGGTAAATATTATGTACGTTATGTCCTTCTGTCAGCCCTGAATGCTGCGTGCAAGGCCTGAATCAGGCGTTTTATTCGCCCCACATTTCGGGCCACTGACGAAGAAGTGAGATAGCGTGATTTTTCACCGAAGTAGAACGTTTTTGCGCCTTGTCGCTGCTTCGTGTGGTTGGTAAAGTAAGCGGATTTTATTTTCCGCCCCCAGCTTGCAGGATTATCCTTTAGTATGTTTAAAAAATTCCGTGGCATGTTTTCCAACGACTTGTCCATCGACCTGGGTACAGCCAATACCCTGATTTATGTGAAAGGGCAGGGCATCGTTCTGAATGAGCCCTCTGTCGTTGCCATCCGTCAGGATCGTGCCGGCTCCCCAAAGAGCGTGGCGGCAGTCGGTCATGACGCCAAACAGATGCTGGGACGTACTCCCGGCAATATTGCTGCTATCCGGCCAATGAAAGATGGCGTGATCGCCGACTTCTTCGTTACCGAGAAAATGCTGCAACACTTTATTAAACAGGTTCACAGCAACAGCTTTATGCGCCCAAGTCCGCGCGTGCTGGTGTGTGTGCCTGTTGGCGCCACGCAGGTTGAGCGTCGTGCCATCCGGGAATCCGCGCAGGGTGCGGGCGCTCGTGAAGTCTTCCTGATTGAAGAGCCGATGGCTGCGGCCATTGGCGCTGGCCTGCCGGTCTCTGAAGCAACCGGTTCAATGGTTGTTGATATCGGTGGTGGTACCACGGAAGTGGCAGTGATCTCCCTGAACGGCGTGGTTTACTCCTCCTCCGTTCGTATTGGTGGCGATCGCTTTGATGAAGCCATCATTAATTATGTGCGCCGTAACTACGGTTCACTGATTGGTGAAGCAACCGCTGAGCGCATCAAACACGAAATCGGCTCGGCCTATCCGGGCGATGAAGTGCGCGAGATTGAAGTGCGTGGACGTAACCTGGCTGAAGGTGTGCCGCGCGGCTTTACGCTGAACTCCAACGAGATCCTGGAAGCCCTGCAGGAGCCGCTGACCGGCATCGTCAGCGCGGTGATGGTTGCGCTGGAACAGTGTCCGCCGGAACTGGCATCTGACATTTCCGAACGCGGTATGGTTCTGACCGGAGGGGGCGCTCTGCTGCGTAACCTCGATCGTCTGCTGATGGAAGAGACCGGCATCCCGGTTGTGGTGGCAGAAGATCCGCTGACCTGCGTTGCGCGCGGTGGCGGTAAAGCGTTGGAAATGATCGACATGCACGGCGGCGATTTGTTCAGCGAAGAATAATTTGCCTTAAGGAGTACGGACGTGCGCTGCGTCGTACTCCTTTTTTAAGATGTCGAGGAATACGCCGAGTTTATGAAGCCGATCTTCAGCAGGGGACCTTCCCTGCAGTTACGCTTATTTTTAGCGGTTATTGTGGCTATAGGCGTGATTATCGCCGACAGTCGTATGGGCGCTTTCAGCCAGATACGCACCTATATGGATACGGCGGTCAGCCCATTCTATTTTCTGGCCAACGGGCCACGTCAAATTCTGGACAGTGTTTCTGAAACACTGGCCTCCCGCCAGCAGCTGGAGCTTGAAAATAAAGGGCTACAGCGCGAGCTGATGCTGAAAAACAGTGAACTGCTGATGCTGGGTCAGTTTAAGCAGGAAAATGCCCGCCTTCGCGAACTGCTGGGTTCGCCGCTGCGTCAGGACGAGCAGAAGATGGTCACTCAGGTCATCTCTACCGGCACCGATCCCTACACCGACCAGGTCGTGATTGATAAAGGCAGCCTCAATGGTGTCTATGAAGGTCAGCCCGTCATCAGCGATAAGGGCGTCGTGGGTCAGGTGGTTGCCGTTGGCAAAATCACCAGCCGCGTAATGCTGATCTGCGACTCCTCCCATGCGCTACCGATTCAGGTACTGAGAAATGACATTCGGGTGATTGCTGCGGGCAACGGCTGTACCGAAGATTTGCAGCTTGAGCATTTGCCGGGTAACACCGATATCCGTGAGGGTGACGTGCTGGTTACGTCAGGCCTGGGTGGCCGTTTCCCTGAAGGTTATCCGGTAGGGGTGGTCTCTTCGGTGAAGCTGGATACGCAGCGTGCCTATACCGTTATTCAGGCACGGCCAATGGCTGGCCTGCAGCGCCTTCGCTATCTGCTTCTGCTGTGGGGAGCCGATCGTAACGGCACCATGCCAATGGCGCCGAACGAAGTGCATCGTGTGGCTAATGAGCGGCTGATGCAGATGATGCCGCAGGTGCTGCCTGCGGCCAGCGAGATGGTAGGGCCGCCAGCGCCAGGGCAATCTGTCGCCACGCCGCCTGCCGCTCAGGGACAACCCGCCGCCGCCGCTCAGAGCGCTGCGCCCGCCTCCTCTGCGGAGCGCCGGCCACGCGGAGGCCTACCGTGAGCAGCTATCGCAGCCACGGGCGTTGGGTTATCTGGCTCTCTTTCCTCGTCGCACTGGTTTTGCAAATAATGCCCTGGCCTGAACAACTTTATATGTTCAGGCCCTCGTGGTTGCTTCTGATTGTCATTTACTGGACGCTGGCTCTGCCGCACCGCGTGAATGTCGGTACGGGCTTTGTGATGGGATCTATAATGGATCTTATCTCTGGCTCAACGCTGGGCGTGCGGGCGTTAGCGTTCAGTATCATCGCTTATCTGGTAGCGTTCAAATTCCAGCTGTTCCGTAACCTCGCGCTCTGGCAGCAGGCGCTGATGGTGATGGTGCTCTCCCTGGCAATGAACGTTATTGTATTCTGGGCTGAATTTTTAGTGATAAACGTCTCGTTCCGGCCGGAAATTTTCTGGAGCAGTGTTGTCGACGGTATCCTGTGGCCCTGGCTCTTCTTGCTGATGAGAAAAATACGCCGCCAGTTTGCCGTTCAATAAGGAAGATTATGGTATCCCTTTATCTGGCCTCTGGTTCTCCCCGTCGTCGCGAGCTGCTTACGCAGCTTGGCCTGCGCTTTGAACGCCTCTCCACTGAAGTTGAAGAACAAAAACGGCCCGATGAACAGGCGGAAGCTTATGTTCGCCGGCTTGCGCGTGAAAAAGCCCAGGCGGGTGTTGCCGTCGCCACACGGGATCTCCCGGTGCTGGGTGCAGACACTATCGTAGTGCTCAACGATGCGGTGCTGGAAAAACCGATCAATGAGGCAGCCGCTGCAGAGATGCTGACAAAGCTCTCTGGCCAGACGCATCAGGTAATGACAGCGGTAGCGCTGGCCGACAGAAACGCATGTCTGGATTGCCTTGTGGTGACCGAAGTCACTTTTCGCACCCTGACGGCGGAAGATATCGCCACCTATATCGCCAGCGGTGAACCGATGGATAAAGCTGGTGCGTATGGGATCCAGGGTTTAGGGGGCAATTTTGTCCGAAAAATTAATGGAAGCTATCACGCCGTAGTAGGCCTGCCGCTGGTTGAAACGGCGGAGCTGCTGAGCCACTTTCAGTCACTGCGTGAAGTAAGGGAGCAACATGACCGCTGAGCTGCTGGTAAATATTACCCCTTCGGAAACGCGGGTTGCCTATATTGATGGCGGCATCCTGCAGGAGATCCACATTGAACGTGAAGCGCGCCGGGGCATTGTCGGCAATATCTATAAAGGGCGCGTAAGCCGCGTGCTGCCTGGTATGCAGGCGGCCTTTGTTGATATCGGGCTGGAAAAAGCCGCGTTTCTGCACGCATCGGACATCATGCCGCACACCGAATGCGTGGCGGGTGATGAGAAAAAGAATTTCACGGTGCGTGATATCTCCGAACTTGTCCGCCAGGGGCAGGATCTGGTGGTGCAGGTGGTAAAAGATCCGCTGGGCACTAAGGGAGCGCGTCTGACCACCGATATCACGCTGCCGTCGCGCTATCTGGTCTTTATGCCCGGCGCTTCACACGTCGGCGTTTCACAGCGCATAGAGAGCGAAGCGGAGCGTGACCGCCTGAAGAAAGTAGTCTCCAGCTACTGTGACGAGCTGGGCGGTTATATCATTCGCACCGCCGCCGAAGGCGTAGGGGAAGTTGAGCTGGCTTCCGATGCCGCTTTTCTCAAGCGTCTGTGGACAAAGGTTATCGAACGTCGGAAGCGCAATCAGACCCGTTGCCGCCTCTATGGCGAAGTTGCGCTGTCGCAGCGAATTCTGCGTGATTTTGCTGGCGCAGCGCTTGATCGCATCCGTATCGACTCGCGCCTGACCTACGAGCATCTCGTCGAATTTACCAGCGAATATATCCCGGAAATGACCGACAAGCTGGAGCTCTACACCGGTAAGCAGCCGATCTTCGATCTGTTTGACGTCGAGAACGAAATTCAACGTTCGCTGGACCGTAAGGTCGAGCTGAAGTCGGGTGGTTATCTGATCATCGATCAGACGGAAGCGATGACCACCGTCGATATCAATACCGGCGCCTTTGTCGGCCACCGCAACCTCGACGAAACCATCTTTAATACCAATATTGAAGCCACCCAGGCGATCGCCCGTCAGCTGCGGCTGCGTAATCTGGGTGGCATTATCATCATCGACTTTATCGATATGACCAATGACGATCACCGTCGGCGGGTGCTGCATTCACTGGAGCAGGCGCTGAGCAAAGATCGGGTGAAAACCGGCATTAACGGCTTCTCGCAGCTTGGGCTGGTGGAGATGACGCGCAAGCGGACGCGTGAAAGTATTGAACACGTACTCTGCCAGGACTGCCCGGTCTGTAAGGGGCGCGGTACGTTAAAAACGGTTGAAACCGTTTGTTATGAAATCATGCGTGAAATCGTTCGTGTACATCATGCCTATGATTCGGATCGCTTCCTGGTTTACGTGTCCCCAGCCGTGGGCGAAGCGTTGAAAACTGATGAATCGCATGCGCTGGCGGAAGTGGAAATTTTTGTCGGCAAGCAGGTCAAAGTTCAGGTCGAACCGCTCTATACTCAGGAGCAATTTGACGTGGTCATGATGTGACAACCACAGGGAGAAGTGCGTGAGGCGATTACCAGGAATTCTGCTGCTGACTGGCGCAACGGTTGTGGTGATCGTTGCGTTGATGGTCAGCGGGCTGCGTCTGGTTTTGCCCCATATCAACAGCTGGCGGGTGCCTTTGCTGGAGAAGATCTCTGTAGTGGCTGGCGTGCCGGTGCAGGCCAGCGCCCTGAACGGTCACTGGGAGAATTATGGCCCGGTGCTGGAAATCCGCGATCTGCATCTCAGCCTGAAAGAGGGCGATAATCTGCAGGCGGAACGCATTACCCTGGCGCTGGATATCTGGCAGTCGATACTGCATCTGCGCTGGCAGTTTCGTAACCTCACTTTTTATCAGCTCAACCTGGCCACCAGCAAGCCGTTGACCTCGGGAGACGGCGCAAAAATAAAGCTGGAGCCGGGTAAATTCATCGATCTCTTCCTGCGCCAGTTTGACCATTTCGATCTGCGCAACAGCCATATCAGCTTCCTCACGCTTTCCGGCCAGCGCGCCAGGCTCGATATCCCACAGCTGACCTGGCTCAATGAGAAAACCCGTCACCGCGCAGAAGGGATTGTTAACCTCTCCAGCTTTACCGGGCAGCATGGCGAAGTGCAGGTACGCCTGGATCTCAGCGACAGCAATGGCTATCTCGATACTGGCCGCGTCTGGATGCAGGCTGATGATGTTGACGTAAAGCCGTGGCTTGGAGAGTGGATGCGTGATAACACCACGCTCGACAGCGCCCGCTTCAGCCTGGCAGCCTGGATGAGCCTGAGAGAAGGTGAAATTTACGACGGTGATATTCAGCTAAAAAAAGGGGGCGCGAGCTGGCAGGGCGATAAGCAGCGGCACACGCTAACGGTGGATGACGTTACTGCTCATGTCTCCCGTTTTAACAGCGGCTGGCAGATTGAACTGCCGCAAACTAACCTGGTAACGGACGGCCACCCCTGGCCTGCAGGGCGGCTCTCCCTGTTGTGGCAACCGGAAAACGGTGTGTTGCCGGGGCCGCATCATAATGAAGAAGTGCGGGTACGCGCCACCCAGCTGGATCTGGAACGTCTCGATCCGCTTATCCCGCTTTTCTCCCGACTCTCTCCCACACTGCTGGAAAACTGGCGTTCTTTACAGCCCAAAGGCCGGCTTGAAGCCCTGGCTGTGGATTTCCCTGTTCAGCAGCCTGACCAGAGCCGCTTTCAGGCGCGCTGGCGCGATCTGAGCTGGCAGCACTGGGAATTACTGCCGGGTATGGAGCATTTCAGCGGCTCAGCGTCCGGCGGAGGTACCCGTGGCAAAGTGAGTTTCGACATCAACAAGGCAAGCCTGCCTTATGGGACGATGTTCCGTGCGCCGCTTGAAATCGAAGCGGCTAAAGGATCGTTTAACTGGCAGTATGATAAAGATCGCTTCACGCTTGCCGGTCACCAGCTGGATATCAAAGCCCGTTCGCTGTGGGCTAAGGGCGACTTTACCTATGCGCAGCTTAAAGATCAGGCTCCGCGCCTGGATATTCTTGCGGGTATTAATCTTACCGATGCTGGTGATGCATGGCGTTACTTCCCCGAGCCGCTGATGGGCACCTCGCTGGTGAGCTACCTGAGAGGAGCGATCAAGGGCGGTCAGGTCCACAATGCCACCCTGATCTTCGCCGGTAATCCGCAACTTTTCCCGTTTAAGCATAACGAAGGGATGTTCGAAGTGTGGGTGCCCCTGCGGCAAGCGACCTATCAGTTCCAGCCTGGCTGGCCCGATCTGCAGGATCTTGATATCAATCTCGATTTCGTCAATAACGGCCTGTTTATGAAGGCCGAACGGGCGAAATTAGGGCAGGTTGACGGGAAGAATGTCTCGGCGGTGATCCCCGATTATCTAAAAGAGAAGCTGATTGTTGACAGCGAGGTCGTTGGCGCAGGCAAGGAGATTGGTCGCTACTTTAATCAGACGCCGTTAAAGCCTTCGCTGGGCGCAGCTTTAGATGAACTCCAGATTGACGGAGATGTAAGTGGTCGCTTACACCTCGATATTCCGCTGGATGGTAAGCCAGTCAGAGCCACGGGTGAGGTAGATCTGCAAAACAATTCGCTGTTTATTAAGCCGCTCGACAGCACCATCAAACAGCTAACCGGCCACTTTACTTACGACAATGGCGACCTGAAAAGCGACCCCATGAGCGCCAGCTGGTTCGGCCAGCCTCTGAACGTCAGTTTCAATACCAATGAGGGTGACAAAAATTATCAGATTGGCGTCGATCTTCAGGGGGAGTGGCAGCCGGGCAAGATAGAGGCAGTGCCGGTACAACTGCGCGATAAGTTAGAGGGCAGCGCCAGCTGGAAAAGCAATGTCCTGATCAATCTGCCGCATCAGGGCGGCGCCAGTTATCAGATTGCTCTGGAGGGCGATCTGAAAAATGTAAGTAGCCACTTACCGGAACCGCTCGATAAAAAGCGGGGAGAAGCCATGCCGGTAAAAGTTTCCGCTAAAGGGGATCTGCAGAGTTTCACCCTGAACGGCGCGGTTGGCGACGGACACCGCTTTAACAGCCAGTGGCTGCTGGGCAAACAGCTGAAAGTGAGCCGCGGCATCTGGGAAAACAGCGCAAAGCAAACTCCTGCCTTGCCTGAAGCGGATGGCATGGTGCTGAATCTGCCGCCGCTGAATGGCGAAGCCTGGCTGGCGCTGCTGGATGGCGATGGCGAGAATAAAACCGGCACCTCAGCAGTGGGACAAAGTCAGCAAAGTCGTGCCAGGATCCCGGGTAATATCACCCTGCGTACGCCAGAGCTGACGCTGGCCGGACAGCAATGGCACGATCTTGAAGCCAGTCTGAGCCAGACCGTCTCAGGCGATACCCAGGTGCAGGCAAAAGGTAAAGAGATTGCTGGTACGCTTAAAATGAACCAGCGAGCGCCGTGGGATGCGCATATCAATTACCTTTATTACAATCCGCAGTGGGGTGACGGGCAAAAAAGTTCGCCTCTGCCTGACAAAGCCACAGCCATCAATTTCAGTAGCTGGCCAGCAGTGGACCTCACCTGTGATGAGTGCTGGCTGCGCGGGCAGAAGTTTGGCCGGATGAGAGCTGACCTCAGCCATTCCAGCGATACGCTAACTCTGAAAAACGGCCTGATTGATACCGGAAACGCCCGTCTCAAAGTGGAAGGAGAATGGGTTAACCGTCCGGGCGAACAGCGTACGGCGCTGAAAGGCGTGCTTAGCGGCAACAAAATCAATGAGGCTACCAACTGGTTTGGCGTGAATACGCCCTTGCGGGACTCTCCCTTCAATATTCAGTACGATCTGCATTGGCAGTCTGCGCCGTGGGAGCCATCGGAGGCGACGCTGAGCGGCGTGTTGAAAACCCACTTTGGCGCAGGCCAGATAGCCGATGTGAATACCGGCAGAGCGGGACAGCTGCTGAGGCTGGTGAGTTTTGATGCGCTGCTGCGCAAGCTCAGGCTCGATTTCAGCGATACCTTCAGCCAGGGCTTCTATTTCGACTCTATTAACGGCACGGCCTGGATTGAAAAAGGGGTGATGCGTACCGACAATCTGCTGGTGGACGGACTGGAGGCGGATATTGCCATGAAGGGCAGGATGGACCTGGTACAGCGGCAGATCGATATGGAAGCCGTTGTTGCACCTGAGATTTCGGCTACGGTAGGCGTCGCCGCCGCCTTTGCCGTCAATCCTGTGGTGGGCGCAGCGGTGTTTGCTGCCAGTAAAGTTCTCGGGCCGCTCTGGAACAAAATTTCGGTGCTTCGCTATCATATTTCCGGCCCCATTGATAAACCGCAAATTGATGAAGTGCTGCGTAAGCCGCGTGAAAAGAGCGCGAAGTGAATTTGACGTGACCTGCGAATTGCCTCAGGCTATAGAGATGCGATGCCAGCGATTACTGGCTCATCCAAACAGAGCGAGAATACATGAGTCTGAATCTGGTAAGTGAGCAGTTACTAACTGCGAACAACATTAATCAACAGGATCTCTTTTCCCTTCTCGGTCAGCTGTCTGAACGTAAACTGGATTATGCCGACCTCTATTTTCAATCCAGCTATCATGAATCCTGGGTACTGGAAGACCGCATCATTAAAGATGGTTCCTGGAATATCGATCAGGGCGTCGGCGTGCGTGCCGTCAGCGGTGAGAAAACCGGTTTTGCCTATGCCGACCAGATTACGCTGAATGCCCTGACGCAGAGCGCCACGGCGGCGCGCAGCATTGTACGCGAGCAGGGAAATGGCAAATCGCATACCCTGGGCGCGGTGATGCACCGGTCGCTTTATCCAACGGCAGATCCGTTACAGAGCCTGACTCGCGAAGAGAAAATTGCGCTGTTGCATCGCGTTGACAGCGCTGCCCGTGCCGCAGATAAGCGCGTGCAGGAAGTGAGCGCCAGCCTGAGCGGCGTTTATGAGCTGATCCTGGTGGCGGCGACCGACGGGACGCTGGCGACCGATGTGCGCCCTCTGGTGCGTCTCTCGGTCAGCGTGCAGGTTGAGGAAAACGGCAAGCGTGAACGCGGCTCCAGCGGCGGCGGCGGGCGTTTTGGTTATGAATTTTTCCTGGCCGATGAGTCTGGCGAGATGCGGGCAGAAGCCTGGGCTCGCGAGGCGGTGCGGATGGCGTTGGTCAACCTGAATGCCGTGGCCGCGCCTGCCGGGACGATTCCGGTGGTGCTGGGTGCTGGCTGGCCTGGCGTGCTGCTGCATGAAGCTGTAGGGCATGGCCTTGAAGGTGATTTTAATCGCCGTGGCACTTCGGTGTTCAGCGGGCAGATGGGGCAGCTGGTCGCTTCCGAAATCTGTACCGTGGTAGATGACGGAACTATTGAAGGATTGCGCGGCTCGCTCGCGGTTGATGACGAAGGAGTGCCGGGCCAGTATAACGTGCTGATTGAAAACGGTATTCTGAAAGGATACATGCAGGATAAGCTGAATGCGCGGCTGATGGGCGTGAACCCGACCGGCAACGGCCGTCGTGAATCTTACGCCCATTTACCGATGCCACGCATGACCAACACCTATATGCTGGCCGGGAAATCAACGCCGCAGGAAATTATTGAAAGCGTGGAGTATGGCCTGTATGCACCAAACTTTGGCGGCGGCCAGGTGGACATCACTTCCGGTAAGTTTGTCTTCTCCACCTCTGAGGCGTACCTGATTGAGAACGGTAAAGTCACTAAGCCGGTCAAAGGCGCGACCCTGATCGGTTCCGGCATTGAAGCGATGCAGCAAATTTCCATGGTCGGCAACGATCTGGCGCTGGATAAAGGCGTTGGCGTTTGTGGTAAAGAGGGGCAGAGCCTGCCGGTCGGCGTAGGTCAGCCAACTCTGAAGCTGGATAAGCTGACGGTGGGCGGCACCGCCTGATTTTCCCTCTGCAGCGGAACAGTCAGCCTCTATTTCTGTGAAGGCGATTGTTTCTGTAAGAGGCAGATTGTCTCTGACTGGAATCCGTGAATGGAGCGCTTTTGGCGCTCCGTTTTTTTTCGCTGCGGCTACTCCTGCCGTGACTCCTGATAGATATCCGCCACTTTATCGAAATACTCCGTCAGATAATTAATGCAGACCTCCACCTTCAGCGGCAGTTTGTCTTTCTGCGTATAGACGGCATAGACCGGTCTTGGAGCAGAATGGTAATGGGTAAACAGAATGTCCACTTTCCCGGCATTGATCTCCTCTATCACCCACATCAGAGGGAGATAGGCGATCCCGGCACCGGAAACCAGCCAGCGGATCAGCGTTTGTGAATCATTGGTGGCGAAACGGCCCTGAGGGGAAAGGCGAATAGAGACCCCTTCTGGCGAAATCAGGTCAAAGTCATTATCGGGACGAATGCTGTATTCCAGCCAGGAAAACTTGCCGATATCAGCAGGATTATCCGGGGTGCCGTGCAGCGTCAGGTAGCTTTTCGCTGCGCAGACTACCATCGGCATCGAACCCAGGCGGCGTGAGAAGAGGCTGGAGTCCTGAAGCGCGCCCACGCGGATTAGCAGATCCAGTCCGTCAGCAATCAGGTCAGGGGCAGGATTACCGGTCACCAGGCTTACCGTCAGGCCGGGGTACTCTTTCAGCATTTCAGCCGTCATCGTCGCCAGCACATTCTGCGCCATTGTTGAGGAGCTGCCGATGCGTAGCGCGCCAACAGGGGTGTTATTGAACGCATACAGCTGTTCATGAACCTGCTGGGCCTCATGCATCATGCGCCGACAACCCTGAAAATAAATTTTTCCCGCTTCCGTCAGTCCAAGGCTGCGCGTGCTCCGGTTCAGCAGCTTCACCTGAAGTTCATCTTCCAGTTTAGCCACGCTCTGGCTGACGGCGGAAACGCTCATCTGCAGCCGCTGTGCCGCGGCCGTAAAGGAACCCAGCTCCACTACCCGGGCAAAGACCGACATGCCTTTCAATCTTTCCATTATTAACTCTGGCTTAAAAGTGATTTAGATCACATTAGGTAGAAAACGTATAGTCAGGCGCGTTACTATAGCATCGCCGGGTTACTCTCTTGTAACTCTACTCGTCACTATGCTGGCTCATGGATACGCTATGATTCATTGAGCGCCGGTTAGGATGATCTGGCAGTTTACCGTCATGAATTACCTTCAACCTGTAGATCGGTGCCCCCTTATCAGGAAGGGAGCCTGTCGCAAGGCGCGTGCCCGGCAAGGTACTGACAAGGAAAAAAGATGAGTGTGCTTCCGGTTATTGTAATATTTGGGCTTTCGTTTCCGCCCATCTTCTTTGAAATTATCGTGTCACTGATGCTGTTCTGGCTGGTGCGTCGCCTGCTGACGCCTACCGGGATCTATGACCTGGTCTGGCATCCTGCACTGTTTAATACGGCGCTTTATTGCTGCCTGTTCTACCTGGTTTCCCGATTGTTTGTCTGAGGTCTTAGTGAAAGCGCTAACAACTAAAATTGCCCGATACGCCATCACCATTATTCTGGTGATCGTCGCCGTCATCGTTATCTTCCGCGCGTGGGTGTTCTACACCGAATCCCCCTGGACGCGTGATGCAAAATTTACCGCTAATGTTGTGGCTATTGCGCCCGACGTCAGCGGGCTGATTTCCGACGTACGCGTTCGTGATAACCAACTGGTAAAAAAAGACCAGGTGCTTTTTGTGGTCGATCAGCCCCGTTATCAGCAGGCTTTAGATGAAGCTGAAGCGGATGTGGCTTACTACCAGACGCTGGTAAATGAGAAACGGCGTGAAGCAAGCCGTCGTAATCAGCTTGGCGTTTCCGCCATGTCCCGTGAAGCCATTGAGCAGTCTAATAACGATTACCAGACTTCGGAACATCAACTGGCGAAAGCTGTTGCCACTCGCGACACGGCTAAGCTGGATCTCGCCCGTACCGTGGTAAAAGCGCCTTCCGACGGCTGGGTCACCAACCTGAACGTCTACCGGGGAGAATTTATCACCCGCGGCTCCACGGCGGTGGCGCTGGTTCAGCAGCACACTTTCTATGTGCTGGCCTATATGGAAGAAACCAAGCTGGAGGGGGTCCGCCCGGGCTATCGGGTTGAAATCACTCCGCTGGGCAGCAACCGGGTTCTGCACGGCACGGTTGACAGTATTGCCGCAGGCGTGACGAACAGCAGCAGCACCATCGACAGCAAAGGCATGGCTACCATCGACTCCAACCTGGAATGGGTGCGCCTGGCGCAGCGCGTACCGGTACGCATTCATCTGGACCAGCAGCAGGGGAATCTCTACCCATCGGGTACCACAGCCACTGTGGTGGTGACCGGTGCGCAGGATCGTAAACCCGAAGAGATGTCGCCGATGATGAAACTGATGCATCGCCTGCGTGAGTTCGGCTAACCAGGGGCGCATCTATGCAGTGGCACCGTTTGCGGTTCCCGATCAAGCTGACCTTCGCTATTTTGCTGGCTCTGCTTATCGGCTTTCACTTTAATCTGGAAACACCCCGCTGGGCGGTGATGACCGCCTGCATCGTGGCAGGCGGGACGGCGTTTGCCGCCGGGGGCGATCCCTTTTCTGGCGCCCTCCGCCACCGTGGCATGCTACGCATTATCGGCACCTTCCTGGGCTGTATTGCGGCGCTGACCATCATGATAGCCACCATTCGCGCCCCCGCTCTGATGCTGCTGCTTTGCTGTCTCTGGGCGGGATTCTGCGTCTGGCTCTCTTCACTGATCCGGGTTGAAAACTCCTATGCGCTGGGGCTGGCGGGCTATACCGCGCTGATTATCGTGGTCAGCGTGGATGCCAACGGCTCTGTTCTTCTTGCTCCGCAGTTTGCGGTGGAGCGCTGCAGCGAGATCATTATCGGCATCGTTTGCGCCATCCTGGCCGATATGCTGTTTTCTCCCCGTTCAATTAAAAACGATATCGATCGGGAAATTGATGCGCTGCTGGTAGACCAGTATAAGCTGATGCAGCTTTGCATCGCCCACGGTGACCGGGAAGAGGTGGACAAGCTCTGGACAGGGCTGGTACGTCGCACCTCCGCGCTGAACGGCATGCGCGGCAATCTGATGATGGAGTCCAGTCGCTGGCAGAAGATTGACGAGCGGATGCGCGCCCTGAACACTCTCTCGCTTACGCTGATTACCCAGGCTGCAGAAACCTTTCTTATACAGAACTCCCGTAAGGAGTATGTTCCCCCGCAGTTCCATATCTTTTTTGAGAAGCCGGTAGAGAACATTGGTGATATCCACAAACGCATGAAAATCATGCGTCGGGTGATCACCCGTAGCGGCAGCAAAAACACGCCGGTGACCATCCGTAACTGGGTAGTGGCCGCCACGCGTTATCTGCTTTTGCTGAAAGGGATCCATACCAACAGCAGTATCAGCCGTATTGAACAGGAAGTGCTGAACGATGAACCGGTAGTCAAAATGCGTTCTGCCGAAACCAGGCATGCGTTGATTAACGGCATCCGTACGTTTGTGGCTACCTCCGTGGGATCGCTCTTCTGGCTGTGGAGCGGCTGGACCTCCGGAAGCGGAGCGATGGTGATGCTGGCGGTAATCACCGCGCTGGCGATGCGCATGCCTAATCCGCTGATGATGGCGAAAGATTTCCTCTACGGCATGATAGTGGCAATTCCGTTGGGGTCGCTCTATTACATGGTGATCATGCCGGCTACTCAGCAAAGTATGCTGTTACTGTGCATTGCCCTTGGCGTGATGGCTTTTATCGGCGGAATATTGATCCAGCGGCGGCAAATTGGCACGCTGGGTGCGCTGGTGGGGACAATCAATATCATCACGCTGGATAATCCAATGACCTTTAACGTCAGTGCATTTCTGGATAATGCGCTCGGTCAGGCGATTGGCTGTTTCCTTGCGCTGCTGGTGATCCTGCTGATCCGCGACACCTCTAAAGCGCGTACGGGGCGCATTCTGCTTAACCGCTTTATGTATGCCGCCGTCTCTGCCATGACCACCAATCAGGCCCGCCGTCGTGAGAACCACCTTCCCGCGCTCTATCAACAGCTCTTTATGCTGCTGAATATGTTCCCCGGCGACATCGATAAATACCGTATAGCCCTGACGTTGATCATCGGACATCAGCGACTGCGGGATGCAGATATCCCGGTGAACAGCGACTTGTCGGCTTACCATAAACAGCTGCGACATACCGCCGATCGGGTGATTGCCTCCGGTACCGACTCTAAACGCCAGCATTACTTTGAACGGTTGTTGGCTGAACTGGAGGTCTACCAGGAAAAGCTGCGTTATTACGAGGCACCGCTAAGCGTGACCGAACCGGTACAAAGGCTCGCTTTCATGCTGAAAAAATACCAAAACACCCTGATCAAAATTTGATTCAACGCTGATACCGTCCGGTATCAGCGCTTTCCCTTTCTGCTCTCTCCCGCCTCAACGTGTGCCATCTATACTTAATTTTATTATGTTGGTCATTCACTGAGGAGAACACCATGAGCACCTCCACGCTCCAGGACAATGCGCTATTCCAGACCGGCTACTTTGCGGGTGGTCAGTGGCTGCGCGGCACTTCAACCTTCGATGTCCTTAATCCGGCAACTGGCGAGGTTATCGCGCAGGTGGCAAAAGCGGGGAAAGCGGAAACGGAGCAGGCCATTGATGCCGCGGAAAAAGCCTTCCCGGCCTGGCGTGCAAAAACGGCGAAAGAGCGCAGCGAGATCCTTTATCGCTGGTATCAGCTGATGATTGAAAATAAAAGCTGGCTGGGCCAGCTGATGACGGCTGAGCAGGGCAAGCCGGTTAAAGAGGCTGAAGGCGAGGTTGAGTATGCAGCCAGCTTTATTCAGTGGTTTGCTGAACAGGCTAAACGCGCAAATGGTGAAATCATCCCTCCGGCTAAAGCTGGCTCGCGCATTCTGGCTACGCGTGAGCCTGTAGGGGTGGTTGCGGCAATAACCCCCTGGAATTTCCCGATGGCGATGCTGACCCGGAAGCTCGGGCCGGCGCTGGCCGCAGGCTGCACCGGCATCATTAAACCTGCCAACAATACGCCGCTCTCCGCCTTTGCATTGCTGGCGCTGGCGCAAAAAGCGGGGGTGCCGGATGGGGTACTGAACGCTGTGGCGGGCGACACGCACGCCATCAGCGACGCCATTATGGCCAGTAAAGCGGTAAGAAAAATCTCTTTCACCGGTTCCACTGCCGTTGGCAAACTGCTGATGCGTAACGCTGCAGAAACAATGAAAAAATTGTCGATGGAACTGGGCGGCAATGCGCCCTATATCGTTTTTGAAGACGCAGATATAGAGGCGGCAGTTAAAGGTGCCATTGCCAATAAGTTCCGCAACGCTGGGCAGGTTTGCGTTAGCGTAAACCGCTTCTTTATCCACAACAGCGTTTACGATCGTTTCGTCAGCCAGCTGGCCGAAGAGGTGAGCAAGCTCAAGGTGGGTAATGGGATGGAAGAGGGCGTTATTGTGGGGCCGCTGATTGAAGCTTCCGCCGTGGAAAAAGTGGAGGAGCACGTCAACGATGCCGTAGCCAATGGCGGCAGGATCGTGACCGGCGGAGCACGCCATGCGCTGGGCGGTAATTTCTGGCAGCCAACGGTGATTGCAGAAGCTAACGAGAAGATGAAACTCTCCAGAGAAGAAACCTTTGGCCCCGTAGCGGCCTGTTTCCGTTTTGATGATGAAGAGGAGGTGATTCGTCGCGCCAATGAAACGGAGTTTGGTCTGGCAGCCTATTTCTATACGCAGGATCTGCAGCGCGTGTTCCGCGTTTCAGCCGCGCTGGAAAGCGGCATGATTGGCATTAATGAGTGTGCCGTATCCACTGAGCTGGCGCCCTTCGGTGGCGTTAAAGAGTCCGGACTGGGACGTGAAGGCTCGGTTTTGGGCATGGAGGAGTATCTGGAAGTCAAAGCCCTGCATATAGGGGGACTGTAACTCAACGGGCGGATAACACCGCCCAGATGTCTGCCTCGCGGAGCGGCCAACATGAGAACAGAGACATTTGATTTTGATGAAATAGTCGATCAGGCGCATTTTTTCCGCCAGTTCAGCGAACGTTTTGCTCTTGCCGATTTGACCGTAACGGATTTAGACGGTTTATGGGAGGCGGTGAAAGCAAGCGTGCTCCCTTTGCCGCTGGAGATAACTTTTATTCATCTGGGAAAAGGTCAGAAAAGGCGATATGGGGCGCTGATCCTGCTATTTGAAGAAGCTGAAGAGGAGCTGGAGGGGCAGCTCCGCTTCAACGTTCGATGAAAGCAGTGGCAGGGTAAAAAAGGCCCCGACAAACGGGGCCAAAGGGTTCGTCATACTGACGAGGAATGCTTTGGATAGGGTGTAAACAATGCCGGCTGCAGGCAGGCTTCGACGACATGCCCGCAAAATAGCGCTTATTTATACAGCTCAGCCGTAGCGTGGTAGTTGCCGTTGTTATAGGCCTCAATCACACGGTAATGGCTGGCACCCTGCTGTTCAGCTTTCTGGGAAAGCGCCTGACGGATATCGGTTGGGGCTCCATCAATCCCGCTTACGCTTACGGTGCCCATTGACTGCAGATTTTGCTCAGCAGCCTGCTGGTCAGTCACAAGGTTAGCGGCGCTGGCACCGAAAGAGAGAACGGAAGCCAGACTGAGTACAGCGATAGCGATTTTAGTTTTCATGATTCATGCTCCACATAGGGTTGAGCGGTAACCGAAAGGGCTGTAAAGCGTTTATTATTCTTGGGGTTACCGTAGTGTCAGGTTAAAACAGGTTTATAACTGATTCGTCTATTTGTACAGTTCAGCAGTC
Source organism: Erwinia pyri (assembly GCF_030758455.1). NCBI lineage: Bacteria > Pseudomonadati > Pseudomonadota > Gammaproteobacteria > Enterobacterales > Erwiniaceae > Erwinia > Erwinia pyri. Next base: position 506,312 of record NZ_CP132353.1, read on the forward strand.
GCATGGTAATTACCGTTGTTGTAAGCCTCTACAACACGGTAAGCGTTCGCACCCTGCGCATCCGCTTTATCACTCAGTTTCTGCTTAATATCCATGGGCGCACCTGCGACGCCGCTTACAGAAATGGTACCTACAGATTGCAGATTTTGCGCCTGATCCGCGTTGACAGATTCAGCTGCAAAAGCACCAAACGACAGGGCGGAAAGAAGGCTTAATGTGGCAATACTGGTTTTAATGTTCATGGTTTATTCCTCGCAGTCTGTTTTTATCTTTCTGTTTAATGTGATTCTCATCACGAAAAGAAGTATAGATCTAATCACCTAAAAAATTAATAGCATGCTAATAATCTTTTGTTGTGATCCTTTCCTCCATTCGCGCTTTTTAATAACCTTAAGTTATAAAAAATGCTTATAATTCGCGCATGGATTGTTAAATACATGTAAAAACATAGAGATAGGTTAATTTAGCCATTTGTGCGCTAATTTGTGGTGGATCACACCGTGAGACGGGAGTATCCAGTTTTTATGGCTGTTTCTGCGCCGTTATGGCAGTTCATCATGCTGGAGAGGGAGAGGGAGAGGGAGAGGGAGAGGGAGAGGGAGAGGGAGAGGGAGAGGGAGAGGGAGCTGAGGTTGGGACTGGAGTAAAGACGCCAGCAAAAAGCCGACAATAGCCGGCTTTTGAGAGAGCGAAGTGAGGAGCGTTAGCGTAGCGCGCCTGACTGGCGTCTCTTAAAACTCCTGCTCAAAGAGAATCAGGATTGTTTCAATCAGCTTCTTAACCGTTACGGTACGCGCAGGGGTAATAAAAATAGTGTCATCTCCGGCGATGGTACCGAGAATACCCTCTGGTTTACCCAGTGAGTCGAGCATGCGGGCGATGAGCTGAGCCGCGCCCGGGCTGGTATGAATAACTATTAGCGCATCGTTATAGTCGATATCCAGCACCAGATTCTTTAGCGGACTGGTGGTAGTCGGCACGCCCAGTTCGGCGGGCAGACAATAAACCATCTCCATTTTGGCATTACGGGTGCGTACCGCGCCAAACTTAGTCAACATACGCGACACTTTTGACTGATTAATATTGTCAAAACCCTCTTCCTGCAGTGCGGCCACAATCTCGCCCTGGGAGCTGAACTTCTCCTGCTTTAACAGCGCTTTGAAGGCTTTGATAAGATCTTCTTGTTTTGATGGATTACGCATAAGTGTCCGCTAAAAGTCGGTGTGTATAAGGGAAAGCCCAAGAGGGATATTACATTATTATGCAATTATATGAATTATTATGCAATGTATAAGCTTTTTAATTGGCAGGTGCGTCAGGCGGAGCGGCAGTTTACCAAATATTGCTGATGAAAAAAATGCGTTATAGCGCGCTATTCTTGATCGAAAAGTAAACGAATTGTTATTAAAATGATGTTGTTCTGATGAGCGCTAAGGGTGTAATGTAACGCCGAAACATGTTGTCTGCAGACGGCTACGAATAGCGTTTCCGGTAATGCGGTCAATCTCACTCGCCTCAGCGTTTTCAGGCATAGCGCCCGAAACTTTAGTGAAGCATTCGCGTTTGACCTTACGGGTCGTCTATTCTTAACCAGATGGATTCACGGCACATTTCGTACACTTATAAGGAGTTCAGGATGAAAGTTGCAGTTCTCGGCGCAGCCGGCGGTATTGGCCAGGCTCTCGCGCTTCTGCTTAAAACCCAGCTTCCGGCGGGTTCAGACCTTTCTCTGTATGACATCGCTCCCGTTACGCCTGGCGTTGCGGTTGACTTGAGCCACATCCCTACCGCCGTCACCATCAAAGGATTCAGCGGCGAAGATGCCACTCCGGCGCTTAAAGGCGCCGATGTGGTGCTGATCTCCGCCGGTGTTGCCCGTAAACCGGGTATGGATCGTTCCGACTTGTTCAACGTCAATGCTGGCATTGTGCGTAATCTGATTGAACAGGTTGCCAGCACCTGTCCTGAAGCCTTAATTGGCGTGATTACCAACCCGGTCAATACCACGGTGGCTATTGCTGCCGAAGTGCTGAAAAAAGCGGGCGTTTACGATAAGAACAAGCTGTTTGGCGTCACCACGCTGGACATCATCCGCTCCAACACGTTTGTGGCTGAACTGAAAGGCAAAAACCCTGCCGAGCTTAACGTTCCTGTTGTAGGCGGTCACTCCGGCGTTACCATTCTGCCTCTGCTCTCTCAGATCCCGGGCGTCAGCTTTACCGAACAGGAAGTGGCTGACCTGACCAAACGCATTCAGAATGCGGGAACGGAAGTCGTGGAAGCGAAAGCTGGTGGAGGCTCTGCCACCTTGTCGATGGGACAGGCGGCCGCGAAATTTGGTCTTTCACTGGTGCGGGCGCTGAACGGCGAAAGCAATGTGGTTGAGTGCGCTTATGTGGAAGGGGATGGCGAACATGCCCGCTTCTTCTCGCAGCCGCTGCTGCTGGGCAAAAATGGGGTTGCCGAGCGCAAGCCAATTGGTACGCTGAGCGCGTTTGAACAGCAGGCGTTAACCGGCATGCTTGATACGCTGAAAAAAGATATTACCCTGGGCGAAGAGTTCGTCAAATAACTGAGCAGAGGGCCAACTACCCTGGCCCTCTGTGATTTTCCTGCCTAAGTCCCCGGATATTCCAGCACCGTGATTGGCAGCGTCATTTTCCGATCGTTGCGAATGATATCCATGTTAATCACCGTACCGGGCCGGATTTCAGCGACCTGATCCATGGTTTCAAGCGCGGAAATTGCAGGTTTATGGTTTACGCTGGTAATCACGTCATTGACCTGCAGGCCTGCTTTAGCGGCTGGTCCACCCTGCGCTACGTTGGTCACTACAATTCCCTGAATATGATCAAGACCGTTGTTCTGCCCGTGCATCTGAGGCACTTCGCGGCCACTGATACCAATAAAGCCGCGAATAACCCGTCCATCGCGGATCAATTTATCCATAATTTTTGCCGCCAGCGCGGTAGGGATGGCAAAGCCGATGCCCTCCGGCGTTTCGCCATCGTTGCTTTTATCAAAGGATAACGTATTGATTCCCATCAGCTCACCCAGCGAGTTGATCAGTGCGCCGCCGGAGTTGCCTTTGTTGATAGAGGCATCGGTCTGCAGGAAGTTCTGGTAGCGTGAAGGGCTTAAGCCTACGCGGCCGGTGGCACTGATTATCCCCTGCGTCACGGTCTGGCCAATGTTGTAGGGGTTGCCGATAGCCATCACCAGATCGCCGATGTGGGCAATGCGTTTTGGGTTGATCGGGATAACGGGAAGAGCAGAGGCGGTTATTTTCAGCACTGCCAGATCGGTCAGGCTGTCTGAACCCACCAGCATCGCTTCGAAAATACGGCCATCCTGCAGCGCAACGATGATCTGATCGGCATCGTTAATCACATGTTTGTTGGTCAGGATATAGCCCCGACCATCCATGATTACCCCCGAGCCCAGCGTACGGATCTCCAGGTTATCTGCAGAGGCATTGGCGCTGCGGTTATAGACATTCACCACCGCTGGCGCGGCCCTTCTCACGGCAGAGTTATAGCTGACAGGCGTCTCATCGGCGCTGTCATCTTTGTGAGAGAAAAAGTCACTGCCGATCCTCAGCGCCGGCAGGGCAGCCAGCAAGAGACCCGCGACCACCAGGCCAATAAGCACTGAACGCAAAAGTTTAGGAAACATGGCTTTACAAGGTGAGTGAATCAACTCCGGGAGGATAACATGAGTTAAGCGGACACGCAGGTGTCCGCTTCATGATTTAGCGTAAAAGCAGGTAGATGTTCTCGTCGCCGCGGATCACATTCAGCGCCAGCAGGGAAGGCTTGGCCTCCAGCAATTTACGCAGCTCTGCCAGATTCTCCACTTTGGCCCGGTTGAGCCCGACGATGACGTCGCCTTTCTGCAAGCCGAACTGCTCGGCTGGGGTAGATTTCCCAACAGCATCGATAATGACACCTTTGGTACCATCTTTTGCCGCGCCGTCGCTTAACGTCGCGCCCTGAAGAGCTGGTGTCATCTGCTCGGCGCTGACGGTGGTCTGGCTACTCGTATCCAGCTTAACGGTCACCGTCATGGGTTTGCCCTCGCGAAGCAGGCCAACCTTCACATCTTTACCTGGCGCGGTGGTGCCAATTTTTACGCGCAGCGCAGCAAAACTCTCTACTGCCTTATCATCCAGCGTGGTAATGATATCGCCAGATTTAATGCCTGCTTTAGCTGCGGCAGAGCCTGGCAACACTTCGTTGACGAAGGCGCCACGCTGAACGTCTACGTTGAAGGCTTTCGCCATCTCACCGGTCATCTCGGTGCCCTTGATGCCCAGCTGGCCGCGTTTAACCTCGCCAAACTCAATCAGCTGCTGCGCCAGGTTCATCGCCATGTTGCTCGGGATGGCAAAGCCGATGCCGATATTGCCGCCGGCAGAGGAGAGAATGGCGGTATTCAGGCCAATCAGCTCACCGTTAAGATTCACCAGCGCGCCGCCGGAATTTCCCCGGTTAATGGCTGCATCGGTCTGAATAAAGTTTTCCAGCCCTTCCAGATTCAACCCACTGCGCCCTAAGGCGGAAACAATCCCGGAAGTCGCTGTCTGCCCTAATCCAAACGGGTTGCCGATGGCAACGGCAAAATCGCCCACTTTCAGCTGGTCGGAATCGGCAATTTTAATTTGCGTCAGCCCTTTTGCGCCGCTGATTTGCACCAGCGCAATATCGGTCTGCTCATCGTGCCCCAGCAGTTTGGCGTCAAATTCCCGTCCGTCGCTCAGCTGCACGCTGATCTTATCGGCGCCATTCACCACATGATTGTTGGTCAGCACGTAGCCTTTTTCGGCATTGATCACCACGCCGGAGGCCAGCCCCTCAAACGGCTGAGGCTGAGTATCACCCTGCGCGCCGCCCTGACCGAAGAAGCGTTTTAACGGCTCCGGGATCTCCTGCGATTGCGTCTGCGTCCCTTCCACATGCACGCTGACCACTGCCGGCAGCACTTTCTCCAGCATCGGCGCCAGGCTTGGCAGCGGCTGCCCTTCCACCTGCGCAGGCAGCGTAGCAAAAGCTTGTGGAGCAAGGGCCAGATTCAAACCAACGCTCAATGCCACTGCGCTTAAAAGTAAGGATTTTTTCTTCATCGTTACGACGCTCTCGCTACCGGTTAAAGGGGAAGTTGGAAACTCAATTGCTGGATAAAAAGAATTAAAAAGGGCGCGCTGCGCCCTTATAACCTGATTATTTCTGCGCAGCACGGTCGCCGCGAAGTAATCCTGATGCGCTGTCGGGATAGTCGCGCGGCATCTGGACAGGAACCTGATCGTTATCCGCTTCAGATTCCGTTAACTGATAAGCAAACGGGTTCTTTTCACCCGGAAGGTTAGGCAGCAGATCGTTCGATCCTTTCGCCATGTGCTGATAAAGCTGGCGGTAATCCCGCGCCATGTTATCCAGCAGCTCAGCGCTCTGTGCAAAGTGGCTGGTCAGCTCTTCACGGTAATCGGAAAGCTCCGCTTTGGTTTTTTCCAGCTCATATTGCATGCTTCGCTGCTCGCGCAGCTTCCTGTTACCGAAACGCATTGCCACCGCGCCGATGATTAATCCCACTACCAACCCAATAAGCGCGTATTCCCAGGTCATAATAACTCCCGTGTTGTCTTCGTTGTTCCGTAAGGGCTACTGGCCAACGCCAGTTCACTACCTGCCACTATAACCGCTAATCTGATGGAAGTGGAATCCTGAGGCTGCATCGCTTAGTGTAGAGCGGCCTTTTTTTCGACAATCAAACACCTGGCGCACCGAATTTTTCAGGAAATGTGACTAAATTATGCAAACGCTCTCTCCTTTGACGCTGTACCAGCAGGCGCTGGATAAAGGTGAATTTCAGCCTGACGATGTTCAACGTGAAGCAATGACCCGTCTGGACGGGATTTTTCAGGCCCTGACTCAGGTTGAGCCGCACCCTGCACCCGCTGGAAAGGGACTATTTGGCAAGCTGAATAAGCTGTTGGGTAAGGGACAAACGGGTTCTCCGGCGCCGGTTCGCGGGCTCTATATGTGGGGCGGAGTGGGGCGAGGAAAAACCTGGCTGATGGATCTCTTTTTTCAGTCTATTCCTGGTGAGCGCAAGCAGCGTTTGCATTTCCACCGATTTATGTTGCGCGTCCATCAGGAGCTGACCGAATTACAGGGCCAGAGCGATCCGTTGCAGATCGTTGCCGATCGTTTCAAGAGTGAAACTGACCTGCTCTGCTTTGACGAATTTTTTGTCTCTGACATTACCGATGCAATGCTGTTGGGGACGTTGATGGAGGCGCTGTTCGCCAGAGGCATTACGCTGGTCGCCACCTCCAATATTCCGCCAGACGATCTTTACCGCAATGGCCTGCAGCGTGCCCGCTTTCTGCCCGCCATTGAGATGATTAAGCAACATTGCGACGTCATGAACGTTGATGCCGGTATTGATTACCGCCTGCGGACGTTGACCTCTGCTCACCTCTGGATATCGCCGCTGAATGAAACGACGGATAAAGAGATGGACCGTATGTTTATTGCGCTGGCCGGGCAGGCGAGAGGAGAGAAGCCGGTGCTGGAGATCAATCACCGTTCTCTCGCCACCCAGGGCATGGCAGAAGGGGTGGTGGCGATGGATTTCCTGACGCTCTGCGGAGAGGGGCGTAGCCAGCACGACTACATTGAGCTTTCGCGCCGTTTTCACAGCGTGCTGCTCTATAACGTGCCGGTCATGATCTACAAAACAGAAGACCAGGCCAGACGATTTCTGGCATTGGTGGATGAGTTCTACGAGCGGCATGTTAAGCTGGTGGTCTCCGCCGAAGCCTCGCTCTATGAGATCTATCAGGGCAGCAGGCTGAAGTTCGAATACCAACGCTGCGTCTCTCGTTTACAGGAGATGCAAAGCGAAGAGTACCTCCGTCTGAAGCATTTGCCCTGAGGCAAGCCAGGGCGGGGCGGGGGGACGCAATTATTATGAAAAAAGAGTCGCGCTTTACGGGCGACTTCTCTATAATCTTGCGACCCCACGTTACAACAAAGGTTTTTTTCCCAAAACTCTTTGTGTTCCAGTAACTCTATCCGAAGGGGTGGGCTTGCTGGTCAAGATGGTCGTGTGAGCCTCAACCGTTTATTCAAGCGTTTGGGATTTCACCAACGTGTAACTTAATTTGGGTAAGCTTTTAGATGAAAACTTTTACAGCTAAGCCAGAATCGGTCCAACGTGACTGGTTTGTTGTTGACGCAACAGGCAAAACCTTAGGTCGTTTAGCGACTGAACTGGCTCGTCGCCTGCGCGGTAAGCACAAAGCGGAATATACTCCGCACGTAGATACCGGTGATTACATTATCGTTCTTAACGCCGAAAAAGTTGCCGTAACCGGTAACAAGCGTACCGATAAGGTTTATTACCATCACACCGGCCACATCGGTGGTATCAAGCAAGCGACCTTCGAAGAGATGATTGCTCGCCGTCCTGAGCGTGTGATTGAAATCGCGGTTAAAGGCATGTTGCCAAAGGGCCCGCTGGGCCGTGCTATGTACCGTAAACTGAAAGTTTACGCGGGCAACGAGCACAACCATGCGGCGCAGCAACCGCAAGTTCTTGACATTTAATCGGGATTACAGGCAATGGCTGAGAATCAAAACTACGGCACTGGTCGCCGCAAAAGCTCTTCCGCACGCGTCTTTATCAAGCCGGGTAGCGGTAACATCGTTATCAACCAGCGTTCATTAGAACAGTACTTCGGTCGCGAAACTGCCCGCATGGTAGTTCGTCAGCCGCTGGAACTGCTGGACATGGTCGGTAAATTCGATCTCTACATCACCGTTAAAGGTGGTGGTATCTCTGGTCAGGCTGGTGCGATCCGTCACGGTATCACACGCGCTCTGATGGAGTATGACGAATCACTGCGTTCCGAACTGCGTAAAGCAGGCTTCGTAACTCGTGATGCTCGTAAGGTTGAACGTAAGAAAGTCGGCCTGCGTAAAGCACGTCGTCGTCCTCAGTTCTCCAAACGTTAATTTGCTCTGCTTCGGCAGAAAAAATTATCGGAAAACCCGGTGCCTGCACCGGGTTTTTTCTTTTCCGTCATCAGCAAAAATGGTTGAAAACGCGACGGGCTTTACCCTTTTCCCGTCAAATCGACGTTCCCGCCCCCACAAGCTGTCTAAAATCTGGTAAACTGTGTGTCACTTTGCGCCCATTAGCAGGGCATTGATGCATGAAATCCTGAGTGGATGCTGGTTCGGCTTCACATCATGCTAATGGCAATCTATTAAGCAGGTTAGTCGCCACCTGGCGGGCTTGCGCAGTAATTTTCTGGATAAACTTGGAGGTTTACATGGCTGTCGCTGCCAACAAACGTTCGGTAATGACGCTGTTTTCTGGTCCGACTGACATTTTTAGCCATCAGGTTCGTATTGTCCTGGCGGAAAAGGGTGTCAGCGTAGAGATCGAGCAGGTAGAAATGGATAGCCTGCCCCAGGATCTGATTGACCTCAACCCGTATCGCACCGTGCCCACTCTGGTGGATCGCGAGCTGACGCTGTACGAATCCCGCATCATCATGGAATACCTTGATGAGCGTTTCCCACACCCGCCGCTGATGCCGGTTTACCCGGTCGCCCGTGGTGAAAGCCGTCTGATGATGCACCGTGTGGAGCAGGACTGGTACAGCCTGATGCGTAAGGTTGAAAACGGCACCGCGCAGGAAGCGGAAGCGGCGCGTAAGCAGCTGCGCGAAGAGCTGCTGGCGATCGCACCACTGTTTGCCCGCACGCCGTTCTTTATGAGCGAAGAGTTCAGCCTGGTGGACTGCTACCTGGCGCCGCTGCTGTGGCGTCTGCCGCAGATGGGCATTGAGCTGATTGGTGCGGGTTCCAAAGAGCTGAAAGGCTATATGACACGTGTCTTTGAGCGTGATTCCTTCCTGGCTTCCCTGACGGAAGCGGAACGTGAAATGCGCCTGCAAACGCGGGGCTGATTACGATGGAAATGTCGCAACTTACCGCTCGTCGCCCCTATCTGCTTCGGGCGTTCTATGACTGGCTGCTGGATAACCAGCTCACCCCGCATCTGGTAGTTGATATCAATCTGCCAGGCGTGATGGTGCCACTGGAATATGCCCGTGACGGTCAGATTGTACTGAACATTGCGCCGCGTGCCGTGGGCAACCTGGAGCTGGGCAATGATGAGGTCACTTTCAACGCCCGTTTTGGTGGCGTACCTCGTCAGGTAACGGTTCCGCTGGCGGCAGTAATGGCGATTTACGCACGTGAAAACGGCGCAGGCACGATGTTTGAGCCTGAGCCAGTCTATGAAGAGGCCGGGGAGTATAACCCGGACGCTGAGCAGAACGGCACGCCGGAAACGGTTATGTCCGTGATTGATGGCGACCGCCCGGATGACAGCGTGCAGAACGATGAAGATAATCCGGACGACGAACCGCCTCCGCGCGGCGGCCGGCCGGCATTACGCGTCGTGAAATAAAAAACGGGCCTTTCGGCCCGTTTTTTTTGTCTCTGACTGGCTGACCTGCTCTTACCGTCAGCCAGCGCGAGATTAATAAACGTCGCGCAGATAGCGCTTCTCTTTCTTCAGCTGGTCAACATAGTCAGCCGCCCGCTCAGCGGACATGCCGCCAAACTGCATAATCACCTGATAGAGTGCTTTATCCACATCTTTTGCCATGCGTGAAGCGTCGCCGCAAACGTAGAAGTAGCCACCCTGTTCAAGCCAGGCAAACAGCGCTGCACCCTTTTCCATCATGCGGTTCTGCACGTAGATTTTGCTGGACTGATCGCGGGAAAAGGCGAGATCCAGATGGGTCAACAGGCCGCTCTCCTGCCAGGCCAGCAGCTCATCCTGATAGATAAAGTCATGCTCCTGATGCTGGTCGCCAAAGAACAGCCAGTTTTTACCGGTGGCTCCAACGGTCTGGCGCTCCTGCAGGAAGGCGCGGAAGGGGGCGATCCCGGTGCCGGGGCCCACCATGATCAGCGGCGCTTCGCCGTTGGCTGGCACACGGAAGGCTTTATTTGGCGAAATAAAGATAGCAGGCTTTTCACCCCGTCCCACGCGCTCGGCCAGGTAGGAAGAGCAGACGCCGCTGCGCGCGCGACCCGTGCTCTGATAACGCAGCGTAGCGATAGTCAGATGCACCTGATTTGGATGCGCTTTCGAACTGGAGGAGATGGAGTAAGCACGGTGCTGCAGCGGACGCAGCAGGGCTACGAACTCAGGAATGCTCAGCGAACGCGTCAGCTCAAGCTGCAGCAGATCCAGCGTGTCTTTGCCCCACAGCCAGACGCCCAGCGCTTCTTTATCATCATGCTGCAGAACGTGCCGCAGTTCCTGATTGGTGGTGTTCTGACCCACCCACTCAATCAGCTTGCGGGAAGGCTCAGAAATCTCGAACTGATAGGTCAGCAGGTCGCCCAGACTTCTGTCGAAACCGGAAACCGGCGTCTCATAGTCTGAGTTCAGCTGCGTCAGCAGTAAGGAGACCAGCGACGGATCGTTGACCGGGATCACCCCCAGCGCATCGCCCGCTTCATACTTCAGGCCACTGTCCGTTAAATCGAATTCAAAGTGGCGAATATCTTTGCCGGAGTTAGCTCCCGACAGGCGCTTGTTGGTAATCAGCGCGGCGGCATAAGGATTCTGCTTGTTGCTGCCAGGGATAACCGGCGCTTCCGGTAAGTTTTCCAGCGCCGTGCCGCTGCTGCCCGCACTGGCGGCAAACTGCGGCATTGAGGTGGCGATCCACTGATTGGATGGCTCTTCATAATCGATATCGCAGTCAATACGATCGCTGACGCGTTTTGCGCCCAGCTGCTCCAGCCGCATGTCGATGAATTTGCCTGCCTGGCAGAAGCCATCATAGCCGGTATCACCAATGGCCAGCACGGCGAAGTGCATCTGCTCCAGACGAGGCGCGGTGCTGGCAGAAATGGCCTGCCAGAAGAGCTGCGCATTGTCAGGCATTTCGCCTTCACCATAGGTGGAGGTGATAATCAGCACGTGACGCATGGTAGCAAAGACTTCAATATCCACTTCACCCAGGCCCTGCACCACAGGCACCAGGCCCTGCGCGCGGGCAGCTTTGGCGGCACTCTGCGCTAAGGCTTCTGCATTCCCGGTCTGAGAGCCAAACAGAATATGCAGCTGAGTCGTGGCCGCCGCGGTGGTTCCGGCAACCTGTTTATTGTCTTCCAGCACCAGCAGGCGCGAGTGCAGCCCGGCGAGAAACCCCGCCAGCCAGTATTTCTGGTCGCCATTAAAAGGCGCATCTTCAGGAATGTAAGGAATTTTCATCGGTTTTCTGTACTCAATCCCGTTTCGTCATATTCAGTCAAAGTGGGTAAACCGTCAGGATAATTTCCCGACGGCAGCAGCGATCTCTGGCAGAGCAGCCCGCGCAAACAGCTCTTCAAAATCAGGCAGCCCGCCCAGCACTTCTCTGTTCCGCGCATCCTGATAGATGATCCAGCCGTAGGTGGCCAGGCTGTCCATTGAACGAATGTTTCGCTGCGTCAGGGCCGCTTTGTAGTCGGCCATGCGCTTCGCTGCTATCAGGCAGGCCAGCTCATCATCACTGTAATTTTCAATCGCCGAGCGTGCATGACGCTGCAGTTTAGCGATCAGCGAGAAGTCCTCTGTCATCAACAGATTACGAACCGCTTTCTCTACCGCAGCATCCTCTACCGGCGTGCCTTTCGGCAGGCGAGAGAGCGCCAGTTGCTGAGCGAAGCTGAGAACGGTGTAGTTGTTGAGCAACACAAACATCTCTTGCGTGTCCGTTGCGCCATAAGCGGGGACCGCACCGTTAGCGATAGATTTTTTCAAGCGCCACGCCGTCTTGAACTTTGTCACCTGATGGCCTGCCAGTGCAGTGGAAAGCTCTTCCAGCAGATCCTTGCGGCTCTTCGCTTTCAGAATTTCCGTGCTCTCCTGATAGAGCAGCAGCGAACGCGGCATCACGTAGACAAAGTGGTGGCACTCGGTTTCCCAGTGCTCAAGCAGCCAGGCCGCACGAGGTGACTGGGTCGCTTCCAGATGCCAGTTCAGCATCGCCAGCACCGCCTCTTTGTGCACGCGCGCCATTTCGTTGTCGTCAGCAATGGAGCCAAACAGCACCGAATCTCCGGCGGCCGAAGCGGCCAGTGTGCCGTACGGGTCGTACTGGTATGCGAAACCGCCGCTCATGCCGTTGCCGAAGCCGGTACCGTATGTGCCCAGGTTAAGGATGGCGCCGTTGGTCATATATTCACAGCAGAAATCGCCTACGCCTTCCACAACCGCGGTGGCGCCGGAGTTACGCACCGCAAAGCGGTCACCCGCCTGGCCCTGCACAAACAGACGGCCACCGGTGGCGCCAAACAGGGCGAAGTTACCAATCAGCACGTTGCCTTCAGCATCCTGAGAGCCGCCGCCGGGTGAGGTCACCACAATTTCGCCACCACACTGTCCTTTGCCTACGCCGTCGTTGCAGGTACCGGTGTGCTTCATCTGCATACCGTCGTTGCAGAAGACGCCGTAGGACTGACCTGCGGATCCTGAGGTAGTAATGTTCACCGTGGCAGGCGCAAGGTAGTGACGCCCGCGATCGTCCAGCAGCGCAGCCGGGATGTTCGCCAGCTGTTCTTTTTTCAATTCATGGTTCAGCAGACGTTCGATATCAATCGCCAACTGACCGCCCACGCTCTTGTTGCGGTTGTTCAGAACAATATTGTTGCCGAACTGAATAGCTGTTTTACCCTGATCGACCAGCTCCAGTTTCAACTGCTCTAACCAGCGACTATCCAGTTCAAAATCTTTTTCCAGATATACCGGATGGGCGATTTTCAGCTCAGGCACCACGGTCAGCATGGCGCGGAAATCGAGCTTACCGACTTCCAGCGGGTGATCCATCAGGTGCAGCAAATCGGAGCGACCGCGCGCTTCACGCAGCGAGCGTAAGCCCAGGCGTGCCAGGATCTCACGCACGTCGTGCGCCACGTTGATAAAGTACTGCGCCAGCTGACGCGGATCGCCATCAAAGGCTTCGGCGTTGGTGGTCAGGCCGGCCGGGCACTTCACGTTACAGTTTTTCGCCATCACGCACTTCAGCATCATCAGCGCAGTGGTGCCGAATTCGAAGCTGTCTCCGCCCAGCAGGGCTGATTTCACCACGTCGCTGCCGGTTTGCTGAGCGCCTGAGCAGCGCAGCAGCACTTTTTCACGCAGCCCATTCGCACAGAGCGCCTGATGAACTTCCGCGATACCAATCTCGGCAACGCGGCCAGTGTATTTCAGGCTGGTGACGGAAGCCGCACCGGTGCCGCCGGTATTGCCTGCAACGTTAATTACATCGGCGCCCGCTTTCGCTACGCCAACGGCGATGGTGCCTATTCCTTCAGAAGAGACCAGCTTCACGATAACGCGCACGCGGGCCGCTTTACAGTCGTGGATCAGCTGAGCCAAATCCTCGATGGAATAGGTGTCATGGTGCGGAGGCGGGGAGACCAGCTCCACGCCAGGCGTACCGCCACGAGCCGCGGCGATTTCAACCGTGACTTTCGCGGAAGGGAGCTGGCCGCCTTCACCCGGTTTCGCGCCCTGACCAATTTTAATCTCCAGCTCTTCCAGCATCGGGTCGGCCAGATAAGCGGCCCAGACGCCGAAACGACCGGAGGCGAGCTGTTTGATACGGGACGCACGAATGGTGCCGTGGCGCGAGTAGTGCTCGCCGCCTTCGCCACAGTTGCTCATGCCGCCAACCATATTTGTTCCGTGCGCTACCGCTTCGTGAGCCGGTGCAACCAGTGCGCCGTGGCTCATCGCGCCAGAGGCAAAGGTACGGGTGATCTCGCTGGCTGGCTGGATCTCATTCAGCGGCAGAGAGGGGGCGGAGGTAAAGATGCGTGACAGATATTCCGCCGCTTTACCTGTTGCGGCCAGGTGCAGTGCGCCGGTGACGATTTCACTGTCGCCGATTTCGTCGGTGAAACGGGTTTTCAGCGCGCTGAAGAGTGCCGCCAGACGCTCTTTTTCCGGCTTCAGGCCAACGATGGTGTCGGTCAGACGCAGGGTAAAGTAGCCTTCACGACCTTCCATCGCTTCACACACCAGTCCACGGGTAGCAAACCCATTGTTGGTAAGCGAATAGCGGCCCAGCTTACGGGCGAATTCTGCCTGGCTGTCCACATGGGTCAGATCGGCAGGAAACGCCAGGATATCGCGCAGCGCCGCCGGGCGACGTTTACGCTCCTGATTCATCAGGCTGGAGAATTCACGGTAGTCCGGCGTAATGGTAAAGTTATCAATCACGTCGTTCGGGATGCGCTCAAAGCTGCTGTCCGCAAAGGAGTCAGGCTTGATGTTAAATGCATTATCCAGCTTGGCCAGCGTCAGCAGACGGATAAACTGATCTTCATCGCGTGGCTTGTCAGCAAAGCGGACAGGCTGCTCTGTCATGTCGATAAAGGTTCGTACGGCAATGGTGCCGTAAGAGTGGCCCGCACCTTCTGCGCGCTCTTTAAACAGGCCCAGTAACGGCACTTCAGCTTCACCCTGGATCTTCAGCGAGCTCTGATGCCAGTCCACGGCCATCTGCGCGATAGTGGCAAAGCCTGCGCCGCCTACCGGCGTTTTGATATTCGGGAAATATTTCTTCAACACGCGATCTTCAGTATTCAGGAAGTTCGGCTCGAAGAATTCGCCACAGCTGTAGCTTTCTACGGTACACAGGCCCACTTTGCCCATGGTTTTCATCAGCGCTTTTTCCGCAGCTTTGGCATAGCGTTTAAAGGCTTTATTGCCTTCCTCACCCTCACCAAATTTCTCTTCGGCCCGCATCTGCACGCCCAGCGGATAGATTGCCGACGCACCAAAGCCCAGCGCTGCTGCAATGTGGTGTGAGGAGATGCTCTGGCCGCTTTCGACAACCAGAGAGACATCGAGGCGTAACCCTTCCTGCACCAGGCGCTGGTTGATAGCAGAGACCACCAGCAGCATAGGAATAGCGGCGCGGGTAGAGGAGATATGGCGGTCAGTCAGGACGGCGATACCGCCCTGCTCACGGGCAAAGTCCACCACCTGCTGCGCAAGATCGTCAATCGCTTTTTCCAGCGCATTCGCATTGTCGAGGCGGTTTTGCGGTTCGGTTCCTGTCACCGGTGTATAGAGCATGTCAAAGCGAGCATAAGGCGCCACGCTCTGTTCACGCAGCTGCAGCATATCCAGGTGAGTCAGGATTGGCGTAGGCACAATGATCTGACGGCCTTTGCTTCTGCCCAAATGCGGTTTAGCGCCCAGCGCGACCCGCAGCGTCATGCCGTCAACTTCACGGATAGAGTCTAAGGGTGGGTTCGTTACCTGAGCAAAGCGCTGAGAGAAGTAGTGCGCCATGCCGCCTTCATGATCGGACAAACCGTTGATGGCGTTGCCATAACCCATTGCCGAAATTTTCTCAGCGCCTGTATTCAGCATCGGGTCCATCATGAACTTGAAGCTTTCCTGGTTATAGTAGTACGCCACGAAACGCTGATACGTTTTCAGATCGCCGCTGTAGCGCAGCGGGGATCCCTGCTGCTCTGCCGGGATCACCGGAAGATCCTGCAGCGTCACGCGAGACTGCGCCAGCAGCGCCGGGTAATCTTTCTCTGTCGCCAGCTTTTCCAGCGCTTCGAGCGTGGTGTAGCTGCGTTTTTCGCTGTGATCGTAATAGAGCATGCCGCCCGCTTCGATACGGCCACGGCGCAACACGCTTTCCGGTGGGAAGGCGATCTGGCCCGCTTCTGACATGGCGCCAATATACTCAGCGGTCTCTACGGAGCGCAGAGGACGCAGGCCCAGTCGGTCCAGACGCGCGCCAATGATTTCACCATTGCCGAAGATCAGCGCAGCAGGGCCATCATTCTTCTCTTCATATAAAGAGAAGTACTCCAGCATGGCGCGGACTTCGGTGGACAAAGAGGGATCGTTTTCCCACGCTGGCGGCATCATGGAGACAACGGCGTTAATCAGATCGAGATTGTCCTCCATCAGGCGGCTGTGGATGCTCTGATCCAGACGTGAGCTGTCGGACTGCCCTTTAGGGCGCACGATATTTTTACCGCGCGCCAGCGCCAGCGCAGATTCTGCAATGCGGTTTTTACGATCGGTATTCAGTTCACCGTTATGCGCCATCAGCCGGAACGGCTGGGCCATAGTGGTGTGCGGATCGGTATTGGTAGAGAAACGGGTATGGAAGAACAGCCCGCGCACCTGATGATCCGCATCGGTCAGATCTTTGAAGTAAGGGATCACTTCATTGGAGTTCAGGCGAGCTTTCAGAACCTGCGTGCGCGAAGAGAGCGAAAGGGGGTAGAGGCCGCCAAACTGGCTTTCGGTAAAAGCACGTGCTTCAATATCCAGCAGGGCGCGGTAGATGCGTTTTTCGAAGTCGTTTTGATTTTGCACATCCTGCGGGGCAGCAAACACCCATTGCACGATCGGCAGCTGGAACGGGAGGGCGGCAGGGCGTAGCACGCTGCCATCCAGCGGCAGATCGCGTTTCAGCAACAGCGCTAAACCGTAAGCGGCTAAGGTCTCTTCCACCAGACGCTCGGCGTTGGCGCGCAGCTCAACATCTTTAGGCACAAAGAAGTTGCCCACGCCAAAACGTCCTGACTCCAGCGGCTGGCCAGTAATTTTACGGAAGAAGTGCAAAGAGAGGTCCACGTTGACGCCAGCGCCATCACCCACGCCTTCCGCCGACATACCCCCGCGATGAGGTACCGTACACAGGGCACTATGTGCCATCTGAAGTATCTCATGAGTCTGCTCGCCGTCCTTACGCGTGATAAAACCTACGCCACAGCTGTCGCTGCCTTTGGTCGGGTCGTACAAGCCATAGGGAAAAGGTTTTGTGTTGGACATCGGGGGCCTCCTCAACTTCTTTTTGACATTACCTATAGAGTTTCAATCACAGTAAGCTTCTGGTGGTGTGCCAGGCTCTGTATCATTTTCCTGACCGCTAAACGCGGACGCCGTTACCCCGAGCACTCCTCCAGACTTTTTATTCTGTCCTTGAAGGGGAGCTGCTCTTACATTTCCGGGTCTCTTGATATGGAGATAACTTGCATCACGAGGGAGTCTTCTTGCTGCATAGATATGCCGAGACACTGGCCCGTTAGGAAAGCTTCCAGCGGATTTCCAACTTATCGGGAAAGCGTACTAAGGTCAAATAGCACTCTTACGGACGGTTTTTGGGTGTTAACCCTGGCTATCCTTCTGATATGTAAGCTTTTGTAAGGCTTTTTAATGGTGGGAGTTTAACAGCAAAGTCCGCAATAAGTGTGAGCTGTCTCACTGTAGTGCAGTGGCCAAATCTCTGCACCATGCTGGTGCCAGGGATATTGGTAGCAGAATGTTCTGACAATCTTCTGTGATTTGCTGAAATGTACTGTTTTTAAACTTGTCACCTATTTGAATTAAACAACTGCTCGTTATTAGTAAAATTAATCATGTTGGGCTTGATTAAATTTTCGCTAAACGTGAATGATTATTCGTTATCGCGAGAGCGCTGCTCTGTGAAAAGCTCGCTATCGCATTGAACCGACGTCATCAGGCAGAAAAAAAGATGAGATGAACGACTCACAGATTATGCAGTTGAAATAACGAGTCAGCCCTTTTACCACAGAAAAATGACAGCATTATTGAAAGAAATAAAAAGGCTGATTTCCTCGCAGGTTTCAGGGGCAAACCCAGACAGCACGCAGCCTGAACAGACAATACCCTGATAAACGCAGATCCCCATCTCTGTGCCTGCCTGAAGTAGCGCATTCCTCTCTATTTATTTAAAGCGCCTGTGAAATAGGAAACCTGTGTCAGGTAAATAAGTTGTGATTAATCGCCATCTATTTCCTGTCGTTACCTGATATCGCCAGACGGCGAGTGCTTAAGCAGGCAATTCTTCTCACTGCTGCACCATGATGGTGCGATTAAAGCGTGAACGGTTGCGTGGGTCCCGGAGGCTTTTACGGTATGATTGCCCTATCGGGCTGGAAGGAACCTTTTATGAAACAAATTCGTCTGTTGGCACAATATTACGTCGATTTAATGGTGAAGTTAGGGCTGGTGCGCTTCTCTTTGCTGCTGGCTTCTGCGCTGGTTGTTCTGGCGATGATCGTCCAGATGGCGGTGACGATGGTGCTGCGCGGCCATGTTGAAAGTATCGACATGGTCCGCTCGGTCTTCTTTGGCTTACTGATCACCCCCTGGGCGGTCTACTTCCTCTCGGTGGTGGTGGAACAGCTTGAGGAGTCCCGGCAGCGCTTATCCCGGCTGGTTGATAAGCTTGAGGAGATGCGCCACCGCGATCTTGAGCTGAATCAGCAGATGAAGGAAAACATCACCCAACTGAACCAGGAAATAGCTGACCGTATCAAAGCTGAAGAGGCGCGTTTGCAGGTGATGGCCAAGCTGAAGGAAGAGATGGCGAGGCGTGAGGAGGCGCAAATCGAGCTTGAACAACAATCCTCCTTCCTGCGTTCGTTTCTTGATGCCTCTCCCGACCTGGTTTTCTATCGCAACATTGATCAGCAGTTTTCCGGCTGCAACCGCGCCATGGAGCTGCTTACGGGCAAAAGTGAAAAACAGCTTATTGGCCTGACGCCGCGAGACGTATATGACAATGATGCCGCCTCTAAAGTTTTAGAAACCGATGACAAAGTGTTCCGCCACAACGTATCGCTGACCTACGAGCAGTGGCTGCAGTATCCCGATGGGCGCAAAGCGTGCTTTGAGATACGTAAAGTCCCCTATTACGACCGTATTGGTAAACGCAGCGGGCTGATGGGCTTTGGACGCGATATAACGGAACGTAAGCGCTACCAGGACGCTTTAGAGAACGCCAGCAGGGAGAAGACCACTTTTATCTCCACCATCAGCCACGAGCTTCGTACGCCGCTTAATGGCATTGTGGGATTAAGCCGCATTCTGCTGGATACTGAGCTGAACAAAGAGCAGCTTAATTATCTTAAAACGATCCACGTCTCAGCCATCACGCTGGGCAACATTTTCAATGACGTGATCGAAATGGACAAAATCGAGCGGCGTAAAGTCCAGCTGGATATCCAGCCGGTTGACTTCACCGGTTTCCTGACCGATCTGGAAAATCTCTCCGGCTTACTGGTCCAGCCTAAGGGGCTGAAGTTCGTGCTGGAACCCGAGCTTCCTCTCCCACACCAAATCATGACCGATGGCACCAGGCTGCGACAGATCCTGTGGAACCTTATTGGGAATGCGGTGAAGTTTACCCAGCAGGGCAGCATCGTTGTCCGGGTGGCTTACCAGGGAGAAAGCTGCCTGCGGTTTGAAGTGGAAGATTCCGGCATGGGCATCCCCCAGGATGAGCAGGATAAAATTTTCGCTATGTACTATCAGGTGAAGGATCAGCGGGGCGGGAAACCCGCTACAGGGACTGGAATTGGTCTGGCGGTCTCACGTCGTCTTGCACAGAGTATGGGAGGAGATATCAGCGTTCATAGCGCGCCGGGTACAGGCTCCTGCTTCACGCTGACGGTTAATGCGCCACGTCTTGAAGAAGCGCCAGAGGAAGCAGAGCCTGACGACGATCTTCCGCTTCCTGCGCTCCACGTGCTGCTGGTGGAAGATATTGAATTGAACGTAGTGGTCGCGCGTTCGGTGCTTGAGAAGCTCGGCAACAGCGTAGAAGTGGCCATGACGGGTGGGGAAGCCCTTGAACTGTTCGACCCGGAAGAGTTTGACCTGGTGCTGCTGGATATTCAGCTGCCAGATATGACAGGGCTGGATGTGGCGAGGGAAATCCATCAGCGCTATGGCGATCGTCATCTGCCGCCGCTGGTCGCGCTGACGGCCAACGTGCTGAAAGATAAAAAAGAGTATCTGGATGCCGGAATGGATGATGTGCTGAGTAAGCCGCTGGCGGTGCCCGCCCTGACCGCCATCATCAAAAAGTATTGGGATTTTCAGCAGGAAGATGACGAGGAGCGAAAAGTGG
Source organism: Erwinia pyri (assembly GCF_030758455.1). Taxonomy (NCBI): domain Bacteria; kingdom Pseudomonadati; phylum Pseudomonadota; class Gammaproteobacteria; order Enterobacterales; family Erwiniaceae; genus Erwinia; species Erwinia pyri. The sequence continues at coordinate 526,317 of NZ_CP132353.1, forward strand.
ACGAGAAGAAACTGGGACTGTTGGACGTGGCGATGCTGGAACAGTATATCGAACTGGTTGGCCCCCAGCTTATCCATCAAAGTCTGGAGATGTTTGAACAGATGATGCCTGGCTACCTTGAAGTGCTGGACTCTAATATGATGGCGCGCGATCAGAAAGGGATTGCTGAAGAGGGGCATAAAATCAAAGGGGCAGCAGGATCGGTCGGGCTGGTGCATTTGCAGCAGCTGGCGAAGCAGATCCAGAGCCCTGAACTGCCGGCCTGGTGGGACAATGTGCAGGAGTGGATCGATGAGCTCAAACAGGAGTGGCGTAACGATGTGGCGGTGTTACGTGAATGGGTTTCGGACGCTGGAAAAAAATGACCCCGACCGAAGCCGGGGTGCGCGAATACTGCGCCAACACCAGGGAAAAGGGTAACCTGCGCTATTCTGAGAAGAAGAGTTTAAAAGCACAGGCGCGGTATTGGGTAAAACGCTCAGGAAGTACCTTAGCAAATCCTGCATCACCTGTTACGAGATTCATTAAAATGTGTGATGTTGAGCAGCGATTTCAGACAGAAAACATTAATTTGATAACACAGTCAAGCGGGAAATGATTTTTCCCGTTAAATTGACTGTTTTTTGCACAAATATGACAAATTTCAGGGCTTATTCTTTAACGCCTGCCTGCCGAAGATGTTAAGGGCGCTAGCAGAGATGCTAATAAAATTTGCCATAAATCCGTAAAGTTTAACTGTTTGTATAACATGTTCTTTTTATGAGATCAGGGTCTCGGCTCTCGGTTGCGCCTCATGGCAACACCGGGAAGCGTTCACACAAGATAAGACCGATTGATTCAGGCGTTTTAAACGGCTTTAACAATCGGGAGAAATCAGCCGTTAAAAGGGCATGTTAAAAGGTCGGGTAGAGATTCTTAATGGGTTTCCTCCCTCTTAAGATGAATTTTGCAAAAGCTTACGCATGAAATTTATAAGCGTTGTAAATCATTCTTTTTCATCTTTAACGGTAATTATTCGCTTTACCGTAACAGGGAAAAAAGGTTCGTTTCAGGTATGGAACCGATTCCTTAAGTGCGGAAGTGGTTGAAGCAGATAGAACATTTAGGATTAAGCTGGGGAATAAACTGCCTGAACGCTATTTACAGCGTTCATCTGCTGAGGGCATTCGTTGCAAGAACGGGTGCGATCGGAGCGCTTCCCTGATGAGAATTGATAAGATAGTTATGGATATTATTGTATGAGAGCGTCTCAAAAAAAGGGGTTTCATCGTCTTAAATCCTGGCTTCTACGGGCTGTTTTTACCGTGGTGGGTTTCTGGGTTGCGGGGATTATTCTTTTCTCTTTTCTCCCGGTTCCCTTCTCCGCAGTGATGGCTGAAAGGCAGGCTGGTGCCTTGTTAAGGGGCGATTTCGGTTATGTCGCCCACTCCGACTGGGTAAGTATGGATGCCATTTCACCCTGGATGCCGCTCGCTGTTATCGCCTCGGAAGACCAGAAGTTTCCTGACCACTGGGGCTTTGATGTAGAGGCCATTCAGTCCGTACTGGACAGTGAAGGCGGCGGAAGGATCCGTGGGGCTTCCACGCTTTCCCAGCAAACGGCCAAGAATCTCTTTTTATGGGATGGAAGAAGCTGGGTACGGAAGGGGCTGGAAGCGGGATTAACGGTGGGGATTGAAACGGTATGGACGAAAAGGCGTATCCTGACGGTTTATCTTAATGTTGCCGAATTTGGTGAAGGCGTCTTTGGCGTTGAAGCCGCTGCGCAGCGCTACTTTCATAAACCGGCAAGCCGGTTGACGATGTCAGAAGCGGCGTTGCTGGCGGCAGTGTTGCCCAACCCCATCCGCTTCAGGGCCAGCGCGCCTTCAGGCTATGTTCGTCAGCGGCAGCAGTGGATTTTACGTCAGATGCGGCAGCTTGGAGGCGAGGGGTTCTTACTTCAGCATAAGCTGAAGTAGGCGGGGTGCAGCAGGCATGATATGTGCTTCATGCCTGTTGATACCATCAATCTTCGTCGAAGCCTGCGTTAAATAATTCAATAACCGCTTTCAGCGCCTGCTCTTCCTGAGGACCTGAAGCTTCAATTTCAATGTGCCCTCCCTTTGCCGAATCGAGCATCAGTAAGGCGATAACGCTGCTGGCTTCCGCCTCGGTACCGCTTTCGTTTCTCAGCAGCACTTCGGCATCAAAACTTTGTACCAGCTCAAACAGTTTCATTGCCGGGCGCGCATGCATTCCCAGCCTGTTTTGGATCTCTACGGTTTGCCTGACGGTCATTTGCGTTTTTCCAGCGTACGATGACGGGACTGCACATTTTTTCCACGTGAGCGGAAGTAATCAGCCAGCTGCTCGGCAATATAAACAGAACGATGTTTGCCGCCGGTACAACCGATGGCGACGGTAAGATAGCTGCGATTATTGGTTTCCAGCATCGGCAGCCACAGTTCAAGGTAGCTTCGCGTCTGGTAGATAAAGTTATGGACTTCAGTGTGACGATCGAGGAAAGCAGCCACGGGTCGATCCAGACCGGTCATGGGGCGCAGTTTAGGATCCCAGTGTGGGTTCGGCAGAAAGCGAACGTCAAAGACATAGTCAGCATCAATAGGGATGCCGTGCTTAAAGCCAAAGGATTCAAACACCATAGTCAGCTCACGCTCTCGTTTGCCCAGTAAACGCGTGCGCAGCATCTCAGCCAGCTCATGTACTGACATCTCTGAAGTATCGACAATGAGATCCGCTCGCGAGCGTAAGGGCTCGAGCAGATCGCTCTCTTCATCAATGGCGCTTTCCAGCGAGAGATTTTTGCTGGAGAGGGGATGCAGACGGCGCGTGTCGCTGTAACGGCGGATTAGCGTATTGCGATCGGCGTCGAGAAACAGCAGCTGAGGTGAAAAACACGCCGGCAGACTGGTCAGGGCTTTCTCAAAAATTTCTGGTGACTCAGGCATGTTGCGCACGTCGATGCTGACCGCCGCAGAGATATTCCTGTCGGCCAGAGAGTTCGCCAGCTCAGGGAGTAAAACTACGGGTAAGTTATCCACGCAGTAAAAGCCCATGTCCTCCAGCGCTCTTAAGGCGACAGATTTACCCGATCCCGATCGACCGCTGACAATCATCAGCACCATGACTTATTCTCCCGATTTTGCCTGTTCTCAGGCTTTTCACCCGGCGCCCGTGTCGGCCAGAGGCTGCCATGAGCCGGTATCAGCCAGCCCGGTGGCATCAGTGGCTCTCTTCAGGGCTTTCCGCCATGATTTCGTAAAGTTCTTCATCCGTCTGGGCCGCGCGTAAGCGACGGCAGACAGTTTTATCCGCCAGACGTTTTGCTACCAGCGAAAGCGTGTGCAGGTGGGTTTTGCACTGATCGGCTGGCACCAGTAAGGCGAAAAGCAGATCCACTGGTTGATTATCAATAGCATCAAAAGCAATAGGCTGATCCAGGCGAATAAAAACGCCTACCGCACGCAGGGTATCTTCAACCAGCTTGCCGTGCGGAATAGCGATGCCATTCCCGATGCCGGTACTTCCCATGCGTTCACGAGTCAGAATCGCTTCAAAGATGGTCTGGTGCGGAAGGTTCAGCTGCTTAGCCGCCAGCTCGCTGATGATTTCCAGCGCCCGCTTCTTACTCTGGCAATGTACGCCGCTGCGGGTGCAGGAGACGCTCAGGACCGAGCTCAGTTCCAGTGTTAATTCATTGTTCATCATAGTTTCACTTACGTGTTCACTTCTGCCTGGCAAAATGACTTAACCTTTCTGACCCCTGAAGGGGAGAGGGGGCTAAGGCACGACCGCACGGCCGATTGATTAACGGCCCGCTCCTGAAAGGAAACGAGCCGGCTATCATACGTCACCACTCATTGTTAAATAAGGGTGACGAAGAAATAATCAATGTTTGAGTGAAATTTAGTGCTGCTTCAGCTTGTCTTTGTGTTTATTAAGTTGGCGCGTCAGCTTATCCATCAGGCCGTCGATCGCCGCGTACATATCTTTTTCTTCCGAGGTGGCATGCAACTCACCGCCGTTCACATGTAGCGTAGCATCCGCTATCTGCGTGACCTTTTCGACCTTCAGAACAATGTAGACCTGGTTGATATGGTCAAAGTATTGCTCCAGCTTGGCAAATTTGGTGGTAACGAAATCCCGTAATGGTTCAGTGATTTCCACTTTATGGCCAGTGATATTGAGTTGCATATGCTCTTCCTTATCTGTTCGTTCAGACCAGCTGTTTACGCTGGTTTGAGGGCGGGATGGATAAAGACTCTCGGTACTTCGCGACGGTACGGCGCGCCACCATGATCCCCTGATCGGAAAGCAGAGTGGTGAGCTTACTGTCGCTCAGAGGTTTGGCGGGATTCTCCGCCGAGATTAATTTTTTAACCAATGCACGGATCGCCGTGGAGGAAGCTTCGCCTCCTCCCTCGGTACTGACGTGACTGGAGAAAAAATACTTCAGTTCAAAAATACCGCGTGGGCTGTGCAGATACTTCTGCGTGGTCACGCGGGAAATAGTGGATTCATGCATCTCTACAGCGCTGGCAATGTCGGCCAGCACCATCGGGCGCATAAACTCTTCGCCCTGTTCGAAAAAGGCCTGCTGCTGATCGACGATACAACGCGTGACTTTCAGCAGCGTATCGTTTCGGCTTTCCAGACTTTTAATCAGCCATTTCGCTTCCTGCAGATTACTGCGAATAAACTGGCTGTCGCTGTCATTGCGGGTGGTCCCGCTAAGCGCAGCGTACTGCTGATTGATTTTTAGTCTTGGCACGCTCTCTGAATTGAGTTCAACCATCCAGCGCTGACCCATTTTGCGTACCAGTACGTCCGGGATGACATATTCCGGCTCGGTAGTATTGATCGACTGACCAGGGCGCGGATCCAGCGTCTGGATAACCTGCATCGCCATTTTTAACACATCTTCTTTCAGCCGCGTGACGCGCATCAGGCTGCGGAAATCATGATTAGCCAGCAGATCCAGATGTTCGCTGACAATCAGCCGTGCTTCTTTCAGGCTTGGCGCGTCTGGAGCGAACTGCGAAAGCTGCACCAACAGACAATCACGCAGATCGCGGGCGCAAACGCCCACCGGGTCAAAGCGCTGGACGCGTTTTAACACCGCCTCCACTTCGTCCATGCTCAGCTCATCGTTACCGATGCTGTCCAGGATCTCCTCCAGGGAGGCGGTGAGATAACCCGTTTCATCCACGGCATCAACAATCGAGGTCGCTATCGCCCGGTCGGTCTCGGTAAAGGGCGTCAGCTCAACCTGCCACATCAGGTAGTCCTGTAGCGTTTGCGTGGTTTCGCCCTGATAGACCGGCAGCTCATCATCATGGTAATCAGTGCCGGTGCCTGAAGGCGTGCCGGCGGTGTAGATCTCATCCCAGGTCGCATCCAGAGGAAGCTCTTCCGGCATATCCTTCTGTTCCAGCGCTTCCCGGGTATCCAGCGCCTCTTTCTCCTGATACTCGCGCGCGTCCACTTCCTCATGAATGTCGGTTTGTTCAAGCAACGGGTTACTTTCCAGCGCCAGCTGAATTTCCTGCTGTAGTTCAAGCGTAGAGAGCTGCAACAGACGGATGGCCTGTTGCAGTTGTGGCGTCATGGCAAGCTGTTGGCTAAGCCTGAGTTGCAAACCTTGCTTCATATTCAGGATACTGATTCCTCGAAAATCTTACCGGGTTTTAACACCTTATCAGAGTCTGAACTCTTCGCCCAAATAGACTCGCTTAACTTGTTCATCCTCCAGAATCTCTTCTGGCGAGCCGTGTGCGATCAAATGCCCCTGGCTTACGATATAGGCACGCTCACACACCGCCAGCGTTTCACGCACGTTGTGATCGGTGATCAGCACGCCCAGCCCGCTGTCGCGCAGGTGCTCGATGATTTTTTTAATATCGATAACGGAGATAGGATCGACGCCTGCAAAAGGCTCATCAAGCAGAATGAATTTCGGGTTGGCCGCAAGGGCGCGAGCGATCTCGACGCGACGACGCTCTCCCCCTGACAACGCCTGCCCCAGACTGTTACGCAGATGCTCAATGTGGAACTCATTCATCAGCTCGTTGGCACGATCTTCACGCTGCTCAGTAGTCAGATCTTCGCGGATCTGCAGCACGGCCATTAAGTTGTCGTAGACGCTCAGGCGGCGAAAAATCGACGCTTCCTGCGGCAAATAACCAATCCCGCGGCGTGCACGAGCGTGCAGCGGCAGAATACTGATATCTTCGTCATCAATAATGATGCGGCCCGCATCACGCGGCACAATGCCTACCACCATGTAAAACGTGGTGGTTTTGCCCGCGCCGTTAGGGCCAAGCAGGCCAACAATCTCGCCGGATTTGACCTGTAAACTGACATCTTCGACCACGCGTCGGCCTTTGTAAGCCTTCGCCAGGTTTTCCGCAATTAAAGTAGCCATAGCTGATTAGTTACTCTTTTTTTGTCCGGAGGACTGGGTGCCTTTATCCTGCAGCTGAGAAGGGACCAGCACCGTGGTTACGCGCTTGCCGCTGCTGCCGTAAGCCTGCATCTTCTGCTCTTTTACCAGATAGGTGATGCGGTCGCCCTTCACGTTGCTGTCGAGCTGCTCCAGATAAGCGTTACCCGTCAGCTCGACAAAGTCTTTCGCCAGCTCGTAATGCATTTTCTGCGCATGGCCTTTCACCGGTTTACCATCATCCTGCAGCTGATAGAAGGTGGCCGGGTTGCCATAGGCATCCACGATAGTTTTATTGCTGTCGCCGCCAGGACGGGTGACGACCACTTTATCCGCGGTGATTTTGATCGAACCCTGGGTGACAATGACGTTACCCGTAAAGGTCGCCACGTTGCCCTGCATATCGAGAGCCTGATTTTCTGAGTCAACATTGACCGGCTTTTCGGAGTCTCCGGTCAGCGCCAGGGCTGGAAGACTGGCAGCCAGCAGCAGGCCGAGCGTCAGAAACTTAAGATTATTTTTCATTTTGGATTTCATAAGAGGTTTTGACCTTTTCAATCAACTCGGCAGTTTTCTTCCGTAAATTTCCACGCATCTTCATCCCCGTAGAGTTAAAGCTACGGCCATAAAGCGTCACCTGATCTTCCGATGTGACATCCTGCGTCACGAGGTTTACTACGGCATTATCGGTCTTAATCCGCTCAAGTTGAGCGTCTTGCGTCAGGCTGTTGACCTCAACGTGACCATAGAGATAGAGCATACGGTCATTGGTCAGTTTGGCTTTGTCGGCACGCACGGACCAGGTCGGAATTTTATTTTCATCGTAGGTGGTCATCACCGGGTTATCGAACCAGCTGACGGCTTCTGCGGAAAAATAGGTGACTTTATCGGAGACAAGCTTGTAGCTCAGGGCGCCCTGCGGGTTGTAAACCACCGTATTAGAGGTCTGGCTGGTATAGGTGGGTTCCTGATCGTTGCCGGCAACCGACGTTCCGTTATCGTCCGGTCCCGCCAGGTTCCAGCCGATCAGCACGATGGCCACCAGCGCCAGTAACAACGTAATCCAACGTCTGGTTTTACTCATACAGACTGCCCTTTGGCTTCATCAAACTTGTCCTGTGCCATCAAAATCAGATCGCAAATCTCACGAACGGCTCCGCGTCCGCCCGCAATGCGAGTGACATAGTTTGCACGGGGCAGCAGAACCGGATGGGCATCAGCCACGGCGACGCTAAGACCCGATTCCGCCATCACCGGCCAGTCAATCAGGTCGTCGCCAATATATGCCACCTGTTCGGGGCGAAGTGCTAGTGTATCCAGAAGTTCGCGGAAGGCCAAAAGCTTATCGGTTTGTCCCTGGTAAAGATGCGTAATCCCGAGCGTTGCACAGCGATCTTCCAGCAGTTTTGCTTTACGGCCAGTGATAATGGCGACCTCCACATCGGAGGTCAGCAGGCAGCGGATACCGTAACCATCGCGAACGTTGAACGCCTTCAGCTCTTCGCCATTATTGCCCTGATAAATCACGCCATCCGACATCACGCCGTCAACATCACAGATCAGCAGCCTGATATTGCGCGCGCGGTTCATCACTTCCTGGCTTACGTCGCCATAGCAGGTTTTTACCCAGCCTGTAACAGTACTCATTTGTCTCTTGTTCCTTGTTAAACCACGCCAGCGCGCAGCATGTCATGCATATGCACCACGCCCAGCAGCAGGTCGCCATCCGCCACCATCACCGCCGTAATGTTGCGGCTCTGCATCAGGTTCAGCGCATCCACAGCCAGCACATTAGGGCGCACCCGAATGCCGCCGGTGGTCATAACGCTGGCGATGCTGGCCGTCTGGATATCGATACCCATATCAAATACCCGACGTAAATCACCGTCGGTGAAGATGCCTTCGATTTTCATCAGGTCATTGCAAATCACCGTCATGCCCATGTTTTTACGGGTTATTTCCAGCAGAGCATCGCGCAGCGAGGCATCCCGGCTGACATGGGGGATCTCGTCGCCAGTATGCATAATATCATTGACGGTGAGCAGCAGCTTACGACCCAGTGCGCCGCCCGGATGGGAAAGGGCAAAATCTTCAGCGGTGAAGCCTCGCGCTTTCAGTAGGGCCACGGCCAGGGCGTCACCCATCACCAGCGTAGCCGTCGTGCTGGAGGTGGGGGCCAGGCCCAACGGGCAGGCTTCCTGCGGTACTTTAACACAGAGATGGATATCAGCGGCACGGCCCATTGCGCTGTCGGGTTTGCTGGTCATGCAGATCAACGACACGCGCAGCCGTTTGAGTACCGGGATCAGGGCCAGAATTTCTGAAGACTCGCCGGAGTTGGAGATGGCAATCACGATATCGCCCGCGCTGACCATGCCCAGATCGCCATGGCTCGCTTCGGCAGGGTGGACAAAGAAAGCCGGGGTGCCGGTGCTGGCAAAGGTAGCGGCCATCTTTTTGCCGATATGGCCCGATTTGCCTATTCCCATCACCACTACTTTCCCCAGGCAGCTGTAAATGCGTTCACAAGCCTGAGTAAAATCGTCGTTGATGTACTGGTCGAGCTGCTCAAGTCCCTGACGCTCAATGGTCAGAACATCTTTTCCAGCCTGCTGAAAGTCAAACCCGGGTTCAGGATTGCCAGGTGCCATATTTTCCATTCCTTTTTACCAGAGGGTAGCGGAGGGCAGCCAGTAGAGCAGGGCAACCCAGGCCACAAAACCAGAAAGCAGCAGTGCGCCAGCCACGCGGCCAATACAGCGGCTGCGTTGTAAGCAGATCAAGGTAAAGAGCGCACTAACGCCGAGCATTACCCAGTAATCCCGGGCAAAAGCGTGTATATCAATATCGCCCGGATGAATCAGTGCCGGAACGCCCAGCACAATGGCAATATTGTAGATGTTAGAGCCAATCAGATTGCCGATTGCGATATCATCTTCACCTTTCAACGCGCCGGCTATCACCGTGGCGAGTTCAGGCAGACTGGTGCCCACTGAAATCAGCGTCAGACCGATAACCAGTTCGCTGATGCCAAAGAAGTCCGCAATCACGGTGGCATTATCAATCACCATCCGCGTCGACATAGGGAGAATAATTAAGGCAACCGCCAGCCACAAAAACGCCACCGTGTTGCCGCTGTCATCCTGTGGCAGTTCAGCCAGCTGCTCACGCGTAAGTGAATCGTTGTTTTCACGCTCCGCTTTCCGCGCAATTTTTATAATGAAGAGTAAGTAAGCAATGGCGATAGCGATCAGCGCCAAACCGTCATGGCGACTGAGATTATTATCAAACAGCATGACGCCGCACAACAGCGTCACCAGCAGCATCAGCGGCAGTTCACGCCTGACCAGATTGGAGTGGACAGTCAGCGGATGGAGCAGCGCGGCCCCGCCAAGAATCAGCAGAATATTGGTGATATTCGACCCCATAGCGGTACCCACGGCGATATCCATCTGTCCATGCATCGCTGCCGAGAAAGAGACAATCAGCTCAGGTAACGAGGTGCCAATGCCTACCACCGTCATGCCAATAATCAAAGGAGGGATGCCTAACGCCCGGCTCAAAATAGCGGCGCTGAATACCAGACGATCTGCACCATAGACCAGCAAAACTAGACCGATAACTAATAGTGCTATTGCTACGAGCATGAAGTGTCCTTTGATCGGGTATAATCGTCGGCTCGCCTTGCGCGACGTGTAAAGCAAGGGCGTTAAGTTAATGTGCTGATTTTGACGGTCTGAAAGCAAAAAGTAAAACTTATGCCAACTTTAGCCACGTCTGCGAGGTAAGTTTCTGTAAAAGTGTCGTGACTGATAGGTTTTACGTTACCATCAGAACTAAATTATACGCCTGAAATCGTGGAGAGATAACTATGAGCCAGACGGAAACGAATTTGGTTGATGTTCGCGGCGTGAGCTTTGCGCGTGGCGATCGGCCTGTATTCGATAACATCTCGCTGACGGTTCCAAAAGGGAAAGTGACGGCCATTATGGGGCCATCAGGCATCGGTAAAACTACCCTGTTACGCCTTATTGGCGGGCAGTTACGCCCGGACCGGGGTGAAATCTGGTTCAACGGTGAAAACATTCCCAGCCTGTCTCGTTCGCGCTTATATGAAGCGCGAAAAAAGATGAGCATGCTGTTTCAGTCTGGGGCGCTGTTTACCGACCTCAGTGTCTTTGATAACGTCGCCTGGCCGCTGCGTGAACATACGCAACTTCCCCCACAGCTGCTACACAGTACGGTTATGATGAAGCTGGAAGCGGTTGGGTTGCGCGGAGCCGCGCAGCTGAAACCTTCGGAACTCTCTGGAGGCATGGCTCGCCGCGCTGCCCTGGCGCGCGCTATTGCGCTGGAGCCCGACCTGATTATGTTCGATGAGCCATTTGTCGGACAGGATCCCATCACCATGGGCGTGCTGGTTAAACTTATCGATGAGCTTAACCACTCCCTGGGCATGACCTGTATCGTGGTTTCGCACGACGTGCCGGAAGTGCTGAGCATTGCCGACTACGCCTATATCATTGCCGGGCAGAAAGTTATCGCTCAGGGCACGGCTAAGGCGCTGCATGAAAATGAAGACGCACGCGTACGTCAGTTTATCGATGGTATCGCCGATGGTCCGGTACCGTTTCGTTTTCCTGCAGGGGATTATCTGCAAGACTTAACCGGTCAGGGAGTTAACTAACAGATGTTATTACGTGCACTGGGACGGCAGGGAATCAATACCTGCGCTTCCTTTGGCCGCGCAGGATTAATGCTCTTTCATGCGCTGGTAGGCATTCCGCGCTTCCGAAAACATGCGCCGCTGGTGGTAAAACAGCTCTACAGTATTGGCGTGCTTTCGCTGCTAATTATTGTGGTGTCGGGTCTGTTTATCGGCATGGTGCTGGGCTTGCAGGGCTATCTGGTATTGAACACCTATGGCGCTGACAGCAGCCTTGGCATGCTGGTGGCGCTTTCGCTGCTGCGCGAACTCGGTCCAGTGGTGACAGCGTTGCTGTTTGCCGGACGGGCAGGTTCGGCGCTCACGGCTGAAATAGGGCTGATGAAAGCTACCGAACAGCTCTCCAGTATGGAGATGATGGCGGTTGATCCTCTGCGGCGCATTATTTCACCTCGTTTCTGGGCTGGTTTCATCAGCATGCCGTTGCTGACGCTAATCTTTGTGGCGGTGGGCATTATGGGCGGTGCCATCGTTGGCGTGAGCTGGAAAGGGATCGACAGCGGGTTCTTCTGGTCGGCAATGCAAAATGCCGTTGACGTTCGCGCTGACGTGGTGAACTGCGTGATCAAAAGTGCGGTGTTCGCCTTTACGGTCACCTGGATAGCCCTGTTTAACGGCTATGATGCTATCCCCACTTCAGAAGGGATTAGCCGGGCAACCACTCGCACTGTGGTACACGCCTCTCTGGCGGTACTCGGTTTAGATTTTGTGCTGACTGCACTGATGTTTGGGAACTGATTCAATGCAAACGAAAAAAAGCGAACTTTGGGTAGGGGCATTTTTACTGTTGGCGCTGTGCGCGGCACTTTTCCTCTGCCTGCGCGTGGCGGATTTGAAATCTCTGGGCAATGAGCCTACCTGGAAGCTGTATGCCACCTTCGATAATATTGGCGGCCTGAAGACGGGCTCTCCGGTAAAAATTGGCGGCGTGGTCATTGGGCGCGTCACCGATATTGCTCTGGATGACAAAACCTATTCACCACGCGTGTCGATGGATATTGAAGAAAAATATAATCAGCTTCCCGATACCAGCTCGCTGGCGGTCAGAACTTCCGGCTTGCTGGGTGAACAATACCTTGCGCTGAACGTAGGTTTTGACGACCCGGATATGGGAACGGCTATGCTTAAAGATGGCAGCACCGTACAGGACACCAAATCGGCGATGGTGCTGGAAGATCTGATTGGCCAGTTCTTGTATAAGAGCGGCAACGGTAACGACAATAAAGATGCATCGTCGGCGGCACCGGAAACTACCGGGCAACCCGCGCCGGCTGCAACCACTACTCCTTAAGAGGACAATCAATGTTTAAACGTTTCCTGATGGTGGCAATGCTGATTATTGCCCCGGTAGCAGCCAATGCCGCTGCAGATCAAACTAACCCTTATCAACTGATGAACGAGGCGGCAGGCAAAACTTTTACCCGTCTGAAAACAGAGCAGCCGAAGATTAAGCAGGATCCCAACTACCTGCGCCAGATCGTTCGCCAGGAGCTGCTGCCTTATGTACAGATTAAGTATGCCGGTGCGCTGGTGCTGGGTCGTTATTACAAAGACGCCACGCCAGCCCAGCGTGAAGCTTACTTCGCCGCCTTTGGTGATTATCTGGCGCAGGCCTATGGCCAGGCGCTCGCCCTCTATAATGGGCAGACTTACCAGATCGCACCAGAGCAGCCCTATGCGGATAAAAACATCATCGCTATTCGTGTGACCATTGTGGATCCCAACGGCCGCCCGCCCGTGCGCCTGGATTTCCAGTGGCGTAAAAACAGCCGTACCGGTGACTGGCAGGCGTATGACATGATCGCTGAAGGTGTTTCAATGATCACCACCAAACAGAATGAGTGGAGCGATACGCTGCGTCAGAAGGGCGTTGAAGGTCTGACTCAGCTACTGAAATCCTATGCTAATCAGCCGATTACTCTGGATAAAAAGCAATAATGAGCGAACAACTGAGCTGGCACCTTGAGGCGAATCAGTTACATCTTACCGGCGAGCTGCAGCGGGAAACGCTGCTGGCGCTCTGGGAACAGCGCGAGACAGTCATGAAACAGATCGATACAATCGACGTTTCGGCGCTGGAGCGGGTCGATTCTGCCGGGCTCGCCCTGCTGGTGCATTTGCGTCAGATTGCGCTGCAGCAGGGCAAAGCGCCGCTGTTTACAGGCGTCAACGATAAACTGCTGTCGTTAATCACCCTCTATAATTTGCAGCAGATTATTGTTTCTGAGCGCTAAAAAGCGCGTCTGAAACTGAACAGAATGAGCCCCTGTCCCCACAGGGGCTTTTTGCTTGTTTAAGATAGCGGCGCTTTCCACTAATATGTCTGCCTGTTTATCATCAACCTAATTTAGAAGCCTCATGGAAACTAGTGAAATTCAATCCGTGCTGATGGGCGCGTTAGCTTTGCAGGAAGTCCACGTCACTGGCGATGGCAGTCACTTTCAGGTTATCGCCGTAGGCGAACTGTTCGGTGAACTGAGCCGGGTCAAAAAACAGCAGACTGTCTATGCTCCGCTGATGGCGTACATCGCCGATAACCGCATCCATGCCGTATCGATCAAAACGTTTACCCCTGAAGAGTGGGCACGCGACCGTAAGCTGAATGGTTTTTAAGCTTCGCTGAGACCACCGCAGCAAGCTGCGGTGAGGCGGGCGGTACTTTATTGTTAAAAAAGAGAGCTGGTGCAATGGATAAATTTCGTGTGCAGGGTCCGACCCGTCTGAGCGGGGAAGTGACTATTTCCGGCGCTAAAAATGCAGCGCTGCCGATCCTGTTCGCCGCTCTGCTGGCGTCCGATCCTGTAGAGATTCAGAATGTCCCTAAACTCAAGGACATTGATACCACGCTGAAGCTGCTGGGTCAGCTTGGCGTGAAGGCGGAGCGTAATGGCTCGGTGCACCTTGATGCCAGCAACGTAGATATTTACTGCGCGCCGTATGAACTGGTGAAAACCATGCGCGCCTCTATCTGGGCGCTGGGTCCGCTGGTGGCCCGCTTTGGTCAGGGACAGGTTTCTCTGCCCGGTGGATGCGCCATTGGTGCCCGCCCTGTTGATCTGCACATTACCGGCCTTGAGCAGTTAGGCGCGGTGATCAAGCTGGAAGAAGGCTACGTTAAAGCCTCTGTTGACGGCCGCCTGAAAGGGGCACACATCGTAATGGATAAGGTCAGCGTTGGCGCAACCGTGACCATTATGAGTGCGGCTACCCTGGCAACCGGCGTTACGGTCATTGAGAATGCTGCGCGTGAGCCGGAAATTGTCGACACCGCCAACTTCCTGAATACGCTGGGTGCGAAAATCACCGGTGCAGGCAGCGATCGTATTACTATCGAGGGCGTGGAGCGTCTGGGCGGCGGTGTTTATCGCGTGTTACCCGATCGCATCGAGACCGGGACTTTCCTGATCGCAGCGGCCATTTCTGGCGGTAAAGTGGTTTGTCGTGCTACTCAGCCTGATACGCTGGATGCCGTCCTGGCAAAACTGCGCGAGGCGGGTGCGGAAATTGAAACCGGTGAAGACTGGATAAGCCTGGACATGCATGGCAAGCGTCCTAAAGCGGTCAACTTCCGTACTGCGCCGCACCCGGGTTTCCCAACGGATATGCAGGCACAGTTCAGCCTGTTGAATCTGGTGGCGGAAGGGACAGGCGTGATCACCGAAACGATCTTTGAAAACCGCTTTATGCACATCCCTGAGCTGATCCGTATGGGCGCTCATGCGGAGATTGAGAGCAATACGGCTATCTGTCACGGTGTTGAAAAACTCTCTGGTGCCCAGGTCATGGCGACCGATCTTCGGGCTTCTGCCAGCCTGGTTCTGGCAGGCTGCATTGCCGAAGGGACAACCATTGTGGACCGCATCTATCATATCGATCGCGGCTACGAGCACATTGAAGATAAGCTGAAAGCGATGGGCGCGAACATCGAGCGCGTGCGCGGCGAAGAGTAATCCTCTTTTTGAATCAGCCTGAAAGGCGGTAGGAAACTACCGCCTTTTTTATTATCTCATCAGCTTTTTACGATCGATCAGCTGCCGGGTGTGAGGATCGTAATACCGGCTTGGCCAGATTTCAGCAGGATGAATATTCAACGCATTGGCGATCAGCCATTCGCCTTTCGGCCATGGGCGGAAAAGGGCGTTTGCCAGCGTGGATGAGCTCAGCCCCGCCTCTCTGGAGACGCCAGCAAGACTGGTCCCCCTTTTGCGCAGGTTCGCGATAATATCTGCGTTATGCCAATCTTGTTTATCTTTACACATATGTGTTTCCTCCTTGTACACACAACAACATTGCTATGAAGGGCCTCAAACCGGGCGGACAGAGCGCTGTGCCATGGCAGTGCGCGACAATCCGCTTCAGAAACCCCGAATGTTTTTATAACAATAATTGGTTATTAATTTCCAATAGTTTCTGAATAAGGGTGTGGATTTGTGCCCGGTCGCGCAAAAGTTACGCAAACCTCTAAGTCGTTACATTCAGGCAGAGAGAGCGGTAAGAGCCGGGGTACAAGAGAAAAGGGAAGGGAAAGAGGTGAAAAGCGCGGCTGCCCGCGCTTGTGGGATCAGAATTCGCGCTGCACTGACATATGTGCCAGCGCTTCCAGAGCGCTGCGCCATGGAGATTCCGGCAGCGCCTTCAGCGCGGCGATAGCCTTGTCAGCTTCATTCTCTGCGGCCTGGCGCGTCCATTCCAGCGAACCACACTGGCGCATGGTTTCCAGAACGGGTTCCAGTAAATGGCGGCCGTTACCCTGTTCAATGGCTTCTCTGATCAGCTGTGACTGCTCAGCATTTCCATTGCGCATGGCGTGCAGCAGGGGCAGGGTAGGTTTACCTTCACTCAGGTCATCGCCGACGTTTTTACCCAGCGTTTTGCCATCCGCACTGTAATCGAGCAAATCATCAATCAGCTGGAAAGCGGTACCGAGATAGCGTCCGTAATCCTGCAGCGCTTTTTCCTGCTCGGAAGATGCGTCGGCAAGAATGGCTGAGGATTGGGCTGCTGCTTCAAACAGACGGGCCGTTTTACTGTAGATAACCCGCATATAGCTCTCTTCAGTAATATCCGGGTCGTTGCAGTTCATCAGCTGCAACACTTCGCCTTCCGCGATAACGTTCACCGCTTCCGACATCAGCGCCAGAACGCGAAGAGAGCCGAGACTGGTCATCATCTGGAAAGCGCGCGTATAGATGAAGTCGCCCACCAGCACGCTGGCCGCGTTGCCAAAAGCCGCATTCGCCGTGGCTTTCCCTCTGCGCATATCCGATTCGTCCACCACATCATCATGAAGCAGCGTGGCGGTATGGATAAACTCAATCAGGGCTGCCACGGTAACATGTTGTTTACCAGTATAATTAACGGCGCGCGCCGCTAACACAGCAATCATCGGGCGGATGCGTTTGCCTCCACCACTGATGATGTAGTAACCCAGCTGATTGATGAGGGAAACCTCTGAATTCAGCTGTTCGAGTATGGTTGCATTGACGTCCGCCATGTCTTGCGCGGTGAGTTCGTTTATCTGTTCTAAGTTCATCAGTCTGTTCGGCTATTGCTCAGTATGCTGCTATGATAAGCGTCTTTACCCGTGCCTGCGGCATATAATGTATAACAGATTGTACTGGAAAATCGCCGCAACGAAACAATTGCCTGTGCTATGTGTTTTTTTTCTGCAATACAGCGCATCAGGCACTTGTCATTACGAGTGAACTTGCGTAGAATTCGCGCCCTATTGTGAATATTTATAGCGCAGCCTGAAACCAAGACGGCAAGCGCGAGAGCGGAGTTTTATATGTACGCGGTTTTCCAAAGTGGTGGTAAACAACACCGAGTAAGCGAAGGTCAGACCGTTCGCCTGGAAAAGCTGGACATCGCAACCGGCGAAACGATTGAATTCGACCAGGTTCTGATGATTGCCAACGGTGAAGACGTGACAATTGGCGCGCCTTTAGTTTCAGGTGGCGTGATCAAGGCAGAAATCATTGCCCATGGTCGTGGCGACAAAATCAAGATTGTTAAGTTCCGTCGTCGTAAACACTACCGTAAGCAGCAGGGTCACCGTCAGTGGTTCACTGATGTGAAGATCACTGGCATCAGCGCCTAAGAGGAGATCTGACAAATGGCACACAAAAAGGCTGGCGGCTCCACTCGAAATGGTCGCGATTCCAATGCAAAACGTCTCGGCGTTAAGCGTTTCGGCGGCGAAGCCGTACTGGCAGGTAGCATCATCGTTCGTCAGCGTGGAACCAAATTCCATGCGGGTACCAACGTAGGCTGCGGCCGTGACCACACCCTGTTTGCAACTGCAGACGGCAAGGTCAAATTCGAAGTGAAAGGCCCGAACAACCGTAAATTCATCAGCATTGTTGCTGAATAAGGTTTTCGTGCCTGAAAGCGGTACCTGATACCGCTTTCTGCAGCGAATCTGAAAGCCCCGCTATGATTGCGGGGCTTTTTACATTCTGCCTTCCGCCCCCGGCGTAATTCCACCTGAGGGTTCACAGTAAACAGCGTTTTTACTGTACACTTTATACTCAGCTGCACAATGTCTTGAGGCGGATCCCCTTTCTGGAATCGACGCGAAGACAGATTCTGCGGCGCCAGACGTTCCGTCACCAGGCATCTTTGTTTGCCACGACGGATCACCCCCGGTTGCGCCTACCCGTGCCGGGCGAATGATTTACGGAGAAGTAACATGAAGTTTGTTGATGAAGCAACGATCCTCGTTGCTGCGGGCGATGGCGGC
Organism: Erwinia pyri; assembly: GCF_030758455.1. NCBI lineage: Bacteria > Pseudomonadati > Pseudomonadota > Gammaproteobacteria > Enterobacterales > Erwiniaceae > Erwinia > Erwinia pyri. Next base: position 544,230 of record NZ_CP132353.1, read on the forward strand.
AATGGCTGCGTCAGCTTCCGTCGTGAAAAATATATCCCAAGAGGCGGTCCGGACGGCGGCGACGGTGGTGACGGCGGCGATGTCTATATGCAGGCCGACGAAAACCTCAATACCCTGATCGACTACCGTTTTGAAAAATCTTTCCGTGCTGAGCGTGGCCAGAACGGCCAGAGCCGTGACTGTACCGGCAAACGCGGCAAAGATATCATTATCAAAGTGCCGGTGGGCACCCGCATCATCGATCAGGGTACTGGCGAAACGCTGGGCGATATGATGACGCATGGTCAGGTACAGATGGTCGCTAAAGGCGGCTGGCATGGCCTGGGCAATACCCGCTTTAAGTCCTCTGTTAACCGTTCTCCGCGTCAGAAAACGATGGGGACGCCGGGCGAAAAGCGCGATCTTCAGCTGGAACTGATGCTGCTGGCCGATGTGGGCATGCTGGGCTTGCCTAATGCCGGCAAGTCGACCTTTATCCGCGCCGTCTCTGCCGCTAAGCCGAAAGTAGCGGACTATCCGTTTACCACGCTGGTACCGAGCCTTGGCGTGGTGCGTATGGACAGCGAGCAGAGCTTCGTTATTGCCGATATTCCCGGCCTGATTGAAGGCGCTTCTGATGGCGCAGGCCTCGGCATTCGCTTCCTGAAGCACCTTGAACGCTGCCGCGTGCTGTTACACACCATTGACCTGGCGCCGATTGATGAATCGGACCCGGTTGAGAATGCGCGCATCATCCTTGGCGAGCTGGAAAAATACAGCGAGAAACTGTTTAACAAACCGCGCTGGCTGGTGTTCAACAAGGTCGACCTGCTGGATCAGGAAGAGGCCGAGGCGCGCGCTAAAGCGATCGCTGAAGCGCTGGGCTGGACCGACAAGTACTACCTGATTTCTGCTGCTAACCGCACAGGCGTCACGCCGCTGTGCTGGGATGTGATGTCCTTCATTATCGCTAATCCCAAGGAAGCGGAAGAAGAGCAGAAGCAGCCTGAAAAAGTGGAATTCATGTGGGACGACTACCATCGTCAGCAGCTGGAAGAAGCTGAAGCCGAGTCAGAAATCGAAGTGGAAGATGATGACTGGGATGACGACTGGGATGAAGAAGATGACGAAGGCGTCGAAATCATCTACAAGCGTTAATGCTCAGGGACACATTATGTGTCCCTTTTTTTATGGCCGTTGTGCAGTGTCTCTCTTTGAGGCGTTAATCATTCTCTGCGCCTTCGCCTGACGTCTAATTAAGCCGCTGCGGTAGCCAGCAGCTGGCGTCCAGGCCCTGACGATCGTGGCGGTTGGTTAAGCGAAGCTCGCCATGATGAAGCTGGGTAATACGCTGAACAATATTCAGGCCCAGCCCGCTGCCACCAAACCGCTGATCCATTCTTCTGAAGGCTTTGGTCAACTCCTGGGAGGCAGTGGGATCGATGCCCGGCCCCTCATCTCTGACGGTAAAGCTGCTGCCGTCCTGTTCCTGTTGGGCCATCAGGGTGATATGGCTGCCTTCCGGACTGTACCGAGAGGCGTTTTCGATCAGATTACGCACCATCAGGCGCAGTAAAACGGCATCGCCCTGAACCTCCAGCGACAGATCGCCGGTTACCTGCAGCGTCTGCTGACGGCCGGCAAGCATCTCATTCATTTCCAGCTCAAGCGGCTTAAAAACGGTTTCCCAGCTCACTACCTGATAATGCCCACCTGCCAGCGCCTGGCCCGCGCGTGAGAGCATCAGCAGCTGTTCAATGACGTGCATTAGCTGATCGATACGCTCAACCAGCATCGGTCCCTGAGCCACACCCTGTTGTCCGAGCAGTTCAAGGTGCAGCCGCAGGCCTGCAAGCGGTGTACGCAGTTCATGGGCGGCATCGGCAGTGAAAAGCCGCTCCTGCTGCAGCGTATGATCCAGCCTGCCCAGAAGCTGATTCAGCGCCCGCGTCACGGCGGCTATTTCATCCATGTCGGAGAAATGGGGAAGGGGAGTGAGATTATCAGCAGAACGCTCGGAGAGGCTGTTTTGCAGCAACTTCAACGGCCGGACAATCCAGCTTATCGCCCAGAACGAGAGCAGCAGGGTAAAGCAGACCATGACCAGCGAAGGCAATAACAGGGAGGCGATCGCTTCCCTGATTTCACCTTCAACATGCTCATTGCGGGAATGGGCAGAGAGCGTCTCGTTGACCAGAAAGCCGATCTGCTCACGACTTTCGTGCCACAGCCAGGCTGCACTCATCATCTGGCAGGAGAGCAGGATCAGCGCCAGCATAATCAGCAATCGCCGACGCATGCTGTTCAAGCGCGGTTTTCCAGCCGGTAACCCACGCCGCGCACCGTTTTAATACGGTCCTTACCTAACTTGCGGCGAAGATTATGAATATGCACCTCCAGCGTATTGGAGCCGTTATCGTCCTGCCAGCTATAAAGATCCTGCTGCAGCGTTTCACGGTGCACGGTTTGATCGATGCGCATCAGCAAGCGGGTAAGCAGCGCAAACTCCTTCGGCGTGATTTCCACCGGCTGCGTGTCGAGCCAGACCTGCTGTGATGAGAGGTTCAGCGACAAATCACCATGCTGCAGAAGATTGTCGCTGCGTCCCTGATAACGGCGGATCAGCGCGCGCACTCTCGCCTTGAGTTCCGCAAGGGCGAACGGCTTGACCAGATAGTCATCGGCACCCGCATCCAGACCTTCAACCCGGTCTTCCAGCGCATCACGGGCTGTCAGAATCAACACCGGCAGGTCAATATGCTCTTTGCGCCACTGCCGCAGCAGCTCCCCTCCATCACGATCCGGCAGGCCAAGATCGAGCACTATCAGACTGTACTGGCCAGCCTGCAGCAGCGCGCAGGCTTCTGCCGCTTTAGTCGCAGCATCCACGGCATAGCCTTCACTGGTGAGCGCCTGAACCAGGCCGCCCAGCAGCAGTGCATCATCTTCAACAATCAGCAGTTTCATTGGGATCAGTTGTTCTGGTAAACATCCTTATAGAGCCGGCTTTCAAAGCGCACCAGCGGGATACGACGCTGGCGCTGATCTTCCGGCGGGACAGCATAGCCCGAGAGATACTGGACAAATGCCACGCGCTGCCCGCTGGCCGTGGTCATAAAGCCAGCAAGGTTGTACACACCCTGCAGGGAGCCGGTCTTGGCCGATACCTTGCCGTCAACGCCTGCTTCATGAAGACCTCCGCGATAACGTAACGTTCCGTCATAGCCTGCAAGCGGCAACATAGAGATATAATTCAGCTCCCGATCGTTTTTTGCAATGTACTGCAACACTTGCATCATGGTAGCAGGGGAAATCAGATCGTGGCGCGAAAGCCCGGATCCATCTACCTGGATGCTGTTACCTAAATCCACGTTCGCTTTTTGACGCAGGATCTGACGAACAGCATCAGATCCGGCACGCCAGGTGCCCGGTACGCCAAAGCGTTCATGACCGATAGTGCGGAAAACGGTATCCGCGATCATGTTGTCTGACTTCTTCAGCATAATCTTCAGCAGATCGTGCAGGGGAGCAGACTGCGTTTGGGCCAGCACCGTAGCCGGAGGCGTTACCCGCGTCTGACGCAGCAGATGGCCTGAATAGTCGATATCTGCAGCCCGCAACTCTGCTTTAAGCAGTGCGCCCGCATAGCTGGCGCCATCCTGAATGGCAAAAGCCAACGGCAGCGGCTCTGAGCGCTGTGTCATACAGCCGGTGAGCGTAAAGCGGTTCAGTTCACCCGGCACGACATCCAGTTCACAATACTGCGCCTCCGGCGAGCCCTTTGCCAGCGTACGGACCTGGCTGAACATGTTCACCGGATAGAACGACGCCACGCGGATAAATGCGTTATCCCCTGCCTTAGGCGCGCTGTAAAGCGAGACAGAGAAGCAGTTACGGTCAACGATAGCGGCAGCGGGCGGGGCGCTGAAGCACTGGGTCATATCGTTCCAGGGCCAGCCCGGCGCTTTGTCATGGCTGGCAAACACCGAGGTGTCGATAACCAGATTACCATCAATATGATTGACGCCCTGCTTTTTCAGGGTAGCTACCATGTTGCGCAGATCCTGCCGCGTCAGCGTGGGATCGCCGCCAAACCGCGCCACCAGATCCCCCTGAAGGGTGCCATTACTCACCGAGCCTTTACTCTCAAGCTGCGTATGGAAACGGTAATCTGGCCCAAGCTGAAGCAGCGCCGCCAACGCGGTTATCACCTTCATGGTACTGGCAGGCAGCGCCATTTGTTGGCTGTGATAATCAATAACAGGGGTAGTGGCGCCTATTTTTTGCACAACTAACGCCAGGTTCGCGCCATCCGGCAGATATTGGGTATAGTCTTCAACCGAACCCGCCTGAGCATTTAGCACAAATGCGCAGGCCAGAGCGGTAACAATTCGTGAAAATCGCATAATCTCGCGTTTACTGACAGGTGATGCCGACATACTACGGTGCATCGTTGTGGAAAGTAAACGATGACCCATAAGGAACTCTGGGTTAAAATACGTATCAAAATGCAAAACCACCAGGCCCTGGGTCTCTCCCGGGTCAGGTTTATTTCGTTTGTAATTCAGTGGTAAGCGCCGCAGAACGCTTTTTCTGCATCAACCTGTCAGGATGACGAGATTTTGCACAGGATGGATTTTACGAGGTATTGAGATGAATCAGATTCCGATGACGTTAAGGGGCGCGGACAAACTGCGTGAAGAGCTCGAAGAGCTGAAAACCATTAAACGCCCCAGAATTATTGCCTCAATTGCTGATGCCCGTGAGCACGGCGACTTAAAAGAGAACGCTGAGTATCACGCTGCGCGTGAAGAGCAGGGCTTTTGTGAAGGTCGTATTCAGGAGATTGAGGCTAAGCTCTCTAATGCTCAGGTGATCGACGTCACTAAAATGAACGCGAACGGTCGGGTGATCTTCGGTTCAACCGTGACCGTATTGAACCTGGATACGGACGAAGAGTCGACTTATCGCATTGTTGGCGATGATGAAGCTGACTTTAAGCAAAATCTGATTTCTGTTAACTCGCCAATGGCGCGTGGCCTGATTGGTAAAGAAGTCGATGATGTGACCATCGTCAAAACGCCCGGCGGTGACGTCGAGTATGAAATTCTGAAGATAGAATATCTTTAAATTCTGCTACGCTGGAATAAGCGGGCGTATTGTAAAGAAAGGAAAAAGGCCGCTTAGCGGCCTTTTATCAACATCAGGAGCATGTCACCTTCTGCGCAAGCGTCAGTTTTTACTGCGGCTCAGCGAGGAAGAGCGATCTTGCGTTCCTTCGTTGGACGGTACAGTACCAGCGTCTTGCCGATAACCTGCACGTTTGCTGCTTTGGTTTCGCGCACGATAGCCTCAACAACCAGTGCTTTCGTCTCACGGTCTTCCGTAGCGATTTTCACCTTGATGAGCTCGTGGTGCTCCAGTGCTTGTTCGATCTCGGCCAGCACCCCTTCGGTCAAACCGTTGTTGCCCAGCATGACCACAGGCTTCAGCGGATGGGCCAGTCCTTTGAGGTGTTGTTTTTGTTTGGTACTCAGATTCATCGTATTTTTTACTTACATTGGGATTGAAAACGGGTCATTCTACCGCCATCTCTGGTGTATCACCAAATCGGCATTGCTGATTTGCGCGGTTTATTTATCGCATACGCTGAATCATAGTTGGAAATTGTATGACTGGTAAAAAGCGTTCGGCCAGTTCCAGCCGCTGGCTACAGGAACACTTTAGCGATAAATATGTGCTTCAGGCACAGAAAAAAGGGCTGCGTTCGCGTGCCTGGTTTAAACTTGATGAAATACAGCAAGGTGACAAGCTGTTCAAGCCGGGTATGACCGTGGTTGACCTGGGTGCTGCACCCGGCGGCTGGTCTCAGTATGTGGTGACACAGATTGGGTCACAGGGCCGCGTCATTGGTTGTGATATCCTGCCGATGGATCCTATCGCCGGTGTCGATTTCCTTCAGGGCGATTTTCGTGATGAACTGGTGATGAAAGCCCTGCTGGAACGCGTTGGCGACAATAAAGTGCAGGTTGTGATGTCCGATATGGCGCCCAACATGACAGGAACGCCCGCGGTAGATATTCCCCGCTCGATGTATTTAGTTGAGCTTGCGCTGGAAATGTGTCGAGATGTACTGGCACCTGGCGGCAGTTTTTTAGTGAAAGTGTTTCAGGGAGATGGCTTTGAAGATTACCTCCGGGAAATTCGCTCCCTGTTTACGAAAGTAAAAATTCGTAAGCCGGACGCTTCGCGCTCTCGATCGCGTGAAGTGTACATTGTAGCGACAGGGCGCAAACTATAGTACCCTACGCTGTCTGTTAACACAGTTGTAATAAGAGGTTAATCCCTTGAGTGACATGGCGAAAAACCTGATTCTCTGGTTAGTCATCGCAGTCGTGCTGATGTCTGTATTCCAGAGCTTTGGGCCCAGCGAGTCGAATGGCCGTAGGGTTGACTACTCAACCTTCCTGTCGGAAGTGAACCAGGATCAGGTCCGCGAGGCACGTATTAACGGGCGTGAAATCAACGTTGTCAAAAAAGACAGTAACAAATACACAACTTATATCCCCGTCAACGATCCTAAGTTGCTCGATAACCTGTTGACTAAAAATGTAAAAGTCGTGGGCGAACCACCAGAAGAGCCGAGCCTGTTGGCCTCGATCTTTATCTCATGGTTCCCAATGCTGTTACTTATCGGTGTCTGGATCTTCTTTATGCGCCAGATGCAGGGCGGGGGCGGCAAAGGCGCGATGTCCTTTGGTAAAAGCAAAGCCCGCATGCTGACGGAAGATCAGATCAAGACTACCTTCGCCGATGTTGCAGGTTGCGACGAAGCGAAAGATGAAGTGGCTGAGCTGGTAGAATACCTGCGTGAGCCAAGCCGCTTCCAGAAGCTGGGTGGTAAAATTCCGAAAGGCGTACTGATGGTCGGTCCTCCGGGTACCGGTAAAACGCTGCTGGCGAAAGCCATTGCAGGCGAAGCTAAAGTGCCTTTCTTTACCATTTCCGGTTCTGACTTTGTTGAAATGTTCGTCGGTGTGGGTGCATCCCGCGTCCGTGACATGTTTGAACAGGCCAAAAAAGCGGCACCCTGCATCATCTTTATCGATGAGATCGATGCAGTAGGTCGTCAGCGTGGCGCTGGTTTAGGCGGTGGTCACGATGAACGTGAGCAGACCCTGAACCAGATGCTGGTAGAGATGGATGGTTTTGAAGGCAATGAAGGCATCATCGTTATTGCTGCTACTAACCGTCCAGACGTGCTTGACCCAGCGCTGCTGCGTCCGGGCCGTTTTGACCGTCAGGTTGTGGTCGGCCTGCCAGATGTGCGTGGACGCGAACAGATCTTGAAAGTGCATATGCGTCGTGTGCCTCTGGCTACTGATGTTGAAGCGTCAGTGATTGCCCGTGGTACGCCTGGCTTCTCCGGTGCGGATTTGGCTAACCTGGTCAACGAAGCGGCGCTGTTTGCTGCTCGTGGCAACAAACGCGTTGTCTCGATGGTCGAGTTCGAAAAAGCGAAAGATAAAATCATGATGGGTGCGGAACGCCGTTCCATGGTGATGACAGAATCGCAGAAAGAGTCCACGGCTTATCACGAAGCAGGTCACGCGATTATCGGTCGTCTGGTGCCTGAGCACGATCCGGTGCACAAAGTGACCATTATTCCTCGTGGTCGTGCGTTGGGTGTGACCTTCTTCCTGCCTGAAGGCGACGCAATCAGCGCAAGCCGTCAGAAACTGGAAAGTCAGATCTCCACGCTCTACGGTGGCCGTCTGGCGGAAGAGATCATCTACGGCGTAGAGCACGTTTCTACTGGCGCGTCTAACGACATCAAAGTAGCAACCTCTATTGCACGTAACATGGTGACGCAATGGGGCTTCTCAGAGAAACTGGGCCCGCTGTTGTATGCTGAAGAAGAGGGTGAAGTTTTCCTCGGTCGTTCAGTGGCGAAAGCGAAGCACATGTCTGATGAAACCGCACGTATCATTGACCAGGAAGTGAAATCTCTGGTTGAAGGTAACTACCAGCGTGCCCGCCGTATTCTGAATGAAAATATGGACATTCTTCATGCGATGAAAGATGCGCTGATGAAGTATGAAACCATTGATGCTCCGCAGATTGATGACCTGATGGCACGACGTGAAGTGCGTCCGCCACAAGGTTGGGAAGATCCGGGCAGCAGCACCAATTCTGATAACAACGGTACGCCAAAGGCGCCGCGCCCGGTTGATGAACCGCGCACGCCTAACCCAGGTAACACTATGTCAGAGCAGTTTGGCGACAAGTAATCACCCTGTTCGTACAAGCTCATTCCAAACCCCGGCCTTGACCGGGGTTTTTTATATCCTTAGATTGACCACCCTGACCACCCTGACCGCCCTGCAGAATACGTTTGGAGAGTGACCGTTATGAAGCTTTACGCCCGGGATGCCGTGCTCGATTTATCCCACCCTCATGTGATGGGGATCCTGAATGTGACCCCGGACTCTTTTTCCGATGGGGGAAAGCATAACGAGCTGGTTCAGGCGCTGACGCATGCCAACGAGATGATTAACGCAGGCGCCACCATTATTGATGTGGGGGGGGAATCAACCCGGCCAGGCGCTGATGAAGTCAGCGTTGAGCAGGAGCTTGAGCGGGTTATCCCGGTAGTGGAAGCCCTGTCACAGCGTTTTGAAGTCTGGATCTCGGTGGATACCTCCAAGCCAGAAGTGATCCGCGAGTCGGCAAACGCGGGTGCGCATATCATCAACGATATTCGCTCCCTGCAGGAGCCGGGCGCGCTTGAGGCCGCTGCAGAAACGGGGCTGCCAGTCTGCCTGATGCATATGCAGGGTGAACCGCGCACCATGCAGCAGGCGCCCAAATACACCCGGCTGCTGCAGGATGTCGACGCCTTTTTCGTTCAGCATATCGCCCGCTGCGAAGCGGCTGGGATTAAAAAAGAGCAGTTGATCCTCGACCCGGGGTTCGGTTTCGGTAAGAATCTCTCTCATAATTATCAGTTGCTGGCCCATCTGGCCGATTTTCATCGCTATGGGCTACCGCTGCTGGTCGGGATGTCCCGCAAGAGTATGATTGGTCAGCTGCTGAACGTCGGGCCGTCACAACGGCTTACCGGCAGCCTGGCCTGCGCGGTGATTGCCGCAATGCAGGGCGCGCATATCCTGCGCGTTCATGATGTCAAAGAAACCGTCGAGGCGATGCGCGTCGTCGAAGCAACACTGTCAGCGAAGGAAGAGTAACGCTATGAGCAACCGTAAGTATTTTGGCACCGATGGTATCCGCGGCAAAGTGGGCGAATCTCCAATCACGCCTGATTTCGTCCTCAAGCTGGGCTGGGCTGCGGGGAAGGTGTTAGCGCGTAATGGCTCAAAGAAAATTATTATCGGTAAGGACACGCGTATCTCAGGCTATATGCTGGAATCGGCCTTAGAAGCTGGCCTGGCCGCCGCAGGGCTTTCCGCTGCCTTTACCGGCCCTATGCCTACGCCAGCCATCGCCTACCTGACCCGTACCTTCCGTGCAGAGGCGGGCATTGTCATCTCCGCTTCACACAATCCTTTTGACGATAACGGCATCAAATTTTTCTCTGTGGAAGGCACGAAATTGCCCGATGACGTAGAAGAAGCGATCGAAGCGGAAATGGAAAAGCCGATCACCTGCGTGGAGTCTGCGGCGCTGGGTCGTGCCAGCCGTATTGTCGATGCCGCTGGCCGTTACATTGAATTCTGCAAAGGCACCTTCCCCAGCGAGCTTAGCCTCAATGGCCTGAAGATTGTGGTGGACTGCGCAAATGGCGCGACCTACCACATTGCGCCTAATGTCCTGCGTGAGCTTGGCGCCACCGTTATCACTCTCGGCGTAACGCCTGACGGCATGAACATCAACAAAGAGTGTGGTGCCACCGACGTACGCCAGCTTCAGGAACGCGTCCTGGCCGAAAAGGCAGACATTGGTCTGGCCTACGATGGCGATGGTGACCGCATCATGATGGTGGACCACCTGGGTCTCAAAGTGGACGGTGACCAGATCCTCTACATTATCGCCCGCGAAGGCCTCCGTCAGGGACAGCTGCGCGGCGGCGTGGTAGGTACGCTGATGAGCAACATGGGGCTTGAGCTGGCGCTGAAACAGCTGGGGATTCCGTTTGCAAGAGCCAAAGTGGGTGACCGCTATGTGCTGGAGAAGCTGCAGGAGAAAGGGTGGCGACTCGGTGCAGAGAACTCCGGTCACGTTATCCTGCTGGATAAAACCACCACAGGTGATGGCATTGTAGCCGGTTTGCAGGTACTGACTGCGATGGTGCGTAATCATATGAGCCTGCACGACCTGTGTAGTGGTATGAAGCTGCTGCCACAAATTCTGGTTAACGTGCGCTTTAGCGGCACTACTGACCCACTTGAGGACGAAACGGTAAAAACAATTACCGCCGATGTGGAAAAAGAGTTGAAGGGCAGGGGACGCGTGCTGCTGCGTAAATCTGGTACAGAGCCGTTGATTCGCGTGATGGTTGAAGGGGAAGATGAAGCTCTGGTGACCGGACTCGCTCACCGCATTGCGGATGCCGTAAAAGCTGTCTGACGCCGCTCCCGGGTCTTGCTGGCCCGGCTGCTGAAAAAGGCCTGCATCGCCTCAATGTGATGCGGGCGCAGGAATGTTCTCTGCGCCCGCATTTTGCTACTTCTTTTCAGTAAAAAAACGCGAGCTATGATTTATCCTTTTCCGCACAAAAAGTCGCCAGGTGAATGATTTACGTGCAGGTTTTCGCTGCCTTTGCCGTTTTTTTCCGCAATCAGTAGCGGGGCAGCAAATTGCTCTTGCGCACTCAGGCGGCTTTGGTTAGTATTCACACCCGCTTCTGATGGGTAGTGAAGACGCTATCTCTCTAACTGGTTTGAAGCTTTTGATGTGCGGTTAACGCGCAAGGAAACAGATTAATTATGTACGAAGCTCTCTTGGTAGTTTTCCTTATTGTGGCAATCGGCCTTGTAGGTCTGATTATGCTTCAGCAAGGTAAAGGCGCTGATATGGGCGCGTCATTTGGTGCAGGCGGTTCCGCTACGCTGTTCGGTTCTAACGGTTCAGGTAACTTTATGACCCGTATGACCGCAGTACTGGCGACATTGTTCTTCATCATTAGCTTGATTCTGGGTAACCTCAACAGCAACAAAACGCAGAAAGGAAGCGAGTGGGAAAATCTGACTCAGCCTGCACAGTCGCAGCAGAGCCAGCCAGCGAAACCGGCCACGCCGGGTAGCGATATCCCACAGTAAGCAGTAAGGGTGTGATTTCGACGCGACAGAAATAAAAAAGTCGTCTCTTTAGTGCCGTGGTGGTGGAATTGGTAGACACGCTACCTTGAGGTGGTAGTGCCCGCATGGGCTTACGGGTTCAAGTCCCGTCCTCGGTACCAAACTTCAGTATTGCTTGCATTTTATGCAAGATCGGCGTAGTATTTGCCACGTTTTCGGACGCGGGGTGGAGCAGCCTGGTAGCTCGTCGGGCTCATAACCCGAAGGTCGTCGGTTCAAATCCGGCCCCCGCAACCACTTTCCCTTAGAGTTCTTTTTCAAATATACTGTATGCATCGAACGGCGCATCTTCAGCAGATTTTGAAAAAAATTCTTTTGGATTGTGCCGAACCGCCAGATTTTTGGCGTACAGGGTCCAGTCGCATTAAGCCCCGATTTATCGGGGTTTTTTGTTATCAGGAAACAGCATACTGGGCTATTAAGCCCTTTTTTTATGTCTTGGGGGTGGCCTTGTCCACATTAGAGCAAAAATTAACTGAGCTGATCACAGCACCGGTAGAAGCGCTGGGCTACGAACTGGTCGGTATCGAGTTTGTACGCGGTCGCACATCCACGTTGCGCATCTATATTGATAGTGAAGATGGCATCAATGTTGACGATTGTGCTGATGTTAGCCACCAGGTAAGTGCCGTATTCGATGTCGAAGACCCGATAACCGTCGCTTACAACCTTGAAGTCTCCTCACCAGGCCTTGAGCGCCCACTCTTTACCGCTGCGCATTACGCACAATTTATTGGCGAAGAAGTGAGCCTGGTGCTGCGTATGGCCGTTCAAAACCGCCGCAAATGGCAGGGCATCATTAAATCTGTTGAAGGTGAAATGATCACTGTTGCTGTTGAGGGTAACGACGAAGTGTTCGCGCTGAGCAATATTCAGAAGGCGAACCTGGTTCCCCACTTTTAAAAGTCCGGATTGAGGCATACCAGGATGAACAAAGAAATCTTAGCTGTAGTTGAGGCTGTGTCGAACGAGAAATCACTCCCGCGCGAAAAGATTTTCGAAGCGCTGGAGAGCGCACTGGCAACGGCTACCAAAAAGAAATATGAGCAGGAAATCGACGTGCGTGTCAGCATTGACCGTAAAAGCGGCGATTTCGATACGTTCCGTCGCTGGGTGATCGTTGACGAAGTGACAATGCCTACGCGTGAAATCACGCTGGATGCCGCTCGCTACGAAGATGAGTCGCTGAACCTGGGCGAGTACGTTGAAGATCAGATTGAATCAGTGACCTTTGACCGTATTACCACGCAAACCGCGAAACAGGTTATTGTGCAGAAAGTGCGCGAAGCCGAGCGTGCGATGGTGGTCGATCAGTTCCGTGAGCAGGAAGGTGAGATCATCACCGGCGTGGTTAAAAAAGTAAACCGCGACAACATCTCTCTGGATCTGGGCAGCAATGCTGAAGCAGTGATTATTCGTGAAGATATGCTGCCGCGCGAAAACTTCCGTCCGGGCGACCGTATTCGCGGCGTACTCTATGCAGTGCGTCCTGAAGCTCGCGGTGCTCAGCTGTTTGTCAGCCGTTCCAAACCGGAAATGCTGATCGAACTGTTCCGTATTGAAGTGCCAGAAATTGGCGAAGAAGTGATTGAAATTAAAGCCGCCGCGCGCGATCCGGGCTCTCGTGCCAAGATTGCAGTGAAAACCAACGACAAGCGTATCGACCCGGTCGGTGCTTGCGTCGGTATGCGTGGTGCGCGTGTTCAGGCAGTATCCAGTGAGCTGGGTGGCGAGCGCATTGATATCGTACTGTGGGATGATAATCCTGCCCAGTTCGTGATCAACGCGATGGCCCCGGCGGATGTTGCCTCTATCGTGGTGGATGAAGATAATCACACCATGGATATCGCTGTTGAAGCCGGTAATCTGGCTCAGGCGATTGGCCGTAATGGTCAAAACGTGCGTCTGGCATCGCAGCTGAGTGGCTGGGAGCTGAACGTCATGACGGTCGACGATCTGCAGGCGAAGCACCAGGCTGAAGCCCATGCTGCCATCGACGTCTTTACCAAATATCTCGATATCGATGAAGATTTCGCCACGGTTCTGGTTGAAGAAGGTTTCTCTTCTCTCGAAGAACTGGCGTATGTTCCGATCAATGAGCTGTTGGAAATTGACGGTCTGGATGAAGAGACAGTAGAAGCGCTGCGCGATCGTGCGAAAAATGCGTTAACCACCCTGGCGCTGGCGAAAGAAGAGAGCCTGGGCGTAAACCAGCCGGCAGAAGATTTGCTGAATCTGGAAGGTCTTGAACGTGAGCTGGCATTCAAGCTGGCCGCAAAAGGCGTCTGTACGCTGGAAGATCTTGCCGAACAGGGTGTTGACGACCTGACAGATATTGAAGGCCTGAACGATGAGCGGGCTGGTGAGCTGATTATGGCTGCACGTAATATCTGCTGGTTCGGCGACGACGCGTAATAAACTGTAGCAGGAAGGAACAGCATGACAGATGTAACTGTAAAATCGCTGGCCGCAGAGATTCAGACACCGGTAGAACGCCTGGTACAGCAATTTGCTGATGCAGGGATCCGCAAGTCTGAAACCGACTCTGTGACGCAGCAGGAAAAAGAAACGCTCCTTACCCATTTGAATCGCGATCATAATGGCGGTTCAGGTAAACTGACTCTGCAGCGCAAAACGCGCAGCACCTTGAACGTTCCCGGTACCGGGGGTAAAAGTAAGTCGGTACAAATTGAAGTCCGCAAAAAGCGCACCTATGTAAAAGGCGATCCTGCAGAAGCTGAACAGGCTGAAGCGGAAGAGCAGGCACAGCGTGAAGCGGAAGAACTGGCTCGTCGCGAGGCTGAAGAAAAAGCCCAGCGCGAAGCTCAAGACAAAGCGAAGCGTGAAGCCGAGGAGCAGGCTAAACGTGAGGCAGCTGATAAAGCCAAACGTGAAGCAGCGGAAAAAGACAAAGTGAGCAATCAACATACCGACGAAGTAACCCGGGCGACGCAATCTGACAAAGCCCGTCGCGAAGCAGAAGCTGCAGAACTGAAGCGTAAAGCCGAAGAAGAGGCGCATCGCAAGATCGAAGAAGAAGCGAAGCGCGTAGCGGAAGAGGCTCGTAAAATGGCTGAAGAGAAAGGCACCGAGTGGACCGAAGTGAAAGAAGTGGAAGACACTTCTGATTACCACGTGACCACATCAACGCACGCTCGTGCGGCTGAAGACGAGAACGACGCTAAGGTTGAAGGCGACCGTCGTACCCGTGCGGCCCGTCCGGCGAAAGCACCTCGCTCCAAGAAAGGCAACAAGCATTCTGAAGCGAAAACTGACCGTGAAGAAGCGCGTGCGCAGGTTCGCGGCGGTAAAGGCGGCAAACGCAAGCCAAGCACCCTGCAGCAGGGCTTCAACAAGCCAGCTCAGGCTGTTAACCGTGACGTGATCATCGGTGAAACCATCACCGTAGCGGAACTGGCGAACAAAATGGCCGTGAAAGGTTCTCTGGTCATCAAAGCGATGATGAAGATGGGCGCTATGGCGACCATTAACCAGGTTATCGATCAGGAAACAGCTCAGCTGGTAGCGGAAGAGATGGGTCACAAAGTGACGCTACGCCGCGAGAACGAGCTGGAAGATGCGGTAATGAGCGATCGTGATACTCACGCTACTCAGGAATCCCGTGCGCCGGTCGTGACCATCATGGGCCACGTTGACCACGGTAAAACCTCGCTGCTGGACTACATTCGCTCCACCAAAATCGCCTCTGGCGAAGCGGGCGGGATTACTCAGCACATCGGTGCTTACCACGTAGAAACCGATACCGGTATGATCACCTTCCTGGATACCCCGGGCCACGCCGCGTTTACCGCGATGCGTGCACGTGGTGCTCAGGCAACGGATATCGTTATCCTGGTGGTAGCGGCGGACGATGGCGTGATGCCACAGACTATCGAAGCGATCCAGCATGCTAAAGCGGCGAAAGTGCCGGTTGTGGTTGCGGTGAACAAAGTCGATAAGCCTGATGCCGATCCGGACCGCGTGAAAAACGAACTCACCCAGTACGGAATCATTCCGGAAGAGTGGGGCGGCGAGAACATGTTTGTTAACGTCTCTGCTAAAGCCGGTACCGGTATTGATGACCTGCTGAACGCCATCCTGTTGCAGGCTGAAGTTCTGGAACTGAGCGCCGTTCGTCAGGGTATGGCAAGCGGTGTGGTTATCGAATCCTTCCTGGATAAAGGTCGTGGTCCGGTTGCTACCGTGCTGGTACGTGAAGGTACGCTGAACAAAGGCGATATCGTGCTGTGCGGCTTCGAATATGGCCGTGTGCGTGCGATGCGTGATGAATTAGGCCGTGAAGTGATGGAAGCGGGTCCTTCTATTCCTGTGGAAATCCTGGGTCTGTCAGGCGTGCCTGCAGCCGGTGATGAAGCGACCGTAGTGCGTGACGAGAAGAAAGCCCGCGAAGTGGCGCTCTATCGTCAGGGCAAATTCCGTGAAGTTAAGCTGGCGCGTCAGCAGAAATCCAAGCTGGAAAACATGTTTGCCAACATGACCGAAGGCGAAGTTTCCGAGCTGAACATCGTGCTGAAAGCGGACGTTCAGGGTTCTGTCGAAGCGATTTCCGACTCTCTGCAGAAACTCTCGACTGACGAAGTTAAAGTCAAAATCGTGGGTTCCGGTGTAGGTGGAATTACCGAGACCGATGCCACGCTGGCAGCTGCGTCCAACGCTATCCTGATTGGCTTCAACGTTCGTGCCGATGCTTCTGCTCGCCGCGTAGTGGATTCTGAGAGCCTGGATCTGCGTTACTACTCCATCATCTATAATCTGATTGATGAAGTTAAGCAGGCGATGAGCGGTATGCTGGCGCCTGAGTACAAGCATCAGATCACCGGCCTGGCTGAAGTTCGTGACGTGTTCAAATCACCTAAGTTCGGCGCTGTCGCCGGCTGTATGGTGACGGAAGGCAACATCAAGCGTCACAACCCAATCCGCGTACTGCGTGACAACGTGGTTATCTATGAAGGCGAGCTGGAATCCCTGCGCCGCTTCAAAGATGACGTTAACGAAGTCCGTAACGGCATGGAATGTGGTATCGGCGTGAAGAACTACAACGATGTGCGTGTTGGCGATATGATCGAAGTCTTCGAAATTATCGAAATCCAGCGTACCATCGATTAATGGTCGCCTGAAAATGTGACTTATTTGGGAGGCCGCCGTGCCTCCCGAATTATTTGGAGAGTATTAATATGGCGAAAGAATTTGGTCGCCCACAGCGTGTCTCTCAGGAACTGCAAAAAGAGATCGCTATCATTTTACAGCGTGAGATTAAAGATCCCCGTCTGGGCATGATGGTCACCGTTTCAGGTGTCGATCTCTCTCGTGACCTGGCCTATGCCAAAGTGTTTGTCACCTTCCTGAATGACAAAGATGAAGACGCTATCAAAAGCGGCCTGCGCGCGCTGGGTGATTCCACGGGCTATATCCGCTCACTGCTGGGTAAAGCGATGCGCCTGCGTATCGTGCCGGAACTGACCTTCTTCTACGACAACTCGCTGGTCGAAGGGATGCGCATGTCCAACCTGGTCACTAACGTGGTGAGAAACGACGCCGAGCGTCGTGGTCCGGACGCAGAGCAGGAAGAAGAGAAGAAGGAAGAGTAATGAGCCGTCCTCGTCGTCGCGGTCGCGACGTCCACGGTGTGCTGCTGCTGGACAAACCACAGGGGCTTTCAAGCAATGACGCCCTGCAAAAAGTAAAACGGTTGTTCACGGCTAACCGCGCTGGTCATACGGGCGCGCTGGATCCTCTGGCGACGGGCATGCTGCCGATCTGCCTGGGTGAAGCCACCAAGTTCTCGCAGTATCTTCTGGACTCCGATAAACGCTACCGCGTTATTGCTCGTCTCGGGCAGCGGACCGATACTTCTGATGCTGACGGTCAGGTTATCAGCGAACGTCCGGTTGCGTTTACGCAGCAGGAGTTGGAGCGTGCGCTGGAGAGCTTCCGCGGGGAAACCCAGCAGGTACCTTCCATGTACTCTGCGCTGAAGTATCAGGGGCGCAAGCTCTATGAGTATGCCCGTGAAGGTATTGAAGTGCCGCGCGAAGCCCGCAGCATCACGGTCTATGAGCTGCAGTTTATCCGCTGGGAAGGGGATGAGCTTGAGCTGGAGATCCACTGCTCAAAAGGCACCTATATCCGCACCATTACCGACGACCTCGGTGAGATGCTGGGCTGTGGCGCACATGTGATTTATCTGCGTCGTTTGCAGGTCGCCACCTATCCCATTACCAGCATGGTGACGCTGGAGCAGCTGGCCGCGCTGAGCGAAGAAGCTTTCCGAACCGAACGTACGCCTGCAGAGCTGCTGGATCCGCTGCTGATGCCGATGGACAGTCCGGCTGCCGCCTGGCCTGTAGTGAACCTGCCGACTACCGTCTCCGCTTACTTTAAGCAGGGGATGCCGGTACAGGCTGCTAATGCACCCACCTCCGGGCTGGTGCGGGTAACGGAAGGCGATGAGCAAAAGTTCATTGGCATGGCGGAAATTGCTGAGGATGGTCGCGTAGCGCCTCGTCGGCTGGTTGTAGAATATTCCGACTAGTCATTTGCGTAAGCCTGTGGCTCAGAGTAGAATAGTGCGGCTTTACCATTGGGTTGCTGAATTAGAGATCGGCACCTGTACATTTATCTTATAATTTGGAGTTGTATCATGTCTCTAAGTGTTGAAACTAAAGCGCAGATCGTTGCTGATTACGGTCGTGATGCGAATGACAGTGGTTCTACCGAAGTTCAGGTTGCTTTGCTGACTGCACAGATTAACCATCTGCAGGGTCACTTCTCTGAGCACAAAAAAGACCACCACAGCCGTCGCGGTCTGCTGCGCATGGTTTCCCAGCGTCGTAAGCTGCTGGATTACCTGAAGCGTAAAGATGTTGCACGTTACACCAGCCTGATCGAACGTCTGGGTCTGCGTCGCTAAATCTTAGAGTCTGCCACGGCGCATCACGGTGCGCCACACAGGCATCAAGGCAGATTCGTGCGAGTTTCGCTAAAAAGGGGCCTTTATGGCCCCTTTTTTCAGGTGAACCGCAGCATTTCAGGCCAAACTATTGTATTGTTGCAGCGTGTGATCTTCAGTTGCAGAGGTTCGCGCGGCTAATGAGAGGCTTTGTCCCATAAGGGATTAGGGTTGTCATTAGTCGCGAGGATGCAGATGGGGATTGAAAATTAACGGCAGGGTCAGTGCCTTGCCAGTACGTTAAGGACATAATTTTGCTGAACCCGATCGTAAGAAAATTCCAGTATGGTCAGCATACCGTCACCCTTGAGACCGGTATGATGGCTCGCCAGGCAACGGCAGCCGTAATGGTAAGCATGGACGACACTGCAGTGTTCGTTACCGTTGTAGGCAAGAAAAGCGCCAAGCCAGGCCAGGACTTTTTCCCGCTGACCGTTAACTATCAGGAGCGTACCTACGCTGCTGGTCGTATCCCGGGCAGCTTCTTCCGTCGTGAAGGCCGTCCGAGCGAAGGCGAAACGCTGACTTCGCGTCTGATTGACCGCCCGGTTCGCCCACTCTTCCCGGAAGGGTTTGTTAACGAAGTCCAGGTTATTGCAACCGTGGTTTCCGTTAACCCGCAGGTGAATCCAGACATCGTGGCAATGATCGGTGCTTCCGCAGCGCTGAGCCTCTCTGGCCTGCCATTCAATGGTCCTATCGGTGCCGCTCGCGTGGGCTACATCAATGACCAGTACGTTCTGAACCCAACCACCGATGAGCTGAAAGAGAGCAAACTGGACCTGGTAGTTGCCGGTACCCAGGGCGCCGTGCTGATGGTTGAGTCTGAAGCGGAAGTGCTGAGCGAAGATCAGATGCTGGGCGCCGTGGTCTACGGCCATGAGCAGCAGCAGATCGTTATCGACCAGATTAACTCCCTGGTTGCCGAAGCGGGCAAACCTCGCTGGGACTGGCAGCCAGAAGCTGTCAACGAAGCTTTACATTCACGTATCAGCGCCCTGGCGGAATCTCGCCTGAGCGAAGCGTACCTGATCACTGAAAAGCAAGAGCGTTATACTCAGGTTGGCGTGATCAAGTCAGAAACCACTGAAGCGTTGCTGGCGGAAGATGCCACGCTGGACGCGGGTGAAATCAACGACATCCTGCATACGCTGGAAAAGAACGTTGTGCGTAGCCGTATCCTGCGTGGCGAGCCGCGTATTGATGGCCGCGAAAAAGATATGATCCGTGGTCTGGACGTGCGCACTGGCGTACTGCCACGTACTCACGGTTCCGCGCTGTTTACCCGTGGTGAAACTCAGGCTCTGGTTACCGCAACGCTGGGTACTGCCCGTGACGCGCAGAACCTGGATGAGCTGATGGGTGAGCGCACCGATAACTTCCTGTTCCACTACAACTTCCCTCCGTACTCCGTAGGTGAGACCGGTATGGTTGGGTCGCCTAAGCGTCGTGAAATTGGTCACGGTCGTCTGGCGAAGCGTGGCGTGCTGGCCGTGATGCCTAAAGGCGACGCATTCCCGTACACCGTGCGTGTAGTGTCAGAAATTACTGAATCAAACGGTTCTTCTTCTATGGCTTCCGTGTGCGGTGCTTCTCTGGCACTGATGGATGCCGGCGTACCGATCAAAGCAGCCGTAGCCGGTATTGCGATGGGCCTGGTCAAAGAAGGCGAGAACTTTGTGGTTCTGTCTGACATTCTGGGCGACGAAGATCACCTGGGCGACATGGACTTCAAAGTAGCCGGTAGCCGTGAAGGTATCACCGCGCTGCAGATGGACATTAAAATTGAAGGGATCACCCGCGAAATCATGCAGGTGGCACTGAACCAGGCTAAGGGCGCGCGTCTGCACATCCTGGGCGTAATGGAACAGGCTATCAGCACACCGCGCGGCGATATCTCGCAGTTTGCTCCACGCATCCACACCATCAAAATCAGCCCGGACAAGATCAAAGATGTGATCGGTAAAGGCGGTTCTGTGATCCGTGCGCTGACCGAAGAGACTGGCACCACCATCGAAATCGAAGATGACGGTACCGTTAAAATCGCAGCGACCGACGGTGACAAAGCGAAATATGCTATCCGTCGTATCGAAGAGATTACTGCTGAAATTGAAGTGGGCCGCATTTACAACGGTAAAGTGACCCGCATCGTAGACTTCGGTGCCTTCGTGGCTATCGGCGGCGGTAAAGAAGGTCTGGTCCACATCTCTCAAATCGCTGACAAGCGCGTTGAGAAAGTGACCGATTATCTGCAGATGGGCCAGGAAGTGCCGGTGAAAGTTCTGGAAGTTGATCGTCAGGGCCGTGTACGCCTGAGCATCAAAGAAGCGACCGAGCAGACGGCTGAGCCGGAAGCAGGCGCGGCACCAGTAGCTCCTGAAGCAGAATAATGTCGGACGCTCTCCCTGTGGTCAGGGAGAGCTGTATCATCGCGAGGGTAGGACGACACCTTGTGCACGGCAGGCGGATGAAAGGATTGTCATCCCAATGTTGGTATTTGGGAGTGGGAAATGAAGCCTTTTTTGCGCTGGTGTTTCGTTGCGACAGCTTTAACGCTGGCAGGATGCAGCAACTCGGATTGGCGTAAGAACGAGGTTCTGGCTGTTCCGCTGCAGCCTACGCTGCAACAGGAAGTCATTCTGGCGCGCATGGAACAAATTCTTGCCAGTCGATCCCTTAGCGATGATGAACGCGCACAGCTGTTATATGAGCGCGGAGTGTTGTATGATAGTTTGGGTTTGAGGGCACTGGCGCGGAATGATTTTTCATTAGCGTTATCTGTCAGACCGGATATGCCTGAAGTATTCAATTACTTAGGCATATATTTAACGCAGGCAGGGAACTTTGATGCTGCCTATGAAGCGTTCGATTCTGTACTTGAGCTTGATCCAACTTACAATTATGCGCATTTAAACCGCGGTATCGCACTCTACTACGGTGGAAGGTTTAAATTAGCGCAAGATGATCTGCTGGCGTTTTATCAAGACGATCCTAACGATCCTTTCCGTAGCCTGTGGCTGTATCTCGACGAAAGAGAGATAGACGCCGACAAGGCTAAAGTAGCGCTGAAACAGCGTTATGAAAAAGCGGTCAGAGACCAATGGGGATGGAATATTGTCGAGTTCTACCTGGGAAATATCAGCGAAAGTACGCTGATGGATAGTCTCAAGGCAGACGCAACGGATAACACCTCGCTCGCTGAACATCTCAGTGAAACCAACTTCTATTTAGGTAAACATTACCTAAGTCTGGGGGAGAAGGACGACGCAGAAGCGTTGTTCAAGCTGACGGTTGCAAACAACGTACATAACTTCGTTGAGCACCGATATGCATTGTTGGAGCTGGCGCTACTCGGCCAGACACAAGACGATTTATCAGAATCTGACCAGCAATAGCTGACGAACTTTTATTGCCCTTTTTTCTCGAATGTCATCATCTTAGCGGATGAGGGCTTTCTTGTTCGTCGAAACCACTAATTTGAGCCGGTTCACACTTTTTGATGAAAATGACTGAATGTTTTCACGACGAGTTATGTAGACTGGCCGCCGCAATCTAAGAGGCACGTGTACTACATGACTGATATTGAAACCACTATTGAAACCACTTTTGCTGACCTGGGCCTGAGCGCCGATCTCCTCGAATCACTGAACGGTATGGGCTACGTGAAGCCTTCCCCAATCCAGATGGAGTGTATTCCACACCTGCTGGCGGGCCGTGATGTTCTGGGTATGGCTCAGACAGGAAGCGGAAAAACTGCAGCGTTCTCGCTGCCACTGCTGAACAACATTGATAGCTCCCTGAAAGCACCTCAGATTATGGTGCTGGCACCAACCCGTGAGTTGGCGGTTCAGGTAGGCGAAGCTATAACCGAATTTGCTAAACATATGAAAGGCCTTAACGTGGTCGCCCTTTACGGCGGACAGCGTTATGACGTACAGCTGCGCGCTCTGCGTCAGGGACCACAAGTTGTTGTGGGTACACCTGGTCGTCTGTTGGATCACCTGAAACGCGGCACGTTAGATCTCTCTAACCTGCGCGGCCTGGTGCTGGACGAAGCCGATGAAATGCTGCGTATGGGCTTCATCGAAGACGTTGAAACTATCATGGCGCAGATCCCAGAGGGTCATCAGACCGCACTGTTCTCTGCAACCATGCCAGAAGCGATTCGTCGTATTACCAAACGCTTTATGAAAGATCCGCAGGAAGTGCGTATCCAGTCAAGCATGACTACCCGTCCGGACATCAGCCAGAGCTACTGGACTGCGTTTGGTCGTAAGACTGATGCACTGACTCGCTTCCTGGAAGCGGAAGACTTTGATGCGGCTATCATCTTCGTGCGTACCAAAAACGCCACGCTGGAAGTTGCTGAAGCGCTTGAGCGCAGCGGTTACAACAGCGCCGCGCTGAATGGTGACATGAACCAGGCCCTGCGTGAGCAGACTCTGGAGCGCCTGAAAGATGGTCGTCTGGATATCCTGATTGCTACCGACGTTGCGGCCCGTGGCCTGGACGTTGAGCGCATCAGCCTGGTGGTTAACTTCGACATCCCTATGGATGCGGAGTCTTACGTTCACCGTATCGGCCGTACCGGTCGTGCAGGTCGTGCCGGCCGTGCTCTGCTGTTCGTTGAGAACCGCGAGCGTCGTCTGCTGCGCAACATTGAACGCACCATGAAGCTGACTATTCCAGAAGTTGAACTGCCTAACGCAGCACTGCTGGGTGAGCGTCGTCTGGCTAAGTTCGCGGCTAAAGTACAGCAGCAGCTGGAAAGCAGCGATCTGGAACAGTACCGCGCGCTGCTGAGCAAAATGCAGCCTGCAGAAGATGAGCTGGATATCGAAACGCTGGCCGCCGCTCTGCTGAAAATGGCTCAGGGTGAACGTCCTCTGATCGTTCCTGCTGATGCGCCACAGCGTCCGCGCCGTGAGTTCAAAGAGCGTGATGACCGTCGTGGCGATCGTCCGGACCGCGGTCCGCGTGAACCACGTAGCGAAGCGGCAGGGGATCGTCCTCGTCGTGAGCGTCGTGACGTTGGCGATATGGAAGTTTACCGCATTGAAGTGGGTCGCGATGACGGCGTTGAAGTTCGTCACATCGTGGGCGCGATTGCTAACGAAGGTGATATCAGCAGCCGTTACATCGGTAACATCAAGCTGTTCGGTACACATTCCACCATCGAGCTGCCGAAAGGCATGCCGGGTGACATTCTGACGCATTTCACTCGTACCCGTATTCTGAACAAACCGATGAATATGCAGCTGATTGGCGATGCAGTGCCAAGAAGCAACGAGCGTAGCGGTGGCGGTGAGCGTCGTGCAGCCCCTGGCGGACGTGGTGGCTTTGGTGGCGGTAACCGTGATGGTGCAGCCCGTCCTGAAGGTGGTCGTCGCTTCAGCAACGATCGCAACGGCGGCGGTGAGCGTCGTAGCGGTAGCTTCAGCCGTGACGGTGGCAACAGCCGCGGTCCACGTCCTGAAGGTTCTGCACCCCCACGTCGTCGTGATGCATAATCACTGACGCAATAAAAAACCAGCCTTCGGGCTGGTTTTTTTATGTCTGCTATAAACTGAAATCGGCGTTCTGAGCAGGCAAAAAAGGCGAGCTGGATATCACTCCTGACCGCCCTAACTCACCGGCGTTCAGAGCGACTTATGCGCTTCCATCGCCAGCTCAAAAGAGCGGATGCGGGCTTGCTGATCAAAAATCTGACCATTCACCATGATTTCGTCAGCCTGAGTTTCGCGGATCAGCGAGGTCAGACCCTGACGGACTTTTTCCATATCCCCCACAATCGACATGCTCAGCGCCTGCTGCACGCCATACTGTTCTGAAGGTGACCAGAGGTTATCCATATTTTCGACCGGTGCCGGAAGCGGGCCAGGCCTGCCGCGACGCAGGTTAATAAACTGCTGCTGCATCGAGGTAAACATAAAGCGCGCGTCCCGTTCGCTGTCGGCCGCGACCACATTGACGCAGACCATTGCATGCGGCTTCTCAAGGCGGGCGGATGGCTTGAAGTTTTCACGATAGAGATGCAGCGCCTGGTAGAGCATATCGGGCGCGAAGTGCGAGGCAAAGGCGAAGGGCAGGCCAAGCTGTGCGGAGAGCTGTGCGCTGTAGAGACTGGAGCCCAACAGCCAGACGGGAATTTTTAACCCCAGTCCAGGCACGGGCTGTACCGCAGGCTGATCGCCCTCTTTGGCGTCAAACCACGAGATCATCTCAGCCACGTCTGACGGGAAATTGTCGACATGTCCTCCCATATGACGACGCAGCGCCATCATGGTGCGCTGATCGGAACCCGGCGCGCGGCCCAGCCCCAGATCGATACGGCCAGGATAGAGTGACTCCAGCGTACCGAACTGTTCCGCAATCACCAGCGGAGAGTGGTTAGGCAGCATCACGCCGCCGGAGCCCAGACGCAGAGTGCTGGTGTTAGCCGCCAGATAACCAATCAGCACCGAGGTTGCGGCGCTGGCGATGCCAGTCATGTTGTGGTGTTCAGCCAGCCAGTAACGGTTATAGCCAGACTTCTCTGCCTGCTGCGCGAGGGCGAGGGAGGAGTGAAAAGCGTCACGCGCCGTTGCACCCTGAGGGATTGGGGCCAGATCGAGGACGGAGAGCGGGACATTTTTTTTATCAGACATAATTGCTCACTTATTCGAAGGGCGGGACTAGCGCCGTTGCAAATCTCTATCCTGAACCAATTTTTAGCAGAAGGATTGGCAATTTGCAGCACTTTCCAGCTGATAAAGGCAGCCTGCAAGGGACGCCAATCCCCTGCAAAAATTCAGGACTTGATAAGTTCAGTATACCCTTCGCACCCCATATTTAAACGCCATTTATTTTCAGGGGGAGCGGGCGGACGCCAGGCTCGCGCGGCGATCAGTTCACCAGTTCCAGCCCCGCCACCTGCCACCAGTAGCCGTTGCAATTCTGCCCCGGGGCCAGCGGCAAAGGATGTTTGCCCGTTTCATTTGCCCGGTACGCCTCCAGCATCGTCAGCGTCTCTTTTCCTTCAGGAGAAAGGCGAACAATATCGACCAGTCCCTGCATGGAGATAAGGTCATTCCCCAGGTTATAGCAGTAGCCGCTCATCGTCTGGATACCGTTCAGCACAAACACCTGCTGCTCCTCCTGAGAACGCAGCGCCCGGCCCTGGGGCCAGTTAATACAGCAGGTCTGGCAGTCATCTTTCCCGCGGTTTTCTGCTCTGGCGGTAAAGCAGCGGGCTGAATAAGCCAGCGGCAGATGCCCGTAGCTCAGCACCTCGACCTCAAATTTATGCCGGATCCCCAACTCGTCACACTGTGTGAGCAGGTTAGCCAGCCAGTCGCGGGAGAGCTCCACAGGCATGCACCAGCGTACCATGCCCAGTTTCAGCAGCAGCTTCAGCGTTACGGCGTTGTAGCAGTTCAGCGCATGGCCTGCGACAAAGGGAAGTCCGGCAAGCGATGCCATATTCACCGTACCCATATCATTGGCTTCAATCAGAAACTCGCCGTTATCGACATACTTTTTCAGTTCGCTCAGCTCGGAAGGAGACTGCAGCAGCGCCAGCGTACTGAGAACCACCTGTTTTCCTGCCGCAGCCAGCTCCTTTGCCATTGCCAGCCAGTCGGCGCTTTTCGTGGCGCGGCGTTTGCTGCAGACCGTTTCGCCCAGATAGATGATGTCAGCCTGGCTTTCTGCCGCGGAGTGATAAAATGCCTGTAACGTCTCTTGCGGCCAGTACCAGAGCACCGGGCCTAATGCATATTTCATGGGATATCCTTTACTGCCATTCACGATGATAGGCGCCCAGCGTGGTTTGCGTCCCTTCACTCAGGGAACTCAGGGCTTTCATCCAGTTGGGGTGCGCGGAGAAATGTTCAGGATCGGCTTTGCAGCTGTCGATTGCCTGGCGCCAGATACGGGCAATCTGTGCCACATAAGCCGGGCTGCGCTGGCGACCTTCGATTTTTACCGACGCAATATTGGCTGCCAGCAACGTGGGAAGCAGCTCCAGCGTATTCAGGCTGGTGGGCTCTTCCAGGGCGTGATAAGGCGCCTCTTCAACTTTATAGCGCCCCTTGCAGAGCGTGGGGTAACCAGCATTTTCATCAGCAGCATAGCGATCGATCAGCACTTCATTCAGCCTGGACTCCAGCCCGGCAGAGGTTTGCTGCCAGCGCACAAAGCGTGCCGGCGAGCAGGCTCCCACCGTATTCGGTGACTCGCCTGTAAGATAAGAGGAGAGATAGCAGCGCCCCTCCGCCATGATGCAGAGGCTGCCAAAAGCAAACACTTCGAGAGGAACCGTCGTCGCCCGCGCAAGCTGGCGCACCTGATGAACCGAGAGCACGCGGGGCAGGACCACTCTGGCAACGTCGAAATGGCGCTGATAAAAATTCACCGCTTCCACATTAGTCGCTGAAGCCTGGACAGAGACGTGACGCTCAATATGCGGGTAGCGGCTGGCGGCATATTCCAGCATCGCAATATCCGCCAGAATCAGCGCATCCACGCCCGCCTGCGCTGCCATATCTACAGCGCGCTCCCAGCGCTGATACCCCTGCGGATGGGCAAAAGTATTAATCGCAACGTGCAGTTTACGTCTATGCTGATGAACGTAACGGGCCGCTTCCTGCAGGCGTTTCTCTGTGAAGTTCAGACCGGCAAAGTGGCGGGCATTGGTGTCATCTTTCAGGCCGATATAGACGGCATCTGCGCCGTTTTCGATCGCCGCTTTCAGGGCGGGCAGATTACCTGCAGGACAAAGCAGTTCCATATGAAGAAATTCCGGATAAACAGAGGAAACGTTGAGTTTAGTCAGCCTCAGGACGACAACTTTTGATTTAAGGCAGCTAATGGCGTATTGATGGGAAGAAGATTTACCGACAAAAACCGGAAAGTTCGCGCGCTTTTTTGATCCACCTGCCCGATCTGTTTTGCTGATATGGCAGAATAGCCGAAATTTACCTAAAAGGAGTCAGAATGGTGTTGAACCCATTACGCGCTCAACTTGTGCGAAAAGGCCCCCAATGGCTGCGAATTCCCGTGCAACTTGTGCCTTTCATGCTGAAGAAACAGCTGCTGCAGCAGATCCTCAGCTGGCAATTTCATCATGCTCTGACCGAAGGTGAGTTAGACTTTCTGGAGGGGCGCTGGTTAGGTATTGAGATCCGCGATCTGGGGCTGCGCTGGGCAACAACGGTTGAGCAGGGGAAATTACGGGTAGCGGACCACGCACAGGCTGACGTCTGGTTTCGTGGCGACGCGAACGATCTGCTGCTGGTGGCTGCACGCCGACAGGATCCCGATACGCTGTTCTTCCAGCGCCGGTTAGTGATTGAAGGGGATACGGAACTGGGGCTTGAAGTGAAAAATCTGATGGATGCGATTGAGCTTGAATTCATGCCGGCGCCATTGCGCTTTGGCCTAATGCAACTGGCCGATCTGGTTGAGGCTGGACTGACTGAGGACGCGAATTCCCCAGCGGATCGCGCGGGTGCACCATGTTAATTCGTACTGAAATTGGGGTAGATGCCGCCAGCATAGACAGTCTGCTGCGCCGCTGTTTTGCCACCCCAGCGGAGGCTGAGCTGGTCCAGCAGCTGCGTGAAGATGGTCTGCTCACGCTGGGCGTTGTCGCCACCGACGAGGAGGGACAGGTGCTTGGCTACGCGGCATTCAGTCCGGTTACGCTGAATGGCGAAGATAACCAGTGGGTGGGATTAGCGCCATTAGCGGTTGATGAAAGCGTTCGTGGCCAACAGTTGGGCAAGCAGCTTATTTATGAAGGGTTGGATACGCTGAATGAGTTTGGCTATGCCGCCGTGGTGGTAGTGGGCGATCCGGCCTATTATGGACGCTACGGATTCGAGCCAGCCGCCCGCCACCAGCTGCGCTGCCGCTGGCCGGGGACGGAAGCCGCTTTCCAGGTTTATAAACTGGCCGACAATGCTTTCACCGGTACGGAAGGGCATATCGATTACGCCGAGCCTTTCAACCGCGTGCGTTAAGCCACAGGCTTAACGAAACAGGCTGGTGCTCAATCAGCCTGATTTTTTCCTGCCTCTTTAACTGCTTTACCTGATACTCCAGGCGTGAAGCGCTGGAGCGGTCGCCCGCATCACACTGGAACAGCAGTTCCAGCGGCCCTTTGCCACGCAGCGCTTTCGCCCCTTTGCCACACTGATGCTGCCCAAAACGCCTTGCCACGTCATTGGAAATGCCGGTGTAGAGCATACCGCTGGCGGTGCGCAGGATGTAAAGGCGCCACGGCGCAGGTTCACTTTCACTCATCGGTTCAGCCATCTTAATTCCTCTCTGCGCAGCATAGCAAAACCCGCCGCAGATGTGGCAAAGTAACGTTTTCAGGGAGAAACCATGTTTGATAACGATCAACTGAGCGCCATTACCCGCTATCTGAAAAAGCAGCATGTGCTGTCGCTCTGCAGCGGCAATCCGGTGTGGTGCGCTAACTGTTTTTATCTCTTCGATGCTGAAAAGGTCGCCTTCTGGCTGATGTCGGAAACCACAACTCGTCACGGCGCGCAGATGAAGGATGGCGCACAGGTAGCAGGCACCATCAATGGTCAGCCCAAATCCGTGCTGCTGATTAAAGGCGTGCAGTATGCCGGGCGGATAGCGTTGCTGGAAGGCGAAGAGGAGCAGACGGCGCGCAGGGCCTATATCAGACGCTTCCCGATTGCGGCCAAAGTGACGGCACCGTTGTGGGAAATTGAGCTGGATGAGTTAAAGATGACCGATAATGCGCTGGGCTTCGGCAAAAAACTGAGTTGGATGCGGGAATAAAGGGCCGGGAACTCTCCCGGCCACTCTCTTATCAGACAGTTTCAAGAATACGCAGTGACTCGCGGTTAAAGGCGGGCAGATCGTCAGGCGTACGGCTGGTGACAAATTTGTCATTGTCCACCACCACTTCTTTGTCATAGAAGTCGGCGCCAGCGTTCTTCACATCAATCGCAATCGCCTTCACGGAGGTCATTTTGCGGCCACGCACGGCGTTGGCGCTGATCAGCAGCTGCGGCCCGTGGCAGATGGCGAAAATGGGTTTACCCAGTTCCACAAATTTTTTGGTGAATTCCACGAAGCGGTCATCGCTTCTCAGGCTGTCCGGCGAATGGCCGCCTGGCAGCAGCAGCGCATCAAACTCTTCGGCGCTGACGTGATCGATATCTTTATCGATCTTCACGGTGGCTTTTCCCTGCTTACCGGTGACAGTGATCCCCGCTTTTTTCTCAATGGTCACCACCTGGTGGCCTGCTTTGGTATAGGCTTCTGCAGGGGACGTGAATTCTGAGTCTTCAAATTCATCGGTAATCAGTACCGCAATCTTCTTGCTCATCTTTTCCTCCGGTGATTATGTTGTTCAACACCCTTAAGTGTGGTTGGTGATCCTGAAAAATCAAGCCAGACTGAAAGTTACCGCTTAAGATCGCGGATAATAGTGAGGATTTAACGGCCTGTTGTGCCATCTCTGCAGCACACTATTTATTACCAAAGGGAGAGGTTTATGAGTCGGGTACTGCTTACCGGAGCAACGGGGCTGGTGGGGAAGCATCTGCTGCGTATGCTGATTGAAAAGCCAGAGGTCAGCGAAATTATTGTTCCCACGCGCCGCAAACTTCCGGACTACCTTAAAGTCACTAATCTGGTTGAGGAGGATCTCACTGACGTCCTTGGCCCACTGCAGACGCAGGTCGATCTGGTGTTCTGCTGTCTGGGAACCACCCGCAAACAGGCGGGCAGTAAAGAGGCTTTTGTGCATGTGGATTACACGCTGGTGGTGGATACCGCCATTGCGGGGCAACGTCTGGGGGCGCAACATCTGGTTGTCGTCAGCGCCCATGGCGCGAATACGCACTCGCCGTTTTTCTACAGCAAGGTGAAAGGCAAGATGGAGGAAACGTTGCAGAACCAGCAATGGCCCCGCCTGACCTTTGTCCGCCCGTCACTGTTGCTGGGCGAGCGCGATACCAAAAGAAGCGGCGAATCACTAATGGCGCCCCTGTTCCGGCTGCTGCCGGGTAACTGGCGCGCCGTGTCCGCCAGAGACGTTGCCGCAGTAATGATGCGGGAAGGATTCTCTTCCTCCGGGCAGGGAGTGAAAATTATCGAATCCGCTGAAATCCCACGAAACAGTGCGTGAAATGCTCGCCGGGGAATGGAGAGAGGCAAGCTGACTGCCAGTGTGGCGTTGGGGGCCGGGCGCACTGCTGCCCTTAGCGCAAGTAGTGCACGATCTGGTTGCTGCTTCCCCGCCAGAGCAGCGCCGGATCGCGCAGCGCCTCAACATACCTGCCGTCAATCATCACGTTTATCAGATCTACCGCCCGTAGCTGCTCTGCTGTCAGCTCCTCCAGACGATAACCGCTCCACAGCCAGACATCCTTACCGGAACACTCACGACGTATGCGCTTCAGCAGTCTTACTACCTCCGGCACATTAGCAGGATGCAGGGGATCGCCTCCCGACAGGGATAACCCCTGGCGCGGGATACGCGTATCGTTGAGGTCGGCAATCAGCTGCTCTTCCTGCTGAACGGTAAAAGGCCTGCCTGAATTCAGACGCCAGGTACTTTTGTTATAGCAGCCGGGACACTGATGCTCGCACCCCGCCACAAACAGCGTACAGCGGGTACCCGGCCCGTTGACAATATCCACCGGGTAGTACTGATGAAAATTCATCCCAGTGGCCCGTTCAGGTGCTTAACCCGGCGTCTGACCTCCTCCTGTTTGCCGGCATTAAACGGACGCGCGTCCGGGCTGCCCAGATAACCGCATACCCGACGGGTGACGGAGACCCGGGCCGCATCGTGATTGCCGCATTTCGGACAGGTGAAGCCTTTGCTGGTGCAGGAAAACTCGCCGGTAAAGCCGCAGTCGTAGCACTCATCAATCGGCGTGTTGGTGCCGTAATAGGGGATGCGGCTGTAGCTGTAATCCCAGACATCCTCCAGCGCTTTCAGGTTGTGCTGAATGTTGGGATATTCGCCATAACAGATGAAGCCGCCATTGGCGAGGGGCGGATAGGCGGCCTCGAAATCTATCTTGTCGTAAGGATTGACCTTTTTTTCCACGTCCAGATGGAAGCTGTTGGTGTAATAGCCTTTGTCCGTGACGCCCGGCACCACGCCAAACTCGGCCGCATCGAGCCGACAGAACCTGTCGCACAGGTTTTCGCTTGGCGTGCTGTAGAGGCTGAAGCCATAGCCGGTTTCCGCCTTCCAGCGATCCGTTGCCTGGCGCAGATGGCTGACAATAGCGATCGCTTTAGCCTGTAACCCTTTGTCATCATAAGGGTGGATTTTACCCCCGCTCAGGGCGTTCAGGGTTTCATGCAGGCCGATATAGCCCAATGAAATCGAGGCGCGTCCATGTTTGAATATCTCCGCCACCTCATCATCAGCTTTCAGCCGTACGCCGCAGGCCCCTTCCATATATAAAATCGGCGCCACGCGCGCTTTCACCTTTTCCAGCCTGGCGATACGCGTCATCAGCGCTTTTTTCGCCAGTGCCAGGCGTTGATCCAGCAGCGTCCAGAAGCGCGCCTCCTCTCCTTTTGCCTCCAGCGCGATACGCGGCAGGTTCAGGCTGATTACGCCAATATTATTCCGCCCTTCGTGGACTACTTCGCCATTCTCTTCCCAAATCCCTAAGAAACTGCGGCAGCCCATCGGCGTTTTAAACGAGCCGGTCGTTTTCACCACCTGCTCATAGTTAAGAATATCGGGGTACATCCTTTTGCTGGCGCACTCCAGGGCAAGCTGCTTGATATCGTAATTCGCATCGCCCGGCAGGCGGTTAAGCCCCTCTTTGATGGCAAACACCAGCTTGGGAAACACGGCCGTTTTATGATTTTTCCCCAACCCGGCGATGCGGTTGCGCAGAATAGATTGCTGCACCAGCCGGGCAGACCAGCCGGTACCCAGCCCGAAGCCGAAGGTGACAAACGGCGTCTGGCCGTTAGCGGTATGCAGAGTGTTGACCTCATATTCCAGCGACTGAAAAGCGTCATAGCACTCTTTTTCGGTGCGCTGTTGCGCATAGGCTTCCGCCTCCGCTATCTGCCACTCCTGCGCCGTTCTGCGGTGCTTCTCCAGGCTGGCCTCCACAAAAGGTGCCAGCACTTCATCTATCCGGTTGATGGTGGTGCCGCCGTAGATATGGCTGGCAACCTGAGCAATGATCTGGGCGGTGACGGCGGTGGCGGTGGAGATAGATTTCGGCGGTTCGATTTCCGCATTGCCCATCTTGAAACCCTGAGTCAGCATCCCTTTCAGGTCAATCAGCATGCAGTTAAACATCGGGAAGAAGGGGGAGTAGTCCAGATCGTGATAATGCAGCTCGCCACGCTCGTGGGCCATCACAATATCGCGCGAGAGAAGGTGCTGGGTGGCATAGTGTTTTGCGACAATCCCCGCCAGTAAATCCCGCTGAGTGGGAATGACTTTACTGTCTTTATTGGCGTTCTCGTTCAGCAGCGCAGGGTTAGTTTGCTCCACCAGCCCCCGGATAGCTTTATTCAGTTTGCCCCTGCGTTCACGGGCGAGATCGCGATCGTGACGATATTCAATATAGGTGCGGGCAAGCTCCGGGTAACGGCCAGCCATAAGATGGTTTTCAACGGTTCGCTGAATATCGTGAATATCCAGGCTCTCCTGTTGCAGGAGCTGACGGCAGATCTCTGCGGTGGCTTCTGCACAATACTCTTCATCATCAATCGCCGCAGCGCGGGCGGCCCCTCTGATCGCTTCGCCAATGCGCGACGCGTCAAATGGCACGTTACAGCCATCTCGTTTGATTACCCTGACCACTCGCCGTCTCCTTACCTGATATCTATATATAGTTTTATTCAGGCATGATAAACCCTATATGTAGTGATTGCGCGAGTTTAACTGGGGATTTCTTGATCCAGAACATTGACTGGAAAACTCTGGAGGCTTCCTCGCCAGCGCTCTGATAACGGCTGATTTTCAGGCGAAGAAGAGAACAGGCCGACTCCAGCAGGGGAGGTCGTTGCAGGCGCGGGACGGAGCCAGTGGGGAAGATTTACGGAAGCTGGCGATGGCTCTCTGGCCAGAGAACGCGCAGGATCGCATTTTTTGCGCCCCGAATAGCCAGCTGTGGTTGCATTAGTAGCAGAGGAATTCATATTATTGCCTGTTATGCGGAGCAAACAGGGTTTTGCTCAGGTCATCCCGGGATAGAGTCTGATGCTTTCTGTGACGTACAATGAGAAACAGGTTAGCCGATGGATCGGTGCGCGCACCGTCGCCAGGGCTAAAAGCCTGGTAGAGAAAGCGCAGAATATTCAGTGGCAAAACAATCTGCTGACCGGTGAAGTGCCGGGCAGAAAGGTAGAACCGTTTCAGGTTATGGTGCATTTCAGCCGCCCGCAGGGCAAGCTCCATGCCAGCGGCGAATGCACCTGTCCGGTGAAGAACAACTGTCGCCATGTGGCGGCCGTGATGCTGGCTAACCTGCAGCACCCTGTTGCCACAGCGGTGAAAGAACCGGCAGCAGAGAGCCTCTCTGTGCAGCCCGTTCCCACGCTCAGGCTGGAGTCCCGCGCAAAATTTGTCAGTGGGTTTGGCCGCTACGGCCACCGTCAGAAAAAGCTCGATTTCGCTGCGGTGCATTTTGACTATGCCGGGATCGCGGTGGCCGCGGGCAGCAGCGGCGAGCGTTTCACTAACCAGAAAGGCACGCCGTTTCTGATCCAGCGTCACGCTGCACTGGAAGAGAGCTGGCTGAATGAAATCAATGCCGCCGGGCTGAACACTATCCCCGCCGGCCATATCTATACGCCGGAATCGGCGCCTTTACCGCCCTCCATATTTGCGCCCGATACGCCAACCGGGTGGCGGGACTTTATTCGCCTTCAGCTTCCCAAACTGCGCAGGCGCGGCTGGAAGGTGAGCATGGATGAGGACTTCACCTGGAACGTCACGGAGATTGCTGAAATTGCCGGCAGGGCGATTCAGGATCAGGATGGCTGGTTTAACCTGGAGCTGGAGGCGAACGTAGGCCGCCGTCAGGTACGAATGCAGCCGCTGCTGGCGGGGCTGTTTCAGAAAGACCGCCGCTGGTTTTCCGGCAATCTTAACCAGATCCCCGATGAGGAAGTGATCGAGCTCAGAAGCGATCGTAACGAGCGGCTGCATATCAACGCTGGCGTGATGAAGCCGCTGGTGGGCAATCTGATCGACCTCTTTGCTAAGGGGATGAGCACGCCGCTGCGCATTGCCCCTTATGAGGCGGGGCGATTAACGGCGCTGAATGAGACCGGGCGCTGGCAGTTCCACGGTGAGAGCGGCGTTTATCAGCTGGCGGAGCGGCTACGCTCCAGCGAGGGGATCCTGCCCGTTGAGCCGCCAAAAGGGCTGCAGGCACAGCTGCGTGATTACCAGCAGCAGGGGCTGAACTGGATGCAGTTTCTGCGCGCCCACGATCTCTCTGGCGTGCTGGCGGATGATATGGGGCTGGGGAAAACGATCCAGACCCTGGCGCACCTTCAGCTGGAAAAAGAGGCGGGCAGGCTGGATCGTCCGGCGCTGATCGTGGTGCCGACCACGCTGGTCTATAACTGGACGCAGGAAGCGAGCCGTTTTACGCCGGAGCTGAAAGTACTGGCGCTCACCGGCCCCGATCGTAAAGCCTTTTACGACGACATCCAGCACTACGACGTGGTGCTGACCACCTATTCACTGCTGTGGCGCGATCAGCCGCAGCTGCTGGGCCACAGCTATCACCTGTTGATCCTGGACGAAGCGCAGTATGTGAAAAACAGCGCTTCCCGCGCTGCCTCGGTGATCCGCTCGCTGAAGTCCCGCCACCGCCTCTGCCTCACAGGCACGCCGCTGGAAAACCACCTTGGCGAACTCTGGTCGCAGTTCGATTTCCTGCTGCCCGGTTTCCTTGGCAGCGAAAAGGAGTTTACTCAGGAGTGGCGTATTCCTGTGGAACGTAACGGCGATCGGGTGCGCCGGGAGCTGCTGGCGCGGCGCGTCAGGCCCTTTATGCTGCGGCGACGCAAGCAGGAGGTGGCGAAGGAGCTGCCGCCAAAAAATACCATCGTACGTTCCGTGGAGCTGGAGGGCAGCCAGCGCGAGCTGTATGAATCGGTGCGCAGTGCGATGCAGGAGCGTGTGCAGCTGGCGGTGCAGCAGCAGGGCGCGGGGCGCAGCCATCTGCTGGTGCTGGATGCGCTGTTAAAGCTGCGGCAGATTTGCTGCGATCCCCGGCTGGTGAAGATGGATAAGGCGGCGAAGGTAAAACACTCCGCCAAGCTGGCGCTGCTGCGGGAGATGCTCACCGACCTGCTGGCGGAGGATCGTCGCATTCTGATCTTCTCACAGTTCACCGCCATGCTCTCTCTGATTGCTGAGGAGCTGCAAAAGGCGCGCATCCCGTTTGTGACGTTAACAGGCAGCACCCGCGACAGAACCGAGCCGGTAAGGCGTTTTCAGGAAGGGGAAGTGCCGGTGTTTCTGATCAGCCTGAAAGCGGGCGGCGTCGGGCTGAACCTCACCGCCGCCGACACGGTGATCCACTACGATCCCTGGTGGAACCCGGCGGCGGAGAACCAGGCAACGGACCGGGCCTACAGGCTGGGCCAGGAGAAACCGGTCTTTGTCTATAAGCTGATTGTGGCGGGCAGCATTGAAGAGAAAATCGTGGCGATGCAGCAGCAGAAGGCGGAGCTGGCAGAGGGCATTCTGGAAGATGAGCTGAGCGAGCCGGGCCAGTTCACCAGCGATGACCTGGCCTCGTTGCTTGCTCCGCTCTGACGCTTAGCGCTTCTGATACCACCAGACCGCTTCCCACGGCCGCAGCATCACTTCGCCAGGCGTGACGTGGGTATCGGGGTAGTTGCTGATCAGCACATCCCACTGGCCGCTGTAGGCGGGTGGATGCCATACCTGCGTCTCGGAACTGAAATTGGTGGCAACCACCAGCGTCTCTTTTTCATAGCGGCGGCAGTAGCACCAGAGCCAGGGATGCTCTGGCAGCAGATCGAGATAGTCGCCCCAGGTGAGGATCGCATACTCTTTTCTCAGCTGGATCAGCCGCTGATAGGTGTAAAACACCGAGCCTTTATCCGCGACCGCCGCCTGCGCATTGATCGTCTCCATGTTATCGCACATGCCGATCCACGGCGTGCCGGTGGTGAACCCGCCGTTTTCACTGGCATCCCAGGGGATGGGCGTCCGGCCATTATCGCGTGATTTACTGGCGAGGATCTCCAGAAGGTTATCGCTGTCGCGCCCCTGCGAACGCAGCTCCGCATACATGTTATGGCTTTCAATATCACGGTAATCCAGGATGCGGGTAAAATGGGGATTGGTCATCCCCAGCTCTTCACCCTGGAAGATGTAGGGCGTGCCCTGCATACCGTGCAGCACCAGCGCCAGCATTTTGGCGGACTGCACGCGATACTGCCCCTCATCGCCCCAGCGTGACACCACGCGGGGCTGATCGTGATTACACCAGAACAGCGCGTTCCACGCCTTGTTATGCATCCCCTGCTGCCAGTGGGTGAAGATCGCTTTCTGCGCCACCAGATCCAGCGGCGTCAGCGTCCATTTCTGACCGTTGTAAAAATCCACCTCAACATGATCGAAGCTGAACACCATCGACAGCTCTTCGCCTTCCAGCGAGCCGTAGCGCTGGCAATGCTCCAGCGTTGCCGAGGACATCTCGCCCACCGTCATCAGCTCGCGCGGGCGGAACACGTCACGGCTCATCTCCTGCATAAATTCATGAATGCGCGGGCCGTCGGTGTAGAGGCGCAGGCCGTCCCCGTTGGGATCGTCAGGAAAATCCTGATGCTTGGAGACCAGATTCACCACGTCCAGCCGCAGCCCGTCGATGCCGCGATCTGCCCAGAAGTTGACGATTTGCTTGAGTTCCGCGCGGAGATTGTCGTTCTCCCAGTTCAGCTCCGCCTGTTCCGGCGCCCAGAGGTGCATATAGTACTGCGCGCTTTCCGGGTGCCAGCGCCAGGCGCTGCCGCCAAATTTTGACTGCCAGTTATTCGGAGGCTGGTTGGGCGTGCCGTCGCGCCAGATATAGTAAGAGCGATAAGGGCTCTCTTTATTCAGCGCTTCGTAGAACCAGTGGTGCTGCGTGGAGCTGTGGTTAAACACCATATCGAGAATAAGGCGCATTCCGCGGGCGTGCGTCTCCTCCACCAGCCGGTCAAAGTCGTTCAGCGTACCGAAAATGGGATCGATAGCGGTGTAGTTCGCCACGTCATAGCCATTGTCTACCTGCGGAGAGATATAAAAGGGCGTCAGCCAGATAGCATCCACGCCCAGCTCCTTCAGGTAATCGAGTCGCTGTATCACCCCCGCCAGATCGCCCATGCCGCTGCCGGTGGTGTCCTGAAAACTCTTGGGATAAATTTGATAGATAACGCCGTTCTGCCACCACGGTGGAATTTTTGTCATTGCTCAATCCTGATTCTCAGGTGAAAAGGTCTGGCTGCGCACAAGAGTGTTCTAACGCCTTGTTGTTCTTCCCTAAGATTAGCCATTAACTCGCAAGGTGTCACAAAACAAGAAGCGGGTTGTTTCCTGAGCGACCTGTAACTTGATGTGTAAAACGAATTATGTTTTATGGGTTTTTTGCTTTTTTTGCCCGTCGCCCCTCTGGAGAAGTGTAATGATCGGATCCCTGCGTTTTACCCTGCTTGCCACATCATTATTGGTCTCACTCTATGCTCATGCCACCCCTGCTGGCAACCTGCCGTTGATGCCCTGGCCTCAGCAGGTTGAGCAGCCGGAAGGGGGCGGCAGCCTGGCGCTGAATAACCAGCTCTCTATTAACATCAAAGGTGATGCACTGCCGGGCGCAGTGGAGCGCTGGCGTCAGCGGATTGGCCTGCAAACCGGCTGGCAGATGCTGCCGCAAAGCGGGGAGGCGGCGAACGCCACCATCAACATAATTATCGCCAAAAGTGTCGATCCTCTTCCCCAGCCGGACAGCGATGAGAGCTATCATCTGCAGGTAAACAGCGAGGGCGCTAAGCTGGAGGCAGCCACCCGGTTTGGCGCGATGCGCGGCATGGAGACGCTGCTGCAACTGATACAAAACAACGACAAAAACAGCGCTATTCCCTATGTGGATATCCATGACAGCCCACGCTTTCCGTGGCGCGGGATCCTGATCGACTCCGCCCGCCACTTTATGCCGCTGGAGACGATCCGCCGGCAAATCGACGGCATCGCCAGCGCCCGCATGAACGTCTTTCACTGGCACCTCACTGACGACCAGGGTTGGCGCTTCGCCTCCACCCACTTTCCTCAGTTTCAGCAGAAAGGCAGCGACGGCCTGTTCTATACCCAGGATCAGATGAGAGCGATCGTGCAGTACGCGGCGGATCGTGGCGTTCGCGTGGTGCCGGAGATCGATCTTCCTGGCCACGCTACGGCACTTGCAGCGGCGATGCCGGAGCTGATCAGCGCGCCCGGCCCTTATCAGATCGAGCGCGGCTGGGGCGTATTTAAGCCGCTGCTGGATCCCAGCAACGAGCAGGTTTATGCCTTTATCGACACGCTGATTGGCGAGGTCACAGCACTCTTCCCCGATCCCTGGCTGCACATTGGCGGCGATGAGGTGGACGCCACGCAGTGGAAGGAGTCCAAACCCATTCAGGCGTTTATGCAGCAGAAAGGGTTGAAGGATGAGCAGGCGCTGCAGGCCTATTTTAATCAGCGAGTCGAGAAGATCCTGGCAAAACATCAGCGGAAAATGGTGGGCTGGGATGAGATAGCCCATCCCGATCTGCCCAAAAGCATCCTGATCCAATCCTGGCAGGGGCAGGATGCGCTGGGGGAGGTCAGCAAGCAGGATTATCGCGGCATTCTCTCCGCCGGGTTCTACCTCGACCAGGCGCAGCCTGCGGCCTATCACTATCGTAATGAAGTCTGGCCGGAGGGGCTGAACGGGCAGGACCGTCTGCAAAAAGAAGACCATGCCCAGAGCTGGCAATTTATTCTGCCGCGCCTGAAGGGAAGCGCGGTGAAAGGCAGCTTTACGCTGGTGGAGCGGGACGGGCAGTGGCGGGGCTTTATCGATTTTGCCGGCAAGTCGCGCCGCCTGGTGCGCAACGTTGAGTGGCTGGCGCCGCAGCAGGTTACCTTCAGCGTCGATACATGGATGGGCGAACTGCAGCCGGTGGTCACGCTGACGGGAGAGAAACTCACGGGCTATATGCGGGTAGGCAACGTGCGCTATCCCACGCAGGGCAGCAGGCTGAAAGCCGTGCCTGAAGGCATTCAGCCCAGCGTACCAGGCGAGCAGCAAATGAAGGAGAACCTGCTGGGCGGCGAAGTGGCGCTGTGGGCGGAAATTGTCAGCCCGCAGGTGATTGATCTGCGCCTGTGGCCGCGAGCCTATGTGGTGGCCGAGCGACTCTGGTCGGCGAAAGATGTCACCGATGAGCAGAATATGAGGCAGCGGCTGGCGCAGGTGGAGAGCTGGTCTGCCGTTTCAGTGGGTTTACAGCAGCATGCGCAGGCGCAGACCCAAATGATCCGCCTGGCAAACAGCAGCAGCATCATTCCGCTGGAAATTTTTGCCGAAGCGCTGGAGCCGGCACAGTACTACACCCGTCAGCACCTGAAGTTTCAGGCGGGACACTACGATCTCAGCGAGCCGCTGAACCGCCTGGCCGATATCCTGCCTGCCGAAAGCAACAAGGTTCGAGAGCTGGACCGGCAGGTTGATACGCTGATTGCCAGTCGGGATAACCGCCAGGCTATGCAGGCTATTCGTCACCAGCTGCGGCAGTGGCAGCAGAATGTGCCGGAAGTGATGCCGCTGCTGGCGCAGAATTATCAGCTGAAGCCGTTAAGGCCGGTGGCGCAGCAGCTGCAGGAGATCGCCAGCATGGGCTTATCATTGCTGGATGCGATGGAGCAGAATCGGGAGTTTGGCGCGGGGGAAGTCACCGCAATGCAGGCGAAGCTGGACAAGGCCGCCGCTGTTCAGGATGAAGTGGTACTGACACTGGTTTATCCAGTAGAGAAACTGCTGCGGGCGTTACGATAAGCGTAAAACCCTCTCCTGCGTGCGGGAGAGGGAATGGCTGGCCGCTTCGCTGTTTACCGTATCAGTAAGCAGAGCGGCTGCCTGCTTCTTCACCTCTGCGGGAGAGGAATGGCTGGCCGCTTACCATTTCAGTAAGCGCTGAACGCCTGTCTGTCTCTTCACCTCTGCAGGAAAGGCAGGCGCTTAGCGGCGAACGGCGATCGCTTCGATTTCGATTTTTACATCTTTAGGCAGGCGGGCAACTTCCACGCAGGAACGGGCCGGGAAGCTGGCCTGATGCTCAGTGAAAAACGCTTCATAAGTGCTGTTAACGGTGGCGAAATCGTTCAGATCCTTGACGAAGACGGTGGTTTTCACAATATCGCCCACCTTCAGACCGGCAGCTTCCACAATCGCCCTGACGTTTTCCAGCGACTGGCGCGCCTGAGCGGCGATATCGTCGGCAACGGAGCCGGTTTTAGGATCGACCGGGATCTGGCCAGATGTGATGATCATGCTGCCCAGATCGACGCCCTGCACGTAAGGACCGATAGCGGCTGGTGCGTTTTCAGTGCTGATTTCGCGAGACATAATTTCTCCCTGTAGATGAAGTTGTGGGTGAGGGGGAGAAGCGTCTCCCGCTGTACCACCCGGATATCGCTGGCATCCTGCCTGAGTCAGGACAGGAGGCCACAAATGCGGCCCATTATAGGCCGCTGAAGACTGATTACCAGTTCGCCAGCACCACGTGGTGAGCAAAGGATTTTTCACAATATTTGCAGGTCAGACGCACGTCTTCTTCACGCTTTTTCACCGCAAAGCTGGAGTTAACCGGCTCGCTGCGGCTGATGCAGTTGCTGTTAGGGCAGGTCAGCACCTGTTCGATACGTTCCGGCAGCGCCGGGGCAATTTTGCCGACCACTTCATAATTATCGATGCGGTTAACGGTGGCATGGGGCGCATAGACCGCCAGCTGGTTGATCTGATCGTCGGTAAGAAAAGTGTTCTCGATCTTAATCAGATCCTTACGGCCCATCTCGCCGGAAGGCAGATTCAGACCGATGGTGATGCGCTGATCGGTTTCTGTCAGGCGGAACAGCGACAGCAGCTTAAAGCCAATCTGTGCCGGAATGTGGTCGATGACCGTGCCGCGTTTGATCGCTTCGACCTGCAGTTTGTTATCTTGCGTCATGATGTTTACCTCTTACAGAACCGGTTCGCTGTTCAGGACCAGCGCAAGCAGCGCCTGGCGTGCGTAGATGCCGTTTCCGGCCTGCTGGAAGTACCAGGCGTACGGCGTTTTATCCACATCAGTAGCGATCTCGTCGATGCGCGGCAGCGGATGCAGTACCTTCATGTTGTCACGGGCGCCAGCCAGATCGGCCGCGCGCAGCACAAACTGCGCCTTCACGTTGGCGTATTCCGAGGGATCGAGACGCTCTTTCTGGACGCGGGTCATATAGAGAATATCAACCTGCGGCACCACCTCTTCAATGCTGTCGTGGCGGCTCCAGATAATGCCTTTCTCATCCAGCACGTCGGTGATGTAGGCGGGCATCGCCAGCGCGTCCGGGGCGATAAAGAAGAAGCGGTTGCCGTCAAATTTCGCCAGCGCCTGGGTCAGGGAGTGCACGGTACGGCCATATTTCAGATCCCCAACCATCGCCACGTTAAGGTTGCTCAGACGGCCCTGGGTCTCCTGAATGGTAAACAGATCGAGCAGCGTCTGGGTCGGGTGCTGGTTGGCACCATCTCCGGCGTTCAGAATGGGGATGCCGTTGGAGAACTCAGTCGCCAGCCGCGCCGCGCCTTCCTGCGGATGACGCATAACGATGGCGTCCACGTAGGTGCCAATCACGGAAATAGTATCGGCCAGCGTTTCGCCCTTTTTACCGAGCGAGGTGTTGCTGCCGTCTGCAAATCCCACGACGGAAGCGCCCAGGCGGTGCATCGCCGTTTCAAAAGAGAGGCGGGTACGCGTGGAGGCTTCAAAGAAGCAGCTCGCCACCACGATGTGCTTCAGCAGTTCCGGCTGAGGAGTCGCCTTGAGGCTGGCGGCAGTGTGCAGCACCAGCTCCAGCTCTTCCCGGTTAAGGTCATTGATTGAAATGATATGTTTTTGAAACAGGGGATTAGCCATGATCTCTCCTCTTAACCTTCCGCCTTCAGGGCCGGCTCTGGCCTGAAAGCTGTCGGCATGCCAACGCTGCGAGCTGAAAAATGGGCAAAAAAAAGCCCCTCAACGAGGGGCGTTTTTTGATGATCGGCGGTGCCAGGGAAGAAGAAACGGCGCTGCCCGCCTGCGGACAGGCTGGTAACTCCAGCAATGTGAACGGTACTCAGTTTCATGCATCCTCCCGGCAAACGGTGGCGATTATACGCGTTCAGTTTGCGGCGGCAAGCAAAAATCCGCGGCTTTGAGCGGCCGATCAGAGCCTGGTGAGCGTCGCGACCATTACCGCTTTAATAGTATGCAGGCGGTTTTCCGCCTGGTCGAACACCACGCTGTGCGGGGATTCAAAGACTTCATTGGTGACTTCCATGCCGCCGTGCAGATCGTACTCTTCAGCCATCTGCCGGCCCAGCGTGGTCTGGTCGTCATGGAAGGCAGGCAGACAGTGCAGGAACTTCACCTTCGGGTTACCGGTTAATGCCAGCATCGCGCTGTTGACCTGATAGGGACGCAGCAGGGCAATGCGCTCTTTCCACACCTCTTTCGGCTCGCCCATTGAGACCCAGACGTCGGTGTAGATGAAGTCCGCGCCGTGCACGCCTTCCGCAATCTCTTCCGTCAGGGTGATTTTCCCGCCGGTTTTCTCTGCGGCTGCGCGGCACTCCGCCACCAGCTCCTCTTCCGGCCAGCACCCTTTCGGCGCTACCAGACGCAGATCGAGGCCGACCAGCGCTGCCGCTTCCATCATGGTGTTGCCCATGTTGTTACGCGCGTCGCCCACGTAGGCAAAGGTCATCTGGCTGAACGCTTTTTCCGGCAGATGCTCTTCCATAGTGAGCAGATCAGCCAGCAGCTGCGTAGGGTGAAACTCGTTAGTGAGGCCGTTCCATACCGGCACGCCCGCATGTTCAGCCAGCGCCTCCACCAGCGCCTGGCCGTGACCGCGATACTGAATGCCGTCATACATCCGGCCCAGCACGCGGGCGGTATCTTTCATCGACTCTTTGTGGCCAATCTGGCTGCCGCTCGGGCCGAGGTAAGTGACGTTAGCGCCCTGATCGTAAGCGGCAACTTCGAAAGAGCATCGGGTACGGGTCGAGTCTTTTTCGAAGATGAGCGCGATATTTTTGCCTTTCAGGTGCTGAATTTCTTCGCCATTTTTCTTATCCATTTTAAGCGTGGACGCCAGCGCCAGCAGATTGGTCAGCTCTGCGGGCGTGAAATCCAGCAGCCTGAGAAAATGGCGTTGATATAAGTGACTCATAAAGCACTCCAGGTGACAATTATTGAATTAAAATTCAATCTAACCGTATGAATATGCATTTTCAACCCCGCCGTGCAGAAACTTTTGTTTAAAGGTAGTGGCGGGAACGGCACTGTGGGAAAATACTATCAAGAGATGCCACATACTGAGGAACGGATCATGGCAAACGAAGCCTTGCTGGAAGAGCAGCGTGAAGAGACGCGGCTGATTATTGAAGAGCTGTTAGATGATGGCAGCGACCCGGATGCCCTCTACACCATTGAACACCACCTCTCCTGCGACAGCTTCGACGCGCTGGAAAAGGCGGCGGTGGAAGCGTTCAAAATGGGTTATGAAGTGACCGAGCCGGAAGAGCTGGAGCTGGAAGATGGTAGCAAAGTGATGTGCTGCGATATTCTCAGCGAAGGTGCGCTGAATGCCGAGCTGATCGATGCTCAGGTTGAGCAGCTGGTGGATCTGGCCGGTAAGTTCAACGTCGATTACGACGGCTGGGGCACCTATTTTGAAGATCCTGACGCGCAGGATGAAGAGGAAGATGGCGACATCATCGACGAAGAAGATAACGGCATCCGCCACTGATTGCGTCTGACCAGGCCCGGCGCTGCGCCCGGCCTGCTTATTATCAGGAGGCCCGTTCGCGCTCCGCAAGACTCAAAGGGTGAACGCCGCTTCGCCCTTATCTATTTTCCGGACGCTCTTCATGAATACCGAACCACTCCTTGCCCCCATTCACGCTTTCCTGCACTGCCGCACGCCGCAGGCATGGACAGATGAAGCCCGCAAGCCTGAGAACCTGCCGCTGCTGC
The DNA here is from genome assembly GCF_030758455.1 of Erwinia pyri. NCBI lineage: Bacteria > Pseudomonadati > Pseudomonadota > Gammaproteobacteria > Enterobacterales > Erwiniaceae > Erwinia > Erwinia pyri. Next base: position 588,786 of record NZ_CP132353.1, read on the forward strand.
TGACCGACCATCTTGTCTGCGAACTCAAGGCAGCCCAGACCGCCATGTGGCTGATCCGCCGTTACGTGGCAGACAAAGAGAGCAGCGAAGCGCTGCTGGCCTGGCTGAAGCCGTGGGAAGAATTTATTCACCTGCAGAACAACGATCTGACCTTTCTGGAGCAACAGAAAGGGTTATCGAAGGCGGTGATCAGCCGTGCCGACGTAAAGTACGGCGATATGCTGGTGGACAAGATGGTGCTGCTGATTAAAGAGGAGCTGCACCACTTTTATCAGGTGCTGGAGATCATGCAGGCGCGCGGCATTCCCTACAGAAAAATCACCGCCAGCCGCTATGCCAAAGGGCTGCTGCGTGAAGTCACCACTCACGAACCGCAAACGCTGGTGGATAAACTGATCTGTGGCGCCTACATCGAAGCGCGCTCCTGCGAACGGTTTGCCAACCTGGCGCCGCATCTGGATCGGGAGCTGGCGGACTTCTACGTTTCGCTGCTGCGTTCAGAGGCCAGACACTATCAGGATTATCTGGCTCTCGCAGAGCAGGTAGCAAAAGCGGATATCAGCGAACGCGTCAGAAAAATTGGCGAGACGGAAGCTAAGCTGATCCAGGAGCCAGACAGCCAGCTGAGATTTCACAGCGGCATACCGGCTTAACAGATGAAAACGCTGCTGTTTAATTTAAACCTGACGCTTAGCGTTTAACTTAATTGTCAAAATCAATAAAAGTTAGTAGATATAAAAGCAGCAAAAATAATTAAAGTTTCCTGTTATTAAAAGCAGTAAATTTATAAGGTCATGAGTCGGATGGCTATTATTTTTCTCTGTTTTTTATTTGCGTAACAGATCACAAAACTTATAATTAACTTTTTTTATTTAGTAAGTGTTGTGTATATTTCTGGCAGCACATCAGGATTGTTACCTCGGGCAAAACCTGATTCACGAAGTTAAGCTGAATAAGCTTCGGGAATCAGGTTTTTTTTTCGTGCAATCCGCAGTGTTAATGCGAAAGGTAAAATAAAAATCCGTTGTAAAAATAATTAAGGAGTTATTTAACAAGGAGAGAACAATGAAAAACAGGATTGTTTTTATACTGGCGATTTCGCCTTGTTTTTATTCTCTGCCGGGGCAGGCTGTCCAGAAACCTGATGCCACTGTTTCGCTTACAGACAGCAATTTTTTTACCCAGACCCAGCTGAATATGACGCTGAGGAACCAGTGGAAATACCTCAAAGAGAACGAAGCACAACCGAAAACGGTTCACAATGCCTGGGGGCAGGCTATCCAGTTTGATTATCTTTCCGGCTATCTGTGGGATGTGGTGGGCGTGGATGCCACCTGGAACAGGGCGATAAAGCTCGGCGCCAGCGATTATTTTGTGACGCGCGGCCTGCTCTACAATCACGGTGAGGGGATGGATAAAGAGAACGCCCACGGCTTCAGCAAATTCGGTCAGCGTTATCTCAAGCTGAAGTTGGGTAACGACTCGACAGGGATCAAAGCGAAGGCAGGCTGGCAGGCATTAACAAATTTCGGCGTGTTAACTACCGCTAACCGCCTGTCCCGTAACAGCTACCTGGGTTATAGCAGCACCTTTAACTGGCAGAAGCTGAGTCTGGATGCGGCTTACGTTACCAAAGCTATCCGGTTTGATTCTCCGCAAAGCCTGCATTTAGAGACCAACGATAAGAAAAATATCCGTGCGATTTATACCGCTGGGGTGACTTACCGGCAGCCGGATAACCTCTTCTCCTATTCCTGGGGCGAGGCGGATAATTATCTGCGGCGTCATCGGCTGGAAGCCGCCTGGCAAATAGCGCCGGCGTGGCATCTCTCTTCCCAGGTCTATGGCAGCGAGGGGTTGGATAAATACACTTCAATGCCCGCCAGTAAAAGAGAGTTCGATCGTCATGCCTGGCATTACGTGGGCCAGGCCCAGTGGCAGAATAACGGCTGGAAACAACGGATGGTGCTGGCCTGGACATCAGCCCCCAGGAGAAATGGTGTGGGTTACTATGCCCGGCCATTAACCAAAAATACCCGGGGGCGTTTCAATGCATTAACTTCCGCGGGAAAAGATTATATGAGAGATAAGGAGCTGGCGTTAGTTTCTCTGACGGAATATCAATTTATCCGCGATTTGGTCAGCGGAATACAGCTTAACTATGGCCAGTTTTCTTATAAAAACCAAACCGTGCGCAGTGGTGAAGTAGCGCTGGTTAATAGCTGGAATCCTTCAACTCGTGCATTAAAGAATCTCTCTGTTTTTACCCTCTTCGGTTACGGGGTTTCTTATAAAAATAACAGGGAAACACCGCTGTTTAATGACCAGGGGAAACCTGTCCGCTCGCCCAGTTTATCGGCGGAAATCGCAATTAATTATAAGTTTGGCTTATTCAACTAACAGGATGGCTATATGAACGCAAAAATAAAAGTGCTGATAATTATGCTGCTTACGATGTTCAGCGTGACAGAGTGCCTGGCTGCAGATGTTTACCTTTATCTGACGCGGCACGGCAAAACCATGTTCAACACCGTACACCGCGCGCAGGGTTGGGCAGATACGCCGTTAACCTCTGAAGGCGTGGAAGGAGCACAAAAGTTAGGCCGGGGAGTGCAGTCAGTGAAATTTATTGCGGCCTGGTCCAGTGATGCTGGCAGAGCGAGGGAAACCGCGCAGCTGGTGATGCAGGGTTGGAAAAAGCCGTTGCCACTGCAGGAGAGCAGGGGGCTGAGGGAAATCAACTTTGGCTTATTTGAGGGGGACTTGGACGAAAACATGTGGGGCGCGGCAGCGAAACAGGTGGGTTATCCGTCACAGGCGGCGCTGATGACCGCTTTCTCCGACCGTAAAATCGACCTTGATCAAATGATTGACGCGATAAAAAGCGCGGAAGCTCAGGGAACGGAGGCATTAAAAGGCATCAAATCTACCGGCGCTGCCGAAAGCTACCGGCAGGCGGCTACCCGTCTGACCAGAACTATTACTGACATTGCGCAGCAGGCGCAACGTCAGGGCGGCGGCAATGTGCTGGTGGTTAGCCACGGGTTAGCAATTATGGTGCTGCTGAAAGAGCTGGGAGAGACGTCGGTTAATCATGGCCTGAGCAATGCCGGCGTCACTAAAATTCGCTACACTGATGCAGGAAAGTTTGTTATTGAGTCGATTGATGACCTGAGCTACGTGCAGAACGGTTCATAGCTTACGCAGCATTGTCACTTCGCAGTCGACGTGTCCGGTGTTGCCCATCGGGCCGTCGATATGCTCAAAGCCAAGATGCTCATACAGGCGAATGGCGCGGGTCAGCGATGCGGTTGTTTCGAGATAGCAGCGCTGGAAACCGCGTTCGCGGGCAAAATCCATCGCCTGCATTGCCAGTTCGCGCGCCAGCCCCATGCCGCGCACCGCGGGCATAAAGTACATCTTCTGCAGCTCGCACACCCCTTCTTCACTGCCGTGCAGCGGCGCAACGCCACCGCCACCCACAATCTTCCCTTCCAGCTCAATCACCCAGTAGGCGCTGTCCGGCTCGCTGTAAAGCTCAAACAGATGGTCAAGGTTGGGATCGGCGACGGTAAAGCCTTTATCGGCGGTAAGGCCAAATTCGGCGGAAACGTCGCGGATCACGCGGGCAATATGCGGGTTATCAGCGTGTTGCATCGGGCGAATCCGAAGCGAAGTATTGGTGAAAATAGTCATAGCGGTGCCGTGTTAGTCTGCATGAACGCAGTGTAATAATATTAAGCGGGGTGATGCAATCTTCACCTGCTCAGGCCAGCAATTATTGTAGCCCGGCAATAAAAAAGGCCCGGTGAGAAGCTCTCAGCCGGGCCTGGTGCAGGGCGCTTACTGCTTACAGCGCTTTGATCACCGCCTGCTGTTCAATCAGTTTCGCTTTCGCCTGACCGAACTCGGTCATACGCTCGCGCTCTTTGGCTACCACCGCCTCTGGCGCGCGGGAGACAAAGCCTTCATTGGAGAGCTTGCTTTCGATCTTGCCGATTTCCACTTCCAGCTTGGTGACTTCCTTCGCCAGACGCTCCAGCTCAGCCTCTTTGTCGACCAGATCCGCCATCGGGATCAGCAGCTCTGCGCCGTCGATGATTTTGGTCACCGAAACCGGTGCTTTCTCATCAGCGGTCAGACAGGTGATGCTCTCCAGACGCGCCAGCGTTTTCAGGAAGCTGTGGTTATCGCTCACGCGACGAACCACATCAGCACTGGCACCGCGCAGCAGCACATCCAGCGGTTTGGAAGGGGAGAGGTTCATCTCCGCACGGATATTACGCACGGCAACGATAGCCTGCTTCAGCCACTCGGTATCGCTCAGCGCCGCTTCATCCACCTTAGCGGTGTCGAAAGCGGGCATCGGCTGCAGCATGATGGTGTCGTCGCTGATGTTCTTCAGCACTTTCACCCGTTGCCAGATGGTTTCAGTGATAAATGGAATAATCGGGTGCGCCAGGCGCAGCAGAGATTCCAGCACCTCAACCAGCGTATGGCGGGTGCCGCGCAGCTGCGCTTCCGTTCCGCCATTCATTACCGGCTTGGCCAGCTCCAGATACCAGTCGCAGAACTGGTTCCAGGTGAACTCATACAGGATGCCGGCCGCAATATCGAAGCGGAAGGTATCCAGCGCTTCGCGGTAGGCTTTCACTGTCTGATTGAATTCAGCCAGGATCCAGCGGTCCGCCAGCGACAGCTCCAGCTCACCGCCGTTGAAGCCGCAATCCTGCTCTTCGGTGTTCATCAGCACAAAGCGGCTGGCGTTCCAGAGCTTGTTACAGAAGTTACGGTAGCCTTCCAGGCGCTTCATGTCCCAGTTGATGTCGCGGCCGGTAGAGGCGAGCGCCGCCAGGGTGAAGCGCAGGGCATCGGTGCCGTGCGGCTCAATGCCGTTCGGGAACTGCTTCTCGGTGCGCTTGCGGATCTTGTCGGCCAGCTGCGGCTGCATCATGTTGCCGGTACGCTTAGCCAGCAGATCTTCCAGCGAAATGCCGTCAACCATATCCAGCGGATCGATGACGTTGCCTTTCGACTTCGACATCTTCTGCCCTTCATCGTCACGGATCAGGCCGGTCATATAGACCTTTTTGAACGGGACCTGAGGCTTGCCATCTTCATCCTTGATGAAGTGCATGGTCAGCATGATCATGCGGGCGATCCAGAAGAAGATGATGTCGAAGCCGCTGACCATCACGCTGGTAGGGTGGAAGGTGCGCAGCGCCTCGGTGTTCTCAGGCCAGCCCAGCGTGGAGAAGGTCCACAGGCCGGAAGAGAACCAGGTATCCAGCACATCTTCATCCTGGCTCAGCGCCACGTCGGCGGCCAGATTGTTCTCTTCACGCACTTCTTCTTCGGTGCGGCCTACATAGACGTTGCCTTCCGCATCATACCAGGCCGGGATGCGGTGACCCCACCAGAGCTGACGGGAGATACACCAGTCCTGAATATCGCGCATCCAGGAGAAGTACATGTTTTCATACTGCTTAGGCACGAACTGAATCTCGCCCTGCTCAACGGCTTCCACCGCCACTTTTGCCAGCGGCGCGGTACGCACGTACCACTGGTCGGTCAGCATCGGCTCGATAACCACGCCGCCACGATCGCCGTAAGGCACGGTCAGGTCGTGTGGCTTCACTTCGTCCAGCAGGCCAAGCGCATCCACAGCGGCAACAATCGCTTTACGCGCGGCGAAACGTTCCAGATTCTGGAATTCAGCCGGGATGGCGGCGTCGTAAACGTCCGACTCTTCACCGTTGCAGTCATAGACCTGCGCCAGATCGCGAATATCGCCATCAAAGGTCAGGATGTTGATCATCGGCAGCTTGTGGCGGCGGCCCACTTCGTAGTCGTTGAAGTCGTGCGCCGGGGTGATTTTCACGCAGCCGGTGCCTTTCTCCATGTCCGCGTGCTCGTCGCCCACGATCGGAATGCGGCGATCCACAAACGGCAGCACCACAAACTTGCCGATCAGATCTTTATAACGCGGATCTTCCGGGTTCACGGCCACGCCGGTATCGCCCAGCACCGTTTCCGGGCGGGTGGTGGCTACTACGAGATAATCTTTGCCGTCAGCGGTTTTTGCGCCGTCAGCCAGCGGATAGCGGATATGCCACATTGAGCCTTTCGACTCGCGGTTTTCCACTTCCAGGTCGGAAATAGCGGTGCGCAGTTTCGGATCCCAGTTAACCAGGCGTTTGCCACGGTAGATCAGATCTTCTTTGTAGAGGCGCACAAACACCTCTTTTACCGCATGAGAGAGGCCATCATCCATGGTGAAGCGCTCACGCTCCCAGTCCACGGAGTTGCCCAGGCGGCGCATCTGGCGGGTGATGGTGCCGCCAGACTCTGCTTTCCATTCCCAGATTTTGTCGATAAACGCTTCACGACCGTAGTCCTTACGCGTTTTGCCCTCTTCAGCGGCGATTTTACGCTCCACCACCATCTGCGTGGCGATCCCCGCATGGTCGGTACCTGCCTGCCACAGAGTATTTTTACCCTGCATGCGCTGGTAGCGGATCAGCGTATCCATGATCGTTTGCTGGAAGGCGTGACCCATATGCAAGCTGCCGGTCACGTTCGGCGGCGGGATCATGATGCAGTAGCTTTCCTGGCTGGTATCGCCATTAGGTTTGAAGTAGCCCTGCTGTTCCCAGTGCTCGTAAAGCGGCTGTTCGATCTCTTGCGGGTTATATGTCTTTTCCATTTCTGCTATGTCTTAGGCACGGGGGGCGGTGCCGTATTCAAGTGGAATCCAACGCTGCGATACGCTTTGTAGCGGTCGCGCGCCAGCTGTTTCAATGATTCTTCGTAAGGAACGAAGTCTACCACTTCATAGAAAGCGGTGGCAAAATCTGCAAACTGCGGCAGCAGGCTGATCAGCAGGTCACGCGGGGCGTTTCCGCGACGCTGTGGCCACGCCAGCTCAACCGGTGCGCCATACTTCGGCCCTTCGCCCGCCAGATTGTGCGGCACAAAGGCGTTCGCCGGACGCTGCCAGAGCGCTTCGTCCAGCCGGACAGCCTGCGCTTCATCCTCGCAGGCTACCAACACGCGTTTTCCCTCGCGCCAGCGCGCCTCTGCTATATCGCAGACCAGCGCCTCAAGGGCGCTGATCCCGTCAACCGGGGTATCGGTTTCCAGCAGATAGAAGGTTGCGGTTTTCATCAGTTTTAATCGTCGCCGTTAAGGCCAGCGCGGTTCAGCAGGAACTGGGAGAGCAACGCCACAGGACGGCCGGTGGCCCCTTTGGCTTTGCCGGAGCGCCAGGCCGTACCCGCGATGTCCAGATGCGCCCAGTTATATTTACGGGCAAAACGCGCCAGGAAGCAGGCAGCGGTGATCGCGCCGCCAGGACGGCCGCCAATGTTCGCCATATCGGCAAAATAGGAGTCGAGCTGCTCCTGATACTCATCCGCCATCGGCAGACGCCAGGCGCGGTCACCCGCCTGTTCAGAGGCGCCAATCAGCTCATGCGCCAGCGGGTTGTGGTTCGACAGCAGACCGCTGACGTGGTGTCCCAGCGCAATCACGCAGGCACCGGTCAGGGTCGCGACATCAATCACCACATCCGGATCGAAACGCTCCACGTAGGTCAGCGCGTCGCACAGCACCAGACGACCTTCCGCATCGGTATTCAGCACTTCCACGGTCTGACCGGACATGGTGGTCAGCACGTCGCCCGGACGGTAAGCCCGGCCGCCAGGCATGTTTTCACAGCCTGCCAGCACGCCGACTACGTTCAGCGGCAGATTCAGCTCGGCCACCATACGCATCACGCCATAGACCGACGCCGCGCCGCACATGTCGTACTTCATCTCATCCATCGCTTCGCCCGGCTTGAGGGAGATGCCGCCGGAGTCGAAGGTGACGCCTTTACCCACCAGCACGATGGGCTTGCTCTCTGCGTCAGGGCTGCCTTTATATTCAATAACCGACATCAGCGACTCGTTCTGCGAGCCCTGGCCTACGGCCAGATAGGCGTTCATGCCCAGCTCTTTCATCTGTTGCTCGCCAATGACGCGAGTGGTGATGTTTTTGCTGTAGGCATCCGCCAGCTGACGCGCCTGGGAAGCCAGGTAGGCGGCGTTACAGATGTTTGGTGGCATATTGCCGAGATCTTTCGCGGCTTTAACGCCGGCAGCCACGGCCAGGCCGTGCTGAATGGCGCGTTCGCCGCTGGTGAGTTCACGGCGGGTAGGCACGTTAAAGACCATTTTACGCAGCGGACGGCGCGGCTCGGTTTTGTTGCTTTTCAACTGATCGAAGCTGTACAGCGTCTCTTTAGAGGTCTCTACTGCCTGGCGTACTTTCCAGTAAGTGTTGCGGCCTTTAACGTGCAGCTCGGTCAGGAAGCAGACCGCTTCCATTGAACCGGTATCGTTCAGCGTGTTGATGGTTTTCTGGATCACCTGCTTGTACTGACGCTCATCAAGCTCGCGCTCTTTGCCGCAGCCAATCAGCAGAATGCGCTCAGAGAGGATATTGGGCACGTGATGCAGCAGCAAGGTCTGGCCGACTTTGCCTTCCAGTTCGCCACGGCGGAGCAGGGCGCTGATGTAGCCATCGCTGATTTTATCCAGCTGTTCAGCAATCGGTGACAGCCTGCGCGGTTCAAACACGCCGACCACGATACAGGCACTGCGCTGCTTTTCCGGGCTACCGCTTTTTACACTGAACTCCATGCACTCTCCTGAATCTTAAAGACAACGGCGCTTGCTGCGGCTAGAATGTAGCGCTTTCGTCAAGCTCGGTGCCAGGCATTACGCCACTGGGGTATCGGGCGTCTGAATGAGTTTTGGTGATAATACGTTTTTTTTTGCATCACCAGAACGCGATTGTTGTCATACTATTTTAGCTATGACGGAGGCCATTGATGAGAAAAAATGGCGTATAAGCGATGAAACTAGCGATTTTCCTGCAAAAAGACAAGTTTTCACAGGCGTACTCAGCGTGATCATCATTAGATATCTGGTTAGGGAAACGCTCAAAAGCCAGCTGGCTATCCTCTTCATCCTGCTACTGATCTTCTTTTGTCAGAAGTTAGTCAGGATTTTGGGTGCCGCGGTGGATGGCGAAATTCCAACAAATTTAGTCCTGACATTATTGGGCCTTGGCGTGCCAGAGATGGCGCAGCTTATCCTGCCACTGAGCCTGTTTTTAGCCATTTTGATGACGCTTGGGCGGTTATACACCGAAAGCGAGATCACGGTGATGCACGCCTGCGGCCTGAGCAAAGCGGTGCTGGTCAAGGCGGCGATGGTGCTGATGCTCTTCACCGCGATAGTGGCTGCCATTAACGTCGCCTGGCTTGGCCCCTGGTCTTCCCGCTATCAAAGTGAAGTGACGCAGAACGCCAAAGCTAACCCGGGCGCCGCCGCGCTGGCTGCCGGACAGTTCCAGCAGTCGGGCGACGGCCAGTCGGTGATGTTTATTGAGAACGTTAAGGGCAACACCTTTGGCAATGTCTTCCTGGCGCAGCTGCGGCCGAAAGGCAACGCCCGTCCTTCTGTGGTGCTGGCTGATAAAGGCCATATGACCCAGCGGCCAGACGGCTCGCAGGTGGTGACGCTGGAGAAAGGGACCCGCTTTGAAGGCACGGCGATGCTGCGCGACTTCCGCATCACGGATTTCGTCAACTATCAGGCGATTGTCGGGCACCAGGATGTAGTGCTGGACCCGAACGATGCTGAGCAGATGGATTTCACAACGCTGGCGCAGTCTGACAAGCCGGAGTTCAGAAGCGAGTTCCACTGGCGCATCACGCTGGTGTTCTCGGTGCTGGTGATGGCGTTAATGGTGGTGCCGCTCAGCGTGGTCAACCCGCGTCAGGGCCGCGTCCTGTCGATGCTGCCCGCTATGCTGCTCTATCTGATCTTCTTCCTGCTGCAGAGTTCGCTGCGCTCCAGCGGCCAGAAAGGCCGCCTCGATCCCGCTATCTGGATGTGGGTGGTGAATATCTCTTACCTGGCGCTGGCCGTGCTGCTTAACCTGTGGGATACCGTGCCCATGCGGCGTTTCCGTGCCCGCTTCAGCAAGGGAGGCTCCGTCTGATGTTTGGCGTACTCGACAGATATATCGGTAAAACGATCTTCAACACCATCATGGCGACGCTGTTTATGCTGGTGTCGCTCTCCGGCATCATCAAGTTTGTAGATCAGCTGCGCAAAACCGGGCAGGGTGAATACACCGCGCTGGGCGCCGGGTTGTATACCGTGCTCAGCGTGCCGAAAGATATTGAAATCTTCTTCCCGATGGCCGCGCTGCTTGGCGCGCTGTTAGGGCTGGGGACGCTGGCACAGCGCAGCGAGCTGGTGGTGATGCAGGCTTCCGGCTTCACCAGGATGCAGATTGCCGCCTCGGTGATGAAAACGGCTATCCCGCTGGTGCTGCTGACCATGGCAATTGGTGAGTTTGTGGCGCCGCAGGGCGAGCAGATGGCGCGTAACTACCGTGCGCAGCAGCTGGTGGGCGGTTCGCTGCTCTCCACGCAGAACGGCCTGTGGGCGAAGGATGGCGACAACTTTATCTTTATTGAACGCATTAAGGATAACAGTGAGCTGACCGGCATCAGCATCTACAGCTTCAACAAAGAGCGTCGCCTGCAAAACGTGCGCTACGCCGCTTCCGCCAAGTACAACGCGGATAAAAAGTCCTGGGATCTGGTGCAGGTGGATCAGTCTGACCTCACCAACCCTAAGCAGGTCAGCGGCAGCCAGACCCTGAGCGGTGAATGGAAAACCACGCTGACCCCGGACAAGCTGGGCGTAGTGGCGCTGGATCCCGATGCGCTCTCTATCAGCGGCCTCTATAACTACGTGAAGTATCTGAAGCAGAGCGGTCAGGTTGCCGGGCGTTACCAGCTGAATATGTGGAGCAAAATCTTCCAGCCGCTGTCGGTAGCGGTGATGATGCTGATGGCGCTGTCGTTTATCTTTGGCCCGCTGCGCAGCGTGTCGATGGGAATGCGGGTGGTCACCGGTATCAGCTTCGGCTTCCTGTTCTACGTGCTGGATCAGATCTTCGGGCCGCTGAGCCTGGTCTATAACATCCCGCCTATCCTGGGCGCGTTGTTACCCAGCGCAGCGTTCTTCGCCATCAGCGTCTATATGCTGCTGAAACGACGTTAGTCAGGTTTGGCGGCACAGCGTACCGGTCATAGCACCGGGCTGGTTGTCACCTTCAACAGATGAGTGATACCGCAGCAGAACTCAGGCCCGCCAGCGAAAGTTGGCGGGCCTTTTTTATTGCCCGCAAAGAGTACTGTCACTCTTCCCGCTTACTGCAGAATGTCACTTTCAGTGACCGCAACGTAGGCGTAAAGACTTCAGGCTCGCACCGCTTTACTCTCCCTTATGTCACTTTTCCGGCGCAGCGTTGACAGAACCTCTGGTACTGGCCGGTTCAGACAAAAACGTCATATAGCTTTTTGATTTGCCGCTTCGCTTATTGCAATCAGTTGTGTTAATTGCAATTTCTTTTCCGATTTTACAACTTCAGGAAATTAATACAGAGGCATCTTTATCTCATAGGCGAAATAACGTTAACAATAAGGTCCAGCCGTTATTCTGCTTTGTCAGTGAAAAAAATTTTCCATTACATTTTATTTTCCTTCCCCCCGATAAAGCGCTGCGGCTGCGCTAAGATTTAATCACATTGAGTAATTAATACCTGGCCTTGTTAAAGGAGTCGCTATGGGCGGCAAATCCGATCCCCCGCAGCCCGCTTCCGGTGAAGAACAACGGCTGCCGCTGATAGAAGAACATGCCACTCTCGACAAGGCCCGCGTGCTGGACAGCCGCATCAGCATCGAGCGAACCACCATCTCTGCTGAAGAGCTGCTCGAAACGGAATTAGCGCGTGATGAGGTGGAGATTAAACATATTGCTAAAAACCAACTGGTAGAGGATGACTACTCTGCTGAGGTCCGGTATGAAGGCGACCTCTTAATTATTCCGGTCATAGAAGAGCGTGTTGAAATTATTCGCCGGAAAGTGCTGAAAGAAGAAATACATATCCGCAAAGTTAAAACAGTAGAGCCTTATCAACAAAACGTTTTGATAAGAAGCCAGGAGGTGAAGATTCGTAAGGAGAAAGGAAAACCCTAAACCCATTTACGAGGAAACTGTTATGGCCCATGAAAAAATCGTTACCGCATTTAACCAGGAACAGCAGGCGCAGGTTGCCCGTGAAAAGCTGATTGCCGAAGGCATTGCCGAGAAAAATATCGATATCATCTCCGGTGAGCGCCTGCGGGTAGCGGATAAAGAGATCCGCCATCCCAGCTTCTGGCAGCGCATTTTTGGTGACGATGTGGATGAAAATTACGCCAGCGAATATAACCGTGCGCTGCAAACTGGCGGAGTGTTGCTGACCGTTCGCGTCTCGCAGGAGGAAGCAGGTAACGTCGAGATGCTGCTGGATCAATACTCCAGTGATTACTCAAGCCTTACGCCGAACGCCGGGCAGGGAACGGATCGTGAGTTCCTGGGAGAGACGGATGACCGCCTTGCCAGAGGACCGGGTGGCAGCTACGAGACTGACAAGAATGACTCTCTCGCCGCTACGCTGGGCGGCACTCCGGTGACGGGTAAGAACGATTCTCTTACCGGCACGGCGGGCAGTGGTTATGCCGCGGACAAGGATGACCCTCTTACCGGCACAGCGGGCAGTGGTTACGCGGCGGATAAGGATGACCCTCTTACCACCACTTCGGGCGGGAGTTACGGCACGGCTACTGATGGCCATCTCTCCACCGGTGCAGACAGCCTTTTGGGTACAGAGAAAGAGGACCGTTTCGGCACTGACGAACCGCTGTACGATGAAGGCGCAGATCGTCCGCTGCTCGACGAGGGTGTGGCGCCGGTCGGCAGTGGAGGACTCCAGCGCGATGATGAGCACGAAGGGCTGACGCTGGCCGAGGAAGAGGTGGAGATTGGTAAACGTCAGGTCAGCGACGGCTTTGTTCGCCTGCGTCGTTACACGGTGGAAGAGTCAGTCTCTGAAGACATTTCACTCTATGATCAGCATGCCGAAGTGTTCCGCCATGCGGTAGATGAGCCGACCTATCTCAACGACGTGGACTGGTCCGACAAAACCATTTCGGTGGAAGAGTCTCACGAAGTGCCGGTAGTCAGTAAAACGGCCCACATCAGAGAAGAGGTGGGCGTACGAAGCGAAGGCACCGAGCGCGTGGAAACCGTGAAGGATAGTGTACGTCGCCAGGAAGTGGAGGTGGAAAAAGAGAGCAGCACCGACCACGACCTGACGCGCCTTGATGACGACCGTAAATAATCTTCTGCCTTTATGACGCTCCCGCGCGGATCCAACCGATCAGCGCGGGAAGCTGCGTCAGCCCCCATAAGATCAGACCAATCACGCCCCCCACCACCGTGCCGTTAATGCGGATGCGCTGCAGATCTTTGCCGATGTTCAGCTCAACCTGATGTGACATATCGCTGGCATCCCAGCTTTTCACCGTATCGCTGATATGGCTGCTGAGGAAGGCGGAGAACTCCGGCGCGGCGCTGGTGGCCGCTTCTTCCATATGCTGATTCAGCGAGGCGCGCAGGCTGGCATCCTGCATCAGCGTCTCGCCCAGCCACTGCCCGGCCGCGCTGACCTTGGCATGCAGCGTGGAGTCCGGCTTATCGAGATCCTCCTTCAGCCAGTTGCGCAGATCGCCCCACAGCTGGCTGATATAGGTGTTCAGCGCCTCATCCTGCTTGAGATAAGCTTTGATCTCCTCCGCTTTCTCCGCCATCTCCGGATCGTTGCGCAGCCGCTCGATCAGCCGCTGTACCGCGCGGTTAAAGCCCTGACGGATCTCGTGTGCGCCATCCTGCTCAATATCGTTAAGGATCGACTTCACCGCGTTAGCGGCCAGCTCCGCGCTTTTTTCTCCCACCCATTCCGTCGGCAGCATCTTCTCTTTCAGCGGATGCTCCCGCTTCAGCCAGCGCATCACCTGCTGGGCGATAAAGTCGTGCGTGGCGGGCTTGTTCACCAGATGCAGCACCTGCGCAATGGCGTCATCCAGCAGCGCCTGATGTCGGTTATTTTTGGTCAGGCTCTCCAGCACCATAGCGGCGGACTGCGTCAGATCGACCTTATCGATCGCCTTATGGATGGCGCGGCGCATAAATGCCTGAATGCGCGTGTCGTCCGCCAGATCCAGAAAGCCGCGAACAATCTTCAGCAGGTAACCGCCAAGCCGCGCAGCGTTGTCCGGCTGGCTCAGCCAGGTGGCGATGATCTGCGCCGGATCGTGACGGCGGATCAGCGTCAGCAGGGATTCAGTGTTGAGGAATTTATCCTGCACGAACATCGCAAGGTTATCGGCGATGCGATCTTTATTGCGCGGGATAATGGCGGTATGGCGGCCCACCAGCGGGATCGGCACGCGGCGGAACAGCGCGCTGACGGCAAACCAATCCGCCAGCGCGCCGACCATTGCGGCTTCCGACACCGCTTTCAGCGCGCCAACCCAGTGATTGTTGGGATACCACAGCGGGTAAAGCACGGTGGCGATAAAGAGAAGGGCAGCCATGCACAGCAGCAGCAGCGGCAGACGTTTTGCTCTGATCAGTTCTGATTCTTTATCCATAGGTGCACTACTCTCCCGGTTACTGCTTTCCCTAATCCAGCCCATTGCCGGGCTCTCCCTGGTGGCGCGTTTAACGCAGTCTCTGACTGTAGCAGGGCTGGCGGCAGATTGTTAATCCCGTTCGTCTGGCTGCAGGCTGCTATTCATGATTTGTTGGCAGGATTATGACCGGCACGCGGCGAAGCGAGAAGGGGATTGCCCTTTTTGGCCCGCCATGCCTATGTTATATCGGGATAGTTATCAGAGGCGAGAAAATTGGAAACGACAATTCTGTCAGTAGTAACGATTGGCGGCGCGCTGGCGCTGGGGGCCATGAGCCCTGGCCCGAGCTTTATTTTAGTGGCAAGAACGGCGGTGGCCTCTTTACGGCGGGCCGGTATGGGCGCGGCGCTGGGCATGGGCTTTGGGGCAGTTATCATATCCCTGATCGCGCTGCTAGGGCTGAACACGCTGCTGGCGGCGGTGCCGTGGTTGTGGCTGACGCTGAAGACCGGCGGCGGGATCTATCTGCTGTGGATGGCGTATAAGATGTTCAGAGGCGCGCGCGAGCCGCTGCATGTTGAAGGCGGAACCGGCTCCGGAAAAAGTTTCCGTAAGGCTTTTCTGCACGCTTTTATTACCCAGATCAGCAACCCGAAAACGGCGGTCGTCACCGCCGGGATATTTGCCGCGCTGCTGCCTGCGCAGATCTCCCCGATGATGTATGTGGCGCTGCCCGCCGTATCATTGCTGGTGGATGGTCTGTGGTATGCCTTTGTGGCTTATGCACTCTCTTCACGCGGCCCGCGCACCACTTACCTGCGCTACAAGGCGATGTTTGATCGTCTCGGCGGCGGCGTAATGGCACTGCTGGGCATCAGGCTTATCGTGAAATAAAAACGAGCCGCACGGTGGCGGCTCGCGGGAAGGCGGTGAGGGGACAGCCTCACCGTTTCAGAGAGAGTGAGGAGAGAGCTGTGATCGGTACAGGTTCGGCCCTGTATAATCAGCAGCCCCGCCTTTATCAGGAGATAAAGTTTTTGCCCTGCTTCAGCACCAGGTCACAGGCTTTGGTTTTCACCTTCTTGCCCATAGTGGTATCGCCCAGGCTGCTCAGGTTCACCTGCTGGTTGTTGCCAGTATTCAGCAGACCCATCAGACCCTGTTTGTAGTCGGTGGTTTCCTGCTGTTTGGTGGTATCGGTCAGGCCCAGCTTGCCCAGCAGCTGATCTTTCACCGAGCTGACATTGTTATCCACCAGATTGTTCTTCATGCAGTACTGCAGCACGCCCGTGGCGTTGGTCATGGTGCTGGAGCTGAGCGACTGATTGCCGCCGTTCAACAGGCCGGTCAGTGCACCCAGCGAGGTGCCGGTTGGCTGCGGTGAAGTGGTGGAGGAACTGGAGGAGTTAGAATTCTGGCTGAGCGAAGAAGCCGCGCTGCTCAGCTGATCCTGCCAGCTGGCCGCCGAGGCCACGCCAGCGAACAAGGAAGTTGAAACCGTCAATGCCAAAACCATCTTAGAAGCTTTCATAGTTAACCCTTTACGTTTGTTATCCGGCGCGTGCCCTCCTGGCATCACGCTTTATCTCCCTTTGGGACTACCGGATTGCAGGGGAGTTCCGCGTAAACAGGGAAGAGAAGGACGGGAGCGGGGCTTTGAGATTTGTCTTAAGGGTAGGGGGATGAAAGGGGAACAGGGCAGGGGAAATATGTTTGATTCCTCTCCGGGCGGAGAGGTGCATCCTCTCTCTGCGCTGCATTTTTCAGCACTTGCATCACATTGGGGCGGATAGTAGTTGCGTGCTGAGAGGGTAACGGTATAATCCACAACGTTTTCCGCATACCCTTCAGTGCCGAAGTGGCGAAATCGGTAGACGCAGTTGATTCAAAATCAACCGCCGCGAGGCGTGCCGGTTCGATTCCGGCCTTCGGCACCAGTATCCTATCCCTCCCCGTCCGGGGAAGTCCAAAAACCATTTAAAATCAACGTTAACGGTTTTTCTATCGTCCATATGCGTCCGAGGTCATCCATTGACATCCGGCAAGTTTGGGGGTCAGAATGGGGGTCACTTCGCTTCGATAAACTTTTGACCCCCAAATTATGCCTTTAACTGATGTGGCGGCCCGTACCGCTAAGCCTCGAGAGAAAGAGTACAAACTCACTGACGGCCACGGATTGTATCTTCTCGTCAAACCAACCGGTTCTAAGCGCTGGTATCTCAAGTACCGTTTTGAAGGGAAAGAGAGCCGAACGGCGTTAGGTGCTTATCCTCTTCTTTCCCTGGCAAAAGCGCGTGAGAAACGTGATGAGATACGACTTTTGATTGCAGAAGGTGTCAGTCCCAATGCGAAAAAAGAAGAAGTAAGGCAACAGGAAGAGGCAGCACTTAACACTTTTGAAAAAGTGGCTTATGACTGGCATGCGAACAATAAACGCTGGTCTGTCGGCCATGCTGAGCGAGTATGGCGCGACCTTGAACGCAATATCTTTCCTGCTATTGGAAAGCGAAATATTGCTGATTTAACAACTCGCGATCTGCTATTGCCTCTGAAAGAGGTAGAGCAGAGCGGCCGCCTGGATGTGGCTTCCCGCTTGCAGCAGAGGATCACGGGTATTATGCGTTATGCGGTTCAGATTGGTATTACTGAGCGGAACCCTGCTCAGGATCTTGCTGGAGCCATTATAACGAGAAAAGCTACTCACAGACCGGCTCTACCTTTAGAACGCTTACCTGATTTTCTTCAGCGTATCGAAATACATAAAGGCCGCCTGCTTACCCGTTTAGCTCTCAGGCTAAGCCTGTATGTCTTTATCCGTTCCAGTGAATTGCGGTTTGCACGGTGGAGCGAAATCGACCTTAAAAAAGAGCTGTGGACTATTCCTGCCGAGCGCGAAGCGATTGAAGGGGTCAAACACTCCCATCGTGGTTCGAAAATGCGAACCGCCCATCTGGTGCCGCTATCAAGACAGGCTTTAACCATTCTGGAAGAAATCCGGGAGCTGAGCGGAAACAGAGACTTAGTGTTTCCTGGCGATCATCATCCCACAAAACCAATGAGTGAAAACACCATTAATCACGCTCTTCGCAGGATGGGATATGACACGAAAACAGAGATATGCGGCCACGGGTTCAGAGCTATGGCGTGTAGTGCATTAGTTGAATCTGGCTTATGGTCTCGTGATGCTGTTGAGAGGCAGATGAGCCATCAGGAACGTAATGGGGTTCGTGCTGCCTATATCCATAAGGCAGAGCACCTTGAAGAGCGGCGGCTTATGGTGCAGTGGTGGGCTGATTATTTAGACAGCAATAATGCATATCATCTAACCCCGTATGAGTTCGGCAGGCGCTAAGCCAGAAAAAAAAGATTTTACGGAAAAAGTGTTCACCCTGTTCACCTTTCATTTTTGTTGTTTATTATCAGGATATTGAAGGGTGATCACTTGCGGGGGGAGTCTTCACTACTCTTCACCCGGGGTGAACACTGTTCACCTTCAGACGTGAAAATCGGTCTAGCCAGTTTGGTTTTTCATATAGGTATGTATCACACTGAACCACCTAGTTAACTTCACAGCTTGGCAAATCAAAGTCAGGCCGAAGAGTATGGCGAAGTGTCACTGATTTGCATATTGCCCATCGCCTAAGTCCAAAGGCTGCTATGTGCGACAAGCGGAAATGGGTGCGGGATGGTTTTTTTCCGTCGATCTCAGTGCATTTACTCAATTATGCTTGCTCAACAATTGAATCAGCCATAGATTTGCGGAAAGTCATAAACTTCTGGGGGTGAACGTGGCTTATTTTAGCGATAAAGAGAAAGGCTCTGTACCGAGAACGAACAATGATGTCTCTATGATCGTCTGGACCGGGCTTGTCTCCTACATCAATGTTCTGGTAAATAAGGGTTATTTTGGGAATAATTTCCCAGAAGAATGCCCTGACGGGCAAGGGTGCATTGGTACAAATGAAGATAATTTCAAAGCTGCACTACAGGCGGAGATACCAAATATAGGATGGCCATTGGGAGTCGATCCTGAAGATGTAGATCGGTATGGCCACAGGTCAAGAACACAAGTTACGTTCATACCAGACTATCTCGTCGTTATGGATTTACTTCAATTTTGCTATAAACATGTTGCCGCTCCTATTGAAGGCAATGATTACCACTCGTACTACCGTCACACTCATATTCACGATTTTGATGTTGATACTGGAAGAAATGAATTCCTCGAAAAAGTTAACGTCATTTTTGCCCGAAATGGTATGGCTTATGAGCTTAAAAAATCAGGAGAAATTATCCGGATTCTTAGTCCTGAATTAGTCAAAATGATGTCCAGCGTGAATGATCCTGCGGAAGTTGAGCTAAAAAAAATACTTTCTCGTGCAAATGCTAAAATAGTAAGTTTTGATGTTCAGATTCGCTATGACGCAGTGAAAGAACTCTGGGACTTCTGGGAGCGGATGAAAAGTGTACACAACCCATCAAATAAGAAAATATCAGCTAAAAAATTACTTGATGACGCAGCTGCTACACCTGAGTTTCGAAATATTTTGGAAGTTGAAGCTAAATATTTGACCGATATCGGTAACGAATATTTTATACGTCACGCCGAAATGAATCAGGTGAAAATTCAAGAGAGCGATCATATTGAATACCTGTATCATCGCATGTTTAGTTTAATTCATCTGCTCATGAAAACTTTTACCCATTAACTGGCCTGATTCCTATATTTAAGGAAAAAAGCTACTGACAGCGTCCGCTCCTGGCACAAACCGGCCGGAGCCGGTTAGTTGTCTGTCGTCTGGCTTATGCATCGCAGCGCGGCAGCCAGTCTGCCTCGCAGTCTTCGCTCAGCTCCAGGCTGGTCTGTATGCCGTTCTTTGTCTTGCGCTTCAGCAGCTCAATCTCATACTCCTTCAGTGTCTGCGGCACCGCCTGGCCGAACGCGGTCAGGCTCATGGGGTGCTGATGGCCTCTTGCCTCCATAAAAGACAGGTAGGCGTGATAGAGGTAGCGGCGTGGATTCATGGGCCTGATATTGGCGTTGCCGATAAACAGCCCGGTTGGCGTGCTCAGCGGGGTCAGGTAGCCGCAGAAGTCAACCAGCGGGTCGGCGCTGCGCTTGATTTCCAGCGCTTCTTCCGACGACTGCTGCGCCTGCAACAGCTCGCGGGCGTCGTCAGGACGGGTGAAGCGCTGCATCAGGTGGCGCACGATAACCCCCAGCTCACCGGCAATCTTGTCCAGCAGTTGCGGGTCACGCTCGCTGGCCGGTATCACGTCCGGGAACGGCAGGATTACCCGCCGACGTGACACGCCGCCGCTGCGGTCGCTGAAGCGCATAGGGTTGTTGTTCACCGCCAGTATCACCGCCGGGATATGGGTTGAATAGGCGTCGCGGTACTTCGGATCAATTGCCACGGCGTCGCCGCCGGTAATTGCCTTGATGCCCGCGCCGTCGCCGCTCCACTTCTCCTGGTCCGGCAGGATAATTAAGGAGTAGCCCACCACCGCGGCGCGCTCGCGGGACGACTCCAGCGTGTCGATGGTGGCGGCCGTGGTGTTGTCCTCTCCGGCCAGCAGGCGGGCAATGGACGCCATCACGCTTTTACCGCTGCCGCCGGGGCCGGTGACCTCAAGGAACAGCTGCCAGTCATAGCGGTTTGCCAGCACCATAAATAACGCCGCGAGGATGCGCTCCTGCTTTGCCTCATTGCGTCCGGCCGCCCGCGTCAGCCATTGCCAGAAGTATGGCGCATCGTCGGCCAGATTCTCGCCCGCCTTCGGCGTGGTGTAGTCGACGCTGTTAACGGTGCGAAGCCAGTTCTCTTTTTTGTGCGGCCCAAAGGTGCCGGTCGCGGTGTCAAACACGCCGTTACGAAAGCCAATCAGCCGGCGGGCCGGTGCGCCCATCTGCGGCACCATCAGCTTGAGCGTGTCCACGATGCCGCCGATACCGGTTGCCGAGAACGGCGCGCGCACCTTCTGAAACAGCGCGGCAATCTCGCGGCTGAGCACGCGGTAAGGCAGCACCTGCCACGCGCCGCCCTCGTAGCGGCAGAGGTCTTCACCCACGACCGGCACGGCCAGCGTGTTGTGGTAGTGCGCGGCCAGCAGCTCTGCCTTCTGGCTGGCGCTCATCGCCTTCAGGTCGGCCTCGCTCACCGACTCAAACGGGCTGAGCGCTCTCGGCTGGGTGAAGGCGGTCAGCATGGCCTGCGTGGTCATTTCCCCTTCAGTCTGAAACACGTCGTTCCAGTCGCCTGTGACGGGCGGCAAAGCGGGCCTGCCGTTGCAGCGCTTCGCGGCGGCTTCGGCGCGCAGCTGCCCGGTGCCGTTCTCGTCGTTATCAGCGGCAATCAGTATCATCGCCTCCGGGTATTCGGCGTGGAGGCGATCTGCCAACGCGGGCAGGTTGTTGGCGCTCAGGGCAACGTAAACCGCCTGGCCGGTAAGCCGGTGCACTGTCAGGCCGGTGGCGTACCCTTCGGTCAGCCAGAGGGTATCGCCCGGTTCGCCGAGGCGGTGAAAGGCCTCTTTTACCTGACCGCCCGCCAGCGTGCGTTTGGTGCCGTCAGCGTTAATCAGCTGGGCGTTGACCGTTTCGCCGGAAATGCCGGTCAGCGGCACCAGCAGGTCGCCGGGCTGATAGGTGGTGTCGCTGATGCGCTTTGCGGTGGTCAGCGTCAGGGCGCTGTCGTCAGCCAGCCCCTTGCCGGT
The DNA here is from genome assembly GCF_030758455.1 of Erwinia pyri. Classification (NCBI taxonomy): domain Bacteria; kingdom Pseudomonadati; phylum Pseudomonadota; class Gammaproteobacteria; order Enterobacterales; family Erwiniaceae; genus Erwinia; species Erwinia pyri. The sequence goes on from NZ_CP132353.1 coordinate 610,090, forward strand.
CAGGTAGGCGTTCCCGGCCTGCGCTTTCGCACCGGCAATAAGCCGTGCGGCCTCTTTTGCGGCGTTAAGGCGCGCACGCGCCTTCTCTTCGCCGGTTTTGTCTGTGGATGTCTGAACCAGCTTAACCGGCAGCGTACCCATCAGGTCGGCCACCCGGCAGGCGGCCTCCTTTATGTTAACGTCCAGCGCCTTTCCAACCAGCGCCAGCCCGTCGCCCCCACCACAGCAGTTACAGACCCACGTGCCGCGCCCGGCCTTGTTGTCAAAGCGGAAGCGGTCTTTGCCGCCGCAGACGGGGCACGGCGTGTGCTGACCGGCGGCGTTAATGCTGATGCCCAGCGCGGGCAGCAGCTGAGGCCAGTGACCGGCGGCTGCGCGCACGGTGTCGGTGACGATATGTTTCATGCGGCCTCCTTAATGCAGCGTGGCTTTGGACGCGGCCAGGCGGCCACACAGCAGTTCATCCATCATGGTTTCACCCATGCGGGTTAGTCGCGGTGCGGCGACCAGCACGTCGGGCTGTACCATTTCGCTGAGCATGGTGCAGGCCATGTCCATGCCGTTCTCCGGGCCGTACTTCCGCACGTAATAGCCTTCCAGCTCCAGCGCGATGGTCATCTGCACCTCGTCAAGCGAGGCGGAAACGTTGAGGCCGTAGTGCTCACAGGCGCTCAGGTAGCCCTGGGCAACGGCGCGGCGGTAAACGGCGGTGCGAACCTCAACGGGCAGGCAGGAATGATTAGTTGTCACGGGCGGAGACCTCCATATCGGTGAGCATGACGGATTCACAGGTGTTGACCACTTTACCCAGCTGGTCGGTAAGCAGCGCCACCACGGACGCCAGCGCATTGCCATCGGGGCCGCCGTGGCGGTTACCGGAGCATTCGATAATTTCGAGCATATCGAGCACGGTCACGCCAACGCTGTGGGCATGCTGAAGGCGCAGAAAATCGGCATGGGGAATGGGATAGCTGGCGTGTTGGTTATGACGGGCTGACAGGGTATTCACGCGGCCACCTCACACAGCGGCAGGCGACCGGCAAAGGACAGCACGTAATCGCGTGCCAGCAGGCGGCGGGCGACCATTTCGGTTTCGGCGGTGGTGCGCAGCATGCAGGGACGGGCGGCGGTATCGGCACGGCGAACGGCGGCAAATAAAAAGGTGAACTGCATGCGTGCAGAAATGAGGGTTGCGGCCATAGTGGCAGACTCCTTGAAGTAGCGGTTTCTGCTACCACCAGAGTTCCTACACTCGGGGGTGGTAGCCCAGACGGGGGTAGGAATACCGGCCTTCAAGGACACCGGCCAGCCCGAGGGCTGCCCCGCCTGAGCCACCATTGTCTTAAAGGCACAACGGCACAAGAACCGCTGCGCTAAAAAATGGCGCACTGAGGCAACGACGTAAAAAAACACGCATGGCGCGTGTCGTGTCGCCTTGAAGTAACTCGGGTTCCTACGCCCGGCTGCCGATTTTGCGGCAGCGGGGAAACTGTATACCGGCGGCTCGCCAGAAAAAAGCCTTTTTTTAAACATCGGGCCTTTTTCCTCAGCAATCGGTCAGGACGTGATCGGATTGCGGCGGATTTGATCGGAAGTTCTCGCTTTGTGCGCCTTCACTTCCCTTTGCAGGCTTAGACTTGTCGGCGAACACGGAAATATGGCCGTGACGGCCGCTGTTAAATGCGGGCAGCGTGGGCGCTTTGCCACCGGCGGCGGAAAGCAGGCTTTCCGCCACGTAAACGGCCTCTTCCTGGCTGAGCGGGTAGCTGCGGGTGCCAACATTGAGCTTAATCATGCCGCACCTCCGGCACGCTGCGCGATGCGGGACTGCATCCAGTCGTCAATCTCTGACGCCAGCCAGGCAACGTTCTTGCCGCCGAGGGAAATCTGTGACGGAAACTGCTCACGGCAAATCAGGTCGTATATGGTCGAACGGGACAGCCCGCAGATGCTGATAACTTCCGGCAGGCGCATAAAGCGGTCGCGGGGGTATTGCAGGTTGTTCAGGGGCGGCGTTGCCGGGACTGAAACTGAAGCGGTGGAAAGCATGGTGTTACCTCATTCTGTATCCGGGCGGCGCTGGCCGGTTCCGGTCGTGGTGTGCTGGTAACCCCCTATTGTGAGAATATTTTTGCCCGTGTAAACAAGCCCCTGTCGTGTGATAAATGAACAAAAATGCGCTCTGTTCTACCCTGTTGCACAGTATGAGTCAATATAGGTCAATATAGGGCAGTTGAATAAATCCACCTATTAATGTCGTTTTATTAAAAGGTAAAAACATTCAAATAGGCTCGCCAGAAAAAGGCTGTTTAAAAAATCGGGTGAACAGTGGTGAACACCCGGTGAACAGTTAAACCTCAAGTGTTCACCCCTTTACTTACTGTATTTATTATCTTTTTCCTAAAGGTGAAGAGTAGTGAACAGTTTTATATAAAACTAAAAGCTCAGTGGGGGTATCAGGCCAATATGTGGCCGTGTTTGCTGAGCGACAGGCAGGCAGCAATGAAATGATTTGTCCGGTGGTGAACGACAGAATAGCGACAACCTTTACAGAGAGAGAAAAGCTATGAGCACCCCGGAAAAGAGCAGCACCCTGGCAGCCTTTGAGCAGGCCCGAACCGCACATCTTGAGAAGATGAAAGAGTACAACGCTATCTGCGCCGACATTACCCGCTGCACCAAAGAGCGTGAAGCGGCCATTGATGCAGGAAAGGAAGCCGAAACAAACTGGCGTATGCGTTTTCGCACCCTGCGCGGCAACCTGACCGACGAGCTGAAGGCTGAACACAGCCAGCGCATTGCCAGCCGGGAACTGGCCGACGAGTTTACCGGGCTGATTGCCGAGCTGGAGCTGGATAAGCAGGTCGCCATGCTGAATGCATGCGGCACGGGTAAGGATTATATCTACGCGCACAAGCTGGCGTTTAACGAGTTTGTCGATGCGACCTGGCAATCGGCGCTGCGTAACGTCAGCCCGTCGCTGTTATGGGCCATCCGCCTGCGTCTTCAGCGTGAGAAGGTGAATCCCCGTGACGACGACGAGCGCAGCGACGTACAGGTTGTGGCGGAGCTTATCGGGAATGCGCTGACCCGTGCGGCGGCTGCGGTGCCTGAGAAAGCGCTGACGGAAGCGCCGGTGCTGGAGAATATTGGCCTGTGGCGCCCGGCACTCACCGGGGTGGATATGGCGCTGTATGCCAGCCCGGGTAAGCGAAACAAGCAGTGGGATGCCATCCATGTACACCGCCCATGGATAAGGGAGGGTAAAAAGAAATGATGCACTGCCCATACTGCAAAAGCCCGGCACATACCCGTTCAAGCCGGTATATGTCTGAACAGGTGAAGGAACGTTATCACCAGTGCACAAACCTTGACTGCTCCTGCACCTTCAAAACTAATGAGAGCATAACGAAAGTGATAACCGCGCCGCCGCAACCTGAACCGACCCCCGCAGTGATCCCGGAGCCGGTCAAAGAACGCCAGACTATCGGGCGCTACGGTTCATCCTTCCGCTCCCTCCATTAACCATAACGGCCGCTGAAAACAGCGGCTTTATTGTTTCCGCGTTCCGTCCTTTCAACGCCCTTTTTCTGGCCAGCCTGGTTTGTAAATAGCGATGCATGCATAAGGTGCATGGATTTGCATGCAGAGTGCAGCGCCTGAGATGCCCAGTCAGCCCACGTCTGGCCCGGTTTTGCACGGCTCATGCATCTGCATAAAAAACGATGCATAAAGCGGGCAGGCGAGGTGGGGGTAGCATTGCGCGCTTATAGTTGAAGTGGTTAAAAAAACTATTGCAAGCAAAGAGAACATAAGAGATATTTAAGTTATTAGGAATAATCTTAAAGGGGCGGACATGCAAGTCTTTATTGATCAAATCATGCGTAAAGTTGAAACATCTAAAAGCGAATCAGATTTTACTTTTTTCTTTAATTTATTAGTAGCTGGAGAAGCTTTAACAAAATTAATTGCATTAACAGTTACCGCTAGCTTGAAGAATGATAAAGACAGGCATCAATACAGGATTCTACATGGTTTGGTTCGTGCAAATGGTATTGGTGAATGGAGTCGATCGATTGAAGATTTACTTACCGGAACGGCTTCACAATATCTTCCTGATGCCATGCGCACACATCAAACTGAGTTTACTAAAAAATGCCCTGAAGCCGAATGGCAATACCAATCCGTGCAAGATCTTTATTTGGCAATGAAATGTTTTAATTTACTTCCAGATTCTATACCCGTTAAGCGTGATTTAAAAATGTGGTTCAAAGGATTTACCGAGTTAAGAAATGCAACAAGAGGGCATGGCGCTACAATGAGTAAGGCCGCTTCAGCCGCCGCTCCACATCTTGAAAAAAGCATAAGAAGAATAATTGATAACCTTTCATTATTAAAGCTGCCTTCAGCTTACTTAAAAAGGAATATGAGTGGTAAGTTCAGAGTTACGCCTTTAAATATAATAAATGAGCATCTTGAAGAGGTTAAAAAGACAGATATTTATTCATATGAAGAAGGCGTTTATGTCTATTTGGATAAGCTTATTTTAATACCTTTGCTAAAAAGCGATCCAGATCTCAAAGATTTTTATATAGCTAATGGTGGGTTTACGCACTCCCATTATGAGATGCTTTCATATGTTACCGATGATAAAATTCATGAGGAATCTAAGAACTATACTGCACCTAAAGGTCAACTGCCGCCGAGCGAGTCTGAGGGTTTGGGGGTATTAATGACTTATGGTAATTGTTTTTCTAATGTACCTGGCCTAAGTTATGATTATATTAACAGGGGTGAATTGGAGAATGAACTTTATGAACTATTGATTGATGATAGGCATATTGCTATTACTTTATTAGGTAGAGGGGGTATTGGTAAGACATCTCTAGCCTTAAAGGTTATTCCTAGGCTTTATGATACTGAAAGGTTTGATGCTATCGTTTGGTTTAGCTCACGCGATATAGACTTATCTTCTAATGGTGCCAAGTTAGTACGCGCTGATGTAATGTCAAACAAAGACATAGCACACTATTATTCTCGGCTGTTCAAATCAGATGAAGAAGTAAAAAAGAAAGATTTTGATCCGATTAGCTATTTTCAGGGCCAGCTTACCAAAGCAGATGCTGGGGCAACTCTATTTATATTTGATAATTTTGAAACTGTCGATAACCCTATAGAAACTTATAAGTGGGTTGATACATTTGTACGTAACCCCAATAAAATTTTAGTCACTACAAGACTCCGTGATTTCAAAGGTGACTATCCATTACAAGTACAAGGTATGAGCTATGTAGAGTCAATGGAGTTGATAAAAAGAACCTCAGGTAACCTCAAGGTAGAAAAACTATCTCAGGATAATAAGGATAAAATATATCGGTTATCTGCGGGCCATCCCTACATAATGAAAGTATTGATTGGGGATTTTGCACGAAAAGATACAAAAGGAAATATGGAGCGTCTTATTGCAGGTAGTGATGAAATACTTACCGCGCTTTTTGAGCGAACATATTCCGTGCTTACCCCATGCGCTCAAAGGACTTTCTTAACACTTTCATCATGGAATTCAGCAGTACCAAGATTGGGGTTAGAATCGATATTAATGTTTTCATTGGAGGACGCACTTGAAGTTGAAAAAGCAGTAGATACCTTAATTCAATACTCAATGATTGAAGAGTTAAAAGCTAGTGATGGACACTATTTTTTACAACTTCCTTATGTAGCATATTCTTTTGGAAACAAAAAGCTGAAGATTAGTTCACTTCAGCATATTATAAATACCGATGTTATTCTTATGAGGAAGTTTGGGGTTTCAAGCATAGATGATAAAAAAATATCTTTAAGGGATAATTTCACTCGATATCTATCTTCAGTGCATCATAATGAAGATTTTCATAAAGTTCACAAGATTATCTTGGAAAGGATATGCTATACATTTAATGATGGTTGGAGGCTTCTTGCTAACTGGGCTATGGAACCTGATGTACTTAAGTTCAATGTATTTGCAGAAGAATGTATTCAAAGATATCTTGAAAATGAAAAGTCAGAAAAAAACAAGCATAACGCATGGTATGTATATGCGTCAATCGCAGAGCGTTTATCGAAACCTTATGAACAAATCCTTGGTTTAACACAAGCATCTTCTTATGAGTCAATTCTTATTGATGATTTATCTAATATCACTAACAAAATAAATCACTTATTCAAGACGCATGAATTTTCTTTGGGTGAAAGCATTAAAGAAGAGCTGTTGATAAAGCTTTTCACATTGATTTATAAAAGAAGAAATGAAGCTGATGCAATTGCATGCTCTAGGTTCGCATGGTTAGGGTTACATTTAAATAAAGAAAGAGAAGCTAAATCATTAATTGAAATAGGGTTGCGAAATGAACCGGGAAATATATTTTGTCAAAGGCTCAAAAGAAAGTTTGAACGGGAGTAGTTTAGCTGTATTAATGCACCATAATTTATGATTATTGATAATAGATGCTTTCACAGGATCTGAAAGCATCATAAAAGAGTCATTAATCCTCCTTACATCAGGGGTGGGGTCATATTTGGGGTCTAAGTTGGTTGTTATTGTATAAAATTCATGTATAAACAATGATTTATAATATTTCTTTGAGTCCGGCCTTCGCACCATGAATGCGTATGAAAAAATCAGTCACCTTATGGGTGGCTTTTTTTTTGCCTTTGATTCGGCGCTTATCTACAGGCAAAGAACATCTAAATGTTTATTTAACGAATGCCATTAATGCCAATAGTAGGTATGACGTTGCTCAACGTCTGAAGTAGCGTGTAACGGCAATCACGCGTTGTGTTGTCCAGAATGACTACATTAATTCAAATCCTTCTATTGATGTGGTAGGAGCACTTTCAACTACAAAATCCTGTCACTATCCCGCTTTAACCTTTAGCCGCTTCCCTCAGTTTTTGAACATATTGCTGCATATCGTGGACGCAAGATGACTCGCATCGCTGTAGAGCTTTCGTTACTTACCTTTGTACATTCCAGTGAACTTCGCTTAGCACGGTGGGATGAGTTCGATTTTGAAAGAGCCTTGTGGCGAGTTCCTGCACAGCGCAAAGAGATAGAAGGTGCTCGTTACTCTCACGGTGGCATGAAGATGAAGGAGGAGCATCTTGTACCGCTAAATCGTCAGGTTTTAGCCTTGTTGGAAAAGCTGAAGCAATTAAGCGGTGATAACGAGAGACTTTTCCCCGGCGATCACGATCCCAAAAAAGTCATGAGCGAAAACACGGTTAACAATGCCCTGCGTGCTATGGGGTATGGCACGGAGACCGAGGTTTGCGGGCATGGCTTCAGGACAATGGCACGAGGCGCGCTGGGTGAGTCAGGATTGTGGAGTAATGATGCGATAGAGCGGCAGTTGAGCCACTCCGAGCGTAATAATGTACGCGCTGCATACATTCATACTTCTGAGCATCTTGATGAACGCAGATTAATGGTGCAATGGTGGGCTGATTTTCTTGAGGTCAATCGAGGTAACACAATTACACCTTATGAATTTGCTAAACTCACAGCAAAGTAATTTAACTGATTTTTTATATTAAATAATTTGGAGTGCTGCGAGAAAATCATAACAGAATGAATTTAGGTGATTTTTTAATAATAACAAGCTCAACTTTAAGACGTTATTTTAGAGGGAGGTGCTGGAGTTCACTCTGAGATGATAGTAAAAAAGAAATTTTCACACGTAATGATATACGTCAGGAGGATAATTATTGAGGCTGCTGTACAAGAGGGTTTTAGTTAATCAGTCTTCAGAAAAAAGCGGCCAAATACAATGTGAGGCCTCTCTCGTCTAGACTATCCGAATAGTAATTCAGCTTACTTAACTTATTGAATAACTTATGTTATACCATTTTAATTTATCCTGTAAAGATATTGAATCAAGTCTAACTATTTTTTTTAAATTTTTGCATTCATTATTGGAGGGTTTATTTAGAAATAAAATAATGGTTGTTCGTATTATTATTTTTTTTCAAAATCACACAATTGAATAATTAAGGTTTTGCCTGCGAGAATGAGTTGTAATAGTAAAAATCCATATCATCATTCTCGAATCTCTGGTTTACTTTATCAGAAACTATCTGACATTGCTTCTTAACTCCCCTAAGATCGTCTGCACGAATTAATTTTTCAATATTTATTGCGTAATCATCAAATGTCATCGCTTTATTTTGATATGTGAAAGAACCTTTAGCAACGCAAGCAAGGCAAATAGAAAAAGATGATAAAAATAAAGGAATGGCAATAAATATTCGTAATTCCTTACTAGAATCAATGTCATCATTGGAATCTGGAATCTCTAAACGAAGAACTGGTTCGCCACCCGGAACTTTGCTAATTAAAGCGTGCATTCTTTCTATATCTTGTTGTTTCTTGATTAATTCATTTAAACTTACTTTGCAATCTTTATCGACTCTGAAGTAAGAAGCAACTTGTATCAAAGTCAAAGCTATTTGTTCTGCCTTAATGATTTCGTTAGTAATTGGATTTGCAGAAAATGAATTGTTCGAGGCAAAAAAAGATGTTTCGTTACCCTCATTGTTTTTTATTGTTAATTTAAGATCACCGTTAGGTGCGTTTAATATCTTCATTAATAAAAGTAATTCTCTAAGATCAGCTAAATGAAAGACTTTATCATATGATTCAAAATCTATTTTTATTTTATTATTTTTAATCCGAACTATTAAATCAAAAAAATCCGAGCGAATCCTAAAACTTGCCAGATCAACTGGAGCATTAAACGCAATAGTAGAAACAAAAAATTCACACTTAAAAGAGACATCTTCTTTTTCATCTTCGAATCTTATAGATCCTGTTGAAAATGCTTCAACTGATGTTATCTCAATAATGGCTTTTTCAGCGGTCAGATCTTCCATTCGAAAATTAATATCAAATCTAGTGTCCCAACCTTGCACATCTTTTATATTTATTCTGGTCGGGTATCCAAGAGTGGCATTAATAAGAGGCTTATAATCGTCATCATTAACAATTTTAAAATTTAACGCATAACGACTTTCCTTATATCCTATGTCACCTAAATCTCGCAGTTTATCTTCACAGTACCTTTTCATCCCAAATGGGATATGTTTTTCAATGGCGTTTTTGAGTGCGCTTTTATTAAGTAGAACTATTTCATCCTCGCCAGAATAATTTACCGTGAAAGAGAGTTTATGAAGTGGTGATTTTTTTTCTGTGTCATTTTGACGAATTCGTTTCAAAACTTGAAACATGATATCTCTATTAATATGAACGAGATAAGCCGATTCAATACTTGCATTCCCGTCATAACGAGCAAAAAAGAAAAAACAGGGAAGTGGCGTGTCACAAAAACGTTTCATGTTAGAAACTTTGACCTGAACACCTTTTCTTGCGCCGTCAGTAGACTTTATCTGCACTAAACATTGTATAGGCTGTTCGTTCAAGCTATTTAATAAGGCTATACCACCTATTAGAGGAAATTCAACAATAGCATCCCATCCTCCTGAATCATCTTCAGAGGAGCTGTTGTAAATCAAGCCCGATGCATTACAAAGTCTGTCAAAGTCACCACGCCCCATATTACCAACTTTTCTTAAACTCATGAACACACCCCTCCTTCATATGCGCGATACTAGATTTAGCTTTCCCTATTGTAGGAAAAAACTGTAAAGGTTGGGTTGAAAATTAATAGCTAAATTTGCCGCTTGCAGGATGCCTACGAGGATTAACTGAGGATGCCTCGGGGTAGTTTTTTACGCCCCAACATATTTTTTTCCTGAGGCATACAACGAGCCGCACGCACCATAATCACACCACCATCATAGTTTTAAACAGAAAGATGTTAGCCATCATGATTAAAACGGTACACACCATCCTGCGCGCAATGCTACCCCCGCCTCGCCTGCCCGCTTTATGCATCGCTTTTATGCAGTTGCATGAACCATGTAAAGCCGGGCCGGGCTTGGGCTGAAGGGGGGTCTGAAGTCCCGCATTCTGCATGCAAAATCATGCACCCTGTGCATGCATCACTATTTACAAACCGGGCTGGCCAGAGAAAGGGCGTTGAAAGGACGGGTCAGCGGAAACACTAAAGCCGCTGTTTTCAGCGTCCGTTGTGGTTAGCCGCATGAATACTATGTCCGCCCGACTCAACAACCACGACAGCTATCCCATTCCCCACGCCTTCAGCATGCCCACAGCGTCGGCGTGACCGTGCTCGACATGCTGGACGTTATCGAATGCTCCGGCAACCGTAAGGACGGCCCGGACGGCAACGCGCTGGCGTCCGTGGTGGCGCTGCTTACCGACCAGCTGGGGAAAGTCGTCAGCACCTGTGAATCCGTCATGCTTAACGATATGGAGGTCTCCCGTGACAACTAATCAATCCTGTCTGCCTGTAGAGGTGCGCACCGCCGTCTACCGCCGCGCCGTTGCCCAAGGCTATCTTTCCGCCTGTGAACACTACGGCCTCGACGTTTCCGCCTCGCTGGACGAGGTGCAGATGACCATCGCGCTGGAGCTGGAAGGCTATTACGTGCGCAAGTACGGCCCGGAAAACGGCATGGACATGGCCTGCACCATGCTTAGCGAAATGGTACAGCCCGACGTGCTGGTCGCCGCGCCGCGACTGACTCGCATGGGGGAAACCATGATGGACGAACTGCTGTGCGGCCGCCTGGCCGCCTCTAAAGCCACGCTGCATTAAGGAGGCCGCATGAAACACATCGTCACCGACACCGTGCGCGCCGCCGCCGGTCACTGGCCTCAGCTCTTACCCGCGCTGGGTATCAGCATTAACGCCGTGCCCGGTCTGCGGCGGCAAAGACCGTTTCCGCTTTGACAATCAGGCCGGGCGGGGCACATGGGTTTGCAACCAGTGCGGCGCGGGCGACGGGCTGGCGCTGGTTGAAAAGGCGCTGGACGTGAATACAAAGGAGGCGGCCTGCCGGGTTGCCGACCTGATTGGCACGCTGCCGGTTAAGCTGATTCAGACATCCACAGAGAAAACCGGTGAAGAAAAGGCACCTGCGCGCCTTAACGCCGCAAAAGAGGCTGTACGGCTTGTTGCCGGTGCGAAGGCACAGAACGGTAACGCCTACCTGACGCGCAAGGGACTGGCTGACGTCACCGCCCTGACGCTGACCACCTCAAAGCGTATCAGCGACACCACCTATCAGTCCGGCGACCTGATTGTGCCGCTGACTGACTTTACTGGCGAAACGGTCAACGCCCAGCTGATTAACGCTGAAGGCGTGAAGCGCACGCTGGCGGACGGCCAGGTGAAAGAGGCGTTCCACCGCCTGGGCGAACCCGGCGATACGCTCTGGCTGACCGAAGGCTATGCCACCGGCGTGACCGTGCACCGCCTTACCGGCCAGGCGGTTTTTGTGGCATTAAGCGCCAACAATCTGCCCGCGCTGGCGGAGCGCCTGCATGCCGAATATCCGGACGCTATGATACTGATTGCCGCCGACCACGACGAAAACGGCACTGGCCAGCTGCGCGCTGAATCGGCCGCGAAGCGCTGCAGCGGCAAACCGGCCCTGCCGCCCGTGACCGGCGACTGGAACGACGTCTTTCAGGCGGAGGGTGAAATGACTACCCAGGCAATGCTGACCGCCTTCACGCAGTCAAAAGCGCTCAGCCCGTTTGAGTCGGTAAGCGAGGCTGACCTGAAGGCCATGAGTGCCAGTCAGAAAGCCGAGCTGCTGGCCGCGCACTACCTCGACACGCTGGCCGTGCCGGTCGTGGGTGAAGACCTGTGCCGCTACGAGGGCGGCGCATGGCAGGTGCTGCCGTACCGCGTGCTCAGCCGTGAAATTGCCGCACTGTTTCAGAAGGTGCGCGCGCCATTTTCGGCAACCGGTATCGGCGGCATTGTGGACACGCTCAAGCTGATGGTGCCGCAGATGGGCGCACCTGCCCGCCGGCTGATTGGCTTTCGTAACGGCGTGTTTGATACCGCGACCGGCACCTTCGGCCCGCATAAAAAAGAAAACTGGCTCCGCACCATTAACAGCGTCAACTACACGACGCCAAAGGTGGGCGAGAACCTGCCGGACGACGCCCCGTACTTCTGGCAGTGGCTGACGCGGGTGGCAGGGCGTAATGAGGTGAAGCAGGAGCGTATCCTCGCGGTGTTATTTATGGTGCTGGCGAACCGCTATGACTGGCAACTGTTCCTCGAAGTGACCGGCCCCGGCGGCAGCGGGAAAAGCGTGATGGCGTCGATTGCCCGCCTGCTGGCCGCCGGAGAGGACAACACCACGGCGGCGACCATCGACACGCTGGAGTCTTCACGGGAACGCGCCTCGGTCGTGGGCTACTCGTTGATTATCCTGCCGGACCAAGAGAAGTGGAGCGGCGACGGTGCGGGCATCAAGGCCATAACCGGCGGCGACGCCGTGGCGATTGACCTGAAGTACCGCGACGCCTAATCAACGCACATTCCTGCGGTAATACTGGCGGTGAACAACAGCCCGATGCGCTTCAGCGACCGCAGTGGCGGCGTCTCCCGTCGCTGGGTTATCCTGCCTTTCCCGGACGTGATACCGGCAAACGAACGTGACCCACAGCTGCTGGAGAAGATTTCTGGTGAGCTGGCCGTTATCGTACGCCACCTGATGCAGCGCTTCACCCGCCCTGACGATGCCCGCGAGCTGTTACAGGCGCAGCAGTCGTCTGAGGAAGCGCTGGGAATCAAGCGCAGCGCCGACCCGCTGGTCGACTTCTGCGGCTACCTGACGCCGCTGAGTACCCCGACCGGGTTGTTTATCGGCAACGCGAATATCCGGCCGATGAACCCGCATCGCTATCTCTATCATGCCTATCTGTCGTTTATGGAGGCCAGGGGCCATCAGCACCCCATGAGCCTGACCGCCTTCGGCCAGGCGGTGCCGCAGACGCTGAAGGAGTACGAGATTGAATTACTGAAGCGCAAAACGAAGAACGGTATTCAGACCAGCCTGGAGCTGAGCGAAGACTGTGAGGCCGACTGGCTGCCGCGCTGTGATGCATAAGTAATTCAGTAAACATTAAACCGGCTCTGGCCGGTTTCCTTTGAATTAATCAGTAATATTCACAAATAAAATAAACGCGGATTTCTTTTAATTACAAGTCATTAAAAAATTAAAAACTTAGTGTTAATATCACTCCAATCTTATCAATTAACTATAACTCGTGCTTTTAATGACTATGTAAAGTAGGTCGCTAAGTATCAATTTAAAATCTCTTGGCGTAAGTGATTAATTATTAAGTGGTGGTTAATTATAGAAGTTGAAATTTAACAGGTAAAAAAACTTGTGATAGTAAAAACCTTTATCCAAAAACATATGAACAAAGGTTTTACATTGCAATGATATTTATTTTAGTAGTCTGTCCTCTAAAATCTGTCGCAATTCCTTCAAGTTGTCTTTTTTTTCATTTGATTTTAATGCTCGTTTTGTTTTTTTAGTGCTTAAACATTTTGGCCTGGAAATTCCATCATCCCTACTTGCAATGTTTTCAATGCGTAGAGTACCCAATACAAAAGATGAAAAAACGCGAACAGCATGAACGTCGCACATCAAGTTATCATCACTCTGAAGCCAGAAGATGAGCTGCTCATAGTGGTCTGCAGAATAAGCGATTGAAATTTCAGAACCTCCTTTTTCCTTTTCTTTATTTAGCATGCTTAAAGAGCGTTTATTTTCAGATCTTGCTTTTCTTGTGCCTATCAATATTTTTACTATTATAAAAAAATTAAAAGTGGAAAATGCAATAAAAATTCCGATTAAAAAATAAGCAGAGGGGTTTCCCCGAGTAATTTCTTTAAAATGATTTGAAATATGATCTTCTGCAAAAAAAATAAATGCGTAACCAATGGCTATGCATACTCCTAAAAATATAGAAGAGGCAAACAAAAATAAGAGGGTTTGTGTGATGAATTTTCTGCTCATTACTTGGTAAAATAACCATTGAGCTAAGTCTATAACACTTACTTTCTTACCTAAATGACGAACTAAGAAAGGTGAAAGCATCATAAAGAGGATGGCTATCATTATTAAATCTATAACGAATAAAAAATATAGCAGAGTTGACTTATACTTTATCAGGTTTATTGAAACTACAAGCCAAGAAGTTAATAATATGGAAAATAAGAAACTAAAATCGAAATCTGATTTAACGTTTTGATAATTAACTTTCATTTTTTCTAATAAATTCTTAGGTATAAAGCTTGTTGTATTAAATATCGAACTAAACATAAACATAAAAACTGCAAAATGATCGATCATAAAAAATCTGGGTACAATTTTCTTTATGATTCCGAGATTACGCCTCAGGCGTTTACATCGTGTGACTACAATATTGGCCCCCATATCTTGAGGAAGTCTGGCTGCTAATGCCTCTATAGCAAGTAGATCTGCTCTATCTTTAGCTGCAATAACTTGATTTGAAAGCATTTTTAAGACTGCAGCTCTCGCTTGCTCCGGAAGTCCTTGTGTAAAAGCCGCTTGACGGAATGCGTGCAGTCGCTCAGATTTAGTTCCATGACTAAAAGTCTCAACAAGGTATTTGACTAAAATATCATGTGGTAGAAGTCCACCTAAACATAGAACCTCACTGCGATCCTTGGAATCCCCTGTTTCCCATCGAGGCTTTAAGAAGTTTAACACAGCACTCGTTAACGAATATGGTACATCCTGCAATCTATGTGCTAACCCCTCTTGTAGCAGGCTAAGTAATGGTTTAGCAGTTTCATTCAACCAATTATAATAAATTAAATTTGAAGGCAGAGGGGGCTCTTCGCACATAATAAAATCATTTTTTTCTGCACGTTCACTAAGGATAAAGCTAGCATGACTTAGCAGGTCACTAAATTCCTCATAATCGCGTGTTTGTAAAAGAGTAACTGTATATTCTCGCCAACGAGTTTCTGTAAGAAGTGCTCTTGGAGATATTATTTCTGGGTGGGTTGTTAAGTAGCGGACGAATAAAGCCTCTTGATAGCGACGATGTGCAAAAGCAAAACGCTTATCTCCGTGCTTGGCATTTGGCACATCTGCTCGCCCAATTTTAGAGTCAACTAAGGCGGAAATCAGATTTTCGAGAGAGTCTCCTGGGATCTCTTCTGCTGAGAGTTGAGTCCTTATCTGATCTAGGGTAGGCGCTAGACTCAAGTTTTCGTCTTCTGCGAACAGCCTTGCTAAGCGTTCAGCCCCTTTAACAAGCTCCTCGGGGCTTAATTCGTACTTGCGTTTTAAATATTCTGGTTCCCTGCATGCTAATCTGTCAATATGTTGAAAAAGTATATCATGATCATTATTTGGCGGTTGATGCTCATCGCGAACATAACGACATAATAGTGTCAAAAAAAGAGGGGTTGCTCCTATGCTACTGTGTGAGCTGGCAAGATGTTGACGCACCATGCTCATATTTTTCTCGTCAAGGAAAGAGTTACGGATAAGCTCATCTTGCTTTTCACCAGTTAAGGGGAGAATACGTAATTTCTTCCAAGGTAAAGCTTCAGGACCTTTAAACTCTCGTGATGCTAGAATACCTTTGCACTCTCCCATTCCTTCTAAAAAATGCCTAAGTGCTTGAGAGTATTTCTTTATTATATCACTACCTGTCTCCGCATGAAGTATGGCGGGTATTTCATCGAAAGAATCAAATAGGAATAACCATATTCCTCTGCTGCAGTAGTCCTGCCAATTGTCCTTAACAAAAGCTGAGGTATCTGCATCCCCACGACGAATATTATCAAGTATAAACTCGCGTATACTATCAGCATTAATATCTTCTTTATTTAATAACTCTATTTCACGTAAGTTAATGTAAAGCGGAACAATGGCTTTTTTATCATTTGATTTTCTACCTTGCTCTGCAAATTGTTTAGCTAAGTGTCGCAATGCTACACTTTTACCTGACCCGGGCTCACCTACGAGTTGCATTGCTCGTTCAGTGCTTGTAGTTATTGCTCGGATAAGAGAATGTTCTTTTCGCAACCCAAATGATTTTTTCTTTAATAGTTTATTCAAGGCTGAAGCATAATAACCACCTTCGGTTTCGACATCAGCTTCAAGATCTGTAAAATATTGATCATTCCAGTTTTCTGCTTTTGCTAGGTAAGCTAAGTCAGCATCTAATACCGAACAGAATTGCTTTCTCTTTTTTACTTTTAGTTTATTATCTTTGTTTAGCCAAAGAGGAAGCCCACTAGATTTATAGGAGTCAATTAATTTTGCAGAACTTTCAAATACACTACTAAGAGTTTTGAAAGCAATAATAAAAATTATAGTTATAATAATTAAAAATAAGGAGATTAGTATTATCCAATGCCATGAATCGTGCGTAAAGTTATCGCTCCACACCGAGTTAAAAATTCGCTCAGCCAGCCCTAGAACCTTCTCGATGGTTCCAGTATCCCCGTCATTCGCAGCCACACTTTGTCCTTTCTTAATCATGAGAAGAATTAATGATAGCATCATAAATTCATACTTTAAAATAATCAATAATTCAAATTTTTTAGTTTTTTGCTCTGTCTTTAGGTTAATAATAGAATTTTACACTGAAAATTTAACTTTAATTGCAAATTTTTTTAAATAATAAAGTTTTTTCATCCTTTTACGAAAAATTGTGAGCTTAAGCTTTTCATTCGTGTCGGTCAGACTATATAAGTGTCTGATGTTATGATCGGTTTGTGCATCTAACCATGTGAATTTTAAGGTTAATTTAAATTTCTGTCCGTTCATTCATATGATCTTAAAAAGTATGAATCAAATTCCGGGGCTAGACGATAGTGAAATCAAAAAGCCGATACGCACATTAACAGTTGTAGTCGGCTTCAAGATCTTACATATGGAGTAAAGAAAATTCATAAGATTTGCCCTTGGTTGTTTTATTTTGTTATTAACAGTACACATCTTGGATGAGAATTAAATAAATATTTTTTTCAAACTACTAGTATCTAATAATTAACCCATGAAAAATAAAGGTATAAATTTTCTGCAAATCCCTTTTAATGAAAATCCTAAAACTATTAAAATGCCTGTGAAAAATATGTAGATGTCCCTGATATAATGAATATGTTCATTTTTTCATTTGTATTATTTATTAAGGATTAATGACTTATTGGCAATAAGCCACTTTTATAATATCTTTGGATTTGGATGGTAAATTATGTAAAACTTCATAACGTTATGCTTTAGCTTTCAGCCGCCTTAAGCTTCGCCAAGCCGATAAGATAATTAGATGTTTCGATAATTAAGATAGCTGTCTAAAAAACTCCCATCACCGTTTTATGACTGATGGTAAACACTGTTCACCATATGATGAACAGTAGTGAAGAGTAACAGTACAAGTGATCATCCGTTAATACATTGATAATTAACGATAAAATTGGAAGGGCGCACTGGATGAACACTTTTCCGTAAAACTGTTTTTTTAGGGCCTGATGACATAATCTCAAGGTTTGAAGGGACAGTAAGGATGTACAGCACAAACCTAATCGAGAATTTTATAAAAATGTATGAATGATTTTTAAAAAATGTCATAACCTCTGTTTTCAAGGCGATAGCCATAAATTATTTTGGGGGCATAATTGGGGGCATATATAAGCATGCCTCATTTAAAGTGTTTTTAAATACAATGACTTAATATTGTGTTTGAGTCCGGCCTCCGTACCAAGTATGCAAATTTAAGTCGCTTAAGGGCGGCTTTTTTGTGTCTGAGATTCAGTATTTACCTCTCCTACTCTTTATAACCTCATCTGGTATTATTTTTCTGTCAGGCAATAAATATCTGAAGTAGATAAAGAAGTTAGTGTTGATTATGAGCTGATCATTATTGCAAGTAGTATCCTCGCATATCGATGAGTTAAAACACGATTCACAACTCTTTACTGGTAACAGGAGATGGCATTCAAGTTGAAGACGGTGGTCACGGTTTCAGGACTATAGCCTGGAGCTTATCAGTTGAATCTGGATTGTGGTTGAGAGATACGGTTGAACGAGAAATGAGGTATAAAATTTCGTATTGAGATCTTGGTTTGAGCATTAGGGAGCTTTACACTGTGCCATCTTAAAATCCGCGTTCTTACTGTTATATCAAGGCAGGAGCCATGACTAGTCGCCCGCAGATGATTATTAATGTTCTTCAGGCCAACCCTGATGAACAATTCACAGCTCGTCAGCTTGCCCAAAAGATCATCGATCACTACAGCGCAGAGCTTGCCAGTAAACGTCAAAATCCTCGAATTGATTACGCGGGCGGTTAACATACTGCTGCCTTTGCACGCGGTCGCCTTACTGCTGTTTCTGGTCTGTTTGCCGTTTACCGGACTGGCAATCATCCCCAAAGCTTTTTCAGCCACGACGCTGTTGCTGATCATGACGCTGATGATGCTGACGTTCAGCGCCATCGCTGATGAAAGCACACCTGGCGTATCTCGCGGGCAGCGTGTGATGAGGCGCGTGGTGCTGGTTGCGCAGGGCCTGACGCCGCTGCTGGCCGGGCTGGCTGTCTGGGCGCTGTGGTTGCGTATCGCTGACTATGGCTGGACAGTGGAGCGGGTTTACGCCGCTATGATTGCACTGATCGCGGTGACTGGCTCGCTGCTGCTGTCAGGGTTCCAGCGCCGTGCCGGGGTGCAGGGTGCCGTCAGCATGAACACGTTTATCCCCCTGATGCTGACTCTGACGGCCTTCAGCTGGTTTCTGCTGCACACGCCGGTGGCCGATCCATGGCGCATTACCGTGAAAAATCAACTGGCGCGCTTTGCAGAGGGCAGGGCAAAGGTGGACGAAGGGGATCTCTACTTATTCAGTAATGCTGGTCGCCGCGGAAAACAGGCGTTGCAGGAGATAAGCAGGCATCCGCAGTGGCTCAGCGATCCTGCCCGGCAAAAAGCCGTGCTGGTGCGGCTGCTGGCAGAGCGGGACACCAATAATGCTAACCCAACCATTAGCGACCTTCAGCGCAGCATCCCGCTACGGGCAGGCAGCGAAGCGCCGCCGGAAAGCTGGTGGCAGATGCAGACGCAATATATTGAGCAGGAAGCGGGCATCTGCCTGGTGGATACCGGTTCCTGCCTGGTGTGGATGCAGGATATGAACAACGACGGCACGCCGGAAGTGCTGCTCTATAACCGCAATCAGCAGAGCATCACTCTCTATGCCCACCAGGCCACAGGCTGGAATCAGATTGGCAGCGTGACGCTGTCGGAAAGGCTGGAGCAGGCTCTCCGGGATAAAATACCTGAAACTGTAGTTAAGCCGTGGCGCGATCTGGAAGTGAACGGCCAGCGGCTTCCGGTGCAGTACTACGGCTTTGAAGGACAATAGCGCATTACCCGCTTTTGCAGCCGTGCAGCATCAGGCCCGGCGGCAAAAGCGTTACGGCTGTCGCCGGTTACGTTACCCTTTAACCTTCTCCCAGTTCAGCCCAAACCGAGCCAGATACTTACGCAGGCGATCGGCATCGTTGGGCTGTTTTTTCCCCTGACGGGAGACGGCAAACAGGCGCCGGCCCGCTTCGGAAAGCGAATCCGCCGCGCGGCAGACGCTCAGCACCGTCTGTAGTTGACACTCGTCAAACAGATCGTACTGGGCTGAAGGAAGATCGGTAAGAGTGGCCTGCGGTGCCGTAGTGCGCCAGCTGGCGCGCAGCCGGGCGATCTCTTCTTCCGCCAGTTCCTGCGAAATCCTTCCCTGTTCCGCCAGTGTTGCCATCCGCGTGACGGAAGCGCCCAGCTCGCGGAAATTGCCTCGCCAGCTGGCTTCTGTCGAGCAGGCGAATCGCAGAAAATGGCTTCTCGCTTTTTTATCAAAGCGCACCTGGGTCTGCTGTTCCCGGGCGTAACGCGCCAGCTCAAAATCCAGATTGGGTTCGATATCTTCGCGGCGTTCGGCCAGTCCAGGCAGTTGAAACGTCCACATATTGATGCGGGCAAACAGATCTTCGCGAAAGCGGCCTTCGGCAACCCACTGCTGCATATCCCGGTGCGTGCCGGCGATCAGCTGAAAATCGCTGCTGACCTCTTTATCAGCGCCATAAGGGAAGAAGCGTTTCTCCTCGATGGCGCGCAGCAGCATCGCTTGCTCATCCAGCCCCAGCTCCGCTATCTCGTCCAGAAACAGCATGCCGCCGTCGGCTTCCCGCAGCAGCCCGCCGCGCGCCTGCTGTGCGCCGGTAAAGGCGCCCTTAACGTGGCCAAACAGCGTGGACATCGCGTTGTCGCCGCGCAGCGTAGCACAGTTAACCGCCACGAATTTACCGGCCAGCCGGTGGCGGGCATGGCGCAGCTGATAGATGCGCTCCGCAAGGAAAGATTTGCCCGCGCCGGTTGGGCCGGTCAGCAGCATCGGGGCGTCCGAGCGCAGCGCCACGCGTTCAATCTGCTCGATCAGGCTGTTAAAAGTGGGGTTGCGCGTCTCGATGCCGGATTTTAAAAACGAGGTGGAGTGCTGCTGTTCGCGCTGAAAGCGGCTGGTCAGCGTGGCGTATCGGTTCAGATCGAGATCGATAATGGAATAGTGGCCGAGCGCGGTTGGTGTCTCCGAGCCCTTGCTGGCCGGCGAGGTCTGCAAAATGCGCGCGGGCAGATAGCGGGCTTCGGTCAGCAAAAACCAGCAGATTTGCGCCACGTGCGTGCCGGTAGTGATATGCACCAGATACTCTTCGGCGTCGGTATTAAAAGGATAGCGGCTGACAAAATCGAGGAAGCTGCCGTAGACCTCTTCAAAGTCCCAGGGATCTTCCAGCTTAACGCTGTGCAGCACCACTTTGGTGGAGGGCGACGCCTGGGTGATATCTTCCGCCACCTGCTGCGCCATACTGACATCACGCGGTTGATGCAGCAGCTCCAGCCTGTCGATCTGTAAGCCTTCCTGCTGGCAAAGTGCGACGGTTGGCCGCCATTTACTCCAGCGGTTTGCGCGCTTGCCGCGTTTATCCAGCACCGTGCCCAGCACGCCGATCACTACGTTAGCTTTCATGCTTATCCCAGAAGATAAATAACTTATCCAGTAAGATAATTTTCTCTATCGGTAATGGCAATGCTCAGACGCGATACAATAATAAATAACATTAATAATCAATTAGATAAATTTTATTATGCAGCGTAGCGGTCTTCTGGCACGGCATTCGCAATAGCTATGCTATAGCAACGAGGAAAAGAATATGAAAAACAACTATCAGACTCTGCAGCAGGCGAAAGGCGTGCCGGTAAAAATGTGGACCAACGGCGTACCGGTGGAGCCGGAAGCGCGTGAGCAGCTGTTGAACACGGCGAAAATGCCGTTTATCTTTCGCCATCTGGCGGTGATGCCGGATGTGCATCTGGGCAAAGGATCCACCATCGGCAGCGTGATCCCGACCAAAGGCGCAATTATCCCGGCGGCGGTCGGCGTGGATATCGGCTGCGGCATGATTGCGGTACGCACCTCGCTGATGGCCTGCGATCTGCCGGACAATCTGTCGGGTGTGCGCAGCGCCATTGAACAGGCGGTGCCGCACGGTCGCACCAATAACCGTTCCGGTCGCGATAAGGGCGCCTGGCAGACGCCGCCGCAGGAGGTGGATAGCCACTGGGCCAAACTGGCACCGCGCTTTAAGACGCTGACGCAAAAACATCCAGCGCTGTTTAAGACCAACAACTACCAGCACCTTGGAACGCTGGGAACGGGCAATCACTTTATTGAGGTCTGCCTGGACGAATGCCAGCAGGTCTGGGTGATGCTGCACAGCGGGTCGCGCGGCGTAGGGAACGCCATTGGCAACCTGTTTATCGCACTGGCGCAAAAGGATATGCAGCGGCATATCGCCAATCTGCCGGATCGCAACCTCGCTTATTTTGAAGAGGGCAGCAGGCATTTTAACGACTATGTGGAAGCGGTGAGCTGGGCGCAGGATTATGCTCGCCACAATCGCGAGGCCATGATGGAGCGCGTGCTGGCGGCGATGTCGCGCGTCATCAGCAAGCCCTTCAGCACGCATCTGGAAGCGGTGAACTGCCACCACAACTACGTGGAGCGGGAAACGCACTTTGGCGAGTCGGTGCTGGTGACGCGCAAAGGCGCGGTCTCAGCGCAGAAAGATCAGATGGGCATTATCCCCGGCTCGATGGGCGCGAAGAGCTTTATCGTACGCGGCCTGGGTAACGAAGAGAGTTTCTGTTCCTGTAGCCACGGTGCGGGGCGCACCATGAGCCGCACGGCGGCGAAAGCCCGCTTTACCGTGGAAGATCAGCGACGCGCGACGGCGCACGTGGAGTGCCGCAAAGATAAAGAGGTCATCGACGAAATCCCGATGGCTTACAAAGACATTGATGCTGTTATGGCCGCCCAGTCTTCGCTGGTGGAAGTGGTGCATACGCTGTCACAGGTTGTTTGCGTAAAAGGATAAAAAGAATGAGAACAGGATTGCATGGAGTAGATAGCGCAATGCGCAAGCGCGTACGTGGCGTGCTGCGTCAGGTAGAAGAGGAGCACGCAGTCAAAGTGCTGTATGCCTGCGAGTCGGGCAGTCGCGGCTGGGGCTTTGCCTCGCCGGACAGCGATTACGATGTACGTTTTCTTTATGTGCATCAACCGGAGTGGTATCTGCGTATCGAGCCGCCGCGCGACGTTATCGAGCTGCCGATCGACGATACGCTGGACGTCTGCGGCTGGGAGTGGCGCAAAGCGCTGGGCCTGCTGAAGCGAGCCAACCCAACGCTTGTCGAATGGCTGGACTCGCCGGTGATCTATCAGCAGGAAGAAGCCATCATCGCCGATTTACGGGCAAGGATACCAGACTGGTTTTCGCCGCTACGGGCGCGCTGGCACTATCTCTCAATGGCAAAAAAGAACTTTCGTGGTTATCTGCAGGGCGACAGCGTGCGGCTGAAAAAGTACTTTTACGTATTGCGTCCGCTGCTGGCGGTGCAGTGGATAGAAGCCGGAAAAGGCGTGCCGCCGATGCGTTTTGAAGAGCTGCTGGCGGGGACGGTGACGGACCCCCTCCTGCTGGCCGAAATCGAACAGCTGCTGGCGCGTAAGCAGCGCGCAGGCGAAGCGGAATACGGCGAGCGTCTGGATCGCATCCATGCATTTATCCGCCAGCATCTGGATGAGAACCGCGTCAGCGAAGATCTGCCGGATAGCGAGCGGCGCGACTGCCGCGATCTGGATGCATTGCTGATGAAAACCGTGCTGAGTGTATAGCTTATTACTGGTCTGGCATTGTGCATAAGTAGTTCAGGGTGACAGCATTATCTAACAGAACGTTTAGACACATAGTCTGTTCGATACCAGAATTAGGGATCCAGCGGCGGTTTAACAGCGTATCTATGTTTTATTTTAATGTTGCCGGTGAGGGGAATTAGTCGCGAACGGTGGTTGCTATTAAAAAGCCCGGGATATGCCGGGCTATAATTTTGTCTGGCTTGCATTAAGCATTTGCATGCGCATTGACTGTTGCAATACGCGAAATTGGATATCCTGTTGCCGATGCAAGTGCGGCGACGCGCTTAAAGGATGGATTACCTTTTGGAGAAAGAGACTTATAAAGCGATTCACGTGACATACCTGCACGTTTTGCAATAGCAGTCATGCCGCCCGTTGCCTCAATAACATGGCGTAGCGCAAGCATGAATGCCTCATAGCCACCTTCTTCATCAATTTCAATGAAGGCCTGGTGGAGGTAGAGCGGCGCAAATGCCGGATCGTCTTTGATGAGTTGAACCATTGCATCATCATGAAGCACTGATTTAGCCATAACATTCACCTCTTATGTTCTGCTTTTATAGTCTTTAAGATATTCGACCGCCTGATCAATATCTTCATCCTGCTTTTTCTTGTTGCCGCCCAGCAAAACCAGGCTTACTGCACCATCAGTCGGATCGGTTAAATCGCTAAAATAAACGCGATAACCTGGCCCCTGATCAATCCTTAACTCTGACACGCTCTCCCTGCATGGTCTACAATCTCCGTAGTTCCCTGTAGCCATTCTGGCAATACGGGTTGCAATCTTAGCCTTTGCGATAGGGTCTTTTACATTACGCAAAAACTCATCAAAGGGGTCGCGGCCATCGGTTGTTTTGTAATGCTTAACCTTAGCCATAATTGTAGCTCATAGTTAACGATGAGTAGGGGGATTGTACTCTTTGGGTTACGATTTACAAGGTCGGCAGCGTTATCATGTTCAGAACTTACGAACAACAAGCAGTGTAGTGGTCAAGCAAAACTGGTCACGGCTTTAGCATTTTTCCATAACAATCTTTCTGATTTATTCGGCGTCAAACCACCATCATATTGATGGGGTCTGAGCTGGCTGTAATATCCCGTGGTGTAATTCGCTATTCCTGTGCTGGCTTCGCTAAAATTAGCGTATCCGTTATCCGGTACCCACTCCGTTTTCAGACTTCTAAAAAATCGTTCCATTGGGCTGTTATCCCAGCAATTTCCCCGGCGACTCAGGCTTTGTTTTATCTGATATCTCTGCGGTAACTGCCACGAAAACGCGCTTACGTAAAGCTTTTCCAGCTACTGAAACGCGAACGGATAAAGAGAAAGATCTACGGAACGCGGGAAGGAACCCGCAGCGATGTTTTTGATTACATCGAAATGTTTTATAACTGTAGGCGTCGGTTGGCACAAGTAATCAGATGCCACTGGCTGAATATGAAAACCAGTATTATCAACGGCTCGAAAGTGTCTGGATTATCCGTGGCGATTCAATTGAGGCACCTCCAGCCAGCGCCAGTATTGAGCGGTTATTCAGGGTATTTACAGTGCTGGGAGTTGAAATGGTACTCTCTTCCGGGCCAAGGGTTGTTTTCTCAATGTCATCTTCAACAATCGAAGAAACAGAAAAGCAAACGGATTCACCCGCCAGACGGGAAAAATGGTGAGGATATGCGCAGAGAAAACGTATCTGCGCTTCTTCCTGAGGCGTTTCCACCTGAGTTAGCTGAAGCTATTTTTAATGGTATGCGACAGCAGTGTGGGTGTTTGGCCGGGAGAGAGTAAAGGTGATAAGCCTCGTAAATCCCGGCTCAATGAGCCGGGATAAAATCAATTTCTAACCACGAACCCGCTTAGCACCAACAACCTCTATAAACTCCTGCACCTGCCGTTGCTTGCGGGCAGAGAACTTACAAACTTGCCGTAATGACTTCATCAGCTCCGGTTCTTCAGGCTCCGGCGGACGGGCGGTCAGTACCAGACATCCCTTCATCACCCGCACATCAACCACCGACCCGGTATCAAAGCCAGCCTCCGCCAGCCATTTGCCTTTCATCGCCAGTGAGGGGATTTGTTCATAATCTGGAAAGGTTCTCGCATAGCTCACCTTTATCCGGCGCAGTGTGGAACTCGCGACTTCTTTTGCTTCAACTTCTGAATTACAATCTTGCTCAGCCATGATAACTACCTTGTATAGTTGTTGTGGTCAGCGGTGTGAATGTGTTCCCGCACATTCGCATCGCGATTAAATAACCCCGTTATTATACCCCGCTAATAAATCCACTCCACAGAGATTTTACGTTATTAACCTGAAGTACAGTGCCGCTCACAATTATAATGAAAGTCGTGAAAATAATATTAGCTGGATGGCTTTGCGCAAAGATTATTAATCATGAATTAATTACTGATGTTTAATCCGTAATATTTTTAACCCGGTTTGCGACCCATCCGGCATAACGGCACTTAACGCGTTATGCCGGACATAAGGCAGATACCTAACGATAGACAGGCAGCAGATTAAAACTGGATAGAATATGGATCAGCGCGTTGCTGACGCCGAAGAGCAAAATCACAACGATCATGGCGTTACCGCCCCATACCCGGTAGTGCGGGCTGTTGAAACGCTTACGCGACGCGCGGGCCAGCAGGGCAGGAACAATCGCCGCCCAGACGGTGGCGGCCAGGCCCGCAAAACCAATCGCGTAGATAAAGCCGTCAGGCCAGATCGCGCCGCCCAGCATCGGCGGCAGGAAAGTGACCGCCGCCGTCTTAAAGCGTCCCGTCGGACCGTCATCAAACTTAAACAGATCGGCCAGGTAGTCAAATAACCCCAGGGTGACGCCGAGGAAGGAGCTGGCGACGGCGAAGTTGGAAAAGATGGTCAGCAGCAGATCCAGCGTGGCGCTGTTCAACAGTCCGCTCAGGGTCTGCACCAGCACATCAATATTGCCGCCTTTTTCCGCAATTTCTGTAAACGCCGGACGCGGAATATTGCCCATCGTGCCCACCAGCCAGATGATATAGAGCACCAGTGCCATCAGCGTTCCCAGCACCAGGCAGCGGCGGATAGTCAGCGGATCTTTACCGTAATATTTCATCAGGCTCGGCACGTTGCCGTGATAGCCAAACGAGGCGAGACAGAAGGGCAGCGCCATCAGCACATAGGGCATATAGCTGGGGTTCACCTCTGCGCTGTTCAGCAACACAGCGGGTTGAACGTGCCAGAGCAGGCCACCAAAGGTCATAAAAAAGGTGAGGATCTTGGCCCCCAGCACGATGGTAGTCATCCTGCCCACCGCCTTCGTACTGAGCCAGACGATAAACGCCACCGCGAGGGCAAAAAGCAGGCCGCCCAGCCGCGCTGGGAAGGCGATATCCATCTGCGCCAGGGTATGGTGGATCACCGAGCCGCTGGCGGAAATATAGGCGTAGGTCAGGATATAGAGCACGAACGCCACGCTCAGACCGTTGATGATATTCCAGCGGCTGCCCAGCAGATCTTTCGTGACCGTGTCGAAGCTGGCCCCGATATGGTAGTTGAGGTTCGCTTCCAGAATCATCAGCCCCGAATGCAGCATGCAAAACCAGGTAACAACCAGCGCCAGCAGCGACCAGAAAAACCAGGCGCCGGACATCACCACCGGCAGAGAAAACATGCCCGCGCCGATAATGGTGCCGCTAATGATCATTGCCCCGCCTATCAGAGAGGGTGCTTTAGTTGTTGCCGATAGTGTAGCCATTACGTGTTTTCCTTGCGTGGCGATGCCCGGTATAGCGCAGCGACCATGCGATTCGCCCCTGCGTGAATGCATTGAAGAGTGTGTGAAGGGGAACAGCAAAACGCGCTCCCATTGCAGGCGCGGGAGTATACGTTATTTCTCCGGTTTCAGTCTCGTCAGGGCTTGTTGTAACAGGGGAAGCTTGCAGGAGAAGGGTAGTGGGTTGATAAGGGATAACGCGCTCTCAGGACTGACAGCGCATATCGCTAAACAGATCATCGGCATCATACAGGCATCAAGTAGCCCCGGTATTAGTCATCCGGTCGCTGCTGGCCGTGGCTGGCAGGCCCACCTCCGCAGATTTTAAGATTCCTCCGTTTGCCGCCGTTCTGAATGCACCAATAGTATATTCAGAGATATTCAGTCTTTCCCGCTGATCAGCTTTTCATACTGAAGGGGCCGTGCTCTGTGATTTCTTTTCAGAATCTTTGTCTTTCTGCCAGAAAAGCGTTGATCCGGTTTTATTTTCGATTTCGATACAATTTTCCATGTCTTTCGAAGCACCTCGTGATTTCTCCAGACGGCTGAAAATTGTGGTTTCTTCTATCAGTTTTTTTTGTATTCTTGCCTGACTGTCCGCAGGACAGATAACTTTGATATTGCTGTTCTGAAAAATAGCATATCCTTCAACCCATATAGTTTCATTTTCTCTGTACTTAACCGTCCACTTATTTTTGAACCAATGCGCAGGGTACTCGTTAGCCTGGATTTTATATAAATTAATATGGTTGCTTTTGAGGCCTGCCAGGTAAATAGCATGATCGTTAGCACGCACGAAAAAGCCTGGCGTGATATTTAGCGTGACATAAAAAATAATAATGAAAGTAGTGGCTAAGGAAATGATTGTCTTTTTATTGATTCCCCTTTTGGTTCCATTAAAAAAATCATAAATTGCCATTATAGGAAAATAACATATTGTTATATATAAAAAAATAGTAATAAACCTGTAAAAACGATCTATACCGGAAAGATCCGCCTTGTTATAAATGAATGCTAATATAATAATAAATGCGACATTGATAATGATAGCAGAACAGTAAATATTTAATTGTCTCTTCCAGTCTCCATATAACAAATAGGTAATTAAAATAATGCAGTAGCCTGAAAATATAAATATTAAAGTCAAAAAGGCTGTTTCACTTTCAAGTACGCCAGTTACAGCAATAATCATGCTGATAAGAAAAGAATGAGGGATGATGGCCTTGTCTGGTTTATGCTCCTTTGACAGGAGCGTTTTCGCCAGGTAAAAAATTGCTGGCATAAGAAGAGTAATGAAGAAGGCGACTATGATGCCTGCAAGCGCAAATGAGATAGCTAACAACGTTGAGGGCGTGGTCAGCATAGAGGGTAGTAACGTAAGGTGATCAATCCGGTACAGATAAAACCACAGGTTGAAACAACCCATCATCACTAAGATAAGACTGATTTTAGTAATATTGTTCGCCAGGTATCGAAGTACGTTAAAGACAGGGGGGCTTTTTTTCAAAGGCTTATTACTGCGGATTTTTTCTAATGTTGATCTATTCATAAAAGGTTCCATTTCAGGGAATATGACCGGGAATTTTATTACTTCCTGTACTGAATAATTGACTAATTCTGCATAGGTGTATTTCTGATAAGGAGGGCATTCAGCCACCGCTCAGCCTCTCTGCCGGGCCTTGCGTCACCGGTAAGCCAGACTTTTTCAATCTCAACGCCAGACCCCGCAACTATTTTTCTCAGCGACGCCTCATCCATATCCGTAAACCGCCGTCCGTCTTTCTCCCGTTCACCGCATCCATATTTAAACGACAGATACCATACTCCGCCGGGATTCAGCGCTCTGACAAGCAGCGCCATCACTTCAGGCAACGCTTTCTCCGGCACATGCAGCAGCGAAGCGCAGCACCAGATGCCGTCGTACTTCTCAACCGCCGTCATCTCATGAAAGCGCATCACTTCAACCTGCCTGCCGGTTAACTGCCTGGCGCGTTCAGCCAGTTCCGCAGAAGCATCAAAAGCCTTCACTTCAAAGCCCAGATCGCTGAAAGCTCTGGTATCGCGGCCTGAACCGCAACCGGCATCAAGGATCCGCGCACCGGGCTTCAGATGCGCCAGAAAAGGTTCGTACAGGGCGGACATATCCACGTTTACCGTGTCGTCGTAAAAGCGCTGTGCGTTTTGCTGGTAGTAGTCGTCGTTCATCAGAAAATCCCGTCTCCCTGTGCGGCTGGTTCCCATTCATGCAGCAGCGTGTTCTTCGCTGTCTGCCAGCGCTGCTGCAGGAAATTATGCCGCAGTACAGGCGTGTTGCCAGTCTGGCGGATCAAGGTTTCACGCAGAGGAAGGTGGCTGTTAATGAAATACTCGTTACGGTCATGCAGGCGCTGAAGCAATTTTGTCGACGGGATGCGGGCGAACTTTCCTTTTGCCCCACGGTTGCAGCTCTGACAGGCCAGAACCAGGTTCCAGACGCCATCCAGATTGCTGATAGCGTCATTAAGCGTGAAGGGCAGGAAGTGATCGACATCGGCAAGATTTTCTCCTGCCATCACCACGCTGACGGGGCGGAAGCAGTAGAAGCAGTAGCCTTTCTGGTAGCCGTTCAGGCTGTCGCGGCAGCTGGTAATAGTGATGCGCCGGTTGCTGCGGCGGCTGAACAGCATCTTGCTGTCATCATCATATTCCACCGCAATCAGGTTACGGGATACGCCCATTGCCCAGGCTTCCTCAACCAGCCGCCAGCGCGCGTCGGTTTCCTGTATCAGGTTCGGGAACTGATCGTTCTCTGTCAGGTAGTAATAGTTGTCGGTCAGGCGTATGCCTTTTGACGTTTTGCGCTCATCCAGGAAGAATCGCTTGTCGATCTCAGCCTGATTAACGTTATGAAAAGCATTGATCACTGCGCCGAACCCGAGTTTAACGGTGATCCCGGTCAACTGCTCTTCTGTTATTTCACCCTTATTGAACTGAACACAGGCATCCAGAAACTGACTTCGCTGGCTGGTGATCTGTTTAGGTGCCTGTTTAAGATGCGCGCAAATATGGCGGGCAAAAGGAACGGCCAGCGCCTCAAGGGTGATCAGATCGTTGTCTGGCTGCTTCAGATCATAAAGCGCATGGGCGAGAGCGAATTTGTAAGAGGCGACATTTTTGCCAAAAAGGATCACCCCACGCCAGTAGTGCTCCAGCTTGGGATCGGCCTGATAGAAACGCATAAAAGTCCTGTTTTGTGAGGCGGCTCGAAAGAATCGGAGTTACGCGATCACATAACAGAATGCATGAATTGTAAATCAAAAAAATGCCTCCTGAACGGAGGCACCAAACCTTCAGATTTGAATGAAATGGAGAGCTATTTGATCTCAACAGTGAGTTCAGGTGCGCCAAAACTCACCAGCTCTGCATTAGAAGCGGAAAAGTAGCGACGCCAGAAATCCTCAAGTTGCTGCATGATCTTACCGGAGCGATAGTTATTCTTAGCCGAAGTATCTATCAATCCGGCACCGGCCACATAAATACTGGCACCATTAAAATCAGCAATCAGCCCCTGTTTACTTACTCTCTCCAGCTCTTTCTCCGGCGCTATCAGGCGGATCTGGTTGTTACTGTAAAAGCTGCCAAAAGCGCTGTTTTCCAGCATATCCGAGATCAGAACCACCGACTTCTGTGGAGCCGGATCGCTTTTCAGATCCTCAGCAATACGATGCAGGCTGTCGATGATTTCACTTTTGGCGATGCTGTCCCCTTCTGCAGCGAAGCTGCCCGCCATCAGTTTCCCAATGCCCTGATCGAAAAACTGTTTTTGCTTTATCAGGCAGGCATCAAGGTTTTTCAGGCTTTCCATACCCATATTGTTACGTGCATGCTGGTCGGTAAACAGCGCCTCCAGCCTGCCGTCGAACACCCGCTTGAGGTAGTTGTCCTGTAGCAGGGCGGAGAACTGATACAGCACCACACGGTCGCCGGGCTGTACATAGCGGGTAACGTGCTGCCAGATAGATTTTTTCAGCGCCAGAGGGACTTTGACCGTCTGGTCGATAACGATCACCAGCTCACGCCCGCTCTCCGCAGGGCGTTGCGCATCCAGCTTTGCATAGTGATAACAGCTGGGAATATCGTTACGCTCGGCAGCATGCGTATACCACGCCAGGCTTAGCAGGATCAGGGCAAGCCCTCTCATACTCCCTCCTTCGCCCGCGTTTTATTCAGCAACTGCTGTACACGCTGACGCTTCAGTACCGCTTCCAGCGACAGTCCCTGATCTTCCGCAATCAGCGCCAGGTCTTCCTCATCTAATCCCACCAGATCGCCAAGAGCGTTAATGCGCTCCTTGTCGTTGTCGCCGGCTGCCGGAACCTGAACCGCTGCGGCCACTGGCGCTTCTGTTACAGGAGCCACTGGAGGCAGGTCCTGAACCTGTTGAGGTTGGACAGGCGCTTGCTGGGTGGCAGATGCATAGTTAGCATTCTTGAGATGTTCGCTCAGTTCGTGGTCGGAGCGCGCCTTGTCACGAATCTTACCGCTAACGAAGTCGTTGAAGGTGGGGAGTTCATTAAGCTGCTGACTCTGGCTGCTGGTGCGTTTCATCACCAGGCGGTTCTGCAGCGCGCTCAGCTTTTCCTGTGCATCACGTTCTACCCGCTCACGCCGCATGCTGTGCCAGGCAGAAAATTCCTCAGAGCCGCTAAAATTACCGGCATATTTTGCCGCCATTTTAGATTCCACCCCGGCAAAGGAGCGGTAAAGACCAATCAAAATACCAATCAACTGTACGCCTACAAATATCACCGAAAGGATAATAAAGGTCAGCTTGGAAGCAAATACGCGATTATTGCCAATCTCTTTGGTCGCCTGGCTGTCTGCTTTAGCGTTATCCGCTACCGCATCCGCAGGGAGATCGAAAGGCGAACTTTGCGTATCCATTGTCTGGCTGAATGGCGTGCCGTTAACGGCCTGAGTCTCTATCGAATCGATGGTGGCGGCACGAACAAAATAGGCGCCAACAGCAAAGAACAGGATCAGCGCCAGCGCAATAGCCGTAGCCCAGTACTGAGGCTTAACGTGCACATTGGTACTGATGCGATTAAGCATCTGGATATAGTTCGGCTGATCGTCGTCAAGGCGCGTCTCTTCCAGCGACAGACGGGCGTTCTTTGAGAGTCCGACAGCATTATTGTTATGGCGGGCATCTTCATACCAGTAACGAATTTTTTTGAGCAGGCTGTTTTTATGCAGCTCGGCACCCATTAAATGGGTAGCTGGCACCAGCACCACACCAATCAGAACGGAAATCACTACCGCTGAAAACTCAGCCTGGTTGGCGGAGATGTTGTTGGCGATGAAAGGGGAGAGCACCAGGGCAAAGATAAAGGCTTCCAGCAAGACCAGCGCAACGCTACAGAACCACAACACCGGCCCGGTAGGCTTGCGTCCACGCTCATCTACTTTGTTCAGATAGTTAACGCAGCGCAGATAGAAATCAGCATTGTGATTAAAGGTTTTATAATGCTGCCAGTATTTAGCACAGAGCGCTTCTTCTGCCGGATACCAAAGTTTTCCGCCCGTGCCGGTTCTGCGTGGTTCATTACTGCGTGACAGACGCGCAATAAATCCCATTACCGGAAGGGTGCTGAACAGATTCAGGAAAAAATAGCTGACCTGCTCCCACCAGCGAATAAAAACAATGATCAGGACCAACAGCCCCACTAATGGCCAGAAAATATAACGGTAAAGGGAGATCGCTTCCGCGATGCTCTGGAAAAGTTCCATTGTCTGTTCCTTGATTAACTACGGACCGGGCGATAACCCGCCATATAAGCACTGTTGTGGTTTGAATAGAAAAGCTGTCCCTGCTGCGCTTTCGTGGCGTTCTTCGGCACCAGCAAATCGATACAGGAGAGCGGCTGCTCGTTGCTGGCTGGCAGGTAAACCCGGTAAAGAATATCTTCTTCACCTTCCCAGGCATTGGCAACGGCGGCGATGGGTGCATCTGCTTTACGGTTACCGCGGGACTGATAATTTTGTGTGATATACACCTTTGGATTAGCGTCCACAGTGGCATTGTCCGTTAACACCTTAACGGGCGAGAGGGTAACCAGATGGTTGTTAACCAGCCCCGCCCAGGCGCGCCCGTTCATACCTGCGTAATATTCTCTGGTCTTATGGCTGTCCAGCGCTTTACCACTGGCGAGGTTTTTGGCTTCACCAGCCACACGGGCGTTATCTGCAAGACAGCTTCCTGTCACCGGGCTGGCGTTCGCCTCGGCTATCAGGCTGAACCCGCTGCTGCGTGGTTTGAGATTGGCAGCAAGTGAGGCAGTTGAACGGCTGACGGGCTGACCGCCGAAATCGATCCAGTTCTTACCGTTAGCAGGCTGGGAAGCGGTCTGCACACTCTCTTGCTTACCGGAAGCCGTAACAGGGGTGCGGTCAGTGGAAGGCCCGGAAGGTTTGGCTTTTGTGGCAACAGAGGCCGTCCGCCTGGATGAGCTGACTGGTTTTGTGGGGGTGGCAGAAGATTGCGTGCCGTAACGCAGATAGGCGAGGTTGCTGCCTTCCTGTTCCACTCGCTGCTTCAGCAAGGTTTCATTCGCAAGACCCACAATTTCCACTCGACGGTTAGCTGAACGGCCACTGGTAGTCGTATTGTCAGCGACAGGGCGGGAGGAGCCAGCGCCCTGATAATAAAGCCGCTGAGGATTCAGGCCTGCCTGCTGAAGAACGCGGCCAACGCTTTGTGCGCGGTTCTCTGAAAGCGTCTGATTCCAGCTGGCGTTGCCGGTCGCATCAGTGTGACCAACAATCAGCACTACACCATTTTGATCATCCTGTTTCATGACGGCGGCAATTTTCCTGACCTGGCGCAGGCCGTCAGCGGAAAGCTGAGCACTGTCCGTATCAAACATGCCACTGTCTGCAACCTGAGCGACAATACCCACATTCTGTTTGCCACTGCCTGCCTGCGCCTGTAATGAGCGGGTAGCAATGGCAATGTGTTCTTCCTCGGCAATTTTGGCAAGTGCCTGCTCACGCTTTTGCCAGGCATTGCCTGCCGCACAACCGGCTATGCCACCCACCAGTCCACCGGCAATCGCTTTACCGGCATCTTTAGTGAGTAAATACGTCAGTCCGCCGCCAAGCGCCGCACCGCCAATACATCCTATAGCGGTACCATATTCAGAGCCGGTTTCATGCAGACTTGCGCAGCTTGAAGAGAGCATAACCATCGCAGTCAGTAAGCTGATTTTCCCTAAATGATGACGTTCCACTTTATCTCCTTTGTCCTTGTCCATCCCAAAAAGCAAAAGTCCCGTGGCTTAATCCTCAGTAAAAGGATCGAGCCAAAACAGGAGCAATAATTATTTTATAAAAATAGCGCTTACGGATCTCAGCCAGAGCAGCAGGCAAGTTTTTGTAGATAACCTGATCAGGTAATAGCTGAAACTCTATAATTCTCTGCATTAACTCAAACTTCACCGGATATAACGCCAGCAGAGTCCCGTTTACAGGCAGAATAATTGGAATATTATTTCTTAACAGAGTGCAGGAAGGTAATGACGCTGATAATAACGTACGGTTACCGTTCAACATACTGAGAAGGAAGCACATTATTACGAGAGCCTTAACGGATGTCCAGCACTTAGAAGCCCGCAAAATGAGACGAGGGTCTGAGGAAGGTAGGCAAACTTAGGTAAGTGGGGAGGGGGAATAATCAAAGGGCAACAAAGAGAGCATAATTCATAGCTATGTGGCTCTGTTCCGAATAGCGAACCAAAAATAACCCGAAGAGTTTCCTGCCTGCGTTAAATGCCTTCAGGCTGAATAAAATTAAAGATATTTCGATTACTGAATTATCTGCATGATAAAGCTTAAGGCGATAAACAGATCTGTTGCCACGAATCGTTGCCTGTTTCTGTTAACCTACAAACCTCACCGCCGTGCCCGTAAATGCCCCAGGCTTCTCGCAGGCCAGCCCTGCTCAGGGAAAATCGAAAGCCGGATACCATACAGATGGAACAGCGGCGTAAACAGCTGCTCATCCTTTGCTGCTAACACTTCCAGCTCCAGCAGCAGCAGATCCAGCTCATCCAGCAGGCCGGTATGCGGGGCAGCCTTCTGCGACTTCATCCGGCGTTTCAGGAACAGCGTCAGCTCGTGGAACATCTGGCCGCTGTCGAGGTGATGGTGAGCCAGAACCTCGCGGCTGCGGGCGTAATAGTCATAGCAGTTCACCCCCAGCCACACCTCTGTCACCAGGTTGCCCGCCAGCAGCAGGTCGGGATGCGGATCAAGGCGCATACGTGGCAGAATGACGTTCACCCGCTCCAGCATGCCGGTGATAAAGTGCTGACGCGCCAGCAGGGAGGAGCCGTTTCGCTCCATCTCCTTCACAAAACGCAGCAGCTCACGCAAACCTGAACGCACCGCCCTTTGGGCGATCCAGGCGGGGCGCTTGTTGCGGATCAGCGCGGTAATGACCACAGCAATAAGGATGCCGCTCATGGAAGCGATCGCCGTATTAATGGCGCCGGGCAGGTCTGGCTTGAGGTGATGACTCATGCCGAGCAACCCCGGGATCTGGATGGCGGCGCTCAGGCCGATCATATTGGTGGCGGGATTGGCAATCACCAATCCAAGCACGAAGAGGCCCGGCACCAGGCAGAGCAGCAGGCCTTCAAAGGTGATCGCCTGCGGGATTAGCACTGCCACGTAGAGCACGCTGATCACAATAGAGAGCACCGTCCCTTTAATAAACAGCTTCATCGGGTTGCCTGGCGTGTCCGCACTGGCGAAAAAGGAGCTGATGATGGCGGCCATCATCGGTGCGGAGGCGCCCTCGCGCCAGGCTGTACCCATCCAGAGCAGGCAGGCGCCAAAGGTTGCCAGAAACGAGGTGGCGGCGGAGAGCAGAACAAGACCGGTGTCCGTATGCGGGCGCGAGCGTTCTTTGCGGGCGAGGCTGGTATCGCCGGAGAGATCGCTGACCAGATGGCTCACGCTGTGATAAGCCCCGGCAATGCGCACAAAATCGGCAAGGCGTTCCAGCAACCCCGTTAACATCAGGCACTCACTTAGGGGCAGCGTTCCCTGCCGCCAGGCGTTTTTGAGATCCCTCTGGCTGGCGGCAAGCGTAGCCTGAATAGTCAGGCTCTTCCTTGCGCTTTCCTCTGCATTCAGCCACTGCAAAAATTGCTGAAAGGCCAGCGCTACCGTGTCGGGAAAGCGAATATTCAGCTGCGCCATCTGATGCAGGCGGCCTTCAATGGCGACCAGCGTCGGGATCAGGTAAGAGAGATGACGATACTGCACGCTGACCAGGCGGATCAGCCTGCGCGCCGCGTTGCCCTCATAAACGCAGTGGGTGATCAGCGCCTCAACCTGCTGCGGATACTGCGTCATACGGATCAGGATCTCTTCCCGCTCCGGCGCCGTCTCTTTGGTGATCCCGCTCAGGAGATCGCTGCACAGCTTACGTCCGTTCTGGTACCAGACGGTGACGCTCTGCTCCAGCAGGCTGCGCATCGAAACGGGCAGCAGCAGGCCATGGATCAGGCTGCTGCAGGTGACGCCCAGCGCAATCTCTTCAATACGCGAGATCACCGTGCCGGTAATAGAGAGCGGCTGGGTAACGGAGGGGAAGCCCATAATGGCGGCGCTGTAACCCGCCAGCATAAACACATAGCTTTTGGGCGTACGGTCATGCAGCGAGAGATAGAGGCAAAAGCTCACCCACAGCGAAACGCAGAGGCTGAACAGCATAGGAGACTGCACGGTCTCAGGGTAAATAAGAAAAATAAAAAATCCGCCCAGCAGAGTGCCCAGCAGCCGAAAAAGGGATTTAGAAAAAGTAGAGGCTGAATAGAGCTGGGAAGAGACGTAGACGGTGGTCAGCGCCCAGGCCGGTTTATCCAGATTCAGTTCAAGCGAGAGATAAAGAGCAATAAAAGCGGCAAGACAGGTCTTAACTGAAAAAAGAACGGCATTCTTCGAAAACCACTGCATGACAACTACCAGAGACGCGCTAAGTGCGCCGATCCTGCCAGAACAGGCGCCTGATTCACGGTGATTACTGCGACAAATTGTTTCGCCATAAAAATAAATATTCCCGCAGAGTGATTAATGACAGCGGAAACTGTGCAAACAATTTTGATCCGGTAGCGGGGCAGGAATTCTTAATAATCGTGGATGGGAAATTTGTTCCAGACAAAACAGCGGGATGCAGCTTGCGGATAACATCTGAACTATTAAGCTTGTCTATGATAAATATCAACTGCGCGTCAGTTAGCGAGCAGCAAATAGCCGGGAACCATAAAAAAGATTCGTAGCGGTTCCCGCATGGCGGAAGGAGTAAAGAGTGAATATGCGACATGCTGTTATTGCGATGGCGATGCTGCTGGGGGGAGAAAGCGGGGCGCTGCTCTCCTCATCAGTATGGGCAGCAGGCAGCGAGCCAGCCGTGACAGCAACGCCAAGGGAGGCAATACCGGTGAAGATAAAAAATACCGTAATCGGCCAGGGCGCGCCGAAAATTATTGTTCCCACCACGGGGAGCACGGTGGAGCAGGTACTGGCACAGGCTAAAGCTATTGGTGAAAACCCCAATGCAGATCTGATTGAATACCGCATTGACTACCTGGAGTTCGCCACCGATGCAGGCCGGGTCGCTGCTCTGGGAAAACAGATTGTGGCGGTGGCAAACGGCAAGCCGCTAATCCTGACGTTCCGAACCCAGCCAGAAGGCGGCAAGCGCAAAATCAGCGATCAAGAATATGGGGCACTGTACAAGGCGCTGATTAGCGCGCACTTTATCGATATCCTCGATGTGGAAATGTTCCGCCAGCCGGAAGTGGTGCAGCAGATCCTTGAGGCTGCCCATCGGGCCGGGATCAAAGTGGTGATCTCCAGCCATGACACCGAGAAAACCCCGGAAACGGCAGAGATGGTAGCGCGTCTCCGTAAGCAGGATCGGATGGGGGCAGACATCCTCAAAATTGCGGTGATGCCGCATGATGCAAAAGATGTGCTCAGGCTGCTGGATGCCACCAACCAGGTGCGCGAAAGCTACTCCCGCAAGCCGTTGCTGACGATGTCGATGGGCGGGCTGGGCGCAATCACGCGGCTCTCTGGCGAGGTGTTTGGTTCCGATCTCACCTTTGGTATGACCGGCGAGTCATCTGCGCCAGGCCAGATTGAGGCGAAGTCACTGCGTCAGGCACTGGAGACCGTTAACACCGCTATCAAAAGTGAATAACGTTCGCTGTACTTTGCTGACCGCCATCAAGGGTGAATAGCTTACGCTGTACTTTGCTGACCGCCTTAAAGATGAATACTTGCGCTGTACCCAACTGGCCGCTGACTCAGGTGCAGCAACGCGGTCGCGCGCTCAACCGACTGACACTCTGGAGAAAACCCATGACGCTTTTCAGCTTAGAGAACAAAAGGATCCTGGTGACCGGCGCGGCACAGGGCATCGGCTTTACCATGGCGCGCGGTCTGGCGCAGCACGGGGCTGAAATCATCATCAACGGCACCTCAGAAGAGCGCGCGGAAAGGGCGGCGGCAAAGCTGCGTGAGGAAGGTTTTATCGCGCATACGGCGGTGTTTAACGTTGCTGATCCGCAGGCGGTGGAAGCGGCAATTGAGAAGATTGAGACCACGGTCGGGCCGATCGACGTGCTGTTTAACAATGCCGGTATTCAGCGCCGTCACCCTTTTACCGAATTCCCGCTAAACGAGTGGAATGAGATTATTGCCACCAACCAGACCGGCGTGTTCCTGGTTTCTCAGGCGGTAGCGAAGCGGATGATCGCCCGTAACGCGGGCAAAATCGTCAATATCTGCTCCATGCAGAGCGAACTGGGGCGCGACACCATCACGCCCTACGCGGCAGCCAAGGGCGCGGTGAAAATGCTGACGCGCGGCATGTGCGTGGAGCTGGCCCGCTACAACATTCAGGTTAACGGCATCGCGCCGGGCTATTTCGACACGCCGATGACCAAACCGCTGGTGGAGAATCAGGAATTCAGCGACTGGCTCTGCAAACGCACGCCCGCCGCCCGCTGGGGCAACCCGGAAGAGCTGGTTGGCGCGGCGGTGTTTCTGTCATCGAAAGCCTCTGACTTTGTGAACGGGCATCTGCTGTTTGTCGATGGCGGTATGCTGGCCGCGGTTTAACTTTGCTTGTCTGAAACTAAACCGTGGCTTGCCACGGTTTAACTCTCACTCTGAAATCATGCCATGGCACGCTAATGCCACGCTGCCTGCGGTGTAATCCCCTCTCTGAAAGTCAGCCGTGGCGTGCTACGGCCACGCAATAACCTCTCCTCTCCCTGATAAACCCGCCCTAATCCTGGTTCTTATGCTGTGGATCGCCCGCAAGCCCTTACTGCTGCCTGCTTGCGCTAAATCCGGCAAAGCTTAGTTTTTTTTCACATTTGCCCTGGTTCCGCGGCTTCAGTGAGAATGAACCAGATGTAACAGCAAATCAGATCCGGCGGCATTTTGTTTTTCTGCTTTCACAGAGAGCAGAATTTTTATTTTTCAGGAGAAAGAGAGCACATGACATTATCTAAATGGCTGTTTTCAGCTCTGATGGTGGGCAGCCTGCCTGGCGCCTGGGCAGCAGAACAAAATGTTCCTACCGAAAGTACGCTGCATCTCTCAGCAGACAGCAAGCTGAAAAGCCAGCTCCCGGCCGACATCCTGAAGCGCGGTTATATTATCGCCGGGACCAACCCCAATACGCCGCCGACCACATTTTACAAAGAAGATAACCGCACGCTGGCAGGGCGTGAAATCGACATCATGAATGCCGTGGGCGAAAGGCTGGGCATTCCGGTGCACTGGCAGGATACCGGCGGCTTTGACAACATTATTCCCGGCCTGAAATCGGGGCGTTATGACGTGGCGCTGTCGAATATTAACGCCACCAAAGCGCGTCTCTCTCAGGTCGATTTCGTCGGCTATTACAATGCCTCTCGTCTTGGGATCATTGCCCCGAAAAGCGCTGACGTGAAGCCGTTCACCTCGCTGATGGCGGTCTGTGGCAAAACGGTGGGTGCCGGAGCTGGCACCACGCAGCTGACCCGTCTGGAGAGCGCCAGCAAAGAGTGTGAGGCCGCTGGCAAAGAACCCATTAAAACGGCGGTGTTCCCGGACCGTCCGGCGGGCGTACAGGCTGTGGTCAGCGGACGCGTGCCGATGTTCTTCGGCCCTTATGAAGGCCTGACTTATCAGGTCAGCCAGGTGCCCGTGCTGGCGCTACCGGGTCAGATCCACGTAGATGACGCGCCGGTGTCCGTGGCCTTTGCGAAAGAGTCGCCGCTGGAGCCCGCCGTGCAGGCTGCGCTGAATTCGCTGATCCAGGACGGCTCCTACCAGAAGATCCTCGATAAGTGGTCAATTGGCTTCGGCGCGGTGAAAGAAGCCAGACGTAATCAGGATATCTTCCAATGAGTACGAATTACGATCCCGACTCACTGCGCATCGTGGGCAAGCGCTACTATGGACGCTGGCTCGGTGCCGTTGTCGTGCTTTTACTGCTGGCGGCGGCGGTCAGCTCAATGGTGCACAACCCGCGTTTTGAGTGGCAGGTAATTGCCGACAGCTTTACTCAGGACTCCATCCTGCAGGGAGTGTTGATGACCCTGCAGCTGACGGCGATTTCCGTGATACTGGGCTTTACCGGCGGCACCGTGCTGGCGCTGATGCGCCTCTCTTCCAATCCGGTGCTGGTCAGCGTGAGCTGGGCCTACACCTGGTTCTTCCGCGGCGTGCCGATGCTGGTTCAGCTGTTTCTCTGGTACAACATCGCTGCGCTCTACCCTGAAATTTCGCTGTCGCTGCCTGGCGTCGGGGAGCTGTGGAGCACCTCTGCAAACTCTCTGATCAGCCCATTCAGCGCGGCGGTGATTGCACTGGTGATGCATCAGGCAGCCTATGCCGCAGAGATAGTGCGCGCGGGGATCCAGAGCGTAGGCAACGGCCAGTTGGAAGCCGCAAAAGCGCTGGGATATCGCCCCGCTGAAATCTTCCGCTATACCGTGCTTCCACAGGCGATGCGCGCCATTCTGCCGCCCGCCGGAAATGAGATTATTGGCCAGCTGAAAACTACCGCCGTGGTGTCGGTCATCGCTCTGCAGGATGTGCTGTTCTCGGCACAGATTATTTATCAGCGTACTTATCAGGTGATCCCGCTGCTGCTGGTGGCCACGCTCTGGTATCTGCTGATGACCTCGGTACTTTCCGTGGGGCAGTTCTACGTAGAGCGCTATTTTGCGCGCGGCGTGACGCGTAAAGAGAAGCGCGAGTGGTTTAAACGCAGGCCAGAAGTCTGTGTCGCAGAGCAGGGGAGAGTCAGTAATGGCTGAGGCTATTTCATTACGCAAAATCACTAAACGCTTTTCCGGCGTCACCATCCTTAACGGGATCGATCTGGATATCGCAGCCGGCTCGGTCACTACCATCCTCGGCCCTTCCGGGTCAGGCAAATCGACCCTGCTGCGCTGCATCAATCATCTGGAAAAGCTGGACGGTGGCACCATCCGCATCGGCGGTGCCCTGGTGGGCTATCAGCAGAAGGGGCAGCTGCTGCATGAACTCAGCAATAAGCAGATTGCTGCCCAGCGGAGCCGGATCGGCATGGTGTTCCAGCAGTTCAATCTGTTTCCTCACCGTACCGTGCTGCAAAACGTCATCGATGCGCCGGTGCGGGTGAAGAAGCTCAGCCGCCAGCAGGCGGAGAGCCGCGGGCTGGCGTTGCTGAAGCAGGTTGGTCTGGCGGGGCGGGAGCATGACTGGCCCCAGCAGCTTTCCGGCGGACAGCAGCAGCGCGTGGCGATTGCCCGTGCGCTGGCGATGGACCCGGACGTGATGCTGTTTGACGAGCCGACCTCCGCGCTGGATCCGGAGCTGGTGGGCGAGGTGCTACAGGTGATCAAACAGCTGGCGCACTCCGGCATCACCATGGTTATCGTGACCCATGAAATCGGCTTTGCCCGTGAAGTGGCAGATAACATCGTCTTTATGGAAGAGGGAAAAATTGTCGCCTCCGGGCCGACCTCCACCGTACTGGGCGAAGCGCAGAATCCGCGCGTCCGCCATTTTTTAGCCACGGTACTTTAACCGTCGCCAGTTAACCGGGAAATTCCATGACCGCAACCCGCGCTATGCACAGTTCGCACTGGGGGGCGTTCAGCGCCCTCAACGACAACGATGCGCTGCAGATCACCCCTTTTAGTGGCGATCCCGATCCCAGCCCTTTGCTGAAAAATTTCGAAAACGTGCTGCGTCATCCGATCCGACTGGCGACGCCAATGGTGCGTCGCGGCTGGCTTGAGAACGGGCCGGGGCCTGACGATCGTCGCGGCGCTGATGAATACATCGCCATTAGCTGGAAACAGGCTTACGGCCTGGCTGCCGCTGAGCTTAAGCGGGTGGCGGAGCTGGCCGGGCCTGAAGCCGTTTTTGGCGGCTCCTACGGCTGGTCCAGCGCCGGACGTTTTCATCATGCGCAGAGCCAGGTTCACCGCTTTCTCAACACCACTATTGGCGGCTACGTGCGGTCAGTGAACAGCTACAGCTCGGGGGCGGCTTCGGTGATCCTGCCGCATA
This sequence comes from Erwinia pyri, assembly GCF_030758455.1. NCBI lineage: Bacteria > Pseudomonadati > Pseudomonadota > Gammaproteobacteria > Enterobacterales > Erwiniaceae > Erwinia > Erwinia pyri. The sequence continues at coordinate 652,674 of NZ_CP132353.1, forward strand.
TCGTCGGCGACATGAATGAGATTGCGCGGCGCGGCGTGAGCTGGCAGGAGATTGCGCAGCACAGCGAGGTGGTGCTCTCCTTTGGCGGCCTGGCGCTGAAAAATTCCCAGGTAGCCAGCGGCGGCCTCAGCGAGCACACTGAACGTGGCTATATGCAGCAGGCGGCCAGACGCGGCGCGCGTTTTATCTCCGTCAGCCCGCTGGCGAGCGATCTTCCTGACGAGGCACAGGGCGAATGGCTCGCCATCCGGCCGGGGACAGATGCGGCGCTGATGCTGGCCCTGCTGCAGATCCTGTGGCAACGAAAGTGGAGCGACGAAGCGTTTCTGGCTGACTACTGCGTGGGCTGGGACGCGCTGGTGGCTTATCTTAACGGAGAGCAGGACGGCCAGCGACGCGACGCGGTCTGGGCCGCCGCAATCTGTGGTGTTCCGGCTGAGCGCATAGAGGCGCTGGCGGAGCAGCTGCATGGGCGGCGGGTTATCGTCAGCGTGGCGCACTCTTTGCAGCGGGCAGAGCATGGCGAACAGCCCGTCTGGCTGGGGCTGGTGCTGGCCGCCGCGCTGGGTCAGCTGGGCCTGCCCGGCGGCGGTTACGCCTATGCGCTGGGTGCGCTGGGCCATTACGGCAAGCAGCATAACCTGGTGTCTTTTCCCGCGCTGCCGCAGGGGCAGAACGGTATTGACCGGCTGATCCCGGTGGCCCGCATCGCCGACATGCTGCTGCATCCGGGCGAAAAATTTCACTATAACGGCCGCACGCTGACCTACCCGAAGATCAAACTGGCCTGGTGGGCGGGCGGCAATCCGTTTCATCATCATCAGGATCTGGCGCGGCTGCGCAGAGCATTCAGCAGGCTGGATACGCTGATTGTGCATGAAATTGCCTGGACCGCCACGGCCCGCCATGCCGATCTGGTGCTGCCCGCGACGCTGACGCTGGAACGTGAGGATGTGGGCGGCGCGCCGACTGACCGGCATCTGATTGCCATGCAGCGCGTGGCCCAGCCTTACGGCGAGGCGAAGGATGATTACAGCATCTTCAGCGAGCTGGCGCGCCGGCTGGGCAAAGAGCAGGCGTTTACCGAAGGCCGCAGCGCCCGGGAGTGGCAGGCGCATCTCTATCTTCAGCTCCAGGAGAAACTGGAACTTCAGGGCGTTACCGTGCCTGACTTCGACGCCTTCTGGCAGCAGGGGGTGCTTGAACTGCCGCAGAGTGATGATGCAGGCAGGCTGATGCGCAACTTCCGTCAGGATCCGCAACGCCATCCGCTGCCCACGCCCAGCGGCAAAATCGAGATTTACTCCGCCAGGCTTGCAAGCTTTGATTACGCGGACTGTCCGGGGCATCCGGTCTGGCTGGCGCCCGTGCAGCAGCCCGATGCAGAGCACCCTTTTTACCTGATCGCTAATCAGCCCGCTTCCCGCCTGCACAGCCAGCTGGACTTTGGCAGTTTCAGCGTCAGCGAAAAGCGCGGCGGGCGTGAAGTCTGCCGTATGCATCCCCGGGATGCGCAGCAGCAGGGGATTGCGGAAGGCGACACGGTAGAAATCACTAACCAGCGCGGAACGGTGCTGGCAAGCGTAACGCTGAGCGAGAAAGTCAGAACGGGCGTGGTGCAGCTACCGACCGGTGCCTGGTACGATCCGATCGATCCTCTGGCCGAAAAGCCGATCTGCCGTCACGGCAATCCCAACGTGCTGACGCTGGATATCGGCACTTCCTCTCTGAGCCAGGGCTGCACCGGGCAGATTACCGTGGTGCAGATCCAACGCTATCAGGGCGATCCGCCGGAGGTGAGGGCCTTTGAGCCGCCGGTAATCAGTGATGGACGACAGGCACAGAAGCCGACAGGCTCGCTGCTGAAGCCTGAAGCCTGAAGCCTGAAGCCTGAAGCCTGAAGCCTGAAGCCTGAAGCCTGAAGCCTGAAGCCTGAAGCCTGAAGCCTGAAGCCGAACGCGACGCTCAGGCTTCAGGCCACTGCTTAACTTTATTGCGGTGCGGGATAAAGCGCAGCCGTCAGGATCGCCACAAGGCGGGGCAGCGCTTCCGGCGTTTCCAGTCGGCAGAGCGTGGCAATCTCTGCTACTTCCGCAGCAGATGCGCTGCGCAGGCAGCTGCGCAGCTTCATCCGCAGATCTACCGGTTCAGCCAGGCTCTCTTTTCGCGTCATCCTGCAGCTCAGCGTTTCGCCTTCACGGAACCAGATCGTCACCCGATGAAAGCGAGCCGCGGGATCAAGCTCGTCCGGCGGTGCCGAGAGATCGGGGCAACGCTGCACGCGTTCCGCCAGGCTGGCAATCACAGGGTTGACCGGCCCCTCCGCCACATCTTCCAGCGCCACCCCGTCAAAGAGCAGGCAGGAAGCGATCACATATTCCAGACTGAAGCGCGCTTCCGTGCCGTTAGCGGGATGCGTCACCGAGGCGGCAATATCGCCACCGGGCGGAAAGGCGACGTCAATCCGGCTGATAGCGTCAACCATCTTCTCCACGCTCTGCTGAAAACGAGGCAGCGCCTGGTGGCGTAAACGGCGCGCAACGTCGGCGGCAGTATGCGTTCCGCCACAGGTCGCATAGGGCTTGAACTCCAGGCCGGGCGAGACGATCCGCCACGGTGCTCCCCACTGCTCTACCAGGCGCGACGCGTTGCTCTGCTCGCCGCAGCAGGCCAGCAGAAAAGCGTCAATCACTCCCTGTTGCTGTCCGGTGAAGCCCGCCAGCGTCAGCCGCCCGGCCAGCACGGCGTTTTGCGCCGCCAGTCCGGCATGCAGCGGCTTGGTCGCTGAACCGAACTGCGCACGCAGGCCGCTGGCCTGAGTCGCGGCAATGCCCAGCAGGGTTGCCGTCTGCTCCTCGCTGGCCTGCACCAGACGGGCTACGGCAGCGGCTGCCGCCAGCGTGCCCAGCGTGGCGGTATTGTGAAAGCCGGCCTGATAGTGGCGCTGCGTGGCGGCCAGACCCAGTCTGCCTGCCATCTCCACGCCGACAGCACAGGCATCCAGCAGGGCATCAGCATCCGGCTGCACCTCTGCCGCCAGCGCCAGTAGCGCAGGCAGGATCACCGTGCCCGGGTGCCCGCGAAAATCAGGATGAAAATCATCATAGTCCAGCGCATGACCGGCATAGCCCAGCAGCAGGGCGCGGGTCTGCGCATCCCTGGCCTGACAAACGCTGCGAAGCGACACTAATCCGCTCTCCCTGACCTCACCTCGCAGCACCGGCAGCGTTACCGCTACATAATCCAGTACGCCAGCCCTGGCCCGCTCGCGGGCTTCGCTCCCCGGCTGGCTGGTGACTATCAGCCGGGCCAGCTGGCGGGTGATATCCTCATCAACGGCGCTGGTCAACATGGTTCCGCCTGACTGAGCTTTTCCAGTGCTCTTACTGCCAGCTTCGCCAGATAATCAGCCGTGGGGAACAGCGCACGGTCATCTACGCGAAATTCGGGATGATGCAGGGCGAACGGCCCGCCGGAACCAACCATCAAAAAAGCGCCCGGAAGCTTTTGCTGATAGAAGGCAAAGTCTTCACCAATCGGGCTGGCTTCCACCACTCTGGCCTCAAAGCCTGCCTGCGGCGCCTGCGCCAGCGCAAACTCCACCCAGGCGGGATCGTTGATCACCGAGGGCGGTCCCGGCTGCCAGTCGAGCTGGATGCTGGCGGCAAAGGCGTCGCCCAGGCCCTGCACCACCTGGCGAAAACGCTGCTCAATCTTTTCTCTCGCCGTCTGGCTGAACGTTCTTACCGTTCCCTCCAGCCAGGCGCTCTCCGGGATCACGTTCCAGGTGGTGCCGCTGTGGATCTGGGTGATCGACACCACGGCATTCTCATTTGACGGCACGTTGCGGCTGATCACCGTCTGCAATGTGCCGATCAACTCTCCGGCGATGACGATCGGATCGTTGCTTTCATGCGGCCTGGCCGCGTGGCTGCCGGTACCCGAAATGGTCAGGGTAAAGCGATCGACGCCTGCGGTGAGCGCACCGCCTTTACTGCCAATTACGCCCACCGGCAACGTAGGATCGTTATGGATACCGAAGATCGCCTCTGCCTGATCCAGTGCGCCGGTGGCCAGAAGATCGGGCGCGCCCATGCCGGTTTCCTCGGCGGCCTGAAACAGGATCCGCACCCGGCCAGGCAGAGTGGCTTCACGCTGCCTGAGAAGAATGGCCGCGCCCAGGGCTGCCGAAGCATGAAAATCATGGCCGCAGGCGTGCATCACGCCGGGATTCTCCGAGCTGAACGGCACGCCCGATTTCTCCTCTATGGGCAGGGCATCGATATCGGCGCGCAGCACAATCAGCGGGCCGGTTGCTATACCCACTTCCGCCACCAGCCCGGTCGCCAGCGGCAGATCCAGAATGCGAATCTGCTGCTCTTGCAGCGCGGCGCGAATTCTGGCTGTGGTCTTAAATTCCTGGTTTGAAAGTTCCGGATGGCGGTGCAGCTCATGGCGAAATGCCTGGATGCTGGCGGCAAGTGGCTGATGCGCTTCGCTGATCTTCATAGATTTTCCTGGCGGGTTGCGGGCGGAGCTAATTTCTCAAGCCACAGCTGGTGGGCGGCCTCGTCGAGGATCTTTTTCATGTAGAGGGTGATATGGCCTTTACCTAAATTGGTCTGATGCATCGCCGTGAATCCGCGCTGGAGATACATTTCCTTAAGCCAGGGATGGCTGACGGCGGTACCCAGGGAGACGGCGGGCGCTTTTAACTGCCCGCGCAGAATATGCTCCTCAACCCAGGCGAGCAGAATGCGGCCATAGTGTTGTCCGCTAAAAGCCGGATCGGTACCAAACCAGCCGATGTGCGGCAGGCCAAACGGGCCAGGCAGCGGCCCCCACGGGTAGCGCAGCGTCAGGGAGCTGACGAGCTGGTCCCCGGCGAACAGCCCGTAAACGCCGTGCTGCTGAAGATGGCGGCTGACGCGATCAAGATCGGCGGTGGCGGCATCAAAATGGATCCCCAGTTCGCGTATCGGCGCATAGGCGGACAGCATCAGGGCTAAATAGGCATGACGATCGTCCAGCGTCAGCTGACGGAATTGCAGGTTCATGCTGGGTTCCCCTGAAAAATAATAATGTTATAAACAGTTCCGCTTTTATTTATTCAACGCGCAATTGGTAAACGTTCAGAATAATCATGCCGCTTTTGAAATTGTTACAGCAAGCTATTTATGGGCTTAGCTTTTATTTGCATAAGGACTTGCAAATTTGTCGTAAAGGATAGGAAAAGCTTGATTGCTTCTGCTCTTTTCTTTGTAGCATGATGAAAGAACAGCCTCTGTTTGTGCAGAAGATAAAGAATTTTTATTAACGTCATTATTTTCAGAGCGAAGTTCAGACGGTTCCACGCAGAATAAATTAAAAGGTTAAAGCGTGTTTTCAATAAAATCACCCAAACGTTATTTGCAGCTTCCCGGTATTTGTGCGCGGGCCGGGGAATTAATTTCGCCGCTTTCCACCCATGTTTTTATTATTTCCAGCCCGGCCGCCTGGCGGGCAGTAAATCCTGAGCTGGAAAAGAGCCTGTCGGCAGCCGGGATACGTTTTGAGCTTGCGCTGTTGACCTCCGAGTGTACCGAGGCGGCAATAGCAGAGCTGACAGCCCAGATCCTGCACCAGGGCGCTTCATTAGTGCTGGGCATTGGCGGCGGCCGCGTGCTGGATGCCGCCAAAGCGGCAGGCAATGCCGTAGAAAAGGTGGCGGTCGTTACCCTGCCAACGCTGGCAGCCACCTGTGCAGCCTGGTCGCCCCTTAGCATTCTTTATACTGCCGACGGCGCGCATCAACGCAGCCAGCCCTTACAACGGATGCCGGAGCTGGTGCTGGTGGACAGCGAGGTCATTGCCCGCAGCGACGTGCGTTATCTTAAAGCGGGCATCGTTGATGCACTGGCGAAATGGTATGAATTCCAGCCTTATCAGCAGAAAAATCCCGATAACCTGGCGCTTAATCTCAAAGCGTTAATGGCTCGCCAGGCCGTTGAACTGTTTGAGAAATGGGGCGCGCAGGCAGTGCAGGATAATCAGCATGGCAGGGTGACACTGGCGCTTAACAAGGTCATTGAGGGTTGTATCGTGCTTGCAGGCATGGCCAACAGCATTCGCGATGCCGATCCCACGCCGGGATTTGCGCACGCCATCCACAACCGTCTGACCCGACAGCCAGAATTACATGACTGGCTGCATGGCGAAAAAGTCGGCTTCAGCCTGCTGGTGCAGTCGCTGATGCAGCAGCCGGACGGCAAGCCAGAGGCCGGTCTGCTGGCGCTGCTTCGCCAGTATGGCGCACCGCTGACGCTGGCTCCGCTGACGGGCGACCGGCATCAGGCGATCGGCGCTATCGCCCGTGAAGTGAAGTTCTCTGCCGAAAACGCCACCCGCCTGCCGTTTGATACCTCTGCCGGGGCGCTGGAAAAAGCGCTGCTGGCGACGGAAATCGGTTAATCCTTTTCTTTGCGCAGGCCGGTGAGCAGGCGCAGCAACTTTTCAGGACATCTTATGCAACCTTCCGCATCCCGCCAGCTTCGTCTCGGCCTGTTTGTTCAGCCTTTAGGGCAGCACGTCAGCGGCTGGCGACTCACCTCTCAGCTGGGTTCGCCGACCGATATCGCATGGCTGACAGAAATCGCCCAAAAGGCCGAAGCTGGCCTGTTTGATATGTTTTTCGTGGGGGATGCGCTGGCGACCAGCGTACACCGGCTGCCTTCAACCATGGCGCGCCTTGAGCCGCTGACGCTGCTGGCCGCGCTGGCGGTCTCTACCCGGCATATCGGCCTGGCGGCGACCGCCTCCACCACCTTCAGCGATCCCTTTACCCTGGCGCGCAGTTTCTCCTCCATCGACCATATCAGCCGGGGCCGGGCGGCCTGGAACGTGGTGACCTCATTCTCCACCGACGTGGCACGTAATTTCAGCCGCGACGATATGCCAGGCCATGCTGAACGCTACGCCAAAGCTCGCGAGTTCCTTGAGGTCTCCTTCAAGCTCTGGGAAGCCTGGGAAGAGGGCGCGGTGCAGCCGGATGCCGCCAGCGGCAGCTATTTTGTGGATGATAAAATCAAGGCGATAAACCATCGGGGTGAGCATTATCAGGTACAGGGACCGCTGAACATCTCCCGTTCGCCGCAGGGCCGGCCGGTGATTATCGAAGCGGGATCTTCTGAGGATGGTCAGGCGCTGGCCGCCGCAACGGCGGAAGTGGTCTTTACCGCCTCTGCCAGCCTCGAAGAGGGACAAACCTTTTACCGATCGCAGAAGCAGCAGGTTAAAGAGGCGGGGCGTAACCCTGATCATCTGCTGATTTTGCCTGGCGTGATGCCGATTGTGGGGCGCACGCTGGAGGAGGCGAAAGCGACCTGGAAAGCGCTGAACTCGCTGGTGGATATTGAAAACGGACTTCGCCAGCTCTCGGCGAGATTCGGCATGGATCTGAGCCAGCTTCCGCTCGATGGGCCGGTCCCTGATGCGCCGCAAGGTGAGGGCAATCAGAGCCGTGTGAAGCTGTTTACCGAGATGGCGAAGCGCGACAATCTTACGCTGCGCGAGCTGGCTGCTGTAGCCGCTGGCTCACGTGGGCATCGTGTGGTGGTGGGCACCGCCAAAGAGATAGCCGATGATTTTCAGCAGTGGCTTGAGCAGGAAGGCGCGGATGGCTTCAATATCATGCCTGCCACGGTACCGGATCAGCTCGACCTCTTTATTGAGCTGGTGGTGCCGGAGCTTCAGCGACGTGGTTTGTTCCGCGAGCGCTATCAGTTTAAGACCCTGCGGGAAAATCTGGGTCTGCCTGACTATAACTGATCCTTTTCTCTGCCGCTCCCAGACCATTTTCATGACTTAGCAAGGCGTGAGGGACGTCACCTCGTAAAGAGATGACGTCCGGCGATCAGAAGCGTTCGGCGCGGAACTCCTCGAGCATAGGATGTTTCTCCCCACTGATAATTTCCCCGGCCAGCAGTTCACCCACAATCAACCCCAGCGTGGCGCCGGAATGGGTGAAAGCCACAAAGCAGCCGGGTACTTTCTCCAGCTCACCCAGCACCGGATTTCCATCACCGGGAATGGGCTTCAGGCCGGTTTTCCATCCGGCGGCTTTCAGCGGAGGATTTCCGGCCAGCAGCTTAGCGGATTCTGCCATCAGCTCTGTGATAACTGCCTCCGGGATTTGATAGCGGCCATCCGCATCCTGTGTGAACTGCGCCTCGTACCAGTCATGATCCATTACCAGCGTGTTGCCAGGATTAGGGCGGACGGCGGCGCGCGGCGTGTTCAGCACCGCTTTCAGACCATGTTCCAGCGGTTCGCTGGTCACCAGCATTGAGACTGGCGATCCGTTTGGAATAGTCACGCCAAGCGGCTTCACCACTTCCGGCGTGTATGGTCCGCAGGCTACCACCACTACGTCGGCAGTAAAGTCGCCCGCTTTCGCGGTTGAGACGCCACAGGCGTTGCCAGCCCGATCCGTTTTAACGGCAGCCTTACCCGCCTGTTCAACCCATTTCCCGCCGCCAGCCTGAAACCCGGTCAGTAAAAAGTCGATCAGATGCGGCAGGCTAACCCAGCCTTCGCCAGGGTTAAAGATGGCCGTGTCGGCCATCGCCTCACGGGCGATGTTCGGCGTGAAGCGGTCAATGGTCTGCGGCCCGGTCAGGGTTGAGTCGTAACCGAGAGCGGTTTCATAAGCGTGACGCGCCTGGCTGCCCGCGTCGTCGTTCTTGCTCCAGCAGAGTCCGCCGTCAAAGCGCAGCCAGCCGCAGTCAGGCTGTCGGGCGAAAAGCGTGCGGTAGCGGTCAATGCCCGCCATGCGTAAATTGTGATAGGCAAATGAGCGCTCCCCCGCAGAGTTAAGCCAGGCCAGGGAGCGACCGGAAGCGCCGGAAGCCCTTTCTGCCTCAGTAACCAGCGTAACCTCTGCCCCCTGGCGCAGCAGGTGGGTCGCGATTGATACGCCCATCACGCCGCCGCCGATCACCACTACGTTTTTTGTCGATGCGTTTACAGCCATAAAACAGATTCCTTCTCGGTGAGAATAAGATAATTGCCCGCTTCAGGATCAGAGCACTTCAGAGAGAAACTGGCGCAGTCGGGCGGACTGGGGCCGGTCAAAAATTTCGCCGGGCGTGCCGCTTTCCACGATTTCGCCCTCGTCCATAAACACCACCTGATCTGCCACCTTGCGGGCAAAACCCATCTCATGAGTCACTACCACCATAGTCATTCCTCGCTGGCAGAGATCCGCCATCAGGGTCAGTACGCCCTTCACCAGCTCAGGGTCTAGGGCCGAGGTGGCCTCATCAAACAGCATCACTTCCGGATCCATCGCCAGCGCGCGGGCAATCGCCACACGCTGCTGCTGGCCGCCGGAGAGATCGCGCGGGCGATGGTCGGCACGGGCGGTCAGACCGACCTCTTCCAGCCGGTCAGCGGCAACCCCGAAAGCACGCTTTTTTGATAATCCCTTGATTTTCCAAGGCGCCAGCGCCACGTTTTGCAGCGCGCTGTGGTCGGGAAACAGATTGAAGTGCTGGAAAACCATGCCAATACGCAGGCGTAGCGCATCCGGTTTATCTTTTAACACCGAACGTCCGGCCAGCAGCACGTCGCCCGCTTTCGGTTCATGCAGGCGATTGATGCCGCGTAACAGCGTCGATTTGCCCGACCCGGAAGGGCCGATAATGCAGGTGGTGGTGCCTGGCGCAACGTGAAAAGAGACGTTGCGCAGCACTTCGATATCGCCATAGGCCAGCGTCAGCCCACGCAGCTCAAGGCTGGCGCCGTGGAACGCTCTCTCCTCAGCCAGCTCTGTGGTCGTTGCAGCATTCAACATATTATTGTCCTCTCTCGGGCGTGAGGTGTGAGGCGGCCCCGGTGGCCAGCGCGTTACGCTGCTGTACCTCCTGCACTTCTTTCAATCCGCTCTGCGGCGCGCTGGCCTTGCGTCGCCCGGTTCGGTAGCGGGCATCAACAAAGTTCACCAGATGGGTCATGGGTACGGTGATCATCAGGTAGAACAGCCCTGCCAGCATCAGCGGCGAGAGATTGCCGGTCAGCACGGCGGCATCCTGGCCGACGCGAAACAGCTCCCGCTCGTTAACCATCAGACCCAGCAGATAGACCAGCGAGGAGTCTTTAATGATGGCAATAAACTGATTCACCACCGCCGGAAGTACACGGCGGATCCCCTGTGGAATAACGATCAGGCTCATGGCCCGCGCATAGCTCATACCGAGTGCGCGGCACGCTTCCAGCTGCCCCCGCTCCACGCTTTGAATGCCGGAACGGAAAATTTCACCCATATAAGCGCTGGCGATCAGGCTCAGCGCGAAGATCCCTAACGGATAGGGACTGGGGCCGAAAATCTGATAGCTGAAGCGGGCGAAGCCCTGGCCAATCAGCAGAATGGTCAGAATGGAAGGCAGCCCGCGAAACAGGTCGGTATAGAGGCGTGCCGGAATACGTAGCCAGCGGGAAGGGGAGATGCCCATCAGCGCCAGCACCAGGCCAATCGTGGTCCCCATGACGGTGGCACACAGCGAAATAATCAGCGTATTGATCAGGCCCGTTCCCAGCAGCTGCGGCAGAACCTGTAGCATTGAGGGAAAATCGAAAAACGTTCTTCTCAGGATCTCGATAATATCCATAGTCTGGACTCTCTTTCTTATCCGGCACGCCAGGCGCGCCGTTGGCTAAAGGGGAGCCTCAGGATTGCGAGGTCTGTTCAGTCACTGGAAGATACTGTTTCGGCATCGGCGAGCCGGGGAACCACTTCTCATAGAGGCGCTTCCAGGTACCATCCTGCATCGATGCTTTGATGGCCTTATCCAGCGCGGCCTTAAACGCCCCTTTGTTTTTAGCAATAGCGAACCCGGCTGGCGCATCAAAGGAGGGGATATCGGCGGCATGGCGCAGGCCGTAGCGATCGGCATAGCTTTTAGCCGCCTCATAATCCAGGAATACCGCGTCTACCGTGCCGTTATTCATTGCCGAGATAGCGGCGTTGTTATCGGGGAAGCGCACAATATCGGTCTGCGTGAAATGATCGACTGCGTAACTCTCCTGAAGCGTGCCCTGAACAACCGCCAGCCTGTGTTTCGCCAGCGTATCAACATTGCTGACGCCGGAAGTCTTGGTGGTGAGCACGGTCAGATAGCCAGCCAGGTAGCCGGAGGAGAAATCCACTGTCTGCTGGCGGGCTTTGGTAATGCCGATGGCGGCAACGCCAGCGTCATACTGGCCATTCGCCACGGCGGGCAGAATGCCGGCAAAATCCTGGCCGATAAAATCCACCTTCTGGATCCCCAGCCGGTGAGCCACGTCAGTAAAGAACTCGACGTCGAAGCCGGTAAACTGGCCACTGGCATCGGTGAACGTGTAGGGTTTGGCATCGCCCAGGCTGGCAACCCGCAGGTGTCCCGGCTCAATCAAACCATAAGGATTATCGTTACTGGCCGCCGAAGCAGCGCTGGTAAAGAGAGTGACTGCCGCGAGCAGCGAGGCGGCCAGAGCGATCAGGGGTTTATGCGATTTCATAGTCGGTCCGTTTTTATTGGGGTTAACATCAACGACTATTGAGAGCGGGGTCGGTTTATGCTTATGAGACCGGTCTCAATGCAGGTGGCTGAAGGGCGACAGGGTGGTTGTGAGACCGGTCTCAAATCAGCTATAGTGATAGTAGACACAGCCGGTAAATGTCGTCAATCTTCTGTAACCCAACTTGTGATTCGAAATTATTATGACCAGAGCAGCGTTAAGGGCAAAAGCCCCCACCATCACCGATGTTGCCCGCGAGGCGAACGTTTCAAAAGCTCAGGCTGCACGGGCATTGGGGGGGTATGGCTCGGTGAGCGAAGAGGTCGCAACGCGGGTTAATGCGGCGGCGGAGAAACTGGGCTATCGCCCGAACGAGCTGGCGAGGAGCATGAATACTGGTCGTTCTAACACGCTTGGCGTGATTGTAGGCGATATTGAAAACCCACATTTCGGTCTGGCGCTGCGGGGCATCTCCGATGTGGCGCGGCTGGCGGGCTATCATGTGCTTCTCAGCAACAGCGATGAGAAGGCAGAGATTGAACAGGAGGCGGTAAGAGTCATGCTGGATAAGCGTGTCGATGGCATCATCGTTGCGCCCTGTAGCTCTGCCGCCGGGCAGAATCCCCATCTTGCACAGGTGCTGGCGAACGGCTGCGCGCTGACGCTGTTTGATCGCGCTGTTTCTGACCTGGAAGTAGAGGTGATCAGCGTTGATTTTACGGCTGCTGCGCTTGAGGCAACCCAGGAGCTGCTTGAGCTGGGGCACCGCCGCATTGCCTACGTTACCAGCATGCAGTGTAACGGTGCCTATTGTCGTCCGGAGGATTTAGGGTTAACGCCAGTAGCCCAACGAGTAGCCGGTATGGAACTGGCATTTCGCCAGGCGGATCTCGCTTTCCAGCCGGAGTTAATCAAAACGAATGCGCTTGATGATGCCGCTATTGGCAAGATTGTTGGTGAGCTGTTCGACTGCGGAGAGCCGCCTACAGCGGTGATCGCTTCAGACAGCCTGATCGCCCAGTCGTTGATGCGCGAGTTTGCACTGCGAGGCTTACGCATTCCCCAGGATCTGTCGTTTGTGATGTACGACAATTTCCCCTGGACTGAAATTGTCTCGCCGCCGCTTTCGGTCATTGAGCAGCCAGTTTATGAAATGGGCCGGGAAGCCGCCCGGCGTATCATTTCACAGATCCGTGGCGACACCGCCGGCCCGCAGCCCGTTTTTACCACGCGCTACATCCGCAGAGGCTCGGTGGTCAGTAAAGCTGGCGATAAAGCTCGGTGATCTCCGCCAGGGTCGCCTCGCGGGGATTGCCACCGGTGCAGACATCGTCCAGCGCGGCCTGCGCCAGGGCGGGAATATCTTCCTCTTTCATCCCTACATCGCGCAGCCTGGCGGGAATACCTACGTCCGCAGAGAGCTGTTTTACGGCCTGCACGGCGGCGGCGCGCACTTCATTCAGGTTCATGCCGCAGACTCTGCCCACGCCCATTGCGCGGGCGATATCCCGGTATTTTTCCCCGGTGAACTCCGCATTCCACGCCATAACGTGCGGCAGGATGATGGCGTTAGCCACGCCATGAGGGACATTGTAAAACGCGCCCAGCGGGTGCGCCATGCCGTGCACCAGCCCCAGCCCGACGTTAGAGAAGCCCATGCCAGCGATATACTGGCCGAGCGCCATATCCTCCACGCCTTTCGCCTCCCCGGCAACGGAAGCCCGCAGCGAGCGGTTAATGATCTGAATCGCTTTCAGGTGCAGCGCATCAGTAAGTTCCCACGCGCCTTTGGTGATATAGCCTTCAATGGCATGCGTCAGCGCATCAATGCCGGTGGCGGCTTTCAGGGCGGGCGGCATGCTCGCCATCATCTCTGCATCAATAATCGCCAGAATGGGGATAGCGTGCGGATCCACGCAGACAAATTTGCGGCGCTTCTCTTCGTCGGTGATCACATAATTGATGGTGACTTCGGCGGCCGTTCCGGCAGTGGTGGGGAGGGCGATAATCGGCACGCAGGCGTTGCGGGTTGGCGCAACCCCTTCCAGACTTCGCACGTCAGCGAACTCCGGGTTATTAATAATGATGCCAATGGCTTTGGCGGTATCCTGCGGCGAGCCGCCGCCGACGGCAATCAGGTAGTCCGCGCCTGATTTTTTGAACAGCTCCACGCCTTGCTGCACGGTGGCGATGGTGGGATTGGGCACCACCTCGTCATAAATCATAAAAGGGAGCTGGTGCTTCGCCAGCAGGGCGGTGACTTTCTCGACCACGCCCGCTTTAATCAGGGTTTTATCTGTTACCAGTAATGCTTTTTTAAAGTTTCGTTTCGTCACTTCCTCCACGATTTGCGAAAGCGAACCGGTGCCAAACCAGGCGGTTTCATTCAATACCATTCTGTGTTGCATATTTGCTCCTGCGTAAAGTTTTTATATTTTTTAAAGAGAGGCCGCAGGAAATATGCGCAGGATTAAGCGGAGGAAGTATTGATAAAGATCACTCCGGGACGAGATTCCCCGTCCCGGAGTGATTACCCGGCGAAAGCGCTGATACCGGATTAGTTGCCAGGCGCGTCCATGATCTCCTCATCATCGGTAATCTCGGGAACGGACAGACTGGCCGACACGCCCCAGTAATAACAGGCCAGGGAGGCTACCACTACCAGCACCATATCGACAGGAGAGCTGAGCGCATTGATGCCGCCAAAGGTGCCGAGATAAGAAAGGATAAGGACAACAACATAATAAACCAGCAGCCACCATGCGCACTGCAGGTCACGGCCGGAGGTATCGGACTTTTTGCCGAACACTGCATAGCCTACCCAGGCCAGCAGCAGAATCGGGATCAGGATTTCGTTTACTGACCAGCCGCTCCAGTAAATCAGCAGCGTACTGGCAGCAAAGGCCAGCGGGCTGAGCACTGCAGCAACTGGCAGGCGGAAGGGACGAGTCATGCCCGGCAAATGACGACGAAATGCGCCAAGGGTGACAGGCCCGGGCATATAGGTGAATACCGTGGCGGAGGTCACGGCACCAATCAGCCCACCCCAGACCTGAAACTCAGATGGCAACGTCCAGGCGATCGACAGGATCAGCGACAGCCAAAGCGCCCCGCGAGGCACCCCAGATTTGGCATCCACTTTGCCAAAGATTTTAAACAGGTGTCCATTGCGCGCCCAGGCAAACAGCACGCGGCTGGCACCCGCCAGATAGATATTGCCGGTTCCGGCGGGAGAGATAACGGCATCCACCAGGATCAAATTAATCAGCCAGGTGATGCCCAGGCTACGTGCCAAATCGGCATAGGGTGACTGAAAGACTTTCTTCAATCCATCCCAACCATTCGCGGAAAGCGCTTCAGAAGGCACGGCGCCCATAAAAGCATATTGCAGGGCGATGTAAATCACAAAGCTCACCGCGATGGCAATGATGATTGACAGAGGCACGTTACGCTGCGGATTTTTGGCTTCGCCGGCAAAGTCCACGGCCTGCCGGAAGCCCAGATAGGCGAATACGATGCCAGCGCCAGTCAGAGAGGTGAAGATGCCGTGCGCGCCACCAGGCGGCGGCGGCGGAACATTCAGGTTTGCGCCGTTATAGTAGAGAAACAGCGTACCGATGGTCAGCAGCGGGACGATAAATTTAAACGTAGTAACAATGGTGTTCACCCGGCCGAAAAAGCTCACGCTCCAGTAGTTCAGCAGGAAGAAGCCCACCAGCAGCAGGATTTGTACGGTAAAGCCTAAGGCAGTCGGACCGCCATCGCTGTTACTGACAGCAGGCCACCAGTATTGCGCATACTGACGTACCGCCTCCACTTCTACCCCAGCCGTGCTGGTATAAGCCAGCAGCGAACTGACGCCGATTACAAAGCCGACAACGTTACCGTGGGAGAAGTTGGGATAGCGCACAAAGCCACCAGCACGCGGGATCGCGGCGGAGAGTTCCGCAAAGACCAGCCCAATCATCAGCACGATAATGGCGCCCAGGATCCAGGCCCAGCCAGTTTGTGCGCCAGCATAACCGGAACTGGTCAACGCGGCATACAACCAACCAGAGCCGATCATTGACCCGATCCCCAGCAAGCTGAGATCGAGCAGTCCTAATTTTTGTTTAAATGCACCTTTAGCCATATACCCTCGTGTTGTGATGTCAGAGCTTATTGAGAACACCCTGTATTGGTAATAGCTAAAGAAAGCATATTCTGTGCCAGAAGAAATAACGGTGTGTGACGAAATGAATATTAAGAGAGTTAACAGGGGTTACGGCGGAGAGAATTTCGAGTGACTCACAAAGGGGATAAAAAACGAAATAACCATGAATGTCAGCGGGCCTTGAGAGTGCATGTTGCACTCTGGCGATCCTTTATTTAATAATTATCATGGATATTTACATAATGATATAATTGGCTGCTTCCGGAGCGGTTAACGCTTATTCCGCTCCGCTGAATTGCTCAGTTAATTAGCCATAATACTTGCCGCAAGCTGCGCGCTGTCCGGCGTATTGCCAATCAGCTCTGTCAGCAGATTATTCACGCCATCGCTCATGGGCGTGAAACGGGTCTGCGCCGAGCGGGTCACCACAATAAATACGCCCACGCTGTACTGCGGCACCATCGCCATATAGGTAATAAAGCCGCCGCCGCCGCCGGTTTTCTGAATAATTCCCGGCCGCCCACCTTGCGGAGCCATATAAACCCATCCCATCCCCAGCGCAGAAGCTTTGCCCGGTACATCCATACCGATAACCCTGGTCAGCTGGTCACGCTGATAAATCATGGTCTGAATTCGGTCTGCCTGTGTAGTGCGCGGGTGCACGTCAGAAGAGAGGAACTGCTGCATCCAGCGGCCCATATCGTCCGGGGTGGAGTAGATACCGCCGCTGCCAATCGCCGCCAGCGTATTCATGCACGGGCTTGCGCCTTTTTCCGCCACCATCAGGCGACCGCACTGATCGGGGGAGGGGGTAAAGGTGGTGTCTTTCATCCCCAGCGGGCGGGTAATTTCACGCTGCAACAGCGTGGGATAAGGAACGCCAGCGGCTTTAGAGAGCGCATCGCCCAGCAGGTCAAACGCCAGGTTCGAATACGCGGCCTGCGTGCCCGGCGCGGCTTTCAGATGCGCGCTCTGCAGCCAGTTCCAGCGCTGGCTGTAGGTTGGCCAGACAAACACCGGGCGATGCGGCTTTCCGCCCGGCTGTTCCCGAGGCAGTCCGCTGGTGTGGGTGGCAAGATTAATCAGACGAATAGTCTGCCCGGCATAAGTGGGTACGCTGCTGCGCGAGGGAGCATATTTACTCAGCGGATCGTCAAGCCTTACCACACCCTGCTCAGAGAGTTTGACTAACAGCTCGCTGGTCAGCAATTTCGTCAGGCTGGCGATACGGATAACGGAATCTTTTTGCGGGCGAACCTTACTGCCCGGACGGATAACGCCCTGGCTGGCAAAGACGCGCTGGTTGGCATCAATGGCCACTATCGCCATGCCGGTCGCTTTGGTGTTATAGAAGATGTTCTGCGCGTAGCGATCAACAATCTGGGACGCAAGCAGCGGATCGGGGGCGGTTCGTGCGGCCATCACGCTGAGCGGAGTCACCACAACGAGCAGGGCCAGCAAACGGTGAAGAATGGGTTTCAACGTGCGTACATCCATCTGAATCAGGCTTAAGATAATTCGTATAGTAATCTGTTTTATACCGGCTTCCAAAGGCATCGGTACGGTTTTTTTTGCACTTAAGCATGAGATGCACAAACGGCCGTTTCGGCCGTTTGTTAACGCTTTTATACCTGACTGACTCAGACTGGTGAGTAGTGCGTGTCGTTTACCTTGAAGACGCTGATCGCCAGCGAGAGCTGTTCAGCCTGCTCCTGCAACGACTGAGCTGCCGCCGCAGACTGGTTCACCAGAGAGGCGTTCTGCTGCGTCACCTGGTCCATCTGGTTGATAGCCGTGCTGATTTCAACAATACCGGTGCTCTGTTCTGAGCTGGCAATGGAAATCTCGCCCATAATGGACGTCACGCTTTTCACGCTGTTCAATACCTCATCCATGGTGGTGCCCGCTTTAGCAACCTGCCTGCCGCCTTCATCCACCTTGGCCACGGAGTCCTGAATCAGCTGCGCAATCTCTTTCGCCGCTGAAGCGGAGCGTTGTGCCAGGCTGCGCACTTCGGAGGCCACCACAGCAAAACCACGACCCTGTTCGCCGGCACGCGCCGCTTCTACCGCTGCGTTCAGTGCCAGAATATTGGTCTGGAAGGCGATGCCGTCAATCACGCTGATAATATCGACAATCTTCCGGGAAGAGCTGTTGATCATATCCATGGTGCTGACCACCTGTTTCACCGCGTCACCGCTCTGGATCGCCACTTTAGAGGCAAGTGCGGCCAGTTCGTTAGCCTGACGGGCATTATCCGCATTCTGCTTCACGGTGGAGGTCATCTGTTCCATCGCGGAGGCGGTCTCTTCCAGTGAGCTGGCCTGCTGCTCAGTACGGGAAGAAAGATCCATGTTACCGGCAGAGATCTCGCTGGAGGCGGTGTGGATCAGGTCGGTACCGGAACGGACTTCAGTAACGATACGCAGCAGGTTCTCATTCATGTTCTGCAGGGCCTGCATCAGCTGACCGGTTTCATCGGTAGAGCTGACGCGGATCACGGTGCGCAGATCGCCCGCCGCCACGTTTTCAGCAATGGTCACGGCTTCACGCAGCGGACGCACGATAGAGCGGGTCAGGAAGAAGCCCAGCAGGATCGCAGCGACCACGGCAAGCGCAGAGAAGATTAAGGTGATCTGAATGGCGGTATTGCCTTCAGTATTGGCCACCGCGCCTTCCGCCATCAGCTGGCTGGACTGGGAGTCAGCAAATTTGGCTGCCAGATTCAGAAAGTTATTTTGCGAAGGGGTCATTTTCTGCAGAGCAAAGGCCGCCGCGTCATCGGCGTTGCCCGCACGGATCATGGCAATCAGCTCCGTTTTGGCATTTTCAAAAACCTGAGCCGCTTCGGTAACGGCCTGGATTTTCTTTTTACCTACGGCAGTTGTCTGCAACTGAGCAATTTTATCAATGGCCAGCGTGGTTTTCTTCGTTGCGTCGTCAAGCTGACCGTAACGCTTGACGTTATATTGTGGACGCGTGGTATCGATCACCATCCCGCGAAGATATTTAATCTGTTCATTTACGCCATCGCGCACGTCAAAGGCCAGGCGGACTTTAACGTAACGGTCGCTAACGATACTGTCTACTGCGGTGTTGATATTGTTGATTTTCAATATTGCGGTTGCGCTCACGATGATCAAAAGCAGGATCACCAAACTGAACGCTGCGCCGAGGCGAACCCCGACCTTCATATTTTTCACAGATGCCATCACATGTTTCCCTCTGAAAATAGGGCTTGCTGTTTACGCCCCTCGAAGCCCAGTAAATCGGCAGCGGGGGCGAAAACTTGATGAATATCTGTGAAGCAGTTCGCAATTTATTCGGTGGCGGTGACCTGCAGGCTCACCAGGCCGATCCCCAGTTTACGGGCAGCAAAACCGTCCACCGCGCCTTCGGCGGTCTCTTCCGGTGCGGGTGGCTGGATCTCAATGGTTCTGGCCTGTGCCCGATTAGTGAAATGCACTTTGACCGTGGTGTCGCCATTGCTGAAGGTAATCTTATGGATCATATCCCCCACTTTGATGCTGAACGGCTGCTGGCTGTTTTTGCCGAATGCCCGCGCGATCAGCGTCAGATCAAAGCTGGCTGGCAGCGGTTCCAGATACTGCACGGTGACCACAGGAAGCAGATTGGCATCGGACCAGCGTCCGCCCCAGGGTTCGATAAAGGATAAGCCGGTCACTTTTTGCACCTGCTCAGGCAGGCCCGGGAGCCCAAACAGAATGCGGTCAGCGGTGTAACGGAGGTCATCGTCGCCAATGCGCAGCCGCGTTACCGCCTGCTGGTAGCGATCGTCGCTCTGCGTGCCGGTCTGGCTGAAGGTTGCTTTGCCCTGCGTGAGGCCGGGTTTAACCTGCTGGATCTGTGGCGGAGAGTTCAGCGTTCCTTGCGCTATGCAGAGGTTCGGGTTCAGCTCCAGCTTCTTATCCCAGACGTCGCCCATCTTAAAGCAGCGATCGATCCAGACAAATTTCTCGTCGGGCGCAAATTTTGCCAGCTGCTGTTTCAGCGGCGCCGCCAGATAAACATCAAACTTTGGCTCAATTTTATTGGGCATCACGGAGAGCAGCAGCGGCAGCTTGAAGTGCACGCCAGAGAAGCTGAAGGTGTTCTTGTCGGTATCAATTTCGTAATCTGAAATAACCTTCGGGAAATTCCACAGTTTGATGACGTCCGGCTTCCACTCGTTGATTTTCTCTTTGATATTAAGATAGGTGGCCGCCAGCGAAGTTGAGGAGAGGCTGCTGCGCCCCAGACCAATAAAGTTGTCGCCACCCATCGCATCCAGCACGGTTGCGCCATTATCCAGCGTGCTGCGTTTAACCGGGAT
This sequence comes from Erwinia pyri, assembly GCF_030758455.1. NCBI lineage: Bacteria > Pseudomonadati > Pseudomonadota > Gammaproteobacteria > Enterobacterales > Erwiniaceae > Erwinia > Erwinia pyri. Next base: position 672,695 of record NZ_CP132353.1, read on the forward strand.
CACTTTACTGCTGACATTATCCCCGCGCACCATAAAGAACAGGTCGCTGCGGTCATGCTGGTTGAGGTATTTGTAAGCGGTATTGTTCATCGCCAGATGGTCGGAGCTGACCACAATAATGGTGTTTTTAAAGTAAGGCGTAGCCTGAATGCGCTGGATCAGGCGCGCAATATGCTCCTGGCTGCAGGCCACGGCGGCGAACGATTTATTGGCCTGACCCTCATACGGGTAATCTTTGCGCTGGCAGCTGCGCGAGATAAAGCCGTCAGGATGATGGGTATCGACGGTGAGTGCAAACAACGAGAAAGGGCGGTTCTTACGAGCCAGCTCAAGATACTTATCAAACACCACATCCAGCAGCGTGTCGTCGTACCATCCCCAGTCGTTGCGGTAGCTCTGGTCTTTCACCACGTTTTTCAGCTCGTTCAGGCCATAAAGATGATCAAAACCGTGGGAAGAGAGAAACAGATCCTTACCGGCAAAGCTCAGGCTGGCGCCCTGGTAAAAGTAGTTCTGATAACCGGACGACTTCAGGATATCGCCCAGGCAGACGTTTTGCGGATAAAAAGTGGAGAGCGAGCTGGAGGCGTTGCCATCAAAGGGGGCAAACAGTGGAATACCGCATTGCGAAGCCACCATGCCGGCAATGGTGTATTCCGTACCGGGTAGCTGTTCCGTATTACTGAAGTCAAAGGCGTTGTTTTTGATCTGGCTCAGCTCCGGTGCCAGGCCCGGAAACGCTTTTTCATCAAAATAGGTGCGTTCAAGGCTCTCCGCATAGATATAGACCAGATTAGGTTTATCGCCCTGAATCTGTTTTCCCGGCACTTTATAATGGGTGTAGAAGTCGGAGTTCCCTTTGCCTACCTGCGATTTAATCAGGCTGGCAACCTGCTGATAGGCGGGAGTGGTATTAATTGAACCCAGCGCCAGCAGCACCGCCAGCAGACTGTAGAACTGACTGGTACGATGCCCTTTGCGCAGGCGCAAAACCCAGGATAAAAATATGAACAGCAGCACCAGCATCACAATAAGGCCAGCCGCAGGCAGAATATATTTACTGACGCCTGCACCGCTCAGGCTGCTGGTAATGGTGTAAATAACCGCGTCGTTAATTCCTTCACCGGTAAAATAATTACTCGCCAGCAAAGAGGCATTAAGAATGATATAGATGCCTAAAAACAACAAAATGGCGGTAAACCAAAGTTTGTTCCTTCCCGCTTTCCAGGTGTAAAGCGTCACTGAAGCAATAAACAGTACCAGCGAAAGTAATTCTGAACCCATAAGTTGTTTTTATCCTCAACCTGGCGCGATCCCCGTCCTGTGCCGGTGAAAGGGGGAAGATCTGCGCGGAATAAGCCAATTTAGCGCAGCGAATTATCCCTGGCAATATTGGGGCGGCACAGAAGAATGTCCCCGCACCGGCATTTCATTGCACTCTGTTTACACTTTGTTTAACTTTGTATGAATTCCACATCGAAGTGATTAACGTATCAGGCAGCGTTTTCGCGCTACAAAGAGGGAGATATCACGGAAAACGTGCTCTGTGGGGTGGGATATTATTATTATTGTTAAATAAAATTAATATTCCCTTTCGCTGACCGGGCCGCTGTTCAGATGCAGGAATTCAGATTTAAGTCACACTCTACAGGGAGGGGCGGTAAGCCTTTTGTGTCGCCACCAGGCCCACCGCCGTTTTTGCAGGCGAGTCAGGGTAAATCAGAAAGCGAGGCGAAGTCAGGATGGCGAGGATGGCGGTAAAAGTCTGCCAAGCCCGTGCCGGGCAGCCAGACGGCTCAGGGTTTCCGCAACGTGCTGTTCCTTATCGTGAACAGACCAGCTACGCTCCTGCGCCAGCAGCGCGGCTACCTCTTCAATCAGCGGGAGGGTAAGCTGGCCGCTGACAGCAAGATGCGTACGCCTGATCAGCAGGTCCTCCAGCGTCTCTACCTGCTCATAGCGGATAAGGAAACGCAGCTCATTCTGGCTCCACTCCGGGTGGGCCTGCAGCTGTGTGTCGGGTTGCTGCTGCATAAAAGCCATAACCGCTTCTGCCCGCGTACCGTAGCGCGAGAGCAACTGAGCAGTGCGGGTCGGTGACAGCGCATAGGTACTGCTCTGCTGCTTTATCCACTCCTGTCTGCCTGCGGCGGCGGGAAAATGGCTGCCGCCACCAATCGCCATCTCTACGGTGCTTACTTTGCGCTTTTCCCCCAGCAGCTTCAGCACCCGGTCAGCGGCTTGTTCGCCGAAGCTGCGGAATGTGGTCCATTTGCCACCGACCAGACAGAGCGTGGTGAAATCCCGCCCGGCAAGAGGCGGCAGCAGAACCAGCGAGTGGTTACGGGAAATAGTGCCGCTGTGAGTGGCTTCGCTGGCAGGCAGCGGGCGCACACCGCTGAAGGTGTAAAGCACGTCTTCCCCGCTCACCTGAAGGTTGGGGAAAATAAAGCGCAGGGAGTCCAGAATATAGTTCTGCTCCTCCTCTTCGCACACCGCCTCCGGGTTATCTACCCGTATATCGGTTGAACCAACCAGCACGTTGCCGTACCACGGGAACATAATACAGACCCGCCCCTCCTGGTTTTCGTAATAGATCATTTCGCCATCCAGCATCTGCAACAGCGCCGGACTGCGCAGGATCAGATGCGAGCCTTTGGTGCCGCCAATCAGCTTATTTGCTGGCAGGGCGGGGCTTAACGTGCCGTTCAGCTGGTCAATCCATGCGCCGGTAGCGTTCACCACTACATGGGGCGTCAGCGTAAAAGTCTCGCCGCTCAGGAGATCGCGCAGGGTAAGCTTTTCGCCGTCGCACTGCTCAACGCTGAGGTAGTTCAGCGCCAGCGCACCGGGCGCCGCGCGTTCAGCATCCTCAATCAGCTCAAAACCCAGGCGTTCCGGGGCGGCGATCCACGCATCATAATAGGCCGCGCTGTATTTCACCCACCCGGCAAACCCTGGCCAGCGCTGGTGCGTTTGCTGCTGATTATGCATCTGATGTCTGGGCATGGTGCCAAACTGGCGGGACCAGGTATCGTAAAGCGTCAGACCCGTTTTAATCACCAGTGCCCCGCGTCGGCTGGGCTGGTCTGAAAGCTGCAAAAAGCATTTGCCGGCATTCATCAGCCCGCCGGTCCGGCTGCCAATGGGCACAGTGGTACGTAAAGGAGCAACGTAGTGCGGAGCATTCTTCAGCAGCCGATCCCGCTCCTGTACGGACTCTTTAACCAGCCCAAACTCACCGGTTTCCAGATAGCGCAATCCGCCATGGATCATACGCGACAGTGCGCCGCTGGCTGCCTGGCACCAGTCGCCTTTCTCCACCATCACTACCGGGATCCCCTGCAGAGCCAGCTCACGAAAGGTGCTGATGCCGTTGATCCCTCCACCGATAATCAGTACCGGCACGCGGGTAAGCTGGCGGAGCCGCGCCAGTCGCGCATTACGTCCCTCGGGCTCTCTGCTCGCTGATGTCATGCCTTCCTCCCGCTTAACGAACCTCTGTGAGGTATAGCCAGGCAGGAGGAGAACACCACTCTCGCGTTACAAAAGTGTTAACTGGAACGAAGGGGGGCTGCGGAGATAAAAAAATAAAACCAGCAGAGCAGAGAGCAGGAGGGGCGCATGACATAAATAAAATACAGCACAAAATGACCATATTTGTGTGTATTTACGTCAAATGACATATTTTCTTAAAGATTATGTAAGAAAAACCGCACGAAAGGGTCATATAAATCCACATTTTGTCACGCTTCTCAGGCTACTATCTCACCCGGAAAATCTAAGACAATTCTTATCAGGGATCTGTGATGTTAACAAAAATGCGTGTTTTAACTCAGGCCATTGGGCTGGGGCTGCTGGTGGGCAGTGCGTCGTTTGCCGCTCATGCTGAAATTACCGTTCTGAAAGCCGATCCGCAGGCTGGCGACCCGCTTAGCCGCCTGAACTTTACCGTCGGTGGCAGTATTCGTCCGCAATTCAACAATCTGACCGGCGATGGGGATAAAGGTTCCTATAAGCGTAACGGTTTTGATGGCGGCACCCGCTTCCGTTTCCTGGCGGATTACTACCTGTTTGATGATGTAAGCTGGGTAGGTTACTACGAGCTGGGCGTGAATATTCCGGCGCTGTTCAACTGGGACAATCACCATGCTGATAACGATCACGATACCAGTCGCCGTATGCTCTATACCGGTTTCCAGAGCAAAACCTGGGGTAAGCTGACGTTTGGCCAGCAAAACAGCGTTTATTATGATGTTGTTGGCTCAAAAACGGATATCTGGGACTACGACATGTTGGCTCAGGCTCCTGGTATCGGCATTAAAGGTGATTACGACGGCTCTTATCGTTCCCGTAAAATGCTGAAGTATAAAAACACCTTCGGCGATGCTGACCTCTATGCTTCTTACCTGTTTGAAGACAGCGAATATCTGCCGGGTAACGGCCTGCGCTACAAGCGTAACGGCGGCGGCTCGCTGGGCGTGGATTATCACCTGACCAAAGACCTGACCTGGGGCGCGGCCTGGAACTATACCCGTGCAGAGATGCGCAACCCGGGTAACGATGATTCAAAAGCCTACGACCAGAACATCTACGGTACCGCTCTTAGCTGGAAACCGGATAACTGGACCTTCACCTTCGGCGGTGGATACTACCAGGACTTTGCCCCAACTAAACTGAAAGATGTGAATAACTACTTCGCTAACGATGCGTGGGGAATTGAATATCTGGCTGGTTATACCATCCCGGTTGGCCAGTATGGCCTGAAAACCTTTATGCCATACGTTATGGGTGACCGTCTGGAATTTGTTAACGGCCGCGATTACCAACGTATCGATAACGGCGTGGGCGTGACCTTCCAGCTGGATTACGGCTTCCGCGTGGATTACGAGCACGTATTCACCTCCAGCACCGACAACCTGGGTGATATGAACCTGGTTCGTCTGCGTTACGACTTCTGATTTCCTGAACGCTGCAGGGAGCAAGTTCCTCCCTGAGGTGTAGCGAAACCAGCAACGCTCCGGCCTTTGCCGGAGCGTTTTTATTCAGCCAGCGCGGCCACTATTCCTTCCCGAAAAAACGCTGAGTCATCTTCATGACAGGGATCTGCACCTGAGCGTGATGATGCACTGCTGTCACAGGTCGCCAGTCATGTATTGCGCTACGCCGTTACCAAAGCTCCAGTCACCTTTGCTGTTAGTGATAAAACTGATCATCACGTCGCTGGCCAAAATACCGCAGCTCTCTTTCAGCTCCCGGCAGAGTTCCGCCATAAAGAATTGTTTCTGCTCGTCGCTGCGTGGGCTGGTGAAAACCCTTACCATGACCAGGTTATCGGTACGCGTCAGCCCCAGGCCGGTATCTTCAAAAACCATCTGGTAAGGTTTGTTTTCATGAACAATCTGGTAGCGATCGCGCTCTGGCACTTTAAAAGCAGCCAGCACCGCACGGTGAGCGGCATCCAGCAAAGTTCGCATCTCAGATTCTGAACGGCCCTGAATCACATCAAATTGCAGTAAAGGCATACTTTTCCCCTGATATCAGTTAAATCACAGAGAGAGGACAGGCTCTCTGCGGCTATGTCAGAACTCACTTTACGGTGATTAAACGGTGGGAAAAAGCGCTATACTTAAATTGATTATTTACTATAGTGAACAATAGATGAAAGAGGCAAAGAGCGACGCCCTGTGGGTACACCTGCACTGGCTGATGATGCTGGCTGAGCAGGGGAGCTTTACCCGCGCAGCAGAAAGGCTTGAAGTCAGCAAAGCGGCCATGAGTCAGAAAATTAAGGAGCTGGAGCAATTCGCCGGCGTGCCTCTGGTGATGCGAACCACGCGCAGTGTACGGCTCACCAGCGCGGGGGAGAAGCTGGTAGAGGAGCTACGGCTGCCTTTCGCCCAGATCGAGCAGAGCTTCTTCAGCGTGCGTGATTCGGCAGGCCCGCTGCGCGGGTTAATACGGGTTACGGCGCCCGTAGCTTTTGCCCGTCAACAGCTTGTACCCCATATCACCGCTTTTCTGCGTGAACATCCACAGGTTCGTATTCAGTTAGAAGTCTCTGACCGGCTGGTCTCTCTGGCCAGTGAAGGCTTCGACCTGGCTATCCGTCACAGCGACAGCCTGCCGGAAACGCATGTTGCGTTACCGCTTTGCGCCACCCGCGCGCAGGTTGTGGCATCGCCCGCTTATCTGGCTGAACACGGTTTTCCGCAGACGCCGGAAGAACTCAGCGCTCATCAATGCCTTTATTATCCTCGCGGGACGGAAACGCCCCGCTGGACATTCACTTCGTTGCATCAGGGGCAGGCACCGGTGACGGTAAATGTATCCGGCCCCTTTGCGACGAATAACAGTGAATCCATCCGGGATGCCGCGCTGGACGGTCTGGGGATCGCGCTTTTACCCGATTTCAGTGCACGGGCTGCGCTGCGGCAGGGGCGACTGGTGGAGATTTTGCCTGACTGGCAAACGGCCGGAGCATTTGCCAGTACGCTGTATGTGCTGCGCCCGTGGTCTGCTCAGGTGCCCCGCGCCGTCAGCACTTTTATCCACTGGCTGCGTCAGGCTTTTCAGGAGAAGTAAACATGAACGAAACCGATGAACATACGATAACGGATATCCTGGCTCCGGGATTGCGCGTGGTTTTTTGCGGCATCAATCCGGGTAAATCCTCTGCCCATATGGGTTTTCATTTTGCCCATAAAGGGAACCGCTTCTGGAAAACGATCTGGCTGGCGGGCTTTACGACCCGGCAGCTGAAGCCGGAACAGGAGCAGCAGCTGCTTGATACCGGCTGCGGTATTACCATGCTGGTGGAGCGTCCCACTAAGGAAGCGACTGAACTGTCGCGTGACGAATTGCGTGAAGGGGGCAGGGCGCTGATTGAGAAAATTCAGGTCTACCAGCCCACTGCTTTAGCTGTACTGGGTAAACAGGCATGGAAGCAGGCGGCCAGGGTCAGCAAGGTGGAGTGGGGCAGGCAGCCGCATACCATCGGCGAAACGGAAGTTTGGGTGTTGCCCAACCCAAGCGGCCTGAACCGTGCTTCTCAGGATGAGCTGACGGCTGCCTATCGTGAGTTAGATGTGGCGCTGGCGGCGCGGGGTCGTTAATTCACGGGGAGCGGTAGCCGCGTTTCAGCCCGGTTGCATAAAAATTAGTGCCAGATCGTACTTTAGTGAATCAGAAGGAAGTAAGCGAAGCGAGTGCGCTACACTGCGCGACGGGTGCTCAGGATCTTTCTGTCCTGAGTTGCCGGGACAGAAAGAGAAAAGCCCCACTTGACGTTAATCAAAGTGAGGCCGCTCTTACATCGCACAATGTAAAGGTAGCCTTTTACCCGCTGAAAAGCAATGGAGAAGGAGGCCAAAGATGGCACAAAAAATGTTCACCCTCTGTTTAATAGTGGTCTGGTGAGCACCCTTCGGACATAAAAAAAGCCCCGGCCTGTGCCGGGGCTTTTTACCTGCTCAGGACAAATTAATCGTCCAGGAAGCTACGCAGTACTTCAGAGCGGCTTGGATGACGCAGTTTACGCAGCGCCTTCGCTTCAATCTGACGGATACGCTCACGTGTCACGTCAAACTGTTTGCCCACTTCTTCCAGCGTATGGTCGGTATTCATATCAATACCAAAGCGCATACGCAGCACTTTCGCTTCACGAGCGGTCAGGCCAGCCAGCACATCGTGCGTGGCAGAACGCAGGCTCTCGGAGGTGGCTGAGTCCAGCGGCAGCTCCAGCGTGGTGTCTTCGATAAAATCACCCAGATGCGAATCTTCATCATCACCAATCGGCGTCTCCATGGAGATCGGCTCTTTAGCGATTTTCAGCACCTTACGGATCTTATCTTCCGGCATCAGCATGCGCTCGGCCAGCTCTTCCGGCGTCGGCTCACGGCCCATCTCCTGCAGCATCTGGCGAGAGATACGGTTGAGCTTGTTAATGGTCTCAATCATATGCACCGGAATACGAATGGTGCGCGCCTGGTCAGCAATGGAGCGGGTGATAGCCTGACGGATCCACCAGGTGGCATAAGTTGAGAACTTATAACCACGACGATATTCAAACTTATCAACCGCTTTCATCAGACCAATGTTACCTTCCTGGATCAAGTCCAGGAACTGCAGGCCACGGTTGGTATACTTTTTGGCAATGGAGATAACCAGACGCAAGTTTGCTTCAACCATCTCTTTCTTCGCACGGCGAGCCTTGGCTTCACCGATAGACATACGACGGTTGATATCCTTAACCTGCTCGATAGTCAGGCCGGTCTCTTCTTCAATCTGACCCAGCTTCATCAGACCACGCTGCACGTCTTCAGAAACATCTTTCAGCTTTTCAGACCATGGCTTGTTCATCGCCAGAGCCGCTTTAAACCAGGTTTCGCTGGTTTCATTGCCGGTGAAGAGCGTGATGAAGTTCTTCTTCGGCATCTTACAGATCTCAACACAGAGCTTCATGATCAGACGTTCTTGCGTACGAACGCGGTCCATCATGGTGCGCATGTTGTTTACCAGGAAGTCGAACTGCTTCGGCACCAGGCGGAACTGTTTGAAGACGTCAGAAAGATTCTGAATCTCGGTAACGGCATCGGCGTGACTGCGGCCTTTGGCTTTGATAACGGTACGCGCTTTCTCGTACTGTACGCGCAGGTCGTTAAACTTCTCGCGCGCCAGTTCCGGATCGATGCTGTTGTCATCGTCGGCGGTGTCGTCATCTTCTTCATCTTCATCTTCGTCGTCGTCACGCTCATCTTCAGAAAGCTCCGACCCTACATGTGTTGCGGTAGGGGCGATATCTTCTTCAGCGTTAGGATCGACAAAACCGGTAATCATATCAGACAGGCGTGCTTCGCCCGCTTCAACGCGATCGTACTGCTCCAGCAGATAGGTAATCGCTTCCGGATATTCAGCAACGGAACACTGTACCTGGTTGATACCGTCTTCGATGCGTTTAGCGATGTCGATTTCGCCTTCGCGCGTCAGCAGTTCAACGGTACCCATTTCACGCATGTACATGCGAACCGGGTCAGTTGTACGTCCGATTTCAGATTCAACGCTGGATAACACTTGAGCAGCCGCTTCGGCAGCATCTTCGTCCGTGTCGCTGCTGTTTTCGTTCAGCATCAGATCGTCGGCATCAGGCGCTTCTTCCACAACCTGGATGCCCATATCGTTGATCATCTGAATGATGTCTTCGATCTGATCGGAGTCGACGATATCTTCCGGCAGATGGTCATTGACCTCGGCATAGGTCAGATAGCCTTGCTCTTTACCACGGGTGACAAGAAGCTTAAGCTGTGACTGCGGGTTTTGCTCCATAAGACGGTATCCACACTTCTGTTAAATTAGATTGGTGTCGGTCAGCTATGCATGATGCCAACAATAACAGTGAGGGCGTTGGATTTTTGCCGCTGCCCATCGAAGCGGCTGCCAGGCTCGACCTGGCGCATTATCGGCACTTAAGCCGCGGATATTCTGTAATAGTTATCTTATTTCTTTGCTAAAGCCTGGCTCAGCGTCCAGAACTCGCGGCGTTCTTCCGCGTTCAGTCCATGGGTGCGGTCGCGCGCAATCAGCTCTTCAAGCCTGCGCTCCAGCGCCGCGTCATACATGCTGGCCAGCGAATCCTTAAACATAGTTTCCACTTCATCTTCTACGATCATGTGGTTCCATGTGGCCAGAGTTTCAAGGCTCTGGCTAAATTTTGTTCCACGGTATAACTCTAGTAGCTGTCCAGTGGTCAGGCCAGGATGAGCAACGCAAGTGCTCACTAACTCCACAAATAGTGGAAAGCCCGCCATCTCTGACGCCTGCAGCCCGTCAAGGGGCGGAACCATCGCCGCCAGCGCCGGATTCTGAATCAGTAACCCAATCAGTATACGCATGGTGGTGCGTTTAAGCTGCGGCTGCTGCGGCGGTTTCGCATTCTCGCCCTGTTTTGGCATCAGCTTGTCCAGCTGATTATCATCCAGGATGCCTAACTTGCTTCCCAGCGTCTGCCGCAAATAGATACGTAACGTTTCGCCGGGAACCTGACTAATCAGCGGTAATGCCAGCGTACTGAGCTGAGCGCGACCATCCGGCGAACGCAAATCCACCTGCGGCAGCAGCGTGTCAAACAGGAAAGCGGAGAGCGGCATAGCCTGCTCCATCCTGGCTTCAAAAGCTTCTTTTCCCTCTTTACGCACCAGCGTATCGGGATCTTCGCCATCCGGCAGGAACATAAAGCGTAGCTGACGACCGTCATTCATGTAAGGCAATGCGGTTTCCAGCGCTCGCCATGCTGCTTCCCGGCCCGCTCTGTCGCCGTCATAGCAACATATAACGTTATCGGTCGTGCGAAACAGAAGTTGAATATGTTCAGGCGTGGTAGAGGTCCCCAACGACGCAACGGCATAATCGATGCCAAACTGCGCCAGCGCCACCACATCCATATAGCCTTCCACCACCAGCAGCTTCGCCGGTTCAGGATGCTTTTTTTGCGCTTCATAGAGGCCGTACAACTGCCGGCCCTTGTGAAAAATATCCGTTTCCGGTGAGTTAAGGTATTTCGGTACGCCATCGCCAAGCACGCGGCCGCCAAACCCTATCACCCGCCCGCGCTTGTCGTGGATCGGGAACATCACCCGCTCGCGGAAGCGGTCGTAACTGCGGCCCTGATCGTTAGTGACCAGCATGCCCGCATCGATCAATGCCTGGCGATCGTCCTGATTGCGACCAAATCGCTTCAGGGCGTTATCCCAGCCTGCGGGAGCGAAGCCGATAGAGAAATGCCTGATGACATCGTCACTCAGACCACGATTAGCGAGGTATTCGCGCGCGGCGGCTGCCTGACTCTGCGAAAGCGACTGCTGATAAAACTCGTTCAGGCCGCCCATCAATTGATAGAGACTCTGGCGCTGATGGCGCTCAAGCTGGCTGGGACCCGTGCCGCTTTCATAGGGCACTTCAAGGCCGTAAAGCGTAGCCAGCTCCTCAATGCTCTCCACAAATTCCAGACGATCGTAATTCATCAGGAAGTCGACGGCATTGCCGTGAGCGCCACAGCCGAAGCAGTGGTAAAACTGTTTTTCACCGTTCACGGTGAAAGAGGGGGTTTTTTCGTTATGGAAAGGACAGCACGCGTGGTAGTTCTTGCCCTGCTTCTTTAACTTTACGCGCGCATCGATAAGATCCACGATGTCCGTGCGTGCCAGCAAGTCATTGATAAATACACGTGGAATTCGTCCAGCCATAAGCCCCGGTTTATCAGCTCATAAACGAGAACAAGCCGCGCATTCCTTTCGGAAAGCACGGCCTTCTTAACTACTTACTTATCTGTATTGCGTGAGGGCGAACCCTCAAAGATTAGTACAGACGAGTACGGCGTGCGTTTTCGCGAGCCAATTTCTTCGCGTGGCGTTTAACAGCAGACGCTTTAGCGCGCTTACGTTCGGTAGTCGGTTTTTCATAAAACTCACGACGACGAACTTCAGCCAGAACGCCTGCTTTCTCGCATGAACGCTTGAAGCGACGCAGTGCTACGTCAAATGGCTCGTTTTCACGTACTTTAATTACCGGCATGTAACTCTCACCTCGATAAATTCGGTTTTGTTGCTGACGTCGGTGCCAGCTTGTTTCAAAATGGTGCGGAATTTTACTCCAACACAGGCCGCGTTGTAAAGCACCATAGCATAATGTCACCAACAGATGCGCCTGTGCCACTGCCGGTTTTTTTCAGGCCAAGGAGTATACATCAATGCGTGCGCGGCGGCGAAAATATTTTCCCCAGCATTATCAGTGAGTCACGCTTTTGGCTGCAAAATTGGCGCCTCTGGCCTGGCCTTCATGCTACACTGCGCGCCGCAAGAATGAGGTAAAAAAGCCATGCGTGTACTCGGAATTGAAACGTCCTGCGATGAAACGGGGATCGCCATCTACGATGAGGCGGCCGGTTTACTCGCTAATCAACTTTACAGCCAGGTTAAACTGCACGCCGATTACGGCGGCGTAGTACCGGAACTGGCGTCGCGCGATCACGTGCGTAAAACGGTGCCGCTTATCCAGGCTGCTCTGCAGGAAGCGGGATTACAGGCACAGGATATTGATGCGGTTGCCTATACCGCAGGCCCTGGCCTGGTGGGTGCCTTACTGGTAGGCGCAACGATCGGTCGCTCTCTGGCGTTTGCCTGGGATGTGCCTGCCATCCCGGTACACCATATGGAAGGCCATCTGCTGGCTCCGATGCTGGAGGAGAATCCGCCGGAGTTTCCTTTTGTGGCGCTGCTGGTCTCGGGCGGACATACCCAGCTGATCAGCGTAACAGGTATCGGTGAATACACGCTGCTGGGCGAGTCCGTTGACGATGCGGCGGGAGAAGCGTTCGACAAAACGGCGAAGCTGCTGGGGCTGGATTACCCGGGCGGTCCGCTGCTCTCTAAGATGGCGCAGGCTGGAACAGAAAAGCGTTTTGTCTTTCCGCGTCCGATGACCGACCGTCCGGGGCTCGATTTCAGCTTTTCCGGCTTAAAGACCTTTGCAGCGAATACCATCCGTGAAAACAGCGATGATGCTCAGACCCGTGCCGATATTGCCCGCGCGTTTGAGGATGCGGTAGTTGATACGCTGGCGATCAAATGCAAACGTGCGCTGGAGCAGACCGGTTTTAAAAGGCTGGTGATTGCTGGCGGCGTCAGCGCTAACCGGACATTACGCAGTAAAATGGCTGAAGTGATGAAAGCGCGCGGCGGCGAAGTTTTTTATGCGCGGCCTGAGTTCTGCACCGATAACGGGGCGATGATCGCCTATGCCGGGCTGGTTCGTCTGAAGGGCGGGACTCATGCTGAACTGAGCGTCACGGTGCGCCCGCGCTGGCCGTTGGCGGAGTTGCCCGCTATCTGACGTATAAACAGAGCTTCATATTAACGCCTGATGAAACCTCATCGGGCGTTTTTCATTTACCCCTTCACCTGTTTGTCTCTGCCTGCGCCGGATTACTCAAGCGGCCGCTCTTCTTTCTTCTTTTTCTTCTTCCAGATCTTTGTTTCCTGCCCACGCCACAGACGTTGAATATTGTCATGGTGACGCAGTAAAACCAGGCAGGAGAGCATCGCGACCGGGAAGGTCAACTGGGGTTTAAACCACCAGACGTAGAAAGGAGCAATCAGGGCGCTGATAATGGCACCCAGCGAGGAGTAGCCGCTCAGCAGCACGGTGAGGAGCCATGTCCCGGTCATCAATCCCGTTAAATCCCAGCCGATAGGCGCAATGGCACCAAACGCCGTCGCCACCCCTTTGCCGCCCTTGAAATGGAAAAAGACTGGATAGATGTGGCCCAGGCAGGCGGCAATGGCGATCAGGCCAAGATAGAGCGGAGAAACACCATAGTGGTAAGCCAGCCAGACCGGCAGCATCCCTTTAAGAACGTCAAACACCAGCACCAGAACCGCGGGGACTTTTCCGCCGATTCGCAATACGTTGGTGGTGCCAGGGTTTCCTGAACCATTCAGGCGGGGGTCGGGCAATCTGAACAGACGGCAAACCAGGATCGCGCTGGAAATGGAGCCGCACAGATACGCGAAAAGAATCATACCAAGCGCGAATACACTCATAACACCGTTCCATCCCTTAGGGGTCGTTTTGTTCTCATCATCCGTGGATAATACGCATAATCCGCCGGAAGTGGTATCCGGCAACCACAAAAACAGAGACCAGCATCATGGATATCGTATTTATAGAACAACTGTCGGTGATCACCACCATTGGTGTTTACGAGTGGGAACAAACGATTCAGCAGAAGCTGGTGTTCGATGTCGAAATGGCCTGGGACAATCGCCAGGCGGCAGCCAGTGATGATGTCAGCGACTGCCTGAGCTATGCCGATGTGGCTGAGGCGATCGTTGAGCATGTGGCGGGGGGCAAATTTGCCCTGGTTGAGCGGGTGGCTGAAGAAGTCGCCTCGCTGCTGCTGGCGCGTTTCAACTCACCCTGGGTGCGCATAAAGCTCAGCAAGCCAGGCGCAGTGGCCCAGGCGGCTCAGGTTGGCGTAATTATCGAACGCGGGACTAATCCGAAATAAATTCAATGTGATTGCCATCACAACGAAACCAAACCACATTATGCTCTGTCTTAAGGTTGGCCTAATTCTTGTCAGGCACAATTTTGGCGGATGCGTGAAGCAGCCGCCTTTTTACTGGATTTAAAACGGATAGGGGTAGATTTGATGGCAGATATTCATCAGCTATGGGTGGCAGCAATACTTGGCATTGTTGAAGGGTTAACAGAATTTCTTCCTGTTTCTTCCACCGGGCACATGATCATTGTCGGTCATCTGTTGGGATTTGAAGGCGATAAGGCAGAAACGTTTGAAGTGGTTATCCAGCTGGGTTCAATCCTGGCGGTGGTAGTGATGTTCTGGCGTCGTCTGTTTGGTCTGATTGGCATCCATTTTGGCAAAGTTCCACACGAAGGTACGGGCAAGGGTCATCTTTCGCTGATCCACATTCTGCTGGGCATGGCACCGGCCGTAGTGGTTGGTCTGGTTTTTCATGACCAAATCAAACAACTCTTTAATCCCATTAACGTAATGTATGCGCTGGTTGTTGGCGGCGTGCTGCTGCTGGCGGCGGAGTACCTGAAGCCTAAACAGCCGAAAGCCGAGGGCATCGATGACATGACCTATCGTCAGGCATTTATCATTGGCTGCTTCCAGTGCCTGGCGTTGTGGCCGGGCTTCTCCCGCTCTGGCGCCACTATCTCTGGCGGTATGCTGATGGGTGTAAGCCGCTATGCGGCTGCGGAGTTCTCTTTCGTGCTGGCGGTACCAATGATGATTGGCGCAACGGTGCTGGATCTCTACAGAAGTATGGGCTTCCTCTCCATGGCTGATTTCCCGATGTTTGCCGTAGGTTTCGTAGTAGCCTTTATCGTGGCGCTGATCGCGATTAAAGTCTTCCTGAAGCTGATCCAGCGCATCTCGTTTGTACCTTTCGCCATCTATCGCTTTATCGTGGCGGCAGCGGTTTACATGATTTTTGTGTAATTAAACGCTTGTTCCCGAAGCCAGCTCCTTTCAGGTCCGGCTTCGGGAACGGTTTAAAGCTGCTGTTCCCTCCAGTGGGACAAAGCGGCAATCCTTCTTCTGGTTAACTCTTCCCTGACCTCCACGCCTTTAAATCCGGCCGCCACGACCTCTTTTGTGGACACGCCCAGTGCGATTTCAAACGCTTTACGCAGACAATCGCCCTGAGGATAGGCGTTGCTTTCAAATCCTGTTCGTCCCCGGGCGTCAGCTTCACTGGTCAACGCAATCTGTTCCACGCGGTGCGGCTTTCGCCAGGCATCAATGCGATCAAAGAGCGCGATCAGCGTTTCCGGGCTCTGGCGTTCAATGGTGTGCACCACATCGTGAAATTCGGTCACCAGCAGCGCCAAATCACGGATAGCGTTGGGAACGCGAAGGCGCTGGCACAGGGCTGCCACTAAAGGCACGCCCGCCGGTCCGTGACCGTGATGGCTGGGCCATTTTTCGGGCGGCGTCAGCGCTTTACCAACATCATGAAACAGCGTGGCAAAGCGGACATCGACCTCGGGGCTGAGCTGGGCTGCAATCGCCAGCGTCATCAGCGTATGTACACCGGTATCAATTTCAGGATGCCATTTCGCCGGGGCAGGAATGCCATAAAGATTATCCAGCTCAGGAAAGAGCACCGCCAGTGCGCCGCAGTCCCGCAGTACCTGAAAATAGATCTGTGGATTGCGGGTTTCCAGCGCTTTTTCGGTCTCTTTCCACACGCGTTCCGGCGTCAGCGTGTTCAGCTCGCCGCTTTCTGCCATCCAGCGCATTAACGCCTGGGTTTCTTCGGCAACCACAAAATTGAGGTGGGCAAAACGCGCTGCAAACCGTGCCACGCGCAGCACGCGCAGGGGATCTTCCTGGAAGGCCTGAGAGACATGCCGTAGCTGGCGCTGCTGGAGATCGGCGCGGCCCTGCCAGGGATCGTAGAAATGGCCCTGTTCGTCCTGGGCAATAGCGTTGATGGTCAGATCGCGGCGCTGTAAATCCTGCTCAAGAGTGACATCCGGCGCGGAGTAGCAGACAAAACCGGTATAACCGCTGCCGTTTTTCCGCTCCGTGCGGGCGAGAGCATACTCTTCGTGTGTCTCTGGATGCAGGAAGACCGGAAAATCACGGCCCACCTGCTCAAAGCCCTGACGCAGCATCTCTTCGGGTGAGGCACCCACAACTACCCAATCTTTGTCTTTGACCGGCAGATTTAACAGTGCATCGCGTACCGCGCCACCGACAAGGTAAGTCTTCACTACCGCGCTCCTGATCTGTTTGTTTTATGCATCATACTTGAAGTGTAGAACCATCCCAACGTTGTGCGGCCCATGCTTTCCTGAAGGCATGCCAAAAAGGGCATCAATAGATGCCCTGAGAACTTTACCCGGAGAGGTCAGTTCATCCAGCGATCTTTCTTTTTACGGCTGGGGATCATGTGCGGCAGTAACAGGCCTAACAGCAGACCCACGCCAGCCACACCGCCGCCGTACATAAACCACTGCATAATGATGGTGCGCTGTTTATCATCCAGCTGAACGTTGGCCGCGCTCACTTTTTTCTGCGCCACCACCAGCTGATTTTTCAGCTTCTGGTTTTCCTCTTTCAGGCTGTTAATCGCCCCATCGCTACCCGCCACTTTCTTCTGCATC
This sequence comes from Erwinia pyri, assembly GCF_030758455.1. Classification (NCBI taxonomy): domain Bacteria; kingdom Pseudomonadati; phylum Pseudomonadota; class Gammaproteobacteria; order Enterobacterales; family Erwiniaceae; genus Erwinia; species Erwinia pyri. The sequence continues at coordinate 689,393 of NZ_CP132353.1, forward strand.
TCGGCAGTACGCTGGTTCCAGCTGCCATCAATATTAGCCAGCTTGTCAGTGAGATCTTTTACCTGCTGCTCAAGCTGTGGCACGCGCGTCCGCAGGCTTGGCTGCTGGCTGAGCTGTGCTTCGGGGATCCAGGTTGTGCGGCCGTTGGCATCGCGAATCTGCGCATAGTGCGTGCTGTCGTTGGTTTGTAGCAGCTCAACCTGCTCACCAGCATTCAGGGTGCCAACCAGGCGGAAACTGTCGCTGGGGCCACTGCGCACCCAGGTTGAAAGCTCGTCGGAAATATAGCGCTTCTCTTCGGCATGAACGGATGCTGCTACGCTAAAAGTCAGTAAAGTGAGGCCAATAAAATGTATTTTTTTCATTCGATGTCTTGTTTACGTGAATCCTGGACAAAAGTAATGGCACAGTCTGGAGCTGGCTCGCATAAAGCTGAATGAGAACTTTCCTGGTCTCAGGCCAGTGCGAGGCGTGGTGCGAAAGCATAATAAAGCCGAGACAGCCACGGCGATTCTGCATTACTCTTCACCTCATATCTGGCCGATTTGGCTCGCCGTTTTCTGCTGCTCAGGCGCCATGAAACGGGCAGGGAAATCAGGCCAACACTCCATTTACCGTACCGCTAATCATCTGATTAAGAAAATATGACCATCGAAATCGAAGTAAAGTTCATTGCCACGCCGGAAGCCGCTAAAAATCTGCCTGCCCGCCTGGTGGCCTGGCCGCATCAGCATACGGCGCCGCTGAAACTGACCAATATCTATTTTGAAACAGCAGAGAGCCAGCTCCGCCGTTGGGATATGGGGCTGCGCATCCGCGGGTTTGATGACCGCTATGAAATGACGCTGAAAGCGGCGGGGCAAACCGTCGGCGGCCTGCACCAGCGGCCCGAATACAATGTGGATATTGAAAAGCCAGAACTGGCGATTGATCGCCTTCCTGCCGAGATCTGGCCTGAAGGGTGCGATGTTGCGGCGCTTCAGCAGCAGCTTAAGCCGCTGTTCAGCACTAATTTTGTTCGTGAAAGGTGGGTGGTTACTTACAAGGAAAGCGAGATAGAGATTGCTTTCGATCAGGGCGAAGTCAGCGCTGGAGCATTAAGCGAGCCGCTGTGTGAGATTGAGCTGGAGCTGAAAAGCGGAGAGAGGGATGACCTGCTGGCCTTTGCAGCAGAGCTGACGGATCTGGGCGGATTACGGTTGGGCAGCCTGAGTAAGGCCGCCAGAGGGTATGCGCTGGCCAGAGGCAATCCAGCCCGCGAACTGCGGCCGCTCACGGTGATGAAAGTCAAACCGAAAGCCACGGTTGAAGAGGGGATGCTGGCTGCCTTCACGCTGGCGCTGAGCCAGTGGCAGTATCATGAAGAGCTGTGGCTGCGTGGCAACAGCGCGGCGCAGCATGAGGTCCGCCAGGCGCTTGAAGCGCTGCGTCAGACCTTTTCGCTGTTTGGTTCGCTGGTTCCCCGTAAAGCGAGCAACGAGCTGCGTCACTCTCTGACGGGCCTGGAAGAAGCGCTGCTTGAAGAGCAGGTGCAGGCGGAATCGCTCTGCTTCACGCCACTCTCCTTACGTACCCAGTTGGCGCTTACTAACTGGATAGTGACCGAGCGCTGGCGTGGGTTTATCGATGCTAAAGCGGATGCCAAGCTGCAGGGCTCGTTCAAGCGCTTCTCTGACATTATGCTGGGCAGGATTGCCGCCGATTTAAAAGAGACCTTTGCCTCAGTAAAGCAGATGAATGAGTATCAGGACAAACTGACGCGGCTGCATCGGCAACTGCTGGCAGCACGCTTGCTGGCGGGCGCTTATGACCCTGCCGCCGTGGAAGCCTGGATGCAAAGCTGGGAACAGCTGGCGCAGGCGATTGAATCTGGTCAGGAAGTCTGGCTGGAAAGCCACAGCCGACAGGCGCTGAAGCAGGCGGCTTTCTGGAAAAACGGCACGGCTCTCTGATCCTCTCCACGGGTTAGGCCGGAACAGTGCAGACAGAGCATTAATCAACGCGTTAACAGGGAGTTTTTATGTTGTCACCACCTTTGCCAGCTTTGCCCCCTTCTCTGGCACTACAGGCTCAACAGCTCAGCCCGGAAATGAGCGCGCTGAGTCAGGCAGAACAGGGCGCGCTGGTTTTCAGTGATTTCATGCTGGAAAACCTGACGCGTCAGCCAGAGTGGTGGCAGCACCTGCAGCAGCAGCCTCCGCAACCCGCGGAGTGGCAATACTATCCGGCATGGCTGGCGGAAAAGCTGGCAGAAGTGACGGATGAGAATGCATTGATGCGAACGTTGCGGCTGTTCCGCCGCCATATGCTTACCCGCATAGCGTGGATGCAGACGCTGGCGCTCAGCAGCACCGAAGAGTCCCTGAAACAGCTCAGCGAACTGGCAGAAACGCTGATCGTTGCCGCGCGTGACTGGCTGTGGCTGGCCTGCTGTCGGGAATTCGGCACGCCCATGAATGCCGCCGGGGAGCCGCAGCCTTTACTGATCCTGGGTATGGGCAAACTGGGTGGCGGAGAGCTGAACTTCTCATCGGATATCGATCTGATCTTTACGTGGCCGGAAAACGGCACCACCTCCGGTGGCCGCCGTGAGCTGGATAACGCCCAGTTTTTCACCCGCCTTGGGCAACGCTTAATTAAGGTGCTGGATCAACCCACGGCAGAGGGCTTTGTTTATCGGGTAGATATGCGTCTCCGGCCGTTTGGCGAGAGCGGGCCGCTGGTGCTGAGCTTCGCTGCGCTGGAGGATTACTATCAGGAGCAGGGCCGCGACTGGGAACGGTATGCGATGGTCAAAGCACGGCTGATGGGCGGCACGGACGATCGCTGGAGCCAGGAGCTTGAGCTGATGCTGCGGCCTTTTATCTATCGCCGCTATATCGATTTCAGCGTCATTCAGTCCCTGCGAAATATGAAGAGCATGATCGCCCGTGAGGTGCGGCGGCGTGGCCTGAAAGATAATATCAAGCTGGGCGCAGGCGGGATCCGCGAAACAGAATTTATCGTCCAGGTATTCCAGCTCATTCGTGGCGGCCGGGAACGTTCGCTGCAGCTGCGCTCACTACTCCCCACGCTACAGGCAATTGGCGATCTCAATCTCCTGCCGGCAGACCAGGTCGCTCAGCTGCAGGAGACTTACCTCTTCCTGCGCCGTCTGGAAAATCTGCTGCAGAGCATCAACGATGAACAGACCCAGACGCTGCCAGTTGACGATCTGAACCGCGCGCGGCTCGCATGGGCGATGGGGGAGGAGAGCTGGGAAGCGCTGACCGGGAAGCTGGAAAATCATATGGCGGCAGTCCGCGCTATTTTTGACGATCTTATTGGCGATGATACGCCAGAGACGGGCGGTAGCGTTGAGGCGGATGAATATGGCGTGCTCTGGCAGGATCGGCTGGAAGAGGCCGATCTTATCCCGCTGGTTCCTCAACTTGCAACCGACGCCAGGCAGCGCCTTCTGCAGGTGATTCAGGATTTCCGTCAGGATGTGGATAAGCGCACTATCGGTCCGCGGGGCAGACAGGCACTGGATCAGCTGATGCCCCGCCTGCTGAGTGAGGTCTGTCTGCGGGAGGATGCGGCGGTGACGCTCAGCAGGCTGACGCCGCTGCTGCTGGGCATAGTCACCCGCACCACCTATCTGGAACTGCTCACTGAATACCACGGCGCGCTCAAGCACCTGATCCGCCTGTGCGCCGCGTCGCCGATGATAGCCAGCCAGCTGGCGCGCTACCCCCTGCTGCTTGATGAGCTGCTCGATCCGGCCACGCTTTATCAGCCGACGGCAACCGATGCCTATCGCGATGAGCTGCGGCAATATCTGCTGCGTATCCCGGAAGAGGATGAGGAGCAGCAGCTTGAAGCGCTGCGCCAGTTCAAACAGGCACAGCATCTGCGCATTGCCGCTGCGGATATAGCTGAAACGTTGCCGGTGATGAAGGTAAGCGATCACCTGACCTGGCTGGCAGAAGCGATGATTGAGCAGGTGGTGCAGCAGGCCTGGCAGATGATGGTGCAGCGCTATGGACGGCCTTCTCACCTTACTCACCAGCAGGAGCGCGGTTTTGCCGTAGTGGGTTACGGTAAGCTTGGCGGCTGGGAGCTGGGCTACAGCTCCGATCTGGATCTGGTCTTTCTGCATGACTGCCCGGCGGAGGCGGTAACCGACGGCGAGCGCAGTATTGACGGACGGCAGTTCTATCTCCGTCTGGCCCAGCGCGTTATGCACCTGTTCAGTACGCGGACCTCATCAGGCATTTTATATGAGGTTGATGCCCGGTTACGTCCTTCCGGCGCCGCCGGGATGCTGGTCAGCACTTTTGACGCCTTTGATGATTACCAGAGAAATGAAGCCTGGACCTGGGAGCACCAGGCGCTGGTGCGGGCGCGGATCGTCTTTGGTGAGACGGCGCTGAGCCAGCGCTTCGACGAGATCCGTCGCGGTATTCTCTGCCTGCCGCGGGAAGCAGAAAAGCTGAAAACCGAGGTGCGGGAAATGCGTGAAAAAATGCGTACGCATACCGGCAATAAGCATAAAGGACGCTGGGATATCAAAGCTGATCAGGGCGGCATCACCGATATTGAGTTCATTACGCAATATCTGGTCTTACGCTTTGCGGCCAGTGAAGCAAAACTCACGCGCTGGTCCGATAATGTTCGTATCCTGGCGCTGCTGGCCAGCGATGGCCGTATCACGCAGCAGGAAGCAGAGGCGTTAACCAACGCCTACACCACGCTACGCGATGCGCTGCATCATCTGGCTTTACAGGCGCTGCCGGGTCACGTCCCACCGGAAGCCTTCAGTGAAGAAAAAGCGGTGGTAAACAGCAGCTGGCAACGCTGGTTTGGTGAGTGAGCGCTTACATGACAAAGCGTTGTTTCCAGCAGTAGCTGGCAGCATCAGCGCTTAATCTGCCTCTGCGCCGCAGGTAAATGTGCGGGATAGCCAGCTTATGCTATCATCGCGCGCACTATTTTTGACTTCAGCCTGGAGTGTCTGGAATGAAAATTACGCTGCCCGATTTTAACCGTGCAGGTGTTCTGGTTGTTGGCGACGTGATGCTGGATCGCTACTGGTACGGCCCAACCAGCCGCATCTCCCCTGAAGCCCCGGTGCCCGTTGTGAAAGTGGATAACGTTGAGGAACGTCCGGGCGGCGCGGCTAACGTAGCCATGAATATTGCTTCACTGGGCGCGGGTTCACGCCTGGTGGGGTTAACAGGCAAGGATGATGCAGCGCGTGCGCTGGATGCGACCCTGAGCGGCGTTAACGTGCAGTGCGACTTTGTGGCGGTGGCGACCCATCCCACCATTACCAAGCTGCGTATCCTGTCGCGTAATCAGCAGCTGATCCGCCTGGATTTTGAAGAAGGTTTTGAAGGTGTGGATCCGGAGCCTCTGCATGAGCGCATCCGCGAGGCGCTGCCGACCTCCGGCGCACTGGTGCTCTCCGATTATGCCAAAGGGGCGCTGGCAACCGTTGAACGCATTATCCAGATTGCCCGTGAAGCGAAGGTGCCGGTACTGGTTGACCCCAAAGGCACCGATTTTGAACGCTATCGCGGCGCCACCATCCTGACGCCCAATCTCTCTGAGTTTGAAGCGGTGGTGGGCAAGTGCAGGGACGAAGCGGAAATTGTTGAGCGCGGCATGGCGCTGATGACGCAATACGATCTTTCGGCGCTGCTGGTTACCCGTTCTGAGAATGGCATGACGCTGCTGCAACCCGGCAAAAAGCCGTTCCATCTGCCCACGCAGGCGCAGGAAGTTTATGATGTGACCGGTGCAGGCGACACGGTCATTGGCGTGCTGGCGGCTGCCCTGGCGGCGGGAAATACGCTGGAAGAGAGCTGTTTCCTCGCTAACGCGGCTGCGGGTGTGGTGGTGGGTAAACTCGGGACCTCAACGGTTTCTCCTGTTGAGCTGGAAAACGCCATTCGCGCGCGGCCGGAGTCGGGCTTTGGCGTGATGGATGAGGCGCAGCTTAAAGAGGCCGTAGCCCTTGCGCGTCGTCGCGGCGAAAAAGTGGTGATGACCAACGGCTGTTTTGACATCCTCCATGCCGGACACGTCTCCTATCTGGCCAACGCCCGCAAGCTGGGCGACAGGCTGATTGTGGCGGTAAACAGCGATGCCTCTACCAAACGCCTGAAGGGCGAGAGCCGTCCAATTAATCCGTTGGTTAACCGGATGATTGTGCTGGGCGCGCTGGAAGCCGTTGACTGGGTGGTGCCTTTTGAAGAGGATACGCCGCAACGAGTGATTGCCGATATCCTGCCGGATCTGCTGGTTAAAGGCGGAGACTATAAGCCGGAAGAGATCGCTGGCAGCGAAGAGGTGTGGGCTAACGGCGGCGAGGTTCGGGTGCTGAACTTTGAAGATGGCATCTCAACCAGCAACATCATTAAAGCGATCAAGTCGAAAAAGTAAATTCTGGCTTAATCACAGAGACAAAAAGGGCGATCTGAGATCGCCCTTTTTTATTCCCTTCGATCGGCTTACTGCTTATCGATCGCGTCTGTTGGGGTGACCGGCGCGGCTGGATCCGTAGAGGCTGCGGGAGAAGCGGGAGCCGCAGAGGCGTGCGTTGCACCCGGGGTAACGGAAGAGGTTGAAACCGGAGCCGCTGAAGAGAGCGGCGCGGCGGCAGGAGCAGGATCCGTTGCCGTAGTCCCCCGGCTTTCCAGTTCAGCAATACGCTGTTCCAGCGCGGCGAGCTTTTCACGGGTGCGTAATAACACCTGCGTCTGCACATCAAACTCTTCACGATTCACTAAATCCAGACGAGTCAGCTGTGATTGCAGCGTCTGACGAATTTTTTTCTCAACGTCGTCGCCGAACTCACGGATGCCTTTAGGCATAGACTCGTGCACCTGGCGGGCGAGTTGTTCAATTTTTTTCGGGTCAATCATAGCGGCATCCTGGTAGCGGCAAAGTTTCTCTAAGTGTAATGCGATAATCCAAAAGGATAAACCAGAAATCCCTAAAGCGGAAACAGGGCAAACGAATCGCACATTTTGTTCGTTGCCCGGAATTTTTATCGGCGTTATAGTAATTGGGCTTATTCTCAGGGCGGGGCGAAATTCCCCACCGGCGGTAAATCAGCGTTGCTGAAAGCCCGCGAGCGCTTCAGGCCTGCCGGTCTGAAGGTCAGCAGACCCGGTGTGACTCCGGGGCCGACGGTTAGAGTCCGGATGGGAGAGAGTAACGTATCTGGCCGGGCCTGCGCCCGCCTCGCCGTTATTTTTTGTCACTGCATGACACTCCTAAGCACGCCCTGATTCTGGTAACCCATACATTTTATAAGGTTTTATTACCATGAATCAGACGCTACTTTCTGAATTTGGCACGCCGCAGCAGCGTGTGGAACGGGCTCTCGCAGCATTGCGCGAAGGGCGCGGCGTGATGGTGTTAGACGATGAAGATCGCGAAAACGAAGGCGATATGATCTTCGCTGCAGAGACCATGACCGTTGAGCAGATGGCACTGACCATTCGCCACGGCAGCGGCATCGTTTGCCTTTGCCTGACTGAAGAACGTCGTCGTCAGCTTGAACTGCCGATGATGGTTGAAAACAATACCAGCTCCTATGGCACCGGCTTTACCGTGACTATTGAAGCGGCTAAAGGGGTGACCACGGGTGTTTCTGCCCGGGATCGTCTGACCACTATCCGCGCGGCTATCGCTGACAATGCCAAACCTTCCGATCTGAACCGTCCGGGCCATGTCTTTCCGCTTCGCGCCCGCGAAGGCGGCGTTCTGACCCGTGGTGGCCATACTGAAGCCACCATCGATCTGGTTACGCTGGCCGGTTTTAAGCCTGCTGGCGTACTGTGTGAACTGACCAACGATGATGGATCGATGGCTCACGCGCCGGAAGCTATCCTGTTTGCCAGACAGCATGATATGCCGGTAGTGACTATCGAAGATCTGGTCGCTTACCGTCAAAATGACGAGGCGCGTCGGGCAGGTTAACCCGCAGAGCAGAAAAAAACCGGGCGCTGTATGCCCAGTTTTTTTTCATCTTAGCTCAGGCCACTGCTCTGTAGCAGCGTCAGGCTTAATCCCATCACCGCCATCCCGCACAGGACGCCATAGCTGGGGTTATTGTGCGGATCGATCTCTTTAGCCAGCGGCATGAGTTCATCAACAGAGAGCGCCACCATAATTCCGGCAACGGCAGCCATGATAGCGCCCATGATGACCGGTGAAACCAACGGCCCGAGCAGCCAGAATGCCAGCAGCCCGCCGACGATCTCAGCCATGCCGGAAACGCCAGCCCAGAAAATCGCTTTGCTCTTCGAGCCGGTAGCGGCATACATCGGCCCGGCCACCGCAACTCCTTCAGGAATATTGTGGATGGCAACGGCTAAAGCGATACCCAGCCCCATTTCAAGGTCGCTGCTGGCGGTCACAAAGGTGGCGACACCTTCCGGGAAATTATGCAGGCTGATGCCAAGCGTCAGCAAAATCGCGGTGCGGCGCAGGTTAGCTGGCGGCTGACTGCCTTTCAACAGATCCTGGGGATGCTGATGAGGCAGCAGGCGGTCCAGCGCAAAATAGCCAAGCAGACCCACCACAAACATGCCGTAGCCCAAAAGTGGCGACATCCCTTCCGCGCGCAGCGCTGCAGGCAGCATCTCCATCAGCGAGATCAGCAGCATGATCCCAGCCGCAAAACCCAGTGCAAAAGCCAGTACCCGGTTTGACGGTTTTTGCCCTATTACACCCAGAAAGGCGCCGATAAAGGTTGCGCCACCGGCGAGTAAAGTCAGTAACAAAGGCACGGACATAGTGACCTCCTGAAGGAATGAGTAAAGTATAGCCTTTGCTATACCTTAGCAAAAAATACTCAGCAGGAACGTCAGGAATTGTCTGGGCAGATCGTTCAAATTTCCTGAAGATCTTCTTCAGGCTTATCCGGGTTCATCGCCCGTTAAAAGCGCGTAGTGTAGCGCTCATTAAGCCGACACATTCAGGGGAAATATTATGAGTCAGTCACGTATGCCCGCACTTTTTCTGGGTCATGGCAGCCCCATGAATGTGCTGGAAGAGAATGTTTATACTGAAACCTGGCGCGAGCTGGGGAAGACTTTACCGCGCCCGAAAGCGATTGTGGCGGTATCCGCTCACTGGTATACCCGTGGCACCGCGGTCACCGCCATGGAAAAACCCCGCACGATCCACGATTTTGGCAATTTTCCTCAGGCGCTGTTTGATACGCACTATCCAGCCCCCGGATCGCCAGATTTAGCCAGCGCTGTAGCAGAAGCGCTCGCTCCCTTTGAAGTGCATCTGGATCGGGAGTGGGGCTTCGATCACGGCTCCTGGGGCGTGCTGATCAAGATGTATCCTGAGGCGGATATACCGGTGGTCCAGCTCAGTATCGACGGCACGAAACCGCCCGCTTATCATTTTGAACTGGGTCGTAAGCTGGCCGCTTTGCGTGAGCAGGGCATTATGATTGTAGCGAGCGGCAATGTGGTGCATAACCTGCGGATGGTGCGCTGGCAGGGCGAGGCGGAACCTTATGCCTGGGCAAGCTCATTTAACGAATATGTGCGCGAAAACCTGAACTGGGAAGGGGAGGCTGAGCAGCATCCGCTGGTGAATTTTATGCGCCATGAGGGCGCTGAGCTCTCTAACCCGACGCCAGAACACTATCTGCCGTTGCTCTACGTACTGGGCGCGCGGCTGCCTGGTGAAGGGGTATCCGTGCCGGTTGACGGACTGGAGATGGCTTCACTGAGTATGCTCTCTGTGCAGGTAGGATAACGTATCAGGCGGCCGGGACATTCAGGGCAGGTAGAGCATCAGTTTTGACGGCGACTCTGCTGAAGGATAGCGCTGCGTTTGAGCGGGCTGAGTCCGGTTGTGTGCCGGACTCAGCTAAGAGAGGATCCTGTGCTGCGGTTTCAGAAAATTGCTGTTTTCTTCCGCCGCCCGATCCCGCTCTTATTCAATAAACGCATGCGGATAGAAGCGGGAAAGATCCTGAGTGATCAACGCGCGATCTTCCCGCAGACCGATCCCGGCAGGAAGATCGTCAATCAGCCAGCTGCCAATCAGCGTGTAGCTGTCGCCAAATTTAGGCAGCGGATGGAACTGCTGCACAATCATCCCTTCCTCACCATAAGGTCCATCTGCGCGGGCAATTTCCTGCCCCTTATCCATGATGCGGATATTGGCGCCTTCCCGTGAAAACAGTGGCTTAACCACATAGCTATCCATGTGCGGGACCTCATCTTCAGCAAAATAAGCGGGCAGAAGATTAGGATGGCCCGGGAACATTTTCCATAGCATCGGCAGCAGCGCTTTATTGGAGATAATGCTTTTCCACGCCGGTTCCAGCCAGCGAACGCCTGCGTCTTCCAGCTTGGTTGAGAAGACCTCGCGCAGCATAAATTCCCACGGATAGAGCTTGAACAGGTTGCTGATAACCTGATCCTGCACGTCGGTGAACTGTCCCTTTTCGCCTAAACCAATCTCATCGATAAAAAGAAATTCGCCCGGCAAACCCGCTTCCGTCGCACAATCCTGCAGATATTGCACCGTACCGCGATCTTCATCAGTATCGCGGCAGCAGGCAAAGTGCAGCAGGCTGAAGCCATGCTGCTGATGCAACGCCGCAAAGCGCTCAATCAGCTTCTCCTGCAGACTGTTGAACTGGTCGCTGCCTGGCGGGAGGTTCCCTGCGGCGAGCTGATCTTCCAGCCAAATCCACTGGAAAAAAGCGGCTTCATACAGCGAAGTGGGCGTGTCCGCATTGTTCTCCAGCAGCCTGGCGTCGCTCTGGCCATCCCAGGCCAGATCCAGGCGGGAATAGAGCGACGGCTGAGTGGTCTTCCATGACGCGCGAACAAAATCCCAGGTGTGTTTAGGAATGCGAAATTTGGCGAGCAGCTCTTCGCTGTTCACCACTTTATCGACCACCTGTAGACACATCTGGTGCAGCTCGCTGGTTACCTCTTCCAGCTTCTCAACCTGCTGAAGCGTAAACTGGTAGTAAGCATCTTCACACCAGTAAGGCTCGCCGTGCATGGTGTGAAAACGAAAGCCGTACTCGGTGGCTTTCTCACGCCAGTTCGGGCGTTCAGCAATGGCAATACGCTTCATAAACCTCAGCCCCCGTAAGAGCGGCTGGAGCCGGAAGCGGCGCTGCTACGCTGCATCGAGGTCTGTTTCGCCACGCTTTCGCCAAAGCCACCGCGGGTAACGGTGCTGGTGGTCGCTGGTTTCGGCGTCAGGGCGGTTTTCGGCACCGTCATGGTACGGCCAGGTGTGGCCGCGCCGAAGCTTTTGCCGGTGGCATCAACAAACTTACCGTTGGCCGGGCTGTTTGGCGCGCGTGAGGTAAACAGCGGTTGCTGAGCACCCATGCCGCCGCCCATCAGGCGGCCCATCATGTAGCCAGCCATTAATGGCATCCAGAAGCTGCCGCTTTGCTGAGATTCTGCGTTAGTGGTCCCGACGCCCGCCTGAGCTGGCGCCTGTTGGCACTGACCTTCGCCGAATTCTGCCACGCAATCCTCGCGGGTTGCGTATTTCGGTGCGGTTTTCTCCGCTTCTTTTTTGGCGTTATTAAAGGCGGTCGTACACTGTTCGCTCTTGCCCGGGTTGGCGCTGGAGCAGTCGTCCGCATTTTGATACATCGTTACGGTTTCATCCGATTGTTCACAACCGGCAAGCATAATGACCGCGGTGACCGCTAAGGCGACCGGGGTTAAGTGTCGTGCGCTCCAGCTTTTGCGAAAGGAGGCATGATTAATTTGTTTAGTCCGTTTCATCACGTTCTGTCCTGTGCCCAAAGGTAATGGACAGAATAGGGTAATAGCGGTGGAAAATGAAGCGACGGAGGCTGTTGGGAGGGGGATCTTTACTTAGCTATACGTTTGATTGTGAAGGGGCAGCCGATGCTGCCCCTCAGAGATTACTTAGCGAAAGGATTACGGTTGCTATTGGCAGGCGCGCTGCTCTGTGCCGCCGGGGTGGCACGTGGAGCGGCATCACCGTTATTAGCGGAGGCATTTTGCTCTGGCGTTTCCGGTGCGACTGCTTCAGGCGAGGTAGAAATATCTTTGCCCAAACGCGCATTCAGCGCCTGCAGATCCTGCTCATTGAGCGTACCCAGCGCCGACTTGATGTTCAGCTCATTGATCATGTAGCTGTAACGCGCATTAGAGAGCTGCTGTTTAGCACTGTAAAGGGTAGTGGTGGCGTCCAGTACATCAACAATCGTACGCGTACCCACTTGATACCCGGCTTCAGACGCATCAAGCGAACTCTGCGCAGAGACTACGGCCTGACGGTAAGCTTCAATGCTGCTGATGGAGGCGTTCACGTTGTTGAACGAGGAGCGTACGGTCTGTACGGCCGAACGGTGCGCGCTCTCTAGCTGCTCGCTGGCAGAAACGTAGGAATATTGCGCCTGTTTGACCTGAGAAGTTACCGCACCGCCGCTATAGAGTGGCAGAGAGAAGCTCAGACCAACCTGGTTAGAACCGGTAATGCTGTCAGCGGTAGAAGCGGTCTGGTTTGCCCGGCTGCCGCCATATTTGCTGTTTGAAAGTCCGGTAGAGGCGGTCAGGTCCAGCGTTGGCATATGGCCGGTTTCCGCATAGCGGATCTGCTCACGCGCTAAATCCTGCGATAAACGCGCTGACAAGACGTTGAGGTTGCGGCTTTCCGCCTCTTTCAGCAGGGCGTTAACCGGCTGAGGTTTTTCCGTTTTAAAACGTTCAACGTTCAGCGAAGCCAGAGTTGGGTAATAATTACCGGTGACCTGCCGCAGAGTCTCTACGTTATTATCAAGGTTATTACGGGCAGTCACTTCGTTAGCCAGAACGCTGTCATACTGCGCACGGGCGTTCTGCACGTCGGTGATGGCGACCAGACCCACGTTGAAACGTTGCGTCGTCTGGTCTAACTGGCGATAGATCGACTGTTTCTGCGCTTCGGTGTAAGAGAGCGTATCAATGGCGTTCAGCACGTTGAAATAGGCGGTAGCCGTATTAAGGATCAGCGTCTGCTGTGCGCTCTGGTAAGAGACATCCTGTATACCAGCTGTTTTCTCCTGAAGCGTCAGCGCGCGCCATTTTGACATATCAAAAATGGTCTGGGTCAGTTGCAGAGAACCGCTGGTAGTATTGGAATGCAGGCCGCTACTGTCGCGATAACCGTTGTTATAGGTATAATCAGCACCCAGACCTAACTGCGGCAGCAACGGGCTGCGGGATTCGTTAATCTTCTCAAAGGCCGCATCGCGATCGGCCGCAGAGCTGCGCAGATCGGGGTTAGAGAGACGAGCCTGTTGATAAACCTGCAACAGGTTTTCAGCCTGACTGGCGACGCTAAAGCTGCCCAGGCTCAGACCAATAAGTAAAGGGAGCAGTTTGTTCATTTGCATTCCTTGTAGTGCAGCAAAATTGCTATGGTAGCGCTGACGTAAGCCAAAAAATTATCGCCGATTCTAGCAGAGTAAACGGAGCAGTGAAGTTGGCTGAAAGTGCCATGTTGCCCTAATTTACTCAAATAATTCATTAAGAACCACACTCTCAGCGGAATCGGGATTGCATTTCCCGGCTTTGCCCTCATCAGGAAAGGAGCGGTCCCAATGGAAACCAGCAAAAAATACCCAGTGACTTTCACTAAAAACGATGTAGAAATTATTGCACGTGAGTCACTTTATAACGGTTTTTTTTCGCTCACCAGCTACCGTTTTCGCCATCGTCTCTTCAGAGGCGGCTGGAGTGGTGAAGTGAAAAGAGAAGTCTTTGAGCGCGGACATGCCGCCGTGCTGCTACCCTATGACCCCGTGCGGGATGAAGTGGTCCTGATCGAACAAATCCGTATTCCTGCATTTGACAGCAGTCAGACACCCTGGCTGTTAGAATTAGTCGCCGGTATTGTTGAACCCGGCGAAACGCCTGAAGATGTGGTCCGGCGTGAAGCGTATGAAGAAGCTGGAATTCATCCGGCGCGAGTGAACCCGGTGCTGAGCTATCTGGCCAGCCCCGGCGGCACCAGCGAACGGCTGCATATTCTGGTGGGAGAAGTGGATGCCAGCGTGGCGCAGGGAAACCACGGTCTGGAGGAAGAGAATGAGGATATTCTTGTCCATGTGGTCAGCCGCGAACAGGCTTACCGGTGGGTGGAAGAGGGGAAAATAGATAACGCAGCTTCTGTCATCGCATTGCAATGGCTCGAGCTGCACCATAAAAAATTACGAACCGAGTGGAAACCCGAATGATAAAGCGTTATGTCCCTGACTTTCCTGAAATGATGCGCGTCTGCGAAACCAATTTCGCTCAACTGCGTCGCCTGCTCCCCAAAGAGGACCGGGCGGAAGAGTCAGTGACCTATCAGGTTAACGGTGCCAACTATTCGGTCACCATCCAGGAGTCGACGCGTTACACCACGCTGGTAGAGATCAAGCAAACTGCCCCCGCCGTCAGCTACTGGAGCCTGCCAGCCATGTCCGTCCGGCTCTATCATGACGCCATGGTGGCCGAAGTGTGTTCAACGCAACAGATCTATCGCTTCAAAGCACGCTATGATTATCCTAATAAAAAGCTTCATCAGCGTGATGAAAAGCATCAGATAAACCAGTTTCTGGCTGACTGGTTGCGCTACTGTTTAGCACATGGCGCGATGGCCGTACCGGTTTGTTAAGAGTGAGCTGGCGTTAACCCTAAGGATTTTGATTGGAAAGCCTGTTAAAACTTCCTGCGGCGAGTGGGTCCAGGGTCAGGATTTTACAGATCACGGATACCCACCTCTTTGCCGGTAAAGATGAAACGCTGCTGGGTGTGAATACCTGGGCCAGTTTTGACGCGGTCCTTCAGGCGATTTCTGCCAGCCCGCGTCACTACGACCTGATTGTCGCAACGGGCGATCTGGCTCAGGATCATACGGTTGAGGCCTATCAGCATTTCGCTGAGGGAATTGCACGCCTGCCTGCGCCTTGCGTCTGGCTGCCGGGAAATCATGATTTCCAGCCCGCGATGTTCAGTACTCTGGATGAAGCGCAGATTGCTGATGAGAAGCACGTGCTGATTGGCGACAGCTGGCAAATCGTGCTGCTGGACAGCCAGGTTTTTGGCGTCCCGCACGGCATGCTGAGCGACTATCAGCTTGAATGGCTGGAAAAGACGCTGGCGATTGAGCCGCAGCGGCATACGCTGGTTTTGTTACACCATCACCCTTTGCCTTCCGGCTGTACCTGGCTTGACCAGCACAGCCTGCGCAATTCACATATGCTGGAAGCGGTATTGCAAAACTATCCGCTGGCGACCACGCTGATTTGCGGCCACATTCATCAGGATCTTGACCTCAACTGGAACGGGCGGCGCCTGCTGGCCACGCCATCCACCTGCGTGCAATTTAAACCTCACTGCACCAGCTTTACCATCGATTCGGAAGCGCCAGGCTGGCGCTGGCTGGATCTGTTGCCGGATGGCCAGGTAGAGACTGAGGTAGAGCGATTGATTACGCGGGCGTTCAGTCCCGATCCTGATGCGGAAGGGTATTGATCGTGGCGACGTTACTCTATCTGCATGGCTTCAACAGCTCGCCGCAATCGGCGAAAGCGACGCAGTTTCGTGAATGGCTGGCACTACATCACCCGGCGCTTAAGGTTTTTGTTCCCCAACTGCCCGCCTTTCCGGGCGAAGCGGCGATCGAACTGGAAAACTGGATCATGTCTTCCGCAGGCGAAGAGATCGGGATTGTGGGATCTTCGCTTGGCGGCTATTACGCCACCTGGCTCTCACAATGCTTTGCTTTACCGGCGGTGGTGGTTAACCCTGCAGTGCGGCCTTTTGAGCTGTTAACCGATTATCTGGGCAACAACGAGAACCCATACACCGGCCAGCAATATGTGTTAGAGTCACGCCATATTTACGATCTGAAAGTGATGCAGATTGACCCGTTACCCTCACCCGATTTGCTCTGGTTACTGCAACAAACGGGCGACGAAGTGCTCGACTACCGACAGGCCCTGGCGTATTACGAAGCCTGCCGTCAGACGGTGGAAGAGGGCGGCAATCATGCTTTTACCGGATTCGAACGCCATTTCTCCCCGATCCTCGACTTCCTGGGCCTTTCAGGCGCCTGAAGCAGGCCGCGGAGAGTGACCAATCATTTTTAGCCACCAATCAGATTTATACGATGACTCAATCCAGCTATAACGCTGACTCCATTGAGGTTCTCAGCGGCCTTGAACCCGTTCGCCGTCGTCCGGGAATGTACACCGATACCTCACGTCCAAACCATTTAGGCCAGGAAGTGATCGATAACAGCGTCGATGAGGCGCTGGCGGGCCATGCTAAACGCGTTGAAGTGATCCTCCATGCCGACCAGTCGTTAGAAGTGATTGACGACGGGCGCGGCATGCCGGTGGATATTCACCCTGAAGAGGGTGTGCCGGCGGTTGAGCTGATCTTCTGCCGCCTGCATGCTGGCGGGAAATTCTCCAATAAAAACTATCAGTTTTCCGGCGGCCTGCATGGCGTGGGGATCTCGGTGGTTAACGCCCTTTCCACGCGCGTGGAGGTGACCGTCCGGCGTAATGCTGAAGTCTATGAGATGGCTTTTGAAAACGGCGACAAGGTCGAGGATCTGCACGTCACCGGCACGGTTGGCAAACGCAATACCGGCACCCGCGTGCGCTTCTGGCCGGACGTCACTTTCTTCGACAGCCCACGCTTCTCTGTCTCCCGCCTCAGCCATCTGCTGAAAGCCAAAGCGGTGCTCTGCCCGGGCGTGGAAATCGTCTTTAAAGATCGCGTTAATAATACCGAGCGGACCTGGTGCTATGCCGATGGCCTGACCGATTACCTCTGTGAAGCGGTAAACGGCCTGCCAACGCTGCCTGAAAAGCCTTTTGTCGGCGCCTTCGCCGGTGATGTGGAAGCGGTAGACTGGGCGCTGCTGTGGCTGCCGGAAGGGGGTGAGCTGCTGACAGAAAGCTACGTTAACCTGATCCCGACCATGCAGGGCGGTACGCACGTCAACGGCCTGCGTCAGGGGCTGCTGGATGCGATGCGCGAGTTCTGTGAATATCGCAATATTCTGCCGCGCGGCGTCAAGCTCTCGGCGGAGGATATCTGGGACCGCTGTGCCTATGTGCTGTCGGTAAAAATGCAGGATCCGCAGTTTGCCGGTCAGACCAAAGAGCGTCTTTCCTCCCGTCAGTGCGCCGCGTTTGTCTCCGGCGTGGTGAAGGATGCTTTCAGCCTGTGGCTGAATCAGAACGTGCAGGCGGCTGAAATGCTGGCGGAGCTGGCTATCTCCAGCGCCCAGCGTCGTATGCGTGCGGCGAAGAAAGTAGTGCGTAAAAAGTTAACCAGCGGCCCGGCCCTGCCCGGCAAACTGGCTGACTGTAGCGCTCAGGATCTTAACCGCACCGAACTCTTCCTGGTGGAGGGAGATTCCGCAGGCGGATCGGCCAAGCAGGCTCGCGATCGTGAATATCAGGCGATCATGCCGCTGAAAGGCAAGATCCTCAATACCTGGGAAGTCTCCTCGGATGAGGTTCTGGCCTCGCAGGAAGTCCACGATATTTCGGTGGCGATCGGCATCGATCCCGACAGTGAGGATATGAGCCAGCTGCGTTACGGTAAAATCTGCATCCTGGCGGATGCGGACTCCGATGGCCTGCATATCGCCACGCTGCTCTGCGCGCTGTTTGTTCGCCATTTCCGTACGCTGGTGAAAAATGGCCACGTCTACGTGGCGATGCCGCCCCTCTACCGTATCGACCTGGGTAAAGAGGTCTACTATGCGCTGGATGAAGAAGAGAAAACCGGCATCCTCGACCAGCTCAAGCGCAAGAAGGGCAAACCTGGCGTGCAGCGCTTCAAAGGGCTGGGCGAGATGAACCCGCTTCAGCTGCGCGAAACCACGCTCGATCCCAACACTCGTCGTCTGGTCCAGCTGACCATTGAAGATGATGAGGTGGAGAAGACGATGGCGGTAATGGATATGCTGCTGGCGAAAAAACGCTCGGAAGATCGCCGTAACTGGCTGCAGGAAAATGGCCATACGGCAGAGATTGAAGTGTAACAAACGGCCAAACGTTTAGGCAGGGAAGCTTAAACGGGCTGATAACGCCGCCAGATAGAGTAAAAGTTTCCACGAGGACCTATGCCACACTCACCAGAAGATAAAAAACGCGCCCTGAACAGAATCAAACGCATTCAGGGACAGTGTGAAGGGATCCAGCGCTCGCTTGAAGCGGGAGCCGACTGCACACCCATTCTGCAGCAGATTGCCTCAGCGCGCGGCGCGATGACCGGGCTGATGACCGAAATTCTGGAAAGCTATATCCGCGATGAATTTGTGAAGCCGGGCGAGCAGGCGCCGGGTGATGAAGAGATCGCCGTGCTGCTCAGCCTGGTCCGCTCTTATACTAAATAATCCCGGCGGGATTTTTGCTCCAGGCTGTATACCCCCCACCCCTATATGATGTATAGTCCCCCCCACTATATCGTCTGTCTGAATGATCCTGGAGAACATGATGAAATCCCGTGCTGCCGTCGCCTTTGGTCCCGGAAAACCGCTTGAAATTGTTGAACTGGATGTTGAGCCGCCTCGCGCGGGTGAAGTGCTGATCAAAATCAGCCATACCGGCGTCTGCCATACTGATGCCTTTACGCTTTCCGGGGAGGATCCGGAAGGGTTATTCCCGGTTGTGCTGGGCCATGAAGGGGCTGGTGTTGTGGTAGAAGTGGGAGAGGGCGTGACCAGCGTTCAGCCCGGCGACCACGTTATTCCGCTCTATACCGCAGAGTGTGGCGAGTGCCTGTTCTGCAAATCTGGCAAAACTAACCTCTGTACGGCCGTGCGCGCCACGCAGGGGAAAGGGGTAATGCCGGATGGGACGACCCGCTTCTCTTATAACGGTCAGCCGATCTATCACTACATGGGCTGCTCAACCTTCAGCGAATACACCGTAGTAGCTGAGGTGTCGCTGGCTAAAATCAACCCGGAAGCGAACCACGAGCATGTCTGCCTGCTGGGCTGCGGCGTTACCACGGGCATCGGCGCCGTGCATAACACGGCAAAAGTTCAGCCAGGTGATTCGGTGGCAATCTTTGGTCTGGGTGGAATTGGCCTGGCCGCTATTCAGGGCGCTCGTCAGGCTAACGCTGGCCGGATCATCGCCATTGATACCAATCCTGCGAAGTTTGAGCTGGCGCGCAAATTTGGCGCCACCGACTGCATCAACCCGAAAGAGTTCGACCGGCCAATTCAGGAGGTCATTATCGAAATGACCGGCTGGGGTGTGGATCACTCGTTTGAATGTATCGGCAACGTCAACGTGATGCGTGCAGCGCTGGAGAGCGCTCACCGTGGCTGGGGCCAGTCGATCATTATCGGCGTGGCCGGCGCAGGCCAGGAAATTTCAACGCGTCCCTTCCAGCTGGTCACCGGACGGCAGTGGAAAGGCTCAGCTTTTGGCGGCGTCAAAGGGCGTTCTCAACTGCCGGGCATGGTTGAAGAGGCGATGAAGGGAAATATTGAGTTAGAGCCGTTCGTCACGCACACCATGGGACTGGACGACATCAACGACGCATTTGATCTGATGCACGAAGGCAAATCGATTCGTACCGTTATTCGTTACTGATCCTTAAGGTAAAAGATCGCGGCAGAAAGTAAGATATACTGCCGCGATCTCTCTTACTTTAAGGCTGTCCTTGAAAATTACGCTTGAAGAGTTGCGTGCCTGGGTCGTGGTGGTAGACACCGGCTCGATAACGGCTGCGGCAGAGCAGCTAAGCCAGACAACCTCCGGCATCAGCCGCGCATTAAGCCGGCTGGAGAAAAAGCTGCAAACCACGCTGTTGCATCGCACCACCCGGCGGATTGCGCTGACGGAAGAGGGGCATATTTTTCTTAAACATGCCCGGGAGATCCTTAGATCGGTTGAAATGGCGGAAGAGCAGATAGCGCACCGGCGAGAGGTGCCCTCAGGCCGTTTGCGGGTCAATGTTGCCACCCCCTTTATGCTCCATGTCATTGTGCCGCTGTTGGACGCCTTCACCAGCCGCTATCCGCTTATCCAGCTTGAGCTTAATACCGATGACGTGATAATCGATCTGCTTGAACAGCAGACCGATATCGCTATCCGCATTGGCGAGCTCAGGGATTCAGGTATTCATGCGAGGGCGCTGGGCAGCAGCAAGCTGAGATTGCTGGCCAGCCCCGCCTATCTGGCGAAATATGGCACGCCAGCCAGCGTGGCGGAATTAGCTAACCATCGTCTGCTCGGCTTCAGCAAGCTGGATCGTCATAATATCTGGCCGGTATGGCAGAGCGAAGGCGAACTGCTGGAAATCACGCCCACTCTCTCCGCCTCCAGCGGCGAAACGCTGCGGCAAATGGCGGTGTATGGTCAGGGGATCGTGCGGATTTCTGATTTTGTCAGCAGGGAAGATCGCGCCAGCGGACGGCTGGTGCCGGTGTTGGAAGAGATAACCCGCGAGATGGTTCATCCCATCCACGCCGTCTATTACCGCAATACTACGCTGTCAGTACGCATCAGCTGTTTTCTGGATTTTCTTAGCGAGCAGATCGCCAGCAAAGAGATACTGTAAGCAGAATCACGGCAGAGGACTGTGGTAACTGCATGAAAAGTCGCCCGTCTCCGGGCGACAAATGACATTACCGTACCAGATGCAGGAAGTGCAGATGCTTCTCGTACTGGTCAAGGATATCGTGAATGATCTGTTCCTGCGTCCAGCTCATCACGTCATAATCCTGGCCCCCTTCCTTAAGATGGATCTCGGCCCGATAATACTTGTGCTCTTCATCGCGCTCTTCATCCTTCAATCCCACCAGGGCGAAGGCAGGCTGAATATAAGCCCTGAGCCGGACTTCATAGACAAAGTTCAGGTCATCGCCTAAATCGACCTCAAAACGCATCCGGTCATCATGGGAGGCATCGATAGAAGAGCGGGTATTCTGCTTAGCCAGCTCCGTTTCCACCATCACCATGGCGGGTTGAATAACCTCGTTCATAAAGCGTTTCACCTGCGAACGTTTCGGGAAGTAGGCGATATTACGTAACCGGCGTTGCCAGGAAATCGGGTTCCGCGAAGCGGTCGGCGCAATAGTTGTCATCTGCTGGCTGTCACGCTTGTACGCATCCACCTTCAGAGCTTTTAACAACCCATATATCGACACCAGCAGGATCATGGAGAAAGGTAAGGCACTGGCAATCGTCACCGTTTGCAAGGCTTTAAGGCCACCCGCCAGCAGCAGGGCAATGGCGACCACGCCCATCATCGCAGCCCAGAAAATACGCTGCCACAATGGCGTCTTGTCTGTACCGCCGGAAGCCAGCGTATCCACCACCATTGCACCTGAGTCAGCCGAGGTCACAAAGAAGACCACCACCATCGCCATGGCGATAAAGGAGAGGACATTGCCGAAGGGGAAATGCTCAAGGAAATTAAACAACGCCAGCGCGACATCATTCTGCACCGTATCCGCTAAATCGCGCGCGCCTTCCGCCACGATCAGATGGATAGCGCTGTTACCGAAAAAGGTCATCCAGAGCAGCGTGAAGCCGGCAGGCACAAACAGTACGCCAGTCACAAACTCACGAATGGTGCGTCCACGGGACACGCGGGCAATAAACATCCCGACAAACGGCGACCATGAAAGCCACCATCCCCAGTAGAGAAGTGTCCAGCCGCCCAGCCACTGGGTTGACTTCGGCTCGTAGGCATAGAGGTTAAAAGTCTTACTGACAATTTCCGAAAGGTAGCCGCCGGTATTTTCGACAAAGGATTTCAACAGCAGCACGGTCGGACCGAGCGCACCCACCAGCACCAGCAGTAAAACTGCCAGTCCCAGATTCAGTTCGGAAAGAATACGGATGCCTTTATCCAGGCCGGAAACCACGGAAAGGGTCGCCAGTCCGGTGATCACCACAATCAGGATCACCTGCACCGTCATGCTGACAGGCAAACCAAAGAGATGGTTCAGCCCGGCATTAACCTGTAATACGCCATAGCCCAGCGAAGTGGCGACGCCAAAGACAGTACCAATAACGGCAAAAATATCCACAGCGTGCCCAATGGGGCCATAAATTCTGTCGCCGATGATCGGATAGAGTGCTGAACGCAACGTCAGCGGTAAGCCGTGGCGGTAGCTGAAGAAGGCGAGGATCAACGCAACGATGGCGTAAATCGCCCAGGCATGCAGCCCCCAGTGGAAGAAGGTCAGCCGCATCGCCTCTTTCGCCGCCTCTACGGTTTCAGGCGTGCCGACAGGGGGAGAAAGGTAGTGCATCACCGGTTCGGAAACGCCAAAGAACATCAGTCCGATGCCCATCCCTGCCGAGAAGAGCATGGCGAACCATGAAACATAGCTGAAGTCGGGTTCAGCGTGATCCGGCCCGAGCTTGATATTGCCGTAACGGGAAAGCCCAAGATAGCTCACGCTGAGCAGGATCAGGGCGACAGCAAGTATATAGAACCAGCTGGCATTGGTGAAAATGCTCTGCTGCAGCGCTTCGAATTTACTGTTTGCCAGTTCCGGAAACAGCGCGGCGAAGGCGACCAGAAGAATAATCAGCGCCGCTGAAATAAAAAAAACGGGTGGGTTAATCTGGCTCTTGCGAGCCGGTTTTTCAATGCCTTGCTGGCTCATAATTTACCTTTTATCCCAAAGTGAAAGTAAGCATGCTAATGATTTTCTGAACATTAAAAAATAAAAAAACGGGCGAAGAGTCTATAACAGAATAGGAGAAATAACCGAATAATGACGTAAACTTACATTTACTTACAGCGAGAGAAGGCCCGCAGAAGAGGGGAAATATGTTTATAAACAGCAAGATGAATTCAGAAGCGCTGTGCTCAAAGGTGAAAAATGCTTTCTCGCCTTTATCCATTAAAAATGCAGGGGTAATAATACCAAAAGAGAGGATGGGTTTTTTGAATTTTCTGCCAGAAATATAGGGAGAGTGGTTATATCACAGAGTCTGTGACCATTATATAATCTCCTGATACGCAGGCTTATTAATACAAACCCGAATAACCCGTAATAGGCTCATCAAAGGGCATTTTTTATCGTATTCAGATAATTTTGTCAGGCTCAGCGCCTCTTAAGCAGATAATAAACCCCGTTTCACCTTCTCTTCATCCACCTCCAGGCAAAACGCCTGGTCACGGCACGGCTGCCGGAATGGTGCGCGTGTCGGCGCCACAGGCCGCGCGACGGCATCCGCCACGCCGCTACCAGTAGCGAAAATAACTTTTTATCACCGCCTCCTTTTTTCTCCTCATTATTTTCTATCCAGACGCTAGCTTTATAATATTTTACCGACCCTGGCTTCTCCAATAATCTGGCAACTCAAATCGGGCTGCAACGCCGACCTGACGTTATTTGAAGGACGCTGAGATGAGAGTTGAGAGAACAGAGATCGACACGCTGGTTGTGGGCGCAGGTCAGGCTGGTGTGGCGATGAGTGAGCACCTTACCCGGTTGGGGATCCCGCATCTGGTGCTGGAGAAAAACCGTATTGGCGAAGCCTGGCGTAGCGGAAGGTGGGATTCACTGGTGGCGAATGGTCCTGCCTGGCACGATCGCTTTCCCGGCATGGAGTTCCCCGGCTATTCGCCAGACAGTTTTGTCGCCAAAGAAGACGTTGCCGACTACTTTGTGGCGTATGCCAAAAAATTTGACGCGCCGATCCGCACCGGCGTGGAGGTCAAACAGGTGACCCGCAACAGCGGCCGCCCTGGCTTCACGATTGAAACTTCTGAAGGGATCATCGACGCCCGGCGCATTGTGGCCGCAACCGGCCCCTTTCAGCGCCCGGTCATTCCCGCAATTGCGCCAAAAACTAACGCCCTGTTCCAGATCCACTCTGCCGATTATCGCCATCCACACCAGCTTCCTGAAGGTGGCGTGCTGGTGGTGGGTGCAGGTTCATCCGGTGTGCAGATTGCTGATGAGTTGCAGCGTGCCGGGAAAAACGTCTGGCTCTCCGTGGGCGCGCATGACCGTCCACCGCGCGCCTACCGTAACCGCGACTTTTGCTGGTGGCTCGGCGTGCTCGGGCTGTGGGATCTCGCCGCCAGCCAGCCAGGTAAAGAACATGTAACCATTGCCGTCAGCGGTGCACGCGGCGGCCATACGATAGATTTCCGCAAGCTGGCAAAGCAGGGCGTCAATCTGGTGGGGCTGACCAAAACCTTTGATAACGACCGGGTGACGTTCCAGCCCGATCTCAGTGACAACATCAACCGTGGCGATGCCAACTACCTCGCCTTGCTCGACGCTGCCGATGACTACATCGCCCGTAACGGACTGGATTTGCCGGAAGAGCCTGAAGCGCGTCATTTCCTGCCGGACCCGGCGTGCATGACCAGCCCGACGCTGGAACTGAACCTGGCGGAGGCAGGCATCACCGCCATTATCTGGGCAACGGGCTACGCGGCGGATTACAGCTGGCTGAAAGTGGCCGCGTTTGATGAGCAAAACAAGCCTCAGCACCACCGTGGCGTTTCCAGCGAACCGGGCGTTTATTTCCTCGGGTTACCCTGGCTTTCACGTCGTGGCTCAGCCTTTATCTGGGGTGTATGGCACGATGCAAAATATATTGCCGATCAGATCGCCATTCAACGCCAGTACCAGGGCTATGAAGCGGGTGCTGGCCAGTAAACCGGCCTGAGTTTGAGTGACTAAACAGGAGCAGCAAGATGCCGACACATACCCGTATTCGCATGTTTAATACCAAAGAAACCTACCCTAATCAGACGCTGGATAACGATCTTTGTCAGGCGGTACGCGCCGGTAATACGGTCTATGTCCGGGGGCAGGTGGGAACGGATTTTGCGGGGAACCTGGTAGGGCTTGGCGACCCGGGGGCCCAGGCGGAGCAGGCGATGAAAAACCTTAAGCAGCTGCTTGAAGAGGCAGGAAGCGACCTGAGCCACGTGGTGAAAACCACCACTTACATCACTGACCCGCGCTACCGCGAAGCGGTCTATCGTGAAGTGGGCAAGTGGCTGAAAGGCGTCTTCCCTATCTCAACCGGGCTGGTGGTCTCTGCGCTGGCTCAGCCAGAGTGGCTGATGGAAATCGACGTGATCGCGGTGATCCCTGATGAGTGGAACCCGGAGGAGAAAGCATGACACTTTCCATTACAGCACGCTGCGAGGAAACGGGGCAGTTAGGCATTGCTATCAGCTCCTCCAGCATTGCCGTGGGCGCGCGATGCCCGTGGCTTCAGGCGGGCGTGGGCGCGGTTTCCAGTCAAAATATCACCTTACCGGCGCTGGGCCAGCAGATGCTGGCGAGCCTGGAGTCCGGGGCAAGCGCGCAGCAGGCGATGAAAGCCGGACTTGGGGAAGACCGCTTCAGCGAGTACCGGCAGGTAGCTTTGATCGACTCTACCGGAAAAACGGCCGTGTTCAGCGGCGGCAAAACGCTGGGTCTCTGGCATGCCGTGGAAGGCGAAAACTGCGTTGCAGCAGGAAATATGCTTGCCAGTCAATCGGTTATTACTGCGATGGTTGAAGCCTTTACGCACTCCAGCGGTGAGCTGACGGAGCGACTGATTCAGGCTCTGCAGGCGGGCGTCGACCATGGCGGCGAAGCTGGCCCGCTGCATTCTGCTGCGGTGAAAGTGGTGGAGGATTACACCTGGCCGGTGGTGGATCTGCGGATAGACTGGGCAGAGGAAGATCCGGTTGGGCAGCTCAACAGCCTGTGGCAAGCCTATGAACCCCAGATGCAGGCTTACGTGACGCGTGCGCTCGACCCGAGAGAGGCCCCCAGCTACGGTGTGCCGGGTGATGAGTGACTCACTGAAAAGCCTGCTGGCGACGCTGATCGCCTTTGACACCACCAGCCGTGAATCCAATCTTGCGATGATCCACTTCATCCGGGATTTTCTGGCGGAGCGGGGCATCGAATCACAGCTGTTCCATGATAATGAGGGGCGCAAAGCTAATCTCTATGCCCGCATCGGGCCTGCCGGTGACGGCGGCGTGATGCTTTCAGGCCACACCGATGTGGTGCCGGTCGACGGGCAGCCGTGGAGCGTTCCGCCGTTTGCGCTGACCGAAAAAGAGGGGCGTTATTATGGCCGCGGCAGCACGGACATGAAGGGCTTTCTGGCCTGCATGCTGGCCTCGGTGGATCGTTTTCTGGCGCGGCCACTGAAGCTGCCGCTGCATCTTGCTTTCTCCTACGATGAAGAGGTGGGCTGCCTGGGCGTAAGAAGCCTGGTGGCCTGGCTCAATGCTTCTGTGGAAAAGCCTGCGATGTGTATCATCGGCGAACCGACGGAAATGCACCCGGTCTATGGCCACAAGGGCAAACTGGCCATGCGTTGTCAGGTTCACGGTCATGCCTGCCATTCCGCTTACGCACCCTCCGGCGTTAACGCGATTGCCTGTGCGGCGAAGCTGATCAACCGCCTGGATCAACTGGGCGAGCAGCTGGCAGAGCAGCAGGACAGCCGGTTCGATCCGCCTTACAGCACGCTCCAGGTGGGAACCATCCAGGGCGGTACGGCGCTGAATATTGTGCCGCAGGACTGCCAGTTCGACTTTGAAATCCGCTACCTGCCGGGTGCGGATATCACGCATGTCACCGCTCAGCTTCAGGAGTATGCTCAACGCACGCTGCTGCCATCGATGAAGCAGGTGGCGCAGGCGAGTGATATCACGTTTGCACCGCTCAGCCACTATCCCGGTTTACTGACCCCGCCCCAGGCAGAGTTTGCCAGATGGCTGGCGCAATGGAGCGGCAGTGAAGAGTTTCGTACCGTCGCGTTTGGCACCGAAGGTGGCCTGTTTGATGAGGCCGGCATTGCCACGCTGGTTTGTGGGCCTGGCAGCATGGAGCAGGGCCACAAGCCCGATGAGTTCATCAGCAAGCAGCAGCTCGACCGCTGTATGCAGATGATGAATAATCTCTGCGACTGGCTGCGGGCCTGAGCAAAAAAGCCGTCATCAGGGGGACGACGGCTTTTTTCTTACCTTTCTTCACTTAGTCCAACAGCGAAGGATCGGCCTGAATCATCAACGCTTTCATCTCTTCAAAATGCTGGCGGGAGAAATCAGCAATGCCCTCCCAATCCTGTGCGGTTTTCTCCGCCACTTGATCGGACAACACTTTCAGCGGCTGACCGGTTGACCAGGCCGTGACCAGGATCTGGCAGGCACGCTCCAGTGTCCAGATGTCATCAAAGGCTTCACCAATGCTTTGCCCGGTTATCATCACGCCATGGTTGCCCATCAGCAGACGGCTTTTACCCGCCAGCAGACCGGCGAGGCGGGCCCCTTCTGCATCAGAATCAGCCATGCCGCCATACAGCGTATCAATTGCCACACGGTTAAAATAGCGGGCGGTATTTTGATCGATGGGCGGAATATGCGGGTCAGCCAGGCAGGCCACGCTGGTGGTGTAAACCGGATGGAGATGCAGTACAACGCGCACTTCCGGCAGGCGCTGATGAACCTGGCCATGGATCGCCCAGGCCGTTGCATCCACATCATCCCGCCGGGCATCGTCAGGATTATCCGCGTTCAGCAGCAGCAGATCGCTGGCGCGGATGCGCGAGAAGTGTTTCCACTTCGGGTTGAGCAGGAACTGTTTACCATCGGGTGAAATCGCTGCGCTGAAGTGGTTTGCCACCGCTTCGTGCATCCCCAGATGGGCGATAATGCGGAAGGTCGCGGCCAGATCAACGCGCGTCTGTTCTTCAAAGGAGAGTGCCATAAATGTCTCTTTCAAACGTGGCGAGCCTGCCAGCAGCAGGCCCGCCGGGGGAAATTACTGCGCAGGCATCAGGGTTTTGATCTCTTCCGCCGTCGGAGCCTGGAAGTGATATTTCTGCAACAGCTCGGCGTATTCCGGTGTCTTGCTGAACTTTTCGATCCCGTCGATCAGCGCCTGCTTCACTTCGTCGTTGCCTTTCTTCACGCCAAAACCATTCAGCACCGGGTAAATCAGCGTGTCAGAGGAGATCACCACGCGGCTGCCCAGTTTGTCGATCACGCCACGGGCTACGGCGGCGTCGGTGATTTGCGCTTCAACCGCATGAGAAAGCAGCGCCTGAGTGGTTTGCGGATCGGTCGTGTATTCGCTCAGCGCGATAGGCTTCAGTCCTTTCTTCACGCAATAGTCAGCGGAGAGTTTCTGCAGCTGTTGCAGCCAGGAGGTGGCACCCATCGATCCTATTTTATGGCCGCAGAAATCCTCAGGTTTTTTAGGCTGATAATCCGCACCTTTTAACGCCAGTATTGCTTCGCCGCTCTTCAGGTAAGGGATCATATCGATCACTTTCAGACGCTCTGCCGTGATGTACATGGAAGAGTTGGTGATATCAAAGCGGTTGCCCTGCAGACCGGTAATAAGGTTAGGGAAACGCGTATCAATATTGACCGCGCTGCGCCCCATGACTTTCGCTAACCCGTCCAGATACTCAATATCAAAACCGGCCGGTTTATTCTGATCCATATATTCATACGGGAAGAAGGTCATATCCGAACCGGCGGTGATTTTACCCGGCTGAAGAAAGGCCAGCGAACTGAACGAGGTCAGGGCGGTGGCGACGGCTATCGCCCCAACAACAGGCCGGACAGCAAAACGTAATGGCTTCATAGAGGCTCCACGAAATGAAAAGTTATGCAGCGGCAGGATCTTTACCGGCCTGTTGGACGAAGAACGACGCACCACGGGGTTTCTGCGGCAGTCGCAACTGATTTTCGGTACTACGAATCAGACCGCTTTCCTCGCCTGCCACCATTACGCCAGCATGCGTGCTGGGCAGAGGATTCTCGCCAAACGGCAGGCTGTCTTCGGCAGCATAGACGCTGATAAAGAGCGTACGCGGCAGCTCGGTTTCGTTCGGGCTGGAGGCATGCAGCAGGCGGGTGTGCATAAAGCAGACCGAGCCAGCGGGGCCAAAACAGGCCACTGGCTGCTGGCAGTGCTCTTCCACCACGGTTTTATCCACGGCGCCGGTAAAGCGATCGTTCTGCCAGTGTGACCACAGCGGCCCCTTATGGCTGCCCGGCACCACGTTCAGCGGACCGTTCTCTGGCGTGACTTCACTGACCATCAGTAAGGCGGTGATAATGTCGTCATTGCTGTGCGGCGTGAACAGGAAGTCCTGGTGCCACTCCACTTTGGTGGTGGTATGCGGCAGCTTGGAATTGATTTTGCTGTGGTGGAAACGGGTGCCGCTGCCGCCAATCAGCTGACCGGTGATCGCGGCCATCCGTGACTGCAACGCTGCCCGCTCATACGCCGCCGAAATCTCGGTAGGGGAGCTGACGCGGCGAAGTGAAGGGTGATCGGGAGCGTGATCGCCTTCCATATCAAAGCGTGCACGCCCGTCCAGCGTCTCGCCGTAAGCTTCAGTTTGTGCGCGGCTCTCTTCAACCCACTGGTCAAAGTCATGCTGCAACGCGGCAATCTCTTCTGCAGAGAGGACATCTTCGACGACCAGGAAACCCTGTTGGTGAAACTGGTCAATTTGCCATTGTTCGATCATGGTATTTCCCTTGTGCAATAAAATGATTAAGCCAGCGAGACATCCTTCAGGAAGGCCTCTACGCGGGGATGGTGGCCGTTACGCAGCGCCTCTGGCGCGTCGTCGCAGACCACACGCCCTTTTTCCATAAAGACAATTCGGTCAGAGACTTTGAACGCGAAGTTCATCTCATGGGTGACGATCATCATGGTGATACCTTCCTGTGCCAGGGTTTCAATTACCTGGAGCACTTCGTTAACCTTTTCAGGGTCAAGGGCGGAAGTGGGTTCATCAAACAGCATGATTTGTGGGCGCATCATCAGCGCACGGGCAATCGCCACGCGCTGCTGCTGGCCGCCGGATAACTGGTGTGGAAATTTCCACGCATGCTCAAGCATGCCTACTTTATGCAGCAGCTCGCAGGCATGCTGTTTGAGTTCGCTGACCGGCGCCAGCCGGTGATAACGCGGCGCAATCAGCAGGTTGTTCATCACCGTCATGTGCGGGAACAGATTAAAGCTCTGGAATACCATGCCAATGTTCAGGCGATGTTCGGCGTTCTCAATAAAACGGGGCTTTTGCGACCCTTTTTGCTCCAGATGCAGAAAACGCTGACCGTTGATTTTGATCTCGCCATTGTCCAGCTGCTCCAGGCCGTTCAGCAGGCGGATGAGCGTGGTTTTGCCGGAGCCGGATGGGCCAATGACCGATACCACTTCGCCAGGCTGGATCTGCAGGCTGACCGCGCCCAGCACTTCAACATTGTTATACGCTTTGTGCAGTTTGGTGGCCTGAAGGGCCGGGCCGTGATCCTCTGCAAAGGTGCGGGCCATTACGGTGCGCTGCTGTGTAGCCATCTCCAGCATGGCGGCGTCCGGGACGCGGGTGGTTTTACGCTGGGTGACGTCCATATAGCGTTCCAGCGACTTCAGCAAATAGTCGAAGACCGTCACCACCAGCACATAGTAGAAGGCGACCGCGGCCATGGTCTCCATCACTAAAAAGTTTTGCGAATAGAGGCGCTGGCCGACCATTAAAATTTCCGTCAGCGAGATCACCGACACCAGCGAAGTAAGCTTAACGATAGAGATATATTCATTCGCCAGAGAGGGCAGCGCGACCCGTAAGGCCTGCGGGATCACGATGCGCCACTGGATCCCGGCAAAGCGCAATCCCAGCGCGCGGGCCGCTTCGCTCTGTCCCTTAGGGATAGAGAGCAAACCGCCACGGTGAATTTCCGCAATATAGGCGCTTTCGCAGATCACCAGGGCGAACAGGCCGGCCCAGAAAGGATCGCTCAGTACGGCGGACGCGGCAGGAAACGCCTGCGGCATGTTGTAAACGAATATCAGCAGCACCAGCAGCGGCAGGCTGCGGAACAGCCAGATATAGGCACGAGCCGGCAAGCTGAGGAACGGGTTTTTACTCTGCTTACAGAGCGCCAGAACAAAGCCAAATATGATGCTGATCACCCATGTCAGCAGGCTGAGTTTGATCACGGTCCACGTCGCCAGCCAGAAGTTGGCATCGCTAAGCAGGCTGAACATATAGTTCCAGTTAAACGTCATGGATAATTAGCTCACCGAATAAAGAAAAAAGCCTGTCGCGCAACAAAAAATTTTTGAACCGCGGATTTCACGTTCATCTCCACTATGAAGTCAGGCAGATAAAAGAGGCAATTAGTAATTTTTTTGCCTCTGAATTAAAAAAAACTATGCCTCCCTTTCTTTGCTGTTCAGGCAGCCATTACCCGTTATTTTTTGACGCCTGGATAAGGGAGAGCAGATAAAAATGGGCAGCCTGCACTTAAATAGCGCCTCCAGTGAACCAAAATGAGGCAGAGGGGGAAGAAAAGCAGAAATCAACATTTTATAAGCAGGAAAAATAAGAAAAAAGAAGTGAGAAAACATCCCGAATGAAACATCCACCAAAGAAGGCGGGGCCTGATTTTCCAGTGGCATGATAATTGCAATGTCTGTTAACTGAGTTAAAAATTTACTTAGTACCCTTAAGTAACTGGTAATAAGATGATTCGACTATGATGCATTTCACCCTTAAGCAACTTAAATATTTCGTCACGGTAGTTGAAACCGAAAGCATCGCCGAAGCGTCACGTAAATTGCATATCGCCCAACCCTCCATTTCCATCGCCATCAAAAATCTGGAAGACGCCTTCAATCAGCAGCTTTTTATTCGTCATCATGCTCAGGGCGTTTCACTTACGCCTGGTGGACGACGTTTTTATGAGAAAGCCAAAGATCTGCTGCGTTTATCCTACGAGTTTGAGCAAAACTCGCTGGCGGAAAATGAGATGGTTTCAGGAACGATCTCTGTCGGCTGTTTCGAGTCGGCAGCGCCTCTCTATATGCCTAAGTTAATAGCAGGCTTCAGAAAAAAATATCCGAATATCACTATTCAGCTTAATGACGGTGAGCAGCATGAGCTGATGCATGGGTTGCATCGCGGGCGTTTTGATCTCGCTTTCCTCTACGATCTGGAACTGGGCAACGCCATTCATAAAGAGGAGCTGAATGCACCCCATAAGCCCTATGCGCTGCTGCCAGCAGACCATCCGCTGGCAAAAAAAGGGGTGGTCACCCTGCAGGAATTAAGTGGTGAACCGATGATTTTGCTGGATGCGGTGCCCAGTAAAAATTACTTCATTAATATTTTCAAAGATAAAGGCTATCACCCGGAAGTGGCATTCAGTTCGCCTTCCATTGAAATGGTGCGTTGTATGGTCGGTCAGGGGCTGGGCTTCTCGGTGCTGGTTACGCGCCCCTGTTCAACAATGACCTACGATGGCGGAGAATTGGCGCAGATGGAAATTGAAGACGATATGCCCGCCTCGACGCTGGTGATGGCTTATCTGAAAAATAATGATCCCACGCGACCAACCCAGCTTTTTATGGACTATTGCCGCAGCATAGAATTAATGCCGCCGGGTATGGCTTCCTCAACGGCGACACCAATTACGTAGCCGGTGTGATAAATAAACGTGGCTAATTGATGTTACTGAACGAAGAGTAACAGGGAAAATATTATTTGCTGCCTGAAAACAGCTATTCTCCTCAGGGAGAATATTAACCCTGCTTTTAGCCAGTAATATTACGACGCAGGCGCCAGAGAACTGTCGCCTTATCATCTGAAAAAGGTTTCCCTTTCTGAAAGAGACGTTATTGCTTAATTTTGTAGAGGAAAAGGGCATCGAAGAGTGGAGAGACTCTTTTTCGCCGCACTTTCCCGATCTGCACATCGCGGCATGGAACGATCGTTCTGTCGATGCTGCAAGCGTGCGCTATGCCTGCGTCTGGAAGCCAGAGCGCGGCTGGCTGGCAAGCTTCCCTGCATTGAGGGTCATTCTTAGTGAAGGAGCTGGAGTAGATCATATCCTCTGCGATACCACGCTTCCCCGGCACATTCCCATCACCCGTATGGTCACATCAGAAACCGCAGCACGGATGGCGGACTATGTGGTGATGGCATGCTACATGCTGGTGCGGCAGATCCCGGCGATTGTTCACGCGCAGCAGCAGCAGCGGTGGGATAACACGCTTACCGGCAGGCTGGTCAGTGAGACCGCAATAGGGATTCTGGGAATGGGCCAGTTAGGCAGCCTTGCCGCTCAGCGTTTACTGGCAAATGGTTTCAGGGTCAACGGCTGGTCACGCTCGGCCAAAACAGTGCCCGGTACAGGGTGCTACAGCGGGGATAAAGGATTGCAGGCGCTGCTTAAACAGAGCGATATTGTGGTGAATCTGCTACCGGATACGGTGGAAACTCGTGGGATCATCAATGATGATTTGCTGGCGCAGTTGCCCAAAGGGGCGGCTGTCATCAACGTCGGGCGTGGGCATCAGTTACAAAGCGATGCGCTTTTGCGCGGGCTAAATAGTGGGCAGATCGGCGGGGCCGTGTTAGATGTCTTTCCGGAGGAGCCGCTACCTGCAGACGATCCTTTATGGCGTCATCCCGGCGTGATTGTCACCGGCC
The DNA here is from genome assembly GCF_030758455.1 of Erwinia pyri. Lineage (NCBI taxonomy): Bacteria > Pseudomonadati > Pseudomonadota > Gammaproteobacteria > Enterobacterales > Erwiniaceae > Erwinia > Erwinia pyri. Next base: position 722,889 of record NZ_CP132353.1, read on the forward strand.
ATGTCGCTTCACTGATTTCCACGCAAGCCAAAATGCAGCATGTGATAGCGGTTATTAAAGCCGATCGTCTGGGAGAGCCTTTGCCGATGCTTTATAACCGTGAAAGAGGGTATTAACGCAGACAGGGCGGCATCGCTGCCGCCCCGGCCCAGCTTATTTAGCCGGTTCCAGCACGAAAATCTTCACGTCCACCACATCATCTTTGATGTTGGTGCGATGCTGCTCCATATGTGCAGCCTGCTGATGCTGCTCCAGATGGCGCAGGGAATCCCAGTGCTCAACCATAAAGATAGAGTCGGGCGAGTTTTGCTTCCACGGTACCTGAGCCTGATGATCGAACAGCGCCTGGTAGCTGCCGCAACCCTCTTCCTGCAACACCGTTGGTGTCACTTTCTCAATTGCCTGCATAACGGCCGAACGGCGGCCGGGCTTAACGCAAATTTCAGCGATCACGGTGAGCATACTCGTTCCTTAATGAGATTGTCGTCTGACTAGTTAAGCAAAGATTTCGCTCAGATGTGTCCGATAGCGTGCGATATCGGCAGGAATATCAGGCTGCTTGATCACGTCGTTACAGATAAAGGTCGGTAAAGCTTCCATGCCCAGGAACTGATTAGCCTTATGGAAATGCAGATAGAGACCATCCACGCCCACCCCTTCGAAAAATTGCTCCGGATCGGTGAAAGCCTGTAAAGGCGCATTCCATGTCAGGGAAAGCATATATTTTTTGCCCTGAATCAGCCCGCCGGAGCCATATTTTTTGGCCGCATCTGAACGGGTACGCCCATCGCTGGCATACAGAGAGCCATGACCTTCGGTAAACACTTCATCAATATATTTTTTCAGGATCCACGGCTCGCCCATCCACCAGCCAGGCATCTGATAAATCACGGTATCCGCAGCCAGATACTTCTGTACTTCATCCGCCACGATATACCCTTCGTCAACGACGGTGATATCAACCTGGTGGCCTGCATCACGTAAAAAAGAGGCGGCGACTTCTGTTAATGTATGGTTCAGTTCGCCTTTGGAGTGGGCGAACGTTTTTCCGGCATCAATGATAAAAATCTTGCTCATACTCTGTTTTCTCCAGTTCATGAAATTAATGCCAGTCTACGCGCGAGAGCCGGGCAGAAAAATGTGCTGGTGATCACAACACTTTTGCTTTCTGCGCAATAATGGGGCTGCAGAGGGTAGGATTTATCCTCTTTCACCATGGGAGCAACAACAATGATAAAAACAGGGATTGCCGCCTTACTGCTGGTGGCGGGCGGCGCCAGCGCTCAGTCACACCTGGACCGGGTGCTGCAAAGCAAAGTGCTGACGGTATGCACCACCGGCGATTACAAGCCTTATACCTTTCTGCGCGCGGATGGGCAGTATGAAGGCATCGATGTGGCTATGGCGCAGTCGTTAGCGAAAAATCTGGGGGCAGAGGTGAAATGGGTGCCGACAACGTGGAAAACGTTAACGCCTGATTTCCTCGCCAAGCAGTGCGATATCGCCCTCGGCGGCGTTTCTGTCACGCTGAAGCGTCAGCAAACCGCCTGGTTCGCCACGCCGCTCGGCACAGATGGAAAAATACCGCTGGTTCGCTGCGCCGACAAGGCGAAATACCGTACTGTTGAACAGATCAACAAACCTTCGGTGCGGCTGATTGAACCGGCGGGCGGCACCAACGAGGCGTTTGTTCACAGCCATCTGCCGCAGGCTGAGCTGACGCTGTTCCACGATAACGTCACGATCTTCCAGCAGTTAGTGGATAAAAAGGCGGACGTGATGATTACCGACGCCTCTGAAGCGCTGTTCCAGCAGAAGCACTATCCGAAGCTGTGCGCGGTCAACCCGGAGCAGCCGATGCAGTATGGCGAGAAAGCCTACATGCTGCCGCGTGACGACCTGAGCTGGAAGCTCTATGTCGACCAGTGGCTGCATCTGAGCAATGCCACCGGCGAGTATCAGCAGGTTGTCAGCCAGTGGCTGGCCGTCACCAAATAAACAATAAGTATGGCAAGGCTTAACCGGTTTCTGCCGGAAGCTGGCATCAGGCAAATAGCGCGCACAGGCGGAGGATCTTTCTCCTCCGCCTGAATCGCCTTTCCCGCCACACTACCCTGTGACAGCACCCGCCCTGATAAGGTACTATCCTCGCCAAACGACCCCGATGTGGCGCGGTGAATGCGCCGCGATGTGAGGAATAAAGAGTAATGAGTGACCTGACGCAGGATGGTGCAGAGCGTCGTGCCCTGCATAAGTTTACGGAAGAGGCCTACCTCAACTATTCCATGTACGTCATCATGGACCGCGCGCTGCCCTATATCGGCGATGGCTTAAAACCCGTTCAGCGCCGTATTGTCTATGCCATGTCGGAACTGGGGCTGAACAACAGCGCTAAATTTAAGAAATCTGCCCGTACCGTGGGTGACGTGCTGGGTAAATACCATCCTCACGGCGACAGTGCCTGCTACGAAGCGATGGTGCTGATGGCGCAGCCTTTCTCCTACCGCTACCCGCTGGTGGATGGCCAGGGAAACTGGGGTGCGCCGGACGATCCTAAATCGTTTGCGGCGATGCGTTATACGGAATCCCGCCTCTCTAAATATGCCGAAGTGCTGCTGGGCGAGCTGGGGCAGGGCACCGTTGACTATATTCCCAACTTCGACGGCACGATGCAGGAGCCGAAGATGCTGCCTGCGCGCCTGCCGAACATTCTGCTGAATGGCACCACCGGCATTGCGGTAGGTATGGCAACGGATATTCCGCCGCACAACCTGCGCGAGGTGGCAAAAGCCGCTATCAAGCTGATCGATTCGCCAAAAACCACGCTGGATGAGCTGCTGGATATCGTCCAGGGGCCGGACTATCCGACCGAAGCGGAGATCATCACGCCGCGCAACGAAATCCGCAAAATTTACCAGAGCGGACGTGGCTCCGTGCGCATGCGTGCGGTCTGGAAGCGGGAAGATGGCGACGTGGTGATCACCGCGCTACCGCATCAGGTTTCCGGCGCCCGCGTGCTGGAGCAGATTGCTGCGCAGATGCGCAACAAAAAGCTGCCGATGGTAGAAGATCTGCGCGATGAGTCAAACCACGAAAACCCAACGCGGCTGGTGATCGTGCCGCGTTCCAACCGCGTGGATATGGACCAGGTCATGAACCACCTGTTCGCCACCACCGATCTGGAAAAAAGCTACCGCATCAACCTCAATATGATCGGCCTGGATAACCGACCGGCGGTGAAAAACCTGCTGGAGATCCTCAGCGAGTGGTTAGTCTATCGACGTGATACGGTACGTCGCCGTTTGCAGCATCGTCTTGATAAAGTGCTGCGTCGCCTGCATATTCTTGAAGGTTTGCTGGTCGCATTCCTGAACATTGACGATGTGATTCATATTATCCGCACGGAGGATGAGCCGAAGCCGGTACTGATGTCGCGTTTTGCGATCAGTGAAACCCAGGCTGAAGCGATCCTTGAGCTGAAATTACGCCATCTCGCCAAGCTGGAAGAGATGAAAATTCGCGGCGAGCAGGATGAGCTGGCGAAAGAGCGTGACAACCTGCAGGGCATTCTGGCTTCAGAGCGCAAGATGAATACGTTGCTGAAGAAAGAGCTGCAGGCAGACAGCGACACCTATGGCGACGACCGCCGCTCGCCGCTGCATGAACGTGGCGAGGCAAAAGCGATCAGCGAAAGCGAGCTGGTGCCTTCTGAGCCGGTGACTATCGTGCTGTCGCAAAGTGGCTGGGTGCGCAGCGCCAAAGGCCACGATATTGACCCTGGCGGCCTGAGTTACAAAGCGGGCGACAGCTTCCGTGCGGCGGCCAGAGGCAAGAGCAATCAGCCGGTGGCGTTTATCGACTCCACCGGGCGCAGCTATACGCTGGATCCGCTGACGCTGCCTTCGGCAAGAGGGCAGGGCGAGCCGCTGACCGGCAAGCTGACGCCGCCGCCGGGTGCCGTCATGGAGCAGGTGCTGATGGAGGCGGATGACCAGAAACTGCTGATGGCGTCCGATGCGGGTTACGGATTCGTCTGTACCTTTAGCGACCTGGTCTCCCGTAACCGCGCGGGTAAAGCGCTGCTCAGCCTGCCGCAGAACGCCAAAGTGCTGACGCCGATGGCGATCTACCATGATGACGATTTGCTGCTGGCGATAACGGCGGCGGGCCGGATGCTGATGTTCCCGGTAGGGGATTTGCCGCAGCTCTCCAAAGGCAAAGGCAACAAGATTATCTCGATCCCATCAGCTCAGGCCGCCTCTGGCGAGGATGCGCTCACCTGGCTGCTGCTGCTCTCTCCTCAGACCTCCGTCACGCTGCACGTTGGCAAACGTAAGCTGACGCTGAAGCCGGAAGAGTTGCAGAAATTCCGTGCCGAGCGGGGGCGTCGCGGTACGCTGTTGCCACGTGGCCTGCAGCGTATTGATCGGGTTGAGGTTGACGGCCCGGCCAGGCCTCCTGTGGGTGAGAGCGAAGCGTAACCACAGGCCAGCCGCTACAAAGCTGGCTGGCCGCAGTCTGTTTCCTAATTCAGGTATACTTTAACGGTTACCTGGGGAGAGGGCGCGAAGCCCTGCCTCCGGCCAGGTTGTCATCTGCTCAGCAAACGACAGCCTGCAGAGAGTCTGAAAGCAATAACGAGGAAGTGATGCTCGCAATTATACGTTTTTTTATCGTGGTGATTTATTCAATACTGGTGTGTGTGTTCGGCTGCATTTATTGCCTGTTCAGCCCACGTAATCCCCGCCACGTGGCCACGTTTGGCCATCTCTTTGGTAAGTTGTCGACCGTGTTTGGTCTGAAGGTAGAGCTGCGCCGGCCTGAAGGGGCGGATAACTACCCAAACGCCATCTACATCGCCAACCACCAGAATAACTACGACATGATTACCGCAGCCAAAATTGTGCAGCCCACTACGGTAACCGTGGGTAAGAAAACCCTGCTGTGGGTGCCTTTTTTTGGTTTGCTCTACTGGCTGACCGGCAACTTACTGATAGACCGCGATAACCGAGCAAAAGCGCACGGCACGATTGGCGAACTGATTGAACAGTTCAAAAAGAAGAAGATCTCTTTCTTGATGTTTCCTGAAGGGACACGCAGCCGGGGGCGGGGCCTGCTGCCGTTCAAAACCGGCGCCTTCCATGCCGCTATAGCCGCTGGCGTGCCGATCATTCCTATCGTAGTCTCTAATACGCACGACAAGATAAAACTTAACCGTCTTAACAACGGTCATGTGATTATTGAAATGCTGCCGCCGGTCGATACGGCTGCGTTTGCCGATCAGTCGGTGCGTAAGCTGGCCACGCATTGTCGTGAATTAATGATGGTGAAGCTGGAAGCGCTCAACGCAGAAGTGGCCGAACGCGAAGCAGCGGATAAAAAATAGTATTCGCCGGTCGCCTGACCGGCAAACCAGCACTCCTTACAATCATAAAAAAATGGATAGCAGTCCGGCAACCGGGTTGCGTTTTGCCTTACGGAGTTTTTATGTCATTCACTCGACGTCAGTTTCTTCAGGCTTCCGGGATCGCGCTTTGCGCGGGGTCATTGCCGATCGATGCGCTTGCCGCCGGGCCGGGTACCCCTTTGCCGGTTCCGCCGCTGGTGGAGTCTCGTCGTGGACAGCCTATTTTTCTGACGTTGCAGCGCAGCCACTGGTCTTTTACCGGCGAGGGCAATAAAGCGCAGGTCTGGGGCATCAACGGCCTCTATTTAGGGCCTACGGTGCGGGTCTGGAGCGGCGATGACGTTAAGCTGATTTACAGCAACCGGTTGAATGAGTCCGTGGCGATGACCATCAGCGGACTTCAGGTTCCGGGTGCGCTCTCCGGTGGCGCGCCAAGAATGATGTCGCCAGGGGTGGACTGGGCGCCCGTATTGCCCATTCGTCAGGCGGCGGCAACCTGCTGGTATCACGCCAACACGCCAAATCGCATGGGGCCGCATGTCTATAATGGTCTGGCGGGGATGTGGATGGTGGAAGATGAGATCAGCAAGGCGCTGCCCGTGCCTAACCATTACGGCGTGGATGACTTCCCGCTGATTATTCAGGACAAACGTCTCGATAACTTTGGCGCGCCGCAGTATGACCCGCCCGGCAGCGGCGGTTTTGTAGGGGATACGCTGTTGGTAAACGGTGTGCAGAACCCGTTTGTTGAAGTTTCCCGTGGCTGGGTGCGTCTGCGTTTGCTTAACGCCTCCAACTCGCGCCGTTATCAGCTGCAAATGAGCGACAACCGTCCCTTTAACGTTATCGCCAGCGATCAGGGCTTCTTACCCGCTCCGGTGGCGGTTAATCAGCTCTCGCTGGCACCGGGCGAACGCCGGGAAATTCTGGTGGATATGAGCCAGGGCGATGAAGTCTCTATCACCGCAGGGATGGCGGCAGGGATTGTCGATCGTCTGCGCGGTCTGTTTGAGCCTTCCAGCATTCTCACCTCTACCCTGATCCTGACGCTTCGTCCTACCGGGCTGCTGCCGCTGGTGACCGATAACCTGCCGATGCGTTTGCTGGCGGATCAGGTCATTGACGGCAGCATCAGCCGTACGCGTGAATTTACCCTGGGCGACTCGCTGCCGGGCATCAACGGCGCGCTGTGGGATATGGAGCGCATCGACATGCAGGCGCAGCAGGGCACTTATGAACGCTGGATAATTCATGCGGATCTGCCGCAGTCATTCCATATTCAGGGGGTGATGTTCCTGATCAAGAACGTTAACGGCGCACAGCCGATGGCGGAAGATCGCGGCTGGAAAGATACCGTCTGGGTGGATGGCACCGTGGAGCTGTTCGTCTCCTTTACGCAATCCTCAGCCGACCATTTCCCGTTTATCTATTACAGCCAGACGCTGGAAATGGCCGATCGCGGCTCTGCCGGTCAGCTACTGGTTCAGCCTGCGGTGTGAGGACGCTTCCAGATTTACTGCTTCAAAGATAAACTGGATAAAATATGCGCTATTGTGTAGTGACATAATTGTCACTACAATTCAGGGAAGAGCGATGAACTATTTTCATCAACAGGCAGGATGCCTGTATGAATGGGATACGCATAAAGCCAGACAAAATAGTTTGAAACATCAGGTTAGTTTCGAACTGGCTTGTGAAGTTTTTCACGATCCCGATATATTATCTCTACAAGATCTCAGTGAAAATTATTACGGCGAGGAACGCTGGCGTCATCTGGGTAAAGTTGATAACTGTCTGATTTTGTTAGTGGTAACAACCGAGAGAAAGGATGCGATCAGAATTATTTCTGCGCGAGCTGCTTTGCCCTCTGAGAAAAGAGCCTATTACAAAGGAGATGCCAGATATGACTACACGCGATGAAGAAATTAAGCATCTGCTGGCAAAGCAGGAGCATGAAATTGATACCAGCGATGTGCCGGAGCTGGAGGAAGGTTTCTGGAAAGAAGCTGTTCGCGGACAATTTTATAAGCCCAAAAAAGTACAGAAAACGGTAAGGATTGACGCCGATATCCTGCAATGGCTGGAACATTGTGGGCCAGGGTACCAAACCCGCCTGAACAAAATTCTTCGCGAAGCAATGCTTAAAGATATTGTACAAAATGGGCAGTAAGCGATCGTTTTTTTGCCGCGAAAGAAGGGGCAGAAAGCCTGCCCCTTGCAGCCGTATCAGTTCAGCTCTTCCGGGTTAGGTCCCAGACGGTTACCTTTGTCCAGCGAGGCGATATCGCTGATTTCCGGTTTCTCCAGACGGAAGTCAAACACCTTAAAGTTCTCTTCAATACGGGATGGCGTGACCGATTTCGGGATCACCACCAGACCGCTGTCCAGATGCCAGCGGATCACAATCTGTGCCGGGGTTTTGCCATATTTTTTGGCCAGGTTTTTAATGATCTCCTGGTCAAATACCCCTTTCCCGCCCTGCGCCAGCGGGCTCCAGGATTCGGTCTGGATCTGATGCATCGCATTCCACGCATGCAGCGTACGCTGCTGGAACATCGGGTGCAGCTCAATCTGATTGATTACCGGACTGACGCCCGTCTCATCCAGCAGACGCTTAAGGTGAGTTTCCTGGAAATTACAGACGCCGATGCTTTTGGTCAGCCCCTGTTTTTGTAACTCAATCATCCCTTTCCAGGCTTCAACAAAGTTATCTTTAGCCGGACATGGCCAGTGCATCAGATAGAGATCCACGCTCTCCAGCTGCAGTTTCTGCAGGCTGGTCTCCATCGCCTGTTCTGCATTAAGCTGATCGTCATTCCACAGCTTAGTGGTAACAAAAATCTCATCGCGGGCGACGTCAGTTTCCTGCAGCGCCTGGCCGATTCCCTCTTCGTTTTTATAAATCGCGGCGGTATCAATAGAGCGATAGCCTACCTCCAGCGCTTTCACCGCGGCTTTACGCGCGTCATCAATGGTGGCCTGCCAGACGCCAAGCCCAAGCTGCGGCATCATGTTGCCATCGTGGAGTTTGATTATTGGTTGATCTGCCATGATATCTCCTTTGCAACGAATGAACCGGCACCTCTGTACCGGTTAGTGAAACTAAGTCTAGTTGAGAAAGCCGTCCAGCCTGAAAAATCTTGTCAGCAGAGAGAGCGGCTCGGCCTTTTTATTCTGGCTTTCATCATCGCTACGCTCAGGGCGTCTCCTGCGGCAGGCTTGCCCAAACCTCCAGAACACTGGAGAATAGTGGGCGGAATCGTCAGGATAATATTCAGAAACTTCTGAGTGGGATAAGTGAAAATGGATCGCAACACACTTTGTACGCAGCTGGCCAGGCAGGTAGTGCATCTGGTGACCTCCGGGGCTTCGCCGCTCGCCTCGCTGCCGGACGTTCGCCTGATTTATGCCGATAAGCCCAGCGGACGGACGCCGGTTCTCTACTCCTCCGGCATCGTTATTCTTTTCCAGGGTCACAAGATTGGCTATCTGGGTAACAATGTTTTTAACTACGATGCCACGGAATACCTGATGCTTACCGTGCCGCTCTCGGTGGAGTGTGAAACTTTTGCCACGCCGGAAGCGCCGCTGGCGGGGATCCTGCTTAATGTCGATCCGGTAAAGCTGCAGGATTTACTGATCGATATCGGCGACGATGAAAGTTTCCATCCGGAGCCGCAAACGCGAGGGATCCACTCCTCGCCGCTGACGGAAGAGATGCTCTGCGCGGCGGAGCGGCTGCTGGACGTGCTGGCGAACCCGCGCGACGCGCGCGTGCTGGGGCCGCAAATCGTCCGGGAGATGCTCTACCACGTGCTGATGGGCCCCTGCGGCGGCGCGCTGATGGCGTTAGTGAGCCGTCATACGCAGTTCAGCCAGATAGCCCGGGCGCTGCGGCGTATTGAGCATCACTATACGGATAACCTGAGCGTTGACCTGCTGGCCGCCGAGGTCAATATGAGTGTCTCCGCGTTCCACCATAACTTTAAGGCCGTTACCAGCACCTCGCCGTTGCAGTATCTCAAGAGTTACCGCCTGCACCAGGCACGCATGTTGATGCTGCATGAAGGGTTAAAAGCCAGCGCGGCGGCGATGCGGGTGGGCTATGAGAGCGCTTCTCAGTTCTCACGAGAGTTTAAGCGCTATTTTGGCGTAACGCCGGGTGAAGAGGCGATGCGGATGCGTCAGTCGGGCTAGTTCTCAGGCCGGGCAACCCGGCCTTTTTCAGGCCGATTTTTTGCGTTTGAAAACCAGAACCAGGCTGCCAAACAGTCCGGCGCAAAGCAGCACCAGCGGCAGGATCATCAGAATTGCCATCACCTGATCTTCATGGCGTTTAATAAAGGGCACCTGGCTGATGGCGTAGCCGAGCGAGACCAGAATTCCTACCCACAGGGCGCCACTCAGCCAGTTAAAGAGCTGGAAACGGCCATTCTTAAGGCCCGAAATCCCTGCCATTGTAGGCAGAATAGTGCGGACAAAAGCCAGAAAACGGCCAACCAGCAGCGCCATCAATCCGTGGCGATGGAACAGATTCCAGGCGCGCTGGTGGTACTGCGCGGGAAGGTGCATCAACCAGCTTTTTACCAGACGGGTATTGCCCAGCCAGCGGCCCTGGAGATAGCTCAGCCAGCAGCCCAGGCTCGCCGCCAGCGTCAGGATCAGCAGCGTAGGAATAAACTCCATCACGCCTTTGGCGATCATCGCCCCCGCCAGCAGCAACAAACTGTCACCGGGCAGAAACGAGGCTGGCAGCAGGCCATTTTCCAGCAGCAGAGTAGTGAACATGATCCCATAGACAATCCAAATGACATTCGGATTGGCCAGCGCCGCAAAATCCTGGTGCCACAGCGCCTGAACAATCTCGTGCAATACACCCATTTCATTTCCTGTTTACTGCGTTTATCTGTCGATTGTACGCGCAAATATACCGTCACACCTTGATCGCGGGCGCGGATGCCGCGCCGTTGAACTTATGTTTAGCTTATCTGGCCGCTCAGGCGATCAAAGCCTGCGGCCAGGTCCTCAATTAAATCGTCGACGTTTTCCAGGCCAATATGCAAACGCACCAGCGTACCGGTGAACGCCACGCCCGTTGCCGGCCTGATTGCCGCCAGCTCTTCAGGCTGATTAGCCAGAATTAATGACTCATAGCCGCCCCAGGAGTAGGCCATGCTGAAGTGCGCAAAATGGTCGAGATAGTCAGCCAGCTGCCGATCGGTTAGCCGCGCCTTCAGGACAAAAGAGAACAGGCCGCTGCTGCCGGTAAAATCCCGTTGCCAGAAAGCGTGCCCTTTACATTGCGGCAGAGCCGGGTGGTTTACCACGGCAACTTCCGGCCGCCCGGCCAGCCAGTTGGCTACTTTAATGCTGCTCTCTTCATGCTGACGAAGACGGACCGCCAGCGTTCTCAGCCCCCTGCTGGCCATATAGGCGGTATCCGCATCGACCATCTGGCCCATCAGATAGGAGTTCTCACGCAGTTGCGGCCAGCAGCGCTCGTTGGCGACCGCCGTCCCGATCATCGCGTCTGAGTGACCAATCAGATATTTGGTGCCAGCCTGAATGGAAATGTCGATGCCGAACTCCAGTGCGCGAAACAGGATCCCCGCCGCCCAGGTGTTATCAATCATGATCACGGCGTCAGGGGCTTTGCTGCGAACGGCGGCCACGATCGCCGGGATATCCTGCACCTCCATGGTGATGGAGGCGGGGGATTCAAGGAAAACAACGCGAGTCGTCGGCTGCACCAGTTCGGCAATCTCCGCCCCCAGGCAATGATCGAACCAGGTGGTAGAGACATTCATTTTGCTGAGAATTTTAGTACAAAAATCCTGAGTTGGCTCATAGACGGAGCCTGCCATCAGCACGTTGTCGCCCGCCGAGACGAAAGCCAGGATCGCATTGGCTACCGCCGCTGCGCCGCAGGGGTAAAGCGCACAGCCTGCGCCACCCTCCAGTTCAGTCATCGCTTCCTGCAGAGAAAAGTGCGTCAGGGTGCCCCGGCGGCCATAAAACAGCTCGCCATCGGCACGGCCAGCCGTGCAGCGTTTTTTCTCTGCCACGCTGTCAAATACCAGCGAAGAGGCACGCTGGATCACGCTGTTAACGGATCCCTGGGTATAACGTTTACTGCGCCCGGCGGCAATCAGCGCCGTTTCAATTTTTTTACTGGTCATCAGAAAGCTCTGTCTGCGAATGGCGGGTTTTTCTTAACGTTAACACGCCAGGCGTCAGCGGAACATTGCGGGAAGGAGAGAGTGAGAAAGATTCATTAAAAAGCGGTGGGGAATGCGGTAAATCAGTGAATGTGCAAAAAATGTTTTCCGGAAAGTAAATAGTAATGATAACCACTATCAATTCACCACTGATTTGGTATGATCCGCACTGGTTTTTTTTACCCGTTAATGACGTTGGAGACAGAGCGTGACCAATAATTTGATGCAGACGGATCTCTCCGTCTGGGGCATGTACCAGCATGCGGACATCGTAGTAAAAGTGGTGATGATCGGTTTGCTGCTGGCGTCGGTCGTGACCTGGGCAATCTTCTTCAGCAAAAGCGCTGAACTGAGCTCGGCTAAGCGCCGCCTCAAACGTGAGCAGCAGGCGCTGGCTGGCGCACGCACGCTGAAAGAAGCGGCTGAAACCTGCGCCACGTTTAAGGCCAACAGCCTGACTACCCGGCTGTTGCAGGAGGCGGAAAATGAGCTGCAGCTCTCTGCCGGATCGGATGACAATGACGGCATCAAAGAGCGTACCTCTTTCCGCCTTGAGCGCCGTGTCGCCTTCTTCAGCCGTCATGCTGGCCGCGGTAACGGATTCCTGGCAACCATTGGTGCCATCGCGCCGTTCGTCGGGCTGTTTGGTACGGTCTGGGGCATCATGAACAGCTTTATCGGCATTGCGCAGACGCAGACGACAAACCTGGCCGTCGTGGCGCCGGGTATCGCCGAGGCGCTTCTCGCTACGGCCATCGGCCTGATTGCGGCTATCCCTGCGGTGGTTATCTACAATATCTTTGCCCGCACGATCGCCAACTACAAAGCCTCCATGGGGGATGTTGCGGCTCAGATTATGCTGCTGCAGAGCCGCGATCTGGATCTGGCTGCCAGCGGCACGCAGCGTGCGCCAGCTCAGAAACTGCGGGTAGGATAAGCACCATGGCTATGCGATTAAATGAAGATCCTGAAAGCAACGGCGAAATGCATGAGATCAACGTCACGCCCTTTATTGACGTGATGCTGGTGCTGCTGATTATCTTTATGGTCGCCGCGCCGCTGGCTACGGTTGACGTTCGCGTCAACCTGCCCGCCTCTTCCAGTGCTCCTCAGCCGCGCCCTGAAAAGCCGGTCTATCTCTCCATCAAAGCGGACAAGCAGCTCTTTATTGGCAACAACGCGGTAACGCCAGAAACGCTGGTAGAGACGCTGAACGGGCAGACGGAAGGGAAAAAGGAGACCACCATTTTCTTCCAGGCCGATAAGTCAGTGGATTACGAAACGCTGATGGGGGTGATGGACAAGCTGCGTCAGGCGGGCTATCTGAAGATTGGCCTGATGGGCATGGAAACCGCCGGGAAGTAATTCTCGTGTGCTGAAGAAGGGGCCGGTATCTGCATACCGGCCCCTTTTTTATGACATCTGCATTGCCGTAGCAGCGCTCTGTTTTGCCTGATACTGCTGAATTAACCGTTTGATGATCATCGTGCCGATCAGACCGCATACCGCGGCAAAGGTCAGCCAGACGCCGGGCATCGCTTTATCCCCCGTGGCGTGGATCAGGTAGCTGGAAATCGCAGGCGTAAAGCCGCCAAAGAGCGCTGTCGCCAGGCTGTAAGCGAGTGAGAAACCGGTAGCACGAACCTCGGCTGGCATCACTTCCGCCAGATAGATCACCATCGCGCCGTTGTAGCTGGCGTAGAGGAAGGAGAGCCACAGCTCCGCTTCCAGCAGGTGCGAAAAGGTTGGAGAACCCACCAGCCAGTGCAGTACGGGCCAGGCGGTGGCGATCATCAGCAACGTAAAGAGGATCAGCAGCGGACGGCGGCCAAAGCGATCCGACATCGCGCCCATTATCGGCAGCCAGATCAGATTCGAGATCCCCACGCAGAGCGTGACGAAGAAACTCTGCCTGTCGCTCATCATCAGCACGGTTTTACCGAAGGTAGGAGTGAACGCGGTGATCATATAGAACATCACCGTGGTGGTGACCACCATCAGCATTCCTGCCAGAACCAGCGCCCAGTTGCTGGCAACAGAGCGGACAATCTGCCTCATAGAGGGGTGGACTTTGCGCTGGCTGAAGGCTTCCGTCTCTTCCAGCATGCTGCGGATCCAGAACAGGAACGGCACAATCAGACAGCCGATCACAAACGGAATACGCCAGCCCCATTCCGTGACCTGATCTTTTGCCAGCAGATGGTTCAGCGCCAGCCCCAGCAGGGCGGCAAAGATCACCGCAACTTGCTGGCTGCCGGACTGCCAGCTCACAAAAAAGCCTTTGCGGTTCTCTGGCGCGATCTCAGCCAGATAGACCGATACGCCGCCGAGTTCAACGCCGGCAGAGAAGCCCTGCAGCAGGCGGCCCAGCAGGATCAGGATCGGCGCAGCGGCCCCCAGCGTGGCATAGCCCGGCACGACCGCAATGGTTAAAGTGCCGACAGCCATCAGTCCCAGCGTCAACAGCAAGCCTTTACGGCGGCCGTGGTGGTCAATATAAGAGCCGAGCACAATGGCGCCAAGCGGGCGCATCAGGAAACCGGCACCAAACGTCATCAGCGTCAGCATCAGCGAGGCAAAAGGATCATCGCCGGGGAAGAAGGTTTTGGCAATGGCGGTAGCGTAGTAGCCAAATACCATGAAATCGAACATTTCCAGAAAGTTACCGCTGGTTACGTTGAAGATGGTTCTGGCAGAGCCCTGTGGTTTTTTTAGTGGAGTGGCGGGAGAAGTCACGACGGTTCATCCTTTATGGTTTTCTCCCGTTTTAGCCTGCCGCCAGGGGTTTTAATGTGATGTCGATCACTTTTGAGCCTGAGATGAAGATACCTATTGGTAACAAATAATTAACAAAAGAGCTTGTACCCTCTCTCAGCCGACAGCAATAACTGGTGCTAACGATAAGTTTTGCTGAGCAGAAAGGGGGCTGGCCCCTTTCTGCCTGGCTGGTTAAAACGAGAGATCCACAACCACGCTGTCGCTGTAGCTGCCTGCCACCGGCGTGCTCTGCGTGGTGAGGATTCGCGCCGTATAGTTAAACGTGCGCGTCAGGCCATCCGTACTGATGCTGTTAGCACCGGTACTGGAGACTCTCTCCGTGCCGGTGGCTCCCCAGCGGGTGGTGGTGGCGCTTTTATAGATCTCATAGGCCAGCAGGGTGCTGCCGCTGGCCATGTAACGCTGCGCGCCCACCGCGTGGTTGCCGTTGCTTATCCCTACGGTGTAGGTGCTGCCTTTGGTACAGATGACATTAATGGATTGCGAAACGGTGTTAAAGCTGCTGACCAGCGGTGCGCTGCCGAAGCTGATATTGGGGGCGGTGATAGTGGTGCAGTCGTTGGTCACGATAAGCGTGGTAGTAATGGGAACCGTGCCGGACCCTGTCTGCTGGTTACCCAGCAAACATAATCCTACCGCACCAAGCCCGGTGCAGATGTTGTAGTTCACCAGAATATTCAGCGTGACGGTATAGGTTCCGGCAGCCACGACCTGCCCGGGAACCGTTCGGAGATAGAGGGGAATAGAGAAGTTTTGCCCGCCCCCTAGCCCTAAAAGATTGAGTAACTGCGCCTGACTGTAGGTTGTCGCCGCGCCGCCAATCGACAGCTCGTTACTGCATGCGGTATCTGTGCAGGCTCTGAGCGGAATAGCGTCCGTACCAGTACTGATAACTTTCAGCGCGCCACGCGTTCCGCTGGAGAAAGTGGCGCTTGCCAGCTGGAGCCGGACATAATCTGTTGAGAGCAGGGAAAGCACGCTGCCCGTGCCGCAGTTCACCAGCACGTTAGCGGTGGTGGCGCTGGCTGTAGTGTTAATGGCAAAGGAGCTTGCGGTGCCGAAACTCGCCGTTGCGGAGGGAAGCGTACAGGCCGCCTGGCCCGGCAAGGTGAAGGCCATTAACAGCAGCAACAGCAGGCCGGAGAGCAATCTTTTCATGGTGGCGTTCCTGAAGAGGGATCGGGAGAAAGAGGGCAGGTCAGAGGACCGTAAGTTTCCAGCGCTTTCGGGCGTCCATTCGGCACGGTCAGCACCGCCTCACAGTGGCGGCCATCCGGCGTTTCAGCCCGGAACGGATTCTGGATGGCGAGATTTTCCATCCAGGCGAGACCATCCCAGCCAACATATTCGGTTGCCTGCCCCTCGCGGATTATCTGCGTGGAGACCGGCAGCGGCTGACCATTCTGATCGTGCAGAATAACGCTGGCGGCACGCAGGGGCTCAACCGGGAAGTGCAGCAGATAGCCGCTGTCGCGTTTTACCGCAAAGCGCTGCTCAACGTGGGAGGTGGTCATATCGGCAGGCAGATCCAGCGTATCGATATCATATTTGGCCGGATAGTAAGAGCTGATGCCCGGCACCAGCAGATAGCCCTGATCGTCCGTATGGCCCATCAGCTGATTTTCATAGCGAACCTTAATATTGGGATAATCCGTTTTCACCAGCACGAATGCGTCGTTGACCTGGTTAGCCGCAAACAGGCTGCCATCCATCAGCACCAGCGAGCCGGTGATATCGGCCCATTCGGTGCTGTAATCATCGTCGCCATAAAAGCCCGCCGAGGTTTCGATATTGTTATTCCGCCAGCTCAGGCTGCCCTGACGATAATCACTGCCGCTGCTCTGATTTGCCCAGGAGGCGTCCCAGGCCAGGCCGCCCTGAGAGGGCATCGCGCGGGAAGCGGTGAGGCGTTGGGAAGTGCCGCCCTGCTGATCCCGCTCCATGCTGACGCTGGCGGTGCCGAGATCGCTGAAGGGGATCAGTAGCGAAATGGCGCCGGACCATTCCCCCTGCTGCTGGTCGCGGCTGGCAGCAACATACAGACTGCTGTTGCCCCACAGGTTTTTGCTCCAGGAGAGATTCCACAGCTGCGTGCGGTCGCCGGTGCCGCTGGTAATATCAATAAAGGCAGCGCCGAGGCTGCCGTACTGATTGAGTGAGAGGCTTGCGCTGTACTGAGCGCTGCGACGACTCAGCGTATACACCGTACCGGCCACGCCGCTGTTGCGGTCGCCATAGAGCGCCAGGTTACCGAATCCTGCGGAGCGCACGATATGCTGCGTGCCGACGCTGAAGCGGCTGTTGTTGTACTGATAGCCCCAGCTGTACTGGTTACCGTGCTCGCCCTGCATCTGGCTTTGGGTCAACGCGGTGTTGATGACCCCCAGCGAGCCGATGCGTAACTGTCCGCCGGCTCCCCCCAGCGCCAGTGACTCAGCCCCTTCGGCATGACTCTCCAGCGTCAGCCAGTCGTTCAGGCCATAGCGATAAGAGCCGCTGACCGCGCCTGCGCCGTAGTCAAAATTCTTTATGCCATAACTCTCACGCAGGGCGCCCGCCGAGAAGGAGAAGTCTGAGAGGCCAGGTTTAAGCAGTTCGCTGGAGACGTAAAACGGCAAAGTGGTGGTAACACGACGGCCTACCGCATCGGTCGTGACCACTACCGCATTGCCCGCACCGTTAACAAAAGGCATATTCGTCAGCGACCAGGGGCCAGGCTGAACGCTGTTGGTGCTGTTTTTGTAACCATTAACGAACAGGTCTACGGTGGACGGTACCGCCGCCTGCCCGGAAAATGAGGGAAGGGGATAGGTAATCAGATCGGGACGGAGTGAAAAGTCGCGCCCAATCTGGATGCCGCCCAGCCTGACGCTGTTGCTCCAGGAGAGCGAATCGGTGGTCAGATCTCCCACCCGCCAGCTTAGCGAGTGGTTCTCGTTCTGATTGCTCCACCAGGTGTCATAACGCAGATACCCTTCATCCTGAGCGCCGGGCGTGCCGGAAAGTTGCTCCTGATAGACCCCGTTAGTCGCAAACTGGCCCTGGCTGCCAAACAGGCGGAACTCATTCCAGGCGGAAAGCCGCGTGCCGCTGGCGGAGGTATGGCTGGTATAGAGATCGTAATTGAACAGCGCGCCAGGCGTGGTTCTGCCGGGATAGCGCGGGCCATTACTCTCTTCGCTGGTCAGCGTCTGTTTCGGCAGCCAGGCTGGCGGCACGGTCAGCAAAATACGTTGCCGGGGCTGGTCATACACCGCCTTCACCTCTGCCATGGCGGAGACATCCATGATTGAAGAGGTGATTCTGGCGGTAGGGATCCCGGCGCGCTGCAGATCGCCCGCCCGCAGCAGATAGTGATCGTTCCGAAACTCAACCGGTACGACCTGCCCGCTATCCAGATCGTTGACAACCAGCCCCAGCATATACTGCTGCTGCTGCTGTCCCGGTGTATTCTGCTGCGGTGGCGGCGGCAAAGAGGAATAGGTTTCCGCGCTGCCTGTCAGAGGGAGCAGGCAGCTTATGACGCCGGTCACGGCCAGGGAGCAGCGTCCAACAGACGCAAAGCATCGCCTGCTCATGGCTTACTGTGAAGAACCGGTGCTATGCCAACTTTTATTATTTTCCAGCTGCGCGCTCAGTTCAGAGCGGTTGGAAGCCGGGAAATTCAGAGGGAAAGTATTGCTGGAGTTCGCCAGCACGTAGCCAAACAAGCTGTTGGAGAGCTGTCTTCCTCCTAACGAGACCTTGCTCAGCCTTGCATGGCCTGAGCCGCTGTTGGTGATTTTAATGGCCGACCGGCCGCTCTGATTAACCACTTCCCAGCTCAGTTTAGGGCTGGCTGAATCCGCGCTCAGTCCCTGGCCGTAGGTAAAAAGCGGGACCGAATAACGCATCTGGAAGTTCAGACCTGCCTGATCTTTGCCCGGCGTCTGCGGCGTCGGGATCTCATCCAGCAACACCCGGTAGGCAACTTCCCGGCCCGGCGGCGGCGGCGTTTGATTAATCAGACGGACCAGCTGCTTCTGACCAGGCTCAATCCTTACCAGCGGTGGGCTGGCTACCACTGTTTGCTGCGTCTGATACTGCTCCTGACCGTTCACCTGTTGCCAGGTGAATATTCTTACCTGCATCAGCGTGGTGGCTTCACCGCGGTTTTCCAGCCAGAGCTCAGTGGCTTTATCGCCGCTGTGAATTTTCGGATCAATGGGCCAGATCAGCACCGAGTTCCCCGCCCGGGCCGGGGTGAGAATGGCGCAGGCGAGCAGCCCGGAGAGCAGGGCAGTAAGAGGTAGCGTCTTCATGATTCAATCCTTTTCAATTCCCTGTTTTACCAGCTCAACGTCACGGTGAGCGTGTCGCTGTAAGTCCCGGCCCGGTTAACTCCGCCTAGCTGCAGAAGTCCGTAAATGGGCAGGGTAATATTGTTCGCATTGCTGTAAGTCAGCGCCACGTTCTGATTAACCGGAATAGCGCTCGCCGCGCTGTGTGTGGCGCTGGTGTAGAGCGTATAGGCGACCAGGTCGGTATTATTCGCTATTTTCAGATTGCGGCTGGCGCCGTAGTTGCCGCCGCCGTTGATGCTCATGTTCAGCGTCGTGCCGGGGGTACAGGCCAGGTTGATGGTGGAACTTTGAACATAACTGGCACTGACTGAGCGGCTGCCTACGCCGGGTTGGGTGCCGAAATCCAGCGCGCCAAAAACCCCGGTATTGGTTCCAGAGATCAGACAACCATTCACCACGGTGGCGCTTACCTGAAAAGTTTGCGTGGGCAGCGACCAGCCCCGATAGCTGATGCAGAGCATCATCAGGCAGAGCAGGCCACTCCGCCTCCCTGGTCGCGTTCCCCACTGCGGCACGTCAGATTCCCTGTCTTTTCACTCAGTAATTTACGGCGACGTTAATGGTATCTGTGTAGGTTCCTGCCGGAATAGCAGCATTAAAGCCGCCGCCGGTGATTCGGCCATAGATGGGGTAGTTATCGCCATTCACTGGATCTGTGGTACCGGTATTTGCCAGGTTGGTATTGTTGGCAATAGGCGTGGTGTAGGAGGTTGTGCCGTAGAGGGTATAGGAAATTCCCTGTGTGGCATCGCTGCCCAACACCAGATAACGAGGCTGTGCGGTGACGGCACCAAACACCGTAGCAGGTGCGGCGTTACTGCTGGTCAGCTGAACATTATAGGTCTGCCCGGTGGTACAGCGGACAAAAATACCGTTACCCAGCGATCCCACAAGGGTGGCATTCAGGGTATCGAAGGTCGCGGCGCTGCTACCAAAGTCTAAGGTACCGAAGTTAACGCCGGTGGTGGCAGACTGCCCATTAACCAGGCAGCCGGTCGTGAGGACCAGTCGGGCGTTAACGGTTCCCGTGGTGGTGGCGGCAAAGCCAGAAGAGACTACGCCAAGGCTCAGGCCACAGCCCAGCAGAAAAAGCTTCATTTTCATAACCATTCCTTACTGATTAGAGAGATGATGGTGCTTTTTCGCCTGGTGTGAAATTAATATAAGTGAGGCTAAATTAAACAGCTAAAATAATAGATCTCTATCACAATAAATGGCCTGACCGGGTCTTCAGACATCTGAATTAACAGCTTACTCTTATTTTTCTTTACTATAGATCAGCATGCACCCTGGAGAGAAGCGAAACGCAAAAATAAAGCTTATCAATTACTGAAAAAAAATCAGGAAGGTTGGCAACCCTGAGTTCACAGGGTATAACAATAAAATTGAGACTTATCTTATTTAAGGCTTCTTAAAAAAAAGAGGCAATGCTATGTTCATCTGCAGGTACTAACGATCGATAAGCGATATAAATTATAGGGATATCATTTTATTTACCGGGTTTATTATCACGGCCGGTCTGGCTTTATTTTTGAGGGCATAAAGTTGGCTGTTCTTTAGCCGATACCGTGATCGTTGAAGGCGGGTTTTTTCAGCAATTTTGTTTAACTACACGGCGCCAGATATGGCATCAGCACCCGAGATTTCCCTATGCTTATGAGCTCCTACGACCAGCTGCTGGTCATTGTCTCCATTTTTGTTGCCTTCCTGGCTTCCTATACCGCGCTGGATATGGCGGGCAGGGTCGCCACCTCGACGGGCAAAGTTGCTCAAATCTGGCTAATCGGCGGCGGGTTCGCTATGGGTGTGGGCATCTGGTCGATGCATTTTATCGGCATGCTGGCGATGAATATGGCGATGGTGATGAGTTACGATCCCACCTTGACCATTATATCCATGGTAATTGCCGTAGCGGCCTCCGTCTTCGCGCTGTGGATTGTCTGTTATGGCGAGCTGCCGCTTCACCGTCTGATGATCGGGGCGCTGGTACTGGGTAGCGGCGTAGTCGCCATGCACTATACCGGCATGGCCGCACTGATGTTTGAGCCGGGTATCGTCTGGAACTGGAACTGGATCATCCTTTCGGTGGTGATTGCGCTGGTCGCCTCCACGGCCGCTTTGTGGCTGGCATTTAAGCTTCGCCAGGGCGGCGGCGGGGTGGCCCTGCTGCGCGCTGGCGCGGCGACGGTGATGGGCGCGGCGATTGCAGGGATGCACTACACCGGCATGGCCGCGGCCTCCTTCCCGATGGGGAGCCAGGCAACAGAAATGGGCGTCAACAGTAACTGGCTGGCGGTGGTGGTAGTGGTGGTCACGCTGTCGATTCTGGGTATCACGCTGGTTGTCTCCACCCTGGATGCGCGGCTACAGGCGCGGACGTCGGTGCTCGCTTCATCGCTGGCGGATGCTAACCGTGAGTTGGCTCAGCTGGCGCTTCACGATAACCTTACCCGTCTGCCAAACCGCATCCTGCTGGAAGACCGGCTCGACCAGGCGATAAATAAAGCCGTGCGGGAAGGCACCTCCTTTGCGCTGATGTTTATGGATCTTGACGGCTTTAAGGCGGTCAACGACGCTTTTGGTCACCATATTGGGGACAATCTGCTGGTGGCCGTCACCGACAGAATGAAAAGTCTGCTGAAAGAGCATCACACGCTGGCAAGGCTTGGCGGTGATGAGTTTGTGCTGCTGGTGGAGATCAACGAGCCCAACGATGCAGCCACCACTGCCGATATGCTGGTAAAAGCTATTGACCGGCCGTTTGCTATCTCCCGTTATGAGCTGGTGGTGTCGCTGAGTATCGGCATCGCCGTTTTCCCGGGCGATGGCGAAGATGAACGCGAGCTGATGTTCAACGCCGATGCGGCGATGTACCACACCAAAAATAATGGCCGTAATGGCTACAGCTTTTTCCAGCCCTCGATGAACACCCTGGCGCAGAACCAGCTTCAGCTGATTAACGATCTCTGGGCGGCGCAGCAGCATAACGAACTGCGTCTCTTCTACCAGCCAAAGTTCTGTGCACCGCAGGGTCCAATTCTGGGCTTTGAAGCGCTTATCCGCTGGGAGCATCCGCAGCGCGGCCTGCTCTCTCCGGACGTGTTCCTGCCGATTGCTGAAAAAACCGGTCTGATCGTCAGCATTGGCAACTGGGTGATCAATGAAGCCTGCCGTCAGCTGCGCGTCTGGCATCTGCAGGGCAACCCGCACTGGTCGGTAGCCGTCAACCTCTCAGCGCTGCAGTTTGAGCAGCCGGGGCTGGTAGAGACGGTGTTGAAGGCGCTGGAAACGCACCATATACCTGCGGAATTGCTGACGCTGGAAGTGACTGAGACTACCGCCATGCGCGATCCGGATGAGAGCATTCGTATTCTTACCCAGCTTACCGACCTGGGCGTGAAGGCTTCGATCGATGATTTCGGCACCGGCT
Organism: Erwinia pyri; assembly: GCF_030758455.1. Lineage (NCBI taxonomy): Bacteria > Pseudomonadati > Pseudomonadota > Gammaproteobacteria > Enterobacterales > Erwiniaceae > Erwinia > Erwinia pyri. The sequence goes on from NZ_CP132353.1 coordinate 745,065, forward strand.
ATTCGAGTCTGTTGTATCTGAAACGTCTGCCGGCAAGCGAGCTGAAGATTGACCGCGCTTTCGTGAACGAACTGCAGGCGCACAGTGAAGATGCCACCATTGTCACCGCCATTGTGGCTCTGGCGCAGACGCTGAATCTGAAAGTGGTGGCCGAAGGCGTGGAAACAGCGGAGCAGCAGGCTTTCCTGACCAGCCTGGGCTGCAATTCGCTACAGGGTTATCTGCTGGGAAGGCCGATCCCGCCTGACCAGGTCCCTGATCTGAAGCACTACGTCGGTGAAACGGAGAGGGAAGTCCTGCCTTCGCTTAAAAAAGAGCGGGTAGCAACGATGCAGGACGCTGTTTAATCTGCCGCATCGCACCTATAATAGTTGCCGGATACCCGACCTGGATATGTAACAGTTTTGGCAAAATACCAGCAGCTTATCGATCGGCTCCAGCAGCAGATTTCTCAGGAAATCTGGCTGCCCGGGGAAAAACTGCCCTCCCTGCGTGAGCAAGCCGCCCTGAGCGGCATGAGCCTGATGACGGTGATGCACGCCTATCAGGTGCTGGAGAGCCAGGGCTGGATCCAGTCCCGGCCGCAGTCGGGCTACTACGTGGCCCCGCGAGCGGAGTTTCTCAGCCAGCCCGCCAGCCACCAGAAGGTGCAGCTGGCGGAATCGGTCGATATCAACGAATTTATCTTTGATGTGCTGCAGGCGTGCCGCGATCCGCATATCCTGCCGTTTGGCTCCGCCTTCCCCGATCCCGAACTGTTTCCGCAGCGCCAGCTTATGCGCTCGCTCTCTGCCGTTTCCCACACGCTTAAACCAGCCGATGCGCTGAATAACCTGCCGCCCGGTAACGAAGCCTTGCGCAAAACGCTGGCGCAGCGCTATGCCCTGCAGGGCATTCAGGTTTCGCCGGAGGAGATTGTTATCACTAACGGCGCAATGGAAGCGCTGAATCTGAGCATGCAGGCGGTCACCGAACCTGGCGACTGGGTGGCCATTGAGAACCCCTGCTTTTATGGCGCGCTGCAGGTAATAGAACGGCTGAAGCTGAAGGCGGTCGCTATTGCCACCGATCCGCAGCACGGCATGGATCTGGAGGAGCTGGAGCGGGCGCTGGAGCGCTGGCCAGTCAAAGCCTGCTGGATGATGACCAACCAGCAGAATCCTGTGGGGCATACGCTCAGCAAAGAGAAGAAGCAGCGGCTGGTCTCGATTCTGACGCAGCATCAGGTGACGCTGATTGAAGATGATGTCTACAGCGAGCTCTGGTTTGGCAGTGAAAAGCCGCTGCCGGCGAAAGCGTTTGAGCAGCAGCAAAGCGTGCTGCACTGCTCCTCATTTTCGAAAAACCTGGTAGCGGGCTTTCGCGTTGGCTGGGTAGCGGCCGGGCAGCACGCACAGCGTATCCAGCGTCTGCAGCTGATGAGCACCCTCTCTACCAGCGCGCCGATGCAGCTGGCGCTGGCGAACTATCTGATGACCCGCAGCTACGACAGCCATCTGCGCAGGCTGCGGCTGGTGCTGGAGCAGCGCAAGAATCAGGCGCGGCAGTCGCTGAAGCGTCATCTGCCCGGCGAAGCCAGAATCAATGATTCCCAGGGCGGCTATTTTCTCTGGATTGAGCTGCCACGACAGGTCAACACCACCGAACTCTATTACCGCGCGCTGGATCTTAATATCAGTATTGCACCCGGTAAGATGTTCTCTTCTGGCGAGCAGTACGCCAACTATTTCCGCTTTAATGCCTCCTGGGAGTGGGGGGAGACGCAGGAAGCGGCAGTGGCTATGTTAGGCGGGTTGATCGCGGAGATGCTCTGAGTGCGGGCTGAGCCATGACGTTGTTGTTATGACAGGCAGGTTTCAGGGAAAGAGGATAGCAACAGGGCCAGCAAGCTGGCCCTGACGGAATCAGACGGTAGAGGCGCGTTTCTGACCCCAGGTGAGGTGGTAGACGTCATAAAAATCGACTTTGCCCTTCAGCGAAAGCAGTTTTTTAATGCCCTGCTTAACGGAGTCGGTCACTTTGCTGCTGGTAAGGATCTCCTGCACCGCTTGTTCGGAAAGCGTACGGTCATAATACCATTCGCCGTTGTAGCAGACGCGCAGATCCAATGTGTCGATATCCTCAAACCGGTAGCGCGGATTGACGTCCAGCAGCATCAGGCCGCTCATCAGCAGGACAAAAATCGTCGCTCCCCAGAAGGCAGGCCAGCCGAGGAATTCCGTGGTGAAGATCAGCGCCACGGTCAGCGCATAGCAGACATACATTGATGCCCACAACCCGGGATGATTTTTAAGAAACGTAAAGCTAAAGCGCGGCTTGTTATCGCGCTTCTCTTCGCGGTTTAACGTGTCGATCTCGCGCAGTAATATCTGTTTTACATCTTCCATTTTTTTCACCTCATTCGTGACTACCGCCAGTAGACCACAAAACGCAAACCCTTAGCAGTCACAGTTATTCACCATCTGGCTATAACAGTTTATCGGTTTCTGTTCTGAACCCGCAGCGGCAGAAGCGTCTCGGCAACAAAGCGGGAACGCCAGAAGCGCGTTAACGGGATTGATTTGAGTTAAGTTCCGTTAAATTAGTGAGTTATGTGATCGCTCCTCTGCTGGCGACGTTGCAAATCCTCTATTATTTGCCACAATTGATTAACACTTTCCCCCTGCAGGAGACGGCGTATGCTGCCGCAATCTGGTTGTTTGCTTACTCTGATGTCGTTTGCCGCCGGAACCTTCTCGTCCGGGACCTCGACTAATCCGCAATATATGACGTTTCAGCCTGCCAGCGGCGTACCCAATAATCCCCTGCCGCTGATCATCTATCCTCAGGTCGCCTCTGAGGAAGTGGAAGATATGGCCCGCTTTTTTGAAGACCTTTTCGCCAGCCATCAGTGGCTGCCACGCTGGCGCTATCCGATTTTCCCCTATACCCACTATCATCCCAATACCCATGAACTGCTGGGCATTGCCGCCGGATGGGCGCAGATCCTGTTTGGCGGAGAAACGGGCAGGGCGGTAACTCTCTATGCGGGCGATGCGGTGCTGATCCCGGCAGGCGTTGGTCATCAGCAGCTGGCCGCCAGCGAGGATTTCTTTGCCGTAGGCGCTTACCCACGCGTAATGCAGCCAGAAACCCGCCGTGACGAGCAGGAACCGCTGGACCAGGCTGTAGCAGAAATTAAGCGGGTTCCCATGCCTCAGCACGATCCCATTACCGGTGGGGAAGGTGCCGTCACCGAAATCTGGCACCCGCTGGAAACCCATTAATCGCCGCAGCGGAACGCACTGATTTGGTGCGCTTCTGCTTTTTCACTCTGTTCCCACCTTTACGTCAGACCTCCTGACGCCAAAATTAATCAGCAAAGTGTTGCAGCCGCCACAGACTTGCGCCTTCTGCCCGGCAACTGGCACGGTTTGTGCAATTCAGTAATGAGTTCACCGACAGTGGAAGGGAAATCATGAATCAAGGCTATCAGGCAGCATCCCCCTTTTATGATGAAATGCTGCTGGGAAACGGTCAGCATCGCCCGCACTATCGCGACTACTGGCACTGGCTGCAAAAAGCCGATCGGGAGGCTATCGCCCGCAAGCGGGAAGAGGCTGAACTGCTGTTTCACCGCGTAGGGATCACCTTCAATGTCTATGGCCAGGATGGCGGTGCCGAGCGGCTGATCCCGTTTGACAGCGTGCCGAGGATCATCCCCGCCAGCGAGTGGGCGATGCTGGATAAAGGCATCCGTCAGCGCGTTCAGGCGCTTAACGCCTTTCTGCACAACATCTATCACGATCAGCAGATCCTCAAAGCGGGGATCGTTCCGGCGGAGCAGGTGCTGGTAAACGATCAGTATCAGCCCTGTATGCAGGGCATTAACCTGCACCGTGATATCTATGCCCACATCTGCGGCGTCGATATGGTTCGCAACAGCGATGGCGAATACTACGTGCTGGAGGATAATCTGCGTACCCCCTCCGGCGTCTCCTACATGCTGGAAAACCGCAAAATGATGATGCGGCTCTATCCGGAGCTGTTCGCGCAGCAGCGTATTGCCCCCGTTGAACGTTACCCCTCGCATCTGTTGCAAACCCTGCGTGAAAGCTCGCCAGTAAACGATCCGATAGTGGTGGTACTGACGCCGGGCCGCTTTAACAGCGCCTATTTCGAGCACAGTTTCCTGGCGCAGCAAATGGGCGTTGAGCTGGTAGAGAGTGCCGATCTCTTCGTGAAGGATGGCGCCGTGATGATGCGTACCACCGCAGGCCCCTGCAAAGTGGACGTGATCTATCGCCGCGTGGATGATGCTTTTCTCGATCCGCTCGCCTTCCGGGCCGATTCGATGCTGGGCGTACCGGGGCTGCTTTCCGTTTATCGCGCCGGAAACGTGGTGCTGGCAAACGCTATCGGCGCTGGCGTGGCTGATGATAAATCGATCTATCCTTACGTGCCGGATATGGTGAGGTTTTACCTTGCGGAGGAGCCGATCCTGAATAACGTGCCAACCTGGCAGTGCCGTCGGCCTGACGAACTCTCCTGGGTGCTGGCAAATCTGCCAAAATTGGTGGTGAAGGAGGTTCACGGCGCTGGCGGGTACGGCATGCTGATTGGCCCGGTCGCCAGCCAGAAGCAGCTTGAGGCGTTTCGCTCGTTGCTGATTGCCAGGCCGCAAAACTACATTGCGCAACATACCCTGGCGCTCTCTACCTGTCCCACGTTTGTGGCGCAGGGGTTGGCACCGCGCCATATCGACCTCAGACCTTTTGCCCTCAGCGGCGCGGAGATCCGTCTGGTGCCGGGCGGGCTGACCCGCGTGGCGCTGACGGAAGGGTCGCTGGTGGTGAACTCATCGCAGGGCGGCGGCACGAAAGATACCTGGGTTCTGGAGGATGACGCATGCTGAGTCGCACAGCCAGTGGCCTCTACTGGATGGCGCGCTATTTAGAGCGTGCCGAAAATATAGCGCGGGTGCTCGACGTGACCAACCGGCTGTCGCTGATGCCGGTTCGCAGCACCCATGATGACGAACTGCGCGTTCCGCTCAATCTCACCAGCACCGGCGAGCTGTTCTGGACGCTGAATGACCGGCTGGCGATGCCGCAGCTGTTCAACTTTTTTGTGCTGGATGAGCGCAACCCTGGCAGTATCTTTTGCTGCTGGGAAGCGGCGTGGAATAACGCTCATGCGGTACGCGGCAGCCTCTCATCCGAGGTGTGGGAAAGCATTAACTCAAGCTGGATAGAGATGCGCAAGCTGCGGCGGCAGGGGGTCAGCAGCATCGGTGCCGATGCGTTTTTTGACTGGGTAAAAGAGCGTTCGCACCTGTTTCGTGGCGCGATGTTTGGCACGCTGATGCGCGGCGATGCCATGAGCTTTATCCGGCTGGGCACGCTGCTGGAGCGGGCTGACTGTACCGCGCGCCTGCTCGACGTCACGCATGCGCTTACCGAACAGGATGACGATTCGGTGCGGGAGTACTACCGGCTGGATACGCTGCTGCGATCCGTCTCGGCCCGCGAGGCTTATCACACCATCTATAAACAGGCGTTAGTCAGCGACAGCGTTAACGAAATGCTGATCCTGCGCGAAGAGAGCCCGCGATCCCTGCGATCCTGTATCGACGAGATCGCCAACCAGCTCAATCTGATTGGCGGCAGCGGAGAGAACCGTCCCCGGCGGCTGGTCACTGTACTGGATGCCGGGCTGCGCTTTACCTCTTATGAATCGCTGGTCAGTGAAGGGATCCACATCTGGCTGCGCGATTTTCTGGGCGATCTGGGCACCATTGCGGAGAGCATTCAACAGACCTACCTGGAGGCGAAATGAAACTCGATATTGCGCATAAAACCTGCTTCAGCTATCAGACGCTGGTGAAGCAAAGCACGCAGTACCTGCGGCTGACGCCGCAGAACTCCGTGCATCAGCAGATCCTCTCCTGGGATCTGGTTCTGCCCGATCGGGCGATCTGTACCACGGATACTTACGGCAACGTGCTGCATGTGCTGACGCTTGATACGCCGCACCAGTCGATTGAAATTGAGGCGCGCGGGGTGGTGGAAATCACGGAGGAGGAGAGGTCACCAGAACAGGACAGCTGTCTCTCACCTCTGGTGTTTCTGCGCATCACGCCGCTGACTCAGCCCGATGGCGCCATCCGCGATTTTGCTCTGCGCTATTTCCGGCCTGAAGCCCCGCTGGCCGCGCTGGAAAGGTTAATGGGTGAGCTGCTGGTTAAAATGCCCTATCAGCCCGGCAGCACCACGGTGACCGACAACGCCGCAAAAGTCTTTGCCGCAGGCACCGGCGTTTGTCAGGATCACAGCCACGTGTTTCTGGCCTGCTGCCGCAGCCTGCATATCCCTGCTCGCTATGTAAGCGGATACCTTTATACTGATACTGTTGAACATGTAGCCACGCATGCCTGGGTAGAGGCTTGGGTGGATGGCAGCTGGCACAGTTTTGACATCACCAATAATACCCGCAGCACGCGTCAGCATCTCAAGCTGGCGGTGGGCGTGGATTATATGGATGCCTGCCCGGTGCGGGGTATGCGGCTGGGCGGAGGCAGTGAAGAGATGTCAGCGGTGGCTGCGGTGCACCTGGTGAATTCGCAGCAGTGATTATTTTATCGGGCAAACTATGACTTACTGTGTGGCAATGCGTTTAGCGTCAGGGATGATTTTTGTTTCCGACTCCCGTACCAATGCGGGCGTTGACCATATTTCCTCCTTCCGCAAGCTTCATGTTTTCCAGCAGGATGATGAGCGCACGCTGGTTCTGCAAAGCGCTGGCAACCTCGCCACCACGCAAAGCGCCCTCAGCCTGCTGCGGCGCGGGTGTGAAGATGCCAGAAGACCCAACCTGATGAGCTGCAAAACAATGTATGACGTCGCTCTGCTGGTCGGGGAGACACTGCGGGAGGTGATTAAGCGGGATGGCGAAGAGTTTGGCGGAACGCTGATGCTGGGCGGCCAGATCAGGGGCGAAGAGCCGCGCCTGTTCCAGATCTATCCTCAGGGCAACTTTATTGAATCCAGTACCGACACGCCCTATTTCCAGATTGGCGAGAGCAAATATGGCAAGCCGATCATCGACCGCGTCCTGCGTTTTGATACGCCGCTGGACCAGGCGATGCAGTGCGCGCTGATCTCAATGGACTCCACGCTGGCGAGTAACATCTCGGTGGGGCTGCCGTTAGATGTGATGATCTACCCGGCGGACAGTTTCAGCACCGCTCAGCAGTACCATCTGACCGATAAACATCCCTACTATTCCCAGATCCGCCAGCTCTGGAGCGCGGGCTTACTCAGCGTGTTCGCCCAGCTTCCGCCTTTGCAACTGGACGACTGATCCTCCGCCAGCATCCATCTCTGTTCAGGTCGCGCTGTTTGTATCCGGCGCTGAACAGAATCGCTTTCCCGGGGCGCTATGCCGTCAGCGTATCTGGCACCCCCTCTTCAGGGCTGGCAGGCCGCCTGGCCATCGTCACTGCTGGCCAGCCGCAGCAGCATGCGGTGGCCGATATCGTTGTCCCAGTTAAAGCTGTTTTGCAACACCACAATAGCGGTTTTATGCCTGATATCCATACCGATATAGCTGGCGAAGCCGCCAATAAAGCCGGACTGATAGAGCAGGCTCTGAGCGTTAAAATCATTGCTCAGCCAGGCCAGCGCGGAGGAGTCATACTCGGGCTGTCTGAAGCGCACAGTGGTGGCGTCCTTAAAGGCGCGGTCCAGGCTGGCGTCGCCGCTGCCGTTGAGATGGGCAGCAAGATAGCTCAGCAGATCGTTGGCGCTGGACCACAGCGAAGCGGCACCCACCATATAGCCGGTAAAATGCCAGTCCGGCACCGCCTCACCCCGGCGCATAAATTTAGGCTGATCCCCGGCATGTCCCCGGGCGCGTGACGGGTAGCCTGGCAAAATTTCAGGATGGTAGCCGGTATGGGTCATGCCCAGCGGGGCAATAATTTGCTGGCGGGCGATCGCCTGCGGCGTCTGGCCGCTCTGCTGAGTAATGACGTAATCCAGGATGGAGTAGCCCAGATTGGAGTAAACTACCTCGTGATGAGCAGGGCGCTGAAAATCCGGCAGATAATCCAGAAACTCGCCGCGATCCAGATCGTCATAGAAGGGATGGCCGGTAAACAGATAGTCGCTGAGTCTGCTCAGCATATGCAGCGTGGTCATCTGCCGTGGCAGGCCGGAGGTGTGGGTAGCGAGCTGCAGCAGAGTGATCTGCCCGGCATCGCGGCTTAACGACACCTCTTTACCGATTGTTTCACGCAGCGTGCTGCTCCATTTCAGCTTACCTTGCTCCACCAGCAGCGCGGCGCTCTCCGCCGTAAACCCTTTGGTTACCGATCCAACGGCGAACAGCGTGTCACCACTCATGGGGATAAGGCGATCGGTATCAGTAAAGCCATAGCTGAACACCTGACGCTGCCCATGATGCAGTAATGCGACCACCACGCCGGGCGTGCGGTGACTGTTGATCAGCGGCAGGGCCAGCGCATCAATCTGCTGTTTAACCGTTACGTGGCAGGTCGCCACCAGGCTTGCCTGTGGAGAGGAGTCGATACTGTTACTGGAGAGGGAGGCACAGCCGCCCAGCAGCAGAGACCAGCACAACAACAGGGGTTTCAGGGGAGTCATAATCTATGCCGTACTGATGATTTCGGCTGCCGCGTGCTTTTTAGCTTCATCAATAAGACATCGGCACGATTTTCCACGCCAGATTTCCGTTAATGCCAAAGATAAACGTCTGCAGGTGAATAAAATTATTAATAAAAATAATGATTTATATAGCGAGGCATTTTACCCTGGCGACATTGTGTACGGCAAGAATAAGGCGCATTTCGTGCGAAAATTCTTACCTTGGTCGAAAAAGCTGTTGCCAGGCGGAACGCGGGAGTGGCTCAAAATCGGCGATCAGCAGCGCCGCAAGCAGCGCACGATTTGCCGGATCCCGCACGACCTGAGTCAATGCCTCACGCAGATCCTGCAAATGTTCAGGCGGGGTCGCGGCGGCGGTAATCAGCGGCAGGCCCGGCACGCTGGCCGTCTGGCCAATAATCTTTAAACCATCGACCTCTTCAGTGAAATCTCGCTTCAGCAGTGCCCAGCTGACACAGTCGATGGCGGCAATATCCGCTCTGCTGCTGCGTAGCAGTTGCAGGGACCGGCGGTGGCCGCCGGAGGCGACGGCTGAGCAGAAGAACGCCGGGCCACCGGTGATGTTCATCAGGCTGTGATAGCCGGAGTACGAATCTTGGCTGTTGAATACCAGTTTTCGTCCCTGAAAATCTGCCAGCGTCTGGCCGCTCTCCTGTTCCCGCACCGCTATCCAGCTGCGATAGTTCGGCCCTTCGCAGCCCGGGGCTGAATAGTGAAACGCCCCCACCACCTGGACTTCCGGCAGCAGCGTCATCAGCGGATAACCGCAGGTCTGGCTCAGCAATAAATCGGTATGCTGCCAGTGCGGCAGCAGGGGATCGGGCCAGCTCAGTGTTTCCGGCAGGGGGCGTGAAGAGAGAGCAGCACGCACCTTCTGCCAGAATGCTTCGACATCCTGAGGCGTGAAGGAGTACATCGGCAGGGACGCTAACATCGGGAGGCCCTTTTTCTGGCTGAAACAGGAAAGCATAGACTCAGAGCATCCTTCTGCAAGCAGCCAGAAAGAAGAGTTCCTGGGCGACTGTTTATTACCGTGTGATTTAATGGAAACAAAAGCATGGCCAACAAACCAGATAACCGACCGCAGGCGTATGACATATCTGTTTAGCCGCGATGAACTCTTTATTTCACCCGACATTCTTGTGAACCAACCTGGCCGGAAAGCAGATTAATCTACTGATTTTAATAGAGTATTAAAAAACGTTACTCTCAAGCTAACGTTCCTGCCCCCCGCTTTATTGATGCCTCCCCGCCTGAAGCTCAGACTTGCTAACCAGACCCTTATGACAAATCAGGGACCTTACTGGAGGCAACTATGTTATCTGGACAACCATCCACCCGAGCCTGGGACAGCCGCCGCAGCGAAAAACGGCGCCGCATCGACTCCCTCGGCCTCAGCGGCAAAGTACTGCCGACTGACGATCTGGTGGCTATGCTCGAAAAACTGATCGCCCCTGGCGACCGCGTGGTAATGGAAGGCAACAATCAGAAGCAGGCCGATTTCCTTTCGCGCTCGCTGGCTGAAGTTAACCCCGCTGTACTGCACGATCTGCATATGATCATGCCAAGCGTGGGCCGCAGCGAACACCTCGATATTTTTGAAAAGGGCATCGCCCGCAAGCTCGACTTCTCCTTCTCCGGCACGCAAAGCCTGCGCATCTCGCAGCTGCTGGAAGATGGCCTGCTGGAGATCGGTGCGATCCACACCTACATCGAACTCTACTCTCGCCTCTATGTGGATCTGGCGCCTAACGTGGCGCTGATTGCCGGTTTCAAAGCGGACCGCAAAGGCAATCTCTATACCGGCGCCAGCACCGAAGATACGCCAGCGCTGGTTGAGGCCGCCGCGTTTCATGACGGCATCGTCATTGCTCAGGTGAATGAGCTGGTGGATGAGGAGTGCGATCTTCCCCGCGTGGACATTCCCGGATCCTGGATCGACTTTGTGGTGGTGGCAGACAAACCGTTCTTTATTGAACCGCTGTTTACCCGCGATCCCCGCCTGATCAAACAGGAGCATGTGCTGATGGCGATGCTGGCGATCAAAGGGATCTATGCCGAGCATCAGGTGCAGTCACTGAACCACGGCATCGGTTTTAACACCGCCGCCATTGAGCTGCTGCTGCCAACCTACGGCGAACAGTTGGGCCTGAAAGGCAAAATCTGTAAACACTGGACGCTGAATCCGCACCCGACGCTGATCCCCGCCATTGAAAGCGGCTGGGTCGAGAGCGTGCACTGCTTCGGGGGCGAACTGGGGATGGAGAAATATGTCTCTGCCCGCCCTGACGTCTTCTTTACCGGCGCTGACGGCTCCATGCGTTCCAACCGCGCGTTCTGCCAGATGGCAGGCCAGTACGCGGTCGATATGTTTATTGGCTCCACCTTACAGATAGACGGACTGGCAAACTCCTCAACCGTTACCCGTGGCCGTTTATCTGGCTTCGGCGGTGCGCCAAATATGGGCCACGATCCGCACGGGCGCCGTCATGCCACACCAGCCTGGCTGGCGATGATCAACGAGCCGGATCCGCTGGCGCGTGGCCGCAAGCTGGTGGTGCAGATGGTGGAAACCTTCCAGGCCGGGGCTAAACCGACCTTTGTGGAGAAACTGGAAGCGGTAGACGTGGCGAAAGCCTCCGGTATGCCGCTGGCGCCGGTAATGATTTATGGCGATGACGTCACCCATGTGCTGACAGAGGAGGGCATTGCCTATCTCTACCGGGCGAAAACGCTGGAAGAGCGCCGGGCAATGGTCGCCGCCGTGGCGGGCATCACCGATATCGGACTGGGCGTGGATGCTAAGCGCGTGGCGCAGCTGCGTCGCGAAGGCAAAGTCGCCTTCCCGGAAGATCTCGGTATCCGCCGCACCGACGCCAGCCGCTCTCTGCTGGCAGCCGGCAGCGTGGCCGATCTGGTCGAATGGTCTGGCGGTCTCTACAACCCGCCAGCGAAATTCCGGAGCTGGTAATGAGCAGACTACCGCAGGTTTCGCTGGCTGGCATCGAGCTGAAAGCTGAAAAACTGGCGGCTCTGGCTACCCGTTGCCTGATTGATGAGGCGCGCCTCAGCCCAAAACCGGGGCTGGTCGACAGCCGCGGCAGCGGGGCGCATCTGGACCTGTCGCTGGCGCTGATGGAGCGTTCTGCCCACAGCCTGAGCCACACCTTCTACGCGCTGGCGCTGCACTGCTGGAACCGTCCGGCGGATGTTGCGCTGCGGCAGCTGGTCGGCAGGCTTGGACGTGAAGGTGAGCAGGCGATGATGCAGGCCACCGGTGGCGTCAATACGCACCGTGGCGCAATCTGGGCGATGGGTCTGCTGGTCAGCGCCTGCGCGATGCTGGCAGGCGAGCGCGCGCCAGCACGGGTGGCGGAAAAGGCGGCACAGCTTGCCAGGCTGCCCGACGACGCCGCGCCAAAAATGTTCAGCAAAGGCTTACGGGCTACCCAGCGCTATCGGGTGCCGGGCGCGCGCGAAGAAGCGCAGCAGGGCTTTCCGCATATTATCCAGCTCGCCTTACCGCAGCTGCAGCAGAGCCGCCGGGAAGGGGCCAGCGAGACGCAGGCCCAGCTGGATGCGCTGATGGCGATCATGAGCACGCTCAGCGATACCTGCGTGCTTTCCCGCGCGGGTGCGCCGGGTCTGCATACGATGCAGCAGGGTGCAAAAGCCGTTCTGGCCGCCGGAGGCACAAAGTCTTCCGCCGGGCAGCAGGCGCTCCGCTGGCTGGATGCAGAGATGCTGGCGCGCAACGCCTCACCCGGCGGCGCAGCCGACCTGCTGGCCGCCACCCTATTTACAGACCGTTTAGGCGATCTCACTTTTTAAGAGGACGTTATGGAACAGATCACAATTTCCCTTCCGGCTACGCGCCAGCTCAGCGGTAAAGCGCTGGCGGGTGTGGTGGGCTCCGGGGATATGGAAGTGCTGTTTGTTGCCGATGGCAGCCAGCAGCTTACCGTCACGCTGACCACTTCCGTCGATAACAGCCAGGCACGCTGGCAGGCCCTTTTCAACCGTCTGGCTGAATTTGGCGAGCTTCCGGCAGGGCAGATGACCATTCACGATTTTGGCGCCACGCCGGGCGTGGCCCGTATCCGCATTGAGCAGGTATTTGAGGAGGTGGCTGATGCGTAACGACAGCAGCTTTATTGAACTGAAAGCCCGTCAGCGCGCGAAACTGCTGCTTGACCAGGGCAGCTACCGCGAACTGCTGGATCCCTTTGCCGGCATCATTTCTCCGTGGCTCGGCCCGCAGGGTATCGTGCCGCAGTCCGATGACGGCATGGTAGTGGCGAAGGGCACCATTAACGGGCAGCCCGCCGTGATCGTCGCGATTGAAGGCGCGTTTCAGGGCGGCAGTATGGGCGAAGTCTCCGGGGCCAAAATGGCCGCTGCGCTGGAGCTGGCGGCAGAAGATAATCGCAACGGCATCCCAACCCAGGCCGTTCTCTGTCTGGAAACCGGCGGCGTGCGCCTGCAGGAAGCCAATCTTGGTCTGGCGGCGATTGCCGATATCCATGCGGCGATTGTCGATCTCCGTCGCTATACGCCGGTTATTGGCATCGTGGCGGGTACCGTAGGCTGCTTTGGCGGCATGTCGATTGCCGCCGCGCTCTGCAGCTACCTGATCGTTACCCGCGAGGCGCGACTGGGGCTGAACGGCCCGCAGGTTATCGAGCAGGAAGCGGGCATTGAAGAGTATGACTCCCGCGATCGGCCCTTTATCTGGAGCATGACCGGCGGGGAAGTCCGTTATCAAAGCGGGCTGGTGGACGCGCTGGTAGAGGATGGTCAGCAGGCGGTGAAGCAGGCGATGAATGCGGCTCTTGCCAGAGGTGTTCCGGCACAGCACCGCACCGATAAGTATGAGGATTTTTTGTCGCGCCTGAGCCAGTTCGACACAGCAAAACAGGCCGACAGCGAACAAATCAGGGCGCTTTTTGCCCGGGAGGATCAGTAATGAGCCAGAAAATCAGCCGTGGTGAGCAGTGGCTCGCCCTGCTTACCCACAACGCACCCCGCCTGAGCGGACTTTGCCCCTCAGTGCAGGTGGCCGACGGGGAAATTAATGGCCAGCCAGCGCGCTTTGTGGCCGTGATCCCGGACGCGCAGAACCACTACCCACGAGCCGCCAGAGGCGAAGTGGGGCTGCTGGAAGGCTGGACGCTGGGAAAAGTGGTCAGTGAAACCGTGGCAGAAGATGCAGACAAGCCGCAGAAACGCGCAATCGTGGCGGTTATCGACGTGCCAAGCCAGGCCTATGGCCGCCGCGAGGAGGCGTTCGGCATTCACCAGGCGCTGGCGGCAGCGGCAGCGGCTTATGCCAACGCGCGCCTGGCAGGCCATCCGGTGATTGGGCTGATAGTGGGGAAAGCGATGTCCGGGGCGTTTCTGGCCCACGGGTATCAGGCAAACCGGCTGATCGCCTTTAACGATCCCGGCGTGATGATCCATGCGATGGGTAAAGAGGCGGCGGCACGCATCACGCTGCGCAGCGTGGAGTCGCTGGAAAAACTGGCAGAAACCATTCCGCCTATGGCCTACGACATCGCCAACTATCAATCGCTGGGGCTGCTGGAGAGCCTGCTGGATATCAGCAACCCGGATGCCCCTTCCGCCGACGACCTTGCCACCGTTGAACAGACGCTGAGTGACGCCGTCAACACTGCCCGCCAGGATCCGGGGCTGAAAGCGCGGTTAAAAGCGAAAAATCGTCACAGCTCCGCACTGGTACGCGAGAAAATGCGCGCCGCCTGGTAAAGAGCGTTCAACAACTAATAAGACAAACCTGCCAGGCCGCTTTTTGAGCACGCCATTGCGTGCTCAAAAAGCGGCCTGAAAAAAATAATAATCATCGCGCCTGTGCTTCTCTCAACTTCTACAGGTGATGTTATGACTTACGTAATAGTACATGCTCTGGCACCGATCTTCGTCATTATGCTGCTGGGCTTTTATGCCGGTAAAGCGAAGATGGTGGACAATAAAAATGTTTCCCTACTCAATATTTTTGTCATGGATTTTGCGTTACCGGCGGCGCTCTTTACCGCTACCGTCCAGACTCCCTGGGCCGGGATTGTTGGCCAGTCACCGCTGATTGTGGTGCTGGTGCTGTCGATGTGGGTGGCGTACGCCGCGTTCTATTTTTTATGCATTAAAGTGTTCCACAAGTCACCGCAGGATGCAGCAGTGCTGACGCTGACGGTTGCCCTGCCGAACTATGCCGCGCTGGGCCTGCCGATCCTGGGTAGCGTGCTGGGGGAAAGCTCCGGCACCTCACTCTCCGTCGCGGTCTCTATCGCCTGTGGATCGGTACTGATGACGCCGTTCTGCCTGCTGATTCTGGAGCGTGAAAAGGCGCTGGCGGCGGGTGGCGAACACAAATCGAGCCTGGCGATGCTGCCGGTGCTGATGTGGCGTTCGGTAACCAAACCTATTGTCTGGGGTCCGCTGCTGGGCGTGGTGCTTTCAGCGCTGGGTATTCGTATGCCTGAGCTGCTGCTCTCCACCATCAAACCCCTGGGTCTGGCTGCCACCGCGGCGGCGCTGTTCCTGACCGGGCTTATTCTGTCAGCACGTCAGCTGAAAATGAACAGCGCGGTAGTGGTCGCCAGCCTGACCAAACTGCTGATCCAGCCGTTAATCGCCTGGGGACTGGTGATGGCACTGGGCCTGCACGGCCAGATAGCGATTACCGCTATTCTGATGATTGCGCTCTCAGCCGGTTTCTTTGGCGTGGTGTTTGGTAACCGTTTTGGCGTCTCTTCGCCGGATGCGGAAGCGGCTCTGCTGATCAGTTCAGTATTGTGTATCATTACTTTACCGCTGTTTATCTCGTTAACTTCAGGAATGTAAGATGGTTTTCACCCTCCGCGCGCACGATCTGCTCTGGCTTGCCAGCGCTAACCACCTGCAGGGCGAGCTGCCTGAGTGGGTCAGCAGCCAGTGGCGTTCGGCCCTGCCGCTGGTGGTGCGCCGGGACCAGGATGCCGCCGGGCGGATTCCGGTAGGCATCCGGGGGCTACGCCGCGACCAGCGCGCGGCAGCCTGGGTATCAGCGGATACGGTACGCCGCTGCGTAACGCCGGAGTCGCTCAGCGAGAGTGAGCTTCTGCTCGGTTCGCCCTTTGTCTCACTGCCGCCGGTACAGGCCGCTATCCAGCTGGCGCAGCAGCGCTGGAGCTGGCAGTGGGGCATTACCGGCAGCGTGGGCTATGCGCTGGCGACCGAAGTGCCGGTGATGCATGCCGGAAGCGATCTCGATCTGGTTCTGCGTTGTGACGAGGCCGTTGCGGAAAACGAGCTGGCGAGCTGGCAACAGTTCACCCGGCAATTACCCTGTCGGGTGGATACCCAGGTGGAGACGCCGCAGGGCGCATTTGCGCTGGCGGAATGGCTGCGTGAGGGACGGGTGATGCTGAAAACGAACCGCGGGCCTCGCCTGACGGCGCAACCCTGGCGCGCTGAATAACCAGCCTGACGGTAAAGCCGCAACGCTTGGGGAGCGTCGGATAACCGGCATGATAAAGCCAGCCCCTTTGCAGCGCAGGATAACTGGCATGATAAAGCCAGCACCTGTTTGCAGCGCCGGATAATCAGCATGATAAAGCCGGTGCTTATTAAAGTGCTGTGTGAACAGCCTGACGATGCCGCTAAGGGCTTAACATCGGAGAAAGTCCGGATGAATATTTTGCTTACTTTTCCCGGCCAGGGACCGCAGCGTGCAGGCATGCTGCAACAGCTTCCGGCAGGGGATGAGATTTTACGCCAGGCCAGTGAGGTGCTGGGCGAAGAGGCGGCAGCGCTGGACAGCGCAGAAGCGCTGCGCCATACCCGCGCCGTACAGCTCTGCCTGCTGATTGCGGGCGTGGCGCATGCACGTGCGTTACAGGATCGGGGATTGTTTGCGGATATGACCTGCGGCCTCTCCATTGGCGCCTATCCCGCGGCGGTCATCGCCGGGGCGTTAGCGTTTGAGGATGCACTGCGGCTGGTCTCTTTACGCGGTGAGCTGATGGAGCAGGCTTATCCGCACGGCTATGGCCTGACGGCGATTATCGGGCTGACGCTGAGCCAGCTTGAGCCGCTGCTGGATGAGCAAAGCTGGATCGCCAACATCAATGCCGAACAGCAGCTGGTGATTGCCGGTAGCGATGCCGCCATGCAGCGGGTGGCAGAAAAAGCGCTGGCTGCCGGGGCGCAGAAAACACATCGTTTGGCGGTAAGCGTGCCTTCCCACTGCGCGCTGCTTGCTAAGCCTGCGGAGAAGCTGGCAGAAGCGTTTAAAAGCATCACGCTCTCCCGTCCACGCTGCGCCTATCTCAGCGGCAGCAGCGGCAGGGTAGTGTGGCAGCCGGAACAGATAGCGGACGATCTCGCGTTTAACATGTCGCGCACGGTGCGCTGGCATGAAGCGATGATTGCGGCCAATGAACGCGAAGTTCGTCTGGCCATAGAAATGCCGCCTGGCGTGGTGCTGACCGGGCTGACCCGGCAGGCGTTCAGCGAGGGAGAAGCCCTGTCGCTGGAACAGGGCGGAAGCGATCTGGCGCTGACGCTGGCTAAGCGACTCCGAAACCAGCAGTAGTCCGCTGGCGGCTGTACATCCTGCCCTCTGCCGCCAGGGCCAGCAGATTCGGATCGCGTTCGCGGTTGCGTTCAAACACAATCGCCAGCGTTTGCCGCATCTGATAGGGCGGTGCCAGCTTCAGCAGCTGGACCGAATTTTCATACACCCGTTTCATCCTGCCGGGGATCAACGTCAGCCCCACGCCCGCCTGCACCAGACTCAACATGGAAAAAATATCGTTTACCCGCATCACAATATCCGGCTCGAATCCGGCGATATTAAACGCCTCCTTAAAGCCGTGATAGGTGGCAAACCCCTCAGCCAGCGCCACGAACTTCTGCTGACGAAAATCGCGCAGATCGGCGGGGTGACGGGTATCAAAACCTGACGAGGCAGGCGCAGCCAGGAAAATATCATCTTCAAACAGCGGCAGAGCAACAAAACGGTTAAGGTCGATTTCACTGTCAGTCTGTGAAATCAAAATGGCGTCCAGCAAGCCCTCTTCAAGTTTACTGAGCAAGGCCTGGTTAGAGCCCATCATTAAATCGAGCTCCAGGTCGGGACGGCGTATTTTCATCCCCATGATCAGCTGAGGAATGGTTTCCAGCGTCAGCGAATAGAGGGTACCCAGCCGTAACCGGCCCTGGCCCACGCCTGCCGTTTTGCGCGTCTCTTCAATTCCCCGTGCCATCAGACCCATGACTTCCTGACTGTATTCGCACAGCGTATGCGCGGCAGGCAGCGGAACCAGGTTACGCCCCTGATGGATAAACAGCGGGCAGCGCACGTTCTCTTCCAGCGTGTGCAGGGCGCGATGTACGCTCACGCTGCTGATCCCCAGCGCCTCGGCGGTGCGGGCGATATTGCCGCGCTGCATAAAAGCCATAAAAATATCCAGCTTGCGAAAAGTAATATCCGCATCAATTTTCATCGTTCCGACCTGTTCGTTACCTGAACCAGCAAGAATAGTAGTCCGTTAACCCGCCCGGGGATAACGCATTGATGCGAAAGGGAGGCAAACCTCGCGAATGTGCCACTCAGATCAACTGCAGAGCGTCCGCTGCTCATTGTCACCGCATTGTCATCTGCACAGGGTAGGGTCATTACCGTGACAAACCGCCCAGACGGGAGACCACACGCGCTATGTCCGCGATCCATATTCATCGCCTGACCAAATCGTTTGGCGCACACACCGTGCTGAACAACATTTCGCTGGAGATCCAACACGGTGAATTTATCGCCATTCTGGGTCCTTCCGGCTGTGGCAAAACCACACTGCTGCGAACGCTGGCGGGGTTTGAAACGGTCGACAGCGGTACCATCACCGTGGGTGAAGATCTTTACTCCTCCTCCAGCAGCCACCTTCCGCCCGAAAAGCGCGATTTGAGCATCGTTTTTCAGAGCTATGCGCTCTGGCCGCACATGACCGTAGCGCAGAATGTGGAGTACAGCCTGAAGGTGAAAGGGATCGCCCAGGCTGAGCGACGCCTGCGCGTACACGGCGCGCTGGAGACGGTAGGTCTGGCCGGCTTTGACGACCGCAATCCGGCGGAGCTTTCTGGCGGGCAGCGTCAGCGTGTGGCGCTGGCCCGCTGTCTGGTAGCCCGCCCGCAGGTGGTGTTGCTGGACGAGCCGTTAGCGAATCTGGATGTGCACCTGCGCGCCGCCATGGAGCAGGAGTTCAGCCACTTTCATCAACATTCCGGCGCTACCCTGATCTATATCACTCACGATCAGCAGGAAGCGATGGCCATTGCTGACCGGGTGGTGGTGATGGAGGCGGGACGGGTGATGCAGTTCGCCACCCCGCAAATGCTCTACCGCGAGCCCGCTAATGAGATGGTTGCGCGCTTTATTGATGATGGCCGCCTGGCCCCTGTGCAGCAGGTTGAACCTGACCATCAGGGTCGGGCCTGGGTAACGTTGTTGGGCGCCCGCTTCCTTGTGCGAGCCAGCCCGGATCAGCTCGCCGCGCCGTCGGGCCAGATTTGCCTGCACGCGGCAGACTTACGGCTGGCCGGGCCGGACGAGCCTGCTTTTCCGGTGGTGATACAACGCCTGATTTACCGTGGCGGCTACAGCCAGCTGGAGGTGGCCGCCGGGACGGAGCCTCCCATTCTTCTGACCTTCAACCTGACCGAAACCGCCGCGCTGCGTGCAGGCGACCGCCTGCTGCTGACGCTGCAGGATGGCTGGGTTATTCCTTCTCCACATTGAATAATTTAAGGACTTCAGGGATATGCGCAGACAAACTTTCAGCCTGACCGCTCTGTTACTGGCTACCTGCTCGCTTACCGCCGCCGCCGCTGAGGGCAAACTGGTTATTTATACTTCTCAGGCTCCCGAAATTGCGCAGCAGACCATTGACGCTTTTAAGGCCGCCAACCCCGGCATTGAGGTGGAGTGGACGCGTAACGGCACAACGCAACTGATGAACGTGCTGCGTACCGAAAAGATGAGCGGCCAGGTGAAGCCGGACGTGCTGCTGGTGGCGGATGCCATCAACCTCGGGGCGCTGAAAAAAGAGCAGATGCTGATGGCTTATCCTGACGCGCCGGTCAGCCATATCCGCGCCAACTATTATGATAAAGACAAAACCTGGTTCGGCACCAAAATCATCGCCACGGTGATTGGCTACAACACTAAAAATGCGCAGCCTGTCGACAGCTGGATGGCGCTGACCGCCCCGGAGAACAAAGGGCAGGTCGCCGTGCCGAGTCCGCTCTACTCTGGCGCTGCGCTCTATCACCTGCATACCGCCATCAACACGCCGGAGATTGGCTGGGGCTTCTACCAGAAGCTGGCGGCCAACGGCGTAACGCCGGAGGGCGGCAACGGCCCGGCGCTGAAAGCCGTCGCCAGCGGCATAGCAAAATATGGGGTGATCACCGACGCGGATATTATCCGTGCCAGAAAGCAGGGCTCGCCCATCGACCTGATCTACCCGAAGGAGGGCGCATCGTTTGTTACCGAGCCAGTGGCGATCCTTTCCGGTGCGCATAACGTACCGGCGGCTAAAGCCTTTGTGGATTTTATGCTCTCTGAGAAAGGGCAGCAGCTGGTCACGCAGCAGGGCAATCGTCCGATTGATAACCGCGTGGCTGCTCCAGCAGGGTTTGCCCCACTCGACAGCATCAAACTGCTGACGCTGGATGTGGATAAAGCGGTGGCGGACGATCGGCAGGTGCGCGACAGATTTACCGAAATCTTTGGTGGATAAGCGATGAGCGTCCTGCCGCTGGTGTCACGTAAGAGACCGGGAAAAGGGATCCGCTGGCCTTCCGGTGAGCAGGGGATCCTCTGGCTGCTGACCTTGCTGATTGGCCTGCTCTCTGTCGCGCCCCTTGGCCGTCTGCTCTGGACGGCGATCGCCCCGGAAGGGGTGCCGGATCTTACGCGCCTGCAGCAGCTGACTGGCACAACGCGGGTTCTGCGGGCAACAGGAAATACGCTGACGATCGCGCTCTCTGCGACGGTTATCGCGGTGGTGGTGGGGACGCTGGCGGCCTGGCTGGTGGCACTGAGTGATATGCGGGCAAAACAGGCCTGGGTCTTTGCCTTTATTCTGCCCCTGATGATCCCGCCGCAAATCACCGCGCTGGCGTGGCTGCAGGCGCTCTCACCTTCCGGGATGATCCTGTCAGGCCTAAAGGCGCTGGGTATGCCGATCTTTTTGCAGGGCGGGCAGCCGCTCTACTCCATGTCGGGCATTATTGTTCTGCTCGGCCTGCACAACGCTCCGCTGGTGTTTCTCTCCGTGCGGGCTGGCCTGCGCCGTCTGCCTGCTGATTTGGTCGAGGCAGCGCGGATAACCGGAGCCTCTTCCCTGCGGGTGATGGTGACGGTGGTGCTGCCGCTGGCTCGCCCGGCTATCTTTGCCGGGGCCGCGCTCTCTTTTGTCGCCGCAGCGGGAAACTTTGGCATTCAGGCGATGCTGGGGATCCCTGGCCGCGTGCCGACGCTGATTACGCTGGTCTATCAACAGCTCAACAACAGCGGCCCCGGCTCGCTGCCGGATATGGCGGTGCTGTCGATTCTGATTGCCGCCATCACGCTCGGCGGCCTGCTGCTGAGCGGGTTTCTTGGCGGCAGGCATGATGTGCGGGTGACCGGCACGCCGCGTCGGCTCCAGCAGCCGCTGAACCGCTGGCGGCTGCCGGTGGAAATGGTGGTGTGGACAGCGATTGGGTTGACGCTGATCATGCCGCTTTCTGCCCTGCTGACCACCTCGCTCACCAGCGGGTTTGGTCAGGCGCTGAACTGGCAGTCGCTGACCTTAGCCAACTACCGCAACGCGCTGTTCGACTATCCCGCCGTTCGCCACGCCTTTTTCACCAGCCTTGGACTGACGATCGTGGCGGTAGTGATATTGACGGTTGTCGCATTGTTTATGGCTTTCTTCCTGACCTGGCAACGTACCCGCCTGGTCGGCCTGCTGCATCTCTCCAGCGAACTGGCTTATGCCCTGCCGGGGATTGTGACCGGCATCGCCGCTATCCTCTTCTTTCTGAAGCCGCTCCCGCTGCTGAACGTCAGCCTGTACGGCACGGTGTGGATTATCCTGGCGGCCTATCTGTCGAATTTCCTCGCGCTGGTGCTGAGGCCGACGCTGGCCGGATTCGCACAGATAGAGCGTTCGCTGGATGAAGCGGCGCAGCTGGCCGGTGCGGGATTCCTGCGGCGTATGCGCGATATCCTGCTGCCGCTGGCGGCACCCTCGGCGCTGGCCGGTGCCATTCTGGTCTTTCTTACCGCGCTGAATGAAATTCAGGTTTCCATTTTGCTGGTCACCGCCAACTCGCAAACGCTGGGGCCAATGATCCTCTTTCTGGATGAGGGCGGCTCGTCAACCCTGGCGGCTGCGGTGGGCTGCCTGATGATCGTTATCGTCCTGCTCTTTATGCTGCTGGCCACCCGGCTGGCAAGAAGATTGCCCGAGGGGGTATTGCCATGGCAAGCGTAACGGTAATCAGCGGCGTGGGAGAGAAACTCCCGGCGGCTTTTCTGGTAGAGAATCATGGCTATCGTCTGCTGTTCGATCTGGGCGAAGGGCCGCAGCCTGGCGTGCGGCCAGATATTCAGGCGATTGGCCGGGTGGATGCTATTTGTCTGACTCATTCGCACGGCGACCATATTGGTTCGCTGCAGGCGCGCGAGGCGCTGGGCAATCCGCCGGTGTATGCCTCCAGGCAAACCTGGCAGCAGATCCCGGAGCAGTGGGTTGACGAACGCGACCGTTACGTGCTGCCGTTGAAGGGACATCTGTCGGTGGGACCGCTGCCTCTGCTCTGCGGACGGAGCGGACATGCACCCGGCGCCATCTGGTTCCATCTTCCGGACAACGGCGGGCTGACCTATATGGGTGACTGGAGCCGTGAATCACTGCTGCTGCCGTTCGATCCGCCGCCTGCCGCTAACCTGCTGATTACCGATGCTTCCTACGGCGACCGTACCGAACCGCTTGTCGATCAGATTGAGCAAATCGCACTGGCGGTCAAAGGCGGGGCGGTGTTGCCGGTACCGGTTAATGGCCGCGGGCCAGAGATGGCGCTGCAGTTGCTCTCACGCGGCATTCGGGTACTGCTCTGCCCGGAAATCCGTAAAGAGATCGCCGCCCTGCTTGCAGAACCCAGCGGCATCTGTTCCCGGCTGCAGCTTCAGCTGCTGGAGGTGTTGCACCATCAACCGGAGCAGCCTGATTACACCCAGGGGCAGGTCATTATCGCCACCGATGCGATTGCCGACAGCGGGCTGGCCGCAAAGCTGAGCCAGCGCAGGGGATTCCGCTTTATCTTCAGCAGCCATACGGCAGAGGGCACCCGCGCCCGCGAAATGCTGGATGCCGGACAGGCACGCTGGATCCCGTGGAACGTTCATCCGCCGCTGGGGGATCAGCTTGAACTGATCCGCGCCACGCGCGCCCGCAAAGTTATTGCTGCCTTTGTTGCGGAGCATGACGTCCGGCAGCTCGCGGCCCGCTCTCCGGCGCCGCTTATCTGGGAGCGGGAGATCACTTTTTAGTTCGCTTTGGCCTGCATTTGGTAACAAAATATGCTTTGCCACATTTCTGACATATTTCTCTTCCAGCATGGCTGCAGCTTACTCACGCCCCTGATTTTATAAGGAACGACAATGCGTTATCGTTACTCCCTGCTCGCTGCTGCCCTGATGTTAAGCCAGCTCACCCAGGCTAGAACTGCGCTCCCAGGTTTCGAAAGCATCCGCGCGCTCGTTGACAGCACCACGCCCGCCAGCGACAACGCAGAGTTCGTGACGTTTGACGCGGCGATCCAGCAGTCGCTGATCGACGCCCTGAAAGGCGATGCGGCGACCCTGACGCGTGACCAGCTGGAAGAGAGCAGGCAGAGTAAAAAGCTGGCGGATAAGAAGTGGCTGAAGGAGAGCGGCTATGACTTTATGAAGAAAGAGAATCAGCAGGCGGGCATTGCGCTGTTAAGTGCTTTTCCGGCGCTGCCGAAAAGCACGATTGCGGCCAGCCTGAAAACGGTGGAAAACATCAACCTGAACGCCACTCAGGGGCAGCGCACGCAGGCGCTGATTGACGCAGAAGGGCAGGATCACCTCTTTTTCCTTGCCGACGCGCTGGGACCAAAGCTGGGGCAGGCGTTCCTGAATGCTTATAACAAGGGTGAAATCGGTAAGGCCGCCGCGCTGATTAAAGCCAGCGAAGTCAGCACCAGCACCGCGAAAAAGCATTTTAATAATCCCCGTCCCTTCCTGATTGAGGGCAACAGGATCCACTTCGTGCCGGATACGGCCATTGTCAAAGGCAGCCAGCCTTATCGCGCAACCGAAGGCTCTTATCCCAGCGGGCACACTAATACGGCCTATACCGATGCGCTGCTGCTGGGCGAAATGGTGCCAGAGCGATTTGTGCCTTTAGTGGACCGCGCTGCTCGCTATGGCTATTCGCGTATGGTGCTGGGCGTGCATTACCCCATCGATCTGATCGGCTCGCGGATGGTAGCGCAGCGTAACGTAGCGCACTATCTCAACGACGCGAAATACCGCGGACTGTTTATCGAAGCCCGCGATCAGCTGCGTCAGGCGCTGGCGAAAGAGTGTGGTACGTCACTGGAAGCGTGTGCCAGACCTGCCGGTGCTGCCGATCCTTACACCTCGCCAGAGATGAAAACGTTCTACCGCTTCACCCTGACTTACTCTCTGCCGCAGCAGAAGGCGGCCTGGTCGCCGGTGGTGGTGCCGGAAGGGGCTGAAGTGTTGCTGAAAGGGCCATTGCCCGATCTGACCGATGCGCAGCGCCGTCAGCTGATGATCTCTACCGCGCTTGCAGGCGGTTATCCGCTCTCCGGCACCACGCCAGAGCAAAACTTCTGGCAGCGCCTGAATCTGCATGACGCGGTCACTGCGGCACAGCGGTAAGTTTTTCAGGGCGGCTTTCGTCGCCCTTTGAGTCGTTACTGCGCAGGCATGCCCGGCCAGACGCCGGGGCCAATCGGCAGGCCCAGCGCATACCACGCCAGCAGCAGCAGGATCCAGACGCTGAAGAACACCAGCGGATAGGGCACGATCAGCATGTAATAGGTACCCAGTTGGGCATCTTTACGGTAACGCTGCAGGAAGCCCAGGAACAGCGGCAGGAAAGGGGACATTGGGGCCAGCGGCAGCACCGAAGAGTCTGCAATACGGAAAATCATCTGCGCGAAAGCGGGATGGAAGCCCAGCAGCATAAACATCGGCACAAATATCGGCGCCAGAATCGACCAGATAGCGGAGCCGCTGGCGATAAACATACAGAGAAACGCCGAGAGGAACATCAGGCCGATAAACGCAGGCGCGCCGGTCATCCCTGCGGATTCAAGAATATCCGTCAGGCCTACCGCCATAAATTTGCCCATGTTGCTCCAGTTAAAGAACGCCACAAACTGCGACAGCGGGAAGACCATCACAATAAAGCCCGCCATGCTCTTCATCGGCTCGATCAGCTGGTGCGGAACGTCATCCGGACGCTGGATCTGCCTGGTCACCACGCCGTAGGTAATAGCCACCGCAAAAAAGAACAGAATGATCAGCGGTACAATGCCCTGAATAAACGGCGAGGGAATGATTGTGCCGCTGCCAGGCTGGCGCAGCGGAGCACCTTCAGGTACCACCAGCAGCGCCACCAGGCCGATAAAAATCAGCGCGGCCAGGCCGCTCATCAGCAGCCCACGGTTTTGTAACGGCGTCAGCTTTGCCAGCTTCTCTTCACGGTTGCCATGCCAGGCTGGCAGGCGCGGCTCAACAAATTTATCGGTTAACAGGCCGCCCGCAATCGTCAGCACCACCACTGAGGAAGCCATAAAGAACCAGTTATCCACCACGCTGACGTGCACCGTGTCGCTGACCGCTTTCGCCGCCTCGCTACTGATGCCGGAGAGCAGTACGTCGGTAGTGACAATCAGCAGGTTGGCCGTAAAACCGGAAGCTACCCCGGCGATAGCGGCCAGCAGGCCAGCAACCGGGTGGCGCCCAACGGCGATAAACATCAGCGCCCCCAGCGGTGGCATCACCACCAGCGCCGCATCCGAGGAGATATGGCTGAAGAAGGCGATGAACAGCACCATGTAGCTGGCATAACGGGCGCTGACAAACGACGCCATTTTATGCATCAGCGCCTGCAGCAGACCGACCTTCTCCGCCAGCCCGGCACCGATCATCAGTGCGAGGATCGATCCCAGCGGGGCGAAGCCGCTGAAGTTTTTGATGATATTCGGCAGGATCCACTGGATGCCCGCCACGCTGAGCAGATTCTTTACCCGGATCAATTCGCCGTTGGCCGGGTTTTTCACCGAGACATTCAGCCAGGAGAGCAGGGCGGTGGCTACCATCAGCACCACGATCAGATAGACGAACAGCAGGAACGGATTGGGGATTTTATTGCCGACGCGCTCAATCCAGTAAAAAATCTTGCCCGGGCTTTTTCCCGGAGTGGTTGCTTCACTCATGCATTACCCTCTGATCTTGGTTGTGTTTGCTTATGCTTATAATTTTAGGGCTGGGATCTTGCCCAGCCTCGGGTCTGACGGCGGTGCTAAGCCAGCGGCGAAGGGGCTACCCCAGCCGGGATCGGGCAGAGAAGGTTTCAGTGAAGCGCGTATCGGGATGCTCCCAGACAGCATCGTTCAGGGCGGTGAAGTGGGCCTGGTTCTGCTCAATGTAGTGCGCCATAAAGGCGCTGAATTCGGCAGACATTACGCCTCCTCCCGGAAGTCCTGAATGTTGAAGGCGAGCGCCGCCAGGGTTTTCACCGCGGTTGCCATTACCTGTTCATTGAAATCAAACTTCTCGTTATGGTGCCCGGCGCTCAACTCCGTGCCAAAAATGATGTAGGAAGCCTGGCCGCCCAGCTCTTTAACCCGTTCCATCATATAGGTGGCATCTTCCGAACCGGCTGCCTGCTCCCGCTTATCCACCAGCGAGGTGAGTTCCGGGATCTGGCCTGCCTGCTGGCGAATGAAGTTGACCCAGGGCTGCGTGGGCTGGCTGCTGCGGGCGGCGCCCATTAGCGCGATCTCGTGCTGAACGTCATACATCGCGGCGGCGCCAGCCAGCGCCTGAAGGGCTTTCTGGTAGATAAAATCGTTAATTTCATTGGTGGCGCCCCGGGTTTCCACCTTCATAAAGGCGCGGTCGGCAACCACATTCCGGCCTGTTCCCGCCTGCAAAACGCCTACGTTAATGCGGGAGCTGCCGCCGCTGTGCTGGGGTAGCGTGTGCAGCGCCAGCGTAGCCTGGGCGGCGGCAAGCAGCGCATTATTACCCTCTTCGGGACGGGCTCCGGCATGGGAGGCCACGCCGCGAAAGGTGACATCCAGCTTGGTGGTCGCCATAAAGCTGTCGTTTCCGCAAACCAGTTCACCCGCCGGAACGCCGGTGCCGATGTGGATAGCGGTAAAGAAGTCGACATCATCAAGCACGCCTGCGGCCACCATCGATTTAGCGCCGCGCGTACCCTCTTCGGCAGGCTGGAAGATCAGTTTAATTGTCCCGGTCAGGCGCGACTCAAACTGCTTCAGGACCTGCGCCAGGCCCAGACCAATAGTGGTATGCCCGTCATGACCGCAGGCATGCATCATCCCTTCATTGCAGGAGGCGAACCCTTCGGCAAAGGGGCGGTGCTCCGGTTCCTGCAGCTCGATTACGTCAAGGGCGTCCATATCCACACGAAAAGCGATGACCGGACCGGGGCGGCCCGTTTCCAGCGTGGCGACGATGCCGCAAAATCCGCCGGAGAAATGTGACAGCCACTGCGGCAGCGCGCCCTGACTCAGCGCACGCTGCTCCTGTTGCGCCAGCACTTCCGCAGAGGGCAATCCCATACGGCTCTGTGCATCAATCACCTCCCGGCCCAGCTTCAGGGAGTAGCCTAACCGGTGCAGTTCTTCTGCCACCAGCGTGGCGGTGCGGAATTCCAGCCAGCCCGACTCGGCAAATTTATGCAGGTCACGGCGTCGCTCTTGCAGAGCAGGGGTAATTTCACGGACAAAATCGGCAACAGCTTGATCCATTTTCTCTTCCTCGGAATGACAGGATAAATTTCGCAGGCAGCGAAACAGGCCCGAAATTTATCAGGGATGTAAAAAACGTGTTCTGGGTCGTAATACGGCAACTGCTGCGCCGCAATCAGTCAGTACGATGCTGCGTTGGGGAACATTTGGCCTGGAGAAAAGCCGGATGAAAACGGTCTCTTTTTTGACTTTACACAGTGGCAGCAGAGGTAAGAAGATGCCAATATCTTTTTACTGATAAACAGTGGTTATCATCCAGCCAGAGGATTTATGCCTGCTTCCATTAAGCTCCATCAGCTCCGTGCTTTTGTTGATGTTACCCGGGAAGGCAGCATTCGCGCCGCTGCCCGGGCGTCCGGTTTGTCGCAGCCAGCCTTAACAAAATCGATTCAGGAACTGGAGGAAGTCCTTGGCGCACGGCTGTTTATCCGCCGCAGGCAGGGGGTGGTGCTGACGGATATAGGAGATAACTTTTTCCAGCACGCCAGCCTGATCCTTGAGGAGCTGAGGGTTGCTCAGGAGGATATTCAGCAGCGTCTGGGGCAGGCTGGCGGGACGGTGAATATCGGCATAGGCGGCAGTATTGCACGCGCAATTATGCCGCAGGTGATAACTCAGTTTCATCGCCAGTACCCTAACGTAAAGGTCAGAATCGTGGAAGGGCAGCTGGTGTCGATGATCCCGGAACTGCGGCAGGGGGAGCTGGACTTCACCATCAATACCTATTATCAAAGCCATCTGGATAATGAGCTGAGCTACGAACGGCTGATGGATCGTGAATACCGGGTAGTGGTGCGCAAAGGGCATCCCTGCGAACACGCTACCTCGCTGGCAGAGTTGCAGCACTGCGACTGGACCATGCCGACACCTAAAGGGAGCTACTACCGCTTATTACACGAGCTGTTTACCGAGATGGGCATGGCCCCCTCTGTCAGCGTCACCTGTGAAACCTTTATGACCTGTATCAGCCTGGTGGCGCAAAGCGACTTTGTCAGCATCCTGTCGCTGGATGTTATCTCCGATCCTGTTCTCGGCAATCAGCTGGTCTCCCTGGCGATCAAGGAGAAACTGCCCAGGGCCACGTTTTATCTGATACAGCGCAAAGATATGACCTTAACCCCAATGAGCGCGCACCTTGCCAGACTGTTCCGTATGCATTGCCAGGGTGTAAAATTCCCGCTGGAGGAGCCGTAACCCCGGGATAAGATAGCGGCAAAATGAGGGGTAAATTTTGCGTGATTACGTGATACAGTGTTTTTTATCACCCCCTTAGCAAGAGAGCAGGCATGATGACGCAAACCGTGTCACTTCATCGCTATCAACCCCGTTTTCATCAGGGTGTCGTGGATCTGATTCTGCCGATCCAGACTCAGGAGTTTGGCATCGCTATCACCGCGCAACAGCAGCCGGATCTCAATGAGATAGAGGCATTTTACCAGCGCGGCATGGGCGATTTCTGGCTGGCCCTGGCGGGCGACAGAGTAGTGGGCTGCATTGGGCTAAAAGATATAGGGCAGCAGCAGGCTGCTCTGCGCAAAATGTTTGTGGCAAGCGACTTCCGGGGCAAATCTCAGGGAGTGGCGAATGCATTACTCAACACGCTGCTGGGCCATGCAAGCCAGCGAAAACTGGCGACCATCTGGTTAGGCACCACCGATAAATTCCTTGCCGCACACCGTTTTTACGAGAAAAACGGCTTCCGGGAAGTGAGCGTAACCGCTCTGCCAGAAGCCTTCCCGCTGATGGCGGTGGACAGTAAATTTTACTCTCTCTCTATGCCAAAATAGTCGCGCAGACCACCCGCTACTCGCTTGCAGTGGCTGTCAGAGAAGCAGGGCAGTAACCATTAAAAAAGGAGGCTTGCGCCTCCTTTTTTATAGCCACTTTTGCTGCTCATCCTGCGGTCTGTATCAGGCAGGGAAGTCAGCAATAATCCTTAAGCCTCTGGATTACTGGTGTTGCTCATCTTCATCAAATCTTTATCCACGAAGAACATACCCTGACCACCGGTACCAACCAGCGCCAGCTTATCCAGCACAGATTTGAACAGCTTCTCTTCTTCATGCTGCTCAGAAACGTACCACTGCAGGAAGTTAAAGGTGGAGTAGTCCTGTGTGGTCATCGCTGCGTGCGCCAGTTCGTTGATTTTGCCGGTGATCAGCTTCTCGTGCTCATAAGCCTGCTCCAGCACTTCATTCAGTGAGTTAAACGTCACTGGCGGTGCAGCAATGCTGCCCAGGACCGGCATGGCGCCGGTGTCGCTCAGATAGTTGAACAGACGCTGCATATGCTGCATCTCTTCCACAGAGTGCTCGTGCATGAAGGAGGCAGCCCCTTCAAACCCCTTATCCGCACACCAGGCGCTCATCTGCAAATAGAGATTGGCAGAATAAAACTCCAGGTTTAACTGGTCATTCAGTTTAGCGATCATATCGGCAGTCAGCATAGTGGCTCCATCAGGCAAGAGAAATAAATTTAAAAGAGTAATTGGGCGTATTATGCACTTCTGTTGCGGAAATAAAAACCGTTTGTTGGAATTATTATGAGCGCATAACATTATGAAACTTAAGTGATAATTATTACGGCATGAATGTTACTTATTCCATTATTCAAATGGTTTTGATAACCATTCTTATTGTTATCTGGTGCGGAAAAACAGCGTCCGCTCGCGCTGTAAAAAGAGTAAAAATAAGTTTTCCCTTACTGAGTAAGGGAAAATATCACGATTCCATCATCAGAAGATCGAGAATAGCCAGGGCAGGGCTTCGCCGTGCTTTGGTACTTAACCACGTCTGAGAGTAAAGGAGTACCATTAACGGCAAGAGATAGATCTTACGATGGCCTGATGGCAGCAGAGTATGGCGTGCTATGGCAAACCTGGTTTTGCGCAGGCTCAACTGATGGAAGCCTTCAACGCGAAACGCTGCTCTTTCCGCAATACCGGCGATAAAATTCGGGGAAATATTATTTTTTTTGCAATTAAAAGGAAAATATATTTTTTTAAAAGCGCGGAGAGGAAATTATTTTAATTTATGGGCAACAGAATGAATTAACTCAATATAAAAAATTAAAAATATTTAATCTTTGCCATTAAAACTCAATCAGCGTTTTCATTTCAGTGCCAAGGCCTGCGGCCAGAACAGCAATAACTTCCAGAGTAGGGTTCCGTAAACCTCGTTCAATACCAGAAACATAGGTCCGATCCAGCCCGCATTTTAATGCGAATGCTTCTTGCGACAAGCCTGCCTGCAGTCTGAGTTGTTTAACTCTTTTTCCAAAAAGAACTTTGGTGGTGTTTAGCTTTTCCATGCGCCCAGCATTGCGCTTTGCAGCCTATTAGTCCACGGACTATTAGTCACAATTGAAAAATAACGTGATATGATTATGACTCATAGTCTACATGCAGGGCTTTAACCAGGAAAAAAGAGAGTCATTATGAATAATGAGGACTGGCACCCTGCCGATATTATTGCTGCATTAAAGAAACAAGGGACGACTTTATCCGCGCTGTCCCGAGAGTCCGGGCTGGCTTCTTCAACATTATCAAACGCTCTGCGCCGTCCCTGGCCGAAAGGCGAGCAGCTGATCGCGGCTGCGCTGGGCAAACAGCCTGAAGAGATCTGGCCAACCCGGTACAAAAGAAAAAAATAGCTTCCTGCCGCCTTCTTCTCTCTACTTTTTGCAGCATATTCAGCTCTGCGTCCCTCTCTCATTCTGAATTCCTGCGCCCTGCGTTGTTAAGGATGTAAGTTTTTACTCATCCAGCGCACCACCATACTGCCGAATCCGGCCAGCGTCAGCAGCATCACCACTCCCTGCCAACCCGCCAGTTCAAGGATCACGCTGCCCAGCGCCGATCCTGCAGCCATACCGACAAACACGCCGGTGAACATCAGCGCATTCAGGCGACTGCGTGCTGCCGGCTCCAGGCTGAAAATAATCGACTGGTGTGATACCAGCGTGGACTGCACGCCGAAATCAAACCCCACCGCAGAAACCACGATCAGCGCGAGCTGGTAAGGCACGGGCAACAGCGGCAGCAGAAACATCAGCGCAAACGAGACGGTCGCCAGCGTAGTGCCGATGCGGGTCACCAGTTCCGGTCCGCGACGGTCAGCCAGTGAACCTGCAAGCGGTGCGGCCAAGGCTCCTGCCGCGCCCGCCAGCCCGAACAGGCCTGCGGTGGCGCTGCCCAGATGGTAGATCTCATGCAGCATAACGGCCAGGGTTGACCAGAAAGCGCTGAATCCTACCGAAAGCAGCGCCTGCGCCAGAGTGGCTCTGCGCAGCGCTTTATAACCACTCCACAGATGACGCATGGAGGCCAGCAGTGCCGGATAACTCATGGTGGTACTGGCAGGAATAGCAGGCAGGTTGCGCCAGATGATCAGAGTGATGGCCAGGACCATGAGCGCTGCGGCACCAAACATACTCCGCCAGCCAAAGAATTCCGCCACAAAGCCACTCAGCACCCTGGAGAGCAGAATGCCCAGCAGGAGGCCGGTCATCACTGTGCCGACCGTTTTACCCCGCCGGGCAGCAGGAGAGAGGGTAGCCGCAGCGGGAACAATGTCCTGAGCCATAGTTGCGGTGATGCCAACCGCCAGACTCGCCACCAGCAGCATCGTGATGCCGTTGCTGAAGGCGCTCAGCAGTAAAGCCAGCGTCAGCAGAAGCCCTTTAAGAATGATGATCTGACGACGATCGTGACGATCGCCCAGCGGGGCCAGCAGCAAAATACCCAGCGCGTAACCAATCTGGGTAAGGGTGGGAACCAGCCCAACCGTACTGACGCCCGCATGCAGTTCGTTAACCAGGATCCCCAGCATCGGCTGGCTGTAATAGATGGCGGCGACGGCAAAGCCTGCGCCGGTAGCAAGCATAAAGACGGTACGGCCTGTCAGGCCATTTTCCTGCAGGGAGGCGGTTTCAGCTAAGGACATGATGTTGGCTCATTGAGTGATGATGATCACATTTTTACCCTATTCTCCGGCAATGGGTAGTCCTCTGGCGGGTAAAACTGTTATACGCTGGACGCATGAAAGAAACCCTCTTGTCAGGCATTGACCGTATAGCGTTAATGCAAACCTTTGTGCTTATCGTCGAAGCAGGTAGCCTCTCTGCGGCGGCGCTGCGTCTGGAAACCTCCCAGCCTACAATCAGCCGGAGGCTACAGTCACTGGAACGTCTGCTGGGCGTGAAGCTGCTGCAACGTACCACGCACGTGATGAAGCTGACCGATGATGGCGAGCGCTGTTTTGCCCATGCCAAAGCCCTGGTGGAGCAGTGGCAGGCGATAGAGGACGATCTGCAGGGTGCCGCGCAAGAGCCGAAAGGTCTGCTGCGGGTGCTGGTGCCGCATGCCTTTGGTCAGGATCAGATGATTGGGCCGCTGCAGGAGTATCTGCAACGCTATCCCAAAATGCGGGTGGAGTGGATGCTCAGCGACAGGCGACCAGACTTTATTGCTGAAGGCGTTGACTGCGCCGTGCACGTCGGTATGGTGACCGATCCTTCTGTGGTGGCGCTGCTGGTGGCTGAGATCCCGCGCATTGTGGTAGCCGCGCCACAACTTCTCGCTTCCGGTCTTGTGGTTGAACATCCCGCCGGGCTGGCAGAGTTACCCTGGGTGGCGCTGAGTACCTTCTATCGTCAGCAGGTTACCCTGACCTGCGAGCAGCAAGAGACGCAGCATATTGCTATCCATCCTCAGCTGCTGACAGACAGTCTCTATGCCCTACGCAATGCAATGCTGGCAGGTATGGGGGCGGGCATCGCCTCATCCTGGGCGGTGAAAGAGGATATTGAGCAGGGGCGACTGCTGCACCTCTGCCCGGAGTGGCATGCGGCACCGCTACCCATTTATCTGGTTTATCCTTATGCCCGCTTCTATCCCGCCAAGCTGCGACGCTTTCTGGAGATGATGCGTGAAGTGCTGCCTATTATCGGCGGCACGCAGGCACCGGTAAAATAGCGCGCTTACCGACAGCCCCTGTCAGACAACCTCATCATCACTCCAGCGGAAAATTCTCTCCGCCAGCCCGGCCCTGTCAGCTTGCGACAGGGCCGGAGAAACAGATTAAAACGTCTCCCAGTTTCCTTCTTCAGCACTCACCGCCAGCGCTTTACGTGGCGCGGGAGCTTTCAGCGTTTTTACCGGCTTGCTGACGGGCGTCGGCTGACCGATTTTAAATACTGCAACGGCCTGTGAAAGCCGGCTTGCCTGCTCCTCCAGCGAAGCGGAGGCCGCCGCAGATTCCTGTACCAGCGAGGCGTTCTGCTGCGTTACGCGGTCCATCTCTGTCACCGCCAGCCCAATCTGATCGATACCGCGGCTCTGCTCATCTGAAGCTGAGGCGATTTCGCCCATAATGTCCGTCACGCGCACCACGGCATTAACGATATCGTGCATGGTTTCGCCAGCGGTGGCGACCTGCAGCGATCCGGCATCCACACGGCTGACCGAGGCCTCAATCAGCGTTTTGATCTCTTTCGCAGCCTGCGCGCTGCGCTGCGCTAAATTACGCACTTCACCGGCAACTACGGCAAAACCACGCCCCTGTTCGCCCGCGCGTGCAGCCTCCACCGCTGCGTTCAGTGCCAGAATATTGGTCTGGAAAGCGATGCCGTCGATAACGCTGGTGATATCGGCAATTTTCTTTGAGCTGCCGGCAATTTCGCTCATGGTTTTCACCACACCATCCACTACCTTACCGCCTTTCTCTGCGGTATCGGAGGCGCTTTTCGCCAGTTGGGAAGCCTGACGGGCGTTTTCAGCATTCTGCTTCACGGTGGCGGTCAGCTCTTCCATACTGGCGGCGGTTTGCTCCAGTGAGGCCGCCTGCTGCTCGGTGCGGGAAGAGAGATCGTTATTACCGAGGGAGATTTCGCTGGCACCGGTAAAGATAGCATCAGAGCTTTCGCGGACATGGCCCACGGTGACAATCAGCGACTGCTGCATGGCGGTGAGATTGCTGGCGAGCAACGCCATCTCACTGCGGCCTTCTACCGCCAGCGTGGTCGAAAGATCGCCCGCCGCAATGCGCTGAATATGAGCCAGAAGCTGTTTCAGTGGCGTCAGCAGCACGCGCTTAATCACCACCCACACGGAGATAACCAGCAGCAACAGCACCACCACCACGGTTGCCAGCGTCCACATCATATGCGTGAACCCGGTCTGATTCTCTTTCATCCCCACGGCCAGCAGCTCACTGTTCTGTTCCCGCCAGCGATCGTAGCTGTTTTCGAGTTCGTCCTGCGCTTTCTGCGCATCCAGATTACCGTAGGCCTCGTAGTTATTGGCGCCCAGATACTGAATCGACATCTTCATCGTATCGGCCATCTGCTGGTAGCGATCGCTCACCGCAGTCGCTAACTCACCCTTCTGGCCGCTCTGCTGCGGTGCCTGCTTATAGTTAGAAAAGTGGAAGGCCGCGTCATCCAGTGTGGTAGAGGCGGTGGCAAGCAGTTTAGTGATGCCGGCAAGCGTTGCGGGGTCGGTCTGCTTCTTCAGGATACGGATGGCGGCACGGTTAATGGTGATGCGGGTTTTGAGCAACGTCTGTACAGCGTCACTGAGCTGCCCCTGCTGCTGGGTCAGTACGCTGGCACGCACAAAGTTATTTTTATCCTGGCTGATGGCGTTAAAGGAGAGGCCGCTGGAGAGCAGCAGCAGCGCACTGAAGACGATCAACATAATGAGAATGCTGGTAACGACTTTAATATTTTTAAGCATGGTGCTGACTCTGTAGGGGAAGATAACCTGGTAAAAAGGTTATCGGTACAAAGTGGCTGAACTTTAAGCACTCTCAGGGGCAGATTGAAGACCGTTGTTATTACTTACGATCCTGCTCTCAGCCGCCCGGCGAAGTTTCAATCCTTTTCACGGAAGAGCGTTCTGAGTTACTCAGCCCAAATCCAGCCCGAACGCTCTGTGGCCAACCGCCGGGAATAGTGGCGGAGTTTATCCGGGGAGAAAGCGGCAAAGATAGAGGAGGTTAATTCGGGTAAATTCAGCTGCTGTTGCTGCCAGTGCGCCATGCATTGGGCTGCGGTATTCATTGCCTGGGCGGGAAGGGCGGCAATCAACGCAGCGGATTTATTTCGTAGATCTTCTTCGGTGAGATCGGCAATAACATCGGTCATATCGCGGATAAAATTCACGATATGAGCTTTAAGCTGATGGGTGTTCAGCGTGGGCGACTGAAGCGCAAACAGCAGGCCTGCCTCACCGGCAGAGTGATGATAGCGGCAGCTCACCACGTAGCCGATATTCAGCTCAACCCGCAGCCGCTGGAAAAATTCCGGCTCGTAGAGCGCAGCCAGCAGTTGCCAGGCGGCCAGGCACTCTGCCGTGCGATCGATCAGCGGGCAGAAGAGTAGCAGGGCGGCCTCTTCGCGGGTTGTCGCCGCAGGCAGGGGACTCTTTGCCAGCAAAGCAGAGTCTTTATCATCTCTCTTCACTGAGGCTGGCCGGACCGGCTGTTGCGACGTATGTGGCGCTTCCGGCAACTCCCCATGCGGCCAGCGGGAAAGCAGCCTTGAAATCGCCTCCTGCAACGCTGCATCGCCACCGTACAGCGTGCCCTGCCACAGCAGCGCCGCCAGGCTGGAGGCAGTGGCCTCACTGTAAGAGACGGGCAACGGGCCGGTCTCACTCCGGCTTGCGGGCGCTGACTGAGGATCGCCGACACCCTCCTCCGCCATTCTGCTGGTCATCGCTTTTGAAGGCGAACTTATCAGCTCAGGCAGACGGGCCAGCAGCACGCGGACAGCAATATCCGCCGACTGCGACTGCATCGCCTGATGGTAACGTCGCTTGCCCTGGGAAATCATCGCCGGGGAGAGCGTACCGAGCGCGTCGATCGCAGCGGCCAGCATTGTCAGCAACAGATCCGGCTTTGCGCTGAGCTGAAGCAGCCAGATCCCCTGCTGTTGCGCAAAACTCAGTTCGCCGCCCTGGTGCAGGCATTGGCCGATAACCGGCTGCAACGCCGCCTCCACAAGCGCGGCGGCCTGGCGAGAGAAGGAACCAGCCGCAGGTTTCAACATTAGCACAGGCTGGCATAAGGCTGGGAAGTGCAGCAGAGGAGCCTTTTCATCCGGCAGAGCGGGAAGCCTGCCAGCTTCTCCCGGCGTATAAAACGCCATCTCCGGCCCGTTGCCGGGAAGGCTGGATCGCCAGTCGATGGCACCGGTCTGCAGCGTGAAACCTTGGAGCTGTACAGGGCTGGCGTCAACGTGGGATGAGGTCCAGAGTGCCGTCAGCTTTTCCGGCTGAAGCTCTGACAACAGGGCCTGCCACCCTTCTGTCAGCGGCACGTCTCGCGTGGGAGGAACAAAACCAAAGGCGCGCGCCCGCAGCTGATCCAGCGCAGAAAGCTGCGCAAAGCGACGCCGTGCCAGGGCCGCGTAATGGCTGAGCAGATCCTCATTCAGCGTTGCCAGCTGCTGCAGCCAGCGGCTGAACAGCGCTTCCACGGCTGAAGGCAGGGAGCCTGCCGGTGAGGCCAGCGCACTGCAGATGGCTCCGCCTTTACCCGATACAGTTTCAATGGCTGATGGCGTGAATTCGGTTGATGAGGCCAGCGCACTGCGGATCGCCTCACCTTTGACAGGGGCAGATTCTGTGGCACAGAGTTCAAACTGCACGCTGATTACCGACTGGCGTGGAGCGCGGTAAGGTTCGAGCAGCGCTACCTCATCGGCCAGCCCCAACTCACGCAGCGTTGCCAGCAGGCTGCGTTCAGCCCTGTCCGTCAGCAGTTCGCGCAGCACAGCAAGCATTTCCGGCGTGGCAGAGAGCGCTGCGCTGAGCTGAAGGCGCTCTGCGCTGGCGAGATGCAGCCCGTAGTGGCGAGGCGAATTCAGCGTGAGCGGCTGAATTTCCGGTTCGCTGGCGGCAGGCGCAGAGGAGAAGATCGCGCCCACCTCTTCAGCAAGCTCAGCCAGCGCTGCAGCGGACTGCGGCCCCTGTAGCCACAGTTCCAGCTTTTCAGCCCGGAAAAAGCGCTGATGATAAGCCTGTAAAGCCTGCTGCAGCGCCGCGTCATCTTCACCAAAGGCAGCGCGATTGCCGACATGAAATGCCTGAAAGGAATGCGGCGTGGTAAATGCCTGGCTCAGCGCGGCTTCACACAACGTCTCTGTATGGCGGGATAAGAGCTGGAACTCGGCATCAATGACCGTGGCTTCCCGGCGTACCGACTCCCGGCTCAGCAAGGGGCTGGCAAGCATATCTGTCAGCCGCCGCAGGCCCGGCCTGAGTTTTTCCGCTGCGATTTCAAAAAACCAGGCGGTGTGGTGAGCATGCGTGGTGGCGTTAAGCCGGGCACCGTTAGCCGGCCCCCAGGCCATCAGCCGCTGCTGCTCCTGATACTTTTCGCTACCGGCAAACAGCACATGCTCCAGCAGATGCGCCAGGCCTGGCCACTCGCGTGGGCCGTCATGACTGCCCGCAGCAAGCTGGATCAGTGCGGCGGCACGGCTGGCATCGGGATCGTGGATCAGGTTGACCCGCAAGCCGTTCGCCAGAGTGATGCGCCGCACTGCCTGCATCTTCAGGCGCCCGTTTTGAAGATCAGCTGGGAGTTGGTGCGGTTGCGGAACTGAAGATGGCTGATCTGCATATTGGTGCAGTTGGCCTGTTCACGCGCCTCCAGGATCTTGCCGTGATGCGGAGATTTGGAGCAGACCGGATCGGTGTTATCGGCGTTGCCGGTCAGCATAAAGGCCTGGCAGCGGCAGCCGCCGAAATCCTTCTCTTTCTCTGAGCAGGAGCGGCACGGCTCCGGCATCCAGTCAAAGCCGCGGTACTTGTTGAAGCCGAACGACTCATACCAGATTTCCTGCAGCGAGCTTTCCAGCACCGAAGGGAACTGTACGGGAAGCTGTCGGGCACTGTGGCATGGCAGGGCAGTGCCTTCCGGCGTCACGCTCAGGAAGATGGCACCCCAGCCGCCCATGCACCCTTTGGGCCGCTCTTCATAGTAGTCGGGGGTGACAAACAGCAGGTTTGCCAGGTTGCCGCTGGCGCTCATTTTCTCGCGATACTGATGTACCACCTCTTCGGCGCGGGCAATCTGCTCACGCGTGGGCAGCAGGCCTTCCCGGTTAAGCTGCGCCCAGCCGTAGAACTGACAGGTCGCCAGCTCCACGTCGTCCGCTTCCAGCTCAATGCAGAGCTCAATAATGCGATCAATCTGATCGATATTGTGGCGGTGCAGCACAAAGTTGAGCACCATCGGATAGCCATGTGCCTTCACGGCTTTGGCCATCGCCAGCTTGGTCTGGAACGCTTTTTGTGAGCCAGCCAGCGCCGCATTCAGCGTCTCATCGCTGGCCTGAAAACTGATCTGAATATGATCCAGCCCCGCTTCGGCAAAGGCGTCGATCTTCTTCTCAGTCAGGCCAATGCCGGAGGTGATCAGGTTGGTGTAAAAACCGAGATCCCGCGCGGCACGGATCAATTCCGGCAGATCCTTACGCACCAGCGGTTCGCCGCCGGAAAAGCCCAGCTGCACGGCACCCATCTGGCGAGCCTGTCTGAAGACCTCAATCCATTGCTCTGTGGTCAGCTCCTTCTCCTGCTGGGCAAAGTCCAGCGGGTTAGAGCAGTAAGGACACTGCAGCGGGCAGCGGTAGGTCAGTTCTGCCAGCAGCCAGAGCGGCGGATTGACCTGAGGATTAAGCTGGGTCACGGAAGATTATCCACTTTTGTTCGTAAGCCTGAGCGAAAAACTCTTTCACATCGTCATCCACGCCGCCAGCGTCAGGAAACTGGGCGTTCAGCCCGGCAATCAGCTCGGCAACTGAACGTTTGCCATCCACCAGCTGTAAAATAGCCGTGGCGCTCTCGTTCAGTTTTGCCATGCCTTCCGGGTAAAGGATGACGTGGCAATCCTGCGCCTGTTCCCATTGCAGGCGGTAGCCGCGACGGAAGGCGGGGATCTGCTGCTCGTTAATGTCCATCACAGTAATCTCTCTTTATGCCAGGACATCTTGTCGGTCACGGTGTGATAAGGCGGGCGATGCAGCTCATAGGCCATGGTCATCGCATCCAGCATGCTCCAGAGAATATCCAGCTTGAACTGCAGGATCTCCAGCATCCGCTGCTGTTTTTCCACGGTGGTGCAGTAAGTCAGCGCCAGCTGCAGGCCGTGCTCAACATCACGGTTAGCCTGGCTCAGGCGGCCACGGAAATAGCCGTAGCCTTCCGCTTCTATCCACTTGTAGTGCTGCGGCCAGCTATCCAGGCGCGACTGGTGGATCTGCGGGGCAAACAGCTCGGTGAGAGAGCTGCAGGCCGCTTCCTGCCAGACTGCACGACGGGCAAAGCTGACGTAAGCATCCACGGCGAAACGCACGCCGGGCAGCACCATCCGCTCCGAGAGCAGCACATCACGCTTCAGGCCCACCGCTTCGCCAAGACGCAGCCAGGCCTCAATGCCGCCTTCACTTCCTTCCTGACCATCGTGATCCAGAATTCGCTGAACCCACTTGCGGCGGGTTTTTGGATCCGGGCAGTTCGC
This sequence comes from Erwinia pyri, assembly GCF_030758455.1. Taxonomy (NCBI): domain Bacteria; kingdom Pseudomonadati; phylum Pseudomonadota; class Gammaproteobacteria; order Enterobacterales; family Erwiniaceae; genus Erwinia; species Erwinia pyri. The sequence goes on from NZ_CP132353.1 coordinate 785,365, forward strand.
CATGATCGCCGCATCCTTCAGCGGAATGCTGGTCTGGTAGTAGAAGCGGTTCGCTACCCAGCCCTGAATCTGTTCACGGGTGGCATGGCCGTTGTGCATCGCAATATGGTACGGGTGGTGGATATGGTAAAAAGCGCCTTTGGCGCGCAAAGCCTGTTCAAACGCTTCGGGCGTCATCGGCTCTGCGGGGAAATTATCTGACATCATCTTCATCTCGTTAAAGGTCAATCACCATGCCGTCCCAGCTGACTTCAATGCCCAGCTGCGTCAGCATCTGACGTTCAGCGGACTCTTCATCCAGGATCGGGTTGGTATTATTGATATGAATAAGAATTTTACGCTCTGCCGGCAGAGAGGCGAGCAGGGCGATCAATCCCTGCTCCTCCGCCAGCGCCAGGTGCCCCATATCTTTGCCGGTGTTGCGGCCCACGCCGGTGGTGGCTAACTCATTATCCTGCCACAGCGTGCCGTCAATCAGCAGGCAGTCCGCTTTTTGCAGCCAGCCCATTAGCTCGCCGTCCGGCTCACCCAGACCGGGCGCATACATCAGCGTCTTACCAGTGCGGGTATCTTCAATAAACAGCGCGATATTGTGGCCAGGCAGCGGCTTTCCGCGATACGCAGAGTAGGGCGGGGCGTTGCTGAGCAGAGGAATAGCGATAAATTTCAGCGCCGGACAGACGGCCACGGAGAAGGCTTCGCCCGGCGTGATGCCATGATGGATCAGGCCGCCGTTCCAGTGCGTCAGCATGGTGAACACCGGAAAACCAGTGGTCAGGTCATCATGCACTTCTGGCGTGCACCAGACCTGGTGCGGACAGCCTTCGCGCAGGCTCAGCAGCCCGGCGGTGTGGTCAATCTGGCTGTCGGTCAGAATAATCGAGCCAATCGCCGTGCCGCGCAGCACATCTTGTTTAATTAACGCCGGCGTGGCGGCCAGCTGATGGGCAATATCGGGAGAGGCGTTGCACAGCACAAAGTTGATGCCGTCATCACTAAGCGCTATCGAAGACTGGGTCCGCGCCGAGGTTTTCAGGGTGCCGTTACGCACGCCCTGACAGTTTCGGCAGTTGCAGTTCCACTGTGGGAAGCCGCCACCCGCCGCCGAGCCGAGAACGTTAATCTGCATGTGTAGACCAGGAAAAGAGGAGAAGATGCCCACAGCAGGCCGTGGGCATAAGGGATTAACGGTTGGAGATGTACAGCGTCACTTCCAGACCTAAGCGTAAATCAACAAATTTAGGTTTAGTCCACATGGCGGGATCCTCTCGGTGTTAATGAAAAAGCAAACGTTCTGCCCTGTTAAGTTCGGCAGGTAATGCGCTTGTTGTCAAATATCGAAGATTTGGCGCATAAATGTTGCGCCTAAGCTTATACGATATCAACCCTGTAAGCAGCAGGGGTACCGGGAGAATGAGCACATAATGTTCCATGTGGTTCATTCACCCCATGTTTTTCTGAGTACGGCTACCCAGTTGCGCCAGCAGATTTTTTCAATCAGCGTGGCGGAGTAACCTGCCGATTCCATGGCTTCGATCAGGCGCGGCAAACCCGCTACGTCCTGTAAGCCTTCCGGCACGCTGATGCCATCAAAGTCTGAGCCAAAGCCAACGCGCTCCTCCCCAAGGATAGCCATCAATCCTTCAAGGTGACGGAGTATCTCTCCCAGCGGCGTATCGGCGTCGCGTTTACCATCGGCACGCAGGAAAGCGTTGCCAAAATTGACGCCCACAAACCCGTCGCTTTCCGCAATGGCCCGCAGCTGAGCGTCAGTAAGATTACGCGGCTGAGGACAAATTGTATGGACGTTGGAATGGGTGGCGACCAGCGGCGCGTTGCTGTGCTCCGCCGTTTGCCAGAAGGCTTTTTCATTCATGTGGGAAAGATCAATCAACAGTTTTTTCTGGTTGCAGGTGCGCAGCAGCTTCAGCCCCAGGGGGGTCAGCCCTTCGCCGCTGTCGGGCGAGCCGGGAAAACTGCCGGTGACGCCTGTGCCGAAGCGGTTCGCCAGGTTCCACAGCGGACCTATGCTGCGCAGCCCTGCCGCCATCCAGCTCTCCAGCTGACTGAGCTCTTCATCCAGCGCCTCTGCCCCTTCAATATGCAGCACCATCGCCAGCACGCCCTGCTGAATGCACTGCTCAATCTCTGCCGCCGTCCGGCAAATTTTCGCACTGCCTGCGCTTTCCGCGGCAATTCTCTGCAGCAGGGCGATTTGCGCTTCAGTGATGGCTAACGGATCGTGCCGCGCCTCGTCATAAGCTTCACTGCCTTGCTTAACGAACTGCGCGGGTGGGACAAACACCGCAAAAAGTCCACCGGCAAAGCCGCCCTGCCGGATACGGGCCATATCCAGGTGCCCTGAAAGCGATCCGTGCAGAAAATGCGCTACAGGATCCTGTTCAGCAGGCAGCCAGAGGCGCAGCAACAGATCGTTATGGCCGTCAAAAACCGGCAGGCGTGGGGCGGGGTAGAGAGTGGTCATAGCTTATAGGCGGCTCGGTAGCGTGCGGTGATTCAGGATAATCTGCCAGCGATCATACGCATTTTTCACCAGCCTGCGTCGTTAAAAAGTGCGATGGTAGCCAGCCAGAACGTAAATTAAAGGTAAATTTTCCACCAGCATAACGGGATGCGGCATGCTGGGTTCAGGGCTGACGCGACGTCAGGCCGCTAATGAGCCTTACTTCCCTTGTTCTTACGTGAAAGGAGCACCGTTATGGCCCGGCTGACCGCGAAAGATTTCTCCCCTGAGCTGCTCGAAATTTACGACTATTACGTTCACGGCAAAATTAATAAGCGCGAGTTTCTCTCGCTGGCGGGTAAGTTCGCCGTCGGAGGGCTGACGGCCGCCACGCTGTTGACTTCGCTCAGCCCCAACTATGCGCTGGCTGAACAGGTAGAGTTTACCGACCCTGATATCCTGCCTGAGTACATCCATTATCCTTCACCGAACGGTAATCAGAGCGTGCGCGGCTATCTGGTCCGGCCTGCTAAAGCCACCGGCAAGCTGCCTGCGGTGGTGGTAGCCCATGAGAACCGTGGCCTGAATCCCTATATTGAAGATGTGGCGCGACGCCTGGCCAAAGCTGGCTTTATTGCGCTGGCACCAGACGGACTGAGCGTGCTGGGAGGCTATCCCGGCAACGATGAAAAGGGGCGGGAGATGCAGGCGCAGATCGATCCTGCCAGACTGATGAACGATTTCTTCGCGGCGATAGAGTTCATGATGCAGGATGAGCGGACCACCGGGAAAGTGGGGATCACCGGCTTTTGCTACGGTGGCGGCGTGGCGAATGCGGCCGCTGTGGCTTATCCCGAACTGGCAGCCGCCGTGCCATTCTATGGTCGTCAGCCGCAGGCGAAAGAGGTCGCCCGCATTAAGGCACCGCTGCTGATCCATTACGCCGGGCTGGATACGCGCATCAATGAAGGCTGGCCAGCTTACGAGGCGGCGCTGAAAGCGGATAACAAAGTTTACGAGGCGCATATCTATCCGGAAGTGAACCACGGCTTCCATAACGACTCTACGCCACGCTATGACAAAAAAGCTGCCGATCTCGCCTGGCAGAGAACGCTGGGCTGGTTTAATAAGTATCTGGTTTAACGCTGGCTTATTTTAGTCAGGGCAAGGCTTGTTGAGCCGAGGTTTATTGATCTCTTCGGGAAAAGGCTTATCGTAATGTAATATTTTATATAACGATGAGATCATCATGCCCCTATTCTCTACCCCTTCCGCTGCGGCAAAGCTCTCCTGTGCTGCTGTTCTGCTCTGTTCCTTTACCGCCTCCGTTGCCCACGCAGCGGAGGATTTTCGTGTGACCTATGCCGGTTCGATGGGCGTGGTGATGGACAAGGCGTTAGGCCCCGCCTTTGCCCGGGCGCATCAGGTTAACTATCAGGGCCAGGGACAGGGTGCCTACGGCATGGCGAATCTGCTGGCGTCGAAAAAAGTGGTGGCGGACGTTTTCGTCTCCATTACGCCAGGCCCGATTGCCATACTGCAAAAAGCGGGGCTGGTAGAGAAGGCGCAGCCCGTAGCCAGCACCAGCATGGTCATTGCCTATAACCCGAAGGGGAAATACGCGCAGGCCTTTGACGCTATCCGCACAGGAAAAGCGGGCGCGCAGCCCTGGTGGAAGGTACTGCAAACGCCAACGCTGCGCTTTGGCCGTACCGATCCGGCAACCGATCCTCAGGGGCAAAACATTATTTTCACTATGCTGCTGGCAGAGCGCTATTACCAGCAGCCCGATCTCGCTAAAACCGTTCTGGGCAGCACGCAGAATCCGCAGCAGGTGTTGGCGGAAGGGGGTCTGCTGACCCGTCTGGAGGCGGGACAGGTGGATGCGGCATCTGGCTATGAGAGCGCAACCCGTTCCGCGGGCCTGCCTTACATCAGCCTGCCGGATGAAATTAACCTCAGTAACCCCGCTATGGATCACGACTGGTACAGCAAAGTCAGTTTTGACATTACCGACCCGAAAGGAGAGCAGAAAACCCTGCATACTCAGCCGCTGGTGTTTTACGCCGCCGTGCTGAAAAATGCGCCGCATCCTGAACTGGCGAAACAATTTGTGCAGTTTATGCAAAGCGCGGAAGGTCAGGGGCTGTTTGCGAAAAATGGTTACGGTCAGCCAAAAGGTGGAGCGATGTAAGTGCGGGCTTTCTGGCTGGGGGTGCCGGCGCTCTTGCTGCTCGGCCTTCCTTTCATCACCCTGGCGTGGATCACGCCCTGGTCTGGTTTCCATCTTGCCTGGGGAGACGGGCAGGCTATTGGCGTTTCGCTGGGCCTGAGCATGATTGCCCTGCCGTTGATCGTGCTTTGCGGATTACCGCTCTCCCTCTGGCTGGCAAGAACCGGTTCGCGCTGGCGGAGCATCATTGAGATAGCGGTACTGGTGCCGTTGCTGGCTCCGCCGCTGGCCATGGGGATTCTGCTGGTATCGGTATTTGGTCCTTACGGCACGGTAGGCGAGGTGCTCTCCGGCATCGGTATCTCCCTCAATAACAACCCTGGCGCATTTGTCGTGGCGCAGTTTTACGGTGGCTTGCCCTATTTTGTACTGTCGGCGCGGTCGGCGTTTGAGCATGTGCCTGTTGAGGTGGAAGAGGCCGGAGAGACGCTGGGCGCCTCCGCCTGGCAAATTTTCTGGCGACTGACGCTGCCGCAGGCAGGACGCGGACTCGCCGCTGCGCTGGCTATTACCTGGGTCAGGATCGTTGGTGAGTTCGGCATCGTCCTGGTGTTCAGCTACTTCCCGCAGGGGATCCCGGTTAAGTTGTTTATTAATTTGCAGAATGAAGGGGTAGAGGCGGTATATGCTCTGCTCTGGATCCTGCTGATTACCACGCTGCCGCTGCCACTTTGGCTGGTGATGCGGGCAGGCAGAAAAGCCCACCCGGCAAACTGAGTCAGATCCCGCTGGTGCGTTCCCGGGCCAGGCCGCTATTTGAGTGGCATTTCGTTAGCTCGTTCCCGCGCTGAACAGCCATCTGCCTGGTATATCGTTGGCCCGGCTCCGCGCTAAACGGCCATCTGCGTGGTATTCCGCTGGCTCTGTTCTGCACGAAGCGCGCCGGGCGTTTTCCCCACGGTGCGCTTAAAGGCGCGGCTGAAGGCGGCCAGGGAGCCGTAACCCAGACGCCAGGCGACCGTTTCAATCGCTTCACCATCCCGTCCGATCCACTGTACCGCCAGCTGCATCCGCAACTCCGTCAGATAGCGCACCGGGGTCATCCCTGTCACCGCCAGAAAACGCTCGGCAAATACCGATCTGGAGCTGCCCATCTCCGCCGCAAGTTTGGCTACGGTCCAGTTTTTACCCGGTTCCCGGTGTAGCGCAACCAGCGCTTTGCCCAGACGCGGGTCGCGCAACGCCTGAAGCCAGCCCCCGGCATCGCCACAACCGGACTCCACCCAGCCCCGCACGATAAACGAAGCCACGACGTCTGCCAGGCGGGAGAGGATACTGGCGTATCCTGCCCGCCGGCTTAACGATTCGCGCTCCATCGCTTCCAGCATCGGCTGCACCTCAGGGTATTTATGCATCAGCGTATCGGCCAGCAGCACCTCTGGCATCGCGCTGACCAGCATCTGCATGCCGCCCAAATCAAACTCCATGCAGCCGCTGAAAACCAGGGCTGCTGGCTCATCCGGCGACTCCTGCGCGCACGCCTTCACGCAGCAAACGTTGCCGCAGACCGGCGTACTGCTGAAGGCATGAACATCCTGGCAGGGAACATCAGGGGAGGAGAGCAACACGTGGTCAGTGCCGTGGGGCAGCAGTAACGCGTCGCCGGTATTCAGCACATAGAACCGGCCGCTGTGGGTGCGCAACATCACCGGCCCGCGGCTGACAAAATGAAACTGCGCCCGGCCCGGCGCGCTGTCAAACCCCACGCCAAACGGGGCCGCCAGCTCAATGCGGCGATACTGTACGCCCAGCAGGCGCATGCCTGAGAGCAGTTCGCTGGCAAGATCGTGCGTTTCCGCTGGCATGGCTTCCTCCCTTTCCGGACGATTAATCAATAATTACGGATTATACATCATAGACCATCCGGGTCGAGCCTTATACGCTGTACGCTATTCACCTCCAACGGAAGCAAACCATGAACGCAGTGCAACAGGCCAGTACGGCACAGGAAAAGCCCCAGTGGGGCGCAGTATTTTCGATGGCGCTTGGCGTGTTTGGGCTGGTGACGGCAGAATTTCTGCCCGCCAGTCTGTTAACGCCGATGGCCGCCAGCCTCGGTGTGACGGAAGGTGTGACCGGACAGGCCGTTACCGTAACGGCCATCTTCGCGCTGCTCACCAGCTTCTTTAGCGCCTCCGCCACCCGCAAGCGCGATCGCCGTGGCGTGATGCTGCTGTTTTCGCTGATGCTGATCATTTCTAATTTGCTGGTGGCTTTTGCTCCCAACCTAACGTTTATTCTGGTGGGCAGGGTGCTGTTGGGCATCGCGCTGGGCGGCTTCTGGACGCTGGCGGCAGCTACCACTATGCGGCTGGTACCTGAAGCGATGATCCCGCGCGCGCTCTCAATCGTGTTCAGCGGCGTGTCGGTGGCAACGATTGTGGCGGCGCCGATGGGCAGCTATTTTGGTCACCTGATCGGCTGGCGCAATGTGTTTTTTGCCGCTTCGCTCATTGGCGTGGTGGGGCTGCTCTGGCAGATTATCGCGTTGCCCAAAATGCCGCCGCATCTCTCAGGCAACGGCAGCTCGCTCTTCTCGCTGATGCGCCGTCCGGGCATGCAAACCGCGCTGCTGGCTATTATTCTGGTCTTTTCCGGACACTTTGCCTTCTTTACCTATCTGCGTCCCTTCCTGGAGAGCGTGTCCGGCGTAGGCGTTAATGGGCTCTCCGCCATCCTGCTGGGCTTTGGCGTGGCGAACTTTGCCGGAACGCTGATTGCAGGCGTGCTGCTTGAACGAAATCTGCACCGCACCTTGATTGCTATGCCGCTGGCGATGGGCATATTGGGCGTCGGCCTGGTAGCGATGGGTTCCGCTCCGCTGGTGGATGCGGTGCTGGTCGCGCTGTGGGGGATGGCGTTTGGCGCGGTGCCGGTTGGCTGGTCAACCTGGATTACCCGTACCATGCCGGATGAAGCGGAGAGCGGCGGCGGCCTGCTGGTTGCTTCTATTCAGCTGGCCATTACCATTGGCGCGGCAGCGGGCGGGGTGATCTTTAACGTCACCGGCGCGAAAGGGGTATTTATGGGGAGCGCAGTGGCGCTGTTAATTGCCACCCTGACCATCTACGCAGCCTTAAGAGCCAAACCGGTTATGGCATAAAGAGCGCTGTGCGGCAGTGAGGAGAGTTCCCGCTGCCGCACTACTTATCTCCGGCAACAAAATCCCTTCTGCGCCAGCCACTGCACCTTAAATCACTGCCATAGCGGCGTTATTTCTTGTCGATATGCCCCAAATCCCGCTCCGGGAAACAGTAGTTCCGCACCCGCTGCTTCAGCTCTTTAGCTTCCGGAAAGCCGCCATCAGTTTTGCGATCCCAGATGATCTGCTCATCAATTTTAATCTGATAGATGCCGCCCGTACCGGGCACCAGGGTAACGGAGCCTAAATCCGTACTGAAGGTATGTAGCAGCTCTTGTGCCATCCAGCCTGCACGCAGCAGCCAGTTACATTGAGCACAGTAGTGAATAGTAATGGCGGGTGCGGTTTTCATAACAATGCCCTGATGCGGGAAAGGATCGCTATTTTCCGGCGGCCAGCCTCTCACTGTCAAGATGGCCTTGTAAGGCCAGAAAATCATACACATTCATTTTAGTGTTGCGACAAGACCTTTCATGCTTCGGCTGAGGCCGCGAACAGCACCCCCGCTGGCTGCGGGCGGCTCAGCAGGAAGCCCTGCAGTTTGTCGCAGCCCGCTTCCGCCAGCGTCAGGCGCTGCTGCTCGGTCTCAACGCCCTCTGCGGTCACCGACAATCCCAGCGAGTGGCCCAGCTTGATCACCGAGGAGACGATGGTGTCCGCCTGCTCCTGAATGCCAAGCAGCTGGATAAAGCAGCGATCAATTTTGAGCGTGTCGACCGGGAACTGGGTGAGGTAGCTCAGGCTTGAATAGCCGGTGCCGAAGTCGTCGAGCGCAATCCGGAAGCCTGCTGCTCTTAAGGTCTGAATGGTTTGCAACGCCTGCTGGTGATCTTCCAGCATTACCCCTTCCGTTATTTCCAGCTCTATCTGTCTGGGGTCCACGCCCTGCTGCTGCACAATTTCCTGCAGACGTTCAATAAAATTACCCGCCAGGAATTGCAGGGGGGAGACGTTCACCGACATACGCAGATGCGGGCAGCTTTTAGCTCGCATGAGAGCCTGCTGCAACACCCAGTCGCCCAGCGGAATAATCAGGCCAGTCTCTTCAGCAATCGGAATAAAGTCTGCCGGCGAGATCGGCCCCAGCGCAGGATGCTGCCAGCGCAGCAGAGCTTCAATCCCCAGCATCGTCTTGCCCGTGATATCCATAATGGGCTGATACCAGAGCGCCAGTCCCTGCGCGGTATCCAGCGCCAGGCGCAGCTCCTCCGCCAGCAGCTGACGCTTCATCAGCGTTTCGCCCAGCACCGGCGTAAACATATGGCAGCGCCCACGCCCTTCAGATTTAGCAGCATAAAGCGCGATATCAGCTTTACGCATCAGCTCCTGTCGCTCACTACCCTGTTCTGGCGCCACGGCAATACCGATACTGACCCCCACCCACAGGCGATTGCCTTCCAGCATCACCGGCGACGTGAGCTGTTCAATAATTTGCTGACAGAGCTGAATAAGCTGCTGCTCATTTTCCGGGTGATTCACCATCACCACAAATTCATCCCCGCCCAGCCTGCCAACCGCATCTTCAGGATCAAGCAGCGTGGTAAGCCGTTTACTCACCTCAATAATTAACTCGTCGCCAATATGATGCCCGTAGGTATCGTTGATCATCTTGAAGCGATCCAGATCCAGCAGCAGCAGAGCCACGCTGTCGCCGTCCGGGGCGAGCGTACTTAACCGTCTGTTGATCTGTTCTCTCATTGCGGCGCGGTTAGGCAGGCCTGTCAGCACATCCTGCATCGCCAGCTTTTGGGCATGGGCTTCGCTGGCTTCCAGTTTTATTACAGACTCTGACAGCCTGAGCGAAGAGAGCCACAGGCGGCGCGTCATTTTGATGCCCATCAGCGTTATCGCCATCATCGCCAGTAACACCAGCGGACCGGTCACCATCAGCATTTGGCTGCCAGGCCGCATGGGTTGCCAGGAGACGTAGCTGACCGGAATTTTAAGGTGCGATTGCAGTAAAAAACCGGCGCTGTTGAGCCGATTTTCATCGCTGGGGATAAAGCGGAAGTCAGTGACCACGCCACGGTGTTCCAGGAAATCTACAAAGCTGTAATGCAGATAACGGAGAAAAATGAGTTTCTGACCGCCGCTCTCCGGCACTTCACCCAGGGCGATTTCCGCTACGCGTCCGTTAAGGCGAATAAAATCAGCGGTAAATGCAGGAGAGGAAAGGGAAGAGAGGCGGGAGAGGCTTTCAAGCCAGGGAGAGAGTTGATGCTTAACGTCGAGGTAATGATCTGATGCTACCTGTCTCCCCTCCAGCCAGGCCATCAAAGGCTGATTTTCTGCATTCAGCAGATAGACTTCATCATCCCCTGCCAGGGTGTTAAGCCAGTAGCCAAATCGATTGCCTCCCTCCTGTAACTGCGCGGTAAGCTCAGGCCAGGCAAGCAGGCTCTGATGCTGATGCAGATAGTCATCCAGGTGCTGAGAAAAAATGTTTTCAATCACCTGCTGCTGCTTTTCCAGCGCTTTGGCATTGCTCTGCGTGGTGACCCACCACGCGGTGAAACCACAGGCGAGAAACGTAAACAGGATCACCAGGATCATCGGCGTCAGCACGTTGCGGAAGAAGTGGCGCCTTAGCGCCTGGCCGTGTTCGTTAATCATTTACTTTCCAGCAAAATCGATTCAGTCGCCATCTGAGACTGGCCTCACGAAGGTAAGACATTACCTCATTGTCGTTTATCGGCAAGCGATAACGCCTTCTTTAGTGGAGATTTTTTATTAACCGAATTTTCTTTTACCGGTGAGAGCAGGGCCAGCATAATTGCTGGCGGCCTGAAAAGGCCGCCGGAAGAGGAATAAAGGCGAATAACAACGCAAAAAAGCTGGTAATGCCTGCAGGAAAAGCGTTATTGCGCCGTCACATTACTTGATGGGTCCGCCGTAACCGGCATCGGTGCGACGTCTGGCGGCAGGAAAATATGGTCCATGATATTCCTGACCACAGGCGCGGCAGTCACCCCGTTGATCCCGCCGTTCTCAAGGATCAGCGCCATCGCAACTTTAGGATTATTAAACGGCGCAAAAGCGGTGTAGAAAATGTGGTCACGCAGGCGAATAGGGATCATTTTGGCGTTATAGACCTGGTTCTGCTTCAGGCCAAACACCTGCGACGTCCCGCTCTTGGCGGCAATGCCATAGGGCGCGGTGTGGAAATATTTATACCCCGTGCCGTTTGGCGCATTCGCCATACCAAACATCGCGTGGCGGATCAGGCTCCAGTAAGGTGAGTTAGCGTCACCAACCTGTTCGCGGGGCAGCGTCGGTTGCCACAGCCTGACGTTTTTTCCCTGCTTCTGCTCATAAAGCAGATGGGGCTGGATCACTTTGCCGTTGTTGATCAGCGTAGCCATCGCCTTCACCATCTGAATCGGTGTGGCGATCCAGTAACCCTGACCAATGCCCACAGAGACGGTATCGCCCTGATACCACCCCTTTTTATGCACCTTCTGCTTCCATTCGCGGCTGGGCAGCAGCCCGTTGTACTCTTCATTCAGGTCGATGCCGGTGGACTTACCGTAGCCGAACTGGCTGAGCATGGTGTGGATCCGATCGATGCCCATCATAAAAGCAACCTGATAGAAAAAGGTATCCGCCGACTCCTCAATCGCCCGCGTCACGTCCAGCATGCCGTGGCCCGATTTTTTCCAGTCGCGATATTTACGCTGTGTGCCGGGCAGCGTCCAGGTTGGCGCACCAAAGAAGGTGGTCTGCGGGGTAATGACATGCGTCAGCAGAGCCGACATCGCCATATAGGGTTTCACGGTTGACGCGGGCGGATAGAGTCCCTGAGTGACGCGGTTAATCAGCGGCAGGTCTTTGTTGGCTAACAGCTCTTTATACGCTTTATAACTGATCCCTTTTACAAACGGATTGGGGTCGTAACTGGGACTGGAGACCATTGCCAGCACCTGACCATCTTTCGGATTTTCAATAAGCATGGCGGCACGCTGACCGGCAAGCTGGGTTTCGACATACTGCTGAAGATGCAGATCCAGCGTTAAATAGAGGTTTTTGCCCGCCACAGGGGGGACTTCTTTCAGCACGCGGATCACCCGGCCGTGGTTATCCACTTCAACTTCCTGATAGCCGGTTTTGCCGTGCAGCACCGACTCGTAATAGCCCTCAATCCCCTGTTTGCCAATATTATGATCGGCCGCGTAGTTCTCGCTAACGCCTTCTTTATCCAGCCGTTTGTAGTCGTTGTCGTTGATTTTAGAGACGTAGCCAATCACATGTGCAAGGTCGGGACCATAGGGATACTGGCGATCTTCATAGCTGCTGACCTCCACGCCGGTAAACCGGTACTGATTCACCGAAAAGCGGGCGACTTCCTCATCGGAGAGTTCGGTTTTTAACACCACAGGTTTGTAGCGGCTGGCCGCATGCAGCGCCCGAGTGAAGGTATCGATATCGTCGGCAGAGAGGTCAACAATCGGCGTCAGCTCTTTGATAAGCGATTCTATATCTTTGACTTTGTAGGGGATGATTTCAATGTCATACCAGGTGACATTTTTTACCAGCGGAATGCCGTTACGATCGTAAATAATCCCACGCGTTGGGGCGACAGGGATCATCTTGATATCATTTTGATTGGAGCGGGTCTGATAATACTGGTTCTGCTCTATCTGTAAGTGGTAAAGATTAACAACCAGCGTAACGAACCCTGCCAGAACGATCCCAAAGGCGACCAGGGCTCTGCGAACAAACAGTTTTTCTTCTTCTGCAAAATCTCTGAATTTCATTACCAAACAATCGCATTATTTTTAGTCGTTTTGCCGCCACATGATAGAGATATCAGGGCAAATCACGACCCGAAAGATGCATATGCGGGCGCTAAAGTGTGACATTTATTGAAGATGTTTCAGCGATGACACCTGACTCTCCTCTCCGGCGTGGCTGCCAGCAGACTTATTTCGTGCAGGGCATTTCGTGCTACAGGAGGTGCGCAGCAGAGCAGGTAAAGTAAGCGCACGCTTTTTGCGATTCTACTACTGAGGATATTATGCCAGGGTTATTTTCCCCTTTTGAACTGAAAGATGTGACTTTACGCAACCGCATTGCGGTACCGCCTATGTGTCAGTACAGCGCCGAAGAGGGCGTGAGCAACGACTGGCACCGCGTGCATTACAACAGCCTGGCTCGCGGCGGCGCGGGACTGGTTATTGTCGAAGCTACAGCCGTTTCGCCAGAAGGCCGCATCACCCCGGGATGCCTGGGGATCTGGAACGACGAGCAGGCTGAAAAACTGGCGCAGATCGCCCGTGAAATCAAAGCGGCCGGTGCAGTGCCGGGGATTCAGATTGGTCATGCCGGCCGCAAAGCCAGCGCTAACAAGCCGTGGGAAGGGGACGACCATATTGTCAAAACCGATCCGCGCAGCTGGGAAACCCTCTCGCCTTCAGCCGTCGCTTTCGGCAGCAATCTGCCGCAGGTTCCTCATGAAATGACGCTGGAAGATATTGCCCGCGTGCGTAATGATTTCGCTCTGGCGGCACGGCGCGCCCGTGATGCCGGTTTTGAATGGCTGGAGCTGCACTTTGCACACGGTTATCTGGCGCAGAGCTTCTTCTCTGTGCACGCTAACCAGCGTCAGGATCAGTATGGCGGCAGTGCGGAAGGGCGTGGGCGCTTCCTGCTGGAAACGCTGGATGCGGTACGTCGTGAGTGGCCGGAAAACCTGCCGCTGACCGCACGTTTTGGCGTGATTGAATATGATGGCCGCGATGAAGAGACCCTGAGCGAAGCGATCGACCTGACCAAAAAGTTCCGCGCCAGTGGCCTGGATCTGCTCAGCGTCAGCATCGGTTTCTCAACGCCAGATTCCAACATTCCGTGGGGACCGGCATTCCTGGCACCGATTGCAGAACGCGTCCGCCGCGAGGCCAACATTCCTGTGGCGTCCGCCTGGGGAATTGATGCGCCGCAGATCGCGAACCGCACTATTGAAAACGGTGAGCTGGATCTGGTGATGGTTGGCAAGGCGCACCTGGCTAATCCGAACTGGGCCTATCAGGCGGCGCTGGCTGTGGAAAAAGAGCAGCCATCCTGGGTGCTGCCAGCACCTTATGCGCACTGGCTGAACCGTTATCGCGTCAGCGAGTAACGCTTTCGGGCAGGCCCTGGGTCTGCCCGTTGTTCATTACTCTGCCAGCTGCCGCATGACGGCTATCAAATCTGACTTCCCTTCAAAACCAATGCCCGGCAGTTCAGGCATTACGATGTGCCCCTCTTCAACCCGCACTGAGTCCGGGAAGCCACCATAAGGCTGGAACAGATCCGGATAGCTCTCGTTTCCTCCCAGCCCCAGGCCCGCCGCAATATTAAGCGATATCTGGTGCCCGCCGTGTGGAATACAACGAGATGGCGACCAGCCAAACTGCTCAAGTACTTCAAGCGTGCGCAGGTATTCGCACAGGCCGTAGGAAAGGGCGCAGTCGAACTGAAGAAAATCTCTGTCCGGACGCATGCCGCCATAGCGCAGCAGGTTGCGCGCATCCTGATGAGAAAAAAGATTTTCACCGGTAGCCATCGCGCCGGGATAAAATTCGCTCAGAGCAGCCTGAAGCGCATAGTCGAGCGGATCGCCGATCTCTTCGTACCAGAACAGCGGATAGTGCCGCAGCATTTTGGCGTAGGCGATAGCGGTTTCCAGATCGAAACGCCCGTTAGCATCTACCGCCAGCTGCGCCTGGGAGCCAATCTCCTGCAGCACCGCCTCAATGCGGCGCTGATCTTCTGCCAGAGAAGCACCGCCAATTTTCATTTTCACGACGTTATAGCCGCGGTTCAGATAGCTGCGCATCTCTTTGCGTAAAGCGCTCAGATCTTTGCCCGGATAGTAGTAACCTCCTGCTGCGTAAACGAAAACGCGTGGATTGGCCTCTACACCTTTCTTTTCTGCCAGCAGGCGAAAAAGCGGCTTCTCTTCAATTTTGGCCACGGCATCCCAAATCGCCATATCCAGCGTACCTACTGCCACCGAACGTTCACCGTGGCCACCCGGTTTCTCATTCGACATCATCAGATGCCACAGCTTATCCGGATCAAAATTACTGCCCATATCGTTCAGATAGCTGTCCGGGTCCGCTTCCAGCAGCCGGCTGCGAAACCGTTCGCGGATCAGTCCACCCTGGCCGTAGCGGCCATTGGAGTTAAAACCATACCCGACCACCCGGCGTCCGTCGCGGATCTCATCGGTCACCACCGCCACCAGGCTGGTGGTCATTTTGGAAAAATCGATGTAGGCATTGCGGATGGGCGACGCAATGGGCTGGGTAATTTCTACTACGTCAGTAATGCGCATGGTCTTCTCCAGACTTCAGAAATAAATGATTGATGGGATGATTTTGACGCCGGGACGTCCGTTAAAGCAGATTTTGGGGATTTTTGTTGCTGAACGATCTCCCTGGCTTTCGCCACGTCAAAAGTGTTGTCCCATTTTGCGATCGCCAGCGTGGCGACAGTGTTACCAATCAGATTCACTACGGCACGGGCCTCGTTCATAAAACGGTCCACGCCCAGTAACAGCACCAGGCCTGCAACCGGCACGGTGCCGATAGAGGAGAGCGTTGCGGCAAGTGCTACAAATCCCGCGCCCGCAACGCCTGCCGATCCTTTGGAGGTCAGCAGCAGCACACCAAGCAGCACAAGTTGCTGCATCCACGAAAGATCGGTATTGGTAGCCTGGGCGACAAACAGCGCCGCCATCGTCAGATAGATGCTGGTCCCGTCGGCATTGAAGGTATAGCCCGTCGGCAGCACCATGCCTACTGTGGCTTTCTCCACGCCCGCCTCTTCCAGCTTCATCATGATGCGCGGCAGCACTGCTTCGGTTGAGCAGGTGCCCAGCGTAACGAAGATCTCATCCTTGATGTAACGCAGCAGAGGCAGCAGTGGAAAGCCCACCCAGGACGCTATCGCGCCCAGTACTACCACCACAAAAATAAAGGAGGTGATGTAGACGGCCAGCATCAGATAGCCAAAGGAGAGCAGCGTGGCGACGCCGTATTTGCCAATAGTAAAGGCGATCCCTGCACCGGCTCCGAGCGGAGCCAGCCGCATTATCAGATTGATCATTCTGAACAGACCCTGCAGCCCCCGGTCGATAAAGTCGATCACCGGTTTGCCACGCTCACCGGTTTGCAGCATAGCAATGCCGAACAGCACGGAAATCAGGATCACCTGCAACATGTTACCTTTCACGAAGGCGTCGCCCAGGGTGGCAGGAATGATGCCCATAATGAAGTCGATAATCCCGCCGCCGCTTTCCGCCTTATGCACATAAGAAGAGATGGCACTGGCATCGATATGGCTGGCATCAATGTTCATTCCAGCACCGGGCTTGAGAACATTGACGACGACCAGCCCAATCAGCAGCGCCAGAGTGGAAACAACTTCAAAATAGATCAGCGCCTTGGCTCCGGTTTTGCCGACCTTTTTGATATCACCCATTTTGGCGATGCCCACAACCACGGTGCAAAAAATGATTGGGGCCAGCATCATTTTGATCAGCTTGATAAACGCTTCGGCAATCGGCTGAAGCTGAGTGCCCATCGCGGGAAAGAAATAACCAAACAGACCACCAATAACGATGGCTATCAGAACCTGGACGTAGAGTTGTTTCAGCAAACTGAAACGTGAGGGGCTTTGCATCACACTCACTCCCACAGCTGTTATGCCGTTTTGTTAAAGTAGGGTAGGGTGGTGGCACATCATCAGGCGCCGTCTATGCCTTGTTAGCAGTGAGAATAGCGGCGAAGGCAGTAGCAATCTAATGCCTGTCAGGAGCGCTGTTATGCAAAATCGGCATCATATTGAGTTGACCTGGCTTGAAGACTGCGTTGCGCTGGCCGAGTCGCTGAATTTCTCCAGAGCGGCAGCGGGACGATATGTGACTCAACCCGCATTCAGTCGTCGGATTCGGTCGCTGGAAGAGTGGGTAGGCACCCCGCTTTTTGAACGGACACGGCGTGGTGTACATCTTACCCGCGCGGGCGAGCTGTTCTGCAAACAGGCACCGGATTTGATTCGTTCACTGTATGCATTACGTAGCGAGACGCTGGATCTGGCTGGGCAAGGGGCGCCAGAGGTGGTTTTCTCCGCCACCCATGCCCTCTCATTTACCTTTTTCCCCGCCTGGCTACGTAAGAACGAAAAAATAGCCCGCTTTGGCTCCTTCCAGCTGCTCTCTGATACCATGCGCGCCTGCGAGCGCATGCTGAACCAGGGCGAGACGCAGTTTCTGCTGTGCCATTACCATCCGCATATGCACCTTAACCTCGATATGGGGCGCTATTTCAGCGTTCGGGTGGGCACGGACTGGCTTAAACCTTATTCCAGTGCAATGCCGGGGAACCAGGGTGAAGCGGCAAAACCCCGCTGGTCCGTGGAGAATAAAAAGCCGTTTCCTCTGCTCTCCTACAGTAATGAGTCCGGTCTGGGGAGGATCATTGCCAGTACGGCATCGGTCAATCGCAGGAAAAGGGGAATGGAGGTAGTATTTACGTCCGATCTCGCCGCCACGCTACAGGTTATGGTGCGATCGGGAGATGGTGTGGCATGGCTGCCAGATTCACTGGCGGCGCTGGAGGTCAGCAACGGCACCTTGTGTCCTGCAGCCAGCGAGCAGAGCGACCTTTGTATTCCGGTGGAAATTCGCCTTTACCGCCCGGCAGGCAAGCTGTCGCGGGCGGCTGAAGAACTCTGGACAATTTTTGTTGGAGATCGTGTATAACCCGTTCTGGCTTACAGGGTTGCGGCGATAGCAGAGCCGAGATCCTGCGTAGTGCCGTGACCGCCCATATCCGGCGTTAACGCCGCCTGATTATTCTGCGCTGCCAGCACCTGCTCAATACCTTTTACCACCGCTTCCGCGGCGTCAGCATGCCCAAGGTGCTCTAACATCATTGCACCGCACCAAATCTGTCCAACCGGATTAGCGATATTCTGCCCGGCGATATCCGGGGCAGAGCCATGCACCGGTTCAAACAGACTTGGGAATGTTCTCTCAGGATTGATATTGGCAGATGGGGCAATCCCGATGGTGCCGGTACAGGCAGGCCCCAGATCCGAGAGAATATCGCCAAAGAGATTGCTGGCCACCACCACGTCGAAACGGTCGGGGTGCAGGACAAAATTCGCGGTCAGAATATCAATATGATATTTGTCGAAGCGGACGTCAGGATAGTGGTGGCTCATCTCTTCCACACGGCTGTCCCACCACGGCATAGTAATGGCAATGCCGTTAGATTTAGTCGCGGAGGTGAGGTGCTTTTTCGGGCGCTGTTGTGCAAGATCAAAAGCAAATTTCAGAATACGATCGGTGCCGGTGCGGGTCATCACCGTTTCCTGAATCACGATTTCACGGTCGGTGCCCGGGAACATGATGCCGCCTACGCTGGAATATTCACCTTCGGTGTTTTCCCGCACGACATAAAAGTCGATATCTCCCGGCTTGCGGTTAGCCAGCGGCGCTTTAACGCCAGCTAACAGCCGGACCGGACGAAGATTCACATATTGATCAAACTGACGACGGAACTGCAACAGCGATCCCCAGAGGGAGACGTGATCCGGCACCACCTCGGGCCAGCCCACGGCGCCGAAGTAGATCGCATCGAATGATTTCAGCGTTTCAAACCACTCATCCGGCAGCATTTTGCCATGCTGCTGGTAATATTCCGCACTGGCGAAATCAAACCATTCCCACTCAAAAGCAAGGCCAAACTGGCGGGCGGCAGCCTCCATCACCTTGACGCCTTCCGGCATCACTTCTTTACCAATACCGTCGCCGGGAATAACAGCAATTCTGTATGTTGCTAAAGCCATGTGAAAACTCCTTCAGAGAGCACCATTTATGCTGGATCCATTACAGCATAAAAGTAAGGTACTCATATGGCCTGGCATCCCAGGATCCCCGCTCTCCGACACTCTTTGCCTTTTCAGAAGTGCTTCCGTTCATAAAAAAGGGTAGGTAAGAGGTAGCGCATTCAGTTGTTCGAATGGCGGCGGGACTGGATTTTGTCTGGCAAAGGCGGCTCGCCTTCCTGTCTGGGACGACAGCAGTGATAGCAGGCTTTCACCTTTTTACCTACGCGCATCTGCGCCACTGTTAATGCCTGAGAAACATCGTAGAGGCTGCCGATAAAAAGCAGCGTCTCTTTCGCTGGCATTGCCGGACAGCCTGCCCGGTGAAGCATATAAAAATCCATCTTATCGGGTCGCTGTGTAACATAATAATATTCGGCAGTCATTTTATCACTCCCGTTGTAAAAAGGTCTGAAGAACATAATGTTATTATTTTTTAAAATTTGTTTAACCGGCATTATATATCCGTCAGGACCCATCCTGGCGTTTTACAGAATAAGCCCTTATCCGGCAGTTAAGCCTGGGTAATGTATGCAAAATAATCAGATTTACGTTACTGACAACTCATCTTTTATGCGGCGGAAAGGATGCGGGAATTTTAAGAAAAAACAGAGGGAAAGGTTTTGTAAGAAAAATTAATTCTGGCTCGGTTTCCGGCCTCTGTTCGGGACAGACAGGCCTTTTTAACTGAAAGATATTGATAATTCCCCTGATTTACACGTTTTACTATACC
This sequence comes from Erwinia pyri, assembly GCF_030758455.1. Classification (NCBI taxonomy): domain Bacteria; kingdom Pseudomonadati; phylum Pseudomonadota; class Gammaproteobacteria; order Enterobacterales; family Erwiniaceae; genus Erwinia; species Erwinia pyri. Next base: position 804,812 of record NZ_CP132353.1, read on the forward strand.
CACTCATAATTAATAAAAACGTTACGCGGCGGATTAAGGTTCACGGAATTTTCTCATTTTTAAATAATCATAACGTTTACCATTTGGGATAATAATAACGACGGAAGGCAGGAAAAAAGAAGAATTATCAAACTAATAAATTTTCATGATAAATAGCTGTTTTACAGCTGACTGGCGGCCGGGCTGCCAGATGCTCAGGATTTATCTGCAGGCAGCATGATCTTCAGGCAGGCATTCATTCCCTGACGGGTCAGAGCCTGCTGCTCTGGCGTCAGAGCATAATAGCGTTTGCTGGCACCGCGCGCAGAGTAGCTGTCGAATTCAACTTTATCAAAAGCATAAGAGGCATTTTCATTCATAATCACCTCCTGAAGTTTCGCCATAAACTGCTCCTGACTGGTGGGTTCTCCAATGTCATTGATCATCACGCAGGCCGCAGCAAAGTAATGCGGGTTTTGCTGATGGGGCTTCAGCGCCAGAAAAAGGGCAATGGCGATCACGACCAGAATCAGTATGGCCAGCAGTTTAGTCTTCATATCAATCGTTCAGGCTGGAGAAATTTGCGCAGAGCTTAGCGTGGGGCGCCTGACGCTGCCAGAAAAATTTAGGTTAGTTCACTCTTCATTAACGCTTTGTTGTTGTTACGGCAATTTGAGGGGGTTCCGCTCTCAGAGAGATAATTTCACCGTTTCCGCTCTCCCTGGAGTCAGGTAAACACCCGTGAAACTGCGGTGGAAGTGGCGCAGGAATTTCCGGATATGAAGTGGGACAAAATGCTGGGGGATGCGATGACGCATCGCAGGACGCTGTATCCCCAGAGTCTGGACACCATTCATTCTGCATGCATTTTGTCTGGCCTGCCTGGCGCCCTGGCAAGATACCGGGGGCTGCTGGCCATTCCGTTCTCCGTCCAGCATCCGGACGGCAGCGAAATAAAGGCATCCTTGTAGCTTTGATAAATCAAACCTCCCGCCTCTGCGGGAGGTCTGTTATTATCTGGCGTTAATCCCTTCGTAGCTCCGCCAGTGATCGAAATAAATATGCTCAGCCTGAAAATCGGCAGTAGTGGTGTCGTGGGTTAAACGCCACGCCAGCTGAAACGCAAATTCGAAACTCACCCCTAATCCCTTTCCACTAATCAGATTGCCATCCTCAACAATATCATCGCCCCTGTAAGTCCCTTCGGTGACCACCTTATAAAGATCGCCGGAGCAGGTGTAATTGCGGCCTTTCAGCAGATGGTTTCCACCCAATACGCGAGCTGCGGCGGAGCAGATGGGGGCTATCCATTTACCGGCGTCGTCGTGTCGGCGGATAAACTCAATGACCTGCGGATTGGCAGCGAGATTCACCGTTCCCTCTGGTCCGCCAGGAATGACTACGGCATCGAACTCCCTCTCCGTAAGATCGGCCAGCAGCGCGTCGGCAATGACCGGTACAGCATGATAGCTGGCAACCTCACGCGAGGTATGGCAGGCCACGGTAGTAACCTTGACATGCAGCCGGTTGAGAATATCGATAATGATAAAAGCTTCAGCCTCTTCAAAACCTGGGGCAAGCAGTATGGCAGCCTGTTTACTCATTATTCCTCCTGAATTTAAATTGAGCGATTAGCATTATTGAAATAACGTTTTATTTTTCATGTGTCAATCGGCGAGCGGCCAGAATGGGGGGAGGGGAGATAACGACAAACGCCGCTGCTTTTTAGCAAAATAGATAAGCCTCCTTTAAGTGAAAGATAAAAGTTGTGCTAATGAAAAAGAGCCTGTTTTTTCGCGTTATTCAACAATCTGTTAACGCTCATTTTTTGCAGAAAATGATAAATCAGACTTTTCATACGGATGGTGGTTTTTTGTACATTTTCAGGCGCCAATTCAAATCGATGATTTTATGCCCACCCTTATTCCATAAGGCCTGAAGGGGGATTATCTGGAAAATACTTAAAAATCAATCTGATGATCTGATTTTCTAAATTCTCAATCTGTAAAATTATGTTACATTTTTTTATTTCCGCTAGCACATGTAACGTTTTTACACTCCTGCCTATAGGGCATTGTCCGAAAGGATGCAATTTCAGATAAACCCTTAAAAATGAGGTGTCAGCTTGCTGGTGAATGGAATGTGCTCGCTTTTGACCCCGGCAGTAAGATTCGCGTTGGATAATGCGAACAGGGATATGTTTTGGCAGGGTAAGCCTTTCTTATTAATTTCTCACTGGCAATGACCGTTTCTATTACTCCATAGAACAGGGATAGCCATGTCTAACTCCTATCAGTCCGAGATCCCCAAGGCCCGCGTTAACATCCAGTTAAGCCTGCACACGGGCGGTGCCCAGAAAAAAATCGAACTCCCCCTCAAGCTGATGGTGGTGGGGGATTACAGCAATGGTGCCGAGCAACGTCCGGTGTCGGAGCGTGAGACTGTCAGCATCAATAAAAACAACTTCGATAACATCTCACAGTCACTGCTGGGCCTGGTGGGGCTGGGTATTCCCGGCACCGCTGAGCATATCCCCGCCCCGATGTCGCGCTTTCTGTCACTGCTTGGCGTGCTGCAGCAGCCCGGGAAAACTCAGGAGGGCATGCAGGCATTGGTGAGCCTGCTGGCGCCTGACACCAGAGTGCAGGTCAGCCCGTACTGCCTGCGGCCGGTGGAGATCGGTAAACCACTGGGCTTTTACGGCGATGAAGATTTTCTGCTGGATGGCAACATGCCGCTTGGCGATGAAGCGATGGATGCCAACAGCCAGCTGCTGATTGGACTTTCCACCGATAACGAGCAGGAGACACAGGGCTGGAAACCAGATGGTCTGCTGTATCAGGATTTTCTGGTCATGCTGAGGGTGTATCTGGGCTGGCGGTTTAAGGCAAAAATCACCCTGACCACCCGCACCTGCCTGCTGGCACTCCCTCCGTTGGGGGAGGGACCTTTCTGGCTCGGCATGAACGGTGTGCTGGGCGTCGAAGGCGATAACCTTCCGGATGATATTCCGCAAACATTTACCACTGAACTGGGTTACTACGCCGGGCTGGAGCCTGCGATACCACAACAAGGAAACCGACGTGTTACGTACAAGTTTGACTAAATCTGGGCGCTGGTTATTACCGCTGCTGGCTTTCAATCTGACGGGCTGCGGCCTGACTCAGAGCGTCAGCGACGGGACTAAATCGGCCTTTACCGCCGTATTTTACAAGAAAATTAAGGAACTGCATCTGGACTTTACCGCCCGTGAGGCACTGAATACCGATTCCCGTGAAAGTAATTCGCTCTCCGAACCGTTGGTGGTAAGAGTTTACCAACTGAAAGATCGTAAAACGTTCGACAAAATGGTGTATCAGCAACTGTTGAAAGAGGGGGAGACGATCCTGAAAGCGGATCTGCTGGCGAGCCGTGATGTAATAGTCAAGCCGGGCGGTGATGCGAACCTTGATATGCCAATGGAGGCCGGTGCGCAGTTTGTCGCGGTGGTGGGGCTGTTCCGCTATCCGGATATGATCAACAACACCTGGAAGCTGGTGGTAGAACGTGAAGAGCTGGACCCGGACAAGGCCAGAATTATTGAAGCGGGGAATAATCATCTGACACTGATGCCAGTGAAGGAGTAATTATGCCACAGTCACATCGCACCCCCTCGCTGTACGAGATGCTTTACGGTAACTTCACTGGCGGCCTCGATCTCCATCAGGTCAGCGAAGAAAACCAGGTGATCCTGTCCGTGCTGGACAACATGCAGCGCATCCTTAACTGCCGCGCCGGGACGCTGGCGCACCTGCCGGACTATGGGCTGCCGGATATGACCAAAATCTTGCAGGGCATGCCGGGAACTGCTCATCAGTTACTGGGCACGCTCTCAGCAGTTCTGCTCAAATATGAGCCCCGCCTGAACAGTATTAAGGTGCTGCTGCTTGAACAAACTCAGCCCGGCGAGCTGCGCTATGCCATTGATGCTGAGCTGAAGGGACTTGGCCTTGTACGCTACGGCACGGAGTTTATGCCGGAAGGGCGGGTGTTGTTACGCCATCTCAGGCAGCAGCACTACCTTGGTAATGGCGCGAGAGTGTGAGCCACTTTATTATCCCGTGCAGAAAACCAGATCCGTCCGGTAGCATGGCTCGAACTGCAGCCGGATATTCAGTACTGGCACCATCCAGGCGGCGTCGCCCGAACACAGAATGCATGGGTAACAGAGCTGAAAACCGGGGTGACTTTCTGATGTCAGCGTAGCAAGTACGATCCGGATCACGATTTTACTGGTGACGGATTGAGGCTGAGAATGAAACTGATAGAGTGCCAGAACTGGATTGTTACTGCTCAGGCAGGCAAAACCTGATTTTCTGGCTTCTGCCGGAGGTCAGGTTTTTTTGTTTCTGGAGTTCCGATGAAAATCGCCAAAATTCTTAATAATAATGTGGTGGTTATTCAGGATGAGCGCGGGTGCGAACAGGTCGTGATGGGCCGGGGACTGGCCTTCCAGAAGCGCGTCGGTGAAGAGCTGGATACCTCGCTGATTGAAAAGGTGTTTGCGTTACAAAGCGACGAACTGGTACGTCGGCTGGGGGAGCTCATCAGCCAGATCCCGCTGGAGGTGATGACCACCTGCGACCGCATTATTGGGCTGGCGACGCAGCGGCTGGGGACATTGCAGGAGAGTTTGTATATCACCTTAACTGACCACTGCTACTTTGCGATTGAACGGCAGAAAAAAGGGCTGGCAATCAAAAACGTGCTGCTGTGGGATATCAAGCGCCTCTATCCGAAGGAGTTCGAACTGGGGCAGGAGGCGCGGGCCATTATCGCCAGACGCCTGAACGTTGAGCTGGCGGAGGATGAAGCCGGGTTTATTGCACTGCATCTGGTTACCGCGCAGTTGAACAGCGAGATGTCAGAAGTGATGCACGTAACCCGGGTTATGCAGGAGATCCTGCAACTGGTGAAGTATCAGCTGCAGCTCGAGTATGACGAAGAGTCGCTCAGCTATCAGCGTTTAGTCACCCATCTGAAGTTTTTTGCCCAGCGGATGCTCACCCGCACCGTGGTGGAAGATGATGATGTCTCACTGCATACGGCGGTGAAAGACAACTACGCGAAAGCCTGGAAATGTGCCGAGAAAATCGCGCAGCATCTGAATAAAAGTTATCAGCGTGAGCTGACAACCGAAGAAATTATGTTCCTCGCTATTCATATCGAACGGGTGAGAAAAGAGAGGCATTAAGCCTCAAAAACTGGATTGTTACTGCATAACGCAGGCAAAACCTGAGCGCGGCCTTCGAGAGGAGGACGCCCTCGGGTTTTTTTATTTTTATACTCAGTCAACAGCTGCCCGCGGGCATCGGAAGTAAGGAAATCGAGATGGAATACCAGGCTTTAGCTAAGGATATTCTCGGCCACGTTGGCGGAAAAGAGAACATTGTCACTCTTGTCCACTGCGCCACCCGGCTTCGTTTCAAACTGAAAAATAATCAAAAAGCGGATGCAGAAGGGCTGAAGGAAAACCCGGGCGTGATTATGGTGGTTGAAAGCGGTGGCCAGTTCCAGGTCGTTATTGGCACCCATGTGAATAGCGTCTGGAAGGCGGTGCGTAGTGAAGCAGGGCTGACGGATGAAACCCCCGCTGTTGAAGAGAAGGGCGAAAAAGGCAATCTGCTGAGTCGCCTGATCGACATCGTTTCCGGGATTTTCACGCCGTTTATCGGCATTCTGGCGGCCTCCGGTATTCTGAAAGGGTTGCTGGCACTGGCAGTCGTCTGTGGCTGGCTCACCCTTGAAAGCGGCACTTATAAAATCTGGTTTGCGGCGAGCGATGCGTTGTTCTTCTTCTTCCCACTGGTGCTGGGCTACACCGCCGGGAAAAAATTTGGCGGCAACCCGTTTATCACCATGGTGATCGGAGGGGCGCTTACCCATCCAATGATGATTGCAGCGTTTAACGCCAGCCAGCAGCCTGGGGCCGTTACAGAAGCGTTCCTCGGCATACCTGTGACCTGGTTTAACTACAGCTCGTCGGTAATCCCGATCATTCTCGCCTCCTGGGTGAGCTGCTGGCTGGAAAAACAGAGCACGAAACTGCTGCCATCGTCGATGAAAAACTTCTTTGCGCCGCTGATCTGTTTAGGCGTAACCGTGCCACTGACCTTCCTGATGATTGGTCCGCTGGCCACCTGGCTGAGCCAATTGTTGGCGAATGGCTACCAGTGGATTTACGTTCTGGCACCGTGGCTGGCGGGTGCAGCTATGGGTGCGCTGTGGCAGGTCTGCGTGATTTTCGGCCTGCACTGGGGACTGGTGCCGCTGATGATTAACAACCTGGCGGTGCTGGGCCATGACTCGATGCTGCCGATGCTGCTGCCAGCGGTGTTTGGTCAGGTGGGCGCCGCACTGGGGATCTTTCTGCGTACCCGTGATGCTCGTCAGAAAATGCTGGCCGGTTCATCCGTAACGGCAGGGATTTTCGGTATCACCGAGCCGGCAGTGTACGGCGTTAACCTGCCGCTGCGTCGTCCGTTCATCTTTGGCTGTGTGGCGGGTGCAATTGGTGGAGCAATTGTCGGTTTTAGCGACACCCACGTCTATTCCTTCGGCTTCGCCAATATCTTTACCATCGCCCAGATGATCCCGCCAGCTGGCGTGGACGCCACGTTATGGGGCGGCATTATCGGTACCGTAGTAGCACTGGTGCTGAGCTGCGGCCTGACGCTGGTAGCGGGTATGCCGGGTCATAAAGCGCAAGATACCGCGGTGCCGGTAACCCCCGGTGATAACGACGTGCTGTCACCGATGACGGGAACCGTTCTGGCGCTTGACCAGATCCCAGATACCACCTTTGCCAGCGGCCTGTTGGGGAACGGCGTTGCCATCATTCCCTCTGATAACAAGGTAATTGCTCCTTTTGCCGGTGAAGTGGCCTCGCTGTTCCAGACCAGACATGCCATAGGTTTACTCAGCAACAGCGGCATTGAACTGTTTATCCACGTCGGGATAGATACCGTGAAGCTCGACGGCAAGCCGTTTACTGCCCATGTAAAGGTGGGCGACAAAGTGCAGCCGGGTGACCTGCTGCTGGAGTTTGATCGTCAGACGATGATCGATGCCGGATATGACCTGGCGACGCCGATTATTATCAGTAACAGCGACGAGTATCGGGAAGTCATGACCGTGGCGACAACGTTCGTCAACGCTGGCGCACCGTTACTCAGCGTAAGCCATCAATAACAGGAGAACGTGATGAAGACTTTCCCGGATAATTTTTTATGGGGCGGTGCCGTGGCCGCGAATCAGGTAGAAGGCGCTTATCTGGAAGATGGCAAAGGGCTCTCCACCTCTGATGTTCAGCCGCAGGGGGTCTTTGGCCCGGTGGTGGAGCGTGTGGCAGGAGACAGTGGCATCAAGGATGTCGCTATCGACTTCTATCACCGCTACCCGGAAGACATAAAACTCTTTGCCGAGATGGGCTTTAGCTGCCTGCGCGTCTCCATTGCATGGACGCGTATTTTCCCGAACGGGGATGAGCAGCAGCCAAACGAAGCGGGCCTGGCGTTTTACGACAAGCTGTTTGATGAGCTGGCGGCGCACGACATCACGCCGCTGGTGACCTTGTCCCACTACGAGATGCCGTGGGGGCTGGTGAAACACTACGGCGGCTGGGGCAGCCGTCAGACCATCGGGTTCTTTGAACGCTATGCCCGTACCCTGTTTGCACGTTACAAAGAGAAGGTGAAGCTGTGGCTGACCTTTAACGAGATCAACATGTCTCTGCATGCGCCGATGACAGGTGTGGGCCTGCCGGAAACCAGTAGTAAAGGTGAGGTGTATCAGGCTATCCACCATCAGCTTGTGGCTAGTGCGCTGGCGGTGAAAGCCTGCCATGAGATTATCCCTGACGCCAAAATTGGCAATATGCTATTAGGCGGCCTGATGTACCCGCTGACCTGCAAGCCTGAGGATGTACTGGAGGCGCTGCAGGAAAACCGCGCGTGGCAATTCTTTGGTGACGTGCAATGCCGTGGGGCCTATCCGGGCTATATGTTGCGCTTCTTCCGCGACAACGGTATTCAGCTTGAGATCACTGATGCTGACCGCGAGGCGCTGAAATCGACTATCGATTTTATCTCATTCAGTTACTACATGACCGGCTGCGCCACCACTGATGAAGAACTTAAGCAACTGACACGCGGCAACATTCTGAGCATGGTGCCGAACCCGCACCTCGCAAGCTCCGAATGGGGCTGGCAGATTGATCCAGTTGGTCTGCGCACGCTGCTGAACGTGCTGTGGGATCGCTACCAGAAGCCGCTGTTTATCGTCGAAAACGGTCTGGGCGCGAAGGATAAACCGGATGCGGATGGCGTAGTGCAGGATGATTACCGCATCAGCTACCTTAACGATCATCTGGTGCAGGTACGTGAAGCTATTGACGATGGTGTCGAGGTAATGGGGTACACCAGCTGGGGGCCGATCGATCTGGTCAGCGCATCTAAAGCGGAGCTCTCCAAGCGCTACGGCTTTATTTATGTCGACCGTGACGACAATGGGAATGGCACGCTGGCGCGTAGCCGAAAGAAAAGCTTCTACTGGTATAAAGAGGTTATTGCCACGAAAGGTGCGTCACTGAAAGTGTAATTACCATTGGTATTAATGGCATCAAATCTTGTCGCGAGTGTTGATGAATGCTCGCGGCGAGAAACAGAGGTCAGAAGGCGACTTTGCGGTTTCATCATACGCTGACGACGGAGCTGATAAAATCGCCGGTACGGGATTTTCAACTGGTAAAGGGCTTGCTGGGGCACAGGAGCGTCAGTACAAAAGCGTTTCATGGCCAGGAAAGGGAAAAAATAAATACTTCTCATTACGCTTTATTTATCTGACTTCTTGAACCAGGATTTTTACTGCAAAACATATTCAAGTTTACCAGGAGGAAGCCATGTTTCATCATTCATCCAAAATGCAGTTCCCTGTTCGAGTTGAAAAACCAGACCCGGAATTTGCCATGCTACTTCAGCAGGCGATTGGTGGTGTGGAGGGCGAAATCCGTGTGGCGATGCAATACTTTTTCCAGGCCATGGGCGCTCGGGGCGATGCCCGAATCAGGGATCTGCTGATTTCTACCGCAACAGAAGAACTGAGTCATATTGAAATGCTGGGGTATGCCGTTGCCCTGAATCTTGAAGGCGCGCCGCTTTCCTATCAGGAAGAGTCAGCGAAAGACCCGGTAATTAACGCTATTCTGGGTGGCATGAACCCCCGCCACATCCTCTCCTCCGGGCTGGCCGCCATGCCGGTAAATGCTAACGGAGTGCCCTTTGATATGAGTCACATCTACGCATCTGGTAACGTAGCTGCCGACATGCTGGCAAATGTCACTGCGGAGGCAACCGGCCGAGTGCTGGCCACCCGCCTGTACAACCTTACTGAAGATAAGGGCATGAAAGATTTCCTTTCGTTCCTTATCGCCCGCGATACCATGCACCAGCAACAGTGGCTGGCAGTGATTGAAGAAATGGGTGGACTCAACGCTTCGCTGCCTATCCCAAACAGCTTCCCACAGGAAAATGAGGCACAGGAACACTCTTATTATTGCCTGAATACTTCTCTGGACAAGCCATTACCTAAAGGACGCTGGAGCGAAGGCCCGGCTTATGACGGACGTGGTCAGTTCACGGCTAAAGAGCAACCGGACATGTTGGGTGGAGAACCAATATTGGGTGCTGCCCGTCCGGGTTCAGGTGCGCAGCAGGAACAAATTGAAGGAAATGTTCCACCGGCAGGCAAGCCTTTGTAAAACCGTTTAATCTCTTTTTAATTGCAATAAAGTACAGACTAACTGCGGTCCATGCACCCAGTTAGTCTGTCCACCCCCCGCCTGCTTATCCGGCATCAGTTTGTAGCCTGTCGATATCTCTGCCAAACCCGGTCTTTCAGTTACGCAGCTTGAGCGAACGCTGTTGAAAACGCCAACTTCGGACCGGATCAGGCTAAACTGAGTACGCCGATGCCGGAAGTCTGCCGTAAGCTGGACATTCCCCCTTCACTGAATAATGGCCAGATGCAGGGGTGACAGGATTCAATGCGATTCCATGGACGGTGAATGTTTCTGTCCACAAAAATGCTGAAACTCTTCCATACGAAAGCCGGTTATTTCGGCGATCTCGGGACAAGAAAGACCTAATTTATAAAGGCTCAGGATCTGCAAATGCTCTTTGGTATTTGAACATATGATTCGTGGATTAGCGAAAGCGGGTTGGAGTGCATTAATCGGCCTGTCGGGACAGGCGTTATTCTTTGGCTTGCCGCCAGGCATTATCTTCCTCCTTCAGCCAGACCCTGCTTTAATATTTAAAGGGCCTTGGTATCACGGGGTTAAATACCGGGGGAGGGCATTGATCTCCCTCCTCCGGTTAACCGCCTCAGATATCGAATCGATCCAGATTCATGACCTTGGTCCATGCCGCGACGAAGTCTTTAATGAACTTGTGACTGGCATCTCCGCTGGCGTAGACTTCTGCTGTGGAACGTAAGATGGCGTTCGAGCCAAACACCAGATCGGCGCGGGTTGCGGTAAATTTCACCTCGCCGCTGACGCGATCCCGTCCTTCGAATAACTCGCCGGAGGTATCGGCGGCTTTCCATTCAGTACGCATATCCAGAAGATTCACAAAGAAGTCAGTGTTAAGTTGACCCACATTTTCAGTGAATACACCGTGACGACTACCGTCATAGTTGGCGCCAAGTGCTCTTAACCCACCAATCAGCACGGTTAATTCCGGTACAGTCAACGTAAGTTGCTGCGCCTTGTCAATCAGCAGATTTTCAGTCGACGTAGTGCTGTAAACGCCCCGGTAGTTACGGAAACCATCGGCTTTAGGTTTAAGTAAGTCGAACGATTCAACGTCTGTCTGATCCTGACGTGCATCTACACGTCCCGGTGTGAAAGGCACCTCGATGTCGACGCCTGCCGCTTTTGCTGCCTGCTCAACGCCCACCACGCCCGCCAGCACAATCACATCTGCCAGTGAAACGTTATGGAATGACTGCTGCAGAGATTCCAGCGTCGGCAGCACCCGGGCGGCAATGGCGTTAATGGCCCATTCTCTTTGCGGGAGCAGCGCCAGGCGGGCACCGTTTGCACCGCCACGCTTGTCACCGCCGCGGAAGGTGGAGGCTGAAGCCCACGCTACCGAGGTCAGCTCACTAACCGTAAGGCCGGATGCGGCAATTTTCTCTTTCAGCTGAGCGATATCGTTCACTGTTGGCGCAGACGTTGCCACTGGCAGCGGATCCTGCCAAATCAGATCTTCTTTTGGCACTTCCGGTCCAATGTAGCGCGCTTTTGGCCCCATATCACGGTGAGTCAGCTTATACCAGGCGCGGGCAAACGCTTCGTTGAACGCCTGAGGATCGTTCAGGAAACGCCGCGAAATTATCTCAAACTCTGGGTCGAAACGCAGGGTGAGGTCGGTGACCAGCATTGTGGGCTTATGTTTTTTTGATGCATCAAAGGCGTCAGGAACCATATCCGGCGCGTTGGAGGCTTCATACTGAATCGCGCCGGCAGGGCTACGCGTCTGGACCCAGTCATATTTGAACAGGTTTTCGAAGAAGTAATTACTCCACTGGGTTGGCGTCTGAGACCACGTCACTTCCAGACCTGACGTGATGGCATCAGGACCGACACCTGTCCCATGGCTACTACTCCAGCCTAATCCCTGTGCTTCGATGGGGGCCGTTTCAGGATCGACGCCCACATGACTGGCCGGGCCTGCGCCGTGGGTTTTGCCCAGCGTATGACCGCCAGCAATCAAGGCGACGGTTTCTTCATCGTTCATCCCCATATTGCCGAATGTGGCGCGGATAGCCGGAGCTGCCGACGCGGGGTTACCGCTGTGGTTCGGGCCCTCAGGGTTGACGTAAATCAGGCCCATTTCGGTGGCTCCCAGCGGGGCCTGGGCCAGTGATTCAGGATGGCGGTGCTCAAGCCAGGTTGTTTCATCACCCCAGTTTACGTCAAGATCAGGTTCCCATACGTCTTCGCGTCCGGCACCGAAACCAAAGGTGCGGAAACCGGAGTTTTCAAGCGCTACGTTGCCTGCAAGAATATAGAGATCGGCCCAGGAAATTTTTTGACCATATTTTTGCTTTACAGGCCACAGTAAACGGCGTGCTTTGTCGAGGCTTACGTTGTCTGGCCAGGAGTTCAGAGGTGCAAAACGCTGCTGTCCGCGACCCGAACCGCCACGGCCGTCGGCCGCACGGTAAGTCCCGGCGCTGTGCCACGCCATGCGTATGAAAAGCCCGATGTAACTACCCCAGTCAGCTGGCCACCAGGACTGCGATTCGGTAAGTAAGGCTTTGAGGTCGGCCTTGAGTTCAGAATAGTTCAGGCTGGCAAATTCTTTGCGGTAATCAAAATCTTTATCAAGCGGATTAGAGCGGTCTGAATGCTGATTCAGAAGGTCAACTCTTAACTGATTAGGCCACCAGTCTCGATTATCTGTCCCGCCGCCTGCAGATTTATTACTGCTTTGCTGATGAAAAGGGCACTTCCCCGCAGAAGCTTCTCTTTCTGCTTCAACAATTGGTTTTGCGTCTTTTGCTTCTTCATCGATAGGATTACTCATAATGATACCCTTCCATTCATTGGTTTCGCCTATCTTATGCGCACGTTCTGATAAGTTATATCTGAATCACTCTATGGATTTGATAGCCTTTCCCTGCAGTATTTCCGGGCATTACCTCGCTCAGGCATCAGATTTCCACTGGCTCATATGCTATGCATCTCTGGGGAGGCCGCCCGCAGGCTCAGGCGAGGGAAGGGGAAAGGAAAGTTAAGCATGCCATCATGGGTATGCCTCAGGCTATTAAGCGCTCAGGTATTATTTATCAGTGCCGTTTCGCCGCACCGTTTCAGACATACTCTGGCTACGGAACTGATGAAAGCACCGGAAAGGAATCTTTAGCTGTTTAAAGGTTTACTGGGTTATCGGGGCGTAAGTACAACAATGGAATATGTGGAATTCAAGAGGGACATTATGGGCAAAACGCTGGAAGAAGGATTATCGTTGCACACAGATCTCTGTGTAGAAAGGGAATGACAACTAAGGGTTTAATCTCTTAAACAGCGTGCTTTGAGGCGAATTAGTGGTGCCCGGACTCGGAATCGAACCAAGGACACGGGGATTTTCAATCCCCTGCTCTACCGACTGAGCTATCCGGGCAACGGGGCGCATTAAACCTTACTGGCTGCGGAGCGTCAATGGCTTTATAGCCAAAAACGCACTGGTTGCACTCTTTTCCATCAACCCGGCGAAAAAGTAGCAAATTCGGCCGCAGGCATGCTTACTGCCCCCCTGATCTGTTCATTCTGCTTCTGTTGACTGCCCCTTCAATCCAGTCGTTTATCCACCACGTCACGCAGGCGATACCAGCCGCTGACAAAGGGTACAAACCAGGGGCGGCCATCATAAAGCGGTATGCGCTTAAACGTCGGACGATCGAATGAGAGCGGACGCTCCTCTGTACCCAGCACCTTCTGCGCCGTGCGATATCCCAGCCAGCTCATCAGCGCCACGCCATTGCCGTTGCAGCCTACGGCAAAACGGGTGCTATCCATCAGGCCTGCATAAGCCGTTTTGTCATGCGTCATGCCAACATAACCGCTCCAGGCATGACTGATGCGGTAATCCTTCAGCTCCGGCCAGATAGCCAGCATGCGTTCGCGGATCCTTACAGCCGCTGTTTTATCGTCGCAGTCCATGATACCGGGACGCGATCCAAACAGCAGGCGAGTCCCGTCGGGAGAAGGGCGGGTGTAGATCAGATCGCGTCGGCTGTCGGTGATCATTCTGCCGCCAGGGATCAGTTTAGCCATCAGCTCAGGCGGCAGAGGCTCCGTGGCAATCTGATAGCTTTTTACCGGGACAATGCGTTTTGCCAGGTTTGGCGTAGCCAGTGAATCGGTATAGCCATTGGTGAGCACCAGCACTTCCTGCGCTTCGATGGCACCGCGTTCGGTATTTACAATCTTCAGCCCGTTACGGGGTGTCACTGAGATGACACGGGCGTGAGAATAGAGACCTGCTCCGAGCTGGCGAGCGAGATCCCGCAGTGCCTTGTTGTACTTCCCAGGATGCACCCCGCCATATTCATCTACCAGAATCCCGCCGTGATAAAATTCCGATCCGATAATCGATGCCTGCTCCTTCCGCTTCACTTTGTGTACGGTTACGCCGGTAACTTTGTGCAGGATATCGCCCATCTCATACAGACTGTCGAGCTGCTTTTTAGTGTGTGCACCAAAGTAGCGACCACCAATAAACAGGTCGGCGTCCAGCTGCTCATTTTTCACCAGCTCCTGAATAAAGGCGTAGGAGGCGATGGAGTCTGCAATCATGCGGCTGAACAACTCGGCGGAAATGCCCTTTATCGCGCCGCCCACCACCAGTTTCTGTCCACTGCTTATCATTCCGCCAGTGCGGGTGCTGCCGCCGCTGCCCAGCTCATTTGCATCCAGCACCACCACCTTTTTACCATGGCGTGCCAGCTCAATCGCCGCGTTAAGCCCGGCGAAACCGGAGCCGACCACCACCACATCTGCGGTTGCCGGTAATGGATCTAACGCCGTTTCAGGCGGTGCCGCTTCCCACCAGTAGGGACTGGTTTTAAAGTCTGGCGTAAAAATGTTATTAGTTGTGCTTGCCATAGTGTCTCTCAGAAGGATCACAAAACCTGACCGAGGAATTCGCGGGTGCGCGGATCCTGCGGGGCATCAAACAGCTGCTCAGGCGCGGCGCTTTCCACAATCCGGCCCTGGTCGGTAAAACAGACGCGGTGAGAGACTTCACGCGCAAACCGCATCTCGTGCGTCACCAGCAGGCAGGTCATGCCTTCCTCTACCAGTTCGCGGATGGTGCTCAGTACCTCTTTCACCGTCTCCGGATCCAGCGCGGCGGTGACCTCATCAAACAGGATGATTTCTGGCTGCATCGCCAGCGCACGGGCAATCGCCACGCGCTGCTGCTGGCCGCCGGAGAGTTCGCCCGGATAGCGGTTCTCTTTTCCGCTCAGGCGTACTTTTGCAATCAGTTTCAGGGCTCTTTCGCGCACCTCTTCACGCTGATGCTTCAGTACCTGCATCGGAGCCATCATGATGTTGTCCAGTACTGTGCGGTGTGGGAAAAGGTTGTACTGCTGGAAAACCATCGCCACCTGATGACGCAGCGGGCGCATCTGCTTTTCGTTGGTGATTTCATGCACGCGATGATTGCCCACGCGCACAAACCCTTCATCCACCGGCAGCAGGCCGTTGATGCAGCGCAGAATGGTGGATTTGCCGGAGCCGGAAGGGCCGATAATACATACCGCTTCCCCTTTGCTGACGTTAAGAGAGATCCCCTTCAGAACGTGGGTCTCTCCGAACGACTTGTGAATGTTGTCCAGCTCGATAAGAGCCTGGTTGCGTTCGCTCATAGGGCATCCCCTTTGGTATTTTTTTCCAGCCGACGCGCCAGCAGTGCAATCGGGTAGCAGTAACAGAAAAACATCAGCAGCACGGTGGCATAGAAGTAAACCAGCGAGCTTTCGCTTTCGGTCGCCAGCGTGGTACGCAGCAGCGTCACTACTTCCTGCACGCCAGTCACGGTTGCCAGTGAGGTAGAGATGGTCAGCAGCGCATAGAGATTCATCCAGCCCGGAATGATGCGGCGAAAGGCCTGAGGCAGGATCACCAGCCGGTAAATTTGCCAGTAGCTGTAGCCCAGAGAGCGTGCAGATTCCCACTGTCCGCTGTGGACAGACTGCACCGCGCCACGGATCACTTCTGCGAAGTTGGCGGCGGTAGGCAGGCTCAGGCCAACAATCGCTTTGAACAGCGGCGAGAAGGTGAACGGGATGCCAAACAGCGTGGCGTGATAGGGCAACAGGTAGAGCATTGAGAACAGCAACACCAGCCATGGCGAGTTACGCAGAAAGTTCATCAGGGCGCGTGCAGGCAGACTCAGCCAGCGGCGTTTTGCCATCATCGTCAGGCCCAGCAGCAGGCCGAATACGGTAGAGATCGCCATGCTGACTACGCTGATGAAGATGTTCAGCACAAATCCACCCGTCCACGGCCAGCCCTGCTGGCTGCCGGTCAGCAGTAGCGGCAGGCGCAGCCAGACCTGGTGCCATTCACCGCCTGGATCGTTAAAAATGCTGAACAGCAGGCCCATCAGCGCCAGCAGCATGAAAGCCTGTTTGGTGCGGCGTTTTTGCTTCAGATAAACGGCTTCCATGATTAACCTCCGTAGCCAGGATAAGCCAGACGTCGCTCCACCCAGCCGATAAACCACACCAGCAGGCTGACCAGCACTACGTAAATCACCAGCACCAGCAGCATCACTTCCAGCGTGCGGAAAGTGTCGTTATAGATTTGCCCGGCGGCGTACATGAGCTCCGGCACGGTGATCACCGAAGCCTGAGAAGTGGTTTTAAACAGGTTGGTCAGCACGTTAGTCAGCGGCGGCAGGCAGATGCGTGAAGCGATGGGCGCCTGCACGTGGGTAAAGAGTCCCCAGCGTGAATAACCCAGCGAACGTGCGGCTTCCAGCGTGGCTTTTGGCACCGCATCAAAGCCCGAACGAAACGCTTCAATGCAGAGCGCACCGCCAAACAGGCTGAGCGATACGGTTGCCGAGGCGAAGGCGCCGATCAGCGGCACCTGCAGCCCGGTAACCGGATCTTCCGTGGTAAAGCCGATCTGCGTCAGGGTAAAGTAGAAAAACAGCATCTGCAGCAGCGGCGGCGTATTGCGAAACAGCTCTACAAACAGCTCGATTAGCGCATCAAGCCAGGCGATTTTTAACGTTAACCCAAGCGCACCAGCAAGGCCGACCACGACGGCAATCGCTGAAGAGAGTGTCGCCAGCTCCAGCGTCTGCACAACGCCCTGGATCAGCCACTGTTGGTAGACCGGATCCAGCAGCCAGGAATAATCGAGTCCGAACATGGTTACGCTCCCGGCGGTTATTTGGCCGCGCGGGCGGCTTCTGCACGCTTAGCGATATAGTCAGACGGCGGCATGTGATAAGTGGTCTGCCACTCAACCAGCTTGTTCTCGCCTTCTGTTTTCACAATGGCTGCGTTAACAGCTTTTTTAAAGGCGTCGTCACCTTTGCGTAAGCCGCCAGCCATTGGCTGGTACTCATAAGGGGTGATGGCGATTTTATAACCGCTCCAGCCTGGTTCGCCCAGTTTGTTTTGCAGCGTAATATCATCAAATACCATCGCCACGCAGCGGTTATCCTGCAATGCCCGATAGGCTTCCGGCAGGGCGGTAAAGTTCACCAGTTGAATGCTGTATTTCTGCGTCAGCGTTTTGTTGTAATAAGAGCCCTGGATGCCGCAGACCTTCTGATTTTTCAGCTGTTCCCACTGGTTGAATTTGGCTTCTTTGCGCGCCAGTACGGAGGGGCCCGCTGCCAGTACGTACTGGTCAGTGAAGTCGATCTCTTTCTCGCGCTCAGGCGTAATGCCCAGCGTCGCCATGATCAGATCGATTTGGCCAGACTGAAGAAACTGAATGCGGTTGGAGGCGTTGACCGGCACCAGTTTGATTTTGTCAGGGGAACCCAGCAGATCAGCGGCGATGGCGCGGGCCAAATCTACTTCAAAACCCACCGTTTTACCTTCAGCGTTCATGAAGCCATAGGGCGGATAATCGTTTTTGATGCCTACGGTCAGTACGCCACGGCTTTTGATATCTTCAAGCGTGTCTGCGTGGGTGATGACAGGCGTCATAACCAGCAGGGAAAGCGTTAGCAGTGCGCGATGTTTATTCATATTTACATCCTTCCGGTGTAGTGATGATTGCAGATGGTTTTATCGTTATTCCCCCGGCGAGTAAGGCTCAGGTAGCTCTGTCCCGGCGGTAATGGGCCTGGCATTGTCCGGTTTTTATCTCCTGGCAAAGTGATTAAAAAAACCTCTCACTTGCCAACCGAGTGTGAAATCTGCTAGAAATTTAGTCAATAAAAAACCACATACTGAAATCTTATAATTAAAAGTTCCACATTGTGGAATTCTGGAGGGGCGATGAGCGACGTTCAGGGGAAGAATGGCGTGCAGCTACTGGATCGTGCCGTGATGCTGATGGATCTGGTCGCTGATGTCGGCAGCGAGGGCGTGTCGTTGAAAACGCTGTGTGAGCTGTCCGGGCTAAACAAAGTAACCTGCCACCGCATATTGAACTCGCTGGTGGACCATCAGCTGCTGCACAAAGCGCAGGGCGATAAGTGCTACCGGCTGGGAACCAAGCTGTTAATTTTTGGTGCAAAAGCCGCGAAAGGGCCGGGGCTGCGTCGCCAGTTCCAGCCTGCGCTTGAGCGTTTGCGTAAGCTGACCGGCGAAACGGTGATGCTGATGGCGCGTGACCGGGATGACTCCGTCTGTATCGACCGCTACGACAGCGATTTTCAGATGCAAACGCTAACCGGCTCGATTGGTGGCGCAGTCCCGCTGGGTCTTGGCCCCGGAAGCCTGGCGATCCTGTCGTTTATTGAGCCTGAAACGCAACAGGCTATTTTTGAACGGAATCTTAAGCGCCTGCATACCTGGCCGATCCTGACCAGGAGCAGGCTGCAGGCTCTGATCGAGCAAACCGCTGAGCAGGGATATGCATTTGATCCGGGGGAGCTACTGCCTGGCATTGGCGGAGTGGCCGTACCGATCCGCGTGGCGGGCGCTGGCGTGGTCGGCTCGTTAGGGTTAACAGTGCTTTCACCGCGCCTGACGGCAGAAACCGTGCAGCGTTATGTCGCGCTGTTACAGGAAGAAGTGGCAAACGTCGAGCCGCTATTGAGCCCACTGGACACGCGCTTGCGGGCATCGCTGGGTTAACTTTTGCGTTAAGAACGGCGTGTTTACAGAAGGAGGTTTCCTGAACTGCAAAAACGGTTGAACTTTGCCTTTGGTCACAAGTGCATCCGGTACGCTCAGAACGTGCATTTTTCAAACGGAGAAAGCTTTCTCCGTCATGATTCAGAACCTTTTCAAGGAGCATAAAATGACGATTTCCAGCCGCCGCGTGGCGCTGATCAGTGGAGCAAGCCGGGGCATTGGTGCGGCTGTCGCCGCTAATTTATTGGCTAACGGCTGGGCCGTAAGCCTGGGATGCCGCACGCCTGACGAAGTTGAAAACAGCGATCCGGAACATAAGCTGGTATGCAAATTTGATGCGCTGGAGGGGGCCACCGAAGATAGCTGGATTGCCGCCACGCTGGCGAAATTTGGCCGTATCGATGCGGTAGTGCATAACGCGGGCATGATGCTGCCGGTTTCCGTACTTGCGGCCACCGATGAGGAGTTCGATAAAACGTTTGACGTCAACGTGAAATCGCCCATGCGTCTGAGCCGCAAGCTCTGGCCGCATTTAGTGGCCAGCGGCAACGGGCGTATTGTCACACTGGTTTCCCTCTCCGGTAAGCGCGTTCGCGGCGAACGTTCAAGCTTGTACGCCATGAGCAAATTTGCCGCGCTGGCGCTGGCGCACGGCCTGCGCCGCATTGGCGATGAGCAGGGCATCCGGTCAACCGCCATCTGCCCGGGCTATGTGGCGACCGATATGGGGACTTCGCTCTCTGACGTCCCGGTTGAAAAAATGACCCAGCCCGAAGATCTGGCACATCTGGTGCGCACGGTTCTTGAGCTGCCGACCACCACCAGCATCGCGGAAATTCCGGTTAACTGGACCGTGGAAGATCAATACTAGGAGCGAATAACATGGGTCCAGGGGTCGATCTGTTGTCATCTTCGGAAAAATTTCCTTCGCAGGCGGAAGTTGTGGTCATTGGGGGAGGGATTATTGGCGTGGCCACGGCGCTTTCGCTGGCGCAGCGCGGGGTCCAGACGGTGCTGCTGGAAAAAGGCACCGTGGCCGCCGAGCAGTCCAGCCGGAACTGGGGCTGGTGCCGCCGCACCGGTCGCGATCTGCGTGAGCTGCCGCTGATCCACAAAAGTATGAAGATGTGGGAAGCGATGAATGCTCTGGTCGGCAGCGAAACGGGCTTTCGTCGGGAAGGCATTCTCTATACCTCACGCACAGAGGAACAGCGCGCAAGGCATCTGCGCTGGGTTGAAGAGGCGCGGCACCACGATATCCACAGCGAAATGCTTTCCGTTGCGCAGGTCGGTGAGAAACTTCCCGGTCTGCAGGGTTCTGTTGTCGGCGGACTCTGGACACCACTTGATGGGCGGGCAGAACCGCAGAAAGCGACTCCGGCGATGGCGAAATATGCGATGTCGCTTGGCGTGAATCTTCAGCAACACTGCGCGGTACGCACCATTGAACAGTCCGCCGGACGCGTGAGCCACGTTGTTACCGAGCATGGCGTGGTGAACTGCCAGTCCGTGGTAGTGGCAGGCGGTGCCTGGTCAAGAGTGCTGATGCAGGGAATGGGCATCGATCTGCCGCAGCTAAAGGTGCTCTCCACGGTGATGCGAACGCGTCCGGTACAGAGTGATATCGCCTTTTGCGCCAGCTTTGGCAACGTGGCGCTGCGTAAACGGCTGGATGGCGGCCTGACGATAGCCAGCTCGGCGATTAACACCGCAGATATCACGCCTGACTCGCTGCGCTTTATGAAGGCGTTCTTTCCGGCCTTCTGGCACGAGCGTAGTTCTCTTCAGTTAAGAGTGGGCAAGCGATTTATTGAAGAGGCACTGCACTGGCAGCCGGGTCATGCCGATAAAATCTCAATCTATGAGCGGATCAGGGTGCTGGATCCACACATTAACCCAGCGATTATCAGCCAGATGCTGGCAAGTTTGAAACAGTGGCTGCCATCGCTGGGTAAAGTGCAGGTTGCGCAAAGCTGGGGAGGCTTGATCGACACCATGCCGGATGCCATTCCTGTTATTTCCGGCGTGCCTTCATCGCCGGGGCTCTATCTGGCAACTGGATTCTCTGGCCACGGTTTCGGCATTGCGCCTGCCGCTGGTCAGCTGATGGCAGACCTGGTCACCAACGTTACGCCAGTTGTCGATCCCAGCGCCTTCCGTTTGTCGCGTTTCAGTGACGGTGAGCAAATACGGGCACAGCACTGGTTATAGCCAGATTAAAGGTGCGATTTTATAAGCCGTGACGGCTCGACATCGCACCTGTTTTTAAGCCGCTCCCCGTCTTGAACCGCAAAATAAAAAATGCCATGATTGCGGCCTTACTGACGACTCCCGTCATTTCTCTCCTGAGGCCGCCGCTATGCCAGGTTCACTGCTGCTATCCAGCGACTGTTCCCGACATCACCCGATGCCGCGCGCCCGTCACATTCTGTCAAAAAAGAGTCACACCGTTCGGTGAGGTTTTCATACGCTTAACTCATGGCCATGCGTAAAAACAGACGCGATCTGATTTTACTGATGTCTATCGGTTGAAGCCTGCACCCCTGGCTGTTCATCCTCCAGACACCTTTCGCCGGGCGAGGGCTGTTGCCGTTTCCCATTGCTGTGCCTTATGGCACCCACTCATCCTTGCCGCTTAAGGATTTGTGTTATGACACCACTGAAAATTGCAGCCAGCACCACTGTGGCTATTCACCTCCAGACCGGACGCGAAGTCGTTACGCTGGAGAAAACCGATTTTACCGATGTGGCGGCAGTGGTCGTCTCGGTTGCCGACTCCAGATCCGGCATGCTGGCGCTGCTGCGGCATACCGGCTTCAATCTGCCGGTCTTTATTTCGCTCGATTATCCTGAACAGGCGCAAGAGCTGGAGTTGCCAGACAATGTCGGGCTGCTGGCTGGCGATGGGGATGACGCTATCAAGCTGGAAGCTGCCGCGGCGGAATACCAGAGCGAACTCCTGCCGCCCTTTTTCAACACACTGACCAAATATGTGGCGATGGACAACAGCACCTTTGCCTGTCCGGGCCATCAGGGCGGGGCGTTTTTCAAAAAGCACCCTGCCGGACGACAGTTTTTTGATTTCTTTGGTGAAAACGTTTTTCGTGCGGATATGTGCAATGCTGACGTGAAGCTTGGCGATCTGCTGATCCATGAAGGCTCCGCCAAGCATGCCCAGAAATTTGCCGCCAAAGTGTTTAACGCGGATAAAACCTATTTCGTGCTGAACGGCACCTCCAGTGCCAATAAAGTGGTAACGAACGCGCTGCTGACGCGCGGCGATCTGGTGCTTTTCGACCGCAACAATCACAAATCTAACCATCATGGCGCCCTTATCCAGGCGGGGGCCACGCCGGTTTATCTGGAAACGGCCCGCAACCCGTTTGGTTTTATCGGCGGCATTGATGCGCGCTGCTTTGATGAAGAGTACGTACGTAATCAGATCAAACAGGTTGCGCCGGAGCGGGCTGAGGAAGCACGGCCCTTCCGTCTGGCGGTGATCCAGCTTGGGACTTACGACGGCACGGTCTATAACGCCCGTAAGGTGATCGACAGCATTGGGCACCTGTGCGACTACATCCTGTTTGACTCGGCATGGGTTGGCTATGAGCAGTTTATTCCGGTGATGGAAGCCTGTTCTCCACTGCTTTTAGAGCTGAAGGAGAGCGACCCGGGCATTTTTGTTACGCAGTCGGTGCACAAGCAGCAGGCAGGCTTCTCGCAGACTTCGCAGATCCACAAAAAAGATAACCATATTCGCGGGCAGCAGCGTTTTTGTAGCCACAAGCGCCTGAATAATGCGTTTATGCTGCACGCCTCAACCAGCCCGTTTTACCCGCTGTTTGCCGCGCTGGACGTCAATGCCAAAATGCATCAGGGCGAAGCGGGGCGCCGTCTGTGGCACGAGTGCGTGACGCTGGGAATTGATGCGCGAAAAGCGATTCTGGCCCGCTGCGAAATGATCAAACCCTTTATTCCTGATGAGGTGGATGGCAAGCCCTGGCAGGAGGCGAAAACTGAAACCATCGCTTCAGATCCCCGCTATTTCAGCTTCGCCCCGCGGGCAGAGTGGCACGGCTTTGAGGGTTATGAAAAAGATCAGTATCTGATCGATCCCTGCAAGCTGTTGCTGACCACGCCCGGCATTGATGCCGCAACGGGGCAGTACGCCTCTTTTGGCGTCCCGGCGACGATTCTGGCTAACTATCTGCGCGAAAATGGCGTGGTGCCAGAAAAATGCGATCTCAACTCCATTCTGTTTTTGCTGACGCCGGCGGAGAGCGTGGAAAAAATGGCGTATCTGGTCGGCAAGCTGGCGCAGTTTGAACAGCATCTGAAACAGGATGCGTTATTGTCCGACGTGCTGCCCACCATCTACCGGAAAAATGCGAAGCGCTATGCAGGCTATACGCTGCGTCGTCTCTGTCTGGAGATGCATCAGCTCTACGTCAGCTACGGCGTGAAAGATTTGCAGAAGGCGATGTTCCGTCAGGAGAGCCTGCCGAAGGTAGTGATGAACCCGCAGGATGCCAACATTGAATTTATACGTGGCAACGTCGAGCTGGTGCCCATCGCTAAGGCGGAAGGGCGCATAGCTGCAGAAGGCGCTTTGCCTTATCCTCCGGGCGTGCTGTGCGTGGTGCCTGGCGAAGCCTGGGGCGGCGCGGTGCAACGCTACTTCCTGGCGCTGGAAGAGGGGCTTAATCTGCTGCCGGGCTTCTCGCCGGAACTGCAGGGCGTTTATGCCGAGGTGGATGAGCAGGGCGTTAAACGGCTCTATGGCTATATGATTAACGAGTAGGCAACGGGGGCCGCATGCGGCCCCTTTTCAGCGATTATTTTGCGTCTGAAACTGACAGCTTTTCATCTTCCCGCGCCTGACGCACTATCGCTTTAGCAATCCATTTGCCTATATCCTGCAGCTGGTCATTTGAGCAGCCCCAGATATCCTTCATCACCAGAAAAATCTCCGAGCCGTAAACCAGCGACAGCGACTGCACCACACGCTCCACCCTTTCCGGCGACATCTCCTGATTCAGCGGCTCGACAACGTGCTGCAGCAGCGCTTTACGATTGCCTCTGACCAGCTTCTCTTTCTCCGGGCGCTCGTTAGAGCGGGACTGCGCCCACTGCGTCAGCGAAAGGTGCAGCGCAGCGCGAAGCGTGCCTTCATGCTCCAGCATGCGCGGAAAAGCAAAGCCCAGCAGTTCATCAATGCGTTCGCTGGCATCCTCTTTTACCGGACGCCAGCTTTTGATAGGGCTTAGCGTTTCCGTCACGATGGCGGAAACCAGCGCGCTCTGCGTAGGGAAGTAGCGGTAGGCCGTGGCTCTGGAAAGCTGTGCCTCCTGAGCCACTTCGGTGATGGATGGAAACGCGCCGCTGTCGAACATTTTCATGGCGGTCTCGATCAGTAAACGACGTGTTCTTGCTCTTGTAGCGGTTAGTGTCATAACCCCAGCGGAATCCCTTTGCTCCACAATAACCTCATTTGTCCGGTTAAATCTGCTTGCTGTACAAGCGATTGTCTGATGAAGAACAGGGTTACCGTTGTTAACTCCTGTTCGAATCTGGTTGCCAAATTCCACCATCAAGCATAGTCAACATCTCTGTGAGACGCGTATTCCATTCAATTGATTTATCAATAATGAAGGTGATACTGTTATCCAGTAACGTTAAAAGAAATGCATTCTTATACGTTATTTACGTTTTTACTACTGATTTATCAAGTCTTTATTTCGTCTAATAACAGGGTGTTGTTATGGCTATGGGTACAAGTACAGGGTATGTCTATGCTGTTGCGACAGCAGATACTAAAGGAAGGGAACTGTTTTACGTCAGAGAATGCGTGGCCAGAACGGGCGCAGAAGTTCTGACAGTTGACCTGTCTACTCAACCAGTTAGCGCTGCTTCAGGGGCAGATTTCCCGCCTGAACTGATTGCTGATTTCCATCCCGAGGGTCGTGCCGCAGTGTTCTGCGGCGACCGGGGAAAAGCCATTGACGCGATGGCGCTGGCATTTAAGATTTTCCTCAGTAATCGTCCCGATTTAGCTGGCGTGATCGGCCTGGGCGGATCGTGCGGCACTGCGCTGATCACGCCAGCGATGCAGGCTCTGCCGGTGGGCATCCCCAAAGTGATGGTCTCTACCATGGCTTCGGGTGACGTCTCCGGTTATGTGGGCGCCAGTGATATCAGCCTGCTCTATTCCGTCACGGATGTGGCCGGGCTTAACCGCATTTCCCGTCAGGTACTGGGTAATGCTGCGCATCAGATAGCGGGTGCTGTACTCTGGAAGCCGGAACGCAGTGCGGATGATAAGCCTGCGCTGGGGCTGACAATGTTTGGCGTGACAACTCCCTGCATCCAGCAGGTGAGCGCAGAGCTGGAGGCCGACTACGATTGCCTGGTTTTTCATGCCACAGGCAGCGGCGGCATGGCGATGGAAAAACTCGCTGGCAGCAGAATGCTTGCCGGCCTGCTGGATCTGACCACTACGGAAGTGTGCGATCTGCTGTTTGAGGGCGTGCTGGCCTGTGAGGAGACGCGCTTCGAAGCGATGGCGGCGTCTGGCATACCTTGTGTTATCTCCTGTGGGGCGCTGGATATGGTTAATTTCGGCCATGCGGAGAGCGTGCCGCAAAAATATGCCAGCCGCCTCTTCTATCACCACAATGCGCAGGTAACGCTGATGCGCACCACGGTGGAGGAGAACGTCAAGATGGCGAAATGGATAGCGGAGAAACTCAACCGGTGTGAAGGTAAAGTAGCCTTCCTGATCCCGGAAGGGGGCTTCTCGGCGCTAGATGCACCCGGGCAGGCCTTCTGGTCACCGGAAGCGGATAACGCCTTCATTACCACGCTTGAGGCGCATCTTATTCAGACGGAACGCCGCTTTATTCGCCGTCTCCCTTACAATATCAACGATCCTCAATTTGCGCAGGCTGCAGTCAGGCAGTTTCGCCAGCTTACAGAGAAGGAGTTCTGAAAATGGCTTTTACCCGTCAGGATATACTGACAAAATTTAACGCGATGATTGCCCGCCGCGAACCGATCATCGGTGGCGGCGCCGGAACGGGGCTCTCCGCAAAATGTGAAGAAGCGGGCGGGATCGATCTGATCGTGATCTACAACTCAGGTCGCTACCGCATGGCAGGACGTGGATCGCTTGCGGGCCTGCTCGCCTACGGCAACGCCAATGAGATTGTGGTAGATATGGCAAAAGAAGTGCTGCCGGTAGTGAAAAATACGCCAGTGTTAGCGGGCGTGAACGGCACCGATCCTTTCTGCCATTTTGACAAATTTCTGGACGATCTGAAGGCGATGGGCTTTTCGGGCGTGCAGAACTTTCCGACCGTAGGGCTGATTGATGGCAACTTCCGCGCTAATCTCGAAGAGACGGGCATGGGATATGGGCTGGAAGTGGAGATGATCGCCCTGGCGCATCAGAAAGGGCTGCTGACTACTCCCTACGTATTCAGCGAGGCGGATGCCATTGCGATGACCAAAGCGGGTGCCGATATCATTGTGCCGCATATGGGGCTGACCACCGGCGGCAATATCGGCGCTGAAACCGCGCTGAAATTATCCGACTGCGTGCCGCTGATTAATCAGTGGGCGGCGGCGGCAAAAGCGGTGCGTAAAGAGGTGATTGTGCTCTGCCATGGCGGCCCGATCTCCAGCCCGCAAGATGCGCAATATATTCTGGATAACTGCCCACAGTGCGATGGTTTTTACGGCGCCAGCTCGATGGAGCGCCTGCCGACCGAGAGCGCACTGACCGATACCACCCGCCAGTTTAAAAATATCACCCGCTGAAAGTCTGTTCTTGCCTGAAAAACGGCAGCCCTTTTTGGGCTGCCAGCAGGCGCACGGCATCTGAAAAATTTGCCCTGGTGGAAACAGTCATCTTTGCCGTGCTGTATGCCGGACATGAACCGCTACCGGATAAAGTCGACCTCATCCGGTAGCTAAAGCACTCAGTAGAGGTGATAGCTCTTCTGGGCGCTGTTCACCTTGTAGAGATAGCGGCGGGATTCAGCCGATGGATGGTTAGAGGTCAGCGTCTGATAGACCTCGGCAGGCGAGAGGTTGTTAATCGTATTGAATGCCCGGGTCTTATCGCTGGAGAAGACCTTGAGCACGCTGCCAGCCCCTCCGTTATAGGCGGTGATCACCGCATAACGGCGTGAAGTCGGGTTGCTGATACCGCCCAGATAGTTGCTCTGAAGGATCGACAGATAGGCCGTACCGGCATCAATATTATTCTCCGGATCCAGCAGATAGCTGCGGCTCGGTTTGCCCCATTTACCTTTCATGCGGAACACATCCACACCGGCGGTGTGCTGCACCACCTGCATCAGCCCCAGCGCATCGGCATGACTCACCGCATAGGGGTTGAAGCTCGATTCAATCTGCATGATCGCCAGGATCAGCGACTGATCGACGCCATATTTCGCAGCGGCTTCGCGGACCATCGGCAGATATTTATGCGCACGCTTATCCAGATGGTTTGGCACCATCGGGATGGTGACCGACCAGATCACATGCAGGCCGACATTGCGGCGCTGAAGCTTATTCTGGATCAGGTAATCTGCGAAGCTGGCCGCACGACCCTGCCAGCGGATCGGCTGCCCGGTGTTATCCAGTACCTGGCCATAGAGCAGCGGCTCGGTGCCGAGCTTGATGTCGTTCGCATCGGAATAGAGATCGACATTACCCGGATCTTCACCGATCAGCAGCGTGGTGATAATGGCCTGACGCAGGCTGGCCATTGGATCGGTTCCGGCGATGGTCTCGATCGTGATCGAGCCTGACTCAAAGTTAATGTGGCTGCGCGTATAGTATTGATCGCTGTACTTCACATAATCTTTGGGGCCGGCGATCAGCACTTCGTTAATGCCCCAGATATTCTCGATGTTATGGGCAAATTGACCCATCAGAATATCGAAGCCGTTGGTGTCCTTGACCCACTCTTCGTGGAAAGCTGGTTTTTTATTGCCTGAGCAGGAGATCAGCAGCGGCGCTATTACCAGCAAACCTATCAGTTTCTTCTTCATCTTGTCGTGCTTCGCCCACATTGAGAGGGCCTCATCTGTGAGGCCCAACGATTATTCTTCTGGCGGGGTGTAACCTTCGATATGGACGTCATGCCCTTCGAACAGGAACTTGATCATCTCCTGCTCAAGCTGCTTACGATCTTCCGGGTTCATCATGCTGAGTTTCTTTTCATTGATCAGCATGGTCTGCTTGCTCATCCATTGCGACCAGGCTTCTTTAGAGATCTCATTATAAATACGCTTGCCTGTTTCGCCCGGATAGAGCTGGAAATCCTGCCCTTCGGCGTCACGCTGCAGGAACGTGCAAAAAATCATTCGGCTCATTACTCTTCCTCTTCTGTGGCGCGGATGTTCAGCGCTTTCTGTTGTGGCTGACGCAGCTGTTGTAACAGGCGTTCCACCGGAGCGGCCAGCCCAACGGACTGTGGTTGCGCTAAGTTATACCAGAGACCAGCGCCTTCATCCATTGCCGCGCCTGCCGGAGGCAGTTCCAGCCACATCGGGACAATATCCAGGTGGAAATGGCTGAAGGTGTGGCGAAACGCGATACCCTGCTGCAAAGCGGCGCTATCGATGCGTTTTTCACTCAGCCACTGTTCCAGCTCTGGCTGCGTAGCAAACTGCGGGAAGCAAAACAGCCCACCCCAGAGCCCCACTGGCGGGCGCTGCTCCAGCCACACTTCCTGACCCTGCTGCATCATCAGCAGCCAGCCAGTGCGCTCTGGTAGCGTCTGTTTCGGCTTCTTACCCGGGTAAGAAGCCCAGCTCCCGTTGGCATAGGCCAGACAGCCCATATTCAGCGGGCAGATTTCGCATTTTGGCTTAGAGCGGGTGCAGACGATGGCGCCCAGATCCATCATCGCCTGATTAAACTGGCTGACCCCCTCTGCAGGCGTCACCTCTTCACTGATCTGCCAGAGGCGTTTCTCAACCTCTTTCTTACCCGGCCAGCCGGAAACGGCATAGCAGCGAGCCAGCACGCGCTTAACGTTGCCATCAAGGATAGGGTAATGCTGTCCCAGAGAAAGAGAGAGAATGGCGCCAGCGGTGGAGCGGCCAACGCCCGGCAAATCTGCCACTTCGGCAAAAGTCTGCGGAAAATTCCCGTGATGCTTATCGGCCACCATTTTAGCGGCTTTGTGCAGATTGCGCGCGCGGGCGTAGTAACCCAGCCCGGTCCAGAGGTGCAGGACTTCATCCAGCGGTGCAGCCGCCAGATCGGTAACGGTGGGGAAACGCGCCATAAAACGCTCGAAGTAGGGGATCACCGTCGCCACCTGCGTCTGTTGCAGCATCACTTCCGAAAGCCAGACTTTATAGGGCGTTTTTTCCAGCTGCCAGGGCAGCGTTTTGCGGCCAAAGCGTTGATACCAGTCCAGTACCTGCCGGGAGAAGTGCGGCGCTTGCATCATGGTAGAGAAATATCCTGGAGAATGAAAAATCAGGCTGGGATTCCAGCACAGACCAACTATGCTGTAAACCGGAAGTTGCCGGAGCTTGCTTAACCGCCGTAACTTTGCATAATGCCCCCTTTCCAGAGATTCCAGAGCAGCAGGCAGAAACATGAAGAATGATGTCATTTCTCCGGAGTTTGATGAAAACGGTCGCCCGATGCGCCGTATTCGCAGCTTCGTTCGTCGTCAGGGCCGCCTGACAAAAGGCCAGCAGCACGCGCTGGATAATTACTGGCCAGTGATGGGCGTGGAATATCAGCCTGAGGCGGTGGACCTGGTGAGCCTGTTTGGGCGTGAAGCCCCTGTTGTGCTGGAAATCGGCTTCGGCATGGGCGCCTCGCTGGTGACCATGGCTGAAAGCAATCCACAGCAAAACTTCCTGGGTATTGAAGTGCACTCGCCGGGCGTGGGGGCCTGCCTGAGCAGCGCGCATGAGGCTGGCGTGGAGAATCTCCGCGTGATGTGCCACGATGCCGTCGACGTGCTGGATAAGATGATCCCGGATAACTCGCTGCGTATGGTGCAGCTGTTCTTTCCGGATCCGTGGCATAAAGCGCGCCACAACAAGCGCCGTATCGTTCAGGTGCCGTTTGCCGAGCTGGTGATGCGCAAGCTGAAGCTGGGCGGCGTGTTCCATATGGCGACCGACTGGGAAGCCTACGCCGAGCATATGCTGGAAGTGATGAGCAGCATCGCGGGCTATAAAAACCAGTCCGAAACGCAAAATTACGTGCCGCGTCCCGAGTCGCGTCCGTTAACGAAATTTGAGCAGCGTGGCCAGCGTCTTGGCCACGGTGTTTGGGATCTGATGTTTGAGAGGATTAAATAATGGCTACCCAACGCAGTCGTCGTTTGCGTAAAAAAATGCATATCGATGAGTTTCAGGAATTAGGTTTTTCCATCGGCTTCGGCTTCCCGGAAGGCACCAGCGAAGAGACCATCGACAAAACCGTTGATGCACTGATTGAAGAAGTGATCGATCCTAACGGCCTGGCGTTTGACGGCAGCGGCTACCTGCAGTGGGAAGGGTTGATCTGCCTGCAGCAGACCGGTAAATGTACTGACGAGCACCGCGAGCTGGTGCGCAAGTGGCTGGAAGAGCGCAAGCTGAATAACATTCAGGTGACCGAACTTTTCGATGTCTGGTGGGACTAAGTAGTATCCCGCTTAACATCCCGCAGGATGTGGGAAATAATTTTGGGGCCACGCATGCGTGGCCTTTTCACTTTCAGGAGAATGCAAATGCGTAAAGCGATGATGGTGGGTGCGTTGTTACTGGCAGCGGGCCAGGCTCAGGCAGACTATCAATGTAGCGTGAAACCTCAGGATGATATCGTTCTCTCTCCGCAGAGCGTGCAGGTTGTCGGAGCCAGCGGCAATCTGACCATCACGCCGACGGGAGATGTGCAGCGCAACGGTAAAGCCGCGACGGTGGATACCGCCACGCGGCAGAAAGCGATTGATTACCAGACCGCGCTACGGCGTGATTTGCCCTGGATCGATCAGGGCGCGCGTCAGCGTCTGGAAAAAGGCCGCCTAGCGCTGGACAAAGTGATCGTAGAAAAGCTGGGTCAGGATAGCAACGTGCGTAACCGTCTGACCTCGCTGGATACGCAGCTTAAGCAGCAGATGAACCGCATTATTGAGCACCGCGACGACGGGCTGACTTTCCACCATCAGGCCATCGACCAGGTTCGTCAGGACGGTGAGCAACTGGTGCAGAATGCGATGGGTGGCGTGGTGCAGGACAGCCTGAACGAGATGGGCAGCAAGCAGGCTGGCAACGGCAGCAATCCTCTGCAGGCGATCATGGGTAATCTGGGCGGTCTGCAGCAGTCTATTCAGGCCGAATGGAAAAATCAGGAGAAAGATTTCCAGAATTTCGGTCATGAAGTCTGTAACCGCGTTACCACGCTGGAAGATCAGCGCAAGGCGATGATTGCCGGGCTGAAATAACAGCCTGACTTACAGCCATAAAAAAACGCCTGATAAACACATCAGGCGTTTTTTTTCAGTGAAGAGTTACGCCTCTTCGGCCAGAAACAGCTCCAGCAGCGAATTCAGAAACAGCTTGCCTTTCTCCGTCACCTGCCAGCTTTCCGGCGTTTCGGTCAGATAGCCCTGGCTGAGAGCTTCGTCGATCTGCGGCCGGATAACGCTTTCCGCAAGGCCGGTATAAAGCTGAAACTCCTCGCGCGGCGCGGCTTCCAGCAGGCGGAAGCGGTTCATAAAGAATTCGAACGGCTTCTCGCTGTCGCTGACTTCATGGCGGCGATCCAGATAATTTCCCGCCATAAATCCACGAGGATGCCGCGTTTTGCTGGTGCGGATGATTCGCCCGTCAGCCTGAGTCAGCTTACCGTGCGCGCCGCAGCCAACGCCCAGATAGTCTCCGAAGCGCCAGTAATTAAGATTATGTTCGCAGCGGTAGCCTGGCTTTGCATAAGCAGAGGTTTCGTACTGCACGTAACCTGCCGCCGTCAGCAGCTGGTCACCCTGTTCAAAAATATCCCACAGCGCATCGTCATCCGGCAGAACCGGCGGACGAGAGGCAAACAGCGTGTTTGGCTCAATAGTAAGCTGATACCAGGAGAGATGCGGCGGATTGAGCGCAATGGCCTGGCGCAGATCGTCCAGCGCCTCTTCCAGCGACTGATCCGGCAGCCCGTGCATCAAATCCAGATTAAAGCTGCGCAGGTTCAGGTCAGTGGCGAGTCCTGCTGCCCGTCTGGCCTCTTCCGGGCCGTGAATGCGTCCCAGACGCGCCAGTTTCTGCTCGCTGAAGCTCTGCACCCCAATCGAGATACGGTTAATCCCGGCACGCTGGTAGCCGCTGAAGCGGTCTGCTTCCACCGTACCAGGGTTCGCCTCCATGGTGATTTCAGCAGTCGGGGAGAGCGGCAAACGAGCGCGAACGCCATCCAGCAGCATCTGCATCGCTTCACTGCTTAACAGGCTGGGGGTGCCGCCGCCGATGAAAATGGTGCTGACTTCACGTCCTGAGGCCAGCGGCAGGTCAGCATCCAGATCCGCCAGCAAATGCCGCACGTACTCCTCGTGCGGCACTTCGCCCTTCAGCGCGTGGGAGTTGAAGTCGCAGTAGGGGCACTTCTGCACGCACCATGGGATATGGATATAGAGGCTTAACGGAGGCAGCTTACGCATTACGCATCGCTTCCAGCAGCAGCGTCATCGCTTTACCCCGATGGGAAACGGCATGCTTCTCCGCTTTTGTCAGCTCCGCCGCCGTTTTGCCCAGGGCCGGAACAAAGAAAATCGGATCGTAACCAAAGCCGCCAACGCCCGCAGCGGCACGGGTAATTTCACCCTGCCAGCTGCCGTGGAACACCAGTGGCGTGGGATCCTCTGCATGACGCAGATAGACCAGCACGCAGTGGAACTCTGCCTGGCGGGCGCCGTCCGGCACGCTTTCCAGCGCGGCAAGCAGCTTGAGCAGATTCTGCTGGTCGCTCGCCTCTTCGCCCGCATAGCGCGCAGAGTAGATCCCCGGCGCGCCGCCCAGCGCATCTACCGCCAGCCCGGAATCATCGGCGATCGCCGGCAAGCCGGTTACCGCCGCGGCGTGACGCGCCTTCAGGATCGCGTTTTCAATAAACGTCAGGCCGGTCTCTTCGGCTGACTCCACGCCCAGTTCCGTTTGCGCCACAATGTCGAGGCCAAAGGCGGCCAGCAAATCGGCCATTTCACGAACTTTGCCGGGATTTCCGGTGGCGAGCACAACTTTTTGCATATCAGGTCCAGAATTTTTCAAATTACAGCAGATACCAGAGGCCAGGGAAGAGATCCATGCCCAGGTAGTTCAACATATAGAGGATCAGGATCACCACCATCGCGGAGAAATCGATCCCGCCCATCGCGGGCAGTATACGGCGGATGGGGGCCATCAGCGGTTCGGTCAGCTGGATTAATACATAGTCTACCGGGCCACGACCCTGACTGATCCAGCTCATCAGCGAGCGGATAATGATCACCCAGAACACCAGATAACCGACCGATTTAATCAGCGAGAGCAGGCCAACCAGCAGGTTCATCGGATCAACAGAGAAGGCCCCTACCTGGATTAACAGTAAAATTGGGTATTTCAGCGTAGTGAGCACAAAGGCCAGCAGCAGTGGTGCAGTATCTACCGGGCCAATAGAGGGGAGGATCCGCCGCAGCGGTTTGAGCACCGGCTGAGTAATTTTTACGATAAATTGTGAGAGCGGATTATAGAAATCACAGCGCGACCACTGCATCCAGATACGCAACAGCAGCACCATTACGTAGAGATCGATCAGGGTCTTGACCAGAAAAGTCAACGTCAGCATGGGGTTCCTCAGTTATTGTTGTGAGCGGCGCTGTAATCACGCGCGCCAAAAATTGCGGTGCCGATGCGCACCATTGTACTGCCTGCCGCTATCGCGGCATCCATATCGTCGCTCATTCCCAGAGAAAGCGTGTCGACGGAGGGATACTTTTTTTTCAGTTCGTTAAACGCTTCTGCCATCTGGCTACAGACGGCTAACTGCCGCGCATAGTCACTCTCAGGCGCGGGGATAGCCATCAGACCGCGCAGCGTTAAACGAGGCAGCAGTGAAATCTCTTTTGCCAGCTCGCTCAGCGCCTCCAGCATGATGCCAGATTTACTGTTTTCGTCACTGATGTTTATCTGGATCAGCACGTTCAGCGGCGGCAGCTCCTGCGGACGCTGCTCGTTAAGACGGGCAGCAATCTTCAGCCGGTCAATGGTGTGGCACCAGTTAAAATGTTCAGCAACCAGCCGACTCTTGTTGGATTGCAGCGGGCCAATAAAGTGCCAGTCGAGAGCGGAATTTCCTGACGCTTTAATTTTGTCGACACCTTCCTGTACGTAGTTCTCGCCAAAACAGCGCTGGCCCGCGGCAACCGCTTCTTCGATCGCGCTCGCAGGTTTTGTTTTGCTGACTGCAAGCAGGGTAATTTCTGCCGGATCGCGCCCGCACCGTGCGGCGGCCGCTGAGATCCTCTCGCGGACTTGCTGTAAGTTGTGCTGAATCGAGGTCATAGTCAGGGAGTAATATGAATATTGAGGAGATGGTGGCCCTTAGTGTAAAGCATAACGCGGGGGATCTGCACCTTTGCAGTGGTCATTCTCCATTCTGGCGGCGTTGCGGCAGGCTGGAGCCGGTGCCGGATGCCATCACCGTCACCGCCGGGCTGCTGGAAGCGACGGCAAAAAGGTGGCTTACCGCAGCCCAGATCGGACAGTTTGACCAGGCGGGCCAGCTCGATTTTGCTCTGACGATGGCGGATGGCACGCGTCTGCGTGCCAATCTGTTCCGCCAGCAGCAGGGGCTTTCACTGGCGCTGAGGCTGATAGCGTGCCATTGTCCCGAGCTTGCGGAGCTGAAACTGCCTGCCTTCGCTCACACCTTGTTAACCCTGAACGACGGACTGGTACTGGTAACCGGCGCAACGGGCAGCGGTAAATCCACCACGCTGGCGGCGTTGATTGGCGAGATCAACAGAGTGCAGGATCGGCACATTCTCACGCTGGAAGATCCGATCGAATTTATTCATCACAGTCAGCGCTCGCTGATCCAGCAGCGGGAAGTGGGTCAGCACTGCATTTCGTTCAGTGAAGGGCTGCGCGGCGCGCTGAGGCAAGATCCCGATATTATCCTGCTCGGGGAACTGCGTGATGGCGAGACGATTCAACAGGCGCTGACGGCGGCAGAAACCGGGCATCTGGTGCTGGCAACGCTGCATACCCGTGGCGCAACGCAGGCCGTGGAGAGGCTGGTGGATCTCTTTCCCGGGGCGGAGAAAAACCTGGTGCGCAGCCAACTGGCTGGCAGCCTGAAAGCGGTTATAGCACAGCGGCTGGAGCAGGGCGCGGAACAGGGAAGGGTGGCGCTATTTGAAGTACTGGTGAATACGCCTGCGGTAGCGAACCTGATCCGCGAGGGGAAAACCCATCAGCTTGCTGGCCTGCTGGAAACGGGCATGCAAAGTGGGATGCAGACCTTTGCTCAAAGTCTGGCCGGGCGGAGAAAAACGGGGTTAATCGCCGGGCCAGACCCGGATCAGGCTGGTTAATCTGACCTCAGGCCCAGCTGTTCTCGAACCAGCTTTCAAGAATGATCACCGCAGAGAGAGAGTCCACGCTGCCTTTGCTCAACGCGCGGAAGCCACCGCGTTCGAACAGCTCTGCCCGGGCTTCAATGGTGCTGAGACGCTCATCGTGGAGGTCCACCTGCACGCCAAACCGGCCATGAATGCGGTTAGCAAACTTACGGGCGCGTACCGTCAGCGGTTGCTCGGTGCCGTCCATATTCAGCGGCAGGCCGACGACCACGCGGTCCGGCTGCCACTCTTTCAGTAACGCTTCAATTTTATTCCAGTCCGGCGTGCCGTCCTGCGCCTTCAGCGCCGCTAACGGTCTGGCCGTGCCGGTGAGCTGCTGCCCAATGGCCACGCCAATACTTTTGGTGCCGAAATCAAACGCCAGCAGAGTCATATGGCTCATCAGGCGTGACCTGCATCACTGGTGATATTGTGAATATCAATACCAATGCTTTTTGCTGCTTCCCGCCAGCGTTCGGCTATTGGGGTCTGGAACAGAATATTGCTGTTAGCGGGCGTGGTCAGCCAGGCGTTTTCCAGCAGCTCATTTTCCAGCTGATCTTTCTCCCAGGCGCAGTAGCCCAGCGCAACCAGCACGCTGCTCGGCTGTTCTGGCGTCCCCAGCGTTTCCAGCACATCGCGCGAGGTGGTAATCACCGTATTATCGGAAACGCGGATGCTGGAGGCGAAAGTGCGTTGGGCAGAGTGCAGGATAAATCCACGATCTTCTGCCAGCGGGCCACCGGAGAAAACCGGCTTGTCGAGTTTGACCTCTGGCTCACGCGGCGTGGGCATAATTTTGAGTTTCTTCAGAATACCGTCAACGGTTAAGTTATCCATTGGCTTATTCACAATCAGGCCCATGGCTCCGTCATCATTATGCTCGCAGATATAAACCACCGAGCGCTTGAATAACGGGTCCTGCAGCGTGGGCATCGCAATCAAAAAATGATGCTGTAAATTCATATCAGGATTCTGTATTCGGGTTAACCGCACGCGACCCGGGCCGCGTGCGTAATTAACGGGTTAATAAAGGGGCCCGTTGACCCCGCGTACCGTCAGGCCAGACGTTTTTCAATGGCATCCATCAGCATACCAGTAATTGAAATTGGGAATGCGGCCTCGATCTCACGGACGCAGGTTGGGCTGGTCACATTAATCTCGGTCAGCTTATCGCCAATAATATCCAGACCTACAAAAATCAGGCCTTTGGCTTTCAGGGTCGGGCCCACGCGGCGGGCAATTTCCCAGTCGCTTTCAGAAAGCGGACGCGCTTCACCACGTCCACCAGCCGCCAGATTTCCACGCGTTTCACCAGACTTGGGAATACGGGCCAGGCAGTAGGGCACAGGTTCGCCATCCACCACCAGCACGCGCTTATCCCCTTCTTTAATAGCAGGCAGATAGTTCTGCGCCATGCAGTAGAAGTTACCGTGCTCGGTTAACGTCTCGATGATGACCGACAGGTTAGGATCTTCCTGCTTGATGCGGAAAATGGACGCGCCGCCCATGCCATCCAGCGGTTTCAGGATGATATCGCCATGCTCCTGCCAGAACTCACGTATCTGCTGCGCATTGCGGGTCACCAGAGTATCTGGCGTCAGTTCCGCAAACCAGGCGGTGAACAGCTTTTCGTTACAGTCACGCAGGCTCTGCGGTTTGTTGACGATCAGCGTTCCCTGTTCCTCGGCACGTTCAAGGATATAGGTAGCATAGATGAACTCGGTATCAAACGGCGGATCTTTACGCATCAGCACCACGTTCAGATCGGCCAGCGCAATGTCCTGCTCGCTGCCGAACTCAAACCACTTATCATAGTTCTGCTCTACGCTAAGGCTGCGGGTACGCGCACGAGCTTCCCCACCGCGCAGATAGAGATCGTTCATCTCCATATAATGGATTTCGTAACCACGGCGCTGTGCTTCCAGCAACATTGCGAAGCTGGTGTCTTTTTTGATATTGATGGAGGTAATAGGGTCCATCACAATGCCAAGCTTAATCATTTTGTCTCTCCAGTGAGCTATCTTATTTGCCATGTTTAACGCTGGCCGTGTTTGAAACTCACGCGCCTTTGAGTTCGCTGAAGTTCCTGCACGCTGGCGTGGCCGCAACAAGGACGCTCAGACTCAGCGGTCCGGCATAACTTACCCAACTAAAATAATTTTGCATCACCAATTGGGCTCTCCGGCCCGCTCTGCAAGGCGGGATGAAGTGATGCGTTCTGTTTTATCGCACGCCTACCCGAGATCGCCAAAGCGGACCTGAAGGGCAGTAATCACCGTCAACGCCGTTGTTTCAGTGCGAAGTACGCGCGGACCTAACAGGATATCGGTAAAGCCGTAGCGTGCCGTCATGCTGATTTCATCAGCGGTCAGGCCACCTTCCGGACCAATAAGAAGCCGGACTCGCCCGACGGGGAGTGGCAGCGTCTTAATGCTCTGGCTGGCTCTTGGATGCAGGTTCAACTTTAATCCCGCATCCTGCTCTGCGCACCACGCTTCCAGCGTCATGGCTTCACGTACTTCCGGCACGCTGTTTCTGCCGCACTGTTCACAGGAGGCAATCACGATTTTTTGCCACTGCTGATGCTTTTTAGCCAGACGATCGGCGTCCAGCTTTACGCCACAGCGCTCAGAAAACAAGGGGGTAATCACATTTACCCCGAGTTCAACGGCCTTCTGAATGGTGAACTCCATCTTCTCGCCGCGGGACATTACCTGCCCCAGATGCAGGTGAAGCGGGGATTCACGGCTCTCTTCGCGGCTTTCGCCCACCAGAACGCGAACGCTTTTTTTATCTGCCTGCACAATTTCTGCGGGAAAAGTCAGATTAGTACCATCGAACAATTCCAGGGCCTGTCCGGCTCCCATGCGCAGTACGCGACCTACATGGTTCGCGGCCTCGTCGCTGAGGGCAATCTCACTGCCAGCGGTCAACGTCTCGGGATGGAAAATGCGGGGTATTCGCATGGAAATCCTGCTAAAGGTTAATGGCCACGCCATCGGCACGGCCTGAAGATGTGCTCTAGTTTAGGTCAGTGATTTTACCGCTGGCAAGCCTGCTGTACATAAGGATTATGATTGCCCTGTACCTTAGCAATGCGGTTATCTCTCTCACACTCCCACGGCGTGACCGGATAGAGCTGGTTCCAGACCGTCATCAGCTGGGTCTGCTGCTTTGACATGCTTATCTGGTATTGGTCGCGCATATAAAGCCAGGTTCGTGCTATCGCACCACGGGCGCGGGCTGGCGGCTCCGCCAGTTTGTTTTTAAAGTCGATTTTCATTTCACACTGACCATACTGGCGCTCGCTGCCGTTCCACTGGCTGTACATAAAGTTACCGCGATCGCCGTTCACTTCACCGATTGCGGGCTGAAGGTTATGCAGGTCCGTTTCAATACGGCGATAGCCAGCATCTTTGGCGCACTGTTTACGGCCGCCATTCTGCCAGCACTGGCGCTGGTGTCCAAAGGTCCAGGCCGGTACCACATGTTCCCATTCGATACGCTTTGCGCGGCTGGCGTTTTTACGTACCTGATAGCCGCAGGAGGCGAGATCCGGAACGCCTTTCTTGCCTTTCCAGGTGATTTTACAGCCACAGTAGAAGGAACCCGGCGCGTCAGCATTGAGCTTAGCCGCATACTCCTTAGCCTGACCAAAACTGTTCTGGTGATAGTTGTTCAGGCTGAAACTGTGCGCAACCAGCGGGGAGAGGAGCAAAAAGAGTGAAAAGCAGCGAATAATGTTGCGAAGCATGTTCCGAAAATCTCTCTTGAAAACGAGGCGGCGAGAGTAACAGATGCAAGCGGTTACGGGAAATCAACTGGCGTTAATTGGAGCATTATTGGCGCTATTTTCGCTCTCAGGCCAGTTTTTCAGATTTTTGGAAATCACCGGGCTGAAGGCGTTCACCGCAGTGGACGCAGCGATACTCGCTCTCCCCCCGTATCACGCGGTTGTGGCGGCGTACGGTCAGCTGATGCTGCTGGCAGCCACAGCGATAGGGAAATGCACGGCTGCGTACGGAGTCAATCTCAAATTTGTGGGTGCGCTCTGCAGGCACACCGAGCACGCTTTCCATCATCCACTTCCACTCTTTGCCGTGGGGAGGCACGCGGCCAAAATGCTTCCAGACCAGGAGATGCGCCAGCTCATGAGGAACGACTTCATCAATAAACGCCTGCTGATTCTCCAGCAGAAGCACCGGATTCAGGCGGATCTCCCACTGTTGCAGCCATGCCGTGCCTGCAGCCGTGCCGCGCTGCTGGTAGAGAAGTTTGGGTTCAGGATAGTGGCGCTCAAGCCGATGGTTTGCCTGCTGCAATTTTTCACGCAGCGAGCGCATCACCGCCTGTTGCAGCGCAATGGGAACTCTGAGGGATTTCATACGGCAAAGGATACGATCGGGGGAGGAGGATTACAATAAAGCTGGCCGGGTTTCCCCGGCCAGTACTTTTAGTCACGCTGGCCGATATCGCGCAGCTTTTTGCCGCCCAACAGGTTGCG
Organism: Erwinia pyri; assembly: GCF_030758455.1. NCBI lineage: Bacteria > Pseudomonadati > Pseudomonadota > Gammaproteobacteria > Enterobacterales > Erwiniaceae > Erwinia > Erwinia pyri. Next base: position 844,801 of record NZ_CP132353.1, read on the forward strand.
TTCAATGTGTTCCAGCGAAACGTTCTTGGTTTCCGGAATCAGCATAATGGTCAGGATAATGAACACGACGTTCAGACCGGCGTAGACCCAGAAGGTATTCGCGTTGCCCAGGGTATTAAGCATGGTCAGGAAGGTTGCGCCCACAATCATGTTGGCAATCCAGTTAGTCGCGGTGGAAACGGTGATACCGAAATCGCGGCCTTTCAGCGGCTGGATCTCAGAACAGAGTACCCAGATCAACGGACCGGCGCTCATGGCAAAACCAATGATGAACATCATCAGCATGGCGATAGCAAAGTACTGCGCGCCTTCAGAATGAATGCCCATATGCAGCATGGTTCCCAGCACGCCCATGCCTACTGCCATCACCATAAAGCCCAGCTTCAGCGTTGGTTTGCGGCCCCAGCGGTCAACCAGACCGATAGCGATAAAGGTAGCCAGTACGTTGACCAGGCCAACGATTACGGTGCCCCACATCTGCTCGGTGGTATTGGTAAAGCCAGCGATCTCAAAAATCTTCGGCGCGTAGTACATGATGACGTTCATACCGGTGAACTGCTGCATCACCTGCAGAAGCACGCCCAGATAAACCGCACGGCGGAAGTTGCTGTTGTCTTTAAACAGACTCCAGCCAGACTGTTTGATCTTCAGGCTTTCACGGATCTCATCCAGCTCGCGTTTTGCCTGTTCGCTGGTATCACGCAGACGATCCAGCACGCGTTGAGCGGTGCGGAAGTCGCCTTTTGCCGCCAGCCAGCGCGGGCTGTTTGGCAGGAAGCAGACACCCACCAGCAGCAGAGCAGCAGGAATGGTGATGATACCCAGCATCCAGCGCCATTCGCCGGTGTAGCTGAAGGCGGTGTCAGAGAGGTAAGCACCCAGGATCCCGATGGTAATCATCAACTGGTAGAGCGAAATCATACTGCCGCGAATTTTTTCCGGAGCGATCTCGGAAAGATAAAGCGGCGCAGTATAAGAAGCCACACCCACGGCCAGACCCAGAATAACGCGGGCGAAGATCAGCATTTCCGGGTTAGAGGACATGGCAGACCAGAGGGAGCCGATGACGAACAGCACTGCGCCAATCATCAGGCTTTTTTTACGCCCCAGACGGGAGGACATCCAGCCGCTGCCGACAGCACCGACGGCGGCACCGAACATCATTGAGCTGACAATCCACTCCTGCTGATGCGGGGTGACGTTAAAATCTTTGGCGATAAATGGCAGGGCGCCGGCGATCACGCCGATATCCAGACCAAATAACAGACCGGCCAGTGCTGCAAGGAAACAAACAAAAAAGGTCATCGCCTTGTTCGATGTTCTGCTCTGTTTCTTATTATCAGGCATAACGCCTCCATTAAAGTGGTACTGCTTATTGTTGTTATAAATGTTAGAAAACCTCAGCCCGCAAGACTGTGCTGGAGATCACATTGGTGTAATCGGTTACACACCAGATCAATCCGAAAAACAGCATTTTCACGCGCGCTTACGCTTTGTAACCAGTTAGTGATAGTAGTCTTACTTAGTTCCCAAGTGCCCCGCTATCGGACAGCGCTGAAAATAGCGCATTCCGCTACACCTTGTTAAGCGTGTTAATTCTTAATTGTCAGATTTACAGAATGTTTCTGCGTGTAACCGTTAACAATTATGCCCCTCAGGACCAAAAGAAGTGTAGCCACAGAAGGCTATTCTGCCAGCGGCAGAGATGAAAAAAGGGCACCCACTGGGTGCCCTCAGAACTGCCTGTCTGGGCTTACTTCAGGCCGGCCGCTTCACGCAGCAGTGCCGCTTTGTCAGTTTTTTCCCATGGGAAGTGCTCACGACCAAAGTGACCGTAAGCTGCTGTCTCACGGTAGATAGGGTGCAGCAGGTCCAGCATCTGGATCAAACCGTATGGACGCAGGTCAAAGAACTCGCGCACCAGCAAGGTCAACTGCTCGGTAGAGATTTTCTCAGTACCGAAGGTTTCCACCATGATTGAGGTCGGTTCAGCCACGCCGATAGCGTAAGAAACCTGAATCTCGCAGCGGTCAGCCAGACCCGCAGCAACGATATTTTTTGCCACATAGCGCGCCGCATAGGCTGCAGAACGGTCAACTTTAGAGGGGTCTTTACCGGAGAATGCGCCGCCACCGTGACGTGCCATACCGCCGTAGGTATCAACGATGATTTTACGTCCGGTCAATCCGCAGTCGCCCATTGGACCACCGATAACAAAACGGCCGGTCGGGTTGATGTGATATTTGGTGCTGGCGTTGATCCACTCTTCCGGCAGTACCGGCTTGATGATCTCTTCCATCACCGCTTCCTGCAGATCTTTCTGAGAGATATCTTCAGAATGCTGGGTAGAGAGAACCACAGCGTCGATACCGACAATTTTGCCGTTATCATACTGGAAGGTGATCTGGCTCTTGGCATCCGGGCGTAGCCACGGCAGCGTGCCGTTTTTACGCACTTCTGACTGACGATGCACCAGACGGTGAGCATAGGTCACGGGGGCTGGCATCAGCACATCAGTTTCGTTGGTGGCGTAGCCAAACATCAGACCCTGGTCGCCTGCACCCTGCTCAAGAGGGTCCGCACGGTCAACGCCCTGGTTGATGTCAGGTGACTGTTTACCAATAGCATTCAGTACGGCACAAGAGTTGGCATCAAAGCCCATATCGGAATGGACATAACCGATTTCGCGCACGGTGTTACGGGTGATCTCTTCGATATCAACCCAGGCAGAAGTGGTAATTTCGCCGCCTACCAGCACCATGCCAGTTTTTACATACGTCTCGCAAGCCACACGAGCTTTCGGATCCTGCTCAAGAATGGCATCGAGCACGGCATCGGAAATCTGGTCAGCAATTTTATCAGGATGTCCTTCTGAGACGGACTCGGAAGTGAAAAGGTGTTTAGCCATTAATTCTTTACCTTACTGAATACGGGTTGAAATCGACTGCCTAGCGCGAAAATACTGTCACCGTTAACCGGTTCAGGCTCTCAGCGCCCCCTCAGGCAAAGCCATGAGCAGTACATATAAATGAAGACGCTTAGAAGTTAACCAGTATAGATGGATTAACATCTGGACGGCTATTTTAGGTTACTCATTAATCGGATTGCCAGCCTTTTTTCTTTAAAGCTTTTTTCCGTTTAGGGGCAGAGTGGAAAATATTCATGACAGGGTACTCACTTCAACGATTTAGATTTTGCATTTTGGGCGTTTCGGCTGTATAAAACGCCGCTGCGTTGAACTGTCCCGACCTCCTTCATCTTTCCGACATCCACGCCGTCTACTCTTTTATTGTGCTTTCCCCTCACTCAGCGCTGTCTGAGAGTGAGTGCCCTGGGGAGTGCGCGCCAGGTTTAATGTTATACTTCAGAGACCGATTGGTGTGATTCGCCAGTGTTTTATGCTGGATTTCCCGGTAGTCGATGGGTTGTTGTCGCAGCATTTCCCTGCGATAGTAGTTAACTGTTTCGCATCATTTGAATTTGAGGCTCGTAATGTCTGACGACATGAAGACTATCAAGGGTTCGTCAGCAGGCGAACAGGGTGTACTCCGCTCAATGCAGGAGGTGGCTATGAGCGATCAAGATGCCAGCAAGATGCTGCGCACCTACAATATTGCCTGGTGGGGCAATAATTATTATGACGTCAATGAGCTGGGGCATATCAGTGTCTGTCCCGATCCGGACGTGCCGGAAGCACGCGTTGATTTAGCGAAGCTGGTTAAAGAGCGTGAGGCTGAAGGCCAGCGTCTTCCCGCCCTGTTTTGTTTCCCTCAGATTCTGCAACATCGCCTTCGTTCGATAAACGCGGCTTTTAAACGTGCGCGTGAATCCTATGGCTATCGCGGTGATTACTTCCTCGTCTATCCAATTAAAGTTAACCAGCACAAGCGCGTAATTGAGTCGCTGATTAACTCTGGCGAACCGCTGGGCCTGGAAGCGGGTTCCAAAGCTGAGCTGATGGCGGTGCTGGCGCATGCGGGCATGACGCGCTCGGTGATTGTCTGTAACGGCTACAAAGACCGTGAATATATTCGTCTGGCGCTGATCGGCGAAAAGATGGGCCATAAAGTCTATCTGGTGCTGGAAAAAATGACCGAAGTGAAGCTGGTGCTGGAAGAGGCTGAACGGCTGAATGTCATTCCTCGCCTGGGTATCCGTGCGCGCCTGGCCTCGCAGGGTTCCGGTAAATGGCAATCCAGCGGCGGCGAAAAATCTAAATTTGGTCTGTCGGCAACCCAGGTTCTGAAGCTGGTAGAGATCATGCGTGAAGCGGGCCGGATGGAGAGCCTGCAGCTGCTGCACTTCCACCTCGGTTCACAGATGGCGAACATCCGTGATATCGCGACTGGCGTGCGTGAGTCGGCGCGTTTCTACGTGGAGCTGGCTAAGCTTGGCGTAAACATTCAGTGCTTTGACGTGGGCGGTGGCCTGGGCGTCGATTATGAAGGCACCCGTTCGCAGTCCGACTGTTCGGTAAACTACGGCCTGAATGAGTATGCGAACAACGTCATCTGGGCGATAGGCGATGCGTGTGAAGAGCACAATCTGCCGCACCCTACGGTGATCACCGAGTCTGGCCGTGCGGTAACCGCGCACCATACTGTGCTGGTGTCGAACATCATCGGCGTGGAGCGTAACGAGTTCAGCGAACCGCATCCGCCTGAAGGCGATTCGCCACGTCCTATCGTCAGCATGTGGGACACCTGGCAGGAGATGCACGAGCCAAATAACCGCCGCTCGCTGCGCGAATGGCTGCACGACAGCCAGATGGATCTGTTTGATATCCACACCGGCTACTCGCAGGGAACTTACGACCTGAAGCAGCGTGCCTGGGCCGAGCAGCTTTATCTGAGCATCTGCCACTATATCCAGCAGCATCTGGATCCAAGCAACCGCGCGCACCGTCCGATTATCGACGAACTGCAGGAGCGCATGGCGGACAAAATCTACGTCAACTTCTCGCTGTTCCAGTCGATGCCGGATGCGTGGGGAATCGATCAGCTGTTCCCGGTTATGCCGCTGGAAGGACTGAATAAATCGCCAGAGCGTCGCGCCGTGCTGCTGGATATCACCTGTGACTCGGACGGCACCATCGACCACTACGTGGACGGTGACGGCATCGCGACTACTATGCCAATGCCGCAGTACGATGTAGATAACCCGCCGATGCTGGGCTTCTTTATGGTCGGTGCCTATCAGGAGATCCTCGGCAACATGCACAACCTGTTCGGCGATACCGAAGCGGTTGACGTCTTTGCCTATGCGGATGGTCGGGTTGACGTGCAGCTTTCAGATGAAGGCGACACCGTTGCTGACATGCTGGAATATGTCCAGCTCGATCCGCAGGAGCTGCTGACGCACTTCCGCAATCAGATCAAAGAGAGCGATCTGGACGAAGAGCTGCGCGCGCAATTCCTGGAAGAGTTTGAGTCTGGCCTCTACGGCTATACCTATCTGGAAGATGAATAAAGAGGATTGTGTATGAATAATACCCTGGGCAACCAGTATGATAACTCGCTGGTTTCAAACGCCTTTGGTTTTATGCGTTTTCCGGTTAACTTCCAACCCTACGACAGCGATGCCGAGTGGGTGATTACCGGTATTCCTTTCGATGCGGCGACCTCGGGCCGACCGGGCAGCCGTCTGGGGCCGGGGGCCATTCGTCAGATCTCCACTAATTTGGCGTGGGAAGGCTGCCGCTGGCCGTGGAACTTTGATCTGCGTCAGCGCCTGAAGGTGATTGACTGTGGCGACCTGGTTTACGCCTTTGGCGATTCGCAGGATCTGACCGATAAGCTGCAGGCGCACGCGGAAAAACTGCTGGCGAACGGCAAGCGCATGATGACCTTCGGCGGCGATCATTACGTGACGCTGCCTCTGCTGCGCGCGCATGCGAAATACTTCGGCAAAATGGCGCTGGTGCATTTCGATGCCCATACCGACACCTACTCTAACGGGCCGAAGTTTGACCACGGCACCATGTTCCACCATGCGCCGCAGGAAGGGCTGATCGATCCGGCACGCTCCGTGCAGATCGGCATCCGCACTGAATTTGACGCCTCGCTGGGCTTTAATGTTCTGGATGCGGCGCAGGTTAACGATCGCAGCGTGGATGAGATCCTGGCTCAGGTGAAAGAGATCGTAGGCGATATGCCGGTTTACCTGACCTTTGATATCGACTGTCTGGATCCGGCTCACGCGCCGGGAACCGGCACGCCGGTGATTGGTGGACTGACCACGGATAAAGCAACTAAGCTGGTGCGCGGTCTGCAGGGGTTAAACATCGTCGGGATGGATCTGGTGGAAGTGGCACCGGGCTACGATCAGTCCGATCTGACGGCGCTTGCTGCGGCAACGCTGGCGCTGGATATGCTGCACGTTCAGGCCGTGAACAAGGGCTGAGCTGCAAAGAGCAAGATAACGGCTGAAAAGTAAGGCGGGCTGTGCCATCAGGCAAGCCCTCTTTGCAAAAGCCTGGCTCTGAAAGAGAGTCAGTTAAAGGGCGCACCGGTGGGTGCGCCCTTTTTGATCGCTTTAATTATTTACCCGCAGCGATACGATCTTTGATGTGCTGCGCGCGGGAAGCGGAAGAGGGGTGGGAGTCAAACATGGTGCTTTCGTGGCTGCCTTCCAGCTTCGAGAGTTTTTCAAAGCTGGTGACCAGGCCCTCCGGATTGATACCGCGTTTCTTCATCAGATCAAACGAGTAGTCATCTGCCTGCGATTCCTGTTTCTGTGAGAACTGCGCGTTAACCAGTTTCTCGCCAAGGTCGCCCAACTGAGACTGGGAAAGCGTAGCGGCGATGCCGCCCACCGATGCCGCCGCCGTACGGGCAGCCGTAGCGCTGTAGGCAACCTGCATGGCGCGACGGGTATGACCCAGCGCAACGTGGCCCATTTCATGGCCGAGTACGCCTTCCACTTCATTGTCGGTCATGATATCCATCAGTCCGCTGTAGACGCGGATACAGCCGTTCGCCATCGCCCAGGCATTAACGTCTTTGGTCACATAAACCTTGTAGTTAGCTGGCGTGCCGTTGATGTTGTCGCCCAGCGCTGCAGCGATCTTGTTCAGGCGCTGGGTATATACGCTGCCGGCGGGCGCAATCTGCGCTTCGCTGTCCATCTGCTCGCACGACTTCACACTCAGCTCTTTGACCTGTTCATCGCTAAGCGTGGCAGCCTGATAGGCCTGCGCGCCAGACTGCAACAGCGCATTACTGTCGAAATTCTGGCAACCAGAAAGTGCGGAAATCAGACCCAGGGTAAGTAAAGAGTGACGTAATTTCATATTATTTCATCCAGTGAGTAACAAGGTAATAAAAACAAGAACCTGCCAAAAAGAGTGGTAAAAAAGCGAACGATAAAGAGGGCGTTATAACCTTCCCCGCCACAAATGCATAGTGGCTCGGCTCTCAAAGCGCAAGTTTCCCCCCGGTATTTTGCACGTTTCGCCATGTACAGGAGACCTGTGTTTCATGTACATTGTGGGTCGACTTTTACAACTTTGCCTGATAACTCATTGATTAAAATAGGTTAAGGACGGCGAAGCGTTTAATCCGACCTGGAGTAGAACATGTCTTCTCGTAAAGAGCTTGCTAACGCCATTCGCGCACTAAGTATGGATGCGGTACAAAAAGCCAAATCTGGCCACCCGGGCGCCCCAATGGGCATGGCGGATATCGCCGAAGTGCTGTGGCGTGACTTCCTGAACCATAACCCCACTAACCCACTCTGGGCTGACCGCGACCGCTTTGTGCTGTCCAATGGCCACGGCTCTATGCTGATTTACAGCCTGCTGCACCTCAGCGGCTATGATTTGCCGATCGCGGAACTGGCTAACTTCCGTCAGCTGCACTCTAAAACTCCAGGTCACCCGGAATTTGGTTACACCGCAGGTGTTGAGACCACCACCGGTCCGCTGGGGCAGGGCATTGCAAACGCCGTAGGCATGGCGATTGCAGAGCGCACAATGGCCGCTCAGTTTAACCGTCCTGGTCACGAAGTTGTCGATCACAGCACCTATGTGTTTATGGGGGACGGCTGCATGATGGAGGGTATCTCCCATGAAGTCTGCTCGCTGGCGGGAACGCTGAAGTTGGGCAAGCTGGTTGCCTTCTATGATGACAACGGCATCTCTATCGACGGCCATATTGACGGCTGGTTTACCGATGATACCGCTAAGCGTTTTGAAGCCTACGGCTGGCACGTGGTACGCGGCGTGGATGGCCACGATGCTGAAGCGATTAAAAAAGCGGTTGAAGAAGCGAAAGCAGTCAGCGACAAACCATCTCTGCTGCTGTGCAAAACCGTTATCGGTTTCGGCTCGCCAAACAAAGCTGGCACCCATGATTCACACGGCGCGCCGCTGGGTGATGACGAGGTAGCCCTGACCCGTAAGCAGCTTGGCTGGAGCCATGCGCCGTTCGAAATCCCACAGGATATCTACGCGCAGTGGGATGCCAGAGAAGCAGGCCAGGTTAAAGAAGCCGCATGGAACGAGAAGTTCGCGGCCTATGCTAAAGCGCACCCTGAGCTGGCGGAAGAGTTCAAACGCCGTATGGGTAACGAGCTGCCGGCTAACTGGCAGGCAGAGTCGCAGAAGTTTATTGAGCAACTGCAGGCTAACCCGGCGAAAATCGCCAGCCGTAAAGCGTCGCAGAACAGCCTGGAAGCCTTTGGTAAGCTGCTGCCGGAATATCTGGGCGGCTCAGCCGACCTGGCACCAAGCAACCTGACCATGTGGTCCGGCTCTAAGCCAATCAATGAAGACGCAGCCGGTAACTATATCCATTATGGCGTCCGCGAATTCGGTATGACCGCCATCGCTAACGGCATCACGCTGCATGGTGGCTTCCTGCCGTATACCGCAACCTTCCTGATGTTTGTGGAATATGCGCGCAACGCGGCCCGTATGGCTGCCCTGATGAAAATCCGTCAAATCATGGTCTATACCCACGACTCTATCGGTCTGGGTGAAGATGGCCCGACGCATCAGCCGGTTGAGCAGATGGCCAGCCTGCGCGTCACGCCAAACATGAGCCTGTGGCGTCCTTGTGACCAGGTAGAGTCTGCGGTGGCGTGGAAATACGCGATTGAGCGTGTTGATGGCCCAACGGCGCTGATCTTCTCCCGTCAGAATCTGGCGCAGCAGGATCGTAATGCTGAGCAATTGGCTAACGTTGCGCGCGGCGGTTACGTGCTGAAAGATTGCGATGGCCAGCCTGAGGCGATCCTGATCGCTACCGGTTCCGAAGTTGAGCTGGCGGTGGGCGCGTATGACCGGCTGACCTCAGAAGGGCGTAAAGTTCGCGTAGTTTCTATGCCTTCTACCGATGCCTTCGACAAGCAGGATGCTGCCTACCGTGAAGCGGTACTGCCGAAAGCGGTCAGCGCTCGCGTGGCTATCGAAGCGGGTATCGCCGACTACTGGTTCAAGTATACCGGCCTGAACGGCGCTATCGTGGGCATGACCACCTTTGGTGAGTCAGCGCCTGCTGAGCAGCTGTTTGAGATGTTTGGCTTCACCGTGGATAACGTGGTCGCTAAAACCAAAGAACTGCTGTAATCCGCTGGGGCGGGAGCTATCCCGCCCCTTTACTGCGGCCTGTGTCCACTCATGCCAAAATCTGCCTTCGATTCCTTTTCTGCCACCCCTCTCTCCACCGGCTTAATTTTGCAAATCTGTGACACAGATCCAAAGATTGTCGCTGCAATTGATCCCGGTCATTCCTATTATTCCTGAGTTCAATTATCCTAGCTGAACCGTTTCAGTTGGTCTCCGGGCGTAACTCAGACGGGTTTTCAGGCTGGTGGCGTGACATAAAAATTCCCTGTACAAACCCGATCGTCTGCCTCAGGCTAACGCTCCAGTTTTACACTGAATTCAGATGCTGGAGTGATATGACAGTTCGCATTGCCATAAACGGGTTTGGCCGCATCGGACGTAACGTACTGCGTGCGCTCTATGAAACCGGCCGTCGGGCGGAAATCACCGTGGTGGCTATCAATGAGCTGGCGGAAGCAGCGGGCATGGCGCACTTGCTGAAGTACGATACCAGCCACGGACGCTTTGGCTGGGAGGTGCGTCAGGAGCGGGATCTGCTTTCGGTAGGCGAAGATACGATTCGTTTGCTGCACCGTGCGGAGATTGCCGCACTGCCGTGGCGGGAGCTGAATGTGGACGTGGTTCTCGACTGCACCGGCGTCTATGGCAGCCGCGAAGATGGTGAAGCGCATCTGGCTGCGGGCGCCAAAAAAGTGCTCTTTTCCCATCCTGGCGGTAATGACCTGGATGCCACCGTGGTTTTTGGTGTGAATGAGAAAGAACTCCAGCCTAATCACCTGATTGTCTCCAATGCCTCCTGCACGACGAACTGTATTATTCCCGTGATTAAATTGCTGGATGATGCCTACGGCATCGAGTCGGGTACGGTGACTACCATCCACTCTGCCATGCACGATCAGCAGGTGATTGATGCTTACCACAGCGACCTGCGCCGTACGCGTGCGGCCAGTCAGTCCATTATTCCGGTCGATACGCGGCTTGCTGCCGGGATTACCCGTATTTTTCCTAAATTTAATGACCGGTTTGAGGCTATAGCGGTACGCGTGCCTACTATAAACGTGACGGCGATTGATTTGAGCGTCAGCGTCAGGCGCGCGGTAGGGGCTTGCGAAGTTAATGCCTTGTTGCGAAACGCGTCAGAAGGGGCATTTAGTGGTATAGTTGACTATACGGAACTACCGTTAGTCTCAATAGATTTTAACCATGATCCGCACAGTGCCATAGTCGATGGCACGCAGACGCGGGTCAGCGGTCAGCACCTGATCAAGACGCTGGTCTGGTGCGACAACGAGTGGGGCTTTGCTAACCGGATGATCGACACCACGTTAGCGATGGCCGCAAGCGGTTTCAGGTAGGGCGCGGACTGCGCCCGTCAAAACTTAGAGAATCAACGAGAGGATTCACCATGTCTGTAATTAAGATGACCGATCTGGATCTTGCTGGCAAACGCGTACTTATCCGTTCTGATTTGAACGTGCCGGTAAAAGAAGGGAAAGTGACGTCTGATGCACGTATTCGTGCTTCATTGCCGACCATCGAAGCGGCGCTGAAGCAGGGCGCAAAAGTGATGGTAACCTCCCACCTTGGTCGCCCAACTGAAGGTGAATACAACGAGGAGTTCTCTCTCCTGCCAGTTGTTAACTATCTGAAAGACAAACTCTCTTCTCCTGTTCGCCTGGCAAAAGATTACCTTGATGGCGTGGAAGTTGCCGAAGGTGAACTGGTCGTGCTGGAAAACGTTCGCTTCAACAAAGGCGAAAAGAAAGACGACGAAGCCCTCTCTAAAAAATATGCTGCGCTGTGCGACATCTACGTGATGGATGCGTTTGGTACGGCTCACCGCGCGCAGGCTTCTACCCACGGCGTAGGTAAATTTGCTCCGGTCGCCTGTGCAGGCCCGCTGCTGGCTGAGGAATTAGACGCGCTGGGTAAAGCGCTGAAAAGCCCGGCTCGCCCAATGGTGGCTGTGGTTGGCGGTTCTAAAGTCTCTACCAAGTTTGACGTGCTGAATTCGCTGGTGAAAATTGCGGATACCGTCATTGTGGGCGGCGGCATCGCTAACACCTTCGTGGCTATCGATAACAACGTCGGTAAATCTCTCTATGAGCCTGATTTTGTTGAAGCAGCGAAAAAACTGCGTGATGAATTCAAAATCCCGGTGCCGACCGACTCCCGCGTAGGCACAGAATTCTCTGAAACTGCCCCCTCTACCGTCAAGAAAGTGAGTGAAGTCAAAGACGACGAAGAGATCATGGACTTCGGTGACGAAACCGCACTGGCGATGGCTAAGCTGTTGAAAGAAGCCAAAACTATTCTGTGGAATGGCCCGGTTGGCGTGTTCGAATTCCCGAACTTCCGTAAAGGAACTGAAATTGTAGCGAAGGCGATTGCAGAGAGCGACGCATTCTCTATCGCCGGAGGCGGTGATACGCTGGCTGCCATCGATCTGTTCGGTATTGAAGATAAAATTTCCTATATTTCTACCGGCGGCGGGGCTTTCCTGGAGTTCGTGGAAGGCAAGAAACTGCCAGCAGTCGCCATGCTTGAAGAGCGTGCGAAACAGTAATCTCTGGGGCGGGAGCGCGTCTCCCGCCGGACTGATTTGCCCCACTAGCGGGCGCAAAATCTCTTAATACGACCGACGAAACAGGACAAAAAACATGTCTAAAATTTTTGATTTCGTAAAACCAGGCGTTGTCACCGGCGACGACGTGCAGAAGATCTTTAAAGTAGCGAAAGAAAACAAATTCGCTCTGCCAGCCGTTAACTGCGTGGGTACTGATTCTATCAACGCCGTGCTGGAAACCGCCGCTAAAGTTAAAGCGCCGGTCATTATCCAGTTCTCTAACGGTGGCGCTGGCTTCATCGCTGGTAAAGGTCTGAAATCCGATAAGCCGCAGGCTGCGGCTATCCTGGGCGCAATCTCTGGCGCGCACCACGTTCACCTGATGGCTGAACAGTATGGCGTGCCGGTTATTCTGCATACCGACCACTGCGCCAAGAAACTGCTGCCGTGGATCGACGGCCTGCTGGACGCGGGCGAAGCACACTTCGAGAAAACCGGTAAGCCACTCTTCTCTTCCCATATGATCGACCTCTCTGAAGAGACGCTGGAAGAGAACATCGAAATCTGTAGCAAGTATCTGGCGCGTATGGCCAAAATTGATATGACGCTGGAAATCGAACTGGGTTGCACCGGCGGTGAAGAAGATGGCGTGGACAACAGCCACATGGACGCTTCTGCCCTCTACACGCAGCCAGAAGATGTTGATTACGCTTACACCAAACTGAACGCTATCAGCCCACGCTTCACTATCGCTGCCTCCTTCGGTAATGTGCACGGTGTATACAAGCCTGGCAACGTTAAGCTGACCCCAACCATCCTGCGTGATTCTCAGGACTATGTGAGCAAGAAACACAATCTGCCACATAACTCTCTGGATTTCGTCTTCCACGGCGGTTCAGGTTCATCAGCAGCTGAGATTGAAGAGTCTATCGGCTACGGCGTGATCAAAATGAACATCGATACCGACACCCAATGGGCAACCTGGGATGGTATCCTGCAGTATTACAAAAAGAACGAAGGCTACCTGCAGGCCCAACTGGGTAACCCGGAAGGCGCAGATAAGCCAAACAAAAAATATTACGATCCGCGCGTCTGGCTGCGTGCATCCCAGTCCTCGATGATCGTGCGTCTGGAGCAGGCTTTCAAAGAACTCAACGACGTTGACGTTCTGTAAGTCGCCATAACATGATGATAAGGCCCCTTAATGGGGCCTTTTTTATGCCCAGAACCGGTAACAAATTGTTAATTTCACGGCTTATTTGGCGGCGCGTGCCATTTTTAGTTACCCTTTGGGTTTGGGCTGTCAGTTTCTTCTGACGATATCACCCATTGAGAACAACAACAGGAAAACGAAATGGAAGATCTTAACGTGGTACACGGCATTAACAACGCCGGCAGCTGGCTGGTTCGCAACCAGGCGCTGCTGTTGAGCTATGCCGTCAACATCGTCGCGGCCGTAGTGATTGCCATCATCGGGATGATCGTCGCGCGAATCATCTCCAATACGCTGAATAAAGTGCTGCGGGCACGTCATATTGATGCCACAGTTGCTGACTTTCTTTCCGCACTGGTGCGCTACGGGGTTATTGCCTTTACGCTGATTGCCGCGCTGGGACGGGTAGGGGTACAGACCGCCTCCGTTATCGCCGTACTGGGTGCCGCAGGTCTGGCTATTGGTCTGGCCTTGCAGGGATCGCTGTCAAACCTGGCTGCGGGCGTGCTGCTGGTTACCTTCCGCCCTTTCCGTACCGGCGAGTTTATTGATATTGGCGTGATGGGAACCGTGCAGAACGTACAGATTTTCTCTACTACGCTGAAAACCGCCGACGGTAAAATCGTCGTTGTACCGAATGGAAAAATCATCGCGGGCAATATCGTTAACTTCTCCCGTGAGCCGGTTCGCCGTAACGAGTTTATTATTGGCGTGGCTTACGATGCCGATGTAGACCAGGTTATCAAGTTGTTGCAGGAAGTATTGGATGCCGAGCCGCGTGTGCTGCAGGATAGGGGTGTGCAGATTGGCCTGCAGGAGATGGCAGCCTCTTCCCTGAACTTTATCGTGCGCTGCTGGAGTAACGCGAGCGAACTGCAGCTTGTGTACTGGGATCTGATGAAGAACTTCAAGCGTACGCTGGACGCGCATGGAATCGGTATTCCTTATCCGCAGATGGATGTTCACCTGCATCAGGTCAAATCCCCTGAAGCGCAGCAGAGCGACGCAGCGCCACAGGCGGCTCAGGCATTGCCTAAGCCAGAGTAAATTTTCAGGAGGTTATTCAGGCGTAGCCGAAAGAAGGATTACTATCCTGACCAATCCCACACTGGCCTGGATCAGATTACCGTTGCAGGTGCCTGAATTCACTCCGCTAATAAGGCGAACTCCGGTTCGCCTTATTTAGTACGGTTATATTAGATAAACTGATATGCCATAAGATTTTTCCATTTCCTCTAATGATGGCTCCCTTATACACTCGGCTGAAATAATCCGGTCGAGGAATATATGTGATATCTATTTTCTTTCAGGGCATGGCGCTGGGCGCTGCGCTAATCCTCCCTTTGGGACCCCAGAATGCGCTGGTGCTGAATCAGGGCGTGCGCCGCCAGTATCATTTGATGACGGCCGGACTCTGTACCTTAAGCGATATTGTCCTGATTTGTGCCGGGGTCTTTGGCGGCAGCGCCTTACTGACTCAGTCGCCGTTACTGCTGAACCTTGTCACCTGGGGTGGCGTGGCATTTTTAGTGTGGTATGGCTGGGGGGCCTTTCGCACCGCTTTTAGCGGCGAGGTGGATCTCGCCTTATCAGCGGCAATGAAGCAGAGCCGGTGGCGAATTTTCGCCACCATGATGGCGGTAACCTGGCTTAATCCTCACGTTTATATCGACACGTTCGTCGTGCTCGGCAGCCTTGGCGGACAGCTACCTGCGGAGGCCCGAAGCTGGTTTGCGCTGGGGTCGGCCAGCGCCTCACTGCTGTGGTTCTTTGGTCTTGCCTCGCTGGCCGCCTGGCTCTCACCCGTGCTCAATACCGCTAAAGCGCAGCGGATAATTAACGCCTTAGTCGGCGTGATGATGTGGGGCATTGCGCTGAAGCTGGCGCTGCAGGCAGTTGGCTGGGCTTAAGGGAACTCACTCCAGGAATTACGGTCATAGCCTGATACCTGAAAACGCAATAACATAGCCCGTTGCGTTTAAACGGAACTCATTCTCTGGCGGTGAACCTTTTCATCGCCAGTTGATTCCCGGATATGACTAGAAGCCCCCCACGGAGGAACCCAGTGAAGCTTACCAAATTGGCTCTGGCCGCACTAATTGGACTTGGAACAGTACCCGCACTCGCCCTGGCAGATGAACTGCCAAATGGCCCGCACGTTGTGACCTCCGGCCAGTCCAGCGTTGACGCCACGCCGGACATCGCCACGCTGGCTATCGAAGTCAGCATTACCGCTAAAGATGCTGCTGAAGCCAAAAAACAGGCTGACGATCGCGTCGCGCAATATTTTGATTTTCTGAATAAGAACGGGATTGAGAAGAAAGATATTGATGCCGCAAATCTCCGTACCCAGCCTGAATATGACTACACCAAAGAGGGCAAAGCGGTTCTGAAAGGGTATCGCGCGGTACGTCAGGTGCAGGTAACGCTGCGCCAGCTGGACAAGCTGAATGAGCTGCTGGACGGCGCGCTGAAATCTGGCCTCAACGAGATCCGCTCTGTGGAGCTGGGCGTGGCAAATCCTGACCAGTATCGTAATAAAGCGCGGCAGGCGGCTATAGATGACGCTACGCAGCAGGCGGGCGAGCTGGCGAAAGGGTTCAACGCCAAGCTGGGTGGGGTTTACAGCATCCGTTATCACGTTGCTAACTATCAGCCGATGCCAGTCGCCAGAATGTATAAGATGGCTGACGCGGCACCGATGACTTCAGCTGCACAGACCTATGAGAAGCAGAGCATTCACTTTGACGATCAGGTAGATGTTGTGTTTGAGCTGCAGCGCAATCAGTAACGGATAACGTTTTACTGATGGCTTATGCTGGCTGTATCAGCATAATGCCAGCAGTTTAAGGGCCTCCTTCGGGAGGCCTTTTGCTGTTTACTCGCTCTGACGCAGTACGCGATGGCCGTGGCCAATCAACGCATCGGTCACTTTACGCATCAGGCGGCTTTCCGGGGCGAAGCGGTGCCAGTAGAGCATCCGCCGCTGGAACAGCCCTGGCGTTAAGTCAATCAGCTCGCCCTCGGCCAGCTCACGTTCTATCTGCAGATGGGGGATCATACAGCAGGTGGTACCCTGTCTGGCCAGCTGCACAAAGGCTTCTGAGGAGTTGACGATGTGGCACGGCACGCTGCCTGGCGACAGGTCAAAGTTCTGCTGCAAAAATGCCTGATGCATATCATCCAGATGGTCAAACGCCACCGCAGGCGCTTTCAGCAGGGCCGAGCGGGTCACGCCGTTGGGAAAGTAGCGTGCAGCGAACTCTTTCGAGCCGACAAACAGGTAATCCAGCGCGCCGAGCCGATCAACCAGGCAACTTGGCAGCGGCTGCGGCTGAATACTCACTGCCCCAACCACTTCCCCGCGACGCAAGCGCTCCTGGGTACGGCTCTCATCCTCTACCTGCAAATTCAGGCGGACCGGAGAGTCCGTTAACACGGTTTTCAGCGCCGGGAGCAGCCAGGTTGCCAGACTGTCGGCGTTGACCGCCAGCGAGAGCAGCAGAGGCGTGGTTCCGCCGTTTTCATCACCCAGCCACTGCTCTTCCAGCAGCTCGACCTGGTGCAGCAGCGCCAGCAGCTTTTGTCCCTGCTCAGTAGGGCGCGGCGGCACGGTGCGCACCAGCAACGGCTGACCAAACATATTTTCCAGCTGTTTGATCCGCTGGGAAACAGCCGACTGAGTAATACAAAGCTTTTGCGCTGCGCGCTCAAAGCCGCGCTCGCGAATGACGGCATCCAGCGCCTGAAGCGTTCGATAATCCGGGCGTTTCATTGTGGGTATAAACTCTCTTTCAGGTGTGGAAACTGCACTATGCCATAAATTTGTCATTTTCCCCCAGGGCAATAAACACTTTATCGCTTTGTGGGCCCGCTTCCAAACTGCCAACAAATGCCGCGTGAAGGCGGTGATTTCTCTCCCGGTTGTTTTATACTGGCGCCACGATCCCATCGGAATTGAAACTGACCATGACACAGGATGAACTGAAAAAAGCCGTTGGCTGGGCCGCGCTGGACTACGTGACCCCAGGTACCATTGTTGGCGTAGGAACGGGTTCCACTGCCGCGCACTTTATCGATGCCTTAGGCTCCATCAGGCATCAGATTGACGGGGCGGTCTCCAGCTCGGAGGCTTCTACCGAAAAGCTGAAAGCGCTGGGTATTCCGGTCTTCGATCTCAATGAGGTTGATTCTCTCGCTGTCTATGTTGATGGCGCGGATGAGATCAACGGCATGATGCAGATGATCAAAGGCGGCGGCGCGGCCTTAACGCGGGAAAAAATCATCTCTGCCGTTGCGGATAAGTTTGTCTGCATCGCCGATGAATCCAAGCAGGTGGATGTGCTGGGCCGTTTTCCTCTGCCGGTAGAGGTGATCCCTATGGCGCGCAGCTATGTGGCGAGAGAACTGGTCAAGCTGGGTGGCCTGCCGGAATACCGCCAGCATGTGCTGACCGATAACGGCAATATCATCCTCGACGTGCATAACCTGAAGATCCTTGATGCAGTTGCGCTGGAAATTGCCATTAATGCGCTGCCCGGCGTGGTGACGGTGGGGCTGTTTGCGGCGCGTTCAGCCGACGTTGCGCTGATCGGCACGGCCAACGGCGTGAAGACCATACAAAAATGATCTTACCGGCGCCGGACCGGTGCCGGCTATTTTCAGCTAAAAAAACATCTTTTATGACAGCGGTGAAATTTGGTGACTTATGTCACATAACAGACCGCCGCAGGGCAATCCTGCTGATCCTACCGCATGCACCGTGATTATCTGCCGAAATGTACTGCCACTCCCCGTCGCCATGCTACCCGCCAGGTAATCGTTTGTATTGCCGCAGGGCGAAAATTTGATATTTTGACAGAAGGCTAACTTATACCCGGGTTAAGAGAGGGATAAGCTGGCACTTCTGAAGTCTGCTAAATAGGGTCGGGAAATGGCAAAAGTATCACTGGAGAAAGACAAGATTAAGTTCCTGCTGGTGGAAGGCGTCCACCAGAGCGCGGTGGAAAACCTGCGTGCATCAGGGTACACCAACATTGAATTTCACAAGGGTGCGCTGGACAGTGAAGCGCTGAAAGAGTCGATCCGCGATGCGCATTTCATCGGTATCCGTTCGCGTACCAACCTCACTGAAGAGATTTTCGCCGCGGCAGAAAAACTGGTGGCGGTAGGCTGCTTCTGTATCGGCACCAATCAGGTTGACCTGAATGCAGCCGCTAAGCGCGGCGTGCCGGTATTCAACGCGCCATTCTCCAATACCCGATCCGTAGCAGAGCTGGTTATCGGCGAGCTGCTGTTGATGCTGCGCGGCGTGCCGGCAGCCAATGCCAAAGCCCACCGCGGCATCTGGAACAAACTGGCGGTGGGATCTTACGAGGCCCGTGGCAAAAAGCTGGGGATCATCGGTTATGGCCATATCGGCATGCAGCTGGGCGTGCTGGCAGAGAGCCTGGGCATGCACGTGTTCTTCTATGATATTGAGAACAAGCTGCCGCTGGGTAACGCCACCCAGGTTCGCTATCTCTCTGACCTGCTGAACATGAGTGATGTGGTCAGCCTGCACGTGCCGGAAACCCTCTCCACCCAGAACATGATGGGCGCAGAGGAGCTGGCGATGATGAAGCCGGGCGCGCTGCTGATCAACGCCTCTCGCGGCACCGTGGTGGATATCCCCGCGCTGTGTAAAGTGCTGGCGGATAAGCATCTTGCGGGCGCAGCGATCGACGTTTTCCCGGAAGAGCCAGCCACCAACAGCGATCCGTTCAACTCGCCGCTGTGTGAGTTTGATAACGTGATCCTGACGCCGCACATTGGCGGCTCAACGCAGGAAGCGCAGGAGAACATCGGGATTGAAGTAGCCGGTAAGCTGGCGAAATACTCCGATAACGGCTCCACGCTCTCTGCCGTTAACTTCCCGGAAGTTTCGCTGCCGATGCATGGCGACCAGAGCCGCCTGCTGCATATCCATGAGAACCGTCCTGGCGTGCTGACGGCCATCAACAACATCTTTGCTGGTCAGGGCATCAACATCGCCGCCCAGTACCTGCAAACGACCCCGCAGATGGGGTATGTGGTGATCGATATCGACGCGCCGCAGGATGTTGCCAATACCGCGCTGCAGCTGATGAAAGCGATCCCGGGGACTATTCGCGCCCGCCTGCTGTTCTAAGCATGAGCGGCAGAAGCTGAATCTGGCTTTCTGGCTGACATAGCCGCTTTATCCGCGCTGGCAGTAAAGCCCCGACAGATTTTCTGCCGGGGCTTTGTTTTATCTGCTTACCACTGCCAGATATGTGAAGGGGTAATAATGGCTGGCAGCGGCACGTCCCACTCTGCCACCGGCAGCTCATCGACCTGCTGACAGTCATGCGCCAGACCCACCGGCAGACAGCCGTGCTGCTGCCAGTTTTGCAGCGTGCGGTCATAAAAGCCGCCGCCCATTCCCAGACGCTGTCCCTGACGGTCAAAGGCCACCAGCGGCACCATCACCAGATCCAGCTCATCCAGCGTCGCCAGATGGCGTATATCCAGCGGCGGCTCAGGAATGTTCAGGCGATTGAGCGTCAGTAGGGTAGTGGGCTCATAGCGGATAAACAGCAGCTGCCCGGCAGAAAAGGGGTGAAGCACCGGCAAATAGACCTGCTGTTTGTGCTGCCACAGTTTGGCAATCAGCGGTCGGGTGCCCAGCTCGCCATCAAAAGAGAGAAACAGCGCGATTTTTTTAGCCTGCTGTAGCGGGGCGAAATTCAGCGCACGTTCAGCGGCCTGCACCGCCGCAGTTTGCTGCTGCTCTGGCGTCAGCGCGCGACGGAGATGGCGCACATGGGTACGGATATCCTGTCGGTCAAAAAGATTGAGGCTCATGCATTCCTCACGTTCAGGCTGGCTAAAAGAGGTTACCAGAAGGGTGCCACAGCTTGATACGGAGTTCGAGTTCTTCAGCAGCAACGGGCTAAAATTCGTAGCGCAAATGGTGTGGATAGAGAGACTAACCGGGATGGAACTGAATGAGGAATCTCCGAGATGCCGCCGCAGGCTGTAACCCTTGAACCCTTGGTTCAAGGTGAGACTGCCGTCGTAGCCATCAGGCTTCTCGGACGAACCGAGCTTGCACACAGGTTACAGAGCGTCAGACTCTGTTGGTATTAAATATCGGCTCAGGGGACTGGCCCGCTTGCAAACATCTCAGAGAATTTTTTTACTCCACCGTTACTCTAGCATGAATAACGATGAGGTGTTATTCGAACTTGCTTCCGGTTCTATCTGTTATGCGACCCTGTTCAAGCAATGCCTGTTCAATGGTCTGCTGCAGCATCCGGATACGCTGCTCCATGTTACTGGCGTAGTCGCGGGTTTTAACTTTTTCCGCAGCCAGTTCATGACAGATATTCAGGGCAGCGATAAAAACCAGCTGCTCGGTATTTGTGACTCTAGTGCGAACTTTTAAATCTTGCAACCGTTGATTGAGATCTTCAGCAGCCATGTTCAGCGCATCTTGCTGTTCTGGCGGACAATTTACTCGTAACGAACGGCCAAAAATTTGAATATCTACCGGTTGTGCAGACATGCCACCATCCTGACTGATTACTCTACCGCCAATCTTCCCACCGCTAGCGGAGTGGGAGGGTAGGCGACTATAACTACGCCTTATAGAAGAAACAACCCCTTTTCTGGAATCGTTGAGGCACCTGGTGGTAGCATAACACGAACTTATCCAGCCAACGATGACCAAAACGTATGTCACTATCAAACACAATGCCGGGCTATGACGCGCTGGCTTCAGCACTGACGCAGCAGGGCGTAGGGATGACACCTGCCGAAATGCACGGGCTACTCAGCGGAATGATCTGTGGCGGCACGAAAGAGAGCGGTTGGCAGACGCTGGTCCATGAGCTGACTAACGAAGGCATGGCTTTCTCCCAGTCGCTGGCTTTGCCGCTGCAGCAGCTGCATGAAGCGATCGGCAACACGCTTGAGGAGGAGGGTTTCCTGTTCCAGCTTTATCTGCCGGATGACGAAGATATCAGCGTGTTTGATCGCGCCGATGCGTTAGCTGGTTGGGTGAACCATTTCCTGCTTGGTCTGGGCGTCTCTCAGCCTAAACTCGACAAGGTAAAAGGCGAGACGGGCGAAGCGATCGACGATCTGCGGACGATTGCGCAATTGGGCTACGATGAAGATGAAGATCAGGAAGAGCTGGAGCAGTCGCTGGAAGAGGTGATTGAGTACGTTCGCGTTGCCGCGCTGCTCTGCCATGATACCTTCACCCACATTGTGCCCACGGCTGTGGAAGTGAAAAAACCGACCCTGCACTAAGCGGGTAACATCAGGAGAGAGGGATGACCCAGCAAGAATTCTTATGTCGTCGGCAGGCGCTGCTGAGCAAAATGGCCCCGGCCACGGCGGCGGTGATCTTTGCGGCCCCGGAAGCCACGCGAAGCAACGACAGCGAATACCCCTACCGTCAGAACAGCGACTTCTGGTATTTCACCGGCTTCAACGAGCCTGAAGCGGTACTGGTGCTGATCAAAAGCGACGAAAGCCATAATCACAGCGTGCTGTTTAACCGCGTGCGTGATCTGACGGCGGAAATCTGGTTTGGTCGCCGTCTTGGGCAGGATGCCGCTCCGGAGAAGCTTGCTGTAGACCGCGCGCTACCTTATGACGACATTGCTGAGCAGCTGCCGCAGCTGTTGAACGGACTGGATGGGGTTTATCACGCGCAGGGGCTGTACGCCGAAGCCGATGCGCTGCTGTTTGCCGCCCTGGAAAAATTGCGGGCCGGTTCCCGGCAGAATCTCAAAGCGCCCGCCTCGGTTACCGACTGGCGTCCCATCGTTCATGAAATGCGTCTCTTCAAGTCCCCCGAAGAGCAGGCCATTTTACGTGAAGCGGGCCGTATCAGCGCGCTGGCGCATACCCGCGCCATGCAGCAGTGCCGCCCCGGCATGTTCGAATATCAGCTGGAAGGGGAGATCCATCACGAATTCAGTCGTCATGGCGCGCGCTATCCCTCCTACAACACCATCGTTGGCGCAGGCGAAAACGGCTGCATCCTGCACTACACCGAGAATGAGAGCCAGATGCGCGAGGGCGATCTGGTGCTGATTGATGCCGGCTGTGAGCTGCAGGGCTATGCGGGCGATATCACGCGAACTTTCCCGGTCAGCGGCAAGTTTACCGCCCCCCAGCGCGCTATTTATGACATTGTGCTCAAGTCACTCAACACGGCGCTTAAATTGTTCCGCCCTGGCACCAGCATCCGTGAAGTGAATGCGGAAGTGGTCCGCATCATGGTCACCGGGCTGGTGAAGCTGGGCGTGATGAAAGGTGAAGTGGAGACACTGATTGCAGAGCAGGCGCATCGCCAGTTCTTTATGCACGGGCTGAGCCACTGGCTGGGGCTGGACGTTCACGACGTAGGTCATTACGGCAGCGATCGTGACCGCGTACTGGAACCTGGAATGGTTATCACCGTCGAGCCGGGCCTCTATATCGCTCCGGATGCGGATGTCCCGGCAGAGTACCGCGGTATCGGGATCCGCGTGGAAGATGACATCATTATCACCGCCGACGGCAATGAAAATCTCACCGACAGCGTGGTAAAAGAGGCGGATGAGATTGAAGCACTGATGGCGGCAGCGAAAGCGTAATGAGCATTGTAATTGCAGGCGGAGGAATGGCTGGCGCCACGCTGGCGCTGGCTGTTTCTCATCTCACGCAGGGAAAAGTGCCGGTCACGCTGGTGGAAGCTACTGCGCCAGCCAGCCGGACGCATCCGGGCTATGACGGCCGGGCGATTGCGCTGGCTGAAGGTACCTGTCAGCAGCTGGCCGCCATTAATCTGTGGCCGTTTCTCCACTCCTGCGCCACGGCGATCACGCACGTACACGTCAGCGATCGCGGGCACGCCAGCTTTGTTTCGCTGGCGGCAGCCGAACATGGCATCTCAGCGCTGGGGCAGGTGGTGGAGCTGCATGATGTCGGCCAGCGCCTGTTCAGCCTGCTTGAGAAAGCGCCCGGCGTGCGGCTGTGCTGCCCGGCTAAAGTCACGCAGGTGATACGTAACCAGCAGAGTACCAGCGTGACGCTGAGCAGTGGCGAAACGCTGGAAGCTCAGCTGCTGGTAGCCGCAGATGGGTCACGTTCTGCCGTTGCGGCCTCCTGTGGCGTACAGTGGCAGTCGCACGATTATCAGCAGATAGCGGTTATCGCCAACGTCTCCACGCAGCAGCCGCACGGTGGACGCGCCTTTGAGCGCTTTACCGAGCACGGTCCGCTGGCCCTGTTGCCGATGTCGGCAGGAAGAAGCTCGCTGGTCTGGTGCCATCCTCTGCAGGAGAAGGCTACCGTTGACGGCTGGAGCGACAGCCAGTTTATGGCGGAGCTGCAGAAAGCTTTCGGCTGGCGGCTGGGTCGTATCACTCAGGTAGGTCAGCGACACAGCTATCCTCTTCAGTTGCAGGCCGCCTCTCAGCATGTTTCTCACCGGCTGGCGCTGGTGGGCAATGCGGCGCAAACGCTGCACCCTATTGCCGGTCAGGGTTTCAATCTGGGGCTCAGGGATGTGATGTCCCTTGCGGAAACCGTGGCCGCATCCTGGCGCACAGGCGAAGATGTGGGGAGCTATGCCACGTTGCAGCGCTATCAGCAGCGTCGCCAGCCGGATGCTGCCGCCACTATTGGCATTACCGACACGCTGGTCAGGCTGTTTGCTAACCGCTATATACCGCTGGTGGCAGGACGCACTCTTGGCCTGATGGCCATGGACGCGCTACCGCCAGTGCGGAATTTGCTTGCCGAGCGCACGTTAGGCTGGGTCGAGCGTTAAGGAGAAAGCAGTAATGCAAACTTATGATCTCATCGTCGCAGGCGGCGGTATGGTTGGACTCGCCGTAGCCTGTGGCCTGCAGGGCACGGGGCTGAAAATCGCCGTGCTGGAACGCGAGCCAGAGCAAGCGTTTACCCTTACAGCAGAGCCCGCGCTACGCGTCTCTGCTATCAACGCCGCCAGCGAGCGCCTGCTTCAGCATCTTGATGTCTGGACCACCATCCTGTCGACACGCGCCAGCGCTTATCATGGCATGGAGGTGTGGGACCGCGACAGCTTCGGGCGCATCGCTTTTGACGATGGCCAGCAGGGCCTGGCCCATCTTGGGCATATCGTAGAGAACCCGGTCATTCACCACGCATTGTGGAAAAAAGCCAGCGAACTCAGCAACGTCACGCTGATTGCCCCCGCTGAACTTCAGCAGGTCGCCTTTGGTGACAACGAAGCGTTTGTGACCCTGAAGGATGGCACCATGATGAGTGCCCGGCTGCTGGTGGCTGCCGATGGTGCCAACTCCTGGTTGCGTAATAAAGCCGATATTCCGCTGGCCTTCTGGGATTACGAGCACCATGCGCTGGTCGCCAACATCCGCACGGAGCAGCCTCATGAGGCGGTAGCGCGTCAGGTCTTCCACGGTGACGGGATCCTGGCCTTCTTACCACTAAACGAACCTGACCTCTGCTCTATCGTCTGGTCCGTTTCTCCGCAGGAAGCGACCCGTTTGCAGTCAATGCCTGCTGAGGTCTTCAATCAGCAGCTTTCCGTGGCGTTCGATATGCGGCTGGGGCTGTGTAAAGTAGAGGGCGAGCGTAAAACATTCCCGCTGATGGGGCGCTATGCGCGTAATTTCGCGGCGCACCGCCTGGCGCTGGTGGGCGATGCCGCGCATACCATTCATCCGCTGGCCGGGCAGGGCGTTAACCTGGGCTTTATGGATGCGGCTGAACTGATAGGCGAAGTAAAACGCCTGAATCAGCAGGGTAAAGATATTGGGCAGCATCTCTACCTGCGTCGTTACGAGCGCAGCCGTAAACAGAGCGCGGCCATGATGCTGGCGGGAATGCAGGGTTTCCGGGAGCTGTTCAGCGGCACTCACCCGGCGAAAAAACTGCTGCGTGACCTTGGCCTGAGTCTGGCCGATAACCTGCCCGGCGTAAAACCCCGCCTGCTGAAACAGGCAATGGGGCTGAACGATCTGCCGGAGTGGCTGCGCTAATCTCTGCCTGCCGATGGGGCGAATGCAGCTATGCCACCCACGCGGCAAGATCCTTGCCGCGTATTTCCTGATTCATCTGTTGCAGTTCGGGCAGAGAGGCCTGGCTTAACGTCACTCCTTTTTCACCCAGGGTTGTTGCCAGCTGCTGTTGAAACCGTCCAAGCTGCTGTGGATCCAGATAGTGTGCTTTCGCCCCTGTATCCATTTTATCCCGCCCGTTAGGATTGATTCGGATCAGGGTATCTGCAGGGATTTTCACCCCTTTTGCCAGACAGGCCAGGCTTAGCGTTGCCAGATCCTGAACAGTATTGAGTTCGATCTCTTTTAATCTGCCCCCCTTCGCCGAGCCTGCCAGAGGATGGTTTTCACTCTGATAGCTGTAGTTCTTCGCTTCTCCCCCCAGCGAGCCTTTTATAGCGTGCGTTTTGAGGTCGTCGATCTTACTGAAGCCAAATACCATGGGAACGATTTTACCGTCATTGATCATCGCCAGCAGCGGTGCTTTACCCGCCTCAAGCTGCTGCTGCAGTGTTTTTGCCGCCTCCGCCAGCATAGGACGCAGCGCCGGGCCATCAAAGCGCTGTTGATGGTGGTCAGAAAAATTGATCGTGACGGACTCAGGAAATTTCAGCAAAGCCACGCTCTGCTCTGCTGGCACATTTTCAAACTTTTTTGCCCCATTGTTGCGTGCGCTGGTCAGCAAGTTCTGTAACCAGTTCGCCGCGACTTCACTAACCTCTTGGTCAGCGCTCGCCTGCAATTGCAGGGCGTTTCCAGTGGAAGGCAGCGGGCGTCCGCTTGCCAGATAACCGCCGATAGCCTGAGTCATACGATGCTGAAAAGCGCGGGCAACGGGGTTGCTGCTGTGCATCCCTCTGCCGTGAGAATAGACGCGGGGGTTGCTCCGAAAATTATTACGGGTGACCTGCTCAGATAATTTTTCGGGGGTACGATCTGAAAAAAAGACCTCTCCCTCCAGCGATTGCGTCCCGCCTTTGGCATCATTGACGCCCCCTCTTAATTCGCCCGATGCCAGAATTTCAAATCCCCACGGAGAACCATGCAGCGCTTCAGGTTTGGTATAGCCTTTTGGCGCTGTTGGATTCATAGAGGAGAGCAGCGCACCGTGCATTTTTTCGCGCAGCGCCACATCGATAGATCGTCGTCTGGAAAGCAGATCAACAGGTGAGAGGTTAGCTTCATTAAGCTGGCTGGCCTTATGTCCTTCCTCTCTCAACTGGGTGATAGCGGCTGGGTCGTGCTGTTCGACCGCCTGGTGAAGCGGAAAGGTATTCACTGAGGTTGATTTGATATCCATAGCCTGTAACCAGAAGAGAGATTGTCACGTTAAGTGTTCATTCTGGTTAAACGGTTCCCGCAGAACGGCTTCATTTGAAAAATTCTAATTTCACCCCTGTTTTCAGATTACTTATTTTCATGCATTAGATGTTTCATCTTGCCGAATTATTTTGGACTCTTTGCAGTAACGCTATTTTTAAACTGGTCTCACCGCCCTTAATTGTCATTTTTGCGTGCTTCTTTACAGATTTATGGTGAAAAATTTCGGAAACTCTCCGCTGGCCCAGGGGGCGATCGGAAATTTTCGACCCCGTTTTACTTATGGTTAATGGCTGCGTTCAGTGGTAAGTTCAGAACCAGGTTATCGTTTGCGTACGGCTCAGAGCCGCAGCAGGACGTCCAACTAATTGCCTCACAGGATTGATATGACTCAGCAAACCCCCTTGTTCGAACAGCATCAGGCATCAGGCGCGCGCATGGTCGATTTTCACGGCTGGATGATGCCGCTGCATTACGGCTCGCAGATGGATGAGCACCATGCCGTGCGTACTGATGCCGGCATGTTCGACGTGTCGCACATGACTATTGTCGATCTCAACGGTGCGCGTACGCGTGAGTTCCTGCGCTATCTGCTCGCCAACGACGTCGCCAAACTCACGCAGCCTGGTAAAGCGCTTTATACCGGGATGCTGAATGCATCCGCTGGCGTAATTGACGATCTCATTGTTTACTTTATGACCGAAGACTTTTTCCGACTGGTGGTCAACTCGGCGACCCGGGAAAAAGATTTGGCGTGGATTGCTGAGCATGCGGCGCCTTACGGCGTGCAGCTGACGCCGCGTGATGACCTGTCGCTGATCGCCGTGCAGGGGCCTCAGGCGCAGGCAAAAGCGCAGACGCTGTTTGATGAGGCGCAGCGTGAGGCAGTTGCCGGCATGAAGCCATTCTTTGGCGTGCAGGCGGGTGAGCTGTTTATCGCCACCACCGGCTATACCGGTGAAGCGGGTTACGAAATTGCGCTGCCGAATGAACAGGCTGCTGATTTCTGGCAGAAGCTGCTGGAGGCAGGCGTTAAACCCGCCGGTCTGGGCGCACGCGATACGCTGCGTCTGGAAGCGGGCATGAATTTATATGGTCAGGAGATGGACGAAGGTGTCTCTCCGCTGGCCGCTAACATGGGCTGGACCGTAGCGTGGCAGCCTGAAGATCGTGATTTCCTTGGTCGTGAGGCGCTGGAAGCGCAACGTGAAAAGGGCACTGACCAGCTGGTGGGTCTGATCATGACGGAGAAAGGCGTGCTGCGAAATGAGTTGCCGGTACGCTTTACCGACAGCGAAGGCAATCTGCGTGAAGGGATCATTACCAGCGGCTCCTTCTCTCCAACGTTAGGTTGCAGCATCGCCCTGGCACGCGTTCCTGCTGGCATTGGCGAGCAGGCCATCGTGCAGATCCGTAACCGGGAAATGCCGGTAAAAGTCACCAAACCTGTTTTTGTTCGCGCCGGAAAACCCGTCGCCTAATAACGATAACTTCTCAGGAGAGCAGGGCTATGAGCAATGTCCCAAATGAACTGAAATACCGCGACAGCCATGAGTGGGTGCGCAAAGAAGCTGACGGAACTTACACCGTGGGCATTACCGAGCACGCGCAGGAGCTGCTGGGCGATATGGTTTTTGTCGATCTTCCTGATGTCGGCAACACCTACAGCCAGGGCGATGACTGCGCCGTAGCTGAATCTGTGAAGGCAGCTTCCGATATCTATGCGCCGATCAGCGGCGAAATTATTGCAGTTAACAGCGCGCTGGATGGCGAACCGGAGCTGGTTAACAGCGCCCCCTACGCCGAAGGCTGGCTGTTCAAAATCAAAGCCAGCGATGAAGCCGAGCTGGATGCGTTGATGGATGCGGATGCTTATAAAGAGAGCATCGACGAATAACTGCTTACGCGGGTGGGGCGGCCTTGACCGTCCCGCCCTGCTTACCCTGCCCGATTCAGGATTTACCGCTAATGACTCAGACTCTCAGCCAGCTTGAACACACCGGTGCGTTTATCGAACGCCACATTGGCCCGTCGCAGGAGCAGCAAACGGCGATGCTCAATGCTACCGGTGCCAGCTCACTCCAGGACCTTATTGCGTCAATTGTGCCCGCAGATATCCAGCTACCGAGCCCGCCTGCGGTAGGGGATGCGCTGACCGAGCATCAGGCGCTTGCGGAGCTGAAGGCGATTGCCAGTCAGAATCTGCGCTATAAATCCTATATCGGCATGGGGTATACCCCGGTACTGACGCCGCCGGTTATCCTGCGCAACATGCTGGAAAATCCGGGCTGGTACACCGCCTATACGCCTTATCAGCCAGAGGTCTCACAGGGCCGTCTGGAAGCACTGCTGAACTTCCAGCAGGTGACGCTGGATCTCACCGGGCTGGATATCGCCTCCGCCTCATTGCTGGATGAAGCTACCGCTGCGGCGGAAGCGATGGCGATGGCAAAACGCGTCAGCAAGCTGAAAAACGCTAACCGCTTCTTTGTGGCGGACGATATTCATCCGCAGACGCTGGATGTGGTGCGTACCCGTGCGGAAACCTTTGGGTTTGAGGTGCTGGTCGACAGCGCAGCAAAAGTGCTCGACCACCAGGACGTTTTTGGCGTGCTGTTACAACAGGTTGGCACCACGGGTGAAGCTCACGACTATACCGATCTGATTGCCGAACTGAAAAACCGCAAGGTCATTGTCAGCGTTGCGGCAGATTTTATGTCTCTGGTGCTGCTGCAGGCACCGGGCAAAATCGGCGCGGATATCGTGTTTGGTTCCGCACAGCGCTTCGGCGTACCGATGGGCTACGGCGGCCCGCATGCGGCCTTCTTTGCTGCGCGTGATGAGCATAAGCGCTCGATGCCGGGACGTATTATCGGCGTTTCGCGCGATGCGGCAGGCAACACCGCCTTGCGTATGGCTATGCAGACCCGCGAGCAGCATATCCGCCGCGAAAAAGCCAACTCCAACATCTGTACCTCGCAGGTGCTGTTAGCCAATATCGCCAGCCTCTACGCCGTGTTCCACGGGCCGGTGGGGCTGAAGCGCATCGCTTCCCGCATTCACCGTCTGACCGATATTCTGGCGGCTGGCCTGCAGAAAGGCGGCCTGACGCTGCGTAATCAGCACTGGTTCGATACGCTGACCGTTGAAGTGGCCGATAAAGCCGCGGTGCTGGATCGCGCCCTGAGCTTTGGTGTGAACCTGCGTACCGATATCCATAACGTGGTAGGGATCACCCTGGATGAGACCACGCTGCGGGAAGATATCACGGCGCTGTTCTCCATCCTGCTGGGTGAAAACCATGGGCTGGATATTGATGCTCTGGATGCCGCCGTTGCCGCAGAAAGCACCTCGGTGCCCGCTGCGCTGCTGCGCCAGGATCCGATTCTGACCCATCCGGTGTTCAACCGTCATCACAGCGAAACCGAGATGATGCGCTATATGCACAGCCTGGAGCGTAAAGATCTGGCGCTGAATCAGGCGATGATCCCGCTGGGATCCTGCACCATGAAGCTGAATGCGGCGGCTGAGATGATCCCGATCACCTGGCCTGAATTCTCGGAACTGCATCCGTTCTGCCCGGCCGACCAGGCGACGGGCTATCTGCAGATGATCGGTCAGCTTTCCCAGTGGCTGGTGCAGCTGACCGGTTATGACGCGCTCTGCATGCAGCCAAACTCTGGTGCGCAGGGTGAGTACGCTGGTCTGCTGGCGATCCGCCGCTATCACGAAAGCCGCAACGAAGGCGGGCGTAATATCTGCCTGATCCCAAGTTCCGCACACGGC
Organism: Erwinia pyri; assembly: GCF_030758455.1. Taxonomy (NCBI): domain Bacteria; kingdom Pseudomonadati; phylum Pseudomonadota; class Gammaproteobacteria; order Enterobacterales; family Erwiniaceae; genus Erwinia; species Erwinia pyri. The sequence continues at coordinate 875,319 of NZ_CP132353.1, forward strand.
ACCAACCCGGCTTCAGCTCAGATGGCTGGCATGTCCGTGGTGGTGGTGGCCTGTGACAAGCAGGGCAACATCGACCTGGCCGATCTGCGGGCGAAAGCGGAGCAGACGGGCGATGCGCTCTCCTGCATCATGGTGACCTATCCTTCTACTCACGGCGTGTACGAAGAGACCATCCGCGAAGTCTGCCAGATCGTCCACCAGTTTGGCGGTCAGGTCTATCTGGATGGCGCCAACATGAATGCCCAGGTGGGGATCACTACGCCTGGCTATATCGGCGCGGACGTTTCTCACCTTAACCTGCATAAAACCTTCTGCATCCCGCACGGCGGCGGCGGCCCGGGCATGGGACCCATCGGCGTGAAAGCGCATCTGGCACCGTTTGTGCCAGGGCATAGCGTGGTGCAGATTGATGGCGTACTGACGCAGAATGGCGCTGTCTCTGCCGCACCGTTTGGCAGCGCGTCAATTCTGCCAATCAGCTGGATGTATATCCGCATGATGGGGGCTGAAGGGCTGAAGCAGGCCAGCTCTGTGGCTATCCTCAATGCCAACTACATCGCCACCCGGCTTAAATCTGCTTACCCTATCCTCTACACCGGGCGTGATGGCCGCGTGGCGCATGAATGCATTCTGGATATTCGTCCGCTGAAAGAGCAGACCGGCATCAGCGAGCTGGATATTGCCAAGCGTCTGATTGACTACGGCTTCCATGCGCCAACCATGTCCTTCCCGGTTGCGGGAACGCTGATGGTTGAGCCAACGGAATCTGAAAGCAAAATCGAGCTGGACCGCTTTATTGATGCCATGCTGGCGATTCGCATGGAGATCGATCGGGTTGCGGATGGAGAGTGGCCTGCGGATGACAACCCGCTGGTCAATTCACCCCATACCCAGATGGAAATCGTGGGCGATTGGACGCATCCTTACAGCCGTGAGCTGGCGGTGTTCCCGGCAGGCAGTGACAATAAATACTGGCCGACCGTGAAGCGTCTTGATGACGTTTATGGCGACCGCAATCTCTTCTGTTCCTGCGTACCGATGAGCGAATACGAGTAGTCTGGCGTTTACGGCTAAAGTTAAAAGGGCACAGCAAGTGCCCTTTTTTTATGGAGAAAATGATGAAAATTGCGTTAGTAACCGGTGGCAGCCGGGGAATAGGGCGGGCAACATCGTTACTGCTGGCCCGGCGCGGATACAACGTGGCGGTGAATTATCACCAGAATGTCGCAGCGGCAGCAGAAGTGGTCGCGCTGATTACAGAGCAGGGCGGCAAGGCTTTTGCCGTTCAGGCTGATATTGCCGATGAGCAGCAGGTTGTGGCGATGTTTGAACAGATTGATCGTCAGCCGGGTCAGCTTGGTGCGCTGGTGAATAATGCCGGGATCCTGTTTCAGCAGACCCGCGTGGAGCAGCTGACGGCTGAGCGAATCAATCGGGTCTTTGCCACCAATGTTACAGGCTGTTTTATCTGCTGTCGTGAGGCGGTAAAAAGGATGGCTTACCACCACGGCGGAGAGGGCGGCGCTATAGTCAACGTCTCCTCAGCGGCAGCGCGACTCGGCGCGCCTGGCGAGTATGTTGATTATGCGGCATCAAAAGGGGCGATGGATACGCTGACCACAGGACTTTCGCTGGAGGTAGCCGCTCAGGGGATCAGGGTGAATGGTGTACGTCCCGGCTTAATCTATACGGAGATGCATGCCGATGGCGGCGAACCCGGAAGAGTGGATCGTGTTGCACCCGCCTTACCCATGCAGCGAGGCGGCCAGCCTGAAGAGATCGCTCAGGCTATTTTGTGGCTGCTGAGTGACGAGGCCTCCTATATCACCGGCTCCTTTATTGATGCAGCAGGCGGACGATAGAAACAGACGCCAGGCAATACTGCACAAACATTGCTGGGTATCGCCCGGCTACAGCCTCCAGGCCTGGAGGCTTCCGGCTTTTACCGGGCCAACGCTCTGTACCTTTAAGAGTGATAAAAGGTATCGGTTCAGATCGGGCTACAGCTCTGCCAGCGAATAACGCAGCCCAACGGGATCAATCTGCCAGCCCCAGTCAGAAGCCTTAACGTGCGGATTAGGCACGCTGCCCTCAAATCCTGACACGGCGCTTCCTGTTCCTGCGGCGCTGGCCTGTACGGCGTTACTCATGTAATAGCTCAGGCCAATATAATCGGCGCAACCCTCAAGCAGGATCTCCGCATCGCCCGCCTGCATATCAATCTGGTAACCCTTGCGCGCCCACTCGTTAACGATATAGGAGGGATAATAGCCACGCATATGCACGTCACTAAACAGGTAGCGTTCACGCATCGCTTGCTGGGCAAGCATCACATCATCGGGATGGCAGGACCAGGGATAGAGCGGCACCATCGCAATCATGCAGCCAATTTTCATCTCAGGGTTGATCTCATGCCCGAGCCTGACCACTTTCGCGCTGGCGACAAACTGATGATGCAGCACCTGATACATCGCCTGCTCAGGCTTTTCATGATCGGTAAACACCACGCCAGAGCTGAGAAGCTGCTCGCAAAATGGCGTTCCGGGGCGCAGCAGAATGCACCCCGGCCTGCTCCCTACATTAACCAGCCCCGCTGCTGAGCCTGTTCCAGGTGCTGTTTCAGGTAATGCCAGAGCGCAGGCCACTCTTTTTCAATCGTGGCGTTGCGGCTGATAACCTGTTCCAGACGGATATGGTTCTCTTTCCAGCTCTGTCCCTGGTTATGCAGGTTCTGGATAACGGGCAGGGCGCGATCGAGCATATTCGCAAAGCGTGAATCTGCCGTTTCACCCGCTTCATATTCATCCCAGAGCGCGCGGAATTTTTCACCCAGCGCAGCCGGGAGCAGGGCGAAAATCCGGTCGGCGGCCGCGACTTCCTGGGCATGAATGGCTTCACGGGCCGCGAGGTCATAAACCATCACGTCGCCGGCATCAATTTCCACTACGTCATGCAGCAGCGCCATCTGCACCACGCGCGTCACGTTCACCTCTGAGCCGGAATAGGGGGCCAGGCTCATCGCCGCCACCGCCAGCTGCCAGCTGTGTTCGGCAGAGTTCTCATAGCGGGAGTTGCCGATCAGCCGGGTACGGCGCTCGACGCTTTTCAATTTATCCAACTCCATCAGGAACTGAATAACCTCTGTCATTTCACCGAAATCAACGGCGGATACGCTCTCGGACATGGCTGGCCTCGTGATTTTCCCTGAAAAAAGTTGCCAACCAGTGTAAGGGAAACGATTGCGCAGATCTCGCCTAAAAGTGTGGGTTACACTCGATCACGGTTTATTTTAAGCTTACACCTGTACTCTGAAATTATTCTCAGCTAGGCTGTTCGTGCTCAAGCTACTGGCCTGTCCCCGCTCACCGCAACCATTGTTGAGCGGTTCTTAACTACTATTCAGGCCCGTTCAGGGTACGGAGATAAGGCTTCATGACGGAAAAATCATTATCAGAACATGAACAAGGCTATTCACTGGCTGAAGAGGTGGCGAACAGCATCAGCCACGGCATTGGTTTACTGTTAGGGATTATTGGGCTGGTCCTGCTGCTGACCCAGGCCATAGAGGCAAAGGCCACCACGCTGGCTATTGCCAGTTACAGTCTCTATGGCGGCAGTATTATTCTGCTCTATCTGGCTTCCACGCTCTATCACGCGATCCCTAACCCGCGTGCGAAATTCTGGCTGAAGAGGCTGGATCACTGCGCTATCTATATTTTGATCGCCGGCACCTATACCCCTTTTCTGCTGGTGGGGCTGCAGTCGCCGCTGGCGCATGGATTAATGGTGGTGATCTGGAGTCTGGCGCTGCTTGGCGTGATCTTTAAGCTGGCATTTATTCATCGCTTTGAGGCGCTCTCCGTCATCACCTATTTGCTGATGGGCTGGCTCTCGCTGATTGTGGTCTACCAGCTGGCGATGAAACTCTCTCCGGGCGGGATCTGGCTGCTGGCAGCGGGAGGCATAACCTATTCGCTGGGGGTGATTTTCTATGTCTCGAAGCGCATCCCCTATAACCACGCTATCTGGCATGGGTTTGTGCTCGGCGGCAGCCTCTGCCATTTTCTGGCGATCTATCTCTATGTGATGTGAAAACAGGAGCCGTAAGGCTCCTGTTCTGTTTACTCGCCGAGAGAGTAAGGCAAAGGCTGAATAGCCAGTTTGCCGCCCTCATCTCCCTGCACCCGCAGTTCCGTATCCGGCTCGAGATCGTTGTTTAACACCGCCTGAACCCAGACTTCGCCGTTGTCTAACTGACAGGCAGCAAGAATGGTGCCGGTACGGCGCCAGTTTTCTCCCAGCTTCATCTCCAGGGAGTCATTGGCGGCAGGGACACGCCCGGCGCTGCCGGCGAGCCAGTAGAGCGCGCGCTTATTGGCGCCGCGGAATTTAGCGCGGGCAACCATCTCCTGACCGGTATAACACCCTTTTTTAAAGCTGATCGCATCCAGCGCCTGAAGATTGACGGCCTGGGGAATAAACTGGGCGCTGGTAACGTCATCAATCACCGGCAAACCGGCTTCAATATTCAACGCCAGCCACTGGGTGCTGTCATTCAGCTGCGCTTCGCCTTCCAGCCCCTGACGGATGCTTTGCGCCTGTTCGCGACTGGTCACCAGCAGGAAACGCTCTGCCGGGGTGCCAAACCAGAGCAGGGTGGTCTCGCCCTGTTGCACCACCGGGTTTTCTGCATCCGGCAGCGCTGCAAAGAAGCCGCTGAGCGCAGCGCGGGCCTGAAAACCGGCGACGCCCAGCAGCACAGCCTCTTCATCCGCTTCGATGGTGACTTTGGCAAATACGGCATATTTTTTCAGCTCGCCGATCTGGCTGTCGCGCAGGCTACGGCGCTCCAGATAGGCCAGACCTTCACCACGGTGAAACAGGCGCAGATTACTCCACATTTTGCCTTTGGCATCACAATGGGCAGCAGGCAGATGGCCGTTATCCGCCAGCGTGGCGACGTCCAGCGTCACCTGCCCCTGCAGATAGCTGACGCGGTCAGCGCCGGTCACGTTAACCAGCGCCCACTCTTCCAGAGAGATAAGCGTAAGCGGCAGACGCGAGGCGGCCGTGGGGTGACGAGGGGGAAAAGAGAGTGTTGGCATGCATCCATCCTGAATAGAAGAACTATATTCTTCATGTTAAAAGAGCCCACTGGCTTTGCAACCTGTTTCCGGAAAATCGGGCACAAATCGCCTGGTAACCCTGCAACAAAAGTGGGCGCGTTTAGAGAGAGCGCGCAACCGCCTCATTGCGTCATCAACAAGCGATCAAAAAAGCGCTACACTAGCCGCCATGTTTGACTGACTGACGATGGATAAAATGGATATTAATAACAAAGCTCGGGTTCAATGGGCGTGCCGCCGCGGCATGCTGGAACTGGATATCGCCATCATGCCGTTCTTCAAGTATGAGTATGATTCCCTCACCGACTGGGAGAAACAGCAGTTTATCCGCCTGCTGGAAAGCCCGGATCCGGATCTCTTTAACTGGCTGATGAATCACGGCGAGCCGGATGACGCTGAGCTGAAGCAGATCGTCACCTTGATCCAACAGCGAAACCAGCAACGTGGCCCTGTGGCACTCTGAGCTGCGGGTCTCCTGGCTTGCTCAATGGGTCTCTCTGCTGCTGCATGGCACAGCGATCCTGGCGCTGCTGTTAGCGCCCTGGCCTGCCCGTTTGACCCTGGTGTGGATGCTGTTGCTCACGCTGGTGGTGTTTGAATGCGTGCGCAGCCAGCGCAGGATCCGTGGGCGGGAAGGCGAGATTTCGCTGCTGGAGGCTGGTCAGCTACAGTGGCGACAGAAGCGGTGGCAGATCTGCGGCCGCCCCTGGATGTGTCGGCAGGCTATGCTGCTGGCGCTGCGCTCCTCAGCGGGCGAGAAAGAGAAGCTGTGGCTCTGTCGGGACAGCATGGAAGAAGAGGAGTGGCGTCTGCTGCGCCAGCATCTGCTGCCCGAGGGCTGAAACTACACTCTGCGCCGCCCACGGACTGGCGTACGTCGGCCACATTTCCGCTCTCTGCGCCACTCACGGACTACAGCGCGTCGGCCATCTCGGTGAGGATCTGCTCGCACCACTGGGCGATGCGCTCGTCGGTGGCTTCAAACTGATTGATATCATCCAGCGCCAGGCCGACAAAATGGCTGCCATCCGGCGTCAGCGGCTTGCGGCTGGTGAACTCATAGCCCTGATTGGGCCAGTAGCCAACAAACTTCACCCCTGAAGGCGCCAGCACCTCGTGCAGCATACCCAGCGCGTCTAAAAACCATTCGCTGTATTCGCCCTGGTCGCCCATGCCGTAGAGCGCGACGATTTTGCTCTGAAGATTCAGGCCAGGCAGCTCGGTCCAGATCGCTTCCCAGTCCTCCTGCAACTCGCCGAAATCCCAGGTGGGAATGCCGAGGATCAGCATGTCATACTGCTCCATCAGCTGGGGCGAATCATCTTTCAGGTTGTGCAGCGTAACGAGATCGTCGCCGATAAAATCGCGGATTTTCTCTGCTGCCATTTCGGTGTAGCAGGTGCTGGAACCATAAAAAAGCCCGATATTCATAATAATGTAATCTTTTCAGTTATTTATAGGTAAATCAATAGGTTGAATATCTAATGAAACATATTAAACCCTAATGATAATTAACTTGTGTCGCCATTTTGTCGCCATTCTCTAAGGTGGAGACAGGATTGTGAGTTATCGCAGTTTCAAGGTGTTCAGGTGCAAAATGGGCATACCGCATAGTCATTGAAATATCGCTATGGCCTAGTATTTTCTGGAGCACTAAAATGTTTCCGCCGTTCATCATAAAGTGTGCTGCGAATGAATGCCTTAGGACGTGAGTCATCTGGCCTTTGGGCAGAATTATGGAAGAGGATTTTATTGCCTGCTCAAAATGTCGTAAGCATGGAGGGAAAAGAGGTTCCGTTCGAATATTTGTTAGCGCTTCATAAAGGGCTTTCGAAATGGGTACTGTTCTGTTTTTTCCGCTCTTTGTGTTCGTGTACGTGATCTTAAATGGGATTACCTGAGAACGCTTGAGGTTTTGGGCCTCACTCCATCTTGCCCCTGTGCTCAGGCAGATGCGGATCATCAGGTCTAATGCTTCATTTTTAGCAGTTAACGAAAGCAATTCTCTAACATTATCCTGTGTTAGCCAGGACATTTCTCGCTCAACAGTAGTTAGTTTCCGCAGGCGTTCTAGAGGATTAGGGTGTTTCCACTCCCCAAGTCGCGCCAATTCGTTAAACATTGATGTAAGGTAAGAATGATCCATATTCAATGTTGACTTCGATACGCCATTGGCAAAGCGGCTATCCAAAAATACCTCTCCAGATAATCTTTCCTTACGGTAGTGCGCGAAATCGTTAGCTGTAAAAATTGTCCCTTTGGGATTACCTAGTGCTTCAGCGATATGTAGTAATTTTCTGTATACCATAAGCCCCGCCCTGAGGGATTGGCCATGAAGTGAGTACCAAAGCTCTGCTAGTTCTTTAAGAGTGCGGTTATCAGTTTTTTCGGCAATCCACGGGCGGCTGGCTGCTTCATTCATAATGAACTGCTCGAATGAAATAGCCTCGCCTTTGGTGGGAAATGTTTTACGGACCCGCTGATTTTTACGCCCTTGTGGGTAGCATTCACAAATCCATTTGCCAGTATCTAACTTGCGGACTGTCATGCGTTCTCTTTATGCATCACTAATGACACATAGCCTTTAAGATTTATGTCACTGATAGAGCAATCAAAATTACCAGCTTCATTTGATACTCTTACCTTCTGCTGTGGTAAGCGCATTATGTCGCGAAGTGAAAAGTTACCATCGATATCAACCAGCCAAAGACCATCTACAACATCATCTTTTGCCAAGTCTAAAATATATCGACCTGTACCAACAAAGAGTACGTGAGGGTCGCTGAGGGTTTCCGGGAACAACTCCTTATCGACAAAAAGAAGTTCGCCATTGGACAATGATCCATTTTCAAGGACTAAGCTGGGTAACTTACGTGCAGCATGGTTTTCATTTGAGTACTTCAGCCCTTTCCCCAGTGCAAGCCATTCAATATTTACTCCAGTCTCTATCACTGCCTGGATGACCCAATCTGCTGGAAAAATATCTCTGGAATAGCGCGATGCCATAGTGCTTTTAGATACCCCCAACTGCTCGCAAAGCGCCTGACGAGTACGAAAGCCATAAACCTCTAAAAGTCGATGTACGACTTCCTGCCCACCAGTAGTAAATTCCATGATTCCCCTCGGGTTCTCAAATAGCCTTTGACAAGTACCCAATTTCGGATCTAAAGTTGCGCCTATAGGTTCGAAATCGGGTTCAATACTGTTAAATAGTCTAAATTGGCGCTCCAACGCCAAACTTGAGGATTCTGACTTATGCAGCCAAATATTTCAATTGCTCTTACCGTGCCACACATGACTAAGGAAAAGTACAGTCAGGAAACGGGCATAGATGCGGATACCATCGATCTGATGCTCAAAGATGGCCGCTTATCTTCTTATCGTCATCGTCTCCGTAAAGATGGCAAACGCGAACTTATTCTTATCAATGTTGTAGCTCTCGCCATCGATGCACTTACTGATCACAAAGTAAAGTTCTCAGAGTCAATGTCAGGTACTCAACGGCGTACCTCCCGTAGCGCTTAAGTTCATTATCGGGATTAGAGGGTTAAAAGCGATGTTTGATTTTCAGGTTTCCAAATACCCGCATTTTGATAATGCCTGCCGTGCATTCGCGCTGCGTCACAACTTAACTGATGTTGCTCTAGCGGCAGGTATGAACATTCAGATGCTGCGTAACAAGCTAAATCCTGATCAGAAAAATCAACTGACGTGTGGCGATCTTATGCGCCTTACAGATGTAACTGAGGATGCTGGTTTGCTGGATGCACTGCTGGCTCAAATGCATTGCCTGCCGTCTGTGCCGGTTAATGAAATGACCGCAGACAAATTGGATGTATACGCCTTGAGGGCTACGGCAGAAGTAGGTCAGCTTGCAGCGTTTGCCGCATCGGGCGCGAAAATGACGCCAGGCTGCAAAAGCGCGTTAGTGTCCAGCATTAATTCAGGGGTTCGTTATCTGTCTCTGGCGGCACTGGCGATACAGGCACGGATCCACAGTAACCCCACGCTTTCATCAACCGTTGATGCCGTTAGTGGATTAACTGCATCAATTGGCCTGAGTTGAGGTGACTATGACTTTTTCCGTAGCACCACTTCTGAAGCGTCAGAATCCTTCCCCCGCTTATGGCAATGGCTGGATTATGGGTGAGAACGGCAGGCGCTGGCATCCGTCAAATTCGCAGGTGGAATTGCTGGCAGGGTTAACCAATAACGGGAGTAAGAGTAAATGGCTACCAAAGCTGATCAAGCTATTGTCCCAATGACTGCCGGGGAGCGGGTTAAAGGCTTAAGCCACATCGCCAACATTCGCACCAAAGTTTTCGGTGAAAGTTGCGGTGATGAACTTAAACGGTTTATGAGTGATATGCGTGATAAGCGCGATATGTATTTTGAAAGGAATAAGCGTGCATTAGGCGCAATATTCTTTTTAGCAAACATTAAGTCAGAGCGTCATGAATGTGACTTTGATGAACTGACGAGTGATGAAAAGTACGCACTTATAAATGCAATGAACCATTTTCGTGCAGTCGTGAGTTTATTTCCTAAGAAGTTGTCACTACCGAATTAACTAAACAATCAAATTTATGGCGTAAACCCGCCGGGCATTCTTTTGCCAAAAATCTGGAGAAAGCTAATGAGAAATATTGAAACGAAAGAAATGCAGGCCAGCCCTGAAGTGATTGAGTCTTTACTTAACGCGGCACGTATGGACGAACGTCGCAATCGTGCGGTTGTCTTTTCATCCCGCCTTACTTTCCTTGCGGAAAAAATTGCCAGCGGTGGGGTTAGCACCGTGGAAGCCGCAGAGTTAATCCGTGAGGAAGCTGAAGAAATTCAGCGTCAGGCACAGGAGCTGCATTAATGGCCGATTCAATGGATTTAGCGCAGCAGCGCGAGGCGGAGAATCTGGCCCGCAGTCTTGCAAATGTGATTAATCGTCCGGTGAAAATCAGCGCTTTCTTTTGTGAAGAGTGTGAAGCACCGATCCCCGAAGAGCGCCGCAAGGCTCTCACCGGCGTTACTCTTTGCGTGACCTGCAAAGAAGCTGAGGAACTACACGCCGCGCATTTTAAAGGGGCGTCATTATGAATACCGTCCTGAAATGGCCGGGCAGCAAATCCCGTATCATGCGTGAAATCTCTAAGCACCTGCCTGAAGGTGATCGCCTGGTGGAACCTTTCGCGGGTTCATGCGCTGTGATGATGAAGACGGAATATCCTGCTTATCTGGTGGCAGACGTCAATCCTGATTTAATTAATCTCTATCGCCAGATTAAAGAGGTCCCACAGCAATTTATTGTGCTGGCATGTCGTGCTTTTTCTGATAATCGCTCGGAGGAAAGCTATTACACCGTAAGGGAAAAGTTCAATCATCATCTCGGCCTGCCATTGCTGGAACGGGCCGCTTATTTCCTGTACCTGAACCGCAATGGTTATCGCGGCATGTGCCGCTATAACCAGAAGGGAAATTTTAACGTTCCTTTCGGGAATTACGATGAACCTTATTTCCCTCTGGAAGAAATTAAAGCTTTTGCGGACAAGGCACAGCGTGCCACGTTTATATGCGCTGATTTCACTGAAACGCTGAACATGCTGAAAGCCGGTGACGTGGTTTATTGCGATCCTCCCTACGATGGCACTTTTGCGGAGTATCACGGCGGCGGCTTTGGCAAAGATAAACAGTATGAGCTGGCCTCTGTTTTAGGTGAAGTGGCAAACCATCACCCGGTCATCGCATCCAACAGCAATACCAGCCTGATTAAAAGCCTGTATCGCCAGTTTGACCTTCATCAGATTACCGCCCCTCGCAGCATTGGCGTTGCAGCGGGTAAGAACAAAAGCGCAGAAGAAATTATTGCTGTCAGCCGCCCTGTCGGGACGGCTGTGAAATATGCAAATCCAGAGATTTATCCAGCCCTGACAGCTGAGGTGAATTTATGATGAAGTTGTTCGATGGCTATATATCGGGTACTGGCCATCGCGGCACCCTGGAGTGTCTGCACTATCAACCTGCGCAAGCCACATCGGATTTACATTTCCAGCGACCAGGGAGGCAAGAAACTCGCCAAAGTGCGAGGGAACAAGAAAAATGTCTGTCTGCGCTGGCACAAATCGTAAATCGCCAGGCGCAAAAAGCTTCACGGTCTGAAGTGTCGCACGAACAGCAATGTGAATATCTGACTCTAGAGATCCCTCTGTCACCCACTCAGGAAATCCTTGTATACGGGTGTGCGGGATCGGTTGGAGCACATTACTCAATGCGGTCTGCACTGCTCCTGTCCATTCTTCGGGAGGTATCCACTTTGCTTCAACGGCCCATTGGAAACGACGAGCAATCTCATTTCGACAGGATTTTGAGGGAAGCAAACGTTCAGATTCGTAATTTGTCGTCTGATCCAAAAACGCGTCACATGCAGCATACATGTCGTTCGCTGATAAGAGTCTTACAGCGCCTTGAGGTGCAGACGCGGCCGATAGCATATTCATCTTCTCGTCGTAGTAAGGACGATTGACTGGTGAATAAGACGACATCAGAGGCTCCTTCCGTTGAAATGAGTGGCAACTGTAATGCTGCCGCTGAAATTCAACAAGCATACGCTTACCCTTGGAACATTCCACGGCAGGCTATCGCCAGCCCTTATCTCACCTATGAAGAAATTAACCGCCGTGATCAGCTGATCGCGGCTGTTTCGCATGCGCGAGAGTTACTGGAAGCCCAGCCCGCCCTTGTCCGTATTGATGTTAACCGCCGCCTCAATGAGCTGGAAAAAGAACACGGAGTTCAGCGGGCCAATGCCTACTTAACGAAAACCTTCGTGGAGCGGACATTGCCACGCCTTGAGCTGGTAAACGCGCAATATCGCCTGGGTGAAATGAACCACGGCACATTTACAACACTGACGGAGAATGCCGGAGATAACAGCCGGGCTGCTACCGCTGCCGGTGCGTTATGGGAGTTAATGAGGCGTTTTAACCGCCTGCCGGAAATGGCCCGTGCGGATGTTGATCTGCTGGCTGGCGATGTTGCCAGTTTTCTTTTCGCTGAACTGGTGCAGGCTCATGGCCAGGGCAGCGACGAATCAGATTATAAGTACACTCACCGCATCTACATGATGGCGGCTACCATCACGCGGGAGCTGAAGCAGACCCCGCCGCTTTGGGAAAAAGTCACCTCACGCCTGTTTGACCCGGAAGAAGTCACTCCGGCCATCATGCGGATGCAGACTGAAAAGTGGTGGAAAGGCCGCCTGCGCCGCATTGCCGCCGCATGGCGTGAACATCTTCAGATTGCCCTGGCTAACGTCAGCAAAAAACATACCCCTTACGCCAGCAGCATGACCGTGATCGAATGGCGTGAGCAGAAGCGCCGCACCCGTGAATTCCTTAAAGGAATGGAGCTGGAAGATGAGGAAGGAAACCGCATCAGCCTGATTGAAAAATACGATGGCAGCGTGGCTAATCCCGCCATCCGTCGTTGCGAGCTGATGACCCGTATTCGTGGCTTTGAAAATATCTGCAATGAAATGGGCTTTGTGGGTGAGTTCTACACCATCACCGCCCCATCGCGTTATCACGCCACTATCAAAACTGGCTACCGCAACCGTAAATGGAACGGAGCCAGCCCGGCAGACACCCAGCGTTATCTCTGCAACGTCTGGCAGAAAGTCCGCGCAAAGCTGCACCGTGAAGATATCCGCATTTTCGGCATCCGCGTGGCTGAGCCACATCATGACGCAACCCCGCACTGGCACATGCTGATGTTTATGCTGCCTGAAAATGTGGATCGCGTGCGTCAGATTCTGCGGGATTACGCATATCAGGAAGACAGTAGCGAACTGACTACCGATAAAGCCCGCAAGGCACGCTTTCATGCTGAAGCCATCGATCCGGAAAAGGGGAGTGCCACGGGTTACGTCGCTAAGTACATTTCCAAAAATATCGACGGATACGCCCTTGATGGCGAGCGGGATGATGAAAGCGGCAAAGAGCTGAAAGAGACTGCACCAGCCGTTTCAGCCTGGGCGGCACGCTGGCACATACGCCAGTTTCAGTTTGTTGGCGGCGCGCCGGTGACTGTTTACCGCGAACTGCGCCGCATGGATGACAGCGAAACCGCCCACGGCCTTAGTGTCGAGTTTGCTGCTGCGCATGATGCCGCCGACGCTGGCGACTGGGCTGAATACGTTAATGCGCAGGGCGGCCCGTTTGTTCGTCGTGATGAGTTGGCGGTACGTACCTGGTATCAATCATCGGAAGAGTGCAACGAATACGGAGAGGAAACCTTACGCATTAAAGGCGTCTATGCCACTTCAGTTGGCGAAGATACCCCAATCCTGACTCGCCTCGTACAGTGGAAGATTGTCGCGAAGCGGGCCGTTGATTTGGATGTTGACCTAAAGGGTGCGAATGCGGCCTCTCGGAGTTCTGTCAATAACTGTACGGGGAGATCGGGATCTGAGGATCTGACGCAGCCGGACAGATTGCCTGATTTGGACTTTGGCAGCATGAGCAGAAAGGAACGCCGCAGGCATTTGGCGAAAATACGAGCTGACCAGCCTGATAAAACATCTCGGATATTCAGGCGTTCTGACAAAGCAGAGGCGGCCTGCTCCCGTGTGATAGAACAGCTTCGGGATCTGAGTGGTGAAACGATAAGTCGCGGGCTGGCCTATCGTCTCATTCGTGGTACCGAAACAAAAATTGCCGGGCAATGGTATAGCAGTACAGCCCAGGGCGAACTATTGATGACTAAGAAAAGGCGTGAATCTAAGTCGCTTTTGATGCGTTTCAATGCTTTGGCAAGGAAGCATTCCCGCAATGCTAACCCTTAATCAGATATAAGTTTTTTCCTAATAATTATAAAAAAAGGTTTCACATTGGGGGTAAGATTAGATACTGTATTTATGTACAGTATTAACCGCATGGGGAGGGATTATGCAGGATCGTCTTTTGGAGGAGATTAACCTCCAGCGAATTGATTTTATTCTAAAAAAAGTTGCTTTTAGTTCTTGCGATGAAGAAGAAAAAAGTATGGCTATTGATTGGTTGGTTGAGTTAACTGAAGAGCTTATGTCTAAGGTAAGAGAGCAAGGAAATTTAAGTCCAATGACTGGATCCCACTAACTCAAGTTATGGCAAAGGCTGAAGATAATTATCAGGTGGTCTATCGGAATGAGACACTCTCACGCTTCGTTCCGGGCGGCTGGGTCTTTTTCCAAAGGCCAAAAGAGAACGGGGGAGGTTACTGGTTAGGCCGTACTTTTGATGGTGTGTTTCTCTTTGAGTTTTCAAAGCCGGTTTCACTATTTCAGGGGCTTGTGTACCTGCGCGAACTTGAGAATAAAAACAGCCTTAACCAGCCGACTGATGATGATTTTTTCCTGTCCTGATGTTTTGGCGACAGTGCATGACTATGCCGCATGAATTCGCATGATCCTTTGAGGATCGTTTTAGCCCAGGCCCGCCAGTAATGGCGGGCTTTTGTATGCCTCATGCACTGCATGAAAACTATTACACAAAGCGGGCAGGCGTGGCGGGGGTACGAGCGCGCGCAAGAGCTTTTAAAACACAAAATTTTGCTGTAAATTCGTAAGAAAACTTTACGGATTAATCCTATGTTAAAATACTGGCTTGCCTGGGGTAGCTTGTTTGCACTACTCATGGTTTTCATGGGGTCTATACCCTTTTCACCATTTGAGAAATGGTGGTTTACTGCCAACTTTATGTCCAATGTCGGAATCATAAAGGCATTTTTATCGGTTTTAATTTTATGCTTGGTTGCTTACTTATTAATAATTGGTGCTGCTTATAAACGTTATTCATTCAGAATTGAGCAATTAAATTTTGGAGGAATAAATGTTCTTTTTGATAACTCTGACATTCTGTTCAAAAAAACAATTAAGAATTACCTTGATACTAAAAGAAGCTTATTCAAGTTAGATGCTCATCATGATGCATTTGATGAAGTGCTTAACTCATATTTTGAATGTTATAATTTCATTAGGACCGAAATAAGAATCCTAAACTTGAAAAGGCAACGAGACAGAGAACTATACAACATTGCAAATGAAGCTTTGAAAGTACTGAATGTTTTTCTGACTGAACATCAAAATAATTACAGGCGCTGGCATAAATATGTTTCAGAGAAGGACAGTGTTCTTACTCATGATAAAAACAATAACGGGGATTTCATTTCATTGCCCTACCACTTAACCCCCATAGGTACAGTACAAATTCATTATTACCATTTTAATAAAATATTAGATGGATTTTCTAATGTGAATAAATTTTTTAGTGGTGATTTTGCCATTAAATTTAATGTTAACTTAAAGAAATGGAGTTAGTAATGCATAAAACTTTTTTGAGCTACCATCACGCAAACGAACAAGATTTAAAAGATGAAATAATAGAAAAGTTTGGGGGTGCTAATTTCATAGATAAATCCGTTAGTGATGGGGATATAAGTACGACAATTAGCGAAGAGTCCATTATGAGAAAAATTCGCGAAGACTACCTTGCTGATACGACGGTCACTATAGTGTTAATTGGGAATGAAACGAAAAATAGGCCGTTTGTTAATTCTGAAATACAAGCTTCACTTTGGGGTGACAACTATAATGGATTGATTGGTGTTATTAGAGACGACATTTATGATCATGTTTTTACTCCAGCAACATGTTCAGATGGAGGTTGTGGGTGTGGGCTCAACCTTAGAAAGGTCGGGTGGGGATATGACTATTACTTGCCTTATTTAATAAAAGAAAATCATGTTTACCAAACAACTGTCCCGCATTACAACGACACAGATGTTTTTTGCTCACTAATAAAATACTCTAAATTTATAAAAAATCCGGAGTTTTACATAGATCAGGCTTTTGATAAAAGAAAAGTCATGGAACCTGCAGCTAAAAGAAATGCTGCAGATGTTCCAGCAATTCGCGCAAAATCATTGTTTAGTTGGTAAATTCATAGGGGCATATAAAATATGCCCCTATCTTTATATTATTCAGACTCTAACTCATAACGACTAAATTTTACTACCTCCTCTCCGAGCCAAACGTTAAGTTCTTCAAAACGCTTTTGCAATGGCATCAGTTCATTACGCACAAACACTTTGCTGGCCTTTTCAACATCACCGAACCCGCCAGTGTTGCTGGGAATAATCCCCATCAGCTGCGGCGGCACACGATGCACGGCCAGCATGTCGTCGCGGCTCACGTTTTTGATGTTCAGGAATTCATCCTTCGCCGCCACCTCAGACAGCGGGATGATCTGAATGCCGTCCTTTTTCCCGTTCGGGCTGTACATAAACAGGTTACGGAAGTTGCCAGGGCCCTTCGCGCTTTTCATGGCACCGCGGATATTGTCCACGTCCTGCTGGCTCTGCGCCGGGTCGGTCATGTACATGATGAAACCTGCATGGCTGCCGTTAAGGTAATACTTGCGGCGGAACAGCGTGGCTGATTCATTCAGCAGTGCCGACGGGATGGCAGACAGGTAGCCTGGCAGGCCGTAAATCTCCTGATTGATGTCCGGCTCCATCAGGTGAAACACGCTGCCCTTCTCAAACTCATAGGGTTCCGTGCTGATGCCGTAGTGCGCATACCAGTACGTTTCCAGGTCAAGGCCACGCCGGGTGAACTTCGCCAGCGACGGCTCCAGCTTGAGTGCGTTACCGAGGCGGCTGGTCCGCTTCTCCAGATAGGCATTGCCGAAAATCAGGTAATCCAGCGCAAAGCGGCTGAATGCCTGCTGACTCAGCAGCGGATGCGGGATAAAGGTACTCGCCAGAATATTGCACTTCACGCTGATGGGGGAGCTGTGATGCACGGCGGCGCGGAACGTGCGTGCCAGCCCGTCAACGCTCACGGGCGGTTCATACCAGCGATCATTGATGACGCACTCCACGTAGTCCAGCAGTTCGCGGCGGTCCAGCACCGGGATCGGGTCGCCAAAGGTAAACGCCTCCGACGCTGCCCCGCTGGTCATATTATCCGGCTGAGGCATGGGCTGCGTGCGGGTGCGGTTCCTGCGTTTGCTCATTAATAAATCTCCACAATGTTCTGCGTGTGTGCCGCCTGTCCCTGCAGCGGCTCATTTGCCAGCGCATGCATGGTTGACGGCACGGCACCTGGCGACCTGCTGAGCAATGTCAGCACGGCACTGAATGCGGAGGCCGTGCGCCCTGTGGCGGACCGTGTGACCGTTCAGGGGGCGGAGATTTTCAGTTACCGCGTGGAGGCCAGGCTGCATCTGTTTGACGGCGTGGCGGCAGGGCTTGGCGTGGATCTGGAAACCGCCACGGCAGCGGCGGGCAAGCTGGGTGATGCTGGTATTCAGGGCAGCCAGGCGGGGACCTCGCTGCGTTCCATTCTGGCAAGGCTGGCCTCGCCGCCGAAGGCAGCCGCGGCTGCGCTGGAGCAGCTGAATATCAAAACCAAAGACGCGCGGGGAAATCTGCGTCCGCTGCCTGATTTACTCTCCGAAATCAGCGCCCGTACGCGGAAGATGGGTAATGCGGAGCAGGCAGGGCTGTTCAAGGATATTGCCGGTGAAGAGGCGTTTTCCGGGCTGAATGTCCTGGTAGAACAGGCAGGCTCGGGCCAGCTTCAGCAGCTGGTTGCCGCAGTAAAAGCGGCAAAAGGCGAGGCCGGTAAAGTCGCCGGTACGATGGCAAACAACCTTGATGGTGACCTGAAAAACCTGTCATCCGCCTGGGAAGATATCGGCATCACCCTGTATGACAGCGTGGCCGGTCCGGTCAGGGCCATCACAAAAAACATCACCGCGCTGACGACCTCAGTCGGCAGCTGGATGACTGCACACCCGAAACTGACCGCCGCCATTACCGGCACCGGCATGGCGCTTGGCGTGCTGATTACCGTGATGGGTGCGATAACCCTGACGGCTGCTGCGGTGCTTGGTCCGATGGCGCTGCTGCGCATGAGCTGTAGCGTGCTGGGCATTAAAGCCGTCAGCGCCTTCAGTCTTATCCGGGGCGCGGTCGGACTGATGGGCAACAGCATTATGTGGCTGGGCCGTCTGATGATGGCGAACCCCATTCTGGCCGTGATTGGTCTGATTGCTGCCGGTGCGCTGCTTATCTGGCAGAACTGGGACACGCTGGGACCGAAGTTTGCCGCGTTGTGGGAGGGCATCAGCACGAAGGCCAGCGCCGCGTGGGACAGTATTAGCACGAAAATTAGCGCCGTGTGGGACGCCATCCGCACCTACACCAGCACAAAGTGGAACGAAATTGTGGCGGACGTGCAGGCGCTGCCCGCGCGCTTTCAGGAGGCTGGCTCACAGATGATTGACGGCCTGATGGCGGGTATCAGCCAGAAATGGGAGGGGCTGAAAAGCAAGCTGTCCTCCCTGACCAGCTACCTGCCCGACTGGATGAAGCCGGACGGCGGGACGCCAGCCCTGCCAAAAGCCTCGGGTAGCAGTCCGGCGTCCGCCACCGGCTTTGCCGGGCTGTATGACAGCGGCGGGTTTATTCCGTCCGGCCAGTTCGGGATAGCGGGAGAGAACGGGCCGGAACTGGTGAATGGCCCGGCCCGTATAACCAGCCGCCGCCGTACCGCATCGCTGGCCGCTGCTGCCGCGCTGACGCTGGGAATGGCGGCGGCACCTGCCGCAGCCCGCCCGGTTCACCCCATGAGCCTGCCGGTTAAGGCACCTTCCGCAGCGGTGGCCGTAGGGACAGGATCCGGTCAGCCGCCGGTGATTATGCAGGGGAAATATGAAATCAATATTCATCAGCAGCCGGGGCAGAACGTGCAGGACGTGGCGGATGAAGTGATGCGCAGGATTGAGGCGAAAGAGCGGCAGGCGCAGGCCCGCGCGCGGAGTACATACGCAGACAGGGGAGGATTTGATTCATGATGATGACGTTAGGGCTGTTTGTTTTCATGCTGAAAACGGTGCCTTACCAGCAGCTGCAACATCAGCGCAGCTGGCGCTTCCCCACGAACAGCCGGGTGGGCGTGCGCCCGTCCGTGCAGTTTCTGGGGCCGGATAACGACACGGTAACGCTTTCAGGCGTGCTTCTCCCGGAACTTACAGGCGGACGCCTGACGCTGTTTGCGCTGGAGCAGATTGCAGAGCTGGGCTGTGCGTGGCCGCTGATTGAGGGCAGCGGGGCAATTTACGGGATGTTTGTGATTGAGAGTCTGAGCAAAACCAACACGGAATTTTTCAGTAACGGCGCGTGCCGGCGGATTGAATTCACCCTCACGCTAAAGCGTACGGATGAATCGCTGACGGAAATGCTTGGCAGCATGAGCGATCAGCTTGCTGCCATCAAAAGTGCCGCCACCGGTGCGGCCGGTCAGATGACCACCGCTATCGGAGGGCTGCTGCCATGACGGTAAACGGCGTAGCCAGCGCCCCCGCGTTTCGCCTGACGCTGGAAGGGGCAGACATCACGCAGAAGATAGAAAAGCGGCTGATGAGCCTGACGCTCACGGATAACCGGGGCTTTGAAGCGGATCAGCTGGATATTGAACTGGATGACGCGGACGGCCAGCTGATGCTTCCCCGCCGGGGCGTGGTGCTGACGCTGGCGCTGGGCTGGCAGGGGCAGCCCCTGATCCCGAAGGGCTCGTACACCGTGGATGAAATAGAGCATTCCGGTACGCCGGACAGGCTCACGCTGCGCGCCCGCAGCGCTGATTTCCGCGCAACCCTCAACACCCGCCGTGAAAAGTCATGGCACAAAACGACGGTGGGAGAGATTGCGCGGGAGATTGCCGCCAGGAACAGGCTGAAGCTGGCGCTGGGTGCTGACGTGGAGAAGATGGCGATTGATCACCTGGACCAGACCAATGAATCAGACGCCAGCTTCCTGATGCGTCTGGGGCGCCAGTGTGGGGCGATTGCCTGCGTGAAGGACGGCAGCCTGCTTTTTATCCGGCAGGGGCAGGGAAAGACGGCCAGCGGAAAAGTGCTGCCGGTGATCACCCTTAAGCGGAAAGCGGGGGACAGTCACCGGTTTACTCTGGCAGACCGTGATGCCTATACGGGAGTGATTGCCAGCTGGCTCAACACGCGCGAACCGGCCAGAAAGGACACATCACACGTCAGGCGAAAACGGAAGCGAAAGGAAACGAAGAAGAAAGAGCCGGAGGCGAAACAGGGGGATTACCTGATCGGTACGGATGAAAACGTGCTGGTACTGAGCCGGACCTATGCCAACCGGGGTAATGCGGAGCGGGCCGCGAAAATGCAGTGGGAACGGCTACAGCGGGGCGTTGCAACATTCTTCGTTCAGCTGGCACGGGGACAGGCGGAGCTTTACACGGAGATGCCGGTAAAGGTCAGCGGGTTTAAACAGCAGGTTGACGCAGCGGAGTGGATTATCACCACACTGACCCACAGCCTGGGCGACAGCGGCTTTACCACCAGTCTGGAACTTGAGGTGAAAATAGACAGTCTTGAAATGGAATAAAGCTTTATCATTTTGTACTCATTTGAGTACAATAAGAAAAATCTGTTTGAATATGAGTTTTTACTGTGAGGCTTTAACATGATGAATTGTCCGCTGTGCGGTAACGCTGCGCATACTCGCAGTAGCAATCAAATTTCAACGGAAACTAAGGAGCGATATAACCAATGTCAGAACATAAACTGTGGGTGCACCTTCAAATCTCTTGAGACAATTTCAGCCATTATAATGCGACCGGGCGAGGTGAAGTCTGTGCCACCTCATCCTGGAAGAAATCAGCAGCAGATGCTTTGGCTGTAAAATTTGATTAAACTCGCTCCGGCGGGTTTTTTTATGCCTGCAATTATGTGCCGCCGATCTGTCGCCACTGATAGAATTAATGTTGTATATACTATTGATTTATAAGTATTTATTTTTATGCATATAAATCAGCCCGATATTCATATCCGATAACTCAATTTACTTGGTGCAATGGCGCGGATTATATCAGAATTGAGCCTCTGCGGCGTAATGCGGCGGCCGCAGCCAGCAAAAGGGGATGACGTGCAGGACAGCGATCTGATTGAGCAATTTCTTGATGCCATGTGGATAGAGCGTAATCTGGCCGAAAATACCGTGGCTTCTTATCGCCTGGATTTGATGTCACTGGCGGGCTGGTTAGAGCACAATGCGACAAATTTGTTGCGCGCGGATGCCGTGGATCTGCAGGGTTTTCTGGCAGAAAGGATTGAGGGCGGTTATAAGGCCACCAGCTCTGCCCGGCTGCTGAGCGCCATGCGCCGGCTGTTTCAGTACCTCTACCGTGAAAAGCTTCGCGATGACGATCCCAGCGCGCTGCTGGCTTCGCCAAAGCTGCCCCAGCGTCTGCCGAAAGATCTCAGTGAAGCGCAGATCGACCGCCTGCTGCAGGCGCCCAGCATTGAAGAACCCCTTGAGCTGCGTGACAAGGCGATGCTGGAGCTGCTTTATGCCACCGGACTGCGCGTTACCGAACTGGTCAGCCTGACGTTAAACAATGTCAGCCTGCGCCAGGGCGTGGTGCGGGTGATTGGTAAAGGGGATAAAGAGCGCCTGGTGCCGCTGGGAGAAGAAGCGGTACACTGGCTGGAGCACTATCTGGAATATGGGCGCCCCTGGCTGCTGAACGGCCAGACGCTGGATGTCCTGTTTCCCAGCAGCCGTGCCCGACAGATGACCAGGCAAACTTTCTGGCATCGCATCAAACATTACGCCACACTGGCAGGGATCGACAGTGAGAAGCTTTCGCCGCACGTGTTGCGCCACGCTTTTGCCACCCATTTACTCAATCATGGGGCTGATTTGCGTGTTGTACAGATGCTCTTAGGGCACAGCGATCTCTCCACCACCCAGATTTATACGCATGTCGCCACCGAGCGGCTGCGTCAGTTACATCAACAGCATCATCCTCGCGCCTGAGGCGGGGATTGAGAAAAGGCTAAGGATAACCCGATGAAAAAGCATTACCTGTTACTCACTTTGCTGATGACCGCCGTCAGCGGCCTTGCGCATGCGGATGACGCGGCGATCCAGCAGTCGCTGAAAAAATTGGGTTTACAGCAGACTGAGATCCAACCTTCGCCTCTGCCCGGGATGAAAACCGTGCTGACAGAGAGCGGCGTGCTCTACGTCACTGAAGATGGCAAACAGTTTATCCAGGGACCGCTGTACGATGTCAGCGGTGGCCAGCCGGTCAACGTCACCAACAAACTGCTTGAGAAGAAAGTGGAAGCGCTGAGCAGCGAGATGATCGTCTACAAAGCGCCGAAAGAACAACATGTGATCACCGTGTTCACCGACATCACCTGTGGCTACTGCCGCAAGCTGCACTCGCAAATGGCTGACTACAACGCGTTGGGTATTACCGTGCGTTACCTCGCTTTCCCGCGTGAAGGCATGAATGGCCAGGTTGCAAAAAATATGGAATCCGTCTGGTGCGCCGCAGATCGTAAAAAAGCGTTCAGCACCGCGATGAACGGCGGGGAAGTGTCGCCCATCGACTGCAAAATCGACCTTTCCCAACAGTACAAGCTGGGCATCCTCTACGGCATTCAGGGTACGCCAGCCATTCTGCTGCAAAACGGCATGATGATCCCAGGCTACCAGGGGCCGCAGGAGATGAAACAGCTGCTGGATAGCCAGAAAGCGGGCGGCCAGGGCTAGTGAAGAGTCAAACTGAACTCCGCCGTCGTGTGGCGGTGGAAGGGGCCGAGCTCCCCGACGAACTCCATCCGCTGCTGCGTCGTCTTTATCAGCATCGTGGGGTTCTGCAAGCCAGCGAGCTGGAGCGCGGGGCGAAAAACCTGCATCCTTTTCACTCGCTGTCGGGCATTGAGTTAGCGGCTGAGATCCTGCAAAAAGCGATTGCGGATAACCTCTGCATCATGATCGTGGGGGACTTTGACGCCGACGGCGCTACCAGCACCGCGCTGGCCGTGCTTGCGCTGCGCAGCATGGGCGGACGCAACGTCAAATATCTGGTGCCTAACCGCTTTGATGATGGCTATGGCCTGAGTCCTGAAGTGGTTGAGCAGGCTGCCGCCCGAGGCGCGCAGCTGATTGTGACCGTGGATAACGGCATCTCCTCTCATGCTGGCGTGGCGCTGGCGCACGAGAAGGGCATTGCCGTGGTGGTCACCGATCACCACCTTCCCGGCGAAACGCTGCCGGATGCGGAAGCGATCGTAAACCCCAATCTGGAAGAGTCCGCCTTCCCGTCACGCTCGCTGGCGGGCGTG
Organism: Erwinia pyri; assembly: GCF_030758455.1. Lineage (NCBI taxonomy): Bacteria > Pseudomonadati > Pseudomonadota > Gammaproteobacteria > Enterobacterales > Erwiniaceae > Erwinia > Erwinia pyri. The sequence goes on from NZ_CP132353.1 coordinate 898,651, forward strand.
GGCGTGGCATTCTATCTGATGCTGGCGCTGCGTGCGCGGCTGCGTGACAGCGGGGCAGAAGTGTTGCCTAACCTGGCGGAACTGCTGGATCTGGTGGCGCTGGGCACGGTGGCGGACGTGGTGCCGCTGGATGCCAATAACCGCATTCTGGTCTGGCAGGGGCTGAGCCGCATTCGTGCCGGAAAATGCCGGGCTGGCATTAAAGCGCTGCTGGAAATCGCTAACCGCGATCCCCGTCAGCTGGCCGCCAGTGATTTAGGCTTTGCGATTGGCCCACGGCTGAATGCAGCGGGCAGGCTGGACGATATGTCTGTTGGCGTGGCGCTGCTGCTGAGCGAAGATATTGCTCAGGCCCGCATGCTGGCGAGTGAACTGGATGCGCTGAACCAGACCCGTAAAGAGATTGAGCAGGGCATGCAGCGGGAAGCGCTGGCGCTGTGTGACGCGCTGGAGCGCAGCAGCGAAGCGTTGCCGCTGGGGATTGCGATGTACCATCCCGAGTGGCATCAGGGCGTGGTCGGTATCCTTGCTTCCCGCCTGAAAGAGCGTTTTCACCGGCCGGTTATCGCCTTCGCACCGGCGGGCGACGGCACGCTGAAAGGCTCCGGGCGCTCTGTCTCCGGGCTGCATATGCGTGATGCGCTGGAGCGGCTGGATACGCTCCATCCCGGCCTGATTATTAAATTTGGCGGTCACGCCATGGCCGCTGGCCTGTCGCTTGAAGAGGCGAAATTTGCCGAGTTCCGCCAGCACTTCGGCGATCTGGTCGGTGAATGGCTGGACAAAGAAGCGCTGCAGGGCGTGGTTTGGTCAGACGGCGAGCTGATGGCTCAGGAGCTGACCTTGCCAACGGCGGAACTGCTGCGCGAGGCGGGACCGTGGGGCCAGGCTTTCCCGGAACCGCAGTTTGACGGCAAATTTAAGCTTATCCAGCAGCGGCTGGTAGGCGAGCGCCATCTGAAAGTGATGATCGAACCGCTGGGCGGCGGCCCGCTGCTGGATGGCATCGCCTTTAACGTGGATACTGCGCTGTGGCCAGACCCCAGCGTGAAGCAGGTTGAGCTGGCCTATAAGCTCGACATCAATGAGTTTCGCGGCAACCGCAGCGTCCAGCTGATTATTGAAAAGCTCTGGCCACTGTAGGCCTGCTTTATCCCTTCTTGTTGAATGAAATCCGCCTTTGCGCCGCCCGCTTCAGCTCAGCGGCCTGCTGAGGCGGATCCTCCCCCCTGAGACGCAAATTGCTCCCTTTTCAGCGCTACAATCCGTCGGCAAATTCGGTTAAACTGCTCAGTTACATTCATGTCCTAAAAGATTCTCATCATGTTTGAAATTAATCCGGTAAAGAACCGAATTCAGGATCTCTCTGAGCGCAGTGGCGTTCTCAGGGGGTATCTTTGACTACGATGCCAAGAAAGAACGTTTAGAAGAAGTTAACGCCGAGCTGGAACAGCCGGACGTCTGGAACGAGCCTGAGCGCGCCCAGGCGCTGGGCAAAGAGCGCTCCTCGCTGGAAGCGATCGTCGAAACGCTGGATCAGATGGAGCAGGGGCTGGAAGATGTCTCTGGCCTGCTTGAGCTGGCCGTTGAAGCTGACGATGAAGAGACCTTCAACGAAGCGGTCGCTGAACTCGACCTGCTGGACAAAAAGCTGGGTGAGCTGGAGTTCCGCCGCATGTTCTCCGGCGAGTATGACAGCGCCGACTGCTATATCGACATTCAGGCCGGTTCCGGCGGCACCGAAGCCCAGGACTGGGCGGGCATGCTGGTACGTATGTACCTGCGCTGGGCAGAAGCGAAAGGCTTTAAAACGGAAGTGATTGAAGAGTCCGAAGGCGAAGTGGCCGGCACCAAATCCGCCACGCTGCGCATTATGGGCGATTATGCGTTTGGCTGGCTGCGCACCGAAACCGGCGTTCACCGGCTGGTACGTAAAAGTCCGTTTGACTCCGGCGGCCGCCGTCATACCTCCTTCAGCTCCGCGTTTGTTTACCCGGAAGTGGATGACGATATTGATATCGAAATCAACCCGGCGGATCTGCGTATTGACGTTTACCGTGCTTCGGGCGCGGGTGGTCAGCACGTTAACCGGACCGAGTCGGCGGTGCGTATTACCCACATTCCGACCAATACCGTGACGCAGTGCCAGAACGACCGCTCTCAGCATAAAAACAAAGACCAGGCGATGAAGCAGATGAAGGCGAAGCTGTATGAGCTGGAAATGCAGAAGAAAAATGCTGAGAAACAGTCGCTGGAAGATAACAAATCTGATATCGGCTGGGGAAGCCAGATCCGCTCCTACGTGCTGGATGACTCCCGTATCAAAGATTTGCGTACCGGTGTAGAGACCCGCAACACCCAGGCGGTGCTGGATGGCGATCTGGACCGTTTTATTGAAGCCAGCTTGAAAGCCGGTCTATAAGGAACTGACATGTCTGAACAACAACCGCAGAGCGCTGATGTCGCACTTGAGCTGAACAATGAACTGAAAGCGCGTCGCGAGAAGCTCAGCGCGCTGCGTGAAAATGGCGTGGCGTTCCCTAACGATTTCCGTCGTGACAGCATTTCAGAGCAGCTGCACGCTGAGTTTGATGCCAAAGAGAACGAAGAGCTTGAAGCGCTTGGCGTGGAAGTGAGCGTAGCCGGTCGTATGATGACCCGCCGCATTATGGGTAAAGCCTCATTTGTGACCCTGCAGGACGTTGGTGGCCGCATCCAGCTCTACGTTTCCCGCGACGATCTGGCGGAAGGGATCTACAACGAACAGTTCAAAAAGTGGGACCTTGGCGATATCGTCGGTGCCCGCGGCAAACTGTTCAAAACCAAAACCGGCGAGCTCTCTATCCACTGTAACGAGCTGCGCCTGCTGACTAAAGCCCTGCGCCCGCTGCCGGACAAGTTCCACGGTCTGGCGGATCAGGAGACGCGTTACCGTCAGCGTTATCTGGACCTGATCGCTAACGAAGAGTCGCGTAAAACTTTCAAAATCCGCTCACAAATCATGGCGGGTATCCGCAGCTTTATGGTGGGTCGCGAGTTTATGGAAGTGGAAACGCCGATGATGCAGGTGATCCCTGGCGGCGCCTCCGCACGTCCGTTTATCACCCACCATAATGCGCTGGATATCGATATGTACCTGCGCATTGCGCCGGAACTCTATCTGAAGCGTCTGGTGGTGGGCGGTTTCGATCGCGTCTTCGAAATCAACCGTAACTTCCGTAACGAAGGTATTTCGCCGCGTCATAACCCAGAGTTCACCATGATGGAACTCTATATGGCCTATGCGGACTATCGCGATCTGATCGAACTCACCGAAAGCCTGTTCCGTACCCTGGCGCAGGATGTGCTGGGCACCACCGTAGTCCCTTACGGTGAGCAGGAGTTTGATTTCGGCAAGCCGTTTGAAAAGCTGACGATGACCGAGGCAATTCTGAAATACCGCCCGGAAACCAACCTTGCCGATCTCAAAGATTTTGACAAAGCAGCCGCCATTGCGCAGTCGCTGGGTATCAAAGTTGAGAAGAGCTGGGGCCTGGGCCGCATCGTGACGGAAATCTTCGAAGAGACCGCTGAAAGCCATCTGATCCAGCCGACCTTTATCACCGAATACCCGGCTGAAGTCTCTCCGCTGGCGCGTCGTAACGACGAAAATCCGGAAATCACCGACCGCTTCGAATTCTTTATCGGCGGCCGTGAAATCGGTAACGGCTTCTCCGAGCTGAACGATGCGCAGGATCAGGCTGAGCGTTTCCTGCAGCAGGTGAATGCGAAAGATGCCGGGGATGACGAAGCGATGTTCTACGATGAAGACTACGTGACCGCGCTGGAACATGGCCTGCCGCCAACGGCGGGCCTGGGTATCGGGATTGACCGTATGGTGATGCTGTTCACTAACAGCCACACCATCCGTGATGTGATCCTCTTCCCGGCACTGCGTCCGACCGGCAAGTAAGTTTTTTGCCGTAAGCGTTGAAAAGGGGCGAAGCAATTCGCCCCTTTTATACAACAGCCCCGACACAAAAAGCATCCATAAGAATACTCACTCAAATTTGAGTAAATTCTCTCAGATGATGCCGCTCCTTTAAGACCAAACCGCTTTTCATGCACTTATTTAGATAGCATGATTTTTTCAGGCTGATAAAATTATTTTCAATGCTTTATTTTTATTTGATAATATAGAAACCATCCATTTTATTTCGGTATTATCCTCAATAAGTTTTTTGATATTACTCCCTGAATGCTACCGCTCAGGAGGAAAAAATAATATCATTCTTCAGTCTCGGCATAATGCGTTAAAGCTCACTCCTGTGTTATTTGGCTCTGTCTGAATTCATATACAGGTAACATTATGCTTAAAATTTATTGTACTGATTATGCCACCTTAGATCGTAAGAAATCAGAAGAACTTTTCATGTTAAGAAAACAGGTTTTTAAAGACAGACTGCAGTGGGCTGTCAACTCTACAGATGGAAAGGAAAATGATGAGTTTGATAATGAAAACGCTAAATATATTTATGGCGTAAAAGATGAAAAGATAATTTGTGGGAGTCGAATCATTGAAATGAGAAATGAAAATATGCTGGTTAAAACCTTCTCCTCTTTTTTTGATAAAGTTGAGATACCCGAAGGGAACTATATTGAATCAACCCGCTTTTTCGTTGATAAACAGAGGGCTAAAGTTTTAGCCGGTCACCGTCTTCCTGTAACCAGGATATTATTTATGGCACTGATAAACTATGCCCGGCAGCATCATTACGATGGTGTTATTGCCGTGGCCAGTCATCCTATGATGCAAATTATAAAGAATTCTGGCTGGAAAATTACCCTACTGGAAACGGGACAATCTGAAAAGGATGAGCCGGTGTATCTGGTGCTGGGGCATGTTGATGAAGGCAGTCAGCAGGCAATGAAGGCTGCGATCATTAAAGCAAGCAGCCTGGATGAAGAGGTCTTAAATAGCTGGCCATTGTCTGGTTCAGATTTTTAAAATTAACTAATTAACGGGTCTGACCAGGTTGAGTTCTATGCCGAGACGCACAGCATGCCTTGCGTTTATCACCCCAAGTTTTTTGACAATATTTGACATGTGGAATTTAACAGTTGTCGTTTTGATCCCCAGAATAGTTCCGGTTTCTGAATAGGTTTTTCCCACGCTGGCCCAATAGAGAATTTCATTCTCGCGTGTGGTAAATATATTTTCATTGACGGGGCTGGGTTCACTGTTTTTTGAGAGAGAAATGAGCGCCAGATACTCTTCATGGACTGACGCGAGCAGCAGGTCTAAGGTGCCTTTGTGCAGGTTAATACAGCGTTCTGTCTCTTCTCTTTTACTGGGATCAATAATCAAACTCAGCGTAACCAGATTCTTTTTATAGTCGTGCAAAACAAAAGTATAGCCATTAATTATGCTGTAGAGCTTAGCCTTTTCAAAAATAGTGGAGAAGAACGATTCATTGGCCAGGGTGATTTTTTCATTCCATGAAAAGGGTGTCAGTCGATTCAATGCGGCAATAACAATCGGATCGGTAAACTGCAGATTGTTATCCTGGTAGTACTTCACCCATTCATCAGGATAATTTGTCGCATAAGCAGCAATTGACATGTTGTTTTTTGAAAGAACAACATAAGCCCAGGTAAAATCACCTAATTCGCTTAATTTAGTTTCAAGATGATTTTTAATAACGCTCTTAACATAAAACTCGTTTTCCATAACGGCCTGTCTCCCAGTGAGTCAGTGAATTCGGCGGCGCTGCGACAAGCTGGTCTGTAACCAGTGGCGGGGTGAGGATAAACCTTTGAGGCCAGTCTGCAACAGAGCAGATATCGGGTTTCCCTTCGGGGATAAAAAGTACCGTTTTAAGCCTTCTCTTGCAACCTGTTGGTCGCTCTGAAGTTCTCAGAGCAACAAATGGAGACCCCAGGCAGCACGTTTTCACCAATTTTTCGATGACAGCGGCAGAGCGCAACCGTTAAGGTGGTCTGGTGCTGTAAACCGCAGCTTCAAGCATAAAGGTCTGCCATGAAATCAACACCACGCCCCGACTTTATCCGCCACTGGCAGGAGCTGGAAGGGCCTGACAATGAACACTATACCGGCAGCGATGAACTGATGGCGATTGGTTCGCCGCTTGCCCGCTCGCTGGGGCTGACCCGACTTGGCATTCATCATATCCGACTTTTACCCGGTCGCCGGATGTCCTATCCCCATGCAGAAAGCTCAGAAGAAGAATTTGTATTTGTTGTGGAAGGTACGCCGGATGCATGGATTAACGGTGAACTGCATCCCCTTAAGGCAGGTGATGCCGTGGGCTTCCCGTCAGGCACCGGCCTCTGCCATACCTTTATCAATAACAGCAGTGAAGAAGCACGATTTATCGTGGTAGGGGAGGCGAATAAAGCGGAGAACCGGATCCACTATCCCCTCAACCCTGTTTATGAAGCCACCAGAGAAGATCGTTGGGTAAACCCGCCAGAGCAGCAGTTTGGCGACCACAACGGCCTGCCGGATAAACTCAATAACGGTGATGATTAGCTGAAGATCAGGATTTGATCGCCTCATCCAGCCACGTTTTGAATCGGCCGTAGGGCACGTACAGAGAAACATCTTTATAGAGCAGCTTGCCCGATTTCAAATCGTTGATGCGGCTTGAGTAACCCACAATAACGCCGCCGATGGAATCATCGGAAGCGTTATAAACCGCGCCGCCGGACATGCCTTTTACCACGCCCGCGTCAGAGGCCACCACTACGCAGCTCACCTTATTCCAGTCGTTCTTCAGCCCGGTATTCACCAGATTGGTGCCGCTGGACGCCACGGGCATCGCGGAGATAAAGCTGTAGCCATAAAGATTGATCTTATCGCCGATATGACCGTTGCGGAAATGCGGCGGCGCGACGTTGCCGTTCTTGTGGTAAACCACCGCCAGATCGCATTCAGGATGGTAAGATTTAACGCGATAGAGGGAGAACTTTGCTACGTGCGCGGCGGTCAGGCTGTAGTCAGGCGTGAGCGGAATAGTGGTGCCCAGCGTGCCCACGCCAAGTACCGTAGGAATACCCGTCACCGTCATATCTACGCGCTTTTCCGCTTCCTGGCTGTACTCATATTTTCCCACTGAACAGCCGCCCACGAGCAGGGCCAGCAGGCAGATAGCACGTCGCATCGCTACTCCTCGGTAATGAATGGCTTAAGTACCGCACAAAAAAACGCCCCTTAATCTCTGTTCTGTTATCGGCACCTTAAGGCAAATCTTTAATGATTTTGCCTGAGTCCGGGGGCCGGAAATTATCTGGCATCCCGCTCTGAAGCGGCGCAATGCAGAACGCTGTTAAGAGTAAGAGTTCAGAAAGTATGATGTTTGGGGCATCTGAAGCAAATTTTAGCGGCGAAAGATTTCGTAAAAAAGGCAGCCGTGCCGTTTTCCTGTGCGAAGGGAGGGGATTTCAGGTGCAGATTTTCTCCTTGTTCCGATTTTTGCCTGCGAAGCAATAGTCCTTTGATGCGCGGGCTGTTTCAGCCTGAAGAGAGCTGTGCTTTAATTGCTGATGTGATCTGGATCAAATTTTAACTTCCTTTCAGCACGGCAGAGTTTCTGCTGCGCTGGCTTTCTATTTTGTCGACCTGTCTGGAGAGTCTGACATGCCTGTCTCTTTACTGGCGCTGGCGCTGAGTGCTTTTGCTATCGGCACCACGGAATTTGTCATTATGGGTTTGCTGCCGGAGGTGGCGGGGGATTTGCAGGTCTCTATCCCCTCTGCGGGCTGGCTGATCAGCGGTTATGCGCTGGGCGTGGCGATTGGCGCGCCCATCATGGCGCTGCTGACGGCAAAACTGCCGCGTAAACGCACGCTGATGCTGCTGATGGTGATTTTCATTATCGGCAACGTGCTCTGTGCGCTGGCGTACAGCTACAACCTGCTGATGGCCGCTCGCGTTATTACGGCGCTCTGTCACGGTGCTTTCTTTGGCATTGGGGCCGTGGTGGCAGCCAGCCTGGTGGCACCAGGCAAACAGGCTTCAGCCGTGGCGCTGATGTTCACCGGCCTGACGCTGGCTAACGTACTGGGCGTCCCGCTCGGCACCTGGTTTGGTCAGCTGTTTGGCTGGCGCGCCACCTTCTGGGGCGTCTCTGTGATTGGCATCCTGGCGTTTATCTCGCTGATTGTCAGCCTGCCGACCAATCGGGATGAGAAACCGGTGCATCTTGCCAGTGAAATCAGCGCGCTGGCTAATGGCAAGCTGTGGCTCTCGCTGCTGATGACCGTCTTCTTTGCTGCCGCGATGTTTGCCCTGTTCAGCTACATTGCGCCGCTGCTGCTGCAGGTCACCGGGATCACCGACAAAGGGGTGAGCTGGACGTTGTTCCTGATTGGCGGCGGCCTGACGGTAGGTAATATTCTTGGCGGCAAGCTGGCGGACAGAAAGCTCTCGCTCAGCCTGATCCTCAGCTTCTCGCTTATTGCGGTCTTCTCGCTGATCTTCAGCTGGACCAGCCACGCGCTGTGGCTGGCGGAACTTACGCTGTTCCTGTGGGCGATGGCGACCTTTGCTACCGTGCCTGGCCTGCAGATTAACGTGGTTCGCCACGGCAAAGAGGCGCCGAATCTGGTCTCTACGCTGAATATCTCGGCGTTTAACGTGGGCAACGCTTTTGGTGCCTGGGCTGGCGGCGCGGTGATTGGCAGCGGTTATGGCCTCACGGCCGTACCGGTAGTCGCAGCCATACTGGCGGTGGGCGGGCTGGCAATCTGTCTGATCACCTTCCGGCCTTCCCGTGGTCAGACGCAGCCTGCCAACGCCTGACCCAGCAGCGCATCCAGGCGCTGGTTCACCAGGCTGATATCGGCGTGCAAATGTGCGCAGAACGCCTCAACCAGCGCAGAAGAGGGGCGGTGCCGCGGCCGGACAAGGCTCACCGTAAAAGGCACCGCAATGCTGAACCGCCTGATGGCTACTCCGCTGCCAGCATAATCCAGTGCTGTCAGCGGGTTCACGATCGACACCCCCACGCCTGCCCTCACCATAGAACATACCGATGCCGCGCTGTGCGTCTCCAGCACCATTCTGCGCTGAATGCCCTGCTCCTGAAACAGCGTATCCAACAGCTGACGATAGCTGTCGTTACGTGACAGGCTGATGTAGTCCTGTCCGGCGAAATCGGCCGGGGTGAGGCTGGTTTTTGCCGCCAGCGGATGATCTTCAGGCAGAACGCAAACTTCATTGCCGGTAAACAGCTCAGTGCGCTCGGTGCCGGCAGGCGTCTGACGGGTTTCCGTCAGCCCCAGGTCATAACGCTGCGCAGAGAGCCACTCCTCCAGCAGCGGTGACTCCTGCGGAATAATATTCAGGCTGACCTCAGGATAACGCTGCAGAAAGGGCCGGCAAAAAAGCGGCAGCAGCGACTGCGAGAAGACCGGCAGGCAGGCCACGGAGAGTTCGCCCTGGCGAAACTGCCGCAGCCCCTCTGCGGCGCTGATAATTCTGTCCAGCCCATACCAGGAGCGCTGTACCTCTTCAAAGAGACGCAGCCCCTGTACGGTAGGCTGCAGGCGGCCGCGCACCCGGTCGAACAGCTTCAGACCCACCAGCTTCTCAAAGCGGGCAAGCTCGCGGCTTACCGTGGGTTGCGAGGTATGCAACAGCGCAGCGGCTTCTGTAAGGTTACCGGCGGTGACCACCGCATGGAAAATTTCGATATGTCTTAACGTAATACCCGCCATATGCAGCTCCCGAAGTATAGGTGCATCCATATCATGGATGAATAGACTCGGTTAAAACAGATATTTTTCATGCTTCACTGCTTGTGGCGTAATAAGCCGATATTCTTCAGGAGAGCCTCTATGCCACGCTTACTCAACAATCCCGATACCGCGCTGACCCGCGACAATCTTCTGCCGCTGGCTCAGCACTACGGCGGTCCTGTCTGGGCTTACGATGCCAGCATCATCACTGAGCGCATCGCACAGCTACAGCAGTTTGACGTGGTGCGTTTTGCGCAGAAAGCGTGCTCAAATATTCACATTCTGCGCCTGATGCATGCAGCGGGCGTAAAAGTAGACTCTGTCTCTTTGGGCGAAATCGAGCGTGCGCTGGTGGCTGGTTTTCAGCCTGGCGGCGATGAAATCGTCTTTACCGCCGATGTGATTGATGAGCCTACGCTGGCACGGCTGGCTGAGCTGAAGATCCCGGTTAATGCCGGTTCGGTGGATATGCTGGATCAGCTGGGTGAAGTTTCTGCAGGGCATCCGGTCTGGCTGCGTATTAATCCAGGCTTTGGCCACGGCCACAGCCAGAAAACCAATACCGGCGGCGAAAACAGCAAGCACGGCATCTGGTACACCGATTTGCCGCTGGCGCTGGCGGCGATCCAGCGCCACGGACTGAAGCTGGTTGGCCTTCATATGCATATTGGTTCAGGCGTGGATTATGCTCATCTGGAGCAGGTTTGTGAGGCGATGGTGAGTCAGGTGATCGGCTTTGGCCAGGATCTGGAAGCGATCTCGGCGGGCGGCGGGCTATCAATTCCCTACCGTTTTGGTGAAGAGGCGATCAACACCGACCACTATTACGGCTTGTGGAACGCCGCCCGTGAGCGGGTGGCGCAGCACCTGGGCCATGCGGTGAAGCTGGAGATTGAGCCGGGGCGTTTCCTGGTGGCAGAATCTGGCGTGCTGGTCTCTAAGGTCCGGGCAGTGAAGCAGATGGGCAGCCGTCACTTCGTGCTGGTGGATGCAGGCTTTAACGACCTGATGCGCCCGGCGATGTACGGCAGTTACCATCATATTTCGGCGATGGCAGGCGATGGCCGCGAGCTGGACGAGCAGCATACCCTTGAGAGCGTAGTGGCCGGGCCGCTGTGTGAATCGGGCGATGTGTTCACCCAGCTGGAAGGGGGCAAGGTGGAGACGCGTGCGCTGCCAGCGGTAAAACCCGGTGATTACCTGGTCTTCCATGACACCGGCGCTTACGGTGCTTCCATGTCATCGAACTACAACAGCCGTCCGCTGCTGCCGGAAGTGCTGTTTGAAAACGGTAAGCCGCGCCAGATCCGCCGTCCGCAGACCATTCAGGAGCTGCTGGCGCTGGAGCTGTAAGATCCAGCCTCTTCAGGCGTTACTGGTACTCTTGCTGTAATTCGCCAGCCCCGCCAGGCGCTGGCGCTGGCGTTGTAAAATCCCGTTATCGCCGTGAGCGGGGCTGGCTTTTTATCCTTATCATCAGGCCAGCCCGATTATTTCATCGCCATCCTCAGCCAAACAGCTCTTTTCTCAGCAGCACGATCTCTTCCGCCAGATCCCGGCACAGCATCGCCGTCATCAGATGATCCTGCGCATGCACCAGGATCAATGTCACCGGCACTTTGCCACACCCTTCATCGGCGCCAATCAATTCGGTCTGGATCTTATGCGCTTCTTTAGACGCCTCCAGCGAGGCTGCCAGCGCCTCTTCTGCCTGTAACCACTCCCGTTTACGGGCGAACTGAATGGCGCCCATCGCATGAGAGCGCGCTTCCCCGGCGCTAATCAGCAGCGTCATCATGGTTTGCTCAAAATCCATTACAGCCTCCGTTATTGGTATACCAAATAATAAGTATTCATCCTATCGGAATACCAATATGCAATTCCGGGAGACTTATCACAGAAAATAAGGTGAGTTTCGCTACTTTTGGTATGCCACGAGCAGGGATATTCATCAGGCCACGAAAATACTGGAATGCCTTATCACTTACCTCTGAGGGTATTACGCATGTCTCTACAGGATCGGCTTATTGACTCTTTGGGCAGTTTTGCTACCCAATTCAACAGCTACCGCTACATCATGGCGATTAAAGCTTCCTTCATCACCCTGATGCCGGTGATTATCGTTGGTGCCTTCTCCGTATTGATTTCAAATATGGTGCTGGACAGTAAAAATGGCCTTGCCGGCTTTGCGTCGCTCTCTTTCCTGGCCGAACTGAAGCCGATCACCACCAGTATCAACTACGCAACGCTGAGCTTTCTCAACATCGGCGCGGTATTTCTGATCGGGATTGAGCTGGGCAAAATCAACGGCATCAAAACGCTGTTTCCCGGGCTGTTAGCCATCATCTGTTTTATCGCGGTGACGCCAACCACGCTCACCATGCTGGTTGACGGGCAGATGCATCTGGTCACCGATGTACTGGCCAAGCAGTTTTCCGACACCAAGAGCCTGTTCCTCGGCATGTTTATTGCCATTCTCTCTGTGGAGATCTACTGCAGGCTGGAGAATGTCGAACGGCTGAAAATTAAGATGCCCGACACCGTCCCACCTAACGTTGCAGCCTCTTTCTCGGCGTTGATCCCGGCGATCATTACCGTCTCCGCCATTGCCACCTTTGGCTTTGTCTTCCACCGTTTCACCGGCATGTATCTCTATGATGCCGTCTACAAAGTGGTGCAGGAACCGCTGGAGTCTGTGGTGCAGAGCCTGTGGGGCATTCTGCTGCTGATGTTTGTGGCGCAGCTGTTCTGGGTGATTGGCATCCACGGAAATCAGATGGTTAAGCCTATTCGTGAACCGCTGCTGCTGGGCGCCATTCTGGTCAATATGAATGCGTTTGAGCAGGGGAAAGAGGCGCCCAATATCATCACCATGCCCTTCTGGGATGTCTATATGAGCATTGGGGGATCGGGGCTGACTCTTGGCCTGCTCAGCGCGGTTATGCTGGCGACCAAACGCAAAGAGATGCGCGAGATAGCCAAACTCTCCTTCGGTCCGGGCCTGTTCAATATCAACGAGCCGGTGATCTTCGGCATGCCGATCATGCTTAACCCGATTCTGGCTATTCCTTTCATTATCACCCCGCTGATTACTGGCTCCATCGGGTACTTTGCCACCGTGATGGGCTTTGCCGACAAGGCGGTGGTGATGGTGCCCTGGACTACGCCGCCTCTCATCAACGCCTGGCTTTCAACCGCGGGGTCGATGGGGGCTGTAGTGACGCAAATTATCTGCATCCTGGTCTCGATCCTGATTTACCTGCCGTTTGTGAAAATCGCCGCACGGCGGGCCGAGGCGGCAGAAGCCAAAGCTCTGCAGCCTGAGCTGGTGCAAAATTAAGGAGCCACAATGAGTAAGGTTACCATCGCTATCCCGCAGGACTTTATCCTCGGTGCAGCCGCCTCCGCCTGGCAGACCGAAGGCTGGAGTGGCAAAAAAGAGGGACAGGATTCCTGGCCTGACGCCTGGTACAAGAACGATCGCCACGTCTGGCATGAGGGCTTTGGGCCCGGAGTGGCAACAGATTTTATCAATCGTTATCGGGAAGATGTGGCGCTGATGAAGGCTGCCGGGCTGACGCACTATCGGACCTCCATTAACTGGTCACGGTTTTTAACCGATTATGAAAACGCGATCGTGGATGAGGAGTACGCGAGCTATTACGATGCGCTGATCGCTGAAATGCACGCCCAGGGCATTGAGCTGATGCTTTGCCTGGAGCATTACGAACTCCCCGCCGTGCTGCTGGAGCGCTATGGCGGATGGGGCTCAAAGCATGTCGTTGAGCTTTATCTGCGCTATGCGGAAAAAGTGTTTGCACGCTATGGGGATAAAGTGACCCGCTGGTTTACCTTTAACGAGCCGGTGGTGGTGCAAACCCGGATTTACCTGGATGCGCTGCGCTGGCCTTATGAACAGAACACCACAACGTGGATGCAGTGGAACCATCACAAAAATCTGGCGACCGCCAAAGTCGTTAAATTGTTTCGTGAGCGGGGCTACCCCGGCACGGTAGGAACCATTCTGAATCCTGAAGTGACCTTTCCCCGCTCCAGCGCCCCTCATGATGTGCAGGCGGCAGAGCGGTACGATCTCTTTTACAACCGTGTCTTCCTTGATCCGGCGATCAAAGGGGAGTATCCCGCAGAGCTGCTGGCGCTGCTTGAGAAGCACCAGGTCCACTGGGAATACAGCGACGAAGAGCTGCAGCTTATCGCCCGCTATCGGGTGGATGAGGTGGGCATCAATCTTTACTACCCGCATCGGGTAAAAGCGCCTTCCCGCGCCTGGCACCCCGAGACCCCTTTCCATCCCGCTTATTATTATGAGCCTTTCGAGCTGCCGGGGCGGCGAATGAACAAATCGCGCGGGTGGGAGATCCAGCCCGGCATCATTTATGACATGGCGATGCGGATCAAAAATGAGTACGGCAACATCCCCTGGTTTGTCGCAGAGAGCGGCATGGGCATTGAAAACGAGGCGCAGTTTAAAGATGCCAGCGGCGAAATTCAGGATGACTACCGCATCGCTTTCATTGCCGAGCACCTCTACCAGACGTTGAAAGCGCGTGAAGCAGGCGCTAACTGTCAGGGCTATATGCTCTGGGCCTTTACCGACAACGTCTCGCCCATGAACGCCTTCAAAAATCGTTATGGTTTGATTGAGATCGATCTGGATAACCAGCGCCAGCGGCGGATGAAAAAGTCAGCTTACTGGTACCGCGAACGGCGTGACAGCCGGGAGTTAACCCTCACTCTTGATGATGAAATCAAATAAGGAAAAGCGATGAAACGTATTGTGCTGGCCTGCGCCGCAGGCATGTCCACCTCGATGGTGGTCACGCGGATGGAAAAAGAGGCGGTAGCGCGCGGTCTTGAGTATCAGATCTACGCTATCCCGGAGCAAAATTTGCGGGATGAGCTGCAAAACTACGGTAACGACGTGGTGGTAGTGCTGCTGGGGCCGCAGGTTCGCTTCAAGCTGGAAGAGAACCGAAAGCTCACCGACAGCTATCAGATCCCGCTGGCGGTGATTGATACGCTGGCCTACGGCACGTTGAATGGAGCAAAAGTACTCGATCAGGCGCTGGCTTTGTTAAACTAGGCGGATTAACTCGCCGACGCGGGTCAGATTCTGGCTCCGGTCGGGAAGGCGGCGTGGCCGGCGAGATTATCATTAACGAGCTAAGGGTGAAGACGTGGAAAAGGGCGCGGCTGGTCAAGAGAAAAAGCAGTATCAGGAAATCGGACAGCATCTGCGTCAACAAATTATCGATGGCAACTACCCCGTAGGCTCGCGCCTGCCCCCCGAGCGAAATATTGCCGAAACCTGGGGAGTCAGCCGGACTATCGTGCGGGAGGCGCTGTTGATGCTGGAGCTGGAAGGCACGGTAGATATCCGCCAGAGTTCCGGCGTCTACGTGATGCGCATCCCCTCAGAGAGCAGCGACGAGGAGGAAGCATTTTTCCGTAGCGACGTAGGCCCGTTTGAAATGCTGCAGGCGCGCCAACTGCTGGAGAGCAATATCGCCGCCTTTGCCGCTAAAATGGCCACCAAAGCGGATATTGAAAACCTGAAGCGCATCCTGGAGCAGGAGCAGAAAGCGATAGCGATCAACGATGCGAGTCAGGACAACGACAAAATGTTCCATCTGCTGCTGGCGGGCGCAACGCAAAACCAGATGCTGCTTGATACGGTAACCAGCATCTGGCGTCACCACGAAACCAGCCCGCTGTGGCAGCAGCTGCGCAGCCATATTGAAACCCGCAGCTACCGGCTGAAATGGCTTGGCGATCATCAAACTATCCTGGCGGCCCTGCGCCGCCGCGACGTGATGGGATCCTGGCAGGCGATGTGGCAGCACCTTGAGAACGTCAAAAACTCTTTGCTTGAACTCTCTGATGCAGATGCGCCCGACTTTGATGGTTATCTGTTTGAGTCGGTGCCGATCTTCCAGGGCAAACTGGTGTGAGAGCGTTTCATATTGTGCCGCTGAGCATGGCCCTTCAGCACGTTGAGACGGTGACGGAGTGGCTGACCAACGCGTTTGGTACAGAGAACAGCCGGCCATTTTTTGCCAGCATTCTGCGCGCCAGCCTGAGCGAAGCTGAGTTTCCACTTACCTGGGTTGCGCTTGAGGGCGATCGCGTGGCGGGCACGGTAGGGCTCTGGCGCTGCGATCTGATCAGCCGTCAGGATCTGTTCCCCTGGCTGGCTGCACTCTATGTGGATGAAAGCTATCGGGGAGAGGGGCTGAGCGAACAGCTGCAGCAAACGGTGATAGCGGAATGCCGCCTGCGCGGCTATCCCACTCTCTATCTCTATTCAGAATGCGCGGACTATTACGAGCGCTTCGGCTGGCGCTATATCGGCGATGCGATGGACTACCCGGATAAATCTGTACGGCTTTATCACCGGCATCTGGAAGCGTGATTCCATGGCGATCCCCTGAACGGATAACTGCCCGCCTGTGCAGCGGAGGGTAACTAATTGCCTGGCGAACCTACCGAATGGCGACGAACCAGCGTCGGGCTGAACATATTAGTGATTTCCGGCAGCGGCTGCTCATTGGCCAGCGCCAGCGCCAGTACGGCAGCCTGCTGCGCCATGGTCACGATCGGGTAGCGAACCGTGGTCAGACGCGGGCGCACATAGCGCGAAACCAGCACGTCATCAAAGCCAATCAGCGACATCTCTTCCGGCACGATCACCCCATTATCGCTTAACACGGCCAGCGCACCGGCGGCCATGGAGTCGTTATAGCAGGCGACGGCGGTGAACTGCTTACCGCGCCCCAGCAGTTCGGTCATCGCCTGCTCTCCGCCCACTTCATCCGGCTCTCCCAGCGCCACCAGCCGGTCATTACAGGGCAGATTGTGCTCTTTCAGCGCGTCATAATAGCCCTGCAGCCGATCTTCCGTATCGGAGATAGGGTGAGTGGAGCAGATAAAGGCGATATTCTGATGCCCTTGCTGGATCAAATGGCGGGTAGCCAGCCATGAACCGTAGCGGTCATCCAGCGCAATACAGCGCTTTTCAAAGCCGGGCAGGGCGCGGTTAATCAGCACCATGCCGGGGATCTGTTTCATCAGCGAGATCAGTTCCGCATCGGGGATCTTTTTGGCATGGACCACCAGCGCGCCGCAGCGATGGCGGATCAGTTGCTCGATAGCCTGACGCTCTTTGTGCTCGTTATGGTAACCGTTACCAATCAGTAAAAAGTTGCCGGTCTCATAAGCAACTTGTTCAACCGCTTTCACCAAAGCGCCGAAAAAGGGATCGGAAACGTCGCCCACTACCAGCCCCATCGTTTCGGTCGATTGTTGCGCAAGGGCGCGGGCATTGGCATTAGGATGGTATTGCAGCTGTTCCATAGCGCTGTTAACGGCCAGGCGTGAGTTCTCGCTCGCTTTGGGCGAGTTATTAATAACGCGGGATACCGTTGCCACGGAAACGCCCGCGAGCCTGGCAACATCCTTAATAGTGGCCATTGTTACTGCCTTCCAGGGTAAGCGTTTACATAGCTGTTCAGTGTTGCGGAAATTCCCTGTTACTTCAAGCACACAGAATGCCAGCGGTGTCGCAAAGCTGGAGAATTCAGCCCATTCTGGCTTGGCGGGCCGGGCGGATATATTCAGCTTTGCCAAAAAAGGCTATGCTGGCCTTCCAGAAAATATTTTGCCTGCCGGACCGCTATATGACCGTTAAAAGAGTGCCGCACCTTGCCCATTGGGGCGCCTTCACCGCCGTAGTCGAAGAGGGAAAACTGCGCCGTTGTGAACCCTTTTTCGCCGATCGCGACCCGTCGCCGATGCTCAACACCATTCCCGAGCTGGTCTATTCAGACAAGCGTATCCGCCAGCCAATGGTGCGTCGCTCCTGGCTCAAATCCCGCGAGAAGAGCGATCGCACGCTGCGTGGGCGTGAAGACTTTGTGGCGGTGGACTGGGAGACGGCGCTGGATCTGGTGGCAGAAGAGAACCGTCGGGTGCGTGACCGCTATGGCCCTGCCGCTATTTTCAATGGATCTTATGGCTGGTCGTCGGCAGGGCGGGTGAACCATGCGCGAACGTTAATCCGCCGCTTCTACTTCAACGGCGGCGGCGGTATTGACCAGTTGGGCAACTACAGCTGGGGCGCCGCGCAGTTCTTCCTGCCGTATGTTATCGGCACCTATATGCCGCTGACGGGCCGAGTCACCGACTGGCCAGGTGTGGTGGAGCACTGCGAAATCTTTATCGCGTTTGGCGGACTGGCGCTGAAAAACAGCCAGGTCGCTTCCGGCGGGGCGGGGCAGCACAGCCTGAAGCCCGCTCTGCTTGAGCTGGCCGCGAAAAACACGCCGGTGATTAATATCAGCCCGATGCGTGATGACTGCCCGGAATTTGTGAATGCGGAGTGGATCCCCATTCGCCCGAATACCGACGTGGCGCTGATGCTGGCGCTGGGCTTTGAAATCGAGCGTCTGAACGCCGCAGACAGCGCGTTTCTGCACTCCCACTGCGTGGGCTACCCCCAGCTGCGCAGCTATCTGCTGGGTGAAAGCGACGGCATAGCGAAAACGCCGCAGTGGGCCAGCGAGATTACCGGCATTCCGGCCTTGCGCATTGCACAGCTGGCAAAACAGCTGATCGGCAAACGCAGCTTTATTACCTGTTCCTACTCGGTCCAGCGTGCTCACCGTGGCGAACAGCCTTACTGGATGATGATTGCGCTCTCCTCGATGCTCGGGCAGCCGGGCCTGCCGGGCGCGGGCTTCTCCTTTGGCCACGGGTCGATGAACAGCGTGGGCAACCCGCGTGTGGAAGGGCCTGCGCCGATGATGTCTGCCGGCGTGAACCCGATTGCGGATCGGGCCATTCCGGTGGCACGCATCAGCGATATGCTGCTCCATCCGGGCGAGCCCTATACTTTCCAGGGGCAGACGCACACCTATCCCGATATTCATCTTATCCACTGGGCTGGCGGCAATCCGTTCCACCACCATCAGCAGCTGAACCGGCTGGTTGAGGGGTGGCAGCGTCCCGATACGGTGATCGTCCAGGATATTGTCTGGACGCCAGCCGCGCAGATGGCGGACATCGTTTTGCCGGTCACCACCTCGCTTGAGCGTAATGATATTGGCGGCTCCTCGCGCGACCGCTTTGTGCTGGCGATGCATCAGGCGATCCCGCCTCAGCATCAGGCGCGTAACGACTTCGATATCTTTGCCGATCTGGCCGAACGGCTCGGCTACCGCGACACCTTTACGGAAAATCGCAACGAAGCGCAGTGGATTGAACATCTTTATCAGCAGTGCGCCGTTGCCCATCAGCGCAAAGGCCTCCACTGGCCCGAGTTCCGGCAGTTCTGGGAAGAGGGATTTGTCGAGGTGCCCGAGGGTGATAAGCCCTTTATCTTTATGGAAGATTTCCGGGCGGATCCCGTAGCGAATCCGATCAAAACCGCCAGCGGAAAAATTGAGCTGTTCAGTGAAACTATCGCGGGCTATCAGCTGCCAGACTTTGCGCCTCATCCAGAATGGCAGCCGCCAAAAGAGTGGCTGGGAGCAGAGGTGAGCCAGCGCTTCCCGCTGCATATGATCTCCATTCAGCCCGCCGACCGGCTGCACAGCCAGATGGACGCCACCCCTTCCGTGCAGGCTAACAAAACCGCCGGGCACGAAACGCTCTGGATGCATCCCGACGATGCCGCGCCGCGTGGCATCGCGGATGGCGATGTGATTGAGGTCAGTAACGATCGTGGCCGGATGCTGGCTGGCGTCCGCCTGACTCAGGGGGTCACCTCAGGCGTGGTGCTGATCTCTACCGGTGCCTGGTTTGATCCGGGCTTTGGTAAAGCGTGGAGACCCTACGATCGCGCCGGAAATCCTAACGTGCTTACGCTGGACATTGGCACCTCCTCGCTGACGCAGGGGCCGAACGCCATGAGCTGTCTGGTGGAGATCAAAAAGGCGAAAGATTGCAAAAGTGCATAAGAATCACATGGCTGGTTACATTTTGCGGGTAACTGTTGCGAATAGAGGCTGGCGGGGATTGGCGGCAGATTGCTAAAGTCTAAGTCCCAGAGGTATTGATGGGTGAACATCAAAAAGTATTTATGCTTTGTTTCACCGACCTGCGCAGATGCGCAGGTTTTTTTTGCCTGAAAAAGAGCGGGCCAGCAATAACTTGATGAATTAGCAGGGAATAAGCCGCTTATCGTCGCCTGGTGATGCCGCCTCAATCACGATCTGAAACACAGTTTCCCTGTTATCTCCCCCGCATTTTTTGTATAACCCCCAGACAGTTATCCCGCTTACTCCAGTAGAAGATCCATGTCCCGCTTAAAGAAACTGCTCGCAAAAGACCAGGCTAAATCACCTTTTCATCCTTTTCGTTTCCGTCTGATCTGTCTCGGCGTATTCGGCTGTCTGGTGGTGCTGCTGGCGCGGGTAGGGGATCTGCAGCTGATAAACCACCCTATGCTGGAGAAGGAGGCGGATGAGCGCTCGCTGCGCACCGTTACTCTTCCCACTAACCGGGGAACGCTGCTCGACAGAAATGGTGAAGCGCTGGCGCTGAGCGTGCCTTCGCGGGATATCATCGCCGATCCGCAACGCGTGCTGGAAGCCCATCCCGATTTCACCAGCGCGAAATGGGAATATCTGGCCAATGCGCTTGACCAGCGCCCGGAGCAGATTGCCCAACAGATTAATGCTAACCCCAATCGCCGCTTTCTCTATCTGGGGCGCAAAATTGAGCTGGGGATCGCCAAAGACATTGCCAAATTACATCTCACCGGCATCTCTACCGTTTATGATGACAGCCGTTTCTATCCGATGAGCGACGCTACCGGCCCGCTGCTGGGCATCGTGGGCGCGGATAACACCGGCTTAACCGGGCTGGAGAAAGGCTTTGATAAAGTGCTGCAGGGCACGCCGGGCGTGGAGAAATACCGGCAGGATGCGCACGGCAACATCGTGGCGATGATCAATTATGAACCGCCGCGCCAGCCGCCAACCGTCCAGCTCAGTATCGATAAATTCGATCAGTACACGATGTACTCGAAGCTGCGCGAAGGCGTTTTGTTAAACAAAGCGGATTCTGGCGCCGCCGTGCTGATTAAAATTGATACCGGCGAGATCCTGGGGATGGCCTCTTATCCCTCCTTTAACCCGAACAATTTCGTCAACGTCTCGCCCAACCAGATGCGGAATACGGCGATCAACGACAGCTACGAGCCAGGCTCCACCGTGAAGCCGCTGGTGGTGATGGAAGGGCTGGTGCGTAAGCTGGTCAGACCCGATTCCGTGCTGGATACCACACCTTATCGCGTTAACGGCCATCTTATCCGTGACGTGGGCCACTGGCCGCGCCTGACCATGACCGGTATTTTGCAGAAATCGAGCGACATCGGCGTTTCCCACATCGCCCTGGCGATGCCTGCGGAAGTGCTGGTAAACACGTTCAGCTCGTTCGGGCTGGGCAAACCCACCGGCCTGGGACTCACCGGCGAGAGCGTGGGGTACTTCCCGCTGCACCGCGAGCGCTGGGCCGATATCGAGCGCGCCACCTTCTCCTTTGGCTATGGCCTGCGCGTTACGCCGCTGCAAATTGCCCGTGAGTACGCCACGCTGGGCTCGTTTGGTATTTATCGTCCGCTGTCGATCACCAAGGTGACGCCGCCAGTAATAGGTAAACGCGTGGCTGACGAAGATACCGTCCGCTCCGTGGTGCATATGATGGAGAGCGATGCGCTGCCTGGCGGGAGCGGGGTGCGTGCCGCCGTGCCGGGCTACCGGCTGGCGATCAAAACGGGTACGGCAGAGAAGATGGGCGACAGCGGTAAATATGACGGAGGTTATATTAACTATACCGCCGGCGTGGCGCCAGCCAGCAATCCGCAGGTGGCGCTGGTGATCATGATCAACCACCCGACGGCGGGCGACCACTTTGGTGGCTCGGTAGCCGCGCCGGTATTTGGCAATATCATTGGCCCGGTGTTGAAGCATATGAACGTGGCGCCTGATGCGCTTTATTCCACGCACAGCGGATAACTTTTCCCTGAGACCGCCTGCTGTTCTCGCCTTACAGGGCGGGCAGGCAGGCTGATTCCCCGCCAGAAAACGCTTTGCCGGGTTACTTCCCCGGACAGCCACTAAGCTGTAGTGAAAATCACGAATTCCCTGATTTCCTTACGGAATCCTTACGCTATGCGGATGGAATTTAATCAGCGCTCTCACCCATAATAGCCCCGGGCCAGGTAAACTGGCCTGACCTTTTTCAGGCGGGGGCTGGCGCCCTCGTTGCATCCTCACCTGACTCAACAGAGCCTCATGACCTCAACCATTAAGCAAGCCCCATCTTCCCGACGTAAAAAAATCCTTTTACTGATCCTGGTCATTCTTGTGGCGCTGCTGCTCTGGCGTTTCTGGCCCCACGGCAGCAGTCACTCCGGCGGCCCTGGCGGTATGGGCGGTCCTGGTGGGCCAGGCGGCCCGGGCATGATCTCCGGCGCAGCAACACCGGTGCATGCCGGACAGGTTACCACGGCTGATGTTCCTGTTTACCTGACTGCGCTGGGCACGGTTATCCCCACTGCCACGGTCACGGTTACCAGTCGGGTGGATGGGCAGTTAATGAAGATCTTTTTCACTGAAGGAGAAAAAGTTGAGGCGGGGCAGCTTCTGGCGCAGATCGATCCGCGCAGTTATCAGGCGACGCTGGGGCAGTATCAGGGCGACCTGAATCAGAACCAGGCGCTGCTGAAAAGCGCCAGCCTGACGCTGGCCCGCTACCGTAAGCTGTTTGCCCAGGACTCGCTTTCACGTCAGGATCTGGAGAGCCAGATCGCTACCGTAGGCCAGTATAGCGGTGCCGTAAAAGCAGATGAGGCGCAGATTGCTGCCGCTAAGCTGAACATTGAGTTCTCCCGCATCACCTCACCCATCAGTGGTCGCACCGGGTTACGGCTGGTGGATGCAGGCAATATGGTGCACAGCTCTGACACCACCGGCATTGTCACTGTTACCCAGACCCAGCCTGCTGCCGTGACCTTCAGCGTGCCGCAGAATAATATTCCCACCCTGTTGAAATCGCTGCACAACGGCCAGAGCCTGCCTGCTACCGCGTTCGATCAGGATGGCGACAATGAGCTGGCGCAGGGCAGCGTGCAGTTTATCAGCAACCAGATCGACACCAGCACCGGCACGGTGGAGCTTAAGGCGCTGTTTGCCAACCAGGATGAGGCGCTCTACCCCAATCAGTTTGTGAACCTGCGCCTGCAGACCGGCACGCTGAAACAGGCATTGGTAATCCCGGCGCAGGCGCTGCAGCTCAGCAGCGACGGCAGCTTTGTTTATGTGATCAACAAAGATAAGAGCGTGACGCGCAAAGCGGTCAAAACCGGGCCGACGCTGGGCGAGACGCAGCAGGCCATTCTCTCCGGCGTCAGCGCGGGCGAGCAGGTGGTAACGGAAGGGATCGACCGGCTGAGCAACGGCAGCAAAGTGACCGTTATCAGCGACTCTGAGACCAAAGCCGCCAGCGTGAGCGCGAAAGGGCAATGAATCCTTCGCGCATTTTTATCGAGCGTCCGGTTGCCACGATCCTGCTGATGGTGGCGGTATTACTTTCCGGCATTTTCGCTTACCGTTTTCTCTCCACCTCGGCGCTGCCGCAGGTGGACTATCCCACCATTCAGGTCACCACGCTCTATCCGGGTGCCAGCCCGGACGTCATGGCTTCTTCGGTGACGGCCCCGCTGGAGCGCCAGCTTGGGCAGATGGCGGGGTTGAGCCAGATGGCCTCCAGCAGCTCGGGAGGCTCGTCGGTTATCACCCTGAAGTTCTCCCTGGATCTGTCGCTGGACGTGGCCGAACAGGAGGTGCAGGCTGCCATCAATGCGGCTGACAACCTGCTCCCTTCCGACCTGCCAAATCCGCCAACCTATAAGAAGGTGAATCCGGCCGACACGGCGGTGATCACTCTGGCGGCGAGTTCAGATACGCTGCCGCTGGTCAAAGTGCAGGATCTGGTTAACACGCGCATCGCGTTGAAGCTGTCGCAGATCTCCGGCGTCGGCATGGTGACGCTGGCGGGCGGGCACCAGCCCGCTATTCGCGTGCAGGTAGATCCGAAAGCGCTGGCGGCGCATGGCCTGACGCTGGAGGAGGTCAACACGCTGATCGGCAACAGCAACGTCAACGGATCGAAAGGGGGCTTTGACGGGCAGTATCACTCCGTCACCATCGACGCTAACGATCAGCTGCGCACCGCGGAAGAGTACGGCAACCTGATCCTGACTTACCAGGATGGCGCGGCGCTGAGGCTGCACGATATCGCCCATATTGAGCAGGCGGCGGAGAATATCTTTCAATCCGCCTGGGCCAACCGTTCTCCGGCGATTGTGATTAGCGTACAGCGCCAGCCTGGCGCTAACGTTATCTCCGTGGTGGACGCGATCAAGGCGCAGCTGCCCACGCTGCAGGCCGCACTGCCAGATGGCGTAAAGGTGCAGATTCTTTCCGATCGGACCCAGACGATCCGCGCCTCTATAAGCGACGTACAGTTTGAGCTGATGCTGTCGATAGCGCTGGTGGTGATGGTGACCTTCCTGTTCCTGCGCAACGTCGCTGCCACGTTAATCCCGAGCATTGCCGTACCGCTGTCGCTGGTCGGTACCTTTGGCGTGATGTATCTGGCTGGCTTCAGCCTCAATAATCTGTCGCTGATGGCGCTGACCATTGCCACCGGCTTTGTTATTGATGACGCCATCGTGGTGGTGGAGAACATCTCCCGACGGCTGGAGCAGGGTGAAACGCCAATGCAGGCGGCGCTGAACGGCTCTGCGCAGATTGGCTTCACCATTATCTCCCTGACCTTCTCGCTGATTGCGGTACTGATCCCGCTGCTGTTTATGGGGGACGTGGTAGGACGGCTGTTCCGCGAATTTGCCATCACTCTTGCCGTATCGATTCTGGTGTCGATGGTGGTTTCACTGACGCTGACGCCGATGCTTTGCGCCTCTCTGCTGCGCCATATTCCGCAAGAGCGTCAGAGCCGCTTTTACCGTAAGGGCGGGCAGGTTTTCGACAGGCTGATTGCAGGCTACGATCGGCTGCTGACCCTGGTCCTTAACCATCAGCGTCTGACCCTGCTGGTGGCGCTGGCAACGCTGATCTTTACTGGCCTGCTGTATGTGGTGGTTCCGAAAGGCTTCTTTCCTTCGCAGGATACCGGCCTGATTCAGGGCATAACCGTGGCGTCTCAGGATGTCTCCTTCAGCGAGATGGCGAAGCGCCAGCAGCAGCTCGCCGCTATCGTGCTGAAAAACCCGGCGGTCGCGAGTCTCTCCTCTACTATCGGCATTGATGGCACCAATACCAGCCTGAACAGCGGACGGATAGAGATTAACCTGCGCGCCTTTGACGAGCGTGATGAGCGCGCCGCGACCATTATTGCCGAACTGCAGCAGGCAACGCAGAACGTGCCGGGCATCCAGCTTTACCTGCAGGCTTCGCAGGATCTTACCGTTAACGATCAGGTGACACCGGATCAGTATCAGTTCTCGCTGGACGACGCGGAGAGCGAAAATCTGGTCACCTGGTCGCCAAAGCTGGTGGCGGCGCTGAAAAAACGGCCGGAGTTCAGCTCGGTGGTCAGCAATCTGCAGGATCAGGGGCAGGTGGCTTATGTTGAGCTGAACCGTGAGGCGGCAGCGCGCTACGGCATTACCGCTGCTGACGTCGATACTGCGCTCTATAACGCGTTTGGTCAGCGGCTGGTCTCCACTATTTTCACCCAGTCGAACCAGTATCGTGTGGTGCTGGAAGTGGCGCCGAAATATCAGCGCTCTCCGGCGTCGTTTGATGATATTTATCTTGCCCCGGCCAGCACTTCCACCAGCACCAGCACCAGCAGTTCGTCCGGCAGCACCAGCGACAGCAGTTCAGCGGAAGCGGCGAGCACAGCAGGCATGGTGAAGCTGAC
This sequence comes from Erwinia pyri, assembly GCF_030758455.1. Taxonomy (NCBI): domain Bacteria; kingdom Pseudomonadati; phylum Pseudomonadota; class Gammaproteobacteria; order Enterobacterales; family Erwiniaceae; genus Erwinia; species Erwinia pyri. The sequence continues at coordinate 924,364 of NZ_CP132353.1, forward strand.
ATCCATTGCAAAAATCCATCAGCGGATCGGATCGCTGACCCATATGCGGCTGAACCAGTTTCCGGCAGTCACGGTCTCCTTCAACCTGAACCACGGCTACTCGCTGGAGGAGGCGCAAAAAGCGATAGCGGAAACGCAGCAGAGCCTGGCGCTGCCCGCCAGCATCACGCTGCGCTATCAGGGTGAGACGGCGGCGTTCCAGAGCGCTACCAGCAATACTCTGTGGCTGATCCTGGCCGCACTGCTCACCATGTATGTGGTGCTGGGTATTCTCTATGAGAGCTTTATCCATCCGGTAACCATTCTCTCTACGCTGCCTTCTGCCGCTGTTGGCGCCTTACTGACGCTGCTGCTGGCGGGAACCGAGTTCAGCCTGATTGCGCTGATTGGGGTGATCCTGCTGATTGGCATTGTGAAAAAGAACGCCATTATGATGATCGATTTTGCGCTGGAGGCGGAGAAAACGCAGCATCTCAGCCCGCGTGAGGCGATCCATCAGGCCTGCCTGCTGCGCTTCCGGCCGATCCTGATGACCACCATGGCCGCGCTGCTCGGGGCGCTGCCGCTAATGCTCGCTTCTGGTTCCGGGGCCGAGCTGCGTCAACCGCTGGGGCTGGTGATTGTGGGCGGTCTGATCTTCAGTCAGGTACTGACGCTGTTCTCCACGCCGGTTATCTACCTCTGGTTCGATCGTCTGGCAGAAGGCACCCGACGCAGGCTGCGTAAGGCGCGCGGATGAATATCACTCGCCTGTTTATCTTCCGGCCCGTCGCCACGCTGCTATTGACGCTGGCATTGCTGCTGCTGGGCGCTTTAAGCTACCGCCTTTTGCCGGTGGCGCCGCTGCCGCAGGTCGACTTTCCCACCATCATGGTCTCCGCCAGCCTGGCAGGCGCCAGCCCGGAAACCATGGCGGCGACGGTAGCCACGCCGCTGGAGCGATCGCTGGGTCAGATTGCGGGCATCAGCGAAATGACCTCCAGCAGTTCACAGGGTTCCAGCAACATTATTCTGCAGTTTGAGTTGAGCCGTGACATCAACGGGGCCGCGCGTGATGTTCAGGCGGCGATCAATGCCGCCCGCAGCCTGCTGCCCAGCGGCATGGCTTCGCTGCCGACCTACCGTAAGGCGAATCCTTCCGATGCGCCGATCGTTATGCTGGCGCTGACCTCAACCACCCGCAGCAAAGGCGAGCTTTATGATATCGCCGACAGCAAAATCGACCAGAAAATTGCGCAGGTGAAGGGCGTGGGTGACGTCTCGCTGATGGGCAGCGCGCTGCCTGCGGTCAGGATCGACCTGCAGCCACAGAAGCTGACCCACTTTGGCGTTTCGCTGGACAAGGTGCGCGAAGCTATCGCCAACAGCACCACCAATCTGCCAAAGGGCATGCTGCAGGGCGATCGTCAATCCTGGGTGGTGGACGGTAACGGCCAGCTTGAACAGGCCACTCAGTACGCAAAGCTGATAGTCAGCTACCAGGATGGCAAGGCAATCCACCTCAGCGACGTCGCCACGGTCTATGACTCGGTTGAAGATAAGTACAACGTGGGATTTTACAACCAGACGCCATCGGTGATGATTGGCGTAACCCGCCAGGCGGGCGCCAATATGCTGGAAACCATCGACGCCATCAAAGCGCAGCTCCCTGCGCTTGAGAAAGAGCTGCCTGCGGACGTGGCGCTGAAGATTGTCGTTGACCGATCGCCCAACGTGCGTGCCTCGTTGTATGACACGGAAGAGACGCTGCTGATCGCCGTGCTGCTGGTGATTACGGTGGTATTCATCTTCCTGCGCAACGTGCAGGCGGTGCTGATCCCCGCGCTGGCGCTGCCGGTGTCGCTGGTGGGAACCTGTAGCGTAATGTACCTGCTGGGCTACAGCCTGGATAACCTGTCGCTGATGGCGCTGATTATCGCCACCGGCTTTGTAGTCGATGACGCAATTGTGGTGCTGGAGAATATCACCCGCTATATCGAAGAGGGACTGAGCCCGGTGCGCGCTTCGCTGAAAGGCGCGCACGAGGTGAGTTTCACCGTCCTGTCGATGACCCTGTCGCTGGTGGCGGTCTTTATCCCCATTCTGCTGATGGGCAGCATTGTCGGACGCCTGTTCCGCGAGTTCGCGGTAACGCTGACGGTATCGCTGATTATCTCAATGCTGGTTTCCTTGAGCCTGACGCCGATGCTCTGTTCGCGGCTGCTGAAGCGCAGGCCCGCCAGGCGGCCCCATCCGGTTTACCAGTGGATTGAAAATGGCCTGAATCGCCTGCTGGCGGCCTATGCTTCGGCGCTGAACTGGGTGATGCGCCATCAGCGGCTGACGCTGTTCAGCCTGATCCTGACGGTTATCCTTAATCTGTTTCTCTATTCGGTGGTGCAGAAGGGCTTTTTCCCGAATCAGGATACCGGCCTGCTGATGGGCATGCTGCGCGCCGATCAAAACGTCTCTTTCCAGGCGATGAAGCCGAAACTGCAACAATTTGCGAAGATGATCGAACAGGACCCGGCTGTGGATGGCGTCATGTCCTCAATGGGCAGCGGGGCCTTTGGCTCCCGCAACAGCGCGAACTTCTTTGTGCATCTGAAAGAGTTCGATAAGCGTGACGCCACGGCAACCGAGGTAGCGAACCGGCTCAGTGGCAAAGCCGTCACTGTTCCTGGCGTACAGCTGTTTTTGATGGCTGCTCAGGATATTCATATCGGCGGCCGCAGCGCCAACGCCTCTTACCAGTACAGCCTGCAGGCCGACGACCTCGACACGCTGCGGATCTGGACGCCGAAGGTAAAAGCGGCGCTGGAGGCGATCCCGCAGCTGACCAGCGTCGACTCTGACTCGCAAACCGGCGGGCAGGAAGTGATGATCAACATCGATCGCGACCGGGCAAAACGGCTGGGGGTTGATGTGGAGATGCTCGATACCCTGCTGAACAACGCTTTTGCGCAGCGTCAGGTCGCCACGCTCTATAAAACGCTTAACCAGTATCACGTGGTGATGTCATTGCAGGATGCTTACACCCGCGATCCGGAAATGCTGCGAAAAATGTTCGTGGTCAACGACCAGGGGGACCAGGTGCCGGTTTCAGCGTTCGCCAGCTTCAGCGGCGGCAACTCGCCGCTCTCTGTGGCGCATCAGGGGCAGTCGGCAACCAGCACCATCGCCTTTAACCTGGTGGATGGCGTTTCGCTGGAGCAGGCGCAATCGTTGATCAAAACAGCGATGGCAAAAATTGCCCTGCCGGAGACCATTCAGGCCGGATTCCAGGGGACCGCGAAGGCGTTCGCCGAGCTCACCGCTTCCATGCCCTGGCTGATTCTGGCCGCGCTGGCTGCTGTTTATATCGTGCTGGGGGTGCTGTATGAGAGCTATATCCATCCGCTGACCATCCTTTCCACGCTGCCTTCCGCAGGCGTAGGGGCGTTGCTGCTGCTCTTGCTGACCCATACACAGCTGACGGTGATTGCGCTGATCGGCATTTTGTTGCTGATCGGCATTGTGAAAAAGAACGCCATTATGATGATCGACTTTGCGCTGGCCGCCGAACGCAACCAGGGGCTGTCGCCGCAGCAGGCGATTACCCAGGCCTGCCTGATGCGGTTCCGCCCGATTATGATGACCACGCTGGCGGCCTTTTTCGGCGCCCTGCCGCTGGCGCTGGGCAGCGGCGGCGATGCCGATCTGCGCAGCCCGCTGGGGCTGGCCATTGCCGGTGGCCTGGCACTGAGCCAGCTGTTAACCCTGTTCACCACGCCGGTGGTGTACCTCTACCTCGATCGCGCCAGCCGGGCTACCAAACGCCAGTGGTCCCGCCTGCGCCATGCAGAATAATGATGATGACTAAAACCAAACTAACCACCCTGTTACTGGCGCTGCTGCTGAGCGGCTGCGCTGTTGGACCTGATTACCAGCGGCCAGCGGCCAGCGTGCCCGGCCACTATAAAGAGGCGCGGGGCTGGCAGCAGGCCCGGCCGCAGGATGCCGCCAGCAAAGGCGACTGGTGGGCGGTCTATCACGATGCGACGCTGGACGGTCTGCTGCGGCAGGTTGCCATCTCCAACCAGAACGTGGCGCAGTATGAAGCGCAATACCGGCAGGCGAGGGCACTGGTTGCGGAATCGCGTTCCGGCCTGTTTCCCAGCGTAACCGGAACCGGTGCCACCACCCGCAGCGGCAGCACGGGCAGCGTTGCCACCGGCGGCGGCCGTAGCGTCAGTAACAGCCATTCACTGGAAGCCAGCGCCAGCTGGGAGCTGGATATCTGGGGCAAGCTGCGCCGCACGCTGGAAGAGAACCGGGCCAGCGCGCAGGCCAGCGCAGCGGAACTGGCGAATATCACCCTCAGCGCCCAGTCTGAACTGGCACAGGACTATTTCCAGCTACGCATTATGGATCGGCAGATTGCGCTCTATCAGCAAAGCGTGGCAGCGTATCAGCGCTACCTGACGGTCATTAATAATAAATATCAGGCGGGGAGCGAGTCCCGCGCCACGCTGGCTCAGGCGCAGGCACAGCTGGAAAGCGCCCGTGCCTCGGCGCTGGATCTGAGCTGGCAGCGGGCGCAAAACGAACATGCCATCGCCATGCTCATCGGCAAAACGCCAGCCGAATTTAGCCTGCCGGTGGCAGAGCTGACCGCCACGCTGCCCGCTGTTCCGGAAGCGCTGCCTTCTGAACTGCTCCAGCGCCGTCCCGATATTGCCTATGCTGAACGTAACGTAGCCGCCGCCAATGCCGCAGTCGGCGTTGCCATTGCCGGGTACTATCCTGACCTGACGCTAAGCGCAACGGGCGGTTTCTCCAGCTCCACGTTCCATAATCTCTTGTCGCTACCGAACCGCGTCTGGTCGTTAGGGCCTGAGCTGAGCGGTACGCTACTCGACTTTGGCGCCACCTCCTCAAAAGTGGATCAGGCGCGCGCGGCCTATGATGCAGATGTTGCCAGCTACCGTCAGGCGGTGCTGGAAGGCTTCCAGGAAGTAGAGGATTACCTGGTTGAACTCCATACCCTGCAGGAGGAGAGGGTGGTGCAGCAGCGGGCGACGGAGGCGGCAAAAGAGTCTGCCCGCGTCACCTACAATCAGTACCAGGCGGGAATGATCGACTATCTCGATGTGGCGACTACCGAAAACAGCAGCCTGAGTTCCCAGCAGAGCCTGCTGTCGCTGCAAAGCACGCAGTGGGTGGCAAGCGTGGCGCTGATTGTTGCGCTGGGCGGCGGCTGGCAGTCAGCCTCTCTCTGAGCGGATTGCCCGCAGAGCCTCGTCGCGCTTTACCAGAGTACGACGAGCGCCATGCCTGACATTATGTTGTCGATCCTGCCCGCAAAAGAGTAATGAAATGCAGAAAAGGGGCAGATTTGTTCAGATAAACACGGCAATTTGGCGCCGTTGCCATTGAGTTGTTTCACCAGATGCTGCATCGTTATAGCCAACTTTTTTATGCTCAAGGAGTTGGCATGCTCTTTTCCCTGCTTCGGCGGATATTTCGTCTCTGCTTCCGTACCCGCCTGAAGGGCGATCTCTCTGGTTTATATAAAGAAAAGGTGCTGATCGTTCCCAACCATATGTCGTTTCTGGATGGGGTGCTGCTGGCGATCTTTTTACCCGTTAAACCCGTGTTTGCCGTCTACTCTTCAATCAGTGAGCAGTGGTACATGCGCTGGGCGCGCAAGGTCATCGATTTTGTGCCGTTAGATCCCACTAAACCGATGTCGGTGAAGCACCTGGTCAGGGTCATTGGGCAGGGGCGCCCGGTAGTGATCTTCCCGGAAGGACGCATCACGGTGACCGGTTCGCTGATGAAAATCTATGAAGGGGCCGGATTTGTGGCGGCAAAGTCACAGGCGACAGTGGTGCCGCTGCGCATTGAGGGCGCTGAGTTTACCCCTTTTGGTCGCCTGGCGGGGGTCTTTAAACGCCGGCTTTTCCCCACCATCTCTCTGACCGTGCTGCCTTCCACCCTTATCCCGATGCCGGAAGCGCCCAGCGCGCGGGAACGACGCAAGCTGGCGGGAGAGCATCTGCATCATATTATGATGGAAGCCCGTATGGCGGTTCGCCCGCGGGAGACGCTCTGGCAGGCATTTCTGTCGGCCCGCACGCGTTACGGCTTCTTCAAACCCTGCATTGAAGATGTGAATTTCACGCCGGACAGTTACACCAGCCTGGTGAAAAAATCACTGGGCGTGGGGCGGATTCTGGAACGTTATACTGCGCCGGGGGAATATATCGGTCTGCTGCTGCCCAATGCCACGGTGACGGCAGCGGCGATCCTGGGAGCCTCCATGCGTGGGCGCGTTCCCGCTATGCTTAACTACACCTCCGGAGTAAAAGGGGTCAGCAGCGCGTTAACCGCGGCTGAAGTGAAAACCGTCTTTACCTCGCGTCAGTTTCTGGATAAAGGCAAGCTCTGGCACCTGCCGGAAGAGATAACCCAGGTGAAGTGGGTCTTTCTCGAAGATCTCAAAGATACCGTAACCACGCGGGACAAACTCTGGATCCTGGGGCATCTGCTGCTGCCGCGTCTGGCTGAAGTCCAGCAGCAGCCTGAAGCGGCGGCGATGGTGCTCTTTACCTCCGGTTCAGAAGGGCACCCCAAAGGGGTGGTGCATTCGCACAAAAGCCTGCTGGCAAACGTGGAGCAGATCAGAACCGTGGCGGACTTCACCCCGCGGGATCGTTTTATGTCTGCGCTGCCGCTGTTTCACGCTTTCGGCCTGACGGTAGGGCTCTTTACGCCGCTGATGACCGGCGCGCAGGTATTCCTCTATCCCAGCCCGCTGCACTACCGCATCATTCCTGAGCTGGTGTATGACCGCAACTGCACCGTGCTGTTCGGCACCTCAACCTTCCTGGGCAACTATGCCCGCTTTGGTAATCCGTATGATTTCGCGCGGCTGCGCTACGTGGTGGCGGGTGCGGAAAAGCTACAGGAAGCGACGCGGCAAACCTGGATGGAGAAATTCGGCATCCGCATTCTGGAAGGGTATGGCGTGACGGAATGCGCGCCGGTTGTTGCCATTAATGTGCCGATGGCGGCGAAAAATCACACCGTGGGCCGCATTCTGCCCGGCATGGATTCACGCCTGATCTCTGTTCCGGGCATTGAGGAGGGCGGCCTGCTGCAGCTGCGGGGGCCTAACATCATGAAAGGCTACCTGCGCGTTGAGAAACCTGGGGTGCTTGAAGCGCCAGCGGCGGACAACGGAGAAGGCCAGATGGAGGCGGGCTGGTACGATACCGGCGACATCGTGAGCTTTGACGATCACGGCTTCTGCCAGATTCAGGGACGCATGAAACGTTTTGCAAAAATTGCCGGTGAAATGGTGTCGCTGGAGATGGTTGAGCAGATCGCGCTTAAAGCTTCAGCGGAGAAGCAGCACGCTGCCTCAATAAAACCAGACGGCAACCGGGGCGAGGCGCTGGTGCTGTTCACCACCGACAGCGAGCTTACCCGCGACAGGCTGCAGCGCGCCGCCCGCGAGCTGGGCAGTCCGGAGCTGGCCGTGCCCAGAGATATTCGCGTGCTGAAACAGCTGCCGCTGCTGGGCAGCGGTAAGCCTGACTTTGTCACCCTGCGCAGCATGGCTGAAAACCCGGAGAGCAGTAATGAGTAATGCCGACGGTTCGCAAAAGTTGTTATCCCGGGGAATGGTGGCGGTTATCGCCGCGCAGTTCCTTTCTGCCTTTGGCGATAATGCGCTGCTGTTCGCCACGCTGGCCGTGTTAAAGCAGCAGGTTTACCCGGACTGGAGCCAGCCGGTGCTGCAGATGGTGTTTGTCGCCACCTATATTATCCTCGCGCCGTTTGTCGGGCAGATGGCGGACAGTTTCGCCAAGGGCCGGGTAATGATGTTTGCCAACGGCCTGAAGCTGCTGGGGGCGCTGACTATCTGTTTCGGCTTCAACCCGTTCATCGGCTACAGCCTGGTCGGCGCGGGCGCGGCCGCCTATTCACCCGCTAAATATGGCATCCTGGGGGAGATAACCGGCGGAGAGACGCTGGTAAAAGCCAACGGCCTGATGGAGTCCTCCACCATCGCCGCTATTCTGCTGGGCTCTGTAGCGGGAGGCTTCCTTGCTGACCTCAATCTGCTGGCGGCGCTGGTCGCCTGCGTGGTGGCTTACGGTCTGGCGGTAGCTGCCAATATGCTGATCCCTAAACTGGCGGCGGCCCGGCCCGGTCAGCCGTGGCATCCTGGCAAAATGTCCGCCAGCTTCTTCCGCGCCTGCCGCGTGCTGTGGCGGGATGGCGAAACCCGCTTCTCGCTGGTGGGCACCAGTCTTTTCTGGGGCGCAGGCGTGACGCTGCGTTTCCTGCTGGTGCTGTGGGTGCCGGTGGCGCTGGGCATTACCGATAATAAAACGCCAACTCTGCTTAACGCGATGGTAGCGATCGGGATCGTGATTGGCGCCGGGGCCGCAGCCAAACTGGTGACGCTGAAAACCGTGGGGCGCTGTATGCCGGCGGGGGTACTGATTGGTATCGCGGTAGTGTTCTTCTCGCTGCAACATTCTATGGCTGGCGCTTATGCCCTGCTGGTGGCGATTGGCGTATTGGGTGGCTTCTTTGTGGTGCCGCTTAATGCCCTGCTGCAGCTGCGCGGTAAAGAGAGCGTAGGGGCGGGCAATGCGATTGCGGTGCAGAATCTCGGTGAAAACAGCGCAATGTTGATTATGCTGGGGCTCTATTCGCTGGCTGTCAAAGCGGGCGCGCCGCCTGTGGCGACCGGCGTAGGGTTTGGTGCTCTGTTTGCGCTGGCGATTGCGGTGCTCTGGGGCTGGCAGCTGGCGCAAAAGCGCGGCAGGGGCTGAATGGCCTGTTGTGACAGTAAGTCTGCGGGGAGTTTAAAGCGCTTCCCTGCGCTTTCATTTTGTAGCTATCCCTTAAGGCGACGGGAAGGTATAACGGCGATGGATCGCCTCCAGCCCCTGCATTACCTCTTCATCCAGCGTCAGGTTGTAGCTGTCGATATTAATCTGCAGCTGCTCCAGCGTGGTTGCGCCCAGCAGGGTGCTGGCTACAAACGGCTGCTCACGAACAAATGCCAGCGCCATTTGTGACGGATCCAGCCCGTGCCGGTTAGCCAGCGCCACATATTCAGCGATAGCCAGCTGCGCCTGCTCGCCGCTGTAGCGGGTAAAGCGGCTGAAGAGAGTGTTGCGAGCACCTTCCGGTTTTGCCCCGTTCAGGTATTTTCCGCTCAGCGTGCCAAAGGCCAGGCTTGAATAGGCCAGCAGCTCCACCCCTTCCAGATGACTGATCTCCGCCAGACCCACTTCAAAACTGCGGTTTAGCAGGCTGTAGGGATTCTGAATGCTGACTATGCGCGGCAGCTCGTGCTTTTCCGCCAGCTGCAGGTAACGCATCACGCCATAGGGCGTTTCATTTGATACGCCGATATAGCGAATTTTCCCGGCACGGACCTGCTCGTTAAGCGCTTCCAGCGTTTCCAGCAGCGTTACCGTAGCGTTACCCTCACTGTACTCATAGGATAACTTGCCAAAATAGTTGGTTTGACGCTGAGGCCAGTGCAGCTGGTAGAGGTCAAGATAATCCGTATTGAGTCGCTTAAGGCTGGCATCCAGCGCCTCGCGGATATTCTTGCGATCAAGCGCCTGATTGGGGCGGATAGAGGCATCAGCACCGCGAACCGGTCCGGCAATTTTAGAGGCCAGGATCACTTTTTCACGGTTGCCGCGAGCTTTCAGCCAGCTGCCAATATATTTTTCGGTTAAGCCCTGGGTTTCCGGACGCGGAGGCACCGGGTACATTTCAGCGGTATCAATAAGGTTAATACCGGAACGGAGCGCCAGATCTAACTGGGCGTGGGCGTCGGCTTCGCTGTTCTGCTCACCAAACGTCATGGTTCCCAAACCCAGGCTACTGACTTCCAGGGTGCTGTGGGGGATACGGTGATAGTGCATTTGCCGGCTTCCTTTTTTCATTATTAAAAGGTCTGGAATCTGAAGCATGCCCAGTAAGAGGTACGTAGCCTCGCGGTGCGCACTCAGATCCGGCATTTGACTATAACCGCCGTAAGCGGCAGGGGGAAGAGGGGATTTATCGGGAAGTGCGGAGAGAGCCACCCTGGCAGAACAAACGGGTGGCGTAACGTCTCTTAGCGTTCAACAATGGATGAAACTTCATCACCATTAATCTGTAACTCATGGCCGGAACGGTCAGTATATTTCACAAGTCCCGTCTCTTTATCTATTTCAGGTTTTCCCTGAGTCATGATCATATTTCCTTCCTTAGTGGCCATGACGTAATCGCTGCTGCACCCGCTGACCAGTGTGGCCAACATCAGCGCCGCTGCGCCGAACACATACTTCATAATTCGCTCCCTTTAAACTTCAAACTGATGCGTCTGGTTATAGCGCATTTTTTGCAGGGGATCAGCAGAAGAACTCCGAAAATGTGCAGCAAGCACGTGGCGCCATTGACTTTATTCGTAAATTGATATTACAGGGGGGGCAGGCCGGGTGAGCGGCCTGCCTGAGATCAGGCTGTTTTCTTTTTACTGCGCACCAGATTCAAACACTCAACCGCCATGGAGAAGAACATGGCGAAATAGATATACCCTTTGGGCACGTGGACATTGAAGCTTTCCAGAATAAGCGTAAAGCCGACCAGAATAAGGAACGCCAGCGCCAGCATCTTCACGGAAGGGTGACGCTCTACAAACTCCCCAATCGATCTGGCGGCAAACATCATTACGCCAACCGCAATCACCACGGCAGCCATCATAATAATCAGATGATCGGAGAGGCCCACGGCGGTAATGACCGAGTCCAGGCTGAAGATGATATCCAGCAGCATAATTTGTACGATGGCGCCAATAAAGGAATGGACGTTAGTCTTATGCTCCTCTTCACCGCCTTCGATCGTCTCATGGATCTCCACGCTCGATTTCCACAGCAGGAACAGGCCGCCAAAGAGCAGGATCAGATCGCGGGCGGAGAAACTGTGATCCATCAGCGTGAACAGCGGCGTGGTCAGGCGGATAACCCAGGCGATAGAAGCCAGCAGCCCCAGACGCATTAACATTGCGCCGGCCAGACCCATGCGGCGGGCGGCATTCTGCTGATGTTTCGGAAGTTTGGCGACAACCAGAGAGAGAAAAATAATATTATCAATACCCAGAACGATCTCAAGAATCGTCAGCGTACCAAGGGCCAGCCAGGCATTGGGATCTGCAATCCAATCAAACATACTAACATTGCATCCTAAACGAAAAGTAAACGGGGAGTATACGCAACCCTCGTGCTGCCCGCCATCCGCGGCTTTAGCTCCTACAATAAAAAATGGCGGGCCAGCAGCAGGCCTGTAAAAGACTTCTTCAGATAGAAGCCGCGGGGAAGGGTCATAATGGGCTGGCCGTTTTCGCCAATCCCTTCCGTCAGCGCTTTACTGTTGGCCGCTTTAGGGCGAATTTGCAGCACTTCACCATGCCGGGCGGTGATACGCTCTACCTGACCCAGCACAATCATATCCATTAACTCTTCCCAGTCTCGCTGCAGCAGCGCCTCTTCATCTTCACTGGCACTCCATAACAGCGGCGCACCAACCCGACGTTCAGCCAGCGGAATGGCGCGATCCCCCTCAACAGGAACCCACAGTACCCGTTGTAGCTTATGGCGAACATGGCTTGTCTGCCAGGTGACCCCGGAGTTGCCGGTTAACGGGGCCACGCAAACAAAAGTCGTCTCCAGCGGACGGCCCACCGCATCAACCGGTATGGTTTTTAGCTCCACGCCGATCTCCGCAAAATCCTGCTCCGGTTTACTGCCTGCGCTGGCACCCAGATAGCGCTCCAGCAGCATGCCAACCCAGCCTTTATCTCTTCTGAGATCCTGCGGGATCGCCAATCCACCTCGCTCTGCCAGCTCACCCAGCGTATAACCCGCCAGGCGCTGAGCACGTTCCAGCAGAACCTCCTCATTTTCCGGGGAGGACACCGGGATAAAATCACCGCCCATGAATAACTCGTCGTAATTGGTTAAAAAATAACCACTCTTTTGCGCTCTGGTTTAGTCGCAAAAAATGATTGTGTAAAACAGGAATAATAGCATGATAAATCATGCTTTTTTATTTTCCGACGGCGGGAAAATCGCGCGCATCCTTGAGGTTATGCCAAAGTTGTCACCGGCAATGAACAGGATCACACCCCCTGTTATCCACAGAAAAATGGGATAACTCACTTTTTACAACACTACTGTTTCGATTTACAGCCTTGACGGGGCAGGATTACGACTTTTTGCACGATTTATGCTTAACTCAGCGGCATAACCTGTGGATAAAAAGTCCAGTGTTCGATCTTTCACCAGTGGTGCGGCATGGCTCTGTGACAGCAGGATGAAGGTGTCAGGAAGAAGGTACATATCAGGATAAATCCTAACGCTTAGAGCAAGTTAATGAAAAGGCGAGCGCGTAAGCGGCCGCGAGAGGAAAAAGTTTTCCCCAATGGTTAACAGAGTTCTGCACAAAGCTATCCACAGAAAACGTGAATAAGATCGCGCTTTAACGCCTTATTCTGTTTATAACTCGACCCAACAGGGCAAGTTATCCCGTGTTTACCGCGTGCTGAGGGCGTAAAGCAGTGGTTTACCACCTGTAAGGAGTATGAAACAATCAGAACATCCGAGTTTTAGTTTGAGGTAGTCCAGTGATCGATGATGATGGCTACCGCCCGAATGTTGGTATCGTAATTTGTAACAGGCAGGGACAAGTGCTGTGGGCCAGGCGATTTGGTCAGCACTCCTGGCAGTTTCCCCAGGGAGGGATCAATGCTGGGGAGACGGCGGAACAGGCGATGTACCGAGAACTTTTCGAAGAAGTCGGTTTGCACCGCAAAGATGTTCGCATCCTTGCCTCTACCCGAAACTGGTTACGCTACAAGTTGCCAAAACGTTTGGTGCGTTGGGACACAAAGCCGGTTTGTATCGGCCAGAAACAGAAGTGGTTTCTTCTGCAGTTATTGTGCAATGACGCAGATATCAACATGCAGACCAGCAGCACGCCGGAATTTGACGGCTGGCGCTGGGTCAGCTTCTGGTATCCGGTTCGTCAGGTAGTCTCGTTCAAACGCGACGTTTATCGTCGGGTGATGAAAGAGTTTGCCAGCGTGGTGATGCCGCTGCAGGAGAGCACCACACAGCGAAATACGCCTGCTTATCGACGGAAGAGAGGTTAAGCCACGTAGATTATGCTCACACAGCTTCGCGAAATAGTTGAAAAAGTGGCGGGAGCGCCCCGGCTCACTGAGGCGCTCGATATCCTGGTCAATGAGATCTGCCTGGCGATGGAAACCGAAGTCTGTTCGGTCTACCTTGCCGATCACGATCGCCGCTGCTATTACCTGATGGCGACACGTGGGTTGAAAAAACCACGTGGTCGCACTGTCGCACTCGCCTTTGACGAAGGGATTGTCGGGCTGGTGGGCAGGCTGGCTGAGCCAATCAACCTTGCTGACGCGCAGAGTCACCCCAGCTTTAAATATGTCCCCTCCGTAAAAGAAGAGCGTTTCCGCTCGTTCCTGGGCGTACCTATTATCAGCCGTCGACAGCTGTTAGGCGTGCTGGTTGTGCAGCAGCGGGAGCACCGGCAATTCGACGAGAGCGAAGAGTCGTTCCTGGTCACTCTGGCGACGCAGATGGCGACTATCCTGTCGCAATCGCAGCTGAATGCGCTGTTTGGACAATATCGTCAGACGCGGATCCGTGCGCTGGCCGCATCGCCCGGCGTGGCGGTTGCAGAAGGGTGGGTGGATATCACGCAGCCTTCGCTTGAGCAAGTTTTCGCCGCCTCCACGCTTGATACTCATCGTGAGCGTGAGCGCCTCTCGCTGGCGATGGATGAAGCCTCCAGCGAATTCCGCCGCTACAGCAAACGCTTTACCGCCAGCGTGCATAAAGAGAGCGCGGCAATCTTCGATCTCTATTCGCACTTACTCAGCGACAACCGGCTGAAAAAGGATCTCTATGCCGAGATCGATGCGGGTTCGGTTGCCGAGTGGGCGGTGAAGAAGGTCATCGAGAAGTTCGCGGCGCAGTTTGCCAGCCTGCAGGACAGCTATCTGCGGGAGCGCTCTGGCGATCTGCGCGTTCTGGGGCAGCGGCTGCTGTTTCACCTCGACGATACCGTGCAGGGCACCAATACCTGGCCTGAACGGTTTGTGCTGGTGGCCGACGAGCTGACAGCGACCACGCTGGCGGAGCTGCCGCACGACCGGTTATCCGGGGTGGTGGTCAGAGATGGCGCCTCAAACTCGCACGCGGCCATTATGGTGCGCGCGATGGGCATCCCGACGGTAATGGGCGCAGATATTCAGCCCGAGCTGCTGAACGGCAGGTTGCTGATTGTGGATGGCTATCGCGGCGAGCTGCTGGTGGATCCCGAGCCGGTGCTGGTGCAGGAGTACCAGCGGCTGATCAGCGAAGAAAATGAGCTGAGCAAGCTGGCCGAAGATGTGGTTGAGCAGCCCGCACGGCTTAAAAGCGGCGAACTGGTTAAGGTGATGCTGAACGCCGGGCTTAGCGCCGAGCACGAAAAAGCGCAGGGAAGCTGGGTTGATGGCGTCGGGCTCTACCGTACCGAAATCCCCTTTATGCTGCAAAACGGCTTCCCCTCTGAAGAGGAGCAGGTGGCGCAGTATCAGGGCATGCTTCAGCTGTTTCTGGAGAAACCCGTTACGCTGAGAACCCTTGATATAGGAGCGGATAAGCAGCTGCCCTATATGCCTATCTCGGAAGAGAATCCCTGCCTGGGGTGGCGCGGTATTCGCCTGACGCTGGACCAGCCGGAAATTTTCCTGGTGCAGGTTCGGGCCATGCTGCGCGCCAACGTCGCCAGCGATAACCTCAGTATCCTGCTGCCGATGATCACCAGCATCGATGAAATTGACGAAGCGAAACGGCTGATCGATCGTGCCGGTCGTGAAGTGGAAGAGATGCTGGGCTACGCCATCCCCAGGCCCAGGATCGGCGTGATGATCGAGGTGCCATCTATGATCTTTATGATCGGGCATCTCACCGGGCGCGTGGACTTTGTCTCTGTGGGCACCAACGATCTGACGCAGTACCTGCTTGCTGTCGATCGCAATAATACCCGCGTAGCTAATCTGTATGACTGCCTGCATCCTGCCGTGTTGCGAGGTCTGAAAACCATTGCGCTGGAAGCGGAAAAAGCGGATATCGAGCTCTGCCTGTGCGGCGAAATGGCGGGCGATCCGATCTGCGTGGCGGTGCTGGTGGGTCTGGGATATCACCACCTCAGTATGAATGGGCGTAATGTTGCCCGGGTGAAATACCTGCTGCAGCATATCGATTATCAGGAAGCGCGGCAGCTTGCAGAGCAGAGCCTTAAGGCTACGCTGACCAGTGAAGTGCGTCACCAGATCGCCGCTTTTATGGAGCGCCGTGGGCTTGGCGGCCTGATCCGGGGCGGTCGCTAGCACTCTTAACAAAGTTTACAGTTCCGCCGGATCGCAACAATTGCCGCTGTGCTATGATGCGCGCCTTAATGCAGCGCCCTGCGCGCACTGGTACTCATTCCGTCGCCTGCCGGTCAGGACAGACTTTAAAAATGGTGAAAGATGAACAACGGCTATCTGGCTTTCCCTCAATTCGACCCGGTGATCTTCTCGATCGGGCCAATCTCTCTGCACTGGTACGGACTGATGTACCTGGTCGGCTTTATTTTTGCCATGTGGCTGGCGGTACGGCGTGCCAACAAACCCGGCAGCGGCTGGAAAAAGGAAGAAGTTGAGAATCTGCTCTATGCAGGCTTCCTGGGGGTATTTCTGGGCGGCCGTATCGGCTATGTACTGTTCTATAATCTGCCGCTGTTCCTGGATAATCCGCTCTATCTGTTCAAAGTCTGGGATGGCGGCATGTCATTCCACGGTGGCCTGATTGGCGTGATCTGCGTGATGCTCTGGTTTGCCCGTCGCACTAAACGTAACTTCTTCCAGGTTGCTGATTTTATTGCTCCGCTGATCCCCTTCGGGCTGGGCGCGGGCCGCTTGGGTAACTTTATCAACGGTGAGCTGTGGGGCCGCGTGGCACCCGATCTGCCGTGGGCAATGCTCTTCCCTGGCTCACGCAGCGAAGATGTCGCGCTGGCGGCTACCCATCCTGAATGGCAGTCGCTGCTGGCGACCTATGGCGTTCTGCCGCGTCACCCTTCGCAGCTCTATGAGCTGCTGCTGGAAGGGGTGGTGCTGTTTATTATTCTTAACCTCTTTATCCGCAAAAATCGGCCGATGGGTGCGGTTTCCGGCCTGTTCCTGATTGGTTACGGCGCCTTCCGCATCATTGTGGAGTTCTTCCGTCAGCCTGATGCGCAGCTTGGTCTGTTCGACAACGCCATCAGCATGGGACAAATTCTCTCTCTGCCGATGATCCTGGCAGGGGTAATCATGATGGTCTGGGCTTATCGCCGCCAAAGCGCGCAGCAATTACGAGAGGGCAAATGAAACAGTATCTGGCGTTAATGAAGAAAGTGCTGGAAGAGGGCACGCCGAAAAATGACCGTACCGGCACCGGCACGCTGTCGATTTTTGGTCACCAGATGCGTTTCAATTTGCAGGAAGGTTTTCCGCTGGTTACCACTAAAAAGTGCCATCTGCGTTCTATTATCCATGAACTGCTCTGGTTCCTGAACGGCGACACCAATACCGCCTATCTGCAGGAAAACAAAGTCTCTATCTGGGACGAGTGGGCAGATGAAAATGGCGATCTTGGACCGGTTTACGGTAAACAGTGGCGTAGCTGGGGGGCGGCAGACGGCCGTCAGATTGACCAGCTCAGCAACGTTCTCAAGCAGCTGAAAAGCGATCCGGACTCACGCCGGATTATCGTTTCCGCTTGGAACGTGGGCGAGCTGGATGAGATGGCGCTGGCACCTTGCCATGCGTTCTTCCAGTTCTACGTGGCGGACGGCAAGCTCTCGTGCCAGCTCTATCAGCGCTCCTGCGACGTCTTCCTGGGCCTGCCGTTTAACATCGCCAGCTATGCGTTGCTGGTGCATATGGTGGCGCAGCAGTGCGATCTGGAAGTGGGCGATTTCGTCTGGACGGGGGGCGACACGCACCTCTACAGCAACCATATGGATCAGACTCATCTGCAGCTGACCCGCGAGCCGCGTTCGCTGCCGAAGCTGATTATCAAACGCAAGCCAGCCTCGCTGTTTGATTACCGTTTTGAAGATTTTGAGATTGAAGGGTACGACCCGCATCCGCCTATCAAGGCACCGGTCGCTATCTGATGATCAACAGGAGCGGGTAAAACCGCTCCTGCTACGACATCTGATTATGACGGGTGAGCGCACGCGTACACCTCATCAAATATCGTTCCCTTCTTAAGACCTTCCCCTGCAATAATCAGCCTGGCGTGACCCGCATTAACATCTCTGGCAGCGCATTTGCCCACTCTCCGGCCGCATTTTTACGAGAGCCTTCGCAAAAATTCTTCCCGAAGCAGCAACAGAAATTATTCACTGGATTGTGTCTCGCAGGCGCAGATTTTTCCGCTGGACGGCTCCGGCAGAAAAAGCAGAATAGCCGCTATGAAAACGTCGGGATTTACCTTAACCGAGCTGTTAATTGTGATGGTGATCGCCAGCATACTCACTCTGGGCGCAACGGGCGGCTGGCTGCGCTGGCAGCAGCTTCAGCGGTTGAACGACAGCGCACGCCAGGTTCACCATTTTCTTCTGCGGTTACGTGCAGAAGCAAACGAGCAGAACAGCCAGCTTTTGCTGTGGCAGAGCGGGAAGAGAGCCTGGTGCATCGGCAGCGGTCCGCCTCTGCCCTGTGCAACACCATCACGCAAAATAGTCGCTGCGCCCTGGGCGGAGGTTTCACTGCACTCTTTGACGGAGGGGATGGGCTTTTATGGTCGCCGTAACGTGGCGAAACCAGGCCGCATTGTGCTCGCTGGGGCCGCAGGAGAACGGCATATCATTGTCTCCTCCCGCGGTCGGGTAAGAATCTGCGAGGATGAGTGCCCATGAAACAGGGCGGATTCAGCCTGATGGAGATGCTGATTGCGCTGGCCGTCAGCAGCGTGCTGTTAGTGGGTGCCGCCAGAGTGCTGCCGGCGCTGCAACGCCACAATCTGCAGACGCTGATGCGCTTTCAACTGCATGAGGAGATCCAGCTAATGATGGCTACGCTGCAAAAAGCGGTAATCAGAGCGGGCTACTGTAAAGGAGAGTGTGCCGGTGCTGGCCTGCGGATTGCAGAAAGCGGGCGCTGCTTTTTGGTGCGCTGGGATGAAAACAGCAACGGAAGATGGGAAGGGATCGGCAGCGCAGAGAGCGACTTCTACGGTTACCGCTTCCGTCAGGGCAGCCTGGAGACGCAGCGCGGCGTTGAGAGCTGTGAAGGGAGCGGCTGGGAGAAGCTCAACGATCCGGCGACGGTCATCCTTTCTGATTTTCAGATAGTGCAGAATGCCAAACAGATACGACTGACTCTTACCGCTTCTGCCAGAGCCTTTCCACAGCAGCCGATCACCCTTGAGCGCTGGATCACGGCGGGGAATTTATGAAGCAGGCTGGCAGCGCCCTGTTTATGGTGATCGTTCTGCTGGCGCTTTCGGCTGCGCTGCTGGGTGCCACTCGCAGGCAGTTGGATCAGAGCTTAAGCCGGACCGGTGACGAGCAGCACTACCTGCATCAGACCAGTCAGGCCCTCTCTGCACTTGCCTGGGGTAGTCGGCAGGCCTGGCCCGCCAGCGCGGGATGGCAGTGTCGGCAGGAGCGCGCCGCTGGCTGGCGAAGCTGTCTTTATCAGGCGGAAAGTTCTCCTGCGCTGCTGCGTGGGGGGAGTGGAACCGCAACGGTTGCCCTCTATCAATGGGTGAAGTGGAACCGGGAAAGTGGCCGGGTGGCCGCCGTGCCGCATGGCTGGCTGGACTACTGCCCGCTGGCAGAAGAGGGGAGGTGCGAGCCCGATGAGGCAACAGCAGGGTTTTAGTTTAGCGGAGACGCTGGTGGCGCTGGTTCTGTTTGCCAGCAGCCTGGTGGCATTGATGCATTATCAGATCGCGCCGGTAAAAGGGTTTCAGCTGCAGGCAGAGCAAAAAGAGGCCTGGCGATATGCCTGGCAGCGTTTCGAAGGCTATCAGCCGCCGCGCTGGCAAAGCTCGCTGACACAGCAGCCGGCCTCTTCGGGCTGCCAGCTTCTGACGTCAACAGTCGTCAGCCCGCTGGGGCGCAAGGCGAAGCTGACGTTGTTACGCTGCCCGCAGGCTGACGAGTAACCCGGGGATTTTGCAACGGCGTCAGGACGGGGTAAAGTATCGGCGCATCGCGCCATTCAGCAATTCAGCCATTCAGGAGCCACCATGTTTACCGTTTATCACTCTAATCAGCTGGATCTGCTGAAAACGCTGGCGGCCTGGCAGATTGAGAACCAGCCGCTGCGCGATCCGTTCCAGTCTGAAGTGGTGCTGGTACAGAGTCCCGGCATGGCGCAGTGGCTGCAAATGTCCCTTGCGGAGCAGTTTGGCATTGCGGCGAATATTACCTTCCCGCTGCCCGCGAGCTTTATCTGGGATATGTTTGTACGGGTTCTGCCTGATATCCCCAAAGAGAGCGCGTTCAATAAAGCCAGTATGAGCTGGAAGCTGATGACCCTGCTGCCGGAGATGCTCTCACACCCTGAATTTACGCTGCTGGATCACTACCTGACGGATGACGGGGACAAACGCAAGCTGTTCCAGCTGGCTTCCCGCATTGCCGATCTCTTTGACCAGTATCTGGTTTATCGCTCCTCCTGGCTCAACAGTTGGGAGAAAGGGAAGCTGATTGAGGGGCTGGGCGAAGCGCAGCAGTGGCAGGCTCCTCTGTGGGCGGCGCTGGTTGAGTACACACGGGAACTTGGCCAGCCTGAATGGCACCGCGCCAATCTCTACTCACGCTTTATCTCCACACTGGAAAACAGTAGCGTGCGGCCGCCAAATCTGCCCGACAGAATATTTATTTGTGGTATATCGGCTTTGCCGCCCGTCTATCTGCAGGCTCTGCAGGCGCTTGGAAAGCATATCGATATTCATCTGCTGTTCACTAACCCCTGCCGCCACTACTGGGGGGATATTCAGGACTATGCTTTTCTGGCAAAACTGCAAAGCCGTCGTCGTCAGCATTATCAACAGCAGCGGGAAAGCGCGCTGTTTCGTCAGCCTGACGCGGCCGAGCTTTTCAATGAGGCCGGTGAGCAGCAGTTAAGCAATCCGCTTCTCGCCTCCTGGGGAAAGCTGGGCAGGGATAACCTGTTTTTGCTGGCACAGATGGAGTGCCGGGAAATTGATGCGTTTGTTGATATCGAGCCCACCACGCTGCTGCAGAGCCTGCAGCACGATCTGCTGGAGCTGGAAGATAATGCGGTCATAGGCCTGCAGCTTGAAGAGTGGGAAACCAGTCGCCGCAAACGTCTGCTGGATCCTGCAGACAGATCGGTCAGCATTCATCTCTGCCACAGCCCGCAGCGGGAAGTCGAAGTTCTGCAGGACCGCCTGCTGCAAATGATGGCGAGCGATCCCCTGCTTTCTCCGCGTGATGTGATTGTGATGGTAGCGGATATTGATGCCTACACCCCTTTTATTCAGGCCGTGTTTGGCAATGCTCCCGCAGACCGCTATCTGCCTTTTGCTATCTCAGATCGCCGGGCCAGCCAGGCTCACCCGGCGCTACAGGCTTTTATCTCGCTGCTGACGCTGCCAGACAGCCGTTTCACCTCAGAAGAGGTGCTGGCCCTGCTGGAAGTGCCCGCTCTGGCAAACCGCTTTGCTATCAATGAAGAGGGGCTGAAGCGGCTGCGCAGTTGGGTGGAGGAGTCAGGGATCCGCTGGGGGCTGGATGATGAAACCATTCGTAATCTGGAACTCACGCCAACCGGGCAGCATACCTGGCATTTTGGCCTGACCCGCATGCTGCTGGGCTATGCCATCAACAGCGAAAGCGGCCACTGGCAGGGCGTGCTGCCCTATGATGAGTCGAGCGGACTGATAGCCGAGCTGGCGGGGAACCTGGCAGAGCTGCTGATGCGGCTTCGCTACTGGCGGGCTTTATTAAACGAGGAGAGAGCGCTTGAGGAGTGGTTACCTCTCTGTCGGGCGCTGCTTAACGACTTCTTTGCCGGTGATGCCGACACGGAAGCGGCTCTGGCGCTGATTGAAGATCAGTGGCAGCAGGCGATTAACTGCGGTATTCAGGCAAAGTACGATCGGGCTGTGCCGCTTTCGCTGCTGCGTGATGAGCTGGCAGGCCGCCTTGATCAGGAGCGTATCAGCCAGCGCTTCCTGGCGGGTCCCGTTAACTTCTGTACCCTGATGCCGATGCGATCCATTCCCTTCAAGGTGGTTTGTCTGCTGGGTATGAACGATGGGGTCTACCCCCGCACGCTGCCGCCGCTTGGCTTTGATCTGATGAGCCAGAAGCCTGAAAAGGGCGACCGTAGTCGCCGTGATGATGACCGCTATCTGTTTCTTGAGGCGATTAATTCTGCGCAGCAGATGCTCTATATCAGCTATATCGGCCGGACGATTCAGGACAACTCAGAACGCTTCCCTTCGGTGCTGGTGAGTGAACTGGTGGAGTATATCAGCCAGAGTTTCTGCCTGGAGAGGGACCGGATGCTGGATGTGGACAGCAGCGCAAAGGGCGTGGTCGATCATATCCATCATCTGCACAGCCGGATGCCCTTTGCGGCGGAGAACTTCTCTCCCCAGGCGGAGTTCCGCAGTTTTGCGGCCGAGTGGCTGCCTGCCGCCACGGCCAGTGGCGTCCCGCATCCCGCCTTTATGCAGCCGTTACCGCCGCTGGTGGTGGAGGAGCTTAACCTTGAGCAGCTGATGCGTTTCTGGCGTCATCCGGTGCGGGCCTTTTTCAGCCAGCGGCTGGGGGTAAGTTTCGTGCTTGAAGAGACCAGCCTGCCCGATGCAGAACCCTTTTTGATGGATAACCTGAGCCGCTATCAGGTCAACAAACAGCTGCTGAATACGCTGATTGATGAGCAGCCCACCGAGTCGCTTTACGATCTGCAACGGGCTGCGGGGTTGCTTCCTTATGGCGCCTGGGGAGAGCTTTTCTGGCAGTCTCAGCTGGAAGAGATGGCGGAACTCGCCAGCCGGGTACGCGAGCAGCGAACAGAATCAGCGAGCTGGGAAATCGCGCTTCAGGTGGGGGGCGTTCAGCTTCACGGCTGGCTGCCACAGGTTCAGGATGACGGGCTACTGCGCTGGCGTCCCGGCCATCTCAATTTTACCGATGGCCTTTCCTTGTGGCTGGAGCACCTGGTCTACTGCATGCTGGGCGGCCAGGGCAGCAGCAGAATGTTTGGCAAAAAAGAGAGCCAGTGGCGGTTTCCACCGCTGAGCGTTGAACAGGCCGGCTCGTGGCTGGAGCGCTATGTCGATGGCTACCGGCAGGGGATGTGTTCGCCTCTGCTGCTGCTGCCGCGCAGCGGCGGTGCCTGGCTGGAAGCGGCCTGGGATGAAAAGTCCGGGGCGCTGTTGCATGATGAGAGCAGCCAGGCGAAAGCCAGCAGCAAGCTGCTTCAGGCGTGGCAAGGGAACCAGCAGATCGAAGGCGAGGGAAGCGATCCCTATCTGGCACGCCTTTTCCGCACCCTGGATGAGGAAATAGTGCAGCAAATCGCCCGGAATGCGGAAATTTGGCTGTTGCCGCTGTTGCAGATGAATGACACAGGGCGGGACATCCTGTAGTGTTACTTTATAACCATTTGCCGTTTTTTACTTTCTTGTTTCCCTGCCGTCCACAGCCGGCAGGGAAAATATCCAGGGTAAACTTCTGCTGCCCTCCCTGCTGACAGAGAGGGAACAGCCAGAAGAGTAGATCGTCGAGGAGTTTGAATGCGTCGTTATGCAGTCTGGTTCACCCCGTTTTTTCTGCTGTTCTCCCTGATCCCGCTGGCTCAGGCCCAACCTGGCTGGCAGCCCGTTCCCGAAGCGATCCGCAAAAGCGAAAAAGATCCGCGCGACTACCAGGCGATCAAGCTGGATAACGGCATGACGGTGCTGCTGGTCTCCGATCCGCAGGCGACGAAATCGCTTTCTGCGCTCACCCTTCCGGTGGGTTCGTTAGAAAATCCGCGCAATCAGCAGGGACTGGCTCACTATCTTGAGCATATGCTGCTGATGGGCTCTAAGCGCTACCCTCAGCCCGATAATCTGGCCGAATACCTGAAAAAACATGGCGGCAGCCACAACGCCAGCACGGCCTCCTACCGGACCGCTTTTTATCTTGAAGTGGAAAACGCGGCGCTGGAGCCTGCCGTTGACCGGCTGGCCGATGCGATTGCGGCCCCGCTGCTGGACCCGGTTAACGCAGACCGCGAACGTCACGCTGTGAACGCCGAGTTAACCATGGCCCGCTCCCGCGACGGCCTGCGTATGGCTCAGGTCGGCGCGGAGACGCTTAACCCGGAGCACCCCAGCTCACTCTTCTCTGGCGGCAACCTGGATACGCTGAAAGATAAGCCGGGCAGCAAACTGCATGACGCGCTGACGGCATTCTACCAGCGCTACTATTCGGCAAATCTGATGAAGGCGGTGATCTACAGCAACAAACCGATGGCAGAGCTGCAAACTATCGCCGTTAAAACGTTTGGTCGTGTGGAGAATCGCCACGCCACCGTACCGGATATTACGGTGCCGGTGGTGACGGATAAGCAGAAAGGCATCATCATTCATTACGTGCCGGCACAGCCGCGTAAGCAGCTGAAAATTGAATTTCGCATCGATAACAACAGCGACAAATTCCGCAGCAAAACCGACACGCTAATTGGCTACCTGATTGGTAACCGCAGTAAAAATACGCTGTCAGACTGGCTGCAGAATCAGGGGCTGGCTGATTCAGTGGACGCGGGAGCTGACCCGGTGGTTGACCGTAACGGCGGCGTCTTCTCTGTCTCTGTTTCCCTGACCGATAAAGGCCTGGCGAACCGGGATGAGGTCATTGCCGCCGTGTTCAGCTATCTCAACAAGCTGCGTACCGATGGCATTGATAAAAGTTACTTCGATGAAGTAGCCAAGGTGCTGAATCTCGATTTCCGCTATCCGTCAATCACCCGTGACATGGACTATATCGAATGGCTGGCAGATACCATGCTGCGGGTCCCGGTTGCCGATGTGCTGGATGCGCCCTATATTGCCGATCGTTACGATCCGCAGGCCATTCAGGCCCGTCTTGAGGGGATGACGCCGCAAAACGCGCGTATCTGGTATATCAGCCCTGACGAGCCGCATAACAAAGTCGCCTATTTTGTCGAGGCGCCCTATCAGGTGGATACCATCACGCCTGAACATTTCGCGCAGTGGCAGGCAGCCAGCGACAAAATCAGTTTGTCGTTGCCGGTGCTGAACCCCTACCTGCCGAATGATTTCACCTTAATCAAGCCAGGGCGCAAATATCCGCATCCTGAGGAGGTGGTTAATCAGTCTGGCCTGCGGGTGTTCTATATGCCCAGTCAGTTCTATGCTAACGATCCTAAAGCGAGCATCACGCTGGCGCTGCGGAATAAAGAGGCGATGAGTACCGCAAAAAACCAGGTTATGTACGGGCTGAATGATTACCTGGCCGGTCTGGCGCTGGATGAGCTTAATTCGCAGGCTTCCGTGGCCGGGATCGGCTTCTCGACGGGTGAGGATGATGGCGTGACCTTCAACGCCACAGGCTTTACCCAGCATCTGCCGGAGCTGATGAGCGCGCTGCTGAAAAGCTACGCCTCCTACCAGCCGGATCAGCAGCAGCTGGATCAGGCAAAGTCCTGGTATCTGGAGCGGCTGGCCTCAGCCGAGAAGGGCAAAGCGTTTGAGCTGGCTATTCAGCCGGCCCAGATGCTGTCGCAGCTTCCTTATACCCAGCGCAGCGAGCGCAGGGCGCTGGTAGCCGGTATTACGCTGGACGAGCTGAACGCCTATCGTAAAATGCTGCTGGAGAAGTCCACGCCGGAACTGATGGTGGTGGGCAATATGACGGAGGAGAGTGCAAAATCTCTGGCTACCGATCTTAAAACGCAGCTCAGCTGTGAAGGGGAGAGCTGGTGGCACAGCCAGTATCTGGTGATCGACAAGAAAACCTCCGCGAACCTCCAGCAGGCGGGCAGCAGCACCGATTCGGCGCTGGCCGCGCTCTACGTGCCGCTGGGTTATCCCGAGCATGAAAGTATTGCCAGCAGCGCCTTGCTCAGCCAGATTATTCAGCCATGGTTCTATAACCAGCTGCGTACCGAAGAGCAGCTTGGCTATGCGGTCTTCTCCTTCCAGATGCCGGTAGGGCGTCAGTGGGGCATCGGTTTCCTGCTGCAGAGCAACGTGAAGCAGCCTGCTTATCTGCTGAGCCGTTTCCAGGCGTTCTACCCTACGGCGGAAAAGAGATTGCGTGAAATGAGTAAAGAAGATTTTGCCCAGTATCAGATGGCGATGATTAACGAGCTGAAACAGCGTCCCCAGACGCTGGATGAAGAAGCGGGCCGCTTCAGCAAAGATTTCAACCGCGAAAACTATCAGTTTGATACGCGCGAAAAGGTCATTGCGCAGATCCAGGCGCTGACGCCTGAAAAGATGGCCACCTTCTTCCATAAAGCGGTGATTGAGCCGCAGGGGCTGACGCTGCTGTCGCAAATTTCCGGCAGTCAGCACGATCGGGCGGACTATGCGCAGCCAGAGGGCTTTACCAACTGGCAGGAAGTCTCCAGACTGCAGCACTCTTTTCCGGTGAATAGCGATAAACCATGACACAGCTTGCCCAACGTCTTGATCCCCTGACGCTGCCTTTGCAGGGCGAACGGCTTATCGAGGCCTCGGCAGGAACGGGTAAGACCTTTACTATTGGCCTGCTTTATCTGCGTCTGTTGTTAGGGCTGGGGGGCGGCTCGGCTTACTCGCGTCCTCTGTCAGTAGAAGAAATTCTGGTGGTTACCTTTACCGAGGCGGCAACAGCAGAGCTGCGCGGCCGTATCCGGGAGAATATCCATGCCTTACGCATCGCCTGCATCAGGGGCAATACCTCTGACACCATGCTGGCGCAGCTGCTGGAGCAGATCCCCAATCTGACGCAGGCGGCAGCCCTGCTGCTGGCGGCGGAGCGGCAGATGGATGATGCCGGGATTTTCACTATCCACGGCTTTTGCCAGCGGATGCTGAACCTCAATGCCTTTGAGTCCGGCATGCTGTTTGAGCAGCAGCTGATTGAGGATGAACTGCCGCTGCGTCGCCAGGCTATCGCTGATTTCTGGCGGCGTCACTGCTATCCCCTGCCGCTTGCCATTACTCGCGTGATGGCGCAACTGTGGCAGGGGCCGGAACAGCTCCTTGGCACGCTGTCGCCCTGGCTGAACGGCGAGGCGCTTTCGCTGAAGCATCCACCTGATTTGGAAGAAACTTTCACCGAGCGGCATGAGAAGATCATCGCCAGGATCAATCAGCTTAAAGCCGCCTGGGTTGCTGCCGGCGATCTGCACGACCTGATTGCAAAGTCCGGCGTGGACAAGCGCAGCTACAGCAGTAAGCACTTACCTAACTGGCTGGAAAAGCTCTCGCAGTGGGCGGCGGAAGAGACGCAGGATTACAGCTTCCCGAAAGAGCTGGAACGCTTTGGTCAGCGCATACTGCTGGAGAAAACAAAAAAAGGGGAAGCCCCGGCCCATCCGCTGTTTGATGATATCGATCGCTTTCTGGCTGAACCGCTCTCCCTGCGCGAACTGGTTATTGCCCGTGCGCTGAGCGAAGTGCGTTTTGTGACGCAGAAAGAGAAGACGCTGCGTGCGTTGCTGGGGTTTGACGACCTGCTCAGCAGACTCGATAACGCGCTGCAACAGCCCGCTGGCGAAGCGCTGGCTCAGGCGATCCGCACGCGCTATCCGGTTGCGCTAATCGATGAATTTCAGGATACCGACCCGCAGCAGTATCGCATCTTCCGCACGATTTATGGCAAGCAGCCCGAGCATGCGCTGTTACTGATAGGCGACCCGAAGCAGGCTATCTATGCGTTTCGCGGCGCCGATATCTTCACCTATATGAAAGCGCGTAATGAAGTCAGCGCCCACTATACCCTTGAAACCAACTGGCGCTCCTCTCTGGCGATGGTTAACAGCGTTAATCACCTGTTCTCGCAGCTGGAAAACCCTTTTCTGTTTAACGACATTCCCTTTATTAAGGTGCAGCCCGCAGAGGCGAACGCCGCGCTGAGCTTTACGCTGGAAGGCCAGCAGCAGCCCGCGCTGCGTTTCTGGCTGCAGCCGGGGGATGGCGTAGGGGTAAGTGATTACCAACAGTTTATGGCGCGCCAGTGTGCCGCCGAGATTTGTCGCTGGCTGACCGCAGGCCAGCAGGGCAAAGCGCTGATTGGTAAAGCAGAGAAGTGCCGTCCGGTACAGGCATCGGATATCACTATCCTGGTTCGTAGCCGGAACGAAGCCTCGGTGATGCGCGAAGCGCTGAACGGCCTCAACATCCCTTCCGTCTATCTTTCTAACCGCGACAGCGTATTCACTACCCCGGAAGCCCGCGAAATGCTCTGGCTGCTACAGGCAGTGCTGGCGCCGGAGCAGGAAAGGGCGCTGCGCAGCGCGCTGGCAACCAGCATCTTTGGCCTGGACGCGCTGACACTGGATGCGCTGAATCAGGATGAACGCGCCTGGGATGCGCTGGTGGATGAATTTGACCGCTACCGTCAGCGCTGGCTGAAGCGCGGCGTGCTGCCGATGCTGCGCGATCTGATGGTCAACCGGTCGATAGCAGAGAATCTGCTCGCCTCGGAGAGCGGTGAACGACGGCTGACCGATTTCCTGCATCTGGGGGAACTGTTACAGGAAGCCTCTGCTCAGTTGGACAGTGAGCATGCGCTGGTCCGCTGGCTGGCGCAGGAGATCGCTCAGCCCAACGGGCAGTCCGCCAGCCAGCAGCTGCGGCTGGAGAGCGATCGTCATCTTGTGCAGATCGTCACCATCCATAAATCCAAAGGGCTGCAATATCCGCTGGTCTGGCTTCCTTTTGTGGCCAACTACCGCGAGGCAAGCCAGGGGATTTACCATGACCGGCAAAATTTTCAGGCGCTGCTTGATCTGCGGGATGAGGAGGAGAGCGTGGAGCTGGCCGAGCAGGAGCGGCTGGCGGAGGATCTGCGCCTGCTCTATGTGGCGCTGACGCGCTCCATCTGGCACTGCAGCGTGGGTATTGCGCCCCTGGTTAAAGGGAATCGTAAGAAAGAGGGCAATACCGACCTGCACCACAGCGCGCTCGGCTTTCTGGTGCAGAAAGGGGAAGCGGCAGATGCCAGCCAGCTGCTCAGCCATCTGCAGGCATTACAAAATGAGGCGACAGAGGTCGTGCTTGCCGGTACGCCAGAGAGTACGCCCTGGCAGGTGGTCAGAGAGAGTGAGCAAACGCTTACCAGCCAGCAAATTACCCGTGCGCTGCGCGACGAATGGCGAGTCACCAGCTATTCGGGACTGCAGCAGCATGGGCATGCCATGACCCTGGATCTGCTTCCCCGGCTGGATGTGGATGCGGCGGGCGAAAGCCAGCCGCAGCAGATGAGTGAACTGACGCCGCACACCTTCCCGCGCGGTGCCGCGCCGGGGACCTTCCTGCATGGCCTTTTTGAGGATCTGGACTTTACGCAGCCGATCAACGATGAGTGGTTAGCAGAACAGCTGCTGGGACAGGGCCACGATCCTGCCTGGCTGCCGGTGATGAAGCAGTGGCTGGAACGCATTCTGCAAACGCCTCTGGATGACTCTGGCGTCAGCCTCAGCCAGTTGCCAACCGACAAACGCCAGGTGGAGTTACAATTCTACCTGCCTATCCAGCGGATGCTGACGGCTGAGGCGCTTGACCGGCTGATCCGCCGTTACGATCCCCTCTCTGCCGAATGCCCGCCGCTGAATTTTCAGCAGGTTCAGGGTATGCTGAAGGGTTTTATCGACCTCGTATTTCTCTGGCAGGGAAAATATTACCTGCTGGATTATAAATCTAACTGGCTGGGTGCCTCTGCTGAAGATTACACCCCGCAGGCGATGGCTCAGGCGATGCAGTCGCATCGTTATGACCTGCAGTATCAGCTTTACTGCCTGGCTCTGCATCGCTATCTCCGTCACCGGCTGGCGGATTATGACTATCAGCACCATTTTGGCGGCGTGTTCTATCTCTTCCTGCGGGGAGTTGACGGTACGGCGAGTGAAAATGGTATTTACCGAACCCGTCCGGACGCTGCGTTTATTGCAGAGCTGGACGCGCTGTTTGCAGGAAAAGAGCAGGAGGACGCATGTCAGGGATAACCGAATTATTGCAGCAGGCCGCAGAGCTGCGGCTGTTTCGC
The DNA here is from genome assembly GCF_030758455.1 of Erwinia pyri. Taxonomy (NCBI): domain Bacteria; kingdom Pseudomonadati; phylum Pseudomonadota; class Gammaproteobacteria; order Enterobacterales; family Erwiniaceae; genus Erwinia; species Erwinia pyri. The sequence continues at coordinate 953,713 of NZ_CP132353.1, forward strand.
GCCCTGGATATTCAGTTTGCCCGCATGGTGGCAACGGACGACCAGCCTGGCCTGATGCTGGCTGCGGCCTGCGTCAGTGCTGAAGCGGGAGAAGGACATGTCTGCCTGCCGCTGGTTCAGCTTACGGAACAGTTGCTGTTCGACGGACGGCAGCCAGAGCTTGCCCGTCAGCTCTGGCTGGCCGCCGGAGAACCAGAGTGGCTGGAGCTGCTTCAGGCTTGCGACGCGGTGGGCGATGGAGCGACAGCCACGCCGCTGGTTCTGCATCAGCAGCGGCTCTACCTGCACCGGATGTGGCAATCGGAAGGGCAGGTCGCCAGGTTTATCATCAGTGAAACCACCGTCAGGGCGTTTGAGCCGCTAAACGTCAGGGCCGCGCTGGATAAGCTGTTTGGCCAGCAGCCCGATGACTGGCAGAAAATTGCCGCCGCCGTGGCTATCACCCGGCAAATAGCGGTGATCTCCGGCGGTCCTGGCACCGGCAAAACCACCACCGTCGCCAAACTGCTGGCCACATTGCTGGCGCTTGACGGCACGCTACGCATCCGCCTGGCCGCGCCCACCGGCAAAGCGGCTGCCCGCCTCACCGAGTCGATGGGCAGAGCGATACAGCAGCTGGACGTCAGCGATGAAGAGAAACTGCGGTTTCCGGCGGAGGCGACTACCCTGCATCGCCTGTTAGGCGCGGTGCCCGGCAGCCAGCGTATGCGCTACCACAGCGGCAATCCCTTGCATCTGGATCTGCTGGTGGTGGATGAGGCCTCCATGGTGGACCTGCCGATGATGGCGAACCTTATTGCCGCCTTGCCTCCTCAGGCCAGAGTCATTTTTCTGGGTGACCGCGATCAGCTCGCATCGGTAGAGGCGGGGGCGATACTGGGCGATATCTGCCGTTGTGCCGAGTCAGGATACAGTGCGATCCGGGCGGATGAGCTGACGAGCCTGACCGGATGTCATATTGAAGGTCAGCATGCCCTGGATGCGCCTGCGGTGCGCGACAGCATCTGCCTGCTGCGTAAAAGCTACCGTTTTGATGCGTTGTCCGGCATCGGGCAGCTGGCACTGGCAGTTAATGCCGGAGACACGCGCCGGGTTGAGCAGGTATTCTCAGGCGAGTTCGGGGATATTGCACAATTTTCGCTGAGCAGCAGCGAGGAGTATCAGCAGTTGTTAACGGCCTGCGTGGAAGGCTACCGGGACTATCTGAAGCTGCAGGCAGCGGGCGCGTCAGCACAGGAAGTCCTTGAAGCCTTCAGTCGTTTCCAGCTTTTGTGCGCGCTGCGGGAAGGGCCTTTTGGCGTCGCCGGGCTGAACGAGCGCATTGAGATGTCGCTGCAAAGAGCGGGATTAATTCATCGTCCGCCCGGCTCTGCCGGCAAATGGTATGCTGGTCGTCCGGTGATGATTGCCCGCAATGACAGCGCGCTGGGACTGTTTAATGGCGATATCGGCATCGCAATGTGGGACCCGGAGCGAAACCTGAAAGTCTTCTTTCCGCTGCCTGACGGCAGCATCAAAGCGGTTCAGCCCAGCCGTCTTCCGCCGCACGACACCGCTTTTGCTATGACCGTGCATAAATCTCAGGGATCTGAATTTGAGCACACGCTGCTGGTGCTGCCCACACAGTTTACGCCGGTGCTGACCCGCGAACTGGTTTACACCGCCATCACTCGCGCGAAATCGCGGCTGTCGCTCTATGCGAACCAGAGCGTGCTGAGCAGTGCGGTAAAAATGAGGACGTTACGGCGAAGCGGACTGGTGGAGCGGTTAGCGGAGATCAAATAACCGGGGCGTTTCCCGCCCCGGTTACTGAAACTTAGCTCAGCAGGCGCGCATGGCGCAGATCGGCCATCAGCACTTTTGAACGACGCTGATAGTTATACATCAGCTTTTTACTCTCCGGCAGCACTTCAATATCCACCGGCGTAAAGCCGCGCTCCTGGAACCAGTGAATGCTGCGTGTCGTCAGCACAAACAGTTTTTTCAACCCCATCTGGCGCGCCTGTAGCGCCACGCGCTCCAGCAGCGCTTCACCACGCGATGAGCTGCGGTAATCGGGATGCACGGCCACGCAGGCCATCTCGCCGATCTCCTCTTCCGGGAAGGGATAGAGCGCCGCACAACCGATGGTCAGGTTATCGCGCTCAATGATAGTGAACTTATCGATCTCCATCTCCAGCTGCTCACGCGAACGGCGAACCAGAATGCCCTGCTGCTCCAGCGGGCGAATCAACTCCAGAATCCCCCCTATATCATTGATGGTCGCGCGACGGATCTGCTCTGCGCTTTCCATAACAATCTGCGTCCCGATACCGTCACGAGAAAAGAGCTCCTGCAGCAGAGCGCCATCTTCCTGATAGCTGATGAGATGGCTGCGCCGCACGCCGCTGCGGCACGCTTTCACTGCGCCGCGCAGAAAGCGCACGGTACCCGACAGGTAATCATCCTGCTGTTCCAGCTCCTCAATGCGCTGCTGAGCTTCTTTCGGGAAAAGTTCAGAGATGATGTCGCCTTCGTTGTTGGTCACACCCTGTTCTGAGCAGAAGCCAATCATCTTCTCAGCTTTTAATTTGATAGCCAACTGGGTAGCGACCTCTTCCGAGGTGAGATTAAAGCTCTCACCGGTGACCGAGACGGCAACAGGCCCCATCAGCACAATGGCGCCGCTATCGAGCTGGCGATGGATCGCTTCTTCATCGATACGACGGATACGGCCGCTGTGGCAGTAATCCACGCCGTCATCCACGCCCAGCGGCTGCGCAATGATAAAGTTGCCGCTGACGACGTTGATGTGCGCGCCCTGCAACGGCGTGTTGTTCAGGCTCATGGAGAGGCGGGCGGTGATATCGAGCTGGAGTCGCCCAGCAGCCTGCTTCACCAGCTCAAGCGCGTGCGCGTCGGTTACGCGGGTATGTTTGTGATAGAGAGGTTCCAGCTGATGTTCAGCCAGGTTAGCGTCGATTTGCGGACGCGCACCATAGACCACCACCAGCCGGATCCCCAGGCTGTGCAGCAGGCCAATGTCGTTGACGATGCCAGAAAAGTTCTCATGCTCGATGGCTTCGCCGCCCAGCATAATGACAAACGTTTTACCACGGTGGGCATTGATATAGGGGACGGTATGACGAAAACCCTGAACCAGCTCGGTACTCCGTTCCTTCACGGCAAACCCTCTATGAATTATTATTCGCTAAAAGTGTATTTTTATTCTTTTATGGCCTGGGCGCAAGTGGTAATTTTCTGCGGTTTTTCCTTTTTTAATTTCAGCCATCATGCTAATACGCTGCATTTTATCGCTTTTTCTGGGTGACACCGCTAAAGGGATTCGATAAAGTTTTTGCCCCTGGTAGTCATTTGGCTTTTTTTCAGACACACAACAGTTCTTCTTCTGGAGTCGCATGTCCGATTTACCCTCGCCTGGCCGACGCAGGTGGTTAAAAAGTGCAGGAGCCGTGCTGCTGCTGAGCGTCAGCAAAGTGGGGTTGGCGGCCAGTAGTCATGTGGTGGCTATCCGCATCTGGCCCTCTTCCACCTATTCCCGCCTGACGCTGGAGTCGAACGGCCCGCTTAAATATAAGCAGTTTGCGCTCAGCCACCCTGAACGGGTGGTGATCGATATTGCCAATATCCGGCTCAACCACGCGTTAAAAGGGATCGGTAATCTGGTCCGCCGCGACGATCCCTATATCAAAAATGCGCGGGTAGGGCAGTTTAATGCCAGTACCGTCCGGCTGGTGCTGGAGCTTAAGCAGAACGTAAGCCCTCGCATCTTTACGCTGGCCCCGGTGGCAGGCATCAAAAACCGGCTGGTGCTCGATCTCTATCCAGCCAAAGGCAGCAGCTACGATCACGAAGACGATCCGCTGCTGGCCTTGCTGCAGGACTACAACAAAGGCGATCTGGAAAAAACACAGCCCGCGGCCGCCCCTTTACCGGGTAAAGCGGGGCGGGACCGACCGATTGTGATCATGCTGGATCCCGGCCACGGGGGGGAAGATTCCGGCGCCGTAGGCAAGCATAAAACGCGTGAAAAGGACATCGTGCTGAAGATTGCGCGGCGGCTGAAGTCGTTAATCGATAAAGAGCCCAATATGCGGGCCTATATGACGCGCAACGAAGATGTGTTTATCCCGCTGAAAGTCAGGGTCGCCAAAGCGCGCAAGCAGCGTGCCGATCTGTTTGTCTCTATTCATGCAGATGCATTTACCAGCCGTGCGGCGCGGGGATCTTCGGTCTTTGCGCTTTCCACCAAAGGCGCAACCAGCACCGCAGCCCGCTTTCTGGCCCGGACTCAGAATGAGTCAGATTTGATTGGCGGCGTCAGCATGAGCGGCGACCGCTATCTCGACCACACCATGTTCGATATGGTGCAGAGCCTGACTATCAATGACAGTCTGAAATTCGGCAAAGAAGTGCTTGCCCGCATGGGCAAGGTGAACCATCTGCATAAAAAAACGGTGGATCAGGCGGGGTTTGCGGTACTGAAAGCACCCGATATTCCCTCAATCCTGGTAGAGACCGCATTTATCAGCAATCTGGAAGAGGAGCGTAAGCTGCGCACCACCCGCTTTCAGCATCAGGTAGCGGATTCCATTCTGGCAGGCATCAAGGCCTACTTTGCCAGCGGCGCGTCGCTGGCCCCGAGAAAGTAGCCTGAACGGCAGGGTGAAGTGGATTTGTCCTGCTGTCAGCCGCGACGTTAATAATTTCAGCCGTTGCAGGCACTGGCCGCCGGAAAACACTATTGCGCGTCATTCAGGCGCGCATGTTGGTTTCATTGTCAGTTAACCATTTCAGCCGCAGCGCAATCCCCAGCACTCTGCGGGTAACGAAGTAAAATTCCGATGCGGGAGCTGTGCAGAAGGTGTCTGAAGCGAGCGTTGTGCTGAGGGGATTTAAAGCGTTATCTGCTTAGCGAGTATTTGAGAGGTAATTGTTCAGCGGGATTGGCGTTAAAGAAGGGTTTTCAGACGCCAGAAACAAAAAAACACCCGTTAAGGTGTTAAGTTGGTTGCGGGAGCCGGATTTGAACCGACGACCTTCGGGTTATGAGCCCGACGAGCTACCAGGCTGCTCCATCCCGCGTCCGAAATACTGCTGCTTCCATCACAACAGCTACTGCTGTACTGCACACTTCCTGAGAAGTGGTTGCGGGAGCCGGATTTGAACCGACGACCTTCGGGTTATGAGCCCGACGAGCTACCAGGCTGCTCCATCCCGCGTCCGAAATACTGTTGCTTCCATCACAACAGCTACTGCCTTGTTCACAGACCTTCTCAAAAGAGTTGGTTGCGGGAGCCGGATTTGAACCGACGACCTTCGGGTTATGAGCCCGACGAGCTACCAGGCTGCTCCATCCCGCGTCTGTGGAAGCGCACTATACTCTCAGTGAGTTTGGTTGCAACCCCTTTTTGCAACAAACTCATCAAAATAGCGCTGTCTGCTTAATTCTCACCCATCTTGCCGCGAGATCCCCCCGGGCAACCGATCTTTACCGTTGTGCCGTTTAATTCTCTCAGTGCCTTTGCTATCTTCGGCGAGGAATTCCGCAAAGAGGGCAGTAGAGAATGAAAGGACGTTGGGCGAAGTATGCAGTAACAGGGGCGTTAATTGCCCTGCTGGCGGGATGTTCTTCAAAACCGACCGATCGCGGTCAGCAATATAAAGATGGCAAGCTTGAGCAGCCGCTGGGCCTGGTGAATCAGCCTAACGCTAAGGGGCGTCCGGTCAATGGTAAAGATTTTGGCGATCAGATCAGCGAAATTCAGTACGCTTCGCCCGGCATGTACTCGCGACAGAACAGCACCTACAGCTCGCTGAAAGCCTGGCTGATGGCCGGCGGCGATACCCGCCAGCTGCGCCAGTTTGGCCTGAATGCTTACCAGATGGAAGGCACCGACAACTATGGCAACGTGCAGTTTACCGGCTACTACACGCCGGTTATCCATGCGCGCTACACCCGTCAGGGCGAGTTCCAGTATCCTTTATACAGAATGCCGCCCCGTGCTAAAGGTGGGCGTCTGCCCAGCCGCGCGGATATTTACAGCGGCGCGCTGGGCGAACGTTACATCGTGGGTTACAGCAACTCGCTGATGGATAACTTCATTATGGATGTGCAGGGCAGCGGCTATGTCGATTATGGCGATGGCCGTCCGCTGACGTTCTTTGGCTACGGCGGCAAAAATGGCCACGCCTATCGCAGTATTGGCAAGGTGCTGATCGATCGCGGTGAGGTGAAGCGCGAAGATATGTCGATGCAGGCGATCCGTAAATGGGGGGAAGAGCACAGCCCGGCCGAAGTGCGTGAGCTGCTTGAACAGAACCCTTCCTTCGTCTTCTTTAAGCCAGAGGAGTTCGCTCCGGTGCGCGGCGCCAGCGCCGTGCCGCTGGTGGCAAAAGCTTCGGTAGCGTCCGATCGATCGCTGATCCCACCAGGGACCGCTTTGCTGGCGGAAGTCCCGCTGCTGGACAACAACGGTAAATTTACCGGAAAATATGAGATGCGGATGATGGTCTCGCTGGATGTGGGGGGCGCGATTAAAGGCCAGCACTTCGATATCTATCAGGGCATTGGCGAACAGGCGGGCCATATGGCCGGCTGGTATAACCATTATGGCCGCGTCTGGGTGCTGAAAGCCGCGCCTGGCGCGGGCGCACCGGTTTTCTCTTCCGCACAAAATAGCACGGGTAGCTCCGGCCTGCTCACCCAGTAGCAGGTACCCGCGGGCTGGTTCGCCAGCCCGTCACTGATTCCGAGGTAAGACATGACTTCTCTTTCTGACGCCTGGCTGCAACGCTTTGGCGGGACGGCGCGTTTGTATGGGCAACCGGCGCTGCAACTCTTTGCGGATGCGCACATCTGCGTGGTGGGCATTGGCGGCGTAGGCTCCTGGGCCGCAGAGGCGCTCGCCCGTACCGGCATCGGGGCGATAACGCTGATTGATATGGATGACGTCTGCGTCACCAATACCAACCGGCAGATCCACGCCCTGAAAGCCACAGTAGGGCAGGCGAAAACAGAAGTGATGGCGGAGCGCATTCTGGCGATTAACCCGGAGTGTAAAGTCACCTGTGTGGACGACTTTATTACGCCTGATAACACCGCTGAGTTAATGGGCGCGGGGTTTAGCTACGTCATTGATGCGATTGACAGCGTACGGCCGAAAGCGGCCCTGCTGGCCTGGTGCCGTCGCAATAAAATTCCGCTGGTGACCACCGGTGGCGCAGGGGGGCAGATCGATCCCACGCAGATTCAGGTCGCAGACCTGGCAAAAACCATTCAGGATCCGCTGGCGGCAAAACTGCGTGAACGGCTGAAGCACGACTTCAACATAGTGAAAAACAGCAAAGGCAAGCTGGGGATTGATTGCGTGTTTTCGACTGAGGCGCTGATGTACCCGCAGCCGGATGGATCGGTCTGTGCTTCCCGCAGCACGGCGGAGGGGCCGAAAAGAATGGACTGCGCCTCAGGCTTTGGCGCCGCGACAATGGTCACCGCCACCTTTGGCTTTGTTGCCGTCTCCCACGTGTTGAAGAAAATGATGGCGAAAGCAGCGCGCGCGTGAGAAATAACCTGCTGACCTGCTGACCTGCTGACCTGCTGACCTGCTGCACGCTACTTGTTTTAGCGGTATTCAGCGGCGGCCTTGATTGCCGCCTCCGCCAGTGCATTCAGCCCGGCGCTGCGTGAGGCGCTCAGCTGGGCACGTAACCCCAGCTCGTCGAATAAGGCCAGCGGGTCGCTGTGCAGCAGCGTGGCTGGCTGTTCTCCTTCAACTGCGGTGAGCAACACTGCCAGCAATCCCCGTACGATCCTGCCTTCACTGTCGCCATAGAAGTGCAGCGTGCCGTCGGCTCTCTGCTGATGTCCCAGCCAGACGCGGTTCTCACACCCGCTCAGCTCAATCTCGCTGCTCTTAAGCGCTTCAGGCAGGGCAGGAAGCTGTTTACCCAACAGGATCAGCTGACGATAGCGATCTTCCCACTGGGTAAAGGCCGTGAACTTCTGTTTTAAACCCTCCGGCGTAATAAGTTCACCAAACGGGTGTGGGGCTAATAAAGTTGTCATGTTTACTCTGCAAGCAGCTCCAGTGCGGTGGTCATGCCTCTGACCAGCGCTTCCACATCATCAAGCGTATTATAGGGGGCAAATGAGGCGCGCAAAGTCCCGCTGACGCCTAAAGCCTGTAAAAGCGGCTGCGCGCAGTGCTGACCGGCCCGCAGGGCGATGCCAGATTCCGCCAGCAACGTCACCACATCGCTGTGATGGAGGCCGGCAAAGTCAAAGGAGAGCAGGCTTGAGCGGCTGGCGCGATAGCTACGAAAGCCCGGTAGCAGAGAAAGCTGTTCTTCAGCCCTGTCCGCCAGGCCACAGCTCCAGCTTTCAGCGGCCTGCCACGCCAGGGTTTCAAGCCAGCTCAGGGCGGCACTGAGGCCGATTACGCCAGCAACGTTCGGCGTACCGGCTTCGAAACGCCATGGAACCGGCTGCGGAGTGAAGCCTTCAAAGCTCACGCTGGTCAGCATTTTACCTCCACCCTGCCACGCGGACATCTCCTCCAGCAGCTCTGTCTTGCCGTACAGCGCCCCGATGCCCATCGGGCCATAGAGCTTATGCGCAGAAAAAGCATAGAAATCGATATCCAGCGCGCTGACGTCTGCCGGGTTATGCACCACGCCCTGGGCGCCATCAATCATCACTCTGGCTCCGGCCAGGTGCGCCAGCTTAATGGCCTCTGCCAGCTCCGGGCAACCACCCGTTACGTTAGACATCTGTCCCAGCGCCAGAACTTTCGTTTTCGCCGTCAGCAAAGAGGCTAACAGCGTGGGATCCGGCAACCTGTTAGCATCGATCGGCCACTTTATGACTTTTGCGCCGGTCTGCGAGGCCACCATCAGCCACGGCACGAGGTTGGCATGATGCTCGGCTTCACTCACCAGAATTTCATCACCCGGCTGCAGGCGCGGACGAAAATAGCCCTGAGCCACCAGGTTAATGGCTTCCGTTGTGCCCCTGGTCCAGACTATATCATTCGCGAGCGGGGCGTTAAGCAGGCGTGCAACCTGGCCACGAGCCTGCTCATAGCGGTCGGTCAGCTCGCGCGCTGCGGCAAACTGGCTGCGGTGCACGGTTCCTGCACTCAGGCTGTAAAACCGCTCTGTAGCTTCAATCACTGCCAGCGGTTTTAGCGTGGTCGCCGCACTGTCGAGATAAACACCGGCATCAGCTAAAGCGGGAAAATGTTGGCGAAAGTGGTCAGGGTCAAAAAGGGGCATACCTTCCTCGTGCTTGATGTATTAATGCGGTTTTTTCAGCACCAGTCTGAATTACAGGCATTTTCCTGGCAATGTTGAAAAAGCTGGTTATGCTGAATTATGCAAGGTTTAAACTATTACCCGCAAATAAGCGTTTCTCACAGCGGCATTTTTTGCCCTGAGTTCGTGTTCTGCAGGTGGTTTATCGCATCACAGTCTGCAAGGAGATATAAAGATGAAAAAATTTGCTGCAATTATGGCCGCCTGTGCCATGACATTCGCCCTGGCCGCTTGTTCAAGTAACTATGTAATGCACACCAATGATGGTCGCACCATTGTCGCTGACGGCAAGCCTGTGGTTGATACTGATACTGGCATGATCAGCTACAAAGATGCCAATGGCAACAAACAGCAGATCAATCGTTCTGATGTGAAAGAAATGGTCGAAATGGGCCAGTAAGCTTCAGGCAAAAAAAAGCACCGCAATTTGCGGTGCTACTAATCACTATGGACAGACAGGGTAAATCTACAGGAATAAAAAAGATAGCCAGGCTATCGGATCTGAAAATCGTCAGATCAAATGCAAACACAACATCACGACCACAAGCCAAAAGCCCCTCAAAATCTGGCGTTTCCGCCACTATTTCAAACAACTTTTCGTTCCGGCTCAGGAAGTGCGGCAACTATAGGTATTTGCTGGTACATCCTCAACGGACAAATTATAATGCCTCGGATAAAAAAAACTAATAGTTGATGCGCTTTCAGGCGCGTGACTTCCCATGCTGTTAAAGTGTACCCGGTAACCATGTCGAAACGTCTTCCTCCTTTAAACGCGCTGCGTGTTTTTGATGCAGCGGCGCGCCATCTCAGCTTTACCAAAGCGGCTGAAGAGTTGTTTGTAACTCAGGCTGCCGTAAGCCACCAGATCAAGTCATTAGAGGATTTTCTCGGGCTGAAGCTGTTCAGAAGGCGCAATCGTTCGCTGTTGCTGACCGAAGAGGGGCAGAGTTATTATCTCGATATTAAAGAGATATTTACCTCCCTGAATGAAGCAACACGTAAGCTTCAGGCCCGCAGCGCTAAGGGGGCATTGACGGTGAGCTTGCTGCCCAGTTTTGCCATTCAGTGGCTGGTGCCCAGGCTGACAAGCTTTAACTCAGCTTATCCGGGCATTGATGTGCGTATCCAGGCTGTGGACCGTGATGAGGAAAAACTGGCGGACGATGTCGATGTCGCGATTTTCTATGGGCGCGGCAACTGGCCGGGGCTGAGAGTGGAAAAACTCTATGCGGAATATTTGCTGCCGGTCTGTTCGCCGCTGCTACTTACCGGTGACAAACCTCTTAAGACGCCTGAAGATCTCGCGCGGCAAACTTTGCTGCATGATGCCTCGCGTCGCGACTGGCAATCCTATACCCGCCAGCTTGGCGTCGGACACATTAACGTTCAACAGGGACCAATCTTCAGCCACAGCGCTATGGTGCTGCAGGCGGCGATCCACGGGCAGGGCGTGGCTCTGGCAAACAACGTGATGGCGCAAACGGAAATTGAAGCGGGTCGTCTGGTTTGTCCCTTTAATGACGTTTTAGTGAGTAAAAACGCTTTTTATCTGGTTTGTCATGACAGTCAGGCAGAACTGGGTAAAATAGCCGCCTTTCGGCAGTGGATCCTGGCGAAAGCGGCCAGTGAACAAGAGAAATTCCGCTTTCGTTATGAGAGCTGAGCAATAATTTTTACGCGTGGCCAGCGTGCGGCGTGTGTAACTTCTGAGGATAAAGGAAATGTCGAGTCGTGCGATGCTGATCTTTTCAGCCATTAGCGGATTTGTCTATGTGATGCTGGGCGCGTTTGGTGCGCATGTACTCAGCAAGTCGCTGGGGCCGGCTGAAATGGCCTGGATGAAAACCGGTCTGGATTATCAGGCTTTCCATACCCTGGCCATTCTGGGGCTGGCGGCGGCGATGCTGCGCCGGGCGAATATCTGGTTTTACTGGAGCTCCGCGCTGCTGGCGCTGGGCACGGTGCTGTTCAGCGGCAGTCTCTACTGCCTGGCGCTTTCGCACCTGAAGCTGTGGGTTTATATCACACCAGTGGGCGGCACCTGCTTCCTGATTGGTTGGGTTTTGATGTTGGTTGGCGCGCTGCGTCTGAAAAAAAGGGCAGAACGCCATGAATAAAGTATTACTCTATTGCCGTCAGGGATTTGAGAAAGAGTGTGCGGCAGAGATCACCGCGAAAGCGGCGGCCCGCAATGTGTTTGGTTTTGCGCGGGTAAAGGAAGATTCAGGCTATGTGCTGTTTGAATGCTACCAGGCAGAAGAAGCGGAGAAACTGATTGCCGAACTGCCGTTCAGCGAACTGATCTTCTCCCGTCAGATGATCGTAGTAGGCGAGCTGCTGCGCGACCTGCCGCCGGAAGATCGCGTCACGCCGGTCACCGGCATGCTGACCGGATTTGTTGAGAAGGGCGGCGAACTGCGCGTCGAGGTGCCAGACACCAACGAGAGCAAAGAACTGCTCAAGTTTTGTCGTAAATTCACCGTGCCGCTGCGTTCAAGCCTGCGCTCCGCCGGTATTTTGCTGAAGTATGAAACTGACAAGCGCCCGGTTGTGCACGTGTTCTTTATCGCGCCGGGTCACTGCTATGTCGGTTATTCACTGCCGCAGAATAACTCCCGCTTCTTTATGGGCATACCGCGTCTGAAATTCCCTTCGGATGCGCCAAGCCGCTCCACGCTGAAACTGGAAGAGGCTTTCCACGTCTTTATTCCTGCTGATGAGTGGGACGAGCGTCTGGGCAGCGGTATGTATGCGGTGGATCTGGGCGCCTGTCCGGGCGGCTGGACCTATCAGCTGGTACAGCGCAGCATGATGGTTCACGCCGTCGATAATGGCCCGATGGCTCCCAGCCTGATGGATACCGGGCAGGTTTTCCATCATCGGGAAGATGGCTTTAAATATCGCCCTACGCGCAGCAATATTTACTGGGTGGTGTGCGATATGGTGGAAAAACCGGTTCGTGTAGCAAATCTGATGGCGGACTGGCTGGTAAACGGCTGGTGCCGTGAAGCGATCTTTAACCTGAAGCTGCCGATGAAAAAACGCTTTGAAGAGGTGTCGCAAAATCTGGCGATGATCGATGAAAAGCTGAAGGCTAACGGCATTAATGCGCAGATCCAGGCCCGGCAGCTCTATCACGATCGCGAAGAGGTGACGGTGCATATTCGCCGCATCTGGAGCGGGGCACCCGGTCGCCGGGACGAACGTTAAGGTGAGCAGAGCGGCGCGCTAAGTAACAGCGCGCCGGAACGCAGCGCATAGCCAGGCAGAAGCGTTTAAACGCACTCTGCCAGCCCGAGCGCGGGACCGCTATCACAGCATCACAAAGCGCTTTACCAGCCAGAGTACAGGACTACCTTAAAGCATCCTGCCAGCCCGAGCCCGGGCACCCGCAGATTTATAAGCTGACCGGCAGCCGCAACGCCTTCAGATTCCCTTCAAGATGCAGGTCGGTGCGCAGTGTCGCAACCCTCCGGCAAATCTCTGCCATCTCCTGGTGCTCCTGCAGCTTCTTCTGCCATTTTGGCGGCACCGCAGCGAGCTGTTGATAAATCGCGTCCAGCGATCCAAATGTTGTAAGCAGTTCCGCTGCGCTTTTCGCGCCAATCCCGGCAACGCCCGGAATTTTACTGCTGCTGATACCGGCCAGTCCCCAGTAATCGGTGAGCTGCGCAGGCGTGACGCCAAATTCTGCCGCAATAAAAGGCACATCCAGCCAGCGTTTCTGGAAATAATCCCGAATCTGAATGGTGGGTGCCAGCAGCTGGCAGTAGCCTTTATCGGTGGAAACGATCGTTGCCTGATGGCCACCTGCCGCAACCTTGACGGCGAGCGTAGCCGCCAGATCGTCAGCTTCTTCGCCTTGCGCCTGCCAGCACGCCACGCCTGCGGCCTGAAAAGCGGCGCGCAGCAGCGGCATCTCCTGCCGTAACGTCTCCGGCATCGGCGAGCGGCCAGCCTTATAGCCTGGCAGTAGCTGATGACGCCAGCCTTCATGCCGCTCTTCATCGTCAAATACCGCCACGGCATGCGTGGGGGTACTGTGCCGGATCAGCTGATGCAGCGCGTTAACGCAGGTTTCCTGGCAAGGAGAACCCTGAACCGCATGGATACGACGGATAAGATTCAGGGCATCAACAATCAGTAAATGAACAGTCATAAGATCCACGAAAGCGGAGCGGCGTTGTCGCCGCTCCGGTGAGCAGTTTATTTAATGATTTCGTAGCAGGGGATGTAGGCCGTACCCGGCAGCTTCATGCGGTGCTGAGCCACAAATCCCTGTAATAAATCATCCATTCGGTGCATCATCTCCCGATCGCCGTGCAGCCTATAGGGGCCTTTCTCTTTGATCGCTTTGATCCCCATATCCTTGACGTTGCCAGCCACGATCCCGGAAAACGCGCGCCGCAGCGCAGCGGCCAGCTGCTCGGCAGGCTGATCGGGATAGAGATTCAGATTCGCCATGTTTTCATGGGTAGGCATAAACGGCACCTGCAGATCGGGCGCAATGCGAATCGACCAGTTAAAGCTGTAAGCATCGCCCGTTTCCCGACGGTGCTCTTTAACCTGCGGCATCGCTTTTTTCATCAGGCGAGCCACTTCAGCGGCATCATCAATAATGATGGTGTAGTGCTGGCGGGCAGCCTCGCCCAGCGTGCTGACAATAAACTCATCCAGCACGTTGAAATAGTCTGCACTCTCTTTTGGTCCGGTCAGAATCAGCGGCAGAACCTGATCGTGGTTATGCGGATTCATCAGAATACCCAGCAGGTAGAGCAGCTCTTCTGCGGTCCCTACGCCGCCGGGGAAAATGATGATGCCATGCGCGATACGGACAAAGGCTTCAAGACGCTTCTCGATATCCGGCATAATGATCAGCTCATTCACCAGCGGGTTAGGCGGCTCTGCAGCGATGATCGACGGCTCCGTTAAGCCGATAAAGCGCCCCTCTTTATAGCGCTGCTGCGCGTGGCCGACGGCTGCGCCTTTCATCGGGGCTTCCATTACGCCTGGCCCGCAGCCTGTGCAGATATTCAGCTCGCGCAGGCCCAGCTGCGACCCGACGTTACGGCAATATTGATATTCCACCGCGTTGATCGAGTGGCCACCCCAGCAGACCACGGTATTGGGTTCTTCCCCAACGTGCAGCGCGCGGGCGTTTCTGAGTATTGAGAACACCATGTTGGTGATCTGTACCGAATCTTCAATATTGAGGTGCTGGAAGCGACCGGCGCTGTCGATCTGCCCGTTCACAAACAGAATATCGCGCAGTACGGCAAACAGGTTCGCCTGCAGCGAGCGGATGATCCTGCCATCCACAAACGCCTCTTCAGGCGGGTTGATCAGCTCAAGTTTTACGCCGCGCTCGCGTCGTAGCACGTTGATGTCAAAATTTTCAAAGCGGGAGAGCAGCTCATGGCTGCTGTCGGTCTGACTTCCGGAGTTAAGGACGGCAAGAGAACAGTTACGGAACAGCTGATAGAGGTCGCTGCTGGCCGTCTGCTTCAGCATATCAACTTCCAGTTGAGAGAGCAGATCCATTGAGCCTAAGGGGCTGACATGTGTAATCAAATTAACTCCTTTACACCCGTACGGGTGGTAGTCACTCCATTCGCGACCGTTCAGCCGCAACAGCATGGAGAGTAAAATCCCTGAGCCAGGTGGTTACCTGTGCCCACTCCAGAGTAGCCTTGTCCGTCCTGATTTAACAAGGGATCGCATCCTGCTAATGCGGGATGGTGCGCAAAACCGTGCTGATTACTGCCTTACAAGACGGGAATGGCCCGGCCGGAACGCGCCGTTGCTGCGCCACGGGTTGATATCCAGCCCGCCCCGACGCGTGTAGCGGGCATAAACGCTCAGCTCCTCTGGCTGGCAAAAACGCAGAATATCGTTGAAAATGCGTTCGACACACTGCTCGTGGAACTCGTTGTGATGACGGAAAGAGATCAGATAGCGCAGCAGCGCTTCACGCTGAATGCGCGGCCCACGATAGCTGATCTGCACCGATCCCCAGTCTGGCTGGTTGGTGATCAGGCAGTTGGATTTCAGCAGATGGCTGACCAGCTGCTCTTCCACAATTTCCGGTTGCGTCGCCTGCTGCAGATAATCGGTGGTGAACTGATAGTTATCAATTTCAATATCCTGTTCATCAATGCAGTATCCGGCAAGGTGCCCGATAGGCTGGCCTTCCACTTCCTGTAGGCGGAACAGCGCGACGCTGACCTCCCCCTGCGCGCAGGCGCTGAGATCGCGCTCCAGCGTGCTACGAACGTCGCCCCAGTTGGCAAATTTTGTCTGGTTGAAACTGTTAAGATAGAGTTTGAAACTCTTGGACTCAATCAGGTTCTGGCTCTCTGCTTTCAGCGTAACTTCGCCTACGGCAACCTGCGGCAGGCCTTTCGCATTCAGCCAGGAGAGCTCGTACAGCGTCCAGATATCGTCACCATGAAAAGGCAGGGAGTCCGGATAGAGTCCCAGCGGTTCACGGTTCATGCTGCGCGGTACGGCTTGCAGTAAAGAGGGTTGATACTTATCGTGATACTCTGTGGGTTTTCCCAGTGTCAGGTTGTTTAACGCCTGATGTGGATCCTTAGAAGACATCTTAATTACCTTATGGCCTGCGGCTTGCAGGCGGTAGTGCACAGTTAGCCTTAGTGTAACTCAGGCAACAGAGAGTGAAAAAAGAATGATTGAACAAACGGCCCAGGCCTTGACGGATTTTACCCGTAAATATTGTGATGACTGGATCCGCGAATGCGGCCATCCTCCGGCAAGTGCCGAACTCCTTGGCGTGCCTTCGCCCTGCGTCCAGCAGACAAATGAAGACGATCTCTTCTGGCTGCCACAGCCGTTCACCCTGGCGCAAAATCTGGAAGCGGTCGAGCGGGCGGTGGAGTTACGTATCCAGCCTTCTGTAGTGGCCTGGTATAGCTCGCAGTTTGCCGGAGATATGTCTGCCACCTTTGGCAACCTGAGCTGTACGCTGCTGCAAACCTGGAGCGAGGAAGATTTTCTGCGCGTGCAAGAAAATCTGATTGGGCATCTGGTTATGAAGCGCCGTTTAAAGCAGTCGCCCACTCTGTTTATCGCCACCACCTCGTCTGAACTTGAGGTGATTTCCGTCTGTAACCTCAGCGGAGAAGTGGTGCTGGAGCAACTGGGCACCAAAAAGCGCACCGTTCTGGCGCCCGACCTGGAACAGTTTACCATCGAGCTGGCGGTTGCCTTACCCTGAGCGTTAAACAAGGTCACATCTTGTAAGAGATCTCTCACGTAAGCTGTAAGAGATCGCTTGAAAATAGCCCTCTTAAAGCAAGGGTTATTTTTTTGATTTGATAAAAATCATAAGGTTGCTATTTTTCTGGTGAGATTGCACCACCGTGAGCCTGACATTTCATTGTCAGCCATATTGTTTGCTGATGCGGTTAGGGCAGAATAACGCCATCAAAAGGAAGTGTGGCTTAGCGATAAGTCAGGACCCCTCTGGAAGAGGAAGCAGGGAGAGTCTTCAGGATGAAGGAGGATATCTCAGGATGGGATCAGGGACACCTCCAGGATGGAGATTGTGAGCTGTCAGAAGATGGCGTGACGGGATGCAAGGGATACACCAGGACGGTGAAAGGTAGGGAATACTCAAGGACAAAGTTATCACGGACGAGCAGGGAGCATAAGCGTGGCGGGATAGCTGCAAACGAACCGGGAGCACTGTTTACACAGTGCTCCCTTTTTTTGTCCATACTTCTCCAGAGCCGACCGCTGAATGGTATGCTTGCTGCCTTTCGATCAACTGACCAAGGAGAACTGCCAATGAGCCGTGAAACCCAGGTTTTGCAACGCCTTGAGGCGATAGAGCACCTATTACAGGAAGCGGGTCTGTGGCAAGTCTGCGCACCCACCAGTGAAGCGTTTAACAGCGTGGAGCCCTTCTGCGTGGACACCATGATGCCGCTGCAGTGGCTGCAGTGGATCTTTCTGCCGCGCATGCGCGCGCTGCTGGATGCAGGTGCGCCGCTGCCGGAGAAACTGGCTATCGCTCCCTATTACGAAGTGGCGCTTGAGGGCGAAATTCCCGCACGCGCCACGCTTCTTCACGCCCTGAATCAGCTGGATCAGATGTTCGGGCAGGATGATTAATGCTGGAGATTCTCTATCAGGATCGCTGGCTGGTAGCGGTAAACAAACCCTCCGGCTGGCTGGTCCACCGCAGCTGGCTGGATCGCCACGAAACGGTTTTTGTGATGCAGACCCTGCGTGACCAGATTGGTCAGCACGTTTTTACCGTCCACAGGCTCGATCGTCCCACTTCCGGCGTGCTGCTGCTGGCTCTGTCGAGCGAGGTAGCGCGGCTCCTGTCGCAACAATTTGAACAGCACGCCTTACAAAAAACCTATCATGCGGTGGTCAGAGGCTGGCTGGAAGGGGAAGAGACCCTGGATTATGCGCTGACCGAAGAGCTGGACAAAATTGCCGACAAATTCAGCGTGGCGGATAAGGCGCCCCAGCCTGCCGTTACACACTGGAAAGCGTTAGCAAAAGCGGAGCTGCCGGTAGCGGTCAGCCGCTATGAGACCTCACGCTTCAGCCTGGTGGAGCTTAAGCCTGAAACCGGGCGTAAGCATCAGCTACGCCGTCATTTGCGTCATCTTCGCCACCCCATTATTGGGGACAGTGCCCATGGTGACCTCAAACAGAACCGCAGCGCCGTGCACCATTTCGGCATGAAGCGGCTGATGCTGCATGCCAGCGAACTGAGCCTGACCCATCCCGTAACGGGCGAACCGCTGCTGTTGCGGGCCGGGCTGGATCCCGTCTGGCAGGGCTGCATGGCTACTTTTGGCTGGGAAGCGTGCCTTCCCGAGCTTCCGAGGGTTGAGTTTGTAACGACTAACCTGCAGGATAGTCCCACTGAATAAGCGCCAGAAACGGAGAATCGCATGGCTCAGATAGGTATTTTTGTTGGCACCGTATATGGTAACGCGCTGATGGTGGCGGAAGAGGCTGAGCCTTTGCTGGCCGATCTGGGGCACCAGGTGAAAATTTTCGAGGATCCCTCGCTGGATGACTGGAAGCGCTACGCTGACCAGGTCGTGCTGGTGATCACCTCGACCACTGGTCAGGGCAATTTACCAGACAGTATTGCGCCGCTGTTCCATGCCATAAAGGATAAGATGGGCCACCAGCCCGCTCTGCGTTACGGTATGATCGCCTTGGGCGACAGCAGCTATGACGATTTCTGCGGCGGTGGAAAGTCGTTTGATGCACTGCTGCAGGAGCACAGCGCAACGCGACTGGGAGAGTTGCTGTTAGTGGATGCGACGGAATATCCGGAGCCGGAAGAGATTACCTCTCCCTGGGTGGAAGCCTGGGCAAAGCTGATTAGCTGAAGTCAGCCCTCACCGCGCCTGGCCTCAGGCGCGGTGAGGGAACCTCACGTTACCGGTGCCGGATTGAACACGGCCAGCGCATTATGAATTCCCCAGCGATCGGACCAGGTTTGTTTGCTGCCGCTGGCAATCTCCAGAATCAGTTCAAACAATCTCCAGCCTACCTGCTCAATGCTCTCTTCACCGGTGGCAATGGTGCCCGCGTTGATATCCATCAGATCATGCCAGCGGTCGGCCAGCGCCGTGCGGGTCGCCATTTTGATAACCGGAATGGCTGCCAGGCCATACGGCGTGCCGCGTCCGGTAGTAAAGACCTGCAGCGTGATGCCTGAAGCCATCTGCTGCGTGCCGCAGACAAAATCACTGGCTGGCGTGGCGGCATAGATCAGCCCGCGCTGAGTCGGACGCTGGCCGGGTGAAAGCACTTCCACAATAGCGCTCCGGCCCGACTTGGCGATAGATCCCAGCGCCTTTTCCACTACGTTAGCCAGCCCGCCTTTTTTATTGCCCGGAGAAGGGTTAGCGCTGCGATCGGTTTTACCCATATCAAGATAATTATCGTACCAGGCCATCTCCTCAAGCAGCCGTTTACCTACTTCAACGCTGGCAACGCGCGGCGTAAGCAGATGCACGGCATCACGGACTTCGGTGACCTCAGAAAACATTACCGTTGCACCGCAGCGAACCAGCAGATCGGAAGCAAAGCCCACGGCAGGATTAGCGGTTACGCCCGAGAAAGCGTCGCTGCCGCCACATTGCATGCCGACAACCAGTTCAGATGCCGGGACGGTTTCACGCTGGCGCTGGTTCAACCGCCGTAAATGGCGATCTGCCACCTGCAAAATGTCGGCGACCATCGATTCAAAGCCAATATGCTTTTCATCCTGCAACCGGACCACATCCTCTTCGCCCAGCGAAATTGTCTGCACATCGGGCGTGCCTTCCAGCAGGCGTTCTGGCTGCAGCTTTTCGCAGCCCAGCCCCACTACCATGACCTCTCCGCCAAAGTTGGCGTTCAGCGCCAGATTGTGGATGGTGCGAATAGGCACCACGGCCGCAGGCGCGTTGATCGCCACGCCGCAGCCATAGAGGTGATTCAGCGCGACCACGCCGTCGACGTTGGGATATTTCGGCAGCAGATCGCGTTCAATGATCTTCACCACATGGTCCACCACGCCAGCAACACAGTGCACGCTGGTGGTGATCGCCAGCAAATTGCGGGTGCCTACGCTGCCATCAGCATTGCGATAGCCCTGGAAGGTGTAGCCCTCAAGCTTTGGCAGGGCAGGAGGGATATTGGTGGCCAGCGGCAGAGCGGCCAGCTCCGGCGCTTCAGGAAGCACGACCAGCGATTCATCAATCCAGCCTCCACGCGAAATATTACGCACCGCGTAGCCGATAACTTCGCCATAGCGAATAATATCGCTGCCTTCAGAAATATCGCTCAGGGCAACTTTATGCCCCTGAGGAATATGCTCTTTTAATATCAGCCCACAGGGAAATTCAGTGCCTGCGGTCAGGCCATTATTATTAACCACAATGGCAACGTTATCGTTTTCATGCACTTTGATATAGAGCGGTGGATCGTTTCTGAGAATATTCATTGCTCGACAAGTCCTGAAATAAGTGAGGTAAGCGTTGTTTTTCTCTTCCTGAGGAACGATCTCATCTGTTACGGGTAATCATGACTCTGCTGGCGACCAGTATAAAAGCGCGTCAGGGCAAATACATTATGCATATGTCCGACTTCATGCCTCTCTGTCGCGCTCTTTTTATGGCAGACGTACAGATATCAGTGAGAACGCTCACAAAGGCAAGGGGGAAGCAGCGGGAGTGTGACCCCCGCCGCAGAACGGATCCGAACCGTGAGCCATCACGCAGCGCATTGGGCATTTGCCATAAGAATTAAGTTTTTTAAGCCTGTTTATAGGGCTTAATGCCGATGTGTTAGCTGTGCGCACTTCATATACTTTTTAGCCACTGGAACGAAAAGATATTTTTTCTGCTGGGCGTTAACGATTCTGCAAAATAATCGCTGTGTTCAACCCAACATCATTCTGATACCCAACGCGATGTGTATGCCGTCCAGAGTGAGTTTGCCTGACCGCACTATTTCAGGAGTGTCTCATGAATTCAATCAGCAGTGCTGCGAGCGCCGTGCAAAAAAAAACTAATGCTCGCTACTGGATAGTGGTGATGTTATTTATCGTTACCTCTTTCAACTACGGCGACCGCGCGACCATTGCCATTGCCGGTTCCGCCATGTCCAAAGATATCGGGCTGGATCCGGTTGGTCTGGGCTATATCTTCTCCGCGTTTTCCTGGGCTTACGTTATCGGCCAAATCCCTGGCGGCTGGCTGCTTGACCGCTTCGGCTCGAAAAAAGTCTATTTCTGGAGCATCTTCCTCTGGTCACTCTTCACCCTGCTACAGGGATTTGTTGACCTGTTCAACGGCTTCACGGTCATTGCCGCGCTGTTTATGCTGCGCTTCATGGTTGGGCTGGCAGAAGCGCCCTCCTTCCCGGGTAACAGCCGCATAGTAGCAGCCTGGTTCCCGGCACAAGAGCGCGGCACTGCCGTAGCGATTTTCAACTCAGCACAGTACTTCGCGACGGTTATCTTTGCGCCAATTATGGGCTGGCTGGTCTCGTCAGTAGGCTGGGCACACGTCTTCTGGTTCATGGGCGGGCTCGGCATCATAATCAGCTTTATCTGGCTGAAAGTGATCCACGATCCTAACGATCACCCTGGCGTGAATAAAGCTGAGCTGGAGTACATGGAGCAGGGCGGTGCGCTGATCAACATGGATCAGAAAAAGGTGGAGCGGAAGGTAAGCTGGGCTGAGAAGAAATATCAGATCAAGCAGCTGGTCACCTCACGCATGATGATCGGGGTCTATCTTGGGCAGTATTGCATTAACGCGCTGACCTACTTCTTTATCACCTGGTTCCCGGTCTATCTGGTTCAGGCCCGCGGCATGTCGATTCTGAAAGCGGGGATGATCGCCTCTATACCCGCTATCTGCGGCTTCCTTGGCGGCGTGCTGGGCGGGATCATCTCCGACTGGCTGATGCGTAAAACCGGCTCGCTGAACATTGCCCGTAAAACCCCTATCGTGCTCGGTATGCTGCTCTCTATTTCGATGGTGGTGTGTAACTACGTCGATACCGAATGGGTAGTGGTGTTCTTTATGGCGCTGGCGTTCTTCGGTAAAGGGATTGGCGCGCTGGGCTGGGCGGTGATGGCAGATACCGCGCCTAAAGAGATCAGCGGGCTGAGCGGTGGGCTGTTCAATATGTTCGGCAACATCTCCGGCATCATCACCCCGATTGCTATCGGTTACATCATTGCCACTACCGGCTCCTACAACGGCGCGCTGATCTACGTCGGCATTCACGCTTTTGTCGCCGTACTGAGCTACCTGGTGCTGGTGCAGGACATCAAGCGCATTGAACTGAAACATCTGTAAGGACAAGTTATGAGCACGCAAAGCACTCCTGTCATTACCGAGATGAAAGTTATCCCCGTTGCGGGACATGACAGCATGCTGCTGAATATTGGCGGCGCGCATGGCGCTTACTTCACCCGCAATATTGTGGTGCTGACGGACAGTGCGGGGCATACCGGCGTGGGCGAGGCGCCGGGTGGCGAAACCATCTACCAGACGCTGATCGAAGCGATACCGCAGGTAAAAGGGAAAGAAGTTGCCCGCATGAATCGTGTGGTGCAGGAGGTGCATAAGGGCAACCAGTCCGCTGACTTTGATACCTTTGGTCAGGGTGCCTGGACCTTTGAGCTGCGGGTCAATGCGGTGGCGGCACTGGAAGCCGCGCTGCTGGATTTATTAGGCCAGTGCCTGAACGTACCGGTGGCGGAGCTGCTTGGCCCCGGCAAGCAGCGTGATGAAGTCACCGTACTGGGTTATCTGTTTTATATCGGCGACCGTGAGAAAACCGACCTGCCTTACCTCGCCGGTGAGCAGTCGGGACATGAGTGGTATCACCTTCGCCATCAACAGGCGATGGACAGCGCCGCGATAGTGCGTCTTGCCGAAGCGGCGCAGGACAAATATGGCTTCAAAGACTTTAAGCTGAAGGGCGGCGTGCTGCCCGGCGAGCAGGAGATTGATGCGGCTAAAGAGCTGAAAAAGCGTTTCCCCGATGCCCGGATAACCGTCGATCCCAACGGTGCCTGGCTGCTGGATGAAGCTGTTGCCCTGTGCAAAGGCATGCAGGACGTTCTGACCTACGCCGAAGACCCTTGTGGCGCCGAGCAGGGCTACTCTGGCCGTGAGGTGATGGCTGAATTCCGGCGCGCTACCGGTCTGCCCGTGGCGACCAATATGATTGCCACCAACTGGCGCGAGATGAACCACGCAGTGATGCTTAATGCCGTGGATATCCCGCTGGCTGACCCCCATTTCTGGACGCTGAGCGGCGCGGTACGCGTGGCCCAGCTCTGTGATGAGTGGGGGCTGACATGGGGCTGCCACTCCAATAACCACTTCGATATTTCGCTGGCGATGTTTACTCACGTGGCTGCAGCAGCGCCCGGCAAACCCACCGCCATCGACACTCACTGGATTTGGCAGGAGGGCGATCAGCGCCTGACCAAAAATCCACTGCAAATTACCCGCGGAAAAATTGCCGTGCCGGAGGCGCCAGGTTTGGGTATTGAACTCGACTGGGCGCAGATTGAAAAAGCGCATGCGCTCTATAAAACGCTGCCTGGCGGCTCCCGCAATGACGCGGCCTCAATGCAGTATCTGGTTCCTGGCTGGACGTTCGATCGTAAACGTCCCGTCTTTGGACGCTGAATCTAACTTGTAGAAGGAAGAGGGTATGATCCCGATTACAGGCACCCCGTTAATCACGGAAATGCAGGTTATTCCTGTGGCTGGTCACGACAGCATGCTGCTGAACCTGAGCGGGGCACACGCACCGTTTTTCACGCGAAATATTGTCATCATTAAAGATAACTCCGGCCACACGGGCGTGGGCGAGATCCCCGGCGGAGAGAAAATCCGCAAAACGCTGGAAGAGGCTGCCGCGCTGATCACCGGACACGGGCTGGGTGAATATAAAAACCTGTTAAGCCAGGTCCGCCAGACTTTTGCTGACCGCGATGCGGCAGGCAGGGGAAACCAGACTTTCGATCTGCGTACCACTATTCACGTGGTGACCGGGATTGAAGCGGCACTGCTGGATCTGCTTGGACAGCATCTTGGCGTGAACGTGGCCTCCCTGCTGGGTGACGGGCAACAGCGTGATGAAGTAGAAATGTTGGGCTATCTGTTTTACATAGGCGACAGAAGCAAAACCAGCCTTCCTTACCAAAGCCAGCCTGACGACAGCTGTGACTGGTATCGCCTTCGTCATGAAGAGGCGCTGACCCCGGAAACGGTGGTCCGGCTGGCGGAAGCGGCTTATGAACAATATGGCTTCAACGACTTTAAACTCAAAGGCGGCGTGCTGGCCGGCAGCGAAGAGGCTGAAGCCGTCACTGCCCTGTCAAAACGCTTCCCGGATGCCCGCATTACCCTGGATCCAAACGGGGCCTGGTCGCTGAACGAAGCGATCAGCCTGGGCAAACAGCTCAAAGGCGTGCTCGCCTATGCTGAAGATCCCTGTGGTGCGGAACAGGGCTATTCAGGCCGTGAAGTGATGGCGGAATTCCGCCGTGCGACCGGCCTGCCTACCGCCACTAACATGATTGCCACAGACTGGCGTCAGATGGGCCATACTCTCTCTTTGCAGTCAGTCGATATTCCGCTGGCTGACCCACACTTCTGGACCATGCAGGGTTCGGTACGCGTGGCGCAGATGTGCCACGATTTTGGCCTCACCTGGGGTTCCCACTCTAATAATCATTTCGACATTTCGCTGGCGATGTTCACCCATGTGGCCGCCGCTGCGCCTGGCAAAATTACCGCCATTGATACCCACTGGATCTGGCAGGAAGGCAATCAGGGTCTGAGCCGTGAACCGCTGCAAATTAAAGGCGGCAAGGTGCAGGTGCCATCGGTTCCCGGGCTGGGCGTGGAGCTGGATATGGATAAAGTCATGCAGGCCCATCAGCTCTATCTTCAGCATGGGCTGGGCGCACGCGATGATGCGCAGGCCATGCAGTTCCTGGTGCCGAACTGGACCTTCGATAACAAACGCCCTTGTCTGGTGCGCTAATTCTTTTCACAGGAGTTACTGATGAGCTATGTAAGCAATCCCAACAGTTTCCGTCAGCGCCTGCTGGCTGGCGAAACGCTGATTGGCAGCTGGTGCGCGCTGGCCAACCCGCTGACCACGGAAGTGCTGGGCCTGGCCGGTTTTGACTGGCTGGTGCTCGACGGTGAGCACGCGCCGAATGACATTACTACCTTTGTGCCGCAGCTAATGGCCCTGAAGGGCAGCGTAAGTGCCCCGGTGGTGCGTCCGCCAACCAATGAGCCGGTGATCATCAAGCGTCTGCTCGATATCGGCTTCTCAAATTTCCTGATCCCGTTTGTTGAAACCGAAGAGGAAGCCGTGCGTGCCGTGGCGTCAACCCGCTATCCGCCAGCTGGCATCCGCGGCGTGTCGGTTTCGCACCGCAGCAACATGTACGGCACGGTGCCGGACTACAACAGCACGGTCAATGACAACGTGACGGTGCTGGTACAGATCGAAACGCAGCAGGGCGTCGACAATATTGATGCCATTGCCGCCGTAGAGGGCGTGGACGGTATTTTTGTGGGGCCCGGCGACCTGTCGGCCGCCCTGGGTTACCTCGGTCAGCCAGCGCACCCGGAAGTGCTGAAGGTGATCAAATATCTGTTTGAGCGGGCTAAAGCCGCAGGCAAACCCAGCGGCATCCTGGCTCCGGTAGAGGTTGATGCCCGCCGTTATCTGGAGTGGGGCGCCGGATTCGTTGCCGTAGGCAGTGATTTAGGCGTCTTCCGCGGTGCCACCCAGGCGCTCTGCGATCGCTTTAAAAAATAACCCCGTTTCTGGAGAAAATAAGATGAAAATTGGCTTTATTGGTCTCGGCATCATGGGCAAGCCCATGAGCAAAAACCTGGTAAAAGCAGGCTATTCACTGGTTGTTCGTGACCATAACCCGGAAAACGAAGCGGAGCTGGTGAGCGCTGGCGCAACCACTGCAGGCAGCGCCAGAGAGGTTGCTGAGCAGAGCGACATCATCATCACCATGCTGCCAAATTCTCCGCAGGTGAAAGAAGTATTACTCGGTGAAGAGAGCGTTATTCTGGGCGCGAAACCGGGAACCATCGTGATCGATATGAGTTCGATTGCGCCGCTGGCGAGCCGTGAAATTCATGATGAGCTGGCTAAGAAAAATATCGCCCTGCTGGATGCGCCGGTGAGCGGCGGCGAGCCTAAAGCGATTGAAGGCACCCTGTCGGTAATGGTAGGTGGTGACAAAGAGCTGTTTGATAAGTGTTACGACATCATGAAAGCGATGGCGGGATCGGTGGTGCATACCGGTGATATTGGCGCAGGCAACGTCACCAAGCTCGCTAACCAGGTGATTGTCGCGCTGAACATTGCGGCGATGTCTGAGGCGCTGACGCTGGCAACCAAAGCAGGCGTTAATCCTGAGCTGGTCTATCAGGCGATCCGCGGTGGTCTGGCGGGCAGCACGGTGCTGGATGCCAAAGCGCCGATGGTGATGGAGCGTAATTTTAAACCCGGCTTCCGTATTGATTTGCATATCAAGGATTTAGCCAACGCGCTGGATACGTCACACGGCGTAGGCGCTCAGCTGCCTCTCACGGCGGCAGTGATGGAGATGATGCAGGCGCTGCGAGCCGACGGGCTGGGCACTGCCGACCATAGCGCGCTGGCTTGCTATTATGAGAAGTTGGCGAAGGTAGAAATCAGCAAATAGTCCCGTGTTCCGGCCTTAACAGAGGCCGGTAACGGCACTGCCTGGTGAATGCCAGGTCAACGCGCCCGGATACCGTATGAAAATAGTAATCGCACCGGATTCATATAAAGAGAGCCTGTCGGCTCAGCAGGTCGCTACACAGATCGAGCTGGGGTTTCGCGAAATTTTCCCCGACGCGCACTACGTCAAACTGCCGGTGGCAGATGGCGGAGAGGGAACTGTCGAGGCGATGGTAGCGGCAACCGGCGGCAAAATTATCCGGCTTGATGTCACTGGCCCACTGGGCGAGCCCGTAAACGCCTTTTATGGCCTCTCCGGTGACGAAAGCTGTGCCTACATTGAAATGGCGGCTGCCAGCGGGCTTGAGCTGGTTCCTGCCGCAAAGCGTGACCCGCTGGTCACCACCTCCTGGGGCACGGGAGAACTGATCCGCAGCGCGCTTGATAAAGGCGTTAAGCATTTTATTATCGGCATCGGCGGCAGCGCCACCAATGATGGCGGGTCCGGTATGGTGCAGGCATTGGGCGCGCAGCTGCTGGATAAGCAGGGCAGGCAGATTGGCTACGGTGGTGGTCAGCTGCCCGAATTAGCCAGCATCGATATGAGCCAGTTTGATCCCCGCATTGCGCAGTGTCGGTTTGAAGTGGCCTGCGATGTGACCAACCCGCTGCTGGGCAAAGAGGGCGCGTCAGCCATATTTGGGCCGCAGAAAGGGGCAACCGCAGAGCGGGTCGAGCAGCTGGATCGGGCGCTGGCCCACTACGCGGAAGTGATCCACCGGGAACTGGATATTGATGTGTTGACCATTGCTGGCGGCGGCGCGGCCGGGGGCATGGGCGTGGCGCTGCATGCGTTCTGTCAGGCCGAGCTGCGACGGGGCATCGAAATTGTCACCGAAGCGTTAGGGCTGGATGAGCTGGTGCGTGACGCCTCGCTGGTGATCACTGGCGAAGGCAGGATCGACAGCCAGACCATTCACGGCAAGGTGCCGATAGGGGTGGCAAAGGTAGCGAAGCGTTATAACAAGCCGGTGATAGGCATTGCAGGCAGCCTGACCCGGGACGTCGGCGTGGTGCACCAGCATGGACTGGATGCGGTATTCAGCGTGATCTATACCATCTGTACGCTGGAAGAGGCGCTGGATAACGCTGCGGAAAATGTGCGCCTCAGCGCCAGAAACATCGCCGCGACGTTAGCGATTGGGCAGCAGCTGGCGCAGTAGCTAGCTTCACCGTGAAGCACGGGGCGAGGTTAATCGTCCCGCTTCGTTTGCGCTCCCAGGCAATGTTTCATTACTGGCTGTCAGAGCAGATTACCCGCTGCTTCCCTACTCTGGAGGCCGGACTCTTTCACTGATGGCTACAAATTCAGCCTCTTTTTCGCCAGCTTCGCCACATTCTCCATCTCATCCAGCAGTTCAAACAGCTCCGGCTCGACTTCATTAATACTGTTATGCGCACGCAGCCCCTGCTCAAGCTGCAGGCAAAGCTGCTTGAGTCTCGGCACGCCGCTGTAGCTGGCGCTGCCGTGCAGCTTATGAATTATATCCCTTAACGCAAGCGTGTCGCCCGCCGCCATGTGGCTTTCCACCAGCGTATGAACCTCCGGCAGAAAATCGACCAGCATCCGCAACAGATCGCGGGCCAGGTCAGGCTTGTTTGCCGCCTGGCGCAGCGCCAGCTGCCAGTCCAGCGAGGCGGGAACATCCTGAAGTTTCGCTGCCACCGCCTGTAAACCTGGCGTATAGCGGGCCAGCAGATTACTGAGTTTTGCCTCATCAATAGGCTTGGCGAGGTAATCCGTCATGCCAGCCTGAATCAGATGTTCGCGTTCACCATCCAGCGCATGGGCAGTCACTGCCACAATGGGCGTGGTGGCGTGTTGCGGATAGCTGCGGATCATCTCACCGGCGCGAATGCCGTCGATATTTGGCATCTGAATATCCATTAAAATAATATCCAGTGAGTGTTGGCTTGCCTGCTGAATGGCCGCTTCACCGCTGTCGCACAGCACGATGTTTTCCACCTGCTCCTCCAGCAGCGCACCGATCAGCTTGAGGTTGGCGGGGTTATCGTCCACCGCCATTACCGTCAGAGGCAGACGGTGACGGGCAGGGCGGTAGTCCGCTTCCCGCGTATGGTTCTCAATCAGTACCGGCAGCAATCGGGTCAGGCTCACCGGTTTGATCAGGCAGGCGCTGACGCCGCGGGCTTTAAGCTCCTCAGCGTAAATCTGCATCTGGCAGGGCAGCGCCATGATCAGGCTGTCGGCGCGTTTCAGCGCGGGCAGCAGCAGCTCTGGCGAGAGTTCGCGGTCGGCCTCTTTGGTGACCGGCAGCCCCATCAGCAGCGCATCAAAGTGGCTGTCCGGCAGGCCATCCAGCGTGGTGCTGTAGCTGACTTCCATTTGCGTGGCGCTCAGCATCTCCAGCGTCGCTTTCGCCGCCGCGCTGTTGGCTTCAACATAGGCCAGACGCTTGCCGGTCAGACAGGCGGTAGCGCGGGGATCGCTGGCCGCGTTGGGATTCAGCACCAGATTGACGTTAAACCAGAAGGTGGAACCGTGGTTAAGACGGCTGTGCAGCGAGATTTCGCCGCCCATTTCATTCACCAGCTTCTGCGTGATCACCAGCCCCAGGCCGGTGCCGCCATGCCGCCGGGAAATACTGGCATCCGCCTGGCGGAAAGCCTGGAAAAGCTGCGACTGCTGTTTCTCGCTGATCCCGATGCCGGTGTCGTGGATCTGCACTTCCAGATTGACGCGGTTAGTGCTCAGCGAGCGCATCTCAATGCGAATATCAATATTGCCGCGCTCGGTAAACTTAATGGCGTTGCCCAGCAGATTGATGATGATCTGCTGCAGGCGCAGCGGGTCACCGATGGTGTTGTCCGGCACATCTGGCTGAATATTCAGCGTCAGCTCAAGCCCCTTCTCGTGGGCTGACTGCGCCAGTAATACCACCACCTCATCCAGCGTGGCGCGCAGCGGGAAGGGAATGGTTTCCAGTACCAGCTTGCCCGCTTCCAGCTTGGAAAAATCGAGCACGTCATTGATGATGCTCAGCAGATTGTTGGCCGACCGCTCAATGGTATGCAGGTAGTCGCGCTGGGTGATGTTCAGCGGCGTTTTCAGCGTCTGGCGGGTAAAACCGATCACGCCGTTCAGCGGGGTACGCAGTTCATGGGACATATTCGCCAGAAACTCCGACTTGATCCTGGCCGCCTCCTGCGCGCGCTTTTTAGCCAGGTCCAGCTCGACGTTC
Source organism: Erwinia pyri (assembly GCF_030758455.1). Taxonomy (NCBI): domain Bacteria; kingdom Pseudomonadati; phylum Pseudomonadota; class Gammaproteobacteria; order Enterobacterales; family Erwiniaceae; genus Erwinia; species Erwinia pyri. The sequence continues at coordinate 983,559 of NZ_CP132353.1, forward strand.
TGGATCTCCATCTGCTCCAGCGTTTCGCGCAGGTCGGAGGTCGCCTGGTCGATGTTCTGCTGCATCTCTTCGTGATAGGCGGTGAGCGACATCGCCATTGAGTTGATGCCATTCTTCAGCATATCGAGTTCGCCAAGCATATAGCCGCTGACGCGGCTGTCGAGCTGGCCACGACGGATACGGTCAACGGTGCTGACCATATCCCGGATGGGGCCGGTCACATCGCGCATCAGTCGGTAAGCAAACAGCATCGCCAGGCAGAGGCAGAACAGCAGCAGCAGAGTAGAGACAAACACCTCTTTGTACTGCTGCAGGCGGACAGATTGCAGATCCAGCTCTATAGCGACGTAGCCCAGGGGATTGCCGTTGGGTTTGGCATCTTCTCCGGGCGACTCGTCGGGATAATAGCTTTCAGAGACGATGGGCGTTCGCAGAATGACCGAATTGCCCTGTCGCTCGTAGCTGAAGGAGTGAGGGGATTTCCCCTGCGCAGGCATCCTCAGCTTTTCCGTATTGAGATGATAATTCGAGGTGACGAAAAGCTGATTTTGCGCATCAAAAATAGAGATGGCCCGCACGATATCAGAGTGACGGCGATGCAGCAGGCTCACCAGCTGACGCACCGACTCTTTACTGTGAAACGTCATGCCATATTCGCTGGAGACCGCCAGCGGTTCAATGATGTTAGCGCCCGCATCAACCAGCTGCCGCTGCAGCTCGTTATAGCGATGCACAATGAAAAAGGTACTCAACAGCAGGCCAATCATCAGGGTGGGTGCCAGGATTAAAATCATCATCCGTGCCCGCAGGCTGTATTTGGTCATAATCTTCCTGTTACGAAAAGGCGCCCGTCGGGCTGCTCTGCGGGTCGAATAAATCCGGAGGCTGGTGTAGGCTACGCACGCTTTTGATGGCTGACACCGCTTACGACTTTCGGGATAAACGAATAATGGCGCAATTCTACTCTGCAAAACGGCGCGTGACGACCCGCCAAATCATCACCGTGACCGTCAGCGACCTCGACGGGGCAGGCCAGGGCGTTGCCAGGCATAACGGTAAAGCGCTGTTTATCAGCGGAGCTCTGCCTGGCGAGCAGGCAGAAGTGGAAATCGCTGAGGATAAACGCTCGTGGGCGCGCGGCAAGGCACGCAAAATCCTCAACGTCAGCCCGGATCGCGTGACTCCCCAATGTCCCCATTTCAGCCAGTGCGGCGGCTGCCAGCAGCAGCATGTGGCGCCAGCCCTGCAGCAGAGCAGTAAAGCGAAGGCACTCTCCCGTCTGATGAGCCAGGCAACCGGCGGGCAGGTTGAGGTTGGCAATATCCTTGCCGGTGAGCCTTATGGCTACCGCCGCCGCGCCCGTCTGGGGCTGAGCTACCATCCGCGCAGCAAAACGCTGCAGATGGGATTCCGTCAGGCGGGATCGAACGATCTGGTTTCTCTGACGCAATGCCCTATTTTGAAGCCCGAACTTAATGCGCTGATCCAGCCGCTGCATCAGCTATTGAGTACTCTGCAGGCAGTCAGCAAGCTGGGGCATGTTGAACTGGTGCTGGCGGATAACGGCCCGCTGCTGGTTCTGCGTCATCTTGAGCCATTAATTGCTGAGGATCGGCAAAAACTGGAACAGTTTTCGCATAAGCATCAGGTGGCGTTATACCTTGCCCCGGAGAGCGACGCGCTTGAGCAGGTTAATGGCGAGATGCCGTTCTACCGTATCCACGATTTGACGCTGACCTTCAGCCCACGCGACTTTATTCAGATTAACCCGGAGCTGAATGAAAAGATGGTCAGCGAGGCGTTAAGCTGGCTGGATTTGCAGCCGGACGATCGGGTGCTGGACCTCTTCTGCGGGATGGGAAACTTCACGCTTCCTTTAGGAAAGTGCGTAGAAAATGTCACGGGTGTGGAGGGCGTTGCAGCATTAACGGCAAAGGGTGCGTATAATGCGCTTCTGAATAATCTTAATAATGTGACCTTTTTTCAGCACAATCTTGAGGAAGAGGTTACCCGGCAGCCGTGGGCCGCACAGGGATTTAACAAGGTTTTACTCGATCCAGCCCGCGCCGGCGCGGCAGGTGTGATCCCTCACATCATTAAACTTGCGCCGGAACGCGTGGTCTATGTTTCCTGTAATCCGACTACACTTGCCCGGGATAGCCAGACGCTTCTGGCATCCGGCTACCAGTTGGAAAGGATTACCCTGCTTGATATGTTTCCGCATACCGGGCACGTGGAATCGATGGTGTTATTTAGCCGTAAACAGGCTCCCGGAGGGGGCTAAGTCAGGAGAGGTTATGGTTGCGGTAAGAAGTGCGCATATGAACACGGCTGGCGAGTTTGCGCTCGACCAATGGATCGCCAGTCTTGGGATCGCTAATGAGCTGTCATGTGAACGCCTGGCCGAGACCTGGCGTTACTGTGATGAGGCCACCCGTAGCCATCCTGACGCCGCCCTGCTGCTCTGGCGGGGCGTGGAGATGGTGGAAATTCTCTCTATGCTCAGCATGGACAGCGAGAGCCTGCGCGCGGCGCTGCTCTTCCCGCTGGCCAACAGCAATGTGGTCTCTGAAGAGGTGCTGGAAGAGCATTTTGGTAAAGCTATCGTCTCGCTGGTTCACGGCGTGCGTGATATGGATGCCATTCGTCAGCTGAAAGCGACCCACAATGACTCCATGGCCTCTGAACAGGTGGATAACGTCCGCCGCATGCTGCTGGCGATGGTCGAAGATTTCCGCTGCGTGGTGATCAAGCTGGCCGAACGAATTGCCCACCTGCGGGAAGTGAAAGACGCGCCGGAAGATGAGCGCGTGCTGGCGGCCAAAGAGTGTACAAATATCTACGCCCCGCTGGCGAACCGGCTGGGGATCGGGCAGCTGAAGTGGGAGCTGGAAGATTTCTGCTTCCGCTATCTGCACCCGGATGAATACAAGCGCATCGCTAAACTGCTGCACGAGCGGCGTATCGATCGCGAACAGTATATCGATACCTTTGTGCAGTCTCTGCGCACCGAAATCGTTAAAGAGGGCGTAAAGGCTGAAGTGTATGGCCGTCCCAAGCACATCTACAGCATCTGGCGTAAGATGCAGAAGAAGTCGCTGACCTTTGACGAGCTGTTTGACGTTCGCGCCGTGCGTATCGTCGCCGAACGTTTGCAGGACTGCTACGGCGCGCTGGGGATTGTGCATACCCTCTATCGCCACCTGCCCAGCGAGTTCGATGACTACGTGGCCAATCCTAAACCCAATGGCTATCAGTCCATCCACACCGTGGTGCTGGGACCAAAAGGCAAAACGGTTGAAATCCAGATCCGTACCCGTCAGATGCATGAAGATGCCGAGCTGGGCGTGGCCGCGCACTGGAAATATAAAGAGGGCGGCGGCGGCAGCGCACGCGGCGCTTCCGGCCATGAAGAGCGCATTGCCTGGCTGCGTAAGCTTATCGCCTGGCAGGAAGAGATGGCGGACTCTGGCGAAATGCTGGATGAGGTGCGCAGCCAGGTCTTTGATGACCGGGTCTACGTCTTTACCCCGAAAGGGGATGTGGTGGATCTTCCGGCAGGCTCCACGCCGCTCGACTTTGCCTACCATATTCACAGCGATATTGGTCACCGCTGCATCGGCGCCAAAATTGGCGGCCGCATCGTGCCCTTTACCTATCAGCTGCAGATGGGGGATCAGATCGATATCATCACCCAGAAGCAGCCGAACCCAAGCCGTGACTGGCTCAACCCCAATCTGGGTTATGTCACCACCAGCCGTGGCCGGTCAAAAATTCACGCCTGGTTCCGCAAGCAGGACCGCGACAAAAACATTGTCGCCGGCCGGCAGATCCTCGACAGCGAGCTGGACCACCTCGATATCAGCCTGAAAGAGGCGGAAAAGCTGCTGCTGCCGCGCTACAACGTTAACTCGCTGGAAGAGCTGCTGGCGGCGATTGGCGGCGGAGATATTCGCCTCAATCAGATGAGCAACTACCTGCAGTCGAAGCTGCACAAGCCCAGCGCCGAGGAAGAAGATCGCGAGGCGCTGCGTCAGCTGACGCAGAAATCCGCCGCGCCGCGCAGCAAAGAGAGCGGCCGGGTAGTGGTGGAGGGCGTGGGTAATCTGATGCACCATATTGCCCGCTGCTGCCAGCCGATCCCGGGCGATGATATCGTTGGCTTTATCACCCAGGGGCGGGGGATTTCGATTCACCGCGCTGATTGCGATCAGCTCACCGATCTGATGTCGCATGCGCCGGAGCGGATCGTGGATGCGGTATGGGGTGAAAGCTACTCCAGCGGTTATTCGCTGGTGGTCAGGGTTACCGCTAACGATCGCAGCGGCCTGCTGCGCGATATCACCACCATTCTGGCTAATGAAAAGGTTAACGTGCTTGGCGTCTCCAGCAGGAGCGACACCAAAAAGCAGCTGGCTACCATCGATATGGATATCGAAATCTATAATCAGCAGGTGCTGGGAAGAGTCATCGCGCGGTTAAACCAGGTGCCGGATATCATCGACGCCCGCAGACTGCATTAGTTTGTGAGGTGACTACTTGCCATGGAAAATGTTATGAACGCACTCGATCGCCTGCTGGGCATCATGAAAACCCTTCGCGATCCCGTCAACGGCTGCCCGTGGGATCGCGAGCAGAGTTACGCCACTATTGCGCCCTATACCCTTGAAGAAACTTATGAAGTGCTGGATGCCATCAGCCGGGAAGATTTTACCGATCTCCGGGGTGAGCTGGGCGATCTGCTGTTTCAGGTGGTGTTCTATGCGCAGATCGCTGATGAAGAAGGGCGGTTTAACTTTGAGGATATCTGCCAGACCATCTGCGACAAGCTGGAGCGGCGCCACCCCCATATCTTCGGCGAGGCAACGGTAAGCGGCAGCAGGGAAGTGCTGACGAACTGGGAGCAGATTAAAACCAGCGAACGGGCAGCCAGAGAGCAGCACTCCGCGCTGGATGACATTCCGCGCGCCCTGCCTGCCCTGATGCGTTCGCACAAAATCCAGAAGCGCTGCAGCAACGTCGGCTTTGACTGGAAGACGCTGGGGCCGGTGCTGGACAAGGTGTATGAAGAGATTGACGAAGTGATGCATGAAGCTAAGCAGGCGGTTATCGACCAGCAGAAGCTGGAAGAGGAGATTGGCGACCTGCTGTTTGCCACCGTTAACCTCTCCCGCCATCTTGGCAGCAAGGCGGAAACGGCCCTGCAGAAAGCCAACGATAAGTTTGAACGCCGCTTCCGTCAGGTAGAGCAGATTATCGCTTCTCAGGGGCTGAAAATGCAGGAAGCTACCCTGGAGCAGATGGAAGCTGCGTGGCAGCAGATCAAGGCAACGGAATAGCTGACTCGATTCAACAAAAGTGTGATACAAGTCAACCTCCCTCACCGCCAGATCGGATAAGATTTTGGCGGTCAATGCGATGGATGCCCGCGATCCAGAAACGATTAATTGTGGCACTGCAGGGATTCGGGTAGACTGTTTTCCCGTCCTGGTTATTCCATCGTCTTTAAACCTACTTTCTCAGGTTCAGCATGACAACGAACTATATTTTTGTGACCGGCGGGGTCGTATCCTCTCTGGGTAAAGGCATTGCCGCAGCCTCCCTGGCCGCCATTCTCGAAGCACGTGGTCTTAACGTGACCATCATGAAGCTGGACCCGTACATCAACGTGGATCCGGGTACCATGAGCCCCACTCAGCACGGCGAAGTGTTTGTCACCGACGACGGTGCTGAAACCGATCTGGATTTGGGTCACTACGAGCGCTTCATCCGCACTAAGATGAGCCGTCGTAACAACTTCACTACCGGCCGTATCTATTCAGAAGTCCTGCGCAAAGAGCGCCGTGGCGACTATCTGGGCGCGACCATTCAGGTTATCCCGCACATCACCAACGCCATCAAAGAGCGCATCATCGAAGGCGGTGAAGGCCACGATGTGGTGCTGGTGGAGATCGGCGGAACCGTAGGCGATATCGAATCCCTGCCGTTCCTGGAAGCGATTCGCCAGATGGCGGTCGACGTTGGCCGTGAACACACCATGTATATGCACCTGACGCTGGTGCCTTACATGGCGGCTGCGGGTGAAGTGAAAACCAAGCCTACTCAGCACTCCGTAAAAGAACTGCTCTCCATCGGCATCCAGCCAGATGTGCTGATCTGCCGTTCCGACCGTGCCGTACCGGCCAACGAACGCGCAAAAATCGCCCTGTTCTGTAACGTACCGGAAAAAGCGGTTATCTCCCTGAAAGATGTTGATTCCATTTATAAGATTCCTGGTATGTTAAAATCCCAGGGTCTGGATGATTATATCTGCAAGCGCTTCAGTCTGAACGCGCCGGAAGCGAACCTGGCCGAATGGGAACAGGTGATCTACGAAGAAGCGAATCCGGGTGGCGAAGTTACTATCGGTATGGTCGGCAAATATGTTGAGCTGCCGGATGCCTATAAGTCAGTGATTGAAGCCCTGAAGCACGGCGGCCTGAAAAACCGCGTGACGGTCAATATCAAGCTGATCGATTCGCAGGATGTGGAGTCACGCGGCGTCGAATTACTGAAAGATTTGGATGCTATCCTGATTCCAGGCGGCTTCGGCTACCGTGGTGTGGAAGGCAAGGTAATGACAGCCCGCTACGCGCGTGAGAACAACGTTCCTTATCTGGGCATCTGCCTGGGTATGCAGGTTGCGCTGATGGAGTTCGCCCGTAACGTGGCTGGCATGCAGGACGCAAACTCTACGGAATTTGTGCCAGACTGTAAGTATCCGGTAGTGGCGCTGATCACCGAATGGCGTGATGAAGAAGGCAACGTCGAGCAGCGTACCGAGCAGAGCGATCTGGGCGGCACCATGCGTCTGGGCAGCCAGCAGTGCCAGCTGACCCCAGACAGCCGCGTGCATCAGCTCTATGGCTCCGACACTATCGTTGAACGTCATCGCCACCGCTATGAAGTCAACAATATGCTGTTGAAGCAGATTGAAGCGGCTGGTTTACGTGTGGCAGGACGCTCCGGGGATGACCAGCTGGTAGAGATCATTGAGATCCCGAACCACCCGTGGTTTGTTGCGTGTCAGTTCCACCCGGAATTCACCTCAACACCGCGCGATGGTCACCCTCTGTTCGCAGGCTTTGTTAAAGCGGCCAGCGACTACCAGAAGCGTTTGGCAAAATAAGTATTTTCATAACAACGCCCGAACTTTTCGGGCGTTGTTTGTCTGAGTTTCTAGATAACTTGTACTGAGGAAAAACTAATGTCCAAAATCGTTAAAGTCATTGGTCGCGAAATCATCGACTCTCGCGGAAATCCGACCGTTGAAGCTGAAGTGCACCTTGAAGGCGGTTTCGTTGGTATGGCGGCTGCACCATCAGGCGCTTCTACCGGTTCCCGCGAAGCGCTGGAACTGCGTGACGGTGACAAATCTCGTTTCCTGGGTAAAGGCGTGACTAAAGCAGTTGCTGCGGTCAATGGTCCAATCGCGGATGCGGTGACCGGTAAAGACGCAAAAGATCAGGCAAACATCGATAAAGTGATGATCGATCTGGACGGCACCGAGAACAAATCCAAGTTTGGCGCTAACGCCATCCTGGCCGTTTCTCTGGCTGCGGCTAAAGCTGCCGCTGCAGCAAAAGGCATGCCGCTCTATGAGCACATCGCTGAGCTGAACGGTACCCCGGGCAAATTCTCTATGCCACTGCCAATGATGAACATCATCAACGGCGGCGAGCATGCCGACAACAACGTCGACATCCAGGAATTCATGATCCAGCCTGTGGGCGCAAAAACGCTGAAAGAAGCCATCCGTATGGGTTCTGAAGTGTTCCACACCCTGGCGAAAGTGCTGAAGTCTAAAGGCATGGGCACCGCAGTTGGTGACGAAGGCGGCTACGCGCCTAACCTGGGTTCCAACGCCGAAGCGCTGGCTGTTATCGCTGAAGCGGTAAAAGCAGCAGGCTACGAGCTGGGCAAAGATATCACTCTGGCGATGGACTGTGCAGCTTCTGAATTCTACAAAGACGGCAAATATGTGCTGGCGGGTGAAGGCAACAAAGCGTTCACTTCAGAAGAGTTCACGCACTTCCTGGAAGATCTGACCAAAGAGTACCCAATCGTCTCTATTGAAGATGGTCTGGACGAATCTGACTGGGCTGGCTTCGCATACCAGACCAAAGTGCTGGGCGACAAAATCCAGCTGGTGGGCGACGACCTGTTCGTCACCAACACCAAGATCCTGAAAGAAGGTATCGACAAAGGCATCGCTAACTCCATCCTGATCAAATTCAACCAGATCGGTTCTCTGACCGAAACTCTGGCTGCGATCAAAATGGCGAAAGATGCAGGTTATACCGCAGTGATCTCTCACCGTTCAGGTGAAACTGAAGATGCTACTATCGCTGACCTGGCGGTAGGTACTGCAGCGGGCCAGATCAAAACCGGTTCTATGAGCCGTTCTGACCGTGTTGCCAAGTACAACCAGCTGATCCGTATTGAAGAAGCGCTGGGAAGCCGTGCGCCTTTCAACGGTCTGAAAGAAGTTAAAGGTCAGTAATGATCTGACTTCCCGGCCCGCTAAGGGCTGAGGAATTTCAGCTGAAAGCGAGTCAGGCCCGGTTCTCCGGGCCTGACTTTTTTTATGCCTTTTCACTTTACCAGCCACCAGCCGACCCTGAGGTCAGACAGGGCGCTAAACGCATTCAGACTCCTTTCACTGGCATCATTTCAGTATGAGTTTTAGCCAGGGTTTATCTGAAAAAATAGGCAGCTCGTCAGGCGTAATGCAATTATTACCCTTTATAATCATCTGTTTGTGTAAAGCCTGGCAGGATACAGATTGGTCTGATTTGCGTTAAGAAGGGCGAAATGTCGGGTAAATATATGTAAATTTGCCGTAACTAATTGTCATCAGGGCCAGATTAAAATGAAATACAGGGCAGATGTGGATGGATTGCGTGCGCTGGCGGTGCTGCCGGTAATCGCCTATCACATGGGGATGGGCGGTATTCCGGGTGGGTTCACCGGCGTAGATATCTTCTTCGTGATCTCGGGCTACCTTATTTGCGGCATTATTTACAATGGTGCTATCAGTAACTCCTTCTCCTATCTGGAATTTTACAAACGCCGCTGTCTGCGCATTTTGCCACCGCTGTTTGTGGTACTGCTGAGCACGCTGGCCTTTGGCTACTATCACCTTCTTCCGGCGCAGTTCAGCGACCTGAGCGACAGTACGCTGGCTACCTTGCTCTTCTCATCCAATATCTTCTTCTGGAAAACCACCGGTTATTTTGCCGGACCGGCGGAGCTGAAGCCGCTGCTGCATACCTGGTCGCTGGCGGTTGAGGAGCAGTTCTATATTATCTTCCCGGTGATACTGCTTTTCGTGGTGCGCTTTTTCCGCCAGCGTGCCACTCAGGTGATGCTGCTGATTATCGCCGTTTCCCTGCTGTTAAGCATTTACGCCGTCACGCGTAAACCCACCTTCACTTTCTATATGCTGCCAACCCGGGCCTGGGAGCTGGCATTAGGCGGGGTTATCGCCGTCGCGGGGCTGGAAGCGAAGATGAGTAAAGTCCCGCAGGGGATCAAACACCTGATGAGCCTGGCGGGTCTGGCGCTGATCCTCTTTGGCTTTCTCTGGCTGGACACCAGTAAACCCTTCCCGGCCTGGAATGCGCTCTGGCCCTGCCTTGGCAGCTTTCTGATTATCCTGGCGGGCCAGCAGGCGGCGGTTTCGCGCGTGCTGGCATTAAAGCCGATCGTTTATATCGGCATGATCTCCTACTGCCTTTATCTGTGGCACTGGCCGATTATCGTTTACAGCCGGATGTTCTTTAATTTCGCTCCCGGTATCCGCGAAGCGGTGATTATCGGCCTGACCTTTGGCCTGGCGATCGCTTCCCGCTACCTGATTGAGATCCCGTTCCGCTATAAGCTGGCTGTTATCAACTCAGGCAGGATTGTCACCGCCTCAGTGGTGGGACTGGTAGTGCTGGCATCCGGTGCGCTCTACAAGGGACATGTTGCTAACAACGCCGGGCAGTTCTCTGCTGAAGCGCTGGCTCTGGCCAGCTATTCTCAGTACAAAGAGATGCCGGAATTTACCTATCAGTACCGGCTGGGGCGCTGCTTTGTCGACGGCAAGAGCCAGGAAGATAAGCCTTACGATCGCGATTACTGCCTGAAGACCTCCGCTTCCGCAAAAAATTATCTGCTGATAGGGGACAGCCATGCTGCCCATCTCTGGCGCGCGCTGAGCCTGGCGGCAGGGCAGGGGGTAAACGTGATTCAGGCAACCTCTGCCGGCTGTAAGCCTCTCTACCAGCAGGCGCTGCGTAATCCCTGCAGCGATCTGGTGGATTACCTCTACAGCTCATGGATCCCGCAGCATAAAATCGACGGCATCATTATCTCTGCCCGCTGGGCGCCGGAAGATATCGCTCCGCTTAAGGCGACGCTGAAGCATCTGAAAGGCGTGTCGGATAATGTGATTGTGATGGGGCCGACCATTGAGTATTCAGAAGCGCTGCCGGACCTGCTGGCTTATCAGACCGATGGCCGCAAAGATCTGGTCGCCGCCTCCATCGACCACAGCATCAAAGCCACGGACCGCGCGATGAAACAGGCGATGCAGGATGTCACAACCCGCTATATCTCGGTCTATTCGATTATCTGTCCGGGCGATGTCTGCCGCGGGCTGGCGTCCGACGGGCATCCCATCTCAAATGACTACGGGCACTTCACCTTAAGCGGCGCAAAGGATGTGGCGAACCAGGCCATAGTTGAAATGCATCAGGACAAGTTTATGTAAGGCGGGTACCGCTGCCTGCTGGACGCGCCCGGCAGCGGTATTCTTATCCAGTTCAGAGCGGTTACGCCGCCGATACCGGCAGCGGATTTTTACTGAACGGGCGCTCAGCCTTTAAGCTCAACCTTGAGGTTTTTCGAACTGCTGCCTAAGGTGCTGGCATCGTCAGAGGGGATCACATATCCCTTATCTGCCGCTACATGCTGGCGATAGTAATCAACCACGGCGGGATCCTGCTGATTGGCTGTGGTGCTTTTCTTCAGGCCGTAGACGTTGCCGTCTGCGTCTCTTGCCTTAATGCTCTCCGGCGCGTTGCTCACCAGGTCCTCCAGCGTGCCGGAAACGCGGCCATCCCCCTTCGCGGGTCCGATGGTCATCGCGGCATTATTTCCCTCAATGTAGCTGACATCGTAGAACGTCTGGCCGCTGCCGCCGTCAAACTTCACCTCGCCCAGCGTCACATTGGCGCCATCGCCCTGGCTGCTGCGGAAGTTACCAGACCAGTTAGGATCAAATTTCTGCGTTTTTGTTTCGCCCGGCTGCAGGGTGAGATCGTCCGGTTTGGCGCTGCCATCGGCATTTGGCGTGAAGGAAATCGTCATCGGCTTATCGCCTTTGTTCTCAAACGTCAGGCTGTTCTGGCTGGGGTCAATATCGGTATCACTACTGACCGCACTGGCGCTGCTGCTGGCGGCGGCCGACGCCACAGCAGGGGAGGAATGGGTTGTGCCGCTCTCCGGCATTGCCATTGGCGTCGCAGGTGATGAGGTGGCTGCCGCCGTTATCGCTGGCGCTGCTGAGGCCGAAGGGGGCTGTTCTGCCGCTAAATTGTTCCCGGCAGAAGGAGCCGCGCCCTGACCTGGTGCAGGGGAGGAGGCGTTACCGCTCTCGCCGCCGTGCGCTTTGTTGATTTGCTGGGCCAGCGTATCAATGGCAGAGAGCGCATTTTGCAACAGCTTGCCCAGCGTCTGCAAAAACTGCCTGAAAGAGGAGCTATCCGTGCTGCTGGCGGCCTGTTTTGAGCCGGAAAGCTCCGGCAGATCACTGGTAGCAGGGGAGCCAAAACTGATGCTGTGGCCGCCGCCGGTTTGCTGGCTGGAGAGGCTCTCTGGCTGAGTTTTCAGTAAGGAATTCAAGCCGCTGTCGCTTAAATCCTGGATAAGGCGATTCACTCCACTGCCGACCTGCATATTCATGGGCGTTCCCCGGGAAAAGGCGATGAACGTTGAGTGGCCTGAAAAGCTGCCTGGTTCCCGGCACAAAGCGATTTGGCTAACCCGCGCCGATCTGCCATACTCTGCGCCCTTAAATTCACTACCAGTCGAGATGGCAATGCAGTACCCGATTAATGAAATGTTCCAGACGTTGCAGGGCGAAGGGTTTTATACCGGCGTTCCGGCAATTTTTATCCGCCTGCAGGGATGCCCGGTGGGCTGCAGCTGGTGTGATACCAAACACACCTGGGATAAGCTGGCCGATCGGGAAACCTCGCTGGGCGATATCCTGCTGAAAACGGTGGAAACCGACGCCTGGGGTGCGGCAGATGCGGCTGCGCTGTTGGCGGTGATTGCTGACCATGGCTGGACGGCTCGTCACGTGGTGATCACCGGGGGAGAGCCTTGCATTCATGATTTGACGCCGCTCACCAGCACTCTGCAGAAGCACGGCTTCAGTTGCCAGATCGAAACCAGCGGCACCCATGAGGTGCAGTGCAGTGCGGAGACCTGGGTGACCGTCTCGCCAAAAGTGAATATGCGCGGCGGCTATGATGTACTGAATCAGGCGTTGGTGCGTGCCGATGAGGTCAAGCATCCGGTGGCGCGCCAGCGTGATGTGGAAGCGCTGCAGGCGCTGCTGGCTACGCTGAACGATGACAAACAGCGGATTATCGCCCTGCAGCCGATCAGCCAGAAAGAGGATGCCACTAAACTGTGCATCGAAACCTGTATCCGGCACAACTGGCGTCTCTCGATGCAGACCCATAAATATCTGAATATTGCCTGACGTTCAGCGGCTCTGGCGCAAAGGCCTTTGCGCTGCGGCCCGCTCGCTGCCGCGCTGAATATTGAACCCTGGCGAAGAGAGTTTCGCCCGGGCTGCTTCCCTGCTGGCTTTTACGCGCCTGACCACAATTGCTTGCGTTATTGATTCCCCGTACAGACTTTGCCGTTACTCTGGTTTTGGCGCTTTAGCCTTCCAGGCTTCATAAGCCGATTTGATCTCGGTTTTGGCGGCGGCTGCATCTTCAAAGCCGCTCAGCTCGACTTTTTTGCGGCCAGCAGGAAGCTGTTTATAGACGCGGAAGAAAGCCTCAAGCCGCTCTTTTTCCAGCTTCGGCAGATCGTTAATCGACTGGATTTCATCATAAGTCGGGTCGATTTTGCTGGCAGGAACCGCAACAATCTTGTCGTCGGACTCACCGCCATCAATCATCTTCAGCACGCCAATTGGGCGCAGCTTGATCAATGTACCCGGTGCCATGGGCGCGCGGGTGTAAAAAATAACGTCTAACGGATCGTTATCCCCACCCAGTGATTGCGTCAGCGAGCCATAGTTGGCCGGATAGGCAACAGGCATTGACTGAAAGCGGTCAGCGACAATAAAGCCAGTCTTAGCATCAGTTTCATATTTGATGATGCCGCCAGCGGGGATTTCGGTCAGGGCATAAAATTCATCAGGGTTATTATCAGGCTGAGGGAAATCCAGAATATTCATGGCGGTAGCCTGAGCAGAGGCGACGACAAGTACGGCAACGGCAGAAAATTTAGTCAACGAGTTCATTGTTGATTCTCTTGATCTTTAATGAAGGAGCCAACAACGTAGTGAAGGGGGATGACAGTAGGATGACAGTGGGGAAGGGCGAACCGGCCTGAGCCGATCCGCAGAGGTATTAACCTTTATAGACGCAGCCAGCGGTGCAGGTCTCTTTGATCATTACGGCGCTGAGATCGGCGAGCTTTGGCTTCATCTGATCCCAGATCCATTTCGCCAGCACTTCGCTGGTGGGATTTTCAAGGCCGGGGATATCGTTCAGATAGTAGTGATCCAGCCGATCGTAAACCGGCATAAAAGCCGCCTTCAGTTCGGCAAAATCGATGATCCAGCCGGTATGCGCATCCACTTCGCCAGTAATTTCGAGCCGCACCAGAAAGGAGTGCCCATGCAGGCGGCCACATTTGTGCCCTTCCGGCACGTTAGGCAGATGGTGAGCCGCCTCGAATTGGAAATCTTTAAACAGCGTGGTAGCCATAAACGTTCTCTGTTGCTGGGAAAAACCGGCGGATTTTACCTGAAAACGCCTTTTTTCGCACCCGTTTCCTGGCCGGTTGTTGATTTTAAGCAGTGCTTCAAATCCGCCAAAGATTAATAGTTTGTTTATCAACCGGTTAGCTAACCTGTTTTGCCACTATCTCTTACCCCTAAAACCGTTTAGTCGTTTTGGTTATTTATTATTACCAACCCTTATTTAAGGGTTATTATGCTTGTCGTTACCCTACTCCTATCTTGCTGTCTTTACGGCCCGGACCACCCGATACTGGAACCTTCAACGCAATGACGACTCAGGCACCTCCAAGCTCTCTGCTTCCGCTGAATCCGGAACAACTCGCCCGTTTGCAGGCGGCCACCGGGGATTTCTCGACCACGCAGCTGGCGTGGCTCTCTGGCTATTTCTGGGGCATGGTCAACCAGACGCCTGGTGCGGCAGCCCTCTCTGCGCCAGCCCCGGTGGAGGCTACTACTATTACCCTGCTTTCCGCCTCTCAGACCGGTAACGCCCGTCGCGTGGCAGAGCAGCTGCGTGACGATCTGCTGGCAGCGAAGCTGAGCGTTAACCTGGTTAACGCAGGTGATTACAAGTTCAAGCAGATAGCGCAGGAAAAACTGCTGGTGGTTGTCGCCTCTACCCAGGGTGAAGGCGATCCGCCGGAAGAGGCCGTCGCGCTGCACAAATTCCTGATGTCGAAGAAGGCGCCGAAGCTGGACGGTACCGCGTTTGCCGTGTTCGGCCTGGGCGATACCTCTTATGAATTCTTCAGCAAGGCGGGGAAAGATTTCGACGGCAAGCTGGCGGAGTTGGGCGGTGAGCGGCTGTTGGATCGTGTGGATGCTGACGTTGAGTATGCCGCTGACGCAGAGAAATGGCGTAAGCAGATTGTTGAAATCCTCAAGGCGCGAGCGCCAGGCCAGTCACCTGCGGCGGCTGCGGTTAGCGCCACCGGTACGGTGAACGAAGTCTTCAGCAGCCCCTACACTAAAGAGGAGCCGCTGACCGCCACTCTGGCCGTGAATCAGAAAATTACCGGACGTAACTCCGATAAAGACGTTCGCCATATTGAGATTGATCTCGGCGATTCAGGCCTGCGCTACCAGCCGGGTGATGCGCTGGGCGTCTGGTTTGAGAACGACCCCGCTCTGGTGCAGGAGCTGGTTGAGCTGTTGTGGCTGAAAGGCGATGAGAGCGTTACGGTTAACGGGCAGACGCTGCCACTGGCCGAGGCGCTGCAAAAGCATTTTGAGCTGACGGTGAATACGCCGCAGATCGTTGAGCAGTACGGCAAGCTGTGCCGGGATGAAACGCTGCTGGGGCTGATTAATGAAAAACCACGGCTTCAGCACTACGCGCAGAACACGCCAATTGTGGATATGGTCCGTCAGGCACCCGTCGAGCTGACGGCCGATCAGCTGACTGGCCTGCTGCGTCCGCTGACGCCACGCCTTTACTCTATCGCCTCGTCGCAGGCTGAGAGCGAGAGCGAAGTGCATATCACCGTGGGTGCTGTGCGTTATGAAATTGACGGGCGTGTTCGTGCAGGCGGCGCTTCCAGCTTCCTGGCCGATCGTCTGGAAGAGGATGGCGATCTGCGCATCTTTATCGAACATAACGACAACTTCCGTCTGCCGGCTGACCCGGAAGCGCCGGTCATTATGATCGGGCCAGGCACCGGTATTGCACCGTTCCGCGCCTTTATGCAGCAGCGTGATAATGAGGGCGCCGCAGGCAAAAACTGGCTCTTCTTTGGCAACCCGCACTTTACGGAAGATTTCCTCTATCAGGTAGAGTGGCAGCGCTACGTGAAGGATGGGCTGCTGACGAATATCGATCTCGCCTGGTCCCGCGACCAGCAGCAGAAAGTCTATGTACAGGATAAAATCCGCGCTAAGGGTGCCGAAGTGTGGCGCTGGATCGAGCAGGGCGCGCATATCTACGTCTGCGGTGACGCAAACCGGATGGCGAAGGATGTGGAGCAGGCGTTGCTGGAAGTGATAGCCGGGCACGGCGGCATGGATCTTGAGACCGCCGATGAATTTTTAAGTGAGCTGCGCATTGAGCGCCGTTATCAGCGAGACGTTTACTAATGACTAATGAAAAACATCCTGGCCCGCTGGTGGTTGAAGGCAAACTCACCGACGCAGAGCGCCTGAAGAAAGAGAGTAATTATCTGCGCGGTACCATCGCCGAAGATCTGCAAAACGGTCTGACCGGCGGCTTTACCGGCGACAACTTTTTGCTGATCCGCTTTCACGGCATGTATCAGCAGGATGACCGCGATATTCGTGCCGAGCGCGCCGAGCAGAAGCTGGAGCCGCGTCATGCCATGATGCTGCGCTGCCGTCTGCCGGGCGGTATCATCACGCCGAAACAGTGGCTGGGTATCGATAAGTTTGCTGAGAACAATACGATTTACGGCAGCATTCGTCTGACCAACCGCCAGACTTTCCAGTTTCACGGCATTCTGAAAGGCAACGTGAAGCCTGCGCACCAGATGCTGAGCGAAGTAGGGCTGGATGCGCTGGCAACCGCCAACGACGTAAACCGCAACGTGCTGTGCAGCTCGAATCCGGTTGAGTCTGAGCTGCATCAGGAAGCCTACGAGTGGGCGAAAAAGCTCTCTGAGCACCTGCTGCCGCAGACGCGTGCTTACGCCGAGATCTGGCTGGATCAGGAGAAAGTCGCCACCACGGATAAAGAGCCGATTCTGGGCGAAACCTATCTGCCGCGTAAATTTAAAACCACCGTGGTGGTGCCGCCGCATAACGACGTGGATCTGCACGCGAACGATCTTAACTTCGTCGCCATTGCTGAAAACGGCAAGCTGATTGGCTTTAACCTGCTGGTGGGCGGTGGCTTGTCTATCGACCACGGTAACAAAGCGACCTATGCGCGTACCGCCAGCGAGTTTGGCTTCCTGCCGCTGGAGAAAACGCTGGCGGTAGCGGAAGCGGTGGTGACCACCCAGCGCGACTGGGGCAACCGTACCGACCGTAAAAATGCCAAAACCAAATATACGCTTGAGCGTGTAGGCGTTGAGACGTTTAAGGCGGAAGTTGAGCGTCGTGCAGAGATCAAGTTTGAGCCGATCCGCCCTTATGAGTTTACCACCCGTGGCGATCGTATCGGCTGGGTGAAGGGGATTGATGATAAGTGGCACCTGACGCTGTTTATTGAAAATGGCC
This sequence comes from Erwinia pyri, assembly GCF_030758455.1. Taxonomy (NCBI): domain Bacteria; kingdom Pseudomonadati; phylum Pseudomonadota; class Gammaproteobacteria; order Enterobacterales; family Erwiniaceae; genus Erwinia; species Erwinia pyri. The sequence continues at coordinate 1,000,810 of NZ_CP132353.1, forward strand.
GCCTGCTGGACTATCCGGGTCGTCCGCTGAAAACCGGCATCGCAGAGATTGCGAAAATTCACCAGGGCGATTTCCGCCTCACCGCCAACCAGAATCTGATTGTGGCGGGCGTGCCGGAAGCGGAGAAGCCGAAAATTGAGGCGCTGGCCCGCAGCCACGGCTTGATGGAAAGCGTCACTGCCCAGCGTGAAAATTCTATGGCCTGCGTGTCGTTCCCAACCTGCCCGCTGGCAATGGCGGAAGCCGAACGTTTCCTGCCAGATTTTGTCACCCGCGTGGAGGAGCTGATGAGTTCGCACGGCGTGGGCAATGAGCACATTGTGCTGCGCGTGACCGGCTGTCCGAATGGCTGTGGTCGGGCGCTGCTGGCGGAGATAGGGCTGGTGGGCAAGGCGCCGGGGCGCTATAACCTGCATCTGGGCGGGAACCGCATCGGGACGCGCATCCCGCGTATGTACCGTGAAAACATCACCGAAGATGAAATTTTGTCTACCCTTGATGCATTACTGGGTCGCTGGTCAAAAGAGCGCGAAGCTGATGAAGGCTTTGGCGATTTCACTATTCGCGCAGGCGTGGTGAAACCGGTTGTCGATCCGGCCCGCGATTTTTGGGCATAACGGAGGCGTGATATGTCTGTACTCGATCTCTCGGCACTGAACGAATTACCTAAAGTTGAGCGCGTGATGGCGCTGGCGGAAGTGAACAGCAAACTGGATAAGCTCTCTGCTCAGGAGCGCGTGCTCTGGGCGCTGGAGAATCTGCCCGGCGAAGCGGTGCTCTCTTCCAGCTTCGGCATTCAGGCTGCGGTCAGTCTGCATCTGGTGAATCAGGTGAAGCCGGGCATTCCGGTGATCCTGACCGATACCGGTTATCTGTTCCCGGAAACCTATCAGTTTATCGATCGGTTGACGGAGAAGCTGGACCTCAACCTGAAGGTGTTCCGTGCAGAGCAAAGCGCGGCATGGCAGGAGGCGAGGTACGGCAAGCTGTGGGAGCAGGGCGTTGAAGGGATTGAACGCTACAACGAGATCAATAAAGTTGCGCCAATGAACCGGGCGCTGGCAGAGTTAAACGGGCAGACCTGGTTTGCCGGTCTGCGTCGCGATCAGTCCAGCAGTCGTGCACATCTGCCGGTGCTGGCTATCCAGCGTGGCGTCTTTAAGGTGCTGCCGATCATCGACTGGGATAACCGTCAGGTGCATCAGTATCTGCAAGAGAACGATTTGGGATATCACCCGCTGTGGGATCAGGGCTATCTTTCGGTGGGCGATACGCACACCACCCGTAAATGGGAGCCAGGAATGGCGGAAGAGGAAACCCGTTTCTTCGGCCTGAAGCGCGAGTGCGGGCTGCACGAGTAGCATGTAGCCGGACTGAAAGCGATAAAGCTCATGGGGTGACCCGTGGGCTTTTTTTTTGCTGGTAACGCCGGAGTCATATTCAGGCTTGAGAGGAGTTGTCTGTAAGGCTGGGGGCTGCGAAGGAAATGCGGTGGGGTGTATTCAGGCTCGCGGGGAATTGTCTGTGAGGCTGGGGGCTGCGAAGGAAATGCGGTGAGGTGTATTCGGGCTTGCGGGGAGTTGTCTGTGAGGCTGGTGTCTGCGAAGGGAACGCTGGCCGTTCATAAAGACGCAAAAAACGTCATCCCTGACAGCTCGGCTCGCGCCGTCCATGGCGCGAGACGCTTTATTCACGGCCAGCGTTCCCCTCGCTTTAACCTTTAGCGTTGTCTTTAACTGCCAATAAGCGCGTTAAACTCATTGGCGGCGCGGGTGATATTAACCTGTGTCACCTCATACTCCGCCACCGCCTGGAAGGCATCTTCCTGCAGGATGGTGTTCAGCCGTTCACGATCGATATCCCTGGCGATAATTACGCCGCCTGTTCGAGGCTCCTTCCTGCCGGCGGTGATGAAAACGCCGGCGGCGAAATACTTATCCAGCCACGCCATATGCGCATCCAGCACGGCATCCACTTCGTCCATCGGACGGGTATAACTCAGGCTAACGATATACATTGCAACTCCTGGATCAGGTTTTAGGATTTGCCAGCTCGGTAATCAGCGGCAGGAGAATTTTAACGGTAGCGCGTGTGCGCTGCGAAATCCGCCCAGGCAACCAGCGATCGAGATAGGCCAGGTTATCGAGCGATGCCTGATGCAGCGTGGTGCCCTGCGGGAAATGGCGGCTGGCGGTTCGCTGCTGCTTCCCGTCACGTTTGCCCAGATCCCAGTTGGTGGCGCGGATGCTAAGCAGAGGGAACCCCGCTTGATCAAACCGATCTTCTGCGGGACGTTTTTTCACCGCTTTGCCGTTTGTTGCTGCCGCCAGCCCATGCAGGCGGGCGATGGCCAGCGCACGGTCTCGCGTTTGGCGGGCAACCGCTTCCGGCGTGTTGCTGCCGCTGTCGAAATAGAGTTTATCGCCAACAATCAGGCTGTCCAGGCTTATCACCAGCAGCGTGTTCTTCTTCTCTTCCGGCTTCATACGGGCGAGGTAATCCTCTTCACCGCGCTGGCCCAGCTCTTCGGCACTGAGGGCGACGAAGCGCAGGCTGTAATGCAGCGGCACTTTTCTGAGCTTCTGCGCCAGTTCCAGCATCACGCCCAGCCCGGAGGCATTATCGTCCGCGCCCTGAAGGGTTAACCCACCCAGATTATGTTGCCGGTCGCTGTCGCTGGCTGGCAGGTAAGTATCCGCGTGAGTAACAATGATAATCTGCTGGGGAACGTCGCCCGCTTTGGCGGCAATCACCGAGGTAGCGGTCACGTTATGCGACGTGATATGTCCATCCTGCGAAGGATATTGATAGCGAGCGGTGAAGGTACGCTTGTTACTTTTATAGCCCATTTCAGTGAACTGGCGCTGCAGGTAGTCTGCTGTCAGCATCTCTGCCGGGCTGCCCGCCATACGGCCGGGGAAGTAGGTGGCGATATGGCGCAACTGTTGCTCAGCGAACTGGCCATCCTGCTGGGCAGCCGATAAGGGGAAAACAGCACCGCAACTGAGCAGCGCGGCCAGCGCACTCAGGCAGAGTCGGGAAAACATGTCAGATCCTTAGTCGTCATCCGGTGACGATCCTGCGAGTTTTTTTACCCGGATAGTATGAAAGTGTGACGCGCTTTGCACAATTTCATTCTCTCTTAAATGCCCTAAATATCATCCGTTAAGCACATTTTGTGCGTAGCTTTGCCACAACGTTATTCCATTCAGTAACTACTCATTCCAATTAGTAATTTCATAAGCCTGAAGCCTGGGCCGTATAGTCGCATGAACTTTATGTCATTAATGAAAAAGGCTGACGTGGACTATCTTCCGATTTTTGCAGACATCCGTAATAAACCGGTGCTGATTGTAGGCGGCGGTGACGTGGCTGCGCGCAAAATTGAGCTTCTGCGTCGCGCGGGCGCTCACGTCAACATTGCGGCACGCGAGCTGTGTGAAGAGCTGACTGCGCTGGAAAAGAGCGGTGCAGTCAGCTGGATCGCCAAAGCTTATCAGCCTTCTCAACTCGATAGCGCCTGGCTGGTGATTGCGGCCACCGATGACGGCGAGCTGAATGCCCGCGTCTTCACCGATGCCAGCGAGCGTCGCCTGCTGGCTAACGTGGTTGACGATCAGCCCAAGTGCGCCTTTATTTTCCCCTCAATTGTGGACCGCTCTCCGCTGGTGGTCGCCATCTCTTCCAGCGGCACCGCGCCAGTGCTGGCCCGACTGCTGCGTGAAAAGCTGGAAGCTTTGCTGCCTGCCAATCTGGGACAGATGGCGGAAATCGCCGGACAGTGGCGCAACAAAGTCAAAGAGCGCTTCAGCAAGATGTCGGATCGCCGCCGTTTCTGGGAGAGAGCCTTTAACGGGCTGTTTGCCAGCCAGGTCGCTTCCGGCAACATCGACGGCGCGAAGCGCACGCTGGATCAGCAGCTTGACGACCCGGAAGCCAGCGAAGGTGAAATCATCCTTGTGGGTGCCGGGCCGGGCGATGCGGGCCTGTTGACGCTGCGGGGTCTTCAGGTCATGCAGCAGGCTGACGTGGTGCTCTATGACCATCTGGTCAGCGATGAAATTCTGGACCTGGTGCGCCGCGATGCCGACCGCATCTGCGTAGGCAAGCGGGCAAATGCGCACAGCGTGCCGCAGGAAGAGACTAACCGTCTGCTGGTTGAGCTGGCGAAGAAAGGCAAACGCGTGGTGCGGCTGAAGGGGGGCGATCCCTTTATCTTTGGCCGGGGCGGTGAAGAGTTACAGGCTGCTGTGGAAGCGGGCATCCCCTTCCAGGTGGTACCGGGCGTAACGGCTGCCGCAGGCGCAACCGCCTACGCAGGGATCCCGCTGACCCACCGTGACCATGCGCAGAGCGCAACGTTTATTACCGGTCATTGCCGTGCCGACGGCGAGGGCATGGACTGGGCTTCACTGGCCCGCGCCCGGCAGACGCTGGCTATCTATATGGGCACCATGAAAGCGGCAGAGATCTCCGCACAGCTGATTGCTCACGGGCGCGACGCTCAGACGCCGGTGGCGGTGATTGGTCGCGGCACGCGACAGGATCAGCAGGTGCTGATCGGCACGCTACAAGAATTAGACGCATTAGCGCATCGCGCACCGACGCCGGCGCTGTTGGTAATAGGGGAAGTGGTTAACCTGCACCAACAGCTGGCATGGTTTCAACATTCAGCGCAGCAGGACGGACGCGAGTCCGCCGTTGTGAATTTGGCTTGAGGAAAAGTTATGGATCAAAAACGACTCACCCACCTGCGTCAACTGGAAGCGGAAAGTATCCATATCATCCGTGAAGTGGCGGCAGAGTTTGGCAACCCGGTGATGATGTACTCCATCGGCAAGGACTCCTCGGTGATGCTGCATCTGGCGCGCAAGGCGTTCTATCCTGGCACGCTGCCGTTCCCATTGCTGCACGTGGATACCGGTTGGAAATTCCGCGAAATGTACGAGTTCCGCGACCGCACGGTGAAAAACATCGGCGCTGAGCTGCTGGTGCATAAAAACCCGGAAGGCGTGGCGATGGGCATTAACCCGTTCGTCCACGGCAGCGCCAAGCATACCGACATCATGAAAACCGAAGGCCTGAAGCAGGCGCTGAACAAATATGGTTTTGATGCTGCCTTTGGCGGCGCCCGCCGTGACGAAGAGAAGTCGCGTGCGAAAGAGCGTATCTACTCCTTCCGCGACCGTTTCCATCGCTGGGACCCGAAAAATCAGCGTCCTGAGCTGTGGCATAACTACAACGGCCAGATCAACAAAGGCGAAAGCATTCGCGTCTTCCCGCTCTCCAACTGGACCGAGCTGGATATCTGGCAGTACATCTTCCTGGAAAATATTGAGATCGTCCCATTGTACCTGGCGGCTCCCCGTCCGGTTCTGGAGCGCGACGGCATGCTGATGATGATTGATGACGATCGCATCGACCTGCAACCTGGCGAAGTGATTGAGCAGCGTATGGTGCGTTTCCGTACCCTCGGCTGCTGGCCGCTGACCGGCGCAGTGGAGTCTGAAGCGCAGACGCTGCCGGGGATCATTGAAGAGATGCTGGTCTCCACCACCAGCGAACGTCAGGGCCGCGTTATTGACCGCGACCAGTCCGGCTCAATGGAGCTGAAGAAACGCCAGGGTTATTTCTGAGGAGCCGAGATGAACAACGTCATTGCACAACAAATTGCTGACCAGGGCGGCGTTGAAGCCTGGCTGCACGCGCAGCAACATAAAAGCCTGCTGCGCTTTCTGACCTGCGGCAGCGTCGACGACGGCAAGAGTACGCTGATTGGTCGCCTGCTTCACGACACGCGCCAGATTTATGAAGATCAGCTCTCTTCGCTGCATAACGACAGCAAACGTCACGGTACCCAGGGCGAAAAGCTCGACCTGGCGCTGCTGGTGGATGGCCTGCAGGCGGAGCGTGAGCAGGGCATTACCATTGATGTGGCTTACCGCTATTTCTCCACCGAGAAGCGTAAGTTCATTATTGCCGATACGCCGGGACACGAGCAGTACACCCGTAATATGGCGACCGGCGCCTCGACCTGCGACCTGGCGATCCTGCTGATTGATGCGCGCAAGGGGGTACTGGATCAGACTCGTCGTCACAGCTTTATCTCCACGCTGCTGGGCATCAAGCACCTGATCGTGGCGATCAACAAAATGGATCTGGTGGAGTACAGCGAAGCCACTTTTGAGCAGATCAAACAGGACTACCTGGACTTTGCCGGTCAGCTTCCTGCCGACCTGGATATCCGCTTTGTGCCGATGTCGGCGCTGGAAGGGGAAAACGTTGCCTCGCCAAGCGAAGCGATGAGCTGGTATACCGGCCCGACGCTGCTGGACGTGCTGGAAACCGTAGAGGTGAAGCGCGTGGTCGAGCAGCAGCCGATGCGCTTCCCGGTGCAGTACGTTAACCGTCCTAACCTGGATTTCCGTGGCTATGCCGGTACGCTGGCATCTGGCAGCGTGAAAGTGGGCCAGCGCGTTAAGGCGCTTCCTTCTGGCGTGGAATCTTCTATCGCCCGTATCGTGACCTTTGATGGCGATCTGCAGGAAGCGCAGGCGGGCGAGGCGATCACCCTGGTGCTGAAGGATGAGATTGATATCAGCCGTGGCGATCTGCTGGTAGCCGCAGAAGAGACGCTGAAACCGGTGCAGGCCGCTGCGGTAGACGTGGTCTGGATGGCCGAGCAGCCGCTGGTGCCGGGACAGAGCTTTGATATCAAAATTGCCGGTAAGAAAACCCGCGCCCGTATTGAAAAGATTAAGTATCAGGTTGAGATCAACAGCCTGGCGCAGCACGACGTCGAAAGCCTGCCGCTGAACGGCATCGGCCTGGTGGAGATGACCTTTGATGAACCGATGGTGCTCGACAATTATCAGGCTAACCCGGTAACTGGCGGCATGATCTTTATCGATCGCCTGAGCAACGTCACGGTGGGTGCCGGGATGATTCGCGAACCGTTACAGGATGTGGTGCAGGATCGGGGCAACTTCAGCGCGTTTGAGCTGGAGCTGAATGCGCTGGTTCGTCGTCACTTCCCGCACTGGAACGCACGCGATCTGCTGGGCGGCCAGTAATGGCCGCTGAACACGACGAAAACGTTATCTGGCATTCGCACGCGGTGACGCGTGCTGAGCGAGAGCAGCAGCATGGCCATCAGGGCGCGGTGCTCTGGTTCACCGGTCTTTCGGGATCGGGGAAATCGACCGTGGCTGGCGCGCTGGAACAGGCGCTGCATCAGCTTGGGGTCAGCACCTATCTGCTCGACGGCGACAATGTCCGTCACGGGCTGTGCCGCGATCTCGGTTTCAGCGATGATGACCGCAAAGAGAATATCCGTCGGGTGGGCGAAGTCGCCAGACTGATGGTTGATGCCGGGCTGGTGGTGCTCACCGCGTTTATCTCTCCGCATCGTGCTGAACGCCAGATGGTGCGGGATATGCTGGGTGAAGGGCGATTTATCGAAGTGTTTGTGGATACGCCGCTGGCGATCTGTGAAGCGCGTGACCCGAAAGGGTTATACAAGAAGGCGCGGGCCGGTGAGTTGCGTAATTTCACCGGTATCGATGCAGTCTACGAAGCGCCTGAGCAGGCGGAGATGCATCTTGATGGCGCACAGTCGGTGCCGGTGCTGGTTTCTCAGATTGTGGCGCTGCTTCGCCAGCAGCAGCACCTGCCAGCGTAATCGCCAGGTGAGTCACGAAAGTTGAAAAGGAGCCTGGCTTATTGTTAAGTCAGGCTCCCTGCTGGCCCCCCTTAAAGCTCTCAGCTGCGCCGTTGTACCAACAATTGGTAACAATATTGCGGGTTCAAGTGTAGATCTGCAGCGATGTCACGATATGATCCCTTCCTGAGATAGCCTCGGCAAAACGCCTCAGAGCGCGCCGATTTTCGCGTCCACAGGATACTTATGCATAACGTTACGCCCTTACTGGCCCGTAAAGAAGATCGCGATCGGGAAGAGCCCTCCTGGTCTTTTCCTGGTGGAGTAGTGGGCTTTGCCGCTTACTGGCTCGCTCTGGCGATCCCTTTCATGCTCTACGGCTCGTCCACGCTGTTTTTCTTTCTCTATACGTGGCCCTTCTTTCTGGCGCTGCTGCCCGTTTCCGTGCTGGTCGGCATCGCCGCCAGCGTGATCCTGCGCGGCCAGCTGATCTGGACCATATTACTCACCACGCTGATAGTTATTTTTCTTTTCTGGCTGCTGTTTACGCTACTGAGCGGATGGTAACCTGACCGCTCCACCGTATTGACTGCTGGCCCGGCCAGATTTACTGTCTGCATCCCCATTCGGGGAGAAAATATTGCCTGCAAGCCCGCGATTCGGGCGAAGAACGCTCACCGATTCACCAATACAGGGTTAAATCACCGGTAAAGTGGAGTCGGATGAAAAGTTATGGGATGATTGAGCCGTTTTTCAGGGGGCGGGGATGGGAAAACTTACGCTGCTGTTACTTGTGTTACTGGGCTGGCTGCAATATTCGCTCTGGCTGGGCAAGAACGGCATACATGACTATACGCGCGTTAAAGACGATGTTGCGGTGCAACAGGGCGGCAACGCGAAGCTAAAAGCGCGAAACGATCAGCTGTTTGCAGAAATCGACGACCTTAACGGCGGTTCTGAAGCAATTGAGGAGCGCGCACGTAACGAGCTGGGGATGATCAAACCCGGTGAGACTTTCTATCGCCTTGTGCCGGATCAAAATAAACGAAACGCGCAGCAGGGTGCTTCTACCAGTCAGCAACGATAACCCATGAATATCGCAGACTCCTTTCCGGCGCTTGTCGCTGTGGTCCCGGCTGCCGGTATCGGCAGCCGGATGCAGTCAGAATGTCCCAAACAATACCTGAAGCTCGGCGGTAAAACGCTGCTTGAGCATGCGCTGGAGAGTCTGCTGATTCATCCGGCGGTCAGCCGCATTATTGTCGCCATCAGCCCGGACGATCCCTATTTCTCCTCCCTGCCGATTGCCAGCGACGCCCGTATCTCGGTGGTGCAGGGCGGGAAAGAGCGTGCGGACTCCGTGCTAGCCGGTTTGAACGTTGCCTCTTCCGCGCACTGGGTGCTGGTGCATGACGCTGCGCGGCCTTGTCTGCATCCTGACGATCTCAACCGCCTGCTCGCCATCACGTCGACCAGTAAAGTCGGAGGGATCCTGGCGGCGCCGGTTCGCGATACCATGAAGCGGGCAGAGCCAGGCAAAGAGGCGATTGCCCACACCGTCGATCGCGAAGCGTTATGGCACGCTCTGACGCCGCAGCTTTTTCCGCTGACGCTGTTGCGGGAGTGTCTGACCCGTGCCTTGCAGGAAGGGGCGACGATCACTGACGAAGCGTCGGCGCTGGAGTATTGTGGTTATCATCCTGAACTGGTTATCGGACGCAGCGACAATATCAAAGTCACCAGGCCGGAAGATTTAGCGCTGGCCGCGTTTTACCTGACCCAATTAATTAATAAGGAGAGCGCATGATGCGTATCGGCCACGGTTTTGATGTTCACGCGTTTGGCGGCGAAGGCCCGCTGATTATTGGCGGCGTACGTATTCCTTATGAAAAGGGGCTGCTTGCCCACTCCGATGGCGACGTGGCGCTGCATGCGCTGACGGATGCGCTGCTGGGTGCGGCCGCGCTCGGAGATATCGGCAAACTCTTCCCGGATACCGATGCTGCCTATAAGGGCGCGGACAGCCGTGAACTGCTGCGCGAAGCCTGGCGTCAGGTGCAGAAAAAGGGCTATCGGCTGGGAAACGTTGATGTCACCCTGATCGCGCAGGCGCCAAAAATGCTGCCGCACATCCCGCAGATGCGTATCAATATTGCTGAGGATCTCGGCATCCATATGGATGATGTCAACGTGAAGGCGACCACTACCGAAAAGCTGGGATTTACCGGCCGGGGTGAAGGTATCGCCTGTGAAGCCGTGGCGCTGATCGTCAGGGCGGAAGCGTAATGGCCGTTGACGAGCTGAGCTGGCTGCACGGAAAACCCAGCGCTACAGGGGTGCTGAAAGCCAACCCGGAAGATTTCGTGGTCATTGAAGATCTGGGCTACCGCCCGGATGGAGAGGGCGAGCAGGTACTGGTACGCATTCGTAAAAACGGCTGCAATACCCGCTTTGTGGCGGAAGCGCTGGCGAAATTTGCCGGTATCCCTCCCCGGGACGTCAGCTTTGCCGGGATGAAAGACCGGCACGCGGTAACTGAACAGTGGTTTTGCCTGCGAATTCCCGGCAAAGAGACGCCAGATTTATCTGCATTTCAGCTGGAAGGGTGCGAGGTGCTGGAAAGTGCCCGCCATCGTCGTAAACTGCGTACGGGCGCGCTGCAGGGAAATGCCTTTACCCTGGTGTTACGGCAAATCTCAGACCGTGATGCGGTTGAGCAACGTCTGGGTCTGATTGCTAAGGCTGGCGTACCCAATTACTTCGGTGAACAACGGTTTGGCCACAACGGCAACAATTTGCTGATGGCTCGCCGCTGGGCTGCCAACGAGATCCGCGTTAAAGAGCGCAATAAACGCAGCTTCCTGCTTTCGGCGGCCCGCAGCGCAATGTTCAATCAGGTGGCGAGCGAGAGGCTGGCGCAGGGAACCTTCTCCAGCGTGATGGCGGGCGATGCGTTACAGCTCACCGGGCGTGGCAGCTGGTTTGTCGCGGAAGAAGCTGAGCTGGCAACGTTGCAGGCGCGGGCAGAGAACGACGAACTGCGTATCACCGCGCCGCTGCCCGGTAGCGGTGCCTGGGGAACGCTGCACAGCGCGCTCGCTTTTGAGCAACAAAGCCTGGCAGCCGAGACAGAATTGATTACACTGCTTGAGCGTGAACGCGTTGAGGCGGCTCGTCGCGCCCTGTTGGTGAAACCACGTGACCTGCGCTGGAGCTGGTGGGATGAGGCCACCGTCGAACTCAATTTCTGGCTACCGGCAGGCAGTTTTGCCACGGCGCTGGCGCGTGAAATTATCGAACAAGAAGGTGAAGATGCGAATATTGCTGAGTAACGATGACGGGATCCATGCGCCAGGCATTCAGACGCTGGCTGCCGCGCTGCGTGAATTTGCCGAGGTGCAGGTCGTCGCGCCCGATCGCAACCGCAGCGGTGCCTCTAATTCCCTGTCGCTGGAAACGCCGTTACGCACCTTTACCCATGCTAACGGCGACATTGCCGTGCAGATGGGCACGCCGACGGACTGCGTCTATCTCGGCGTCAATTCGCTGATGCAGCCCAAACCGGACATTGTGGTTTCTGGCATTAATGCGGGGCCGAATCTGGGCGATGACGTCATCTATTCAGGCACTGTAGCGGCCGCGATGGAAGGGCGTCACCTGGGATTACCCGCGCTGGCGGTCTCACTGGACGGCTATAAGCATTACGATACGGCAGCGGCGGTGACTTGTTCAATCTTGCGTGCGCTGCTGCGCGAGCCGCTGCGAACCGGCCGGATCCTGAACATTAACGTGCCGGATTTACCGCTTTCAGAGATAAAGGGAATCCGCGTGACCCGCTGTGGCAGTCGTCATCCCAGCGATCAGGTGATCCCGCAGCAGGATCCTCGTGGCAACATGATGTACTGGATCGGTCCGCCGGGGCAGAAGCTTGATGCCGGTCCCGATACGGACTTTGCGGCCGTGGATCAGGGGTATGTTTCCGTTACTGCGCTACACGTCGATCTCACTGCCCATGCCGCGCAGGAGAAAGTGGCGTCCTGGCTTGAAAGTGTCGAGGTCAGCAACGAATGGTGATCCGCCGGATTGATACGCTACTGGCACAGCTGCGCCAGCAGGGCATTGACGATGAACGGTTGCTGAAAGCGATAGAGGATGTCCCGCGCGAACGTTTTGTCGATGAGGCGTTCGAACACAAGGCCTGGGAAAATATGGCGCTGCCTATTGGTTCCGGGCAGACCATCTCTCAGCCCTATATGGTAGCGAAAATGACCTCGCTGCTGGAGCTGAGTCCCGGTTCACGCGTGCTGGAAATTGGCACTGGGTCCGGTTATCAGACCGCTATTCTGGCGCATCTGGTGGAACATGTTTACTCCGTTGAACGGATCAAAGGGTTACAGTGGCAGGCTAAGCGTCGTTTAAAACAGCTTGATCTGCATAACGTTTCCACGCGCCACGGCGACGGCTGGCAGGGCTGGCCCTCGCGTGGACCTTTTGATGCGATCATCGTTACCGCGGCACCGCCTGAAATCCCGGTTGAGCTGATGTCTCAGCTTGATGAAGGGGGGATTTTAGTGCTGCCCGTGGGAGAAGAGCATCAGGAATTAAAACGTATCCGACGCAAGGGCGGTGAGTTTATTGTTGATACCGTAGAGCCGGTGCGTTTTGTTCCGCTGGTAAGGGGCGATCTCGCCTGAGACGTTAGCAATTACACACATCTGTAAATGGCACCTGCTCAGCGATATTGTTAGTATCTTATTCATTTCACGATTTATTACTGCGGATGCGCGCCTACAGGCCGCCGCAGTGGTCACAGTTTTGCCGTCATGGGGGAGTTAAATGAGCACAGGAAGCCCAGTATTCAAGTTATGCCGAATTGCGGCTGTTTCACTTGTTGGTTTTTGGTTGGCTGGCTGTTCCAGCGATAACACACAGGCTCCTATCAGCTCCGTTGGCGGAGGCAACAGCGGCGGTATGCTAAGCGGCGCTTCTGCCAGTGCCAGCAACAGCGAAGCCGGCGGCAACGGCGGCTATACCGCCCCTCCTGCTTCTATCTCGGCAAACTCCAGCGGTGTGATCAGTGCGCCGCAGAACATTTCTGCCTCCTCAAACGCGGCTTCTGCGCCAGCAAATGAGAACGTGGTGACCCAGGATGGCCATATTGTCTATAACCGCTCGTATGGGAATATTCCTAAAGGTAGCTACAGCGGAGAGACATATACCGTTAAACGAGGCGATACGTTGTTCTATATTGCCTGGATTACCGGCAATGATTTCCGTGATTTAGCCCAGCGAAATAATGTCTCCGCGCCTTACAGTCTCAACGTGGGCCAGCAGTTGCAGGTTAGTAACAGCTCCGGTGGCACCCTGACCGGTGGCAATGCCATCACCGCTGCCGATGCCAATGCTGGCGGTGTAGCGGTTCAACCCTCTACGCCACAAATCAAAGGCGGAGCGGTTGCACAGCAGCCTGTTATTACGTATTCTGAGGATTCAGGTAAACCAAGTGAAGGCAAAATGTTACCTTCATCCGGTACAAATACTGTTGCAACGACAACAGCACCGGTTACTGCCCCGACCGTCAGCAGCACAACTAACAGCACTACCCCCGTGGGTAACTGGCGTTGGCCGACAGACGGTAAGATTATCGATAACTTCTCTGCTTCCGAAGGCGGCAATAAAGGGATCGATATCGCGGGATCGCGAGGACAGCCTGTTATCTCAACCGCCTCAGGGCGAGTGGTATATGCAGGGAATGCGCTTCGCGGTTACGGTAATTTGATTATCATCAAACATAATGATGACTACCTGAGTGCATACGCCCATAACGATACGATGCTGGTCCGCGAGCAGCAAGAAGTGAAAGCGGGTCAGAAGATTGCAACCATGGGTAGTACCGGCACAAGTTCGGTTAGATTGCATTTTGAAATTCGTTACAAGGGGAAATCCGTAAACCCGCTGCGTTATTTACCGCAGCGATAATCCGGCAGAACCTTGGTGTTCTGCCCTTGGATCACGGGTAGGAGCCGCTTATGAGCCAGAATACGCTGAAAGTTAATGAGTTACATGAAGATGCGGAATTCGACGAAAACGGAGCTGAAGTTTTTGATGAGAAGGCTCTTGTCGGAAATGAACCTGCTGATAACGAAATAGCTGAAGATGAGCTGTTGTCACAAGGCGCTACGCAACGAGTATTGGACGCGACGCAGCTCTACCTGGGAGAGATCGGTTATTCTCCTCTGTTGACGGCTGAAGAAGAAGTTTTCTTTGCTCGCCGGGCTCTGCGTGGTGATGTTCCCTCTCGTCGCCGCATGATTGAAAGTAACTTACGACTGGTAGTGAAGATTGCCCGCCGTTACAGCAATCGTGGTCTTGCTTTGCTGGACCTGATTGAAGAAGGTAACCTGGGGTTAATCCGCGCGGTAGAGAAGTTTGATCCTGAAAGAGGATTCCGCTTCTCTACTTACGCTACCTGGTGGATTCGTCAGACGATTGAACGGGCTATCATGAATCAAACCCGTACTATTCGCCTGCCAATCCATATCGTTAAAGAGCTGAACGTCTATCTGCGTACCGCTCGTGAACTGACCCACAAGTTAGATCACGAACCAAGCGCAGAAGAAATTGCCGAGCAGCTTGATAAACCTGTTGATGATGTCAGCCGCATGCTGCGCCTCAACGAACGCATTACATCAGTCGACACGCCACTAGGCGGTGATTCTGAAAAAGCGCTGCTGGACATCCTGGCCGATGAGAAAGAGAACGGTCCGGAAGATACCACCCAGGACGATGACATGAAGCAGAGCATCGTTAAATGGTTGTTCGAACTGAACGCCAAACAGCGCGAAGTGCTGGCACGTCGTTTCGGCCTGTTAGGCTATGAAGCGGCCACGTTGGAAGATGTGGGTCGCGAAATTGGTCTGACCCGTGAACGTGTTCGCCAGATTCAGGTTGAAGGTCTGCGTCGTCTGCGTGAAATTCTGCAGGCGCAGGGATTGAATATTGAAGCCTTGTTCCGCGAATAAGCACAGGCACTTTAAGATGTAAATGCGAAAAGCGGTGGTGAAAACCACCGCTTTTTTATTGCCTGACTCTTCTGCTCAGACGGTCTCTTTTACCTTATCCTTCACATCTGACTTTGCATCCTGCATCACGTAGGTGTTGCTTACCGCACCTTTGTAAGCGCTTAACAGCATCTGAATCGGGTTAAGCCGGCCTTTACCCAATCCTTCCACCACGCCTTTCAGCGCATCAAAGGCCGTTTTCGCCGCACCGACAACACCGCCTTTGAGCACTTCCCACGGATTAGTACTTTCCGATCTGCCCATGCCGGTCAGGAAATTACTCAGGCCCGGAATAAAGGCGAGCGCACGTCCCACCTTCAGACAAAGGCCCTGAAAACCGCTCTTGTTGGTGCCGTTCAGGTTTACCATCTCATCCTTGGTCTGCGTCAGTCTTCCGTCTTTAGGGAACATTTTGTCCAGACCCTGTTCCGCCACATCCTTGACGATAGCCGCTTCGGTACCGTGACGGGCGTCGCCGCTTTTGGTCAGCCCCTCTATTTTCCCGTTAGTACTGATATCACCGCGATCGCCGCCTTCACGGTTATCCAGCGCTTTGACGTTATTCAGGAAATAGGACATGTTCTTGGCCGCCAGCGCCCGGCTTTTCTCATCCGGGTTGTTGGCGGTCCAGTCACCAAACTGCTTCTTGAGATCTTCCTGCTTGATATCTTTCTGATTGCCCAGGTTCTTCAACACCGGGTTGTCATTGATGATTTCATCGGCTGAACGGTTGTCGCCATCCATGTTTTTAAACAGGGTGTCGGTGGAGGGCGGGACGCTGGTATCTTTTTCATCCGTGGGCATCGCCGGGCCGGTACTTTCACTGCCGGTCGTAGCCGCCCCGGTGGCAGAGGTTTCGCCAATAGTGGAGAGGAGATCTTTGAGCTGCGTCATCATCGCGGTCAGCTGGGCATCTGAAGAGGTGCTGTTAGCCGCAGGCTGCTGTCCCTGTTGACTCTGCTGGCTCTCTTTGAGGAACTTCATCAGGCTGTCGAGCAGCATCTGTAGCTGCGACATCTGATTGCTGCTCTCTGTGGTAGCGGGCGAGTTTTCTGCACCAGACTGAGACTGCTGTTGCGCCAGTTCATCCTTGAGCTTTTTAAGCTCGTCCTGACCTTGTTTGATCAGCGAATCGAGCAGGGTTTTATAATCGGAGAGCAGCGATGAGGCAGAAGATTTCTCACTGGTGGTACCGGAGGTGCCGCCATACTGCAAAGGGGTCGATTTTCCGGAAGCCGGACCAAAACCTGTTTCACCGTTTTTGCCCTCCTGTTTCAGGGTGAAGCGTGATGCCAGCATACCGTCTGGCGCTTGATTCATCATCCCACCGGGGTTTACTCTCATATTCATGACAATCTCCACTGGACCAGGTTAAAGAACATCAACGAAACATCTGGTTGCGAAGTGCTACCAAACGTTTCATCTCAGTCGTTACGTGGTTAAGGGGAGAGGATAGTTCCATCGGCCAGGACAAGGGAGAAAAGATCCCGGCGTATGCGTCGCACCCGCCAGGAGAAATTAAGCCGTTATAACGGCCAGCAGATCGGCAGAACTGGCCACTGCGCCAAACACGCCGCCCTGCATTTTCACCATCTCCAGCGCAGCGGCGTGGTTAGCGGGATCGGTGGCGGCGCAGCAGTCGGCGACCAGTAAACATTCAAACCCACGGTCGTTTGCTTCCCGCATTGTGGTGTGCACACAGACATCGGTGGTGATGCCGGTAAGCAGCAGATTCTGGATCCCCTGCGTGCGCAGGATCAGTTCAAGATCGGTGGCGTAAAACGATCCTTTGCCCGGCTTATCGATCACAATTTCTCCTTCTGTTGGCTGTAGCTCTGGAACGATCTCCCAGCCCGGCTCGCCACGGATCAGGATCTTCCCGCACGGCCCGGGGTCGCCAATGCCCGCCCCTTTTTGTCGCGAACGCCAGCGCTTATTGGCTGGCAGGTCGGCTAAGTCGGGCCGGTGGCCTTCCCTGGTGTGAATGATGGTATAGCCCTTTGAGCGCATGGCGTGCAGGAGTTCACGGAGCGGGGCGATGGGGGCACGCGTTAAGCTGATGTCATAGCCCATCGTCTCCACATATCCCCCTTTACCGCAAAAATCCGTCTGCATATCAATCACAATAAGCGCGGTATTCTCCGTGGAGAGTTGGCCATTCCAGGGCCAGCGATAGGGCGCGGCCGGGACAAAGCGTTCTTCCAGCAAGTTATTCATGCTGCCACCCATTTTTTAGCCGTCTGTGACTGAATAACGCCATAGGCGATGCCGCCCGCCAGCATGCCAATCAGCGCTTCTCCGGCATCCGGGAACCAGATATGCGCGATGCTGGCACACAGGGTGCCGAAGGCCCAGCTAATAAAAGCGCTGGTGCGATAAGCGCGTTCAGGCCGCGAGCTGACGATATGGCCCATTATCAGCAGGTCAACAATCATCACAGCCCCAATCGGCGGGACGGCGACGCCCAGCAGGCTGAGCCAGTTCAGGAAATAGCTCCAGACGCCAGCCACCGCTAACAGCCCGCCCGTCAGCCCCAGGATCACCGTCCATAAACGCATTTTGCTCTTAAACAGATGGCTGTAGCCAACCGCGCCGTTATAGAGACAGTGCGTACAAACGGATCCCAGATTGATAAAGACAAACAGCAGCGCCAGCAGATTAAGCAGCGCATTGTGTCCGGTCAGCAGATGCAGGAAATCGCCGCCGTTTTGCGCCGGATTGATGCCAGCACCGGCAGAGACGATCGCCACGCCGGAGAGCAGTGAAACGACGTTCGCGACCGGGAAGGCTGAGAAGGTGGCTACCACCGCAGATTTCCCCTGTCGGGACCAGCGCGTGAAATCCGCCGTCATGGTGCCAGAGTCAGCAAAACCAGCGATCACCATGGTCATGGCGATGCCGATGCTGATACCGCCGTGCGTGCCCTGATAAGCTGAAATCTGGCTGAGATCGCTCTGCTGCGCCACAAAATAGAGCGCCACCAGGCCGAGGATCACGAACATCGGGGCGGCAATCATGCCAATGATGGAGAGCGCACGCACACCGAGGAAGGTGATGCCGGTATAAAGCACCGTCGCCAGCACAATGACCCACGTGGTATTCCAGCCGAATGTGGCGTTAACAATGGTGCCGGTCAGGCCTGTCTGAAAGGCATACCAGCCGATCACCACGGTAGAGAGAAACGCAGAGGCAATGATATAGCCGCGGTTACCGAAAGTTTTCCGCGCCTGCATAGCAAAGTTCAGCCCGGTATTTCCGGCCAGATAGCTTAGTGCGCCGACGTAAGCAAACAGCACCAGATTGCCCGCCAGAATAGCCAGGATTGAGCGCCAGAATCCCAGGTTATAGGCGATGATGCCGCCGAAAACGGCGTTGGTCAGGATCATCGGGAAACCAAACCAGACGGCGGAGACCGAGCGGGTGGAATGACGATGCGAAAGCGGCACCGCCTCATTTTCAAACTCCTGCTCTAACCCCGGCGGGGTTTCCGAAAGCAGCGATCTTTTCTGGCTCATAATGTTTTTCCGGTAGCGGTGAGTAAAGGGTTAGCGGGAGAGGATTGGCGGCAACCGGTGCTGCCAGCCGCACACTTTTTCGAACGCAGCGCTGGCGCGCAGTACCAGAGCGTCATCCAGATGGCGGCCAACAATTTGCAGGCCCACAGGCAGGCCGTCTGCGGTAAATCCGGCAGGAATGGAAGCCGCAGGCTGGCCGGTCAGATTGATCGGGAACACAAACGCCAGCCATTCGGCGGGAGTAACTTTGCGTCCTTCGATAGTCTCCGGACCTTCGATATCAACAGGGAAGGGCGGCGTAGCGAGCGTTGGGGTCAGCAGCAGATCGTAGCGCTGCATAAAGCGCCACATCTTATTGGTGACCGCTTTGCGCTGCCTGTTGGCGTCAGTGAACATTTCGGCGGTCCACTCTTTTTTCAGCATCGCGACCAGATGGGGTGACATGCGCTCGCCGTAGCTTTCCATCAGCTTACGCATGCTGGTGAGATCGGTTTCCTGCGCCACCAGGGCTGCAAAGGTCTCCTGAGGATCGCTGAAGCCGGGATGCGCCTCTTCCACCACGCAGCCCAGCTCTTGTTCAAATACGCGTACCGCCTTGCCGACGATTTCGCGCACTTCAGGGTCAACTGCCGCATAACCCCAGTCTGCGCTGTAGGCAATACGCAGCCCCTTCAGGCTGCCTTTTGCGGCGTGGAGCCAGTCAATATCGCTGGTGGGAATCGAGTGGCGATCGCGCGGATCGGGGCCTGCAATCACTGACAGCATCAGCGCCGCATCCGCAACGGTGCGCGTCATCGGGCCGATATGTTCAAGGGATTCCCAGCTTGAAAGACCGGGATAGCGTTCATCGCGGCAACCCGGATAGAGCGGCACGCGCCCCATCGAGGCTTTCATGCCAAACAGGCCGCTGTGCGCGGCGGGGATGCGGACAGAGCCGCCGCCGTCGCTCCCCAGCGCCAGCGGGCAGATCCTGGCAGCCAGTGCAGCAGCAGAACCGGCACTGGAGCCGCCCGGCGTTAGCGCCGTATTCCACGGGTTGCGGGTAGTCGGGAAAACCGGGTTATGTCCGGTGCCGCTGTAGCCAAACTCCGGCGCGTTGGTCTTCCCAAGTACGATCGCCCCCGCCGCCTTCAGCCGCTCGACGGTGATGTCATCTTCGTCAGGAATGAAATTTTCATATATCCAGGAGCCTGAGACGGTTTTAATCCCTGCCGTTGCAATCAGATCTTTAATGGCGACCGGCACGCCAGCCAGCGGGCCGGCATCGTCGCCCTGCATGATCTTTCGCTCAATCTCCCGTGCCTGCTGCATCGCCAGGTCGGGCACCGGCGTACAAAAAGCGTGAAGCTCGGGTTCCAGTAGATCCATGCGCTGCAAAGACGCCCGGGTTACCTCTACCGGTGAAAGCGATTTATTGCGGATCAGAGCCGCCAGTGAAACGGCGTCAAGATCCAGGATCTCCTGATTATTCAAACCATTTTCCTCTCTGTAAGCGTGCCTGATGCGGGCTGACTATTGCTAGCTTTCAGATAGCAATGCATATTGCAGGCCAGAATTGAGACGGCAGGCTTAAAAAAACCGTCCAGCCACTAACAGGTTGTATACATGTTGGTATTCGTAACGTCAGAGTAAGAAGAGCAGGGTGGAGTGGGGGATAAGTTCAGGGATGATGCATGGAATTGACTCGCCATCACGCGGGAGATTCACCGTTAAAGTGCAGGTGCCTGGATATTGGTGCAAAAAAAACGGCGGCCCTCAGGGCCGCCGTTTTTTAGCTGTCTGGATTTCTCGCTACAGCATCGTTTTCAGGCGATAGATCCACTCAAGCGCCTGCCGTGGAGAGAGCGAATCGGCATCCAGCGCCTCAAGCGCCTCCACGGCGGGGGAGGTCTCCTCTACCAGCAGCGGCAGCTGTGGGCCATCGGCGGAAGTACTGGCCGCACTGCCTGACAGCGTCTCCAGCTCTTTAAGCTTCTGCCGCGCCCGTTTGATCACCTCTTTTGGGACGCCTGCCAGCGCCGCCACGGCCAGACCGTAACTTTTGCTCGCCGCGCCATCCTGTACGCTGTGCATAAAGGCGATGGTGTCGCCGTGCTCAATGGCATCCAGGTGAACGTTGACCACACCCTCCATCTTCTCCGGCAGCGTGGTCAGCTCAAAGTAGTGGGTAGCAAACAGCGTCATCGCTTTAATGCGGTTCGCCAGGCTCTCGGCACAGGCCCAGGCCAGCGACAGACCGTCATAGGTTGAGGTACCACGCCCGATTTCATCCATCAGCACCAGGCTCTGTTCGGTAGCGTTGTGCAGGATATTGGCCGTTTCGGTCATCTCTACCATAAACGTTGAGCGGCCCGAGGCGAGATCGTCCGCCGCACCCACGCGGGTGAAAATGCGGTCAATCGGCCCCAGCGTCGCCTGTTCAGCCGGCACATAGCTGCCGATGTAGGCCAGCAGCGTGATCAGCGCGGCCTGACGCATATAGGTGCTCTTGCCGCCCATGTTGGGCCCGGTGATCACCAGCATCCGGCGCTGCGGGGAAAGCGACAGCGGATTGGCGATAAACGGCTCTTTCAACACCTGCTCCACAACCGGATGGCGTCCGCCGACCAGTTTGATGCCGGGCTTATCGGTCAGCGTCGGGCAGGTGTAGTTCAGCGTCCAGGCGCGCTCGGCCAGGTTAACCAGCACGTCCAGCTCAGCCAGTGCGGCAGCGCTGAGCTGCAGCGCTTCCAGATGCGGCAGCAGCAGGTCAAACAGCTGCTCATAGAGCATTTTTTCCAGCGCCAGCGCTTTCCCTTTGGAGGTGAGAACTTTGTCTTCGTACTCTTTCAGTTCGGGAATGATATAGCGCTCGACGTTTTTCAGCGTCTGCCGACGGACGTAGTTGATGGGCACGCGGTGGCTCTGCCCGCGACTCACCTGAATATAGTAACCATGCACCGCATTGAAGCCGACTTTTAAGGTATCCAGCCCCAGCTTTTCACGCTCGCGGATCTCAAGCTGGTCAAGATAATCGGTAGCGCCGTCCGCTAATGCACGCCATTCGTCCAGCTCCTCGTGATAGCCAGGGGCGATGACGCCACCATCACGAACCAGTACCGGAGGCGCATCGATGATCGCTTTTTCAAGCAGCTCGCGCAGTTCGTCAAACTGTCCCATCTGCTTACGCAGCGTTTGCAGATGGGGCGTAGCGATATCAGCCAGCAGCGCATCCAGCGGCGGAAGCTGCTGGAACGCATGACGCATGCGGGCCAGATCGCGCGGACGGGCGGTTCTCAGCGCCAGACGGGCAAGAATACGTTCCAGATCGCCAACCTGACGAAGCAGCGGCGAGACCTCCGCAGTGAAATCCTGCAGCGCGCCAATACTCTGCTGACGGTTTTCCAGCGTTTTGATATCACGCACCGGCATATGCAGCCAGCGCTTCAGCATGCGGCTGCCCATTGGCGTGACGGTTTTATCCAGCACGGAGGCCAGCGTGTTTTCCATCCCGCCGGCCAGATTCTGGGTGATCTCCAGATTACGGCGGGTAGCCGCATCCATAATGATGCCATCCTGCTGGCGATCCATGGTCAGCGAACGGATATGGGGCAGGGAAGTGCGCTGCGTATCCTTGACATATTGCAGCAGACAGCCCGCCGCCCGCAGCGCATGATGCGCCTGCTCAACGCCAAAACCAGAGAGATCGCGGGTGCCAAACTGCATATTCAGCTGCTGGCGCGCGGTCTCCACCTCAAATTCCCACAGCGGGCGCCGACGCAGCCCACGCCGGTTTTCAATCAGCGACATCGCGGCGAAATCTTCGGAGTAGAGCAGTTCCGCCGGGTTGGAGCGGGTCAGCTCCGCCGCCATCGTCTCCAGATCGGTCGGTTCTGCCAGGCGAAAACGACCGGAACTGATATCCAGCGTGGCGAAGCCAAAGCCGCGCGGCCCCTGCCAGATAGCGGCCAGCAGGTTATCCTGACGCTCCTGCAGCAGCGCTTCATCGCTGATGGTGCCTGGCGTGACAATGCGCACCACTTTGCGCTCCACCGGCCCCTTGCTCAGCGCCGGGTCGCCAATCTGCTCACAGATAGCCACCGACTCACCCAGCTGAACCAGCTTCGCCAGGTAATTCTCCACGGCATGATAGGGCACGCCAGCCATCGGAATCGGCTCACCGGCCGATGCGCCACGTTTGGTCAGCGAGATATCCAGCAGCTGCGAGGCTCGTTTGGCATCGTCAAAGAACAGCTCGTAGAAATCCCCCATGCGGTAAAACAGCAGAATGTCCGGATGTTCCGCCTTCAGGCGAAGGTACTGCTGCATCATGGGGGTGTGAGTGGAAAAATCCTTGTCTATAGACTCTTTCATATTGAATTCACTCGTTTTTATGGTTTTATAAGTACTCAAGTGGCCCCATTTGAAACCCTGATAAACCTATCTAAATTCGAAAATTTGTAGGCCAAGAGTATCCTAGATACTATCCAAAATACTCCTTGGAACTTTGGTATACATGAGGCGAAAATCTTGAAGATGATTCTGAGTCAATCCATAGTAATCAACAAGTTGTTATAGAGACAAAACCGGAGTTTGATTCAGATGGACGAGTTATGTGTGTGCCTAATGTATCTGGTAAGCCGTATCTTATCATTGACAGCCATCGGGATTCACCAGTTGGCTTTAGTGTTAAGGTAAGTGCGACTAAAAAGACATACATCATTCAGAGAAGAGTTTCTGGTGGTGACAGAAGCCCTTCAGAGGGCAAGGCACCTTCCCAAGCCATCTGATCTACAAGAGGTAATGTTTCGGATTTAGCTTCAATTGATTAAACTCGTGAGTTCGCCAGAACCTGTGCCCAATCGATGAGGTCAACGAAAAGAAATCCAAATGTAGTTAAGCGAGAGGCTGATATCGCTGAGCTGACTCTCAGGGAGATTTTCGCTCAATACCGACAACATTTTCTTGGACGAAGCAAACCTGCAAAACCAAACTCAATCCTTGTGCTGAACAAAGCGAAACAAAAGCTCAAAGAATGGGAAAGTTATCGAGTTCGTGATCTGACAGAAAGCATCATTCTCAAAAAGTTCGATGAGATGGCCTCAAAGACCAGAAAGACGGCCGGACAAACTTTTCGGTGGGCAAGTGTCGCTGTACAACATGCTATCGATGTAAAGGCAATGAATGCTCAGAGTCAGCAACGACTACCCGTTCTCCCTAAAATCCATTTACAGTCCTCAGGGTACAAAAGAAATACCGAAGTCGCTCTTAATTGGAAGAAAGCTATAAGTCAAAGGGTGTGAGAAATCCTCTTTCACCTAAAGATATATTGGGGAAGTTTCTCGATGTATTGCACAACAAAAGAAACTTCAATCGCCTTGGTTGCGATTATCTCCTGCTAACGGTGTTGCCAGGGGCGAGAAAGGAAGAAACGGCCTCCCTCTGCTGGAGAGAAGAGCTATCAGTAGAAGAAGCAAAGACTGCGAGCTATGTCGATTTGGCTAACAGGAAAATTTTCTTCTTTGATACCAAGAGCAGGACGAACCATGAGCTTCCCATCTGTGATGTGGTCAAATGTTTGTTAGAGGACAGAAGAGATATCATTTTTGATAAGGAACAAAGGCTAGCTGTAGGAAATGGGTCTTTTCAACACGATCTTCACGAAGCCGAGCTGGACATTACAATGACAGCAAGAGTCTTAAGAATTATCTCTGTGCAGAGGCTGGAATCGTAAAGTTGGGGATTCATGACTTGAGAAGAACCTTTGGCAGGATCGCTAAAGAGCTTGTTTCATAAGCAGTAGTTAAGAAGCTTTTAAACCATTGCAATATGACTGATCCAACAGAGAGGAATGCGGAACCGGATAAAACCGTGTTTATGAAGCACTTCAGCGGATTGAACTACAAATACTGATGACTGCTCCAAAGTTATATAATAGTTTGTTTTCATCAGCTAAATATCCTCCAATAACTGACAATTCTTGGTGGTCTTCGGGATTGGCGGAATGGTCATAGGTATTGCTTTTCCCTTTAAAATTAAAATTTATAACTACTTATTCTTTTTCTTAAAGTAAATGTGAGCCATGTCACTCAAAAGGAAATTTATATAATTACCTTTATTGCTTTTAACAGGAGGGACTGTGCTAAAAATAAACATATTCAGTGGAATGGCTGGTTTGGATAAAGATAAATTATCTAAATTAATTCTCGACGTCCTTGTTAAGTTTGATTCATCATCAATTAAGCTGGCGGGAATGAAAAAAGTGGGTTTGCACTTTAATTCACCACAAACCATCTCGGAGTTAAATCTCACTTGATAAAAATCTTTTATTTTATTAAGCCAAGCCTTGCCATAATATATTTTAGGTTCGTCAGGGAGGAGGGAAATATCCTGCTTTGCTGATATAGGTATAAAAAGTTCCTTTATATGAATGCGTCCATCAACAGTTTCTACAAATCGCTCCTCTCCAGCCAAGAAAGCTTCTACCAAACCAGAGAGTCTCTTACGAGAATGTCTTTTGTGATCTGTATCCTCATCTAAGCTTTTTTGTTGGCTTCTTTTAGATGATGTGGAGTCCGATTTCTCATTCTCTTCATTATCATTTTTTAAAGTTTTTCGGCTAACTGACGAAATATCAAGTTCGATAATATCATCATTTATATACGAAAGAGCTTCGGGATCTTTCATTCCCTTTTTGCTTTTTCTTAGTTCTTGAACAATATTTTCCCCGATTGGGCATCCCTCACTATGTTCAGATACGAAAATAAAATAAGGGTCTCGTTTACGAAACGATTTAGGTTTATCTAAGTTTGCACATGTCACCTGAGCATCACACTTGGGATCTGGACATTTGAACATGTGCTTAGAGGTTATAATCTTGTTGAACGCACGATCAGCATCATCTGCACTAACTAATTTACGTAACTCAATACTAAATGCCTCTTCCAGTTTCATGCGGCTTCTCAATTCCAATTTATTCAATAAGTTAGTGGAATCAACAGACATCGACTCCATGTAATCCTGTCATTAAAAAACTTTTATATAGTAAATTATCTTATGGATAATGGTAAAATTAATTTACATTTTATTTCACAAGATCTACTATCTGGCTATAAGATTACTCTATAAGAAATTTTAAAAAATACCTTAAAAATCAGAAATTTAGTCTTAAATTTTTCTTTTTTTCTGTTTGTGTGATTTCAGTCGCTTTTTTTGAAGTTCAAGTTATGAGCTGAGTTGTATTTTTTCAATCCCATACGGGCTGTGTAAATGACAAAAATCATAAGTAAAAACGAATATTCAGAATGGGTATTGCGGAGCAGCCTTTACTGGATGAGTGCTGTTGCTCGCTGGAAGCTGGATGAAGACGAGCAGAGCTGGGGCGTTTCGTTCGAACCATTCAATGATCAGGTTGAGTTCGAGTTTGAACGGCTGTTGAATGACTACAAACTCAGGCAGAAGCTCCAGACACATACCGGGCAGGTCAGGACTTCGATCATCGACAATGTTCTCAGGAGCATCGATTCGAGACTTGCCGAATGAATACGATGCCATTCAACTTTGATCACCTGAGCAATGGCAAGGTCTTCATCAGCAACCTTGCTGGCTTTCACAGCTTCGTCGATAACGAAGAACTATATCTTCTTGCCGATAACAACTTTTCTTCAGAGCAAACCATCTCACGACTACTTGAAAGCAGATTGTTCATTGCAGACGATGCTACTCAAGCAGTTTCAAAAGCCTCCCTGAGTTCTGCCTTTGCCAAACGACTGATGAACGAACTGGCCGTCCGGCCTATCTTCATGATTGTGCCGACTCTCAGATGCGATCACACATGCAAGTATTGCCAGGTCAGCAGAGCATCGGTTACCGCTGATGGATATGACCTCAACCCAGAACTGATAACGCAAATCGTCAGCACGATTAAGAAGCTGGGCACTCCGCCATACAAGGTTGAAGTGCAGGGGGGTGAACCGCTTCTCAGGTTCGATCTCGTCCAGGCAATTTATGAAGAGTGTGTGAGTTCTTTAGGTAGTGATGCTTTCGAAATGGTTATTGCCACGAGTCTCTCAATACTCGATGAAAGCATCCTCTCTTGGGTTAAAGAACGGAATATCACCTTTTCTGTCTCTCTTGATGGTAATGAAGCCGTCCATAATAAAAACCGTATCCTCACCGACTCTCAGGCTCACAACAAAGCCGTCACGGGCATTAGAAAAATCACAGAAGAGCTTGGAACAAACCGGGTAGCTACGGTAACCACAGTTACTAAGGAGCTGACAAAAGAGCCAGCTTCCATAGTGGATGCTCATCTGTCTCTTGGCCTAACCGACATGTTTATCAGGCCAGTAAGTCCTTATGGGTTTGCTCAGAAGCAGAGTTTCACTTTTTCAATGCCTGAATATTTTGAGTTTTATAAAAAGTTAATGCAGGAAGTGTTGCTTCAGAACCAGAAGGGCATACCTGTTGTTGAGCATTCGGCTTCAATCCATCTAAAGCGAATTTTCAATCCGGGCTTCAGTGGTTATGCAGACTTGAAATCACCAAGCGGAGTAGTGCTGAACTGCATCCTGTTCAACTATGACGGCAAGGTCTACGGAAGCGACGAAAGCCGTATGCTCCAGAAAGTAAATCCCGAAGCAGATTTCAGTGCAGGAGAGTTTGCTTCACTGTCATTCAGTAGCAACGAATACTATCGTTCAGCTCTCTCATCATCATTCAACTTTGCCATGCCCGGTTGTGATACCTGTGCTTACCAACCTTTCTGTGGAGCAGATCCTTGCCAGAACATCAGTGTTCATGGCGAGCCTGTTGGTGACAAGAGTCGGTCAACCTTCTGCCAGTATCACAAAGGGATGTTCCGCTTCCTGCTGAATGAAATCTCTCAGGATGGACCAATGGCTGAGATGCTCAAAAGGTGGGCTTATGTCTGAGGTGCTGAGGAACGATATTTTCCGGTTTTCATCAGACTTACCAGTTCAGCAAGGCTTCTATTGTCTGTGTAAAACCAAACCCGAGAATCCTCAATTTTATCTGCCAAATTTGCTTGTAACTGCGACACAACTCAATTCCAGACTGCCTGCATATTTTGCAGACTCGATTGTGAGCCAGGAACTTTTCGATTCCATAGAAGATGGTGACATTGGGATCGTCAACAACGGCAACATGCTCCGGGTGATACTGTCCCGTAGAGCAAACCACAACACTGTCCTTGTCACCGAAAGGTGCAACAACAGTTGCCTGTTTTGTTCTCAGCCTCCCAAAACAGGCAACGATGACTGGCTTCTCAACCAGTCAGCTCTCGCTATCGCTTCCTTCTCTTTGAATGGAGTAGTGGGAGTGAGCGGGGGAGAGCCTTTGCTCTATGGCGAAGACTTCCTGCATTTTCTGGACTTCATAATCGAAAATTCCCCTGACACAGCACTGCATGTTCTTACCAACGGACGGAAGTTTGCGGATGTCAGCTTTACCAAGCAGATGAAAGAAAGAAGCGAGAAGATCAAAATCACGTTTGGGATACCGCTTTATTCCTCAAGAGCATCAGTGCACGACTACCTGGTCGGAAGCGAGGGAGCGTTTGATGAAACAGTCAGGGGAATGATTAATGCCGGTAACTCAGGGATCAACATAGAACTGAGAGTTATCCCTACTCAGGCGAACTACACAGAGCTTGATGACATTGTAGAGTTTGTTGGCCGTGTGTTCTCGAACATTAACCAAATTTCTCTGATGGGACTGGAGTCGATTGGATGGGCCCGTAAGAACTGGTCATCAATCTTCATAGAGCACGACAACTACAGCGAACAAATCCTTTCGGCTGTAGACACTGCACACAGGTCAGGTATCCCCCTTACCATCTTCAATTATCCACTATGCCACCTTCCTGAAAGGGCATGGAATTTTGCAACTCAGTCGATCTCTGACTGGAAAAATTACTATCCAAAAGAATGTGATGAATGCACTCAGAAGTCTTCCTGTGCTGGTTATTTCAGTTCATCAAAAGGCCGTTTTCATCAACCTCCGAGACCAATAATATGAAAAAGTTTAATTTCGCGGCTCTGCTTCCTGGTTTTTTGGCTCTTAATAACTCTGTCTGGGCAAGTGATTCATCTACTGGTGCCAGTGACTTACCTGGTATGACTTTGAACGAACAGGATTTGGTGATAGCTCCGCTCAACACCGAAGTGCCGTTCTACATTGCAGGACACAGAAGTCACAGTTCTCACCGTAGCCACAGCTCACACCGTTCCTCATCAGGCGGTGGCTACTATGGCGGAAGCACTCCTTACTACCCCAAGACATACAGCTCGCCAAGCACCTCAGACTCATCCAGTTCAGGAACTCGTTCGTCCTCGTCCTCCTCTGTCCGTTCACTTCGCTCTAATGACACAGATAGCACAACCACAACAAACTCAGCAGGAACCACAGGTGCCAATCGATCGAGTAGCGGGCTAACTTCGGATACTGAAAAACGTAAGCGGTTAATCATGCGAGTGCAGTTCGCCTTACTCGATAAAGGTTTCTACAACGGTAATATTGACGGAAGTATGGGACCTGCGACAAGGACAGCAATCAAGAATTATAGAGTTGCAAATGGACTACCTATACCGGTAAGGGAAACCTTGGATACACAGTTGTTAAATTCATTAAGTATTTTAGCTCGCTGAAAGAAGATAGTTACGTTTGACAGTTTTGATATCAATATCATTTTATACTAAAAGGAGTTTAATTATGAGTCAGTTAGAAATTAGAGGTGTAAGAAGCTATTGCAAAGATAGCAGTGTTTTCGTTGACCTCAGTAAAAAAATAAACCTTATATACGGACAGAATGGAAGTGGAAAGTCCACAATATCAGGATACTTTTATAAACCTACGGAAACTGCATATAACCATTGTCGCCTCATTGGACAGGATGATTACAGATATATTGTTTACAACAGTCAATTCATCGAGGATTCATTCTATAATGAATCTGAGCAACCTGGCATTTTTACTTTAAGCCAAGAAAACAAAGATATAATGGAGGCTATAAATGATAATGAAGCAAAGTTGATTAAATTAAAGAAATTCCTTGCTCAGAAAGATGTTGTTCTAGAAAAAAAAGATGAAATGATCCTGAAGGTAATTGAAAGTTGTCAGAATAATATATGGAATAAAGCTTCACACATTCGAAAGAAAGATGGGGGTTTAGGAGAGTTAATGGCTGGGTATTTACAAAAATCTAGCTTTTTTCATAAAATAAATGGTCAAATCGACATGGAAGAACTAAACACTGATGAGATTATAAATGAATATAACATCCTTAAAACCAACAGAAATACAAAATATTCACTTTTAGAAGTGCCGAGTCCTCCATTTATTTCAGAAGCTGACTTAGAATTACTTTCCGTATCACTTTTACCATCTGGTAATAGCTATCTGTCGTTGCTGATTGAAGAAATGGGAAATTCTGATTGGGTTCGAGCTGGACTAAACTACACACACGAAAAAAAATGCCCATTCTGTCAGGAAGACACAATTAATGAAAGTTTCAAAGATGAAATAAAAAATATTTTCGATGACACTTATAATGAAAAAAGCGCTGCCTTAAAAATCCTGCTATCTCGGTTTAATAAAGAATGTGACGATTTTGTTGATAATGTAAAATCAACAATCGCTTCTAATAATTTCATAATAGATAAAGTTGAAATAAATGAGCTATTAGACCAGGTTTGCCTATACTTTAATGCAAACTTAGGTCTCATTAAAGAAAAAGTCGAAAAACCTTCGCTAAGTATAAACGCTATAGTAGAAAGCTCTAGTATTAATTTGTTGCTTGAAAAAGTGGAAAGATATAATGGCGAAATTAAGCAGATTAATATGAAGGTAGATAGTTATGACACTAGTATTGCCGAGATCAAAGAACGCCTATGGAAGTCATTAAGATATCAATGTAATGATCTAATTTTGACGAAAGATGAACAGTTAACGGAGCTATACAGTGAAAAAGAAGCCGAGATAAATAATAAAAATAAAATCTATAAAGAAATAACATCATTAAATGAAAATATTAGCACACTTCGGAGGCAGGTTTCTAATATTGATGAAACAATTAAAAAAATAAATAGAACATTATCCTCTTTAGGTATCTCGCATTTCAAAATTAAGAAAAGCGAGGAGAAAAATTTCTTCCAGATATGTCGTGAGAGTGGTTCAATAGGTGATATTTACAAAACTCTTAGTGAGGGTGAAAAAACGCTTATAACATTTTTATATTTTTTAGAACTATGTAATGGCAGATTAGATAACGCAAATGAAAATAATAATGAAAAACTAATTGTAATTGATGATCCGATCTCAAGTTTGTCCCATGACTATATTTATGAAGTTGCATCTTTAATTCATCATAGAATTATTAAGAATAGCGATGCAGCAAAGCTCGTAGTTCTGACGCATAACCTTTTTTTCTTCCAAGAATTGATAAAATTGGCACCACTTAAAACAGATGCATTTATCAAAAAATATCAATTACATAGAGTTATAAAAGATAAATATAGTAATGTATTAAAAATTGAACGTGATGCTATAAAAAATGAATATGAAGCACTTTGGATGGTGTTAAAAGATGTCAAGAAAGGGCTGATAAGTTCAGTTATACTACCCAATGTAATGAGAAATATTTTAGAATATTATTTCTCATTTTCATGTAAAATGGAAAGGTTAAGTGAAGAGCTTGATAAGTTAGTTGATACTGAAATCGATATGAACTATAAAACTTTTTATCGTTATATAAATAGAGGATCTCATTCAGACTCGATCAACATCAGTAACTTAGGTCAAATATCATCAAAAAAATACTTAGAGATGTTTGAAGAAATATTCAAGAAAACTAATGATGACCAGCATTTCAATAAAATGTTAGGTGTTAACGAGGAGGAAGTGGTCTAAAATCTTAAGGTTACCACCGAGGCACCATCAATCATTAACGATTAGGTAGGGAACGGAGGTGCTGACACACCGTTTCCCACCGTCCAAACCGAAAACGTTGATACTGGCACACCAGCACACATTTATTGTTCATGGCTTTTACTCAATCTTATCTCAGTCAGCTACTGATAGCCTTTACACCCATGTGCAAAGCTAGCAACGATGGGATTTGGCAGGAAAGAGTGCCTCAGTGGTAATAAAGCATTTTAAGTAAAAATTGTATGAATGCAAGCATTTTATTCCAAAATTGAGGAAGTGTAGTCTCATAAAGCTCTTTAAGTAAGTTTATCTATATCAGAGATATTTGTTAGTTCGTTCAGGTAATCTTTTTTATTCCTCAAAAGCCAATGAAACACTTTTGGGTTCTCAAGCAGTTTCTTTATGTGGGAAATAATAATTGTGAGTTTTAAGCTGTTGGAACCGTATGTGTCTTTAATTTTTTGAGTATCAAAATGGACTTGAGCCATTTCCTTTTCCAGTCTTTCTATCGCTTTCCTATTGGCAAGTTTTGAGTCTGATTTCTTTTTAGGTTGTTCAATGAGAAACTCTGAAGAAGAGCTTTGATATAGAGACTCCGAAAATAGTATTGAGTAGTTTTCAAACTTTACCATCAAGTTCGCACACTCTATTTGTCTCAAAGGAACCATTTTCTTTAAGGTTCTAAACGTATTGATTGGGATATCTTTATCATTGAACAATTCTATCACTTCTGGGCAGATGCCTTTTAAAACTGATAGATTAGATTTCAGAGACTCAGCACTGATATTCAATGCGGTGCAAAGCATTTCAACAGGAACGCCTACTCTTACAGCTTCTTTTAGCATTCGTTGGATCTGTATAATTGTTATTCGGTTAACTTTTTTATTTGGTGTGTAAGTGTCGTATGTGGTCGAAATAAGGCAATTTACTTTATCCTCACCTAAGTCTTTAAGGGCCTCAACTCTAAGATGGCCATCGAGAATTTTCACAGAGTTATCTGTTTGATCAATGAAGACAAGTATTGGTTCTACTAATCCAATGGCTAATATGGTGCTTTTTAT
This sequence comes from Erwinia pyri, assembly GCF_030758455.1. Lineage (NCBI taxonomy): Bacteria > Pseudomonadati > Pseudomonadota > Gammaproteobacteria > Enterobacterales > Erwiniaceae > Erwinia > Erwinia pyri. The sequence continues at coordinate 1,033,031 of NZ_CP132353.1, forward strand.
TTGTGTGTATTTTTTACTGATTTGAAAATTCGTAGGAAGTTTTTTTGTGTAAGTCAGATTAGTAAGTTTGAAACTAACTGATTTGTCATTGAAGCAATATTTGATCATTTTACACCTCAATTAGTAGTGTTTTTAACTATGACTTTAACAACATCTTGTAAACTTTCCTCAATTACTATTTTAGAAAAACTCTCATTGCTGGTAAGTTCTTTGAATATCTGATTTGCAACCAATAGTTTGATTTCTACATAGTCAGCTTTATTTTTTATTTTCTTATGTTGGGAAATATTGTCCTGATAAAGTTGTTGTAATTCATCAGTAGTCATTTTTTTCTTTTTCTTAGCAACTCCAAAGTTATTATTAATAAACCCCTTGAGTCCTTCATCCCGCGAGTCTAGTATTTCACGAATTTTACCAACATCCTTATGTTTAATTAGGCCTTCATCAAATGCTTTAATCAAAAGTTCCTGACCACCCTCGAAGTCAACTCTTGCAATTTCAACAGCAAATGAAATGGGTATACTTCCTGACTCGACAGCCGATAATAACTTGTTTTCTCCTTTGTTAATAAGCATGGTTAAACTTGTAATCCAATGCAAAGATAATCCGGTAGCATTGGATATTTCCTTATTAGTTAATCCTTGATCGGCCATTTCTTTTATTCGTTGGAATTGCTCACCCGCTCTTGGGATTACTCGGGCCATGTTTTCGACTAAACTCATTATGTAAGCTTGGTTTTCATCTATGTCTAATATAAATGCGGGAATCAATTCCTCTCCCAAGGCAGTCAATGATTCAAGTCTGCCTTGACCACAAATTAGAGCGAAATCGTATTTCTTATCAACGACTCTTCTAATCGTTATTGGCTTCCTTAACCCGCTAGCATCAATGCTTTCTGTTATTTCCGCATGTCGAAATTTGTTTCGTGAACGAGGAATTACTACCTTAATAGAAGATATTTTGACCATATGAATAATTTGTTCTTGCATTTATATTACATCCTTATTATCTGTTGAAAGCATATTAAAGAATGGCTTGATATCATCAAAACGATACATTTCGAAAAGAAGGTTATTGTTATCTTTAAGTTTTAATTGATTTTCAAAAAAATCTATTGATGGCAAGATATAATAATCAACAGGCTCAGTATTAAAACTATTCATTCTTGCAATGATACTAATTTCTGGATTTAGACTCCTGTCTAATCGCACTAACCATCTATGTTTGTTTAACCCTGTTTTTTTACATCGTGAAAGCACTATGGAAAAACTTAAAGCTTTATTAACTGTAATCAGCTTATTTTCTAAAATCTTTACTTCACTGCTTAGAATCTCATTTTGTATTTTGTTAACAATGGCATCGTGTTTCTTTCGCAGATAAGAGTTTATCTCTAAGTATTGATAATCTCGCTCAGGGGTGTAGTCGATTAATTTATAAGCATTGAGAAGACCTCCAAAGCGGTTTGCAATAACACTACTTGATGGACTACTATCCTCTTCATCTATAATAAATCCTGAAATTTTCCCATGTTTGGAAAGAATTTTTCTCAAACAATCAAGAATTTTTTCATTGCTCATTTTTATAGAACGATTATCAATTATTTCTTTAGCTAATTTAAATTTTTCTTCTGAAATAATGGGTTTGAAAAAAGAGCTATATTCAACCCATTCATCTTCAGGGTTTCTAACCTTTTTTGTCTTTAACTTTTGTGATGTCCGGTTGTATGTGTATTTCCCTGTATATCTACTATTGATAAGAACAGAGTGAATTCGACCTCGTGTCCATTCTGTTTTATCGCTGAATCTATACCCCTCCTGATTAAGTCGTGAAGCGATAAGATACTCATTTAACCCGTCAAAAATGAACATATTAAAAATCTTTTTTATCAGCTCAATTTCTTTTTTTGTTCCAGGAACGAGAACAATTCTGTCTGTTTGAAGGCTCTTTCTCTCCCCATGAGCGAGTATCATCTTTGATTTGTTATTATTATCAAGTAACTTTCTTTTAAGCCCATATCCCGGCTTACCGCCTTGGTAATACCCTCTCTTAACAAGATTCACATGTCCTGCAAAAACTTTTATTGAAAGGTTTTTACTGAATGCACCTGCTGCATACATTAATGATGAAAGTATGAATGTCTCAGTTTCACTGTTTTCTGGGAGATTCTCGGCACAATAGATGACATCTACGTTGTTCATTTTCAATAGGTATTTATAGTAAATACCCTCTTGAGGATCTTTGAATCGACCAAAACGACTTACATCGTATACAAGTATTGCATCAATATTAATTTCGTTTGTAATAACATCATTAACAAGTTTATTAAAATCATGCCTTCCAGTTGTAGATACCCCACTTTTACCTGCGTCGTCATAGGTATGTATGATCTCCATATTGTGCGTATCAGCATAATTTTTGATGAATTGGGCTTGATTATCCAGTGAAAATTCTTGGAGGTTTGTGGACATCCGTAGATACTGGGCAACCTTAAGTTTATGAATATATTCAACTTTATCAGCCATTTGAGTTCCTTTATGGAACAGTGGAAAAATATGAATGACTAAAAATTGATCAATTTTCAACCAGTTGCAACCCTTTTTTAATTCCTGTTTAGTTTTTTTGATCGGTCCAAGCCACAAGTTCTCTGCGAGATTAGGTGATTGAGAGGGACCAAGTAAGAGTTAGAGAATTATGCAAAATGAGAAATTTATATGACTCCAGCTCTTAGACATGAGTCATAAGTTGGCGATTTAAGGATGTGAAGAGCCACATTCTGAAAGAATTGGAATATTTATTTTTAGAAGCAAAGTCGCTTAATCCATATAAAGAATAAATTCGAGCAAAAAGCAAATGAACTATTACAAGTTGAGTGGAAATGATATGATCAACATTTAAATTGAGGAATTTTGTCTGTTAAATTATAAGAAATATAATTTTTGAATCCTCAAAATGTAAATGCTTACAGTGTATGAATTGATAAGGTGGGGTTGACTTTAATAAAAAATAAGATAAAAAATTATATGATATTCACTCAAAGAGGAGGTTTGGCATGGATAAGACAGAAATCACAGATGATGATATAAAAGAGGTAGTGGTCAGTCTTGGTGAGAATACATAAAAATTGTTAAGTGATAGGGGGATAAGTGACAACTTCTTAGACTTTCCAGGTGGAAATATAGTGATTGAGTTATTTTGGAACAATTTCGAAATTAGCTTTGCTGAAAAAGCACTTTTCATAATAAATAACTTCGATTTATCAAGTTATTATACCGAAAAAAATGGCGGGGTTGAGCATTGGATCATAGAAGAATTGCTTGATTCTAATTTTGATAATACCCTTGAGGATATGTTGGTTAGGAGAAGAGTTAAGGAAGAAAAGGATAAGGTAAGTAGTATATTGAATCCTGAAAATGGTGAGTGTGATGATTTTAGAAAAAGATTGTAAATTTTCAAAAAATTATATTTTGGAAAAAATAAAAGCCAGTCATTCATTCCTGGCTTTTATTAGGTTTAAACTTACTGGCCCAGATCGCGAAGCTTCTTACCAGACATCAGATTTTTTCAATATGCTCAAGAGTAACCCCTTTAGTTTCAGGGACGAGCAGAAAAGTTATCACGATGAAGACCAGATTGAATCCCGTATAGAGCCAGAATGTCCCAGCCTGACCTATGCTACCTAGAAGTGAAAGGAAGGTCGCACCGATAATCATGTTTGCAACCCAGTTCGTCGTGGTTGAACAGGTAATCCCAAAGTCCCGGCATTTTAGGGGCTGTATTTCAGAACACAATATCCACACCACAGGAGCAGCACTCATAGCATAACCACCGATGCATAACATCGTCATACCCACTGATACCCACTGACACCCATGACAGACCCGTGCTGATATCTCCCTGACCCGATTTCATCAGACAGTAGCCCAGAACCATTGTGGCGAAGGCCATTACACTGAATCCTATCTTCAGGATTGGCTTCCTTCCCGTCTTATCAACGGTGAAAACTGCAATAAAGGTAGCAAACATGAAGGTCAGACCCACGACAATGGTCGCAATCATCTGCTCCTGAGTGCTCTGGTAACCAGCCATTCTAAAAATCTGAGGAGCGTAATACATGATAATGTTCATACCAGTAAACTGTTGCATACCCTGTAGCAACATACCAAGATAGACGGCTCGTCTCACATTGCTGTTTTTCCTGAAAAGAGCAAACCCTCCCTGCTTCATACGAAGGCTTTCCCTTATCTCATTCAGCTCCTGTCGTGCTTTCTCAGATGTATCTCTGAGCATTCTGAGTACTTCTTCCGCCTCTACATGCAAACCTTTAGAAGCCAGCCAGCGGGGGCTGTTAGGCAGGAATATCACCATAACGAAAAGAATAATCGCTGGTATAGCGAGAACTCCAAGCATTGCCCGCCAGTTGCCACTGTAAATGAATGCTGTATCCGACAGAAAAGCTACAACAATTCCAAAAGTGATCATGAGCTGATAAAGGCTGATCATTTTTCCGCGCACATTCTCTGTCGCCATCTCTGACAGATAGAGTGGGGCTGTGTAGGAAGCAATACCAACGGCCAGCCCGAGCAGAACCCTGAATGTAAGAAAACCTTCGACACTGTTTGCGAAAGCAGAACCAAGTGAACCTGCGATGAAGAAGATGGCTCCAGCCATAAGGCTGTATTTTCTTCCCAGACGATGCGAAACCCAGCCATTGCAGATCGCTCCAATCGCGGCTCCCAGCATCATACTGCTGACAACCCATTCCTGTTCATGACTGGTTAACTGAAAATGTTTTGTGATGAAAGGCAGGACACCTGAGATTACCCCTATATCCAGTCCAAAAAGAAGCCCTGCGAGAGCAGCAGAAATGGATACAAAGAGATTCATTCTTCTAACTTTTGATTGATGGTCACTATCGTATGTGACTCTCTGATTTACATGAGACATCATTAAGCTCCGCTCATACAGCATGTAATAGTGCTCAAGCTTACTCAGGGGGTTCAGGCAGGATTAGGGCAACTGTCTCTCCAGATATGGACTTTATTGCTATAGCTGTAGTTTGTGTGATGAGGATCTCTCTACCGATCCTCATCATCATAATATTTTTTCAACTAAATAATATTTAATGGCTTGTCCCAGTCATATCGAGCCAGCACAAGTTTGATTTTACCTTCAATTACACCATGTTTTTTCTGAGTGTGAGAAGAAATATTCTCTAACGAGTGGTGGCAACTTCTTAGGCTTATAACTCAATATAATTGTATGCCAGAAGTTAGGGGCAGGGCATTACCAGGGTATCTATCCTGTAACTTTGACTGCCAGTCAGAACTCATAAGATCATCCCAAAATATTTTTCTCAGGTGGGCTGAGTTACTGTCAAGAATTTCAGCCAATAATAATTTATTAGGAGGTGCTATAAACTATAGATCTTTTACTTTAAGTACTCTATTTCTAATTAATAGTAATGATGTAAAAGTTATTTTGCTTCAGGTTGTCTTGTATTTAAAATTTAGCAATCAATTATGCCAATTCCATAAAATTTAGATGGCATATCATAAGATGTAATTCTATTAATCTAAATATCAATCAAATAATATTCTCAAAAAGATAGGGTTTAGACATCCAGTCAATAATCGTGCCGATATCGTCATAAGATAAGCAAGATATATCTTTAAACAAATCGAAGCCAAAATTTTTTCCGCTCCATATTGATAGGAAAAATCGAGCCATTATTTTCTCATTGATAGGCAGTTTAGTAAGAGCATTTATTAAAGAGAGTGTGTCACATGTACCTTCATGAAAGTTCCAATAAATACTGATGTTTTCGTACCCCGCGATCGATGATAAAAAGAATAAATAGTCCTCATTCATTAATGATTTTGTAATGTTCATGTAGTGACCGTCACATAGTTGTTTATATAAGTCATTGATTTAAAACGTTTTGTTTAATTTTCTTTGCAAAAAAACAAATTTTAACAATTTTTTTTGATGAAATTACATTAGTTTACCTTGCATCATTATGCTGTACATAGTATTTCTTCAAGTGAAATTTTTATGTTTTCACACAGAATGATAAGTTCGCTAATTAATATCAGAGGTAAAGATGGAACTGGATCAAGTAGGTAATACTAAACTTGTTCAACTCTCTGCACTTGAGGTTAACAGTAATAAGTTATTTGCAAAATGTGAGTTTCAAAACCCTACAGGTAGTCACAAAGATAGAACCTTTTTGCACATAATAAATTCGCTGGAAGAAGAGGGTAAAATCAAACCTGGCATGACACTGGTGGACTGTTCAACCGGAAATGGTGGGGCTGCCTTAGCGTGGATAGGGAGGGAAAAGGGTTATAAAATAAAAATCTTCATGCCTGAAGGAATGACTGAAGAAAGGATTGCACAGATCAAAAAATACGGTGCGGAACTTGTTGAGACATCCAAAGAAACTTTTTTGAATGGTTCGGTGCTTGCTGCAAAAGAATACACTGAACAAAATAAGAATGCTTTCTATTTAAACCAAGCTAGTAGTGTCCTCAATATGGAAGCTTGGTTTGAATGTGGTCATGAAATCGTAAGGGATTTAAATAGTAAAGAGTTAATACCTGATTATTTTGTATGTTCTATAGGCACTGGTGGAACGTTTTCAGGGATAGCAAAAGTATTAAAAGATAATTATCCAAACTTGAAAACAATTGGTATTGAAGTTAATAAGTCGGCTCCAGTTTTTTCAAAAAGAAATGGAATCGAATTTAAGCATGAACCTCATAACTTAATGGGGTTGGGTGCCGGTGTTTTATCTGATAATACAGATCTTTCTTTGATAGATGAAATAAAAGTTGTTGATGGTGATTTAGCTTGGGAAAGAATGAAAGCTTTCATTGAAACCGAAGGGTTGGGAATAGGCCCTACTTGCGGCTCTAACATAATGATTAGCGAGCAATTAATGTTAAAGGTCAAAGATAAAGTCATAGTGACTCTATTTTTTGATAGTGCTTGGAAATACGAGAGTCGGTGGAATGGAATTTATCCAGAATATAGCCTGAAGGGAAAGTAATTATGTTGCTAAAGCAAATCTATGAGAATGCGAAAGTTGTTAACTCTGGTAAGACATTAACTACGGTAAATGAATTTACAGATCAACTTCCAGCATTGAGGCCAGAAGTGCTGATTGAAGTTGCTTATAAAATAATGAATGAAATCGATTGCACATTTGACAAAATTGTTACGGAAGAGGATAAAGGTGCACCTCTTGCAACGGCACTTTCTCTTTTAACTGGTAAACCTTTGGCAATGGCTAGGTGGTATCCATACAGTCTTAAAGAATATAACACCAATGTTGTAAACATAAAGTCTGAGTATTTTGAAGGGAAGATGTACTTAAATGGGATCGACAAAGGAGATAAAATATTAATTATTGATGATACTCTCAGCACTGGAGGAGCCGTTATTTCATTAGTTAATGCTATAGAAAATGCAGGAGGAAAGATCTGTAAAATTATCTGCGCTGTTGAGAAAGTTCAGAACAATGGCAAAGAAAAAGTTAAGATTGAGACTGGGCACGATGTAACTACGATCATAAAAATAAATGTCACTGAAGATAAAGTCACAGTGGTGGAATGATGATATTAAGTACAGAGCAAGTTCTTAAAAACTATCTGACTATCAAAGAGAAAATATCGCAGATTACAAATCAAGCAAAACTTCTAGCAGTATCAAAATTCCATGGAATGGATAAAATTGCTCCATTGATCAAAAATGGTCATAGAATTTTCGGTGAGAGCAGGCTTGAGGAAGCAGTCGAGAAATGGTCTGAGGTTCGTAAACAGTTTTCAGATATTGAATTGCATTACATTGGTGGCATACAATCCAGAAAAATATCAAAAATTGTAGAGTTTTTTGATGTTATACAATCTGTAGATAAGTTATCAGTTGCTGAAAAAATCTCTGCTACTGCAAAAGAATTAGGTAAATGTCAACGGATATATATTCAAATTAATATTGGTAATGAACCACAAAAAAGTGGCGTCCCGCCAAGTGAGTTTGAGGATTTATATTTCAAAATAAAAAATATGGAAAATATACACATAGAAGGGATAATGTGTATTCCCCCTAATGAAAAAGATGTGAGCCTCTACTTCATTCAAATGAAGGAGCTTGCTTCGAAGGTTGGGAGTAAACAGTTGAGTATGGGAATGAGTCACGATTACGAACTTGCCTTGCATTATGGAGCAACCATCGTTAGAGTCGGTAGTTTTATATTTGGTGAAAGGTCTGGCTAATGAAAGCAAATCCTGTATCAGTCGGTGTAGTCTGCGGTATAGTCTTTTGCGGCATTAGTGCCGCATTTGACGTTTATGTTTCGAATATCACACAAACATTAGAACCTTCAGTCTTTATAGTATACTGTTTTATTATAGCTACTACGATATTCACTTCAATCAGCTTGTTTAGAAGCGGCACATCTTACTTTAAAAAAAGCTTTCATGACATTCGCTTATTAACTAAGGTTAATGTAGCAGTCATGTTAAATTGGGGTGGGTTAATACTTTCTCTCAAATATCTTGAGCCTGCTGTGGTTGGAATAGCATCGGTTGCCTGTGGTCCTGCTCTTACTATAGTGATTTCTCGTTACTTTATTCGCTCCAGTTCTCCGCCGAATAGAACAGAAGCATTTATTGCATGGATAATACTTTTCGGAGTTATTGTTATGCTTATAAATTCTTACTTCGGCAAAAGTGGAGTTGTTAACACCTCTCATATCGAAAGATTGATAGGCATTATAAGTGTTGTTTGTAGTGCAGTTGGCACTGTTTTATATACCTTTTTTTCTAAAGATTTAGGTAATAAAGGCTGGAAGTCCTATGAGATTTTAGGTCTTCGTAATTTATTAATGCTCTTAATCGCATTAGCATATTGCAGTTATAATAATATTAATTTGATTACAACTGAGAGTCTATTATTAACTATTATTCTGCTTTCAGTTTTAGGTCATGTTATTCCTATTTTTCTTATCCAAAAATCAATTAGTATTCTTGACCCCATTCATGTTTCTCTTCTACTTCTCTTGCTTCCTGTTTTCACATTGTTATTACAGTTCTTTGATAGCAGGATTTTTATATCATGGGAAAGTATACTCTCCGTTGTTATAATTACTTTTTTATTAATTTTCCTAGGCATCAATAAATTCAATGCAAAGAAGAGAGGATTGTGAGATGAAAAGAATTGCAATTGTTGACGGTTTTTCCTCTGGCAAATTTATAGCTAAAGGGCTTTATGAAAAAGGCTGTGAACTCATTCATATATCCTCAAGTGATGAACTTGACTCATACTATTACAATGGGTTTGAGTATCATATATATATTGATTCGATTGTTCATGAAGATATGGATAAAACAATCGAATTTATAAGTAAGTTTGGAGCTGAATGCGTTATTGCTGGGACGGAGAGTGGTGTTACTCTTGCAGATAATCTTAATAAAAGGCTACAGTTAACTTATACTAATAGTATAGAGAATATTTCTTCTCGCCGTAATAAATATGATATGATCGAAAAAGTACGTTCGGCAGGTCTTAATGCTGTTGACCAGATAAAAATTTCTAATTGGCAGGAATCCAAAACATGGTTAAAAGATAGAGCATACCCAATTGTCTTAAAACCTCTGGAGAGTGCTGGTTCAGATGGAGTATTTATTTGTAAGGATGAAAATGAAGTTCGCAAAGCATTTGAGCTGGTTTCTAAAAAGAAAAATAAACTTAATCTGATAAATGATGAGGTTTTGCTACAAGACTTTTTAGAGGGATGTGAATATGTAGTAAATTTTGTATCGCTGGATGGTAAGTTTGTAACAACAGAAGTTGTTAAATACCACAAAAGGAAACTTGAATCCGGCAATATTGTTTACGATATAGATGAAATAATTGACTCTGATAGTGAGGAATTTGAAGGTCTTGTTGAATACACAAGTAGAGTGTGTGCTGCTTTAGGTATAATTAATGGACCTAGCCATGCTGAGGTTATGATTACTAAAAAAGGTCCTTATTTAGTTGAAATTGCTGCACGTAGTGATGGCATCCTTCGACCAGATGTTGCCTCTGAAACCACCGGGCTTGGACAATTAGCAGCTACAGTATTATCGCTTACTGAGCCTGAAAAATTTCTAGATATTGCTCGTCAACCTCCTTATAAATTAAAGAAATTCTCATTTAATGTTTGTTTGATATGTCCTCGAACAGGCATATTTGACGATCATGAAATAAGAAAAAAAGCTAAAGATTTGGTGTCTTTTCAACGGATTGAACTTTATGTGAATTCTGGGTCTACAGCCAGTCAAACGAAAGACGTTTTCAGTCAACCTGGAACGATTTATTTAGTGAGTGAAAGTAAGAACCAATTGTGGGAAGATTATAAAAAAATTAGGACCCTCGAAGAATCCGGTTTTTACTTGAAGTGATTTCAATACCGCCTCATTAGAGGCGGTTTTTAAATTAAAATGTAATTTTAATTTTTCCATATGTCCTATTGTTAAAAACCATTCTACTTTTTTTATCATTTTTGTAAGTTTATCATAAAAAACATCCATCTGCTTTTGCCAAGTCGCTATTAAATTAAAAGTATTCTATATGTATACTTTTAATTTAATTCCACATTTTATTATATATATTCAATAAGATAAAAGGTTTATATAGGTACTGCTGCATCATGGGGGTGTGGGAATCTAAATTTTTGTTGTCAATCATAGACATGACTTACTTATTCCATTGAATTTAAAGTGAATTGTGATTTTAGTTATTATCGTTAAGTATCACGTGGTCTGATAAAAATCACCGAAACCTGCCTGCAGGCGTAGGTTAAGGTACTGCCTGGTATCTGGATAAAGGGATGTCTGCACCCGAGGCTTGCGTGTGGCTTGCGCTTCTGGGAGCCAGACCTTTTTCTACCGCTATACTAGCCCAGTGACCAATAAGCTGTCACAGGTAAAAACTGGAAGCTTCCCGCAAATCTCGCTTGCAACGGCATTCGAAGAAAGTCAAAAACCGAAAGCGGTGGGACTGATGATGGAAGGGCTGGTTGAGCTATATCTGACTGTACGGACAGAAGACCGTATAAGTGCTGACAGGATAATCATTCCAGGAGCGCCTACAAAGAAAGGGCAAAAGGAAAGACGGCGTACGTTGGATAATGACGCAGTTGCCAAACCAGGTACGCGCGTTGCAGCAGAAATCATCCGTAACGCTATCGTCGGCAGCTATTGAGCGCGGTGCCAAAGTTCAGCCAGGTAATGTGTTGCGTGAACTCTCCTGAGGCTTCAGTTTCTAATGAATTATTGAGTGAAAGCATCATCAGCACCACCCTGGCAGAAGTCCTTAAGCGTCCTGATTTTAACACACTCTTTTGCGGTCACGTTCTGTAAGCGAAAGCAACTAACTGGTTTCGTCACTATTGCCCGGATCACAAGGGTGGCCATGCCTTATGCATAAGAGTGTGGCGAATCACAGATATTGCTGCGGATTTAAAAAAGGTCAGCTTTAAAAAATCGCGCTATCCATTTCATTATGCATTATTTAGGCGCAAAAGAGTCGCAGATTACTATATTAGTACGCATTGTGCAGGGGGACGAACTCCAACGATCGCTTGTGCTGCCATTGAAGTATTATTCTCCTAAGCCATGTGAGTTATCGGGAGGACATTTGCAATGCAACATACCAATTTCACGTAAATAAAAAAAATATAAAATTGGCATAATTAACCCCATCGCCACAATATAGCCAAATTGATCTCTTTTTGAGGGCTTGTCTTTAACGCCATAGAATATATCCCGCCCGCTAATGAAAAACATTACAATGACATAGATTGTCACCATATATCCCACCAGAAGATAGGCTGAAATAAAATTTGAAAGTAAATTTTGCATGCTAACCTCAACGTTATCTACACCACTTAACAGAGCCTTACAAGGGGGGATCTTTTCTGGTGGTATTGCTGGCAGTATCACACCACTTCATTAAATCCATGGGCTAACGCGCCCGGCGACGCAGACCGTAGCGTGCTCTCATCGTGAATACCATAAGTGACGGCAATAGATTCGCATCCCAAATTAGTAGCCATGAGAATGTCATGAGTGGTATCACCTACCATCACTGCCTGTGATTTTTCGACCTCAAAATAATCGAGAATTTTTTGGCCCGACTCAGGATGTGGTTTCTTCTTTTGTACCTCATCCGCGCATACGACAATGTCGAAAAAATGGGCAATGCCGGCTGCTGCGAGCAGGGTATTAGCACTACGTGAGAATTTATTTGTTGTCACCGATAAGCGTAACCCTGACCGTTTCAACGTTTCAAGCCCGTTAACTACTTTGGGAAATAACAACGATTTTGCTGCCGGAAGAATGATAACTTTAAACTGACGCTGATACTCTTCAACCGCCAAACTTATCTGCTGGTCAGTTACGGGCAGTTTCATCAAAAGAGAAAATGCCTTTTCTAACGGCAAACCAATTGTTTCTTTGATAATATGCGGAGATAATTCTTTTACATTTAATGCGCGGAAAGCTGCATTGAATGTCATGGGAATTGCCTGAGCAGTATCGAAAAGCGTGCCGTCAAGGTCAAACATAATGATGGTTTGTTTTGCGTTCATTTGTTTCCTCTTAATAAACCAGGGTAACCGACTAAAAATGAAAATGGGTTAATGACCCAAACTTTTTTGCTGAGCCGCTAAATGTGATATTGGCTTTTCACGGGGCGGGCGGGCCAGATAAATGGCCGCTACAATCGCTAAACATCCCACCAGTTGTAAATGGGTAAAAGTCTGTCCGAGAATCAGATAGCCCAGTACACACGCCGATAATGAGCTCATGAAACCAAGGAATGAGGTAGTCACCGGTGGCAGTTTTTCTATGCCGCGGAACCAGACAAAATAGCCAAAAACACCGCCAGCGAGGCTTAACCAGCCGTAGCCGAGGATATTGGTCAACGTGAGATGAGAGGGGAGTTTTTCCAACCATAGCGCAGCAGGCAATAACATTAAACCACCGAGCGTGAGTTGCCAGCCGGTAAATGCAAGCAATGACATATTGGCAGGACGCCCCCAGTGCTTGGTCAGAAGAATACCCATCGCCATGCTGGTGGTGCCGGTTAACCCAATTACTATCCCCTGAATATTGAGTTGAACAGCGCTGCTCAACACCAGCAGGCTGATCCCCGCTACTCCAACCAGTGCGGAGACAAGATGCATCACGCTCAGCTTATGTCGGAACACCATTGCACCAATCACCATCACAATGATGGGCTGGCACGACATCACCAGTGATGCCAGACCCCCAGGCAGAAAGTAAGCGGCGGCAAATAGGCAGTAAAAAAAGAGGCCAATATTGAGAAATCCCAATATCGCCATTTTTAGCCACCAGATGCCATAAGGCCGCACGCGACAGATAAGTAATAAAATGAAGCCTGCCAACAACGCTCTGATTACCGAAGCCAGTAAAGGCATATCCGCTGGCAATGTCTGCGTGGTAACGATATAGGTACTACCCCAAATCACTGGCGCCAATGCAGTAATAGATATGTTCATCAACATCCCGAACTTATTCATGATAAACACCCGGATAAGTACCAAAGTAACGATCGCCAAAATCACCTATTCCTGGCCGCATAAAGGCTGATTCCGTCATCCCTGTCTCGATCGAAGAAGTCATGATAGTCAGACTGGGCCATGTTTCGGCTAAGCGCTGGATACCGAATGGCGAAGCCAGAACGTTAACCACAATGATATTTTCAATAGCAACGCCGCTCTCTTTCAGGACATCGATGGCTTTCAGCAGAGATCCACCGGTGGCCAGCATTGGTTCAAAGAGCATCACGCTCATGCCTGCAATACCCGGAGGAAAATGAGGGAGTTTGGACTCTTTATCGCGCTGGATAAGAATTTTGCCGATAGGTTGATTCGGAAACATAGAGCGGAACTCTGCTTCCATACTCTCGCCAGCTCTGATCACCGATACGCCACAGATGCTACGGGTTAATGCTTTGCCAGCAAAGAGATCGCCAATCGGTGTAGTAACTGCATCATTTGTGTAAGGTAAGAACTGCGCTGCGTTTTGGAGTAACAAGCGGATAACCTGATTAGCATGATGCGTAAATACCGCGAGATTGGCCATACGGTCACGCATCCTTAGATGCGAATAAGACAGCCAGTCTGAATGGGGCAGCACGTGAACATTGGGCAGTGTTGGCATAGGTCAGTCCTGTTGATCCTTGAGAAACAGCAATAGAGTGTTAAGATAAATATATCTCTTAAGATAGTATCTTTCATAAAAGATACTTAATCAAAAGATAATCACAACTATAATTTATTTCAAGTCTCTTTTTCTTTCATGAGGAACACCATGCAGTATGACCATGTAGATAGATTACTCGTCCAGTGGCTGCAACAACGTCCCGATTTGGACTGTTCGCCCATGGGCGTGCTGGGCCGCATAAGCCGGATGAGCAGGATTGTAGATAAAAAACTCGATAAGACCTTCAAAAACAACCAATTGACCGCGACAGAGTTTGATATTCTGGCCGCCCTCAGGCGTTTTAATTCGCTGACAACGCCCACCGAACTCTATCAAACTTTAATGTTGTCCTCAGGCGCAATGAGTACGCGGGTTGAACAGCTGGTTCAGCGTAATCTGGTTGAAAGAATTTACAGTGAGGAAGATCGTCGCAGCTGTAATTTGAAACTGACAAAAGATGGTAAATGTCTGATAGACAAAGCCATATCAGAACATATTGCCAATGAGGATGAGATTCTTAATCCGCTTAATCAGGAGCAGCGTGAGCAGTTGGCATCGCTGCTGCGCACCTGGTTACTCGCTAACGAAAAATAATCTTGATACCGGCCTGACTGCAGGCCGGAACCCTCCGCCACACGGTACATCTCCAGCATAATTCTTGTTAAATAAATATCTTTCCAGAAAGAAACTTGACTTTGTAATCCTTCGAAGTATCTTTTGTGTGAACTATAACTGCTGGGAATGTCACATCACCATGAATGTCAAAGCCCCACACTCATCCGCTGTCTCAGAGCAATTTTCAGAACGTAGTCAAAGCAGTAATTCACTTAATTTATTCACCATGCTTGAAACACATGCACGCCATTTTCCGGAACAGATTGCGGTCAAAGATGAGCAACACTCACTCACCTATCGCCATTTTTTGCAGCGGATTTGGAGCAATAGTAAGAAGCTCAATGCGTTGATTGATGAAGAATTGCCATTCATCGGCCTCTATTTCGACCCTTCGGTTGAGATGATCTGCGGTGCATGGAGCATCCTTGCTACAGAGCGAGCCTATCTCCCACTGGCACCGGATTACCCTGTCGATCGTCTGCGCTATATGATTCAGGATTCTGGCATTAAGATGGTGTTGACCCAGCCACACTTGAAAGCGCAACTTGCGGCGATGGTCAATGCCGAGGTCACAATACTTACGTTAGACGACCTTCACGCATCTACTGCGGCTATTCTTCCAGGCTGTTCGCACATGCGCCGGGAACGACTGGCCTATATGATCTACACCTCTGGCAGCACAGGTAAGCCGAAAGGTGTGATGGTCACGTATGCCAATATATCTAACCAGATAGCGTGGCTTAAAAATCAGTTTGGTTTTGACCAGAACGATCGCATTTTGCATAAAACACCAGCCAGTTTTGATGCCGCACAATGGGAAATATTGGCACCGGCATTGGGTTGTCAGGTGATTATTGGTGCAAAGGATTGTTACCGTGATCCCGATGCCTTAATTAACACCCTGATGAACGAGCGGGTAACCGTGTTGCAATGTGTACCAACATTGCTGCAGGCGCTGGCCGAGCACCCACTTTTCCCGGACTGCTGCGCATTACAGCAGGTATTTAGTGGCGGTGAGATTCTGACACGCAATCTCGCACAGGAGTTCTTCCAGCGTTTACCGCACGTCTCGCTGACTAATCTATATGGTCCAACCGAGTGCACCATCAACGCGTCGAGTTTTACGCTTGATCCTGCGTTGGTCTCTTCCTATCCTGATGCCATCGCTATCGGAAAGCCTGCGGCTAACACGCTATATCATGTCCTGAATCAGATGGGTGAGCCGGTTTTGCCCGGTGAAACTGGTGAACTCTATATTTCTGGTTTGCAGGTTGCCAATGGCTACTATAAGCGGCCTGAACTCACCTGCGAAAAATTCATGCCGAATCCCAGAAAAATGATGCCTGGCCATGAACGTTTGTATAAAACCGGTGATTTGGTTTGGCAAGATAAAACCGGAAATACGCACTTCGTTGCACGCGTAGATAATCAGATCAAACTTCGCGGCTATCGGGTAGAACTGGATGAGATTCGGCTTGCGATTGAAAATCATCAGTGGGTAAAAACAGCAGCGGTTGTGGTGCAGCAGGATCTGCGCTCTGGTTATCAAACGCTGGTTGCTTGCGTTGAGCTGGATAAGCGCCAGGCGGTGCTGATGGATCAGGGCAATCATAATCGCCATCATCTGTCTAAAACCAGCAAACTGCAGGTAAAAGCGCAGTTGTCTAACGCCGCTTGTCGGATGCTCTCTGCGGCCCAGTTATCCAGCAGCATCTCGCTGCCCTTTAAAGAGTCAGACAATCAACAGCGTACGGCTGCTTTTGGCCGTAAAACCTATCGCTTTTTTGACGGCGAATCGCCGGTGACTCGTCAGAATTTAATCGATCTCTTAAAACGTCAGCCAACCGAGTACCAAGTTAATGAAAATCTCGATGAGTCGGTTTATGGAAAAATAAAAGCCAGGGGTTATTTTCTGGCTTTTATTTTTTACAGAAGTTTATTGCCCCAGGTCCCGGAGTTTCTTACCAGACATCAGATTCTTTTCAATGTGTTCAAGGGTAACTCCCTTGGTTTCAGGGACAAGAAGAAACGTTATCACGATGAAGACCAGGTTGAACCCTGTATAGAGCCAGAATGTCCCGGCTGGTCCTATGCTACCCAGTAAAGAAAGGAAGGTTGCACCGATAATCATGTTTGCCACCCAGTTAGTCGTCGTTGAGCATGTGATGCCAAAGTCCCGGCATTTGAGAGGTTGTATCTCAGAGCAGAGTATCCAGACCACAGGCGCTGCGCTCATGGCATAGCCTCCTATGCATAGCATCGTCATGCCAACCGACACCCATGACAGGCCTGTGCTGATCTCTCCCTGACCCGCTTTCATCAGGCAGTAACCCAGAATCATGGTGGCAAATGCCATCACACTGAATCCAATTTTAAGGATTGGTTTTCTTCCGGTTCTGTCAACGGTGAAGACCGCAATGAAAGTCGCGAACATGAATGTCAGGCCAACCACTATGGTCGCAATCATTTGCTCCTGAGTGCTCTGGAAGCCAGCCATTTTGAAAATCTGAGGGGCGTAATACATGATGATGTTCATACCAGTAAACTGTTGCATACCCTGAAGCAACATACCGAGATAGACGGCCCGTCTCACGTTACTGTTTTGCCTGAAAAGAGCAAACCCTCCCTGCTTCATGCGCAGGCTTTCTCTTATCTCATTCAGTTCCTGTCGCGCCTTCTCTGATGTATCTCTCAGCATCCGCAGAACTTCTTCCGCCTCTACATGAAGACCTTTCGATGCCAGCCAGCGGGGGCTGTTTGGCAGGAAAATCACCATGACGAAAAGAACGACCGCGGGTATAGCGAGAACGCCCAGCATTGCCCGCCAGTTGCCACTGTAACTGAATGCCGTATCTGACAGGAAAGCCACAACAATACCAAAGGTGATCATCAGCTGATAAAGGCTGATCATTTGCCCACGGACATTCTCGGTTGCCATCTCCGAGAGATAGAGTGGGGCTGTGTAAGAGGCAATACCCACGGCCAGACCGAGCAGGACTCTGAATGTCAGAAGAACTTCGACACTGTTTGCAAAGGCCGAGCCCAGGGAACCTACTATGAAGAGGATAGCCCCAGCCATAAGGCTGTATTTCCTTCCCAGGCGATGTGAAACCCAACCGTTACAGATTGCCCCAATAGCGGCGCCCAGCATCATACTGCTGACTACCCATTCCTGTTCATGGCTGGTTAACTGGAAATGCTCTGTGATGAAAGGCAGGGCACCTGAGATAACACCTATATCCAGTCCAAACAGAAGCCCGGCAAGAGCAGCGGATATGGATACAAAAAGATTCATTCTTCTGACTTTTGACTGATGATCACCATCGTATGTAACGGCCTGGTTTACATGAGACATCATTAAGCTCCGCTCATTCAGCATGTAAGATTGCTCAAGTTTACTAAGCGGATGCCGGCAGAATTAGGGCGCCTGCCTCTTAAGATATGGACTTTCTGGCTAAAGCTGCTGTTTATGTGATGAGGATCTCACTATGCAACCTCATCATTTCAAATTCATTCCCATGAAAATTAAATAATATTTAAAGGGCTTTGCCAGTCATATTGAGTAAGCACAAGTTTGATTTTACCCTCAACTTCGCCATACCTCATGTCCGAATTCGACAGAAAATATTCTCTGATAAGCGGCGGCAGCTTTTTTGATTTATACCTTAATAAAGTTGTATGCCAGAACTCAGGGGGCAAAGCTTTGCCTGGGTATCTTTCCTGCAATTTTAACCGCCAGTCAGAATTCATTAGGTCATCCCAGAATCTTTGTCGCAGGCTGATTGACTCCTTGTCAGGAATGCCAGCCAGTAATAACTGATTAGGGAGTGCTACGAGCTGAAGCTCTTTGACCTTCAGCTCGCTATTCTTGATAATGTGACTAAATCGTTCTGCCAGGTCGGTAATGTCAGAGATCTCTTTATAACTCTCATAAATGGATTGAGTCACAGCAAGGAAGGTCAGGTGGAAGTTTTCTTCACGCATAACTTCGGCGAGGGGATCATTATCAGTCAGTGATTTAATATCGGATAACAGCGCTCTGATATGGGGATTTAGCTCGGGCTGAATGCCACTTGTCAACGCTAACAGTTTTTCAGGATAGAAAACCACATCCTTATCGTTGGGATCATTTCCCGGTTCCAGCAGCCACTCATGAATAGTCTCTTGTGAGCGATTAAAGTAAATTTTTTGAAGGTAATTATCGTTGTCCAAAATACCCCCTTAAAATAAATGCTTTTAAAATTTATGATTAATGTTATTTAACAGATTACAGGCATTACTAAGCATTGCGTTGTTCTAAGTTTAGACTAAATTTGTCTGTAAATAAAAAAATAAAATTTCAGGTTGTGAACCCTCTTCACAGGATCTGAAATCATTTATTTTAATACAATTCAGATGATCTGAAATGATTTATTTTAATGCAGCTTAGAATCTCTGAAAGCATTTATATTAATGCGGGCTTACCACCAGGTGTATGAAAATTTTTTTTATCACCGGTGTTGATAAATACCTTGCCGCTTACCCTTCCTCTGAAAGCTATTGCTATATAGCCTGTCACGCGGGCACAACCTCGTGACAGGCAGGTTTGAGCCTTACTGCCGGCGGAAACGGCGGGTGAGGGGTTTTTCCAGCTCAACAACCAGGAACAGCAGCGCCGCGACGGCGAAGGTTATTCCCCAGTAGCGCAGCGGGAGGGCTTCGGTGCCGAACAGCATCTGCATAAAGGGCAGGTAAATAATGGCCAGCTGGAGCAGCAGCAGCACGCCGCTGACCAGCCAGACACCTTTATTACGCAGCAGGCTTCTGCCCAGAGAGAAGCCGTCGCTGCGGCGGCAGTTCAGCATATAGACCCACTGCGCCGTTACCAGCATTTGCAGCAGAACGGTGCGGATAAACTCCGGGCTGTAACCACGCGGCTGCAGCCAGGCTTCCAGCACAAAGGCGCTGACCGCGATTAACAGGCCGACAAACCCCACGCGCCAGAGGGCGAAGCCATCCATTACCGACTGAGCCACGTTGCGGGGTGGTCGCTTCATAATGTTGTTTTCTGCCGGTTCAAACGCCAGACCAAAGGAGAGGGTGGCGGAAGTAGCCATGTTCATCCAGAGGATCAGCACTGGCGTCAGTGGAATAAGATTCCCCGCCAGCAGCGCAATAATAATCAGCAGACCCTGTGCCAGGTTGGTAGGCATCACAAACAGAATGGTTTTCTTCAGGTTGTCATAGACGCGGCGTCCCTCTTTCACCGCGCTGGCAAGGGTGGCGAAGTTGTCATCGGTCAGCACCATATCCGCCGCTTCTTTGGTCACTTCGGTGCCTTTGATGCCCATTGCGATGCCAACGTCGGCCTGCTTAAGGGCTGGCGCATCGTTGACCCCATCGCCGGTCATGCCCACAATTTCCCCTTGCTGCTGCAGGGCCTTCACCAGGCGCAGCTTATGTTCCGGGCTGGTACGGGCGAAAATATCAAACTTCACCGCCGCTTCCGTCAGCTCTGCATCGTCCATTTTTTCCAGCTCGGCACCGGTAATGGCCTGCTGGCCGTCGCCTATCCCCAGCATTTTTCCAATGCTCATCGCCGTCTGCTGGTGGTCGCCGGTGATCATCTTCACCCGGATACCGGCCTGTTGGCAGATTTTGATAGCGTTAATCGCTTCCGGGCGCGGAGGATCCATCATTCCGGCGATACCGAGAAAGATTAACCCCTCCTGCAGGTGAGCGTGCGTGAGAGGAGCGTTGTCTGACGGTGCGGGCTTCCAGGCGGCCGCTACCATCCGTAAGCCTTCACGGGCATGCGAGACAATGTGATTTTCCCAGTACTGACGGTCAAAGGGTTGCGGGCCCGCTTCGCTCTGCTGCTGCTGACACATTGTGAACAGCACGTCCGGCGCGCCGGTGATCAATATCTGCTGCTCGTGCCCGATTTCATGGCGGGTTGCCATATATTTGTATTGTGAATCAAAAGGAATTTTGTCGATCGGGCGCACCGCCACCGGCAGCAATTTTGCCCGGGCTGCCAGCACTTTCAGCGCACCTTCGGTGGGACCGCCGGTCAGCACCCATTGGTTCTCATCGTTACGGGTCAGCTGGCTGTCGTTGCACAAATCCAGCGTGCGCAGATAGCGTTCAAGGACGCTGCCTGGCTGAACAGCTATAGGGCTGTCGCTGCCCTGAAGGGTAATTTTGCCTTCCGGCTCATAGCTCTCTCCTTCCACGCGATAGCACGCTTCGGCAGTGATCACGGCTTTTACCGTCATCTCATTCAGCGTCAGCGTGCCGGTTTTATCGGAACAGACCACGGTCATGGCGCCCAGGGTTTCAACCGTTGGCAGCTTACGGATAATCGCCCCTTTACGCGCCAGCGCCTGCACCCCCAACGAGAGAATGATAGAAATAATGGCCGGCAAACCTTCCGGTACTGCCCCAACCGCCAGGCTTATCAGCGACAGCAGCAGCTCACCCATCGGCATATCGCGCATCAGCAGGCTGAAGATAAACAGCGCTATCATCATGACAAAGATAATGAGCGAGATGCCTTTGCCGAGTTTGTCCATCTGCAGCAGCAGCGGCGTGCGGTTTTTAGTGACCGAGGCGATCATCTGATTGATGTGACCCAGTTCAGTATCGCCGCCTGTGGCCGTGACTACGCCAGTGCCGCTGCCAGCGCTGATCAGCGTGCCGGAGAAGAGCATATTCTTACGGTCGGCAAGGGGAAGATCGCCCGTCAGCGCGGCCGTGCTTTTCTCAACAACTGTGGATTCGCCGGTGAGGATCGCCTCCTCAACCCGAAGATTATGGGCTTCAGTAAGGCGCAGATCGGCCGGTACGCGATCGCCAGCGCGCAATACTACGATATCGCCCGGCACAAGATCGGCAACAGGCAGCGTCTGATGGCTCCCCTCCCGGATCGCCACCGCTTCGCTGGAGAGCATGGTGGTGATGCTCTTCAGGGATTTTTCCGCGTTGCTTTCCTGAATGTGACCAATCAGCGCGTTAATTACCGCCACGCCGAGGATCACCAGCGTATCAATCCAGTGGCCCATCACCGCCGTCAGTAATGCCGCCACCAGCAGGACATAAATCAGCACGTCATGAAAATGGGCCAGAAAGCGCAGCCAGGCTGGCTTACCCTTGTGCTGTGGCAGCGTGTTGGGGCCATGTTCGGCAAGGCGTTCAGCCCCCTCTGCCTGGCTAAGCCCGGCTTGTCGGCTCCCGGTTTTTTCTACTGTTTCTTCAGTCGTCAGCTGATAAGGTTTTTTCTCTGAGCCAGAAGGGGAACTATATTTATTGATGTGATATGTACTGTTCGGCAAAATTTTTTCTCCGCAGAAGTCAATTAATAGTGCTGGTGAAATTGTGCGCAGAGTAATGGAGGTAATACCTGAGGGAATTGATCGGAAACAATAGGGGATAAAATTTCGCCTCGTCGGGTAAACAGAATTGACTCTGTTTAAGTTGTATTTAGAAAATTTGAGTATGTTTGACCTCAGATGAATAATTTACGGAGGTAAACATGGGTGTTTACAGTTTGAGGCGGATAGCGGCCTATGTCCTGTGCGCGCTGGCTTTAGTGGTGGTGATGGGGTGGGGGACTTTTATGGTCGTCAGCGCAATGGGATAAATTACGCCTTTACTCTTTTTTAAAATAGTATCAATAAAGTAAACAGCGATATTAATTTCCAGCGCCTGAATTAATTATGGCAGGGATTATCTCACAGGTTATTATTGATGCCCGCTCTGTAAAGCCCAGACGGCAGCTTCAACCCGCGATTTTAACTTCATTTTTTTCAGCAGATGCTTAACGTGCACCTTAACGGTGCTTTCGGTAATAGAGAGCTTGCGGGCGATCGCTTTATTGGTCATGCCCTGAGTAATAAGTTTCAGGATATCGCGTTCGCGGCGGGTGAGCTGTTCAATATCCCGCTCCTCCGTTGGGCGGTTCTCCCGCAGGCTGGCGACCAGCACGTTGGTTAACGTTTCGCTCAGCACCATCTGTCCCGCCGCGGCCTGATGCAGTGATTTCAGCAGCTCTTCCGGCTCCATATCCTTCAGCAGATAGCCATCAGCACCGCGCTTCAGGGCGTTGACCACATCATCCTCGTGATTGGAGACGCTGAACACCACGATGCGGCCGGAAAGCTCGATCGTCCGCAGCTGCACCAGCGTATCCAGCCCGTTCATGCCGGGCATGTTTAAATCCAGCAGGATCAGATCCGGATCGTGCTCGCCCGCCAGCGCAACCCCCTGGGTACCGTTGCCCGCTTCCGCCACCACCTGTAAACGGTCATCCAGCTCTATCAGCTGTTTTACCCCGTTGCGCAGCATCGGGTGATCGTCAATCAGTAATATCGTGGCGGCTTCTTCTTTCACGGCGTTAATCCTTCTGGCTGGTGCGAATGGCTTGCGGGTAGAAAAGGGTACCGGCGCTATTCTACGGATTGCCAGGACGATCCCTATACCACTTAAGAGGTAATCACTAATTTCCGCCGCACACAACCGGTTAAGTAAGGTTCAGCGAAATCATAAAAAAGATATTAATTAACAACCGGTTATTTTCACTCTTTCCTCTACCTCTTAAGGCTCCCGGCAGAGGGGAAGAGCGGGATTACCTGCCGTCTGGTTGATTTGCATCAACCTCAGACGAACCGGGGATCAGCAGGATGGCGGCAATATCCTTCTGTCGATGAGAACCCCAAGATGTCACAAACTTCTTCTATGCCCCTGAAAGGCGGGACGGTGATCCAGGAGTGGCAGCCTGAAAACGCCGAATTCTGGCAACAGCACGGCAAGCGGATCGCCAGCCGTAATCTGTGGATTTCCGTTTTCTGCCTGCTGCTCGCTTTTTGCGTCTGGATGCTGTTCAGCGCGGTTGCCGTTAACCTCAATAAAGTGGGTTTTGACTTTACCACGGAACAACTCTTCCTGTTGACCGCGTTGCCTTCCGTAGCCTGTGCGCTGCTGCGCGTACCGTACTCCTTTGTTATTCCTATCTTTGGTGGGCGTCGCTGGACGGCTTTCAGCACCGCTATTCTGCTGATCCCCTGCCTGTGGTTGGGCTTCGCCGTGCAGGATACCCGCACCCCGTTCTCCATCTTTATGATTATCGCCCTGCTGTGCGGCTGTGCCGGTGCGAATTTTGCCTCCAGCATGGGCAATATCAGCTTCTTTTTCCCACGCGCCAGGCAGGGCGGCGCGCTGGGTATCAACGGTGGCCTGGGGAATCTTGGCGTCAGCGTGATGCAGTTCCTGGCACCGCTGGCCATCTCCTTTGGCATCTTCAGTGCCTTCGGCGGCGGTGCGCAAACCGCCGCCAGTGGCGAGATCATCTGGCTGGAAAATGCGGCCTGGCTCTGGGTGCCGTTCCTGATCGTCGGGACGCTGCTGGCCTGGTTTGGCATGAACGATATCGCCTCGTCAAAATCCTCTCTGCGTGAGCAGCTGCCGGTACTGAAGCGGCCTCATCTGTGGATTATGGCAGTGCTCTATCTGGCGACGTTTGGCTCTTTCATCGGTTTCTCAGCCGGCTTTGCCATGCTCTCTAAAACGCAGTTTCCTGACATCGTGATCCTGAAATATGCCTTCTTTGGGCCATTTTTAGGGGCGCTGGCCCGTTCTGCAGGCGGCATGCTCTCCGACAAATTTGGCGGCGTACGCGTCACCCTGCTCAACTTCATTGTGATGACCTTCTTCAGCGGCCTGCTGTTTATGACGCTGCCGGGAGAGGGGCAGGCTGGCTCGTTTATCGCGTTTTACAGCGTCTTTATGGTGCTGTTTATCAATGCCGGGCTGGGCAGCGGATCGACCTTCCAGATGATTGCGGTGATTTTCCGCAAAAATACCCTGGGGCGCGTAAAGGCGCAGGGCGGAAGCGAGGCTGCCGCGCAGCACGAAGCCGTAACCGAAACCTCTGCTGCACTGGGCTTTATTTCCGCCATTGGTGCCGCTGGCGGCTTTTTTATTCCGCAAATGTTTGGCATGTCGCTGGCGATGACCGGCTCCCCGGCAGGCGCAATGAAAGTGTTCCTGGCGTTTTACCTGCTCTGCGTAGCGATCACCTGGCTGGTGTATGGCCGTAAAAAAGCAGCCTGATGTTGAGCCCGCGGCGGCGGGCTGAACGCCTTCTACCTCTTAAGGAGAATTTCGGATGAGCAAATTTCTCGACAGGTTTCGCTACTTCAAGCAGCTGGCGGAACCTTTCTCTGGCAATCATGGCCAGACTCTTAACAGCAATCGTGACTGGGAAGATGGCTACCGCAGCCGCTGGCAGCACGACAAAATTGTGCGTTCTACCCACGGGGTGAACTGCACCGGCTCCTGTAGCTGGAAAATTTATGTGAAAAATGGCCTGGTCACCTGGGAAACCCAGCAGACCGACTATCCCCGCACCCGTCCCGATTTGCCAAACCATGAGCCGCGCGGCTGCCCACGCGGTGCCAGCTACTCCTGGTATCTCTACAGCGCTAACCGGCTGAAATATCCGCTGATGCGCAAAAAGTTGATTAAGCTCTGGCGTGAAGCGAAAGCGGAACACAGCGATCCGGTGGTGGCCTGGGGATCTATCGTCAGCGATCCGCAGAAGGCGAAAAGCTACAAGGTGGCTCGTGGGCGCGGTGGCTTTGTTCGTTCAAGCTGGCAGGAAGTCAACGAGCTGATTGCCGCCTCTAATATCTACACCGCCAAAACCTTTGGGCCGGATCGCATTGTGGGCTTCTCACCGATCCCGGCTATGTCGATGGTTTCCTATGCCGCTGGCGCCCGCTATCTCTCGCTGATTGGCGGCGCCTGCCTGAGTTTTTATGACTGGTATTGTGACCTGCCGCCCGCTTCGCCAATGACCTGGGGCGAGCAGACCGACGTGCCGGAATCTGCCGACTGGTATAACTCGTCCTACATCATCGCCTGGGGCTCTAACGTGCCGCAGACCCGTACGCCAGATGCGCACTTCTTCACCGAAGTCCGGTACAAAGGCACAAAAACGGTGGCGATCACCCCGGATTATGCTGAAGTCGCCAAGCTCTGCGATCAGTGGCTGAATCCCAAACAGGGCACCGACAGCGCAATGGCGCTGGCGATGGGCCACGTGATGCTTAAAGAGTTCCACCTCGAGCGCGAAGTGCCTTATTTCCGCGATTACGTCCGCCGCTATACCGATATGCCGATGCTGGTGCTGCTGGAGCCGCGCGATGGTGGTTTCTACGCCGCCGGTCGCCAGCTCCGCGCCAGCGATCTGGTGGACGGTCTGGGCCAGGAAAATAATCCTGAATGGAAAACCGTGGCGATCAACCAGGCCGATGGCGAGCTGGTGGCGCCGCAGGGATCTATCGGTTTCCGCTGGGGCGAACAGGGCAAATGGAACCTGGAATCCCGCGAAGGCAAAACGCAGCGGGAAGTGGAGCTGCAGCTCAGCCTGCTGGGCAGCCACGACGAAGTGGTTGAGGTCGGCTTCCCCTATTTCGGCGGCATCGCCAGCGAAAACTTCAACAGCGTGGCGCTGGAAGAGATCCTGCTGCACAAGCTGCCGGTGAAACGCCTCAGGCTGGCCGATGGCAGCGAAGGGCTGGTGACCAGCGTTTATGACCTGACGCTGGCAAACTACGGGCTGGATCGCGGGCTGGAAGATGATAACTGCGCGAAAAATTACGATGAAGTGAAAGCTTACAGCCCCGCGTGGGCAGAGCAGATCACCGGCGTATCGCGGCAGAACATCATTCGTATTGCCCGCGAGTTTGCGCAAAATGCGGAAACCACCCATGGCCGTTCAATGATTATCGTCGGGGCCGGGATGAACCACTGGTACCACATGGATATGAACTACCGTGGCCTGATCAACATGCTGGTGTTCTGCGGCTGCGTCGGGCAGAGCGGCGGCGGCTGGGCGCACTATGTCGGCCAGGAGAAACTGCGGCCGCAAACCGGCTGGACCCCGCTGGCGTTCGCGCTCGACTGGCAGCGTCCTCCTCGCCATATGAACAGCACTTCGTTCTTCTATAACCACTCCAGCCAGTGGCGTTATGAGGCGGTTACCACCGAAGAGCTGCTCTCACCGCTGGCGGATAAAAGCCGCTACAGCGGCAGCCTGATTGACTTTAACGTGCGCTCTGAGCGCATGGGCTGGCTGCCTTCCGCGCCGCAGCTGGACAGCAATCCACTTCACCTGGCCGCCAAAGCGCGGGAGGCTGGCCTCTCGCCGGTGGAATACACCGTTGAAAGCCTGAAGAACGGCTCGCTGCGGTTTGCCGCCGAACAGCCGGACAATCCGCAGAACTTCCCGAGAAACCTCTTTGTCTGGCGCTCCAACCTGCTTGGCTCCTCCGGTAAAGGGCATGAGTACATGCTCAAATATCTGCTCGGCACCGAGAACGGTATCCAGGGCAAAGATCTGGGCGTGCAGGGCGGCGTCATGCCGGAAGAGGTTGAGTGGCAGGAGCAGGGCGGCGAAGGCAAGCTGGATCTGGTGGTGACGCTGGACTTCCGCATGTCCAGCACCTGCCTCTACTCCGATATCGTGCTGCCAACCGCGACCTGGTATGAAAAAGACGACATGAATACCTCGGATATGCATCCGTTTATTCATCCGCTCTCCGCCGCGGTCGATCCCGCCTGGGAGTCGAAAAGCGACTGGGAAATCTACAAAGGCATTGCTAAAACCTTCTCTGAACTCTGTGTCGGCCACCTGGGCCAGGAGACGGACGTGGTGACGCTGCCGGTGCAGCACGACTCCCCGGCTGAGCTGGCGCAGCCGTTCGACGTCAGGGACTGGAAAAAAGGGGAGTGCGAGCTGATCCCAGGTAAAACGGCGCCGCACATCATGGTGGTGGAGCGTGATTACCCGGCTACTTTCGAGCGTTTCACCTCGCTGGGACCGCTGCTGGACAAGCTTGGCAACGGCGGAAAAGGGATCAGCTGGAATACGCAGACTGAGGTCGATTTCCTCAAACAGCTTAACTACGTCAAGGCGGATGGCCCGGCAGCCGGCAGACCGAATATTGCTACGGCGATTGATGCGGCGGAAGTGATCCTCTCGCTGGCACCCGAAACCAACGGTCAGGTAGCGGTCAAGGCCTGGCAGGCGCTGAGCGCTATCACCGGACGGGATCATACCCATCTGGCGCTGAATAAAGAGGATGAGAAGATCCGCTTCCGCGATATTCAGGCGCAGCCGCGCAAAATTATCTCCAGCCCCACCTGGTCAGGTCTGGAAGATGAGCACGTCTCTTACAACGCCTGCTACACCAACGTGCATGAGCTGATCCCGTGGCGAACGCTCAGTGGTCGCCAGCAGCTCTATCAGGATCATGAGTGGATGCGTGCCTTCGGCGAAAGCCTGCTGGTCTACCGCCCGCCAATCGATACCCGCGCGGCAAAACCGTTGCTGAATCAGAAGCCTAACGGTAACCCGGAAAAGGCGCTGAATTTCCTGACGCCGCACCAGAAATGGGGCATCCACTCCACCTACAGCGACAACCTGCTGATGCTGACGCTGTCACGCGGCGGCCCGATTGTCTGGATGAGCGAAGAGGATGCGAAGGAGTTAGGCATTGCAGATAACGACTGGATTGAGGCGTTTAACGCCAACGGTGCATTGACCGCCCGTGCGGTGGTGAGCCAGCGTGTTCCGGCTGGCATGACCATGATGTACCACGCGCAGGAGCGCATCGTGAACATTCCGGGCTCAGAAATCACCAGCCAGCGCGGCGGTATTCATAACTCCGTCACCCGCGCCTGCCCGAAACCGACCCATATGATTGGCGGCTATGCGCAGCAGTCGTATGGCTTCAACTACTACGGCACCGTCGGCTCCAACCGCGACGAGTTCGTGATTGTCAGAAAAATGAACAACATTGACTGGTTAGACGGTGAAGGCACCGACGATTGCCAGGGCAGCCAGCAGGAGAGTCAGCCATGAAAATTCGTTCGCAAGTCGGCATGGTGCTGAACCTGGACAAATGCATCGGATGCCATACCTGTTCCGTGACCTGTAAAAACGTCTGGACCAGCCGGGAAGGGATGGAGTATGCCTGGTTCAACAACGTAGAGAGTAAACCGGGCGTGGGGTATCCCCATGCCTGGGAGGATCAGCAGAAATGGAAAGGGGGCTGGATCCGCAAAATCAACGGCAAGCTGGAGCCGCGCATGGGCAGCCGCGTTGGTTTGCTGTCGAAGATCTTTGCCAACCCGGACGTACCAGCGCTGGATGATTATTACGAACCCTTTGATTTCGACTATCAGAATCTGCACACCGCACCGGCGGGTAAGCATCAGCCGATTGCGCGTCCCCGCTCGCTGATCACCGGCCAGCGCATGAAGAAGATTGAAAACGGCCCGAACTGGGAAGAGATCCTGGGCGGCGAGTTCTCTAAACGCTCGGCGGACAAGAACTTCGACAACATTCAGAAAGAGATGTACGGGCAGTTTGAAAACACCTTCATGATGTATCTGCCGCGCCTGTGTGAACACTGCCTGAACCCGGCGTGCGTGGCGACCTGCCCAAGCGGCGCCATCTATAAGCGCGGTGAAGATGGCATCGTGCTGATCGATCAGGATAAATGCCGCGGCTGGCGCATGTGCCTGACCGGCTGCCCTTACAAAAAAATCTACTTTAACTGGAAGAGCGGCAAGTCAGAGAAATGCATCTTCTGCTATCCGCGTATTGAAGCGGGCCAGCCCACCGTCTGTTCAGAAACCTGCGTGGGGCGCATCCGTTATCTTGGCGTACTGCTGTATGACGCCGATCGCATTGAGCAGGCCGCCTCCGCGGAGAACGAGCAGGATCTCTATCAGCGTCAGCTGGAAATCTTCCTCGACCCGCATGACCCGGCGGTAATTGAGCAGGCGCTGGCAGAGGGTATTCCGCAAAGCGTGATTGACGCCGCGCAGCAGTCGCCGGTCTATAAAATGGCGATGGAGTGGAAGCTCGCCTTACCGCTGCACCCGGAATACCGCACGCTGCCGATGGTCTGGTATGTGCCGCCATTATCCCCGATCCAGTCCGTTGCCGATGCGGGCGAGCTGGGCCACAGCGGCGTGCTGCCGGATGTCGAAAGCCTGCGTATTCCGGTGCAGTATCTGGCAAACCTGCTGACCGCTGGCGATACCGCACCAGTGCTGCTGGCGCTGAAACGCATGCTGGCGATGCGCCACTACAAGCGTGCGGAGACGGTAGAAGGGCAGAGCGATACCCGCGCCCTTGAGCAGGTTGGCTTAACGGAAGCGCAGGCGCAGGAGATGTACCGCTATCTGGCGATCGCCAACTATGAGGATCGTTTTGTGGTGCCCTCCAGCCATCGCGAGCTGGCACGGGAAGCCTTCCCCGAAAGCAAAGGCTGCGGCTTCAGCTTCGGTGATGGCTGCCACGGCAGCGACAGCAAATTCAACCTGTTCAACAGCCGCCGGATTGATGCCATCGATATCGGCCGTAAAACGCCGCCGCAGGAGGATCGCTCATGATCGTTTTACGCGCTATTGGCCGCCTGCTGGATTACCCGGATCGGGATCTTTTTGATCATCATGCTGAGCTGGTTGAAGTGCTGCAAAGCGCGCCGGAGCTGGCAACGGAACAGGTCGCTCGTCTGACAGCGTTTATTGAAACCTTCTGCGCGCGTCCTCTGCTGGATGTGCAGGCGGAGTACTGTGAGCTGTTTGACCGTGGTCGCGCCACCTCGCTGCTGCTGTTTGAGCATGTGCATGGTGAATCACGCGATCGCGGTCAGGCGATGGTCGATCTGCTGGATCAGTACCGCGCCGACGGCCTGGAGCTGGATGCAAAAGAGCTGCCGGACTATCTGCCGCTCTACCTGGAATATCTTGGCAGCGGGTCCGCTGAGCGGGCGCGTGGCGGTTTGCAGGATATCGCCCCGATTCTGGCGTTGCTGGCCGCGCGCCTGCAGCAGCGCGGTACCCCTTATGCGCTGCTGTTTGAGGCGCTGATTGCGCTTTCCGCCAGCGGCGTGGAGGCGGAATCGCTCAGGCCGCAGATAGAGCAAGAGGCTCGTGACGATACGCCTGCTGCGCTGGACGCCGTCTGGGAAGAGGAGCAGGTGAAGTTTCTGGGTGAGCAGGGGTGCGCTTCTGCGCAACAGGCCGCGCATCAGCGCCGCTTCGCCGGGGCGGTAGCTCCGCAGTATCTGGATGTGGCTCAGGCCACGGCACGTTCCACAGGAGAGTAATCGTGCACTATTTATCTCTGTTCTTTTTCGATATCTATCCCTATCTGGCGGGCGCGGTTTTCCTGATCGGCAGCTGGCTTCGTTACGACTACGGCCAGTACAGCTGGCGGGCGGGCTCCAGCCAGATGCTGGACAAAAAAGGGATGCGTCTGGCCTCCAATCTGTTCCATATTGGCATTATTGGCATCTTCTTTGGCCATATTGTTGGCATGCTGACGCCACACTGGATGTATGAGGCCTTTCTGCCCATCGACGTGAAGCAGAAGCTGGCGATGATCGCCGGGGGGATCTGTGGCCTGCTGACGCTGGTGGGCGGGGCGCTGCTGCTTAAACGTCGCCTGACCAATCCCCGTGTGCGGGCAACCAGCAGCTTCGGCGATATTCTGATCCTGACGCTGCTGGTGGTGCAGGTTTGCCTGGGGCTGCTGACCATTCCGTTCTCCGCCCAGCATCTGGACGGCAGCGAAATGATGAAGCTGGTCGCCTGGGCGCAGGCGGTGGTGACGTTCCACGGCGGAGCCTCGCAGCATCTGGAAGGCGTGGCACCGATCTTCCGCCTGCATATGGTGCTGGGAATGACCCTGTTCCTGCTGTTCCCGTTCTGCCGCCTGGTGCATATCTGGAGCGCGCCGGTGGAGTACCTCACCCGGCGTTATCAACTGGTGCGTAACCGCCGCTAATTACGGCATCATCACGCCATCCTTAAGCTCTTGCCAGGGCCGGTTATACCGGCCTTGTTTATCCCCGTCCGAATATCTCGATCACCGCATCAAGATGATCTTTCATCGCTTTTTTGGCCGCACGCGGATCGCGTGACTTCAGAGCCTGCAGGATCGCCAGATGCTCTGTCTCAGAGCGATGCGGCATATCCTGCGGCGTATAGTGCTGTTGCAGGCTGCGAAACATCGTGCCGTAGCGATGCCCCAGCAGGTGGGCAATGATAAAGGCGTAAGCGGGGTTGCCGCTCGCCTGAGCGATACGAATATGAAACAGTCTGTCGCCAGGATGGGTCGCCGAACCCTGCCGGTTATCGCGGCAGTTCTGCGCATAAGCCTGCTCAATCAACTCAAGTTCAGCCTCTGAAGCATGACGCGCCGCCAGGGCCGCCGTCTCTGGCTCTATCAGGCGGCGGGTTTGCAACAGGGAGAAAGGCGGCAGCTCCGCGCTGAAATCGAGCTGGATGTTCAGCTCGTCATCCAGATCCGCCCACTGATCCCGCCCCGCCTGCTGCATCACCGGCTCTTCCGAGGGCGACGCTTGCGGCTGGCAGACAATCACGCCGTTCCCCACCCGCACATCCACCAGGCCAATAACCTCCAGCGCTATCAGCGCCTCCCGCACCGAAGCGCGACTGACCTGAAGCTGGCTGGCCAAATCCCGTTCGGCAGGCAGCTTGCTGCCAGGCGGAAATTCACCGCTGGCGATCAGCTGTTTCAGCTGATCGGCAATCTGACGGTAAATCCTTGGATTCTCTAATTTTTGTATCGGCATGGCTCACCAGACGGTTTTTTAGTTAAGCGATTCAGCCAGCACTTTGCAGAGATTCTGCTTGCTGCTTTGTTTTCAGTATGTAAAAAATTGGTTAATTAATTAGCGCGTTTTAAGCCTTAACTGCCCTGAATCATAGCAAAAGGGCGCCGCTTAAAACGTTTTTTTTCACCGTTAATGGCCTGACCATTAGTCCTTTGTGCAAGGAATTCGTATGGATTTGCAAGGTAAGAAGGTGCTGATCACTGCCGCCGGACAGGGAATCGGGCTGAATACCGCCCGCCTGTTTGCGCAAGCTGGCGCGGAAGTTATCGCCACGGACATCAATCTTTCGCAACTGCATGAGATACCTGGGGTGATCGGCCGGGAGCTGGATGTGACCCGTCCGCAGGCAATCCAGGCACTGGCAGAAGAGGTCGGCACGCTCGACGTGCTGTTCAACTGCGCTGGCGTGGTACACAGCGGCGATATCCTCAGTTGCAGCGAGCAGGAGTGGCAGTTCGCCCTCGACCTCAACGTCACCGCCATGTTCCATACCGTAAGAGCTTTTCTGCCAGCGATGCTGATGCAGAAAAAAGGGTCAATCATCAACATGTCTTCGGTGGCTTCCAGCGTTAAAGGGGTGCCGAACCGCTTCGCTTACAGCGCCTCGAAAGCTGCCGTGATCGGATTAACAAAATCAGTGGCTGCGGACTATGTCTCGCAGGGTATCCGCTGCAACGCCATTTGCCCGGGTACGGTGGAATCCCCTTCGCTTCATCAGCGTATTGCCGCTCAGGCAAAGGCGGAGGGGCGAAGCGAGGAGGAGGTTTATCAGGCATTTGTCTCCCGCCAACCGATAGGCCGCATCGGCAAAACGGAGGAGATTGCCCAGCTGGCGCTCTATCTGGCCTCTGATGCCAGTGCTTACACCACCGGCGCCGTCCACGTTATTGATGGTGGCTGGAGCAACTAAGCCACCCACAGTCTGTTGAAAGGAGTAAGGATGAAATTATTACGTTACGGCCAGCCAGGAGAAGAGCGTCCGGGCGCCATCGATGCAGCGGGAAAGCTACGCGACCTCTCCGGCGTGGTTGACGATATAGGTGGCAAGGTCCTGTTGCCCGAATCGCTGAATAAACTGCGTCAGCTTGACCTGGCTTCGCTGCCGCTGGTTGAGGGAAATCCGCGACTGGGCGCCTGCGTGGGAAGCGTCGGGAAATTCATCTGTATCGGCCTGAACTACGCCGACCATGCGACAGAAACCGGAGCCGAGATCCCCAAAGAGCCGGTGGTTTTCAGCAAATGGACCAGTGCTATCGTCGGCCCGAATGACGATGTAGAAATCCCCCGCGACTCGCAAAAAACCGACTGGGAAGTGGAGCTGGGCGTGGTGATTGGTAAGGGAGGTCGCTACATCAGCGAAGCTGAAGCGCTCTCGCACGTTGCCGGTTATTGCGTGATTAACGATGTCTCGGAACGTGAATTTCAAATTGAGCGGGGCGGAACCTGGGATAAAGGCAAAGGGTGCGACACCTTCGGTCCTCTTGGGCCGTGGCTGGTGACGGCAGAAGAGATCCCCGAGCCGAATAAACTGAATCTGTGGCTGGAGGTGGATGGCAAACGTTATCAGCAGGGCAACACCAGCACCATGATTTTCACCGTGCCAGAAATCATCAGCTACCTCAGCCGGTTTATGAGCCTGCAACCCGGAGATGTGATCTCCACCGGTACGCCGCCGGGCGTAGGGATGGGGCAGAAGCCGCCGGTCTACCTTCGCGCCGGGCAGGAGATCCGGCTGGGAATTGAGGGGCTGGGTGAACAGCGCCAGAAAACTATTCAGGCTTAAAGCCAGATCTTACAGGACGCTCTTATGACAACGATTACCGCCATGCGCGTGGAAGATATCCGTTTTCCGACCTCCCTCTCTCTGGATGGATCGGATGCGATGAATCCTGACCCCGATTATTCAGCAGCCTACGTGATTTTAGAAACCGATACCGTCGGGTTAAGCGGCCACGGGCTGACTTTTACTATTGGCCGGGGAAATGAGATCTGCTGTGCGGCTATTCACGCGCTCGAACATTTGGTTGTGGGGCAGAGTCTGGCGGCGATGACCGCCAATATGGGGGCGTTCTGGCGCTCGTTTACCAGCGACAGCCAGCTGCGCTGGATTGGGCCAGACAAAGGTGCCATCCATCTCGCTACGGGCGCGGTGGTTAACGCCGTCTGGGATTTGTGGAGCAAGGCGGAGGGCAAACCGCTGTGGCGACTGGTGGCTGACATGTCGCCTGAAGAGCTGGTGCGCTGCATCGATTTCCGCTATCTCACCGACTGCATTACGCCGGAGGAGGCGCTGACGCTGCTTCGTCAGCGGGCGGATAACAAAGAGCAGCGCCTGCAAACGCTGCTGGCTGAAGGCTATCCCTGCTATACCACCTCAGCGGGCTGGCTGGGCTATCCCGACGACAAGCTGCGCCGTCTCTGTCAGGAAGCTGTCGATGCCGGTTTCGACTACCTCAAGCTGAAAGTGGGCCGCGATCTGGAAGATGATATCCGCCGGGTGACCATTGCCCGCGAGGTGATCGGCCCCGATCGCAAGCTGATGATCGACGCAAATCAGGTGTGGGAGACCGACGAAGCGATCCCCTGGGTAAATAAACTCGCCTTTGCGGATCCGTGGTTTATTGAAGAACCCACCAGCCCCGATGATATTGAAGGCCACCGCCGCATTCGGGAAGCCATCGCGCCTGTGAAGGTGGCCACCGGCGAGATGTGTCAGAACCGCATTATGTTCAAGCAGTTCATCATGCGCGGCGCCATTGATGTGGTGCAGATCGATGCCTGCCGGATGGGGGGCGTCAACGAAATTCTGGCCGTTATGCTGATGGCGGCGAAATATAACCTGCCGGTCTGCCCGCACGCGGGCGGCGTGGGGCTGTGCGAATACGTGCAGCATCTGTCGATGATTGACTATTTGTGCATCGCCGGAACCCATGAGGGGCGGGTTATTGAGTATGTGGATCATCTTCACGAGCACTTTGTGCATCCCTGCGTGATCAAAGGGGCTGCGTATATGCCGCCGGAGCACGCCGGTTTCTCTATCGAGATGTTTCCCGCCTCGATTGAGCAATACCGCTTCCGCGCCCTGGAGCCAGCCTGATGACGCTGCGCATTGATGCGCATCAGCATTTCTGGCGTTACCAGCCGCAGGAGTATGGCTGGATTAGCGGGGAGATGGCGCGCCTGAAGCACGATTTTTTGCCGTCACAGCTGGCAGCAGAGCTGGCCGCACAGCAGATTCAGGGCAGCGTGGCGGTGCAGGCCCGGCAAACGCCGGAAGAGACGCGCTGGCTGCTCTCGCTGGCTGAACGTAGCCCGGAAATAAAAGCGGTAGTGGGCTGGATCGATTTACAGCAGCCGGACTTGTCGCCACAGCTGGAAGCCTTTAACGGGCAACCTTTACTGCGCGGCTTTCGCCACCTGATTCAGGATGAAGCTGATCCGGCAGAGTGGATGGCGCAGGCTGCGATTAAACCAGCCATGCAGGCACTGCAGCAGCAGGAGTATGTCTGGGATCTGCTGGTGACGCACCGGCATCTCGCCGAGGCTGCGCTTTTTGCTGCCCGGTTCGACCGCCACCAGATAGTGCTGGACCATCTGGGTAAACCTGACCTTGCGGCTGGCGCGCAACAGTGGGCAAAACAGATTGCGCCACTGGCGGCGCTGCCGCACGTCAGCTGCAAACTCTCCGGCCTGTTGACCGAACCCCGCCCGGCAGGTTACGGCGTGAATGATCTGTTGCCCTTTGTAGAGGCGGCGCTGGAAGCCTTTGGCAGTGAAAGAATAATGGTGGGATCGGACTGGCCGGTCTGTCTGCTGGCGGGGGAGTATCAGGATGCCTGGCAATCCGTTCAGCAGGCTCTCTCACCTTTAACACTAAGCGAGCAGGCAGCCATCACTGGAGGTAACGCCTGCCGAATCTACCGAATAGAGGATGGGATATGAACCTTCATTTGCAAAACAGAGTGGTGATCGTCACCGGCGGCGGTTCCGGCATTGGTGCCGCCATTTCGCTGACGCTGGCGGAAGAGGGCGCCATCCCGGTCATCATCAGCAACAGTGAACCGCCTGCTGAGTTGATGGAGAGGCTCAGACAGCATCAGCCGGAGGCGCTGTTTATGCTGGCTGAATTACAGGATGAGGCGAGCTGTATCAATGCCGTTCAGGGCGTGATCCAGCAGTTCGGCCGCATTGATGGGTTGGTCAATAACGCAGGCGTTAACGACAGCATCGGGCTGGAGGCTGGACGGGAAGCGTTTGTGCGTTCGCTGGAAAAGAATCTGATCCATTACTACCTGATGGCCCACCTTTGCCTGGACGCGCTGCGGGCCAGCAAAGGGGCGATCGTCAATATCAGCTCAAAGACGGCGCTTACCGGACAGGGCAATACCAGCGGTTATGCCTCTGCCAAGGGAGGCGTGCTGGCGCTGACCCGCGAATGGGCAGCCGCGCTGCTGGCTGATGGGATCCGCGTGAATGCGGTGATCCCTGCCGAAGTCATGACCCCACTGTATGAGCGCTGGATCAAGACGTTCGATCGGCCAGAGGAGAAGTTACAGCAGATCACCAGCCATATCCCGTTGGGGAAAAGAATGACCACGCCGCAGGAAATTGCGGATACCACCGTGTTTCTTCTCTCGGCACGCGCTTCACATACCACCGGCCAGTGGCTGTCGGTTGACGGCGGCTATTCCCACCTGGACAGGGCGCTGACATGAGCGGCGGCCAGCGTTATTGCCAGGCGCTGGATCTGGCGGACGATCCTGAACTTCAGCAGCAGTATCGCGAACTTCATCAGCACATCTGGCCGGAAATCACCCGCCATCTGCAACGTTATGGCATCACCCAGATGGAGATTTACCTGTTGGGCACGCGGCTGGTGATGATCATGGAAACCGCCCCTGATTTTGATGCGGCGCAGTTTGCTGCCAGTAGTGCACAGGATGCCAGAGTGCGTGAATGGGAGGCGCTGATGTGGAGATATCAGCGGCCCACCCCCTGGACCCCACCCGGAGAGAAATGGGTCGCGATGGAACGAATCTTCTCTTTGCAGTCGCAGATTTGAAAAAACAACGGGTCTTTGACCTCTACTCTTTTTATGCCGGTGTTATTCGCTGTACTGGCCACAGCTACCGAGGAACGAATTATGTTAGTCAATAAAACGACTGCGCCGGCTTATCAGAAGCAGAACGCGGTCTCACATTACCGGCTGGCTTTTATTCTTGTGACCGTGCTCTTCTTTATGTGGGGGCTCTCCTATGGCCTGCTGGACGTGCTGAACAAGCATTTTCAGGAGGTGCTGCACGTCAGTAAAGCGCAGTCGGGCCTGCTGCAGGCCGCCTATTTCGGCGCTTATTTTGTGGTTGCCCTCCCGGCTGGCTTCTTTATGGATCGCTATGGTTATAAAGCCGGGGTGCTGGTAGGACTCTGTCTTTATGCGCTGGGTGCACTGCTGTTCGTGCCTGCGGCGGCGGCGGGCAGCTTTACGCTGTTCCTGCTGGCGCTGTTTGTGATTGCGCTGGGGCTGGGATGCCTGGAGACGGCGGCCAACCCTTACGCCACGGTGCTGGGAGACCCTTCCGGCGCTGAGCGTCGTCTGAACCTATCGCAATCCTTTAATGGCCTGGGGCAGTTTATTGGCCCGGTGATCGGCGGCTCGTTATTCTTCTCCGCCACGCAGGGCACCACCACCGAAGGGCTGGAGTCGGTAAAAATCACCTATGTGGCAATTGCCGCCCTGGTTCTGGTGATTGCCTTTGTCTTTGGCCGTACCCGCATGCCGGATATTCGGGCGCAGGAAGAGGAGCAGAGCAGCGGTGACACGAAAAGCTTGTGGCAGCACGGACATTTTACTGGCGGCGTCATTGCTCAGTTCTTTTATGTTGCCGCTCAGGTGGGCGTCGGGGCGTTCTTTATTAATTACGTTACCGAACACTGGGCGAGTCTCTCTAATCAGAACGCCTCTTATCTGCTGTCGGTGGCGATGGTCAGCTTTATGATTGGCCGTTTCTTCAGCACCTGGCTGATGGGGCGCGTGCGCCCGGCAACCCTGCTGGTGGCTTACGCGGCGATCAACATTGTGCTCTGTGCCGTAGTGGTTTCAGGGATGGAAACGGTCTCTGTTATTGCGCTGGTGGCGGTCTTCTTCTTTATGTCGATCATGTTCCCGACGCTGTTTGCAATGGGCGTCAAGAATATGGGCAAGCAGACCAAGCGCGCCAGTTCGCTGATGATTATGGCTATTGTTGGCGGGGCGATCATGCCCTATCTGATGGGGGCCGTGGCTGACCATTACAGTACGGCTGCCGCCTATACCCTGCCTTTGCTCTGTTTTGCTGTGGTGCTGGCTTACGCGCTTCGCCAGCGCGCAAGGGCTTAACTTCTCTCTCTGCCCTGGCCGCTATCCGGGCGCCTGCAATCCTGCAAGTGCCCGTTCTTTACATAACAACCGCTTTTCTTCCCGTTGGCCAATGCTTTAACATGACCGATACTTCTTCGCATCGCACTATGGATATTCAATGCGTTATCTGGCCACACTTCTTCCCGCTCTGCTGTTACTCACTGCCTGCAGTAGCCACAAGCAGCCTCAGGCGGTTGAGCCGCAGGGAAACCCTTTCGGCGGCGGTTTCCAGCTCGAACCCTCCCATGACTACCATCCTTTAATGGGTGACTTTGCCAATAACTCCGCCACCGAGCGTTTTGTGGATAAAATGGTGCGCGAGCATGGTTTCCAGCGCCAGCAGCTGCATGACGTGCTGGCGCAGGCTAAAAACCTGGATTGGGTAGTCCGGCTGATGGATCGTCAGGCACCGATAGCGCAGGGTCCCACCGGACCCAACGGTGCCTGGATCCGCTATCGTAATAAATTTATTACCCCGTCAAACGTGCAAAACGGCGTGGCGTTCTGGAATCAGTATCAGGATGCCCTGCAGCGCGCTTACCAGACTTACGGGGTGCCGCCAGAAATCATTGTTGGCATTATTGGCGTGGAAACGCGCTGGGGCCGCGTCATGGGCAAAACCCGCATTATCGATGCGCTCTCCACGCTGGCCTTTAACTACCCTCGTCGGGCCGATTTCTTCAGCGCAGAGCTGGAAACCTTCCTGCTGATGGCGAGAGAAGAGGGCGATGATCCGCTGGACCTCCGTGGCTCCTATGCAGGCGCAATGGGCTATGGGCAGTTCATGCCCTCTTCGTTTAAAAGCTATGCGGTAGATTTTAATGGCGACGGACACATCAATCTTTGGGATCCGGTCGATGCTATCGGCAGCGTGGCTCACTACTTCAGCGCCCATGGCTGGGTGAAGAAC
This sequence comes from Erwinia pyri, assembly GCF_030758455.1. Taxonomy (NCBI): domain Bacteria; kingdom Pseudomonadati; phylum Pseudomonadota; class Gammaproteobacteria; order Enterobacterales; family Erwiniaceae; genus Erwinia; species Erwinia pyri. The sequence continues at coordinate 1,072,925 of NZ_CP132353.1, forward strand.
GGCACGGTAGCCGTCCCGGCGACCGGTCCATCAACAACCTGGGAAACCGGCTTCAAAACGCGCTATACCGTCTCCTCTCTGGCGGCTGGCGGCTTCCAGCCTGAGCTGAAGCTCGACGGCAATCAGCAGGTCAGCCTGCTGCGGTTTGATATGGGTACCGGCTATCAGTACTGGTTCGGACTCCCTAACTTTTACGCCATCACCCGCTACAACCACAGCAATCACTACGCAATGGCGGTCTGGCAACTGGGGCTGGCCGTGCGGGACGCACGCTAAGGCGGGCAGGGAAGAGCGGCAAACTCGCTGCTCTTCCCCATGACGGGAGAGTAAACTCATCAATTATCCTCTACAGTAAAAGAGCAGTACGATCGTTATAAAGAGGAAAACATGAAAGAGTGGAATCCCGATCTTTATCGTCAGTTTGAGGCTGAACGGACTCGCCCTGCTACTGAACTGCTCTCCCGCATTCCCCGCCGCAATGTCAGCTATGCCACCGACCTGGGGTGTGGTCCCGGAAACAGTACCGAGCTGCTTTTTCAGACGTGGCCCGAGGCGCACATTACCGGGCTGGACAGCTCTCAGGCGATGCTTGAGCAGGCGTTGAGGCGGCTACCAGACTGTGATTTTATTCAGGCTGATATCCGTCACTGGCAGGCTCCGGTGCCGCAGGATCTGATCTATGCCAACGCCTCTTTACAGTGGCTGAACGATCACCAGCAGCTTTTCCCCCATCTTGTTACCCAGCTTGCTTCTGGCGGTGTTCTGGCCGTTCAGATGCCTGATAACCTTGACCAGCCTACGCACAGTCTGATGCGCAAAGTGGCCGGCAGCGTGGCCTGGTCAGCAAAAACGGGCACCAGCGCGGCAGAACGAACCCGGTTGCTTACAACGGAAGATTACTACGACCTGTTAACTCGGGCAGGCTGTAAGGTGGATATCTGGCGAACAACTTATTATCACGTGATGCCCTCACATCAGGCGATGGTGGAGTGGCTTCGGGCAACCGGCCTGCGCCCCTTCCTGACGCGGCTGGATGATCAGGAGCAGGAGGCATTTCTGTTGCAGTATCGCAATGAGCTAAGAAAAGCTTACCCTTTCCGTCAGGATGGCAACGTACTGATGCCTTTTCCCCGGCTGTTTATGGTGGCGCAGAAGCGCTGACCGGCAGATTTGTACTGGAATGCGTCTCGTAAATCTGCGCCATCCGGCACGGCGCTGCGGGAAAAATGCTATACTTTGCATCCATTATTCAGGAGGCCACGATGACGGACAGCGAGTTGATGCAGCTTAGCCAGCAGGTAGGGCAGTCGCTGCTGCAGCGCAAGGCGACGGTGACCACCGCTGAGTCCTGTACCGGCGGATGGATTGCGAAAGTGCTGACTGATATCGCCGGAAGTTCCCAGTGGTTCGAACGGGGCTTCGTCACCTACAGCAATGAGGCCAAGCAGGGCCTGGTTGGCGTTAACGAGGCGTCGCTGGCAAGCTATGGCGCGGTGAGTGAGCAGGTGGTACGTGAAATGGCTGAAGGTGCCTTAAAGCAGGCGAAAGCTGGTTACGCTCTCTCGGTCAGTGGTATCGCCGGGCCGGATGGTGGCTCGTCTGAAAAACCGGTCGGTACAGTCTGGTTTGGCTTTGCGGCAGAGGGTAAGAAAACGCTGGCGCAGCGCCAGGTTTTCGCGGGCGACAGAGAGGCTGTTCGCCGTCAGGCCACGGCCCATGCGCTGCTTATCCTACAGGATCATTTTCTCGAAAATTAAGCTTGATACTGTATGACTATACAGTATAATTAGCCCCAGATTGATTTATGCAGAGCCGCGTTAACGTGTGCTTTACCCCGCGTGATTAGGAGTAGAAATGGCTATTGACGAAAACAAACAAAAAGCACTGGCAGCAGCGCTCGGCCAGATTGAAAAACAGTTTGGTAAAGGCTCCATCATGCGCCTGGGTGAAGACCGCACGATGGACGTAGAGACTATCTCTACCGGTTCCCTGTCGCTGGATATCGCACTGGGTGCCGGCGGTTTGCCGATGGGCCGTATTGTTGAAATCTATGGACCAGAATCCTCAGGTAAAACCACGCTGACGCTGCAGGTCATCGCTTCTGCACAGCGTAAAGGTAAAACCTGTGCGTTTATCGATGCTGAACATGCGCTTGACCCGGTCTATGCCAAGAAGCTGGGCGTGGATATCGACAACCTGCTCTGCTCTCAGCCGGATACCGGTGAGCAGGCGCTGGAAATCTGTGATGCGCTGGCGCGTTCAGGTGCGGTAGACGTGATCATCGTGGACTCCGTAGCGGCGCTGACGCCGAAAGCAGAGATCGAGGGTGAAATCGGTGACTCACATATGGGCCTTGCGGCACGTATGATGAGCCAGGCGATGCGTAAGCTGGCCGGTAACCTGAAAAACTCCAATACCCTGCTGATCTTCATCAACCAGATCCGTATGAAAATTGGTGTGATGTTCGGTAACCCGGAAACCACCACCGGCGGTAACGCGCTGAAGTTCTACGCTTCGGTACGTCTTGATATTCGCCGTATCGGCGCTATCAAAGAGGGCGACGAAGTAGTAGGTAGCGAAACCCGCGTGAAAGTGGTCAAGAACAAAATTGCTGCGCCATTTAAGCAGGCTGAGTTCCAGATCATGTACGGTGAAGGCATCAACATCTACGGTGAGCTGGTTGACCTGGGCGTCAAGCACAAGCTGATTGAAAAAGCGGGTGCCTGGTACAGCTACAATGGCGACAAAATCGGTCAGGGTAAAGCCAATGCCGGTAACTTCCTGAAAGAGAATGCTGCCGTAGCTGCTGAGATTGAAGCCAAACTGCGCGCCACGCTGATGAGTAATCCAGATACCAAGCCTGACTTTGTTGCCACGGCTGAAGAGAAGGATGAAACCAGCGAAACCAACGAAAACTTCTGATTTCGTTGCTGACCACCGGTAAAACGGGTCAGATGGAAAAAAGGAACGGGTGAAAACCCGTTCCTTTTTTTGTTTCCTGCCTTAATCCTCGCTACCCTTATCTCTTCACCCTTACGTTAACCTGAAAACTCGTGGAGCAAGATGTCTGAATCCACCGAACGCAGCCAGTTCACACGCCTGCTGGACAGGGCAATGCGCATCCTGGCTATGCGCGATCACAGCGAAATGGAGTTTCGCCGCAAGCTGGCGCTGTCGGCCGAGCGGGCGGCGCTCTACGCTAAAAATAAATCGCAGGAACCTGAACAGATTACGCCCGAGCAGATAGACAGGGTAGTGGCCTGGTGCTACGAAAACCGCTACCTGGATGATGCGCATTTCGCCGAAAGGTTTGTTGCCAGCCGCAGCCGGAAAGGCTATGGCCCGCAGCGTATTCGTATGGAGCTGGGACAAAAGGGCATCGACAAGGCGCTGACGGATGAGGTGCTGGCCAGTTGCGAAATTGACTGGACGCGTCAGGCTTTTGAGGTGGCAGAACGCAAGTTTGGCCTGCCCCTGCCCAGCGACTGGAAGGAAAAAGCCAAAGTACAACGCTATCTGATGACGAAAGGCTTCTTTTCCGAAGATATTCGCGCCATTTTCTCAAATTTTGATGAATGACCGCCGATGGGATTTTACTTCCCACCGAAGAAAATTTATCTTATTCACCACTTTTTGTTCGTGAGTTGCCAGCACAGGGTGACCCTTCTGGCGTAGTAAGACCCACGAGACATTCGTTAGCGTGATTCCAGGACAATTATGAGCAAGAGCACTGCGGAGATTCGCCAGGCGTTTCTCGACTTTTTCCAGAGCAAGGGACATCAGGTTGTAGCCAGTAGCTCCCTCGTCCCGACTAATGATCCGACGTTACTGTTTACCAACGCCGGTATGAACCAGTTCAAAGATGTTTTCCTGGGCCAGGATAAGCGTAGCTATTCCCGCGCCACAACTTCCCAGCGCTGCGTACGTGCGGGCGGGAAGCATAACGATCTGGAAAACGTAGGGTATACCGCCCGTCACCATACCTTTTTTGAAATGCTGGGCAACTTCAGCTTTGGCGACTATTTCAAGCGTGAGGCGATTGGCTTTGCATGGGAACTGCTGACCGGTGAGCAGTGGTTTAACCTGCCGAAAGAGAAGCTGTGGGTGACCGTGTACGAAACGGATGACGAAGCCTTCGACATCTGGGAAAAAGAGGTTGGTGTCCCGCGCGAACGCATTATCCGCATCGGTGACAACAAGGGCAGCGCCTACGCGTCCGATAACTTCTGGCAGATGGGCGATACCGGCCCTTGCGGTCCCTGCTCCGAGATTTTCTTCGATCATGGCGACCATATCTGGGGCGGCCCTCCGGGCAGCGCAGAAGAGGATGGCGATCGCTATATCGAGATCTGGAACATCGTCTTTATGCAGTTCAACCGTCAGCCAGACGGTACCATGCTGCCGCTGCCTAAACCTTCCGTCGATACCGGAATGGGGCTGGAGCGCATCTCCGCTGTACTGCAACACGTTAATTCCAACTATGAAATCGACCTGTTTGAGAAGCTGATCAAATCGGTAGCGGAAGTGACCGGTGCAACAGATTTAACCAGCAAATCACTGCGCGTAATTGCGGATCATATTCGTTCCTGCGCGTTCCTGATTGCCGATGGCGTTATTCCTTCCAATGAAAACCGTGGCTACGTGCTGCGCCGTATCATTCGTCGCGCCATTCGACATGGCAACATGCTGGGCGCGCAGGGCACCTTCTTCTGGAAACTGGTTGGGCCGTTAATTGCGGTGATGGACGCTGCTGGCGAGGAGCTGAAAAATCAGCAGTCCCATGTCGAGCAGATCCTGAAGACGGAAGAGGAGCAGTTTGCGAAAACGCTTGAGCGCGGTCTGGCGCTGCTGGACGAAGAGCTGGAGAAACTGCAGGGCGATACGCTGGATGGCGAAACCGTTTTCCGCCTGTATGACACCTTCGGTTTCCCGGCTGACCTGACGGCGGACGTCTGCCGCGAGCGGAACCTGAAAATTGATGAAGCTGGCTTCGAAAAAGCGATGGAGCAGCAGCGCCAGCGTGCGCGTGAGGCGAGCGGTTTTGGCGCGGACTACAGCTCAGTGATCAGCATCGATGCGGCTTCCGCTTTCAAAGGCTACGACCAACTGGCGCTGAATGCCGCTGTAACCGCTATTTTTGTCGAGGGTAAACCTGCTACAGAAATTTCTGCGGGCCAGGAAGGGGTTATCGTACTGGATGAAACGCCATTCTATGGTGAATCTGGCGGCCAGGTGGGCGACACCGGCGAACTAAAGGGTAACAACGCCTTGTTCAGCGTCACGGATACCCAGAAATATGGTCAGGCCATTGGCCACACCGGCAAGCTGACTGCAGGCCAGCTGCGTGTAGGCGACCGCGTTGCCGCGCAGGTTGATGAGGCTCGCCGGGCGCGAATTCGTCTGAATCACTCTGCAACCCACCTGTTACATGCTGCACTGCGTCAGGTTCTGGGGCATCATGTAGGGCAGAAAGGCTCTCTGGTTAACGACAAATATCTGCGCTTTGACTTCTCGCATTTTGAAGCGATGAAGCCTCAGGAGATCCGTCAGGTCGAGGAGATCGTTAACGCTCAGATCCGTCGTAACCTGGCCATTGAAACCAATGTCATGGAGCTGGAAACCGCTAAAGCACAGGGTGCTATGGCGCTGTTCGGCGAGAAGTATGATGACCACGTGCGCGTATTGAGCATGGGGGATTTCTCCACCGAACTTTGTGGCGGCACCCATGCCAGCCGCACTGGCGATATTGGTTTGTTCCGCATTCTTTCTGAGTCAGGTACGGCTGCTGGTGTGCGTCGTATTGAAGCGGTGACCGGCGAACGTGCGCTGGGACAGATGTATGCGCAAAATGAACAGCTGCAGGAAATTGCTCATCTGATCAAAGCCAACAACAGTAACCTCAGCGAAAAGGTGCGTGGGATGATTGATCACGTACGCGGACTTGAGAGGGAACTGCAGCAGCTTAAAGATCAGCAGGCTGCGCAGGAGAGCGCCTCGCTGAGCAGCAAAGCTATCGAGGTCAAAGGAACGAAGTTGCTGGTCAGCGAACTGAGCAACGTCGAACCGAAGATGTTGCGCACCATGGTCGATGAGCTGAAGAATCAGTTAAAATCAGCCATCATCGTGCTGGCTACCGTGGCGGATGGGAAAGTTTCACTGATCGCTGGCGTCACCAAAGATTTAACCGATCGGGTTAAGGCAGGCGAACTGGTGGGCCAGCTGGCTCAGCAGGTTGGCGGAAAAGGCGGTGGACGTCCTGATATGGCCCAGGCGGGCGGCAGTGATGCTCAGGCTCTGCCTGCGGCTCTTGCTGGCGTTGAATCCTGGGTGGCGGCCAAACTGTAACACAATAAAAAATGCACGTTGAAGGGGCGGTGAGAGTGGCTCATCGCGCCTTCAGGTCAGGTGCGATCTTAAAAAACACAAAGTCAGGTTAGCAGTGTGTATTTCGGCTAAACTAAGTATCAGCAGAATGTATTGGTGTGTTGATGCACTTGTAGTGTATTTGTCATAGTCTACATTTAGCGTTATATGATGGATAATGCCGGGCGCCCGTTAACCCGACTCTTTTAATCTTTCAAGGAGCAAAGAATGCTTATTCTAACTCGTCGAGTTGGTGAAACCCTCATGATCGGAGATGAGGTGACTGTAACGGTGCTGGGAGTGAAAGGGAACCAGGTTCGCATTGGTGTGAACGCCCCTAAAGAAGTTTCGGTTCATCGCGAAGAGATCTATCAGCGCATCCAGGCCGAAAAAACTCAGCAAACAAGTTACTAACGGATCCAGCGCCTCGCTAACCATAGCGAGGCGCTACCGGTTTTCCCCCTTCTTTCTGCATTTCTTCTCTTTTCTCCCCCTGCAATGTTCTCTGCCGCGATTTTCTTCGTGGTATTTATTGCGTCCCAACGCAGACCTCATTGTTGATAAATCACTCTTTTTGTCGCCAAAATACCCGGATTGCGTGGGAAGTGTGCAATCAAACACGTAAGGGGAAAAATTGTTTGACTTATAAGTGCGGGAAAGTAATATGTGCGCCACGCAGTGCCGATGAGCAGTTATCAAGTTCAGCAGCACAACTCGCAAGAGTGCGTATGGTGAGGTGGCCGAGAGGCTGAAGGCGCTCCCCTGCTAAGGGAGTATGCGGTCAAAAGCTGCATCCGGGGTTCGAATCCCCGCCTCACCGCCATTTGCATCCATAGCTCAGCTGGATAGAGTACTCGGCTACGAACCGAGCGGTCGGAGGTTCGAATCCTCCTGGATGCACCATATTTAATAAATCTGGTCGCAACAGAGTTCTGGCAGAGTAGTAAGCAGTTGAAGCCAGCACGAAGGATGATAACGTTGCTTTAGCAACGGCCCGCAAGGGTGAGGCGAAGCCGAATAATCCTCCTGGATGCACCATGTTTAAGAAGTTAGCAGCACCACTGTACAGGCAAAAGCACTCTCGGCTTTTGGTTAGTACAAAGGAAATGACAGCGCATTGACACCATCCATTCAGGACAGGGCAACGCAAATTCATCTTCCTGGATGCGCTCTCTTCTGCAGGATGAGAAGCAAACATTACTGGCAGGCAACATCGACCGGTAGCGTTTTTCTTGTTTTGTAAGTAGTACCGATGCAGTGTTAGTAGCCTGTATCACGGTGAGTCGTTAGCACCCCTGCGTTATACCAAAATTTGAAATGCATCCATAGCTCAGCTGGATAGAGTACTCGGCTACGAACCGAGCGGTCGGAGGTTCGAATCCTCCTGGATGCACCATATTTTGAAAAGTTGGCAGCACCGCTGTACTGGCAAAGTAATAAATTCTTACCGCCAGCACAAAGGATGATAACGTTGCATCAGCAACGGCCCGAAAGGGTGAGGCGAAGCCGAATAATCCTCCTGGATGCACCATATTTTGAGAAGTGAAAGCGTTCTTAAGAACGACAATTAGTTTCTTCTGTATCTCCTCAGGTTTGTCGCGTTATCTCTCCACGTTTTACCCCTGCATCCATAGCTCAGCTGGATAGAGTACTCGGCTACGAACCGAGCGGTCGGAGGTTCGAATCCTCCTGGATGCACCATATTTTGAAAATTTGAGAAGTGAAAGCGTTCTTAAGAACGAGCATGAATTTCTGCTGTATTACCTCAGATTTATTGCGTTATCCCCATGTTTTATCCTTGCATCCATAGCTCAGCTGGATAGAGTACTCGGCTACGAACCGAGCGGTCGGAGGTTCGAATCCTCCTGGATGCACCATATTTAATAAATCTGGTCGCAACAGAGTTCTGGCAGAGTAGTAAGCAGTTGAAGCCAGCACTAAGGATGATAACGTTGCCTTAGCAACGGCCCGTCAGGGTGAGGCGAAGCCGAATAATCCTTCTGGATGCACCATATTTAAAGAATCTGGTCACAATCTTTTTTAATAAATTTTCTTCTGCCTCCTCTCAGTAAATCCCCTGAAAAGATCTCCTGCTTTTGTTATCCACAATAACCTTATGATATATAGTGTTTTTATAAAGGCGACCGCCGCTTATTCTCTCTGAGCTTTATCTCACGCCAAATTCTGATAATGAAAATCCCTATGTAATTCAAGGCATTTGTGGATCCATGCCAACAGCGACAAGTGAACCGCTTTACGCTAAAGTAATTGTTCGCTGGAGCAGGGAGGAAGATCGGGATGTATGACGGATATGAAGGCTTAATCTTCGATATGGATGGCACCATTCTGGACACGGAGCCTACCCACCGTAAAGCCTGGCATGAGGTTCTGGCTCGTCACGGTTTGCAGTTTGATGAGCGGGCAGTGATTGGGCTGAATGGTTCGCCAACCTGGCGGATTGCAGAAGTGATCATTGCCGGTCATCAGAGCAACCTGGATCCCCATACGCTGGCAGCGGAAAAAACGGCGGCATTGAAAGAGATGCTTTTCGATACCGTGCGTCCGCTCCCGCTGATAGAGGTGGTTAAAGCCTATAAGGGGCGTTTGCCTATGGCAGTAGGCACCGGTAGCGAGCATGCAATGGCAGAAGCGTTGTTGCAGCATCTGGGACTGCGATCATACTTTGATGTGATTGTGGGCGCAGATGACGTTACGCAGCATAAACCTGAACCTGAAACCTTTATACGCTGTGCAGAGTTGATGAACGTCACGCCAGCGCGCTGCGTGGTGTTTGAAGATGCTGATTTTGGTATCCAGGCGGCAAAAGCAGCGGGGATGGATTATGTGGATGTTCGCCTGCTGTGAGTGACTGGCTCGCCTATGGGTCCATGTTCGCCAGCAGTTTTCTCAGTGCGACTTTATTGCCGGGCAGTTCAGAACTGCTGCTGGTCAGCCTGCTGATGGCAGGAAAAGTCTCAATGAGTGGCATTATTATCATTGCCGCACTCGGTAACACGCTGGGCGGTTTGACAAATATTATCATTGGCCGCTGGCTGCCGGTAAAGCAGCAGGGGCGATGGCATGACACAGCAACGGCGTGGCTGCACCGATGGGGGCCTGCTGCGCTGCTACTTAGCTGGTTGCCAGTGATTGGCGATCTGCTATGCGTTCTCGCTGGCTGGCTTCGTTTTGCCTGGCTTCCCACGGTGATTTTTCTTGCTGTGGGTAAGACCCTGCGCTACGTAGCGCTGGCATACGCAACACTTCAGGGCATGGAATGGTGGCATTGATTCGTGAATAATCGGCGCTACGGTTAACATTATGCTAAACAATAATAAATTTTTCTCCGAGCGGGAGGTCAATTTGATCCCGGACGTATCACAGGCGCTTTCCTGGCTGGAAGCTCATCCTGACGCATTAAAAGGTATTGGTCGCGGTATTGAACGCGAAACGCTGCGCGTCAGACCAGATGGTCATCTGGCGACCACCGGGCACCCGAAATCTCTTGGCTCAGCTTTAACGCACAAGTGGATAACCACCGATTTTGCGGAAACGCTGCTCGAATTTATCACGCCGGTTGATAAAGATATCGACCATCTGCTGGCATTTCTGCGTGATATCCATCGTCACGTCTCCCGTGACTTGGGCGAGGAGCGCATGTGGCCAATGAGCATGCCGTGCCTGATTGAAGAGAGTGACAGTATTGAGCTGGCGCAGTACGGCAGTTCAAATATCGGCAAAATGAAAACGCTTTACCGTGAAGGCTTAAAAAACCGTTACGGCGCACTGATGCAGGTCATCTCTGGCGTGCACTATAACTTCTCCCTGCCCATCTCCTTCTGGCAAGCCTGGGCGGATGTGAAAGATGAGAAGAGCGGTCAGGAGGCGATCTCTGAAGGCTATCTGCGTCTGATCCGTAACTACTATCGTTTTGGTTGGGTCATTCCCTACCTGTTTGGCGCCTCTCCGGCAATCTGCTCCTCTTTCCTGCAGGGCAAGGAGACGAAGCTGCCGTTTGAGAAAACGGATAAAGGCATGCTTTATCTGCCTTACGCCACCTCTCTGCGCCTGAGTGATTTGGGCTACACCAATAAATCGCAGAGCGGGCTTGGCATTACCTTCAATAATCTGCCTGATTATGTGAAGGCGCTGAAGGCAGCGATCAAAACGCCTTCAGAAGCCTATGCTGAGATGGGAGTGAAGGATGAGCAGGGTAACTGGCTGCAGCTTAATACCAACGTCCTGCAGATTGAGAATGAGCTCTATGCGCCAATTCGTCCTAAACGCGTAACCCGCTCCGGTGAAAATCCCTCGGATGCCTTACTGCGTGGCGGCATTGAGTACATTGAAGTTCGTTCACTGGACATCAACCCCTTCTCGCCAATTGGCGTGGATGAGAATCAGGTACGCTTCCTGGATCTCTTCCTGGTGTGGTGCGCGCTGGCCGATGCGCCAGAGATGAGCAGCGATGAACTGCTCTGTACGCGGGCAAACTGGAACAGGGTGATACTGGAAGGACGTAAACCGGGGCTGCTGCTGGGCATTGGCTGCGACGAAGCGCAACATCCGCTTGCTGAAGTTGGTAAAGAGCTGTTTGCAGATTTGCGTCGCGTAGCGGAGACGCTGGATGGTCAGCAGGGCGCTCATCACTATCAGGAAGTGTGTGACCGTCTGGTTGCCTCTTTTGACGATCCCGATTTAACCTATTCAGCGCGTTTCCTGACGGCATTAAAAGAGAACGGCATTGGCGGCACGGGCCTGGCGCTGTCGGAACAGTACCGACATCAGTTAGCGGAAGAGCAGCTTGAGATTTTGACCGAGACGGATTTCGAACAGGAAGCCGTACGTTCAAACGTTAATCAGCAGGAAATTGAAGAAAGTGATACGCTTAGCTTTGAAGACTTTTTAAAGAGTCGCAGTTAAGAAAAGAAAATGGCCACATTGCTGTGGCCAAAATAACATCTCTGTTGTCAGGGATGATGATAACAAAATGCGCGTCTTTCATAGATTCAGACCGGGCACGACAGAGAAAGTTTCACTTTTTTCAAAATAAATTTATTAGTTGAGGTAACCACATGCCATTGCTGGATAGCTTTACCGTCGATCACACTATCATGGCGGCTCCTGCGGTTCGTGTTGCTAAGACCATGAACACTCCTCATGGCGATACCATTACCGTTTTCGATCTGCGTTTCTGCAAGCCAAACAAAGAGGTAATGCCAGAGCGTGGTATCCATACGCTGGAACACCTGTTTGCTGGCTTTATGCGTAACCATCTGAATGGTGATGGCGTGGAGATCATCGACATCTCCCCTATGGGTTGCCGTACCGGCTTCTATATGAGCCTGATCGGTACGCCAGATGAGCAGCGTGTGGCCAAAGCCTGGAAAGAGGCGATGCAGGACGTGCTGAAAGTAAGCGATCAGCGCAAGATCCCTGAACTGAATGAATATCAGTGCGGCACGTTTGAGATGCACTCTTTAGATGAGGCGCAGGATATTGCGCGTCATATCATCGACAACGACATTCGCGTTAACCACAACGATGAACTGGCGCTGCCGAAAGATAAGCTGCAGGAACTGCACATCTAGTTTTGATGGGGCGGAACGCTCGCCCCTGGCAGAAGCGGGGAAACTGGCTGATGCTCTGGTGAGGGCGGTACTCCCGCCCTCAACGTTTAAGAACCTACCGACTCTTTCAACGGTTGCTTTGGCGTAATCCGCACCTGCTTAATCATATTCTCCTGTACATCCAGAATATCAATCGCGTAGTGGCCAATGGTTACGGTGGTGTCCGGTAACGGAATATCCTGGATCGCTTCCAGAATCATGCCGTTCACGGTTCGCGCTTCATCTTCTGGCAGCAGCCAGTTAAAGGCCTTATTCAGTTCCCGAATATTCGCGCTCCCTTCGATCAGTACGGAGCCATCGTTCTGCGGCACAACCTCTTCCGCAAGCGTTGGTGACATGGAGGTGGTGAAGTCGCCCACGATCTCCTCAAGAATATCTTCGATAGTCACCAGCCCCTTGATGTCGCCATACTCATCAACAACCAGCCCGACTTTTTTCTTATTGCGCTGGAATTTAACCAGCTGCACATTAAGCGGTGTGCCTTGCGGTACGTAGTAAATCTCATCCGCCGCCCGCAGCATCACCTCTTTGGTAAACTCTTTTTTCTCGGTCATCAACCGGTAGGCTTCGCGCACGCGCAGCATGCTGATGGTATCGTCCAGCGAGTCGCGATAGAGCACGATACGCCCATGCGGAGAGTGGGTAAGCTGACGAACGATCGATTTCCAGTCATCATTGATATTGATACCCACAATCTCATTGCGCGGCACCATGATGTCATCGACGTTGACTTTTTCGAGGTCGAGTACCGACAGAAGCATATCCTGATTGCGGCGGGACATCAGCGAACGTGACTCATAAACCAGCGTGCGCAGCTCATCTTTGTTCAGCGCGCCGCTGATGGCACCATCGCTTCTAATCCCTACCATCTTCATCAGCATGCGGGTAATGGTGTTCAGCAGCCAGACCAGCGGCATCATCACAATCTGTAACGGCCCCAGCAGCACGCTGCTTGGGAAAGCCACTTTCTCCGGGTAAAGCGCGGCGATGGTTTTTGGCAGCACTTCGGCAAAGACCAGCACGGCAAAGGTCAGAATGCCGGTCGCGATGGCCACGCCCGCATCGCCATACAGGCGCATTCCTACAATGGTCGCCAGCGCGGAAGCGAGAATGTTGACCAGGTTGTTGCCAATCAGCACCAGGCTGATTAAACGGTCTGGCCGGCGCAGCAGTTTCTCAACCCGACGGGCGGCGCGATCTCCGTTTTTAGCCTGATGACGAAGCTTATAGCGGTTAAGAGTCATCATGCCGGTTTCGGAACCTGAGAAGTAGGCCGAAACCAGAACCATAATGACCAGCGTGATGATCAGTGTGGTGGTTGAAACATGTTCCAACAGGGGAGTTCCTTGTAGTGAAGGGTCAGGAGGTCAGGAAGTGCTGCAGCATCCGGCTACCAAAATAGGCCATCGTCAGCAGAAAAGCGCCGCCGCAGTTGAACCAGGCAACACGACGGCCGCGCCAGCCTTCATGATAGTGGCCCCAAAGCAAAACGATATAAACAAACCAGGCAAGAATCGACAACACTGCTTTATCCACATTCTCGCGGCTGAAAAGATCGTGCATATAGAACAGACCGGTGCATAACACCAGCGTCAGCAGCACCACACCTACCTGAGTGATGTGGAACATCTTGCGCTCGATGGTCATCAGCGGAGGAATGTCGTTATTGAACGCCAGCCTTTTATTCTTAAGCAGATAGTCAATCCACGCCAGCTGCAGGGCATAAAGCGCCGCAATAATCAGCGTCGCATAAGCAAAAAGCGCCAGGCCAATATGCACCATCATGCCCGGAGTCGTTTCCAGATGGGTGATAAAAGCATTAGGCACAAAAGTGGCAAACGCCAGATTGATCAGCGCAAAGCTGTAAACAATCGGCAGCAGCATCCATCCCCGGTTGCGCGAGGCAACAATAGTCATAATGGCGCAAATCAGCAGGCTGACCAGCGAGCCAATGTTCAGCAGGCTCAGGTTCTGACCACTGTCGAAGGCAAAAATACGCTGTTGCAGCGCCACAGCGTGGCAAATCAGCGCAATAATCGCGGAGATCACCGCCAGACGACGCCATGCACTCTGCTTGCGCAGCAGGCTGGGGATAATCAAAGCGAGGCTGAAGGAGTAGGCGAGTAGCGCCAGAATCGCGAAAACGGACATAAATGTTGTCAGGTACCAGCCAAAGAAGAAAAAAATCAGTATAGCGCCAGCGGCTGCAGGCTCCAAACGATCTCATCGCAGATGGCTGAGATCGCAGCGGCTTCATGTTATAATCCGTCCCATTGTGTCGCCTGGCGACCTCTCATTACGTTGAGCGAGAGACGATGTTTGATAATTTAACCGACAGATTGTCGCAATCCCTGCGCAATATCAGTGGCCGTGGACGGCTGACCGAAGACAACATTAAGGATACGCTGCGCGAAGTGCGCATGGCGTTACTTGAGGCGGACGTTGCGCTGCCGGTCGTGCGTGACTTTATCAACCGCGTAAAAGAGCGGGCGGTAGGTCAGGATGTGAATAAAAGCCTGACGCCGGGTCAGGAGTTCGTGAAGATTGTCCAGAACGAACTGGTTGTGGCAATGGGCGCGGAGAACAACACGCTCAACCTGGCCGCTCAGCCGCCTGCCGTCGTTCTGATGGCCGGTTTGCAGGGTGCGGGTAAAACCACCAGCGTCGGTAAACTGGGTAAATTCCTGCGCGAAAAGCACAAAAAGAAAGTGCTGGTCGTCTCTGCCGACGTTTATCGCCCGGCGGCGATCAAACAGCTGGAAACGCTGGCCGAACAGGTTGGCGTCGATTTCTGTCCCTCCGATCTCAGCCAGAAGCCGGTTGATATCGTCAAGGGCGCACTGCAGCAGGCTAAGCTTAAGTTCTACGACGTGCTGCTGGTGGATACCGCTGGTCGTCTGCACGTAGACGAAGCGATGATGGATGAAATCAAACAGGTTCACGCTGCGATCAATCCGGTAGAAACGCTGTTTGTAGTCGATGCCATGACCGGTCAGGATGCGGCAAATACCGCTAAAGCGTTTAACGAAGCGCTGCCGTTGACCGGGGTGATCCTGACGAAAGTGGATGGTGACGCCCGTGGCGGTGCTGCGCTGTCGATTCGTCAGATAACCGGCAAGCCGATTAAATTCATGGGTGTGGGTGAAAAAACCGAAGCCCTGGAGCCGTTTTACCCGGAGCGTATTGCCTCGCGTATTCTCGGCATGGGCGACGTCCTGTCGCTGATCGAAGATATCGAGAGCAAGGTTGACCGTGCGCAGGCGGAAAAACTCGCCAGCAAGCTTAAAAAGGGCGACGGTTTCGACCTGAACGACTTCCTTGACCAGCTCAAGCAGATGCGCAACATGGGCGGCATGGCCAGCCTGATGGGCAAACTGCCGGGCATGGGGCAGCTGCCGGATAACGTGAAGTCACAGATGGATGACAAAGTGCTGGTGCGGATGGAAGCGATGATTAACTCCATGACGCGCAAAGAGCGTGAAAAGCCGGAGATCATTAAAGGCTCCCGCAAGCGCCGCATTGCAACAGGTTCAGGTATGCAGGTGCAGGACGTTAACCGCTTACTCAAGCAGTTTGACGACATGCAGCGCATGATGAAGAAGATGAAGAAGGGCGGTATGGCGAAGATGATGCGCGGCATGAAAGGTATGATGCCGCCAGGCTTCCCGGGCCGTTAATGCAGCCGGAAAAGCACTTTGGCGAATTAGATTGCTTTTTGCGCCAAAATGAGTAAAATTTTCGGGCTTTTTATATTGCATCCGGGCCCCGTTCCCTCAATGGGGCCCGGGTGTTTTATTAACTCAAGAGGATGTTATGGTAACAATTCGTTTGGCACGTCACGGCGCTAAAAAGCGTCCATTCTACCAGGTAGTCGTCACTGACAGCCGTAATGCTCGCAACGGTCGCTTTATCGAGCGCGTTGGTTTCTTCAACCCGATCGCATCTGGTCAGGCTGAAGCACTGCGTCTGGATCTGGACCGCATTGAGCACTGGGTTGGCCAGGGCGCTACTCTCTCTGATCGCGTTGGTGCGCTGATCAAAGAAGCTAAGAAAGCAGCTTAATCTGTCACGGTGGTCAACATGAGCAAGCAACTCGCCGCGCAGTCTCCTGCCAGCCCTTTAATTTTAGGGAAGATGGGATCTGCCTACGGTATCCGTGGTTGGCTCAAAGTGTTTTCCTCCACCGAAGATGCCGAAAGCATTTTTGACTATCAGCCGTGGTTTATCCAACGTGCGGGTCAATGGCAGCTTGTCGAGCTGGAAGGCTGGAAGCGCCACAATCAGGACATGATCATCAAAGTCAAAGGCATTGACGATCGTGATACTGCCGGTCTGCTGACTAATTGCGAAATTGTCGTGGATTCTGAGCAGCTGCCAGCGCTGGAGAGCGGAGACTACTACTGGAAAGACCTTATCGGTTGCCAGGTTGTCACCACTGAAGGCTATGAACTGGGTAAAGTCACAGAGTTGATGGAAACCGGTTCAAACGACGTTCTCGTCGTGCAGGCTAACCTGAAGGATGCATTCGGTGCGAAGGAGCGGCTTATTCCGTTCCTTGATGGACAGGTTATCAAGAATGTCGATCTCACTACCGGCACCATTGAAGTAGATTGGGATCCTGGTTTTTGAGCTCCGGTAAAAACGGTATGGCGCCATCAATGTGGATTGGCATTATCAGCCTGTTTCCTGAGATGTTCAGTGCGATTACCGATTACGGAGTAACCGGCCGGGCAGTAAAAAATGGCCTGCTCAGCATTCAGAGTTGGAGTCCTCGTGATTTCGCTCATGACCGGCACCGTACCGTGGATGAACGTCCATACGGCGGCGGACCGGGAATGCTTATGATGGTTCAACCTTTACGGGATGCCATCCACGCAGCAAAAGCGGCGGCAGGAGAAGGTGCAAAGGTGATTTATCTTTCACCTCAGGGGCGCAAACTCGATCAAAACGGCGTTTGCGAACTGGCGACTAACCAGAAAATTATTCTGGTATGTGGTCGCTATGAAGGGATTGATGAGCGCGTAATCAAAACCGAAATCGATGAAGAGTGGTCGATTGGGGATTACGTACTCAGCGGTGGAGAGCTGCCAGCGATGACGCTGATTGACTCGGTCGCCCGGTTTATACCCGGCGTATTGGGCAAGCAGGCGTCAGCCGAGGAAGATTCATTTTCTGATGGCTTGCTGGATTGCCCACACTACACCCGACCTGAAGTGTTAGAAGGTATGGAGGTACCGCCAGTTCTGCTGTCGGGAAATCATGCTGAAATCCGCCGGTGGCGCCTGAAACAGTCGCTGGGCCGTACCTGGCTAAGAAGACCTGAACTTCTGGAAAACCTGGCTCTGACTGAAGAGCAAGCAAGGTTGCTGAAAGAGTTCCAGCGGGAATTCAGCAGGCAACATAACGATGATGGGCATGCGCGACGATAGTCGGGCGCCTGAATATCAGTTTACCCAGGATAAGAGATTTAATTATGAGCAACATTATCAAGCAAATTGAACAAGAGCAGATGAAACAGGACGTACCTTCATTCCGTCCGGGTGATTCCGTGGAAGTGAAAGTATGGGTCGTTGAAGGTTCTAAGAAACGTCTGCAGGCATTCGAGGGCGTGGTTATCGCTATTCGTAACCGCGGTCTGCACTCTGCATTCACTGTTCGTAAGATTTCTAACGGCGAAGGTGTTGAGCGTGTATTCCAGACTCACTCACCGGTTATCGACAGCATTGCTGTGAAACGCCGTGGCGCCGTACGTAAGGCCAAACTGTACTACCTGCGTGAGCGTACTGGTAAGTCTGCACGTATCAAAGAACGTCTGGGCGCTAAAGCAGCTTCTTAAGTTAATAGCGAACAAGGGGGCAGCCGGAAGGTTGGCCCCTTTTTTTATGCCTGCCATCAGCCAGAAGTGGTCAAAAAATCACTCTGCAGCCGCTTTCAACAGAGCAACGACCAGCGGCGAGAGTTCATTCTTTAAAGCTGCGCGTTCAGACTGGAACAGCGTGGCGACGAAAAACTTATGGTCCGGAAGTTCAATTCCGCGCACGTCTCCTTCAAGATCCCAGGCGGTAATGCGTAACGGATAATCTGCCAGTTGAGTAGCAAATTCCGGGTTTACGCCAAAATTACAGTGATAGCCTTCTTGCGTAGTGAGCTTGTTGTAAGCACGGGCGATCAGCGAATCGGGCTTGATACGTATATCCCCGGATTTCTCAACCAGTGAACAACTGAGAGGGGAGATAACGATACGGCCTTCACTCTGGGTTTCGGCATATGCTGCATCTGCCCAGCCCATAACGTTACGGGCATATTCTACCAGCGCGTATTGAAACCCTCCGCACGACCCCAGAAAAGGAATGTTGTTCTCGCGCGCATAAGTAATTGCGAGGAAAGCGCCGGTATCATTTTCATACGGGCTACCGGGCACGACCCAAACTGCATCAAAATCCTTCAGTGCGGCAATATCGTTTACAGACTTTGTTGCCAGCCAGTCGGCAGAAACTGTCAGGCCTGTAGCCTCAGCCGCAATCTGGATTGCCGAAGGGATCGCCTGATGAGCAACTGCCGTAGCGCGGTAATCGCCTACAAGAGCAATACGAAGGGGGACGGTCATTATCATTTCCTGTTCAGGTTAAGCAAAAAGATGTTGGTTCGGGTGGAGCGCTATTCCTGGCGATGAAAATGGTAAATCGCGGTATTGACCGGTCCGCTCTCCAGCACAATCAGGCCATATTTGATCCCTTTGAAGTCAGCACCACAACGTATTGCGACCTGACGGCTGGCCATATTCTCCTCTACGGCCAAAATTTCCACCACCTTCCTCTCCGGGCTTTGCCACGCCAGCTCCACCAGATGGCGGACAGCATAGCTCGCTATCCCCTGACGCTGTTCGCTGCTACGCACCCAGTAACCAATGGAGCAATGATCGGGCTGCTCTCTGGAGTAGCGCAAACCCGCTCCACCCAGCAGACGTCCATCCTCAGCAAACAGCCCCAGCTCATTGGCTTCACCTTTGTTTCTCAGCAGATGCGTAATGCTGAACCACTGGCGAGCTTCTGCGGGCGTGAACCCGGCATGCGCCCACAGAAGCCAGGGACGAAGCGTATCCAGTGAGGCATTAACTGCGCAGGCGAACGCTTCTGCATCCTCATCCTGATAAGGTCGTAAAATGATCTGCATCTCTTACACTCCCTCGTAAATAGCTCTTATTTATCTCTAGCATAGGTTTATTACTCAACCATGAGGAAGCAATTTTCTGCTTAATTTCACTTCATAAAAGAATTTCCTGATCACAAAAAACTGCGGTTAAGGTTTTAAGTGAGTGGAGACAGCACTGAAAGCATTGCGTGTGTAAAATTATATTTACATTTATCGCAAGTGTTATAAAGCTGATGTTTTTTTAAATTATTGTTTATATTTGATTTTATCTGAAATTTTGGCTTGATGTTTATTCTTGGTAAGAAAGGTGTACATATGACCGTTGAGTTATGTACCTTTTCTGGTACAGTAACTCTCACCCCACCGAGGGATGACTTACGCATATTGAGAGAAACAGGATGACCATCATGCAAAAAGACGCGCTGAACAATGTTCATATCGCTGGCGAGCAGATTTTAATTACGCCAGAAGAGTTAAAAAAACAGTTTCCGTTGAATCCGGCTCTGGAAGCGCAGATTGCGGCCTCACGCCAGACCATCGCCGATATTACCAGCGGTAAAGATCACCGTTTGCTGGTGGTATGTGGTCCCTGTTCCATTCACGATACTGAAGCCGCGCTCGACTATGCCCGTCATCTGAAAACTCTCTCTGAACAGCTGAAGGATCAGCTCTATATCGTTATGCGCGTCTACTTTGAAAAACCTCGCACTACGGTGGGCTGGAAAGGGTTAATCAACGATCCCTACATGGATAACTCCTTTGATATGGAAGCGGGGCTGCATATTGCCCGCCGTCTGTTGCTGGACCTGGTCGAAATGGGGCTGCCATTAGCCACAGAAGCGCTTGATCCTAACAGCCCGCAGTACCTGGGCGATCTCTTCAGCTGGTCAGCCATTGGTGCGCGTACCACGGAGTCGCAAACTCACCGCGAAATGGCCTCTGGCCTCTCCATGCCGGTTGGCTTTAAAAACGGCACCGATGGCAGCCTTGGTACCGCAATCAATGCAATGCGTGCCGCTGCAATGCCGCACCGTTTTGTGGGGATTAACCAGAGCGGTCAGGTGTGCCTGTTGCAGACCCAGGGGAATCCTGATGGGCACGTTATTCTGCGCGGCGGCAAAACCCCTAATTACGGGCCGGAAGATGTAGCGCAGTGTGAAAAAGAGATGCGCCAGGCGGGACTCCGTCCCTCCTTGATGATAGATTGCAGCCATGGCAATTCTAATAAAGATTTCCGTCGTCAGTCCGGTGTGGCTGAATCTGCCGTAGCGCAGATCAAAGATGGCAACCGTTCAATTATGGGTCTGATGCTGGAAAGCCATCTCCATGAAGGCAACCAGTCTTCCGAGCAGCCTAAAGCAGAGATGCGCTACGGTGTTTCCGTAACGGACGCCTGTATCAACTGGGAAACCACGGAAACCCTGCTGCGGGAAATCCATCAGGATCTGAACGGCGTACTGGCGGCGCGTCTGTCGTAAAGGAGTAGTTATGGTGGCTGAACTGACCGCGCTACGCGATCAAATTGATGAAGTTGATAAAGCGCTGCTCGATCTGCTGGCCAAACGGCTGAACCTCGTCGCTGAAGTCGGCGAAGTGAAAAGCCGTTATGGACTACCGATTTATGTACCTGAACGTGAAGCCTCAATGCTCGCTTCACGGCGCAAAGAGGCGGAGCTGCTTGGCGTACCGCCTGATTTAATCGAAGATGTTTTACGCCGGGTGATGCGTGAATCCTACTCGAGCGAGAATGACAAAGGCTTCAAAACGCTGAATCCCGAACTTCGTCCGGTGGTGATTGTCGGCGGTAAAGGACAGATGGGGCGACTGTTTGAAAAGATGCTCACCCTCTCTGGCTATCAGGTCAGGATCCTCGACCAGGAAGAGTGGGCACAGGCGGAGAGCATGCTGGCGGATGCCGGAATGGTGATCATCAGCGTGCCAATTCATCTCACAGAACAGGTCATTGGCAGCCTGCCACCGTTGCCAGAGGACTGTATTCTGGTCGATCTGGCTTCGGTGAAAAATGGTCCGCTTCAGGCCATGCTGGCTGCCCACAGCGGGCCGGTGTTGGGTCTGCATCCGATGTTTGGTCCGGACAGCGGCAGCCTGGCCAAGCAGGTGGTCGTCTGGTGTGATGGCCGTCAGCCGGAGGCGTACCAGTGGCTGCTGGAGCAGATTCAGGTCTGGGGCGCGCGTTTACATCGCATCAGTGCGGTGGAGCACGATCAAAACATGGCCTTTATTCAGGCGCTGCGCCACTTTGCCACCTTTGCTTACGGGTTACATCTGGCTGAAGAGAATGTACAGCTTGATCAGCTGCTGGCGCTCTCATCCCCGATCTACCGTCTGGAGCTGGCGATGGTCGGCCGGCTCTTTGCACAGGATCCTCAGCTCTACGCAGACATCATTATGTCTTCGGAAAGCAACCTTGCCCTGATCAAGCGTTACTATCAGCGGTTTGGCGAGGCGATTAAGCTGCTGGAGCAGGGCGATAAGCAGGCATTTATCGACAGCTTCCGCAAAGTCGAGCACTGGTTTGGCGATCACGCCCAGCGCTTTATGCTGGAAAGCCGTACGCTGCTGCGGCAGGCGAACGATAATCGTCAGTAGCTTTGGCCGGAAACGGCCTTTTGCTTTAGCGGCTGAAACCGGCTCTGTAAAAGATAGTCTGCGCCGCCTTCGTCAGTAAAAATTCCCCCAGCGCTTCAGCCTCTTTTGAACAGACGGCAAACGCATAGTCGGCCTGAATCTGCCACGGCGCAGGAAGGGTCAGCGTGACCACTTTGCCTTCTGCCTTCAGCAGCGGGCTGTAACTCTGATAGCCAATAAACAAATCGGCCTGGCCGCTCTCCAGAAGCCAGCTTGCCGCCATGCTTCCCGCAGGAACTGCCGGACTTTCCGGTCCGCCAACCAGCGGCATCGCCCGCCGTTTCAGCTCTTCTCCTTTTGTCGGGGAAGCTGCTTCAATAAGCCCGAAAAGCTGCCACGCGTAATCGCCAGAAGGATCGCTCAGCGGGGTAGAGGTTGCCACGCGCAGGGTGGGATCAAGCAGCATATCCAGCCACTCTCTTTTCTCTGCGGCAAGCGTAGGGTTAATACTCAGGCAAAGGCTGTTATGCGTAAAAACGCTGGTTGCCAGCGCACGTCCTGTGTCGAGTAGCTTTTGCGGATGGGCGCTGTTCGCTGAAGCAAAAAGATGGCAGGGTTCACCTTGCTCAATGCGCTGTAAAAGCAGACCGGCAGGGCCATAATCAGTAGTAACGGTATGACCGCTCTGCTGCATGAACAGACTCATTAATTCAGGCCAGACAATACGCAGGCTACCGGCAGCGAAAACGCTGAGGTTACGCATCAATTGTTGCCAACATAGTGAGTACGGTAGAAGCGTTGATACCAGCTGTCAGCCCGGTTCTGCATATTGATATCGCTGAATCTTTCCGGATAGAGCTTTTTCGCCATCCACAGCTCGCCCAGCGCCAGCGCTTCCGGCATCGGATATCCCCAGGCTTTGGCATATTCCGGCATCAGATAAACACGGTGATTTTTTACCGCATCTACAGCCTGCCAGGCGGGCTGCTGATTGATCTCATCCATCACCTGGGGATAACGATGCTGTATAAAGATCACCTGCGGGTTCCAGGCAACGATCTGCTCCATAGATACCTGTTTATAACCTTTGACCGTGGCCGCAACGACGTTGAGGGCGCCAGCATGCGCCATCATCAGGCCGGTATATTTCCCGGAACCGTAGGTGGTTAAATCTGGATTTGCCATATAGGCGCGAATCCGCTGAGCGGGTGGGATAGCTTTCAGGCGATCGGCCGTCTGCTGACGCTCATCAAAGGTAGCTTTAATTAAAGCATCGGCCTGCTTTTGATGGTTAACAACTTCGCCGATCAGTTTGATCCCCTCTTTCAGGCCCTGATTATAAGCCCGATCTTCATCCTGCAGCTCGGGGTTGAGCTTGTCCTGCTGTTTCGCATCGCCGCTGCGCAGCGAGATGGCAATCACCGCGATCCCCAGATCCTGGATCTGGTCGATCATCTCTTCAGGAGCATAGTTGGTCACAAAAACAACCTGCGGATGCAGGGCAACCAGCTTTTCGACATCCACATGAGTAAGATCGCCCAGCGTCGGAATTGAATTAAGCTGGGGCACCAGGCGCTGATAGCCCTCGCCCAGCTGCTGTTTCCAGTTACCCAGAATGCCAACCATTGTGCTGGTAGCATCCAGTTGGACGAGCAAATTGAGCGTCTGATGTTGCAGTACCACAACGCGATCGACACGATCCGGGATCGTCACCTGACGACCGAGCTGATCGACCACCTGACGCGCGGCCTGGGAGCACAAGGGAATAAAGCAGAGTAAAGCGGTGAGGGCGGACGCCCTGACAGAACGAAGCATGTGACATTCCTGATTAACGTTATATACATCATGATATAACGTTAATCAGGCAGGGGAAATTGATTCTACGCAATAAAGCAAAACGAGCGTCAGCCGCACACCCGACGGCTGACGGTAAGCGGGGAAGCTATTCTGGCTCTACCGGAATAACGTTTTCGCTTGGATAGCAGCCCAGCACTTTCAGGGAGCGGGTAATGGGCGTTAACTCCTTCAGCGCCTGCTGAACCGCGTCGGAGCGCAAATTACCCTGGAAATCGATGTAGAACATCTCTTCCCACGGATTGCCATTGATAGGGCGCGACTCCAGTTTACTCATTACCAGGTTGTGCTGACGCAGTACCAGTAACGCCTCTACCAGCGCGCCCGCCTGCTGGCCTGTCGCCATAATCAGCGTGGTTTTGGCTGGCACCTGCAGGGTCACTTCAACCGGTTTTCTGGCGAGAATAATAAAGCGGGTAATATTCTGCTTCTGGTTAGCAAGGTTACGTTCCAGCACCTGCAGCCCATAGAGTTCACCGCCAGCCTCGCTGCCAATGGCGGCGACTTTTGGCGAGTTCATCGCCGCGACTTTTTCCATCGCTGCAGCGGTGCTTTCGGTGTACTCAATTTTCCAGTGCGGGTAGCGGTTAATGAACTGGCTGCACTGCTGGAAAGGTTGAGGATGGCTGTATACCGTTTCAATTTGCTGCAGATCGGTATTGCCATTGATCAGCACACAGTGATCGATCGGCAGCGTCATCTCGCCAACAATAGAGAGACTGGTCTGCTGCAACAGATCGTAAACGTCGTTGATCGAACCAGAACTGGTATTCTCAACCGGCAGCACGGCATAGTCAGCCTGGCCGGTTTCGACCTGACTGAAAATATCCTGAAACTTCAGGCAGCCGCTTTCAATGAAGTTATCAAAATGGCGGGCAGCATAGTGGCGTGCGGCAAGGTGCGAATAGGAGCCTTTCGGACCCAAAAAGGCGATTCTCGCCGAGTGCGAAGCGGTTTTATTGAGATGCTTCTGCAGCAGCGCCTGCTGAGTCAGTACCGAGTCTTCAATAATAAGCTGGAAGAGACGCGTGATGTAGTGAGCATCCAGCTTATGCTCTTTGCCCAGCGTAATGAGATGCTCAAGCAGGTCCCGCTCGCGGTCGATGTCGCGGATAGGGCGATGGGTAGCCATCTTTGCCGTCGCAACCTCAACCGCCAGCGCCCGACGTTGGGCCAGCAAGTTCAGCAGTTGTTCATCCAGCGCGCTGATTTTATCGCGCAGGCCCAGCAGGGGATTTTCGGGTGTCATAGTGCTACCTGTCAGAAGTTCATAAAAAAAAAGCCTCCCGCTTGGGAGGCTTTGTTGTTCGTCTTCGCATTGTTTCTTACACGACGAATGGCCTCCCGGTCAGCGGAAGGTAAAAAAGAAGGCGAAGAAGAACGACAGTGTTTTCATTAGGGTGTCCGGAATCAGCAAGCGTTTAAAGTAACCGCTGCAAATTATTGCTGTCAATAAAAAACGCGCCCTGAGGCGCGTTATCTTCATGCTGCTTTTTTATTCCTGATCGACAGCGCTTAAGTCAACGCTCAGGTCTTTGACGCTGGCGTTAGCCCGGCGCGCTTCACCTTTGTGCTGAACCTTGTTCAGCTGGCGCTCAAGTTTAGCGATGAGGTCATTGATGGCGGTGTACATATCAGCATGTTTCGCGCTGGCTACCAGCGGGCCATTTGGCGTATTGATGGTGGCGTCAGCGACAAATTCCTTCGGCTCCTTTGAAAGAACGATATGGGGTTTTATCAGGTCTGTTTGCCATTTTTCGAGCTTGGCGAGACGGTCTTCGACATGTTGGCGGATAGCCGGAGTGATTTCCATGTGCTTGCTGGTAATGTTCAGAACCATAGTGCTTACCTCTCTGTCATTTCCGTCGAATGTAGGATCAGCATACCCTGAAAAATGGGTTAATGCGTGATTCTCATCACGTTTTTTTGTCACTTTTTGTCAAGTCTGGAAAATCTGTGAGGTAGGGTGGTAATTGCTTAAAAGGGGGTTGTCTGCAGGGACTTAAGCGGGCATGATTGATGGGATGACTCAGGACACAAGGCGGTAACGCATTCTTTTTCTGAGCATAAAAAATGGCAGCCTCAGGCTGCCATTTTTCGTTTACAACGCTTAAGCCTGATTCGCCGCAATCAGCTTCGCGACTTTATCTGCTTCAGCCGTCAATTGCAGATGACGGTAAGCATTTTCCATCAGCGGCAGCGCCGTGCGGGTAGCCTGGGTGTCCGGATAATCTTTCATCATTTGCTCAACGCGGTTAACTACTGCAACATAAGCCTCGCGCTTAGTGTAGAATTGAGCAACGGATAATTCATATTTCGCCAGACGATCTTTCAGATAGACCAGACGCTTTCTGGCGTCGGTCGCGTACTGGCTGTTCGGGTAACCGCGCAGCAGCTGAGAGAAGTCATGGAAGGCGTCACGCGCATGCGTGGGATCGCGGTCAGAGCGGTCGATGCCGAAAAAGCCCTGCAGTGCGCTGTCATCCAGCGCCATATCCGTCAGACCACGCATATAAATCACGTAATCAATATTCGGGTGGGTTGGATTAAGACGCATGAAGCGGTCAATCGCGGCCTGCGCCAGCGGCAAATCGGCATTTTTGTAGTAAGCGTAGATCAAGTCTAGCTGAACTTGCTGGGAGTAAGGCCCGAACGGATAGCGGTTATCAAGCGCTTCCAGTTGCGTTATTGCTCCTTTAAAGTTACCGTCCTGCAGTTTTTGCTGGGCTGTGGCATAGATCTCAGAAGGCGGATTGTCGGGCACCGTTTCCTTCGAGCCGGAACAACCCGCCAATGCCAGGCTCAACGTGGCTGCAGCCACCAGATATTTCATACGCGTCATGACGATTTGATTATCCTCAGAGTGTTATTCAGGAAGCTGTCCATGTAGCTCCCGATAGTGACCAGGTACAATAGCACATTATATTAAACGGCATCGCCGTGAAAACCCAACGTTAACGAAGAAGCTGTTTATGGCACAACAAGTAAAATTCAACGCAACGGTATCCGAATCGCAACTCGGACAACGCTTAGATCAGGCTTTGGCCGAATTGTTCCCTGATTATTCCCGATCTCGCATAAAAGAGTGGATTCTCGACCGTCGCGTCACCGTCAATGGCGTAATCATCGACAAACCAAAAGAAAAAGTGCTTGGCAGCGAACAAATCGCTATTGATGCAGAAATTGAAGAGGAAGCGCGCTGGGAAGCGCAGGATATCCCTTTAGACATC
This sequence comes from Erwinia pyri, assembly GCF_030758455.1. Lineage (NCBI taxonomy): Bacteria > Pseudomonadati > Pseudomonadota > Gammaproteobacteria > Enterobacterales > Erwiniaceae > Erwinia > Erwinia pyri. The sequence goes on from NZ_CP132353.1 coordinate 1,099,743, forward strand.
GTCTACGAAGATGAAGACATTCTGGTGATCAACAAGCCTCGCGGCCTGGTGGTGCACCCCGGCGCCGGGAATCCCGATGGCACGGTGCTGAATGCACTGTTACATCACTTCCCGGCAATCTCTGATGTTCCACGTGCGGGTATCGTTCACCGCCTGGACAAAGACACAACTGGCCTGATGGTTGTGGCGAAAACCGTGCCTGCGCAGACGCACCTGGTGGAATCTCTGCAATTAAGAGAGATCACCCGTGAATATGAAGCGGTAGCGATTGGCAGAATGACGGCAGGGGGCACAGTGGATGAGCCTATCAGCCGTCACTCCACCAAACGCACGCATATGGCGGTGCACCCGATGGGTAAACCAGCTACCACACATTACCGCATTATGGAGCACTTCCGTGCGCATACCCGTTTGCGTTTGCGTCTTGAGACCGGCCGTACTCACCAGATCCGTGTTCATATGTCGCATATCAGCCATCCGCTGGTGGGCGATCCGTTATACGGTGGCCGTCCCCGCCCGCCTAAAGGCGCATCCGAAGCGTTTATCGGCACGCTGCGTTCGTTCGACCGCCAGGCGCTGCATGCCACCATGCTGCGTCTTTACCATCCAATCAGCGGTATCGAAATGGAATGGCACGCGCCGTTACCGCAGGATATGGTCGATCTTATCGCTGCCCTGAAAGCGGATACCGAAGAGTTTAAGCATCAGCTGGATTGGTAATGAGCCTGATCAAACCTGAGTGGGCACTGCCCTCAACGGTGCGAGCCATAAGCTCGACCAGGGTGGGCGGCGTAAGCGGCGCTCCCTGGGATTCACTGAATCTTGGTGCCCATGTAGGGGATGATCCCCTGCATGTGGCAGCCAATCGTCAGCGACTGGTTGAGTTGGGTGCAATGCCCACTCAACCACTCTGGCTGGAGCAGATTCACGGCACCGATGTCCTTCATCTTACCCGAAACACTCCTCAAACCCTTCGTGCTGATGCCGTTTACACCCGTGAACAGGGGTTACCCTGCGCGGTGATGACGGCGGACTGCCTGCCGGTGCTTTTTTGCTCGGTGGATGGTAAAGAAGTGGCAGCGGCTCATGCCGGTTGGCGTGGACTGTGTGCAGGCGTACTGGAAGCGACGCTGGCAACGTTTCTGGCGCCGCCCGAAGAGGTCACGGTCTGGCTTGGTCCCGCTATCGGCCCCGACGCTTTTGAGGTAGGTGCAGAGGTAAGGGAAGCCTTTTTAGCACAAAATTTGCACGATGCTGCGGCTTTTCGTGCAGTGGGTGAAAAATATTATGCTGATATTTGGCAGCTTGCCAGGGCGCGTCTGAAGCGCAGCGGAGTACGCCACATCACGGGTGGCGGCCTTTGTACCGTTTCCGATCCCGCTAAGTTCTTCTCTTTCCGACGCAATGGCGTCACGGGCCGTATGGCAAGTTTGATCTGGCTGATATAATCTAGCGCCATAAGACGGTCCAGAATGATGTATTTTTCACCAATATATTTAGGTCATTAAACTTGAAAATTTGAGGGTTGACCTCATTTAATCTCCAGTAGCAATTTGACCTGAATGGGGGAATTATGCGTCTGGATCGTCTTACTAATAAATTTCAGCTCGCTCTCGCCGATGCCCAGTCTTTAGCCCTGGGGCGCGACAATCAATTTATCGAACCTCTCCACCTGATGAGTGCTTTACTGACTCAGGAAGGGGGATCCGTTCGTCCTTTACTCACTACAGCTGGCGTTGATGTGGCTGCCTTACGAAACGGCGTCGATCAGGCTATCGGCCGTCTGCCGCAGGTTGAAGGCACGGATGGCGACGTTCAGCCCTCTGCTGACCTGGTTCGCGTCCTTAATCTCTGCGACAAGCTGGCCCAAAAACGCGCTGACAATTTCATCTCATCCGAACTGTTTGTGCTGGCCGCTCTGGAATCGCGTGGCTCACTGGCGGACCTTTTAAAATCTGCCGGTGCAACCAGCGACAAACTGAGCAAAGCAATCGACCAACTGCGTGGAGGCGAAAACGTGAACGACCAGGGAGCTGAAGATCAGCGCCAGGCTTTAAAAAAATACACCATCGATCTGACCGAACGGGCGGAGTCGGGCAAATTAGATCCGGTAATTGGTCGTGACGAAGAGATCCGCCGCACTATCCAGGTTCTGCAACGCCGGACTAAAAATAACCCGGTACTGATCGGTGAACCTGGCGTCGGTAAAACGGCGATCGTGGAAGGCCTTGCTCAGCGCATCATCAATGGCGAAGTGCCGGAAGGGCTGAAAGGCCGTCGGGTGCTTGCGCTGGATATGGGTGCGCTGGTGGCCGGTGCTAAATACCGTGGTGAGTTTGAAGAACGTCTGAAAGGCGTGCTCAACGATCTCTCGAAGCAGGAAGGCAACGTCATTCTGTTTATCGATGAGCTGCACACCATGGTTGGCGCGGGCAAAGCCGATGGCGCAATGGATGCCGGCAACATGCTGAAGCCTGCGCTGGCTCGTGGGGAGCTGCACTGCGTTGGCGCGACTACGCTCGACGAATATCGCCAGTACATTGAAAAAGATGCCGCGCTGGAACGTCGTTTCCAGAAGGTGTTTGTGGCTGAGCCAAGTGTGGAAGATACCATTGCTATTCTGCGCGGGCTGAAAGAGCGTTATGAACTGCATCACCATGTACAGATTACTGACCCGGCGATCGTGGCAGCGGCGACCTTATCGCATCGCTACATTGCTGACCGCCAGCTTCCGGACAAGGCTATCGACCTTATCGATGAGGCTGCTTCCAGCATTCGTATGCAGATCGATTCCAAACCTGAAGCGCTGGACCGGCTGGAGCGCCGCATTATCCAGCTGAAACTGGAGCAGCAGGCGCTGAAGAAAGAGTCAGACGATGCCAGCATCAAGCGTCTGGAAATGCTGGAAACCGAGCTGACTCAGAAAGAGCGTGACTACTCTGAGCTGGAAGAGGAGTGGAAAGCAGAAAAAGCCTCTCTTTCAGGAACGCAGACAATTAAAGCTGAACTGGAGCAGGCGAAGCTTTCTATGGAGCAGGCCCGCCGTATGGGTGACCTTGCGCAGATGTCTGAGCTGCAGTACGGGAAGATCCCTGAACTGGAGAAACAGCTGGCGCTGGCGACCCAATCTGAAGGCAAAACGATGCGTCTGCTGCGCAACCGCGTTACCGAAGTTGAAATCGCTGACGTGCTGGCGCGCTGGACCGGTATCCCCGTGGACCGGATGATGGAAGGGGAGCGGGAGAAACTGCTGCGCATGGAGCAGGACCTGCATCAGCGCGTTATCGGACAGAACGAAGCCGTTGAAGCTGTCTCTAATGCGATCCGCCGGAGTCGGGCAGGGCTGGCCGATCCGAACCGGCCGATTGGTTCGTTCCTGTTCCTGGGGCCAACCGGGGTGGGTAAAACTGAACTTTGTAAGGCACTGGCTAACTTTATGTTCGACAGTGACGATGCGATGGTGCGCCTCGATATGTCCGAATTTATGGAGAAGCATTCTGTCTCCCGTCTGGTGGGGGCACCTCCGGGTTACGTCGGATATGAAGAGGGCGGTTACCTGACCGAGGCGGTCCGGCGTCGTCCTTATTCCGTCATCCTGCTGGATGAAGTTGAAAAAGCGCATCCGGATGTGTTCAACATTCTGTTGCAGGTGCTGGACGATGGCCGCCTGACCGATGGGCAGGGCAGAACGGTCGACTTCCGTAACAGCGTGGTGATCATGACCTCTAACCTGGGGTCCGATTTGATTCAGGAACGCTTCGGTGCACTCAGCTATCCGGAAATGAAAGAGGTAGTGATGACCGTAGTCGGCCAGCACTTCCGTCCGGAGTTCATTAACCGTATAGATGAGCTGGTGGTGTTCCATCCATTAGGTGAGAAGCATATTGCTTCTATAGCGAAGATTCAGCTGCAACGTCTTTATGACCGACTGGCTGACCGTGGATTCGAACTGACTATCTCTGAGAGTGCGCTGCAACTGTTGGGTGAAAATGGTTATGACCCGGTTTACGGTGCAAGGCCGCTGAAGCGCGCTATTCAACAGCAGATTGAAAACCCGCTGGCGCAACAGATACTTTCTGGTGCTCTGGTTCCCGGAAAACCGATTGAAATGGACGTTAAGGATGGCGTTATTGTGGCAACACAGTAATTATGCCGCTAAAAAATGGGCCTTCGGGCCCATTTTTGTTTATTAACCAGGCTAAAAACTGCCGTTTTATCTGATTTTGGTTAAAAGGTGAGCGCTTGAATAATTTTTTGCATTCAGGGCTTGCGACCTGCCAGAAACTCCCTATAATGCGCCTCCACTGACACGGAACAACGGCTTACCGGCCGCCGGGTTGAGAGGGTCAGGAAGCTGAACCGCCGGAGAAAAACTTCTGAAAATGTTGTTGACTCCGAAGGAGGAAAGCGTAATATACGCCACCTCGCAGTAACGCCTCAGGGCGCTTACCGCAACGCTCTTTAACAATTTATCAGACAATCTGTGTGGGCACTCGCAGGATTGATATCAGCGCCGCAGGGCGCAGAAAATATCAAGTCTTAAGAGTGAACACATAATGAAATTCATTATGAGTGTTTTACACTTGAGCACCGCTTAACTTGTTTAAGCAAATCGAACTTTTAATTGAAGAGTTTGATCATGGCTCAGATTGAACGCTGGCGGCAGGCCTAACACATGCAAGTCGGACGGTAGCACAGAGGAGCTTGCTCTTTGGGTGACGAGTGGCGGACGGGTGAGTAATGTCTGGGAAACTGCCTGATGGAGGGGGATAACTACTGGAAACGGTAGCTAATACCGCATAACCTCGCAAGAGCAAAGTGGGGGACCTTCGGGCCTCACGCCATCGGATGTGCCCAGATGGGATTAGCTAGTAGGTGGGGTAACGGCTCACCTAGGCGACGATCCCTAGCTGGTCTGAGAGGATGACCAGCCACACTGGAACTGAGACACGGTCCAGACTCCTACGGGAGGCAGCAGTGGGGAATATTGCACAATGGGCGCAAGCCTGATGCAGCCATGCCGCGTGTATGAAGAAGGCCTTCGGGTTGTAAAGTACTTTCAGCGGGGAGGAAGGCGGTAAGGTTAATAACCTTACCGATTGACGTTACCCGCAGAAGAAGCACCGGCTAACTCCGTGCCAGCAGCCGCGGTAATACGGAGGGTGCAAGCGTTAATCGGAATTACTGGGCGTAAAGCGCACGCAGGCGGTCTGTCAAGTCAGATGTGAAATCCCCGGGCTTAACCTGGGAACTGCATTTGAAACTGGCAGGCTAGAGTCTTGTAGAGGGGGGTAGAATTCCAGGTGTAGCGGTGAAATGCGTAGAGATCTGGAGGAATACCGGTGGCGAAGGCGGCCCCCTGGACAAAGACTGACGCTCAGGTGCGAAAGCGTGGGGAGCAAACAGGATTAGATACCCTGGTAGTCCACGCCGTAAACGATGTCGACTTGGAGGTTGTGCCCTTGAGGCGTGGCTTCCGGAGCTAACGCGTTAAGTCGACCGCCTGGGGAGTACGGCCGCAAGGTTAAAACTCAAATGAATTGACGGGGGCCCGCACAAGCGGTGGAGCATGTGGTTTAATTCGATGCAACGCGAAGAACCTTACCTGGCCTTGACATCCACGGAATTCGGCAGAGATGCCTTAGTGCCTTCGGGAACCGTGAGACAGGTGCTGCATGGCTGTCGTCAGCTCGTGTTGTGAAATGTTGGGTTAAGTCCCGCAACGAGCGCAACCCTTATCCTTTGTTGCCAGCGCGTAATGGCGGGAACTCAAAGGAGACTGCCGGTGACAAACCGGAGGAAGGTGGGGATGACGTCAAGTCATCATGGCCCTTACGGCCAGGGCTACACACGTGCTACAATGGCGCATACAAAGAGAAGCGACCTCGCGAGAGCAAGCGGACCTCATAAAGTGCGTCGTAGTCCGGATCGGAGTCTGCAACTCGACTCCGTGAAGTCGGAATCGCTAGTAATCGTAGATCAGAACGCTACGGTGAATACGTTCCCGGGCCTTGTACACACCGCCCGTCACACCATGGGAGTGGGTTGCAAAAGAAGTAGGTAGCTTAACCTTCGGGAGGGCGCTTACCACTTTGTGATTCATGACTGGGGTGAAGTCGTAACAAGGTAACCGTAGGGGAACCTGCGGTTGGATCACCTCCTTACCTGAAGATACCTTCCCGCGTAGTGCTCACACAGATTGTCTGATAGAAGTAATGAGCAACAGTAACAGAGTCCCCATCGTCTAGAGGCCCAGGACACTGCCCTTTCACGGCTGTAACAGGGGTTCGAATCCCCTTGGGGACGCCATCCTGATAATGAGTGAAAGACATTATCAACCAGTATCTCAAAACTGATTCTCTCCGCAAGGATGAGTCACGTTTGAGATATTTGCTCTTTAACAACCCGGAACAAGCTGAAAATTGAAACGACGCGTCGTGTTTACCCTCCGTAATAAGGGTGAACAGAACGATGCGTTCGAGTCTCTCAAATGCCTGCAACAGACAGTGTTCTTCGGGACGCTTGTGGGTTGTGAGGTTAAGTGACTAAGCGTACACGGTGGATGCCTAGGCAGTCAGAGGCGATGAAGGGCGTGCTAATCTGCGATAAGCGTCGGTAAGGTGATATGAACCGTTATACCCGACGATACCCGAATGGGGAAACCCGGTGCACTCGTGCATCATTGCAGCATGAATACATAGTGCTGCAAGGCGAACCTGGGGAACTGAAACATCTAAGTACCCAGAGGAAAAGAAATCAACCGAGATTCCCCCAGTAGCGGCGAGCGAACGGGGAACAGCCCAGAACCTGAATCAGTTTGTGCAGCAGTGGAAGCGTCTGGAAAGTCGCAGGGTACAGGGTGATACTCCCGTACACGAAGCTGCACTTGCTGTGAGTTCGATGAGTAGGGCGGGACACGTGACATCCTGTCTGAATATGGGGGGACCATCCTCCAAGGCTAAATACTCCTGACTGACCGATAGTGAACCAGTACCGTGAGGGAAAGGCGAAAAGAACCCCGGCGAGGGGAGTGAAACAGAACCTGAAACCGTGTACGTACAAGCAGTGGGAGCACCTTCGTGGTGTGACTGCGTACCTTTTGTATAATGGGTCAGCGACTTATATTCTGTAGCAAGGTTAACCGTATAGGGGAGCCGCAGGGAAACCGAGTCTTAACTGGGCGTTAAGTTGCAGGGTATAGACCCGAAACCCGGTGATCTAGCCATGGGCAGGTTGAAGGTTGGGTAACACTAACTGGAGGACCGAACCGACTAATGTTGAAAAATTAGCGGATGACCTGTGGCTGGGGGTGAAAGGCCAATCAAACCGGGAGATAGCTGGTTCTCCCCGAAAGCTATTTAGGTAGCGCCTCGTGAACTCATCTCCGGGGGTAGAGCACTGTTTCGGCTAGGGGGCCATCCCGGCTTACCAACCCGATGCAAACTGCGAATACCGGAGAATGTTATCACGGGAGACACACGGCGGGTGCTAACGTCCGTCGTGAAGAGGGAAACAACCCAGACCGCCAGCTAAGGTCCCAAAGTCATGGTTAAGTGGGAAACGATGTGGGAAGGCACAGACAGCCAGGATGTTGGCTTAGAAGCAGCCATCATTTAAAGAAAGCGTAATAGCTCACTGGTCGAGTCGGCCTGCGCGGAAGATGTAACGGGGCTAAACCATGCACCGAAGCTGCGGCAGCGACACTTATGTGTTGTTGGGTAGGGGAGCGTTCTGTAAGCCGTTGAAGGTGGTCTGTGAGGACTGCTGGAGGTATCAGAAGTGCGAATGCTGACATAAGTAACGATAAAGCGGGTGAAAAGCCCGCTCGCCGGAAGACCAAGGGTTCCTGTCCAACGTTAATCGGGGCAGGGTGAGTCGACCCCTAAGGCGAGGCCGAAAGGCGTAGTCGATGGGAAACAGGTTAATATTCCTGTACTCGGTGTTACTGCGAAGGGGGGACGGAGAAGGCTATGTTGGCCGGGCGACGGTTGTCCCGGTTTAAGCGTGTAGGCTTGCGTTCCAGGCAAATCCGGAACGCTTTAAGGCTGAGGCGTGATGACGAGTCACCACGGTGATGAAGCAACAAATGCCCTGCTTCCAGGAAAAGCCTCTAAGCATCAGGTAACACAGAATCGTACCCCAAACCGACACAGGTGGTCAGGTAGAGAATACCAAGGCGCTTGAGAGAACTCGGGTGAAGGAACTAGGCAAAATGGTGCCGTAACTTCGGGAGAAGGCACGCTGGCGCGTAGGTGGAGGGACTTGCTCCCCGAGCCGAAGCCAGTCGAAGATACCAGCTGGCTGCAACTGTTTATTAAAAACACAGCACTGTGCAAACACGAAAGTGGACGTATACGGTGTGACGCCTGCCCGGTGCCGGAAGGTTAATTGATGGGGTTATCCGCAAGGAGAAGCTCTTGATCGAAGCCCCGGTAAACGGCGGCCGTAACTATAACGGTCCTAAGGTAGCGAAATTCCTTGTCGGGTAAGTTCCGACCTGCACGAATGGCGTAATGATGGCCAGGCTGTCTCCACCCGAGACTCAGTGAAATTGAACTCGCTGTGAAGATGCAGTGTACCCGCGGCAAGACGGAAAGACCCCGTGAACCTTTACTACAGCTTGACACTGAACATTGAGCCTTGATGTGTAGGATAGGTGGGAGGCTTTGAAGCGCGGACGCCAGTCTGCGTGGAGCCAACCTTGAAATACCACCCTTTAACGTTTGATGTTCTAACCTGGCGCCGTGATCCGGCGTGGGGACAGTGTCTGGTGGGTAGTTTGACTGGGGCGGTCTCCTCCCAAAGAGTAACGGAGGAGCACGAAGGTTAGCTAATCACGGTCGGACATCGTGAGGTTAGTGCAAAGGCATAAGCTAGCTTGACTGCGAGAGTGACGGCTCGAGCAGGTGCGAAAGCAGGTCTTAGTGATCCGGTGGTTCTGTATGGAAGGGCCATCGCTCAACGGATAAAAGGTACTCCGGGGATAACAGGCTGATACCGCCCAAGAGTTCATATCGACGGCGGTGTTTGGCACCTCGATGTCGGCTCATCACATCCTGGGGCTGAAGTAGGTCCCAAGGGTACGGCTGTTCGCCGTTTAAAGTGGTACGCGAGCTGGGTTTAGAACGTCGTGAGACAGTTCGGTCCCTATCTGCCGTGGGCGCTGGAAGATTGAGAGGGGTTGCTCCTAGTACGAGAGGACCGGAGTGAACGCACCACTGGTGTTCGGGTTGTCATGCCAATGGCACTGCCCGGTAGCTAAGTGCGGAAAAGATAAGCGCTGAAAGCATCTAAGCGCGAAACTTGCCTCGAGATGAATCTTCCCTGGGCCTTTAAGGCCCCTGAAGGGACGTTGAAGACTACGACGTTGATAGGCCGGGTGTGTAAGCGCAGCGATGCGTTGAGCTAACCGGTACTAATGACCCGTGAGGCTTAACCTTACAACACCAGAAGCGTTCTGGTGGCGTCTGAGAGACGCAACAGAGATTTTCAGCTTGTGACGGATTGATTTACGCGGCCTGCGAGGGCGGCGTGAATGACAGAATCTGCCTGGCGGCTTTAGCGCGGTGGTCCCACCTGACCCCATGCCGAACTCAGAAGTGAAACGCCGTAGCGCCGATGGTAGTGTGGGGTCTCCCCATGCGAGAGTAGGGAACTGCCAGGCATTAAATAAAGCAATAACCCCGACCGCAAGGTTGGGGTTTTTTGCGTCTGCGCGCCGTGAAAATGCGCAGGGCGGGAAAGGGTCCGCAGGTCAGGCACACTGCCTCACCGGCGCAGAAGAATAACGAAAGGGCCCCGCGCTGACGCACGGGGCCTTTTTTTGTCTCTGTAAATTCTTGCTCTATAATCCAATCTACTTCACAGTTCTGTAACAACAACACTAAAAACAAGTCGTTAACCGCCAGCCAGTAAGGTTTACTGCAGGTTGTTGTTTCACTTCTGTCGCTAATTATTAGCAAGGAATAAAAAAGAGGTTAATTATATGGCAGATGCCACATCACAACGGCAGCCTGAAGCAGTGAAAGATGCTCTCAGTACGCGTCAAAGGATCTGGGCAATTGTTGGCGCTTCATCCGGGAACCTGGTGGAATGGTTTGATTTTTATGTCTATTCTTTCTGCTCCCTCTATTTTGCCCACGTCTTTTTCCCCAGCGGAAACCCTACTACGCAACTGCTGCAAACGGCGGGCGTCTTTGCTGCAGGCTTTCTGATGCGTCCCATTGGCGGCTGGCTGTTTGGTTACATTGGCGATAAGCACGGCCGTAAGAAATCGATGTTGATATCAGTTTGCATGATGTGCTTTGGATCGCTGGTCATTGCCTGCCTGCCGGGATACGGAACGATTGGGGTCTGGGCACCCGCGCTTTTACTGCTGGCCCGCCTGTTCCAGGGACTCTCTGTAGGCGGGGAGTATGGCACCAGCGCCACCTATATGAGTGAAGTCGCAGTTGAGGGGAAAAAAGGATTTTACGCTTCCTTCCAGTACGTTACGTTGATCGGAGGGCAGCTGCTGGCTCTGCTCACTGTTGTCGTATTGCAGCAAATTCTCAGTGACGAGGAGCTTCGTGCCTGGGGCTGGCGCATCCCGTTTGCGCTGGGTGCCGTGCTGGCTGTTGTTGCACTTTACCTGCGCCGTTCACTGAATGAAACTTCAGACAGCAAAACGCGTGAACATAAAGATGCCGGTTCTCTGAGAGGGCTGTGGAAAAATCGTCGTGCTTTTATCATGGTTCTGGGATTCACCGCGGGCGGTTCGCTGAGTTTCTACACCTTTACGACCTATATGCAGAAATATCTGGTGAATACCTCGGGCATGGATACCAGAACGGCTAGCGCCATAATGACCGCTGCGCTGTTCATCTTTATGCTGGTACAGCCCCTGATTGGGGCGCTCTCCGATAAAATTGGTCGTCGAAGCTCAATGCTGATCTTTGGCGGACTGGCAGCGATCTGTACTGTTCCGGTGCTGACGATGCTACAAAGCGTTAACAGTCCGTGGCTTGCCTTTACGCTGGTGATGATTTCTCTGCTGATCACCAGTTTCTATACCTCAATCAGTGGGATCCTGAAGGCGGAAATGTTCCCGGCTGAAGTGCGCGCGCTGGGGGTGGGATTATCTTATGCGGTGGCTAATGCGGTGTTTGGCGGGTCGGCGGAGTACGTGGCGCTGTCGCTGAAGGCGGCGGGCAATGAAACCAGTTTCTTCTGGTATGTCTCTGCTATGGGCGCGGTTGCTTTCCTGGTCTCACTGCTGCTGCACCGGAGAGGAAACGGCATCAGGTTATAAGCAGAAGCTGTAGATGAAAGAAAAGGGCATCACTCTCAGCGGGTGATGTTCCATAACGTATAGCCGGTGGCTGCACCGGCTATATCCCAGCTAAAATCCTTCCAGCTCCATCCCGTTCCGCCCTGACGGCTGTCATAAAGTTCCTTCGCTGCGCCCAGGCTGATGGCAAACATCAGGCCAAAACTGGCGCTCCGGCCTTCGCTCCAGTGCTGCTTTTCACCATACGCGTTTCCGGCTGCGGTAAGAAAAGCGGAGGAGAAGAAGTGCTGAGATTTATCTTTGCCAGTCCAGCTGTCCTGAGCCATGTGCGTGCAGCCGGTACAGCAGAGAACTATCAGCAACAGCAGTTTGCGCATAAAGCTTCCTGTAAAAAGGCCCCGTCACTGACAGGGCCTGAAAGAGGCGAACTTACAGGATCCGACTGATCAGTCTGTCAATGCGGATCCTACGCAGACGGCGGATCAGCTTGCGCACTTTCAGCGGATAATCAGCAATGCTTTCCAGATCGCGGTAATGCTGCACGATCGTCGTATTCTCGCGGATCAGACCCAGCTCGTGGCTGCTTTGTGCAGTGAGCTGCTGCAGGGGATCGTGGATTAAAACGGCATTTTCCAGATCCAGCCGCCAGGCGCGTGGATTGAGATTATTTCCGGTAATCAGCATCCATTCATCGTCAACCCACATACCTTTGAGGTGATAACTGTTTTCACCCTCTTTCCACAGGCGCACGGTCAGCTGCCCGTTGGTAACGTAGTATTGCAGGCGGCTCAGGAAACGGCGAAGATTAATTTCATACAGATAAGGCAGCGCGCCGATAATTTTAAACGGCTGATCTTCCGGAATATAAAAATCATTAGCGGTCTTATCACCAACGATAATCTCAACTTCTCTTCCCTGCCGCAGCAGCCAGATGATGTTACGCACCAGAATGGCCGGCATATTGAAATAGGGCGTGCAGAGCGTCAGCTTCTGCTCGGCACAGGGCATCAGATGAAAGATAGTCTTATTCAGCAGGCTGCGTTTACCCAATCCAACCAGCGGCGTGACCGCCAACTGCTCATTACTGGCGTTGCCCTTAAACTGATAATCAAACCCGCGCAGATCCTGACGGAACTGGCGCGTTTCATTTTTGATTTCCGGGCTTTTGGGACGTTCATGCTGATCGAGCCGGTGAACGGCTTCAGCCTGGATCAGATTGGTTTCTATCCAGTTGAACATGGTGTCAGCAAGCGCCGGGTTGGTAATAAGCTGATAGCGATCGTAGCGGTACTTATCGTGCTGATGCAGATAAACATCGTTCAGGCTGGCACCGGTGTAAAAGAGCAGATCGTCAATGATCGAGCCTTTAAGGTGAAGAACGCCAAGCGCTTCACGCGTGTTGACCGGCACGCCATAAACAGAAATTTTGATGTCGGGGTGGTTATCGGCCAGCTCGCAATACCAGTCTGCATTGGTCGCGGTACGTGCGGCGCCGATGCGGCCACGCTGTGCACGATGCCAGTCAACCAGCACGCGAACATCCAGCTCAGGCCGCAGACGCTTCGCTTCATACAGCGCTTCAAGAATGCTGCGCCCACCATCGTCGTTCTCAAGGTAAAGCGCCACAATACAGATGCGCCTGGTGGCACCGGCGATTTTTTCCAGCAGAGTCTGGCGAAAGTCAGCCGCTGAATACAACGTGCTGAAATCAGCCGCCGACTGCGCCAGTTTTGGCAGGTCCGCAAGGTGCTGTTGGTGTTTATTACGTTTGAATTTAGACAACATCACAGTGCGTATCTTCTCTGTTCATGGAATGGCCTTTTGCCATAAAATCATCACTCTAACCGCGAATATTACCATTAGTTGGCTGCGATGGTTTTAGTTTTACGTTTCCAGACATTATCAGGATGTGCAAAGTGTGAGCGAAAGACCCACAATACCGTCTTCAATCTGCACATCTACGGCAAACCCAAGCTTACGCGCCAGGGCTATCATTCCCTGATTTCCCGGCATGGTAATGCCATTTAACTGCTGCAAACCATGCTGGCGGGTGTAAACAATCATTTTCTCTAATAACCGCCGGCCAAGGCCCAGACCTTTAAGATCCGATCGTACCAGTACCGAAAACTCGGCATCAATGTTATCAGCATCGGAAATTGCTCGCGTCACGCCGATGATTTCGTCGCTGCCGTGATGTTTACGTACTGCAACAATTGCCATCTCCCGATCGTAGTCGATTTGCGTCATGTTAGCCAAATCGTCATGAGTGAACTCGTTGATCTCGCTGAAGTAGCGATAATAGAGATCTTCCTTGGTTACCCGATCGATAAACTCTCTGAGCAGCGGTTCATCTTCCGGCAGGATAGGGCGAAACAGGCAAGCGTCGCCATTCTTTAAGGTAACCTGCTCTTCCAGCGCATGCGGATAGGGGCGAATAGCCAGCCGCGCTTCCGGGTCACCCTCAAAATCAGCCAGCTGCATGGTGACATCGAGCAGTGAAAATTCACTGCCTGCGGCAAGCAGCGGGTGAATATCGAGCCGGACAATTTCAGGGCAGTCCACAATAAGGTTAGAAACCTGCACCAGCACCTGACTGATCCCGGTGATATCAAGCGGCTGAAGCGCGCTACGGCTGCGGATTTTGCCGCTTTTAATCGCCTGAATCACCAGATAGCGGGCCAGCGTCATATTAAGAGGAGGCAGGGCTACGACGGCCTGCTGATCTGCCTGCCACTCTATCCCGCCTTCGCCTAACATGATCATGGGGCCGAAAACCGGGTCCTGCTCGACAACAATCCGTAACTCCTGAGCGCCAGCGCGATTAGCCATGCTCTGAACCAGCAGCCCGTGGATCCTGGCTTGCGGCCAGGCGAGCTTTACCCTGTCGATAATGGCTTCCGCTGCCTGCTGCACTTCGCTGGCAGTGCGCAGGTAGAGCATCACACCCTGAACCTCTGACTTATGGGGAATATCGGGTGAGCGCAGTTTCAGCGCCACCGGGTAGCCAATCTGACCGGCAATATGCACCGCCTCCACACTGTCGCTCGCTATCCATGTCGGCAGCGTACTCAGGCCATAGGCCTGCAAAATGGCCTGAACTTCATGCGTATCCAGCGTGGTTGCCCCTTCGTCCAGCGCGGCGCGGATCAACTGATGCGCCTCTGTAGTATTGGCAGTGAGATTAGCGGGCAAAGCGGGGGTTTCGCGAAGCTGCTTCTGGTTACGGCGATACTCCACCATATGCATAAAGGCGGTAACTGTGCCTTCGGGCGTTCGGTAGGTTGGAATACCGGCATCGCTGAACAATCTGCGTGCCTCCGGGGAGGAGAACTCCCCGCACCAGTTAGTCAGCAGCGTAAGCTGCTTTGCGCGGGGATGCCGGAGAATCGTTTCAATCAGCCGCTGCGCCGTTAACGTGGCGGGCGCCACGGCGCTTGGCGCGTGGATAATCATCAGCGCATCAATATCGGTGCTCTCCAGCAGTCGCGAGACAACCTGGATGTAGCGCTCAGGCGTGGCATCATCTTTTAAATCGAGCGGATTCCCTGCGTTTATCTCATCGGATAACAGACTTTGCAGATCGGTCAGCAGGTCCTCACTTAATTTCGCCAGCCTGCCGTTTCTCGCCTCTAAGGCGTCAAGGGCGAGTGCGGCAGGGGCCGCGCCGTTACTGATAATCATCAGCCGTTCACCGCGCAAGGGACGCATATGGCTCAACGTCTCTACGGCGGAAAAGAGCTCGTGGGTATCCTGCACACGCAGCAAACCGGCGCGCTGGATTGCTGCATCCCAGGCGGCATCAAGACCTGCATGCGTTTTCAGTAACTGCTGTGCCTGCTGGCTGCGGCCGCTTTTGATCACCAGAATAGGCTTATTGCGCGAAGCGCTGCGGGCGGCAGAGACAAACCGACGGGCATCGCTCAGATGCTCAAGGTAGAGCAAAATAGCGCTGGTTTTGCCATCTCTCGCCAGGAAGTCCAGCAGATCGTCCGCATCAATATCCAGGCTGTCGCCCAGCGCAATAAACCAGGAGAAGCCGAGCTGCCGCTGTTGCGCCCAGTCCAGAATGGTATTAGAGACGGCGGCAGACTGGGAGATAAACGCCAGCTTGCCCTTCTGGATCGGCACGGGTGAAAAACTGGCGTTAAGTCCCTGCCAGGGCGCCAGCAGGCCAAGACTGTTGGGGCCAAGCAGACGGATTTGCCATTCGCTGGCGCACCGCTTCAGCGCCTCCAGCTGGCTTGCCGGGGCAGAAAGAATAATGCACGCTTTGCAGCCCCGTACGCCCAGCTGGCGGAGCAGTTCAAGATTGCGGCTGGCATGCGTACAGAGGATCGCCAGATCGGGGGAGAGCGGCAGGCTGGCAATGTCTGGCCAGGTAAGCACGCCGCAAACGGCTTTATACCTCGGATTGACGGGCAGCACAGGGCCATTAAATCCTCCCGCCAGCAGATTACGCATCATCAGATATCCCGCCCGCTCCGGGCGGGAGGAGGCGCCAATCACCGCTATCGATTTAGGTCGTAACAGGGCTTCTAATCCACGCTGGCTCATTCTTGACTCCCTTAAGAAGATTCCCTGATTCTAACCTGTTCTGTTCACTCTGCCCGTTATCGCCAGTCAGAATAGAACGATCAGGGGAAGGTTTCCTGGTGCTGAGCCGCATTTTGGTGAACCGGATGATGCGGTTTACCGGCCAGATAGCGCTGGCGGAACAGATCGAAATGGCTGAACAGCGCCTCCCCGGCGGCGGTATCACCAGCCTGAAGCAGTAATTCAGCGGCAACTTCAGCAGTACAGTGCTGGCCTTCCGCATGCACCTCGCGAAGCTGGTAATTTGAGGGGCGGTTAAGCGTCAGTGACATCACCGGAAAACTATCCAGCCACGGACTTTTGCGGAACATCTTGCGCGCCTCGGTCCAGGTGCCATCCAGCATAATGAAAAGAGGCGGCTTGCCGCTCATCGGCGGTTGATTGATAACCGCTCGTCCGGCATCCGCATATGACTCAGGAAAAACCACCAGCGGCTGCACGTCCGGATCCTCTACCGCTGCCAGCAGCGCAGGATCGGGCTCGGTTCGTGACCAGCTAAAAGCCTGCGTATCAGGAAGAATATCCGCAATCAGCCGTCCCGTATTACTGGGCTTCATCGGCTCGGTATCAAACATCACCAGGCAGAAACGGCTGCGGGCCTGTTGAGGCTGCAGCGTGGCGCAGAGGCAATTTTTTTGCGGAAGCAGGCAGCGCTGGCAGCGAAGGGTGCGGTTGCCGCGGGCAAGAAAGGGACGGGTGGCACGGGCAAGACGTTCAGCGCGCAGGCGCAGGACAGCGTTATCAGTCATGGGAGCGAATTCAGGGAAAACGCTATTCTAGCGGAAACGGGGCGGGAGCAGTAGTGGTCAGGCAGGCCTGACCACAGGAGAAATAGATCAAATGTTTTCGTCAAGCCACGACTCAAACGGGGCTTTCGGCATGGCGCCATTAAGCATATCCACCATCTGGCCCTGTTTAAAGACCATAATGGTAGGGATACTGCGAATGCGAAAACGGGCGCTGAGTTCCGGCTCCGCTTCGGTGTTCACTTTTAAAAAGCGGACCTTACCGCTGCGCTCTTCCGCCACATTCTTAAAAACTGGCGCGAAGTTAACGCAGGGACCGCACCAGGGCGCCCAGAAGTCGACGACGACTGGCAGGTCGTCCTGCAGATATTTATCCAGCGTTGCCGTGGTGGCATTGATCACTTCGCCAACAAAGAGAGGGTCGCCGCAGCGACCGCATTTTGCGCCTTCAGCCATGCGCTCTGGCGGAACGCGATTCGTCGCCTGGCATGAACTACAAACCGTATTCATTGATTCACCTCGGTGATGATTAAGGGTAAGCATTCACTTACCGCATTCCTGAGTCATAGCTGATAATTATGCGTGTCCGGCTTGCTGGCAACAAAGAGATTTGTTCAATGGGTATAATAGGCTGTGACTGACAGCCTCTCCGATCCGGGGCAGGCTGCCCGGATCCGGCACAACAGACGCTTTTAGTGGAAGTTAATAGCTAAGCGCCGTCACATCAGGTACTCTGCGCGCTTCGCGCTCAGCCAGGTGGAGGGAAAATGAACGACGAATTTAAAGGTAAAAGCGGTAAAGTCAAAGTGATGTATGTCCGCGGTGAAGACGAGAGTAACAAAGGCGGGGCAAATCCCCGTACCGGTAAAGGTGGACCTCGTCAGGATGGCAGTCGTCGTCCTTCACGTAATACAGAAAGCAAGCCGCGTGGCGGGCGCGATCGCGACGTAGCACCGGGTGAATCGCCATGGCGCACGGTTTCACGCGCGCCGTCAGCACCCGATGATAATAAACCGGATCACGGTGGCATCAGCGGGAAAAGCTATATCGACCCGGAGCAGATCCGTCGTCAGCGACTGGAAGAGACGCGCGTGTATGGCGAAAACGCCTGCCAGGCGCTGTTCCAGAGCCGCCCGGACTGCATCGTGCGTGCCTGGTTTGTCCAGGAAGTGACCCCGCGTTTCCGTGAGGCGCTGAAATGGATGGCGGCCAACCGTAAGGCGTATCATGTGGTGGATGAGGCCGAACTGGCTAAAGCGTCCGGCACTGAGCACCACGGTGGCGTCTGCTTCCTGATCAAGAAGCGCTCCGGTATGCCAGTGAGTGAGTGGCTGGCTAACGCGGGTGAGAAAGATTGCGTGCTGGCACTGGAGCAGATTGGCAACCCGCACAACCTGGGCGGCATGATGCGCAGCTGTGCGCACTTCGGCGCGAAAGGTGTGCTGGTGGATGATGCTTCCTTACTGGAGTCGGGTGCAGCAGTGCGCACGGCAGAAGGCGGGGCCGAGCATGTTCAGGCGATCAGTGGCGAAAGCTTTGTGGCGGGTCTGAACGCTTTCCGTAAAGCGGGCTACACCATTGTTACCACCTCCAGTCACAAAGGCACGCCGTTAGCGCAGGCTGAACTGCCCGCTAAAATGGTGCTGGTGCTGGGTCAGGAGAGCGATGGTCTGTCAGACAGCACCTGGCAACAGGGCGATCTGAGCGTCTCCATCAGTGGAACCGGCAACGTGGAAAGTCTGAACGTTTCGGTGGCGACCGGCATTCTGCTTGCAGAATGGTGGCGTCAGAACGCTTAAGCTGTTGCTAAAATGAAAAACGGGCCCCGCAAGGGCCCGTTTTTTTTAGCTGAATATCAGTGCGCTCCGCCGCCGCCGCCGCCAGAACTGAACGGTGGACGGGCAAACCAGATCACCACCAACAGCACCAGGAATATGCCCGCAGAGACCCAGAAAATCTCGTTTGCAGAGATAATCAGCCCCTGATTGGTGATCTGCTGCGCTATCCAGGAGGAAGCCTGATCGTGCGTCATGCCGAGCTGTTCCAGCTTGCTGTACATCTCCTGCGAGTTAACGTTGTAAGGGTTTACAGACTCGCTGAGATAGCTGTGGTGCATCGACTCCCTGTTTGTCCACAACGTGGTGGTTATCGATGTCCCGATAGAACCCGCCAGCGTTCGCGTAAAGTTTGACAGGCTGGATGCCGCCGCCATCCGTTCAGGCGGCAGCCCGGACAGGGTGATGGTGGTCAGCGGCATAAAGAAGCAGGCCACGGCGAATCCCTGAATAAACTGCGGCCATGCAGAGGCACCAAAGTTCATCCCCGGCTCAAACGTATAGGCTCGCCAGTAGAAGCAGACGGCATACATGATGAAGCTGAAAGTGACCAGCTTTCGCATATCCAGCTTATGCGCGAACCGGCCAATAATGGGCGACAGGATCACCGGTATTATTCCCACCGGGGCCGATGCCAGACCCGCCCAGGTTGCCGTGTAGCCATAGACCTCCTGCAGCAGCTGCGGCAGCAGCACTATTGAACCGAAGTAGAGCATATAGGCCAGGCTTATCGACACGCAGCCAATAGTGAAGTTTCGCGATTTAAACAGCGAGAGATCCACTATCGGATGATCGTCCGTCAGCTCCCAGACCAGTAAAACAAGGAGCGCGATGACCGCCACCACCGTCAATACCACTATTTCTGGCGAGCTGAACCAGTCCAGCTCTTTACCCCGGTCCAGCATGATCTGCAGACAGCCAATACCCACCACCAGCAACACCAGCCCCACAGTATCAATAGGCCGGACCACCGTTGCCGTTTCCCGGTTTCGCAGGGTTTGCAGCGTCAGCATCACCACCACTACGCCTATCGGCACGTTGATAAAGAAGATCCAGCCCCAGTGATAGTTATCGCTGATCCAGCCGCCCAGAATCGGACCGCAGATAGGCGCAACGATCACCGTCATCGCCCATAACGACAGGGCGATACTTCGCTTGGCGGGGGGATAATTGTTGAGCAGTAAACTCTGTGAAAGCGGGATCAGCGGACCCGCCACCACGCCCTGCACCACACGGAAGAAGATCAGCATCGTCAGGCTGTCGGACATGCCGCACAGCCAGGAGGCCACGGCAAAGGCCGCCGTGGACCAGAGGAACAGCTTTACTTCACCTACACGTTTCGCCAGCCAGCCGGTAATCGGGATCGAAATGGCGTTAGCCACCCCAAACGAAGTGATGACCCAGGTCCCCTGCGAGTTAGATGCCCCCAGGTTCCCGGCGATAGTCGGAATAGCCACGTTAGCGATGGTGGAGTCCAGCACCTGCATAAACGTGGCCAGCGACAGCGCGATGGTCATCAGAACAAGCTGAGTTCCCTCAAGCGGTTTTTGTGCCACAACAGCCTCCCGCTTTTTCAGCCTGCATTGGCGCGGATGATATCGGCAATCATCTGGTTAGCTGGCGCTAAATCCAGTGCCAGCGCGTTGGTTTCATAGGCCGGCGTTGAACGAACGCTGGTGGCGAGGACGCCGCCGTCGGTATTGGCGGTATCAATGTTCACCAGCGTCGACAGTCCGATACGCAACGGATGTTTAGCCACTTCTTCAGCATCCAGCTCAATACGGACCGGCAGGCGCTGAACGACTTTAATCCAGTTGCCCGTAGCGTTCTGCGCCGGCAGCAGTGAGAAGGCGCTGCCTGTCCCCATATCCAGACCCACCACTTTGCCGTGGTAGACCACATCGTCGCCATAAATATCACTGACTACCGTGGCTGGCTGCCCGATGCGGACGCC
Organism: Erwinia pyri; assembly: GCF_030758455.1. Taxonomy (NCBI): domain Bacteria; kingdom Pseudomonadati; phylum Pseudomonadota; class Gammaproteobacteria; order Enterobacterales; family Erwiniaceae; genus Erwinia; species Erwinia pyri. Next base: position 1,120,140 of record NZ_CP132353.1, read on the forward strand.
CGCCAGCTGGGTTTCTTTGAAGTTGGCGTCCACCCAAAGATTGTGTGCCGGGACAACCGCCAGCAGTGGCGTGGTAGAGGTAATCTGAGAGCCAACCTGCACGCTGCGGCGGGAAACATAACCATCAATCGGGCTGACCACGTCGGTGCGCTGTAATGCCAGCCAGGCATCACGTAACTCTGCCGCACTCTGTTTTACCGCAGGCTGATTTTCCAGCGAAGTGTTAAGGATCATCGCCTGGTTAGCATTGAACTGCTGCATAGCAACATCAAGCTGCGCTTTGGCGGTAGCCACGGCATCACGCGCATGCTGCAGGTCTTCACGACCAATCAGATTGGCGGCACCTAACGGCTCACGCCGCTTAAGATCTGACTGCGCCTGCTCAAGCGCGGTTTTTTGCAGATCGATGCTGGCCTGATACTGGCGGCCATTGATGATCAGCTGATGCGTCTGGCGAACGGTAGTGGCCAGCGCCGTCTGCGCTTTTTCAAACGCCTGCTCTGCATCCGTTTTATCCAGGGAAACCAGTACATCCCCTTTTTTGACGTAATCGGTGTTATCGAACCACACCTTATTGACGCTACCAGCCACCTGCGCCATCACCTGCGCCTGGTTACCCGCGACATAAGCATCATCGGTTTCCTGATAATGGCGCAGCACCATAAACCAGTACACCAGATACGCAACCCCGATCAGAATGAACAGCACAGCCAGAAAAATTAACGCTGTTTTACGTTTTTTCTTTTTATTGGCTGGCGGTTGCGGGCTGACGTTCTCCGCATTTGCACTCATTTTTGTTCTCCACTTATCCATGCCATCGGGTAACAACCTTGGTCATTCCCGGATTCTAAAATGCCAGCGTGTTAGCGCTGGCATAAGTCAAAAATTCGCGGTTTAAAATAGCGGTTACTGGCAGGCGGGTCGTCGCACAATATGCTATTGCCGAAAAGGTTACCGGGAAAGGGAGGTCACCACTTCCTCTTCATCCATCTGGTCAAGACGGTTCAGTAATTTGCGAGTGATGCCTTCCAGCTGTGATTTCTCTGAGGCATTCAGAGAAGACCACAATAACTGCAGACATTTGTGCTGAGGAGGCAGCAGCTGACGCAGGAACTCATGGCCTTTTTCCGTCAGGTGCAGGTGCAGACAACGGCGGTCGTTGTCGCTTTCGCGGCGCTCAATCCAGCCACGTTTTTCCAGCTCATCCGCGATACGGGTGGCGTTAGTACGGGATGAACCCAGCGCTGCGCTGAGTTCGGAGGGCTGAATGCTGTGATCTTCCTGGGCATCCAGGGTGATCAGAGCCATAAACAACGTCTCGTTAATCCCCTGAGCCTTGAGCATTTTATTGCGGTTTTCCAGCAATTTGCTCTGCATATGCATACAGAGGCGGGTCAGCATAATTTCCTGTAAAGGAAAATCTTTCTGACGGTTAGCACGGAAATTTAGCATCTGTTCAATGGGGGTAAACGAACTTTCCATCTGGGAACCTCATAAGTTGCAACTGGTATCGTAACGATGGTGAATGGCCACTAACACATTTCTGCCGGCAGGGCTTACTCGCAAGCCGGTGGGCACCATCAGTAATTTCCAGGTCACTCCATAACCCAGGGCGCTCAGCAGCCGCCAATATGAGGCTGCGGGTGTGATAAATGGTCATACCGGAGTGGCCAAAATCCCTGCGGGGAGGCCAAAAACGCACTCTGCTGACGAAGCGGCAGACCGGGAAAACGGGGCAGAGCCGGTGAGAGTCGTGACAAACGGCGGACAGGAGCAGAAGAAGTGCTAAGATAACTCAAGCCCAGCGAAGTGAAGCCAGAGGTGGTCTTAATCAGGTGGCAAACATGGTTGACAGGCTGAAAACCTGTCTGGCTTTTCCCCACAAAGATCTGACCTTCATCACTGCTGTCCCGTTCATCAATGTACTCAGCCATTCTGAACGTCTTCCTGCCTGTGACTTAATAGTTTCATCCGAAAAAATAACCGATCTGAATAAGTGCAAACTAACCATACCAGAGTGTGTAACCGCTTAACAGGGCAGCAGGCCGGAAATATACGCTATTTACTATTTGCAGGCTAAGGAGTAGCCAGCTCATTATGTGAGCCACGCCACCAGCTCAACAGATTAAGTATTGTTAAGAGAGCCCCGGCTGCGCAAACGCCCAGCCAGCCTGCATGTTGATAAGCCGTGGCTGAAACCAGCGAGCCTGCTGCGCCGCCAATAAAGTAGCTGGTCATATAACCTGCGGTAAGACGATTACGCGCTTCCGGCATCTGGCGATAGATAACACTCTGATTTGTAATATGAACCCCCTGGACAGCCAGATCCAGCAGGATAATACCAATGATTAATGCGACCAGCGAGTGATTACCCAATGCGGTAACAGCCCATGAGACGAGCATAATCAGTAAGCCCGCAGTAGTGGTGAGGCGGGCCTTCCCTTTATCGGCCAGCGATCCTGCCTGACGTGCCGCCAGCGCCCCGGCGGCACCCACCAGACCCAGTAAGCCAATCATCCCTTCCGAATAGCCATAAGGCGGAGAGGCGAGCAAAAACGCCATTGAGGTCCAGAGTACGCTGAAGTTGGCAAAGGCAAGAGAGCCGATAATGGCGCGGGTGCGTAAAAGGGGCGTTGTGGCGTAGAGGCTGAAGATCGACTTCAGCAGTTGACCATAACTGAGGGAGACGGATTGCTGGTAGCGCGGCAGAACGCGCCACAGCACCAGCGCCATCAGGAGCATCAGTCCGCTGGCTACCCAGTAGACGGTGCGCCAGCCCCCGATTTGCGCCAGCCCGCCTGCGACAGTCCGCGCCAGCAGGATCCCCAACAGCAGGCCGCTCATCACCGTGCCGACAACCTTACCTCGCTTCTCCGGCGCTGCCAGCGTGGCGGCTAAGGGCACCAGGATTTGCGCCACCACCGAAAAGAGCCCGGTGAGAACCGTGCCCAGCAGCATAATGGGAAGCGTAGGGGAGAGGGCGGTTATCACCATCCCTCCGGCAGCCAGCAGGCTCATGCCGACAATCAGTCCGCGCCGTTCCAGCATATCGCCCAGCGGTACCAGTAGCAGTAGCCCGGCGGCATAGCCCAGCTGTGCGGTAGTGACAATAAAGCCGGCCTGATTAACGGAGAGATGAAAAGTGCGGGCAACCGTTTCCAGCAAAGGCTGCACGTAATAGTTGCAGGCCACAGATAAGCCCGTTGCCACGGACATCAGAAGAACCAGGGAAGGAGTAAGGGTGGCTTGCGGGGATTTCATGGCGCTCAGTAAATTAGCAATAATATTAACGTAATAGTAACCGAAATGACTATTTTGCTCACAGGTTAATTGCAGACAGTGAGCAGAATAAAAAAAGGGGCGACGCCAGCGTCCCCCTTATTCATTGACCCTCACCGCTTAAACCGCGGTGAGCATTAACGCTGCTCAGGCTTACTTAGCAGCAGCCATGGCATCTTTAACCCAGCCGTCGAACTGCGCCTGGTGTGCTTTGATCCAGCCATCAACATGGGCGTTGATATCAGCTTCGGAAGACTGCCCCTGATGCATGCGTGAATTTTGCGCATTGATATCAGCAATAGGCAGCTTCATTTCGGAGAAGAGTTTTGCCGCAGCCGGGTTTTTCTCAGCCCAGGCTTTGTTCGCCACGATATGCATGGTGTTCACCGGGAAACCATAGTTCGCGCCGTTAGGCAGCTTGGTATCGATATCTTTCTGTTCGCCAGGCATAGAGGAGAATGGCACCTGCAGCCAGACGGTATCACGACCGGGCACTAACACATCGCTGACCCAGTAAGGTGTCCAGGTGTAATAGAGGATCGGCTTACCCTGTTTAAAGCGGGTGATGGTGTCGGCAATCAGGGCGGCGTAGTTACCCTGGTTATGCTCAACGGTGTTGCTCAGATCAAAAGCTTTGATCTGGTGGTTGATCACCGCCTCGCAGCCCCAGCCAGGCGTACAGCCGGTCAGATCGGCCTTGCCGTCATTATTGGTGTCAAACAGCTTGGCGATCTTGGGATCTTTCAGCTGATCGATGCGGGTAATATGATATTTTTCAGCGGTTTTCTTGTCGATCAGATAACCCTGGGCTGCGCCCTCAACGTAGGTGCCTTTACGGTAGAACTTCTCGTCGCCACCGGCGGCTTTATACATATCATCGTGCAGCGGTTGCCAGTTGGTGGCGATGAAGGTGGCGTCACCGGAAGCAATCGAAGTATAGGCAACGTTGTAATCCACTTCACCCGGCTCTTCAACGGTGTAACCCAACTTCTCGAGGCCACGGCTGACCAGCAGAGTCTGGAAGGTCTCTTCTGAAATGGTGCTTTGCAGTGGCTTAACGGTAATGCCTTTACCGGGCAGGTCAGCGGCGGAAACCTGAGTGGCAACCAGAGTCGTCAATGCGGCGGCTAATAATGCTTTACGCATGGGGTATCCTTATTTTAAGTGATTTTTAGCGTGGGCAGCGAACAGCCTGCACGGCAGGCTATCCGCTACAAAAAGGTCTTACTTAATAAACGGACGGGTAAACAGACCCAGCGGTCCTGTAGCGTACCAGCGGCGTGGTCCACGGCTACGGCTGTCGCGGCCAACGGATTGCGTCAGGCGGTCGAGAATAATCGCCAGGATAACGATGCCGACTCCGCCTACGGTAGCCAGCCCCATATCGAGACGGCCAATCCCGCGCAGCACCATCTGACCGAGCCCGCCTACGGCGATCATCGAAGCAATCACCACCATGGAGAGCGCCAGCATCAGCGTCTGATTCACGCCAGCCATGATGGTTGGCATCGCCAGCGGCAGCTGAACCTTGAACAGCATCTGACGCGGACTGGCACCAAAGGATTCGCTGGCCTCAATCAAATCGGCCGGTACCTGCTTGATGCCCAGAATGGTCAGACGAACAATCGGCGGCAGGGCAAAGATGATGGTGACCACCACGCCCGGCACGTTACCGATGCCGAACAGCATGACAATCGGCACCAGATAGACAAAGGCAGGGGTAGTCTGCATCGCATCCAGCAGCGGGCGGATGATCTTCGCTGCTCGCTCAGACCTCGCCAGCCAGATCCCCAGCGGCAGGCCGATAATAATGCAGAACAGCAGCGCGGTCAGAACCAGCGCCAGCGTCACCATCGCCTGCGACCAGGCACCTATCGCGCCAATAACAATCAGCGACACCAGCGTGGCGATGCCCATGCCGAGGCTGGACATCTGCCAGGCGATCAGCGCAAAAACGATAATCGCTACCGGCGCAGGCATGCCTAACAGCAGCTGCTGGAAAGCGCTGAGAATGTAGTCGACCGGAACACGGATGCCCTGAAACAGCGGACGAAAATGGGTAACGATCCAGTCGATGCCCGTCGTCACCCAGCTGTCCAGCGGGATCAGGGTTTTATGGAACGGGTCAAGGAGACTGAAGTGTTCAACTTTCGGTACCGGCGCGCTGTTTAACCAGTCGCTGCCGCTGGCAGCGACCGCATCATGGCCCCCTGAAGCTCCACCCCAGGCATCTCCGCCAGATGGCGCTGCATCAGCTGGTGCGGAAGAAGCGCCGCCATCGGCAGGTGCAGCTGTTGACCACGGATCGCTGCTGCCTGCTGCAGGCTGAGTGTTCTCAGTGGCTGATGCAGCAGCCTGAGCAGCATCGGTAGCTGGTGCGGCAGAAGGCTGGCTGGCTGCCGCCCACGGATCGGTTGCGGTGGTTGGTTCACTCATTGCTGGCCTCCTTCGCGGTCTAATGCCTGTAGTAATGTGCCTTTGGAAATAATCCCGATGTACTGGTTCTCTTCACCGACGATGGGAACGGCACAAGGCGCCTGTGCCACGTGAGAGAGCAGATCGTTCAGCGAGGTATCGCCGGGCATCGCTACGGGCGCAGGAAGGATAGCGCCATCAAGTCCTTCACCTGAAAGCAGCGCGGCTTTCAGTGAATCAGTGGAAACGATGCCGACAAAACGCTGCTTCTCCAGGATATAGCCATACTCCCGGTCATCATCCTGCAGCAGTTTCAGGGCTGAACGCGGGCCAAAACCTGGCGTTTTGCGCATCAGCGAGGCAGCACCACGACGGGCAATATCTTTCGCGCTGAAGACGTGGCTGATATCCACGCCGCGGAAGAAGGTGCGCACATAGTCATTGGCCGGGTTATTCAGGATTTCATCAGGCGTACCCACCTGCACCACTTCACCGCCCTGCATAATGGCAATGCGATCGCCAATCCGCATCGCCTCATCCAGATCGTGGGAAATAAAGACGATGGTGCGCTGGTGGCGAGACTGCAGCTTAACCAGTTCATCCTGCATTTCGGTACGGATTAAAGGATCAAGTGCTGAGAAAGCTTCATCCATCAATAATATGTCCGGATTTATCGCCAACGCACGGGCTAATCCAACGCGCTGACGCATCCCGCCAGATAATTCATCGGGATAAGCATGGGCATAATTATCCAGGCCAACCTGACGCAGGGCATCCAGCGCTTTTTCCTGACGCTCCTGCAGCGGAATGCCGGCTAATTCCATCCCGAAGGCGGCATTATTTAATACGGTCATATGCGGCATTAAGGCAAAGGACTGGAATACCATGCTGATCTTATTTCTGCGCACTTCACGAAGCTCGCTGTCAGATATTTTTGCAATATCGACGCCGTCAATAATGACCTGGCCTCTGGTAGGTTCTATCAGACGATTGAGAAGGCGAACCATGGTGGATTTCCCTGAGCCGGACAGCCCCATGATCACAAATATCTCGCCTTCTTCAATGGCCAGACTGGCATCTTTCACGCCAAGAGAAAGCCCTGTTTTCGCAAGTAATGCCTCTTTACTTATCCCTTTTTCAATGTACTTAAAAGCGCGGTCGGGATTTTCCCCAAATACCTTATATAAATTTTTAACTTCAAGTTTAATTGGCATGCAATATTTAAATTCCTTGTTCGCGGTTAATTTATTATATTTATTATTTGCCCTGGTCGAATATTAGCGGCCTATACCCTCGCACATTTGGCACCCTGAGACAACCCTGAGTGGCCGCGATGGGAAATAACAAGTAGACCATCATCTCTAAAAATTCCAGTAAGGGTAAGGGATTGCAGGGAATTGAGGCCGGTGAAAAAAAGTGAATATTTCGCCCTCTGTACGCGGGTCAGATGGTGAATATTGCTCTGAAAGAGGGTGCTTTAGTACAAAATAAAGTGCCGTTAACCCTGATAAATCGGCCGCTGGTTTTTTGTTGAAAGGCTGATTAATAATAAATTAATCGCGGCCGACAGGAGAAAAGGTGGCTGTGCTCAGCAGCCACTCAACAGAGGATTAAAAGTTCCAGTCTTCATCTTCGGTTTCGACCGCTTTTCCCATCACATAGGAAGAGCCTGAACCCGAGAAGAAATCGTGGTTCTCATCCGCATTCGGCGAAAGGGCAGCAAGGATGGCGGGATTAACGTCGATCATCTCCGCCGGGAACAGCGCCTCATAGCCGAGGTTCATTAACGCTTTGTTGGCATTGTAATGAAGGAATTTTTTCACCTCTTCACTCCAGCCTACGCCGTCATACAACGCCTCGGTGTAGGCCAGTTCGTTCTCGTAAAGTTCGAGCAGGAGATCAACCGCAAACTGCTGGAGTTCTTCTTTACGCGCCGCGCTCTGTTTCTCCAGCGATTTCTGGAACTTATAGCCGATATAGTAGCCATGAACCGCTTCATCTTTAATAATCAGGCGGATCAGGTCAGCCGTGTTGGTGAGCTTGCCGCGGCTGGACCAGTACATCGGCAGGTAAAAGCCGGAATAGAACAGGAATGATTCCAGAAACACGCTGGCGATTTTTTTCTTCAGCGGATCGTCGTGATGATAGTGCCTGAGGACGATCTCCGCTTTACGCTGCAGCGGCTGGTTCTCCTCGCTCCAGAGATAGGCGGCATCCACATCGCTGGTGTGGCACAGCGTGGAAAAAATCGAGCTGTAGGAGCGGGCGTGAACGGCTTCCATAAAGCTGATATTGGACATCACGGCCTCTTCGTGGGGCGTAACCGCATCGGCCATCAGCGCGGGCGCACCCACGCTATTCTGAATCGTGTCCAGCAGCGTCAGACCGGTGAATACCCGGATAGTGAGCTGCTGCTCTTCAGCACTCATGCCGTTCCAGGCAGGAATGTCATTAGAGAGCGGGACCTTTTCCGGCAGCCAGAAATTAGCGGTAAGGCGGTTCCAGACTTCCAGATCTTTATCATCCTCGATCTGGTTCCAGTTAATGGCGTGCACACGTTTTAATTTCATATCTTCTCTTTCGGGGGGCAGCTCGCCCCCAGGTAGTGAGCTTACAGCGAACAGGAGACGCAGCCTTCCACTTCGGTCCCCATCAGCGCCATCTGACGCAGGCGAATGTAGTAAAGCGTTTTGATGCCTTTCTTCCAGGCGTAGATCTGCGCCTTGTTGATATCCCGCGTGGTGGCGGTATCGCGGAAGAACAGCGTGAGCGACAACCCCTGATCGACATGGCGGGTGGCTTCAGCATAGGTGTCGATAATCGCCTCCGGCCCGATATCATAGGCATCCCGGTAGAACGCCTGGTTGTCGTTGGTCATAAACGGCGCAGGGTAATAGACGCGCCCCGTTTTGCCCTCTTTACGGATCTCAATACGCGAGACGATAGGGTGGATGCTGGAAGTGGCGTGATTGATGTAGGAGATAGAGCCCGTTGGCGGAATGGCCTGCAGATTCTGGTTATAGATGCCGTGCTTCATTACCGCGTCACGCAGTTGCAGCCACGCCTGCTGGTCCGGCAGCGTAATTCCGGCGCGGGCAAACAGCGCAGCGGCTTCTGGCGTACGGGGTTCCCAGCGCTGCTCAACATATTGCGTAAAATAGTCACCGCTGGCATAGCGCGAGTTTTCAAATCCGGCAAAGCTTTCGCCACGCTCCTGAGCAATCAGATTTGAGGTGCGCAGCGCATGATAAGTGATGGTGTAGAAGTAGAGATTAGTGAAATCCAGCGCCACCTCAGAGCCATACTGAATTCCCTCACGCGCCAGATAGCCATGCAGGTTCATCTGCCCCAGGCCAATCGCATGTGACTGCGCATTTCCCTGCTCGATGGAGGGGACCGAATGGATATGGCTCTGATCGGAAACCGCAGTCAGGCCACGTACCGCCACTTCCACCGTGCGGGAGAAATCGGGCGAGTCCATAGTGTGCGCAATATTCAGCGAGCCAAGATTGCAGGAGATATCCTTGCCGATGCGGCGGTAGCTCAGGTCATCATTATATTCGGTAGGGGAATTAACCTGCAGGATCTCCGAGCAGAGGTTACTCATATTGATCCGGCCCTGAATCGGGTTTGCACGATTTACCGTGTCTTCAAACATGATGTAGGGATAACCGGATTCAAACTGGATCTCCGCCAGCGTCTGGAAAAACTCGCGTGGATTGATAAAGGTGCGGGCGATGCGTTCATCTGCCAGCATCTCCTCATATTTTTCGCTGATGCTGATATCGGCAAAAGGCAGACCATAGAGACGTTCAACGTCATAGGGCGAAAACAGCGCCATGGGTTGATTGTGTTTGGCCAGCTCGAAGGTCACGTCCGGGATTACCACGCCCAGCGAGAGCGTTTTAATACGGATCTTTTCGTCGGCGTTTTCACGTTTAGTATCCAGAAAACGCAGAATATCGGGGTGATGCGCGTGCAGATAGACCGCTCCGGCACCCTGGCGCGCGCCCAGCTGATTGGCATAGGAGAACGCATCCTCCAGCATTTTCATTACCGGGATCACGCCCGATGACTGATTTTCGATACGCTTGATGGGCGCGCCCGCTTCACGCAGGTTGGAGAGCAGAAAAGCCACGCCGCCGCCGCGTTTGGAGAGCTGGAGAGCTGAGTTTACCGAACGGCCAATTGATTCCATGTTGTCTTCAATTCTCAGCAGGAAGCAGGAGACCAGCTCGCCGCGCTGCTGTTTACCGCAGTTCAGGAAGGTAGGCGTTGCAGGCTGGAAACGGCCCGCCAGCATCTCCTCCATCAGGGAAAGCGCAAGCGACTGGTCGCCTTTAGCCAGCGTCAGCGCCACCATGCAGACCCGTTCGGTGAAGCCTTCCAGATAGCGTTTGCCATCAAAGGTCTTCAGGGTATAGCTGGTATAAAACTTCCATGCACCCAGAAATGTTTGAAAGCGAAAGCGGCGTTGGTAAGCCTGCTCAAAGAGCGAGTTCACAAATTCAAACGGCCAGGCGTTAAGCACCTCTGCTTCGTAGTAGCCTTCAGATACCAGGTATTGTAAGCGCTCACTAACTGAGTCGAACTGCACGGTATTAGGCAGCACATGCTGCAGAAAATAGTGACGTATCGCCTCTTTATCTTTCTCAAACTGAATGTTGCCGTCGGCATCGTACAAATTGAGCATCGCATTCAGCGAGTGATAATCGAGCGCGGCGGGATTGGGGGTTATAAGCGTGCTGTCTGTTGCTGCCAAAATTGGGTTACTCCCTGGTAGACGTTATTGATGTCATCGGCGGTGCCCAGCAGCTCAAAGCGGTAGAGGCAGGGCACCTGGCATTTCTGGGCGATGATGCTGCCAGCCAGACAGTAAGCCTCGCCAAAATTGCGGTTTCCGGCGGCAATAACGCCGCGGATAAGCTGGCGATTACTGACATCATTTAAAAACTGAATGACCTGCCTGGGCACCGCGCCACGACTGCCGCCGCCGCCATAGCTTGGCACCACCAGGATATAAGGCTCAGCCAGCTGCAAACGCTGGCCGCTATCAAGGGGAATGCGACGAGCGGGCAGGCCGGTACGGCTGACAAAGCGATGCGTGTTTTCAGACTGGCTGGAAAAATAGACCAGTGTGGACATCGGCTCAGCTCTGTAATGTGGCGAGCTGACGAAGCGCAGAGATCTTATCCGGGCGGAAGCCGCTCCAGTGATCTCCTGCCGCCATCACCACCGGAACCTGGCGATAGCCCAGAGATTTCAGCGTCTCGATTTCACCAGGCTGCTGGTCCAGGTTAATCAACTGGTATTCAAGCCCCTGCTTATCCATCGCGTTTTTTGTCGCATTGCACTGGACACAGTTGTTCTTGGTGTAAATAATAATGCGCATGATTCGTATTCCTCTTTGTGGCCGCTTTAACCTGCAATTGGCATGCTTTTTGCTGAGGTTTCGTACCGTCTGAAAACTATATGTAGTGGCGTACTTGATAGTGTAAATACTAGATATAGTGGTTTTAGAATGCAACCACACAAGAAAGAGGTTTTTTCGTTTCAGGATGGCGATTTTCGGCGGAAGCCTTGTCAGGCGGGGAAGAGCAGGGATTCAGGTGGGCAAAAAAAAATCCCCACGCCTTGAGGCATGGGGATCGATCTTACGACTGGGAAAATCAGTAGCGGGAAGCGGTGGTCGTGGCGATTAACGCACCAATAACAATCCCCACGGCGGCACCAATACCTACGCCATGCCATGGGTTATCCCGTACAAAGGTATCTACCTGGTCGCCAGCATCTTTAGCAACCTGGGTTACCCGGCTCTGACCACCATTCAGTTTTGCGCGCGTTTCTTTAAGCATGGCCTCAGCACGGGAGCGTGCGCCATCCACTTCGTCTTTGGTTTTGCTACCATAAGATTTCAGCAGATCGTCTAAGGTATCGGCCAGCTGTGAGACATCCTGGTTAATGTCGATATCGTCATTATTCTTGGTTCTGTTAAACATTTTTCTCTCCCTAAGAAATGAAACGTACTATTAACTATAGACTATCTGAGAGTTTTTAAGTGACCCGGACCGAAAAGCGGGGCGTTTATGGATTAATCCGAAAGCGCTCTGCGTTCACGCTGTTGTAAGGTTGCAGGGTTGTCACGTTTTAGAGGAATTAGCATGTATTTACGCCCTGATGAGGTCGCTCGCGTACTGGAGAGAGCGGGATTTGAGATGGATGCGGTTACGCCAAAGGCCTATGGCTACCGCCGCGGCGAGAACTACGTTTACGTTAACCGCGAAGCGCGAATGGGACGCACAGCGTTAATTATCCATCCCACGCTGAAAGAGAAAAGCAACAGTTACGCGCATCCAGCGTCTGATATGAAAACCTGCGAGCATTACGTACAGTTTCCTATGTACCTGGCAGGGGAGAGTCAGGATCACTATGGCATTCCCCACGGCTTCAGTTCCCGCGTCGCGCTGGAGCGTTATATTGAGCATATGTTTGACTGATCCCGCCTGTTTTGTGAATTTTCAGCGCAGGCCGCGCTGAAAAAACGCATTCCCCCCACACAGAGTACCGTTGCTTTCGTCCTGCAGAATCGGTATAACGCTGACCCCATGTGGAAGTTTAGACGTCTATACGGATAAATCAGCGATGCAGCAAGAGACCCCCGATACAACGCAACAGTTTAAGCGCAGCATGAAAGCCCGCCATCTGGTGATGCTCTCATTAGGCGGCGTGATTGGCACCGGCCTGTTTTTTAATACCGGCTACATCATCTCCACTACCGGTGCGGCGGGGACGCTGCTGGCTTATCTGATTGGCGCGCTGGTGGTTTATCTGGTGATGCTCAGCCTGGGCGAGCTGTCGGTAGCCATGCCTGAAACGGGCGCCTTCCATGTTTATGCCGCACGTTATCTCAGTCCCGCTACCGGCTATACCGTGGCCTGGCTCTACTGGCTGACCTGGACCGTGGCGCTCGGCTCCAGCCTGACGGCGGCAGGATTTTGTATGCAGTACTGGTTCCCGCACTCGCCCGTCTGGCTCTGGTGTCTGCTGTTCTGCGCGCTGATCTTTCTGCTGAACGTGGTTTCATCACGCTTCTTTGCGGAGGGGGAGTTCTGGTTTTCGGTGATCAAAGTGGTCACTATCCTGGCCTTTATTATCCTCGGCGGCGGCGCGGTCTTCGGGTTTATTCCGCTGAAAGATGGCAGCAGCGCGCCGTTCTTTCATAATCTGACCGCATCGGGCTGGTTGCCGCACGGTGGATTGCCAATCCTGATGACCATGGTTGCGGTCAACTTCGCCTTTTCTGGCACTGAGCTGATTGGCATCGCAGCGGGTGAAACAGAAAATCCCCATAAAGTTCTGCCGCTGGCGATCCGCACCACCGTTGCCCGGCTGATCATCTTCTTTATTGGCACCGTGCTGATCCTGGCCTGTCTGATCCCGATGGATCAGGCGGGGATCGTCAAAAGCCCGTTCGTGCTGGTGTTTGAAAAGATCGGCATTCCTTACGCTGCGGACATTTTCAATTTTGTGATCCTTACGGCGATCCTTTCAGCAGCCAATTCCGGCCTGTATGCATCGGGAAGAATGCTCTGGTCGCTCTCCAATCAGCAGACGCTGCCCGCATGCTTTGCCAGACTGACGCGGCGGGGCATCCCGTTAACGGCGATTTCAGTGAGTATGCTGGGCGGCCTGCTGGCGCTCTTTTCCAGCGTGATCGCGCCTGATACCGTTTTTGTGGCGCTCTCTGCCATCTCCGGTTTTGCCGTGGTGGCGGTCTGGCTGAGCATCTGTGCTTCCCACTTCTTTTTCCGCCGTGCTCATCTTAAGGCGGGAAAACCGCTGTCCGACCTGAAGTATCGCGCTCCCTGGTATCCGGTAACGCCAGTGCTGGGCTTCCTGCTCTGTCTGTTGGCCTGCGTTGGCTTAGCTTTCGATGCAGAGCAGCGCATCGCGTTGTATTGCGGCCTGCCTTTTGTCGCCTTGTGCTACGTGGCCTATTATCTGACTCAGAGCGTAAAAAAACGTGAACTGGCAAAGGAGAGTCTACATGCCGCTGAATAATCACACCGTGAAACAGCTGGTGGCTGCGGGGCTGGTTCTGGATGGCGCGATGGCGACCGAACTGGAAGCGCGCGGCTGCGATCTGACCGATTCACTCTGGTCGGCAAAAGTGCTGATTGAAAATCCTGAGCTTATTTATCAGGTGCACTACGACTATTACCTCGCCGGGGCGCAGGTAGCCATCACGGCCAGCTATCAGGCCACGCCGCAGGGCTTTGCAAAACGTGGGCTGACGGCAGCAGAGTCGCTGGCGCTGATTACCAGAAGCGTCGAGCTGGCAAGCCGCGCAAGGCGTGATTATCTCTCCGTGGCGCCGGAAGCAGGCAAGCTGCTGGTTGCGGGCTCGGTGGGACCTTATGGCGCCTTCCTTGCCGACGGTTCTGAATACCGCGGCGACTACTCGTTACCGCAGGCGGAGATGATGGATTTCCACCGGCCGCGCGTTCGTGCGCTGGTTAAAGCCGGGGCGGATATCCTTGCCTGTGAAACGCTGCCTTCTTTCCGGGAGATTCAGGCGCTGGTGGCCCTGCTGGCAGAGTTCCCTGAAACGCCAGCCTGGTTCTCCTTTACCCTGCGTGACAGTGAGCACCTCAGCGACGGCACGCCTTTAACAGAGGTTGTTGCCCTGCTGGAAAACTGCCCGCAGGCAGTGGCGCTGGGGCTGAACTGCATCGCGCTGGAGCAGGTCACTGCTGCTCTGCAAACGCTCTCGCGGCTGACGGCTAAACCGCTGGTGGTTTATCCTAATTCCGGCGAGCAGTATGATGCGGTCAGCAAAAGCTGGCATAGTGATGCCTCTGGCTGCACGCTGAGTGATAATCTCGCTGCCTGGCAGGCTGCCGGCGCAAAACTGATTGGCGGCTGCTGCCGGACAACGCCTGCGGATATTGCGGTCATCGCGCAACGCTGCCATTCACGATAACCTGCTGACAATTTGTCTTATTACGCCCGTATTTTTCGGGCGTAACAGATGAAAACCGGTCACACTCCGCTTAGACTATTCTGAATATTTGAATGAGCAGGAAGGCTAATGAAAAAGCTGTTACTGGCGCTGGCTTCAGCGTGGTTATTAAGCGGTTGCGCGACAATTGTGGGCGATCAGTCGCAGGATATCTCGATCCAGACCTGGCCTCAGGGGGTCAGATTTGTGGTTCAGGACGAAACGGGACGAGCCGTGGCGGAAGGTTTCACACCAAAAACGGTTTCGCTGCTGAAGTCTGACGGCACTTATCTGGGCAAAAAGAAGTATACGTTGCAGCTGGAGCGCGCCGGTTATGTGCCTCAGACCATCCCTCTGGAAGAGAGAGCCAACCTCTGGTATATCCTGGGCAATATTCCGCTTGGCGGCATTCCCGGCTGGCTGATTGTCGATCCGTTTAACGGCGGCATGTACAACATCCATCCGGAAAAAGTGCAGACTATTATGAATCCGGTCGGCGCGCGCGGTTAATCACGAAAACTGGCTATTGAGCGGTAGGCTTCACCATCGTGTGGGGCGGTTTGTTCATAGCCAGATATTGATGCTGGAAAATACACATGCGGATGGTGTTGCGGTATTCGCCATTGATAAAGAACTCGTGGATCAGCTCCCCTTCAATCTCAAATCCCAGCTTGGTGTAGATGTGGATCGCCTTCGCATTTTCTTTGTCGACAATCAGATAGAGCTTGTAGAGATTAAGCACCGAAAAGCCATATTCCATCGCCAGCTTCGCCGCCTTGCTTGCCAGCCCTTTGCCCTGATGGTTGGGAGCGATGATAATCTGAAATTCCGCACGCCGGTGAATATGGTTGATCTCAACCAGCTCCACCAGACCCGCATTAGCGCCGTCATGTTCAACTACAAACCGGCGTTCGCTCTGATCGTGAATATGCTTGTCATAGAGGTCAGAAAGCTCCACAAAGGCTTCGTACGGCTCTTCAAACCAGTAGCGCATCACGCTGGCATTATTATCAAGCTGGTGAACAAAACGTAAATCTTCGCGTTCAAGCGGACGAAGCTTCAGGCCGTCTCCGGCGGGCATGGCAGACATAAAAATTCCTTTTAGCAGGGCAAAATTGCCACGGGAAGTATACGTCTCGGGAGAGGGAATGGCACGATGGAAAAGGAGTAAAGCGCAACGCCAGCGCGGTAATAGCCGCTGGCGTTGATGAGGCGTTTAACCTGTCAGAAGTTGTATCCCACCACCAGGTAGTAACCCCAGCCGGTAGATTTTACTTCAAACGGACCCTTGCCGAAGTTCAGCTCCTGGCCATCAGCCCACTGTCCGCCGTTATGGAAGTAACGTGCCACCACCGAGTAGTGCCAGTGGTCGTAACCCAGCGAGAGGATGTGGCTGGAAGCGATAGAGTTGCTGGTACGGGAAGAGCCGCCCTCATCGCGCAGATCGGAACCCCAGTCGAAGTTGGTGAAACCAACGTAGCCCAGGTTACCGCCCCAGAGCTGGGTGATTGGAACGAAGTATTTCACCTTAAAGCGGTAGCCGTCCCAGCTGTTCTCGTTCGCCGCACCGTAGTTTTCCCACTGGTACTTGGCATAAACGTTCAGTGACAGGCCGATATCTGAATGGGTATCGATATCCGTACCCAGACCCATATACCAGGTATTCTGGCGGTTATCGCTGTTACGGCCCATATCGTAGATATAGTTGTTGGCGAAGTACCACTCTTTGAACGGCCCGAAGCTCAGATCGGTATTCGTCAGCTTATCAATGGAGAAGCGCGGTTCAATCTCCATAAACAGCGGCGAGCCGTGGTCAAAAATACCGTTAGCATTGGAGTTGCCCACGCCGAAAAAGTTGGTGGCATCCAGGTAGCCGTAGAAATCGAACCAGTCCTTTTTGGCAAAGGCTTCATATTCCAGGTAGACGTCATTATTGAACTGCGGTCCGAAACGGGTGTGATAGCTTCCCACCACGTTGACGCTCTGATGCCACCAGTCGGAAACGTATTCCGGCGATGCGGTCGCAGCAGTTGAAGAGGCACTATAAGAAAGCGCAGCCAGGGCGCCAGCCATCAGAATTTTATATTTCATTATATTACCACATGCTTAATGACCATTTTCTGCAGCCACTGCGATGGTCTTGTTAAGTCGTCAACAGGAGAGAGAAGGGTGACTGTTTACACAGCATAAAACACCCACGCCGAATGCTGCGGCAGTGTGCCGCTATCCGCGCTTAAGGAAATAGAGTTAGCTCACACTTGTCAAACCTTGTTTCATTTCACTTTAATTAAAGTGTGATATGAATCACAAAATCCCTGAACAGAGAGCTGCACAGCCTGGAAGGGCAACAGAAGTGCTTTTCAGCAACAGGAAATCGTTTGCCTGGCATAAATCGGTGCGGCCGGAACCGGAGCGATGAAATTATGTGCACAGAGAGAATGATTTGGGGGGATTTTAAAATAAGGAAAACTTATGGATTAACGGCTGAAAACGCCATTCAGAGGGGTTAACAGGTGCGCTCTGAGCAGAAAGGGAAAGCGTTACAGGAAGAGTGAAAACTATTTTCCCGGCAGAAGAGTGCTGCCGGGACAGGTTACTTAACCGCCTTGCGGTACAACGCCCATTCCTCCATCCGTTCGCCACTCGGCAAGGTGCAGTAACTGCTGGTCCCGACTTCGGTCTGAACGCTGTCCAGTTTGCCACCTTGCTTCTGACAGTAGACGGAAGCGGGATTGGCCATGCCAGTTTCAGGCTTAGCAGGTTGCCTGGAGGCGCAGGCGGTAACGGCCATCGTAACGATAAGTAGTGGGAAAATTTTCATACAGGCTCCTTCAGCTGAAAAAAACAATTTTAGCAGCTTGTTGCCAGAACACTTTTAGCCTGCATCAAACCAGAAGAGCGACTGCCCGCTTTACCACAGAGAAGCAACTGCGGAAGAGGCGCCAGCCTTACTCCTCATCACGTTCTCTGTTTGCCCGCTGACGTTCATAATACTCATCTTCCGCCGTGATGATTTCATCCATCAGGGAGTCCATATCCACTTCGTGCTCTTCTTCAACAAAGAGCCCTGTGAGTGGGCTTTCTGGCGTAAGTTTGCCGTCTTCATACAGCAGCCAGATTTCTTTCGCATAACGCGTTTTCAGTAACTGCGGGGCAAACTGCCCGTAGTAAGCGGTGATATTATTCACATCACGCTCAAACATCGATTCGGCATGATTGTTTGCGGCGGCATCTACGGCCTGGGGAAGGTCGATGATCACCGGCCCTTCTGCATCCAGCAACACGTTAAACTCCGACAAATCGCCATGAACAATGCCGGCGCAGAGCATGCGCACGATGTTGCGGATCATGGTGTTGAAGTCAGTCAGCGCTTCTTCTTCCGACAGGCTCACATCGCTGAGGCGTGGGGCAACCGCACCCTCTGCATCGGTGACCAGCTCCATCAGCAATACGCCATCTATGCAGATGTAAGGTTGCGGCACGCGCACACCGGCGTTCGCCAGGCGGAACAAAGCGTCCACCTCAGCATTCTGCCAAGACTCTTCCTGCTGCTTGCGACCGAATTTTGACCCTTTCTGCATAGCACGGGTATTACGGGAATTACGGACTTTGCGGCCTTCCTGATACTGCACGGCCTGCTTAAAGCTGCGTTGGGAAGCTTCTTTGTACACTTTGGCACACTGGATCTTGTCACCGCATAACACGGTGTAAACGTCTGCTTCTTTACCGCTTTTCAGGCGTTGAAGCACATCGTCGACTAAGCCATCATCAACCAGAGGTTGGATTCTGTTTGGGATTTTCATACGGCTTTATACCTTATTTCATCCTTTTTTCGTATCAATAACATAGCCGGAGGGGATGAGAAAGAGGATACCAGAGACAAAAAAGCCCACAAGGCTTTCACCGTGTGGGCTTGCAGAACTTTATCTGGTGGGGCTGGTACCACCAGTGCCGCCTGGGGAGCCGCCGGGCTACAGAGTTAATGGACTTCGTTCGCTAACGCCACTGCATCTTCTCCTGCAGGAATGCGCATCGGCGCATTAGGATCGGTGGCGGCACGCCACACTGCTTCCGCCACATCGATGGCTTTGGTGGTGGGTTGCGGTTGCTGCATAGTTGTAAACACGTTATCCAGCAGCGGCTGATAAGGCTCAAGCCGGGTATTTTCCATGCGCGGCAGGGCGTTTTTGCCGAAATCAGTAGTCGGTGCCAGTCCCGGCAGAACTAATCGCACGTTGATGTTGAACGGCTCCAGCTCCAGCGCCAGCGATTCCGTAAAAGCATTCACCGCCGCCTTACTTGCCGTGTAGACAGCCAGCAACGGCAGAGATTTCAGCGTCACCGTAGAGGTAACATTGATCACCGTGCCGCTTTGTTTTGCGCGGAACTGTGGCAGTATCGCCTGCGTCAGTGCGATAGTGCCCAGCGTGTTAGTTTCAAACACGTCTCGCACCGTCGACATAAGCGTACCTTCCAGCGATGCCAGCACACCAATTCCGGCGTTATTCACCAGCACATCAATCTCACCTGCTTCAGCGACAGCCTGCCTGATGCTGGCGGGATCAGTGACATCCAGCGGCAGCAGACGCAGATTTTCTGAATCCGGAAACAGTCCGGGAAGGGGATGACGCATGGTAGCGATGACTTTCCAGCCGCGCTCAAGAAAGTACAGCGCGGTTTCATGACCAAAGCCTGAAGAACAGCCGGTAATCAGAATCGTTTTCATATTTCGCTCCTGCCTTGTAGAGAAGTAAGCGAACACTATATAGTCATCCTTCTGGACTGACTGCCATGCACAGTCCAGCATCCATTCGCAGGAGTCCAAATGATCGATCCCCTGGCTGAAATAATGTCGTTGCTGCAACCGCAAGCGGCCTACATAAAGCGCGTATGTGCCAATGGTCGCTGGCGCGTAGATCGCCGTGAAACCGGGCAGCCGTTCTACTGCCTGATACTGGAAGGGCGTAGTCAGCTGAAGATGAAAGGGCACCCACTGATTACGCTGGAGCAGGGCGACTTTGTATTAATCCCGGCAGCGTGGGAGTTTTATATGGCCAGCATCGAGCCGCTGGCAGCCGATATGCCGGAAACGATACCGCAAATGCTCGCGCCCAGTGAATTCTGGATAGGCGATCCTGAGCAACCCGCTGGAGTGCAAGCTTTAATTGGCTATTGCCAGTTCGGCGCGCCGGATGCCGGATTAATAGTCTCGTTACTGCCGCAGTTTATTCATGTACGAGGTGAATTGCGTCTGACCATGTTAGTGCAACTGGTGATGGACGAATGTCGTGCCCAGCGTCCGGCGCGCCACGTAGTAATAGAGCGATTGCTGGAGCTGTTATTAATCGAAGCGCTCCGCTCGATACCGATCAGCAATGCATGTCCGGGTGTGATGAGCGGACTGGCCGATGAACGGCTGACGGCGGCGATCCGTGCCATCCACGCCAGGCCAGCACATAACTGGACGGTGGCTGAACTGGCGAAAGCCGCTGCTCTTTCACGTTCCGCATTCTTTGTGCGCTTTCGGGAAGCGGTTGGCGTAGCGCCGATGGTTTACCTGCTAACCTGGCGGATGGCAATGGCCAAAAATCTCTTACGCAGCAAAAGTATGGCGGTGGCCGAAGTGGCTGAGCGCGTTGGCTATCGCTCTGCCAGCGCCTTCAGCGTTGCATTTACCCGCTATGCCGGAATTTCGCCTGTAAAATATGAGAGAGATCAGTCAGAGGAAAATGAGCGTCCTGAGGTTCAGGAGCTTGTACAGAGTGTGGAGAGTGGTACCAGCTTTGGATAGAAAGCCATAAAGAAAACTTTCCAGAATAAGCGAATCTCCCGGGATATCAGCAGGGGGGAATCACGCGAAAAATAGAGATTTCACAGCCACTCTGTTTGCCGGTTTCATTAAAGATTGTGGCCTAATCCGCCGATAAAATCAGGCAAATACTGCTAATCTTGAATTCCGGCATTGCTCACATTCCGCGCATTTTGCGGGCAAAATGGCACCGTAGTAATGGCGGCTGAACAGGCCACAATGTCAGCCACGGCTCATGACTGACATTCGCATAACTGAGAACCTTTTACCGCTCCCCGGGTTTGGGGATGGCAATGACGGCGGTCATGGGGTTTGTAACGCCCCGCATCGAGCATGTTCAGTAGCGTCAGCAAACAACGGATCCGACCACCATGAACATTGTAACTGAATCAACCCTTTCCGCCGTTTGGTTTACTGACGCCCAGGGTATCTGCATTGCCAGCCAGGAAAGCCCTGCTGGTCTGATACCTGCACTGAAAGGTGTCACGCTAAGTGCATGGCTAAAGCTTGCACAGGCCGATGACGATGCGAAGATCGCGCTGCAGCTTACTGCGGCACTGGAATGTGTGACTCCTTTTCACCTTGAAGTGCCGATCCATTGTCTGGACGGAACGACGCGGCGTGTGCTTGTTTCAGGTCTGCCGGATTACCCACCTGGTCCTTCTTGTTTGCAGTACAGCGGCTTCATTCTTGATATCAGCGGGCAGCGTAAAGCTCTTGAGGACGCGCTGCGCACCGCGGCGGAATACCGTCTTTTAATTGAAAACAGTACTGACCTGATCGCTCATTGCGACGCAGACGGCAGGTATGTTTCGGTCTCGCCTTCTTACTGCAAAATGACAGGCTGGGCAGCCGATGAGATGATAGGCCAGCGTGTGGTGGACTTCCTGCATCCCGATGATCGCGCATCGGCCACGGATGCACTATTAACCCTCTTTAATGGTGGCGAACAGCCAGAGGTTGTCGAGGTGCGCAAGATGCATCGCGATGGCCGTTATATGATGCTTGGCACCAAGGCGTGCGGGGTCAGCGATCCTTCCACGGGCAACAACATCGGGGCAGTATTGATTTCGCGGGACATTACCCGTGACAAGGAGAAGATTCGGCAGCTTGAAAAACTGGCCACCCACGACACGTTGACCGGGTTGCCTAATCGGGCATGGATTAACGAACAGGTTGGCTGCATGCTCGCGCAGGACGAAGATCTTGCCTACACGACCGTCCTGTTTATCGATCTGAATGGATTCAAGGCGATCAATGATTCAATGGGACACGCGGCAGGGGACCTCTTGCTACAGCAGGTAAGCAAACGCCTGCAACGCTGCATGCGTCCGGGCGACTCGGTAGCACGCCTGGGCGGAGACGAGTTTGTGGTGGCAGCAAAGTGCAGCAATCGCGAGGCGGCATCTGCAATCGCCCAGCGCCTTATTGATAGCCTGAGGGAGCCTTTTACTATTAATAGCGTGGAATTAAGGATCAGGGCATCCATTGGCATCAGCCTCTCACGATTCGGTAAGACATCGGCCAAAATGTTATTTGAAAATGCCGATAAAGCGATGTACCAGGCGAAAGCACGAGGTGATGGCTCATATCAATTTTTCGATCCCGCAACGCGACCGCTACGCGATTAAGATCGCCTGATTTACTTTCTGCGCACGTGAATGGTTCATTAAGGTGCCGTTTACCCTCATAACCGTTTGCCGCCCGCGTAGAGATCCCTTCAGGGTAGTCCGTTTCTATCATCGTACAGCAAATCATTATTAATGGTTTCAGGGGAAATGTCAGGGCGGGGAACGGCGGATCGTAATGCTATGGGCTTTACAGAGAAGATTGGTTTGCGCTTCAAGGGGCGTATTGTTGTTCCCATGTAATCGCCTGCCTAAGCAGTAACACTTCTGAAGATAACAGACACAAAAAAGCCACAAGGCTTTCACCGTGTGGGCTTTCGGGACTTCATCGAGTGGCTGTGGTTACCATCGCCCAAGAAAATACTCAATCAAGGTATGGGCTTAACAACATGCGTGCAGTGGGGGTGATCTGGAATTTTAGGAGTTATTTCCCACTTGCCTTCCTCATAAGAAGTGACTAGAAGCTTCAGTAAATGGCTAATGTCGTGAGAACGCCCAGCAAGAGTTTGCGAGCATTGAGATATAGTATCCTCCTGTGAGGATGGGGGGACATAGCATTCGCTCCTACCTTTGTCTAGCTGGTCTTCGAGTACGGCTTGATTGTAAAAACGACTAAATTGCGTTCTAACTAGTCGTTCAGCCCAGTTACTAGCGAACACTTGATTACTTCCTGAATGCATTGACGTGTGTCGAGGGAGTTGGTGTTCAACTTCTCTTATTGCTTCATTAAGTGAAAATTGATCATTTGTTAGTAGAGACAGGATCTGTCTCAACTTCACTAAGCGGTCATCACCTTCGGTAACTTTGCCTGAAATTTTATTAGCGGAAATGAGCGCCAACA
The DNA here is from genome assembly GCF_030758455.1 of Erwinia pyri. Lineage (NCBI taxonomy): Bacteria > Pseudomonadati > Pseudomonadota > Gammaproteobacteria > Enterobacterales > Erwiniaceae > Erwinia > Erwinia pyri. The sequence goes on from NZ_CP132353.1 coordinate 1,143,113, forward strand.
TACGTTCTTTAACAGATGGATTATTACGTAGTGCCTGAGGTATTTCAGAAAATTCAGAAGCATAAACAATCATTTAAAAATCCTTAGCAACTAATAATTGGAGTGTTTTGGAACCAGCTTCGTTTTAACCTCGTGGGTTTTGGTTGTAATACTCATTCAATCCATCAGTAAAACCTTGGTAATAAGCAACTCTTGGGCTTCTATGACGGACTTCAGCTGCTTGGCTCTTTAGGATCGAAGCAATTGCAGCGGGCTCGTTTGGTAATTGGTTGCTCACGCCAGCGCTAAATCCTAGCTCGTATGCACAACCTGCACATTTATGGCGGAAAGGGTTGCTTTGGTCTTCTGGGAGGGCATTAAAAAGAGAATTATAGCGGTGTGCGTCTTGGCAAGTAGCCATAAGGAACCTCATGATTAGTAATTAATGCTTATGAGTGATCGGAGTGTTTTTCTACTTTAAATGATTTGAATAGAGGATTTTTCTGTATTGTTGGAAATTGTGATCTTTGTCTCTTTATGGCTGCTGTTGCTTAGCGAATTCAACTCCCACATTGGAAGCTGAATTCGTATGTGAGGTATAGGCTAGTTTTTCTCTTCGATTCCGCACATATTAAGAGGTTGTAATATCTCTCAATGCGTTAAGCTGTATTCTCTTTTAGGAAATAGCAACTTTAATGGGGAGCAGGAAGTGACAGGACTTCCAGAAACTCAAGGACTGAGCGATCACGCTGCTGAAAATATTCTGGTAACCTGTTTGGGCTACAGAATAAGTTTTATTTCCCAGATGTAATGACCTGCATAAGCAGTAACATCTCTGAAGTTCACAGACACAAAAAAAACCGCAGGGCTGACGCTTTGCGAGCTTTCAGGACTTCATCGAGTGGCTCTGGTAACCATTGACCAAGAATTTTAGGGCTGGCGGAATCTGAATTTTTTCGGCAATCATTTTTTTTAATGATTTTTATGAATTCAACTTTGATTGGTATACCTAAGCGTATACCAATGCCGTGTCGTCTGTGGTTTTACGACAGCTGATAAGTTAAGAATTTATGAAACTAAATGCACAGGTTATCTTCAGAAAAAAAAGATTTTACGAAAAAGTGTTCACCCTGTTCACCTTTGATTTTTATGATTAATAATCATAAGGTTATCTGGTGATCACTTAGACGGGTATTCTTCACCACTCTTCACCCGAGATGAACACAATCACCTTCAGGCATAAAAGTATGATGACAAGTTTAGATTTTCGTCGCACTGCGGAAGATGGCTGGTTTCACTGCTTGGGTGAATGGAAACCACAGCCTACGTTGTAAGTCGGTTTTGAGCGAACAGCGGAAGTTCACAGTTGATCTCGCAGCCAAATAGTCGCATTACTAACACTGCTGCGTGTTAATCAACGGGGAGCAGGTCACCTGACCGGGTGTCAGATGACGCTAGCTAGAAGTATTGCGTTACTTTAATAGTTAAATCACTTAAAGCGATTATTTTTTATTCACTCTGATCGTATATCAAAGTGATATAAATGGATAATCATATTAAATATTTGAAAATCCACCTTCTATATACCATCTTTCGTTAATTAACTTGCTAAATAATGCATACTCCCAAGAGTCAGGTCGACGACTAACCATACTTTGTTGATCAATAAGTTCCTCATAAACCGAATCCCAATCATTTATTTCCAGAAGCGGCTGGAAGTTATTTTTCATGTCCTCTAATCTGACTATGGCATTTGAAGAATAAAGCTCATCTAATTTTAAACGACTGAAATGGCTTTTAAGTTTTTCGTTTGCACCGTTTCCTAAGTGAAGATTATCTTTACATACGTAAGTCAACTCAATAGGGTTCAAGTTTGTGAATCTAACTTCAAACCATTGTTCTTGTGAAAAGTCATCATAATAAGGATGAATGAATTGTTTATTCAGTTGGTTTGGCATTGTATGTTTTTTTGCTTCGTTACATCTGGAGCAGATAGGCACGAGGTTTTTTGGAAAAACAGAATAAAGAAAATAAGTTGATTTAGGTACGTGATGGTCTAAGGCTGTTACTATACTTTCCGAACACATAGGACATTTTTTTCTTGGTGCCGAAGCCAAAATTCTATCATAGTCATCTCGGCAGCTGCCTGTTTTTCCTACAAGTTGTTTGGTATAGAGTGTTTTCATAAAATCAGCGTTTAGATTTCCATTTGCCTGCGATCGTGGGATCGTATAGCCCGTACTGGCAGTCATCAAACGATCATAGTCATGATAAATCTGTGTGAAATATGGAATTGCGCCCATCAATTCCTGTGCTAATGAAGCATCAGTGTAAGCTATAGCACAGTTTCTAAGTATTTTTATATCATTAATTGTTGGTTTGTTTATATTAATCATCGCTATCCCTTTTTTTCTTATTTATCAGGGACCGGGCTAGGGCTCGTGCTTCTGCACCTAACTTATTACTAAAGTAATTATTTACTTCATCAAATGTAGAAAAGGTTTTACTGGCATCTGCTATCATTTTATAAAAGCCAGTATTCACGACTTCATGGCTGAATACTTCACGTGTCAGAGTTCCGACATTTTCCCCAAACGTCTCAATTTGCGGCCGGTCGGCACTGACGTACTTACCTGTCCTGTTTAATATCCATACACAGTCAGAGCGTACCTCCTGAAGAACTACCGGAGAGTGCGTAGCGACAATCGCTACGCCGTTTCTTTCACTCATAAGATGTGATACAGCCCGGATATAAGCAGAAATCAATGGAGGGTGCAGGTGAGCCTCTGGTTCGTCAATGAGAGTTAAGGATCTGTCTTCTGTTACCTCAACTAATTTAGTGATACTAAGTAGCGTAACCAGATGACCTGAGCTCAACTTGTTTAAAAATGTTTTTACAATCTCTCTCCAGTCCTTGGGATAGTCTTTATCCTCGAATTGCGCGAGTTTCGAAACACCTGCTTCAGAAAAAAGAGGGTCATTCTCTAAAATATTTAGACATTCCTCCCATCTTTTCCTTCGTACTCCTACTAAACATTCCTGCATACTACTGCAAAACTCTGCATGCAGTTCATCTGAACTTTTTGGTCTTAGTTTTTGTTCTTTATCATTCCCTCTCAGGTCTAGTACCATCAAGCCTATATACTGATATTTAACGCCAGAGGGTAGTATATTCGATCCTACAGGACCAAATCTGTCAAATGGGCTATATGAACATAAGTTGAGGGAGTTAAAATAAGTACTGTTATCTCCCCACTCGATACCTTCCTTTACTTGAAGTGAGCCAACAGGGTTTTCATTGTCTGTATTAAGTTTTATTACACCTTTAATAAATCCTGAAAATAAGGTGGTTTTCCCTACTCCGTTTCTGCCAATTACAGCCTGGATATTGCTCTGTGGCATGTCTTTATTATTGACGCTAAATTCCAATCTGATTTCCTTCTCATTGGCATCTCTGTTTGGGAAAAGATATGAGAAGTTGAAAGGCTTATTGTGATCTTCTTCATAAGCTATTGCGTGCAAAGATTCTTTAATATTTCTTTCACTGACGTCCCTTAAAAGCGACTCCTTCATGGCAGGGTGAGATTTGTAATTTTCATAAATTTTCAAATCATAAGCACAATCCCTAATGCCCTTTAATATTTCAATTCTTATATTTATTGAGATCTGATTGAGAGTTTCATAAAAGTTCTCGCTCTGCCCTAGAGAGAAAAAATTTTCATCTAATGAAGGGAATGCCTCAGGTAAATCAGGTGTATAAAAAGGCTGTCCCTTTTCATCCTCTGAAAGTGCAGATAATTCCTTCATACCTTTGCTAGCTATTTTTGTGTTACCAATTTTGTATAATTCACCTGTATCATTACTATAAAACATAGTAAAAAGAGTTTCCCAGTAAAACCAGTCATTCCAGGCGTCTTTAACTAGGTAAACCGTGTTTTTTTCTGACTTATCTGGTATGTTTTTTACTTTTTTAAATTTCATAACCCCCCCGCTATAATGAGATATATTTCGAAGCTATTATTTAAAGTGCTACATCTTTACAAATTTAATCCAATAGATTAAAACTAATAAATTAGATTGTTAGGAGTCGCGGGATAGCTTTCTGACTTTATACAGGCCAGAAAGCTCGTCCTGATCAAAGCTCGTCGAAAGTATCAAGCTTGCAGAAGCTCACCAAGATATTATCATGTTTTCTCTTGAAATCTTCGCTTACGGCAGCCTGTGGCTCAGCAAACAGAAGTACAAAGTGATCATCACCCCATCGCTTAAGCCGGCCAAAGGTAAGCCCTCCGTCAAAGCTAAGCTCGGTTTCATCTGAGAGCCCTGACAGCTCATGTCGCAAATCACCCACAGTAAATTTCATGCCCATCTATATTGCTCACTTTAGTTAAGTTGAGAGTTTATTGTAACGGCATATATAAAATATGCATTCTTCTATCAACTGTGACCTGCTCCCTAGTAATTAACACATAATGTTGCGAGGAACAATGTCCGCCGTTGGCACTCAGCGACCAGCCTTGCCAGCTACTGAGCCCGCTAAGAGCGAGGAGCTGACCCAAATTTTCCTGCCCTAATCAGTTTTGGATTATATAGGCGGCCTACTATGACCTTATCAAATAAGATAAGAGAAAATCCTCTACCTCTTTTTTACCGATACCAAGCGTATAGCTAATACCTGCATTTTTTAGAATCCTGAGTCCTTCCCCTCTATTCCTAGGATGCGGATCTTCTAAAGCAACATAGATATGTTGTGGCTTAAGCTCAGCGAGCGTCAAAGCACAGGAGGGGGTTCTGCCTTGAAAGGAGCAGGGTTCAAGGGTGACAAATATTTCACATTCACCAATTGGCAAGGTTAGTTTTGAAATAGCGTCTATCTCGGCGTGATAGTGGCCCGGAGATTTAGTGAAACCTTTGGAAACCACTTTACCTTTATGGGCAATCACGCATCCAAATGGGCAATCACGCATCCAACAGGTGGATTTGGTCTGCATACTGGTAACGCCCGACGGGAGGATTCAAGCGCCAACAACATGAATTCCAGCTTTTCGCTCATATACTTTTTCTGCCTGAGTATGTAAGTCATAGATTTACGATTTTTAAGGTATCAGGCATGAATGTCCATAATTCAGATTAATTAAATAATGGCTATGGCCGCACCACGTCGATTTACAAGGATTGATGTCATGTATGTCCGCTCCTGGCACAAACCGGCCTAAGCCGGTTTGATATTGCAATTTTACTAGCCATCACAGCGCGGCAGCCAGTCAGCCTCGCAGTCTTCACTCAGCTCCAGGCTGGTCTGGATACCGTTCTTTGTTTTGCGCTTCAGCAGCTCAATCTCATACTTCTTCAGCGTCTGTGGCACCGCCTGGCCGAAGGCTGTAAGGCTTAGCGGGTGCTGATGCCTGCGCGATTCCATAAATGACAGATACGCATGATAGAGATAGCGCTTCGGGTTTATCGGGTGAATGTTGGCATTACCAATAAACAGCCCGTTCGGTGTGCTCAACGGCATCAGATAGCCGCAGAAATCGATCAGCGGATCGGCCTGTCGCTTGATCTCCAGCGCTTCACCGGACGATTGCTGCGCCTGCAACAGCTCGCGCGCTTCATCGGGTGACGCGAAGCGCTTTATTAAATGACGAACAATAACGTCCAGATCGGTGCTGATTTTATCCAGCAACTGCGGGTCGCGCTCGTTCGCCGGTATCACGTCCGAACGGCAGGATTACCCGCCGACGGGAGACGCCGCAGCTGTGGTCGCTGAAGCGCATCGGGTTGTTGTTCACCGCCAGGATATGGGGTGAACAGGCGTCGCGGTACTTCGAGTCATTCGCCACAACATTTTTCCGATGATTTTCCCTACAGGGTAAGCCGTCTCCATAATCTGACATCAAATCATTATTAATGGTTTCTGGCATGAAATGTCACGCTGCGCGAAAGGCGTAACGTAATGGCATGGGATTTACAGATAAGATTGGTTTGTGCTCAAGGATACGTTTATTGTCCAGCTGTAATCGCCTGCCTAAGCAGTAACACTTCTGAAGATAACAGACACAAAAAAGCCCACAAGGCTTTCACCGTGTGGGCTTTCAGGACTTCATCGAGTGGCTCTGGTAACCATCGACCAAGAATTTGGTGGAGCTGGCGGGAGTTGAACCCGCGTCCAGAATTACTACACCGTCGGCACTACATGCTTAGTCCAGTCTTTGCATTCGCCGGTCAGCTGCGAACGGACACGCCACTGACAAACTAGCCTGATTGGATTTAATGCTTCAGCCCCAGGCAGGACATCCACACGATCTCTTTTGTGTTTGACCTCTCTTGATCCCCGTCCTAAGAGCGGAGGCTAGGGAGAGAGGGCTCTGAGCAGGTTATTAAGCTGCTAGTGCGTAGTTTTCGTCGTTTGCAACTATTTTTTTGCGGCTTTTAACGAGGCAAACCGCCCCTCGGCATGCTCCTTGGGCTTCGCAAATCCTGTCGAATCCAGAATCAGCCCCAAGTACTGTGAAGCAGTATAACAGAAAATGTCGTCTACGCCAAAGGGTTAGCGATTGGCATGTTTCATAATACGTGCTTTGTCTGTCTGCCACTCACGATCTTTGATGTTGTCGCGCTTGTCGTGCTCTTTCTTACCTTTCGCCACGCCGATTTTCAGCTTGGCCCAGGCATTTTTCCAGTACATCGACAGGGGAATGATGGTGTAACCGTCACGGTTAGCTTTACCAAACAGCGAGGCCAGCTCACGCTCCTTCAGCAACAGCTTGCGGGTGCGGGTAGGGTCGCAGACCACATGGGAAGAGGCACCAATCAGCGGCTGGAAGGTAGCGCCGAACAGGAAAGCTTCGCCATCACGCAGCATAATGTAGCTTTCGCTGATGTTGGCCTTGCCGGCGCGGAGTGATTTGACTTCCCATCCCTGGAGCGACAGTCCCGCTTCGAACTCTTCTTCAACGAAGTATTCATGGCGGGCCCGTTTGTTCATGGCAATGGTAGCGGAACCGGGTTTATGTGCTTTTTTCTTAGTCATAATGCCACTTAGTTTACATGAAGCAGTGATTGAAGGCATCCCCTGTAACAAACGAGACGGGGAAAAGCGCTATTTTAGCAGAACGCTGGCGGCTGAGGATTTTTGTTTACCTGGCGCCGATGGTATTATTGGTAAATTGAAGATTAACAGGAAACGTTATGTCTCAGATTAGTCGTTCTGCGCTGGTGCCCTATAGCGCTGAGCAAATGTTCCGGTTGGTAAACGATGTGGATGCCTATCCGGAGTTTCTCCCAGGGTGTACCGGTAGCCGTGTTCTGGATGCAACAGAGCAACAGATGACGGCATCGGTTGATGTTTCAAAAGCCGGAATCAGCAAAACTTTTGTCACGCGCAACACGCTGACCGACAACCAGAGCATTCATATGCAGCTGGTCGATGGTCCGTTTCGTAAGCTGACGGGGGGCTGGCAGTTCACGCCCTTAAGCGAAGATGCCTGCAAAGTAGAGCTGAACCTGGAGTTCGAGTTTACCAATATGCTGGTTGAGATGGCGTTCGGACGCATCTTTAAAGAGCTGGCAAGCAGCATGGTGCAGGCGTTTACCAAACGCGCGAAAGAGGTCTACAGTGCCTGATATCGCTGTTGAAGTGGTTTATGCACTGCCTGAAAAACAGTACCTCTATACGGTGAATGTTGAGGAAGGGGCTACCGTTGAAGCGGCGATTAAGGCTTCCGGTATACTCGAACTCCGCAGCGATATCGATCTCGCTAAAAACAAAGTTGGGGTATTCAGTCGCCCGGTAAAGCTGGGGGATGAAGTGCAGAGCGGTGACCGGATTGAGATCTACCGGCCGCTGCTGGCTGACCCAAAAGAGCTTCGTCGCCTGCGCGCCGAACGCGCAGCAAAAAAATAAGGCGCCTCAGCGCCTTACGATTTCACCATCAGCCTGTTTATACCGTTATTTTTTGCCGGTCAGGGTTGGCTTGTTATCAATGTTGGTCAGCGTACCGTTGCCGTCAAAGGTCAGCGTCAGCGTCTGCTGGGTCACCGGCTCATGGCCTGGCTCCTGACGGAAGACGTAATACCAGACGTTGCTACCAAACGGATCGCGCATCATCGGCGTGCCCAGGGTGTATGCCACCTGCTGTTGCGTCATGCCGGTATGAATTTTAGAAACATCATTCGCAACCAGGTAGTTGCCCTGGTTGATGTCTGGCCGGTAAACCACTCGCTCCAGAGTGGAACATCCAGCGGTCATCATCAGAAGAACCACCGCCGCAGCAGTCAGCGTTTTACAGCGCATAAGTATCTTTATTCCTTTTCGGGCCAACAATCTGGCTGCATCGAACACTCGCTACGATGACAGCGTAAGAAGACGATGATAATAAACCTTTCCGCAGTTTGAAACCTCTACGAAGCAAGGATATGACCACAACAGGCCAAAAAAGTGCGGCAATCAGGCTGCTAAAAGCTCCTTTGCGTTGGCCAGCGTGTTGCGGGTAACTTCGCTACCGCCCAGCAGACGGGCAAGTTCCTGCAGACGGGCACGCTTGTCCAGCGGCTGCATATGCGTTTCCGTCATCTCGCCATCGGTCTCTTTGCTGACATAAAAATGCTGATGGCCGCAACCGGCTACCTGCGGCAGATGGGTGACGCACATCACCTGCGTGGACTCACCTAACTGACGCAGCATCTTGCCCACAACTGCCGCTGTTGGTCCGCTGATCCCTACATCCACCTCATCGAAGATCAGCGCCGGCGTATCCATCTTACGGGCGGTAATCACCTGAATGGCCAGAGCGATACGCGAAAGCTCACCACCAGAAGCCACTTTAGAGAGCGGTTGCAGCGGCTGACCCGGGTTAGTGGTAACACGGAAATCAATACGGTCCGCGCCTTCAGCGGTAAGATGATCGGCATTGAACTGGACTTCAATGCCCAGTCGCCCGTGCGGCATGGAGAGCGTATGCATACTCTCCCCAATTAAGCGGCTCAGCTCTTCGGCAAAATGAACCCGGCATTGATGCAGCTGCTCTGCACAGATCATGGCGGCGCGATGATGGCGCGCAACGGTCTGAGAAAGCTCATCCTGATCGCTCTCCTGCTGATCCAGCAGGCTTTGCTCTTCCAGCAGTTGCTGGTGGAAGACCGGCAGCTCTTCCGGTGAGATATGGTGCTTGCGGGCGAGAGCAATCTGACGCGAAAGGCGCTGCTCAAGCTCGTACAACCGGTTCGGGTCCAGATCCAGACGTTCACAGTAGTGACGCAGTTCGTCACTGGCTTCACTGATCTGAATCGAGGCTTCATCAAGCATGGTAGAGACGCCGCTCAGCTTGTCATCCATAGAGAGCAGTTCGTTCAGCAACTGCTGCGCGGTATAAAGCTGATTCAGCAGCGTCTTGCCTTCACCATCGGCCAGCAGCATCAGTGCCTGCTGGCTGGTGGAGAGCAGCTGTCCGCTGTTAGCCAGACGTTTGTACTCTTCGTCTATGGCTTCATATTCGCCTGCCACCGGAGCAAATTCATTGAGCTCTTTCAGCTGATATTGCAGCAGCTCACGACGCGCCTCACGCTCCTGAGACGCCTGCTGATGCTGAGCCAGTACCCGGCAGCTTTGATGCCACTGACGGTAGCTCTCTGCCATCTGCTGCATCAACCCTGTTTCGCCAGCATAGCCGTCGAGCAGCGTTTTCTGGTGCTCAGGCTTAAGCAGAAGCTGGTGTGCATGCTGACCATGGATCTGGATAAGACGTTGGCCGAGATCGCGCAGTTGCGAAAGGGGAACAGCAGTGCCGTTAATAAAACCACGGGAGCGTCCGTCGCTGCTGATGACGCGGCGCAGCAGACATTCACTCCCTTCGTCCAGTTGATTCTCTACCAGCCACTCGAAGGCTGAAGGAGTATCTTTCAGCGAAAAACGGGCGCAAATATCCGCGCGGGCGGCGCCCTGCCGCACCATATCTGCTTCTGCACGACCGCCAAGGCACAAGCCGAGCGCATCAATAGCAATGGATTTCCCGGCACCGGTTTCGCCGGTGATCGCGGTCATGCCACGTTGAAAATCGATTTCAAGTTCCCGAACAATCGCAAAGTTACTGATGGTCAGTTGTGCGAGCATAATTGGCGTTCCTGTATGAAAACACAGATATGGTTTTTCATACAGTATATACTGGAATTATAACCAGTAAAGTAGCTGGCATCGGTTTTTAAAACAATTTTTTCGACCAGGCAAGTTTTGAGCTTAACGTATTAAAGTAATTGTAATTTTGCGGGTGGATTAAATTGAGATGATCGTCATTACGCCGTATCAATACATCTTCACCTTCCTGAATAGGCAGGGCGATCTGGCTGTCACAGCTCACTTCCAGGTCGCTGCGCATATGTGAAAAGCGCAGACGAATAGTGCTGCTGCTGTTGATCACTAACGGGCGCGCTGAGAGCGTATGCGGGAACATGGGAACGATAGCGATGGCATCCAGCGAAGGTGTTAAAATAGGGCCGCCAGCGGAGAGGGAATAGGCGGTTGAACCGGTTGGCGTCGAGATAATCAGGCCATCAGAGCGCTGCGAGAATGCGAAAGTCTCATCAATGTAGACCTCAAACTCAATCATATGGGCAACTTTTCCGGGATGCAGAACCACTTCGTTAATGGCAGTGCCAATACGCGGTTCGCGCCCCTGGCGGCAAACTTGCGCCTCCAGTAAAAAGCGGCTTTCTGTAATATATTTGCCTTCCAGCACATCCGCTAACTGCTGCTGGGCATTATCCGGGTCCAGATCGGTCAGGAAGCCAAGATTACCGCGGTTTATCCCGATCACTTTGATGTCGTAGCGGGCCAGCACGCGCGCCGCGCCCAGCATATTGCCATCACCGCCAACAACCACCGCAAGATCGGCCCGCTGGCCAATTTCCGCCAGCGTACCGGTTTCCACATCGCTCAGATTCAGCTCACGGGCGATCTGCTCTTCAATGATCACCTCATAGTCTTTTGTCGTCAGCCAGCGGTAAAGCATCTCGTGCGTTGTCAGCGCGGTCGGATGACGCGGATGCCCCACAATCCCGATGCAATTGAAATGTTTGTTCATGATGCTGGCGTTCCTCATGAGGTAAACTACCTCAGACAATGTGACCGGTTCCCTTGAAACCGCAGTTCTGATCCCCATAATAAGCGAACCAGCGAGATGAATGTGCAAAAACGCGGAGAAATTCATGAGTAGTAAAGAACAGAACACCCCAAACGAGCAAGTCTCAGACGATATTGAGATGGAGCAGGCGCAAACCCAGGACGCAGAGGCAGCTGAAGCGGTGGATCCTCGTGATGACCGCATTGCCGAGCTGGAAGTCCAGCTGGCGCAGTCTCAGGGTGGCGTGCGTGAAGCGCAAATCCGTGCTCAGGCTGAGATTGAAAATATCCGTCGTCGGGCTGAACTCGACGTGGAAAAAGCGCATAAATTTGCCCTGGAAAAATTCGCCAATGAGCTGCTTCCAGTGATCGACAGCCTGGAGCGTGCGCTGGAAGTGGCTGATAAAGCCAACCCGGAGCTGACCTCAATGGTGGAAGGGATCGAGTTAACCCTGAAATCTTTGCTGGGCGCGGTGCGTAAATTCGGTGTGGAAGTGATTGGCGACGTTAACGTGCCTTTCAACCCGGAACTGCATCAGGCGATGTCTATGATGGAATCTGAGGATGTGGCGCCAAACCACGTTCTGATGATTATGCAGCGTGGCTACATGCTCAACGGTCGTCTGCTTCGTCCGGCGATGGTTGCCGTAGCGAAAGCCAAAGCCTGATCGGCTGCAGTGATAAAAAAAAGCACCCTCGGGTGCTTTTTTTTATGGCGTTATTCAGGCAGGACCGGCTGCCAGTCAATAGGATTGTCTCCCTGCTTCACCAGCAATTCATTGGTCTGCGAGAAGGGCGCGCTGCCAAAAAATCCCCGATGAGCGGAGAGAGGCGAAGGGTGAGGCGCCTGCAGCACATGATGGCGCTGGCGGTCAATAATGCTGCCTTTCTTCTGCGCGTGAGAACCCCACAGCAAAAACACCACGCCTTCGCGATGTTCATTAATTGCGGAGATCACCGTGTCCGTAAAAGTTTCCCAGCCCAATTTGGCATGAGAATGCGCTTTGCCCGCTTCCACTGTTAATACCGTATTCAGCAGCATCACTCCCTGACGGGCCCAGCTCTCCAGAAAACCATGCGTTGGACGCTGAAAACCGGGGATATCCGTTACCAGCTCTTTGTACATATTGACCAGCGAAGGCGGCACCGCTACGCCAGGTAACACAGAGAAGGCCAGCCCATGCGCCTGATTAGGGCCGTGGTAAGGGTCCTGCCCCAGAATCACCACTTTGACATCTCCCAGTTCCGTCAGGCGAAATGCATTGAACACATCCTTCTGAGGTGGATACACCGTTTTCCCTGATGCGCGTGCCTGCGCCACTTTAGCCAGCGTTTCAATGAAATAGGGTTTCTCTTTTTCCTCTGCCAGCACATCGTGCCAGGTCAGCGTATTGGCCATCGTCGCCTCCTTAATAGGTTGCTGATTAGCTTAACGTGGATCCGCAGCAGGGCAAACTTAAAATATTGTTGAAGATTTACAAATAAATATGAAAGTGGGACACAGGTAAAATTGAGTTAAATCATTTAGTTGATTTTGTCACCCGGCTGAGCGGCAGTGAAATATTGATTTTGGTCAAAGAAGCCGCATAACGGGACTGATATACAGATCGGATAGGTTTGGCGCATCTCCTTTATCACCCGCTGGCTTTGTCAGCCGTTACTGCCTGGAGGCATAATTATGATTACCGGAATTCAGATTACCCAAGCATCCAATCACGCATTGCTGAACTCATTCTGGCTGTTAGATGATGAGAAAGCTGAAGCTCGCTGCGTCTGCGCAAAAGCAGGATACAGCGAAGATCAGATCGTGCCAGTCAGCGAGCTGGGCAAGATCGAATATCGTGAAATTCCGCTGGAAGTGAAACCAGAAGTCCGTGTGGAAGGCGGCCAGCATCTCAACGTTAACGTACTGCGTCGTGAAACGTTACAGGATGCCGTAGAGCACCCGGAAAAGTATCCGCAGCTGACTATTCGCGTTTCCGGTTATGCCGTGCGTTTCAACTCATTGACGCCAGAACAGCAGCGCGACGTGATTGCCCGCACGTTTACTGAAAGCCTTTAATAAAAGCTGCAAAAAGGCGCTTCAGAGTTGAATAAGGGGAGTAGGTGATGAAAACAGCATCAGCTTAACATCCCCTTTAATTCAATGAAAATAAAGGTAAAATTCTCAGATGTTTACGGCGTTTAATTTTCGAAGTCTGCTAAAAGCGCGTTTCAACTGGCGCTGAAGACAAACCGGGCTTTTTACCCGATTTTACCCATAAAAAAACCGCCTCACAGAGGCGGTTTTTTGTAGCGCGGTGCGTTTATTCAGCACTGTCCGTTTTCGCAGCGGTCGGCTTGCGGCGCTTACCGATATTTTTGCTATCGCGATGACGCTCCTTCGCGCGCGGCTTGTTCTCTTTCTGCTCGCTCTCTTTCTTCTCCTGACGCTTCGCCAGCACCTTTTTAGAGGGCTTGCCGTTCAGCTTTTCGCTTGGCGGACGCGTGGTAGGGCGCAGCTCATCAATGGTGCGTGATTTCAGCGGCTCTTTGATATAGCGGGTAACTTTACCCAGCAATACGTTGTCATGCGCTTCCACCAGAGAAATGGCGATACCTTTTTTACCGGCGCGGCCGGTACGGCCAATACGGTGCAGGTAGGTGTCTGAAGTACGCGGCATATCAAAGTTAAATACGTGGCTGACATCATCAATATCGATACCACGGGCGGCCACATCGGTTGCAACCAGCACGTTCACACGGCCATCGACAACGCGTTTGATCGCTTCGTTGCGCTTGAACTGCTCCAGTTCGCCTTCCAGATAGCTGGTGTTGATGCCCGCTTCACGCAGCCAGCCGCACAGCTCGTGCACACGCTCACGTTTACGCACAAACACCACGGAACGGGTTACTTCAGGCTGCTTCAGCAGATGAATAAGTAGCGCCGTTTTATGCTTGATGTCATCAGCACGGTAATACCACTGCTGAATTTTTTTACGTTCACGACGGGCCGGATCCGCTTCAATCTCTTCTGGCTCGTTCAGCAGACGCTCGGAGAAGTCTTTAATCGCATCCCCTTCCAGCGTGGCAGAGAACAGCAACGTCTGGTTACGCCAGCGCGTTTCGGCTGCAATGGTTTCGATATCCTGCGCGAAACCCATGTCCAGCATGCGGTCCGCTTCATCCAGGATTAACGTTTCTACCGCACGGCAGTCAAAGTTCTCTTCTTTGATGTACTGCAGCAGGCGGCCCGTGGTCGCAACCACGATATCCTGATTCTCGCTGAACACTTCCGCGTGGTTCATGTACGCCACACCACCGGTTATCGTCGCGATATCCAGATGGGTATATTTCGCCAGCTCACGCGCCTGGTCAGCAACCTGCATCGCCAGTTCACGGGTTGGGGTGACAATCAGAATGCGGGGCGGGCCCGATTTCTTACGTGGGAAATCGAGCAGATGCTGAAGCACCGGCAGCAGATAGGCCGCCGTTTTGCCTGTACCGGTTGGTGCCGAACCCAGAACGTCACGACCCTCCAGTGCAGGCGGGATCGCAGCGGCCTGGATAGCCGTAGGGCGCGTATAGCCCTTCTCCTGCAGAGCTTTCAGCAGGCTTTCATCAAGTTCGAGTTCGGAAAAAGTGGTTACAGTCATGGTCTACCTCAGTTTGGGGCGCTGATTATAGACAGATTGAACGCGATCTTCATCTGTTTGTGTGGTCTTAATGACTTTTCCTTACCTGTTTATTGTCCTATGCTAGCGCCGTTTCCATTTCAGGTCAGTCAAATGTCTCAACAGAAAGCGGTTCTGCGCGCCAACGGATTTACCTTCAAGCAATTTTTTGTTGCCCACGATCGCTGTGCGATGAAGGTGGGAACGGATGGCGTTCTGCTGGGTGCCTGGGCACCGGTTGCGGGTGCGCAGCGGGTGCTGGATATCGGCACAGGTAGCGGTCTGATAGCGCTGATGCTGGCGCAGCGCACCGGACCGGAGGTGCAGGTTGATGCCGTTGAGCTGGATGAGCAGGCTGCTGACCAGGCGCGCGAAAATGCGGCCGCTTCACCCTGGGCGGAACGCATTCATATCTGGCAGGATGATATTCTGCACTGGTCGAAAACCACCGGGCAGCGCTACTCCCTGATTGTCAGTAATCCGCCCTATTTTACGCCCGGCGTCGACTGTGCCAGCCCTGAACGCGCTTCCGCCCGTTATACCACGGATTTAACACATGAAGTATTGCTGACCTGTGCCGAAGCGTTGATTACTGAAGCGGGATTTTTCTGCGTGGTGCTGCCAGCCTCAGCGGGAGATAAGCTGGTGGAAGTGGCAGAGCAGCGGGGGTGGCATCTTCACTGCCGCACCGATATCTCCGATACCGAGAAGCGCCCGCCCAACCGCGTGTTACTGGCGCTTTCGCCTGCGCCAGGGGAGCTGTTTACCGATCGCATGACGATTCGCGGGCCTGATCACAACTACTCTGAAGCGCATTGCAGCCTGACCCGGGATTTTTATCTGTTCCGTTAATCAGGGGAGAGCAGGGTGGGTTTCGCTTCCGGCAGCATGTCGGGGTAATCAAGGGTGAAATGCAACCCGCGGCTCTCTTTTCTCGCCATCGCGCAGCGGACAATCAGCTCGGCAACCTGTACCAGATTGCGTAATTCCAGCAAATTATTGGAAATGCGGAAGTTGGCGTAATAGTCATCAATCTCCTGCTGCAGCATAGTGATGCGCCGCAACGCCCGCTCCAGACGTTTGGTAGTACGGACAATTCCCACGTAGTCCCACATCAGCAGGCGCAGCTCGTGCCAGTTGTGCTGGATCACTACTCGCTCATCTGAATCATCTACGCGGCTCTCATCCCATTCAGGCAACTGCTCCGGCATGATCGCCTCTTGCAGATGCCGATCGATATCTTCTGCGGCTGACCAGCCATACACCAGACACTCCAGCAGAGAGTTGGAAGCCAGACGGTTTGCGCCATGCAGACCGGTATAGCTGACCTCCCCGATAGCATAAAGCCCCGCGATGTCGGTACGGCCCTGCTGGTCAACCACCACGCCGCCGCAGGTATAGTGGGCGGCAGGAACAATCGGGATCGGCTCTTTAGTCAGGTCGAAGCCCAGCGTCCGTAATTTTTCATCAATCATCGGGAAGTGAGCCTGAATAAATTCAGCCGGCTTGTGGCTGATATCCAGATACATGCAGTCAGCACCCAGGCGCTTCATCTCATGGTCGATGGCGCGGGCGACAATATCACGCGGGGCCAGTTCTGCCCGTGGATCGAAATCGGGCATAAACCGGCTGCCGTCTGGCCGCCGGAGAAGGGCGCCTTCGCCACGCAGCGCTTCCGTTAGCAGGAAGTTCCTCGCTTCAGGATGGAACAGGCAGGTGGGGTGGAACTGATTAAACTCCAGATTGGCTACCCGGCATCCTGCGCGCCATGCCATGGCTATGCCATCGCCTGAAGCGACATCCGGATTGGTGGTGTATTGATAAACCTTAGCCGCGCCGCCTGTCGCCAGCACCACAGAGCGGGCGCGACAGGTTTCAACTTTCTCGCGCTTACGGTTCCAGATATAAGCACCAACCACGCGACGTTCGCCAGGCAGACCGATTTTGTCGGAAACGATCAAATCAACCGCATTGCTGCGCTCAATAATCTGAATGTTGGGATGGCTTAATGCCTGGCTTACCAGCGTGGTTTCAACCGCACGGCCTGTGGCATCGGCGCTGTGCAGGATCCGTCGGTGACTGTGCCCCCCTTCGCGGGTGAGATGATAGCGCCCATCGATCGCCCCGGGGTTTTCCTTATCAAACAACATGCCGTTATCAATCAGCCACTGCACGCAATGACGCGCATTGCTGGCGATAAAGGACACCGCCTCCCGATCGCACAGGCCGCCGCCCGCAATCAGGGTATCTTCAACGTGCGACTCAATGCTGTCTGTTTCATCAAAAACGGCCGCAATCCCGCCCTGAGCATAGAGGGTAGAGCCTTCGCTTACCGGTCCTTTACTCAGAACCGTCACCTGATGTTTCTCAGCCAGCCGCAGGGCGAGGGTCAATCCGGCGGCACCGCTACCTATGATAAGGACGTCACAGCTGTAATCGGAAGAAAGGGTCATAATGTTTAATTTACTAAACAGGTTGTTTGCTGAGCATACCACTCAGTGGCAAAAGAGATGAAGCCTTTTCCGCTGTCACCACACAGAGTGTGACCCGATGCCGCATTTTACCCTGGCATTATCTGAGGCAAATCTGATTGATCCATGCAGCCCGGGTTAAATATTGCGAACAGGATTGAATTACCGTGATTTAAAGGTGAAAAAACGGCCTTCTTGCGTTACTCTGCGGCGTAAACGGGACTCTTGTGCCGACAGGCTGAAGAGCAAAGGAAGCAGTGGCTGCTTTAACCAGTCAGAAATCATAAAAATGATCGCTGGTTGTCCGTCCCGGTAAAACATCACAAATATAACGGCGCAACGGAACTTTACTCATGATGACCACTCAAAGCGCATGCTTGCTCGAATTGAAGTTATTGCGGGTAGTTCATAAACGCGTGGAAAAAGCTTTGGGGAGACATTACCTCGGATGAGCGAGCAGCTAACGGACCAGGTTCTCGTTGAGCGAGTACAGAAAGGGGATCAGAAGTCATTTAACCTGCTGGTGGTGCGCTATCAGCATAAAGTGGCGAGTCTGGTTTCCCGCTATGTGCCCTCAGGAGATGTGCCTGATGTAGTGCAGGAATCATTTATAAAAGCCTATCGTGCGCTGGAATCTTTCCGCGGCGACAGCGCCTTTTATACCTGGCTCTACAGGATAGCCGTCAACACGGCTAAAAATTATCTGGTTGCTCAGGGGCGCCGTCCACCGGCCAGCGATGTGGATGCGATCGATGCTGAAAACTTTGAAAGTGCCGGTGCACTGAAAGAAATTTCGAACCCTGAGAACTTAATGTTGTCTGAAGAATTGAAACAAATAGTTTTTCGCACCATTGAAACGCTGCCTGAAGATCTCCGTATGGCGATCACCCTCAGGGAGTTGGATGGCCTGAGCTATGAAGAGATAGCGGTCATTATGGATTGCCCGGTAGGAACAGTACGTTCCCGTATTTTCCGTGCACGAGAAGCTATTGAGAATAAAATTCAACCGCTTATCCAACGCTAGTCGTAGCGTAAACAGGAAGGGTACTGAGGCATGCAGAAAGAACAACTTTCCGCTTTGATGGATGGCGAGACTTTAGATAATGAAGTTTTATCCGCATTGTCTAAAGACGCGATGCTGCAGAAAAACTGGGAAAGCTATCACCTGATCCGCGATACCCTGCGTGGCGATGTTGGTCAGGTTATGCATCTCGATATTGCTGCACGCGTTGCTGCCGCCATTGAACTTGAGCCGGTCAACAAAACCACCACGCTGATCCCTGAAGCGCAACCGAAACCCGAGCGCTATGCGTCTATGCCGTTCTGGCATAAAGTCCGTCCGTGGGCTGCGCAGCTTACTCAGGTCGGTGTTGCCGCCTGCGTATCACTGGCGGTCATTGTTGGCGTCCAGCACTATAACCAGCCACAACCAGGCCAGACTGAGTCCGATTCGCCGGTGTTTAATACGCTGCCGATGATGGGCCAGGCTTCGCCGGTCAGCCTTGGCGTGCCTTCTGAGGGCGCCAACAGCAACAGCAGCGCTTCGCAGCAGGTGCAGGATTCGCGCCGTCGCGTTAACGCTATGCTGCAGGATTATGAACTGCAGCGCCGCCTGCACTCTAACCAGCTCCAGTTTGAACAGGCGCCCGCTCAGCAGGCTGCCGTTCAGGTACCGGGTAACCAGTCGTTAGGAATTCAGCAGCAGTAATGAAGCAACTTTGGTGTGCCGTCAGCCTTATGGCTGGCAGCCTGATGTACTCCAGTGTCGCCCCGGCGGAATCAACCACCCCCGGGGCGCTCTTGCAACAGATGGAGCAGGCCAGCCAGTCTCTCAGTTATGAATTCGCCTATATCAATGTCTCCAGGCTGGGAATCGAATCCCTGCGCTATCGTCATGCCGTTCTGGACAACAAAGTATTTGCTCAGCTGCTGCAGATGGATGGTCCGCGCCGTGAGATCATCCAGCGTGGCGGCGAAATCAGCTATTTCGAACCTGGTCTTGAGCCTTTTACGCTGGCTGGCGACCATATTGTCGACTCGCTTCCTTCGCTGGTGTATGCCGATTTCCGCAAGCTGGCGGAGAACTACGATTTTGTGCCGGTAGGCCGTGCCCGCATAGCAGACCAGATGTGCGAAGTGATCCGTATCGTGGCGCGGGACGGAACGCGATACAGCTATATTGTCTGGCTGGATAACGAAACTAAACTGCCTCTGCGCGTAGACCTGCTGGATCGTGACGGTGAAACGCTTGAGCAGTATCGGGTTATCAGTTTTGCCGTGGACGAAGGCGTGCGCGGCATGATGCAGGGGCTGGAAAAGGCGACGCTTCCTCCCTCGCTTTCCGTGCCTGCCAGTGAGAAAGTTGCTCTTACCTGGAAAGCTGGCTGGGTGCCAATGGGGATGAAAGAGGTGACGCAGAGCCGCCGTCAGATCCCTTCGCTGAACAAACCTGTTGAGTCACGACTCTATTCTGATGGCCTGTTCAGTTTCTCAATCAATGTCAGCGCGGCAGATAAAAACAGTACCTCGCAGCTAGTGCGCACAGGGCGTCGTACGGTGCAGAGTGAAATACGTAATAATGCGGAAATTACGGTGGTAGGCGAACTGCCTCCCTCTACCGCTAAACGTATCGCAGAGGCGGTCACTTTAGGATCGACACCATGATGAGAGAATGGGCCACGGTTGTCTCGTGGCAGAACGGCGTGGCTACGCTGCATTCGGAAATGAAAACTTCCTGCAGCAGCTGTTCAGCCCGCAAGGGATGTGGCAGCCATATGCTCAACAAGCTCGGCCCCAAAAATGCGCACGTGATGAAAGTCGCCAGCGCGGAGCCGCTTGCCGCTGGTCAGCGTATTGAGCTGGGGATAGCGGAAAAAAGCCTGCTCAGTTCGGCGCTGCTGGTTTACATGACGCCGCTGGTGGGGCTGTTCCTGGTGGCAGGTCTGTTTCAGGCGCTGTTCCACAGTGACCTTGCTTCCGTTGCTGGCGCCTTGCTGGGTGGCGTTGGTGGTTTTATCGTGGCGAAAGGTGTCTCCTCTTATCTTGGGAAGTCTGCCTCTTTCCAGCCTGTCATTCTGAGCGTTGCTTTGCCTCCAGACGCGCTGCGTGTTGAAACAGAACGCTGAATTCCTCTTACTGCCGTCTCAGCGGCAGTTATCTCCCCCTGAATCCATTAAATAAGCATGCCTGCGCGCGCCTGGTTATCGTTGAGCGCCGCAAATCTCTTGCATCGTGGAAGCGGGCAGAACCCGGAAACAATCTCCGGGCAAATTAAGAGGCACAGTTACGAATTTGATGCGCTGCTATGTATGTGAATTCTTTCGTGCAGGGGGCTAACAGTGTAAGATGCGTGCTCATTGATGGCGGGTACATTGCACTCTGTGTTGATAGCTGTGTCCACCGCGAGAATTAAACCGAACGTTTAAGCGAAAATATTCATATAAATGAAGCATATAAGAAACTTTTCTGTCATCGCGCATATCGACCACGGTAAATCTACGCTCTCAGACCGTTTGATTCAAATTTGCGGTGGCCTGACCGAACGTGAAATGGCTGCACAGGTTCTGGATTCAATGGATCTGGAGCGCGAGCGTGGCATTACCATTAAGGCGCAGAGCGTCACCCTCGCTTACCACGCGCCGGACGGTGAAACTTACCAGCTCAATTTTATCGATACCCCAGGCCATGTTGACTTCTCCTATGAAGTCTCCCGCTCGCTGGCGGCTTGTGAAGGTGCGTTGCTGGTTGTGGATGCCGGGCAGGGTGTTGAAGCCCAGACGCTGGCAAACTGCTATACCGCGATGGAAATGGATCTGGAAGTTGTACCGGTACTGAACAAGATCGATCTGCCTGCGGCCGATCCGGATCGTGTAGCTCAGGAAATTGAAGATATCGTCGGGATCGATGCCACGGATGCCGTGCGCTGCTCTGCCAAAACGGGCGTGGGCGTGCCGGACGTGCTTGAACGCCTGGTTCGTGATATTCCGCCGCCGGAAGGCGACCCGGAAGGCCCGCTGCAGGCACTGATTATCGACTCTTGGTTTGATAACTACCTGGGCGTCGTCTCGCTGATCCGCGTCAAGAACGGCACGCTGCGCAAAGGCGATAAAGTCAAAGTCATGAGTACCGGCCAGGTGTACAACGCCGACCGTCTGGGCATCTTTACGCCGAAGCGCGTCGATCGCGATGCGCTGAACTGCGGTGAAGTAGGCTGGCTGGTCTGCGCGATTAAAGACATTCTGGGCGCGCCGGTAGGGGATACCCTGACGCTGTCACGTAATCCTGCCTCTAAAGCGCTGCCAGGCTTCAAGAAAGTGAAGCCACAGGTTTATGCCGGTTTGTTCCCCATCAGCTCGGATGACTATGAAGCCTTCCGCGATGCGCTGGGCAAGCTGAGCCTGAACGACGCCTCCCTGTTCTATGAGCCAGAGAGCTCCACGGCGCTGGGCTTCGGCTTCCGTTGTGGCTTCCTTGGCCTGCTGCACATGGAGATCATTCAGGAGCGTCTGGAGCGTGAATACGATCTGGATCTGATTACCACTGCACCGACAGTTGTCTATGAAGTGGCGACGACCGACGGTGAAACCGTCTATGTAGACAGCCCGGGTAAGCTTCCGCCGCTGAATAATATTGAAGAGCTGCGTGAGCCGATTGCCGAGTGTCATATGCTGATGCCGCAGGAGTTCCTGGGCAACGTCATTACCTTGTGTATCGAGAAGCGTGGCGTGCAGACCAACATGGTCTATCACGGGAATCAGGTTGCTCTGACCTACGAAATTCCAATGGCCGAAGTGGTGCTGGACTTCTTTGACCGGTTGAAGTCAACCTCGCGTGGTTACGCCTCGCTGGATTACAACTTCAAACGCTTCCAGGCTTCCAACATGGTGCGTGTGGATGTGTTAATCAACGGCGAGCGCGTTGATGCGCTGGCGCTGATCACCCACCATGACAACGCGCAGTATCGTGGTCGTGACCTGGTAGAGAAGATGAAAGATCTGATCCCTCGTCAGCAGTTTGACATTGCGATTCAGGCCGCCATTGGTAACCACATCATTGCCCGTTCTACCGTGAAACAACTGCGTAAAAACGTGCTGGCGAAATGCTACGGCGGTGACGTCAGCCGTAAGAAAAAGCTGTTGCAGAAGCAGAAAGACGGTAAGAAACGTATGAAGCAGGTGGGTAACGTTGAGCTCCCGCAGGAAGCGTTCCTTGCCATTCTCCATGTCGGTAAAGACAGTAAATAAAGCCCCAAGGCTACGAGGGAACTGGAATGGCTAATATGTTCGCCCTGATTTTGGCGATAGCGACCCTGATCACCGGCATTATCTGGTGCTTTGATAAATTTAAGTGGGCACCGGCCCGCAAGGCTAAGCAGGCCGCCGCCGCAGCAGCGGCGGGGAGCGCCGGAGAGCAGGATAAAGCGGCAAAACAGCCAGGCTGGGTAGAGACGGCAGCTTCTGTTTTCCCGGTTCTGCTGCTGGTCTTTGTGGTGCGTTCATTTATCTATGAGCCTTTCCAGATCCCTTCCGGCTCGATGATGCCGACGCTGCTGATTGGAGATTTCATTCTGGTAGAGAAATTTGCCTATGGCATCAAAGATCCCATTACTCAGACGACGCTGATCCCAACCGGGCACCCTAAACGTGGCGATATTGCCGTTTTCAAATATCCTAAAGATCCGAGCCTGGACTACATCAAACGTGTGGTCGGCCTGCCGGGTGACCACGTTAGTTACGATCCGCAAAGCAAAACCGTGACCATCAATCCGGCCTGTGCAGAGCAGAACTGTGATAAAGCGGTGCCGGTCACCTATTCAGACGTGCAGCCAAGCGACTTCATACAGACCTTCAGCGGTTTTGATGGCAACGAAGTGGGCAACGGTTTCTATGAGATGCCGCAGGGCGATTCAATGCGCGGTGGGCTGCGTCTGGCTACCCGTAACGAAACGCTGGGCGAGGTGACTCACCGTATTCTGCTGGTGACGCAGGCGCAAAGTCAGGCAAGCTCTTATTACCAGCAGCCGGGTCAGCCTCAGTCAAGCTGGGTAGTACCGGAAGGCATGTACTTCATGATGGGCGACAACCGCGACAACAGCGCGGACAGTCGTTACTGGGGCTTTGTGCCGGAGAGAAATCTGGTCGGTAAAGCCACAGCCATCTGGATGAGCTTTGAGAAGCAGGAAGGCCAGTGGCCAACCGGCGTTCGTCTCAGCCGCATTGGTGGTATTCACTAACGGTCCCTTCGGGTACCGGCAGTAAAATGGGTGGTTGTCCTGCGGGGCAGCCACTGCACACGAAACAGTTTCGTGTTGGCCTGGCCAGCCCTGTTCCGTGTGCAGAACAATTGACGCATTCAGATATTGGTAACACATGAACCCCATCGTAATAAACAGGCTTCAGCGAAAGTTGGGCTACACTTTTACCCATCAGGAACTGTTGCAGCAGGCGCTCACTCACCGTAGTGCCAGCAGTAAACACAACGAAAGACTGGAATTTCTGGGCGACTCGATCCTCAGCTACGTCATTGCTAACGCGCTCTATCACCGTTTTCCTCGTGTTGATGAAGGGGATATGAGCCGCATGCGTGCCACGCTGGTGCGCGGGAATACGCTGGCTGAGATGGCCCGTGAATTTGACCTGGGCGAATGCCTGCGTCTTGGGCCTGGCGAGCTGAAAAGCGGCGGATTCCGTCGTGAATCTATTCTCGCCGATACCGTTGAAGCGCTGATTGGCGGCGTCTTCCTGGATAGCGATATTCAGACGGTAGAAAAACTGATCCTGGACTGGTACGCCAGCCGACTGGAACAGATTAGCCCGGGCGACAAACAGAAAGATCCAAAAACGCGTCTGCAGGAGTATCTGCAGGGTCGCCATCTGCCGCTGCCCTCCTATCTGGTGGTGCAGGTGCGTGGCGAAGCGCATGACCAGGAATTTACTATTCACTGCCAGGTAAGCGGCATGGCGGACCCGGTTGTAGGAACCGGCTCCAGCCGTCGTAAAGCTGAGCAGGCAGCCGCCGAACAGGCGCTGATTAAGCTAGGACTTGAATGAGCGAACAAACCCCCCATTGCGGCTTCATTGCTATTGTAGGCCGCCCAAACGTCGGGAAATCGACCTTACTGAACCAGCTACTGGGTCAGAAGATCTCTATTACCTCACGTAAACCACAAACCACGCGTCACCGTATTATGGGCATCCACACCGAAGGGCCTTATCAGGCCATTTACGTGGATACCCCCGGTCTGCATATGGAAGAAAAAAGGGCGATTAACCGCCTGATGAACCGTGCGGCCAGCAGCTCTATCGGTGATGTTGAGCTGGTGATTTTCGTGGTTGAAGGTACCCGCTGGACCGCCGATGACGAAATGGTGGTCAACAAGCTGAAAGATAATAAAGTGCCTGTTCTGCTGGCGATCAACAAGGTCGACAACATTACTGATAAAAGCATTCTGCTGCCGCACATGCAGTTCCTCAGCCAGCAGATGGACTTTATGGACGTGGTGCCGATCTCCGCCGAAAGCGGCAAGAATGTCGATACTATTGCCAGCATCGTGCGTAAGCGTCTGCCTGAAGCGGTGCATCACTTCCCGGAAGATCACATTACCGATCGTTCACAACGCTTTATGGCCTCAGAGATCATCCGCGAAAAGCTGATGCGCTTCCTGGGCGCGGAACTGCCATACTCCGTCACGGTTGAGATTGAACAGTTTGTGACTAACGCCCGCGGCGGTTATGACATTCATGGCCTGATTCTGGTTGAGCGTGAAGGCCAGAAGAAGATGGTCATTGGCAACAAAGGCGCCAAGATTAAAACTATCGGTATTGAAGCCCGCAAAGACATGGAAGAGATGTTCGAGATGAAAGTGCATCTTGAACTGTGGGTTAAAGTGAAGTCTGGCTGGGCAGATGATGAGCGTGCTCTGCGAAGCCTGGGCTATACCGACGACCTCTGAACCTGATGGAAGGCTGGCAGCGCGCATTCGTCCTGCATGGACGCCCTTACAGCGAATCCAGCCTGCTGCTCGATCTTTTTTCTGAGAATTATGGTCGTATCCGGGTGCTGGCCAAAGGCGCCCGGGGTAAACGCTCCAGCCTGAAAGGTGCGCTGCAGCCCTTTACGCCGCTGCTGGTGCGCTGGGGCGGGCGGGGTGAAGTCAAAACGCTCCGTGGCGCTGAACCGATCTCTCTGGCTCTTCCTCTCACCGGCATGACCCTCTACTGCGGCCTCTACGTGAACGAACTGCTGTCGCGCGTGCTGGAGCAGGAAACCGCCTTCACCGAACTCTTCTTCGATTATCTCTACTGTCTGCAGGAGCTGGCTGCCGTCACCGCTTCGCCGGAACCGGCGCTCAGACGCTTTGAGCTGGCTATGCTGGGCCATCTCGGTTACGGCGTGGATTTTCTGCATTGTGCAGGCAGCGGAGAAGAGGTCTCTGATGAGATGACCTATACCTATCGGGAAGAGAAAGGGTTTATCGCCAGCCTGGTGAAAAACAACAATACCTTTACCGGCCGCCATATGCGGGCGTTAGAGGAGCGAAGCTTCCCCGACAGCGATACGCTGCGCGCGGCGAAGCGCTTTACCCGCATCGCCCTCAAGCCCTATCTCGGCGGAAAGCCGCTCAAGAGCCAGGAGCTGTTCCGGCAGTTCGTGCCGAAAAAACGCGCAGACGTTCAGCCTGAGGAAGAGTAAGGCGCGTCGGGCATTCCGGTCAGCGCCCGAGACGTTGTACACTGTTTTCACTGTTTTCACTGTTTGCAAATTTTCGAGGATTGTCATGGCTGAACTGTTGTTAGGCGTCAATATCGATCACGTGGCGACCGTGCGTAATGCGCGTGGTACCAACTATCCCGACCCGGTACAGGCGGCCTTTGTTTCGGAGCAGGCGGGTGCCGACGGGATTACCGTGCATCTGCGCGAGGACCGTCGCCATATCACCGACCGTGATGTGCGCATTCTGCGCCAGACTATCCAGACCCGTATGAATCTTGAAATGGCCGTGACCGACGAAATGGTGGATATTGCCTGCGAGATCAAGCCGCACTTCTGCTGTCTGGTTCCCGAGAAACGTGAAGAGGTGACCACCGAAGGCGGGCTGGATGTTGCCGGTCAGCTGGAGAAAGTGACCTATGCGGTTACGCGTCTGGCTGAGGCGGGCATTCAGGTCTCGCTGTTTATCGATGCTGACCATCGTCAGATTGATGCGGCAATGGCTTCCGGCGCGCCTTATATTGAAATTCATACCGGCGCCTATGCTGAAGCGGAAGAAGGGCGGGAGCGTCAGGCTGAGTTCGCGCGCATCAGGGATGCGGCTGCCTATGCCGCTGGCAAAGGGCTGAAGGTCAATGCCGGACATGGCTTGACCTACCATAACGTGCAGCCGATTGCGGCGCTGCCACAGATGCACGAGCTGAACATCGGCCATGCCATCATTGGCCGGGCGGTAATGAGTGGTCTGGCGGAGGCGGTCAAAGAGATGAAGGCGCTGATGCGGGAAGCGCGCCGCTAATGGCTATTCTGGGGCTGGGCACGGATATTGTGGAAATTTCCCGCATCGAAGGGGTCATTTCCCGCTCCGGAGACCGGCTGGCAAAACGTGTTCTCAGCGAAAATGAGTGGGCGCAGTATCAGGCTCATCAGCAGCCGGTGCGTTTTCTCGCCAAGCGTTTCGCAGTGAAGGAAGCCGCGGCCAAGGCTTTTGGCACCGGCATCCGCGGCGGGCTGGCCTTCAATCAGTTTGAAGTCTACAACGATGCGCTGGGCAAACCCGGACTACGGTTTTTCCTGCAGGCAGAGGAAGTGGCGAAAAAACTGGGCGTGGTTCACGTTCACGTTACGCTGGCGGATGAGCGTCATTACGCCTGCGCCACGGTAATTATTGAAAGCTGAGCCGGACCGGATTACCGTCCTGGTCATGAGTCATTGCGGGACGTCGATGTCCCTTTCAGCGTAAGCAGCCTGCTTGTTCAGGCCCGCATCACACCGGGTGGCCCGCGCCGCCCGGCTGCTCCCCGTCATGCCCCATGATGCAAAACTACGAACTTCTCCCACAGCGCGTCGCTGCTTTCACGGTGAGCCGGATCGGTCACAATCGTATTCACAATAGGGCAAACCTGCTGGCAGGTGGGCGTATCGTAATGACCGACGCATTCAGTACACCGGCTGGCATCAATCTCATAAATAGCGTCACCCATCGAGATAGCCTGATTGGGACACTCAGGCTCGCACATATCGCAATTGATGCATTTCTTCGTGATAAGCAGCGCCATAAGTCTCTCAATCAGTAACAGGATAAAGTGCGCGGGTATTATACGCGCCTCATCCCGTCAAACCAGCTTTTTAACCAGCGCTTCGCTGTGCCGGATATGGCTGGAAGCGCGTTCGGGATCGCGTTGGATCAGCGCCATAAACAGCAGGTCGGTCAGCGTCAGCTGCGCGGTAGTGGAGGAGATTGCGGCGCTGCGGGTCATCTGCTCTTCTGCCACCGTGTAGAGGCAATGGGTAGCACACTGCTGCAGGGTATTGGGGGTAAAGCCGGTGAAGGCCAACACGTTGGCCCCGGCGCGCTGCGCTTCCTGCGCTGCCAGGTTTATCTCCCGGCGTTCGCCAGTATAGGAGATAGCCAGCAACAGGTCGCCCGGGTTCAGCGCCTGCACGCTGGCCAGCAGGGCATGCATATCCTGCTCGGCCACCGCATTGATGCCTATCTTCATCAGCTTCCAGGAGAAATCTTTCGCCACCAGCCCGGAAGCGCCGATGCCCACCAGCACGATACGGTTTGCCGAACGGAGCAGGCGCAGCGTCTCCACCAGCATCTCTTCACTGTTGATATCCAGCGTGGCGCGGATGGCGGACTGTTTCTCGGTCAGCAGCTTTTCACCCACCGTCTTGAGCGGATCGTCGCTCAGGATCAGGTTATGAACGGTAATGGCATCTTTCTCTGCCAGCGATTCACTCAGCGCCAGCTTCAGGGCCGGAAAGCCTTTATAACCGAGCTTTTGGGCAAATTTCACTACGCTTGACTGGCTGACACCAGACTCCTCAGCCAGCTTTTGTGAACTGAGGTGGCGGGCGTGATCCGGCTGTGAAAGAAGATAATCGGCCAGTCGGCGTTCATTCATCGCCAGTCCCGGATAGAGCTGGCGGATGCGCAGCAGTGAACTCATCGTTATTCCTCTGATTTATCAGCCTGAGTGATCGGGTCTGATCATAGCTTGCTGGAGACCTGACCGTCAGTTTATCGTCGGTTTTATCGCATGCCATGATTAAAATTAGCTTAACTCTCTGTTTAGCGCAGCGGATCCTTATCCCGCTTATGTCTACACTTATCCAGTCAGGCAGGCGAACTGGGCAGGTGACCGCTGCTGCTCACGCATATCTCTGCTAAGGTAATCATCTTCCGGGCCGAGAGTAGTTCGCCTGTAGTTTTTAAAAGCCCGATAGAGGGGATTAACCACCCTGAGGAGTCATGTTTGATAACCGGTCAGGAACGACGAGTCGTATTTTTTGATTTAGACGGCACACTGCATCAGCAGGATATGTTTGGCACCTTTATGCGCTATCTGCTCTGGCGCCAGCCGCTCAACCTGTTGCTGGTGGTGCCGCTGCTGCCCATTATTGGTGCCGGACTGCTGATTAAAGGACGCGCGGCACGCTGGCCGATGAGCCTGCTGCTCTGGTCAATCACTTTTGGTCACAGCGAAAAAAGCCTGAAGGCGCGTGAGAATGCCTTTGCGCTCTGGTTCCGTCAACGGGTTACGGCATTTCCGGTGGTGCAACAGCGTCTGACTGAATATCTCAACAGTTCCGATGCTGACGTCTGGCTGATTACCGGCTCACCGCAGCCGCTGGTGCAGCAGGTCTACTTCGACTCGGCCTTTTTACCCAAGGTCAAACTGATCGCCAGCCAGATGCGCCGCGGCTTTGGCGGGCGTGTTCTGTCAGTGCGCTGCCTGGGGCATGAGAAAGTGGCAAGGCTGGAAGAGCAGCTCGGCACCCCGTTACAGCTCTACAGCGGCTACAGCGACAGCAAGCAGGACAACCCGCTGCTGTTTTTCTGTCAGCATCGCTGGCGCGTCACGCCGCAGGGCGAACTGCAACAGCTTGAGTAACAGGGTATACTGTGCCGCGATTTTTGGCAGGAGACTCAGGTGAGCGAAAGAGTAAGTGATGAAGTCTGGATGCGTCATGCGTTGCAGCTTGCGCGTCGTGCCTGGGAAGAGGGTGAGGTTCCTGTGGGGGCAGTGCTGGTTCAGGGCAATACGGTGATAGGCGAGGGCTGGAACCGGCCCATTGGTCATCACGATCCTACCGCTCATGCGGAAATCATGGCGTTACGGCAGGGGGGGAAAGTACTGCAGAACTACCGTCTGCTGGATACGACCCTCTACGTGACGCTGGAGCCGTGTGTGATGTGTGCCGGGGCGATGATCCATGGACGGATAGAGCGGCTGGTTTTTGGCGCACGTGATGAAAAGACCGGGGCGGCCGGGTCGCTGATGGATGTGCTGGGACATCCGGGCATGAATCATCAGATAAAAATCGAACAGGGCGTGCTGGCACAAGAGTGTGCCGGCATGCTGAGCGATTTCTTCCGCCATCGTCGTGCAGAAAAAAAGGCGCTGCGGCAACAGCTGCAGGCGCCGGTGGATGGTGAGCTGTAGCGGACACTACTGATCAGCCATGACCGGCCATTTACGGCCCTGCTGTTTAATACCGGTGCTACTCGCCCTCCCGTTAATTGAGGGCTATCTTCGGCTTCACTGCGGGGTAGCCATCGCCCATTTCCGCTTCATAAGCCGCCCGTTGCGCCAGCTTACGCTCCTGATCCTGCAGATAGCCGACCAGGCTTATCTGATAGAGACGAATATTTTCCACATAATTGTAGGCCTCCTGGCCTCGCGCATAGCCGTAATTGGTCTGGCTGTAATAGCGCTTCTGGCTCAGCATCGGTAGCCGCAGCTTCACATCAGCCCAGCTGTCCGGGTTGCCTTTCTGCTTTTCCGTCAGCTTTCGCGCATCGAGCATATGGGCGTAACCCATATTGTAAGCGGCGAGGGCGAACCAGATCCGCTCATCTTCCGGGATGGTTTGCGGCACTTTTTCCATCATGCGCACCAGGTATTCGCTGCCGCCCCGAATACTCTGTTCCGGGTCGGTTCTGTCGCTGACATCCAGACTTTCAGCCGTGTTGCGGGTCAGCATCATCATGCCGCGTACGCCGGTAGGAGAAGTAGCCTGCGGATTCCAGTGTGACTCCTGATAGGAGATAGCAGCCAGTAAACGCCAGTCGATCCCGGTCGCATATTTTTCAAACAGCGGACGAATATCGGGCAGCGTGCCATCAATCGCGCGCAGGAAAGTCCGGGTATCCACATAATCGAACGTGCCCACGTGGCCCAGATACTTCTCATCCAGCCGGGCCATCGCCCCTTCTTCACCCATCTGGTTAAAGTAGTCCAGCAGGGCGGCATTCAGGCTGTCATCCCGATCGCGCTGCATATACCAGGTAATCGGCTCTTCATCGGTGATATCAAAAGCCACAGCCAGCTGGGGATGAATGCGCTGCAACAGAGCAATCGAAACAGAGTCGCCAACGGTGTAATCCAGCTTGCCATCCGCTACCGCTTCCAGCAGGGCGCTGGGACTCTGATCGGTAGAGATAGCCCAGTCGAGGTCGGGATACTGGTTCTGCTTGATGCCGCGCAGCGTGGAGAGATAGGCAGAGTCAGAAGCAACCGTCAGGCGGCCATGGATATCACCAAGATTTTTTGGACGAGGCTTGCCCATCCGGTAAACCAGCTGCTGGGAAACAGAATAGTAAGTCGGACCGGTGCGGAAGTGGGACAAGCGGTCATTGTTGTAAATCAGTCCTGCCGCCAGAATGTCCGCTTTATCATCTTCAAGATCGTCAAACAGATCGCTGAGGTTCTGCCGCACGGTGATTTGCAGCTTTACACCCAGATAATCGGCGAAGCGTTTCGCCAGCTCATAATCCATTCCGGCCGGAGCGTTATTGATGGTGTAGTAAGTCAGCGGGGAATTTAAGGTGCTGACGCGCAGCACTCCCCGTGATTTTATCTGTTCTGTCTGGTCCTGTTGCCCCCCATACCAGGGGATTGATGGCCATAATGCCAGCGCAAGCAACAGGGTGACCAGCCCGATAAACAGATAATTAAATTTTAGGCGTTTCAAATAGTTATCTCTCGGTCGCTCTCAGGTTCTGTCTGTAACGGCAGTATTTGATCTCTATAATGGATCCTGAGCGTGGGGCATTTTGCGCAACTCGGTGGACCTCTGCAACTGAATTCATCCGATATTGTGTGAATTTCAGCCAATTCCCTGGTGCGAGAAATTCCACGCAAACGGTTTCGTAACGGGTGCGGATTCTCTATAATAGCGCCCGCTTTCCCTGTTGCGCCCAAAGAAGCGTCGCCCGACGCTCTGACGAGAGATTTTGATGATGGAAATTCTGCGTGGTTCGCCCGCTCTGTCGGCATTTCGTATTACTAAACTGCTGGCCCGCTTTCAGGATGCTCACCTGCCGGTGAGTGACATTTACGCCGAGTACGTCCATTTTGCCGATGTCAGCGCGCCGCTGTCCGCTGATGAAAAAGCCCGTTTACAGCGCCTGCTGAAATATGGCCCCTCTCTCGCCGAACATACGCCAGAAGGCCGACTGATTCTGGTTACGCCGCGTCCGGGCACCATTTCTCCGTGGTCTTCCAAAGCTACTGATATCGCCCATAACTGCGATCTGCCTCAGGTGCTACGCCTGGAGCGCGGTCTGGCGTTCTATGTGCAGGCGCCTCAGTTAACTGAAGCGCAGTGGGGGCAGCTTGCCTCTCTGCTGCACGATCGGATGATGGAAGTGGTTCTCAGTGAGCTGAGCCAGGCTGAGCAGCTGTTTGCTCATCACCAGCCTTCGCCGCTGCAAAGCGTCGATATATTGGGTGAAGGGCGCGAGGCGCTTGATAAGGCCAACCGTAAACTGGGCCTGGCGCTGGCCGATGATGAAATCGACTATCTGCTGGCAGCTTTTGAGAAGCTCGGGCGCAACCCGAACGATATTGAGCTTTACATGTTTGCCCAGGCAAACTCCGAGCACTGCCGTCACAAGATTTTCAACGCCGACTGGATTATTGATGGCGAGCAACAGCCAAAATCGCTGTTCAAAATGATCAAAAACACCTTCGAGAAAACCCCCGATCACGTGCTCTCTGCCTATAAAGACAACGCAGCGGTGATGGAGGGATCGCAGGTGGGCCGCTTCTATGCAGATGCAGAGCGGGGCCAGTACGATTTCCATCAGGAGGAGACGCATATCCTGATGAAGGTGGAGACCCATAACCACCCGACAGCCATTTCACCCTGGCCGGGCGCCGCTACCGGTTCCGGTGGGGAGATCCGTGATGAAGGCGCAACCGGCCGTGGCGCTAAGCCTAAAGCTGGCCTGGTAGGCTTCTCGGTCTCTAACCTGCGCATTCCGGGCTTTGAACAGCCGTGGGAAGAGGATTTCGGTAAACCAGACCGCATCGTTACCGCGCTGGATATCATGACCGAAGGCCCGCTGGGCGGCGCGGCGTTCAACAATGAGTTTGGTCGTCCGGCCCTGAACGGCTATTTCCGTACCTATGAAGAGCAGGTTAACAGCCACAACGGCGTTGAGCTGCGCGGCTACCACAAGCCCATTATGCTGGCGGGCGGCATCGGCAATATCCGTGCTGACCACGTGCAGAAAGGCGAAATCACCGTGGGTGCCAAACTGATCGTGCTGGGCGGCCCGGCGATGAATATCGGCCTGGGCGGCGGGGCGGCCTCTTCGATGGCCTCTGGCCAGTCTGATGCCGATCTCGATTTTGCTTCCGTACAGCGCGACAACCCGGAAATGGAACGCCGCTGCCAGGAAGTGATTGACCGCTGCTGGGAGCTGGGTCAGGACAACCCGATCCTCTTTATCCATGACGTTGGCGCAGGCGGGCTTTCCAATGCCATGCCGGAGCTGGTGAGCGATGGCGAACGCGGTGGCCGCTTCAATCTGCGCGACATCCTGAATGATGAGCCAGGCATGAGCCCGCTGGAAGTCTGGTGTAACGAATCCCAGGAACGTTACGTAATGGCAGTGGCGCCTGAAAAGCTTCCGCTGTTTGATGCCCTCTGCAAGCGTGAGCGCGCACCTTATGCGGTGATCGGCGAAGCCACGGAAGAGATGCATCTGTCGCTCTCCGACAGCCATTTCGATAATAAACCTATTGATATGCCGCTGGACGTTCTGCTGGGGAAAACCCCGAAAATGACTCGCGACGTCAGCACGCTGAAAGTGCAGGGCCAGCCGCTGACACGCGAAGGTATTACGGTTGCTGATGCGGTGAACCGCGTGCTGCACCTGCCTGCGGTGGCCGAGAAAACCTTCCTCATCACCATTGGCGACCGTTCCGTTACCGGCATGGTTGCCCGTGACCAGATGGTGGGACCCTGGCAGATCCCGGTAGCCAACTGCGCGGTGACCACCGCCAGCCTGGACAGCTACCACGGTGAAGCGATGGCGCTGGGCGAGCGTGCCCCTGTGGCGCTGCTGGACTTTGCTGCCTCAGGTCGTCTGGCCGTGGGTGAGGCGTTGACTAATATCGCCGCCACGCAGATTGGTTCGCTTAAGCGCATCAAGCTCTCGGCAAACTGGATGGCGGCAGCTGGCCACCCTGGCGAGGATGCCGGACTGTATGAAGCAGTTAAGGCCGTGGGTGAAGAACTTTGTCCGGCGCTGGGCATCACTATTCCGGTGGGCAAAGACTCCATGTCGATGAAAACCCGCTGGCAGCACGGCACTGAACAGCGCGAGATGACCTCTCCCTTGTCGCTGGTGATCACCGCCTTCGCCCGTGTGGAAGACGTTCGCCGTACCGTAACGCCTCAGCTTCAGCCGCAGCAGGAGAATGCCCTGCTGCTGATCGACCTGGGACAGGGCGTAAATGCGCTGGGCGCAACCGCGCTCTCTCAGGTTTATCGTCAGCTGGGTGATAAACCCGCCGACGTCCGTGATGCAGAGCAGCTGGCTGGCTTCTTTAACGCCATGCAGGCGCTGGTGGCTGAAGGCAAGCTGCTGGCCTATCACGACCGTTCCGACGGCGGCCTGCTGGTAACGCTGGCAGAGATGGCCTTTACCGGCCACTGCGGCATCGAGGCGGATATCGCTTCGCTGGGCAGCGATGCGCTGGCCGCGCTGTTTAACGAAGAGCTGGGTGCCGTGATCCAGGTTGCTGCGGCGGAGCGTGCTCAGGTTGAGCAGGTGTTTGCTGAACATGGCCTGGGCGGCTGCGTACACTTCCTCGGCAAGGCGTTGCCTGGCGACCGCTTCGTGATTACTTCTGGTGACTCTGCTGTCTACAGCGAAAGCCGCACCACGCTGCGTACCTGGTGGGCCGAAACGACCTGGCAGATGCAGCGCCTGCGCGATAACCCGGCGTGTGCCGATCAGGAACATGAAGCCAAAAAGAACGATCTGGATCCGGGTCTGAACGTTGCGCTGACCTTCAGGCCGGAAGAGGATATCGCCGCGCCTTATATCGCTACCGGCGTGCGTCCGAAAGTGGCCGTTCTGCGCGAGCAGGGCGTCAATTCCCACATCGAAATGGCCGCCGCTTTCCACCGCGCGGGCTACGATGCGGTGGATGTACATATGAGCGATCTGCTGGCGGGACGCCGTGGTCTGGAAGAGTTCCAGACGCTGGTAGCGTGCGGCGGCTTCTCCTACGGGGACGTACTGGGCGCAGGCGAAGGCTGGGCGAAGTCTATTCTCTTCAACTCCCGCGTGCGTGATGAGTTCGAAACTTTCTTCCATCGTCCGCAAACGCTGGCGCTGGGCGTCTGTAACGGCTGTCAGATGATGTCCAACCTGCGCGAGCTGATCCCGGGCAGCGAAGCCTGGCCGCGCTTTGTGCGCAACCAGTCCGAGCGCTT
Source organism: Erwinia pyri (assembly GCF_030758455.1). Lineage (NCBI taxonomy): Bacteria > Pseudomonadati > Pseudomonadota > Gammaproteobacteria > Enterobacterales > Erwiniaceae > Erwinia > Erwinia pyri. Next base: position 1,178,284 of record NZ_CP132353.1, read on the forward strand.
TGAAGCACGTTTCAGCCTGGTCGAAGTGGCCGCCAGCCCCTCACTGATGCTGGATGGCATGGTAGGGTCGCGTATGCCAATCGCCGTCTCTCATGGTGAAGGTTTTGTGGAAGTGCGTGATGAGTCGCACCTGGCTTCCCTGGAGCACAAAGGCCTGGTGGCGTTGCGCTTCGTGGATAACCTCGGCAAGGTGACTCAACAGTACCCGGCAAACCCTAACGGTTCACCTAACGGGATCACGGCGGTTACTAACGAAAGCGGGCGTGTCACCATTATGATGCCGCACCCGGAGCGCGTATTCCGTACCGTGAGCAACTCATGGCACCCGGAAGAGTGGGGCGAGGACAGCCCGTGGATGCGCATCTTCCGCAATGCGCGTAAGCAACTCGGCTAAACCCCATCAGGGGCAACCATCTGGTTGCCCCTGTTCTTTATGCAGCTGGTGTTGCTTTATTGCGACAGAGCGGTCAGAGACCTGTCTCTAAAAGGTGACATATAACCTCTTGTTTTTACTGTGTGTCTGCGAATAATCTTAGGCCTGTTACCTATTGGCGACAGTTTCTTTTGACCAACAGGTCCGGCTTCTCATCCCCGCCAAATCATGAAAATAATTTCTTCTTATTTATTAGTAGATTAAAAATAAAATTCTAAGTTGGCACGGTTGTTGCTATTATCTCTGCAGTGGCTCATTCACCTGGTTACGACAGCCCTGCGAAAGCGGCCAAGCGCTTCATAACATCCAGAATGACGCACAATACGGTGCCTGCCGTCCACCAGACCGATAATCGTTCACTTTGTGACGTTATCAAGCTTCGGACGCAACGTTGAGTTAGGCACCACCTATTTCCTGTGATGATCGCTATCCTCACAGTCCAAACGGCAGATTCTCTGAATCTGCCGTTTTTGTTTCCGGCACCAGCATCCCCCTTTGATGCGGGCTGGTTCAGCTCTGGCTCCTTCCCGCAGAGTCAACTCTGTAACCTTCGCTTTAGGTGCGCTAATCAATCAGTGCTACACTAAAAAACTTCGTTCTGAACAAACGTATTTCTATGACAATTCCAGCATTTAAACGCGCAAAGCTTGAACTACCACAGGGGGCTGATAAGCTTCTGCTCCACTCCTGCTGTGCCCCCTGTTCCGGTGAAGTCATGGAGGCGATCCAGGCTTCAGGTATCGATTACACCATTTTTTTCTACAATCCCAATATTCACCCTCACAAGGAATATCTCATCCGCAAGGAGGAGAACATCCGCTTTGCTGACAAGCAGGGGATCCCTTTTATTGATGCGGATTATGACACTGACAACTGGTTCGCCAGGGCGAAAGGGATGGAGTGGGAACCGGAGCGCGGAGTACGCTGCACCATGTGTTTCGATATGCGCTTTGAGCGCACCGCTCTCTATGCCGCTGAGCATGGCTTCAGCGTGATCAGCAGTTCTCTTGGGATCTCCCGCTGGAAAGATATGCAGCAGATTAACGATTGTGGCGCGCGGGCCGCCAGCCACTATCCCGGCATGGTTTACTGGGATTACAACTGGCGCAAGCAGGGCGGCGCATCACGCATGATTGAGATCAGTAAGCGTGAGCAATTTTATCAGCAGGAGTATTGCGGATGCGTTTATTCACTGCGTGACAGCAATAAACATCGTAAATCCCAGGGCAGGCCGCTGATAAAATTGGGCAAGGTATTCTACGGAAAAGAGAATACAGAGTAACATCGCCTTAGCGTGCTAACTGAGAGACTCCTGTGAAAAAATGGCGTTTGTTCCCCCGTTCCCTGCGTCAGCTGGTATTGATGGCGTTCCTGCTGGTTTTGCTGCCCCTGCTGGTGCTGGCCTGGCAGGCCTGGGAAAGTCTTTCGGCGCTGAGTGAAAGGGCGGCAGATACAAACCGCACCACCCTGACCGACGTCCGCCGCAGCGAGGCGATGGCGAGAACAGCGCTGGAGCTGGAGCGCAGCTACCGGCAATATTGCGTGCTGGACGATCCGATGCTCGCCAACCTCTATCAAACCCAACGCACAAAGTATGCTCAGATGCTGGATGCGCAGGCACCTGTTCTCCCCGACAGCCGGATTTCCGATACCCTGCATCGCTCGCTGAACCTGCTGGATAAAATTAGCTGTGATAACAGCAATCCGGTTAAAGCTTCTGCTGCGGCTCTGGAAACGTTCTCCGCAGCTAATGCTCAACTGGTTAAGTCAACGCGTGAAGTGGTGTTCTCTCGTGGTTTGCAGCTGCAGCGGGAAATTGCAGAACGCGGTCAATATTTTGGCTGGCAGGCACTGATCCTGTTTCTGCTCAGCCTGGGGTTGGTACTGCTTTTCACCCGCATGATCATTGGCCCGGTCAAAGCCGTAGAGCGGATGATCAACCGTCTGGGTGAGGGGAGGCCGCTCAGTCATAACCTCGCCTCCAAAGGCCCGCGCGAACTGCGCTCGCTGGGGCAGCGGATCCTCTGGCTCAGCGAACGGCTGGCCTGGCTGGAGTCGCAGCGGCATGAATTTTTGCGGCACATCTCTCATGAACTGAAAACGCCGCTCGCCAGCATGCGTGAAGGGACAGCTCTGCTGGCGGATGAAGTGGTCGGCGCCCTGACGCCCGATCAGCAGGAGGTGGTGAGCATTCTGGATCAGAGCAGCCGCCACCTGCAGCGGCTGATTGAACAGCTGCTGGACTATAACCGCAAACTCTCTGAAGCGCCCGTGGCGATGGGCGAGGTACAGCTTGAGCCGCTAATCAGCAGCATCGTCAGCTCACACAGCCTGACGGCCAGGGCCAAAATGATGCACACCGAGGTCACGCTGCCGGTAACAGCCTGCCGGGCTGACGCCACGCTGCTGGCCCGCGCCATCGATAATCTTTATTCGAATGCGATACACTACGGCGGGGATTCCGGTACTATCTGGATCCGCACTCAGCAGCAGGGCCGGAAGGTGCTGATTGAGGTCGCGAACACCGGCAGCCCGATCCCGGAAAGTGAAAAGAAAATGATTTTTGAGCCCTTCTTCCAGGGGAATCAGCAGCGCAAAGGGGCGGTGAAGGGCAGCGGCCTTGGCCTCAGTATCGCCAGAGATTGTATTCATCGTCTGCAGGGCGATTTACAGCTGATTACCACTGACCAGGCTGATGTCTGTTTTCGTATTGAACTCAACGCCATTGTCGGGAATGCACAATAATGAGAAAACGCGCTTTTTCCGTAGCCGTTACCTTGCTGGCACTGTTGCTGGCAGCCTGTAGCTCCAAACCTCCCGAATCGGTCCTGAACGGCAACGGGAAGCCGCTGGCGGAACCCGAAATCAAAATTGTCGATTTCCAGCTGGTTGATTGTGACCGCATCTGGGAGATCGACACCAGCAGAGCGATCTCCAACTCGCTTTACTGGCTGCGGAGCATGGACTGCGCGGTGCGTCTCTCACCTACCCAGGCGCGTGCAGAAGCGCGCCGCTGGCCTGCCGATAACTGGCAAAGCGCCTTTAAGCAGGGGGTATTATTAGCCAATGGCAACGTGACGCCCGTTGAAAGAAGGCAATTTATGCTGCGTCTGGATACTTTTAGTGCCAGCTTTCCCTCTTCCGTCAGACCGCTGATCCAGCTCTGGCGTGAAGATCAGATGGGGCTGCTGCAACTTTCCGAAGAGCGAACCCGCTATCATCATCTGCAACAAACCAGCGATGCGGAGCTGGACGCTCTGCGGCAGCATCAGCTCAAACTGAATGCTGAACTCAACGTAACCCGACGTAAACTGGAATCCTTAACCGATATCGAACGACAGCTCTCTTCCAGACGGTCACCCGATAGCTCCGATAACAGCCATAGCGAGAAAAGCGACGGGACAGAGACCGCGACCCCGGCAACAACCTCAGAGGATGCGGCCCAGCCATGATCAAAAAGTCAGCCAATTTACTGCTGGTGGATGACGATCCCAGCCTGCTGAAGCTGCTGGGTATGCGTCTCACCAGTGAAGGCTTTACGGTACAGACTGCAGCCAGTGGTCCTGAAGCGCTGCGTCTGTTACAGCGGGAAAAGATCGATCTGGTGATCAGCGATCTGCGCATGGATGAAATGAACGGCCTGGCCCTGTTCAGTGAAGTGCAGAAGCAGCAGCCCGGTATGCCGGTGATCATTCTCACCGCACACGGCTCCATTCCGGAAGCAGTATCCGCTACCCAGCAGGGCGTCTTCAGCTTTCTGACCAAACCGGTTGATCGTGATGCGCTCTACAGCGCCATCGATCAGGCGCTGGCGCACCGCGCTCCGGCCAGTGATGATGCCTGGCGGGAGAATATCGTAACCCGCAGTCCGGTGATGCTGCGTTTGCTGGAGCAGGCAAGAATGGTGGCGCAGTCCGATGTCAGCGTCCTGATCAACGGTCAGAGCGGCACCGGGAAGGAGATCCTGGCGCAGGCTATTCATGCCGCCAGTCCACGCGCCGGCCACGCCTTTATCGCCATTAACTGCGGGGCGTTGCCTGAGCAGCTGCTTGAGTCAGAACTCTTTGGCCATGCAAAAGGAGCCTTCACCGGCGCCGTGAGCAGCCGTGAAGGATTGTTTCAGGCGGCGGAAGGGGGCACCCTGTTTCTTGACGAAATTGGCGATATGCCTCAGGCGCTGCAGGTAAAACTGTTGCGGGTGCTTCAGGAGCGCAAAGTGCGTCCGCTGGGCAGCAACCACGATCAGGATATCAACGTGCGTATCCTCTCAGCCACGCATCGCGACTTACCAAAAGCGATGGAGAAGAAAGAGTTCCGCGAAGATCTCTTTTATCGCCTCAATGTGGTGAATCTGAAAATCCCGGCGTTGCATGAGCGGGCAGAGGATATTCCCCTGCTGGCAAACCATCTGCTGAAGCAGGCGGCAGAACGGCATAAACCTTTTGTGCGCAGTTTTTCCACCGACGCGATGAAGCGGCTGGTGGCCGCCAGCTGGCCGGGTAACGTTCGTCAGCTGGTCAACGTGATTGAGCAGTGCGTCGCGCTGACCTCAGCGCCGGTGATTAGCGAGGCGCTGGTAGAGCAGGCGCTGGTCGGAGAAAATACCGCGTTGCCGACCTTTGTCGAGGCAAGAAATCAGTTTGAACTCAATTATTTAAGAAAGCTGCTGCAGATGACCAGAGGCAACGTCACTCATGCCGCACGCCTTGCCGGGCGTAACCGCACGGAATTCTATAAGCTGCTGTCGCGACACGAGCTGGATGCCTCTGATTTCAAAGAGTAGTTTTTTTCTGTGCCGCATCACTGCTGAGATATGTTAGCTTAACACGCTGAAAAAGAGACAGACCGCGCAGCGGTAGCTGTCCGCTGAACGTATACTGATTAGATTACTCTCCGGCCGCGGAGGGAATGAAAAGGGTCTGCCATGAAAAAAATTGATGCGATTATCAAACCATTCAAACTCGACGACGTGCGCGAAGCGCTGGCTGAAGTCGGGATCACCGGAATGACCGTGACCGAAGTAAAAGGTTTTGGCCGTCAGAAAGGCCATACCGAACTCTATCGCGGCGCTGAGTATATGGTCGATTTTCTGCCGAAGGTGAAGATTGAGCTGGTGATTGCTGACGATATCGTGGACACCTGCGTGGAAGCTATTATGAGAACCGCGCAGACCGGTAAAATCGGCGATGGTAAAATCTTTGTCTTTGACGTGGCGCGCGTGGTGCGTATTCGTACCGGCGAGGAAGACGAAGAGGCAATCTGATCTCCGACTCTTGCGCTTAATGCCAGCCATCGCCGTCCTCTTCAGGGCGGCGATGTCGTCTCTGAGCCTTACAGAACTTTGTGCGGGCCAAAAACTTCGTAGTGGATACGTGACGAGTCAATGCCCAGCGTCACCAGCTGCTGCGCAATATGCTGCATAAAGGCCACTGGCCCGCAGAGATAGTAGTGACAGATCGGATCGCTCAGCTGGCTCTCCATCGGCAGTAAATCCATTATGCCTTCACTCTCATACCTGCCGCTATCCTGCTCAAGGGGCGCGCGATACCAGATATGCTGCGAAAAGTGCGGCAGCCGTTGTGCCATGGTGGCCACTTCATCCCGGAACGCGTGCCGCCTGCCGTTATCAGCGGCATGGAACCACTGCACAAGAGAAGGGTGCTGGCGGGAAGCCAGCACGTCCAGCATTGCCAGCATCGGGGTCTGCCCCACGCCAGCAGAAATCAGCGTCACCGGCGTTTGTGGCGTGATATCCATAAAGAAATCTCCCGCAGGCACCGCCAGCTGAAGCTCATCACCCGGCTGCGCATGCTGATGCAGCCAGCCGGAGACGGTGCCTCCCGGCTCATGACGTACGGCAATACGATAGTCACGGCCATTGGGCGCGCGGGTCAGGGAATACTGGCGGATCTCCTGATTGGCAAACGTTTTATTGCGCAGCCATACGCCGAGATACTGGCCTGGCTGATAATCCGCTACCGGCTGGCCATCTGCCGGAGTGAGGATAAAGCTTTTGATGACTTCACTTTCCACGGTAATTTCGCTGATGCGAAACGTGCGGGGTGTCCGCCAGCCGCCTGTTTTGTTCTCCGCCTGCTGATAAAGCTGCGCCTCGCGCTGGATAAAGACGTTTGCCAGCACGCCATACGCCTCACCCCACGCATTCAGCACTTCGTCTCCCGGGCTTAACATCTCATCCAGCGTCGCCAGCAGATGCCTGCCCACTATCTGATACTGGTCGGGCTGAATGGCAAAGCTGGTGTGCTTTTGCGCTATTTTCTCTACCGCCGGTAAAAGAGCCGCAAGATTTTCAATATTGCTGGCATAGGCGCAGATGGCGTTAAACAGCGCTTCACGCTGATTGCCGTTACGCTGGTTGCTCATATTAAAAATATCTTTCAGCTCCGGATTATGGCTGAACATGCGATCGTAAAAGTGTGCGGTAAGGCTGGGGCCTGTTGCCAGCAGCGCGGGAATAGTGGATTTAACGATGGCGATAGTTTTCGCGTCTAACATAGGTGACTCCCTGCGGGTTGTCTAAAGTTGCATTTTAAATGCATCTTATAACTCTTTAACATGCATTGTAAATGCACCTTTAATCTGCAGGGGCATTTCGCACTGCGAGCGGGGCCGCAAAGATGAAAAATTTACAGGTTGAAGATGATGAAAATTCCCGCTGTAAAGGGTGGCAAAAACCGTATAAAACCCTTGCCAGACGCCATGCCAATCGTTTGCGTATAAAACACGCTTTGTGGCTACCCTTCAGCAGGTAAAACAGTTTACACTGTTGGCCTTCGCCCACACGGGCCGTTCAATACAGAATATTTTGTTAGCCAGTCAGGAGATGCGGATGCTAAAGCGTGATATGAATATTGCCGACTATGATGCCGAGTTATGGCAGGCAATGGAGCAGGAAAAAGTGCGTCAGGAAGAGCACATTGAACTGATTGCTTCTGAAAACTACACCAGTCCGCGTGTCATGCAGGCGCAGGGTTCTCAGCTGACCAACAAATATGCCGAAGGCTACCCGGGCAAGCGCTACTACGGCGGCTGTGAATATGTTGATATCGTTGAGCAGCTGGCGATTGACCGTGCAAAAGAGCTGTTTGGCGCGGATTACGCCAACGTCCAGCCGCACTCCGGCTCTCAGGCTAACTTCGCTGTTTACACCGCGCTGCTGCAGCCGGGCGACACCATTCTGGGGATGAACCTGGCACACGGTGGGCACCTGACTCACGGCTCTCCGGTCAACCTCTCCGGTAAGCTCTATAACGTGGTCCCCTACGGCATCGATGAGACCGGCAAAATCGATTACGAAGATCTCGCCGCCCAGGCTCAGAAACACAAGCCTAAGATGATTATCGGTGGTTTCTCCGCCTACTCTGGCATCTGTGACTGGGCTAAAATGCGTGAAATCGCAGACAGCATCGGAGCCTGGCTGTTTGTGGATATGGCGCACGTGGCGGGTCTTATCGCCGCTGACGTCTATCCAAACCCGGTTCCTCATGCCCATATCGTGACCACCACTACTCATAAAACCCTGGCGGGTCCGCGTGGCGGCCTGATCCTGGCAAAAGGTGGTGATGAAGATCTCTACAAGAAGCTGAACTCTGCCGTGTTCCCGGGCGGCCAGGGCGGCCCGCTGATGCACGTGATTGCCGGTAAAGCGGTAGCGCTGAAAGAAGCGATGGAGCCTGAGTTCAAGGTTTATCAGCAGCAGGTGGCAAAAAACGCCAAAGCGATGGTGGAAGTGTTCCTGGAGCGCGGTTATAACGTAGTTTCTGGCGGCACGCATAACCACCTGTTCCTGCTGGACCTGGTGGAAAAAAATCTGACCGGTAAAGAGGCGGATGCCGCTCTGGGCCGCGCCAACATTACCGTGAACAAGAACAGTGTGCCAAACGATCCCAAAAGCCCGTTTGTGACTTCAGGTATCCGTATCGGTTCGCCTGCCGTGACCCGTCGCGGCTTCAAAGAAGCTGAAGTTCGTGAATTAGCTGGCTGGATCAGCGACATTCTCGACAACATCGGTGATGAAGGTACTCAGGAGCGTGTTAAGAAGCAGGTGCTTGAACTCTGTGCGCGCTTCCCGGTATACGCATAACAACGCGTAACGCCCTTGCAGTTTGAAAGCAAAATTAACGGGACCCCAGGGTCCCGTTAATTGATCTTAAGCCTGACCTCTGAGAAAGTAGCGCTCAAAACCGGAGGGAACATGGCGATTCGTTCAGCATACTGGCTCGGTCTGGGCTACTTTACCTACTTTTTTGCCTACGGCGTCTGGCTGCCTTTCTGGGGAGTCTGGCTGAAAGGCAGCGGCCTTGAGCCGGAAAAAATCGGCCTGCTTTTGGGCTGTGGCATGATTGCCCGTTTCCTTGGCAGCCTGTTGATTGCCTCCCGCGTCACTCATCCTTCCCAACTGATCACCGCGCTGCGTCTGCTGGCGATGCTGGCGCTGCTATTTGCGCTCAGCTTCTGGATAAGCGCCTTCTGGGTCTGGCTGCTGCTGGTGATGGTTGGCTTTAACCTCTTCTTCTCTCCTCTGGTTCCCCTGAGCGATGCGCTGGCGGCAACCTGGCAAAAACAGATAGGAATGCCCTACGGACCGGTGCGGCTGTGGGGTTCGCTGGCCTTTGTGATCAGCTCGGCGTTAACGGGCGTACTGGTTAGCGCTTTCTCCACCCAGGCCATTCTGGTAATGCTCTGTGCAGGGATTGTTGCCATGACGGGCGGCATGCTGCTACGGCCTTCGGTGATGCCGCTGGGGAGTGTGAAACAGAGCGGGCGGGCAGGCTGGGCCGAATGGAAACGGATGCTGAAAGAGAGTGCGGTCTGGCGGTTCCTGCTCTGCGTAACGCTGATGCAGGGCGCGCATGCGGCCTACTATGCCTTCAGCGCAATCTACTGGCAGGAAGCGGGCTACTCTGCCAGCGTGGTCGGTTATCTCTGGTCACTGGGCGTGGTGGCGGAGATCGTGGTATTTGCCTCCAGCAACCGGCTTTTCCGCCGCTGGGGAGCACGGGATCTGCTGCTGCTTTCAGGCGTGTGCGCCCTGGTACGCTGGAGCCTGATGGCTTCTACCACCGCCTTACCCTGGCTGATTGTGGCGCAGATCCTCCACTGCGGCAGCTTCACCGTTTGCCATCTGGCAGCGATGCGTTTTATCGCTGCCCGAGAAGGAGATGAGGTGATCCGCCTGCAGGCTGTCTATTCCGCACTGGCAATGGGTGGCGGAATAGCCGTAATGACCATGGTAGTCGGTGTGCTGTTCCAGCATCTGCAGGGTGACGTATTCTGGGTGATGGCACTGATAGTGGTACCAGCCTTGTTTATGCGGCCAAAAGCGGCCTGAGGGGATCACGACTCCAGCAGCAGCCGGATGCGCTGCTGCTGATGTGCCTGTAGCGGAAGTTCCGCATGGATCAACGGCGGGGAATAGAGTGGCAGGGGCGTGGCATAAGGGGTGATCACCAGCGCAGTCCCTTTGGGGGCGCTGTTGCGCTGAAATTCCTTCACGTCCAGATATTTGATGTTCAGCGGCAGCAAGGTCAGCTCTCTGAGCTGCTGTTCAACTTCCCGCTCCAGCTCAGGGTCCTTGCCGGTTAACAGCAGCACCTGCTTCTCCTGCAGGGCGCTCTCCTGCATCAGCCAGGCACCGAATATAATGGCAATGAGTCCCATCTCTTCCTGAGAGAAAGCGAGGGCATACTGCTGTTCAAACTCTGCCACCGCGGCCTGAGTAGTTCGCAGCAGCTTAGGATAGAGGCGGGTAACTTCTTCCGTCAGGCTTTGATCGATACCCACACCAAACAGCGCCCGTTCAAGCGCCTGAGAAAGATGGGTATAGAGCTGATCGCTCAGTCCCCGATCGTTGCTGAAGCGCATGCCGGAGAGCGCCTGGAAACGGTCAATCAACTGGCGGACAGCTTCCAGAAGCTGATGCTCATATTCATGGCGCACATTGCTGGCGCTGGGTACATGCATCTGGCTGAACAGCAGGGCTAAAAGACCAGTTTCGCTGCTGTGCGGGGCGGTTTTACCGCGTTTTTGCCAGTGGCGCACCACTTCCCGGGCAACCTGATGTTCAATGCGCGCTGAGAGCCACGCAAGCTGAGCCTCACTGAATGTGGCGCTGGCCTGACGACAGAGAGAGTGCTGCATAAAAAGCTGCAGGAAATAGCAATCCCGTTCGGTAAACTTGCGTGAAAGCCGCTGCGAACAGTGTTGCACCAGCGCCAGCAGGTTATGCTCGTCATAAAGCACTTTCTCTATTTGCTTCTTTCTGAGCTGCAGCTTTACCTGCGGGGCAAAATGGTCCTGCACAAAATCAGGGGCGAGCCGCAGCGCCCGGCGCAGCCAGTGAAACAGACACAGCCGCTGATCCAGTTCCGCACCGCTTATCCGGTAACCTCCTCCAGCTTCCTGTTGCAGGGCAAGCCGGTGATAGCGCTGGATTTCTGCTTCCACCTCCGCTATATCTTGCCGGGTGACCGACCCATCTACCCGATTAATCTCAGAGATTGTTTCCAGGGTTACGGTGAGATCAGGGAGATAAAGCAGTAAAAGCAAATGGCAATGACGTTGCGGACTGGAGAGGGCAGAAGGCTCGGGTGAGGGTAAGCTCATCATCTGCAATCCCGGTAAAAAGTGACATCGCTTAGCATAGCCTGCCTGACCAGCTGTCAGAGAAAAGCAGCCAGTTTTTTTTATAGCTTTCCAGCCAGATCACAGAATTTTGCCTTATCAGGAGCAGGAACTTAAATTGTTACGTTATAACCTTTCCACTAAGCTGGCGCCGACGCTATTGTTGCTGGGGCTGACACCTTTTGCCTGGGGCCATCCGCACAGCTTTATCGATATGCAAGTGACGCTGGTGCATAAAGAAGATCGTCTCACCGGCCTGAAGATGCACTGGGTGATGGATGAGATCACCTCTGCCGATCTGCTATATGATGCCGGTCAGGCAAAGCCGGATTCCGAAGTATGGAAAAAGCTGGCTGCAGAAGTGATGGCTAACGTGCTGGGCCAGCATTACTTCAGCGAGTTCTGGCACCAGGGAAAGGCGGTGAAATTTGATAACCTGCCGCCGGAATATCACCTTTCACGCCAGGGGCATCAGGCGGTGCTGGACTTTATCCTGCCGCTGGGCGAACCGCAGCCGCTTGCAGGCCAGCGCTACACCTTTTCAACTTTTGACCCAACCTACTTTGTTGATATGTATTACGACTCTGAAAAATCTTTGCACATTCCGCCTGAGCTGGCTGACCGCTGTCAGTTCGCTTTAAAAACGCCGAAACCTGACTCCTCAATGCAGGCATACGCGCTCTCACTCGATAAGGCTGACGCGCCGCCAGAGGGTATGGATCTGGGACGGCAGTTCGCGCAGACGGTAACCCTGACATGTCGGTAAACTCCTATCCCTTCCACGCCAGGCGAGGCTGGCTGCAGACCTGGCCGCTGTTTGTGATGGCGCTGGCCTTTAGTGCGGCGGGTTTTGCCGTCTGGCAGCACTGGCCGCAGATCCTGCTGCAAAGCATTCTGTGGCAAAAAACGCTGCATCAGCAAATGACCACTCTGCTTCAGCAGGTCGTCAGCCATCCACAGCAGGCGGGTCTGACGCTGATGGGCTTCAGCCTGATCTATGGCATTTTGCATGCGCTGGGGCCAGGGCATGGGAAAGTGGTGATAGCGACGTTTCTGGCCACGCATCCGACAAAAGTGAAAACCAGCCTGCAACTGACGCTGGCGGCCGCGCTGGTTCAGGGGCTGGTGGCAATTCTGCTGGTCACCGTGATGCTGGTTGTGCTGGGACTCAGCTCCCGTCAGCTGCATCTCAGCAGTTTCTGGCTGGAAAAAGCGAGCTATTTGCTGGTGGTGGGGCTGGGGCTCTGGCTTTGCTGGCGCGCCTTACGCACTATCTGGCAGGCTCTGCGTCCCTCACCGGCAATGCGGATCCGGCGCATCGTACCCAAACATCAACACAGCGAAAGCTGTGGCTGTGGGCATCAGCACGTGCCGGATAGCCAGATGCTGGATAAAGCGGTTACGGCAAAAACCAAAGCCATTGTGGTGCTGTCGATGGGGCTTCGCCCCTGTTCAGGCGCGATCATGATGCTGCTGTTTTCTAAGGTGATTGGCGTTTATGGCTGGGGAATTCTGTCGGCGCTGGCGATGGCAACCGGCACGGCGCTGACCGTATCGGCTATGGCCCTGCTGGTGCAGGTTTCCAGGGTGCTGGCGCTGAAGCTGAGCCGGGGGAGGGCGCCTGCTGGCTGGCAAAAGGTGGGCTGGTCAGGATTATCTCTGGCTGGCGGCGTGATGCTGGTCGCGACTGGCGTAATGCTGTGGCTGAGCGCGCAACCGGCAATATCCGGCGGCATCAGACCTCTGTTCTTATAACGGATTGGATGAAAACAGAAGTTACAGGCAGGAAAAGCTGGTGGTTGGGGAGATTAACCGGAGCGAAGAAAGCCGCTCCTGGTAACGTCGCCCTGTTGAGGAGACCGCCAGATAACAGCCTGTATTGCCGGCTTGAAATCTGACGTGTGCTTCCTGCCGGCAGCGGCTTAGCGCTTCAGCGCTTCGCTCAACTCTTCACGCATGGTGGCCAGCATCGCTTTTACTACGCGTGGGTTACCGGCAACGATGTTGCCAGAAGTCAGGTAACCGTGGGCACCTACAAAGTCCGTTACCAGACCGCCAGCTTCACGTACCAGCAGTTCGCCAGCCGCAAAATCCCACGGCTTCAGGCCAATTTCAAAATAGCCATCAACGCGGCCCGCTGCGACGTAGGCCAGATCCAGCGCGGCTGAACCGGTACGGCGGAAATCTGCACACTGAGTAAACAGCTTGCCTACGATGTTGATGTAAGGCGTGGCGTGCTGCTTGAGTTTGAACGGGAAGCCGGTCGCAAGAATGGTGCCGTCCAGATCGCGTGCGGTGCTGCCGCGCAGGCGATAACCGTTAAGCTGCGTGCCCTGACCACGAACCGCGCTGAACAGCTCATTGCGCATTGGATCGTAAACCACGGCGACTTCAGTGCGGCCTTTAATGCGCACGGCGATAGAGACGGAGAAGTGAGGAAGACGTTTGATGAAGTTGGTGGTGCCATCCAGTGGATCGATAACCCATTGCACATCCGGGTCTTCACCGGCTAACTCACCACTCTCTTCAGTAATAATGGTGTGTTTCGGATAGGACTTGCGAATCACCTCAATAATCTGGCGCTCGGCGTCGCGGTCAACATTGGTAACGAAGTCGTTGGTGCCTTTCTGGCTCGCTTCGACAGCGTCCGGGGTTTCATAATTCTTGGTAATTAAATTTCCGGCCTTGCGCGCAGCGCGCACGGCAATGTTGAGCATTGGATGCATCGTTATCTCTCACTGGATGTTAAAGAACGGGAAAACGGCGCGGATTATAGCAGGGAGATCGTAAAATGTCCTGAAAATATGATAGCATCCTCAAATTATCTCACAGACATGAATTCCTATGCTGCAGAACATTCGTATTGTGCTGGTGGAAACTTCTCACACCGGCAATATGGGCTCCGTCGCTCGCGCGATGAAGACCATGGGCCTGACCAACCTTTATCTGGTTAACCCTCTTGTGAAGCCTGACTCTCAGGCAATAGCGCTGGCTGCTGGTGCCAGCGATGTGATTGGCGAAGCGCATATCGTGGACACCCTCGACGAAGCGCTGACCGGCTGTAGTCTGGTGGTGGGGACCAGCGCCCGCTCCCGTTCACTGCCCTGGCCGATGCTCGATCCGCGTGAATGCGGCATCAAGAGCGTAGAGGAAGGGCAGCAGGCGCCGGTTGCGCTGGTATTTGGTCGCGAGCGTGTTGGCCTGACTAACGAAGAGCTGCAGAAGTGCCATTATCATGTGGCGATTGCCGCAAACCCGGAGTACAGCTCGCTGAACCTGGCTATGGCCGTGCAGATCATCGCTTATGAGGTGCGGATGGCGTATCTGCAGTCGCAGGAAACCGCGCAGCCAGAGTACCAGGAGTCGCCTTATCCACTGGTGGACGATCTTGAGCGCTTCTATCAGCACATGGAAAAGATGATGATTGGCAGCGGCTTTATTCGTGAAGGAAGCCCGGGCCAGGTGATGAGCAAAATGCGCCGTCTTTATACCCGGGCGCGCCCGGAACGGGATGAACTGAACATCCTGCGGGGCATGCTTTCTTCGCTGGAAAAGCCTAAAAGCGATAAGTAATGGCCTTACCGGCCGGCTAAAAATGAGTGAATAGTTGAGTAAAACACTTGGTTAAATAGTTGACTGTTTTACCAGGGTAAATACTTGACCAAATTACTCGGGAATGTCAGACTTGCCTCCATATTTTGTTAACACCCCACCAGGGTACAACCGAGGTCGTTTACGCCATGAGACTGACATCCAAAGGCCGTTATGCCGTTACTGCTATGCTTGATGTTGCACTTCACTCTCACCAGGGGCCGGTGCCATTAGCTGATATTTCAGAGCGTCAGGGCATCTCCCTCTCTTATCTGGAGCAGCTCTTCTCTCGTTTGCGTAAAAACGGCCTGGTGGCCAGCGTTCGTGGTCCGGGCGGTGGTTATCTGTTGGGTAAAGGAGCGGACGCCATTGCTGTTGGCGCGGTGATCACTGCCGTTGATGAATCGGTTGATGCGACCAAATGTCAGGGTAAAGAGGGATGTCAGGGTGGCGAACGTTGCCTGACTCACGTGCTCTGGCGCGATCTGAGCGAGCGCATCAGCGACTTCCTCAACAACATCACCCTTGCCGAGCTGGTCAACAACCAGGAGATTCTGGATGTGGCCGATCGTCAGAACAACACTGAAAAAGCGCGCGTCTCCACCGGCCGCGTGCACGAAACTATTAACGTCAATCTGCGTGCCTGATTGTCGCCTGCGGCGAACCTGCCACCTGTAGCCTGCGGGCTCAGGCGGCAGTCCCCGCCCGTGGCGGCGGAATAACGTTATAATTGGTACGCAGCGAATGACTTACATTTTGACGTATGGAGTTCAAGCGCAATGAAAGTACCGATTTACCTCGATTATGCCGCCACAACCCCTGTCGATCCTCGCGTTGCCGCCAAAATGATGGCGTGCCTGACCCTGGATGGCACCTTCGGCAATCCCGCTTCCCGTTCTCACCGTTTTGGCTGGCAGGCTGAAGAAGCGGTGGATGTTGCCCGTAACCAGGTCGCCGATCTGATCGGGGCCGATCCACGCGAAATCGTCTTTACCTCCGGCGCAACCGAATCGGATAACCTCGCTATCAAAGGGGCCGCGCACAGCCTGCGGGAGAAGGGCAACCACATCATCACCAGCCAGACCGAGCATAAAGCGGTGCTGGACACCTGCATTCAGCTTGAGCGCGAAGGGTTTGAAGTGACTTACCTTGCACCACAGAGCAACGGCGTCATTGATCTGCAACAGCTACAAGCCGCGATGCGTGAAGAGACCATTCTGGTCTCTATTATGCAGGTGAATAATGAAACCGGCGTGGTGCAGGATGTGGCCAGCATCGCTGAGCTTTGCCAGTCGCGCGGGATCGTTTTTCATATTGATGCTACCCAAAGCGTCGGCAAATTGCCGGTAGATGTCAGCACGATCCCGGTCGATCTTCTCTCTTTCTCCGCGCATAAGCTCTATGGCCCAAAAGGGATCGGCGGATTATACGTGCGCCGTAAGCCACGTATCCGGCTTGAAGCGCAGATCCACGGTGGCGGGCACGAGCGCGGAATGCGATCGGGTACGCTGCCTGTGCATCAGATTGTGGGCATGGGCGAAGCTTTTCGTATTGCGAAAGAGGAGATGCAGGGCGAAATGGCCCGGCTGGGTGAACTTCGCCTCAAACTCTGGCAGGGTCTCTCAGCTATTGAGGAAGTCTATCTCAACGGCGATCTCGCTGCCGGTGCGCCAAATATCCTCAACGTCAGCTTTAATTTTGTGGATGGCGAATCGCTGATCATGACTCTTAAGGATCTCGCTCTCTCTTCAGGATCCGCCTGTACTTCAGCCAGCCTGGAGCCTTCTTACGTGCTGCGTGCGTTGGGTATTAACGATGAGCTGGCACACAGCTCGCTGCGTTTCTCCCTGGGGCGATTCACCACGGAAGAGGAGATCGATTATGCCATTCAGCTGGTGCAGAAATCGATTAGCCGCCTGCGGGCGCTCTCCCCCGAATGGCTGGCGTTCAAATCCTCCGGGCGGGACAGCCAGGATCTTGCTGCTCACGCCTGAGCCTACTCCTTTGTAAACGAAACCTCCTGCGGGCTGAATGTTGATTCAGCCCGTTTTTCCATGATTTTTCAAAGTCTGATTAGACGAAAGCGAATAAAGGTTTATTGTAGTGACCGACCGTTTTAAGGACGGATAATCATTGAACCCTGTAAGGAGCCATGCGATGACAACCACACCGATGAAAATAACACTGTCAACGGCAGCGGCAGACGCACGCTGGGGCGAAAAAGCGACCCTGACCAGCAATGACAGCGGAATGACCATTCATCTCACCGGCAGCGATCCCCTGATTACCATTCAGCGCGCAGCACGCAAAATTGATGCCCAGGGCATTCGCCACGTTGCCCTCGATGGCGAGTGGGATTTAGAAAAAAGCTGGGCCTTCTGGCAGGGCTATCGCAGCCCGAAAGGGGAGCGTACCGTTGAGTGGGCGGCGCTGAACGAGAGCGATCGCGCAGAATTTGACCGCCGGATGAAAGTCATCAACTGGGTGCGCGATACCATCAACCTGCCAGCGGAAGACCTCAGCCCTTCGCAGCTGGCGCAGCGGGCCGTGGATTTGCTGAATGAGGCGGGTGGTGAGGCGGTGAGCTATCGCATCACCAAAGGAGATGACCTGCGTCAGCAAGGCTATATGGGACTGCACACCGTAGGCCGGGGATCAACCCGCAGCCCGGCGCTGCTGGCGCTTGATTACAACCCTACAGGGGATGAAAACGCGCCCGTCTTCGCCTGCCTGGTCGGCAAGGGGATTACTTTTGATACCGGCGGTTACAGCCTGAAGCCCAGTGGCTCAATGGATTCCATGAAATCGGACATGGGTGGCGCAGCTACACTGGCAGGCTCGCTGGCGTTAGCCATCAACCGTGGTTTAACCAAACGCGTTAAGTTATACCTCTGCTGTGCCGACAACATGGTGAGCGGCAATGCGTTCCGCCTGGGCGATATCATCAGCTATCGCAATGGCAAAACCGTTGAAGTGATGAACACCGATGCAGAAGGGCGACTGGTGCTGGCCGACGGCCTGATTGATGCCAGTGAACAAAATCCTGAACTGCTGATCGACGCTGCGACCCTGACCGGCGCGGCTAAAACTGCGCTGGGTAATGACTATCACGCGCTGTTCAGCTTTGATGATGAGCTTGCGCAGTCGTTGCTGAGCAGTGCCGGGCGTGAAAATGAGCCATTCTGGCGCCTGCCGCTGGCTGAGTTCCATCGCAGCTACCTGCCTTCAAACTTTGCCGATCTGAATAATATTGCTGCACCATCCCATACGGCTGGCGCCAGCTCAGCGGCAGCATTTCTGTCGCATTTTGTGAAAAATTATCAGAAGGGCTGGCTGCACATCGACTGCTCCGCTACCTACCGTAAAGGCGCCGTTGACCAGTGGTCAGCTGGCGCAACGGGGCTGGGCGTACGTACCGTTGCGGATATGCTGCTGAAATAAGGTCAGGCCCGGATGGCTGACAGGATCGGCTGAACAGAGTCAGGGCAGCAAACAATTTGAGGCAGCGATAAGCTGCCTGCTGAGGCGGGATCGCTCCCGCCCGCGTGATGAGCGAACTGAATAAATGAACGAATCCAACCAGCGCCTTGAAGAGGTGCTTAAACTGGCGGCAACTGAACCCGCCCACCGGCCTGAGTTTTTCACTCTGCTAATGGAGGCCAGCGTCTGGGTGCCGGGTGAAAGCCCGGAACAGGCGCAGGTGACAGCAGAGAGTGCGGTTGATCTGCAGCACTGGGAAAAAGATGACGGCACCAGCATCATTCCTTTTTTCACCTCGGTAGAGGCTCTGGAACAGGCCGTGACGGAGGAGCAGCCGTTTCTGGTGATGCCGGTGCGCACGCTGTTTGAAATGACGATGGGAGAAACACTGTTTCTTAACCCAAAACTGCCCGCCGGCAAAGAGTTCTCTCCGCGGGAAATCACCAGTCTGTTAGGGGAGGGCGCTAATGCCCTGAGCCAGCAGACCGTACTGGAAGGCGGCACCTCACTGCTGTTGTCGGAAATTGCGGAACCGCCAGCCCAGATGATCGACTCCCTGACCCAGCTGTTTGCCAAATACAAGCAGGTACGCAGAGCCTATGTTGCCCATATCAAAGAGTCTTCTGAAGAGAAGCCGAACCTGCTGATAGGCATTGAAGCCGAGAGCGATATAGAGGCGATTATTCAGGCGGCAGGCAGCGTGGCAACGGATACGGTGTTAGAGGATGAGCCGGTCGATATTTGCGAAGTAGTGGAGAATGAGAAAGGCATCAGCCACTTTTTTACCGCACACATTACGCCGTTTTATGAGCGTAAATGGGGCAGTTTCCTGCGGGAATTCAAGGTAAAAAACATCCCTTCCTGACTGAGTAAGGCGTCTCCTGCAGGGAGACGCCTTTTTCTTTGCTGTTTGCTCAGCCCGTGGCGATGGGCAGGTCATCGCGGCTTCCCCATTCACTCCAGGAGCCGTCATACAGCCTGACGTTTTCCACACCCAGTGAGGTCAGTGCCAGGATCACCACCACAGCCGTCACGCCTGAGCCGCAGCTGGTCACAATCGGCTGCGTCAGGTCAACGCCTTGCTGGCTGAAAATCTCTCTCAGGGCGGAGGCAGGCTTGAGCTCTCCGTTTTCTACCAGCATATTCCAGGGAACGTTAAGGCTCTCAGGGATGCGGCCACGATGCAGACCCGGACGAGGCTCATCCACTTCTCCCCGGAAACGGTTCGCCGCTCTGGCATCCACAATCTGCGCACCGCCCTCATGGCTGATCAACAGGACATCCGTCAGACGCTTCACCACCGTCTGGTCAAAGCGAGCTTCAAACTCTCCTTCCGGAAGCTCAACCGCGCCGCTTTCCAGCGTGAGTCCCGCTTCTTCCCAGCCTTTAAGGCCGCCCGCCAGAATCGACACCTTAGCCACGCCAAACTCGCGCAGCATCCACCAGGCACGGGGAGCCGAGAACAGATTCCCCTCATCGTAAACCACAAGATGTTTGTCGCTGTTTACGCCAAGCTCCCGCATCGCTACGGCAAAGGTTTCAGCTCTGGGTAACATATGAGGATAAGGGCTGGTGTGGTCCGACAGCGCTTCAATATCAAAGAATGGCGCGCCGGGCAGATGCTTAGCCAGATACTCAGACTGAATATTTCTCACGTTTTCCTGTCCCGGTGGCAGCATGCGCGCATCTAAAATTTGCAGATCCGGGTCTGAAAGGTGTTCAGCAAGCCACCCGACGGTGACAAAGAAGGAGGATGACATAACGGCCTCGCTTTAAGGAATGAAAAGAGATTAGGCAGTGTTAACCATCTTCTGCGCCTTCACAAGGTGTTCCTGAGCGGGCAATTGAGATTCCAGAAGAAGTTGAAGACATTCCGCAAATCTCAGCGCTTATCCGCGGCTAAACAGAATATTAATGCGGCACAGTTCTGAAAGATCGGCTGAGGGGCTATCCGTCCGTCACCGGGCCAGGTAATCTTTCGGCTGACATCCATCTACTGGCCAGAGTTGAAGTAACAGGCAAGAATTTTAATAAACCACTGCAATATTGTGGATTTTAAGATCGCGTTTTTTATCAAATTGTTGAATATCCGGTAGGCAAGGGCAGCGATGCCCCCTATAATCGGCGCCATTTTCCAGGCCGGAGAGCCTTTTCACCGGTCAAACTCGACATCAAACAGGGGTCCATATGACTATCGAACGTACTTTTTCTATCGTAAAACCGAACGCGGTGGCAAAAAACGTTATTGGTGCCATCTTCAACCGTTTTGAAAGCGCTGGCTTCAAAATCGTCGGCAGCAAAATGCTGCACCTGAGCAAAGAGCAGGCTGAAGGTTTCTACGCTGAGCACCAGGGCAAGCCGTTCTTCGACGGTCTGGTAGAGTTCATGACTTCTGGCCCGGTTGTGGTCTCTGTTCTGGAAGGCGAAAACGCCGTTCAGCGTCACCGTGACCTGATGGGAGCCACTAACCCAGCCAACGCTCTGGCAGGCACTCTGCGTGCAGATTACGCAGACAGCTTCACTGAGAACGCTACCCACGGTTCTGACTCTGCTGAGTCTGCTGCGCGCGAAATCGCCTATTTCTTCGGCGAAGGCGAAGTGTGCCCACGCACTCGCTAAGAGAATAATTGCCTGACGTGAAGCGCAGGGCGTTTACAATTTATTTCCGTGACGCACTTTAACCTGTAGCCACACGCTTGTATGATAATGCGCCCCTGACCTGAGCTTGCTCAGCAGGGGCGTTTTATCTACTTCCCATTCCCCAGAGCCATAACGTGTAATAACGAGGCCAGAGAAAATTATGTCTGAATCTATTGTGAGTCCGTCGTCCGTTGCTGTTGCCACGCCAAAAAAAGAAAAAATCAACCTGCTCGATCTTAACCGCCAGCAAATGCGCGAATTTTTCGCCAGCCTGGGCGAGAAGCCGTTCCGTGCCGATCAGGTGATGAAGTGGATCTATCACTACTGCTGTGATGATTTTGATGAAATGACGGACATCAACAAAGTTTTCCGCGGCAAGCTGAAAGAGCTGGCCGAAATCCGTGCGCCTGAAGTTGCAGAAGAGCAGCGTTCTACTGATGGCACCATTAAATGGGCGATCACCGTAGGCGGGCAGCAGGTTGAAACGGTGTACATTCCCGAAAAAGATCGTGCCACGCTCTGCGTCTCCTCCCAGGTAGGATGCGCGCTGGAGTGCAAATTCTGTTCCACTGCCCAGCAGGGCTTTAACCGCAACCTGCGCGTTTCTGAAATTATCGGCCAGGTCTGGCGTGCGGCTAAAATCATTGGCGCCTCTAAAATTACCGGCCAGCGTCCCATTACCAATGTGGTCATGATGGGCATGGGTGAGCCGCTGCTCAACCTGAATAACGTGGTGCCGGCGATGGAAATCATGCTGGATGATTTCGGCTTTGGCCTCTCCAAACGCCGCGTGACGCTCTCCACTTCAGGCGTGGTGCCTGCGCTGGACAAGCTCGGTGATATGATTGACGTCGCGTTGGCTATCTCACTGCATGCGCCAAATGACGCCATCCGTGACGAAATCGTGCCGATCAATAAGAAATACAATATTGAAACCTTTTTAGGGGCAGTGAGTCGTTATATTGCCAAATCTAACGCTAATCAGGGCCGCGTAACCATTGAGTATGTCATGCTCGATCACGTTAACGACAGCACGGATAACGCCCATGAGCTGGCCGCGCTGCTGAAAAACACGCCCTGTAAAATCAACCTGATCCCCTGGAACCCCTTCCCGGGCGCACCTTATGGCCGCAGCTCTAACAGCCGCATCGATCGCTTTTCTAAAGTGTTGATGGATTACGGTTTTACCACTATTGTGCGTAAGACGCGTGGTGATGACATTGATGCGGCCTGCGGACAGCTTGCCGGTGAAGTTATCGATCGTACCAAGCGTACGCTGCGCAAAAAAATGGCGGGTGAAGCCATTTCTGTGAAAGCGCTCTGAAACCTGAGCTTCTGCTATCACTGGCGCTGTCAGCCCTGATATGAAAGGCGTACCATAACGCTGACGACTTATCAGGAGGTAATATGGGTAAAGGATTCCCATGCTGGCTGGCCGTTATCATGCTGGCAGGCTGCGTGACAGCGCCGCAGCATAATGAACGGGTTCAGACCCGGCTTCAGTTGGGGCTTGATTATCTGTTGCTTGATAACCTGCCCGCCGCCCGACGCAATTTGCAGCAGGCGGAGGAGCTGGCGCCAAAAGATTATCGGGTACAGCTGGCGATGGCACGTTATTACCAGCGTTCGGGGGAGTGGACTGAAGCGGGCGGCCGTTATCAAAAAGCACTGCGGCTGGCGGGACAAAACCGTGATGTATTCAATAATTACGGTGCGTTTCTCTGTCGTTTAGGGCAGTATGATGCGGCTCAGCAGCAGTTCAGCAAAGCGGCTGAATTGCCTGAAATCGGCGCTCGCGCTGACGCAAGGGAGAATGCCGGATACTGTTATCTGCTGGCCGGAGAACAGGATAAGGCACGGGCCGCACTGGTCGAAGCGACAGAACACGCTGAGGACAAGGGCAGAGCACTGCTGGCAGAAGCCGAAAGGCGATTTGGAAAGCATGAGCAGGAGATAGCGCGTCTTCTGCTAGATACTTATCAACGCAACTTTGCTGCTTCGGCAGAAAGTTTGTGGTTAGAGATTCGCTTCGCCGCGCTGGCGCAGCATTCCGAAGGCGTAAAGCTTGCGGGAGAGCAGCTGGCGCGAAATTTTCCACAATCGATACAGCACCTGCATTATTTAGCTAATGAATATTGAAGCCACTCAAGATAAATCAGCAGTAAATTCAACAGGCGAGCGCCTGCGCGGTGCCCGTGAGCAAATGGGACTGACTCAGCAGAACGTTGCTGAACGCCTCTGCCTGAAACTTTCCACCGTTCGCGATATTGAAGAGGACAAGTCGCCCGCCGATCTGGCCTCGACTTTCCTGCGGGGTTATATCCGTTCTTATGCCCGTCTGGTCCATGTTCCTGAAGAGGAACTGCTGCCAATGATGGAGAAGCAGGCCCCTGTACGTGCTGCGAAAGTGGCGCCAATGCAGAGCTTTTCACTGGGCAAACGTCGTAAAAAGCGCGATGGCTGGCTGATGATTTTCACCTGGCTGGTCCTGTTTGTAGTGGTTGGGTTGACCGGCGCCTGGTGGTGGCAGAATCACAAGGCCGCGCAGGACGATCTGGTCTCAATGGCCGATCAAAACTCGGCAAGCAGTGGCGATAACAGCCAGTCGATCCCGCTGGGTGATAACAGCAGCAGTGACCCAATGTCGGCCGATAACCCGGCCGCACAAAGCGCACCTGCGGATAGCTCAGCCCAGACGCCTGTTGAAACTGCGGCTCCTTCTGCATCAGCTTCGTCGCAGGCGCCAGCCAGCAATGCTGCAACCAACAATCAGCCCGTTGCCGTTTCGCCTTCTCAGGCTCCGGTAGAGAATACGGCTAACAGCCAGATGCCAACCGGATCAGCAGGCGTAAGTGCGCCAGCTGCCGATGCTAATGCGCTGGTGATGAACTTTGATAAAGATTGCTGGCTGGAAGTCAGCGATGCCACCGGCAAAAAACTGTTCAGCGGGATGCAGCGGAGTGGTGGTAAACTCAGCCTGGCTGGTACCGCCCCCTATCGCCTGAAAATTGGTGCACCGGGTGCCGTCCATATCCAGTATCAGGGACAGCCGGTTGATCTGAGTCGTTTCATCCGGACTAATCAGGTAGCTCGCCTGTCAGTCGGTGCGCAATAACGCCTCTTTCTGGTCGCGAAGAATTGTGGAGAGAGAATATGCATAACCAGGCCCCCATTACCCGTCGCAAATCTACCCGTATTTACGTCGGCAAGGTGCCGGTAGGCGACGGAGCCCCGATCGCCGTTCAGTCAATGACCAATACGCGCACCACCGACGTGGCTGCGACGGTCAATCAAATCAAAGCGCTTGAGCGTGTCGGTGTCGATATCGTTCGCGTCTCCGTTCCTACTATGGACGCCGCAGAGGCTTTTCGTCTCATTAAACAGCAGGTGAATGTCCCGCTGGTGGCCGATATCCATTTTGACTACCGCATTGCCCTGAAAGTGGCCGAGTATGGCGTTGACTGCCTGCGCATCAACCCCGGCAACATCGGCAATGAAGAGCGTATCCGCCAGGTGGTGGATTGCGCCAGGCATTACAACATTCCTATCCGTATCGGCGTGAACGCCGGATCGCTGGAAAAAGATCTGCAGGAGAAGTTTGGCGAACCTACGCCTCAGGCTCTGCTGGAATCCGCGATGCGTCACGTCGATCATCTCGATCGTCTTAACTTCGATCAGTTTAAGGTCAGCGTTAAAGCCTCCGACGTTTTCCTTGCCGTCGAGTCTTATCGTCTGCTGGCTAAAGAGATCGATCAGCCTTTGCACCTCGGCATCACCGAAGCGGGCGGCGCCCGTGCGGGATCGGTAAAATCGGCGATCGGCCTGGGGCTGTTGCTTGCAGAAGGGATCGGCGACACGCTGCGCATCTCGCTGGCGGCAGATCCGGTGGAAGAAGTTAAGGTCGGTTTCGATATTCTGAAATCGCTGCGTATCCGTTCACGCGGGATCAACTTTATTGCCTGCCCAACCTGTTCGCGCCAGGAGTTTGACGTCATCGGCACGGTGAATGCGCTTGAGCAGCGGCTGGAAGATATTGTTACCCCAATGGATATCTCTATCATTGGCTGCGTGGTGAACGGACCGGGCGAAGCGCTGGTCTCCACGCTGGGCGTTACCGGCAGCAACAAGAAAAGCGGATTCTATGAAGATGGCGTTCGTCTGCGTGAACGTCTGGATAATGACGACATGATTGACCAGCTGGAAGCCCGTATCCGCGCGAAAGCCGCGATGATGGACGAAAGCCGCCGCATTGAAATCCAGCATTTAGAAAAATAAATCGATATTTTGGGCGGGTGTAGCGAGCAGGGATGACGAAGTATATGTTGCCCGCCTCCTCACTTATCCCGCCCCTGAGTTAAGAAGAGAAAAAAGTGGCTAAAAATATCCAGGCTATCCGCGGCATGAATGATTACCTTCCTGCGGAAACCGTTGTGTGGCAACGCATTGAGCAGATCCTCAAGCAGGTGCTGGCTGGCTACGGTTACAGCGAAATCCGCCTGCCGATTGTAGAGCAGACCCCGTTATTCAAGCGCGCTATCGGTGAAGTTACCGACGTGGTTGAGAAAGAGATGTATACCTTTGAGGACCGCAACGGTGAAAGCCTGACGCTGCGTCCGGAAGGTACCGCGGGCTGTGTGCGTGCGGGTATCGAACACGGTCTGCTGTACAATCAGGAACAGCGTCTCTGGTATGTCGGCCCGATGTTCCGCTATGAGCGTCCACAGAAAGGGCGCTATCGCCAGTTCCACCAGATGGGCGTGGAGGTCTTTGGCCTGCAGGGGCCGGACGTGGATGCGGAGCTGATCATGATGACAGCTCGCTGGTGGAAAGCGTTGGGCATTGCAGAGCACGTTAATCTGGAACTGAACTCTATCGGATCGCTGGAAGCGCGTGCAGCGTACCGCGAGGCGCTGATCGCCTTCCTGGAGCAGCATCAGGATGTGCTGGATGATGATTGCAAACGCCGCATGTACACCAACCCACTGCGTGTACTCGACAGTAAAAACCCCGATATTCAGGCTCTGCTTAACTCAGCGCCTGAACTGAGCGATTACCTGGATGAGGAGTCGCGTGAGCACTTTGCTGGCCTTTGCCAGCTGCTGGATGCGGCAGGCATTGCCTACACCGTCAACCAGCGTCTGGTGCGCGGCCTGGATTACTATAACCGCACCGTCTTTGAATGGGTCACCTCCAGCCTGGGTTCACAGGGAACCGTGTGTGGCGGTGGACGTTATGACGGTCTGGTAGAGCAGCTTGGCGGGCGTGCCACGCCAGCGGTAGGTTTTGCGATGGGGCTTGAGCGCCTGGTGCTGCTGGTGCAGGCCGTTAACCCGGAATTTGAACCGACTCGCATTGTCGATGTCTATGTTATCGCTTCAGGGCAGGGCGTGCAGTCCGCCGCCATGCTGCTGGCTGAGCAAATTCGTGATGCGGATCCCTCACTGAAGCTGATGACCAACTTTGGCGGCGGCAACTTCAAGAAGCAGTTTGCCCGGGCAGATAAATGGGGCGCCCGTGTGGCCCTGATGCTGGGTGAAGATGAAGTGGCTAAAGGCGAAGTGACGATCAAAGATTTACGTAATGGCGAGCAACAAACGCTGGCACAGCGTGAGGCTGCAGCAACGCTTGCAGCAATGTTGAAGTAGGCCAGTCGCGTTTTAAAGGAGAAGGTTTGCGTGGAAGTTTATAGCAATGAAAACGAACAGGTAGATGCGTTACGCGGCTTTTTTGCCCAAAACGGTAAGGCATTGGTTATCGGCGTGATTATCGGCATCGGTGCCCTGGCCGGCTGGCGCTACTGGAGCAGCCATGAAGATGGCAGCAGTCGTCAGGCCTCTGCAACCTATCAGCAGATCTCCAGTGCACTTGATACCAGCAAGCCTGAAACGCTGGATGCCGCCGCCAAATTTGCCAGCGAAAACAGCAATACCTACGGTGCGCTCGCCTCTCTGGATCTGGCTAAACGCTATGTTGACGGCAACCAGCTGGACAAAGCCGCAAGCCAGCTGCAAAGCGGCCTGAAAGATACCCAGGACGCAAATCTGCAGGCGGTATTAAATCTGCGTCTGGCGCGTATTCAGCTTGAGCAGAAAAAACCGGATGACGCGGTAAAAACGCTCGACCAGATCAAAGGTGACGGCTGGACGGCGATCGTTGCCGACGTACGCGGTGAAGCCCTGCTCAGCAAGGGTGATGCGAAAGGCGCGCGTGATGCCTGGAGTAAAGGCATTGCCTCTGACGCGTCTCCGGCGCTGAAAGAGATGCTGCAGATGAAAATGAATAATTTACCCGGTTAAGCACACCCGCGGTATAAATTTGCCTCAACAGGCTCAAGAGGGATTTCATGGAATTGCGTAAGATACTTCTGCCGGGACTGATTTCAGTCACACTACTCAGCGGATGTTCATGGTTCAGCGGCGAAGAAGACGTGGTCAAAATGTCGCCGTTACCTAAAGTTGAAAATCAGTTTAACCCGGAAAAAGTCTGGAGCACCTCAGTAGGGGATGGCGTAGGTGATTACTACTCCAACCTGCATCCGGCCTGGGCAGAGAGTACCGTCTATGCGGCCGATCGCCATGGCATCGTGAAAGCACTGAATGCGGGCGACGGTAAAGAGCAGTGGAAAGTGGACCTGTCGGAAAAAACCGGTTTCTTCTCCAGCAACCGTCCGGCGCTGATCTCCGGCGGCGTAACCGTTGATGGCGGACATCTCTATCTGGGCAGCGAACGTGCGCAGGTTTATGCGCTGAACACCAGCGACGGTTCCGTAGCCTGGCAGACCAAAGCGGCCGGAGAAGTGCTCTCCCGTCCGGTTGTCAGCGACGGCCTGGTGCTGGTTCATACCAGCAACGGCATGCTGCAGGGGCTGGATCAGACCAGCGGTGTGGTGAAGTGGTCCGTTAACCTGGACGTGCCGGCACTCTCTCTGCGCGGTGAATCTGCTCCAACCGCTGCTTTCGGCGCGGCTATTGTGGGTGGTGATAACGGACGCGTAAGCGCCGTAATGATGAACCAGGGTCAGATTATCTGGCAGCAGCGTATTTCTCAGCCGAGCGGCGCAACCGAAATCGATCGCCTCTCTGATGTGGATACCACGCCAGTTGTGGTCAACGGCGTGGTCTACGCGCTGGCCTATAACGGCAACCTGACGGCGATGGATCTGCGTTCAGGCCAGATCATGTGGAAGCGTGAAATCGGCTCCGTACATGACATGATCGTTGACGGTGGCCGCATCTACCTGATCGATCAGGATGACCGTGTGATCGCGCTGAGCACCGAAGGCGGTGTAACCGTGTGGCGTCAGAGCGATCTGCTGCACCGCAATCTGACTTCACCAGTGCTCTATAATGGCTATCTGGTAGTGGGTGATGGCGAAGGTTATCTGCACTGGCTCAACACCGATGACGGACGTTTTGTTGCCCAGCAGGAAGTGGACAGCTCCGGCTTCCAGACTGAACCTGTTGTGGCCAGTGATAAGTTGTTAATTCAGGCAAAAGGCGGCGAAGTTTACGCGTTCACGCGCTAACTCTCTCCACCCTGAACTTGTCTGCAACGGCTCCTGATTCGTCAGGGGCCGTTTCGTTTTTCTCCGGGCGTGGTATTCTTACGCCTTCAGCCAGTGTGTGCATCGCGGTTTTGCTTGTGCACATCCGGCACTTAATTTTGTAATGAGGCTTCAATATGGTACCTGTGGTCGCGCTGGTCGGGCGTCCCAATGTGGGAAAATCCACCCTGTTTAACCGTTTAACGCGCACGCGAGATGCGCTGGTGGCGGATTTTCCTGGGCTAACGCGTGACCGCAAGTATGGTCGTGCTGAAGTGGAAGGGCAGGAGTTTATCTGCATCGATACCGGCGGTATTGATGGCAACGAAGAGGGCGTGGAAACACGCATGGCCGAGCAGTCACTGTTGGCGATTGAAGAAGCTGACGTGGTGCTGTTTATGGTTGATGCCCGTGCGGGCCTGATGCCAGCCGATAAGGCCATTGCCCAGCACCTGCGTTCGCGTCAGAAACCCACTTTCATTGTCGCCAACAAAACCGACGGAATGGATCCTGATGCTGCCGTTGTCGATTTCTATTCGCTGGGATTAGGCGATATCCACGCTATCGCCGCTTCTCACGGACGTGGCGTAACCAGCCTGCTGGAAACGGTACTGCTCCCCTATATGGATGAGGTTGTTGAAGCCGCGCCGCTGACGGAAGAAGAGGAGAACGCCGCTTACTGGGCCGATCTGGAAGCCGCAGAGAAGGATGAGCAGGAAGCCGCCGAAGCGGAAGAAGATTTTAACCCGCTGGATCTGCCGATCAAGCTGGCGATTGTAGGTCGACCAAACGTCGGTAAATCAACGCTGACTAACCGCATTCTTGGTGAAGATCGTGTGGTGGTGTATGACATGCCCGGCACCACGCGCGACAGTATCTATATTCCGATGGAGCGCGATGGTCGCGAATATATCCTGATTGATACGGCTGGCGTGCGTAAGCGCGGCAAAATCACTGAAACTGTAGAGAAATTCTCGGTTATCAAGACGCTGCAGGCGATTGAAGACGCTAACGTCGTAATGCTGGTTATCGATGCCCATGAAGGGATTTCCGATCAGGATCTCTCCCTGCTTGGGTTTATCCTTAACAGCGGACGTTCGCTGGTGATCGTGGTCAATAAATGGGATGGCCTGTCACAGGAAGTGCGTGACGAAGTGAAAGAGACGCTGGACTTCCGTCTGGGCTTTATCGACTTTGCCCGCATTCACTTTATCTCTGCCCTGCATGGCAGCGGCGTGGGTAACCTGTTTGAGTCAGTCACAGAAGCTTATGACTGTTCAACGCGCCGCGTCAGCACCTCTCTGCTGACCCGTATCATGAATATGGCAGCCGACGATCACCAGCCGCCGCTGGTACGTGGCCGCCGCGTGAAGTTGAAATATGCTCATGCGGGTGGCTATAACCCACCGATAGTGGTTATTCATGGTAACCAGGTGAAAGACCTGGCGGATTCCTACAAGCGCTACCTGATGAACTACTTCCGCCGCTCGCTGGAAGTGATGGGAACGCCAATCCGCATCCAGTTCAAAGAAGGGGATAACCCTTATGAAGGGAAGCGTAACCTGCTGACACCAAACCAGCAGCGCAAACGTAAACGTTTGATGAGTCATTTAAAGAAAAACAAACGTTAATCCGCAAGGGGGCCTGATGGTCCCCTTTGTTTTATGTCAGCTATCCGGGAGAGTAACATGAGCCAACCCTGTCCTTTGTGCCACCAGCCCCTGACGTCACTGGCAACGCACTTTCATTGTGCGGAATGTAGCCACGATTTTGCGAAGCAGGCCATTTGTCCCGACTGCAGGCAACCTGTTCAGATCCTGAAAGCCTGCGGCGCCGTGGACTATTTTTGCCCTGCAGGACATGGCCTGATTTCAAAAAAGCGAATAGAGTTTGTGCCATTATCAGAAACTTTATGAGTGTTGATATTTCCACGCCTGCGATTAATCTTTCATCACTGCTTTTTTTTTAGCCGCCCGGCACTACTCTTATTAAGTTACCTGCTGTTTAGTTATCTTATTTCCACTGGAAAGTCAGCTCTCTCTCTATAAATAAAACCCTACGGTATTTGCCGCTATTGGTTTCTCACTATTAATAAAGATAAACAATTCTTTTAAGTAATGATTTCTGATGGTTTTTATCGCGCGGAATGGCGTTTGCAAAAAACGGCGAAAGAATGAGGTTTGTTAACTTTCTGTTTATTTATTTATGAACCACGTGGTACAATTTTTTGGTTAACCTGGGTTGCCACACCGCCGCATGGCGCGGCAGCCGTGGCTTTGGTTGACAGTGGACGGGATAAGCCCGTAGCGAATTGTTAATGAATTTAGTGTCTAAAGATAATTTTCCTCTCCCTCCGTTACCCGCCAACCCTGGCAAAAGTGGTAGAGAACCAGAGCGAAGATTGTGCTGAAGCCCTAGTCAGTCAGGAGTATTTTTACCATGTCTCAAATGAATGCCCGGCCCTCGAAAGGGCTGAGCCTGTGGTGCGTCGTGCTGGGGTTAGTCTTACTGGCAACCGGCCTTTTCTTTGTGATTGCTGGTGGAAAACTGGTTTCACTGGGCGGGAGCTGGTATTTCGTCATTGCCGGTCTCTTCACCGTGCTTTCTGCTATTCAGTTCTTCCGCCGTAAATCCTCAGCCGTACTGATTTTTGCCCTGGTGTTTATTGGTTCGGCAATCTGGGCGCTACAGGAAGTCGGGATTGATTTCTGGCCGCTGGTATCCCGTCTGATGACCCTTGCCGGGCTGCTGCTGCTGGCGCTGATCACGCTGCCTGCGCTGCGTAAGCGTGAAGGCAAACCCTCTGCGGCTAAACCGGTCTGGGCAATTTCTGCCCTGTTAGCTGTGGGCATGGTGGCTACCCTGGTGGGCATGTTCCAGCCGCATCCTGTAGTGGCTAACGGCGAGGAACTGCCGCTGAAGCCGGTTGATAAAGCCTCCGAGCAGAAAAACTGGGACAACTACGGTAATACGCCTGGCGGCAGCCGTTTTGTTGCGCTGGACCAGATCACCCGCGATAACGTGAAAGATCTGAAAGTAGCCTGGACTTTCCATACGGGCGATATACCAGAAAGCCCTACCGGGAATGGTGCTGAAGATCAGCAGACGCCGTTGCAAATCGGCGATGTGCTTTATCTCTGTACGCCACATAACAATGTCATAGCGGTTAATGCCGATACCGGTAAAGAGATCTGGAAGCGTGAAGTTAATGCCCAGGCAGAAGTCTGGAACCGCTGCCGCGGACTGGCTTATTTCGACGCGACGAAACCGCTGACTCAGCCCACTGCGCCTGATTCAACGCCGGTGACCGCGGTTTCACTGCCTGCGGGTGATACCTGCCAGCGTCGCCTGCTGATGAACACCATTGATGCGCGCCTGATCGCCGTTAACGCCGACAATGGCGAACTCTGTCAGAGCTTTGGCAACAAAGGCGTGGTCGATCTGAAAGCGGGTCTGGGTGATGCTCAGGATCCTAAATATCAGCTGACCTCTGCGCCAACCCTGGCGGGAACTACCGTAGTGGTAGGGGGCCGTGTTGCCGATAATGTTCAGACTGATATGCCAGGCGGTGTACTGCGTGGTTTCGATGTGATCACCGGTGAGGTGCGCTGGGCATTCGATGCCGGTAACGAAGATCCGAACTACAAGTTGAAAGCAGGTGAGCATTACACCCGCAGTACGCCAAACTCCTGGGCTCCAATGTCCTATGACCCGGCGATGAATACGGTATTCCTGCCAATGGGAAGCTCATCAGTAGACCTGTGGGGCGCTAACCGTACGCCGTTAGATCATAAATATGGGGCTTCTATTCTGGCTCTTGATGCCACCACCGGTAAAGAAAAGTGGGTTTACCAGACCGTTCATAACGACCTGTGGGACTTTGATATCCCTATGCAGCCGAGCCTGATCGATTTCCCACAAAAAGCGGGCGGTACTAAACCTGCCGTGGTATTTGGTACCAAAGCGGGTCAGGTCTATGTACTGGATCGTATGACCGGTAAGCCGCTGACGGAAGTTAAAGAATTTCCTGTTAAAAAAGGGAATATTCCGGGCGAAGGCTATCCTGATACTCAGCCTAAATCAGTGGGCATGCCGCAGATTGGCGCGGAAACGCTGAAAGAGTCTGATATGTGGGGCGCCACGCCATTCGATCAGCTTGTGTGCCGCATTGCTTTCAAATCAATGCGTTATGATGGACTGTATACCGTTCCGGGCACCGATAAATCGCTGAGCTTCCCGGGTTCACTGGGTGGCATGAACTGGGGCAGCCTCTCTACTGACCCTAACAACGATCTGATCTTTGTAAACGATATGCGTCTGGGCCTCTGGGTACAGATGATCCCGGCTAACACGGGCGCTATCGCTCGTGGCAGCAATGGCGGCGAAGCAATCAACACCGGTATGGGTGCTGTGCCGTTGAAAGGGACGCCTTATGCGGTGAATAAGAACCGCTTTATGTCGCCGCTGGGCATTCCTTGCCAGAAACCGCCATTTGGCACGCTTTCAGCTATTAACCTGAAAACGCAGAAGCTGGTGTGGCAGGTTCCGCTGGGCACCGTGCAGGATACCGGTCCGTTTGGTATTAAGATGCACGCGCAGATGCCAATTGGTATGCCGTCACTGGGTGGTTCACTGGCCACGCAGGGTGGGCTGGTGTTTATCGCCGGTACGCAGGACTACTATCTGCGTGCATTCGATACCGCAACCGGTAAAGAGGTGTGGAAAGCCCGTCTGCCAGTCGGTAGCCAGGGCGGCCCTATCAGCTATAAGTCGCCGAAAACAGGTAAGCAGTACATCCTGATCTCTGCGGGCGGTGCGCGTCAGTCACCAGATCGCGGTGATTATGTGATCGCCTACGCACTGGACAAGTAAGCGCGTAAAAGCATAACGCTGAACAAAGTCTCTTCATGAGCGCAACTGCACCCCAAAAGTTGGATACCCAACTGAGTAAGGTGCAGTTTTTTATGGCCAGCTAAAAGGTTCCAGCTATGAAGCCACCTGTCAGGACTTCATACGGCTCTGCGGTTTAATATGCAGATAAGGTCGATATTAATCTTAATTTTTAAATTAGTGTGTCGGCGGCGGAAGGGTTATTACGTAATACTGGTTTCTAAATGTTTTAGGTTTTTTCTACTTGTTTTACAGGGATGTATATCAATAATTGCCTGGTATTTACAGGGTTTGCTTTTTTAGATCTGTTAATGTCTGTCACGGATGACGTCGAGCATGGAATGCAACTTAATATCCCATAGCAATAAATATTTTCTGCTGTCTGTTTTTTCAGTTCTGGCGTTTTCTGCCAACGTCCCCTCTCTCTGTGCCGCCCCGGGCGATGAGCAATTTATTCTTCAGCAGCAGCGTCAGCAGGCGCTGCAAGAGCAACTGACTCCCCCCGTTCCCGATGTACGCTTATCCGCACCCACGACGGCTTCCGGAAAAATTACTTTCCCCCTCGAAACGCCCTGTTTCAGAATTAATCATGTGACGCTGAGAGGCCAGGCGGCGCTGCCGCACTGGTTGCCGCTGCAAAAGCTGGCGGATCGGGCGGTGGGAAAATGCCTCGGTAGTCGGGGGATTAACCTGCTGATGAGTTCGCTGCAGAACCGGATTATTTATCACGGCTGGACAACTACCCGCGTACTCGCTCCCGCGCAGGATTTGAAAAGCGGAGATCTGCAACTGGCGATACTGCCCGGTAAAATTCGCCACGTGGTCATGACGCCGCAGAGCAGCCGCTGGTTCTGGCCCTACAGCGCTTTTCCCGCCCATGACGGCAATCTGCTTGATTTGCGTGATATTGAACAGGGGCTGGAGAACCTGCAGCGCCTGCCAACCGTTCAGGCAGAGATGGAAATTGTTCCGGCGGAACAGCCGGGCGAGAGCGATATTGTGATTTCCCGCCAGCAGAGCAAGTTCTGGCGCCTTGGTCTGTCGCTGGATGATTCCGGCACCGTTGCCACCGGACGCTACCAGGGCGGGGTGACGCTCTCCCTTGATAATCCGTTGGCGCTCAGCGATCTCTTCTGGTTTTCGCTAACCCACGACTTACAGCCCGGCGGGGAGAAGAGCAACCAGAACCTCAGCGCCTGGTGGTCTGTACCGGTG
This sequence comes from Erwinia pyri, assembly GCF_030758455.1. Lineage (NCBI taxonomy): Bacteria > Pseudomonadati > Pseudomonadota > Gammaproteobacteria > Enterobacterales > Erwiniaceae > Erwinia > Erwinia pyri. The sequence goes on from NZ_CP132353.1 coordinate 1,212,720, forward strand.
GGGTGGTGGTCGCTCTCACTGACCGGCAGCGACTATCACTATCATCAGACGGTTGCTGGCCTGACGGAAGATTACCGTTATGCGGGCAAAAGCCAGAGCCTGGGTGCCCAGCTCAGCCGGGTGCTGCACCGTAGCAGCGCGCAAAAAACCACCCTGACGTATGACGTGCAAACCCGCACCACCCGCAACTATATCAACGATACCGAAGTGGAAGTGCAGCGTCGCCACGTCTCCTCGTGGAAGGCGGGGCTTCAGCACCGGCACTTTATTGGCCCGGCGACGCTGGATGCGGGGCTCAGCTATCAGCGCGGCACCCGATGGTTTGGCGCGCAACCTGCGCCGGAAGAGTTGTTTGATGAAGGCACGGCGCTCGGCCGCATTCTGCGTACCGATGCCCGCCTGAGCCTGCCGTTTGCGCTGGCCGGAGAAAACTTCCGCTATGACGTGGCCTGGCAGCGCCAGACCAGTACTACGCCGTTAACCACCCAGGATCAGTTTTCAATTGGTGGCCGCTGGACGGTACGGGGTTTTGACGGTGAGCGAACCCTCAACGCCGATCGTGGCTGGACAGTGCGCAACGATTTATCCTGGCGGCTACCGCTGCCGGGAAGCGAGTTTTACCTGGCCGCCGATTACGGCGAAGTGGCCGGTAAGGGTACGGAATATCTGGTGGGTAATCATCTGGCTGGCGGTGCGGCAGGGCTGCGCGGCAACATCTGGAAGGTCAGCTATGACCTCTTTGCTGGCGTACCCTTTTCCAGACCGGAAGGGTTCAAAACCAGCCCGGCCACTTTTGGCTTCAGTCTGAATATGGATATCTGACCATGCGTTATAAGGGATTTACGGTACATGCACCGCTGATGCTGGGTGGAGAAGATGGTGAGGCCGAAATACTGGGCGCCGCCGTCTGGCTGTGGATGCATTCAGATATGCACCGGGATGCACCGCTGCATGTGCTGCCGGTGGTGTTGCTGCCGGTGATTAAGCGTCGTCAGTATGTCCTGGTACAGGAAGGCGACCGCCCGGTTTTTTTTCTGAGCTGGGCGTGGATGGATGAAAGCGCGGAGCAGCGTTACCTGAACGGGCGGGTAGTCACTCTGCCGGAAGAGGAGTGGTGTTGTGGCGAACGGATGTGGTTTCGGGACTTTATCGCCCCGTTCGGCCATGCACCGCAGATGTTCCGCCTGCTGCGTGAAGAGATCTTTCCTCATCATATTGCCCGTTCACTCTGGCACCGGGGCGGAGACAAAGGCAGGCGTATTCAAACGTTTTATGGCAGCCGTGTTACCGGCGATGAGCTGCGGCAATGGAAACAGGCGCATCCGCTGACCCTTGCCTTAACGCAGAACTGACCACTCACCCGTTGCTGAAGATAGCCGGAGCGCAGGCGGGCCAGAACGAACTCAGCAATAATATGTTTGGCGTAACTGGCATGTTGTCACGGATGCTGGCGCAGGAGACGCTGAACTCGGCGGCCATGGCGGAAGCGGGCAAAGGCGGCGCAAACGAGCAGGCGGCGCTGGCGCTGACCAAAAAGGTAAAAGAAGGACTTGATGCAGTATGCGCGGCAAACCCCAGCTGCCTGCTTATGGCGATAGTGTCGGCACAGAGTCAGCAGCATGCGGACGGAGCCGGAAGCAAAACGGAAACCGTACCGGTTAACGATGATCTGACGGGTGGCAGGCTGGTTAATCCGGCGCAGGATGAAAATAAAGGAACGTCGCTGGTTACGCCGGATCAATCAGGTGATCGGGGAGCAGGCCATACCGGGAATACTGAAGGCGCGCCGGATACGGGCGGGAACAGTACGGTAACGCCGATCCCTGAACAGAATAAAGATGATCTGGCTTATCTGGCAGAGGGTAGAGACAACAGACTGCCTATCCCTGAACCGACCGTAGCAAGCAATGGATTAAAAATTGAATCAAACAGCAAGCATACGCCGGGCGCGCAAGGATTTAGGCTAAATGCAGGTATTGAACCAAAAAACTCTTTAGAGCTTTTTGAAAATTCTATCTCGACAAAAGATCCAAAAATAAGGTTATCTATTGATGGTGAGGGGAATATACATAGATTCTTTAATACCAGCAAAGATGGTACAGGCACATTCCATTGGAGTGGTAGTACCGGAGATGGAAAAAATGCATTAGGTAACAGAGAACTTGGGTCTTTTAATAAAGAAGTTAAAGAACTGAGGGGGAAATGATGATTTTTGGTCAACCATATGAATTTGCTGTTTTTTATGAGTTATTGGAAAAAACAGATGATAACTATTGGAAGTTTGGCATTTTTATTTTCTTTATTGATGATGATATATATCCAACGAAAGGTTCTAACTATACGTTGTCTATGGCTATGGATTATCTTAAAGATAGTTATCAGGATGTAATTGATTGCAAAGTATGCTTATTAAATGCTTCGGTGGAAGACAATGTGTTGTTTAAAATGCTTGCTCATTCACATGGTATGTTGCTTAATAGTGACCCTAATGAGCTCGAAATTTCTAATACTGAAAAACTAGGCGTATTCTTAAGTCCTTTAGAAATTACTGATAATGGATTTTATCTTTTTTATTATCCAGGTGACCAAGATGAAGAGTATTTAATTTATAGTTCAGATTATGGTAGTACAGCTAAACGGACTGTATTAAAAAAAGGTACGGTTAGTAATGTTCTAGCACAACTCCCAAATAAAGATGCGATAAAGTAACCTTTATAAACCCCAGCTGATAGTGGAGATAGGGATCCAGGCCGCCAACATCACGAGGACGGAAGGTCAAATCCGAGCTACAAATGCCGGTAAAGCCGAGCTGGAAAGGAACGGGATTAAAGAGCCGCAGAAAGGCGCGTTGAAGGGAGCTTGGGCGGAGTACAACGGGAAGCTGACAGCGACGGACAGCTACAAGACCGCGCAGCAAAAATGGGGAACGGGCGGCGCCAACCAGCAGGCAATCCAGGCGGCCACGGTGGCGATGCAGGCTCTTGCGGGCGGTAGCATGGCGCAAGCCTCCTCAGATCCTGAGTAAAATTCTGAGCAAGATAGATCCCGGCGTTGGCCGTGATCTTTTACCTGTAGACCGGCCCAGCTTGGATCTGCTGACTGCGAATGCAGGTATATAACGATTCTATCCACAAACAGGGAATGACCTGTCACAACAAATGAGTAAGGAATACACCATGAAGAAGATGATTGTAGGGATTGTTTTGGCTGGTAGCGTAATGACGAGTCCTCTGGCAACGGCGGACAGGCAGACGGTCAGCCTGGGGTACGCCCATAGCAAGATTCAGGATATGGGTAATCTCAACGGCGTGAATCTGCAGTATCGCTATGAATGGAACTCTCCGCTGAGCATTATCGGCTCTTTCAGCTATATGAAAGGTGATGACAGCGATGTATATCATGATGCCGCAAATGATTCCTATAAAACGCGCTTCAAGACGAAATACTATTCGCTGCTGGCTGGGCCAGCTTACCGCATTAATGATTATGTCAGTGTCTATGGCTTGCTGGGTGCGGCTTTTACGAAAACAGACGGTCGCTATGAATGGCGTAACAGCGTGGGTGCCGATGCTGCGGTCGGGCATCTGACTATAGAAGGTTCTGCCCATTCAACGAATCTGGCCTGGGCTGCGGGTGTGGCAATCAACCCCATTGATAATTTGTCAGTCAATATTGGTTATGAAGGCTCCCGTACCGAGCTTAACGGAAGTGATAAATCCATCAATGGCTTCAACGTTGGTATCGGCTGGCGGTTCTGATTTGCATCATTACGCGCCTGAGGGCGCGTATTTCTTCACCAGACGATCTGGTGAAGCAGGTGTAAGCGCGGATGAGGGTGACGCAGTGGCACCCAGTCCGACTGAAGTCATTCCCAACATGTCCATCAGAATCTTAAAAACGGGTGCCACAGATATTTTTTACCGGTTATTGCCCCTCCTTCCAGAGCTCAACCAGCGCTGGCGGGGCCTGATCTTCCGGGATCAGCAGCACAATATTCCCCACCCGATGCGGCGTTGCGTAGCTGACCTCAATGCGAAAATAGCGTTGATCGCCCCGTCCGGCACGGCTCTGTTCCCCTGGCGGTTCTCCCAGCGGCATGACCTGACGCAGCACGTTGCAGACGTGCTCACGCTGCGGCTGGCTGAGCTGCCCCAGCGCGATTCGTCTGGGGCCGGCAAGCTTGGGGATATAAGCGAATCCGCCTTCACGCGCTACATCAATGACGGCATCATCACTCAGTTCCGGCAGGTTGTTCATGCCAGTACACCCACCTCTTTCCAGGCATTTTCAATTGCCTGACCCACTGCCTGGTTAAACCGTTTCTCGCCGTGGCGAACGGTAAAATCAGCAAACGTTTTAAAGTCGGCATTTTGCGGCAGCGTCTTGTCGCAAACGGTGTCATACCAGGCATAACCTGCCTGCTCCCAGGCATAGCCACCCAGTGCTGTAGCGGCAAGGTAGAAAGCGCGATTAGGGATGCCGGAGTTCAGATGCACGCCGCCGTTGTCATCGCGGGTCTGGATATAGCCCTGCATATCGGCAGGTTGAGGATCTTTGCCCAAAAGCGGATCGTCGTAGGCCGTGCCGGGAGCGGACATTGAACGCAGCCCTTTGCCGTTGATCCCTTCAGCCAGCAGCCCCTCGCCAATGAGCCAGTCTGCCTGGTCAGCCGTTTGCTTGAGGTGAAACTGCTTCACCAGCGAGCCGAAAACGTCAGACAATGACTCGTTGAGTGCGCCCGCCTGTTCAAAATAGATCAGGCCCGCTTCCGTCTCCGTCACGCCATGCGCCAGCTCATGACCCACCACATCAAGTGCGATGGTAAAGCGGTTAAAAATCTCGCCGTCCCCGTCGCCGAACACCATTTGCTGTCCGTTCCAGAAAGCGTTCTGATAATCCTTACCGTAATGTACGGTGCCTTTTAGTGTCAGCCCCTGGTTGTCCAGCGAGTTGCGTTTATAAGCCTGCCAGAAAAAATCGTAGGTGACGCCCAGATAGTCATAGGCTTCATTGCTGGCGACGTCGCTACCTCCGGGCTGACCCTCTGCACGCACCAGTTTACCGGGCAAGTTCTGGGTCTGTTCTGAATCATAAATTTCCCGCTGGACCTGTCCAGGCTCGGCGGTACTGGCACCTTCGGGTTTGATCCAGGTTTCCGCCATCAGCGTCTGGACATGCGCCAGCGTGTTGCGTGCGCAGCTTTGCTGCACGCCGGAACCGTTATCAATGATTTTACGCAGGATATAAGGGGGAATAACGCCATAGTGCATACCATGCTCCCTGGTCGACGGTGAGTGTCAGGAAAGTATAGTCACGATTGGCGAATTTTGCGGCAAAGAGCAGTAGACAAAAAGTGCCAATGATTTGCAGAGAATGAGCCATAACAGGCAACGTCTGGTTTCCCGGGAAATCAGGCAGCAGGCGACATCTGCTTTGACACAAAATTAGCAAACCTTGTCGCCTGGCAAAGCACAGTCACTCTATTCAGCCTTTTTTTTACTGTTGCGTACAGGCTTAATCGGGGTGATGGCGGTCACCTCGCTCTCTACCCAGCCGTCGTCCAGCCGGGTTTTAAGCGTGTCACCGGGCGCTAACTGCCGGCTCTTTTTCACTACCTGGCCATCAGCGGCGGTGGTGACGCTGAAACCGCGTGCCAGCGTTGCCAGCGGACTGACGCCTTCAAGCTGGGCGGTCAGCGTTGAGAAGCGCTGTTTGCCGTCGTTCAGCTTAAGCTGCATCGCCTGTTGCAGGCGGTACTGCCACTGCTGAAGCTGCTGTTGACCCCGGTGAATACGTCCCTGCGGCTGAAACGCGCTCAGACGCTGCTCAGCGCGTTCCTGCAAACGGATGGCCTGTCGCACTCTCAGTTGCATTGCGTCGTCCAGACGGCGCTGCAGGCGCATCAGTGAGGTCTGCTGACGAGCCAGGCGTAACTGAGGATGCTGCTGCTGAAGACGATGCTGTAAGCGGGTATAGGTACGGTTCTTCTGAGCGAGGAAGTAATCCATCGCCATTTCCAGCCGCGTTTGCTGAGACTGTAGCTGTCGCAGCAGCTCAATCTGATTGCGGCTGACCAACTCTGCCGCGGCGGAAGGGGTAGGGGCGCGAAGGTCAGCAACGAAGTCCGCAATCGTCACATCAGTCTCATGACCAACGGCGCTGACTATCGGAATGCGGCTGGCAAAGATAGCTCGCGCCACGCGCTCATCGTTAAAGCTCCAGAGATCTTCCAGCGAACCGCCGCCGCGGCCCACAATCAGCACATCACACTCTGCACGCGCATTAGCCAGCTCAATGGCGCGGACAATGCTGGCTGGCGCGTCAACGCCCTGAACAGGAGTGGGGTAGATGACTATCGGCAGGGAAGGATCCCGGCGGTGCAACACGCGCAGCACATCGTGCAACGCCGCGCCGGTGGAGGAGGTGATGACCCCAACCTGACGGGCCGGGTCGGGCAGCGCCTGTTTATGGGCCTGTTCAAAAAGCCCCTCGTTGAGCAGCTTTTGCTTCAGCTGTTCAAACTGCTGCTGCAGCAGACCTTCACCCGCAGGCTGCATGCTTTCCGCAATCAGCTGATAATCACCACGCGGTTCGTACAGGGTAATGGTCGCCCTGACCAAAATCTGCTGGCCGTTTTGCGGCCGGAAGGTGACCCGCCGGTTGCTGTTGCGGAACATCGCACAGCGAACCTGCGCCCCATCGTCTTTCAGGGTGAAGTACCAGTGGCCGGAAGAGGGCTGAGAGAAGTTGGAGATTTCAGCACTCAGCCAGACCTGGCCCATTTCCTTTTCCAGCAGCGTTCTCACCGTGGTATTGAGACGGCTGACGGTAAATATATTGGCAGATGGCGGTAGCGACATGTGATGAAGATCAAACTTTAAATCAGAGGGTTAATTAACCGATACTACAGGCCTCGTCAGCGGGATCAAGAACTTTTCATAAATAATGCTGGAGGCAATCGATTACGCCCTGTATAATGCCGCGGCAATATTTTACAAGTTCTCATTCACCCTGAGGTTGAGATATTGCCATGCTAAGAATCGCTAAAGAAGCCCTGACATTTGACGACGTTCTGCTCGTTCCCGCTCATTCGACTGTCTTACCCAACACGGCTGACCTCAGCACCCAGCTTACCAAAACCATCCGCCTGAACATCCCTATGCTTTCCGCTGCAATGGATACCGTGACCGAAGCTGGTCTGGCTATCGCACTGGCGCAGGAAGGCGGACTGGGCTTTATCCATAAGAACATGCCGATCGATCGCCAGGCGGAAGAAGTTCGCAAGGTGAAGAAACATGAAAGCGGCGTGGTCACTGACCCGCAAACCGTCCTGCCAACCACCGCGCTGAGCGATGTCAAAGCGTTGACCGAGCGTAACGGCTTTGCCGGTTACCCGGTAGTGAACGGCGACAACGAGCTGGTGGGGATCATTACCGGCCGTGACGTGCGCTTCGTGACCGATCTGAGCCTGCCGGTTTCTGCTGTCATGACCCCGAAAGAGCGTCTGGTAACCGTCCGTGAAGGTGAAGCCCGCGAAGTCGTGCTGCATAAAATGCACGAAAAGCGTGTGGAAAAAGCGCTGGTGGTGGATGACAGCTTCCATCTGCTTGGCATGATCACCGTGAAAGATTTCCAGAAAGCGGAGCGTAAACCCAACGCCTGTAAAGATGAGCATGGTCGTCTGCGCGTAGGGGCTGCGGTTGGCGCTGGCGCCGGTAACGAAGAGCGTGTTGATGCGCTGGTCGCCGCCGGTGTTGACGTGCTGCTGATCGATTCCTCACACGGCCACTCCGAAGGCGTTCTGCAACGCATCCGTGAAACCCGCGCAAAATATCCCGATCTGCAGATCGTTGGCGGCAACGTCGCGACTGGTGCGGGCGCACTGGCGCTGGTTGAAGCTGGCGTGAGCGCAGTGAAAGTAGGTATCGGCCCGGGTTCTATCTGTACTACCCGTATTGTTACCGGCGTGGGCGTACCGCAAATCACCGCTGTTTCTGACGCGGTTGAAGCGCTGGAAGGCACCGGCATCCCGGTTATCGCCGATGGCGGTATCCGTTTCTCCGGCGACATCGCTAAAGCTATCGCTGCTGGCGCCTCTGCTGTAATGGTGGGTTCCATGCTGGCCGGTACTGAAGAGTCTCCGGGTGAAATTGAACTCTATCAGGGCCGCTCTTTCAAATCCTACCGCGGTATGGGTTCTCTGGGCGCGATGTCCAAAGGTTCCTCAGACCGTTACTTCCAGACCGACAATGCCGCCGACAAACTGGTTCCGGAAGGCATTGAAGGCCGCGTGGCTTACAAAGGCCGCCTGAAAGAGATCGTACACCAGCAAATGGGCGGCCTGCGCTCCTGTATGGGCCTGACCGGCTGTGGTACTATCGACGACCTGCGCACCAAAGCGGAATTTGTCCGCATCAGCGGCGCCGGTATTTCGGAAAGTCACGTTCACGATGTGACCATCACCAAAGAGTCCCCGAACTACCGCATGGGTTCATAAAACCCTGACTTCACGCCCGGCTTAAGCCGGGCGCTTTAATCCTAATCCCTGAATTTGTTATATCGCCCTGGAATAGCCCAATGACGACGGAAAATATTCATAAACATCGCATTCTGATCCTTGATTTCGGCTCGCAGTATACGCAGCTGGTTGCACGCCGGGTGCGTGAACTGGGCGTCTACTGTGAACTGTGGGCGTGGGATGTCACCGAAGAGCAGATCCGCGGGTTTAACCCGAACGGCATCATCCTGTCCGGTGGCCCGGAAAGTACCACGGAACACGCCAGCCCGCGCGCGCCAGAGTATGTCTTTAACGCTGGCGTACCGGTGCTGGGCGTTTGCTACGGCATGCAGACCATGGCGCTGCAGTTAGGTGGTGAAGTGAAAGGCTCTAACGAGCGTGAATTTGGCTATGCGCAGGTTGAAGTTGCGGTGCAGAGCGCGCTGACTCGCGATATCGAAGACTCCCTGAGCGCTGAAGGCAAGCCGCTGCTGGATGTCTGGATGAGCCATGGCGATAAAGTCTCCGCTATCCCGGCTGATTTCGTGACCGTTGCCAGCACTGAGACCTGCCCGTTTGCGATTATCGCCAACGAAGAAAAACGTCTCTACGGCGTGCAGTTCCACCCGGAAGTGACCCACACGCGCCAGGGCCTGCGTCTGCTGGAGCGGTTTGTACGCGACATCTGCGAGTGCGAAGCGCTCTGGACGCCAGCGAAAATTATTGAAGATACCGTTGAGCGCCTGCGCGAGCAGTGCGGTAACGACAAAGTGATTCTGGGACTGTCGGGCGGTGTTGACTCATCTGTAACGGCTATGCTGCTGCACCGCGCGATAGGCGACCGTCTCACCTGCGTCTTCGTGGATAATGGCCTGCTGCGCCTGCATGAAGCTGAGCAGGTAATGGATATGTTTGGCGACCATTTCGGTCTGAACATCATTCATGTGCCAGCTGAAGCGCGTTTCCTTGATGCCCTGGCCGGTATTGATGAGCCAGAAGCCAAGCGTAAGACCATTGGTCGCGTGTTTGTGGAACTGTTCGACGAGCAGGCTACCACGCTGCAGGATGTGAAGTGGCTGGCTCAGGGCACCATCTATCCTGATGTGATTGAGTCTGCTGCTTCTGCCACCGGTAAAGCGCACGTGATCAAGTCGCACCATAACGTGGGCGGCCTGCCAAAAGAGATGAAGCTGGGCCTGGTTGAGCCGCTGAAAGAGCTGTTCAAAGATGAGGTGCGTAAGATTGGTCTGGAGTTAGGCCTGCCTTACAACATGCTTTACCGTCATCCGTTCCCGGGGCCGGGTCTGGGCGTTCGCGTACTGGGCGAAGTGAAGAAAGAGTATTGCGATCTGCTGCGTCGCGCCGATGCTATCTTCATCGAAGAGCTGCATAAAGCTGACCTGTACAACAAGGTAAGCCAGGCGTTCACCGTGTTCCTGCCGGTTCGTTCAGTGGGCGTGATGGGCGATGGCCGTAAATATGACTGGGTTGTCTCCCTGCGCGCCGTAGAGACCATCGACTTTATGACCGCTCACTGGGCGCATCTGCCTTATGAGTTCCTGGGCCGCGTCTCTAACCGCATCATCAACGAAATCGACGGCATCTCCCGCGTGGTTTACGATATTTCCGGTAAGCCGCCAGCGACGATTGAGTGGGAATAATTTAGCGCACAGCTAATTTCATGCCTGGCAGCTTCAGATAGCCAAAAGCCCGCGTAATTGCGGGCTTTTTAATTTCAGGGATTATTTTCAGCAACTCTGGCTAAAAAACGTTATTAACAACAGCGCAGTTTCAGCTCTGAGCAGCTTTACTCAGCGTATCGCTAATCCACTGATTAACACTTTTTCCTGCGACTTCCGCTGCTGAATTGATGGCCGCATGCGTTTCAGGTGGAATACGTAAACTGATTTTTCCACTGGCAGGACGCTGGGCTTTAAGCCCGTTTTCCCTGCAGTAAGTCAAATAATCATCCACCGCTGCTTCAAATGCTAAACGTAAATCGGTGACGTTATCAGCATGAAAACCAATCACATCACGAATGCCGGCCACATGCCCTGTCAGACAGCGATCTTCATCGCTGTACTCAATTTTGGCTGAATATCCTTCGTAGTTCATAGTACCCATGGGGTTACTCCAATCGTTTCAAGGAATTTCCTGCCATCGCGTATCTGATAGGCCAAGATATTATGATATCATTTAGTGATATCACTTCAAGGGTTTTGAATTTTCTTTGGGACATAAAAAAGGGCGAAGAGCTCGCCCTGTTTTTATCGCTCCAGCCCTAATGCAGTAAAAACAGAGTAGCCAGCCCGAGGAAAATAAAGAAGCCGCCGGTATCGGTCAGGGCAGTGATCAGCACGCTGGAGCCCACCGCCGGATCGCGCTTGAGTTTCGTCATACATAGAGGGATCAGCACGCCCATCAACGCCGCCAGCAGCAGGTTCAGCACCATCGCCAGCATCATTACGCCGCCGAGCGCGGGATTGCCATACATCGCCCAGGTGACGCCGCCCATAATGCCGCCCCAGCAGATGCCGTTAATCAGCGCCACGCCAAGCTCGCGGCCAATCAGGAAAGAGAAGTTGCCCGGCTCTACCTGATGTAAGGCTAATGCGCGGACAATCATCGTAATGGTCTGATTTCCCGTATTGCCGCCAATACCGGCGACAATCGGCATCAGCGCAGCCAGCGCGACAATCTGCGAAATAGTGCCTTCAAAGAGGCCAATAACCCTGGAGGCGACAAAAGCGGTACAGAGGTTGACCGCCAGCCACGTCCAGCGGGTACGCACGGCTTTTCTGACCGGGGCGAAGACATCTTCATCCGGGTTAACGCCACCCATTTTACGAATATGACTGTCGTTGGATTCGTTAACCAGATCGATAACGTCTTCAACGGTTACGCGGCCCATTAACTTGCCTTTAGCATCGATAACGGCGGCTGAAATCAGGTTATAACGTTCAAACGCACCCGCCGCATCTTCCGCTTTATCGTCAATCCGGAAGGTTGTGGGCTTGTCGTTCATCACCTCAAAAACCATTCGCTTGGGCTTGTTCAGTAAAATATCGGTCAGCGAAAGCTCGCCCAGCAGGGTGTTATTTTCATCGGTGATAAACAGTTTATCGGTGCCTTCAGGGATCGATTTTTTGCGGCGAAGATAGCGTTGAACCGTGGCGAGCGTCACGTCGGCGGGCATGGTGATCAGTTTAAAATCGGTGATCCTTCCCACGCGGTCGCGGTCAAAATCCATCACCTCCAGCACGCGGGAGCGCTGTGCCGGATCCAGAGAGGTCAGCAGCCGTCCGGTTAAATCGCGTGAAAGGTATTTTGCCAGATAGACCTGTTCATCAATATCCAGCGGTTCGATAGCGCGCAGTAAATCGCGGTCGCTCATCTCTTCAATCAGACTTTCCCACACGCTCTCGGAAGCTTCCACCAGCACCATCCCGCGGCGCTCGGTATCAATCAGACGCCACAGCGCCTGACGTTCATCTTCCGGCAGGGCTTCAAGCAGATCGGCAAGGTCAGCGGCGTGCAGCAGAGGAATATAGCTTCTGATCTCTTCCGCTTCTTCCCGATGGGATTCGGCTTCAGCGGGTGTTTCCTTCAGGGGACGTTCAAGAAGCGTATCGACCAGATCGTTATCGTTGAGCAGTAGAGTTAAAATGCGGCCGCGGATTTCAGCAAGTTGCTGGCTGTGGGATAAAGCTACAGACATAAAAATTCCCTTGAGTCTGGCAAAAGAGGAGCGAAAAGCTAAGTATTGCCTAAATCAGGCAAAAGAGTGAGAGAAGTCGCTTATTTTCAGGCAGCTTCGTCAGGCAGGGCGCAGCAGGCGCGGCTTATTTCGTCACCGCAGTGGGTACTGCAACTTCCTGTTTTTTCTGCTGATGGTGCTCAAAAGCGGCCGGGACGAGGTAAATTAATCGTCCTGTAAGGATGATAAAACTCACCAGCAGGACAATACGGGTCATACGGCTGGTTTTTTGACGTTTCCTGAATGATATGGCGCTGTTCACGCGGCGTTTCCTGTCGGGCCCGAAGGCGATGGTATAATTTAGGCACAGCTACAGTATCAGGTCAACGTAATGCAGCCTCGCCCTGGTGAAATTTCCAACAAAATTTTACCTGCTGCTTTCTGAAGAGAAGCTAAACGGCAATGTTATTGGCAGAGTAAAAAGGTCTGGTTTGATGCAGATCAAAATCGTTCCCTCCCGTGATCCTACTATGACCAGCTCCCTCCTTTTGCATCAGGAATTATCTGTTTAAGTCATCGGCAAAATAACAGACTTATTGAGCGTCATGAGAATCAACTATTGGATCGCCCGCTTTAGCCGGAGTCCGGCAGGATTACCGTTAATTTTACCGCTGCTCCTGATGCCTCTTTCCACCCAACTTTCTGTCCGGCTGGGGATAGAAAGCGGCTATGTCTATCTGATCTACCTTCCGCTGGCGATGTATATTGCCTGTCTGCTGGTATTCGACTGGCGGGCGATGCCGGGAATATTTTTGGTGCTCTGCCTTTACTATTTTCAGCGTTACAGCCTGGTGCCCGCAGCCCTGATCGTTCTGGCAACTGTGGCCTCGCTGGCGCTGGGCTGGAAAGGCTATAAGCTACATGCCGGTCGGCGATGGAACGCGAATTATGGCGGTATCACTCTGATGAAGGTTCGCCTTCTGTGGCTCGCTTTTCTGACGCCGTTATTGTTTATCCTCTGTATGCAGGTAGTAGCTTATTCAGGCTTCGTCCCTCATAAAGGGACAGTCTTCAGTCCCACCCTGTTTACGCTGCATATTTTATTAAACTTCCAGTCTCTGTTGCTCTCCTGCCTGACGATGATTCAGGTCTATTACTTTGCTATCCGTTGCCTGCGTAAGCCCAGGCTGACGAAAGTTATTTTCCTGCGGACAGGTAAGCAGGCTGCCCCCACCGTAAGCAGGGCAGAGGTACTCTGCTGGTCAGTGCTGGTTGCTTTCCTGCTGGTGATGCTTTTTATGGCGCACAAAAATCAGCAAAATTTACTGGCCAGCGACTACGGGCTGCCGTTAATACTGCCATTAATGCTCTGGTCAGCGATGCGTTTTGGCTATCTTTTTACCTCGCTAAGCTGGGCGGTATTACTGGTACTGCTTTATCAGCTCAGGGATCGTTTCCTCTCTTACGGCACTGAGCCGTACCACCTTGCGGTGATGTCCGCTAATTTGCTGGTTTTCAGCCTCACTATTCTGTTAATGGCTTCTATCAGCACCCGTCAGCGGCAGATGCTGGCTCAGGCCAAGCAGACGGCGCTGCGGGATCCGGTCTTTAACCTTCCCAATTTGCGCGCGCTTAGCGCGGATCTGGCGGAAAGCCCGCTGAATATTCTCTGCTTTCTTAGCGTCCCGGATCTTGATCGTCTCAGCCGGATCTATGGGCTGCGTCTGCGGATTAACTACAAGCGTGGCCTGGCCGCGCACCTGGGGTCGGCGTTGCAGCCAGGTGAGGAAGTCTACCAGCTGCCGGGCTTCGACCTGGTTATCAGGCTCAATTACAGCGGGCATCACGCCCGGATCGAGACGATCACCGCCAGCATGAAGGCTTACCACCTTCAGTGGGAGGGGCTGCCCATACATCCTGAAATTGGCTTCAGCTACTGCAGCGTCCGGCGCCCGGTCACGCATCTCTATGAACTACTGGGGGAGATGAGTGCAATGGCGGAACAGTCGCTGAAAACCGGTATAGCTGAGAATCTTCAGCAGAATAACAGCCTGCCGGTACAGCGCCGCGTGGCCGAAAAAGTGGCTTTGCTGAATGAGATCAAAGCCACGCTAAGCCAGCAGGGCTACCCGCTGTGGGTGCAGCGCGTAAAGGGGATCAGAGGCGATGATTTCTACGCTATCACCGTGCGGATGAGTGACAGAGCGGGGCAGCCCATATTGCCCGCTCAGCTGGAAGAGTTTGGATTAACCTGGGATCTGGACCGCTGGATGATTGAGCAGTCGCTCGCGTTTATCCATCGTTACCGCCAGGCGCTGCCGGGCAGCCGCTTCGCCATTACGCTCTTCGTCTCCACGCTTTGTCGGCCCCGGCTGGCAAAGGAGATTGCGCACTATCTGGATACATACCGGCTGGAACCCTGGCAACTGATTGTTCAGGTGCCGGACTCCCCGGCGCTCAGCCAGACCAACTGGGGATGCAACGCCATTGCGCAGCTTCGCCAGTTGGGCTGTGCGGTGGCGATTACAGAATTTGGCAGCAAATTTGCCAGCTATACCAGCTTACCCGGGCTGGAGGGCGATCTGCTGAAGATTGATGCCCGTTTTGTAGGGAACATGCTGCAAAGCAGTCAGGATTATCAGGTGATCAAAGCCCTCTGCGTGTTAGCAAGATCCAGAAGAATGCAGGTGATAGCGGGGGGCGTAGATTCACAGGAGGTGGCGGAAGAGCTGCGTCGGCTCGGCGCGGACTATCTGCAGGGAGAGGGTATCGGCGAGGAACGGCCTTTAAAAGAATTGATTGGGGTAACACGGGCGATCTGATCTCGCCCGTGTCGCTTTAGTCTTTAGTCATCTCTTTTTGCGCCAGCAGCGTGGCAAACCGCAGCGGAATACGGTTGCCGTGCTCATCGGTGCGGTGAAGCTGACCCACGTTCTCGTTGTATTTAACGATGTGCCACTTACGGTAGTAGTCGCTCAGCTCGCCAGATTTAAACGCAAACGGGAAGCCCTGGTCACAGGGATAATCTTCAGTATCCATCGCGGCCACGATCAGGTTATAGCCGCCCTTAACCGTGCTGGCCTGCATATCCGCAATCAGCTGAGGGATCGTCTCAGGCTGCAGGAACATCATTACCACGGTAGAGAAGACAAAATCCCAGGCACCGTTGAAGCGCCAGCTATTCAGGTCTTTCTGCGCGGTGACAATCCCCTGCAGGTTCTCCTCGGCAATAATCTGATTCAGACGCGCCAGGCTGGCCGGATTGTTATCCCAGCCGGTTACCTCAAAGCCTTTCAGGTTAAGCCAGAGGGCATTCCTGCCGTTGCCACATCCCACATCTAAAGCGCGGCCTGGCGGAATACGTTCCAGCGCTTCCACCACCTCAGAATGGGTAGGGGAGAGCTGATACTTCTCGGTGTAGTAGTTATCGGGACGAAGGATCATGATGCGGCCTCCTCCTGAATCATCAGCTGCCAGCCGGTAACGTCTTTCCAGTAGCTCTGCTCGCGCTCCAGATCGAGCTGTACCAGGTTGTTCTGGCTGAAGTAATCCGCCGGGAAGGTTAACGTCCAGTGGCCGTCATCGGTCTCCAGCTTCAGCGACTCTGGGGTCGAGGTAGCCTGGCGCTGATTGTTAAGCAGGGCGCCCAGGCGCAGCAAAAAGACCAGCGGCAGGAACTGTTTTTTCTTGAACAGCGTCAGCCGCGGCATCTCATCCACTTTCACCGCTTTGCGGTGGAAGCGCACCAGCGTCGCCAGCAAGGTTTGCTGATCCTGATTGAAGCCCGGCATGTTGGTGTTTTGCAGAATATAGGAGGAGTGCCGCTGCATGCCGCTGTGGTTGATGGTCAGCCCCACCTCGTGCAGCATCGCCGCCCATTTAAGCAGCGCCGAAAGCTGCGGGTTAGCCAGCTTTGAATTCTGATCGCGCCACTGCAGATAGAGCTTCTCGGTGGTTTCCAGCACCCGCTTTGCCTGATCGCTGTCAATGGCGTAGTGGTTTGCCAGACTCTGCGCCGTTCTGCTGCGGATATCCTGATGGCGAAAACGCCCTTCCATCTCATACAGCACCCCTTCCCGCAGCGCGCCATCAGAGAGCCGCAGTTCGCGGATAGCCAGCGCGTCAAAAACGCCGCAAAGAATGGCAAGGCCCGGAACAAAGACCGCTTTACGTTCTTCAGACAGGCCCGGCAGACTCAGCGCTTCAAACGATTTATGTTTGATCACCTCGTCATAGAGCATCTCCAGTCGCTCCGGGGTGATCACCTTCTCTTTTTCACCCATCGCCAGCAGGACTTCACAAGCTGCTTTGATGCTGCCAGAAGCGCCTAGCGCGTACTGCCAGCCTGTCAGGCGGTACTGCCAGGCCATCGTTTCCAGCTTCTGCGCGGCGGCAAGACGGGCGCGGCGGAAGTTCTCTTTGCTGATCACTCCGCCCGGGAAATAGAGGTTGGCAAAACTGACGCAGCCCATACGGCGGCTCTCAACCAGCTTTGGCTCGAAATCTTCGCCGATGACCATCTCTGTAGAGCCGCCACCGATATCGATAACCAGCTTGCGGCCTTTCTCCGGCTGCGTGTGCTCAACGCCCATAAAAATCAGCCGGGCTTCTTCATTGCCGGAGATCACTTCAATCGGATAGGGGATCACATCCGCTGCCCGGCGCAAAAAGTCTTCCGCATTGACCGCTTCACGCAGCGTATGCGTCCCCACAATAGTCACGTTAGCAGGGCTGAAGCCCTGCAGGCGTTCGGCAAACAGAGCAAGGCAGGTCAACCCGCGCTGGATGGCTTCTTCACCCAGCACGTTGTTGTGATCCAGCCCGTCGGCGAGATGGACACGCTGCTTCAACCTGCCGAGCACCTGCATGGCGCCGTCTACCACGCGGGCAATCACCATATGAAAACTGTTTGAGCCCAGGTCGATGGCGGCAAATTCCTGCGGTTTGGGCGTATTTTTCTGGGATATTGGCATAGTGAGTTAGTCAGGTTGTTCCAGAGTTTTAATGTAATCGTAGATAGCGAGCTGGGCGCGGACCTTACGGCGATTGCCGCGCGGCACATACCGGTTACTGAGCTCTTTATCTACGAAGCGCGCCTTAAGCGTATCACTCAACAGTATGCCAATAATATCCAGCACACGCTGTTTCAGAATAGGGTCAAGAATGGCGACGGCGACCTCAATACGGTAATCAATATTGCGGGTCATCCAGTCTGCGGAGGAGAGATAGACTTTTTTATCCCCGCCATTATCAAAAATGTAGACGCGATCGTGCTCCAGATAGCGATCCACAATACTGATCACGCGTATGTTTTCGCTGATGCCTTCAAGATTAGGGATCAGCGAGCACATGCCGCGGATCAGCAGGTTGACCTTCACCCCCACGCTGGAAGCGGTATAGAGCCGGTCCACAAGGCCTTTATCCACCAGGTTATTGACCTTGAGCGTGATGCCCGCCGGCGTCCCTTTCTGGGCATTGGCAATTTCGTTGTCAATCAGCTGATAGAGCATCTTCCGGGAGTTCTGCGGCGAAACCATCAGATGCTCAAACGTCACCGGACGATAGGGGTTTTCAATAAAGTTAAATACCCGGCGCACTTCGTTGGTGATACGGGCATCAGCGGTTAACAGCGAATAATCGGTATAGATGCGGGCCGTTTTTTCATTGAAATTGCCGGTACCGATATGCGCATAACGGGCTATCTCACCGTTTTCACGGCGGGAGATCAAAAACAGCTTGGCGTGAATTTTCAGGCCAGGGGCGGAGAAAATCACATGTACGCCAGCTTCGGTCAGTCGTTTCGCCCAGTGAATATTGGCTTCTTCATCAAAGCGAGCCTGCAGCTCCACCACCACGGTAACCTTTTTCCCGTTGTAAGCGGCGTGGATCATCGCATCAATAATGCGCGAGTTCTTGGCTACACGGTAAATATTGATTTTGATAGCCAGCACGGCAGGGTCAAAGGAGGCCTGGCGCAGCAGCTCAAGCACATGCTCGAAAGTGTGGTAGGGATAGTAGAGCAGCACATCGCGATTACGGATTGCATCGAAGCCGTTACGGAAGCGGTCAAACCAGATGTGCCGCAGCTGAGGCAGCGGCTTATTTACCAGGTTCGCCTTGCCGACGTTGGGGAAGCCGATAAAATCTTTGAAGTTATGATAACGGCCACCCGGCACGATAGAGTCGTAGTTGGTGATGTTCAGCTTTTTGCTCAGCATCTCCACCATGGTGTCCGGCATATCGCGTTGATAAACGAAACGCACCGGCTCCGCCGTTAAACGCTGCTTCAGGCTGGAGGACATCAATTCCAGCAGGCTGGACTCCATCTCGGTGACCAGGTCATATTCCGCATCGCGCGTCATCTTCATCGAATAGGCATTGAGCGCATCGTAATCGAAGAAGCCACGGAATATATCGCCAAGACAGTAGCGCAGGATATTATCCAAAAGAATCATTGGCTTGCGGCGGCGAGGCGTCTCTGGCGGCAGATTCACAAAGCGGGGCACCTTGTCGGAGGGGATCTCCAGCAGGGCATAGCTGATCTCCTCGCCACGGATAATCTCTACCGCCAGATAGGTGTAATCATCCTTGAGGAATTCGATCAGATCGGTGTCGTGATTAACCAGGATGGGCGTAATATGCTGACGCAGATGGTGTTTAAAGTAGTGGCGCAGCCAGCTTTGCTGATTGGGCGAGAGCTGGCGTTCATTGATCAGGAAGATCTGGTTGCGCGCCATTTCCAGCAACAGATCGTTATAAAGGCTGTCAAATTCCTGATCCGCTTTCAGCACGCGGGCCTGAATTTTTTTTAGCAGATGGCGCGGGGTAGAGGGAGAACCTTGCTCTTCGCCAATCAAAATGCGGCGCTTCAGGTCAGCAAAGCGAACCTTATAGAACTCTTCAAGGTTATTGGAATAGATACCCAGAAAACGCATACGCTCAATGAGGGGATTGGTCTTATCCGCCGCTTCCTGAAGCACGCGCTCGTTAAACGATAACCAACTCAACTCTTTTTCTATATACAGCTTTTCCTGACCCATTTTTACTCCGTCTGCAGATCCTGTTTTGATCGGCCATTGTCTTCTTTCATTATGGCGAGAGTATGGCAGCAAAGTCCAACGGACATTGTTGATTGTCTTATTAATCTTATACGGGCAACATAGCGACTTCTACGCGCACTGGAAAGCCCTTAACGCATGAGTTCGACCCCTATCCCTGCCCAGTTCAACGGCCGCCGCCGTCGGTTTATCGACCGGCTGACTCGTCGCGTCGTCAGGATCTGTGGGCTGGCTATTCTGCTGGTGATGTTTTTACTCTTCGTCTGGCTGCTGTGGGTGGTTGTGCCGCTGTTTGCCACGCCCTCACTCAGCAACGAACAGCAGATCGTGCTGCCTCCTTCCCAGCCTTCTGTGGCGATGGGCATGGATGCGGGGCAGCAGTGGGGCTGGCGTATCGATAAGCAAGGGCAAGGCTTTTTTATTCCTCTGAGCAGTCAGGCCGCTTCCGCACCCTATCCGCTGAGCCGGGGCACCGTTGCTGCCGTCTCCACGCCTGACGACCGCTCCATTTTATTACGGAGTGAAAGCGGGCTGGTGCTGGTGCAGCCGCAGTTCAGCACGGTGACCAACGAACCGCTCTGGCGCTTCCCCTTAGGCGACAAACCGCTGGCGGGCAGCGATCCCGATGCCAGCCTTATAACCCTGGCCCAGCTGGACGAGCAGCGCTGGCTGGTGGCTCAGGCCAGCGCGCAGCAGATCACCCTGATCAAATACCAGCTTAATACCGCCGCTGAGATCTTTACGGTCAACACGCCTGGCGTGACACAGCTGCTGCTTTCACCCGATGGGCAACGCTTATTCACCGTTTCTGGCACCATTTTACGCGTCTGGAAAATAACGCCGCAGGGGCCGGTACTGCGTGATACCCACACGCTAAATAGCGTGCCGGCGCGC
Organism: Erwinia pyri; assembly: GCF_030758455.1. Lineage (NCBI taxonomy): Bacteria > Pseudomonadati > Pseudomonadota > Gammaproteobacteria > Enterobacterales > Erwiniaceae > Erwinia > Erwinia pyri. Next base: position 1,232,866 of record NZ_CP132353.1, read on the forward strand.
ATTGCCCTGATGAGCGGAGGAAGCTCACTGCTGATAGCGGACAGCCGTGGCATCTCACAGTGGTTCGATATCGCCAGCGAGTCGGGACCGCAGTTGCACTACATCCGCCAGTTTGCCGGGGCGGAAGAGGGGGGCGTGCTCATAACCGAAGCGCATCGCCGCGTCTTTGCCACGCTAAACCCGGAGGGTGCACTCAGGCTCTATGCCAGCAAACAGCAGGGGGCAATCTTATCCAGCCAGCTACACAGCGGGGCCGGACTCGCTACGTTCGCCCCGCGCGGCGATGGCTTGCTGCTGGAGCATGACGGCATCTGGAGACACTACCGGCTCACCAATCCCTGGCCCGATATCAGCTGGCGGAACCTGTGGCAGAAAGTCTGGTATGAGCACTATCCCGCCGCGGATTACGTCTGGCAATCCACCTCTGCTAATGATGAGTATCAGGGCAAATACAGCCTGGTGCCGATGGTGGCAGGCACCCTTAAAGCCGCCGGTCTGGCCATGCTGTTTGCCACGCCGCTGGCGCTGGCGGCGGCGATGTACACCGCGTGGTTTATGGCGCCTGGCCTCCGGCGCTGGGTCAAACCGGCGATAGAGATGATGGGCGCGTTACCCAGCGTGGTGATCGGTCTGATTGCCGGGCTGTGGCTGGCGCCTCAGCTCGCTGACAGATTGCTGGGCGTGCTGCTGTTACCGCTGCTGCTGGCTGGCGTGCTGCTGCTCTGCAGCTGGGGTTCACAGCAATTATCGCCCGTCTGGCGTCACCGTCTCTGCAGGGAGGGCCGGGAAATCTGGATCCTGATGCCGCTGATGCTGCTGACGGCGGCACTCTCCCTGTGGCTGATCCCTTTGCTAGAGCATCAGCTGTTTGACAATGGCCTGGCGGGACGCTTCAGCCAGAACTACCAGCAGCGCAATTTACTGATTGCAGGCGTCGCTATGGGCTTCGCGCTGGTGCCGTTAATCTTCACGCTGGCGGAAGATGCCATCTTCAGCGTTCCTGCTTCTCTGGGGCAGGGGTCGCTGGCGCTGGGCGCCACGCCGTGGCAAACCCTGATCCGCGTGGTAGTGCCGGGCGCCTCATCCGGCATCTTTGCCGCGCTGATGATCGGTTTTGGCCGGGCGCTGGGAGAAACGATGATCATGCTGATGGCGACAGGAAATACGCCGGTAACGGAAGGCGGCCTGTTGCAGGGCGTACGCACTCTGGCTGCCAACGTAGCCATCGAAATGCCGGAAGCGGCCGCAGGCAGCGCCCATTACCGCATCCTGTTCTTAAGCGCTCTGGTGCTGCTGATCTTCACGCTGATTGTGAATACGCTGGCAGAGCTTATTCGTCAGCGGCTTCGTCGGCAATATGGGCAACAGGAGGGGCAGCCATGAGCGCCGTGAAAAATAATCACCGCTGGCGCTGGTTAACGGGCGGCGCGGTGGCGGTCAGCTTGCTGGCTTTTGTTCTGCTGATTGCGCTGCTCGCCTGGCAGGGCTTTCGCTATTTCTGGCCGCAGGCAGTGACGCTCTATACTGTTCAGCAAACCGTCGGCACTTCACAGATGCTGGGTGAAATTGTTCAGAAACAGAGCGTAACCCGCCAACAGCTTGAGGCGAGTGGCCGGGTGCTGCCGGCAGGTTTGCCGCCAGAAATGACGCGCTACCTGATCAAAACCGGGAATCGCGATTTTGCCGCCACCGATTTCCAGAGTCTGCTGAGTTATCAGATTGTGGCGCAGGAACAGCCAACCGGGGTGATTGCGCTCCAGCGGCGATCGGGCGGTATGGCGTATGGCTGGTTTGACGGGCTGCTGGAGAATGGGCAGCCGCTGGTGGCCCGCAATATGATGCGCGCCCTGCAGCTGCGCATTAAACAGTCTCAGCAGCATCTGTCGCAGGCGGAGAAGATACGTCGTGTCAGCATGGCCAGGCTTAACAGCGAGCTGAACCAGCTGGCGCAGCGTCAGCACCGGCTCCAGCAGGAGAATCAGTACACTGCCCAGGCGCAGTCGATCCATCAGGCTGACAGCAGCGAGCTGCAGCGTCAGTTCGCGCTGAAAGCGCGGCAGCTTAATGATCTTAACAGCGAAAGCAGCAGTACAGTGCTGATCCTGCGTGATGCGCAGGGCCAGCAGCACTTTATCCCGCTCAATCAGATTTTATCGGCCTGGTACCCCAACGCGATGAGCTATGGCGAGAAGGCGCTGCACTTTGCCTGGCAGATCTGGCACTTTGTCAGCGGCACGCCGGGCGAAAGCGTGGGCGAGGGCGGCGTTTTCCCGGCTATATTTGGCACAGTGCTGATGGTGCTGCTGATGTCCGTGGTGGTGATGCCGCTCGGCGTCGTCGCGGCAATCTGGCTGCATGAATACGCCGGAAACGGGCTGATGACGCGGCTGGTGCGGATTGCCGTGGTGAACCTGGCTGGCGTGCCCTCTATCGTCTATGGCGTCTTTGGCCTGGGCTTTTTTGTCTGGCTGGCAGGCGGAAGCCTGGATCGACTCTTTTTCGCAGATGCTTTGCCCAACCCGACGTTCGGCACCCCGGGCCTGCTGTGGGCCTCCCTGACGTTAGCATTACTGACGCTGCCGGTGGTGATTGTGGCGACTGAGGAGGGGTTATCACGCATTCCCAACTCGTTACGTCAGGGGTCGCTGGCGCTGGGCGCCACGCAGGCGGAAACGTTGTGGCACGTCACGCTGCCGCTGGCGGTGCCGGCGATGCTGACCGGGCTTATCCTGGCGGTGGCGCGTGCCGCCGGGGAAACGGCGCCGCTGATGCTGGTGGGCGTAGTGAAGATGGTGCCCGAGCTGCCTGTGGATGCAGTCTTCCCCTATCTGCACCTTGACCGCAAATTTATGCATCTGGGCTTTCAGATTTATGACCTGGCGTTTCAGAGCCCTAACGCGCAGGCAGACAGGCCGTTGGTATTTGCTACCGCGCTGCTGCTGGTGACAATTATTCTGGCGCTGAATGTGCTGGCGATGGCGTTGCGTCATCGTCTGCGTGAACGTTATCGCGCATTAATGAACTGAGTGAGAAATATGGCGATCCCTGAAGAGCTGACCAGCACGCTGGAGCTGGAGAATTTTTCCCTGTGGTATGGCGACAAGCAGGCGTTAAAAACCATCTCGCAGCGCTTCCCTGAAAACCGGATTACCGCACTGATTGGCCCTTCAGGCTGCGGTAAATCGACATTATTACGCAGCCTGAACCGGATGAATGAGCTGATTGATGGCTGCCGGACGGAAGGGGATATTCGACTTCATCAGCAGTCGATTATGTCAGCCACTCAGGACCTGGCCGCGCTACGCAGAAGGGTGGGGATGGTGTTTCAGCGCCCGAATCCGTTTCCGAAAACTATTTACGAAAACGTGGTCTACGGCCTGCGATTACAGGGGGTGCGCGACCGACGCGTGCTGGATGAGGCGGTAGAGCGCGCCTTACGCGCGGCGGCGTTATGGGCCGAGGTGAAAGATAACCTCTGGCAAAACGCCCTGACGCTCTCCAGCGGGCAGCAGCAGCGGCTGGTGATTGCGCGAGCCATTGCGATCGAACCCGAAATTTTGCTGCTGGATGAACCGACATCGGCGCTGGACCCTATCTCCACGCTGGTGATTGAGGAGCTGATGAGCACGCTCAAGCAGCATTTCACGCTGATCCTGGTCACCCACAATATGCAGCAGGCGGCGCGGGTATCCGATTTCACCGCCTTTATGCATCAGGGCAGCGTGGTGGAGTTTGGCGAGACGGACGAACTGTTTACCACGCCGCGCCAGCGCCGTACCGAAGATTACATTACCGGGCGCTACGGCTGAGAAAACGCCAGCCGCATAAAACAAAACACCCGATGAAGTTCACCGGGTGTGGGTATGGAGAATATCTGGCGGGTGGCCCTGGCGGTCAGTCGAAGGCGTGCCCTTCTTCAGGCAGCTTTTCGCCATCCAGCCAGGCCGCGTTGTCCCGCATCTCCAGCCTGCCATCCACAAACCAGCTCACCACCAGCGGGTAGATAGCGTGCTCCTGATGCTGCACACGCGCGGTAACATCCTCTTCGCCATCTTCAGCAAATACCGGAACTTTCGCCTGAAGGATCACCGGGCCGCCATCCAGCTGCTCGGTCACAAAATGCACCGAGGTGCCGTGCTCTTCATCGCCATTTTCAATCGCCTGGCGATGCGTATGCAGGCCGGGATATTTCGGCAGCAGGGAAGGGTGAATGTTCAGCATGCGTCCGGCATAGTGCTGCACGAAGGCTGGGCTGAGAATGCGCATATAGCCAGCCAGCACCACCAGGTCGGGCGCATAAGCATCGATCTCCAGCATCAGCTGGTTATCGAACGCCTCGCGGTCCGCAAACTGGGAAGCGGCCAGCGCATGGGCGGGCACGCCCGCTTCACGCGCTCGCGTCAGACCATACGCCTGTGATTTATTGCTGAACACGGCAGCGACGCTGCCGCGGATCTGGCCCTGCTCACACGCATCCAGAATTGCCTGAAGGTTGCTTCCCTGCCCGGAAATCAACACTACCAGCCGTTTCATGCGTTAATGACCACACGCTCATCGGAATCAGATGCTTTGATTACGCCAATTTTCCAGGCTTTTTCGCCTGCGTCGCTCATCAGCTGCACCGCTTTGTCCGCTTCCTCTGCGCTGAGGGCGATCAGCATGCCCACGCCACAGTTAAAGGTGCGGTACATCTCGTGACGACTGACGTTGCCCGCTTCCTGCATCCAGCCAAATACCGCAGGCCACTGCCAGCTTGACTCTTCAATCACCGCCTGGGTGTTGTCAGGCAGCACGCGAGGGATGTTTTCCCAGAAGCCGCCGCCGGTGAGGTGGCAGATGGCATGCACCTCTACCTGTTCAATCAGGCTCAGCAGGTTTTTGACATAAATACGGGTTGGCTCCAGCAGGTGGTCAGCCAGCGGCTTGCCTTCCAGCTGAGTCGCTTCCGGGTCGGTTTTGCTGACTTCCAGAATTTTGCGCACCAGCGAATAACCGTTGGAGTGCGGGCCGCTTGAACCCAGCGCAATCAGCACGTCGCCATCCTGCACCTTGCTGCCGTCGATGATTTCTGACTTTTCCACTACGCCAACGCAGAAGCCTGCGACGTCATAATCTTCGCCATGATACATGCCCGGCATTTCAGCCGTTTCGCCACCCACCAGCGCACAGCCGGACTGGGAACAGCCTTCAGCGATGCCGGTGATCACGCTGGCTGCGGTCTCCACATCCAGTTTGCCGGTGGCATAATAATCCAGGAAGAACAGCGGCTCGGCGCCCTGTACCACCAAATCGTTCACGCACATCGCGACCAGGTCGATACCGATGGTATCGTGGCGTTTAAGGTCCATCGCCAGACGCAGCTTGGTGCCGACGCCGTCAGTGCCGGAAACCAGAACCGGCTCGCGGTATTTTTGCGGCAGCGCACAAAGGGCACCGAAACCGCCCAGTCCACCCATCACTTCCGGGCGACGAGTCTTTTTCACTACGCCTTTAATACGGTCGACTAAAGCATTACCCGCGTCGATGTCTACGCCGGCGTCTTTATAGCTGAGAGAGGTTTTGTCGGTCACTGCGGATCCCCACGCGGTTTGCGGTTGGTGGTATGGAAAATAAAGCGCGGCAATTCTAACAGCGCAGGCAAACGTTTGCGAGTGCCATCTGATGACGCGTTGCGGATAACTGAATTTTAGCCAATTCTTTAAGGGGCAGAGGAGGAATTAACAGAAGTTGCACTAAGTCATATGGCGTCGGGCGTAAATGGCGCTATAATCTCGCGATTTTTTTTTTGCAGCTTAACACTCCGGGAGTACAACAATGAAGATCGTGGAAGTCAAACACCCGCTGGTCAAACATAAACTGGGCCTGATGCGTGAACATGACGTAAGCACCAAGCGTTTTCGTGAACTCGCCTCAGAAGTGGGAAGTCTGCTGACTTATGAAGCCACCTCCGACCTGGAAACCGAAACGGTGACCATTGAAGGCTGGAACGGTCCGGTAGAGATTGAGCAGATCAAAGGCAAGAAAATTACCGTGGTGCCGATCCTGCGTGCCGGGCTTGGCATGATGGAGGGCGTGCTGGAGCATGTTCCCAGCGCGCGCATCAGCGTAGTGGGCGTTTACCGTGATGAAGAGACGCTGGAGCCGGTGCCCTACTTCCAGAAGCTGGTGTCGAACATTGAAGAGCGTATGGCGCTGGTGGTTGACCCGATGCTGGCAACCGGCGGCTCGATGATCGCCACTATCGACCTGCTGAAAAAGGCGGGCTGCACCAGCATCAAAGTGCTGGTGCTGGTTGCCGCACCGGAAGGGATTGCCGCGCTGGAAAAAGCGCACCCGGATGTTGAGCTCTACACCGCGTCAGTTGATCAGGGACTGAACGAGAAGGGGTATATTATCCCCGGCTTGGGCGACGCAGGCGATAAGATCTTCGGTACGAAATAGGAATGATGCAGACAAGCCGACCGCAGAGTCGGCTTTTTATTGGGGTAAACTAAGGGTAATACTATGACTCGTCGTGCAATTGGCGTCAGCGAGCGTCCGCCGCTGCTGCAAACTATTCCGCTCAGCTTCCAGCATCTGTTCGCCATGTTTGGCGCCACGGTACTGGTACCGATCCTGTTCCATATCAATCCGGCCACGGTGCTGCTGTTTAACGGGCTGGGCACGCTGCTCTATCTCTTTATCTGTAAGGGAAAAATCCCCGCCTATCTGGGTTCCAGCTTCGCCTTTATCTCCCCTGTATTACTTCTTCTGCCGCTGGGTTATGAAGTGGCGCTGGGCGGATTTATCCTTTGTGGCGTGCTCTTCTGTCTGGTGGCACTGATCGTTAAAAAGGCCGGAACCGGCTGGCTGGACGTGATGTTCCCCCCTGCGGCGATGGGCGCAATCGTGGCGGTAATCGGCCTGGAGCTGGCGGGCGTGGCGGCGAATATGGCGGGGCTGCTGCCTGCTAACGGCGCTGCCGTCGAGAGCAAAACCATTATTATTTCGATGGTCACCCTCGCCGTGACGGTATTTGGCTCCGTACTGTTCCGCGGCTTTATGGCGATTATCCCGATTCTGATCGGCGTGCTGGTGGGCTATGCGCTCTCCTCGGCAATGGGGATTGTGAACTGGTCTGCGGTAGAGGCTGCGCCCTGGTTTGCGCTGCCCACGTTCTATAAGCCCCGTTTCGAATGGGTGGCGATGCTGACTATTCTGCCTGCAGCGCTGGTGGTGATTGCGGAGCACATAGGGCATCTGGTGGTCACCGCCAATATCGTGAAAAAAGATCTGCTGAAAGATCCTGGCCTTCACCGGTCGATGTTTGCTAACGGGATCTCAACCGTGTTCTCCGGCTTCTTCGGCTCCACGCCTAACACCACCTACGGCGAAAACATTGGGGTGATGGCAATTACCCGCGTTTACAGCACCTGGGTGATTGGCGGTGCGGCTATCCTCGCCATCCTGCTCTCCTGCGTGGGTAAGCTGGCGGCAGCAATTCAGGCTATTCCGGTGCCGGTAATGGGTGGCGTTTCGCTGCTGCTGTACGGCGTGATTGGCGCTTCCGGTATCCGCGTGCTGATCGAGTCAAAGGTTGACTATAACAAGGCGCAGAACCTGATCCTCACCTCGGTGATCCTGATTATCGGCGTCAGCGGCGCTACCGTACATATTGGTGCCGCCGAGCTGAAAGGGATGGCGCTGGCGACCATCGTGGGCGTTCTGCTGAGCCTGATCTTTAAGCTCATCAGCCTGGTGCGCCCGGAAGAAGTGGTGCTTGATCCTGAAGATCGGGATCGTCCATAAAGCGGCAGATCCGGCCCGCGTTTATTAACGGAAGAAACTTGTGATAAACTCCAGCCGGATTTTGCCCGATCACTACTGAGGTGCTTCTGAACACACCGGCACAGCTCTCTTTGCCACTCTATCTGCCCGATGATGAAACCTTCGCCAGTTTCTGGCCGGGGGAGAACCCCTCGCTGATCGCCGCACTGCAAAGCGCGTTGCAGCAGGAGCATGGCAGCTACTTCTATTTCTGGTCGCGTGAAGGGGGCGGTCGCAGCCATTTACTGCATGCCGCCTGTGCAGAACTCTCCGCCCGCGGCGAAGCTGTGGGCTATGTTCCGCTGGATAAGCGTACCTGGTTCGTGCCGGAAGTGCTGGACGGAATGGAGCAGCTGCCGCTGATCTGCATCGACAATATCGAATGCATCGCCGGGGATGAGCCCTGGGAAATGGCAATTTTCGATCTCTATAACCGCATTCTCGAAACCGGCAGAACCCGCTTACTGATCACTGCAGATCGTCCTCCCCGGCAGCTGAACCTGAAGTTAGCCGATCTCGCTTCCCGTCTCGACTGGGGGCAGATTTACCGGCTTCAGCCGCTGTCCGATGAAGACAAGCTTCAGGCGCTGCAGCTGCGGGCCAGATTACGCGGGTTTGAGCTACCGGAAGATGTGGGCCGTTTCCTGCTGAAACGGTTGGATCGCGAGATGCGTACGCTGTTTGTGACGCTGGATAAACTGGATCGCGCTTCCATCAGTGCCCAGCGTAAGCTGACCATTCCGTTCGTGAAGGAAGCGCTGGGTCTCTGACTCCTTACAGGATGGTCAGCACCTGCTCGGGCGGGCGGCCCAGGCGCGCTATACCTTTATTGATGACAATTGGCCGCTCAATCAGTTTTGGATTTTCTGCCATCGCCTGCAGCAGCTGCGCCTCGCTCAACGTTTTATCTTCAAGCGCCAGCGTTTTATAAATCTCTTCTTTCTTCCTCATCAGATCCCGTGCCGAGCTGAAGCCGAGCATAGCTAACAGCGCCTGCAGCGTTGCCACGTCCGGAGGCGATGCCAGATAAAGAATTACTTCTGGCTCAACCCCTTTTTCCTGGAGCAGCGTCAGCGTTTCCCGGCTTTTGGTACAGCGTGGATTGTGATAAATCTGCACTTCCGACATGTTTTCTACCTGATTATGATTTCTGATATTTGCGGAACCGTTCCTGTAGCTGGCGGAACTGGTCGATGCGGGCATCGTAGCGGGCCTGCTTCAGGCTGCCTAACGGCACGGCGGAGCTGGCGCTGCTCAGGCTTCTGATCGCCTGATCAAGTTGACCGTTGAGGGCCAGACTCTCGGCACGCGCCGCCTGCTCTTCATCGTTCAGCCCCTGATCGGCACTGGCCTGGGCCAGCAGATCCCAGCCGTTAGGATCCTCTTTATGCGCCCAGGTGTAACGATAGAGAATTTTGCTGGCGCTGGCGGGCTGCTTCGCTTCCACATAGGCATTAGCAAGGTTCAGCTGCACCACCGGGCTGGCACTGGCGCCTTTTGCCGCCAGCAGCATGGCGATAGCCTGCTGCGGCTGCTTAAGCCCGATGTCGATGTCGGTCATGATATCCAGATACCAGGCGTTGGCGGGCTCCTTAGCCAGCATCGGCGCCACAATCTTTTTCGCATTAGCGAAGCTTTTTGCCTGAAGAAACTGTACCGCTTTGCCATACTGCGCGGCCGCCTGCTCGCGGGTATTGCCTTTGCTCAGCGTAGCCAGAATGTCATCGGTGAGCTGATTCTGCCCGGTGGCATACATACCCAGTGCACGAACCTTCGCCATGTAATAATCCTGAGATGACTGCACCACCACCGGCTTCATCTGATTGGCGCGGTTGCGCGCATCTGAAAGGCGGCTGTCTGGCAACGGGTGCGTCAGCAGGATTTCGGGCGGTTTTGAAGAGAAGCGCGACTGATCGGCCAGCTTTTGCAGAAAGTTGGGCATCGCCTCAGGATCGAAGCCGGCGCGCTGAAGCACCTGAATGCCGATGCGATCTGCTTCCTGCTCATTCTGCTGGGTAAAGCTGATGATCCCCTGTTGAGTGCCCGCCAGCGTACCGCTCAATGCCGCCATCCCTGCCTGAGGGTTAGCCATCGCCAGTAAGATAGAGCCGAGCGCGCCCACCCATGTCAGGGGCGCGTTACGCTGCTGCTCTTCCATAGCGCGCGCGAGGTGGCGTTGAGTGACGTGTGAGATTTCATGCGCCATAACCGAGGCGAGCTGGCTCTCATTATCGGTATAGCGAAACAGGGCCGAGTGGAGGACCACGTTGCCGCCAAAAAAGGCGAAGGCGTTGATCTCATCATTGCTGATCAGATAGAAGTGGAAGGGGGTTTTCACCGACCAGGCATGCGCCACCAGCCGCTCTCCAAGCTGATTGATGTAATCATTCAGCAAAGGGTCATTGATCAGCGGCGCGCTGGCCCGCAGCTGGCGGACATAGAAGTCGCCCATTGCCAGCTCCTGATTAATAGAAAGCGTGTTACCGGCGGTGGTGCCAATATCGGGCAGGTTATCGCTGAGGTCCGCCCTGACTGGCAGGGAAGCGGTAGTCAGCGTAATAATGAGCGAGGCCAGCGCACATTTCTTCAGGCGGTTAATCATGCTGAATCCCATTCTGATGACGTCCTCTTTTGACCCGGGGGCAAACAAAATGTTCTGTCTGCACCTGCTGAACAGCTCTTTTCGCAGGGTATCTTAATCACAAGTTACAGGGAAGGAAACGCTGATCGGGGGAAACAGGGAGCCAGATTCAGCAAAAATGGGAAATATGCCGCAAAAAATTGAATGTCCTTTGCCAGCCGCAAAATTAGCAGGCTTTTCTTAACGACAGAAAGAACGTTAATGAGGCGCTGAAAAAGGGCGTTTCCCGCGCGATCCCATTCTTTTTGCCTGTTGCCTTGCGCTCTTACGCCGCCTGCATAATTAAAGTTAGGTAAATTTATTCAATTAAATTGATGGTGGCATGTATTTTGATTAGGTTTACTCTGAAAAACAGGCCGATCCAGGCGCGGTGCGCCAACCCTGCTTATTAATATTATTGCTATAAACCTGTGGCTATACATTTCACAATAGTGCCGTAATATAATATAAATTCATTTGCTCATCCCAGATATCAGAATCCTGTTCATTAATATATTAAGAGGTTATCAGATTAATCAATGCTGGTTAAATTTATTACCTTAATATTAACTGGATCTGAATTTTATCCCTTTCTGATGCTTATATTTAAATAATGCTGCATATTATAAAAGTGCAATGATTTCATCACTAAAGCATTTAAGGGAGTCTTCCTTTTCGCAGGGGCAACATCGCCTCCGAGCTATGGTATAGATCCTCCTGTCGCCGAAGTCCGCGACAGTTTGTAACCCATTTGAGCCATCTGACTCGTTGCCCTGTTGCGGAGAGCATTCTATGCGTCCAGTAGTATCCTATTTATTAATTGCCGTCGTAGCCGGTTTTGTCGGCGCCAGTTTTTCTAAAGCTCCCGATATTGTCGATAAACTGAGCGAGCGTTTTGGTAATAAAGCCAGCGACCCGGAAGGTTTCTGGACCACGCCAGCTATCGACGGCTATGGCAAAATTCATTACGAATCAGACGTCGCTTATAAACCGGCAGCGGGCGAGAGCAATAAAATCGTTTTTCAGATCACCAAAGCAGAAAATGGACCGAACGATCCTAATCTCGGTCTGGAGCGGGTTGCCCGGGTGGTAAACCTCTATGTGGCTTCCGGCATTCCTGCCGACCAGCTGAAATTTGTGGTCTCCGTTACTGGCGACGGCACGCCGGCAATGCTGAATAATGAACAGTATAAAAAGTTGTTCGGTATGGACAATCCTAACCTGAAGCTGATTAGTGAGCTGCGGGCGAAAGGGGTTGATGTCTCGGTCTGCGATCAGTCGGTAGCCTTCCACCATTTCCAGCACGACTGGATTGATAAGTCTGTGACGCACGCGCTCTCCAGCCCGACCACGGTTTCAACCCTGGAGAACCAGGGCTACGCCTTCCTCGCGATGTAATTCTGTTGTCCCTGTTATTTCGCGGGCCTCTGGCCCGCCAGAACCGGAGAATGCGCTGATGCGTCAGACCCTCAACGTTGCCGCCGTCGCGATTATCGCCTCGCTGGCTACCGTGGCGGCCCTTAAGGCGCCCACCATCATTGAAAAAGTGTCCAGCCTGACCGCAGGCAATGCCACCCAGCCTGAAGGATTCTGGCAGACGCCAGCGATCAAAGGATATGGCAAAATCCATAACCGGCCTGAGAGCGCGTTTCGCCCGCAAAGCAGCGAGCAGTACAACGTGGTTTTCCAGGTTCAGGATGGGCACGAGCCGAAAAAAGCGGTGAATGCCGAACTGGAGAAAGTAGCCCGCACGGTCAATCTTTATGTGGCTTCCGGCGTTCCGCTGGAGAGTCTGAAATTTGTCGTCGCCATCGCCGGGTCCGCCACGCCGGTGGTGCTGAACAATGAACGATATCGCGAAGAATTTGGGGTCGATAATCCCAATCTGCCGCTGATTGCCAGACTTCGTGAGGCGGGCGTCGTGGTTTCCGTTTGCGATCAGGCAGTCGCCGGGCATCGCTATGGCTTTGACTGGGTGGACAAAAATGTCACCCACGCGCTCTCTAACCTGACCACTATTACTACGCTGGAGAAAAAAGGCTATATGCTGATGCCGATGTAAGCGGCATCGCTTTTCTGCCTCTCTGCGGGTTATCAACAATCATTTTACTGTCATAAATCGCTGCTAACTTGCCTGCCATGAGATCGATCTCAGAGTGAGGGTAAGCGAGTGACAGATTTATTACGCGTGGCCAAACTGGCTGGTGTTTCCCGCGCAACGGCGGCCCGGGCATTTTCCTCGCCTGAGCTGGTGCGGGAAGAGACCCGGCATAACGTATTTGCGGCCGCCGAGCAGCTGGGCTTCCGTCCCAACCATATTGCCCGTCAGCTGCGCACGCAATCCTCGCGCACGCTGGGGGTGCTGCTTCCCTCCCTGAGAAATCCCGTCTTTGCCGAACAGCTGCAGGCCATGGAAATCGCTGCGCAGAAAAAGGGCTATGCGCTGCTGATCGCTACCAGTGATTATCAGCCCCAGCGGGAAGCTGAGATCGTCGAGAATATGCTGCGCCAGCGCGTTGACGGCCTGGTGCTGACCGTGGCAGATGCTGACAACAGCGCGGTACTCTCTGATCTCCAGCAGGAGGCTGTTCCCGTGGTGCTGGTGCATAATGCACCGCAAAAAATCGCGCTGCCTTCAGTCTGCGTGAATAACCGCCAGGCGATGCGGCAGGCCACAGAACATCTGCTGGCGCTGGGGCACCGGCATATCGGCATGATCGCCGGGCCGATCCTGCAGTCAGACCGTGCGCTGCAACGCTACCAGGGCTATTGCGACGCGATGAGCTCAGCCGGCCTGCAGCCCGCTTCCGTGCTGGAAATGCCCAGCCATACCCGCTCCGACTTACAGACCCTGCTGCCCGCTTTGCGTGGCGGCCAGGCAATGACCGCATTGCTTTGTACCAATGACCTTCTGGCCATCAGCGTGATGGGCGAGCTGCTGCGTGCGGGCTACCGCGTGCCGCAGCAAATTTCCATTATCGGCTTCGACGGCATTGACCTCGGGCGGCTGGTTTATCCGTCGCTGACCTCAGTAGTGCAACCTTTACGGAACATGGGAACCCAGGCGATTACGCATCTGCTGACGTTGATCGCCGGACAGCACGCTGACTCCCTCCTGCCGCTGCCCGCGCAGTTAAGGCTGGGGGAAAGCATCGCGCCGCCTCCTGTTCCGATTTTTCTATAACCTTTATGACACCAACATCCGGGAAAACTTATGTTACAGCGTAAACAGTTCAGCAAGATTGCCGCCGCCGCGCTGCTGGCGGGAAGTGCTCTGTTCAGTCAGATGGCGTCAGCCGCTGATGCCATTTGTTATAACTGCCCGCCAGAGTGGGCCGACTGGGGCACGCAGCTGAAAGCGATTGCCAGAGATACCGGGATCAACGTCCCGCAGGACAACAAAAACTCCGGCCAGGCGCTGGCACAGCTGGTGGCTGAAAAGGCCAATCCGGTAGCAGACGTGGCCTACCTGGGGGTGACCTTCGGCATCCAGGCAGCCAAATCTGATGTGGTTCAGCCCTATAAACCCGCAGAGTGGGATGCGATCCCGGCCGGAATGAAAGATCCTGACGGCAACTGGGTAGCGCTGCACTCCGGCACGATGGGCTTTATGGTGAACGTGGATGCGCTGGGCGGCCTGCCGGTACCGCAGTCCTGGAACGATCTGTTAAAGCCTGAATACAAAGGCATGATTGGCTTTCTCGATCCTTCAAGCGCCTTCGTTGGCTATGTTGGCGCTGTTGCGGCAAATCTGGCGATGGGCGGCACGCTGAATGATTTCGGTCCGGGCCTGGCTTACTTTAAAAAGCTCTCTGCCAATAAACCGATTGTGCCGAAGCAGACGGCTTATGCCCGGCTGCTCTCTGGCGAGATCCCGATTATGCTGGACTACGATTTCAACGCCTATCGTGCAAAGTATACCGACAAGGCCAACGTCGCCTTCGTGATCCCGAAAGAGGGGACTATCACCGTGCCTTACGTCATCAGCCTGGTGAAGAACGCGCCGCACGGCGACAACGGCAAAAAAGTGATCGACTATGTGCTTTCCGACAAGGGACAGGCTATCTGGGCCAACGCTTATCTGCGTCCGGTTCGTCCGGAAGCGATGTCGGCGGAAGCGAAAAAACGTTTCCTGCCGGAAAGCGACTATGCCCGTGCTAAAACGGTCAATTATCAGCAGATGGCTGATGTGCAGAAAGCTTTCTCTGCCCGTTATCTGAGCGAGATCCAGTAATGTCCGTGCCGTTGCTCAGCACCCCTACGCACGCCCAGCCGGGCGGACGTAGGGGGTCGCTTCTCCGCAAAGTGCAATGGATGCTGGTGCCAGCGCTGCTCTTTTTCGCCGCGTTCTGGCTGTTACCCTTCGCCAGACTGGTGATGATGGGGATGCAGCCCGATAACAGCACCGGCGTAAATGCTTACTGGACTATTCTCACCCAGCCGCAGTATCTCCGCAGCCTGGGCGTTACCGTGCTTCTCTCGCTGCTGGTCTCCCTGCTGGCGGTGGCTCTCTGTGCCATCACTGGCTGTTTCCTCGCCCGCCATCACTTTACCGGTCGCTCCGTTTTACTGGCCATGCTGACCTTCCCGCTCGCCTTTCCCGGCGTGGTGGTGGGATTTTTAGTGGTGATGCTGGCGGGGCGGCAGGGGCTGCTGGCGCAAATCAGCCTCGCGCTGTTTGGTGAGCGCTGGGTATTTGCCTACTCGCTGGCTGGCCTGTTTGTCGCCTACCTCTACTTTTCTGTTCCCCGCGTGGTGATGACGCTGGTGGCTGCCTGCGAAAAACTCGACCCGTCTTTGGAAGAGGCCGCGCGTTCTCTGGGCGCAAGCCAGTGGCGGGTGGTCTGGGATGTGATTGTTCCGGGCATCTCGCCCGCGCTCTTCTCCAGCGGTGCCATCTGTTTTGCCACCAGCATGGGCGCATTTGGTACGGCGTTTACGTTAGGGACCGATCTGAAGGTGCTGCCGCTGACCATCTACGGAGAGTTTACCAATTATGCCAATTTCGCCACTGCGGCCGCGCTGTCGGTAGCCATGGGCGGCGTGGCCTGGCTGGCACTCATTCTGGCGCGCTGGCTGGCCGGTGACCATAAGGGGATCGCGTGAAGAAACGCTCAAAACTGTTCTGGCTGCAGCTGACTTTTACCCTCAGCCTCTGCCTGTTTATGGTGGTGCCCATCCTGCTTTCCCTGCTGGCGGGCGTGACCACCAATGCTTTTGTTGGCCTGAAAAGTGGACTGACGCTTCGCTGGGTTGAACAGGTCTGGGAGATGTATGCGGGCACGTTGTGGCTCTCGGTGCTGATTGCGCTGAGCTGCGTGGCGTGCGTACTGCTGGTCGGCGTCCCCGCCGCATGGGGATTGCTGAAAACACCTTCCCGCTGGGCGGGCCGCATTGAGGAGTTTCTGTTGCTGCCGGTGGCGTTACCGGGGCTGGCGACAGCATTGGGGCTGATTGTGGTCTATGGCGGATTTCACGATCTGCGCAGCAGCTGGCTCTTTATTCTGATCGGTCACGTGCTCTTCACGCTGCCATTTATGGTGCGTCCGGTGCTGTCGGTCATGCGCACCAGCCAGCTGCTGCAGCTTGAAGAGGCGGCTGCCAGCCTGGGCGCCAGCTTCTGGCGGCGCTTCTTTACCGTTATCGTGCCGAACTGCCGCAACGGCATTCTGGCCGGCGCTTTTATGGTGCTGACGCTCTCAATGGGTGAGTTCAATATCACCTGGATGCTGCATACGCCGCTGACTAAAACTTTGCCGGTTGGGCTGGCGGACAGCTATGCCTCAATGCGACTGGAAGTGGGTTCAGCTTACACACTGATTTTTCTGGCGATCGTCCTGCCGCTGCTGATGGCAATGAGCTGGCTGACCCGGCTTACGCAGCGCCGGACGGACGCCGGAACGCTATCTGTTAAGGAGACAGTCTGATGGCAGACTCCCTGAGTATTCATTTACGTCGTTGTTCACGCACGTTTGCCGGCAATGCCGTTGCTCTGCACCCCTCTGATTTAGATATCGTGGCGGGTGAAACGCTGGTGCTGCTGGGGCCTTCTGGCTGCGGCAAAACCACCACGCTGCGTATTATCAGCGGTCTGGAGTCTTCGGACGAGGGGGGAGAAGTCTGGTTTGGCGATCGTAACGTCACCGCGCTGCCGATCGAAAAACGCAATGTCGGCATGGTGTTCCAGAACTATGCGCTGTTTCCCAATATGAACGTGGCCGACAACGTGGGTTACGGCCTGCGCATTCAGGGTATCAACAAAACCGAGCGCCGGGCACGAGTGGACGAGATGCTGGCGATGGTGGATCTGCTGCCTTTTGCGCATCGTCCCGTTCAGGCGCTCTCGGGGGGGCAGAAGCAGCGCGTCTCGCTGGCTCGCGCGCTGGCGGCCCGGCCCAAAGTGCTGCTGTTTGACGAGCCGCTGGCAGCACTGGACGTGAAGCTTCGCGAGCGCCTGCGGGAAGAGATTGGGCATCTGCTGCGCAAGCTGGGTATGACGGCCGTCTATGTCACGCACGATCAGCAGGAAGCGATGGCGCTGGGCGATCGCATCGCCGTGCTTGAGCGGGGCCGCGTTGTGCAAATCGGCACTCCGCGGGAGATCTATCAACATCCCGCAACCCGTTTTGTGGCGGATTTTGTGGGTGCCATTAACTGCATTCAGCCCGCAACAAGCGGGAGGCCTGCACGCTATTGCCGTCCTGAAGATATTCAGCTGAGCCAGACAGCCACCGGGCACCGCAGCGGACGGATAGTTGAGCAGCTGTTCCTGGGAGCCAGCCAGCGTCTGTTTATTGATATTGGCGGCGAAAAGCCTGTTCAGGTGGAGCGTGCTGCCCGCGAGCAGTGGCACACTGGCCAGCAGGTTGGGGTAATTATCGCCGACGAACTGATGATGAATTTTGATTAAGGTGAACAAAGGAAATCTATTGTGACTCAGCAAGCTGTTCTAATCGCGCAAATCAGTGATTTACATATTAAAGCTGGCGGAAAACTCTCTTATCGCCAGGTCGACACGCTGGGGGCGCTGCGAAAAGCAATCAGCCGACTGAACTCGCTCTCTCCGCGCCCTGATGCTGTGGTCATTACCGGAGACCTTGTCGACTTCGGCAATCAGGAAGAGTATCAGACTTTGCAAGTGGCGCTGGGGGCGCTGGAAATTCCCTACTGGCTGATGGTGGGAAATCATGACGATCGGCAGGCGGTGCGCAAAGTCTTCGCCGGACAAACTGAGCTTTTTCAGCACCACGAATTTATCCAGTGGGAAGCAGAGTGCGGGCCGTTACGCCTGCTGGCGCTGGACTCCACCGTGCCCGGCGAGCCGCAGGGCGAACTCTGTGCCGGGCGGCTGAACTGGCTGGAGGAGAAGCTGGAGGAGCAACCTTCACGCGCAACGCTGGTGATGCTTCATCATCCGCCCTTTATCAGCGGCATTGAGCATATGGATCGTCAGCGTTTACAAAACCCTCAGCAGCTGGCTACCGTGCTGGAGAAGCATTCACAGGTAGAACGCGTGCTCTGCGGGCATCTCCACCGTAGCATGCACGTTGCCTTTGCGGGAACGGTTGCCTGTAGCGCGCCTGGCGTTTCCCACCAGGTAGCGCTGGATCTGCGCCCGGATGGCCCGGCGCACTTTTGCCTGGAACCTGCCGGATTTTTACTGCATCGCTGGACGCCAGAGCAGGGTGTTATCACCCATCAGTGCGTCATTGAGCAGTCTGACGGCCCCTATCCTTTCTATGACGAGAACGGATTGATCGATTAAATCAAATTTTTATTGGCACAAAAGGGGTCGAATTATTCCCAAAATGAACGAGAGGTGTACAATTGGCGTGTGCTTTACCAGGGCATAACACGCAGTTACTAAACGAAACGCGCACAAAAAATAATAAGGCGCTACATATGAATCGCTTCATCGAGGTGAGTCCATGTTGAGGCTTAGTCGCCCCAAGACGGACTTGCGTACGCTTATTACATTATTAGCCGTGGCCAGCATTGTGATTACGCTGGCCAACTCGCTCTACGCCACCTGGCGCGTACAGCGCGAAGTGCTGATTACCAATACGCTGGAAACAAACCGCGTCTACGCCACCAAACTCGCTTCCACCACCGAAATGTTCTTTCAGCTGGCTCAGTCCCAGCTGGCCTACAGCGCGAAAGTGCTGGGTGAGGGAATGGATGATGAAGCGGCGCTGCAGAGTGAAGTCGATCGCCTGCGCGAACAGACTAACAGCTTCAACTCGGTGGTCATTGTGGATGCTAAGGGCTGGGTAAAAGCGATCTCTCCGGAGTCGCTGATGCTGAAAGGCATGCATCTCACCACCAGTTCCACCACTCAGGCGCTGACAGAGCGTAAGCCGCTGATTAGCAAACCGACCATTTCGGCTGCCAATAATTTAATGGTGTTCGTCTCTTATCCGGTCTGGTCAAAGACCGGTAGCTATCTGGGCTTTGTCGGCGGCACGATTTACCTGAAGAAAAAAAGCATTCTGAATGAGCTGCTGGGCGAGCAGTTCTATCGCGACGGCTCTTCGCTCTATGTGGTGGATGGCGATAACCGCGTGCTCTATCACCAGAATGGCAGGCTGGTGGGGCAGAAAATAGCGCCGCTTATCAGCCGCTCTCTGCTGCAGAAGAACGGTAACGGCTATCAGGAGATCCCGAAACAGAGCGGTGAGCCGATGCTGGCTGGCTATGCCAGCGTCCCGACGCCGGGCTGGATGATTGTGGCGCTGAAGCCGACCCAGACCACGCTCGAACCGCTTAACAGCCTGCTGTTCAAGGTACTGCAACACTCCGTGCCCTTTGCCCTGCTGACGCTGATTTGCGCGTGGATCCTCGCCCGCCTGATTGCGTTACCGCTCTGGCAGCTGGCGCGTAAGGCGAGCCAGATGGATGCTCCCGGCGTCTCTAAAGAGATTAACGGTATCCACTCCTGGTATTATGAAGCGTCGCAAATCAAGCGCGCCATGTTGGCGGGTATCGGTCTGTTGCAGGACAAAATTGGCCGCCTGAAGTTTGAGGTACAAACTGACCCGATGACGGCGCTGCTTAACCGTCGCGGCCTGAATGCGGTGCTGGAGTATTTTCTGGCGACCCGTCAGCCTTTTGCCGTACTGGTGCTGGATATCGACCACTTCAAACGGGTTAACGATACCTGGGGACACGATGTGGGCGACAGCGTTATCAAAAGCGTGGCGGAGCAGCTGGGGAAAAGTTCACGGCAGACCGATGTGGTGTGCCGTAACGGCGGCGAAGAGTTCCTGATGATCCTGCCGGGTGCCGACCGTGACATCGCCATAGTGATTGCCGAACGCGTACGTAAGAAGATTGAAGCGCTGGAGCTGCCGGTAGTGGGGCATATCTCTATCTCCATTGGCGTGGCGTTCTGGACTGCCGATGAGCGTCCGATGGAGCTGGTGTTCAAGCAGGCCGATGATGCGCTTTATCAGGCAAAAAATGGTGGCCGCAACCGGGTGGTGACCAGCCAGCCCGAGCTGGTTGAAGCCGGTGAACTTCAGCGCCGTAACGGATAGCCTTTAAGCCTGAATCAAACGGCCTGAGCCGATCCTCTGGTGAGCCTGCGTTGCTGACACATTCTGATTAACCTTTTGCGCCGGAATTTAGCTAACGTTCCGGCTGCATGCTGGCCAGGCTCGGGGCCAGCGCGTCACGCGACAGCGCCCGATCCTTTCAGGTAGACTGGTTCCCCCCTTAAGTACGCAAGGACGTTTTTCATGCTGGACCTCTTAATACAGTGGTATCGCCGCCGTTTCAGCGACCCGCAGGCAATTGCGCTGCTGGCTATTCTGATCGCCGCCTTCTGTATTCTCTTTTTCTTTAACGGCCTGCTGGCACCGCTGCTGGTGGCGTTAGTGGTGGCGTATCTGCTGGAGTGGCCCACCGTCCGGCTCGAACGTCTGGGCTGCTCGCGCACCTGGGCGACCACCATTGTACTGATTATTTTCGCCTCTCTGCTGCTGGTGCTGGTGCTGGTTGTAGCACCAGTCGCCTGGCAGCAGGGGATCAATCTGGCGCATGAAATGCCCACCATGCTCAACAAACTTTACCAGTTTGCTACCCGCCTGCCGGAGCGCTTCCCCACGCTGATGGATGTCGGCATCGTGGATATCGTGATAGAAAACCTGCGCAGCCGCCTCAGCGGCATGGGCGACCAGCTGGTAAAATATTCGCTCGCCTCGCTGGTGGGGATCATGACGCTGGCTATCTATCTGGTGCTGGTGCCGCTGATGGTCTTCTTCCTGCTGAAAGATAAAGAGCAGATGCTGGCAGCCATCCGTCGCGTATTGCCGCGCAACCGGGGTCTGGCCGGGCAGGTCTGGCTGGAGATGAATCAGCAGGTTTCCAACTACATTCGTGGCAAAGTGCTGGAGATGGTGGTGGTGGGCATCGCCACCTGGATCGGCTTTTTGGCGATCGGCATGAACTATGCGCTGCTGCTGGCGGTGCTGGTCGGCTTTTCGGTGCTCATTCCTTATGTCGGCGCGCTGGCGGTAACCATCCCGGTGATAGGCGTTGGGCTGGCGCAGTGGGGGCTGGGGGGCGATTTCTGGACGATGATTATTGTTTATCTGATCATTCAGGGGCTGGATGGCAATATTCTGGTGCCGGTGCTCTTTTCGGAAGCGGTCAACCTGCATCCGCTGGTGATTATTCTCTCGGTGGTGATATTTGGCGGGCTGTGGGGCTTCTGGGGCGTGTTCTTTGCCATTCCGCTGGCAACGCTGATTAAGGCGGTGGTGCATGCCTGGCCGGACGAGCTCTATATGGAGAATAAAAAGCTGAAGTAGCGGCAGGGCAGGGGCGAAAACAAAAAGGGCGGAGATCCTCCGCCCTTACGATCGTCAGGCAGACTTCAGATGATCCATCACGATATCGTGGTGATTAGCCGTTTTGAACTCATCAAACACCTTCTCGACCTTGCCATCTGTGCCAATCAGGAAGCTGATGCGATGGATACCATCATAGGTTTTCCCCATAAATGTTTTCTCGCCCCAGATGCCAAATTGCTCACAAACCTGATGGTCCTCATCGGAAAGCAGCGTGAAGTTCAGCAGCTCTTTCTCGACAAAGCGCGACAGTTTTTCAGGCTTATCGGTGCTGATGCCTAACACTTCAACGCCAGCTTCTTTCAGCTCGTCCATGCTGTCACGCAGTCCACACGCCTGTACGGTGCAGCCTGGCGTCATCGCCTTCGGGTAAAAATAGACCAGAACGCGCTGTCCCTGGAAGTCGGTTAAATTTACTTGTTCGCCATCCTGATCGGGCAAGCTAAATTTCGGTGCGGTATCACCGGCTTTCAGTGGATTCATCACTACTCTCCGTTTTCTCATCTTGCTGTGGATACTGAACGACGTTAATAGTGCCTTGCGCCTGCAATTCTGTACAGAGTCGGTTAAAAGCCTGCTCAATAAATGACGCATCCTGGCTGGCCGGGCTGTGGGCGGTTATTTGAATATAGAGTAAAGGCGGCTGGTTTTCTTGCGCAGGCTGCGTTCGGGAGACCAGTTCAGCGATATTCATCTGATGCGAATCAAACAGATCGGTGAAGCGCTCAATAATGTGTGGAGAGTCGGTAACCTCGACCTGCACCCAAACCGAGGCGGGCATCGCCGGGCGTTCGCGGAACGAGGTGCGTTTCATCACGATCAACAGCTCCAGCTCTGCGCCCTTCAGCGGCAGCGTAGACTCAATCAGCGTGATCGCATTCCAACTGCCGGAAAGCAGCATAATAAAACTGAATTCCTCACCCAGCATGGCCAGACGGCTATCTTCAATGTTGCAACCGCAGCTGCTGACGTGGCGGGTGATGGTATTAACAATCCCCGGACGGTCGACTCCCAGTGCGGTAATAACCAGATGATGAAGCTGTGACTGCGGCAAAATGATGCTTCCTGTACGTCTCAGTGATTAGCAATTGTGATAACGCTAAGGTAAACATAAAAAATACCCTGTGCCAAGTGACCTGGCGGGTTGTCTGCTTGCTTTTAGAGTGCCGTAAACCGTACCATGAGGCACTTGTTTGTGGAGGGGATGGCAAATGTTCACGGGAAGTATTGTTGCGCTCGTTACGCCGATGGATGACAAAGGGTATGTCTGCCGTGCGAGTTTAAAAAAACTGATTGATTATCATGTTGCCAGCGGAACGGCGGCAATTGTCTCTGTAGGGACCACCGGTGAATCTGCCACGTTAAGCCATGAAGAGCATGCTGAAGTGGTGATGCTGACGCTGGAGCTGGCCGACGACCGTATTCCGGTGATCGCCGGAACCGGTGCTAACGCAACCTCGGAAGGTATTGCGCTGACTAAACGCTTTGAGAACAGTGGCGTGGTTGGCTGTCTGACCGTGACCCCGTACTACAATCGTCCAACTCAGGAAGGTCTTTTCCAGCACTTTAAAGCGATTGCGGAAAGCACCGAACTGCCTCAGATGCTCTATAACGTTCCTTCCCGTACCGGCTGCGATATGCTGCCCGAGACGGTGGGGCGCCTGGCGAAAATAAAAAATATTATCGGAATCAAAGAGGCAACCGGGAACTTATCGCGGGTTAGTCAGATCCAAGAGCTGGTTGATGAAGATTTCATTCTGGTCAGTGGTGATGACGCCACTTCCCTCGACTTTATGCAACTGGGCGGACAGGGTGTAATCTCTGTGACGGCAAATATTGCCGCGCGCGAAATGGCAGAATTGTGCAAACTGGCGAAACAGGGCAACTTTTCTGAAGCGCGACGCCTTAATCAGCGCCTGATGCATCTGCATCAGAAGCTATTTATTGAGCCTAATCCTGTCCCGGTAAAATGGGCTGCTAAGCAGTTAGGATTAATTGCAACCGACACGCTGCGTCTGCCGATGACGCCGATGACTGATGCCGGTCGTCCGGTTGTTGAGCAGGCACTGAAAAGCGCAGGTCTGCTGTAAATTTAGGGAGTATTAATGGCTTATTCAGGTCAAAAGTCCACGGTAGCAACGGTGGTGGGGCTTTCTTTGGTGATGCTGCTGGCAGCATGTTCCAGCGATCAGCGTTACAAGCGCCAGGTGAGCGGCGATGAATCTTATCTGAAAGCGGATGATGTCAGCGATCTGCATGCCCCGGCAGGGATGGTGATGCCGCTGCAGAACGGTGATTATGATATTCCTTCCGCCAGCACCTCGGGCGCCATCGGCAAGCAGCTGGATATCCGTCCACCGGCTCAGCCTCTGGCTCTGATGAACGGTACCCGCACGCAGTTTGCCGGTAATTCTGGCGTACTGCTGCTGGATAACGGCAAAACTGGCTCGCTGTGGCCGCAGGTTGTTGATGTGGTGCAGGCGAAAAACTTCACCATCGCCAGCCGTACCGATGCCAGCCAGACGCTCTCTACCGACTGGGTGCAGTGGAACCGTGCCGATGAAGATCATCAGTATCGTGGCCGCTACCAGATCAGCGTGCAGCAGCAGGGCTATCAGCAGGCGCTCACCGTTAAACTGCTGGAACTGCAGCAGGAAAACAAAGATGTGAACTCGCCGGTTCAGCTGCAGCGTTACACTGCGCAGATGCTGAACGAGCTGAGCAGCGGGCTGGATAAAATCGAAACCACCCGTGAGAACACCGCCGCCCAGCGCAGCGCGACGCAAATCGACGTGCAGAGCGGCGCTGATGATACCGGCCTGCCTGACCTGATCGTCCGTGCGCCGTTCAATACCGTCTGGGAGCGTCTGCCAGCGGCAATGGAACGCATCGGCATGACCGTAACGGATAAAAACCGTTCTCAGGGCAGCATGAGCGTGACCTATAAGACGCCGGACAGCGATGTCTGGGATCAGGTTGGCGCAAAAGATCCGGGTCTGACCAACGGCGACTATAAGCTTCAGGTCGGCGATCTGGATAACCGCAGCAGCCTGCAGTTCCTGGATCCGAAAGGCCATACGCTGACCCAGTCGCAAAACGACGCGCTGGTTGCCGTATTCCAGGCAGCTTTCAGCAAGTAATATCCTCAGGCCGGACCCCTCCGGCCTTTTTTATTCCCTGCTACGTAAACGATTGCTTCGGTTTTTACGCCGCAGAGAATAAACTAGAGAGAGCACAATTTTTTCCGTTCTATTTTTGGAGTTTAACAAGATGCAAAAGCAAGCTGAGTTGTATCGCGGCAAAGCGAAAACCGTTTACAGCACCGAAAACCCGGATCTGTTGGTACTCGAATTCCGCAATGATACGTCAGCACTGGACGGTGAGCGTATCGAACAGTTTGATCGTAAAGGGATGATTAACAACAAGTTCAATCATTTCATCATGACCAAACTGCAGGAAGCCGGTATCCCTACCCAGATGGAAGCGCTGCTCTCCGATAACGAAGCGCTGGTGAAAAAGCTGGATATGGTGCCGGTGGAGTGCGTGATCCGCAACCGTGCTGCTGGCTCGCTGGTGAAGCGTCTGGGCGTGGAAGAGGGGATGATCCTCAATCCGCCGCTGTTTGACCTGTTCCTGAAAGATGACGCCAAACACGACCCGATGGTGAATGAGTCCTATTGCGAAACCTTCGGCTGGGTGAATAAAGAGAACCTGGCCCGCATGCGTGAGCTGACTTACCAGGCCAATGATGTGCTGAGCAAACTTTTCTCCGACGCTGGACTGATTCTGGTGGACTTCAAGCTGGAGTTTGGCCTGTTTAAGGGCGAAGTGGTGCTGGGTGATGAATTCTCTCCGGACGGTGCCCGTCTGTGGGACAAAGAGACCCTGGATAAGATGGACAAAGATCGCTACCGCCAGAGTCTGGGTGGCCTGATCGAAGCTTACGAAGAAGTGGCCAATCGCCTCGGCGTGAAGCTGTAACCTGTTTTCAGGCTGCGGCGCTCTGTCGCAGCTTTCTCCTCTTCCGTTATTCTCATTTTTCCTGCACGCCGACTACTGACTCGCCGCTTAACCTCCTCAAGGCTGGTGTTACGAGTGACACCCGACTAAAATCAATGCAACAGCCGTGAAGTGACAATAACGAGAGGTAGTTTATGCGTTGGCAAGGGCGCCGTGATAGCGACAATGTGGAAGATCGCCGTAGTGAGTCTGGCTCTATGGGCAGCGGACGAATGCGCATACCTCGTGGCAAAGGGGGGATCATCCTGCTGATTGTGGTGGTGATCGCCAGTTATTATGGATATGACCTCAGCCCCCTGCTGACTGGTGAGTCCACATCCGTGACCCAGCCAGCGTCTCAACGCCAGGGCAGCAATCCACAGCAGGATGAAGCTGCGAAATTCACCTCGGTGATGCTCGCCACCACGGAAGATACCTGGCAACAACTTTTCCAGAAAATGGATAAAACTTACACGCCGCCCAAGTTGGTGATGTACCGTGGCGCAACGCGCACCGGTTGCGGGACGGGGCAGTCGGTCATGGGGCCGTTTTATTGTCCCGCTGACAGCACGGTTTATATCGATCTCTCTTTTTATGATGAGATGAGAAACAAGCTGGGTGCCGAAGGTGATTTTGCGCAGGGCTATGTGATTGCGCATGAGGTGGGCCACCACGTGCAAAAACTGCTGGGGATTGAACCTAAAATCCGGCAGATGCAGCAGGGCGCAAGCCAGAAGCAGGTTAACCAGCTATCAGTAAAAATGGAGCTTCAGGCAGACTGCTTCGCAGGCGTCTGGGGCTACTACATGCAGAAAGAGAACGTGCTGGAAACTGGCGATCTGCAGGAAGCGCTGAATGCCGCAGAAGCTATAGGCGACGACCGGCTGCAACAGCGCGGGCAGGGACGGGTAGTCCCGGACAGCTTCACCCACGGCACCTCCGAACAGCGTTATACCTGGTTTAAAACAGGCTTCGACAGCGGCAATCCCGGCCAGTGCGACACCTTTAGTCGCTGATTATGGCGGATATTCAGGCCACCCTTCGCTACACTGAACGACTAAAACAGCAGGGCCTGCGACAGGTTCTGTTTGTCAGCGGCGAAGCTGAATGGGGCCAGAGGCAGGCGCAGGAGTGGATGGCCTGGCTGCCGGGAGACTGGCTGTGGCTCGGCGATGCGCCGCTAAGCCCGCTGCATTGCGCGCCCGCTGCGGCCAAGACGCTGCTGGGCCGCGAGTTTCTCCATGCAGTATTTGATGCGCGCACCGGTTTTCATGCTGAAGCGCTGGCAGCGCTCGCCGGGACGCTAAAAGCGGGGAGCTGGCTGCTGATTCTGGTGCCCGACTGGCAAGAGTGGGCTTCCCTGCCGGATACAGATTCGCTGCGCTGGAGCGAACAACCTTCTGCTATCGCTTCCCCTCACTTCATCACTCATCTGCAGCGGCGGGTCAGGCAGGATAAGGCAATCGCTCTGCTCCTGCAGCATCAACCTTTTACGCTGCCCTCTTTACCCGCTTACCCCGCATGGCAGCCCGATGAGACCTCTGAACAGCAAGCTCTGCTGGAAACCTTACTGATAAGCGAACCGGGGATCTCGGTATTGATTGCGCCGCGTGGAAGAGGGAAGTCCGCTCTTGCCGGATTACTGGCTGCGCGCTGGCCGGGACGCTGCCTGATTACCGCGCCAGCGAAGGTTGCCACCGATGTGCTGGCCGAATTCGCCGGGCAGGCCTTTGAATTTATCGCCCCTGACAGGCTCCTCGCTGCCGGCCCGGAATTGCAGCCAGAGTCTGTAGAGTGGCTGCTGGTGGATGAAGCGGCAGCGATCCCCGCTCCTCTTCTGCACCAGCTGGTGAAGCGATTTCCCCGCGTATTGTTAACCTCTACGCTTCAGGGCTATGAGGGGACAGGCCGGGGTTTTATGCTGAAATTCTGCGCCACGCTACCTCAGGTGACGCTGTTAAAGCTGAACCGGCCCCTGCGCTGGGCTGAGCACGATCCGCTGGAGCGCTTTATCAACGATCTGCTGCTGTTTGCCGAAGCGGATCCGCAACCGGAGGCGCAACCGGTACGCTTCACTTTCCCTGAACAGAGTGACTGGCTGACTGAACCAGAGCAACTCTCAGCGATGTATCAGCTTCTGACAAGCGCCCACTATCGCACCTCTCCGCTGGATCTTCGGCGGATGATGGATGCGCCGGGCATGCACTTTGTCTCGGCACTGCAGAAAGAGACGGTTCAGGGCGCGCTGTGGCAGGTGGATGAAGGCGGCCTTTCAGCAGCGCTGGCAGAGGCTGTCTGGGCAGGGCTTCGGCGGCCGCGGGGTAATCTGGTAGCGCAGTCGCTGGCGGCGCATGGCGGCTGGCCAGCCGCCGCACAGCTTCGCTCCAGACGTATCAGCCGTATCGCTATCGCGCCTTCCTGTCGCCGCCAGGGTATCGGCCGTGAGATGGTTCTGCAAAGCAGGGCGCAGGCACAAGGACTCGATTTTCTCTCGGTAAGCTTTGGCTATACCGATGAATTATGGCGGTTCTGGCAGGCCTGCGGCTTCCGGCTGGTTCGTATTGGCAGCAAGCCGGAAGCCAGCAGCGGCTGCTATACGGCGATGGCGCTGCTACCGCTAAGCGAGGCGGCGGAACAGCTGGCGCAACAGGCGACAACGCGTTTACAGCGTGACTGGCCGTGGTTACAGCGGCTGACGGACGTTAGTCTTGAGATCCCTGCCGAAACCGACCTTGCTCTGGATGAGGATGACTGGCGCGAGCTGGCTGGTTTCGCCTGGGGATATCGTCCCTACGAAGCCAGTATCGGCGCATTAGGGCGGCTTGTCGGCCTGCAAACCGTGCCGCTGCCTTTGCTGCAGGGTGCGCTGCTGGCAGAGTTATCTGCTGCGCAACTGAGCCAGGCGTTTGGCCTTTCGGGCCGCAAAGCGTTGGTGGCGGGCTGGCGACAGGAAGTCCGGCGGGCACTGGCCGCGCTTAACAGAGAAGAGTGCGAACGCTGGCAGGCGTATATGCAGACTTTGCATGAGAGCCACGGAAAGGAGAGTGAACGGTAGGGCGTGGTGAGTAAATGCTGCCCTGCAAACTTCGTTAGCGGACAGCCCGGAAAACAGAGCAGGGGCGGCTGCCCCTGCGGCAAGCTTATTTCTTTTTTGGAAAGTCGTCTTCGTCATCCCACTTGTCGTTAAAATCACGATGTGGCGGTAACTCCGGTTTGTTATCCAGAAACTTCTTGTGATCGATGCGCTTTAAATCTTTGTAGACGTTCATCAGCACGCCCACCATCAGCACAATCACCAACAGCCACCAATACTCTTTCAGGAATTCCATCATCGATCCTTATTCGCTTATGCGATCAGCTGTTCCATAATCCGCTGGTACATGCGGCTCAGCAGCTGCAGATCCGCGGCTTTAACGCACTCATTGATTTTATGAATGGTGGCATTAACCGGACCCAGTTCAACCACCTGCGCCCCCATTCGGGCGATAAAACGTCCGTCTGAGGTGCCGCCCGTGGTCAGCAACTGCGGTTTAATTTCATTATAGTGCTCAACGGCATTCACGACCGCATCCACCAGTTTACCGCGGGAAGTCAGGAACGGCTGGCCGGAGACTTTCCATTCCAGCGTGTAGCGCAGCTGATGACGATCCAGCAACGCTTTCACCTGCAGTTTAATCATCTCGTCAGTCAGCTCGGTGCTGAAGCGGAAGTTAAACTGCACACAGAACTCACCAGGGATCACGTTATTACTGCCGGTTCCGGCCTGCACATTGGCAATCTGCATGCTGGTCGGCGGGAAGAACTCGTTGCCCTGGTCCCACTCGGTCGCTACCAGTTCATTGAGAGCGGGCAGGGCACGATGCACAGGGTTATCAGCCAGATGCGGATAGGCAACATGCCCCTGCACGCCATGCACGGTCAGATCAGCGGTCATTGAGCCGCGGCGGCCGTTTTTTACCACGTCTCCGACGATTTCGGTACTGGAAGGTTCGCCCACCAGACAGTAATCCAGGCGTTCGTTGCGCGCCATCAGCGCTTCCACCACTTTCACCGTGCCGTGCGTGGCGCTGGCTTCCTCATCGGAAGTGATCAGAAACGCCAGGCGTCCTTTATGGCCAGGATGGCTGCTGACAAAGCGCTCTGCGGCCACAATCATCGCCGCTAATGAGCCTTTCATATCTGCAGCGCCGCGGCCATACAGCATCCCGTCGCGGATGGTGGGTTCGAAAGGTGGATTGATCCAGCGGCTGGCATCACCGGTAGGCACAACGTCGGTATGTCCCGCAAAAGCCAGCGTTTCACCCTGACCGCGCCAGGCCCAGAAGTTCAGCGTATCGCCAATGGGCATCGGCTCAATGGTAAAGCCGAGCGCCTTCAGGCGTTCGATCATAATAGCCTGACAACCGGCATCATCCGGGCTGAGGGAAGGGCGACGAATAAGCTGCTGCGTCAGCTCAATGACCGGACAAAACATAATCAGGATTTCTCCGAAATAAAGGGCTGATAAGTGGTTTCACTGAAACCCAGCAGCATAGAGCCGTCTGCGCTGCAGAGCAACGGGCGTTTGATCATTGCTGGCTGTTCCAGCATCAGATCAAGCGCGGTTGCAGCACTATTCACCGCATTACGCTGCTCTTCGCTGAGCTTGCGCCAGGTGGTGCCGCGCGTGTTCAGCAGGGCTTCCCAGCCCAGCGTGTCGATAAAGTGTTGCAGCCTTGCACGATCCAACCCGTCCGCCCGGTAGTCATGAAACTGGTACGCCACGCCGTTCGCTTCCAGATACTTTCGCGCTTTCTTAATGGTGTCGCAATTTTTAATGCCGTACATCGTTAGCATGACCCGTTCCCTTCTTTTTTCTGGGGGTTTCAACTATATTCGATATGGTTCAGGCGGTTAGTCTACAACGGATGCGCCTTTAAGGCAGCAGGGAAGGCCGGAATATCATTATCCAGACAGAGACTTAGCAAAAGGAGGGACAACATGAACTATTTAAAAGCGTCTTCCGCCCATACGGTTGAAGAGACTCAATCGATGATCGTGATCGCCAGGACGAAAACAAGCCGCTGCGATGAGTTTAATCATATTGTGGAAGCGGTGCTGGCGGAACACCCCGATGCCAAAACGCATATCGACAGTGAGAGCGGCGGATACGATAAAGTGATTGTACTGAAGTAACAGTGGATCTCTCCGGGGGGCGCTTTGCCCCCCAAGGCTTATCGGGTCACAAACCCTTTTTCCTGCAATCTCAGTAGCGCCTTCCCTTCAGCGTAAATCATTCCTGTGGTCAGCGAAGCGTAACCGAGCTTTTGATAAAAGCCGATTTTATCCGGCATGGAATAGATAAACACCTTGCCGCAGGGGGCCAACGTTTTCATGATCGCCTCCATAAGCTGGCCGCCATAGCCTTGCCCCTGCCAGGCGGCATCGACAATCACGTCAGAGAGATAAGAAGCATAAGTCAGATCGCTGATGGCGTGAGCGGTCGCCATCAATTTGCCCCTGACGTAACCAAACCAGACAAACTGCGAATGTTGATAGGCTCGCTTCAGCACTTCCGGGTCACGCTGGCTTAAGCCAGCACGTTCAATTAAATCAGCCAGCGCCTGCCAGTCTACTGCTGGTTCACAGGCGTTGGTGCTCAGTACCATCTGATGCATGCGGATCCCTTACGTTATCGAATGATAATCAGGCTAGTGATTACTCTGGGTATCATCACGCCTGAACTGTGGCCTGCCACGCAAATTACGATTTTGATCGAAACTCTTGCTTTTTTGCGGATCGAAAACTGTTCACTTTTCCTTAGGATTAATCCTATAATGGAGACACAATAAAAAGCGAGGTGATTTATGATTGACTTAGAATTGGGGAACTGGAAGGATTTTATCGAAGCAATGTTATCTCGTAAATAACACCTTCTTTAAGTCGCGCACCGCAGCGTAACCGACAGAACCCAGAACAGTAGAAGGCAGCCCAAAAAGGCTGCCTTTTTTATTATTTTACCGGCTTCTCCTGCAGCGGAAAGCGTTGCCTGACCAGTACAAAGAAGAGCGGGACAAAGAAAATAGCCAGAACGGTGGCGGAGATCATGCCACCCATCACCCCGGTCCCCACCGCATGCTGACTGCCCGATCCCGCGCCGTTACTGATAACCATCGGCAGCACGCCAAAGATAAAGGCCAGCGAGGTCATCAGAATCGGACGAAGACGCTGCCGTGAAGCCTCCAGCGTGGCTTCCAGCAGATCCCGGCCTTTGGTGTTCATCTCGTTAGCGAACTCCACAATCAGAATGGCATTCTTCGCCGAAAGCCCAATCACCGTGAGCAGACCAACCTGGAAATAGACATCATTTTCCAGGCCGCGCGCCCAGGTAGCGATCAGCGCGCCAACCACGCCCAGCGGCACCACCAGCATCACCGAGAAGGGAACAGACCAGCTCTCATAAAGCGCCGCCAGACAGAGGAACACCACCAGCAGCGAAATGGCGTAAAGCGCGGGCGCTTGCGAGCCGCTCAGCCGTTCCTGATAAGAAGCCCCTGTCCACTGCAGGCCAAAGCCGGTGGGCAATTTGCTGACCAGGTTTTCCATTACGTCCATCGCCGTGCCGGTACTGACGCCCGCCGCCGACTCTCCAACAATTTCTACGGCAGAATAACCGTTGTAGCGCTCCAGCCGCGGCGAGCCGGTCTCCCAGCTGGTGGTGGCGAAAGCGGTAAATGGCACCATGCTGCCGCTGCTGTTGCGCACGTACCATTTACTGATGTCATCCGGCAGCATGCGGTATTTGGCCGCCGCCTGAACGTAAACCTTCTTCACGCGCCCCCGATCGAGGAAATCATTGACGTAGGTCGACCCCCAGCCGGTCTGTAACGTATTGTTGATATCGTCAATGGAGACGCCCAGCGCCTGCGCTTTATGCTGATCGACATTAATCCTCAACTGCGGCGTATCATCCAGGCCGTTATGACGCACGCGCGTCAGGGAGCCATTCTCCTCTGCGGCTGAGATCAGCAGATCCCGCGCCCTCATCAATGCATCGTGGCCCAGGCCAGCGTGGTCCTGCAGCTCCATATCAAAGCCGGCTGAGTTCCCCATACCGGTGATGGCTGGCGGACTGCTGGCAATCACGCGGCCTTCTCTGATCTTGCGGAAGGCTTTGGTCGCCCGTTCGATGATGGCGAATGAGGTGTTATCCGTGCCGGGGCGATCCTGCCAATCCTTTAGTCTCACGAACATGCGCGCCACGTTCTGGCCGTTACCGCCCGGACCTGCGCCTATGGTGGAGAATACCGACAGTACGTTATCTTTCTCCTGCGTCAGATAGTACTGCTCAACCTTGTTGACCACTTTGTTGGTTTCCTGCAGCGTCGAGCCGGGCGGCAGCTGGATCTGGGTGGTAAAGACACCACGGTCTTCCAGCGGCAGGAAAGAGGTTGGCAACCGCAGGAAAAGGAACGCCATCCCCGCAATCAGCAGCACATAGAGCGCCAGCCAGCGTCCTGCTTTGGCCAGAATCTTACCCACGCCGCGTTCATAACGCTCAGCGTTGCGGTTAAACATGCGGTTGAACCAGCCGAAAAAGCCCCGGCGGCCATGATGCCCTCCCTGAGGAATGGGTTTCAGCAGTGTGGCGCAGAGGGCAGGGGTGAGGATCATCGCTACCAGTACCGACAGCACCATCGCGGAGACAATAGTGATGGAAAACTGGCGATAGATAGCGCCCGTGGTGCCGCCAAAGAAGGCCATCGGGATAAACACGGCGGAGAGCACCAGCGCAATACCCACCAAAGCGCCCTGAATTTGCCCCATCGATTTGCGCGTCGCGTCGCGCGGGGAGAGCCCTTCCTCGCTCATTATTCGCTCGACGTTTTCCACCACGACAATGGCATCATCCACCAGCAGCCCGATGGCTAATACCATCGCGAACATGGTCAGCGTATTGATACTGAAGCCGCAGGCTGAAAGTACGGTAAAAGTACCGAGCAGAACCACCGGAACGGCGATGGTAGGAATGAGCGTGGCGCGGAAGTTCTGCATAAACAGATACATCACCACGAATACCAGCAGCACGGCTTCTATCAGCGTCTTAACCACATCCTCGATCGACGCTTTGACGAACGGCGTGGTCTCATAGGCTATTTCTGCTTTCAGGCCATGCGGGAAATAGTGGGAAAGCTCTTCAATGCGCGCGCGAACCAGCTTATCGGTTTGCAGCTCATTGGCCCCCGAAGCCAGCTTAACCCCCAGACCTGAAGCGGGCTGACCGTTGTACTGACTCAGGAAATCATACTTCTCGGCACCGAGTGCGACGTCTGCCACGTCGCCCAGCCGCACTTCTGAACCATTCTGGTTGACCCGCAGGGTGATGTTGCGGAACTGCTCAGGCGTGTTGAGCAGCGACTGCGAATTGATGGTCGCGTTTAGCGCCTGACGATCCACTGAGGGCAATCCGCCCAGCTGCCCCACCGCCACCTGACTGTTTTGCGACTCAATGGCGGTGACGACATCTGAGGTGGTCAGGGCATAATTAATCATCTTGTTGGGATCGAGCCAGATGCGCATCGCATACTGCGAGCCATAGGCATCAACCTGGCCCACCCCGTCAATACGGCTTAGCGGATCCTGCACGTTACTGGCAACGTAGTCGGAGATATCCTGCTTATCCATGCTGCCGTCGGTGGAGACAAACGCCACCATCAGGATATTGGTGTCACCGGTTTTGGTCACCGTGACGCCCTGAGACTGTACATCCTGCGGCAGTTTACGCAGCGCGCTTTGCAGCTGATTCTGCACCTGCTGGCGTGCCTCGTCCGGGTTAGTTCCGGCGACGAAAGTCAGGGTAATCGTGGCCTGCCCGGTGTTACTGCTTTGCGAAGACATATACATCAGGTTATCGATGCCGGTCATGTTCTGTTCGATAACCTGGGTGACGGTATTCTCCAGCGTCTCGGCAGACGCGCCCGGATAGTTGGCCGTGATGCGGACGTTAGGGGGAGCAAGTTCGGGATATTGCTCAACAGGAAGCGAAAAAATAGCCAGCGTGCCGGTCAGGCAAAGCAAAATCGCTATCACCCAGGCAAAGATCGGGCGATCGATGAAAAAATTTGCCATTAAAGCGCGCTCCAGGCCAGTCATCAGGAAGGGTCATGCGCCTGCCTTATCCCTGGCGCGCGAAAGTTGTCATCCGGGCCGCGGCAAATTTTTATAAGTTATTCAACATGCTCTGGCGCCTCTTCACTTTACCCTTCACCTTGTGAAGAATCGTGGAGAAATTGAGGAGAAAGTGTAAATTATCGTGCTAATTCGTCCACGGCACTGCGCCGGAAAGCCCAATGCTGCCGCTTCTTCTCACCGCCTCTTTGCCACCTCACTCAGGCAGGAAACTGCAACGAGATAACCGTTCCTGTTTCGGCTCCCGCTGCTATAGTCAGCCTGCCCTGAAGCGAGCTGGCCCGCTCCCGCATAATTGAAAGGCCATAATGCCCCGGCGGAGGATCCCCCTTATCTATGCCGGTGCCATTATCCTCAATTTCAATCAGGATCTCCCTGGAGGGAAGAGGGCGACAGCGGAGAGTGATCCTTGACGCTTTAGCATGACGAACTGCATTCAGTAGGGCTTCGCGGACAATCTGTAAGACGTGTACCTGCTTTTGCGCTTCCAGCCGGGGCATCTCAGCCGGGCTTTGCAGCACGATCTCCGCTTCGGTTTGCCCCTGAAGCGTGGCGATAACCTGTTGCAGGGCGGTGCTCAGGTCTGCCGGCTCAATGGATAACCGGAAGGTAGTCAGGAGTTCGCGAAGCTGAACGTTAGCTTCTGTCAGTGCCC
Organism: Erwinia pyri; assembly: GCF_030758455.1. Classification (NCBI taxonomy): domain Bacteria; kingdom Pseudomonadati; phylum Pseudomonadota; class Gammaproteobacteria; order Enterobacterales; family Erwiniaceae; genus Erwinia; species Erwinia pyri. The sequence continues at coordinate 1,267,964 of NZ_CP132353.1, forward strand.
GATCGATCTCACTGACAATCTCATGCGCTGGCGCGGCAGAAGCCTCAACCACTCGCTTCAGGCGTGCCAGCTGAATGCGCAGATACGCCAGGGACTGGGCAAGAGAGTCGTGCAGCTCGCGCGCGATGGTGGCCCGTTCCTCCATTACCAACAGATGACGAACTTTCTGCTGGGCGCGGTCCAGTTGCAATGACCGGGCCAGCATGGTCGCCACGCCCTGCATAAGCTGAGGTTCACTGGCCGCCGCTTGCCAGCGCAGTTCGGCCGCTGGCTGTTCCGTACCCGGTTCCAGCGGCAGGGTTAGCCAGGGAAGCGAAGCGTCAGCCTCGCCGCAGCTAATCTTTCCGTGCGGCGGTGCGATAAGCTCAATGGCGGCAAAGTTTTCATGCTGCGTCACTTTTTCCAGCACCGCAGGCCAGGCTTTTAAGGGTTCAAGGTGGTGATTGAGCGTTTCGGAGCACTGGTAAAGCAGGGCAAGGCGACGATTTGCCTGGCGCAGATCGCCGGTCTTCTCTCTTACGGCCTGTTCAAGGCGGGCGTACTGCTTTTCAAGCTCTACAGACATTCGGGTAAAGGCTCTGCCGAGCACGCCAAGTTCATTGGGCAAACCGGTATCCAGCGGAGCGTGATGAAAATGGCCATGCTCAATGTCATTACTCGCCTCCACCAGCTTATTCAGCGGGATCACGACCTGGCGTTTTACCTGGCGCAGCGTCCAGAACACCAGAACAGCAATGGCGATAAATCCCAGCAGGCTGACGCCAGCCACCAGCTTCATTTTCAGTTCAGCCCAGTGCTGAAGCGCCAGCACGAACAGATCGATCTGGGCGACATAAGAGGAGACGTTTTGCTGGTAATGATGCGTGTTGCCTGCCAGCAGTTCAGGTTGTAAAGCATGCCAGGCCAGCGTCAGCGCCTGATATCGCGCCCTGACGCTCTCCGGGACATAGGCCCGGTCCAGCGCCGTTAAGGCGGGTGCTTCCACCGACTGCTGGTAGGCGAGGATATCTTTCGGCAGAGCGGAAGAGAGGCTGGCAGCATCCAGAGCCAGACGGTAGCTCTGCATGCGCAGCGAGCCGGCGATATTCACCGCTTCGGCATCGCGCAGGCTGGTGGAAAGGGTTAACAGCGCCAGCCCGGAAGAGAGCACAGAGAGCAACACAATAGCGAACAGGGTACGGGCGAGAGTGTCGGTAACGGAACGGGTAAACATCCAGCGCTTCCTCTTAAAGTGTGGCGGAGAGTATAACCTCAACCTTCCGGCAAGAAACTGACCTGGAGGTGGTGAAAAGAAGAATGTTCAAAACGTGCGGTATATCGCTTGAAGCGCTATGACAACCTCGTTACAGTAACTTACCGCGTTAAGAAACCTCTGCGACTCCTCAGCTTTGACATATCCCCTTACAGCCTGCGTAAAATGTAACTTTCACTGACGCTTCTTTGGACAGTTCTGCATTCCTTCAACAATGCTTAACCACCTTTACCTCAGGCTCACTCTGGTTTTCATTAGTCTGTTCATAATTAACTCCGTAACGAAATCTTCTAACGAATGATAACTTTCGACGAGGAAATGATAATGAAAATGAAATTACCTGCACTGCTAGCCGCCACCCTTTTTGCTGCGACCTCATTTTCTGCACTGGCCGCCACGCCGGTCGATGAAGCGCAGAGCCAGAACATGCAGGCGATGGGCACCGTTTCCATCTCCGGCGTTAACGGATCCTTAGATGATGCCACCCGCCAGCTTTCCCAGAAAGCACAGGAAATGGGCGCATCGCACTATCGCGTTATTCGTGCTGATACCCCGGGCGATTCAAGCCTGTGGAGCGGGAACGCAGAGATTTACCGTTAAGTTTTACCGCTTATTACCCCACCCCTGTGTAGCCTTAGTGACCTCACTGAACCGACCGCCCTTTGCGGTCGGTTTTTTTATGCGCCATCCGGCAAAAATTACAAAAGCTCACGATTTGATGAGGGTAACTTTTGCGTCAGCTTTCGAGAACGGTTAGGATGCATCGCCGCAATTTTCCCGCTTCCGCTAAGAACAAAATTACAGGAAGCCGGGTTTTGCGCAGACGTTTGTGCTGTTGACGCAATCGTTTGGATGGCGGAGATCGGGATGCCCGGGACAGGCATCCGTAAAACTGTGGACAGGATAATAGGAAAGAAAATGAAAGCTGATAAAACAGCGGTTGCAGACAAGCGCGCCGCAAGAAGACGTTGGTTAAATTCTCATGACTCCGGCTATCACAAAGCCATGGATAATCGTCACGTACAGATGATTGCGATTGGCGGAGCGATAGGAACGGGACTGTTTCTTGGGGCAGGTGCTCGTCTGCAGATTGCAGGCCCGGCACTGGCTATTGTCTATTTAGTGTGTGGTATCTTCTCCTTCTTTATCCTGCGTGCGCTGGGCGAACTGGTTCTTCACCGTCCCTCCAGCGGCAGTTTTGTCTCTTACGCGCGGGAATTCCTCGGTGAAAAAGCCTCCTATGTGGCGGGGTGGATGTACTTCGTCAACTGGGCGATGACCGGCATCGTGGATATCACGGCGGTGGCGCTCTATATGCACTACTGGGGAGCATTTGGTGACGTTCCTCAGTGGGTATTTGCGATGGGTGCGCTGGCGATAGTCGGCACCATGAACATGATCGGCGTAAAGTGGTTTGCCGAAATGGAGTTCTGGTTTGCGCTGGTCAAAGTGCTGGCGATCGCCATTTTCCTGATTGTGGGGGTGGTATTCCTGGGAACCGGCAAGCCGCTGGATGGCAATGCAACCGGCTTCCACCTGATCAGCGATAACGGCGGCTTCTTCCCGCACGGCCTGTTACCGGCTCTGGTACTGGTACAGGGTGTGGTCTTCGCCTTCGCCTCTATTGAACTGGTAGGAACAGCGGCTGGGGAGTGTAAAGACCCGAAAACCATGCTGCCTAAAGCGATCAACAGCGTGATCTGGCGTATTGGCCTGTTCTATGTCGGCTCCGTAGTGCTGCTGGTGCTGCTGTTACCCTGGAACGCTTACCAGGCAGGGCAGAGTCCGTTTGTGACCTTCTTCTCTAAACTGGGCGTGCCTTATGTGGGCAGCATCATGAATATCGTGGTATTGAGTGCGGCGCTCTCCAGCCTGAACTCGGGCCTCTATTCTACAGGCCGCATTCTGCGTTCGATGTCGATGGGCGGATCGGCACCGAAGTTTATGTCTAAAATGAGCCGTCAGCAGGTGCCTTATATGGGCATTCTGGTCACCGTGGGCGTCTATATCATCGGCGTTTACCTCAACTACATTGTGCCTTCGCGCGTGTTTGAGATCGTGCTGAACGTGGCGTCGCTGGGGATTATCTCCTCCTGGGGCTTTATTGTGGTCTGCCAGATGCGTCTGCGTAAGGCGATTAAAGAAGGCAAAGCGGAAGAGGTAGGTTTTAAAATGCCCTGGGCGCCGTTTACCTCATGGCTGACGCTGCTGTTTCTGGCCAGCGTGTTGGTGCTGATGGCCTTTGATTACCCTAACGGCACTTACACCATTGCGGCAGTGCCTTTGATAGCCGTGGTTCTGGTACTGGGCTGGTTTGGCGTGCGTAAGCGCGTGAACACTGTCGCGCAGACCGAGCACACTGCGGTAAAAGAAGAGGCCTGAACGCGGGCTGAATAAAAAAAGGCCCTGCGGGGCCTTTTTTTGCGGTGATTCTCCGCAAAAGCTGGGCATTACTCCGCCAGATTTAGGATAGTTTTCTTACCTGTAGCGCCTTATGATGACAGGCTCCCGAAAAACGCACCGGAGCCTGTATGTCAGCCAAAATTGAAGTGATTAAGAATAAAGTCCTGTCAGAAAACTGGTTCGTCCTGCGTAACTTTACCTACGATTTAACCGCCAAAGATGGCACCACAATCCGCCACAAACGCGAGGTCTATGACCGCGGCAACGGCGCAACCATTCTGCTCTATAACCGTGAAAAAAATAGCGTGATCCTGACCCGCCAGTTCCGTATCGCGACCTGGGTAAACGGCAACGAAAGTGGGATGCTGATTGAAGCCTGTGCCGGACTGCTGGATGACGACTCTCCGGAAGATTGCATTCGCAAGGAAGCCGTTGAGGAGACAGGTTACGCGGTGGGGCAGGTGGAAAAATTGTACGAGATGTACATGTCTCCTGGCGGCGTTACCGAGCTGATCCACTTTTTTGCAGCGGAATATGACGACGCCCTGCGTGCCAATGCTGGCGGCGGCGTAGAAGATGAAGATATCGACGTTATGGAGATCCCTTTTCCCCAGGCGTGGGCAATGATCAAAGAGGGCCGCATCAAAGATGGCAAGACGGTGATGCTGCTTCAGCATGCGCTGATTGAAGGCTGGCTGAAGCTTTAACCTCTGCCGGTAACGCTATCACTATCCTGAGTCCTGCTCTTCCGGGAGAAACGTTGCTCCCGGGCTTCGCTCGTTGCCTCTGGTGAAAAGAGCAATTTAACTACTCAGTACGCCTTTCAACACCATTTTTTAAAACAAAAAAGCATTCTTAATAAGACTCTTTTTTAACTCAAATATCCTGAATTTCTTCACGCTATTTAATTTGTTCAGGCGACCCGCGTTTCTTTTTTTGCATTTCTATCAAAAGGATTCGCTGGCTGCAGAAGAATATTAAAATTAAAAGCGGTTAATGAACCTGCCCGTACGCTGTTGATCGCTCATAGCTGCACAAAATAAGCGATCTCTGTCGACTCTCCCATTTTCTGCAGCATTACTTTTCATTATTAACTTTGAAGTACGTCACATTATTTCAGATCGAACCCGAAGAGTGCCACGTTGGCAGACCCTTCTTAAAATCAATGAATTAGAATAGTATCTCCATCAAGGAACCGTGCGAAGTCATGGATGAGTCATCATCATAGCCTTGTCCGACTAATCCGATTGAGCTGAATAAGGGCAGGCGGCATGATGGTGATTGCTTCTATTCGCACTTTGCGGCAGCCTTTTCGTTACCCTGGGATACCCATTATCAATGTTTTACTGGATGAAATTCCCTTTTGCCTTGCTGCTGCTGTTCGCTGCTTCGCTTCAGGCTGAACCGCTGCAGAAAGTTTTTTATAACTGGCAGATAACCTGCAATAACCTTAATAGTTGTGTGGTACGTAATTTCCCTGGCGATAATGGCTTGGTGATGACGCTTACCCGTAATGCGGGCATTAACGATCGGCCTTTACTGCGTATTGATTACGGTAACCGCTATACCGGAGAGCTTAAAGGCGCACCGCTGAAAGACAATTTATTACTGGACGGCCAGCGGCTGAAACCCGATTTGAAACACTGGCAAGTAGAGCCCCATCATCTTGCCACGGCACATGTTATCTCCATTGATGAATTTCTGGCGCAGATCATGGACGCAGGGAATATTCAGTTGCTCTACCGACCTGAGGCCACTATCTCGCTGCATGGTTTGAAAGCGGCGCTGTTGCTAATGGATGAGATTCAGGGCCGGGTGAATGGCATGAGCGCCTGGGTGAAGCGGGGCGACCGCGCGGCGATGGATGTCCCGCCGCAGCCCGCTACTCCGCAGATTATGCCACCGCGCCGGCCGCCTTTACCTCTGACGCGGGACGAAACCACCGGCCTGATCGATTTTGGTACCTGGCGGATAAATACCGATGAGTGTTCATTGGATCCACAGCGACGCGAGGTTAGCGTGGCACCGCTGTCAGATGAGAAAGCGCTGCTGCTGGTTACCTGTGAAATGGGGGCCTATAACGTCATCGATCTGGCCTTTGAAGTCAGCCGTACCGAGCCTTTTGTGGCGAAAGGGGTTTCCCTTAGCCTGCCGTTTGTCCCCCCTGGCCGCAGCGACAAGCAGCTGGAGCTGATCAATGCCGAGTATGATGCCAACACCGGCGAGTTGTTGACCTTCGGCAAAGGCCGCGGATTAGGCGATTGTGGTACGGCATCGCGCTGGCAATACACCGGGCGGGAGTTTGTACTGGCTGAATTTGCTCAGGAAACAACCTGTGATGCCTGGCATGGCAGTGACGACTGGCCAACGCTGTGGGCCAGTGAGAAAGTAGAGCCGCCAGCTGCTGAAGTAGAGATGTCGACACCCTGAAGCCCGGAACAGCTTCCCGATGGTCAGCCATAAAAAAAGCCCGGCACCAGTGCCGGGCTTGCTGATCAAAGCAGATGCCAGAAGCGGCTGCTTAGTAGCCTCAGTGAGGCTTCAGCAGCGATTCAGCATGGCTGACGATGTTTTCAACCGTGAAGCCAAACTCGTTGAACAGCTTATCAGCGGGTGCAGACTCACCAAAGGTGGTCATACCTACGATAGCGCCATTCAGACCAACGTATTTGAACCAGTAATCTGCAATACCTGCTTCAACAGCTACGCGCGCCGCAACGCCAGATGGCAGCACGGATTCGCGATACGCCACGTCCTGTTTGTCGAACATGTCGGTAGAAGGCATGGAAACCACCCGTACCTTGTGGCCGCTGCGGGTCAGCTTCTCAGCCGCGCCCAGCGTGATTTCTACCTCGGAACCGGTAGCAATCAGGATCACCTCAGGCGTTCCTTCGCAATCTGACAGCACATAAGCACCGCGGGAGATATTCTCCAGCTGCTCTTTAGTACGCTCAGGCTGCAACAGGTTCTGACGGGAGAGGATCAGTGCGGTCGGCCCGTGATGGCGCTCAATCGCATGCTTCCACGCCACGGCGGTTTCTACCTGGTCGCACGGACGCCAGACGCTCATATTCGGCGTGACGCGCAGGCTGGCAAGCTGTTCAACCGGCTGGTGCGTCGGGCCATCTTCGCCCAGACCGATGGAGTCGTGGGTATAGACCATGATCTGACGGGCTTTCATCAGCGCCGCCATACGGACAGCATTACGCGCATATTCCACAAACATCAGGAAGGTAGCGGTATAAGGCACAAAGCCGCCGTGGTGTGCGATGCCGTTAGCAATGGCAGTCATACCAAATTCACGCACGCCATAGTGAATATAGTTACCGGCAAGATCCTCTTTGATCGACTTGGAGCCTGACCAGATGGTGAGGTTACTTGGTGCCAGATCAGCCGATCCACCTAAGAATTCAGGCAGCAGCTTACCCCAGGCTTCCAGGGTGTTTTGTGAAGCTTTGCGGCTGGCGATTTTCTGTGGATTAGCCTGCAGATGCTCAATAAACTTCTGCGTTTCCTGCTCCCAGTTCTCCGGCATGCCACCATCCATACGACGGCTGTACTCTTTCGCCAGTTCCGGGAAGGCGGCTTGATAAGCGGAGAACTTCTCGTTCCACTCTTTCTCATACTTGCTGCCCGCCTCTTTGGCATCCCACTGAGCATAAATATCCTCAGGGATTTCAAAGGCAGGATAGTTCCAGCCAAGCTGCTTACGGGTCAGCTCAACTTCATCCACGCCCAACGCTGCGCCGTGAGATTCTTCTTTACCCGCTTTGTTCGGTGAACCAAAACCAATAATCGTTTTGCAGATGATCAGTGATGGCTTGTCGGTAACGCTCTGCGCTTCTTTAATAGCGCCAGCAACAGCCTCTGAGTCGTGACCATCAATATTGATCACATGCCAGTTATAGGCTTCAAAGCGCTTGGCGGTGTCATCGCTGAACCAGCCTTCCACTTCACCATCAATCGAGATGCCGTTGTGGTCATAAAAACCGATCAGTTTGCCCAGGCCCAGCGTACCCGCCAGCGAGCAGACTTCGTGAGAAATCCCTTCCATCAGACAGCCGTCACCCATAAATACATAGGTGTGGTGGTCGACGATATCGTGGCCCGGACGGTTAAACTGAGCGCCCAGCGTGCGTTCTGCAATCGCCAGACCTACCGCATTCGCCAGACCCTGACCCAGCGGGCCGGTGGTGGTTTCCACGCCCGGCGTATAACCAATTTCCGGGTGGCCCGGCGTTTTAGAGTGCAGCTGACGGAAGTTTTTCAGCTCTTCAATCGGCAAATCGTAGCCGGAGAGGTGCAGCAGGCTGTACAGCAGCATGGAACCATGACCGTTGGACAGAATGAAACGGTCACGATCGGCCCAGGCCGGGTTCGTCGGGTTGTGATGCAAAAAGTCGCGCCACAACACTTCAGCGATATCTGCCATGCCCATTGGGGCGCCTGGATGACCGGAATTGGCTTTCTGTACGGCATCCATACTGAGGGCACGGATGGCGTTAGCCAGTTCTCTACGTGAAGACATGTTTTTCTCCCTGATTGTTTTGTGGGATAAAATGGGCGGATTAAACGCTAAAGGGCGAAGGCCCTGCATCGCCGACAGGATCGGTTAACAGGACGTTCCACCCATTTTGATTTCGGTTACAGCTTAGCGGCAAGCACGTCTTCCAGGTTCTGCTGGTCAACGGCGAACTGACGGATGCCTTCAGACAGTTTTTCAACCGCCATCGGATCCTGATTGTGCTCCCAGCGGAACTGCGCTTCTGACAGCGGGGTAGGCTGATGGAAGGCTTCTGTAGGAGGCGTGAGTTTACGCTCAACCGGTGCATCGCTTGCCTGCAACTGCTTCAGCAGATCGGCAGAAATGGTCAGGCGGTCACAGCCAGCCAGCGCCACAATCTGCTCGGTTTTACGGAAGCTGGCACCCATGATCACTGTGTTATAGCGGTGCTGTTTGTAGTATTCGTAGATGTTACGTACGGAAACAACGCCCGGATCTTCATCCACCACATACGGATCCATTGGCTTACGGGTGTTGTACCAGTCGTAGATACGGCCCACAAACGGAGAGATCAGGAAGACACCGGCTTCAGCACAGGCGCGTGCCTGAGCAAAGGAGAAGAGCAGGGTCAGGTTACAGTTGATGCCGTTTTTCTCCAGCTCTTCTGCTGCACGAATGCCTTCCCAGGTTGAAGCGAGTTTGATCAGAATACGTGAACGGTCAATACCGTTGTCTTCGTACATTCTTACCAGCTTCTCCGCTTTGGTCACGCACATGCCGCGATCGAAAGAGAGACGTGCGTCTACTTCAGTAGAGACGCGGCCGGGAACGCTTTTCAGGATTTCCATCCCGAGATTGACCGCAACTTTGTCACTGGCGTTGATAATCTGGGTTTCTTTGCTGCCGCCCTGTTTTTTGGCGTAGTCGATGGCATCGGTAATCAGGTGCTTGTAGGAATCGAGGGCGGAGGCTTTAAGGATCAGAGAGGGGTTGGTGGTTGCATCTTCCGGATGGTAATCACGAATGGATTCAATATCGCCACTGTCCGCCACCACGGTGGTGAATTGTTTCAGTGCTTCTAGCTGGTTCATCTCTTGGCTCCTTGATGTGCAATCTGCATTACGATTTGACCATGACGGGCAACGGGGCTTAAGGCCAACGAGGCAGCCTTGAATCTTCTCTGTGGGGAATTTTCAGGGGCTAACATCGGATCTACCCGACACGGAAGTCTGTTCTCAGGCCAAACATTGCATCAGACGTTCTGTAATAGAAATGCGTTTTCTCTGATTGTTGCAATGGGTTGACCCAATGAGTCCGTTGCGCACATTGAAAAAATGCCGCACCCTCCAGTGTAGCACTTCTGTAAAATTTCGTGATGGCGCGCACGCTGGCGCGCGCCGGCATCGCCTGTTTTCCGCAAACACCCGTGCGCACCTCGTTGAATATCACTGAATAAATCGCGCGCTGATGACGGGAGAGGCGTGGCCGAAAAGGGGGATACGCAGCCAGCGATAACGCGGCAAGCCGACTGGCCTGCCGCAACTTTCATCAAATCCACGCTTTCACCGGCAGGAAATCGGTGTAGAGCGCCGCTTCCGGCGTGCCCGGTTCGGGAGCGTAATTATACTCCCAGCGCACCAGCGGCGGCATCGACATCAAAATAGATTCAGTACGTCCGCCGGTTTGCAGACCAAACAGCGTCCCGCGATCCCACACCAGGTTGAACTCCACATAGCGCCCACGACGATAGAGCTGGAAGTCGCGCTCGCGCTCGCCCCAGGGAAGCGCTTTGCGACGCTCAATAATGGGCAGATAGGCTTCAAGAAAACCTTCTCCTACCGCCTGAGTGAAGCGGAAGCAATAGTCAAAGTCTGGCGTGTTCAGGTCGTCAAAGAACAGACCGCCAATGCCGCGCTGCTCGTTACGGTGTTTGATAAAGAAGTAGTCATCACACCACTTTTTATAGCGCGGATAAACTTCCTCCCCAAAGGGCTGACACAGGTCAGACGCCGTCTGGTGCCAGTGCACCGCATCCTCCGTGAAGCCGTAATAGGGCGTCATGTCGAACCCGCCGCCGAACCACCAGACCGGATCGGCGCCCGGTTTTTCCGCGATAAAGAAACGAACGTTGGCATGACTGGTGGGCAGATAAGGGTTTTCCGGGTGGATCACCAGCGACACGCCCATCGCTTCAAAACTGCGGCCCGCCAGCTCCGGGCGGTGCGCGGTAGCGGAGGCTGGCATCATATCGCCATGAACATGGGAGAAATTTACGCCAGCCTGTTCGAAAATTGCGCCGCCTCGCAGCACGCGGCTGCGACCGCCGCCGCCGCCTTCGCGATCCCAGCTCTCTTCTTCAAAGTTCGCTTTGCCGTCAGCCTGGGCTAACTGCTGGCAAATAGTCTCCTGTAGGGTGAGCAAAAACTGCTTCACCAGGGCAAGGTTGGGTGCGTTCATGGCTTACCTTTGTCGTCAAATCACGCGCGCAGTATACGACAAAATGCCTCCGCCGGGGCAGAGTGATGCTGAAGCTTAAGCGGGGCGCCTGTTACTGGCATCATACTCCGCAAAATAGCTGACGATGCCGCCGACAATTGCCGTCGCAATCTTCTTGCGAAAGGCGGTGGTGCCTAACAGGCGCTCTTCGGAAGGATTGGTTATAAAAGAGGTCTCAACCAGTACGGAAGGAATGGAGGGGGATTTCAGCACGGCAAAGGCGGCCTGCTCCGTGTGCTGGCTGTGCAGATGATGCACCGGACGGATCTGGTTCAGCACATGCTTGCCCAGCGTCAGGCTGTTTTTAATGGTATCGGTCTGGACTAAATCGAATAAAACCTGCTGAAGATAATGATCTTTTTGTGCCGCCTTCACGCCGCCAACATCATCCGCCGCGTTTTCACGCTTGGACAAATAGCGCGCCATACTGCTGCTGGCACCACGATTGGAGAGCGCGAACACGGAGGCGCCGTTCGCCTCCGGACTGGTGAAGCCATCCGCATGAATGGACATAAACAGGTTAGCGCCATGCTGATGGGCAATCTCCACCCGTTCACCCAGCGGGATAAAGTGGTCCGACTCTCGCGTCAGCCGGGCTTCAATATGCGGATGCCCGTTCAGCATGTCGCGGATATGGTTAGCGATCTCCAGCACTACATGCTTCTCTTCTGAACCCTCTTCGCCAACCGCACCCGAATCGATCCCGCCGTGCCCCGGGTCGATCATCACTATCTTCTTTGCGCTGGTTGCAGGACGTGGAGGCGTATGAGGATGGTTACGGCTCGCCTTAAGGGTAGCTACTTCTTCTTTTGCCAGCGCCGGTCTGTTGGCCAGTAAAGCCAGCGCCATGCCTGAAAGCAGCAGCTGGCGGCGGGTTGTTAACGGGGTCATCTGGCCAAACTTTTTCATTATTCCATCCTCTGAGCAAAACGTGCTTAATGTTATATCGTAACATTAGGGCCAACGCGAGAAGGGAACTATTTCAAGCTTTTACTTTCTATTTCAGCAAACTAACGGCCTTTTTTACGGTTTGCACCGCTTGAGGCTTGCGCCGCTGAAAGAAAGCGTGATAATCAGCAAATTATGGTTAACATCTGGGGCAACGGTATGGAAATCCGCGTATTCAGCCAGGACGATTTTGAAGAAGTAATCACGCTCTGGGAGCGTTGCGATTTGTTACGTCCGTGGAACGATCCGGAAATGGATATTGAGCGTAAGCTTAATCATGATCCGGATCTGTTTCTGGTCGCCGTGGTCAGCGGCGTCATTGTTGGTACCTTGATGGGCGGCTATGACGGACATCGCGGCTCGGCCTACTATCTGGGCGTTCACCCTGATTACCAGGGGCGTGGGTTCGCCAATGCGCTGATTAATCGCCTTGAGAAAAAGCTCATTGCTCGCGGCTGTCCGAAAATTAACGTGATGGTGCGGGAAGAAAATGATGCGGTGCTGGGTTTTTATGAAAAGCTTGATTACGACACGCAGGACAGCCTGCTGCTCGGCAAGCGTTTAATTGAAGATCGCGAATATTAATCAGTTGGGTGGCGCAGTGCTGCCCCCGCCAGTGATGTGATGAACCTGATATTTTCTCCCGACGATTATGATGCAAAAGGTCAGCTGAGGTTACCGCTCGCCTTCTGGGCCATTTTGCTTTTACAGGCGCGCACCTGGGTTCTGTTTGTGATGGCTGGTGCCTCCCGCCAGCAGGGGACCTCGCTGCTGGAGCTGTTTTATCCTGATACGCATGCCTTCTGGCTGGGGCTGGCCCTGGGCGTACCGGCCGCACTGGGGCTGTTGTTGACCGGCTATCGACAGCGTTTCCCCCGCCTCTGGCAGGCGTGGCGTTGGGTTCTGATGCTGACGCTGGTGGCGATGCTGACGCTGCAAGGTTTTACCCTGTATCAGGGCGAGGAGAGCGTTTCTCCCTTAGTGATCCTGTTTACCGGATTCGACCTGCTGGCGCTGGCCTGGCTCAGCTTCAACCGCCACCTCCGGGCCTGTTTTGATCCCGCCCACAACGCCGGATAAAACTCCCGACAAAAACAGCGGATAAAACGCTCGCCTCCAGGGGAAAGGTTTTTATCCGACAAAAAACGTCGGATAAAACTTTTTCCCGGATTAACACTCCAATCAGTTCAGAAGTTTTTGGTTATCAAGACAGGAGTTGCAATGAAATCTGTTCGCCCGGCACTGATTGCCGTCGCTTTGCTGCTGGCTGGCTGTGCCAGTTCCGGCTCCTCAACAGAGTCCGGCAGCGGCGCCACCTGGTGGAACCCGCTGACCTATTCATGGTCCAGCCTGGCGCCCTGGAACTGGTTTGGTTCTTCTCTGACGGTTAATGAGCAGGGAGTAGGTGAACTCACCGGCAGCACCGCAATGAACGAAACCGCCATCGGCGAGGGATTAGGCGGCAACTATCAGATCCGCAAAGGGATGCGTAGCGAAAACGGCGGCGTAGTCACTTTTTTCCAGGCGGTGAGCGACAAGCAGGTGAAAGTTGAAGTGACCGGGCAGTCCACTGTGGATCGCATTGACGTGACGGATCGCGCCATCATCTCCGCCGACGGCAACAAGATTGGTACGCCGTTCAGGGATATTTTCAAAAAAGCCTTTGGTGCTTGTGACAAAGGTAGCGGCGCGGACAGCGAGGGCGTCGAGTGTTCAGCACCGGGCAGCCAGCACATCAGCTATCTCTTCACCGGTGAATGGCACGGTCCTGAAGGGTTGATGCCCCCGGATGAAACGCTGCAGAACTGGACTATCAGCAAAATTATCTGGCGCAAATAACCTCCGCGGGCTGCCTTCAGGCGGCCCGTTTTAATTAGCAAAGACAAAGTTCCTCTTCCTTGCTGTCAGACAAGATGCCCCTGAAAACATCAGGTATGATAAGCCGAAAAATTCCACTACGGATATCCGCCTTTTCAGGAGAACGCCCGATGTCTCAGCCTCAGAGCGGCATTTTGTCAGAACACCGCCGTTTTGCTATTTATCTTGAAGCTATGGTGCAGGGCGACTTAACGCTCCTTCGCCAGGCCACTCCTCTGTTTCTTCAGCAGCTTGAGCGGTTGCAGCACGCCTGGCCTGACGCCGGGCTGGAAGCGGTTATCGCCTTCGGTCCGGCCGTGTGGAATGACCTTAATGCTGGTCAAAGCCCCGCCGGACTGAAGGATTTCCAGCCGCTGGGCAAAGGGATGGCGCCCGCCACGCAGCGCGACCTGCTGATCCATATTCACTCTTTTCGCCACGATGTGAATTTTACCCTGGCACAGGCCGCCGTTGCCGCTTTTGGCCCGGCTATCCAGGTGGTGGAAGAGACACACGGCTTCCGCTGGGTGGAAGAGCGGGATTTAAGTGGATTTGTTGACGGTACGGAAAACCCGCAGGGTGAACAGCGGCCGCTGGTGGCGCTGATAGGCGAGGGTGAAAACGCCGGCGGAAGCTATGTGTTCAGCCAGCGCTGGGAACATAATCTGAAGATGTTTAACCGCCTGGCGGTGAACAAGCAGGAGCAGATTATCGGCCGTACTAAAGAGAGTAATGAAGAACTGGAGGGGGAAGCGCGTCCCGTTACCTCGCATGTCAGCCGCGTCGACCTGAAAGAGAATGGCAAGGGCCTGAAAATTCTTCGTCAGAGCCTGCCCTATGGCACCGCAAGCGGCACCAATGGGCTTTTCTTCCTCGCCTACTGCGCCACGCTCTATAACATTGAGCAACAGTTGCTGAGTATGTTTGGCGAAAAAGATAATAAGTTTGATGCCATGCTGCGCTTTACTAAGCCCGTCAGCGGCAGCTACTTTTATGCCCCCTCTCTGCAGCAGCTTGCTGCGCTCTGAGCGTTAACCACAGCCACAGAGTAGAGCCGCCTGCGGGCGGCTGCTGGCCTGAAAGGAGAGCATCTCTCTCTATCAATGAGATTTCGCAAATGTGCGGCTATCCATCTTTGCCGTACTTCTGTTCCGTGTTTCGCAAGGATTACGATATGACGCCTAAAGAGCACCGGGCGAAATATGGTGAGATACACTATTAAGAGGAGGCTGGCCCGACATCAGCGGCCCTTCCTGAAGCCAGCGCCTGCTGATACGCATCGCCTTTCCCGCCGTTTGCATAAGCAATTCTGTCCGCTTATAGCGTTTTAAACTTCCAAATCACCAAACGGTATATAAAGCCGTTACTGGTTTTCATCGGGTTATAGATAAACTGAGGGCTCTTCAGGGCGCAAGCCGGAACGCTTTCAGGGTGCAACATGACGTTACCGACAGTGAAAAAAATCTTCAGCAGTGCCGCGTTTTCGCTGCTGCTGGCCGGGTCAGCTCAGGCTACCGAGCTGCTGAACAGCTCTTATGATGTCTCTCGCGAGCTGTTTGTCGCCCTGAATGCGCCTTTTGAGAAACAGTGGGCGGAGCAGAATAATGGCGACAAGCTGACTATCAAACAGTCCCATGCAGGCTCCTCCAAGCAGGCGCTGGCGATTTTACAGGGCCTGAAAGCTGACGTGGTGACCTATAACCAGGTGACTGACGTAGAGATCCTGCACGCTCGCGGCAACCTCATCCCGGCTGACTGGCAGAAACGTCTGCCGAATAACAGCTCCCCGTTTTATTCGACCATGGCTTTCCTGGTGCGTAAGGGCAACCCAAAAAACATCCATGACTGGAGCGATCTGGTGAAAAGTGATGTGAAGCTGGTGTTCCCGAACCCTAAAACTTCCGGCAATGGCCGCTATACCTATCTTGCCGCCTGGGGAGCCGCCGATAAAGCGGATGGTAAAAACCAGGCAAAGACCGAACGATTTATGACCCAGTTTCTGAAAAACGTCGAAGTGTTTGATACCGGCGGTCGGGGCGCCACCACCACCTTTGTGGAGCGTGGGCAGGGCGACGTGCTGATCAGTTTTGAGTCAGAAGTGAATAACATCCGTAATCAGTACGCCAAAGAGGGCTACGAAGTCGTAGTGCCCAAAACCAATATTCTGGCGGAATTCCCGGTGGCCTGGGTGGATAAAAACATCAAGGCTAACGACACCGAAAAAGCGGCCAAAGCTTACCTGAACTATCTCTATACGCCGGAAGCGCAAAAAATCATTACGCAGTACTACTACCGCGTAAACAACCCGGAGCTGATGGCGCAGCAGAAAGATCGTTTCCCGCCGGTCGATCTGTTCCGCGTTGAAGAGGCGTTTGGCGGCTGGGAGCAGGTTATGAAAACGCAGTTTGCCAGCGGTGGCGAGCTGGATAAATTGTTAGCCGCGGGACATCAGTAATGTTTGCCACCAGAAGTAAGCGTGTTCTTCCCGGATTTGGGATCAGCCTGGGTAGCAGCCTGTTTTTCACCTGCCTGATCCTGCTGCTGCCGATCAGCGCGCTGCTGATGCAGCTGTCGCAGATGACGCTCTCCCAGTACTGGGAAGTGATCACCAACCCGCAGGTGATGGCGGCCTATAAAGTGACGCTGCTTTCCGCCGGTGTCGCTTCGCTGTTTAACGCCTTTTTCGGCATGCTGATGGCGTGGATCCTGACCCGTTACCGTTTTCCGGGGCGTACGCTGCTGGATGGCCTGATGGATTTGCCTTTTGCCTTGCCGACAGCCGTGGCGGGCCTGACGCTGGCGGGGCTGTTTTCCGTTAACGGCTGGTACGGTCAGTGGCTGGCGCAGTTTGATATCAAGGTCTCCTACACCTGGCTGGGCATTGCGGTAGCGATGGCGTTCACCAGCATTCCGTTTGTGGTCCGTACCGTACAGCCCGTGCTTGAAGAGCTGGGGCCAGAATATGAAGAAGCGGCAGAAACGCTGGGCGCTACGCCGTGGCAGAGCTTCCGCCGCGTTGTGCTGCCAGAGGTAGCGCCTGCGTTGCTGGCAGGCACGGCGCTCTCTTTTACTCGTAGCCTGGGCGAGTTTGGCGCGGTCATTTTTATCGCCGGTAATATCGCGTGGAAAACTGAAGTGACCTCACTGATGATTTTTGTCCGCTTGCAGGAGTTCGATTATCCGGCGGCAAGCGCGATCGCTTCCGTGATCCTGGCGGCTTCGCTGCTGCTGCTGTTTGCGATTAACACCTTACAGAGCCGCTTTGGCCGTCGTATTGGAGGTCATTAATGGCTGACGTAACAGAGTTGAACGGCGTGAGCCGCAGCCGCCCCAACTGGGGCAAATGGGTTCTGATTGCGCTGGGCATGGTGATTTCACTGGGACTGCTGGTGGTGCCAATGGCCGCCATCTTCGCCAGCGCCTTCTCGGAAGGCATCGGCGCGATGTTCAGTAACCTGAACAATGGCGACATGCTGCACTCCATCTGGCTCACTATCCTGATGGCGCTGATTACCGTGCCGGTTAACCTGGTGTTCGGTACGCTGCTCGCCTGGCTGGTTACGCGCTTTGATTTTCCGGGACGTCAGCTGCTGCTGACGCTGTTCGATATTCCTTTTGCCGTGTCGCCGGTGGTGGCGGGGCTGATGTATCTGCTGTTCTGGGGCGTGAACGGTCCCGCTGGCGGCTGGCTGGACGCCCATAACGTTGCGCTGATGTTCTCCTGGCCAGGCATGGCGATGGTCACCATTTTCGTGACCTGTCCGTTTGTGGTGCGTGAACTGGTGCCGGTGATGCTCAGCCAGGGCAGCAATGAAGATGAAGCGGCGGTGCTGTTAGGGGCATCTGGCTGGAAAATGTTCTGGCGGGTGACCCTGCCAAACATTCGTTGGGCGCTGCTTTACGGTCTGGTATTAACCAATGCCCGTGCTATTGGTGAGTTTGGTGCGGTCTCGGTAGTTTCGGGATCGATTCGCGGCGAGACCTACACGTTGCCATTACAAGTTGAATTACTGCATCAGGATTACAACACCGTGGGCGCCTTTACGGCGGCGGGCCTGTTGACCCTGATGGCTATTCTTACGCTGTTTCTGAAAAGCGCGCTGCAGTGGCGGTTAGAGCAACAGCAGAAGCGCCTGCAACAGGAGGGGAACCATGAGCATTGATATCAGCAAAATTAACAAATCCTTCGGCCGTACCAAGGTCCTGAACGATATTTCACTGGATATCCCTTCCGGTCAGATGGTGGCGCTGCTTGGGCCTTCCGGCTCAGGGAAAACCACCTTACTGCGCATCATCGCCGGACTGGAGAGCCAGAGCAGCGGT
The DNA here is from genome assembly GCF_030758455.1 of Erwinia pyri. Taxonomy (NCBI): domain Bacteria; kingdom Pseudomonadati; phylum Pseudomonadota; class Gammaproteobacteria; order Enterobacterales; family Erwiniaceae; genus Erwinia; species Erwinia pyri. Next base: position 1,285,747 of record NZ_CP132353.1, read on the forward strand.
CGCCTGAGCTTCCAGGGTAAAGATGTCACGCAGCTGCACGCACGCGACCGTCATGTAGGATTTGTATTCCAGCATTATGCGCTGTTCCGCCACATGACGGTGTTTGACAACATCGCTTTTGGACTGACCGTGCTGCCCCGTCGTGAACGTCCTTCTGCCGCGGCTATCAGACAAAAAGTCTCTAAGCTGCTGGAGATGGTGCAGCTCAGCCATCTGGCAGCACGCTTCCCGGCCCAGCTCTCTGGCGGCCAGAAGCAGCGCGTAGCGCTGGCCCGTGCGCTGGCAGTTGAACCGGAAATCCTGCTGCTTGATGAACCCTTTGGCGCACTGGATGCGCAGGTGCGTAAAGAGCTTCGTCGCTGGCTGCGTCAGCTGCATGAAGAGCTGAAATTCACCAGCGTCTTTGTGACGCACGACCAGGAAGAGGCGATGGAAGTGGCCGATCGTGTGGTGGTGATGAGCCAGGGCAATATCGAACAGGTCGGCACGCCGGATGAAGTCTGGCGCGATCCCGCCACCCGCTTTGTACTGGAGTTCCTGGGCGAAGTGAACCGCTTTGATGCTGAAGTGCATGGCTCGCAGTTCCACGTAGGGGCGCATCACTGGCCGCTGGGTTATGCGCCTGCCCATCAGGGCGCGGTAGAGCTGTTCCTGCGGCCGTGGGAAGTTGACGTCAGCCGCCAGAGCAGTCTTGAAACGCCGCTGCCGGTTCAGGTGCTGGAAGTCAGCCCTCGCGGCCACTACTGGCAGGTCACCGCGATGCCTGCTGGCTGGGCACGGGAGCCGGTTACGCTGGTCGTAGAGGGGATACAAGCCGCGCCGATCCGTGGCGAGCAGCTCTTTGTGGGCCTGCAGCAGGCGCGTCTCTATAAAGGCGAAACGCCGCTGCGACAGGTTGCCTTTGCCCAAAGCGCCTGATATTTTCTTTAAGGGTCAGGCCAACCAGCCTGGCCCTTTTTTATTGCCAGCTTTTCTGGCCCATCCTGGGAACCGCACAGTGACAACCTTAGAAAATACCATCGGCAATACGCCGCTGATTGGGCTTCAGCGCCTGGGGCCTCATAACGGCAGTGAAATCTGGCTTAAGCTGGAAGGCAATAACCCGGCCGGATCGGTAAAAGATCGCGCCGCTTATTCGATGATCCATCAGGCAGAGCTGCGCGGTGAGATTAAGCCCGGCGACCAGCTAATCGAAGCGACCAGCGGCAATACCGGCATTGCGCTGGCGATGATTGCCGCCATGAAAGGCTATGCCCTGAAGCTGCTGATGCCGGAAAATATGAGCGTTGAACGCCAGGCCGCGATGCGGGCCTATGGCGCAGAGCTGATATTAATCAGCCGCGAGCTGGGCATGGAAGGCGCACGCGATCTGGCGCTGGAGATGCAGGCCAGGGGCGAAGGTAAGGTTCTCGACCAGTTTAATAATCCTGATAACCCGCTTGCCCATTACGCCACCACCGGACCGGAAATCTGGCAGCAGTCCGCCGGGCGTCTGACCCATTTCGTCTCCAGCATGGGTACCACCGGCACCATCACTGGCGTAGGGCGCTATCTGAAAGAGCAGAGCGGCCACGTTCAGATTGTAGGATTGCAGCCGGAAGAGGGCAGCAGTATCCCGGGTATCCGGCGCTGGCCTGCCGCCTACCTGCCGGGCATCTATCAGCCTGAACTGGTAGACCGCGTTATGGATATGTCCCAGCAGGAAGCGGAACAGACCATGCGGCTACTGGCGCGTCGGGAAGGCATTTTCTGCGGCGTAAGCTCCGGCGGCGCGGTTGCCGGAGCGTTGCGGATTGCGCAAGAGCAGCCGGGCAGCATCGTAGTGGCAATTATCTGCGATCGCGGCGATCGCTATCTCTCCACCGGCGTCTATTAATCCTCTTCAACTTCTCTCTTCCCGCAGGTTGCCCGTTGCGCGGCCTGCGCTTTCAACAGCTTATCTTTCAACCCCCGGCTGTCGCCCCTCTTTCCTGCTGATACACTGTAAGGATTGGGTAAAACCTGCTGCTATTGTTTCAGCAACAGGTGAAAATAGCGGCTGGATCACTGAGAGAGACTGCATGAAAATTTTACTGGTTGATGACGATCTCGAGCTGGGCAGCATGCTCAGTCAGTACCTGATTGCTGAAGGATTTGATGCTTCGCTGGTCCTGACCGGCAAAGCGGGCGTGGAAGGGGCGATGTCAGGTGAGTATAACGCGATGATCCTGGACATTATGCTGCCCGATATGAGCGGTATCGACGTGCTGCGTCAGGTTCGCCAGAACTGCCGCCTGCCGGTGATCATGCTGACCGCTAAAGGCGACAACATCGACCGGGTTATCGGGCTGGAGATGGGCGCCGACGATTATGTGCCCAAACCTTGTTATCCACGGGAGCTGGTGGCCAGGCTGCGTGCCGTACTGCGTCGCGTGGAAGAGCAGCCGGTGATCGTTGAGAGTAAAGAGCTGGCCTGCTGGGGTGACCTGGCGCTGAACCCGGCAACGCGCATCAGCGAGTGGAAAAAGCAGCCCTTTGACCTGACGGCTTCAGAATTTAATCTGCTGGATCTGCTGCTTCGTTCCCCCGATCGTGTGGTATCGAAAGATGAACTGTCAGAAAAAGGGCTGGGGCGCCCTCGTGAAGCTTATGACCGCAGCGTGGATGTGCATATCAGCAACATTCGCCAGAAGCTGGCGGCGCTGACCAATGACACCATCACTATCGAAACCGTGCGCAGCATAGGCTACCGTATCCGATGAGAGCCGGTTTTAGCGGGCTGTTATTCTGGAAGATCCTGCTGGGGTTCTGGCTGACGTTTCTGATCATGAGCCAGCTGCTGTGGCTGGGCTTCACGCTGTACGGCAAGCACCACGAACCGCCGGAAAATCTGGCCGCGCGGCGCATCGTCAATCTGCAAATGACCTCTGCGGTTTCCGTATTGCAACGTGGCGGCATGGATGCGCTGAACGACATGATGGCCGACTGGTCCGATAGCGACCGACGGTTTTTCTCTGTTCAGCTGATGCCAAAGCCGCCGCAGGAGATCCCACGAGACGATCTGAGCCGTAATTTACGGCCGGGAGATTTCCCTAAAGAGGTGATCGAGTGGGTGACCGGGGCTGACGGGCAGCAATACCAGCTCCGGTATGATGTGCAGGGGCTGCGTGAAGACAGCAATATGGGCGGTCATCCTCATAATTTCCTTAACATACCGGAGCCGATGCTGTTTATTGCCGGCGGCGGCGGTCTGCTGTTCAGCCTGCTGCTGGCGTGGAACCTGACGCGGCCAATGCGCCAGCTTCGTGAAGGATTTACCCGCGTCTCGAAAGGCGATCTTTCCGTACGGCTCTTCCCAACCATGCGCAGGCGCCATGATGAACTCTCGGTAGTGGCTCAGGATTTTGATGCGATGGTTGAGCGGCTCTCGGTGCTGGTTGAGGCTCGCGAGGCGTTGCTGCATGATGTCTCGCATGAGTTACGCTCGCCGCTGGCGCGTCTGCAGCTGGCGACGGGTCTGGCAAGACAGACGCCGGAATCGGTGGGCCAGTCGCTGGACAGGATTGATGAAGAGGCCAGACGGCTGGATAAAATGATCGGCGAACTGCTGACGCTCTCCCGCGCGGAGCATGAGACGCTGCCCGATGAACAATATTTCGACCTGCTTGGCCTGCTTGAGGCAGTCACCAATGACGCACGCTATGAAGCGCAGGTGCCTGGCGTGGAGATCCTGCTCTACGCCGATGAGGCGGGAGATTACACGGTCAAAGGCGATGCCAATCTGATCAGGTCTGCGGTTGAGAACGTCGTGCGTAATGCGTTGCGCTTCTCGCTTCAGGGAGAGCAGGTCACCATCTCGCTGAAGCAGGAGCAGGGCTGGCTGACCATCACCGTCATTGACCAGGGGCCGGGCGTGGACGCGGATAAGCTCTCCAGCATTTTCGATCCTTTCGTGCGGGTCAACTCCCCGCTTTCCGGCAAAGGCTATGGCCTGGGGCTCTCTATAGTCCGTAAAGTGCTGCTGGCGCATCAGGGTGACGTCAGTGCGGTTAACGGTAAGCATGGCGGGCTGGAGCTGACGCTCCGGCTGCCTCACTGGGTGGTTTAATAAGTGATGCAGAGTGCTATGATTGATGGCTAAGATCGTCAGCAGGCAAGCGCGAGAGGTAAGGGTGAGCAAATCAGTAACCACTAAGCAACAGGAAGTGCAGCGCATTGTTGAAGCGTTGTCCCTTGCCATCGCACAGCATCGTTTAAAACCGGGAACGCGGCTGGTTGAGGCGCAAATTGTTGAGGTGCTGGAGGCGAACCGCAATCACGTTCAGTCTGCTTTGCAACGGATGGCGTTACAGCATATCGTCACCATTGAACCAAACCGTGGCGCAATGGTAGCTAAGCCGGAAGCCCGTGAGGCGCGCGAGATTTTCACGGCCCGCCGGGCCATTGAGAGCGCAATTATTGCCTGTATCACCCCGGAGCTGATGGCGGCTCATCTCGGCGAGCTTGAAGCGCAGCAGAGAACTGAAAAAGAGGCCATTGCCCGTCAGGATCGCCGCGATATCGTTCGTGAATTTAGCCGGTTCCACCTGTTGCTGGGTGAAATCAGCGGTAATAAAGTGCTGAGTGAAATTCTGGCTAACCTGATGGTTCGTAGTTCGCTGATTGTTGCTCTTTATCAGCGTAATGACGTGCCTGCGTGTCAGTGTGATGAGCATGGCGCCATTGTTGACGCGCTGAAAGAGGGCAATTTGGTCCGGGCGCAGTCGGTAATGAATGACCATCTTAACGAGCTGGAACAGCAGCTTGATCTCAATGACTTTTCATCGGATCCCTTAAGCCTGCGTCAGGCGCTGACCCTTACCTCCTGAGCCGGCTCTGTTCTGGCTGCCTGTACTGAGCCGGTTAAGCCAAAAAAAAGCCCCCTGATTGCTCAGAGGGCTTTTTTACGAACGCAGCAGCCAGTTACTTTTTGATACGGATCACAGGCGTTTCGCCCACAACCACAGAACCCGTCAGTTTAACCAGCTCTTTGATCTCATCCATGTTAGAGATGACAACCGGCGTCAGCGTGGATTTCGCTTTTTCTTCCAGAAGCGGCAGGTCGAATTCAATAACCACATCGCCTTTCTTCACTTTCTGGCCTTCTTCCGCGATGCGCTTGAAGCCTTCACCCTTCAGTTCAACCGTATCAATTCCGAAGTGGACAAACAGCTCGATGCCGTTGTCGGATTCAATGGAAAAAGCATGATTGGTTTCGAATATTTTCCCGATGGTGCCATCAACCGGCGCTACCATTTTATTGCCAGTAGGTTTGATAGCGATACCGTCGCCAACAATTTTCTCTGCAAACACCACGTCCGGTACGTCTTCGATATTGACGATTTCACCAGACAGCGGTGCTACGATCTCGATGGCTCCAGATGCGGTATCTGACTTATCGCCAAAAAGTTTTGAAAACAAACCCATGATCTTCTCCTAAGCAGTATTATTGGGCCAGCGTTCCAGGTCTCAGCAGAGTGTTTTTTCTTCAATGAATTTGTTAACCAGATTCATCAACTCATCCGCTGTGGGTTGAGCCATAGCCTGCTCTGCTAATGCCTTCGCATCTTCAAAATTCGTATTACGAATGATTTTCTTGATGCGCGGGATAGAAATGGCACTCATGCTGAATTCATCCAGCCCCATTCCCAATAACAACAGTGTAGCACGTTCATCGCCAGCCAGCTCACCACACATCCCTGTCCATTTGCCTTCAGCATGAGACGCATCAATAACTTGCTTGATAAGTGTCAGCACGGAAGGGGTCATCGGATTGTAGAGATGAGAGATCAAATCGTTGCCACGGTCTACCGCCAGCGTGTACTGGGTCAGGTCGTTGGTACCGATACTAAAGAAATCGACCTCTTTAGCCAGATGATGCGCGATTGCCGCTGAAGCAGGCGTTTCCACCATAATGCCGGTCTCAATCGTTTCATCAAAGGCTTTGCCTTCTTCACGCAGCTGCGCTTTCAGCGTCTCCAGCTCCGCTTTCAACGTACGCACTTCCTCAACGGAGATAATCATCGGGAACATGATGCGCAGTTTACCGAAGGCAGAAGCACGCAGGATAGCGCGCAGCTGGGCATGCAGGATTTCCGGGCGATCCATTGCGATACGGATCGCTCGCCAGCCGAGGAACGGGTTATCTTCTTTCGGCAAGTTCATATAGGGCAGATCTTTATCACCGCCGATGTCCATGGTACGAACGATAACGGCCTGAGAGCCCATCGCTTCCGCCACCGCTTTATAAGCCTGGAACTGCTCTTCTTCAGTAGGCAGTGACTCGCGGTCCATAAACAGGAACTCGGTACGGTAGAGGCCCACGCCTTCAGCCCCGTTACGCTCGGCACCGGCAACATCACGCACGGTACCAATGTTGGCGCAAACTTCAACCTGGTGGCCGTCCAGCGTGATGGCTGGCAGATCTTTCAGCTTCGCGAGATCGTTTTTCTCGGTCACATACTGATTGTGAATAGCCTTCAGCTCTTCAATCTGCTCCGGGGTCGGGTTAACGTAAACCTGGTTGTTTACGCCGTCCAGGATCAGGTAATCGTCATTTTTCACCTGGCTGGTTACGCTGCCGGTGCCAACGATGGCGGGCAGCTCCAGCGAGCGGGCCATGATCGAGGTGTGCGAGGTGCGGCCACCCAAATCAGTAATAAAGCCCAGCACCTTGTTGAGGTTCAGCTGTGCGGTCTCTGAAGGCGTTAAATCCTTCGCCACCAGCAGCACTTCGTCAGCGATAGCGCTGAGATCAACAATATGCAGGCCCAGAATATTTTGCAGCAGACGCTTACCGATATCACGAACATCAGCGGCGCGCTCTTTCAGGTATTCATCATCCAGCTCTTCCAGAGCTTTAGCCTGACCTTCAATCACCGAGAAGGCAGCCGCATCGGCAGAAGCCAGCTCATCTTTAATCAGGGCTATGATTTCCTGTTCCAGCTCTTCATCTTCCAGCAACATAATGTGGCCTTCGAAGATCGCTTCTTTCTCTTCACCGAATGTCTCACCGGCTTTGATTTTGATCGCTTCAAGCTGCGCTGCAGCTTTGGTGCGGCCATCAAGAAAACGCTGAACTTCCTGCTCAACCTGGTCGGCAGCAATTTTTTTCCGGTTGATGACTATTTCATCTTCTTTCAGCAAAAGCGCTTTGCCAAAAGCGATACCCGGTGATGCTAAAATACCTGAAATCATAACCCTACCTTTTTAATGACTAGTAATCACCCGAGGCGATCAACCCAGAAACTGTTGGCTAATCCACTCAGCGAGCCAGCGTTATCAGCTGCCATCGTCTTGCGCTGGCTGCCCTCACTCTGTACTGAAAGGTACTCTACGAAAGCAACAACGCGGACGTGCTGTCCGCGATCAATATGTTTGCATTCAGTTGGCTGGCTCAGCCTGAGAAGAGATGCTTATTCGAGCTCTGCCATCAGCTTAACCAGATGTTCTACTGCTTTCTGCTCATCTTCGCCTTCAGCAGAGAGGGTGACAACAGTTCCCTGAGTCAGACCCAGCGTTTGCAGTTTGAATAGGCTTTTGGCGCTGGCTGATTTGCCGTTAGAGGTCACGGTGATATCTGATGCAAAGGCTTTCGCTTCTTTCACGAACTGTGCAGCAGGGCGAGTGTGGAGGCCATTAGGTGCGGTGATAGTAACTTCTTGCTGGAACATTCTTTTTCCCCAACTTGATTTGGTTAGATGTTATCGACCTAAAGTCTAGCCTGGTGACAGGACTTTAGCCTGGATGAGTCGCGCTGGCATGCGTACTAAGACGCGCCAAAAAATGCGCTTTTTAAGGGCAGGAAGGAGGCCGCGCCACTTTGCCGCTTTCATCTCACTTTCCTTTGCCCATTATGCCGCGATTTAGGCCGCTGCGCCAAATGAGTAAATCGATTCAGCTTGATCCATCGCACAGAGCGATTAATTTTGTGGATCGAAATAATGGTGGCTTTGATACCAGACACCTACGGGTAAAAGCAATCTGTAGCGTGGTAAAACTTTGACATGCTCCACAAAAAAGCACCCCTTCGGGTGCTTTTTTAGACAAATCTGGCTCATTGAGCTTACTGCTGTAACTCTTTCTCAGTAAAGAGATCGGCAAACAGAGCGGTACTCAGATAACGCTCGCCGGAAGAGGGCAGGATCACCACAATCGTTTTGTTGGCGAATGCCTCTTCTTCCTGCAGCTTCAGCGCAGCAGCAACGGCAGCACCGGAGGAGATGCCGGCAAGGATACCTTCCTCTTCCATCAGACGACGGGCGGTAGAGATCGATTCTTCGTTGGTAATAGCCACGACGCGATCGATCAGATTCAGTTCAAGGTTGCCCGGAATGAAGCCAGCGCCAATGCCCTGAATTTTATGCGGGCCCGGCTTGATCTCTTCACCGGCCAGCGCCTGCGCGATAACGGGCGAGTCGGTAGGTTCTACCGCAACGGTGATCAGATCCTTCATACCTTTAGTATTTTTCAGATAACGGCTAACGCCAGTCAGCGTTCCGCCCGTGCCCACACCGGCGATAAAGACATCAACGTTGCCATCGGTATCTTCCCAGATTTCCGGGCCGGTGGTTTTCTCGTGGATCTCCGGGTTTGCCGGGTTGCTGAATTGCTGAAGCAGAACGAATTTGTCCGGATTAGCCGCCACAACTTCTTCAGCTTTGGCGATCGCGCCTTTCATCCCTTTCGCGCCTTCGGTCAGGATCAGGTTGGCGCCCAGCGCTTTCAGCAGCTTGCGGCGCTCCACGCTCATGGTTTCTGGCATGGTCAGGGTCAGTTTATAACCGCGTGCTGCCGCCACGTAGGCCAGAGCAATCCCGGTATTTCCGCTGGTTGGTTCAACCAGCTCAACGCCCGGCTTCAGAATGCCGCGCTTCTCTGCGTCCCAAATCATATTGGCACCGATACGGCATTTCACGCTGAAACTTGGGTTACGGGATTCCACTTTAGCCAGAATGCGCCCGTTACCGATGCGGTTCAGTCGAACCAGCGGCGTATGGCCGATTGTTAACGAGTTGTCTTCATAGATCTTACTCATAGCCCGTCCTTAACTGTATGAAATTTGGGGAACGCTAAAAGCATACCCGCTTCAGTTTTTCAAGGAAGTGATGAAATCGTATATATATATGTTAAGCAGCAATAAGGGCAAATGAAAAGGCATAAGGCCTTACTGCACTCGTCCGAGCGTTGCGCGATAACGGTCAACCCACATTGCCGTCGCGCCGCAAACGGCTACCGGCATGATCGCCAGGTTCAGTATGGGGATCATGGTAAACAGGCTGACCAGCGCCCCAAACTGCATATTGTCAGTTTTGTTGCGACGCAGGGCAGCCCGCATCTGCTGGAAGCTCACTTTATGGTTATCGAACGGATAATCGCAGTACTGAATAGAGAGCATCCAGGCGCTGAACAGGAACCAGAGCACCGGGGCTACCGTCTGCCCAAAGCCGGGCACAAAGTAGAGTATCAGTAAGAGCAGCGCACGGGGCAGGTAGTAAGCGAGCTTTTGCCACTCACGCTTCATGATGCGCGGCAGGTCCCTGACCAGTGCAGACCAGCCGCTGTCTGGCAGCGGTTTTCCCGTCAGTCGCGCTTCAAGCTGCTCTGCCAGCAGGCCGCAAAACGGGGCGGCAATCCAGTTAGCAAGGGTAGAGAAGAAGTAGCTGAAGACCAGCACAATGGAAATCACCGTCAGCGGCCAGAGCAGATAGCTTAACCATTGCAGCCAGTCGGGGACTTTAGCCATCAGCGCCGGAAGCCATTCTCCCAGTTGCCAGAACAGCCAGATAAACGCGCCCCCCATCAGCAGAAAATTCAGCAGCAGCGGCACGATAACAAAACGGCGGATGCCCGGCAGCCGGATCAGTTTCCAGCCCTGAGCAAAATAGTGTATGCCGTTGCCAGATTTAGGGTTGAGATTAGAGCTCATGGTCTGATTTTCTCCTTACAGACGCTTCGGTAACGCAGCTATTTACGCGTACCAGTGTGCTTTTGAACGAAAAAACAGCAAAAAACCGTGTTGATACACGCTTATTTGTCAGAAAATACTGCACGGACTTGCACTTGTTATCCAGGGCAAATACAGTTAGAGGATAAAGTTTGCCGCGGTGGCAAGGTATTGGAACAACAGAGAATACAATGATGCAGGATTTGCGTCTGATATTAATCGTTGTTGGCGCGATCGCCATAATAGCGCTTTTACTTCACGGCCTGTGGACCAGCCGTAAAGAGCGCTCATCCGTTTTTCGCGATCGCCCTCACAAGCGTTTAAAACAGGATAGAGAAGAGGCATTTGACGACGCCGATGATGGCGTGGGTGAAGTGCGTGTGAAACGTTCGCGTGCAGAAGAGCCGGTTTCTCCGCCCGCTTTTGGGGCTGATGAAGCGCCGCCGCGCCCAACCAAACCTCGTGCTCAGCCTGAGCCGGTACGTCATCAGCAGCCGGTTGATCAACAGCCCGAGCTTGATCCGCTGTTTGGCGGCGAGCTGCCGCATGCGCCTGAACCGGAATATGATTTCGATGAGGAACCGGAACCGGTTCGTCAGCCGCAGCCAGAAGCACCGCGTCAGCCGCAGCCTGAAACATTACGTCAGCCTGTACAACCTCCGGCCAGCGTAAAGCCAGAGGTTGCGCCAACGCCTGAATTCAAGCCAGAGCCTGCGCCTGAAGAGGCGCCCGCAGCGCCCAAGCCTGAAAGGGCAAAAGAGACCGTGCTGGTGCTGCACGTGGGCGCACATGCAGGTGGCGTATTGAACGGTGAAGCGCTGCTGCAGGGCGTGCTTCAGGCCGGATTCCAGTTTGGTGAGATGAATATTTTCCACCGCCACCTGAGTCCTGCCGGCAGCGGTCCTGTGCTGTTCAGCCTGGCAAATATGGTAAAACCTGGCTCATTCAACCCGGACGAGATGTCTGATTTCTCCACGCCTGGCGTCTCTATCTTTATGATGGTGCCTTCTTATGGCGATGCGAATCAGAACTTCAAGCTGATGCTGCAGTCCGCGCAGCGTATCGCGGATGATGTCGGCGGCGTGGTGCTGGATGATGAGCGTCGGATGATGACGCCGCAGAAGCTGGAAACCTATAAAAACCGTATTCGTGACGTCATTGAGGCCAACGCCTGACGCGCTGAGCCTTCAGGCCGTAAGCTTCCCCCTCTCCAATACCCCCGCCAGTCGGGGGTTTTTTATCTCTATGGTGCCGCTATGGAATCCCTACAAGACAAAATTACTGCGCTGCAGACCACGCTTCGTCATCATGAATATCAATACCATGTGATGGACAGCCCTGAGGTGCCGGACGCTGAATACGATCGGCTGATGCGTGAACTGCGCGACCTGGAAGCGGCCCACCCTGAGCTGATTACGCCCGATTCGCCTACCCAACGGGTGGGCGCCGCGCCGCTCGGCGCGTTTGAACAGGTAAGGCATGAAATGCCGATGCTGTCGCTGGATAATACTTTTGATGAAGAGGGCTACCTTGCCTTCTACAAGCGTGTGCAGGATCGCCTGAAAAACAGGGATGACATTACCTTCTGCTGCGAACTGAAGTTAGATGGTCTGGCCGTCAGCCTGCTGTATGAAAATGGCTTGCTGGTACGAGCGGCGACGCGGGGCGATGGCACCACCGGCGAGAACATCACGGTTAACGTGCGCACCATCCGCGCCATTCCTCTTCGTCTGCATGGCGACAATATTCCTGCACGCGTGGAAGTGCGTGGCGAAGTCTTTATGCCTCAGGCTGGCTTTGAAGCCCTGAACGAGGAAGCGCGCCGCAAGGGCAGTAAGGTTTTTGCTAATCCCCGCAATGCGGCCGCAGGTTCGCTTCGCCAGCTCGATCCCCGCATTACCGCTAAACGCCCGCTGACCTTCTTCTGCTACGGCCTGGGGCTGCTTGAAGGCGGCGAGATGCCGCGCAGCCACATGGCGCGTTTGCAGCAGTTCAAAGCGTGGGGACTGCCGGTCAGCGACCGCATTCGCCTCTGCCACAGCAGTGATGAGGTGCTGGCTTTCTACCGGCAGATTGAACAGGATCGCGCCACGCTGGGCTTTGATATTGATGGCGTGGTGATCAAGGTCGACTCGCAGGATTTACAGGAGCAGCTCGGCTATGTGGCACGAGCGCCACGCTGGGCGATTGCCTTCAAGTTCCCGGCGCAGGAGCAGATGACCACAGTACGTGATGTCGAGTTTCAGGTGGGGCGCACAGGCGCTATCACGCCTGTCGCGAGGCTGGAGCCGGTTCAGGTTGCGGGTGTGATAGTAAGTAATGCCACTTTGCATAACGCCGATGAGATAGATCGTCTTGGCTTACGCATTGGCGATAAGGTCGTTATCCGTCGTGCTGGCGACGTTATCCCTCAGGTAGTAGGTGTGGTTGCCTCTGAACGCCCGCAGGATGCCAGGGAAGTCGTTTTCCCGACGCACTGTCCGGTTTGTGGTTCCGACGTTGAGCGCGTGGAAGGCGAAGTGGTGGCTCGCTGTACGGGCGGGTTGATCTGTGGCGCGCAACGAAAAGGGGCGCTGAAGCATTTCGTTTCCAGAAGGGCGATGGATGTGGATGGTATGGGCGATAAAATTATCGACCAACTGGTGGAGAAAGAGTACGTCAAAACGCCGGCAGACCTTTTCACCCTGACCGCGGGCAAGCTTACCGGCCTGGATCGCATGGGGCCGAAATCGGCGCAGAATGTGGTCAACGCGCTGACCAAAGCCAAAGAGACCACGCTGGCCCGTTTCCTCTACTCACTGGGTATCACTGAGGTAGGCGAAGCGACCGCTGCAAACCTGGCGGCGCATTTCGGCTCGCTGGAAAAAATTATTGCTGCCGATCTGGATGCGCTGATCGCCGTTCAGGATGTGGGGAAGGTGGTTGCCAGCCACGTACGAAACTTTATGGATGAAGAGAGCAACCGCGAGGTTATTCGTCAGCTGGTGGAAGAGGCGGGCATTAGCTGGCCAGCGGTGGAAGTGGTCAATGCGCAAGAGATAGACAGCCCGTTTGCCGGTAAAACGGTGGTACTGACCGGTTCGCTGACGATTCTCTCACGCGATGAAGCCAAAGATCGCCTGACGGCGCTGGGTGCCAAAGTCAGCGGCAGCGTTTCGAAGAAGACCGATCTGGTGATTGCGGGTGAGGCGGCGGGTTCCAAGCTGGCTAAGGCGCAGGAGCTGGGTATTGAGGTCATTGACGAAGCGGAGATGATCCGCCTGCTGGGCGAGTAAAATGGAAAAAGAGAATCTGCTCGAAATTGCCAATACCATTATGCCGTTTGGCAAATACAAGGGCAGAGCGCTGATCGATCTGCCTGAAGAGTATCTGCTCTGGTTCGCCCGCAAGGGCGAATTCCCGGCGGGCCATTTAGGGGAGCTGTTACAGCTTACCCTGGCGATAAAGGTCGAAGGTCTGGAAGGCCTGGTTAAGCCGTTAAAGCGTTGATTAAACCTGACTGCCGCTCTGGAAAATAGAAAACCAGCTAAGGCGATATCCTTGCTGGTTTTCTGTTAGCTGGTAACCGTAAATCTGTGCAATCAGTAAAGTTATTTCTGCGACTCAACCACCGGGCCTTTGCCCTCCTGCTGTTTTACCGCCAGCTTCTCGCCCGCTTTTTTATAACGCTGTGCCAGCATGGAACAGATCATCAGCTGTACCTGATGGAAAATCATCAGCGGCAGCACAATAATCCCGACGGAAGCGGAGGGGAAAAGGATATTCGCCATTGGCACACCGTTCGCCAGGCTCTTTTTCGATCCGCAAAACAGAATGGTGATCTCATCCGGGCGGTTAAATTTAAACAGACGCGCCACCAGCAGGTTGATAGCCAGAACCACAAACAGGATCCCCAGACTGCCCACCACGATATAGAGCAGGGTAGCCGCGCCCACGCGATGCCAGATGCCGTTCACCACAGCCTCGCTGAAGGCTGAATAAACCACCAGCAGGATCGAAGCTTGGTCAGTCTTACCGATCAGTCCGCGATTTTTCTCTACCCAGCCAGCGATCCAGCGGCGGGAAAGATGGCCCAGCACGAACGGCACCAGCAGCTGCAGCATGATTTTGCCAATCTGCTCCAGGTTTCCGCTGGCCGCATCGTTGTGCACGTTCATCACCAGACCCACCAGCAGAGGGGAAATAAAGACGCCCAGCAGGCTGGAGGCGGATGCGCTGCAGACGGCAGCGGCAACGTTTCCGCCCGCCAGGGAAGTCAGTGCAATAGCGGACTGAACGGTAGCGGGCAAAATACAGAGGTAGAGGAAGCCGGTATAAATTTCCGCGCTAACGGGCAGGGGATGCCACCATACAAACAGCAGGCCGAGGATCGGGAACAATACAAACGTACTGCACATCACCCAGAGGTGCAGGCGCCAGTGGCCGCCACCGGCAATAATCTTTTCGCGTGAAAGCTTTGCGCCATGCATAAAAAACAGCAGTGCAATGGCAGCGGTTGTCAGCCATTCAAAGAAATCCACAAAGTGTCCACGCGCTGGCAGAAAGGTTGCCAGCAGCACGGTGATAATCAGTTTCAACATCAGTGGATCAATACGAAAAATGCCCATTGTTAATGCCTGGTAAATAAATAATGAGCGCTATTGTGCGCCGGGCAGGTTTAGAAATAAAATTGATTTATTGAATACATATATGAATAAATCAGATGAATTATACGCTCAGGCAGCTTCGGGTTTTTGTCGCCGTCGCCCATCAGGGCAGCTTCAGTCAGGCGGGGCAGCTGATCGGGCTGAGCCAGTCGGCAGTCAGCCACAGTATTAAAGAGCTGGAAGGGGAGATGGGCATCCGTCTGCTGGACAGGACCACGCGCGAAGTGCTGCTGACGGAAGCGGGCGAGCAGCTCGCCAGTCGGCTTGAAAGGCTGCTGGAAGAGCTTAACACCACCTTACTGGACGTACGCAGCTATGGGCAGCAGAGAAGTGGCACCGTGCGTGTTGCGGCGAGCCAGACCATCTCAGCCCATCTGATGCCGCAGTGTCTGGCCGCAAGCCAGGTGCACTTCCCGGAAATCAAAGTGATGTTGCGGGATCGCCCGCAACAGTGGGTGCTGCAAAGCATCCGCAATGCGGAGGTCGATTTCGGTATCGTTATCGGACCGCTGCCGGTCGAAGATTTTGCATGCGAAGCCATTCTGGATGAACCCTTTTTGCTGCTCTGCCGACAGGATGATCCGCTGGCGGCACAGCAAACCATTCACTGGAATATGCTCAATCAGCGCCAGCTGGTTTTACAGGATTACGCTTCCGGCAGTCGTGTACTGATTGATGAAGCGCTGCGGGTGCAGCAGGTTCAGGCGGAGATTGTGCAGGAAATTGGTCATCCCGCTACGCTCTATCCGATGGTGGAAGCTGGGATTGGCATCAGTATTTTACCGGCGCTTGCACTTCCTCTGCCACAGGGCAGGCCGCTGCTGGTCAGGCGTATGGTGCCGGAAATCAACAGGACTATCATGCTGGTACGGCGGAAAAACCGTTCGCTGACGCCAGCCGCAGAGGCTATCTGGCAGGAGGTGCGCCAGCAGGCTGCCCTGCTGACGCAGCAACGGGAAATTACGCCAGCGTTTTAGATATAGACATTCAACGCATTAGTTGCCGTTGGACGGTTAACGCCGTCGCCCGATTTACTGCTGGCAGCAGTAACGGCCGTTTCAGCTTTGTTGTTACTCTGCTGCTCCTGCGCTTTCTCAGCCTGCTGTTGCTCAATCTGAGCAATCTGCGCCTCAATCAGCTGGATCTGGCTTTCAATCAGCTGTTGCTGTTCAGATTTTTGCTCCGTGGTCAGCGTGTCATCTGTTCCCAGCGACTTCAGCTGGTTTTGTAGCTGAGTGATCTGTTTGTTAAGGCTGGCAATCTGAGAAGTTGGGCCGCCGCCTGAGCTTCCCGAGCCAATGGTAGTGGTAGAGTTGGTATTGATTGTCGTCATCGCTATCTCCTTTGTAATGAACCAGTACGGTTATCGGTTTGTGGGGCAGGCGACTTGATAAGAGAAATCGTAAAAGTAGTGCTAAGAAAGTGAAAAGGAACTGAGGAAAACCGGCTGCGGTGCCACCCCTCAGGTTCAGCTATGCTAGTAAGTATGGTGGTCATACAATTCAAAACCGGCTGCGGTGAAAAGGCGTCACCATAGAGCACATTATCCGGGACGCCATGGTGCAAGATATTAAACCAGCTATCGGGGCCGCATTAGCGCAAGCCTGGCTGCCGCATCCCTGCGGCATACACTCGGCTAACGTGCCCTATGGTGCCACCCAAAAATCCGGCTTTGTCGGTAAGTTCAGTGCTCGCACAGGTCAAAACCGGTTCCGGTGGAAAGGCGTCGCCATAGAGCACGTTATCCGAGACGCCGTGGTGCAAGATATTAAACCAGCTATCGGGGCAGCATTAGCGCAAGCCTGGCTGCCGCATCCCTGCGGCATACACTCGGCTAACGTGCTCTATGGTGCCGCCCAGAACATACGGTGTTGTCCTTGATTTCAATGTTCACACGGGGCAAAACCCGGTTTGCTGCTGGATTTGGGTTTTCTCCAACAGGCAACACCAGCGCTGAGGGGAAGGGAGAGGGGGCTGATAAGCAAAAGCTAAGCGGCATGGACGCCGCTTCGCAGCCCCCACGGAAGGGTTCACGGCGTTTTTGTGTTCAGCCCCCTCTCCCTGACCAGGCTACCGCCCTTTCAGGCGACATACTTTTTTGAAATCAGCACTCTGTTCTGCCTGACCAGGCTACCGGCCCTTCAGGCGACATACTTTTTTGAAATCAGAATTCTGTTCTGTCTGACCAGGTTACGGCCCTTCAGGCGACATGCCTTTAATCCATGCAACAGCTGTAGGCAAAGAAAACCATAAATCGCAGACAGCAAAAAGGCGCCTTTAGGGCGCCTTTCTACACTGGTGGGTCGTGCAGGATGACTCGGCTTTGCCTCGCCCTGCCGGGTCGTTGCTAATGGCAACGCTGTCTCTCTTCGTTCGACTCAACCTGCCGCAGGTTCAAATCCTTCACGAATAACGCACAGCAAAAAGGCGCCTTTAGGGCGCCTTTCTACATTGGTGGGTCGTGCAGGATTCGAACCTGCGACCAATTGATTAAAAGTCAACTGCTCTACCAACTGAGCTAACGACCCGAAGTGGTGGGTGATGACGGGCTCGAACCGCCGACCCCCTCCGTGTAAAGGAGATGCTCTACCAACTGAGCTAATCACCCACTTCGGTACTTCTTCACAAAACTCACTGCGAGATGGTGGGTGATGACGGGCTCGAACCGCCGACCCCCTCCGTGTAAAGGAGATGCTCTACCAACTGAGCTAATCACCCATCTCTGGAATTCTGGTCTTACTCTACACTGCGAGCCACTCTTTAGAGTGGTGGGTGATGACGGGCTCGAACCGCCGACCCCCTCCGTGTAAAGGAGATGCTCTACCAACTGAGCTAATCACCCCCGCTGTGTGGAGTCGCATTATAGGGATCGCGGCAAATGAGTCAACGGTTTTTAAAAGGAAAATATTCGTTCGTCTTAAAATTAATCAAGATGTTGGGGTTTTATGCAAAAAACGGTGGGTGAAGCTGGCTTTCCAGGCAAAGGCTGCCAACAACAGGGGGAATGCCGTTGAGGAATCATCTTCAGGTGGTAGAATGTTGCCCACTTTAGTTGATATTAATCAGACCTCACCGGCATGAGCCGAAACTGATAGCGTAATAAGGCAGCTGTTAATGAAAATCAAAACCCGCTTCGCCCCCAGCCCAACCGGCTATCTGCACGTTGGCGGCGCACGTACTGCGCTCTACTCCTGGCTGTTTGCCCGTCATCAGGGCGGTGAGTTTGTACTGCGTATCGAAGATACCGATCTGGAGCGCTCCACGCAGCAGGCTATCGACGCGATTATGGATGGCATGAACTGGCTCAACCTCAACTGGGATGAAGGCCCGTACTACCAGACCAAACGTTTCGATCGCTATAACGCGGTGATCGACCAGATGCTGGAAGCGGGAACAGCCTACAAATGCTATTGCTCAAGAGAGCGTCTGGACGAACTGCGCGAAACGCAGATGGCGAACCATGAAAAGCCACGTTATGACGGCCACTGCCGCGACAGCCATGAACATCATGCTGATGATGAGCCTTGCGTGGTGCGATTCCGTAACCCGCTGGAGGGATCGGTGATCTTTGATGATCAGATCCGTGGCCCGATCGAGTTCAGCAATCAGGAGCTGGACGATCTGATCATCCGTCGTACTGACGGCGCGCCAACCTATAACTTCTGCGTGGTTATTGATGACTGGGATATGGAAATTACCCACGTAATTCGTGGTGAAGACCACATCAACAACACGCCGCGCCAGATCAACATCCTGAAAGCCATCGGCGCTCACGTGCCGGTTTACGCGCACGTCTCTATGATCCTGGGCGATGATGGCAAGAAACTCTCCAAACGCCACGGAGCGGT
This sequence comes from Erwinia pyri, assembly GCF_030758455.1. NCBI lineage: Bacteria > Pseudomonadati > Pseudomonadota > Gammaproteobacteria > Enterobacterales > Erwiniaceae > Erwinia > Erwinia pyri. The sequence continues at coordinate 1,304,205 of NZ_CP132353.1, forward strand.
AGGCGTGATGCAGTATCGTGATGATGGCTATCTGCCGGAAGCGCTGTTGAACTATCTGGTGCGTTTGGGCTGGTCACATGGCGATCAGGAAATTTTCTCTGTAGAAGAGATGAAAAACCTGTTCGACCTGGAAGCCGTCAGCAAATCTGCCAGCGCATTCAATACTGAGAAGCTGCAGTGGCTGAATCATCATTACATCAATACGCTGGCGCCTGAATATGTGGCGACACACCTGCAATGGCATATTGAGCAGGAAAAGATTGATACCCGCACCGGGCCGGAACTGGCTCAGTTGGTGAAGCTGTTAGGCGAGCGCTGTAAAACTCTGAAAGAGATGGCGGCTTCCTGCCGTTACTTCTACGAGGATTTTGCAGAGTTTGATGCCGATGCGGCGAAAAAACACCTGCGTCCGGTTGCCCGTCAGCCGCTTGAGGTGGTGCGCGACAAACTGGCAGCTACCACTGAGTGGAGTGCTGAAAACGTGCACCAGGCTATTCAGGCTGCGGCAGACCAGCTGGAAGTGGGCATGGGTAAAGTCGGCATGCCGCTGCGCGTAGCCGTCACCGGTGCGGGGCAGTCTCCCGCACTTGATGTCACCGTACATGCAATTGGCAGAACGCGTTCTGTAGCGCGCATCGGGCAGGCGCTGGAATACATTGCCGGGCGTGAAGCTCAGCAGTAACGTCCCGCAACGCTTCCATAATAACCGGCCTTCAGGCCGGTTTTTTTATGGCTGAGTGTCGCTGATATCCAGACGACGGAGCAGGCCCTGAATTCCTTCACGTAACAGTAATGCGTAAAGTTTTTCCTGCTCGACGGCATTCATCTGCTGGATAGAGGTCATCAATAACGAAGAGAGGGGATCCGGCGGGACGCGATAGGTGGTCCGGGGTTCGGCAGCATGGCGGGTCGACTTAAGAAAGCTTCGGACACGTTCATCAATGTAGATCATCCTCGCTTTACCGCCCTGAACACCGGGTTTAGGCTTGGTGGTCCACTGCTCTTTCTTGACCCATTTATTGATTGTCTGACGGCTGAAACCTGTCTCTCTGGCCAGCTCTTCTGGCGTTAACCATTCCTTTTTCATAATGCAATTCCTGTTTGCGTCGTGAGGTAACCTCAACATATTACAGGATTTCGTAATACGAACAACTAACAGGAATGGCTACTAACAGCCGGGATCGGCGAGAGAAAGGGGGATACAGAATTCCCTCTGCCCGCAACAGGCAGAGGGAGGGCAGGGATTAATTTGACGTTTTTACCGCATCTGCTTTTGGACGGTAGGCCATGAAATAGGCCAGGCCGACGAAGACAGCGCCACCAACGGTGTTGCCGAGGAATACCGCCACAAAGTTAGGCAGATATTCTACCCAGCTCAGCTGACCGGCGAAAATGGCTGCCGGTACGATAAACATGTTGGCGACCACGTGCTGGAAACCGATGGCGACAAAAGCCATTACCGGGAACCACATACCAAAAATTTTACCGACCACATCTTTACTGGCGAAAGCCAGCCAGGTAGCCAGGCACACCAGCCAGTTACAGCCAATACCGGAGATAAAGGAATGGGTGAAATCCGCATTCACTTTAGCGGTAGCGATAGCGACGGTTTTTTTCAGGTAATCGCCTTCGGTCATGCCCAGCATATGGCCAAAGAACCAGGCCACCGCGATGCTGCCGATAAAGTTAGCAAGGGTTACCCAGAACCAGTTACGCAGCACGCTGTAACCGCTAATCTGACGCGCGAACCAGGCAATAGGCATGGTCATCATATTACCGGTCAGCAGTTCACCACCGGCCAGAACGGTCAGGATGATCCCTACCGGAAATACGGCCGCGCCAAGCAGGCCGCCAAATGAGCCCCAGTCTGCCGGCAGGGAGTTAATAACATGGATATCTAACAGGAAGCCGAGCGCAATAAAGGCACCGGCTAAAAACCCGAGGATAAGCAAAGTGGAAACAGATGACTGGCTTTTAGCCACGCCGGATTGAATAGCAACCGCTGCGATTTCTTTAGGTGAATGCAAGGACATAGTAGCTCTGATTCTGGTGTAGTGAAGGAAGAAATGGCCGGATCCATCGCGTTGAACAACGCGCGCATCCAGCGCTGAGAGGGCTCCGGCCTTCGAAAGCGCGGGCAGTTTTGCACGAGAAATTAACAAAAACAAGATCAATTAGGAGGCTAATTAACGCTCTGTTTACAAGATTGCCCAGCGAAAAAAGCTATCCTCAGAAAATTCTTAGTAAAATTGCGCTCCCGACCCTATTTTATCAGCCGGCAGATTAACAAAAAGGTTGTTTCTGCTGCCTGACTACGATGTAAATAAACGGTGATTTGTGCTTATTGACGGCTTTTTCAGCGATTAACTTCAGTTTGGTAATTTGCCGTTGACACCATCATCGCTGTTTCATATTATCCCCGCCGTCGGGACAACTCAGGTTTCGGCGCGGTTATTCGGTTCGGGGGTATAGCTCAGCTGGGAGAGCGCTTGCATGGCATGCAAGAGGTCAGCGGTTCGATCCCGCTTATCTCCACCAAATCTTCACCAGCAGATTTGGCACCGGACAACAGATTGAATGTAGTGGGGGTATAGCTCAGCTGGGAGAGCGCTTGCATGGCATGCAAGAGGTCAGCGGTTCGATCCCGCTTATCTCCACCAATCACTTTTTACTCTCCTTGTTACAGACGCTTCCCCACCCATTATTAATCTTCGTTTCTGAAATTCAGCACCCTGAAACCATGCGTGCCGTCGCGTTCAAGCTGCGCAATTAAGCCATACTCCCATTCTAAATAAGCCTGCATCGCTGCATGAGAGTTGTCCGTGCCCTCATAAGGACGACGATAACGATCCGTTCGTGGCTGTAACAGTAAACTCTCGCCCTGTTCCAGCGGCAAACCAGCCGCACGCCAGGCGGCGTTACCCCCTTTCAGAACGCTCACCGGTTTTCCGGTAAGTTGCGATAGCTCCTCAACCGCATAGCGTGCCAACAGGCTGCTGCCGCAGGTCACCACGTAACGATCGGCAGGGGGCAGGGGCTGATGACCTTTCAGCGTCAGCAGGCTGCGCTGAAGCCAGGCCGCCCCGGGAATATGGCTGGCGACGTAATTGGCGCTGGTAGTAAAATCCAGCACCTGCGTTCCGCCGGTATCCAGCCAGTCTGCAAGCTGAGCCGGGGCAATCTCATCCAGCTCTGGTGGCGGCGGGACGTTAGCCATCCAACTCCCTTTCTCGCTGAATGCTTCTCTGCCCACATCGTCCAGCACATACGCCTGCCAGCCCATCTGCGCAAGCCAGGAGGCGCTCATATTGGCCCGCACGCCATCATCATCTGTCAGCACAATCCGCGCACCGCGCACGCTGGCATAGTGATCGGTCTCCTGAATTAACTGCCCGCCAGGCACATGCCGGGAGGTGGGCAGATGGCCTGCAATATATTCATCCTCATCGCGAACATCGAACAGATAGGCCGTATGTGTGGCGGCCTGTTGCCACTGCTGAAGCCGATCCAGGCTAAGACGTTTCACGCCAGCCCGATCGGCAACATGGCGGGCGCTGCTGGCTGCCTCAACTCTTGCCGCTTCGCTGCTTGTGCCATAGCGTCGGGCTTGTCCCCGCTCCAGCGCCAGACCAGCCAGCGTCCAGCCGATAGTGCCATTTCTCAGGGCATAGACGGGGTTGGTTATTCCAGCGTTGAGCAGCGACTGCGTACCGATAATGCTGCGGGTGCGGCCTGCGCAGTTGACGATCACTTTTGTGCCGGGAGAGGAAACCAGATCGCGCACGCGCAGCACCAGCTCCGCGCCAGGCACGCTGATGCCGCCGGGAATGCTCATCGTCTGATATTCATCAAAACGACGGCTGTCGAGTACGACCACTGGCTCGCCGCTGCTAAGCAGCGCCTGCACCTCTTGTGCCGGAAGAGAAGGCGTATGCGCCAGACTCTCGACCAGCTCGCCGAACGCTTTGCTGGGAGAATTAACATCAATAAAGAGTTCCCCGCCCGCCTGCTGCCAGCCCTGTAAGCCCCCTTCAAGCAGAGCGACATTGCTGTAACCCAGCGCCTGCATGCGCTCTGCGGCAACAGGAGCCAGCCCTTCACCCGCGTCGTAAAGCGTTACCGGCGTAGTTAACAGGGGCACCCGGTTAAGAATATCGATCTCAAGTTTTGAAAGTGGAATATTTACCGCAAACAGCGGATGCCCCTGCGCGTAATGCGCCTCTTCGCGTACATCAATCAGCGCCAGCTCCTGCTGCTGCAACAGCGCCTGACGGAGTTCACCGTAACGGCGTACCAGTTGATCAACCATGTGAAAGATCCCAAATATTCGGTAAAAAGGCGTTGTTATAGCCGGAGATAAATGGCTTCTCCTCGCCTGTTTCGGTGTATACGGCACGTTTGACCGCCCCAATATTGCCGCCATAAACGTGGATGCTGATCGAGGTCCGGTCGCTGTAGGCATTGCTGACGCGATGAATATCACCCACCTGAGGCGACACGGCTTCAACGGTGCCGGGGTCCAGCCGTACTGGTTCGCCTTCCGGCTGCAAACTCTGCGCTTCACGCCGGAAGCTTTGTGAAACTTCCGCTCCCCGGAGCATGCCGATTAAGCCCCAGACACGGTGATCGTGAACCGGGGTGGACTGGCCCGGCCCCCAGACAAAACTCACTACCGTGAAATGCTGGTTCGAGTCGGCATGCAGCAAATATTGCTGATAACGGCTGGCGGCTGGTCGGGCAAACTCATCGGGAAGCCAGTCATCATGCTGGATAAGCGTTTTTAAAAGATCGCTGCCGCGGACGAGGATCTCAGCTTCGGGCGGCTCTGTTGCTAACAGTGTGGCCAGGCTGCCGATAAATTCCCGCAGACGATGAGGCTGCAATTCACTCATGTTTCGCCTCCTGATCCTCTGCCAGCTGATTAGCCTGTGCGGCCAGACTGTAATCAAATGCCTGATGCACATCGACGGATCTGGGCAGGACGTGGTTTTTGAAGAAGAAGTCAGCCGACTGCTGCAGTGTCGCCGCCAGCTTTGGCGTGAACTCGATCGGACGGATCTGCGCCCGTGCGATCCAGGGTTGGGTAATGCTTTCCGGCATCCCTAATGAGGCTGAGAGCGCTTTAGCGAACGCTGCCGGATGCTGCTCAGCCCAGATTTGCGCCTTCGCGAGTCTGGCCTGCAGATCCGCGATGGCTGCGCGTTTATCTGGATCCTGCAACGAAGACTCCCTCGCAAGGGCGTAAGAGTAACCAGAGAGGATCCCTTTACCTCCGCCCTGCGGTACCAGCACATCCTTATCGATCACCATGGCCGAAGAGACATAAGGTTCCCAGGTAGCCCAGGCATCTACTGCATGGCTGGCCAGCGCGGCGCGACCATCAACCGGCCCCAGGAAACGCAGAGTCACGTCAGAGGGCTTTAAACCTGCGCGATCCAGTAATCCCAGAATCAGGTAGTGGCCCCAGCCGCCGCGATTCACCGCTATCTGTTTGCCTTTCAGATCTTTCAGGCTGTGGATACCTGAATCGTTGCGGGTGAGCAGGGCAATGCTGTCAGGATTATTCTGCCAGGCGCCCACCGCTTTCACCGGGGCGCCAGCGGCATAGACAAACAGAAAGGGCAGATCGCCGGTGAAGCCGACGTCGAGGGCACCTGCATTGAGCGCTTCCTGAACCGGCGCGCCGGAGTCAAATGAGGTCAGTTTCAGGTCGTAGGGCAAATCTTTTAACTGCCCGGACTCACGCAGGGAGATAAAACGGTCGCCTTTCACGTCACCTAAACGCAGCGTAACTTTGTCAGCCGCCCAGCCGGAAGTGGCAACGGCGGATATCACTACCGCCAGAAAAAAAGAGAGCCGCATCAGGCACTCCTTGCGACACGACGAGCGGCCACTTTTTCGCGCGTTAACGGGATAAGCTCTTTACCATACTCCAGCGCATCGTTAAGCGGGTCGAAGCCGCGGATCAGCACGCTCTCTATGCCTGAGTCATAATATTTCAGCAGGGCATCCGACACCTGATCCGGCGTACCTACCAGCGAGGTGGAGTTATAGCCGCCGCCAACCAGTTTAGCGATGCCGGTCCATAACACGCTGTCCAGCCTGTCGCCCTCGTTGGCGGCGGCCATCAGGCGAGCAGCCCCCACACTTTGCGGCTTGGGCAGACCAAAATCGTGGCCCGCTTCCAGCAGCTTTTTGCGGGCCACCTCGCGAATATGTTCCGCTTTCTCCCAGGCCTCTTTCTCCGTGGCGGCAATAATCGGTCGGAAGGAGATGTTAAAGCCGATTTCGCGACCCTGCCGCGCCGCCTCCGCCCTTACCGCGCGCACCGTTTCCGCTGCGCCAGCCAGCGGCTCTCCCCAGAGTGCGAAAACATCCGCATGGCGGGCTGCGACGCTAATAGCTTCCGGGGAGGAGCCGCCAAAATAGATGGGCAGATGAGGCTGAAGCGGTTTAACGGCAGAAAACGCCTGTTCGGCCTGATAATAATTCCCCTGATGATCATAGGGCGTGTCGGAGGAGAGGCTTTGCCTCAGCACGCTGAGGAAATCATCAGTGCGCTCGTAGCGCTGGGTTTTATTCAGATAGTCACCATCACGCCGCTGCTCCGCATCGTTGCCACCGCTGATGATATGCACCGCCAGGCGGCCATCGGTAAGCTGATCCAGCGTGGCGAGCTTGCGCGCAGCCAGCGTAGGAGAAACAAAGCCAGGGCGATGTGCCAGTAAAAACTTCAGCGTGGAAGTGTTCGCCGCAGCATGAGCCGTCACCAGAAAGCCGTCAGGTTGATCGGACCAGTAACCTACCAGTACGCGATCAAAACCAGCCTGCTCATGGGCACGGGCAAAATCAGCGATGTACTGTTTATCAAAAATGGGGCCGCTGGCCGGGATAATTTCAGAGGCAAGGCGGTGGCCAATCATGCCGAGGAACTGGATGCTCATGAGGGTTTCTCCTGGTGAAAGCCGGTGAAAAACCGGCAGAGAGAAAACCGTATAGTTGAAAGCCACCGCTGTGAAATTCAAAAATCAGCAAAGCTATGCGCAATTTTGGCTATTACGGGGCAGCGTGCCTCTGGCTCCTGTTGTTATGACTTAACCGCATAATTATTGCTCAATAATCGCATTTAGCGTCTGAAAAACAGGATGGTAGTCTCGGGTTTTCACCTTGATGAGTGACCGGATCATGCGCCGTTTTACGCCTGTTGTTCTGCTGCTTGCGACCTTTTCTTCTTCTCTGTGGGCTGCCGATACGCTCTCCGTCGGCGACCAGCGTGGTAATGCGCGAGCTATTCTTGAGGCGGCGGGAGAACTGAACAATACGCCCTATACCCTGCAGTGGCATGAATTTGCTAATGCGGCTCCGCTACTGGAAGCGATGCGCGCGGGGTCGATCGATGCGGGTGCAGTAGGCGATGCGCCGCTGACGTTTGCGGTTGCCGCCGGACTGGATGCAAAGGGTATTCTCGCAACCCGTTATGCGGGTAATGCCATCATTGTGAAAAAGGGCAGCTCTCTTCACAGCGTGAAGGATCTGGCGGGTAAACGCATCGCTACCGTGAAAGGATCGTCCGGGCACAATCTGGCGCTGCAGGCGTTGCAAAAGGCCGGGCTTGGTGCTGAACAGGTGAATTTTGTCTTCACCACGCCAGCGGAGGCGACGCTGGTTCTGGATCAGGGCGGAGTGAATGCCGTCGCCACCTGGGAGCCCTATGTCTCTTTTGCCACGCATCAGTCCGGTGCGCAGATTCTGGCGGATGGCAAAGATTATCCGGCGCTGGGCTATCTGGTGGCCAGCAACAGCGCCCTGGCCAGTAAAAAAGCGGAGCTGGCGGACTTCGTCAGCCGGCTGACGCGGGCCAGAGCATGGGGAGAAAAGCATCCGGAAGCTTACGCCACCGCTATCAGCAAATTACTCCGCATCCCACAGGAGGTGGCGCTGGCAAAAGTGAAGCGTGAAGGTAATACCGTCGATACTGATACGCAGGAGGTGTTAGCCGTGCAGCAAAATACCGCGGATTTTTACCTCAGAAACAGATTGATTCCCCGACCATTGAAAGCAGAGTCGTTTATCGATCTCAGCCTCTCTGAAGAGAAATAAGCTGCATCAGGCTTTTCCTCTGAGCGATAACGGCACGCAGGAGAGAGCAAATTGCCGAACAGCCGATCGCAAATATGGCGGTGTTAGCAGTGAATCATGGGCCGATCGGCAAAGCCTGGTTCTGTAGACGCGCATAAAAAAAGGCGAACCTGTAAGGGTTCGCCTTTTTATCCTTCTGACTGTTTACCAGCCCAGAACCAGGCCAGCAATCGAGGCAGAGAGTACGCTTACCAGCGTGGAGCCGTAGAGCAGCTTCAGGCCGAAGCGGGAAACTACGTTACCCTGTTCTTCATGCAGCCCTTTGATCGCCCCTGCCACAATCCCGATAGAGGAGAAGTTAGCAAAAGAGACCAGGAACACGGAGAGGATACCCACGCCGCGCGGAGAGAGTTCAGCCGCCACTTTCTGCAGATCCATCATCGCCACAAACTCGTTTGAAACCAGTTTGGTTGCCATGATGCTGCCAACCTGCAACGCTTCGTTAGCCGGTACGCCCATCACCCAGGCAAACGGGTAGAAGACGTAGCCCAGTACACCCTGGAAGCTGATGCCGAAGATAAAATCAAACAGCGCATTGATAGCGGAGATCAGCGCGATAAAACCGATCAACATCGCAGCAACAATCACCGCCACTTTGAAACCGGCCAGGATATATTCACCCAGCATTTCAAAGAAGCTCTGCCCTTTGTGCAGATCGTTCAGCGTTAACTCTTCTTCGCTGTCGACGCTGTAGGGGTTGATGATCGACAGCACGATAAAGGTACTGAACATATTCAGTACCAGCGCGGCAACCACATATTTCGGGTCAATCATGGTCATATATGCGCCAACAATCGACATTGATACGGTAGACATCGCCGTCGCCGCCATGGTGTACATGCGACGCTGGGACATTTTACCGAGGATATCTTTGTAGGCGATAAAGTTTTCCGACTGGCCCAAAATCAGCGAGCTGACGGCGTTAAAGGACTCCAGTTTACCCATGCCGTTGATTTTCGACAGCACGGTTCCGATGGCGCGAATAATAATCGGCAGAATACGGAAGTGCTGCAAAATACCAATCAGCGCGGAGATAAATACGATAGGGCAGAGAACGTTCAGCCAGAAGAACGCCAGGCCTTTATCGCTCATATTACCAAAGACAAAGTTAGTTCCCTGTGCGGCATAGCTCAACAGCTTGTCAAACAGTCCCGCAAATCCTTTCACGAAGCCCAGGCCGACTTCTGAGTTCAGGAAGAACCACGCAAGCAGCACTTCAATGACCAGAAGCTGTATAATATAACGTACGCGGATGTTTTTCCGATTCGTGCTGACCAGCAGGGCCAGCACGGCTACCATCACCAGCGCCAAAGCAAAGTGAAAAATGCCTGACATGTGTGCTCCATTTTTGAAGGATGTTGTATTTCGCTGCACATTCTATGTAACAAGAAACCTAAAAACGAGATCTGGAACACAATATAACAATTACCTATCACGCATCCTGACAGATCCACCCGTTTGATCACATCCTGATACTGTTTAAAAAAACACCCCATTCACATCAAGGTTATCCTTTTAACAAGTCGCACAAAAAGAATTGCTCATTTTTTGGCTATGGAGTAGCTTGGATCGGAGTATAGCCTTTGCTATATTTCTTAGTAACGGCTATCACAGCGATAACGAATACCTATTCAAATGCGCTTGATAATCATTATCATCTAAAAGAGAATGATCGCATCTGGGTTTAAGGGGATACCAATGTTTGAAGGCCGCACAGCAGAGCAGACCGTCCGGGGAGCACGCAAAATTAAGTTTGCGTTGATGGGCCCTGCCTTTATCGCGGCTATCGGCTATATCGATCCCGGCAATTTTGCCACCAACATTCAGGCGGGCGCTTCTTACGGCTACACGCTGCTCTGGGTAGTGGTCTGGGCTAACATCATGGCGATGGTTATCCAGCTGATGTCCGCCAAGCTTGGCATCGCCACCGGCAAAAACCTTGCGGAACATATCCGCGATCGTTTTCCTCGTCCTGCCGTCTGGTTCTACTGGGTGCAGGCTGAAATCATCGCCATGGCGACCGATCTGGCTGAATTTATCGGAGCCGCCATTGGCTTTAAGCTGATTTTCGGCGTCAGTCTGCTGCAGGGCGCAGTGCTTACCGGTGTCGTTACCTTCCTGATCCTGATGCTGCAGAGCCGCGGACAAAAACCGCTGGAGCTGGTGATTGGCGGGCTGCTGCTGTTTGTGGCGGCGGCCTATGTTATTGAACTGTTTTTCTCCCAGCCCAAAATTGCCGATCTGGTGCATGGGGTCGCGATGCCTTCGCTGCCAACGGCGGATGCGGTGCTTCTGGCCGCTGGCGTGTTGGGTGCCACTATCATGCCCCACGTTATCTATCTCCACTCCTCGTTAACGCAAAGTTCTGATGGCGGCTCGCGTGAGCAGCGTTACTCTTCCACTAAGCTGGATGTGGCGATCGCTATGACCATTGCCGGTTTCGTTAATCTGGCGATGATGGCGACGGCGGCGGCGGCTTTCCACTTCAGCGGCCATACGGGGGTTGCCGATCTGGACCAGGCTTACCTGACCCTTGACCCGCTGCTGGGCCGCGCCGCCTCGCTGGTGTTTGGGCTCAGCCTGCTGGCCGCCGGACTCTCCTCAACCGTAGTAGGTACGATGGCCGGACAGGTGGTGATGCAGGGCTTTATCCACGTGCGCATCCCGCTGCTGGTTCGTCGGGTGATCACTATGCTGCCGTCGTTTATCGTGATTATGGCGGGGTGGGAACCTACGCGCATTCTGGTGATGAGCCAGGTACTGCTGAGCTTTGGTATCGCGCTGGCGCTTATTCCGCTGCTGACCTTTACCGGTAATCGGGAGTTGATGGGCGATATGGTTAACTCCCGTCCCATGCAGTGGATAGGTAAACTGATTGTGCTGGTAGTAGTGGCGCTGAATCTGTACCTGTTGGTGGCGATGGCGCTGGGGATCTGAATCTCTGCTCAGCAGCAGCGTCCTGTAAAAAAGCCGACCACCAAGTCGGCTTTTTTGATCAATGGCGATGGCCACGATCCCAGTCGTGATGGCGCTCACGCTCATGATGACGCCATTCCCGCTGACGTTCACGGTCGTGCCATCTGCGCTCACGCTCCCACTCGTGCCGGCGGCGCATCTCTTCATGACGACGCCACTGCTCATGGCGCCACCAGCGGCCTTCATCGTAGCGATAGTTGCTGCGCCAGTAACGGCCATCGCGCCAGCGTCCGCCATCCCAGTAATTACCACGCGGGTCGCGGTCACCAATTTGCAACGAAACGCCAGGCGCTAACGTGATTCTGGCGCTGTCGGCTTGCGCTGTGTGCATCGCCAACGGGGATAAACTTGCCAGCAAAGCGGCAACAAATAGTAAACGTTTCATTGGATCTCCTTATCAACGGCTCAACTGCTCCGTTGTGTTGCAAAGATTATAAAGAGTTAACAGGTGTTACGCCTGGGAGATTCTGAAAAAGTACGTAAAGAAGGGATTTGGGAATTATCCGGAGAAACCCGCCGCAGGGCGCGGCGGGAGAGGGTTAGCCCAGGATCGCGTTGATTTGATCCAGTTCAGCTGGCGTGAAGTCACGCTGTTTCAGCATGCCTACCGCATCGTCAATCTGGCTGGTTTTACTGGCGCCAATCAGCACCGAAGTGACGCGACCTTCGCGCAGTACCCAGGCCAGCGCCATCTGGGAGAGCTTTTGCCCGCGCTGCTGCGCCAGCGCATTAAGCTGACGCACTTTATCCATTTTTTCCGGGGTCAGCTGGTCGCCGCTCAGGAACTGGCTGCCGCTGGCGGCACGGGAATCTTCCGGAATGCCGTTGAGGTAGCGGTCAGTGAGCACGCCACCAGCAAGCGGAGAAAACGCGATGCTGCCTACGCCCTCTTTGATCAGCAGATCCAGCAGCCCATTATCCGGCGTCCGCTCAAACAGGGAATATTTCGGCTGATGGATAAGGCAGGGCGTACCCAACTGCTTCAGGATGGCGATCGCTTCTGCTGCCAGCTCTGCCGGATAGTTAGAGAGCGCGATATATAATGCTTTGCCCTGGCGCACAATGTGGTCCAGCGCGGTCATGGTCTCTTCCAGCGGCGTCTCTGGATCCGGGCGGTGGTGATAGAAAATATCCACATAATCCAGGCCCATACGTTTCAGGCTCTGGTTCAGGCTGGCGATCAGATATTTACGTGAACCCCAGTCGCCATAGGGACCGTCCCACATGGTGTAACCCGCCTTTGAGGAGATAATCAGCTCATCGCGGTAAGGCGCAAAGTCTTCACGCAGAATGCGGCCAAAATTCTCTTCGGCGGACCCCGGAGGCGGGCCATAGTTGTTTGCCAGATCGAAATGGGTGATACCGTTATCAAAAGCGTGCTGGAGCAGCTTGCGGCTGTTATCCACGCGCGTGCTGTCGCCAAAGTTATGCCAGAGGCCCAGCGAAATAGCCGGTAACTTCAGGCCGCTTTTGCCGCAGCGGTGATAGGTCATTTTCTGATAGCGCTCTGCATCTGCCTGATAAACCATGAATAATTCCTGTTCAAAGTGGGCGGGGTTCCCTGAAAGCCTATCAGTGTATACGGTTACATTGAATGGTTAAGCGTGGCAGATCGCAACTTGAGGAAAAATCTCAGGCGTAACGCAGAGTTGCCACCAGCAGAGGGGCAGCTTGCTGGTCGCTGCAAATTTATCGGCAATACTCAGTTAACAGCCATTGAGGAGAAACCCTATGCCACGTCTTACCGTTGGGGAATATTTGTTGTCTCGACTACAGGAAGCCGGTATCGGCCATCTGTTTGGCGTTCCGGGCGACTACAATCTGCAGTTTCTGGATAAGGTCATTAACAGCGCTGAAATTGGCTGGGTAGGCTGTGCTAATGAGCTGAATGCGGCTTATGCCGCTGACGGTTACGCGCGCTGTCGGGGCGCGGCAGCCCTGTTGACCACCTTCGGCGTAGGTGAACTCAGCGCCCTCAATGGCGTGGCGGGCAGCTATGCAGAATATCTGCCGGTGATCCATATTGTGGGCGCGCCCTCCAGCGCAGCTGCGCTGGAGGGATTGCTGCTGCATCACACCCTGGGCGATGGCGACTACCAACACTTTCTGCGCATGTCGCGTGAAGTGACCGTAGCGCAGTCTGTGCTGACGCCGGAAAATGCGGCTGAGGAGATAGACCGCTTGTTGCTGACCGCGCTGAAAACGCGTCGTCCCGTTTATCTCTATCTGGCGACAGATGTTGCCATGGCAGAAGTCGCCGCGCCAAAAGAGAAGCTGATTGTCGAACGCTCCAGCGATCCAGCGCAAATTGCCGCGTTTACCGCGGCGGCAGAGCAGTTGCTGGCTCATGCCGGCAGCGTGGTGTTGCTGGCCGATTTCCTGGCTGACCGCGCAGGCCAGAAGCAGGCTCTTGAGCAATTTCTGGCTGATGTGCCGATGCCGTTTGCCACCTTACTGATGGGCAAAGGGGTACTGCCAGAACAGCGTAACGGCTTTGTGGGAACCTATGCAGGCGCGGCCAGCGCGGGCGATACGCAACATATTATCGAACAGAGCGAAGTCATTATTACGGTGGGGGTGCTCTATACCGATACGATCACCGCCGGCTTTACGCAAAATATCGACCCCGGCAAAACCATCGCGATCGGCCTGAATTCGAGCCGGGCAGGCGATAAGACTTTTACTCATCTGCCGATGGCGGAGGCGATTAAAGCGTTACGGTCGGTGGCCATTCGTTATGGTGCTTCGTGGCCTGCGCCCGTCGTTGCACCGCCGCCCTTACAGGAAAAGCCCTCTGATACGCTTACGCAAAATAGTTTCTGGCAGGCGATGCAGGATTTTCTCAGGCCTGGCGACATTATCCTCGCGGATCAGGGAACGGCAGCCTTTGGCGCGGCAGCATTGCGTCTGCCACAGGATGCTACGTTTATCAGCCAGCCGTTGTGGGGATCGATAGGCTATACGCTGCCGGCCGCTTACGGTGCGCAAATAGCCTGCCCGGATCGGCGTGTGGTGCTGCTCAGCGGCGATGGCTCTGCCCAGCTGACGATTCAGGAGCTGGGCTCGATGCTGCGGGATGGGCTGAAGCCTGTGATCTTCATTCTTAACAATGCGGGTTATACTGTTGAGCGTGCCATTCACGGAGAGCATCAGCGCTACAATGATATCGCTGCCTGGAACTGGACGCAGCTGCCTCAGGCGATGAGTACGGAATGCAGCGCACAAAGCTGGCGGATTCATGAAACGGCGCAGCTGACTGAAGTGATGAAAGTCATTCAGCGAACGCAACGCCTGTCGCTGGTGGAGGTCATACTGCCGCCGCTGGACGTCCCGCCGCTGTTAAAAGCGGTCACGGCGGCACTAAATCAGCGAAATTCGGCATAATCTGCAGAATTCAGATTGATGCCCGTGGGCAAGGACGCCGCAGGCAGGTAAGGTAGGCGATTAGCCTGATTCGTGCGCCCTGACACGGGCGGGCATTGTTGTTTTAGTGGGGGAAATTTATAGTGTGTATCAACGACGTAAGCGGAGCAAAACAATAATGACTAAGTATGCTTTGGTAGGTGATGTCGGCGGCACTAATGCCCGCCTGGCACTGTGTGAAACAGAGACCGGTGCCATTTCCCAAGCCAAAACGTTCTCCACAGCAGACTACGCCAGCCTTGAAGCCGTGATCCGTTTTTACCTGGATGAGCAGAAGCAGGAGATCGTCGACGGTTGTATCGCCATCGCCTGTCCGATCACTGACGACTGGGTTGAGATGACCAACCACGACTGGGCATTTTCAACCAGCAAAATGAAGGCCAATCTTGGCTTTGCACACCTTGAGATCATCAACGACTTCACCGCTGTTTCAATGGCCATCCCGATGCTCTCTGAGCAGGATGTCATGCAGTTTGGCGGCACCGCGGCGGTAAAAGATAAACCTGTTGCCGTTTACGGTGCCGGAACCGGGCTGGGCGTGGCGCATCTGGTACACGTCGATAAGCGCTGGGTCAGCCTGCCGGGCGAAGGGGGCCATGTCGATTTCGCCGCTAACAGCGAAGAAGAAGATATGATCCTCGAAGTCTTGCGTGAAGAGCTGGGCCACGTCTCTGCCGAGCGGATCCTCTCTGGCGCCGGTCTGGTTAACCTCTACCGGGCGATGGTGAAAGCCGATGGCCGGGTTCCGGAAAACCTCAAGCCAAAAGACGTTTCGCAACGCGCGCTGGATGACAGCTGTACAGACTGCCGCCGTGCGCTGGCGATGTTCTGTGTGGTGATGGGCCGCTTTGGTGGTAACCTGGCGCTGAACCTGGGAACGTTTGGCGGCGTCTATATTGCGGGCGGCATTGTGCCTCGCTTCCTGGAGTTCTTTAAAGCATCCGGCTTCCGTGCCGCGTTTGAAGATAAAGGCCGCTTCAAAGATTATGTGCAGAATATTCCTGTCTTCCTGATCACCCACGATCAACCCGGCCTGCTGGGTGCTGGTGCCCACCTGCGCCAGACGCTGGGAAGCGTTCTGTAATTGCCTCTTCACAGGGTCGGGATACCGGCCCTCTCTCTCTCTGCTACAGCCTCATCAACTGGCGAAACTCTTTTACTTTGCTGCGGCTCACCGGCACCTGAAACTCCAGATCCCGCAACTTCAGCATATAAGTGTTATTGAACCAGGGCTCAATTTCACGGATTTTATTGAGGTTAACGCAGTAAGAGCGATGGCAGCGGAAAAACTGCTCTTCCGGCAGGCGGCCACAGAATTCAGTGATGTTAACTGACATCACGTACTCTTCGCGCCGGGTGTAGACAAACGTCATCTTCTCGTGCGCTTCTACGTAGTAAATATCATTGATATCGGTGACGATGATCCGTTCATCTTTCACCAGATTTACGCTGTGCACGCCGTGACGGACGGCCTCCTGATTTCCTTGCTGAGAAGCCTGTTGTAAGGTGTTTTCCACCTTACGCAGCATGGTGATGATGCGCATCTCGTGGTAGGGCTTCAGGATGTAGTCAAATGCCTCCAGCTCAAAGGCATCCACGGCATGCTCCTTGTAGGCGGTGATAAACACGATAAGCGGTTTTTGCGCAAACTTACTGATGTTTTGCGCCAGCAGCATGCCGTCCAGCGAGGGAATATTGATATCAAGAAATATCACATCCACCTGATGCGTTTGCAGGTATTTCAGCACATCCAGACCATCATCAAAGGTGGCCTCGATGGTCAGCTGGCTGTGTTGCCGAATCAGCCAGCTAAGCTCCTGCTGCGCCAGAAATTCATCTTCAACAATTATCGCTTTCACATCATTTTCCCGAAGTTAACAGACTACCAGGCCCTTACGCCTTCGTTGGCGGGCAGTACCGTACCATTTTTGCTGATATAAAAAGCGATTTCCGTACCGGGATTACGGCGGTGAATATGCAGCCCTTCGCCATAGAGCAGCTTTACGCGGTGATGTACGTTAAGCAGGCCAATTTTGTTGCCCGGCATCTCATTACGCTCAACCCGCGCCACTACCTCTTCGCTGATACCGTTGCCGGTATCACGCACCGAAATTCTGATCCTGTCGCCCTGATCTTTCAGGCTGAGCGTGACCACCCCTTTTCCGCGGCAGGGATGGATACCGTGCACAATGGCATTCTCTACCAGCGGCTGGATCAGCAGGCTGGGCAGCGAGCAGTTCACCTCTTCATCAATGTCATAAATCACCGTCAGCTTGTCACCAAAGCGGGCCTGCTCAATGGCGATATAATCCTTGATTTGATAGAGCTCTTTCTTGATATCGATAATCTCATCATCATTCAGCTCCAGGTTGTAACGCAGATAACGCGACAGGTTGGTGATGAGCTGCCGGGCGGTGTCCGGATTGATGCGGATTGAGGAGGAGATTGCGTTCAGCGCATTAAACAGGAAGTGGGGATTGATCTTGCTCTGCAAGGCGCGCAGTTCCGCTTTGTTCGCCATCTCCCGCAGCTGTTCCGCCCGCGAGACTTCAAGCTGGGTGGAGATAATCTGCGACAGACCCACCGCCATCTCTTTCAGCGACCAGGTGATGCGGTGCGCATGGCGGTAATAAATTTTAAGCGTGCCGGTGACTTCCCCTTTTTCCCACAGCGGGATCACAATCATCGAGTGAATCTCTGGCGTCCGGTGCGCCTCATCGTTATTTTTAATGATGATTTCGCCGTTGGCGATAGCGCTGGCGGTAGTAGGGCTTATCTCATCATCGCCGTCGTGGTAATTCGCTTCGCCCACGCCCACATAGGCCAGGATTTGATGCTTGTTGGTAATGGCAACGGCATCAGCATTAATATCGCTGCGAATGATGTCACACACCTGGCGCAGGGAGTGGCTGTTTACCTGCCTGAAGAGCGGCAGCGTTTTGTTGGCGATTTCCAGCGCCAGTTTCGCCTGCCGGGCGGCAATGGCCTCTTTTTCACCCTCAACGCTCTGGATAAGCAGCACAATTAAGCCGATGCTGACCGCGCCCAGGATCATCGGTACGGCTATCTCAGAGACAATCTCTATGCCAAGCGTGGTCGGGCTGGCCCAGAGAACAATCAGGATCATGGTCAGCGATTCACACAGCATCCCGCCAATAATCCCCATGCTCCAGCGCTTCTCTTTTATCACCTTAAGGTTGATATAGCCGGAGACGACGCCGGCAATAATGCTGGTGATCAGACAGGGGACGGAGGTGACGCCGTGAATATCGATCAGGAAGCGATGCAGACCCGCGATGACGCCGGTAATAATGCCGACCCAGGGGCCAAACAGGATGCCGCCAGACATAATGGCAATGGTACGCACGTTAACCAGCGAACCGTCAACGTTGATGCCGCTCCAGGTGCCGAACAGGGCGAACAGGGAAAAGATCGCCGTGACCGCAATCAGCTCCTGCCGGGAGTGTTCATCTTTTTGCAGCAACTGACGAAAATGGCGGGTGCGCGTCATAAAGAACAGACAGATAAGCATTAGCGCGGCGCGGTCCAGCACGGCAAGCAGCATGTCAAACATTGAGTGCACGGGCGCCTCAGCAAAAGGAAAGAGAGAAGGTTATGATAAGGAAAGCGGGCAGGATGTGCCAGGCATCGACATAACGATTTGCCGTGGCTTTAGCTCAGATCAACTCTTTTATGGAGAACGTTATGCAACTCATCACTGAGCGGCTGCAGTTAAAGAACCTGCAGGCGGAGGACTGGCAACTTTTTTACCGGGTTCATACCGACAAGAGCAGCATGGAGTACATCAGCGCTGTGCCGCAGATGGCTGATATACGCCAGCGCTTCAATGACCGCCTGGCACCCTGGCAGGTCACCAGTTTCCATATGCTCTGCCTGGTGGTGAGGCTGAAAAGCAGCGGTGAGGCGGTGGGGCTGATTGGCACCAATGCCGAGTGGGCGCCCTACCGGCAGGCGGAAGTGGGCTACTCATTTCTCAGCGAGCATTGCGGCAAAGGATACGGCAGCGAGGCACTGGGTGCGCTGACAGATTACCTGTTTGATCACTGCGAGTTTCACAAAATCAAAGCGCAGGTGGTGGAGGGCAACTGGCCGTCGCGCCGCGTGCTGGAAAAGAACGGCTTTCAGCTTGAGGGGACGCTTCGGGATAATTATCTGCTGAGAGGTGAATGGGTGAATGATTGGGTCTTTGGGCGACTGAAAAACGACGTTTAAAACTATTTTATCTCGCCCTATCGACAGGGCCGCAGCCTCTACGCTATGTTCAATGTTCGACCAGTTTCTGGTCAGCGTCGCTCGGACGGTCCGGGCGCTAACGTAAATCAGAGGATCCTATGGCTGACAACAGCTCTGCACGCCGTTTTTCCCGCATTGAACGTCTTCCCCCTTACGTATTTAATATTACGGCCGAACTGAAGATGGCCGCACGCCGCCGTGGTGAAGACATTATCGACTTCAGCATGGGTAACCCGGATGGCCCAACGCCGCCGCACATTGTGGAAAAACTCTGTGCCGTAGCGCAGCGGGATGATACGCACGGCTACTCCACATCACGCGGTATTCCTCGTCTGCGTCGGGCAATTTCACGCTGGTATGCCGACCGCTATCAGGTCGAGATCGATCCCGAATCTGAAGCTATTGTCACTATCGGTTCGAAAGAGGGTCTGGCGCACCTGATGCTGGCCACGCTTGATCATGGCGATACGGTGCTGGTGCCCAATCCCAGCTACCCGATCCATATCTATGGCGCGGTAATTGCCGGCGCGCAGGTTCGCTCTGTGCCGCTGGTGGCGGGAGTGGATTTCTTCAACGAGCTGGAGCGCGCCATCCGGGAAAGCTATCCAAAGCCCAAAATGATGATCCTGGGCTTCCCCTCAAACCCAACCGCGCAGTGCGTGGAGCTCGATTTCTTTGAACGCGTGATTGCGCTGGCCAAACAGTACAATGTGCTGGTGATCCACGATTTAGCCTATGCGGATATCGTTTACGACGGCTGGAAAGCGCCGTCGATTATGGAAGTACCGGGCGCGCGTGATGTGGCCGTAGAGTTCTTTACCCTGTCGAAAAGCTACAATATGGCGGGCTGGCGCATCGGCTTTATGGTCGGTAACAAGGATCTGGTGGCCGCGCTCGCACGTATCAAAAGCTATCACGATTACGGCACCTTCACGCCATTGCAGGTAGCAGCCATTGCTGCCCTGGAAGGGGATCAGCAGTGCGTGAAAGAGATTGCAGAGCAGTACAAGCGCCGCCGCGACGTGCTGGTGAAAGGGCTGCATGAAGCGGGATGGATGGTGGAAATCCCGAAAGCCTCTATGTACGTCTGGGCGAAAATTCCCGACCATTATGCCCATATGGGATCGCTGGAGTTCGCCAAGCACATGCTGCAGGAAGCGAAAGTATGCGTCTCGCCAGGCATCGGTTTTGGCGATTATGGCGACACGCATGTCCGCTTCGCCCTGATTGAAAACAGCGACCGCATCCGTCAGGCGGTAAGGGGTATTAAGTCGATGTTCCGTGCGGATGGGATTTTACCGGGGACGGTGAAACTCAACGAAGAAGAGGTTTAAAGAGTGGGGGCAGGCCGGAAGGCCTGACCCGCTGAAGGCGTCCTGAAGGGTTACAGCATCAGATAGAAGGTGCCAATCCAGATGACCATAATAAAAGATATTCCCATCAAAGCATATTTCACCAGGCAACTCCTCTGAACGCCTGAGACTGGGTCAACCCCAGGCTTTTTCGCGAACTTTTCGATGCAGCACTCGCTAACGGCAGGCCGCATCGGGTAACCATGAACCGCTCATGGCAGGATCGTCAGCTAATCTACCTGCTCTCTGGCGCAAAATAAAGTCGATTATGCTGAGCATCGTCCGGCTTATGGCGTCTCGATCTCGGGCACCACGGACATGCCGACCCTTAAGCGCGCGCTCTCTGGCTGACCAGGTTCCAGCACAATTTTGACCGGTAAACGCTGCACCACTTTGGTGTAATTTCCCGTTGCGTTGTCGGCGGTAATGGCGGCGAAAGTAGAACCTGTCGCTGGCGCAATACTGTCAACATGGCCGCGAAGCGTCACGCCGGGTAAAGCATCGACTTTGACAGAGACGCCCTGGCCTGGCTGCACGTGCGCCAGCTGCGTTTCAAGAAAATTAGCGACCACATAGGTTTGCTGCAAAGGAACTACCGCCAGCAGGCGCGTGCCGGCGGCCACCCATGCGCCCTGGCGAACGGAACGCTGTCCCACTGAACCCGCAATCGGCGCGGTAATAGTGGTGTAGGAGAGATTAAGACGGGCCTGATCGACGTTGGCTGTTGAAGCGGCGATATCTGCCTTAGCCTGTTTGAGGCTCGCCTGCAGGATCCCTGTCTCTTTACGCGCCGCGAGCGCCGCGGCCTGGCTCTGGCGGAGCTGAGCGGCGGCTTCACGCATAGAGGCGTTGGTCTTTTGCTGCTCATCGGCTGTAGCGGTGCCGGTTTTCAACAGGCGGCGATAGCGTTCAGCATTCTGTCCGGCATAGCTCAGCGTCGCTTCGCTGGCGCTGACGGCAGCATCGGTTTGCGCAATAGTAGCCTGCTGCTGCTCCAGCTGCGCTTCAATGCTGCTGAGTTTTGCCTGGCTCACCTGAAGGTTAGCCTCGGCCGTTTCCAGCGCTACCCGGTAATCACGGTCATCAATAGTAGCCAGCGTTTCGCCTGCCTTTACCGACTGGTTGTCACTGACGTTGACCGTGCGGATATAGCCGGAAACTTTTGGGGCGACCAGCGTATAGTCCGCGGTGACCACGGCATCATCAGTGCGGGCGTGATGGCGGCTCATGGCCGACCAGACGAAAAAGGCCATCCCCAGCAGGATGAGTAACAGGAGAAGTAACAACAACGTTCTTTTTGCAGGTGTGAAGCTCATATTATTATCTCGTAGATTAGGCCTGGCGTTGAACAAGGGTTTGCGGTGGCCAGACGCGTTTTGGCAGCCACGCCGTTAACAGGATCATCAGCAGGGCAAAACCGATAATAAGCAAATAGGCATCGCTGATGCTTAGGATCACCGCCTGGTGCTTTAGCAGCGTGGCGAAGTGGCCGAGGTTTTCCGTTGAGCTGGCGCTGCCATCCGGCAGCAGGGGCGTCAGGCTGCTGGCACTGGCCGCGCTATCCGCTGTCATCAGCCAGGGGCGATTACCCAGGTTATCTGTCAGCGTATGCGAATGAAACTTTTCACGATGAGTGAGAAAGTTTTCCACCAGACAGCTGGCGGCCACGCTGGAAAAACCCCTTACGGTATTGAACATGGCGGAAGCAAAAGGCCCCTCCGGCGGCTGAACAACGCTGGTGGCGCTCATCAGTACCGGCAAGATCATCATCGGCTGCGCAAAAGCCTGTAATAACTGGATCAGCCAGAAATTTTGCCTGGCCCACTCACCGGTCAGCTGCATGCCCAGCAGGCACGACAGAGAGAGCAGGCCGGCACCGGCCGTCAGCATCCAGCGGCAGTCAACCCAACGCATATTCAGGATCGCAGCCATCAGCGGAGCGATAATCAGCTGAGGCAGGCCAATCGTCAGCGCCAGCGGCGCAAACTGCACGGTACGAAAGCCTTCCACCTGGCCAAAATAGGCGGAGGGCAGGGCAGAGCCGGAGAGGCCTACTATCAGCACCCCCGCCAGCACCAGCAGACCGTGAGTCAGGTTTCTGCGCGCCAGCATCTGTAATTTGAACAGCGGCAGCGGGTGAAACCACTCATTGATCAGGAACACAATCAGCAGCGCAAAGGAGCTCAGCAGCATGCCGGTAATCAGCGGTGAAGCCAGCCAGTCCAGACGTTCGCCCTGGCTCAGCGCCAGGATCAGTAGCGCAATACCGCTGCAGCCGGTCAGCATGCCAAACAGGTCAATCTGTTTAAAACGTTCAAAACGCGTCGGATCCTGCGGAATGCCCAAGCCGATCAGCAGGTTGGCGATCATGATCAGCGGCACCACCTGCCAGAAAACAAACTGCCAGCCAACGGAATCGGTCCAGAAAGCGGCCAGCGAAGCGGCAACGTTCGGCCCAAACGTCGCGGTGAGTGCGTAAGCCGCCAGACCGTAGAGCTTGATGCCCGGCGGCAGAAAACGCAGGGCGACGGTCATCAGCATCGGCGGCAGCGCGCCGCCGAAAATGCCCTGCACAACCCGGAGCGCAATAAAGAGCGAGGGCGTGGGTGCCATAGGTTGCAGTACGCCCACTATGGCAAATCCGGAGGCCATCACCAGCGTGAAACGACGAAGCGAAAACGTCACTGCAAACCAGGGCGCTATCATCATGGCCGCCACTTCAGCAGCCTGGTAAACCGAGGTGATCCAGCTCGCGCTGTCAAAGTCGAACCCCATAGCGGCTCTGACATCAGCAAGAGCCAGGTCCGTTACCCGATCATTCAGTCCCGAGGTCAGCGCGGCGATCAGCACACCCACCAGCCCCAGCGCGAGGCGCAGGGTAAACGGGTGGGGAGCGGGGGGCGCTGCCGGTTGAGCTGTCATAGCGGAAACTCCGTTGGCAAAAATAAAAATTATCGGTGCACTGTATTGCATTGTGATATATTCGCCCGCGATATTACATGGCGATTAGCTGTATTGCAATGTGATACAGCCTGCCCGCAGCCTGAAAGAGTGCTAAAGTATTCGCATCAAGCAAGGAGCTGAACCCTATGTCTGACCCTACTGTACTGCGTGAAGATGAACGAACTGGTGGAATCCAGGTGATCTCACGCGCGGCTAAAATATTAAATGCACTGGGCGACAGCCCAAACGGCATGAGCCTGGGTGAAATAGCACTGGCTGTTGATCTCCCCCGATCCACCGTACAGCGCATCGTGGCGGCACTGGACTCCGTACAGTTAGTCCGCAGTCCCGGCGCGGGAGGCGTACGGCTTGGCCCCGCTTTGCTGCGTCTGATCGCTACGGTGCATACAGATGTCGTGGCTATCGCTCAGCCCTGGCTGCAGGCGCTGTGCGATGCAACCGGAGAGACGGTATCGCTGGCCCGCGCCAGCGGCCTGCAACTGGCCATCGTGCACTACGTCGTGGCGGACCGTGAACTCAGGGTGGTGCCTCGTATCGGGTTAAACCTCCCGCTCTACAGCACCTCAGGCGGCAAGGCTTTGCTGGCGCTGGACAGTGATGAAGAGGCACGCGCACTGGTTGGGGATGCTTACGAAGCAATGACCGATCTGACTGTTAAGGCATTTCCTGAACTTCTTGAGCGGCTGAAGGAGATCCGCCGCACCGGGCTTTCCTACGATCGGGGTGAAACGCTGGAAGGAATCTCCACGATGGCGGTGGCGATTGATACCATTCTCGGACGCTTTTCTATCAGCCTGCTGGTTCCCTCTACCCGTTTTCAAAAGCATGAGGCGCTTTTCCGTGAAGAGATCCTGAAATGCAAAGAGGCGCTGGTAGACGAGATAGGCAAAGCGGCCTTACGTGATTAACTGAGAGGGACAGATGAAAACACTTTTAGTCGCTGTTGATAACTCTGCCATTGCGCGCAAAGTAGTAGCGTTGGCATCAGAGCAGGCGCTTGCGCTGGACGCCAGCGTTGTGGTGCTGTGCTGTGTTGACGCCAGCTATGCCGCTACCGCCGGAACTTACACCATTGAAGCTGGAGAGGATCCGGGTGATTTCGGCTACGCGCTGGATGAGCAAAATACGGCAGAAGGTGCCGTACGCCAGGCGCTGGCCGAGCTTCAGCGGGCCGGTATTCGCGCGACCGGGCGGGTAGTGGCTGGCGAATCAGCGGAAACCATTGTGAAACAGGCTAACGACCTTAACGCCACGATGATTATTATGGGACGGCGCCATCTCTCCTCTTTTAACCGGTTGCTGAAAGGATCGGTCAGTGCGGCGGTGATTGAACGAGCCAGCTGTCCGGTGCTGGTTGATGTTCGGGTTGATTAACGCTGAACGGCGGGCCGTTTAAGACGGCCCTGTAAATAAAGGTTTGCTTTTCATGTCCTACGCTACGCTTATCTCCCTCACAGGCGGCCTTGCGGTCGTGCTGCTTTTTACCTGGTTGCATAAAAGCGGCAAAATCAGCAAAACGCTGGCTATCTTGCTGAGCTTTTTACTGCTCTTCATCGGCAACTTTTATTACTTCGGCATGGTGTTACCACAGCAGCAGCGTGACGAGCGCCTGGCGGCGGCGGAACAGCGCCTGGCCTCTTTACCGGTCTATCGCACCATCAGGACGCAGCAGCCGGGACTCTATCAGAAGCTGGATCGTGAGTTCATTCACGCCCTGCAGGAGGGCAACAGCGAAAAGCAGGCGCTGGAGCGACTGCGCCCCTGGCTTGCCGATCTGCTGAATCAGCGCATCAGCTATGCCAGCAACGCGCAGCTTTATGACTATATGAGCGTGGCGCTGGAAGAGATGAAGATCATCAGGCAGAAAAATGCTGAGCTCTGCTTTAAATATCTTTTCCCACAGGTGGAGGGGGGCGTTAATACGGCAGACATTTTGCCCCAGCCACTGATCGATAAAGAGATGGCCGTGCTGGATAGCTTTTTGTTGAACAGCCACGGCGCAGAGCAGCCGGTAGATGCGGCCAGCGGCCGGGCCGAACTGCAGGTTATTGTACGATCGCTGTATGCCAAATGGGGAACCGCCCTGCAGACGCTGAATGCCCCGGCAGAGGCGGGCGTGGATAAAGCGAAGCTTTGTGATATGACCATCGACCTTTATCAATCTGTGCTGGCACTTCCGGTCAATCACTCTGGCGAAGTGTTACGTATAATTCTTGACGGTAACGCGAAATAAGCGCAAAAAAAAGCCCGCTCGCCGCGGGCATAACACATTGTTATTATAAGTCATTCATGGTGTTAACAGACATGAATTATGTCTGAGTGGATAATCGCATTCCTCTCCCGAGAGTGCCAGACGGCTTCCTGAATCGAATCAATCGGTAAAATAATGCAACGGCACGGTAAAAAATGTGCAAATGCAGGGTTTTCTGATGGCGGAGCGGGGGCACGCTGGTATTATGCCGCACCAAAATTAAGGAGCTGACATGAACAAGTTTGTACCGGGCGCGGTTGCGCTGGCAATATTTATGCTGGCCGGTTGCACATCAGGCAAGCCAGGAGCATTTGAAAAAATTGATGAGGATCCTGCGGTAAATACTGTGCAGTATCGTTTTAATCCCTCCACCGTAAATAAAACGGCGCTGGATGAGGATGTGGAACGCTACTGTTCGGAACGTGGGTTTGATAAAGTTGAGCCAATTAAGCCGCAGGAAAGCCGGGTTCCGGGATTAATGAAGGCCTGGTATCAGTGCAATTACAGCATTAAAAGCTAACTCGAAAAAAGGGCGGGAAAAATTTCCCGCCTAATATTTTTCTACTCTTTCTTTTTATATTGCCGTGTGCAGGCTTTGCCCGCTTGAGGGTGAATGCTCACCCTCTTATAATGCCTTTCTACCAGCCGCGATGGCGGCCGTTGTCGTGATGGTAACTGCCATGGTGGCCGCCGCCATGGTGATAGCCGCCGCGATAGCCATCATGAACAATACATCCGCTCAGCATAAAAATCACGCCTGATACCGCGGCAATCTTAATGAGTGCTTTCATTATGATTTCTCCTTCACTTTTTCAATGACTACAACTTTACGAGATAAAAGTGGAGGAATAATGCCGCTTATGTAGAGTTATTTAGACAGATATTTCAAAATAATACAATGGGGAAAGTATCGCGGCGAAGTGAATAATCATAAATAAGATAAGGCCGAAAAAAAAGGCTTTTGAGCCAGAATGCTCTTAATTTAATGTTTGCGGCAAAATAGCCTCTTTAAAAATGACAATAATCCCGCCCGCACAATTCCCTCATTTTGCAGTAAACTTAGTGCTTAACTCAAATAAGGAGAGAGTATGCGTTATCAGGTGGAAAACGTATTGCAGGCTCAGGCCGAACTTGGCGAGTGCCCCGTATGGTCAGCCCGTGAGCAGGTGCTCTATTTTGTCGATATTCTGGCACCCGCCCTGCATCGCTTCGACCCACAAACGGGCGACCATCAGGTCTTCCCGGTAGCGGAACATATTGGCTGCTTTGGCCTGAATGCGCAGGGCGGCTTTGTCGCCGCGCTTCGTAGCGGCGTCTGTATGCTGGATGCGCAGGGAAACATTGTTAAGCGCGTGGCGCCAAATCCTGGTGAGGCAGAGCGCAGCCGCTTTAACGATGGCCGGGTTGACCGGCATGGCCGGTTCTGGTGCGGCAGCCTGTGGGAGCCGCAGGATCGTCATGGCGCGCTGCTCTGTCGGCTGGATGAGCACCTCAATCTGACGGTACAGGCTGACAACATCAAGATCTCTAACGGACTGGCCTTTTCGCCTGACAGCCGCTGGATGTATCAGACTGACACGCCTGAGGGCATCCTCTGGCGCTATCCTATGGATGAGCAGGGCGAAATTGGCCCGCGTGAAGTGCTGAAACGCTTTGAGCAGGAGCAGGGTGGATTGCCGGACGGTGCGGCGGTCGACAGCGAAGGTTTTTACTGGGCCGCCATGTTTGACGGTTCGCGCGTAATACGTCTTAACCCTGCCAATGGTGAAATAGTTGATGAGATCCCACTGCCGGTGCGCTGGCCGACAATGGTGGCATTTGGTGGCGAAGATTTGAAAACGCTCTATATCACCAGCTCCCGGGAAGATCGCAGTGCTGAGGAGCTGGCACAATATCCGCAGTCAGGCGACCTTTTTGCGGTGCGGGTTGGCGTGGCAGGCATTGCGGAGCCGCTATTTCAGGCGAAATAGCGGCACGGATCGATCGGCAGAAACGGTATGCCGGGCAGCCGGTTAATCAGCCTTAAGCATGCTGCAGCGTTTTCTTGCTCTCTGCTACGCGGTGCGGCAGCCGGATGGTGGCGGACATAATCAGGGAAATCACCAGCAGTGCCATAATCAGGCTGAAAGTGATGGTGAAGCCGCCAAACAGTGAGGCAATCAGCGAGCCCAGTACGCTGCCGATACCGAAACCCAGATAGATAAGACCGTAATTTTTGGTCAGATTATTCAGGCCGAAGAAGTCGCTGACCAGTGAAGGATAAACGGTAATAGTGCCGCCAAAACTAAAGGCGATACAGGCAATAGAGATAAAGAAGGTGATTTCGCTCATCTGGGTAAAGAGCAGGATGCTCATGCCGATCAGCGAGATCGCCTGAGCGAGCGTGATCACCCGGATGCGGGCCATTTTATCGGACATCACTCCAAGGATCAGTCTGCCGCTCAGGTTAGCAATGGCAATGATTGTCACGGCGCTGGCCGCCGTCTGCGTTGAGAGATGCACCAGGCCCTCACCGATATCCTTAGCCACGCCAATCACATAGAGACCGCTCATGCAGGCTGTCAGGAACATCAGCGCCAGCATCCAGTACTGCGGCAGACGCACTGCCTCAGCCAGCGAGAAATCACGCGCGCGGCTGGTGCTGTTCTGGGCAGAGGTTTGCTGTCTGGGCGCATCCTTCATAAACAGCGCACCAAGCATGATCATCGCCATCGCCAGACCTCCCCAGATCATAAAGGTGTTTTCAAGGCTGTAGACGCTCAGCAGATAACCACAGATAAATTTGAAACCCAGGCTGCCTAAGCCATAGGCACCAATAGCGCAGGCAGAGATCAGGCCCTTGCGTTCAGGGAACCACTTCACGCAGTTCGACAGCGTCATCAGATAGCCTGCACCATCCGCCAGGCCTACCAGTACACCCGCGCTCAGGTACAGCATAAACAGGTTATCGGCGTGTGCGGTAAGCGTAAATCCCAGAGCCATCAGCAAACCGGCACCGAGAGTGACGTTACGTACGCCAAAACGCTCCTGCAGTTTACCCGCCAGCGAAGAGGCGATGGCCAGCCCCAGACTCAGCAAGCCAAACGAAAAGGCCACCTGACTGACGGATGCATCCAGCTTATGAGAGAGCTGGCCGTTGAACAGGCTCCAGGTATAGACAGAGCCCAGTGCAAACTGGGTGATGATGGTGCCAAACAGGGTGAGCCAACGGGTACGGTTGACGCTGGTGCTGACGGGCTGTGTGCTCATGGAAAGCTCCCGGGGGAAAGTTTAAGAAATTAAGCACATCTTATGGCGGCTCTTTCGCGGGCGGGGAGACAAAGGCATGAACTGCCTTCAGGAAGGAATGAAATGCCGCTCAAGGGGTATGAATGGCGGCATATGAGGCGGAAAATAGGGTTAGCGGGCACTGTTACAAAAGTTGCCCGACTGGTTAACGCTTATTCAGCGGAGGATAAACGCATATTCCGCATGTCGTTGCCGGTTGGTGTTTGATGCACACGCAGCCCGAACTCTGGCAGTACGGCAAAGATAAGGTCGAAAATATCGGACTGGATCTTTTCATATTCCAGCCATGCCGTGGTGTTGGTAAAGGCGTAGATCTCTACAGGCAGGCCATCGGAGCCGGGCGCCAGCTGACGCACCATCAGCGTCATCTCTTTATGGATCTGCGGATGCGCCGTTAACCAGGCTTCCAGCCACGCACGGAACGTGCCGATATTGGTCATGTGACGGCCGTTAAGCGGTGTTGAGAGATCGCACTGCAGGCGGGCATTGTAGCTCGCCACTTCCTGGCTTTTCCCTTCCAGATAAGGCGTCAGCAACTGCGCCCGCTTCAGATCGGCAATATCCTGCTCAGAGAGAAAATGGATGCTGGTGGTATCGATGTTGATGCTGCGCTTGATCCTGCGACCACCTGACTCAGACATTCCACGCCAGTTTTTAAACGAGTCTGAGATCAGCGCATAGGTAGGGATGGTGGTAATGGTTTTATCCCAGTTACGGACTTTTACGGTGGTCAGACCGATATCCACCACGTCGCCATCTGCGCCATATTTTGGCATATCCAGCCAGTCACCCATCTTCAGCATATTGTTTGCAGAGAGCTGGATCCCGGCCACCAGACCCAGGATTGGATCTTTAAAGACCAGCATCAGTACCGCGGTCATCGCGCCCAGCCCGGTGAGCAGCACCAGCGGCGATTTGCCTATCAACACCGAAATCACCATCAGCGCTATCAGCAGCGCGGCAATCAGCTTCAGGCTCTGAAAAATACCGCGAAGAGGTAACTGGTGCGCCAGTACGCTGTTTTCTGAAAGCTCCAGGCAAACATCCAGCAGCGAAAAGAACATCAGCAGGCTGAAGATCATCATCCAGACCTGGCTTGCCACCATCAGCACGCTGAAAACAGGCTCGTTGCCCTGCAGGAACAGCTCAAGCTGAATTTGCAGCAGCACGCCCTGCATCAGCAGGAGGAAACGGCTGAACAACTTCTTATCAATGATCGATTTCGGCCACTGTCGCGATGAGCTCTCGGCAAAACGTTTCAGAAACGGCAGGGCAATGCTGTGTAGCAGGCCGTGTACAATCAGGGAGATAAGCAGAATGATGCCGATAACGGCGAGCAGGGCGATCTGAGGAGCGTAAGGCAGACTGAAGGTTTCAAACCAGCTAATAAGGTAGGCATGCATGGCATTTTTCCCTGTAAGTGAAGCGTCCAAAGTGTGCCGGTTAATAAGCTAAATCGCGGCACATTAGCGGGTATCGCCGCAGGTTACCCCTAACCAGGCGATAAAAGAAGCGCAGGGTAGCGCTAAATTTAGCTGATGACAATCATGAAATTAACAGGTTTAAGAGGGGCAGCAGGCGGTGGTATTTGGCCAGTTCTGAAAAGGAGACAACGACTGTTCTCCCCTTGTTTCTTTCACTCACGAGGCTTAAATCCGGGATCCCCCGGTTTGTGACGCGTTACAGATTATTTTTGCACATAGCTGCGAATGGCGTCGGCAATGGCTTTACTGGCATGGCGATCGTTCCGGTGCTCGGCATCATCCGCAACCTTAAGCAGGTATTTATTTAATTTACCGCCGGTAGGCACATTGCCGTAGGCAATCAGCATCTGGACGATGTGCCTGAGAGCAAGCACTTCCACGGAAAGGCGTTCAATAATGGGATCTTTGTCTGACATCAGGTACTCCAGCTAAGTCGGTATTTACTTGCTGGTAGCTTAAGGGATCGGAACATTTTTCAATCAGGGGAATACAACAGCAGAAGGGGCGCAAATCAGCGCGCTCGCCCAAACGGAGAAAGTATGTATCACTCTTTCAATCCCCGATCGTTCATGAGAGATATAAGGCTGCGCCCGGCATTTTAAGCAGGGAGAAAAGTTCGCCTGCGGTACACTTGGTCAGCTCTTTGTGACAGGAAGCGTTGCTGTAACTTAGCGTGGTAATTCTTTTTAACTGATGCCAGACCATGATGGCGGAAACGGCCAGCGAGCAACTTTCATCACTCTGCTGGCAAAGTAGCGTGTAGTGCCACTCCTCCCCCAGTTCGTTGGAGAAAAACTGCATCGCTTCTGGCGCAATGAGCGCCTTCAAATCGGGGAGTAAAGCTTTACTCACGTGACGGGACATATGCAGGGTAAATGTTGCTGGCATCAGGCATCTCCTTGTTCTTAACGGTGCAGTTCTGACTGATAAACTCCCTCGCCAACAAAGTGACATCTTTTCAGCAGGTAAGCCAGAGCCATTTTTATCTTCTGCCTGATAAATAAGAGGGGTACAGCAGTTTTAAAAAAATAAATGAGTTAAATAATCCAACTCTGGAAAGAAATTATTTTAAGAAGCAAGGGATGAGTTAATTATCTGCCGTCCAATTATCGATCTTTGTGAGCTGTTTAATAATTATTCAGGAAAGGAGGTAACTTACATTTCTGGTGCTCTACGATTAAAGATCGAAAGTTTTTAATCCGCTTGCATTATCATTACGTTATGCTTTATTAAAGTGAACATCGCAGGACTGAGTTTTGTCCATCCTTTAACTGTTACCGCAGGGGTCGTAATTAATGATAAGAAAAATCGTGGCATTTGCATTGATGGCGACAACACTTTCTCCCGCGCTGGCTGCCCTGCAGTGTGGCCCCTTTAAGCTGGAGCCGCGGCAGGATGGGACGATTTTTGTCAACGGCATTAAACCCGAAAAACAGACGATGACTTACAGCGGTAAAAAGGGCGACAGTAAAAATGTTGCTTATCATCTGCTGGTTAAAAACAGTAAAGCGCCCGGTATGCTTAGCCTCGATCACATTTATCATAACGGCACGGCCACGCTGAAAGCTGAAATTGTCAGAACCAGCAGCAGCCAGATTAAATTAACGGGTTATTATGATTGTGAGAAAGTGGATTAAGCGATAAGGAAAAATGAATGAAAACAAGATGTTTGGCTCTGCTGCTGCTTTTTGCCGTAGCGGGCTGCACCTCCTCTTCGGGCAAGGATTTCGATGATACCAAACTGGCCAAAATTCATTATGGACAGACGTCGCGCCAGCAATTGATCGATCTCTTCGGCGAGCCCACCAGCGAGACGCCCTATCCGGAAGGCCATTTGCTGATGATGTGGAGCTACAGCCAGGCCAAAGCGATGAGCACCACGGAAGGGAAAACGCTGACCGTCCAGCTGGATGATGGCAAGGTGAAAAGCTATACGGTGAGCAAAACCTAGCACACCTGTAACCTGTTGCTGATGCGTAACAGCAGAGCCAGGAGCATTGTTCAGAAGCGCCCCACTTATTCCTGCGCTTACCCTCCAACGTTTGATTAACCGGAAGGGTACTCTTGCCCGCCCGACCCTGACCCGCCACTGGCGGGTTTTTTATGGTCAGAAGAAAACTTGATACAGGATATGTTATAACGTAACATTTATCGCTTCCGGACAGACAACAAGGACACAGGAATGGCAGGCAAATTTGAAAAATCTCTCCTGGCGCTGGGTGCATTGCTCATCAGCCAACACGCAGTTGCTCACGCCCATCACGCGCACGGGAAACCGCTGACGGAAATGGAACAAAAAGCTGCGGAGGGCATTTTTAACGATAGGGAGGTGAGGGAGAGAAGCCTGGCGGACTGGGATGGCGTATGGCAGTCCGTTTATCCCTATCTGCTTAATGGCGACCTCGATCCTGTTTTCAAAAAGAGAGCGGAGCAGGATAAAGACCAAAGCGCAGAGGCCATCAAGGCCTATTACCGTAAGGGTTACGCTACCGACGTTGAGTCAATCGGCATCGAAAATAATATCATGGAGTTTCATGTGGGCAATAAGGTGAGCGTCTGTAAATATGACTACGCCGGATATAAAATTCTGACCTACGCCTCAGGCAGGAAAGGGGTACGTTATTTATTCGAATGTAAGGATGCCGGCAGCCAGGCTCCAAAATATGTCCAGTTCAGCGATCACGGCATTATCCCGCGCCAGTCAGCGCACTATCATATTTTTATGGGCAATACCTCACAGGAAGCGCTACTGAAAGAGATGGATAACTGGCCCACTTATTATCCTTTCCAGCTCACCTCGGCGCAGGTGGTGGATGAGATGTTGCATCACTAAATTTTAGCCGCAGAGAGTCCAGCCGTTCCGCTTTTGGCCGCGCCTTGACTGGTTTTCAGATAAAAGAAGTAACCGGGAGTGAACAGCGAGGCGTTCTCCTGGCTATCCTTGTTGCAGGAGGTGCCTGTGTGCGGACGATTTACTCAGTACAGAACACGCGAAGAGTATCTGAAAGCGTTTGCCGGTAAGGCAGAACGTCAGATTGCTTACGATCATCAACCGCTGGGGCGCTATAACATCGCGCCCGGCACTAACGTGCTGCTGCTTAATCAGCGCGACGACGCCCTTCATCTTGATCCGGTGCACTGGGGCTATAAGCCGCCCTGGTGGAATAAACATCCTCTGATAAACGCCCGGGTGGAAACAGCTGCCACCGGACGGATGTTCAAACCGCTCTGGCAGCATGGCCGCGCTATTGTGATGGCTGATGGCTGGTATGAGTGGAAAAAGGAAGGGAGTAAGAAGCAGCCCTATTATCTCTACCCTGAATCCGGTGAGCCGCTCTTTTTCGCTGCTATTGGCAAAGCGCCCTATGGCAAGCAGGAAGAGAACGAAGGCTTTGTCATCATCACCGCTGCCAGCGATAAAGGCCTGGTGGATATTCACGACCGCAGGCCGCTGGTTTTGCAGGCCGACGCTATTATGGAGTGGCTTGACCCAGAGACGAGTAGTCAGCGAGCCAGTGAAATCGTCAGTGAAAGCGTGCTTCCGGCTGAAGCGTTCACCTGGCATCCCGTTTCGAAAGCGGTCGGCAACGTGAAGAACCAGAGAGCCGAATTGATTGACGAAATCGACGATCCGGCCGTGTGATGCAGCATCTTTCACTCAACTTTGGCCATCATCGACTAGACTTAACGTTCTGAACCCGAAAGGAGAGCGTCATGACAAAGCTTGATTCGAACGAGCACCGCCGTAAAGAGGGTGAAGTCAGCAAAGGGCTGCCGGAAGCGGCGCCAAATATGCAGAACCCCTACGAGGAAGACGATATGCCGGTGAACCCTGAGCGGCACTCTGAAAACAAATCGTCTCACCCTAATGATGAGAAGTAAGCCCAGCGGGCTTGCTTTCCGGAATAACCTGTCAGGAGGAACCTATGACTAACCCTAACGCCATCGGCAGTTCAGATAATGAGCAGCACACTTCTCAAAATCCGACCGATCCGAAAGAGAAGGAGGGGATGCAGCAGAATGACGATCCCGGTTCTGCACCGGAGTCCGGCGATAAAGAGCCAGAGTGATGAAAAGATTAAGCCGCCCACAGGGCGGTTTTTTTTATTGATGATTCTGTGACGCAGGGCCGCAATTTATGAGGCTGACCCTCTATATTTAACAGACCCATTTGGGTTAACGGAGGTGACTATGTCTGAACGCCCTGATTACCAGGAACCCCTTCCCGACGATGCAGAGTACCCTGCTGATGAAGATGAAATAGAGGGTGGGGAAGATATGCCTCTGGGCTCCGACGATGAAGATGAGGACGAGCCTCTCGAAGATGATGATGACAGACCGCTGTAACGGAGTATCACCCGATCTTCTGCATAACCGCCTGCGGGCGGTTTTTTTATTTTTTTGGCGTTGACTGAAATCAAAATTTAATTATTTTGTTAATAATAAACCAGTGTTTTTTACTTTCTCGCTATAAATTATCGGCTGTTGAATTAAATGCAGTCGCTTTTTCTGGTTTGTCAGAATGGTTTGCTGTTAACAGGCAAGCGTAAATTATAAATAAACTTATTTGCAAAGGTTAAATGACGGCAAGTTTGATCTTGGAGCGACCGTTATTCTATTATCGCTGGTCAGGAACCCTGGCTTAAAAGCATGACACTCTCTGCAGAATTCCGACTATGCAGAAAATAAAGCAGCATAAATAATACTCTCCAGTGCTGTATGCAGGATATAAGGATATATGGTCATGAATGACACCTCCCCCCGTAAAATTAAAACCGGTAACGATCCGCGTAAGCTCCCCGATTATGCCGCTCTGCGCGATGAACTGACTAAACTCTCCCATCCCGCCCGGCCCGATGTGAACTGGCGTTTTGCTGAAACACTCTGCCTCTCTTTGTTTGAGCAAAATGGCGTGGAGCTGCAGAGTGCGGCCTGGTATACGCTTGCCCGTATGCAACTGGCCGGATGGTCCGGCCTCAATGAAGGGCTGGCAGTTCTGGAGGCGCTGATAAGCCATCACTGGAGCACTCTCTGGCCGCAGCCGCTACAGGTGCGGATGCGGATCCTCGCCACTCTGAGCCAACGTATCCAGCAGGTGATGCGTACTCTCCCCCTGAACAAAGGTGACCTCAGCCAGCTTTACCTTGCGCAACAGCATTTTACCCGGCTGGAGAGGGCGCTACAGCGCCTGGAACTGAAACATCTGAGTCAGTTTGATACATTGCTTGGTCTGGCAGATAGCAAGATAGCCAGGCTGGAAAACGGTGACGGGGTATCCGGTTCTGATGCTGCCCTTCAGTCCGCTAGCGTGACGCCTGCCGGGGCCAGGAATGACAGGGAAACAACTGCTGATAGCCTCTCTGCTATGCCGGTTCCGCAGAAAATCGAGCCAGCCAGTACGGTAAAATCTCTACACAGAGCAGAGCCGGAACATCAGACGTTTAAGGAAGGGTTAACGTCGATACCGGCTTCGGTAAAGACCTGGAGATCTTTTGCCGCCGGGGTCTGTACCATGCTGCTGCTAAGCGTGGCAACGGTAGGGGGCTGGTATCTGTTACACCGGCCTGATCCGTTACAGAGTCAGCTTGCTGCCTCTCTGGCACCCTTACCCGCAGTGCTCACTCCCGCACAGCTGGCGATGCTGCGTCAGCAATCTTCTCCACCACAAACCTTTATCACTGCTACCCAGCAGCGTCTTGCGTACTTAGAACAGCTGCCACCAGACTGGCATATTGACTACGGTCGGCAACTGGCAGAGCAGGCTCAGGCGCTGTGGCCGGAACAGGCCCATCCCCTGATAGTGGCATGGCAGCAACAGCTCATCGCTGCTGCTTTGCCGGTTGAAGCAATGAACGGCTGGCATCAGGGAATGGCGAAGCTCCGGCAGCTGAGTGAGCGACTGAACGGGCTGGATGAACAGAAGGGAAAATATATAACGGTCAGCGAGCTGAAATCAGTAGTGTTCTCCACGATGGCGTCCTTTGACCATGCTATACCGGCGGAAGAACAACTTCGGGCACTGTCACTAACGCCAGCGGGACAGGCTCTGCCTGTAGCCACAAAGACGCAGGTTGAGATGCATCTGCAGCAACTTATCGCCCGTTATGTCCTTCTCAAGCAGGCTGGAGTGCAGCATCCTCAGACGCAGCAGAAAACCGCTGATGAGGGAGAAAGGAACTGAGCTACTGTCAGAAATTTATCCTGTCTGCATTCTGTTGAGCAATAGCTGGCGTCGGGCTGTGAAGGTTCGCCGCAATGCCACAGACGATTAACTCGTGAAATCTGGCAATAAAAAACCCCGCCTGAGCGAGGTTGATTAAAGCTAAATTTTATTGCTCACTAGGCTGGCCGGACCGTGGCCGTTGTTGGGAAGCCACCACGGCCATTGTCATGGGTATGGTCAGGATCAGGCTCAGTTATAACGATATAATCGGCACCTTTACCCTCGCGCACTAACGTCACTAACTCTCCGGCGCGAGGTTTAGCATCAAAATCATGCTCCTCTTCAATGCCAGTATCCTCAAAAGTCACAGTAATTTTCATTTTCCGTCCTCTTTCTGATAAACCGCGTCATTACCCCGAAGGGCTGACTCTTCCCTGTAGAATTCTAGCCTATCCTGAAAATTCCCTCAGCCCAGCGGGTTGCTGCATCTCAACCTCATACGCGTTCTGGCTGATAAAGGTGACCGGTATGAATCGAAGGTAAGCTGGTTAAACCTGCGCGATAGGGCGACGATTTTCGTGCCGCCAGAGAAAGTATGGGAAACCAGTTTGATGAATGAAATGGCTGGCAGGCAGTAACCTGAAATGGGCATGAAGCAATGGCTGATGGTCAGGGTCGGTAGAGAGGGGAAACTGGAAGATGGTGTCCCCTGCATACATCGAATACGGCATGCAGTGGTTTGTATCGAAAGGATAAAGTTGTCATGGGAAAACATTTTACCCGTGGATTTACCCATTGGGCTGGTTCAGGAGTTTGTTTTTGAATTCGCAGTAGTCACTATATAGCGCATCTTGCGCGGCCGTGGATGATTTTGCTTTTTGGGAGGTAGCCGTCTTTGATGCGGTCATAAATGAAGGTCTTGCCGAAACCAGTATCAGCCATGATAAATTTCAAATCAACAAGCGAGTCTGGTTGAAACTGATCTGATGCATAGTCTTTACCTTGTTCAGATTTTGAATATCGCCCATACAGCGATGACGAATGCTATTGCGATGAGAAGATGGGGAAGGGAGATCACAGGGTTCTGAAGCCGAATTTCCATGCTTCGCAAGAGCTATCATTACAACCTTCAAAATCGTAAGGGTTCAGTTGCCAGTGAATGCGGCCGCACGCCGGGCAGTTAAAGCGTGTTTTTCCGCTTGATGCTTTGCGCCGTCTTGCGCGCTGGATATGCTCTGGGACACGCAATCCGGCCCCTTGCACCATGCGGCGGCGGTCAAGTATAGCGATCTGGAAGGTGCAGCGCTTTACTGCGGCAGCTGTCCGGAACGGTAGCCAAACCAATTCTGTCTGCTCCCCCGGTTCAGTAAATATTGCTGCCTGATTAAAATCAGTGGTAGGCAGGCCACCGTTGCGTAGCCAGTTGGTTAAAAAGGCGCGGAGACTGGTTAAAGCGGCTCAATTTTGCACCTTGTTACGGCCACTCCATGCTAGGATCTATCCCATCATTTACTGGTGGAGATAGGGATATGAAATTAGTTTTAGCCATTATGGGCTTGATAGTGTGCTCCGTGGCACATGCTAATTTAGAAGGTTCTGCTGAAAATCTAAGCGGCTGCGTAACCAAATATGCTGAAAGCCAAGTCAGAACACCTAAATCAGCCAGCAACATTACAGCTGAAGCTTTTGAAAAATGTGGCGCTGAACTCTCTGAGTATCATGACTCAATTGGACCTGATAAAGCGCAATGGTCTGGTTTAAATGCTCAACAAAAAGAAGCTATTTCAAAAATTAGGGACCAGACAACTTTAAAGGTTCGTGAGAGTTTATCCTCACAGATCGTTACCTTCATCACAGAATCGCGCAAGAACACTTAACCTGCTTAACCGCGGATTTTTTGCGTCCTGACTCCAAGCTAATAATCATTGTGGTTAGTAAGTGACCTTTTTTGTCCTTTTTTTGAGCGATTGTTTTTTTCACTGATAGATAAAATTTAACCTTCTAAAAAAGAGGGTCTTATTATGTCATTCCGGAGAATAGGCATTATTCTGGCTGTATCGCTCAGTTTTTTATCAACGGATATAGCGTTAGCAAAAACATCACGCCTCACTGACGATCAGGTGAAGCAGCAAATCATTGACGAGTCGATTGAGTCATACCCGGGCACATGCGCCTGCCCTTACAATTCTGCCCGAAATGGTAGTAATTGTGGGGGGAGGAGTGCCTGGAGTAGAGAAGGAGGGTATTCACCAACCTGCTACAAAAAAGAAGTTACTAAAGCGATGATCGCTGAATGGCGCGAAACACATAATTCATAATCACCCGCTTCGGCGGGTTTTTTTATGCCCGAAGAAAGGTGAATAGCAAGCGAACAGCAAGTTGGCAACATCGTTTATGAAGTAGAAATGAACGTAGCGAAGTTGCTGAATGCACAACGGCAAGTTGATGCCAGATTAGCGAAACTCGAAGACAGTTTGAGAAAACCAGTAAATCTGTTGCTGGTACAGAGAAATCATTTTCTTCGCTTTCAAAAGTAGCCAGCGCCTTATTTGCTGCGCTTTCGATTAAAGCCGTAGCTGACTATGCAGATTCATGGACAACGCTCAATAACAAGCTGTCTAATTCAGTTCGTGCCAGCGAAAGTCTTGTCGAAACAGAGAGTATCTGCATTGGCTCAATCTCATTAATATCCCTCTCGCCAATCATCGGCAGGATATCCTCTTCGAACTTCCCTCCAGGCTCATTCGCATATTATAACGACCACAACTGGCGCTTATGCGCATACCACTCCCTGTAAATTGCACCGAAGCTGTTATCGGTAAGCGCCTTCTTCCTGGCTTTTACCGGGTCAATACCACCTGATAAATCTTTGCGTGCAAGCCAGGCCTTATCCCGGGCGTCCTGCAGAGACATTAGCGGGTATTTACCCACGGTCAGGACTTTCTCTTTACCTTCGATTTTGTAGCGAAGCTGCCAGACCTTTTTTCGCGTTACCGGCAGGCACATACAGATACAGGCCATTACTGTCCAGAAGACGATAGGGCTTATCTTTTGGCTTTGCGGCGTCAATCTGTTTAACAGTTAGCATGGGTAAAATGCCGGTGGGTAAAATTATTTACTCGTTTTTATCTGCCAAAGCATGCGGCTGTCAACGAACTAATGCGGACTGGTGCGAACCAAGATTTTGAGGGAGTACTGTAATTGCTGGGGTTTTGCAAACTGAAATGGAGGATGACGAACGGTGAGATGGTGTCCCCTGCAGGAATCGAACCTGCAACTAGCCCTTAGGAGGGGCTCGTTATATCCATTTAACTAAGGAGACAGCGGCGTGGAGTATAGCGCGATTTCAGGCGTAAATTAACCGCTTAGCGGCTGACTGCTGTTTTTGTCGCCAGTTCGCAGTCTGTTTACCCTGCTGCCCTTTATCAAAAGACCTTATGATGGCTTGCTAACGACGCTGCTACGCAATTTTGCTTCCTCAAGGCTCACTTCTTTTTAAACTTGATCCCTCTATAACAACGCCCGATGAACAGTCCAGGCCAGATTTGATCATTTCAGGCTATCTCTGAACGGGCCACATTCCTTAAATTAGCTATTTTTGCGCTGGATCAATATCCGCAGCAAAGCACAGGCCTAGTGTAAGCACAGTCAATCTGCGGCCACGCGCTAACGTCCTTAAGGGGTATTATCATGTCTTTGAAACTGTCGCTTGCGGTTCTCTCTGTGATTTGGCTGGCTTACGTCCTCTTTGCTGGCTCTTTCTATGCCAACACATGGGCGCTGTTTAATTAAAATTAATCAGCGGCAGGCTTTATTGCCCGCCGCTGATGCGCTTCCAGCCCGCTATCAAGAAAGTTACAGGTTATCTGTAGAGAAAGGATGAGATGTAGCGGACCTGCTTCCATCTCACGCTCTTTCTCCCCCCGTTATTCGCCTCCCTGTTCTGCTGTTTTGCCTTCCTTTTTCTCTTTTGCTTTGGCATCGGCTTTTGCCTTCGCCTTCGCTTCAGTGCTCATATCGTTACGGATTTGAGCATGGCTGATCACCGCGAAAATAAAGGTACCACCGATGATGTTGCCGGCGAGGGTAGGCAGGGCGAAAGGCCAGAGGAACTCATGCCAGCTGATATCGCCGTTGAAGACCAGATAGAGAACCTCTACGGAACCGACCACGATATGCGCCAGATCGCCCAGGGCAACCAGCCAGGTCATCAGCACAATGACCCAGATTTTTGCCGCGCCAGCGGAAGGGAACATCCAGACCATGGTGGCAATAATCCAACCTGAAACTACAGCGTTAGCAAACATTTCACCCGGCGTGTTTTCCATCACTTTATGGCTGATGGTGACAAAAGCGTGCTGTGTGGCCTCGTCAAAAATCGGCATATAGTTAAAAGCCAACGCTGCCAGCGCCGTGCCGGCCAGGTTACCTCCCAACACAATGCCCCACAGGCGAAGCAGCAGTAATATATTGCTGCCCGTGGGCTTATGCATAATCGGCAGAACAGCGGTAACGGTGTTCTCAGTGAACAGCTGTTGTCGCGCCATAATGACGATAATAAAGCCGAAGGTATAACCAAGGTTCTCCAGCAGGAAAGCGCCCGGCACCCCTTCCAGATTGGCCTGAAAGATGCCTTTGGCCATCAGCGATGCGCCCATGGAAAGGCCAGCCGCTATGGCGGAAAACAGCAGCGCCATACCGTCGCGTTCCAGCTCCTTTTCTCCCTCCTGACGGATCTGTTCATGCACGGCCGCCGCTCGGGAGGGGAGAACTTCTTCATCCACTTCTATCTCTTCATCCTGCTCGCTCTCCTGACTATCTACTTCGCCATCTTCATGTTTCTTATTCATTATTCTGTTTCCCAGCGGTTAATTTCCTCTTAAGCGTAGCGTGTTTCTGGCAGGATGGTTTGTTACGAATTTTCAGGGAAAGCGTAACAAACCTTTAACCGCAAGGGTTTTTTATGAGATCTGTGACGCGTAACAGGCATAATGCTGCCAGCCCATGAGGGCGCAGGCAGAGAGCAGGCTGCGATGACCTGAAAGCCTGTGGTACTATTCCGACCCACTCTATTAAGCGCGATTTTTTTGATGCTGGAAGCCAACAATCTGACCTGCGTACGCGACGAACGTACGCTGTTCCACGATCTCAGTTTCACCGTTTCAGCGGGCGATATTGTCCAGATTGAAGGGGCGAACGGGGCGGGAAAAACCTCGCTACTGCGAATTCTTGCCGGGCTTAGCCGGGCAGAGCAGGGCGATGTCTTATGGCATCACCAACCTATCCGCCAGCAGCGTGATAACTGGCATGCGGCGCTGCTCTATCTTGGGCATCAGCCAGGCGTGAAAGCGGTGCTGACGGCGCGCGAGAATCTGCACTTCTATCATGCCAGCCAGTCGGAAGCCTCTCTGATGGCGGCTCTGGAGGAAGTGGATTTAGTCGGGTTCGAAGATGTTGCCGTGGCGCAGCTCTCGGCGGGCCAGCAGCGCCGAGTCGCGCTGGCCCGGTTGTGGTTAAGCCGTTCGCCTTTATGGATCCTTGATGAGCCATTAACGGCTATTGATAAGTCCGGTGTGGCTAAGCTGATGGCGCTTTTTAATATGCATGCAGAAAATGGCGGCACGGTCATTTTAACCACTCACCAGGAATTACCGACCGCACACCGCACGGTTCGCAAAATTCGGCTGACCTCTTCGGAGGTAGTCTGATGTTCTGGCGCGTTCTCAGGCGTGAATTGCGCATTGCCTTCCGTAGCGGCTCAGAGATTATCAACCCGCTCTGGTTTTTCCTGATTGTGATCACCCTGTTCCCGTTGGGGATCGGGCCAGAACCTGCATTACTGGCGCGCATTGCGCCGGGAATTGTCTGGGTTGCCGCGCTGCTCTCTTCGCTACTGGCGCTTGAGCGTCTGTTTCGTGATGATTTTCTTGATGGGTCGCTTGAACAACTGCTGTTGTTGCCCGGACCGCTGCCGATAACAGTGCTGGGAAAAGTGGCCGCTCACTGGGTAGTGACCGGTCTGCCGCTGCTGTTGCTCTCTCCACTGGCTGCGTTGCTGCTTTCGCTGGACTTCGCCAGCTGGCGCGCTATAGCGCTGACGCTGCTGCTGGGCACGCCCACCCTGAGCTTTCTGGGGGCGATAGGGGTTGGTTTAACGGTTGGGCTGCGCCGCGGTGGCGTATTACTGAGTTTACTGGTGCTGCCGCTGGCGGTACCGGTACTGATTTTTGCCAGCGCAGCCATAGACGCTGCCGGCATGGGGCTTCCGATTGACGGCTACCTGGCTATTTTAGGTGCTCTGTTGGTGGGCAGCGCCACGTTAGCGCCGTTCGCCACTGCCGCAGCATTGCGGGTCAGCGTGCATTAAGCATTTTACTGAACACCAGAACGCTTTTTCTTTTTATGTGAGCAAAATAATAATGTGGAAATGGTTACATCAACTCGGTAAGCCCGACCGGTTGTATCGGTTATGCGGTCGTTTGGTGCCCTGGTTTGCGGTGCCGGGCCTGTTAACGCTGTTACTGGGCTGGATATGGGGCTTTGGTTTTGCCCCGGCAGATTATCAGCAGGGCAACAGTTACCGCATCATGTATATCCATGTCCCGGCCGCGATGTGGTCTATGGGCATCTATGCATCGATGGCGATTGCCGCTTTTATCGGTCTGGTCTGGCAATGGAAAACGGCCGATTTAGCGGCGGCAGCGATGGCGCCCATCGGTGCCGTGTTCACCTTTATTGCGCTGATAACCGGGTCCGCCTGGGGCAAGCCCATGTGGGGAACCTGGTGGATCTGGGATGCCCGCCTGACTTCGGAGCTGGTATTGCTGTTCCTCTATATGGGCGTGATCGCCCTCTACAGCGCCTTTGACGACCGCCGCATGGCAGGACGTGCCGCCGGGATCCTGATCCTGGTGGGGGTGGTAAACCTGCCGATTATTCACTACTCGGTGCAGTGGTGGA
The DNA here is from genome assembly GCF_030758455.1 of Erwinia pyri. Classification (NCBI taxonomy): domain Bacteria; kingdom Pseudomonadati; phylum Pseudomonadota; class Gammaproteobacteria; order Enterobacterales; family Erwiniaceae; genus Erwinia; species Erwinia pyri. Next base: position 1,347,459 of record NZ_CP132353.1, read on the forward strand.
ATACGCTGCATCAGGGCTCATCCGGTATGCTCCAGCAGGCCATTGACCCCAGCATGCGCAGCCCGTTGCGCTGGTCAATCCTTGGTTATCTCCTGATATTTATCTCATTAACGCTGATGCGCCTGCGCAATCTGATCCTGTTTACGGAACGTCACCGTCCCTGGGTAGCGGACGTGGCGGCAAAAGGAGGGCGCAAAGCATGACGCCAGCATTCTCATCATGGCAGGCTTTCTTTCAGATGGGCGGCTACGCCTTCTACGTCTGGCTGGCCGTGGCCTCAACCCTGATCGCCCTTGGCCTGCTGGTGCTGCACACGGTGTTGCAGCGCCGCAGGCTGCTGAATGATATTCGTCAGCGGCAGAGCAGAGATCGCCGAATTCAGGCGGCCAAAAACCGTAAAGTTGCCAGTGAAGCCGCAGGAGAGCAAGCGTGAACCCTCGTCGTAAAAGCCGCCTGATTATGGTGGTCGCCATCCTTGTCGGGCTTGGGGTGGCAACATCATTAGTGATGTATGCCCTGCGTTCCAATATCGATCTTTTTTATACGCCCAGTGAAATTCTTGAAGGCAAAGGCGAAGCCCGCGTTATGCCGGAACCGGGCCAGCGTCTGCGGGTGGGCGGCATGGTTATGCCGGGCAGCGTCAAGCGCGATCCCAACACGCTGGCGGTCTCTTTCAAACTCTATGATGCGCGCGGCGTGATTGACGTCAGCTATCTCGGCATCTTGCCGGACCTGTTCCGGGAAGGGCAGGGCGTAGTGGCGCAGGGCGTGCTGGAGGATGGCCACCTGGTGAAGGCAAAAGAAGTGCTGGCGAAGCATGATGAAAAGTATACGCCGCCAGAAATTGAGGATGCGATGAAAACCAACCATAAAGGGCCACAGACGGCTTACCAGCAACAGGGTGGCCAGTCATGATGCCTGAAATCGGCAGCTTTCTGCTCTGCCTGGCGCTTGCGCTCTCTCTGTTATTAAGTATTTATCCGCTATGGGGCGCAGCCCGCCAGGATCCCCGTTTGATGGGCCTGGCTCGTCCGCTGAGTTATGCGCTGTTTGCCTGCATTGCTGGCGCTTTTGCGGTACTGGTTCATGCTTTCGTGGTGAACGATTTTAGCGTGGCGTATGTGGCGACCAACTCCAACACGCTCCTGCCGGTATACTACCGGGTAGCCGCCACCTGGGGCGCCCATGAAGGTTCTCTGCTGCTCTGGCTGCTGCTGCTGAGCACCTGGACGCTCGCCGTGGCGCTGTTCAGCCGCGGGATGCCGCTCGACTCCATCGCCAGAGTGCTGGCGGTAATGGGAATGATCAACCTCGGCTTCCTGCTGTTCCTTACCCTGACCTCGAATCCCTTTACCCGCACGCTGCCGGACCTCCCGATAGATGGCAGCGATCTTAACCCGATGCTGCAGGATATTGGCCTGATCTTCCACCCGCCGCTGCTCTATATGGGATATGTGGGCTTCTCCGTGGCATTCGCTTTCGCTATCGCCTCGTTGATGGCCGGGCGTCTGGATACCGCCTGGGCGCGCTGGTCACGCCCGTGGACCACGGCGGCCTGGGTTTTCCTCACCATCGGCATCGTGCTGGGTTCAGCCTGGGCCTATTATGAACTGGGCTGGGGCGGCTGGTGGTTCTGGGATCCGGTAGAGAACGCCTCCTTTATGCCGTGGCTGGCAGGAACAGCGCTGATCCACTCGCTGGCCGTCACTGAAAAACGCGGCACCTTTAAAGCCTGGACCGTGCTGCTGGCCATTACCGCTTTCTCCCTGAGTTTGCTGGGGACCTTCCTGGTTCGCTCTGGCGTGCTGGTTTCCGTCCACTCGTTCGCCTCCGATCCGGCCCGCGGCATGTTTATTCTGGCTTTTCTGGTCATCGTTATCGGCAGTTCGCTGCTGCTGTATGCCATTAAAGGCAGCAAAGTGCGTAGCCGGGTACAGAATGAAGTCTGGTCCCGCGAATCCTTCCTGCTGGGAAACAACGTATTGCTGATAGCGGCGATGCTGGTGGTGCTGCTTGGTACGCTGTTGCCGCTGGTGCACAAGCAGCTGGGGCTGGGCAGTATCTCTATCGGCGAACCTTTCTTTAATACGCTGTTTACCTGGCTGATGGCGCCGATGGCGCTGATGCTGGGGATCGGCCCACTGGTGCGCTGGCGTCGTGATGAGCCGCAGAAACTCTGGAAGCGGCTGGCTGTGGCGGTGGTGGGCACGCTGGTGCTCTCTGTCGTGTTGCCGTGGCTGATGCAGGACCGCATTGAAGCGATGGCGGTGGTGGGGTTGCTGATGTCCATCTGGGTCATCTTCCTTACGCTGATAGAGCTGCATGAACGCGCCACCCATCGCCACAGCTTCCTTAAAGGTCTGACGCATCTGTCGCGCAGCCACTGGGGAATGGTACTTGGCCATCTGGGCGTGGCCGTGACGGTGATTGGCATTGCTTTCAGCCAGAACTACAGCGTGGAGCGGGATGTGCGGATGCGCGCAGGCGACACGGTGGATATTCACGACTACCACTTTACCTTCCGCGATGTGCATAACCTGCAGGGGCCAAACTACACCGGGGCCGTAGGCGTCATTGACGTTACGCGCAATGGCAGGCATGAAGCGACGCTGCAGGCAGAAAAACGCTACTACAGCGTGGCTCATACCATGATGACGGAAGCCGCGATCAACGGCGGCTTCACCCGGGATCTCTATGCCGCGCTGGGTGAAGAGCTGGAAGATAACTCCTGGGCGGTGCGCATCTACTACAAACCTTTTGTGCGCTGGATCTGGTTCGGTGGGGTATTTATGGCTGTTGGCGGGATCTTCTGCCTGTGCGATCCGCGCTATCGCTCGCGTAAAAAAGCGCAGCAGGAGCTGGCATGAACAAGAAAATTCTCTATATCCCCTTAGTGCTGTTTCTGCTGCTGGCGGCGGCACTGATGTGGCAACTTACCCGTAATGCTAACGGTGACGATCCTACGCTGCTGGAATCGGCCCTGGTGGGCAAACCGGTGCCGGTATTTAAGCTGGAGTCGCTGGATCAGCCGGGAAAAACTTACGATCAGTCGGTACTGACCAATGGCAAACCGATCCTGCTGAACGTCTGGGCTACCTGGTGCCCCACCTGTCGGGCTGAACATCAGTATCTGAACTCGCTGGCCTCCACTGGCGTGCGTGTCGTTGGGCTGAATTACAAAGACGATCGTCATAAAGCGATCAACTGGCTGAATTCGCTGGGCAACCCCTATGCGCTGAGTCTCTATGACGGTGACGGCATGCTGGGGTTAGATCTTGGTGTCTATGGTGCGCCGGAAACCTTCCTGATCGATGGTAAAGGCATCATCCGCTATCGCCATGCGGGGGATCTTAATGACGAGGTGTGGAACCGTGAAGTGAAGCCGCTTTGGGACAAATACAGCAGGGAGGCCGGCGCGTGAAAGTTGCCCTGAGCCTGCTGGTGGCGCTGTTAATCAGCTTTGCTGCCGTAGCTGACAATATTGATACCTATAAATTTAATTCGGTGGAGCAGGAGCAGCAGTATCGCCATCTGACCGAATCGCTCCGCTGCCCGAAGTGCCAGAACAATAGCATTGCGGACTCCAATGCGATGATCGCCAGCGATATGCGGCTGAAAGTCTATGAGCTGCTGCAAAACGGGCAGACGCCGGATCAGGTAAAGCAGTATATGGTGGCGCGTTACGGCAACTTCGTCACCTATGAACCGCCGGTGATGCCTTCCACAATCATTCTGTGGGCAGGCCCTGCGCTCTTTGTGATCATCGGTGCGCTGGTGATTATTTTGCGCAGCCGGAAACGGTCGCTGAACGATGAGATCGATGCGGAACAGCAACAGCGCCTGAACGCGCTTCTGAAGAATAACGGGAAGCAATAATGAGTGGATTCTGGTTAACCATTCTGGCGCTGCTGGTAGCGTCATGCGCACTGCTGCTGATTGCCGGGGGACGTAAACAGCGTCCCTCTGCGGTCGATCGCGATACGCTGAATAAAACTTTTTATCATCAGCGGCTGAAAGAGCTGGAAGAGGATGAAGAGCAGGGCGTGGTGGGCGAGCGGCCGGAAATGGTGCGCGAGCTGCAGCAAACCCTGCTGCTGGATATTCCTCAGGATGAGGAGGGCAGAGAGCGCAGCGTCGGCCGCTGGGTGCTGGTGCCGGGCGTGCTGGTGCTGATCCTGGTCAGCCTGGGTTTTTACTTTAAAACGGGCGGTTTCGCGCAGGTTTTATCCTGGCAGCAGGTGCAAAACGATCTGCCTGCTCTGCGCGCGCAGGTGATGGATCCGGCAGCTAAGCCGCTGACGATGCAGGAGCTGGCAAGGCTTGGCCTGGGCGTGCGCACCTCATTGCAGAACGATCCGCAGAACGTCAATGACTGGCTGATGCTGGGACGAATCGGCATGGTGCTGAACAATGCGGCTACGGCAACGCAGGCTTTCCAGCACGCGATGCAGCTGGCGCCAAACGATCCTGAAGTCAAGCTCAGCTATGCCGATGTGCTGACCCGATCGCCAGACCCGCAGGATAATCGTCAGGCTGCGGTTATGCTGAATGAAATGGTGAAGAGTGATGGCAGCAATCTGCGGGTGCTGAGCCTGTTGGCATTTAATGCTTTTAGTCAGCAGCACTACCCTGAGGCCATTGCAGTCTGGCAAAAGATGTTACAATTGTTACCTGCTGACGATAAGCGTGTGGTGATGATCCAACGCAGCATCGAGCAGGCAAAAACTGAATCTGGCAAGCAAAACAGCCATCTGGCGCTTTCTGTCTCCCTGTCGCCAGAGGCAGAAAAAATGTTACCTGCGGATGGAGTGTTGTATATTTCTGTTGCTGATGGTGTTTCTCCCGTCCCGGTGGCGGTGAAAAAATTACCTGTAGGCCATTTTCCTTTATCGCTGACGCTGGATGACAGCAACGCCATGATGCCGCAGCGTCTGCTCTCAGCGCAGCAGCAGATTCAGGTACGCGTTCGCCTCTCGCGCGACGGCAGCGCGAATCCGCAGCCGGGCGACTGGTTTGGACTCAGCGCCGTTACGCCTTTTGACGGTCACCAGCAGATGGCTGTTGAGATTAATCAGCAGCAGCCGTGACGGCGGTATTACATTGATCACAGGGAGAAAGATATGAGCTACCGCATAACGGGCGTAGCGCTGGCCAGCGTATTGCTGATTGGGTGTGCCAGTTCGAACACGGCGGATGCGCCGCAGGGGCGATCGGATCCGTTTGAAGGATTTAACCGTTCAATGTTCAACTTTAACTACAACGTGCTGGATCCGTATGTGGTACGCCCTGTGGCGGTGGCCTGGCGTGACTATCTTCCAGTACCGGCCCGCACCGGCTTGAGTAATTTTCTCAGCAACCTGGATGAGCCTTCCACCATGGTGAACTACTTTATTGAGGGCAAGCCTTATAAAGCGATGATCCACTTTAACCGTTTCTTCCTGAATACCATTCTGGGCATGGGCGGCTTTATCGACGTGGCGAGCATGGCGAACCCCAAGCTGGCGAAAGAAGAGGCGCGCGGGTTCGGCAGTACGCTGGGCAACTACGGCGTTGGCTATGGTCCCTATGTTGAAGTGCCGGGCTATGGCGGCTTTACTCCGCGTGAAGATGTGGGTGGGGTGGTCGATGACCTCTATGCTCCACTGAGCTGGCTGACCTGGTGGATGACAGCAGGCAAGTGGGCGTTAGAAGGCGTGGAGACCCGTGCTCAGTTGCTCGATTCCGACGCGATCCTGCGTAATTCGCAGGACCCTTACGCCTTTGTCCGCGCGGCTTACTTCCAGCGTCATGACTTCCTGGCGAGCGATGGTAAGTTAATTCCGCAGGAAAACCCGAACGCGGCGGCCATTCAGGGCGATTTGGACGATATCGATTCCAACTAGCCCGTTGCGATGCCATAAAATAAGGCCTCTCTTATGAGAGGCCTTTTGCTTTTGCAGAGGTAATCAGAACTTGTAGTTGAAGCTCGCACCATACAGCCAGGCTTTACCGGTAGAGTTGAAGGTATAGCCGCCTTCTTCAACCGTGACGTGCTGGCCATGCATCCAGGAGAGGCCCACATCCACTGACGCATCCTGGTTAAAGGCATAAGAGGCGCCGGCGCTCAGCCAGAGACGATCCTGATCCGGAATGGAAATGGAGCGATTCTCGGCAGGAACCGGGCTGTCGTCAAAGGCGATACCGGTGCGGAAAGTCCAGTTTTCATCATAGAAATAGGAGGTTCCGAGGGCGATACGGTAGGCATCTTTATACTCTTCGGTTTTCTGGAACAGCGTCTGTCCCTGGGTTCCGGTCGCTTTCAGCTCCTGGAACTGGCTCCAGCTGGTGTAAGCCAGACTGTAGTGAACCGCCCACTGCGGTGCCACTTTATGGTAGCCTGACAGCTCCCACATTTCCGGCAGGTTCAGGGTTAACGAGCCTGGAATAGTGCTGCCGCTGGTGCCGTAAGGCAGGCCAAAATTGCCTGCCTGATTAATTGGGTTAAACGCGGCAGGAATACTGCTTTTATAATCGCCATCAAAGTCGATTTTTACTTCGGAACGGTAGGTAAAACCGAAGCGGTTATTATCATCAACTTCATACAGAATACCGGCGTTCCAGCCGTAGCCCCATTCTTCACCCTTGAGGTGTGCAATCTGCGTATCTGCTGGCAAGCCCAGAGCCGGACCTGTTTCTCCGGCATAACGTTCGATCTTCGCCCGGGCATAAACCGCGTCAAACCCCACGCCAAAACTAAAATGTTGATTCAGGCGATAAGCCGTACTCAAATTAAAGTTAACGGTCTGCAGATCGGTTTTACCGGCATAAGGACCGGCTGCGTAATCATTATTAAATTCCGTCGCCAGACCATAATTAGAGGTTGCGGAAGCCCCAAGCCACCATTGATCGTTAATTGGCTGAACATAATGAATATTCGGTACCCATTGCGTTGGCGCAATATTATTGGCATTCAGGCTTTGGCCAGACTGACTTTCGCCGTCGATACTCACGTCAGGATCAATAAACACCGCGCCGATGGAGAACATCGGGCGATCCATCAGGGCCATGGTTGCCGGGTTGCGGCTGGCAGAGGCTGCGGTATCACCCATTGCGCCTTCGCCGGAATAGGCGCGGCCCAAACCTATGGCAGAGAATTCATTCAGTTGAAAGCCGGCTGCATAAACGTTTGACGTAACAATTGCCACTGCAGCTGCGAGCGCAGATTTCGCAAACAGGTTTTTATGGTTCATGACCACAACCTCATTTATTTGATTTTTATTAAACTCTGTTACATGAAGTAACAGGGAATTGTAAAGTCCAGGGGCTGACAGACGGCGAACAAATCAGACCAGTGGCCCCAGTATAGGTCTGACCTGTGCTCATGTTGCAATATTGTTTTATAAATATTTCTAAAATGATCCAAAAAAAGCGATCTGCTTAACAAAAAGGTGTGGACCCAAATCGAGCGTTCCTAGTCTAACTTGTTTCAGATCAATTTTAACTGTGATTTTCGTCACTTAATGGCGTTATCCCTGGCCCTGACCAGACAACTTTTTCCGGCAGGCGTAAAATAGACCCCAATATTTTACTTCTGCCGTTGTAGCGGCTAACCGGAGATCACTTATGACTCACGCTCTGAATAAATGCAGTGCAAATGAAACGGCCGCCTGCTGCTGTGTGGATGTAGGCACCATCATGGACAACACCGACTGCACCGCCAGCTGGAGCAAGCTGTATGAAACCCGCCAGCAGGCGGAAGAGGCGCTGGCGACGCTGACTGAAAAAGCGCGTCAGGTAGAATCCGATCCCTGCGTCATTGAGGCTCGCTTCAGCGAACAGGCCGCTGGCGTGCTGCTTGAGGCTGACTTCATCTTCAGCTGCCAGGCAGAAACGATGATTTTCCAGCTCGGCCTGCGTTAATCCCCGCCATGAGCGGGCATTGCCCGCTCATTATTCCCGAAGCGTGTTTCCTCTCGCAATTTTCTCTTAATTACCGTGCAGAACGCAGAAATCTGGTTAACCTTAGAGGTCAGACCTCTTTGGCAATGATGCCGTTTGGATTTCAAGGGTGACCAGAATGAGCAAGGCACTTCCTTTGCTGACGCGTCAGGGCGAACGCATCGCCATTACACACGGACTCCGTACCCCTTTTGCCCGTCAGGCCACAGCCTTACATGGCGTCCCCGCTATTGAGCTGGGCAGAATGGTGGTCAGTGAACTGATGGCGCGGAGCGAACTGCCGCCGGAGGTGATTGAGCAGCTGGTCTTCGGCCAGGTGGTGCAGATGCCGGAAGCACCGAATATCGCCCGTGAGATTGTGCTGGGAAGCGGGCTTAACGTGCGCACCGATGCCTACAGCGTCAGCCGGGCCTGCGCGACCAGTTTTCAGGCGGTTGCTAACGTAGCGGAAAGCCTGCTGGCTGGCACTATCCAGGCCGGCATCGCCGGAGGCGCAGACTCCTCTTCCGTGTTGCCAATTGGCGTCAGCAAAAAGCTGGGCCGCACTCTTGTTGACCTTAATAAGGCCAAAACATTCTCGCAAAAAATAAAACTGTTCAGCCAGTTACGCCCACGGGACCTGCTGCCTGTACCGCCTGCCGTGGCGGAATACTCCACCGGTTTACGCATGGGCGACACCGCTGAGCAGATGGCGAAAAGCCACGGTATCAGCCGCGAGCAGCAGGATGCTCTGGCGCACCGGTCACATCAGCTCGCCGCCAGGGCCTGGGAAGAGGGGCGGCTGGAGGGGGAGGTGATGACCGCTTTTGTGCCGCCCTGGCTTAAACCCTTTGCAAAGGATAATAACGTCCGCCTTAACTCCTCTCTGGAAGATTATTCCCGCCTTCGTCCCGCTTTTGACCGCCAGCACGGTACGGTCACCGCTGCCAACAGTACGCCGCTGACAGATGGTGCCGCCGCCGTGGTGCTGATGACGGAAGCGCGCGCGCGTGAGCTGGGGCTGGTGCCGCTTGGCTATCTGCGCAGCTACGCCTTTACCGCCACTGACGTCTGGCAGGATATGCTGCTTGGCCCTTCCTACGCTTCGCCAATAGCGCTCGACAGGGCAGGGATCACTCTCGGGGATCTGACGCTGATTGATATGCATGAGGCCTTTGCCGCCCAGACGCTGGCAAATCTTAATCTGTTTGCTGATGAACGTTTCGCCCGTGAAGTGTTAAACCGTCCCCATGCGCTGGGTGAGGTCGACCAGGAGAAATTCAACGTGCTGGGTGGCTCTATCGCCTACGGGCATCCTTTTGCCGCCACCGGGGCCAGAATGATCACGCAGACGCTGAACGAGTTGCGACGTCGCGGTGGCGGACTGGGGCTGGTCACCGCCTGCGCGGCCGGCGGTTTAGGGGCAGCAATGGTACTGGAGGCGGAATAATGGAAAACGGCAAAGCCTTTGGGCTGACCATGCGGCTGGATAACGTCGGCGTCATCACTGTTGATGTGCCAGGCGAGAAGATGAACACGCTGAAAGCGGAATTTGCTGCGCAGATCCGGGAAGTGATTAGCGAAGCGCGCAGCAACCCCCACCTTGTCGGACTGGTGCTGATATCCGGCAAACCGGATTCATTTATAGCCGGGGCGGATATCGCCATGATTGACCGCTGCACAACGGCTAAAGAAGCGGAAGCGCTGGCGCTGGAAGGGCAGCAGGTGATGTCTGAGATAGCCTCACTGGCGGTGCCGGTGGTGGCCGCCATCCATGGAGCCTGCCTCGGCGGTGGGCTGGAGCTGGCGCTGGCCTGTAATCAGCGCGTTTGCACGCTGGATGACAAAACGCGGCTGGGGCTGCCGGAAGTTCAGCTGGGTCTGCTGCCGGGATCGGGAGGTACACAGCGTCTGCCGCAGCTGATTGGTGTCTCGCAGGCGCTGGAGATGATCCTCACCGGTAAAACGTTGCGGGCTAAGCAGGCGTTGAAATTGGGGCTGGTGGATGACGCCGTACCGCAAACCATCCTGCTGGAAACAGCCGTAAAAATGGTGTTGAAGGGACGTAAAACGCATAAAGCTCTGCCCCTGCGCGAGCGCCTGTTCAGTGCGCCAGCAGGCAGAGCCATTCTCTTCTCGCTGGCAGGTAAAAAGACCGAAGCCAAAACCCGGGGCAACTATCCGGCAACGCGGAAAATTCTTTCTGTGGTGCGGACAGGCCTGCAGAAGGGGCATCTGATTGGCTATTGCGAAGAGGCAAAAGCCTTTGGGCAACTGGCGATGACGCCAGAATCGGCCGCGCTGCGTAGCCTCTTTTTTGCCACCACTGAAATGAAAAAAGAGTGGGGGGCAGAGGTTAAACCCCGCGAGGTGAAGTCAGTCGGCGTGCTGGGCGGCGGGCTGATGGGCGGAGGGATTGCGTATGTCACCGCCACGCGTGGCAAACTTCCGGTGCGCATTAAAGATATCACCCCCGACGGCATTAACCATGCGATGAAATACAGCTGGGATCTGCTGAGCAAAAGCGTGCAGCGTCGGCATATCCGTCCTGCCGAACGGCAGAGGCAGATAGCGCTGATTGGCGGCGGCACCGATTTTCAGGGCTTCCATCACCGGGATATCATTATTGAAGCGGTCTTCGAAGATCTGGCGCTGAAGCAGAAGATGGTGGCTGAAGTGGAAGCCAATACCTCAGCGCAGACGCTTTTTGCTTCCAATACCTCTTCGTTACCCATTGCAGATATTGCAGCAAATGCTGAGCGGCCTGAAAATGTGATCGGGCTGCACTACTTCAGTCCGGTAGACAAGATGCCGCTGGTAGAGGTGATCCCGCACGCAGGGACCTCATCTGAAACTGTCGCCACCACGGTAGCACTGGCGAAGAAGCAGGGAAAAACGCCCATTGTGGTGGCCGACCGTGCGGGTTTTTATGTCAATCGCATTCTGGCTCCTTATATCAATGAAGCGATGCGCTGTCTGCTGGAGGGTGAGCCGATAGAGGTGATTGACCGTGCGCTGGAAAAATTCGGTTTTCCTGTAGGGCCGATACAGTTGCTGGATGAAGTGGGTATCGATATCGGCACCCATATTCTTCCCGTGCTGGAAAGCGCCTGGGGCGAGCGTTTCAGGGCGCCTGACCAGTTGGATGCGGTACTAAAAGATGGCCGTAAAGGGCGCAAAAACGGCCGGGGGTTTTATCAGTACGGGCGTAAAACCTTTGGCAAAAGAAAAGCGGTGGATGCGGAGATTTATACTTTGTTAAACCTGACGCCCAAAACGCATCTCAGCGCCCAGACCATTGCCGAACGTTGCGTAATGATGATGCTGAATGAGGCGGCAAGAACGCTTGATGAAGGCGTTATTCGCTCTGCAAGGGATGGCGACGTTGGTGCCGTATTTGGCATCGGTTTTCCTCCTTTCCTCGGTGGCCCTTTCCACTATATGGACAGAACAGGTGCCGCTGCGATCGTCAACACATTAGAGCGGCTGAAGGAGTCTTATGGCGAACGCTTTACCCCGTGCGAGGCGTTGTTAAAACGGGCCAGTTCAGAAGAAACCTTTTACAAAACGGAGAGTAAGCTGAATAGCCATGCGGATTCAGCGGGTTAGATTTACCGGATGAAAATGGGCGCTTTGGCACTGTTCCGTAAAGCGCTCATTTTGTAAACAATCGGTTGACTTAACTTCCGGCATTAGGGTACAACACAGCGTTCATTCACTGAATGAAGAGTCGGGAAGCTCTGTTTTCCGGCGTTTATGTTTAACAACAGCGGTGCATTATGCAAGTTTTCATTATGCGTCACGGCGATGCTGCTTTAGATGCGGCTAGTGATTCTGTAAGACCTCTGACTCATTGCGGATGTAATGAATCACGCCAGATGGCGAACTGGCTCAACGGCCAGGCAGTGAATATTGAACGTGTGCTGGTCAGCCCCTATCTGCGTGCTGAACAGACGCTCTCTACGGTGCGTGAAGGACTGACGTTGCCGGATGGGCAGGATATTCTGTCCGAACTGACGCCCGGTGGTGATCCTGCCTTAGTTGCCAGCTATCTGCAGGTATTAGCGAAGGAAGGCGTAGGGTCGGTGCTGGTGATCTCTCACCTGCCTCTGGTGGGCTATCTGGTCTCCGAACTCTGCCCACAGGAATCACCGCCGATGTTTGCCACTTCGGCCATTGCCAGCATCGATTTCAATGCTGACAGCAGCAGCGGCAAGCTGGAATGGCAGGTGAGCCCGTCAAAACTGGCTAAAGCCATGTAACTCTCCAGGGCCGGTTCCCTCCGGCCCTGAGTCGTCTGCTTCAGGGCAGCTCAGGCGGCAACCACTCCTCTATCTCAATCAATACCAGCAGGGCCGCATCGCCGCCAAACAATTTTGGCGCCTGATGGAATGCCATCACCAGAGGATGCTGGGCCAGCCATAAAGGCGTCTGCTGTTTGAGAACATGTTTGCCGTGACCATGCATTACGCTGGCACAAAATATGTGCTCGCGGCGACAGGCTGCAATCAGCGCACCCAGTTCCGCCTTCGCCTGCCTTTGCGTTAATCCGTGCAAGTCGAGAAAAATCTCCGGGCTGTAATCCCCACGTCGCAGCTTCTTGAGTTCGTAATGACTGACGTCACTTCGCACGTAACGCATGGGGCCTTCTTCAGCCAGCAGCGGCTGAAACTCATCAGAAAAATAGTGGCTGGCATCCATCTGCTCGGAAAGCAGCTTTTTTTGCGGCACCTCAGAAATTTTCTTGCGCGGCGGTTTATGGACGATGGTGTCCTGCGCCAGCTTGCGGGTGCCGGTCATTAATCCACGAAACAAGGCCTGATCTTCGGCGCTGAGGGGCTGTTTTTTACTCATTGAATTCTCATCATCCGGGTTTTCGGGCGCAAAATCTCCCGCAGCGTCGTCTTTTCTGACCACAGTCTACCTTGAGTTGTGAAGGCACAAAACAAAAGTCAGCTTTTTCACGCCGCCGCGCTGAATTATGGTCCGCTTCATGGCAAACTAGCTGCCGAGTTGAGTTTGGCCTGTTGGAGGGCACATTGGACAAAATTTTCGTTGATGAGGCAGTCAGTGAGCTGCACACCATCCAGGATATGCTGCGCTGGTCGGTCAGCCGCTTTTCCGCAGCCGATCTCTGGTATGGTCACGGCACCGATAATCCCTGGGATGAAGCCGTGCAGCTGGTGTTGCCCACCCTCTATCTGCCGCTGGATATCCCGGAAGATATGCGCACCGCAAGGCTGACCTCCAGCGAGCGTCACCGCATTGTCGAACGTGTTATTCGCCGCATCAATGAACGCATTCCGGTCTCTTATCTCACTAACAAAGCCTGGTTCTGTGGTCACGAGTTTTACGTTGACGAGCGCGTGCTGGTACCCCGTTCGCCGATTGGTGAGCTGATCAATGACCGCTTCGCCGGGCTAATCTCCTTTGAGCCTACCCATATTCTGGATATGTGTACCGGCAGCGGCTGCATCGCTATCGCCTGCGCTTACGCCTTCCCGGAGGCGGAAGTGGATGCGGTGGATATCTCTACCGATGCGCTGGCGGTGACGGAGCAAAACATTGAAGCTCATGGTCTTACGCATCAGGTGACGCCAATCCGCGCCGACCTGTTCCGCGAGTTGCCAAAAACCCCTTATGACCTGATTATCACCAATCCGCCTTATGTGGATCAGGAAGATATGGGTGATTTGCCGAATGAATTCCGCCATGAACCGGAGCTGGGCCTGGCGGCCGGAAGCGATGGTCTGAAACTGGCTCGCCGTATTCTGGCTAATGCGCCGGACTACCTGACCGAGCAGGGTGTGTTGATTTGTGAAGTGGGCAACAGCATGGTGCACATGATGGATCAGTATCCTGACGTACCCTTTACCTGGCTGGAATTTGAAAACGGCGGCGACGGCGTCTTTATGTTGACCCGTCAGCAGATTATTGACGCCCGGCACCACTTCAGCATCTATAAAGATTAATAAAAATATTAAGAGGACATCATGGCCGGTAACACGATTGGACAACTCTTCCGCGTCACCACCTTCGGGGAGTCTCACGGACTGGCGCTTGGCTGTATTGTTGATGGCGTGCCGCCCGGCATTCCGCTGACGGAAGCTGATTTGCAGCACGATCTGGACCGCCGCCGTCCGGGCACGTCCCGCTATACCACTCAGCGCCGTGAACCGGATCAGGTGAAAATTTTATCGGGCGTGTTTGAAGGGGTCACCACCGGCACCAGCATTGGCCTGCTGATTGAAAATACCGACCAGCGTTCGCAGGATTACAGTGAAATCAAGGATGTATTCCGTCCCGGACATGCTGATTACACCTACGAGCAGAAATATGGCCTGCGCGACTACCGCGGCGGCGGGCGTTCTTCAGCCCGTGAAACAGCGATGCGCGTTGCGGCGGGCGCCATTGCAAAAAAATATCTGGCGCTGAAACATGGCATCAAAGTGCGCGGCTATCTGGCGCAGATTGGCGATGTAGCCTGTGAGCTGAAAGATTGGGAGCAGGTTGAGCAAAACCCATTCTTCTGCCCCGATCCGGACAAAATTGAGGCGCTGGATGAGCTGATGCGCGCGCTCAAAAAAGAGGGTGACTCCATCGGTGCCAAAGTCTCTGTTATGGCAGAAAACGTGCCCACAGGGCTGGGTGAACCGGTGTTCGACCGTCTGGATGCGGATCTGGCCCATGCGCTGATGAGCATTAATGCGGTGAAAGGGGTGGAAATCGGTGACGGGTTCGCGGTGGTCAGCCAGCGTGGCAGCCAGCATCGTGATGAAATCCGTGCGGATGGCTTTCAGAGCAATCATGCGGGCGGCATTTTAGGCGGCATCAGCAGCGGACAGCCGATTCTGGCGACCCTGGCGATGAAGCCCACCTCCAGCATCACCGTGCCGGGCAAAACCATTAACCGCTTCGGGGAAGAAGTGGAGATGATCACCAAAGGCCGCCACGATCCCTGCGTAGGGATCCGCGCGGTGCCGATCGCCGAGGCGATGATGGCGATCGTTCTGATGGATCATTTACTGCGTCAGCGTGCTCAGAATGCTGATGTGCACACGGCTATTCCTCGCTGGTAACCGAATGAAAAAGACGCTGTTTGCGCTTTCTGCTCTGCTGTTCAGTGCCGCCACCCTGGCGGCCACGCCGTGGCAATCCATTCGCCAGCCGATTAGCGGTTCGCCGCAGTCGATTGGCCAGTTTGCCAACGGCTGTATCGTCGGCGCGCAGGCGCTGCCGCTTAACTCGCCGGATTACCAGGTGATGCGGCAGGATCAGCGCCGCTATTATGGGCATCCCGATCTGATCCTGTTTATTCAGCGCCTCAGCACACAGGTGCATAACCTGCAGCTGGGTGAAGTGCTGATTGGCGATATGGGTATGGCGGCGGGCGGGCGCTTCAGCAGCGGTCATGCCAGCCATCAGTCGGGGCTTGATGTGGATATCTGGCTCCAGCTGCCGAAAACGCGCTGGACCCCGCAGATGTTACTCAAGCCGCAGCCGCTCGATTTAGTGGCGGCAGATGGTAAAAATGTGGTGGCGCGTCACTGGCAGCCAGAGATCGACAGCCTGATTAAACTTGCAGCGAAAGATGAGGAAGTCACGCGCATCTTCGTTAATCCTGCAATTAAAAAGCAGCTTTGTGCCGATGCAGGCGCCGATCGCGACTGGCTGCGTAAAGTGCGTCCCTGGTTTGGACATCGGGCGCATATGCACGTCCGCCTGCGCTGTCCTGTTGGCAGCCTGGAGTGCCAGGATCAGCCAGTACCGCCTGCCGGAGATGGCTGTGGTGCCGAGCTGCAAAGCTGGTTCCTGCCACCGAAACCAGGCACGGGTAAGCCGGTGAAGCGTGAGCCGCCGCCGTTGCCGCCTTCCTGTCAGGCATTACTGGATAAACATCTGCTTTAGGAACCGAAGATGGATTGGTTTGTCATCAGCCCGCTGCTGGTTGGGCTGCTTTTCTTTGTGGCTATGCTGGCCGGATTTATTGATTCCATCGCCGGAGGCGGCGGATTACTCACCGTTCCTGCGCTGATGTCTGTGGGGCTCTCTCCGGCGCAGGCTATTGCCACCAACAAATTGCAGTCTGTGGGCGGCTCGTTCTCGGCGAGCCTCTATTTTGTGCGCAGGAAAGCGGTCAATCTGAGCGAGCAGAAGCTCAATATTGCGATGACGTTTATTGGCGCGATAACCGGCGCTATCCTGATCCAGCATATTCAGGCGGAGCTGCTGCGCCAGATCCTGCCGGTGCTGCTGATTGCGATAGGGCTCTATTTCCTGCTGATGCCTAAAATTGGCGAGGAAGATCGCCAGCGCCGTCTGCACGGGCTGCCGTTTGCGCTGGTTGCGGGCGGCTGCGTGGGCTTTTACGACGGTTTCTTTGGCCCCGGCGCGGGTTCGTTCTATGCGCTCGCTTTCGTTACCCTGTGCGGTTTTAACCTGGCGAAATCGACCGCGCATGCCAAAGTGCTTAATTTCACCTCCAACTTTGGCGGTCTGCTCTTCTTTATGTTTGGCGGCAAAGTGGTGTGGGGCACCGGGCTGGTAATGCTGGTAGGTGCTATTTGCGGTGCACGGTTGGGCGCCCGTATGGTGCTGAGCCGTGGTCAGACGCTGATCCGTCCGATGGTGGTGATTGTCTCTGCGGTGATGAGCGCCAAATTGCTCTATGACAGCCACGGCGCGGCCATCGCCGCATGGTTCCATCAGCTGTTTAGCTGAAGGCGAACGGCAGAGGGAACTGCCCGGATTGGTGCAGCATGTTAATTCAATTCAGAGTTTCAGAAGAAAAAAATGAACGAGAACCATCACTATTCGCAGCTGATTGAGATTTTTGACCGCTGCTTTTTTCACGATTTTCAGACACGCCTGATTAAAGGCGACGACGAACCGATCTATCTTCCTGCTGATGAGCAGGTTGACTATCACCGCGTAGTCTTTGCTCATGGCTACTATGCCAGCGCGCTGCACGAAATTTCGCACTGGTGTATTGCAGGCGCTGAACGGCGTAAGCAGGTCGATTTTGGCTACTGGTACTGCCCGGACGGCCGGGATGCCATGACCCAGAATCAGTTTGAAGCGGTGGAAGTGAAACCGCAGTCGCTGGAGTGGATGTTTTGTGTTGCGGCAGGGTTTCCCTTCAATGTAAGTTGTGACAATCTCAATGGAGATTGTGAACCGGATCGCATCGCGTTTCAGCGGAAAGTCCATGCTCAGGTAATGATGCATCTGGAGAAGGGCCTTCCAGCCCGTCCAGCCCGTTTTGTTACCGAACTCTGCTCGTATTACTCAACACCCCCGCTAACGGCGGCACAGTTTCCCTGGCCGGAAGATCTGTGACCGCGGGGAAGAATGGATAAGGAATGGTATGATCGATGAATTTGAGGCGCGTATTCTGGCTCTGATCGACGAGATGGTGGAAAGCGCCAGCGACGATGAACTCTTTGCCAGCGGCTATCTGCGCGGGCATCTGACGCTGGCGGTGGCCGAAATTGAACAGAAGGGTGAACATACGCCGGAAGCACTGCAGATTCAGGTGCAACAGAGCCTGCAAAACGCTATCCACGCCGGTGAACTGTCGCCGCGCGATCAGGCGCTGGTGATCGGCATGTGGGATAATCTCTTCCTGCAGGCCCGTAAGCCAGTCTGAGAACCGGGCGGCCGCCGTGCCGCCTGGCTTCTTCAGCCGCGCCCTTTCAGAGCGCGCTTTTCACCGCTTTTCCCTTCAACAGCTTTCTTACCCAGTAACGATTAGGATGCATTGCGCCCAGCGTATCGGCATCCAGCGGGATCGGCTCACCACACATCTCTGCGGCCAGCACCTCTGCCGCCAGCGGGCCACTACAGAGTCCGCGGGATCCCAACGCGCCCAGCACAAAAAGTCCCGGCCAGACGGGGGCCGCAGGCGCCTGCTCCCTTTTCTGCGCTAAATCAGCGTAGGTTTCCAGCGTGCGTTGATAATCGGGCAGCGGGCCAAACATCGGCAGGTGATCGCGGCTGGCGCAGCGGACACCGCTGCGAGCATCGCCTGCGCTGACGTCTACCTCCTTCGGCCACTCCGCCTCAGGCAGGCAGCGGATCAGGCGCTCGCGATTCTCCTGCTGATCCTCTTCCCGGTAGGCCGTTGAGCTGTCGGAGCGGTGATAGCTGGCACCCATGCAGTGATGCTGATTATCGGGGTTGGCTGGCGTCAGATAGCCGTCGTAACAGAGCACCTGTTTGAGTCTGCTAAGCGCGCCTGTGGTGGGAATATGGGAGACCTGCCCACTCACCGCATAGGCGGGCAGGTTTTCACTCTGCTCAAATGACGCCAGCGTGTGTCCGGTTGCCAGCACCACGTTACTGTGTCGCTGCGCTGGCTGCTGGCTGAACTGGAGCTGCCAGCCTTCCTCAGCGGACTGAAGAGAAGTGAGCTGATGTTCCCAGTGAATGCTCAGCCCTTGCAGGCCAGCCAGCTCAAACAGTGCGGGGGTCAACTGTCCGGGGGAAAGCCAGCCGCCCAGTGGATAAGTGATGCCGCCGCAGCCGGTTTCAACGCCGCACAACGCTTCAGTCTGTTCGGTTGAAACCTCCTGAGCAATCACTTCGGGCAGCCCCATAGTTAAAAGCTTAGCGATTTTCTCACGGCTTTTCTCATCCCACCCCAGCTGCGTGACGCCGCACCAGTCGTGGTCAAAAGCCACGGGAAGCGTGTCGTATAACCTGCGGGCAAAAGTGAAGGCGCTGGGGAAAAAGCGAGCCAGCGCCGGATCGTGCTGATTGAGCAGCGGGTAGAGTGCGCCCTGCCGGTTGCCGGAAGCGCCCTGAGCGGGAAGGGGATCGGCACAATAGAGCGTGACTTTTTTGTTCCGGCGCAACAGCGCCAGCGAGAGAAGGGCGCTGGCAATGCCGCCGCCGATCACGGCGATATCATCATCTTTGGCGGCGGGACGCGAGTACCACGGCAGACGATCGTCAAGGGGAAGCGCCTCATCCAGCGTGCCGCAGAGCATTTCACGCTTGGGGCCAAATCCTTTACTGCGCACCACGTTAAATCCTGCTGCCTGCAGACCCCGACGCACAAAGCCTGCTGCGGTGAAGGTGGCAAAGGTGGCCCCCTTACGGGCAAGGCGGGCCATGCAGCTAAACAGCTCCGGTGTCCACATATCGGGGTTTTTCGACGGCGCAAAGCCGTCCAGGAACCAGGCATCCACCTGCTGCTGCAGGCTGTCATCAAAACCAGGGATTAGCTGGTTAATATCGCCAAACCAGAGGTCAAGCGTGATGCGTCCTCCTTCCAGCAACAGGCGATGGCAGCCAGGCAGGGCAACCGGCCACTGCTCGCGCAATCTGGCCGCATAGTCAGCCAGTTCAGGCCAGCTGGCATGGGCGCTGGCTAAATCGGTTACGCTTAAAGGATATTTCTCACAGCTGATAAAGTGTAAACGCTGTAACTTAGCATCTGGCTGAGTTTTCAGGTGGCGATCGAACGCCTGCCACAGGGTTAAAAAATTAAGACCTGTCCCAAAACCCGTCTCGGCGGCAATAAACAGATCGCGCGAATGATGAGCGAAACGATCGGGTAGCTGGTTACCGCCCAGGAACACATGACGCGTCTCTTCCAGCCCGCTCTCGTTTGAGAAATAGACGTCGCCAAACGCTCGGGATACAGGTGTACCCTGATCGTTCCAGCTTAATTCAGCATGCTCGATTGGAGTCGTTTTCAAGGTAAAAGCTCAGTTATCAGGCGGTGCCGCGATTGTAACGGTGTGAGCTGGCCCACGCAAATTTACAAAAGTTAAGCGCTGATCGGACTTGTTCGGCGTACAACTGTAAGCTAAAGTGCGTGTCGAATCCTAATATAAGCAGTGAATGAGGTATTGAATGAAACGTGCAGTGATTACTGGCTTGGGTATCGTTTCCAGCATTGGTAATAACCAGGAGGAAGTCCTCGCATCTCTGCGTGAGGGTCGCTCAGGCATCACCTTCGCTCAGGAGCTGAAAGATTCCGGCATGCGTAGTCACGTCTGGGGTAACGTCAAACTCTCTAAAGACGAAATTTCCAGCCTCATCGACCGCAAAGTTCTGCGTTTTATGAGTGATGCGTCCATTTATGCTTACATTTCTATGCTGGAAGCGGTAAAAGACTCCGGCCTGACCGAAGAGCAGTACCAGAGCAACCCACGTGTGGGTCTGGTTGCCGGCTCCGGCGGCGGCTCGCCTTTCTATCAGGCAGCCAGCGTTGACGGCATGCGTGCGAAAGGCCTGCGCGGCGTGGGTCCTTACATGGTGACCAAAGCGATGGCGTCTGGCGTATCAGCCTGCCTGGCTACCCCGTTTAAAATTCACGGTGTGAACTACTCCATCAGTTCAGCCTGCGCCACCTCTGCTCACTGCATCGGTAACGCGGTTGAGCAGATTCAGCTGGGCAAACAGGATGTGGTGTTTGCTGGCGGCGGCGAAGAGCTGTGCTGGGAAATGTCCTGTGAGTTTGACGCCATGGGCGCGCTCTCTACCAAGTACAACGAAACCCCGGAAAAAGCGTCCCGTACTTACGATACCAACCGTGACGGTTTTGTTATCGCAGGCGGCGGCGGCATGGTAGTGGTTGAAGAGCTGGAACACGCGCTGGCGCGCGGTGCGCACATCTATGCAGAAGTAGTGGGCTACGGCGCAACTTCTGACGGTGCGGATATGGTTGCCCCTTCAGGCGAAGGCGCCATGCGCTGCATGCGTCTGGCTATGGCTGACGTTGATACCCCAATCGATTACCTGAACACCCACGGCACCTCTACGCCAGTGGGCGATGTGAAGGAACTGGGTGCCATCCGTGAAGTGTTCAGCGACAGTATGCCAGCGATGTCCGCTACCAAAGCGATGACTGGCCACTCGCTGGGTGCGGCAGGCGTGCAGGAAGCTATCTACTCGCTGCTGATGCTGGAGCACGGTTTCATCGCACCAAGCATCAATATCGATGAGCTGGACCCGGCGGCAGAGGGCCTGAACATCGTAACCAAACCGACCGAGCAGAAGCTGAAGACCGTGATGTCCAACAGCTTTGGTTTTGGCGGCACCAACGCCACGCTGGTAATGCGCAAGCTGTAATCGCTCTCTCTGAGTTGTGACGTTAAAACGCCCGCTGTGCTTCAGCGGGCGTTTTTGTTTGTTTCGGCGCTTCACATATAAATCGCTGCTACAAATTAATCCCCCCGCAGGACTTTCCCTACGTTTCCCCCCGGATGCACAGCCAGCAGCTGCTCTTTACCAAAGCCACTATCACTCATCAGGCCCGCGATCATGCCGTCAAACAGCGCCAGCACCACCATAATTGATGTGGTCGCCAGCATCTTCAGCGGATCGATCTCCTCAACGCGTGGGGTCAGCAAAAGCTGGTCTGCGCTTCTGGCCAGCGCAGAGTCCGGATTTTCGGTAACACAAACCAGTGTTGTCCCTTTGGCCTTAACCGTGGGAAGCAGCCGCGTCAGCTCGTCAGAGTTGCCGCCGCGGGAAAGCATAATCAGCACATCCTCCGGTCGAAGAAAACCGCTGTCGCCATGTGCCGCATCGGCTGCACTGAGCCAGATTGCGGGTTGCTCGATGCAGGCCAGCATATGGGCAATTTTCCGCGCCGCGATCCCGGAGGTGCCAACGCCGGTTACCGCAATTTTTCCCCGGCATCCGGCGATAAGCGCCAGCACCGCCTGCCACTGCTGGCGATCTACCTGCTTGTCCAGCACCGCCAGCGTCTGGCTCCAGACCTGCCAGCCTTGCTGCGCCTGTTGCCAGGCGTCTTCTTGCTGCCGCGTCAGGCTTCCGGGATTGTCTGGCATAATTTCGTGTTCCTTTGCCTGCAAGCTTCCGGCATTGTCTGGCGTAATTTCGTGCTCATTTGCCTGCAAACTTCCCGCCTTGTCTGTCGTGACTCCCTCTTCCTTCTTCATCACGCCTCCTGCATCATCTGGCGATACTTCATATGGTCGTGATACATCTCACGGAACACCTGATATTTCCGGTCATAGAACCGTTTTATCTCATTAGTTTGCGGCGTAACGGTTTTACCAATGCGGCTCATGGCATTCATCGCTTCGGGCAATGACTCGTAGACGCCTGCGGCCACGGTGCCCATCATGGCGCTGCCAAGCAGCATCGCCTCACTCTCTTCCGGCAGCAGCATGGCGCAGCCGGTGGCATTGGCATGCTCCTGCACGAAGACAGGGTTTTTCGTGCCGCCGCCGCTGGCCATAATGGTATCGATGCTGTAACCCGTCTGATTCATGGTTTCGATAATGTGCCGCGCCCCCAGCGCGATAGCCTGAACGGTCGCCAGATAGTGCAACGCCATATCTTCCGGCGTGCGTGAGAGCTTAAGACCAGTCAGGATCCCGGTAAGGTTTGGATTAGCGCGGGGCGATCGGTTGCCGTGAAAGTAGGGAAGCATATGAATATCACGCGTCAGAAAGGCGATCTTTTCCGGCTCACCCGCCATTTTCCGCAGCAGATCGTTTAACACTTCATAGATCGTTTTCCCCTGGGTTTTGCCCTGATCGCGCAGCGTGGCATAACAGGGGTGCGACTGGATCATATGGTCAATCAGCGCGCCGGTGGCTGACTGCCCACCCTCATTAAGCCAGAGATCGGGCAGAATGGCGGAAAAGTAGGGACCCCAGACGCCTTTGATAAAGCGCGGCTCTTTGGAAATAGCCATGTGGCCTGTGGAGGTGCCGCCGATTAACGCGATCCGGCGGTCAAAGTCCGCATGCTCACCGGATGCCCCAGCGGCGCCAAGCGTGCCCAGGCTGCCTGCATGGGCATCAATGATTGAGACGCTAACCGCGGTGCCGGGCAATAACCCCATTTCGCTGGCAGCGCGCTGCGTCAGCCCGTGCCCCAGAGGTTCGCCCATCGTTTTGACTTCGCGCCCGATTTTAGCGGCGTCGTGCTCAAGCAAATCTTCCAGCCCAATCTGGCGGAAATAGCTCTCATCCCAGCGATTTTCATGACCCATATAGGTCCATTTGCACACCAGTGAGCAGAGCGAACGGGTCTCGTCCTGGGTTGCGCGCCAGGTCAGGAAGTCGGGCAGGTCGAACAGATGGCCGATATTCTGCCAGCTGTTGGGCATATGCTGCTTCAGCCACAGCAGCTTTGGCGTCTGCATCTCTGGCGAGATCACGCCGCCGACGTAGTCCAGCACCCGGTGTCTGGTCGCATTAATGCGTTCTGCCTGAGAAATGGCACGGTGATCCATCCAGACAATAATATTCTGCTCGCTGCGGCCGGAAGGGCTGACCGTCAGCGGTTTGCCCTCTTTATCCAGCACCACCAAAGAGCAGGTGGCATCAAAGCCGATACCTTTAATCTGCACGGGATTGATGTTGCTCTGATTAACCGCATCGCGCACGGCCTGGCATACCGCCTGCCAGATATTGTCGGAAGATTGCTCAACAAAATCAGCCTGCGGGCGAAACAGCGCGATTTCGCGGCTGGCCTGACCCATCATTCGCCCCTTAAGGTCGAAAATACCTGCTCTCGCGCTGCCGGTTCCTACATCCACACCCAGATAATAACTTGTCATTGTCAGCCTCTGCGATTCTGTAACGCGATAAACAGGATAAGCACACCGCCCCAAAGTGCCATCGTCAGATAGCTGCTCACCCCCAGCAAATTCAGCCCACTCTCCAGCATTTGCAGCACGATAAGCGCCAGCACCATGCCAATGACCCGGCCAAATCCTCCCTCCGGGTTTATGCCGCCCAGCACCGAGGCCAGAATGGTCACCAGCAGCCAGGATTCGCCGTAGCCCGCCTTGGCGGAGTTGAACATGGACATCATCAGCAGCGCTGCGCCCCAGCTCAGCAGAGCCGAGAAGATATAAACCGTGATCTGAACCCTGGCGGTGTTAACGCCGCTGAAGCGGGTAGCCTGCTCGTTCGACCCCAACAGATAGATGCTGCGTCCCAGCGTGGTCTGCTCCAGCAGGACCCACAGGGCAAACGCCACCAGCAGAAACAGCAGCAGGGCAAAGGGGACGCCAAAGAGCTCGCCATTGCCCAGAAACTGAATCAGCGGAGGGAAGCCTGAAATCACCGCGCCGTTGGAAAGCAGGATGTTGAGTCCGGCGATCAGCGTCATGGTGCCGAGCGTGGCAAGAATGGGCGAGACGCCAATAATCGCAATCAGCAGGCCGTTCAGCGTACCGATCAGTACAGCCAGCAGCGCGCCAGCTATCAGGGCCAGCAGCAGGAACAGCGGCTGACCGGGATGCGCAACAATAATCGCCCCCATCAGCAGCGAGCAGGCGTTGGCGCTGGCAATAATCGACAGGTTAATCCCGCCGGTCAGCATGGTCAGCCCCATGCCCAGCGCCAGCAGGCCCAGTACGGGAAGCTGGGTAGCTATCGACTGAAAATTACCCGAGCTGAAGAAGCGGCCGCCCAGCGTAAGCGAGAACAGCGCCAGCACAATAACGATCATCAGCAGCTGCAGGCGTATGTTCCGGTCGCCGGGTAAGAGAGTGCTCAAGGTGTTCATGCTATATCCCCTTCGCCAGTTTGCGTTTTTCATTCCAGGCGGTGGCGCTGACGCTGACCAGAATAATCAGCCCGCTGAACACCATATGCCAGTAGGAGGAGACCGCCAGCAGCGTCAGCCCGTTTTGCAGGAAAGCGAGCAGCAGCACGCCCAGCAGCGTGCCCACCAGCGACCCGCGGCCACCGGTCATGCTGGTGCCGCCCAGAACCACCGCCGCCAGCACCGTCAGTTCATACCCGACCAGCGAATTGGGCGCCACCGACTGAGTTGTCTGCGCCTGCACCACCGCCGCAACGCCTGCCAGCAGCCCCATATAGCCATAAACGTAGAAGTGCAGCGTCAGCAGGTTCATTCCCAGCCTTGATGCCGATTCGCGGCTGCCGCCCATGGCGTAAATCTGTCTGCCCAGACGGGTGTAACGCATCAGGATGCCGGTCAGCACGAATACCGACAGCAGGCAGAGCAGGGGAAGCGTCAGGCCATACTCGTAGCCGTCGGCGGCGGTAAAAGAGAACCAGTTAATGCCGTTCATAAACCAGTCGGGGAACCCATAAAGCCAGGTGCCGTTAGTGAACCAGACCAGCAGACCATAGAAGAGGTTTAACGTGGCTATGGTGATAATGATTGCCGGTACACGAAGAAAATAGACCAGCGCGCCGTTGATCAGGCCAAGGATTAATCCGCAGGCCATGGCAATAGCGAAGACCAGCAGGAAATTGCCACCGTGAGCCAGCATCGTGCTGGCCATCACATACTGGGCGATAGCGGTCATTGCCGGAAAAGAGATATCTATCCCTCCGGCAATCAGCACCACAAACAGCCCGCAGGCCAGAATGCCCAAAATGGCATAGCTGGTGGCAACATCCGTCAGATTTCCCAGGGTCAGAAACTCGCTGGTACGCAGGCTGAGGCCTGCCGCGAGCAGCAGAATCAACATGCCCAGCCAGAACTCGTGATGGGTAATAAGATGACGTAATTTGTTATTCATTCACCACTCCGGCAATCTCTTCCTGCTGACACTGGTGAGGGGCAAAGCTCGCCACCAGCTCCCCTTTGCGCATCACCAGCACGCGATGGCTGTTGTAGTACGCCTCCGGGATTTCATCGCATATCATCAAAACCGCCATGCCGGACTCGGCGAGATCGCGGGCAATCCGGTAGATCCCCTCTTTGTTAGCGATATCAACCCCGACGGTGGGGGAGTCCAGGATCAGGACTTTAGGCTGAGCGGGAACCCATTTGGCAATGGCGACGCGCTGGGCGTTGCCGCCGGAAAGCGTCTGCACAGGCAGCTGGCTGTCCGACACCTTGATATTGAGATCGTGGATCAGCGTCGCCACCTGATGGCGGGCTTTGCGTCTGTCCAGTAAGCCTGTCCGGCTGCGAAGACGGTTAAAAACCGGCACCAGCAAATTGTCGAAAATGGACTGCTGCATCACCAGTCCCTGGGTCTGACGATCCTCAGAGACATAGGCAATCCCGTGACGAATGGCGTCACGATTGCTCTTCAGGCGCACCTCTCTGCCTTCAATGCTGATCCCGCCGCTGTCCGGCTGAGTCATGCCAAACAGCGACAGACAAAGTTCAGTACGCCCTGCACCCAGCAGACCAACAACAGAAGTGATCTCACCCCGCCTCAGGCTGAGGTTGACTGAGTGATACTCCCCTTTACGGGAGAGGTTGCGTACCTCTAACAGCGGCGTTTCACTTTTGTCCGCGCGTTCAGGTAGATGGCTGAAGGTAAAACGCTGTCCGGTCATCAGGAATGCCAGCTCATCGCTGTCGAGCTCGCTGGCCGGAAAGGTGCCCACCAGCTTGCCGTCGCGCATCACGCTTATCCGGTCTGCAACCTCCATCACTTCATCCAGCTTGTGGCTGACAAAGACCACGCAGATCCCCGCAGCCTTCAGCTCATTGACCACCCGCAGCAACCCGTTCACTTCATGGCGGGTCAGCGAGGCGGTGGGTTCATCCATAATCACCAGGCTGGCATCCGCCGCCAGCGCCCGACAAATCGCCACCAGCTGACGATCGGCAATGGAGAGCTTTTCCACTTTCCTGTCGGGATCGAGCGTTACGCCGATGCGCTGAAGCGTGTCGAGCGCCAGTTTGCGCATGGCGCTGCGTTTAACCCAGAAACCTCCGCCGGGCAGATAGCGGTGCACGGCGATATTCTCCGCCACGGTGAGATTCGGAAACAGCGACAGATCCTGATAAATCACCTGGATGCCGTAAAACGCGGAGAGTGAAGGGGAGAGATGGCTGAACAGCTTGCCATCGATGCCAATGTGCGACCCCTTATCAGGCTGATAAACACCGGAAATCACTTTGATCAGCGTGCTTTTTCCGCAGCCGTTCTGCCCGGCGAGGCAATGGACTTCCCCTTTTTTCAGGGTCAGACTGACATTATCCAGCGCCCTGACACCGGGAAAGGATTTGCTGATTTTTTCAAGAGAGAGAAAAGTTTGCGACATAGAATAGCTACCCCTGGGAGCGACCTGAATGCCGGTCAGCCGTTGACCGGCAGGATCCAGCCACTAAAAGCCGAGCGTTTTGGCGTTATCTTTGGTGACTTCCAGAATGCGGTTAAAGCGGATCACATGCGTCTGCATATCCACATCCGCCTTGCCCAATCCATCGATGGTCAGATCGCTGTTAACCTGTTTGCCCTGAAGCAGGCGATCGGCCAGGCTCACCAGCGCAAAACCGGCGTCTTTGGGATCCCACAGCAACGCTTTTTTGATGTCGCCTGAGGCGAGATAAGGCGCAGCCTGAGCTGGCATCGCAATGCCTACGACGGCAATTTTGTTTTTGGCGCGTTTACTTTTCACCGCCTGACCGGCACCAATCGGGCCGAGTGAACCAAAACCGATAATCCCTTTCAGGTCCGGATAGGTCCGCATCAGATCCAGCGTGGTGGCATAGGATTTATCAATGCTTTCAGCTACCGGCAGACGTGAGGTCACTTCCTTCATCTGCGGATATTTCTCTTTCTGATATTTGATGGCCGCATCGGCCCAGGCGTTGTGCAGCGGTACGGTCAGCGAGCCGACATAAATGGCATAGCCCCCTTTACCACCCATTGCGCTGGCCAGCTCATCCATGTTCTTTTCGGCGTACTTCTGGCTGTCGATGGTTTCGACATCCCACTGGCCAATCTGCTGGTCAGGCGATTCATGCGACAGAACTACGATGCCCTGATCGCGGGCTTTCTTCAGTACCGGCTCAAGCACTTTGGCATCGTTTGGCACCACAATAATGGCGTCCACTTTTTTAGCGATCAGATCTTCAATTACTTTGACCTGCTGAGCCGGATCGGGCGTGGAGCCGCCAACCTGATAGGCATTAACGTCAAGCTTTGTGGCGGCTTCTTTTACTCCTACTTCCATCCGCGTAAACCACGGGATACCTGTGACTTTCGCCACCACGGCGATATCATATTTTTCAGCTGAATAAGAGGGTGTTGTGAACAGCATGCAGGCAGAAACCAAACCTGCACATAATGCGACGTTGAATTTCATAGCAATACCTTTCTGTAGGGGCGGAGTATTCGTTTTATTGCCCGCAGGGTGCGGGCTTATAGTGACCCAAGGTGATTTTCACTACGCAAGCAAGATAACAAGCGCTTTTGTCAGGACAGGCGGGTTTACGGCGGAATTGTGATGGCTGACCAGTCTTGTTAAAAGTGTTAATAAATTACGTTAATAAATAGTTAAATAAGTAAACTATGTAGGATGTTTACTCCACTTATGTGTTTTATTTTTGTTAAAAAATAGGTCTGTTCAGATGTGCCGTTAACATTTTCCTCAGGCTCTGTTGTTACAGTGCACAAAAAGTCCTGGCAAAGCGTACATCTGAAAAATCTGATGATGAAACTGCGAGCAAGATCGCAGATAAGTTTGGTAACTCTTCGCGCAGAAAGACTTTCTGGGTTGCTTTGCCCCGTAAATGGGTTACAAAACGCTTATTTTATGGCGATTGACGGGAAAGATCCTTTGTTCCACACTTTTGCGGAAATTTTCTTTCTTCAACATCGTCACAATGGTGCATAAGCGTTTAAGGTTTATCAGCGTGCTTCTGACAGTGCTGCGACAATAGCGGGTGTGCGGGAGTAGCGCACTATGACGTAATAACAAGGATACCCATGTCGACAACCCTCACCAGCCGTCCGGCCAGCCCCGAAACCTCGCTGGCCAGCATCTCCTTTGCCGTTTTCCTTACTTATCTCACCGCTGGGCTTGCCTTGCCGGTGATCCCGCTCTTTGTGCATCAGGAGTTAGGGCTCAACAACGTGATGGTGGGGATTGCCGTCGGCATCCAGTTCTTCGCGACGCTACTGACCAGGGGTTATGCCGGCAGGCTGGCCGACCAGCGCGGCGCCAAACGTTCGGTGATGCAGGGCATGCTCGCCTGTACGCTGGTGGGGCTGGCCTATGTGCTGGCCGCCCTCCTTCCGCTGCCGGTGATGGGTAAATTTGCGCTATTAGTGGTGGGAAGGCTGCTGCTCGGTTTTGGCGAAAGCCAGCTGCTGACCGGAAATCTCACCTGGGGCCTGGGGCTGGTGGGGCCAAAGCGTTCCGGCAAGGTGATGTCCTGGAACGGCATGGCGATTTATGGCGCGCTGGCGGCTGGTGCACCGCTTGGCCTGATGTTGCACAGCCAGGGCGGATTTATGATGATGGGTATCGCCACCATGATCCTTCCGGCAATCGCTTTACTGTTTAACATCTGGGTTAAACCGGTGCCCACCCACGGCGGCGAACGCCCCTCATTATGGTCGGTAGTGGGGCAGATCCTCTCCCCTGGATTTGGCCTGGCATTGCAGGGCGTGGGCTTCGCCGTGATTGGCACCTTCACTACACTCTATTTCGCCAGCCAGCAGTGGGGTAATGCGGGTTTTGCCTTAACGGCGTTTGGCCTCGCTTTTGTGCTGGTGCGCATTCTGTTTGGCTGGATGCCGGACCGGCTGGGCGGCGTCCGGGTTGCCCTGATTTCGCTCGGCATTGAAGCGGCAGGGCTGCTAGTAGTGGGGTTTTCTGCCACAGCCTGGATGGCGCTGGCCGGGGCCGCGCTGACCGGTGCCGGTTGTTCACTGGTATTCCCTGCTCTGGGGGTGGAAGTGGTAAAGCGTGTCGCTCCGCAGGTACGCGGCACGGCGCTGGGAGGATTCTCCGCCTTTCAGGATATTGCTTACGGCGCCAGCGGACCGCTAACCGGTATTCTCGCCACTTCCTTTGGTTATGGTTCGGTCTATCTGGCGGGCGCCGCCTGCGCAGTCGCAGGGATTGCGGTGGTCTTAAATTTCGCCCGCCATCAGTAATCAAGCTGCGCCAGCTTGTTAACGGCCTGAATAATCTCTGCCCGCGCCAGGGCAGAGAAGCCCAGCATCCAGCCTTGATGGCGCGGCGGGCCTGCATAGAGTGGCGAAAGCCTGGGCAGCTTTAATCCCGCTCTGCTGCCTGCCTGAGACAACTTCTCCTCACCGCCTCCGGGAAGCGCCACCGTCAGCTGCAACCCGCTGCTGTGACCCAGCAATTGCAGCCTGTCACCAAGCTTGTTATTTAGCTCCTCCAGCAACAGATCACGTCGGCTGCCATAGAGCTTTCGCATTAACCTCAGGTGCGCCTGGAAATGGCCGTTATCGATAAAATCAGCCGTTACTGCCTGCATTAACTGGCTGCTGTGACCATCCATCACGCTACGAAGCGTTCTCAGGGCCTCCACTAATGACGGCGGCACCACCAGGTAGGCCAGCCTCAGAGAGGGAAACAGTGATTTGGAGAACGTACCCAGATAGAGCACCCGAGTGTTGTCGAGGCCTTGCAGGGCGGGCATGGGCTGTTCGCCATAGTAAAACTCGCTGTCGTAATCGTCTTCCAGCAGCCAGCACTCTGCGCGACGAGCATAGGCCAGCCACTGCAAACGCCTTTGCAGACTCATGGTGACGCCGGTGGGATATTGATGCGAGGGAGTAATATAAGCCAGCCTGGCCCCGGTATAGTCTGGCGTTATCGCACCTTCACTATCCAGCGACATGGCCCTGACTGAAGCACCAGCGCTGATAAAGGCGTTACGGGCACCGCTATACCCCGGCTCCTCAAGCAGCACTTCATCGCCCGGATTGCACAGCAGCAGGGCGATCATGTGCAGCGCCTGTTGAGAGCTGGTCAGGATCACCACCTGCTCCGGCGTACAGCGTACTCCGCGGGACTGTCCAAGATAACGGGCTACGGCATCACGCAGGCTGGGCAGGCCTTGCGGATCGCCGTAACCCATAACGCTCTCGGGTTGATGACGAAGACGTTGAGCCATCAGGCGACGCCAGATAGTCTGCGGGAAAGCGCGTAAATCGGGCGAGCCCGCCGCAAAAGCATGCGGATAGAGCGGATCCTGGCAGCCGCCTGTGGCAATAATGAGTCTGCCACGGGCGGAAAGCGGTACGGAGAGGGAGGCGGGCTCAGGCTTCTGAGGCTGGCTTCTGCTCATGGTCACTGCGACAAACGTGCCTTTGCCCATCTGTCGCTGGAGGTAACCTTCACTTTCCAGCTGCGCATACGCGGCTTCTACGGTGACGCGGGAAAGGGATAACTCACTGGCTAACAAACGGGAAGAAGGCAGCCTTTCAGCGGTTCTTAATGTTCCTGCAGCGATCAGCCGACGCAACGTCGCGCAGAGTTTTTCCCTTTTGGTCAGCGCCTCCTCCGCATTAAAAAGTTGAATAAAGGGCACCGCATTGAATGGCATAGTGGTCTTATCCGGAAAGGGGAATGGGTATTAGCGCTAAGGCCAATTGAACGTATCATCAGGATCACTAACAAGCAAAGGAGTTCTTATGACTACCCCATCCGCCGTTTTACACTTTCCTCCCGCTACTGCCGGGCAGAGCGAAATCTGGCTGCGGGCAAAGCTGGCCTGTTACGCAGATGCCTGGGATCTGGCACAGGATCTGGCCGCTGGCGTGGAAGAGATTGTGGTACTGGACGTCAGATCCGTTGAGCAATATCAGAAAGGGCATATCTGCGGAGCAGTGAGTTTCCCGCACCGTATGATGACGGCGGATACCCTGGCCGCGCTGGATCGTGAAAAAGTCTATATCACCTACTGTGATGGTATTGGTTGCAATGGCTCAACCAAAGGCGCGTGGAAGCTGACAGCGGCAGGGTATCAGGTAAAGGAGTTAATTGGCGGCCTCGATTTCTGGCTGCGTGACCAGCATCCGGTCACGCAGGGAGAGGCGGCAGGGGAGTGGCCTGCAGAGTCAACGTTAAACGATTGTGGTTGTTAAAGACTCAGAGGAAAACCCACAGCAGGAACAGAATCAGCACCAGCACCGCGAACGCAGTAAATGCCGGACGGTTTACCAGCGGCTGAAGGACTGGCGGCACATAGCCAAACAGCGGTGCAACAATCGGCTGCGGCTGGATATCGATGTCAGCTACCAGCTGTTCGCGCAGGCGTTCGGCGCGGCGGGCAAACAGCAGATTCATCAGATCCTGGGCCTGGGCCGGGGTAAGGATCGCCAGCGGCGGCTGCTGAAAGCGTTGCTGGCTGGCATCCTCAAGCATGCGCTGTTCGGCATGATCCGGCGGCACTTTCAGCGAAGAGAGCAGCATCGGCAGCGTTGGGGCCGCATGCTGGCTCAGCGTCTGGCTGACCTGAAGGTACTGTGTCAGCAGCGGGAACAGGCGCGAAGGAATAGGATCGCCGCTATGCAGATTCACCACTTTCATCACTGAAGCCCACAGCTTCACTGGCTGTTCGCCCGTGGCGGCAGCCAGGCGGGCGATCTGCTGATTCAGCGTATGATGTTCAGCAGGCAGCAGCGTACGGTCGCTGATACGGTTTTGCTGCGGCTGTGGGATCGCCATCTGACCATTCTGCAACATGGTTAATACCTGACGCAGCTGGTCCGGGTTCAGCGAGCTGAGCACCGTATGACCAAACTGTTGCCGGATAAAGTCGCTGACCGCCTGACGATTGTTCCCCTGTGGCAGCAGATCCGTCAGCTGCTGGAAAAGCTGGCGGTTAGCATGGGTATTCTGTACCTGAGAGAGGCGGGTATTAAGAAACTGCTCCGCCGCAGGGAAATGGCGCGACAACAGACCCGCATCGTTTTTCACCCCCACTTCATGACGCAGTCCGGCCCACAGCTCAGGCGACTTCAGCGAGCTCAGCGACATAATTTTAACAATCAGTCTTTCCAGCGTGGTGCGCTGGACCGGCGTCAGCGGCTGATCTCCGGGGCCTGGGCGGGAAGTGCCAGCTTTGGCATCGACCGCTGTACGATCGCCAGGGATCGGCGCACCGGGGCCGCTAAGAGGTTGCATGAAAAAATCCTTAACTCAAAGGTCAACATCCGGGGCAGGCCGGAGAAAGGGTGATTGGCTATGATAACAATCCCGCCCTGTGATAGGTAGTAGCGTGGGCCTGGCTGGGGGAAATATTTTCTGTCTGGCGGATAAAGAAAAGGCCGGGTTGCCCCGGCCGCTTTTTATTTACTCAGTAATCGCCTGTAAACGCCTGCGCCGCCAGCGTTTCCAGATAAACGGCACCACCAGCACGGCCACGGCCAGCACCAGCAACACTTTACAGATCAGGCTTTCCCACAGGATAGGGAGACTGCCGTTGCTGATTGACAAGGCGCGGCGCAGGTTCTGCTCCAGCATTTCGCCCAGCACGAAGCCCAGAATCAGCGGTGACATCGGGAAATCCATCTTACGCAGGATATAGCCGAATATCCCCAGGCCCACCATCAGCAGCAGGTCAAACGTATTGCTGTGCACGGCGTAGACGCCAACCGTTGAGATGGCCGCAATAGCCGGTACCAGGAACCAGAGCGGGATTGTCAGCATCCGGGCGAAAATATTGATCATCGGGATGTTCATGATCAGCAGCATCACGTTACCAATCAGCAGGGCAGCAATCAGTCCCCAGACAATATCGGGCTGCTCGGTAAACATCGCAGGACCCGGCGTGATGTTATAGAGCGTCAGGGCGCCAACCATCACCGCCGTGGTGCCGGAACCGGGGATGCCCAGCGTCAGCATCGGGATAAACGACCCGCAGGCCGAGGCGTTGTTCGCCGCTTCCGGTGCCGCCACGCCGCGAATGTCGCCTTTACCAAAGGTTTCGCCGCCGCGAATTTTCTTCTCGGTCATATAGGCAATAGCGCTGGCGATGGTCGCCCCTGCGCCTGGCAACACACCCACAAAAAAGCCCACAAATGATGAACGCAGGGTTGCGCCCGTACAGTCAGCCGCCTCCTTGAGATTGAACATCATGCGGCCGCTGGCGCGCACAACTTTCTGCCCGCCGCTGGTGGACTCCAGCATCAGCAGAATTTCGCTTACCGAGAACAAGCCAATCACCACCACCACAAACTGAATGCCGTCAGAGAGATGCACGCTGCCGAAGGTGAAGCGATAAACGCCGGTGTTAGCATCCACCCCCACGGTAGCCATGCCAAGGCCAATCAGGGCAGCGAGGAACGACTTCAGCGGGTTCTGGCTCATCATGCTGCCGAGACAGGCAATGGCAAACACCATCAGCGCGAAGTATTCCGCCGGACCAAAGGCCAGCGACCAGTTCGCCAGGATTGGCGCAAACAGAATAATGCCCAGAATGGCGATGGTAGAGCCAATGAAAGAGCTGACCGCAGAGACAGAGAGTGCCACACCCGCCTT
Organism: Erwinia pyri; assembly: GCF_030758455.1. Lineage (NCBI taxonomy): Bacteria > Pseudomonadati > Pseudomonadota > Gammaproteobacteria > Enterobacterales > Erwiniaceae > Erwinia > Erwinia pyri. The sequence goes on from NZ_CP132353.1 coordinate 1,381,568, forward strand.
TCCCTGCTGCGCCATCGGGTAGCCATCCAGCGCGGTCATAATGGCCCCCGCATCCCCCGGCACATTCAGCAAAATAGAGGAGATGCGCCCACCATATTCGCAGCCGATATAGACAGTAGCCAGCAGGATCAGCGCCGACTCCGCAGGCAGGTGCAGAGCAAAAGCCAGCGGCATCAGGATCGCCACGCCGTTAATCGGGCCAAGTCCCGGCAGCAGTCCGACAATGGTACCGATAAAGCAGCCAATTAAGGCAATCAGCAGGTTGGTGGGCGTCATCGCGACCGCAAACCCCTGCATAAGAAAAGACCAGGTTTCCATGCGGTTCTCCGTTAGCTCAGCCAACTGCCGAGCGGTAAAGTCACTTCCAGCAGGCGGTCAAACGCGTAAAACAGCGCCACGCCCATGATCACGCCAGAGAGCGCGGCGGCCCACCAGCGTGCGCCAAACAGCATGCCGATGCCAAAGGTGAGCAGCGCGGTCATAAGCGGGAAGCCCAGGCTCTCAAAAAACCAGCCGTAGAGCGCCAGGATCACCATCAGTGCCAGTAGCCTCAGCAGCGTACCGCGTTTTGGCCAGTGAATAGTGTCGGGCTTGCGCAGCAGCATGCAGATGGCGCAGAACGCCATCAGCCCGAGGATAATCATCGGAAAGGGGCGAGGCCCCACAGGTTCATAGCTGTACTCGCTGTGAAGCCCCCAGCCGATATAAAGACCGCCCAGACAGAGCAGCAGCCAGATGCTGGCAAAGATACGATCGCTCATTGGGCGCTCCTGTTATTTCGCCAGACCAAAGGATTTGGCTTTTTCACGGTAGTCGTTGACCTGTTTCTTCACGTAGCTGTCCAGCTCCTGACCGAACATGTTGAATTCAAACAGGCCGCGCATATCGCGCTGCTTTTTGAACTCATCCGTTGCGACCATTTTTTTGAATGCTTCAGACCACCAGTTGTATTCCGCATCGGTGACTTTCGGACCCAGATAGAACCCACGGATCACCGGCCATTCAATGTTGAAGCCCTGCTCTTTGGCCGTAGGAATATCAGCAAGCTGGCCCGGCAGTCGGTTCGGTGCCATCACGGCCAGTACGCGTAGCTTGCCCGCTTTCAGATGCGGCACCATCTCACTAAGGTCGCCGGAAACGACCTGAATGTGGTTGCCCAGCAGCGCCGTAACGGGTTCGCCGCCGCCTTCAAACGCCACATAGCGCATTTTGCGGGGATCGATGCCAACTTCGCGGGCGAGCAGGGCGGTTTTCATCCAGTCCTGGCTACCAATCGAGGCGCCGGCGCCTACCACCACTTTGTTCGGGTCAGCCTTCATTGCGGCCATCAGCTCTTTCAAATCTTTGTACGGCGAGTCTGCACGCACCGCTACCATGCCGTAATCCGTCCCCACGGCGGCCAGCCACCTCACATCATCGACCGTATAGCGGCCAAATTTCCCCTGAGAAAGATTGAGTAACGAACCGCCTGAGAACGCTACCACGGTGCCTGCTTCAGCCGGACGCTGCGCAACGATGGCGTTGTAAGCCACGGCACCCACGCCGCCAGGCATATAGGTGACGCGCATGGGGGACTCAATCTGTTTGGTTTCCTGTAGCGATACCTGAAGCAGTTTGCAGGTCAGGTCAAAGCCGCCACCGGGTTTTGCCGGGGCAATGCATTCGGTACGATTAGGGGCCTCAGCGGCAAAACTGGCCTGTGAGGCCAGGGCCAGGAAAGCAGCGGCAAGCGCCGTGCGGGTCATCTTTTTCATCAATTGCTCCGTTCTTTTCTTCCAGAGTGTGAGCTTTCCCGAACTTCCGGGGTTGTAGAATTGTTAAAACATTAACCTTTCATTTACCTTTCAGTGGGCAGGAAAACTGACAGGATGTGATATGCGTCTCTTACTGGTAGAAGATACGGCCGGTCTGGCTTGCTGGCTGCAAAAGGCGTTAACCCAGGCAGGGTTTGCCGTTGACTGGCTGGCGGATGGGTTGGCTGCGGATCAGGTGTTGCAAACGGAACAGTACTCGCTGGTGGTGCTGGATATTTCGCTGCCCAGGCTCGATGGCCTGTCGTTACTGGGGCGAATGCGTAAAAGAGGACAAAATGTGCCGGTGCTGCTGCTGACGGCAAGAGCTGGCGTGGCGGATCGCGTACGCGGACTGAACCAGGGAGCAGATGACTATCTCAGCAAGCCTTTCGAGCTGGAAGAGCTGGAGGCGCGCATCCGCGCATTACTGCGGCGCAGCCAGGGCCAGAGTCAGGAAGCGCAGACCTTTGGCGAGCTGATTTTCCATGATGAAGGCTATTTCGAACTTCAGCACAAACCGCTGGCGTTAACCCCGCGTGAATCCAGCGTGCTTACCACTCTGATGCAAAGGCGCGGACGTCCGGTCTCGCGTCAGCAGCTTTATGAGCAAACCTTTACCCTGGCGGATGAGGCGAGCCCGGAAAGCATCGAACTCTATGTGCACCGCGTCAGAAAGAAACTCTCCGGCAGTAATGTCTCCATCGTTACGCTGCGTGGATTGGGCTACAGCCTCGAATGCCAGCCATAAAGCCCGTTTCCCTGCGTCGGCAGCTGCTGTTATGGCTGGGACTGCCGCTGATCCTGCTGTGGGGGCTCTCCGTTTACACCCACTATGCAAGCGCCCTGCAGGCCGCCACCCAGGCTTACGATCGCTCGCTGCTGGCTTCCGCCCGCACCGTGGCGGAACGGCTTCGCGTAAAGAACAATCGTCTGGAAGTGGATGTCCCCTGGGTGGTGCTGGACAGCTTCGAGCGGAACATGAACGATCAGCTGTTTTACCAGGTCATCTCGCCGGAAGGCAAAACGCTTTCCGGTTATGACGATATCCCTCCGCTGCCTGCGAATGTGCCGCGCTCAGTGAATTATCCCGCGCTGGTACACTTCTACGATGCAACTTACCGTCAGCAGCCTATCCGGGTAGCGGCGCTCTGGCAGCCGGTGAGCGAAGAAAACCTTCACGGCATGGCGCTGATTCTGGTTGCAGAAACGCTGACTTCCCGCGAAGAGTTTGCGGGAAAACTGCTGAAAACGGTGCTGCTCAGTCAGGGGGCGCTGGTGCTGATGACGCTGCTACTGGCAGCCGGGATGCTGAAAAAAGTGCTGCGACCGTTACGCCGTTTGTCTGGCCTGATGGCGCGGCGTGACCCGGGCGATCTCACCCCTTTACCAGCGGTGCTGCCGTGGGCCGAAATGCAGCCGCTGATGCTCTCGGTGAATCGCTATATAGAGCGGCTGAGGCAAATGATGGCGCGTCAGCAACGATTCAGCGCCGATGCTTCGCATCAGTTGCGTACGCCGCTCACCATTCTGAAAACGCAGGTGGCGGTAGCGCTGAAAAGCGACCGGCCCGAAAGCTGGAAAGAGAGCTTACAAGCCATGCGCGTCACGCTGGATGAAACCATCGCGCTTACCAACCGCCTGCTGCAGCTCTCCCGCCTGCGGGCGCACCAGACCACGGATATGCCGCTGCAGGCGGTCGATCTGGCCGCTCTGGCTAAAGAGGCCTGTTTCTCACATTTCGCCCAGGCCAGAGCAAAACAGATCGATTTGGGTTATGAGGGGGAAGAGGGGTTTCTGGTGCGCGGCGATGCGCTGCTGATCGGTGAGCTTTGCGCCAATCTGATCGATAACGCTATCAAGTACACGCCGCCCGAAGGGACGGTAACCGTCAGCGTGCGCGACGGTACGCTGACGGTTGAAGACAGCGGCAAAGGGATCGCCGCCGCACAGCGCCAGCAGGCGATGCTACCCTTCAATCGCTTATCAGAGATGGGTGCCGCGGGCGGTGCCGGGCTTGGGCTGGCGCTGGTGAAAGACATTGCCGACTGGCATGGCACGCACGCCGAACTGCATACCAGTCCGGCGCTGGGAGGGTTGCTGGTCCGGCTGGCGTTTACGCAGTGGGATCGGAGTCCGCCTCCGCTGCCCGCTTCAGCCGCAGAGGAGTTCGCAGGCGCTGCGCCAGAAAAACGCCCAGCAGAGTGATGCCGCCGCCGATAAAGTGATAGCTGTGCAGCGTCTCATGCAGAAACAGCACGGCGATAATTGCCGTAAAAATCGGCGCCAGATTCATAAAAATGGTCGCAGTATTGGCTCCCATCCGCATCACTCCCTGGATCCACAGGAAAGGGGCGATAATCGACGCCGGGATCCCGGCAAACAGCACCAGCGGAATATTATGCAGATTGAGCGAAACGTCCTGCGCCAGCAAAAAGTTGGGTAGCAGCAGCAATACGCCAAACACAATCTGCACATAGAGGCTTTGCCAGTTGGGTAATGGAATAGCCCAGCGTTTGGTCAGTACGCCGTAGAGCGCATAAGAAGTGGAGGCGGCAAACATCATCACTTCTCCTCTCCCTAAGCCGTGCGACAGCAGTTGCTGAGGATTGCCCTGGCTCACCAGCCACACCAGCCCGCTAAACGAGAGCAGGCTGCCCAGCACTATCCCCAGCGTCGGTGCCAGCCGCAGGACAACCAGACTGATCAACACCGTTAATAACGGGATCAGCGCGTTCAGGATCCCCATAAACAGCGCGGTCACGCTGTGCGCCGCGTAATAGGCGAGACTCTGATAAAGCACCATGCCTAACAGCCCCAGGATCAGCAGTTTCCACCACACCTCTTTGATTTGCTGACGATTGCGCCAGACGGCAGGCAGCACGAAAGGGGTCAGGGTCACTAAAGCTAACAGCCAGCGATAGAATGAAATGGCCGCCGGATCGATTGCGCCAGCCGACACTTTGCTGACAATGGCATTGATCGACCAGATCAGCACCGCCAGCAGGGGAAACAGAAAATTCATAGTAAGAGCCGCCAGGTGGAAAAAGGGAGGCAGTGTACGCTCTCCTCTCTGAAAGGGTAAACTCTTAATCAGCGCACCTGAGGGTTATCCGCTCCACAGGTTTATGGCAGAATATTGGCCCACTCCTCTCCAGGCAGGAACCGATTGTGAAAATCCTTGTTGATGAAAATATGCCGTACGCCCTTGAGCTCTTCAGCCGCACCGGCAACGTGCTGGCTGTGCCGGGTCGTCCGGTACCGCAGGCGGAACTGGATGATGCGGATGGCCTGATGGTGCGTTCGGTCACCAAAGTGAATGCGGAACTGCTGAGCGGCAAGCCGGTGAAGTTTGTCGGCACGGCTACCGCCGGAACCGATCACATTGACGAGGCCTGGTTAGAGGCGCAGGGTATCGCTTTCTCTGCCGCGCCGGGCTGCAATGCCATTGCGGTGGTGGAATATGTCTTCTCTTCGCTGCTGCTGCTGGCAGAGCGTGACGGTTTTCTGCTGAAGGATCGCACGGTCGGTATCGTCGGCGTAGGTAACGTGGGCGGTCGTTTGCAGGCGCGCCTTGAAGCGCTGGGCATCAGAACACTGCTGTGCGACCCGCCGCGTGCCGATCGCGGTGATAAAGAGGCGTTCCTGCCGCTCTCCGCGCTGGTGGAAGAGGCCGATATCCTGACCTTCCACACGCCGCTCTTTAAGCAGGGCGAATACAAAACCCAGCACCTTGCGGATGAGGCGCTGCTGATGGCGCTGAAGCCAGGGGCAATCTTAATCAACGCCTGCCGTGGGCCGGTGGTGGATAACGCTGCGCTGCTGAAGGTGCTGCAACAGCGAGACGATCTCAGCGTGGTACTTGATGTCTGGGAGCCGGAGCCGGAGCTTTCGCTGCCGTTGCTGGCGAAGGTTGATATCGCTACCGCCCACATCGCTGGTTACACGCTGGAAGGCAAAGCGCGCGGCACCACGCAGGTGTTTGAAGCCTGGACCGCCTTCCTCGGCGAGCCTCAGCAGGTGCCGCTGGAAACGTTATTGCCCGCTCCCGAATTTGGCCGTATCACCCTTCACGGTGAGCTGGACCAGCCAACGCTGAAAAGACTGGTACATCTGGTGTATGATGTGCGCCGCGATGATGCGCCGCTGCGCGCGGTGGCGGCTGTTCCCGGCGAATTTGACCGCCTGCGCAAGAATTACCTTGAACGTCGCGAGTGGTCCTCTTTGCAGGTCGCTTGTGATTCTGAGCAGGCTGCTTCTCTGCTGGCGCAGCTCGGCTTTAATGCCGTTTTTGAGCCAGCTTCCTGAAGGCCCTGGCTTATCTGACTCTGCGGGCGGCGTAAAAACCGCCTTCTCTTTATGTCCTATTTTCTGGAGTAAACCAACATGTCTGACGGCTGGAACATTGCGCTACTGGGCGCGACAGGCGCAGTAGGGGGAGCTGTACTGGAACTGCTGGCTGAACGCCAGTTCCCGGTTGGTGAGTTGTATCTGCTGGCAAGCGAACGCAGCGCGGGTGAAACGCTGCGCTATGAAGGAAAATCGATTTTAGTCACCGACGCCAGCAATTTTGACTGGTCTCAGGTGCAGCTCGCCTTTTTTGCTGCGGGCCGTGAAGCCTCGGCACGTTATGCGGATGAGGCGGCCAACTCAGGCTGCCTGGTAATCGACAGCAGCGATCTCTTCTCAATGGAGCCGGACGTGCCGCTGGTGGTGCCAGACGTCAATCCGCAGGTGCTGGGTGATTACCGCAACCGCAACATTATCAGCGTGGCCGACAGCGTCACCAGTCAGCTGCTGTGCGCCATCAAGCCGCTGATGGACCAGGCTGGTTTAAGCCGCCTGCAGGTAACCAGCCTGATTGCCGCTTCTGCCCACGGCAAAGCCGCCGTGGATTCGCTGGCTGGCGAGAGCGCTCGCCTGCTGAATGGTCTGCCAGCGGAAGAGGGCTTCTTTAACCGTCAGCTCGCCTTCAACATGCTGCCTCTGCTGAACGATGCGGAAGGCAGCGTGCTGCAGGAGCGTCGTCTGGTGGATCAGGTGCGTAAGGTGCTGCAGGATGAAGGGCTGCCGATTACGGTTTCAACCGTGCAGGCCCCGGTGTTCTACGGCAATGCGCAGATTGTGCATATTGAAAACCTGCGCCCCATCTCGTCTGATGAAGCGCGGGAAGTCCTGCTGCAGGCAGAAGATATTGCCCTGTCGGACGAAGATAATTACCCGACTCAGGTTGGCGACGCTTCCGGCAGCCACCATCTGAGCCTGGGCTGCGTGCGTAACGACTACGGCATTCCGGAAATGCTGCAGTTCTGGTCCGTGGCGGATAACGTTCGCTTTGGCGGCGCGCTGATGGCGGTGAAAACGGCTGAGAAGCTGGTGCAGGAGTATATGTACTGATGTCAGAAGCAGGCTTGCCTGAGCAGAAGCATAAGCTGGCGCTCGGCATTGAATATGATGGCAGCCGCTACTATGGCTGGCAGCGGCAGCAGGAGGTCAGGAGCGTACAGGAAAAGCTGGAAAAAGCGCTTTCCAAAGTCGCTAATCATCCGGTCAGCGTGTTTTGCGCAGGCAGAACGGATGCGGGCGTTCACGGCACCGGCCAGGTCGTGCATTTCGAAACGACCTCCGTGCGCAAGGACGCAGCCTGGACGCTGGGCGTTAACGCCAATCTGCCGGATGATATCGCTGTGCGCTGGGTCAAACCGGTTGCGGATGATTTTCATGCCCGCTTCAGCGCCACCGCCAGGCGCTACCGTTACGTTATCTATAATCGCCGTCTGCGCCCGGCGATTTTGCACGGCGGCGTGACCCATTTTTACCATCCGCTGGACGTGGAAAAAATGCAGCGGGCAGGGCAGTGCCTGCTGGGCGAGAACGACTTCACTTCGTTCCGCGCGGTGCAGTGCCAGTCCCGGACGCCGTGGCGCTATATGATGCATCTGAACGTCAGCCGTTTTGGCGCCTATGTGATTGTGGATATCAAAGCTAACGCGTTTGTGCACCATATGGTGCGTAATATTGTCGGCAGTCTGATGGAGATCGGCTGCGGTAATCAGCCCGAAAGCTGGATGGCTGAGCTGCTGGCGGCGAAAGATCGTACGCTGGCTGCGGCCACTGCCCGTGCAGAAGGGTTATACCTGGTGGCAGTCGATTATCCGGAACAGTATCAACTACCTCGTCCGCCGATGGGACCGCTGTTCCTCGAGGATTAAATAATGCCTTGGCAATTAAGGAAACGTGTATGGAACTGATTCATTTTGTTGTCGATTTCATCCTGCATATCGATGTTCATCTGGCGGAACTGGTGGCGCAGTATGGTATGTGGGTGTATGCCATTCTGTTCCTGATCCTGTTTTGTGAAACAGGTCTGGTGGTCACGCCTTTCCTGCCAGGGGACTCTCTGCTTTTCGTCGCTGGCGCGCTGGCAGCGTTACCCACTAACGATCTCAACATCCATATGATGGTGGCCCTGATGTCGGTAGCCGCGATTGTGGGCGATGCGGTGAACTACACGATTGGTCGGCTGTTTGGCGACAAATTGTTCAGCAACCCGAACTCAAAGATCTTCCGTCGCAGCCACCTGGAGAAAACCCATCAATTTTACGAGCGTCACGGCGGGAAAATGATTATTCTTGCGCGCTTCGTGCCGATCGTCCGGACCTTTGCGCCGTTTGTCGCCGGTATGGGAAAAATGTCCTACCGCCACTTTGCCCTTTACAACATCTCGGGCGGGTTGCTGTGGGTGCTGCTGTTCTCCTACGCAGGCTATTTCTTTGGCAATATGCCAGCCGTGCAGGAGAATCTGAAGCTGCTGATCGTGGCCATCATCGTGCTGTCGGTACTGCCGGGCGTGATTGAGGTCTGGCGCCATCGTCGCGCTGCACGTCAGCAAAAATCGCAGTAATACATCGCTAAACTGCCGTCCGGTGACCAGATTTTTATCCACAGCATCGGGCGGTTATGGTTTAATGAGCGACATTATGGTCTGCGCTGCCGCGCGGCGTGGAAAAAAGAAAACTGGTTTCACCAGGTTCAAACAGAAAGGTCATCAATGAGCTGGATTGAACGAATTCTCAATAAGAGCACCATCACCCCCTCGCGCAAAGCCAGTATTCCGGAAGGGGTCTGGACCAAGTGCGACAGTTGCGGCCAGGTTCTGTACCGCGCCGAGCTGGAACGTAATCTTGAAGTTTGCCCGAAATGCGACCACCACATGCGTATGCATGGTCGCGACCGTCTGCACAGCGTGCTGGACGAAGGGTCGATGGTGGAACTGGGCAGCGAGCTGGAACCAAAAGATCTGCTCAAGTTCAAGGATTCCAAGAAGTATAAAGATCGTCTGGTCGCCGCTCAGAAAGAGACCGACGAAAAAGACGCGCTGATCGTGATGAAGGGAACCCTGCACGGCATGCCTGTTGTGGCCGCCGCCTTCGAGTTCGCCTTTATGGGTGGATCAATGGGGTCTGTGGTTGGCGCACGCTTTGTGCGTGCCGTTGAGCAGGCGCTGGAAGATAACTGCCCCATGATCTGCTTCTCCGCCTCGGGCGGCGCCCGTATGCAGGAAGCGCTAATGTCGCTGATGCAGATGGCGAAAACCAGCGCTGCGCTGGCAAAAATGCAGGAGCGCGGACTGCCTTATATCTCCGTGCTGACTGACCCTACCATGGGCGGCGTCTCTGCCAGCTTCGCCATGCTGGGCGATCTGAACATTGCGGAACCCAAAGCGCTGATCGGCTTTGCCGGCCCACGCGTTATTGAACAGACGGTGCGTGAAAAACTGCCGCCGGGCTTCCAGCGCAGTGAGTTTTTGATTGAGAAAGGCGCAATCGATATGATTATTCGCCGTCCGGTGATGCGCTTTAAGCTGGCAAGCATTCTGGCTAAAATGATGAATCTGCCCGCACCGCAGGAAGACCTTGTGAAAGAGGTTGTTGAGGATGCGCCGCAGAGCCCAGAGGCCTGACTGCCGATGGAAAGGGGCGCTGAGCCCCTTTTACCAATGAACCGTACGACATTGAACGGGACACATGGATAAACTTCCTCAAGCCACGTCGCCTCTGGTCACGTGGCTTCATTATCTTGAGAATCTCCATACTCAAGCTATCGAACTCGGGCTGGCACGCGTCCAACGCGTGGCTGCTTCGCTCGACCTGTTAACCCCAGCCCCCGTTGTATTTACTGTTGCAGGTACCAACGGCAAAGGCACCACCTGCCGGACGCTGGAAACGCTGCTGATTGCCGCAGGCTATCGCGTGGGCGTCTTCAGCTCACCACATCTGCTGCGGTACACCGAGCGGGTCCGCATTCAGGGAGAGGAGCTGCCGGAAGCGGATCACACCGCCTCGTTTGCGGATATCAACGCCGGACGTGGCGAAACCTCGCTGACCTATTTTGAATTTGGCACCCTCTCTGCGCTGTGGCTGTTCAAACGCGCCAGGCTCGATGTGGTTATCCTGGAAGTTGGCCTGGGCGGGCGTCTGGATGCCACTAACATTGTTGATGCCGACGTGGCCGTGGTAACCAGCATTGCGCTGGATCATACCGACTGGCTGGGCCCCGATCGCGAAAGCATTGGCCGTGAAAAAGCGGGCGTGTTCCGTGCCGGAAAACCGGCCGTAGTTGGCGAGCCGGATATGCCGCAAAGTATTGCGGAGGTAGCCGATGCGCTGGGCGCACAGCTGCTTAAGCGCGACAGGGAGTGGTCTTATGCGGTGGCTGACGGTAGCTGGTCATTTACCGATGCGCATGGCTCGCTGAAAGCGTTGCCGCTGCCGCAGGTACCGCTGCCCAATGCTGCTACTGCGCTGGCTGCTTTGCGCGCATCACCTCTCAGCGTCGATAAAGAAATCATTTACCAGTGGCTGGATAAGGCCATTTTGCCCGGCCGTTTCCAGACGGTAGCGGACTCACCCCGTGTGATTCTGGATGTGGCACACAACCCTCATGCGGCCGCTTATCTGGCCGGACGCCTGAGCGAACTGTCGAAAACCGGCAAAGTTCACGCCGTGGTCGGCATGCTGCACGATAAAGATATTGCCGGTACGCTGGCCTCGCTGGCACCGGAAGTGGATGAATGGTATTGCGCGCCGCTGGAAGGGCCGCGCGGTGCCAGCGCTGAGCAGCTTAAGGCCTGTTTGCCGCAGGCTCAGACCTTTGCCAGCGTGGCTGAGGCGTATCATTACGCGCTTCAGCAGGCGGCAGAGCAGGATATTGTGCTGGTGTGTGGCTCTTTCCACACCGTAGCGCACGTAATGGAAACGAGGGAAGCGGAGAACGGCAGTGGCCAGTAAGTTTCAAAACCGTTTAGTCGGGACCGTCATTATCGTAGCACTTGGCGTGATCGTTTTGCCGGGCCTGCTCGACGGCAAGAAAAAGCATTACAAAGAAGAATTCGCGGCCATTCCACTGGTGCCGAAACCAGGTGACCAGCAGGAAAACGATCTGGTGCCGCCGGTAACGCAGCCTTTACCGACGCAGCCGCCGGAAGGCGCGGGAACCGCGGTTGTGGGTCAAAACAGCGGCAACAGTTCTCAGGCTGAAAGTGGCTCCACGGCACCGCAGTCCCACAATCAACCCAGCGTGGTCGCGCCGCCGCCGGTGGTCGAGTCTAAGCCTGTGCCTAAGCCGGTTGAGAAGCCTAAACCGAAACCGGTTGAAAAACCCAAGCCCCAGCCGAAGCCAGAACCTAAACCAGAGCCGAAGCCTGAACCTGCTCCGGCACCTCAGCCTGCAGAGCCTGCTCCGCAGTCAGAAGCACCGGGCGGTCAGGCCTGGGTTGTGCAGCTTGGTGCACTGAAAAATGCCAGCAAGGTAAATGAAGTGGTGGCGCAGCTGCGTCTCTCTGGCTATCGCGCCTTTACCGTGCCTTCCACGCCGGTTCAGGGACAGATAACCCGCATTTACGTCGGGCCGGATGCGTCGAAAGCGAAGATGCAGGCGGCGGTAGGTGAGCTTAAGAGCATTTCTGGCTTAGGTGGAGTCGTGAAGCCTTACAGCGCGCGTTAGCAGCTGAACAGGGCCGGATCGTTTACCCTGCAGAGAGGGAGCGATCCGGCGCGGCGCATCACCGTAACGTCCTGCTCAGGTTTCGCTACAGCGGGTGACTTTTCCACCCGCAAAACGTAAGCCTGTGGCTATTAGTGTAAGAGTCTCTGCCTTATTTATAACCTTAAAGGGTAGGTTTCCGCCCCAGAGCATCCTGTTGCGGGCGGGCGTTACCTGAAGCAAATCAAAATATTGCACCGTCCGCTCTTCCGCCAGGCGAGGAAGGCCGCCAGCAGGCATTCTTGCTGGTTTTTTTAACGCCCGTCTTTAAATAAACTGGTAAAGGAAAACGCTACGCAAACGTTTTCTTTTTCTGTTAGAATTCGCCCCGAACTATAGGTCGCATCCCTCTGTTGCGCGGCGGCACCACGTGCAACAGAGGGATGCGACCTTAGGGGCACAGTCGCTGGAAGAGTTCATGGTCTGGATAGATTACGTCATTATTGCGGTTATTGGTTTTTCGGCTCTTGTCAGCCTGATCCGGGGGTTCGTTCGGGAAGCATTATCCCTCGTTACCTGGGGTTGCGCATTTTTTGTCGCCAGTCATTACTACTCTTACTTAGCCGTCTGGTTCACAGGGTTTGAAGACGAACTGGTTCGAAATGGAATCGCCATTGGGGTGTTGTTCGTGGCCACGCTGTTAGTCGGGGCAATCGTCAATTACGTCATTGGTTCGCTGGTTGAAAAAACCGGCCTGTCAGGTACTGACAGAGTGTTGGGCGTCTGTTTCGGGGCTTTACGTGGCGTGCTGATTGTTTCAGCCATTCTGTTTTTCCTCGATACATTCACCGGCTTTTCCAAAAGCCCGGACTGGCAACAGTCCCAGCTGGTTCCCCAGTTCAGTTACGTCATCAGGTGGTTTTTTGACTACCTGAAAAGTACGTCGAGTTTTTTGCCCCGGTAATAGAACCGGGGTTGCGGCTTATGAGGAAATAACCACATGTGCGGTATTGTCGGGATCGCCGGATTCATGCCGGTCAACCAGTCGATTTATGACGCGTTAACGGTGCTCCAGCACCGTGGGCAGGATGCCGCAGGCATCGTTACCATTGATGCATTGAATTGCTTCCGCCTGCGTAAAGCAAACGGTCTGGTTAGCGATGTATTTGAAGCCCGCCATATGCAGCGTCTGCAGGGCAATATGGGGATCGGCCACGTCCGTTACCCAACGGCCGGAAGCTCCAGCGCTTCTGAAGCGCAGCCCTTCTACGTGAACTCGCCTTATGGCATTACGCTCGCGCATAACGGTAATCTGACCAACGCGCACGAGCTGCGTAAGCAGCTGTTTGAAAGCGGTCGTCGTCACGTCAACACCACGTCAGATTCTGAAATCCTGCTGAATATCTTCGCGGTTGAGCTGGATCGTTTTCAGCATTACCCGCTTGAAGCGGATAACATTTTTGCTGCAGTGGCTGCCGTTCATCAACATGTCCGCGGTGCCTATGCCTGCGTGGCGATGATTATCGGCCATGGTCTGGTGGCGTTCCGCGATCCTAACGGCATCCGTCCGTTGGTGATTGGCAAGCGCGGCATGAAAGATGGCCGCAGCGAATATATGGTGGCGTCTGAGAGCGTGGCGCTGGATACGCTGGGCTTTGAATTCTTGCGCGACGTTGCGCCAGGCGAAGCGGTCTACGTCACTGAAAAAGGGCAGCTGTTTACCCGTCAGTGCGCTGAGAACCCTAAATTCAACCCATGCCTGTTCGAGTATGTCTACTTTGCCCGCCCGGACTCTTTCCTGGACAAAATTTCCGTCTACAGCGCCCGCGTTCGCATGGGTACCAAGCTGGGCGAGAAAATTGCCCGCGAGTGGGAAGACCTGGATATTGATGTGGTCATTCCTATTCCGGAAACCTCCTGCGATATCGCGCTGGAGATGGCACGCATCCTGGACAAGCCTTATCGTCAGGGGTTTGTGAAAAACCGTTACGTAGGCCGTACCTTTATCATGCCGGGCCAGCACCAGCGCCGCAGCGCGGTTCGCCGCAAGCTTAACGCTAACCGTGCCGAGTTCCGTGGTAAAAACGTGCTGCTGGTGGATGATTCTATCGTGCGCGGCACCACCTGCGAACAGATCATCGAGATGGCACGTGAAGCCGGAGCGAAGAAAGTCTATCTGGCTTCCGCAGCACCGGAAATCCGTTTCCCTAACGTTTACGGCATCGATATGCCAAGCGCCACGGAGCTGATTGCTCATGGTCGCGAAGTGGAAGAGATCCGTCAGCTGATCGGCGCCGATGGCCTGATCTTCCAGGATCTGAACGATCTGATTGAAGCGGTGAAAGAGGAGAACCCCGATATCGTGCAGTTCGAATGCTCGGTGTTCAACGGTATCTACGTCACCAAAGATGTCGATCAGCAATATCTGGAGTACCTCCAGTCGCTGCGTAATGATGATGCCAAAGCGATGGCGCGTCAGAACGAAGTAGAAAACCTGGAAATGCACAACGAAGGCTAATACCCTGAGTTCTGCAGGCAGGTCAGATGGGCCGGAAGCGATTCCGGCCCATTTCTTTTTTGGCCCGCCATGTCATACTCAGCTCTCTAACTTCGCAGGATTATTATGAAACGACTCATTATTGGCATCTCCGGTGCCAGCGGCGTCATCTATGGCGTACGTGCGCTGCAGATTTTGCAGCAGGTAAACGAGGTGGAAACCCATCTGGTGATGAGTCAGGCTGCCCGTCAGACACTGGCGCTGGAGAGCGATTACTCCGTGCGGGATGTCCAGGCGATGGCCGATGTGGTGCACGACGTGCGGGATATTGCCGCCAGCATCTCTTCCGGCTCCTTCAAAACGGACGGGATGATTATCCTGCCCTGTTCGATGAAAACCCTCTCCGGTATTGTGCACAGTTATACCGATGGTCTGCTGACGCGCGCTGCCGACGTGGTGCTGAAAGAGCGCCGCCGTCTGGTGCTCTGCGTACGTGAAACGCCGCTCCATCTCGGCCATCTGCGTATGATGACCACCGCCGCTGAACTGGGCGCGATTATCATGCCGCCGGTGCCGGCGTTTTACCACCGGCCCGAAAGCATCATGGATATCGTTGATCAGACGGTAAACCGTGTCCTCGATCAGTTTGATATCGCCCTCGATAAAGATCTTTTTACGCGCTGGCAGGGTGCATAATCCGCAAATAAACGCACTGAAACAGTGCGTTTGTTGGTGCTGAATCGCTTTTTGGGCATTCAGTGCACCAAAATGCATCATTGCATTCCCCGAAAGGTTACAAACCTGTTATAAATTTCCCTGGATTCCCCTTATTTGCCTCGTCACAAGGCGTAATGCGGGGATTGCGCAGCGATGGGGCAAAGCCCGGCAAAATTGGCATGAAATCTGCAAAAGACAATTGCTTTTACTGCGCTAACAACATCACGACTGAGATAATAAAAACCATACTCGAGGGTAATTTATGAAAAAGCAGGTCCTGGCTCTTTCTCTGCTGCTGGCTCTCTCTTCAGCAGGTAGCGCCTTTGCTGCCGTGCCGAAAACGCTGCGTATCGGCACCGATCCAACTTATGCGCCTTTTGAATCTAAAAATGCTCAGGGGCAACTGGTTGGCTTCGATATCGATCTGGCGAATGAGATCTGTAAACGTATCGAGACCAAATGTACCTATGTGGAAAGTGATTTCGATGCTTTGATCCCCTCACTGAAAGCGAAAAAAATTGATGCCATCATCTCTTCGCTCTCTATCACTGAAAAGCGTCAGCAGGAGATCGCCTTCTCGGAAAAACTCTATGCAGCTAACGCCCGTCTGATCGCGCCGAAAGGCTCTAAAATCATGCCGACGCTGGATTCGCTGAAAGGCAAAACCATCGGCCTGCTGCAGGGCACCACCCAGGAAACCTATGCCAACCAAAACTGGCGTCCAAAAGGCATCACCATTACCCCTTACGCTAACCAGGATCTGGTTTATCAGGATCTGACGGCTGGCCGTATCGATGCTGCCTTCCAGGATGAGGTCGCCGCCAGCGAAGGCTTCCTGAAGCAGCCTGCCGGTAAAGAGTATGCGTTTGCTGGCCCGGCGGTGAAAGATGAAAAAATCTTCGGTGTGGGTACCGGTATGGGCATGCGTAAAGATGATGCTGACCTGAAAGCGGCCATTGATAAAGCGTTTGATTCAATGCGCAAAGATGGCACCTACGACAAATTAGCTAAAAAGTATTTCGACTTTGACGTGTACGGCGGTTAAGTAAAACCTGTCATGGGGGTCAGCCTGTCTGCAGACGGCGACCCCCGTTTTGTACGCCACGGGCGGATAAAACACGAAGTTAATCCAAAGACAGGACATCATTATGCTGTATGGCTATTCGGAAGTAATTTTAAAAGGGGCGTTGGTCACGCTGGAACTGGCTCTGAGTTCCGTGCTGCTCTCCGTTATCCTTGGACTGATTGGCGCAGGGGCCAAACTCTCCCACAACCGTCCGTTACGGATGATTTTCGAAGGTTACACCACCCTTATTCGTGGCGTACCCGACCTGGTGCTGATGCTGCTGATTTTCTATGGCCTGCAGATAGCCCTGAATCAGCTCACCGATCTGCTGGGCGTCGATCAGTTCGATATTGATCCGATGGTTGCCGGCATCATCACTCTCGGCTTTATCTATGGCGCTTACTTCACTGAAACTTTCCGCGGTGCCTATATGGCCGTGCCGAAAGGGCAAATTGAAGCTGCAACCGCCTTCGGCTTCACCTCCTCCCAGATCTTCCGCCGCATACTTTTCCCGGGCATGATGCGCTTTGCGCTGCCGGGCATCGGCAACAACTGGCAGGTGATCCTCAAGGCGACCGCGCTGGTCTCTTTACTGGGGCTGGAAGATGTGGTTAAGGCGACGCAGCTGGCGGGGAAAAGTACCTGGCAGCCGTTCTACTTTGCTATTGTGGCCGGGATAATTTACCTGGTCTTTACCACGCTCTCCAACGGCGTCCTGTTGTGGCTTGAACGCCGTTATTCGGTGGGTGTGAGAAGGGCTGACTTATGATCGATATTATTCAGGAATACTGGAAAGCCCTGCTGTGGAGCGACGGCTACCGTTTCTCCGGCGTGGCCATTACGCTCTGGCTGCTGATTATCTCGGTGGTGCTGGGCGGCTGCCTGGCGGTACTGCTCTCTATAGCTCGCGTCTCCTCCATCACCGCCGTGCGTTTTCCAGTGTGGCTGTTCACCTACGTTTTTCGCGGTACGCCGCTCTATGTGCAGCTGCTGATCTTCTACTCCGGCATGTACACGCTGGAAGTGGTCAAAGGCAACGATCTGCTGAATGCTTTCTTCCGAAGCGGCCTGAACTGTACATTGCTGGCGCTGACCTTAAACACCTGTGCCTACACCACGGAAATCTTTGCCGGGGCTATCCGCGCCGTTCCGCATGGGGAAATTGAGGCGGCACGCGCTTACGGCTTCTCCACATTTAAGCTCTACCGCTGCATCATCATGCCTTCAGCTCTGCGGACGGCACTCCCGGCCTACAGCAATGAAGTGATCCTGATGCTGCACTCTACGGCGCTCGCTTTTACCGCCACGGTGCCCGACCTGCTCAAGGTCGCCCGCGACATAAACTCGGCAACCTATCAGCCGTTTATCGCCTTCGGTATCGCTGCGCTGCTCTATCTGATTATCTCCTATGTGTTGATTAGTCTGTTCCGCAAGGCGGAGCAACGCTGGCTGAAGCACGTTAAACCCTCATCGACCCATTGAGTGAACTATGGCCGACAACAAATTAAACGTAACTGAACTGCATAAACGTTATGGCGAGCATGAGGTGCTGAAGGGCGTATCACTGCAGGCAAATGCCGGTGATGTCATCAGTATTATCGGCTCATCCGGCTCCGGGAAAAGTACTTTTCTGCGCTGCATTAACTTTCTGGAGAAGCCAAGCGAAGGCACTATTTCCGTCAATAATCACATGATCAATCTGGTACGGGACACCGACGGTCAGCTGAAAGTCTCTGACAAAGAGCAGCTGCGCGAATTGCGTACCAGCCTGACGATGGTGTTTCAGCACTTTAATCTCTGGAGCCATATGACGGTGCTGCAGAACGTGATGGAAGCACCGATTCAGGTTCTGGGGTTAAGCAAAGCGGAAGCGCAGTCGCGAGCCATCAGATACCTTGATAAAGTGGGGATCGATGAGCGCGCCAGGGGGAAATACCCGGTTAACCTCTCCGGCGGTCAGCAGCAGCGCGTTTCCATTGCCCGGGCGCTGGCGATGGAGCCGGAGGTGCTGCTGTTTGATGAGCCTACCTCGGCGCTTGACCCTGAACTGGTGGGCGAAGTGCTGAAAATCATGCAGAAGCTGGCGGAAGAGGGCAAAACCATGGTGGTGGTAACGCACGAAATGGAGTTTGCCCGCCACGTTTCCAGCCATGTGATCTTTCTGCATCAGGGCAAGATTGAGGAAGAGGGGCCGCCGCAAGAGGTGTTTAATAATCCCAAAAGCACCCGTCTGCAGCAGTTCCTCTCTGGCGCGTTGAAGTAGTCACAGCGACATAAGGCGTGCTGAGGGAAAACCCGGCACGCCTTATAGCAGCAACCTTCTGTAACCGGCTCGGCAGCAGCTGTTTTACAGGTGCTACACTACTTCTTTTAACGCCTCATCCAGCTGATACCAGCGGAACTTAAATCCTGACTCCTCCAGCCGCTTAGGCAGCACGTGTTGACCACCCAGAACCAGTACGGCGGATTCCCCCATCATCACTTTAATGGCGGCGGCAGGGGTGCGCATAAAGGCCGGGCGGTGCATAGCCTGTCCCAGCATGGCGGCAAACTGTTCATTGCGCACCGCATAAGGCGCAACCATATTAAATGGCCCCTGCAACGTTGGGTTATCCAGCAGCCACAGGATGGCGTTCAGCATGTCATCCAGATGGATCCAGGGCATATACTGCTTGCCGCTGCCAATCGGCCCGCCAATGCCCATTTTAAAGGGCAGTTTCATCTTGCTCAGCGCGCCTCCCTCCCTGGCTAACACCACGCCGGTACGCAGCAGGCAAACCCGCGTCTGTTCGCTTTGCGCCGCCAGGGCCAGTTTCTCCCAGTGTGCACAAAGCTGGTGGGTAAACTCCTCATGTCCCGGATCCTCTTCTGTGAGGATCACATCGCCCGCGTCCCCGTAAAATCCGGTGGCTGAACCGGAAATCAGCACCGAGGGTGGCGTGGAACTGGCATTGATTAACGTCGCCAGACGCTCGGTCATTTGCCAGCGGCTCTCGCACAGCAGACTTTTCTGCTTTTCCGTCCAGCGTTTGTCAGCAATGGGTTCCCCTGCCAGGTTGATAACGGCGTCGATCTCATTCAGATTGCGTTGCTGATTCAGCCCTGACCAGAGGTTAACCCTGTCGCCAAATTTGCTGCGCGCCGCCGCCACATCGCGGGTAACGACGCTGACCTGGTCGCCCCGTTCCAGTAGGCGTGGGATAAGCTGGCTGCCAATCAGGCCTGTGCCGCCTGTGAGTAAAATATGCATGCTGTCTGTCCTTAATCAGAGAAGTAAAAATACCAACAGCCTGCTTTCAGCTTAGGTGAAGTTTGGGGGATTGCCTTTCTGCTGAAAAATCGGTAAACAAGAGGCAGACAACGCCTTGTAAGGATATCAGGATGAACTACCCAAACGTGATGCTGTGGTCCGATGCCTGTTTTTTTAGCCCCTATGTGATGTCCGTCTTTGTGGCGTTGAGCGAGAAAGGAGTGCCTTTTTCACTACAGCGTGTCGATCTTGCCAGCCAGCAGCATCTGCAACAGGCTTACGGTGAAATTTCGCTGACCCGCCGGGTGCCAACCCTGCAGGTTGACGATTTCCTGCTCTCTGAATCTTCCGCCATTGCCGAATATCTGGAAGAGCGCTTTCCTGCGCCCGAATATGAGCGGCTCTATCCCCGTGACAGGGAAAAGCGGGCCAAAGCGCGTGAAATTCAGGCCTGGTTACGCAGTGACTTTATGCCGCTGCGCCAGGAGCGTCCGACGGAGGTGCTGTTTGCCGGCGAAAAGTACGCGCCATTAAGTGAAGCGGGAGAGGCGGCTGCCAGAAAACTGTTTGACGGCGTGGGACAGTTACTGAAAGAGGGGCAGCAGAACCTCTTTGGCGAGTGGTCGATTGCCGATACTGACCTGGCGGTGATGATCAACCGGCTGGCCTTACATGGTGACGAGGTACCTGAACAAATCGCGGATTATGCCCATTTTCAGTGGCAGCGCGCCTCTGTGCAACTCTGGCTGTCGGAATCCTCCAAGACCGCCTGTTAATGACACATGTGGATTATAATTTACCGGCTGTCCGTGGCAAACTGTGCGGGCAAGAGTCAACGAGCGCTGAAGCGCCAGAACAAATAAGGGTTACGGATGGTGGAGCAAGAGAGCGGCACGGAATGGGTGGATATCGTTAACGAAGATAACGAGGTCGTTGCACAGTCCAGCCGCGCGCAAATGCGGGCACAATGTTTGCGCCATCGCGCGACCTACATCGTGGTTCACGATGGGATGGGTAAAATTCTGGTTCAGCGCCGCACCGAAAGCAAAGATTTCATGCCCGGCATGCTGGATGCCACCGCCGGTGGCGTGGTGCAGAGCGGGGAGGAGATGCTGGAGTCGGCTCGTCGTGAAGCGGAAGAGGAGCTTGGCATCGCTGCCGTGCCGTTTGCCGAACATGGCCTGTTCTATTTTGAAGATCAGCACTGCCGTGTCTGGGGCGGATTGTTCAGCTGCGTCTCCCACGGTCCCTTTGCCATGCAGGAAGCGGAAGTGGATGAGATATTCTGGATGACGCCGGAAGAGATCACCGCTCGCTGTGATGAATTTACGGATGATTCGCTGAAGGCGCTTTCACTGTGGCTCAGCCGCAACAATGAGTCCAGGCGCGCCAGCGCGGATACCTCCTCTGCCTGACCGGAGGCGGCAAAAAAAGAGAATGGGACGAATCGCTTCGTCCCATTTTTTTGCTGATTTGTAATGACTCTGTTCAGCAGGAGCCTCACCTGACTCTGTCAGGTGAGTGCCCGGATAAGTTAACGAACCGCAACCTGATGTGGCTGCGTTTTACGGCCCATTTTACCCAGTACCCCAGCGAGAACAGCCTCAATCAGCAGGACAACCAGCGCCATCCAGCTCGCCTTAGCCGTTGCTGCTGCAGCCTGTTCCGCCGCTTCACGTGCTTTTTTCTCAGCATCAGCTTTCAGCTGCTCATATTTCTGACGTGCCTGCTCATAGCTTTTTTGCGTCTGGGCAACAATCTGATCGACTTCCTGATCGCTCTTACCGGTACGCGCTTTAATGATATTTTTCAGGGCATCCAGATCGGCTGCCTGAAGAGTATCCTGGTTACGCTGAATAACACCGCTGAACCAGCTGGCTAAATCAGTGTCGGCAGTTTGCGGATGATTAGCGGTATTTTGCGCCTGATTCTGAGCATTATCCGCTTCTTTATTTGCGTCGTTCTGCAGGTTTTGCGGCTGCAGCTCAGGTTTACCCGTTTGTTGCAGCGTTTTTTCAAGCTCGCTCTGCATATTGCCCAGGTCGATATTATTCTCCTGCAGCTTCTGTTTCGCGGTATTAGCAAGCGTTGGTGCCGCTGCTGATATACCGTTGCCCAGCATGCTGAAGCCCGAACCAATTACGCTGGCCGTTCCGCTCACGGCACTGCTTATTACCATCACCGCAATCCACAGACAAAGCAGCGTATTTACGGCCCACATCAATATGCCATGTAATGCCCCTTCACGCTGCGCCAGTCGGCCGGTGATGAAAGCGCCTGCGCCAACGGAGATCAACATGCTTAATCCGGTCCAGACTGCAGCGCCCGTCCCTAAACCATCAAGTGGATTCTGCTCTTTCAATGGGTCAATGGTGGTCGCGCCGATTGCCGTACCCAAAATGGATAGCAGCAGATAAATAACGGTTGAAAGTATTACGCCAGCAAAGACAGCGCTCCATGAAATACGCTTCAGTGGAACGCCATTATTAACTTCGCTGTAAACCGGATGAATAGTGTTGTCGCTCATTTGAATCTCTCCCTTGGCCTGATTATTAGCGGCTACCTTCAGGCATTATGATTATCGAAAACATTTTATGATAAATGAACCTTGCCTGTGTAAGACTAGTCTTGGCACGCCATTTAAGCCAAAAAAAATAATCAATTCTATTACCTTCTCTTAATTTTCAGCAGATTAACTCTGAAAATCTGCCTGATTTTCAGCACAATCATTGCGGCTATTTATTCATTCGGCAGGCAAACTGAGGGGGAAAGTAAAAATTATGGCGAAGAGAGACTTTTTTAACCGCTGAGGGCATAAAAAAAGCGAATCTCGCGATTCGCTTTTATCAGATCCAGCGGAAACTGCGGTTAGCCTTCAGCCTGCTTGGACTGAATGGCGGTAAGAGCGATGGTGTAGACAATATCATCCACCAGAGCACCGCGAGAGAGGTCGTTTACCGGCTTACGCATTCCCTGCAGCATCGGCCCGATAGAGATCAGGTCTGCAGAACGCTGTACGGCTTTGTAAGTCGTGTTGCCGGTGTTCAGGTCTGGGAAGATGAACACGGTGGCACGGCCCGCTACAGGGGAATTTGGCGCTTTCGATTTGGCCACGTCTGCCATAATCGCAGCGTCATACTGCAGAGGTCCATCGATAACCAGATCCGGACGTTTTTCCTGGGCGATGCGGGTCGCCTCGCGCACTTTTTCCACATCGCTACCCGCGCCGGAGTTGCCGGTGGAGTAGGAGATCATCGCCACGCGAGGTTCAATACCAAAGGCGAGCGCAGAGTCGGCAGACTGAATGGCAATTTCCGCCAGTTGCTCAGGGTTAGGATCCGGGTTAATGGCGCAGTCGCCATAGACCAGCACCTGCTCTGGCAGCAGCATGAAGAATACGGAGGAAACCAGAGAGCTGTTTGGTGCCGTTTTAATCAACTGTAACGGAGGACGAATAGTGTTCGCCGTGGTGTGAACCGCGCCGGAGACAAGTCCGTCGACTTCGCCACGCTCCAGCATCATGGTGCCCAGCATAACGTTATCTTCCAGCTGTTCCTGCGCCACCACTTCGGTCATGCCTTTGCTTTTACGCAGTTCAACCAGACGGGCAACGTAATTTTCGCGCACCACTTCCGGGTCCACAATTTCAATCCCTTTACCCAGCTCCACGCCCTGTACCGCGGCAACACGTTGGATCTCTTCCGGGTTCCCCAGCAGGATACAAGTTGCGATACCGCGCTCGGCACAGATAGCGGCGGCTTTAACGGTACGCGGTTCGTCACCTTCCGGCAGCACAATGCGTTTGCCCGCTTTACGCGCCAGCTCGGTGAGCTGGTAACGGAACGCTGGCGGAGAGAGGCGACGGCTACGGTCTGAAGCGGCGGTCAACGATTCAATCCACTCCGGATCGATATGGCTGGCGACATACTCCTGCACACGCTCAACGCGTTGCGTATCGTCGCTTGGCACTTCCAGATTGAAGCTCTGCAGGCTCAGCGAGGTCTGCCAGGTGTTGGTGTTCACCATAAAGATAGGCAGACCTGTGGCAAACGCACGCTCACACAGTTTGCGAATAGGGGCATCAATCTGGTAACCACCGGTCAGCAGTACGGCACCAATTTCCACGCCGTTCATCGCAGCCAGACAGGCGGCCACCAGCACGTCCGGGCGATCGGCAGAGGTCACCAGCAAAGAGCCAGGACGGAAGTGTTCCAGCATATGAGGGATGCTGCGTGCGCAGAAGGTTACAGACTTCACGCGGCGAGTAGCAATATCGCCCTCATTGATAATCTCCGCATTCAGATGGCGGCACATATCAATAGCGCGGGTCGCAATCAGGTCAAAGCTCCAGGGGACGCAACCCAGCACCGGCAGCGGGCTGTTGGCGAAGAGCTGTTTAGGGTCGATATTCGCGACGCTGGCCTTGTTAGAGTCATCAAATATCTCTGACAGATCCGGACGCGTACGTCCCTGATCGTCAACCGGCGCGTTGAGTTTGTTGATGATCACGCCAGTGATATTTTTGTTTTTGCTGCCGCCAAAGCTGCTTTGCGTCAGCTCAATCCGCTCTTTCAACTGGGCAGGCGAGTCATTGCCCAGCGACATCACAAAGACGATCTCCGCATTCAGCGTTTTGGCAATCTCATAGTTCAGCGCAGAGGCAAACTGATGTTTGCGGGTCGGCACCAGGCCCTCTACCAGCACCACTTCAGCATCTTTGGTGTTCTCGTGGTAGCGCGCAATAATCTCTTCCATCAGCACGTCCTGCTGATTTGAACCCAGCAGCGACTCCACACGGCTCATCTGCAGCGGCTCGGCGGCAGGAATGGAGGAGTTTTTACGAATGATGGTGGTGGTCTGGTCAGGGGCGTTTTCGCCGCTGCGCGGCTGGGCGATAGGTTTGAAGACGCTGAGGCGCACGCCTTTGCGTTCCATCGCGCGGATCACACCGAGGCTGACACTGGTTAAACCGACGCTGGTGCCGGTAGGAATTAGCATAATGGTACGAGACACAATAAACCTCTCGAATAGACTCTTTCAGGCTGAAGCGTGTTGAGTCCAGGTTGGTGATGTCAAAACAACTCCGCCAGCCTGAGCTGACGGAGAGGGAAGGGCTTAAGCAGTGAGACGGCTGGCGTCCTGGGCAATAACCAGCTCTTCATTGGTTGGGATAACCAGAGCCGGGCGAGTGCCTTCTTTATTGATAAAGCCCGATTTACCGAAGCGGGCCGCCAGGTTGCGCTCGTGATCCACTTCAAAGCCCAGCAGCGCCAGTCTGCCCAGGGAGAGTTCGCGAACCATCGCCGCATTTTCCCCGATGCCGCCGGTGAAGATCACCGCATCCAGCCGGCCGTCCATCAGCGCGGTGTAAGAACCGATATATTTTGCCAGGCGGTGGCAGTAAACGTCCATCGCGCGTTTGGCATCTTCTTTTGTGGTGTAGTTATCTTCCACATAGCGACAGTCACTGGTGACGCCGGTCAGACCCAACAGGCCAGACTCTTTAGTCAGCAGCTTGTTGATGGCATCCACGCTCATGCCCAGGGTGTCATGCAGGAAGAAGACCACCGCCGGGTCGATATCGCCTGAACGGGTGCCCATGACCAGACCTTCCAGCGGGGTCAGACCCATGGAGGTATCCACACAGACGCCGTTGCGGATAGCCGCTACGGAGCCGCCGTTGCCCAGGTGGCAGGTAATGATATTCAGCTCTTCCACCGGCTTGTTCAGTACTTTTGCCGCTTCGTGGGTTACATAGAAGTGGCTGGTACCGTGTGCGCCATAACGGCGCACGCCATGCTCGCGGTACAACGCGTAGGGCAGGGCGTAAAGGTAGGACTCTTCCGGCATTGTCTGATGGAAAGCAGTGTCGAAAACCGCCACATTCTTATCAGAAAGATGCGGGAAGTTTTTCATCGCTTCCTCAATCCCGATCAGGTGCGCAGGGTTGTGCAGCGGGGCAAAAGAGGAGGCGTCTTTGATGCCCTGAATGACATCCTGATCGATAACCACAGACTGGGTCAGCTTTTCACCGCCATGAACGATGCGATGACCAATTGCAGTGATTAATGCAGACAGCTCTGGTTTTTGTGCCAGAATAGTTTTAACGATGAAATTGAGGGCTTCGCTGTGCGCAGCGCCGGCACCTAATGCCTCTTCGTGTTTAGCCCCTTTCATTTTCCACTTGATACGCGCTTCAGGCAGGTGGAAACATTCGGCTAAACCGGAGAGGTATTCTTCGCCATTTGCCGGATCGATGATGGCGAACTTCAGGGAAGAACTGCCGCAGTTCAGAACCAAGACTAACTTACTCGACATGGAAGGTCCTATTGGTTAAAGGTGGCGAAATAAAACTCAACAGACTATCAGCGTAGCGCATGAAAGCTGGTACATTAATGATGAACGTCATGCTCAAGGCAAATTTTGTCTGAAAGCAAAAAAACTTGATAAATCTTACGTGATTTTTTGAATTGTTATCGGATGCTGAGGGTTCTGCATGCAGAGTGATAGCAACCCTGTAACAGCCCTTCAACAAACGCGCACAGGATAACCAGTGCGCCGCGTAAAGACAAAATATTTTGAAAGACATCATGTAAAGTTGTTGAGTTGTACGTTTTGTTTATTTTTTATCTCCGAAGTTGAGGTCAGCCATGGCTAATGAATCCGGCTCTGTCGGTTGGTTTAAACTGTTCCAGCGGGGACAGCATTATATGAAGACATGGCCTGTCGATAAGCGTCTGGCACCCATGTTCCCGGAGAATCGGGTCGCACGCGCTACGCGTTTTGCCATCCGGTTTATGCCGCCGCTGGCGGTGTTCGCCATGACCTGGCAAATTGCGCTGGGCGGGCAATTAGGCCCGGCGGTGGCTACGGCTCTGTTCGCCTGCAGCCTGCCAATGCAGGGGTTATGGTGGTTGGGCAAGCGTTCCATAACGCCACTGCCGCCCACGCTGCTGAACTGGTTCCATGAAGTGCGCGAAAAACTCCAGGCCGCTGGCCAGGCGATAGCGCCAGTGGAAGGAAAGCCGACCTATCAGTCCCTGGCCGACGTGCTTAAACGTGCCTTTAAGCAGCTGGACAAAACCTTCCTCGACGATCTTTAACTGCCCGGACCAGCTTTTCTCTGCTTTTACAGGGGAAAAACCCGGTCTGGATCAAAGAAGCCTCCGCTTGCCGTACCGCCCTTTAGCGGGTTATGCGATCCTCAGTCATCCCCTTCCCATTTGTTTTGCCCGGCGTGGCACAGGAGTGAATGATGGAAATGACCAATGCGCAGCGTTTGATCCTCTCTAATCAATACAAAATGATGACAATGCTCGATCCCGATAATGCGGAGCGCTATCGTCGTCAGCAAACCATTATTGAGCGCGGTTACGGCTTGCAAATGCGGGAGCTCGACCGCGAGTTCGGCGAACTGAACGAGGCGGTATGCCGCACAATTATCGACATCATGGAAATGCACCATGCGCTGCACGTGTCCTGGACAAATCTGAAAGATATCTCCTCGCTGGAGGAGCGTCGGCTGGCCTTTCTGGGCTTTGATGCGGCAACGGAAGCGCGTTACCTTGGCTACGTGCGGTTTATGGTGAATGTGGAAGGGCGCTATACCCATTTTGATTCCGGCACCCACGGGTTTAATGCGCAAACCCCGATGTGGGAAAAGTATCAACGCATGCTCACTGTGTGGCACACTTGTCCAAGGCAGTACCATTTGAGTGCGAATGAGATCGCGCAAATCATCAACGCCTGATAAGGAAAAGCGTAGTGAAGTGTAAAGGTTTTCTGTTTGATCTGGACGGCACGCTGGTGGATTCATTACCGGTGGTCGAACGCGCCTGGGTGAACTGGGCATCGCGGCACGGCATTGCGGCAGATGAAGTGCTGAACTTCATTCATGGCAAGCAGGCTATTACCTCACTGCGTCATTTTATGGCTGGAGCGTCGGAAGAGGCGATTCAGCAGGAGTTCTTTGCCCTCGAAAAAATCGAGGCTGAAGATACTGACGGCATCACCGCTCTGCCGGGCGCTCAGCAGCTTCTTGCTACGCTGACGGAGCTGGAGATCCCCTGGGCTATCGTGACTTCCGGTTCGATGCCGGTTGCTTCCGCCCGTCGCAAAGCGGCCGGGCTGCCTGAACCTGAAGAGTTTGTCACCGCAGAGCGTGTGCAGAATGGCAAACCGGAACCTGATGCTTACCTGCTTGGCGCGCAGCTGCTTGAGCTTGAGCCGGAAGAGTGCGTGGTGGTGGAGGATGCTGCCGCCGGTATTCTTTCTGGTCTTGCTGCAGGCTGCCATGTCATTGCCGTCAATGCACCTGCTGGTGCGACGAGGCTGGAAGATGTGGATATGCTGCTGACGTCGCTGGATGAGCTGATCATACACAAAAATCCAGACGGCACGATCGATGTGCACCGAAAACACTAAGAGATGATGTAACCCCGCTATAGCGGGGTTTTTTTTATGTGATGATCTCCTGGTGTTCCCTGTACAGAGACTCCGTCGTGAACAAAGAACTGATCTGGGTAGTTTCCCTTCTGCTGATCGCCATCGCGCTATTTATCTCCGGCAAGCTGCGTATGGATGTCGTTGCGCTGCTGGTGATTATTGCCTTTGTGCTCAGCGGCACGCTGACGCTGCAGGAGGCCACGCTCGGCTTCAGCGATCCCAACGTCATCCTGATAGCGGCACTTTTCATTATTGGAGAAGGGCTGGTAAGAACGGGCGTGGCGCTGAATATGGGCGACTGGCTGATCAAAATGGCGGGCAACAGCGAAAGCAGAATGCTGGTGCTGCTGATGCTTACCGTTGCCGGACTGGGAGCCGTGATGAGCTCAACCGGCGTGGTGGCCATTTTTATTCCTGTAGTGCTCAGCGTGGCGGCGAAGATGGGCAGCTCGCCGGGCAGGCTGATGATGCCGCTAAGCTTTGCCGGACTGATCAGCGGCATGATGACGCTGGTCGCCACGCCGCCCAATCTGATCATTAACAGCGAGCTGCAGCGGGAAGGGCTGAAAGGGTTTGGCTTTTTTGACGTGACGCCACTGGGCATTGTGGCGCTGCTGCTGGGCATTGGTTACATGCTGGTAGCCCGCTTCTGGCTGGTGACGCCGGGGCGGGAAGAGAGCAGTAAGCAGCAGTTGCGGCGAACCTTTCGAGATCTGATCCGGGACTACAAACTGAGTGGCAGAGCCAGGCGGCTTGGCCTGCGGGTGGGGTCACCTCTTATCGGGCAACGCCTGGACGATCTGCAACTACGCGAACGCTATGGCATCAACGTGGTAGGGCTGGAGCGCTGGCGTAAATTTCGCAGGGTAATGGTGCCGGTAACTGCTGAGACTACCTTCCGTGCGCGCGACGTTTTGCTGATCGATATGTCAGATTCTGGCATAGACCTGCGTGAATTTTGCAGCGAATGGCTGCTTGAGCCGATGATTTTACGCGGCGACTACTTCTCCGAGCGCGCCAGGGACGTCGGCATGGCAGAAGCCATTATTATTCCCGATTCAGCGCTGCTGGGGAAAACGCTGAGCGATATTGCCTTTCGCTCACGCCATGATGTCAGCGTAGTCGGCATCCGGCGGCGGGGCGAAGTGCTGGAGGGTAAGCTGACCGGGCAGCCGCTGGAGCTGGGCGATACGCTACTGGTGATCGGCGACTGGAAAAAGATACGGGCCATTCAGCAGCAAAAACGCGATCTTATCCTGTTGAGTTTACCGGCGGAAGTTGACGACGTCGCGCCAGCGGCCAGCCAGGCTCCTCATGCCATTTTTTGCCTGGCGTTGATGGTCGCTATGATGATGACAGAGGCTATTCCCAATCCCGTTGCCGCGCTGATCGCCTGCCTGCTGATGGGTAAATTCCGCTGTATAGATATGGAGAGCGCCTACCGTTCTGTTCACTGGCCTGGGTTGATACTGATCGTTGGGATGATGCCGTTTGCTCTCGCTTTGCAAAAAACGGGCGGCGTGGCGCTGATCGTAGCGGGTCTGATGGATGTGGCGGGCGGAAAAAGCCCGCACGTTATGCTGCTCTGCCTATTTATACTCTGTGCGACTATCGGCCTGTTCATCTCCAATACCGCTACGGCAGTGTTGATGGCGCCTGTGGGCGTGGCCGCTGCACAACAGATGGGGCTTTCGCCCTATCCGTTCACCATGATAGTGGCGGTGGCAGCTTCTGCTGCCTTTATGACGCCGGTATCCTCACCGGTGAACACCCTGGTGCTGGGACCTGGCGGATATCGGTTTGGCGATTTTATGAAAATCGGCGTGCCCTTTACCCTGATTATCATGGCGGTCAGCGTATTACTGGTACCGCTGCTTTTCCCGTTTTAAGGGTTAAAGCGACTCCTGGCTGATCTCATCCAGTGAGAGGCTGAAGCTGGGGACAAATACCTCAACAAAGTAATCCATCTCCGGGCTGTGGCGTTCGATCAGGGTTTTTTCCAGCCGCGCTTTTGCCAGCTGGAACTCATGGTTGCCTGCGGAAAGCTCTTCAAGGCATTTCAGATAGGCACAAAGCGCATCGGCCTGTTTGACGATCGCCTTTTCAACTTCGCTGTGCTGCTGCTCATCCAGCAGCGGCCGGTAGGCGTTACGCAACTCTTCCGGCAGCATCTCAATCAGCTTCTGCTGGGCAATTTTTTCAATTTTTTTATATTCATGCGCAATCTGCGCGTTGTAATACTTCACCGGCGTGGGTAGATCGCCGGTCAGCACTTCACTGGCATCGTGATACATCGCCATCAGCGCGATGCGTTCAGCATTCAGATTACCGTTAAACTTTTGATTTTTAATAACGGCAAGCGCGTGAGCGACCATCGCCACCTGTAAGCTGTGTTCGGAGACATTCTCGGTGCGGACATTGCGCATCAGCGGCCAGCGATTGATGAGCTTAAGACGGGAGAGATGGGCGAAAAAATGGCTCTGATTCATGGGATGCGGTTTCCTGTGGCAAGACTGCGGGGAACCAACAGAACGTTCCCCTTCGGCCAGTATAGCGCCATCCTTACCGCAGCGGCAGTGCAATAAGAGGGCGCCTTTGCTACCGCTTACTGACGATAACCTTCAAGGAAGCGGCCAAATTTGCCAATAGCCATCTCCAGCTCGTGCACGTGAGGCAGGGTGACAATACGGACATGATCCGGCTCAGGCCAGTTAAATGCCGTTCCCTGAACCAGCAGCACTTTTTCCTGTAACAGGAAGTCCAGCACCATTTTCTGGTCATCCTTCAGGTTGAATTTCTTCGCATCGATGCGGGGAAACATATAGAGCGCCCCGGCGGGCTTCACGCAGCTGACGCCCGGAATATCGTTGATCAGTTCCCACGCCCTGTTGCGTTGCTCATAGAGCCTGCCGCCCGGCACGATAAACTCGCTGATGCTCTGATAGCCGCCGAGCGCGGTCTGAATAGCATGCTGTGCAGGTACGTTGGCACACAGGCGCATAGAGGCCAGCATCTCCAGCCCCTCAATATAACCTTTAGCGTGCTTTTTCGGGCCGTTCAACACCATCCAACCCTGACGGAAACCCGCCACGCGATAGGTTTTTGATAAACCGTTGAAGGTAATGGTCAACAGATCGGGCGCAAGCGTAGCGATGGAGTGATGCTGAGCGGCGTCATACAAAATTTTGTCGTAAATTTCATCAGCAAAAATGATCAGATTATGCTGACGCGCCAGCTCTACAACTTCCAGCAGAAGTTCTTTACTGTAGACCGCACCCGTTGGGTTATTGGGGTTGATAATCACAATCCCCCGCGTGCGCGGCGTAATTTTACTGCGGATATCGTCCAGGTCGGGGAACCAGCCAGCCGACTCATCACAGAGATAGTGCACCGCATTGCCGCCGGAAAGCGAGACCGCTGCGGTCCACAGCGGATAATCGGGGGCAGGCACCAGCATTTCATCGCCGGTATTCAGCAGTGCCTGCATGGACTGCACGATCAGTTCGGATACGCCGTTGCCGATATAGACATCTTCAACCGTCATATCCCGCATGCCGCGAGCCTGATAGTGCTGCACAATCGCTTTACGGGCAGAATAGAGGCCTTTTGAATCGCAATAGCCCTGGGCACCCGGTAAATTACGGATCACATCGACCAGGATCTCATCAGGGGCTTCAAAACCAAACGGGGCTGGATTCCCTATATTCAGCTTGAGAACTTTATTCCCTTCTTCCTCAAGACGCTTTGCTTCTTTTAATACCGGGCCACGGATGTCATAACACACGTTATCCAGCTTGCCTGATTTTTCTATTGGATTCATTTCTCTCGCCTTAAACATACACAACTGCCTTCCTGCCATGGAAAACGACCTCGCACAATGTACTCTTCTCTTTGGCGCTTTTGAAGGGCATCTCAGGGCTTTGGAACGTTCCCGGAGGAAAACATGCCGGCCTGGCAGGAGAAAACGCAACGGCGCATCAGGCTGGAATAATATTCTTATATATGAATTAAAATCGATACATATAACTGTTAAGTGGGGTGATTCATCAACTCAACAGGCGCGGCTCAGGAGCGAAAAGGCTCTTTTCTGTAAGTATTTGGTAAAATTAGATGAATTGATGAACTTCGTAACTGTCAAAAATGTCTTAATTGAGTGATGATAAAGTGAGCTATTTGCGTTAGGGGCTGTTTGGGTGTGTACAGAGACCTGGTTTAACCGATTCAGGCCCAGACTGTACTGGAGCATGGGCCAGTGAAAAATTTTCACCGGCAAAGGCTTACTGGAGAGGCTTTAGCCAATAAAATGTTACTTTATTGATAAGAATAATAGGATTGGGGCTTAAAAAATAATCGACAGTATGTCAGGATAACATTCAGAGGAGCTTGCACCAGGCGTGCAGGTTTTTCAGGTGATATTAAGCTCGATTCTGTCACCGGTAAGCTTAAGTAGTGCTTATCATTATTCCGCTGCCCGTGCAGCGTTCTGGACGTTCATTTTTAGATGGTTGTTTTACATTAATAGCGCCGTTGCCTGAGTCTCTGTCAGGCTGGCGGAGTCAATTGACCATTTAAGCACCGCTTTCCGCTTCTTATGGGTTGGTGCTGTATTCATTGATGATGTATCAGACGGAACAAACTGTCTTCAGCTTCACCTGCGGCCTTGTGCCGGGGATATTCAGGCTGTTGAGGTTTCCATGTCTGCGAAGCAAAGTAATGCTGGACGCATTTCGTCAGGCATTATGCATTGATTACTACCATATCCCTTTGATATGAAAGGTAATAACACCAGGGTAGCTGTTCGTAAAAAACTTATAAAGTGAAGAAAACATGACTAGTGCAAATCGTCCGATCCTTAATCTTGACCTCGATCTGCTGAGAACATTTGTTGCTGTTGCCGATCTGAATACCTTTGCTGCTGCGGCAGCCGCGGTCTGCAGAACGCAGTCAGCTGTGAGCCAGCAGATGCAGCGTCTGGAACAATTGGTGGGCAAAGAGCTGTTTGCCAGACATGGACGTAACAAATTATTGACGGAGCATGGTATCCAGCTTCTGGGCTACGCCAGAAAAATACTGCGTTTTAATGATGAAGCCTGTACCTCTCTGATGTACAGCAACATTCAGGGTGTACTCACTATTGGTGCCTCTGACGATACGTCCGATACTATTCTGCCTTTCCTGCTGAACCGCGTTACGTCCGTTTATCCCAAGCTGGCTATTGACGTCAGAGTGAAGCGTAATCCGTTTATGATGGAGATGTTGAATCAGGGCGAAGTGGATCTTGTTGTTACCACCTCCAGTCCGATGAACTTCACCTGGCAGGTACTACGCACCTCACCAACGCTTTGGTATTGCGCCGCCGACTACATTTTCCAGCGCGGGGAAGCGATTCCTCTGGTGCTGCTGGATGAGCCGAGCCCTTATCGCGATATGGCCATTGACCACCTCAATGAGGCGGGTATTCCGTGGCGCATCTCTTATGTCGCTTCTACTCTTGCGGCGGTACGCGCAGCGGTGAAAGCGGGTCTGGGCGTTACTGCCCGACCAGTAGAGATGATGAGCCCTGAACTTCGTGTGATGGGTGCTGCAGAAGGCTTGCCTGTGCTGCCGG
This sequence comes from Erwinia pyri, assembly GCF_030758455.1. Taxonomy (NCBI): domain Bacteria; kingdom Pseudomonadati; phylum Pseudomonadota; class Gammaproteobacteria; order Enterobacterales; family Erwiniaceae; genus Erwinia; species Erwinia pyri. Next base: position 1,414,925 of record NZ_CP132353.1, read on the forward strand.
ATACGGAATATCTGCTGTGCCGTAATCCTGAAAGCGACAACGAGCTGGCGCTGGCTATCTTTAATGCGATGGAATCGAGTAACGATCCTTATAATCTGATTACGGCCGGTCAGGACAGCGCTTCATTTAGTGATGAAGACGAATAGAAAAAATGGCTGCAGATATCTTTACCTGTTAATTTCTATTGATTAATCAGCAAAGTGTCTCTCAATAAAGCCTCTCAGTGCTTTTTCTCGCTGGGAGGCTTTTTTATAAGCTTTATCTCTGCTCTATGTCTCCTTTTTTATCCCCCGAAGTTTCTACCCCGTTTTAAAAGTAATCGTTAGTATTATTGGCGCTGCCTGCTCATCCAGCCTCGTTGATAAGCCATCATTGAATTGATTTTGCGCAGGTTAAACCGCTGAATTTTGCATCATAAAAGATAAAACTGTGTGCTGGATCAAAAAAATAGCCCCATTAAGGGGAAGGAAAAACGGCTGAATCCTGCGAAAATAGAGTTTGTTAAAACCGCGATCCATGCAGGGAAATACCCGCTACACTTTACCACGCAGCCCTGACTGACTCGATTTAGCTGAATAATTGCGCAATTAATGTTAAATAAATGCTGCGGGTGTAAATTAATGTGTGGATACTTTTGTCAAAGTTGACAGAAGGTTATAGAAAGGAGTAAAAAACCACATAAAATCGCTGCCTAATCAAAAAAGTCAGCAAAGTTTATAAGGTTTTTTATTTTTTCCCTTGAATCGATGGGGTGGGTTAACTGCCGGAACAGAGCAGAACACCTTTTACCCCTTGTTGAGTTAAGCAGAGCGTATGTCAACTACTTCCGACGTTATGGCCCATAACTGGGCTTTTGCTGTATTCCTGATCGTCGCTATCGGCCTTTGTTGTGCAATGCTGGCTGGAGCATGGTTTTTAGGCGGTAAAGCCCGTGGCAGGTATACCAACACGCCTTTTGAGTCCGGTGCGCCCTCAGTAGGCACTACCCACCTTCGCATGTCTGCCAAGTTCTACCTGGTGGCCATGTTCTTCGTCATCTTCGACGTTGAAGCCCTCTATTTATACGCGTGGTCGACAGCAATCCGTGAAAGCGGCTGGGTCGGTTTCGTGGAAGCCGCAATTTTCATTTTGGTACTGCTTGCTGGTTTGGTTTACCTGGTGCGTATTCGCGCGCTGGACTGGGCGCCTGCACCTCGTCGTGTGGTCGTCAAGCCAACTACTATCTCGCATTCCAACCGTCATACGCAGTAAAAGCGAGGCTTAAAGATGGACTACACGCTCACCCGCGCGGACCCGAACGGCGAGAATGACCGTTACCCATTACAGAAACAGGAGATCGTGACCGATCCCCTGGAAAAGCACGTTCACCAGAGCGTCTATATGGGCAAGCTGGAACACGCCCTGCATGACATGGTGAACTGGGGACGTAAAAACTCATTGTGGCCGTTTAACTTCGGCCTTTCATGCTGTTACGTTGAGATGACCACCTCATTCACCTCGGTGCATGACGTAGCACGATTTGGTTCGGAAGTTATCCGTGCCTCGCCGCGTCAGGCTGATTTCATGGTGGTTGCCGGTACGCCTTTCACCAAGATGGCTCCGGTTATTCAGCGTCTGTATGACCAGATGCTGGAGCCGAAGTGGGTGATCTCAATGGGTGCCTGCGCCAACTCTGGTGGCATGTATGACATCTACTCTGTGGTTCAGGGCGTGGATAAATTCCTGCCTGTCGACGTCTATATTCCGGGCTGCCCCCCGCGCCCTGAAGCCTATATGCAGGCACTGCTGCTGCTGCAGGAGTCGATCGGTAAAGAACGTCGCCCCCTCTCCTGGGTAGTAGGCGATCAGGGTGTTTACCGCGCCAACATGCAGTCAGAGCGTGAAAGAAAGCAGGGTGAACGCATTGCCGTCACTAATCTGCGTTCGCCTGACGAAATTTAACCGCTACCCCCCGCTGACGCTGCCTGTCGCCTCTGACTTAAGGGCCGCGTCATAAGAACCAGGTAGAGCAGTTTATGGATGTGGCCTGACTTGCAGCGCATAAAAATCACAACACGCGCACGGCCCATCCTGACGCCAATACTGAGTGCCTGTCAGCAGGCCCACAGGGTGAACAACTTATGACAGATTTAACCACGCAAGATCTCGCTCAGCCTGAATGGCAAACCCACGATCACCTGGACGACCCGGTGATCGGCGAGCTGCGTAACCGTTTTGGGCCTGATGCCTTTACCGTGCAACCAACCCGTACCGGCGTGCCGGTAGTGTGGGTTAAGCGTGAGCAGCTGTTGGAAATCACTGAGTTCCTGCGCAAGCTGCCGAAACCTTACGTGATGCTGTATGACCTTCACGGGATGGATGAGCGTTTGCGTACTCACCGCGCCGGTTTGCCGGCGGCGGATTTTTCCGTTTTCTATCATTTCCTCTCTATTGAACGTAACCGCGACATCATGCTCAAGGTGGCGCTGTCTGAAAAAGACCTGCATCTGCCGACCCTCACCAAAATTTTCGCTAATGCCAACTGGTATGAGCGCGAAACCTGGGAAATGTTTGGCATCACCTTTGATGGGCACCCGCACCTGACGCGCATCATGATGCCGCAGGACTGGGAAGGGCACCCGCTGCGTAAGGATTATCCTGCGCGCGCCACGGAGTTCGATCCGTTTCAGCTGACGAAGCAGACGGAAGACCTGGCGATGGAGCAGATGACCTTTAAGCCGGAAGAGTGGGGTATGAAGCGTGGCACCGCCAATGAGGACTTTATGTTCCTCAACCTCGGTCCTAACCACCCTTCGGCGCACGGGGCTTTCCGTATCATCCTGCAGCTGGATGGCGAAGAGATTGTCGACTGCGTGCCGGATATCGGTTATCACCATCGTGGCGCAGAGAAGATGGGCGAGCGCCAGTCCTGGCACAGCTACATTCCTTACACCGATCGCGTCGAATACCTCGGCGGTTGCGTCAATGAGATGCCCTATGTGCTGGCTGTTGAAAAGCTGGCCGGGATCAAAGTGCCGGAGCGCGTTGACGTCATCCGCGTGATGCTTTCAGAGCTGTTCCGCATAAACAGCCACTTGCTCTATATTTCTACCTTTATTCAGGACGTTGGGGCGATGTCTCCGGTGTTCTTTGCCTTTACCGATCGCCAGAAAATTTACGACGTGGTGGAAGCTATCACCGGGTTCCGTATGCATCCGGCCTGGTTCCGCATCGGCGGCGTGGCGCATGATTTGCCGAAAGGTTGGGATGGCCTGCTGCGTGACTTCCTCAACTGGATGCCAAAACGTCTTAAATCCTACGAACAAACTGCTCTGAAAAACTCGGTGCTGATTGGCCGTGCGAAAGGCGTCTCGGCTTACAACCTGGAAGAGGCGCTGGCCTGGGGAACCACCGGCGCAGGTCTGCGTGCTACGGGTCTGGACTTTGACGTGCGTAAATGGCGTCCTTACTCCGGCTACGAGAATTTCGATTTTGAAGTGCCAATCGGCGATGGCGTCAGCTGTGCCTACACCCGTGTGATGCTGAAGATGGAAGAGATGCGCCAGAGCCTGCGTATTCTTGAACAGTGCCTCAACAACATGCCGGAAGGGCCGTTTAAAGCGGATCACCCGCTGACCACGCCGCCGCCGAAAGAGCGCACGCTGCAGCATATCGAAACCCTGATTACGCACTTCCTGCAGGTTTCGTGGGGCCCGGTAATGCCGGCGAACGAATCCTTCCAGATGATTGAAGCGACTAAAGGGATCAACAGCTACTACCTGACCAGTGACGGCAGCACCATGAGCTACCGCACCCGCGTGCGTACGCCAAGCTTCCCGCACCTGCAGCAGATCCCGTCAGTGATCAACGGCAGCCTGGTATCCGATCTGATCGTATACCTCGGTAGTATCGATTTTGTTATGTCAGACGTGGACCGCTAATTATGCACGATCAAAGAATTGCGATCGAAACGATCGAAGATAACGAGGCCTTTGTTCTGAGTGCTTTTGAGCACGATGCCATTGAACATGAAAAGCACCATTACGAAGATGCCCGGGCCGCCTCTATTGAAGCACTGAAAATCGTGCAGAAGCAGCGTGGCTGGGTGCCGGATGGAGCGATCAATGCCATTGCTGAGGTGCTGGGCATCCCCGCCAGCGACGTGGAAGGCGTGGCAACGTTTTACAGCCAGATCTTCCGTCAGCCGGTTGGCCGTCATGTGATCCGCTACTGTGACAGCGTGGTTTGTCATATTACCGGCTTCCAGGGCATTCAGGCTGCGCTTGAAGATAACCTGAACATCAAGCCAGGCCAGACTACCGCAGATGGCCGCTTCACGCTGCTGCCGACCTGCTGCCTGGGCAACTGTGACAAAGGGCCGACAATGATGGTGGATGAAGATACCCACGTCCACCTGACGCCGGAAAATATCGCCAATCTGCTGGAGCAGTATCAATGACATTCAAACAGATCATTCGTACTGCGGAGATGCATCCGCTGACATGGCGTATGCGCGATGACAAGCAGCCGGTATTTTTCGACGAATATCGCAGTACAAACGGCTACGCCGGTGCAGAAAAAGCGCTGAAAACGATGTCACAGGATGAGATCGTGGCGGCGGTGAAGGACTCAGGACTGAAAGGGCGCGGCGGCGCAGGCTTCTCCACGGGACTGAAGTGGAGCCTGATGCCGAAAGATGAGTCGATGAACATCCGTTATCTGCTGTGTAACGCTGATGAGATGGAGCCGGGCACCTATAAAGACCGCCTGCTGATGGAGCAGATGCCGCATCAGCTGGTGGAAGGAATGCTGATCAGCGCCTTTGCGCTGAAAGCCTACCGCGGCTACATCTTCCTGCGTGGTGAGTACATTGAAGCCGCTGTGAATCTTCGTCGGGCGATTGCGGAGGCAACTGAAGCGGGTTATCTCGGGAAAAATATTCTCGGCACCGGTTTTGACTTTGAACTGATCGTTCACACCGGCGCGGGTCGCTACATTTGCGGTGAAGAGACGGCGCTGATCAACTCGCTGGAAGGGCGTCGTGCTAACCCACGCTCCAAGCCGCCATTCCCTGCTTCAGCAGGCGCATGGGGCAAGCCCACCTGCGTGAATAATGTGGAAACCCTCTCTAACGTGCCCGCTATCCTCGCCAATGGCGTGGAGTGGTACAAGGGGATTTCCGGCAGCGACGATACCGGCACCAAAATGATGGGCTTCTCTGGCCGGGTGAAAAACCCAGGCGTCTGGGAGCTGCCGTTTGGTACCACCGCGCGTGAAATCCTTGAAGATTATGCGGGCGGCATGCGCGATGGCCTGAAATTTAAAGCCTGGCAGCCGGGCGGCGCGGGAACGGATTTCCTGACCGATGCCCATCTCGACCTGCCGATGGAGTTTGCCAGCATAGGCAAAGCGGGCAGCCGTCTGGGCACGGCGCTGGCGATGGCAGTTGACCATGAAATCAACATGGTGTCGCTGGTACGTAACCTGGAAGAGTTTTTTGCCCGTGAATCCTGCGGCTGGTGTACGCCATGCCGCGACGGCCTGCCGTGGAGCGTAAAAATCCTCCGCGCGCTGGAGCGCAAAGAGGGCCAGCCGGGGGATATCGAAACCCTGCTGCAACTCTGCCGCCAGCTCGGCCCGGGCAAAACCTTCTGTGCGCATGCGCCAGGTGCAGTAGAGCCACTGCAAAGCGCAATTAAATATTTCCGCGAAGAGTTTGAGGCAGGTATTGCGACTCAGGTCTTCAGCAATGCGCACGCCATTGCCGGTATCCAGTCAAACCTGTTAAAGGCTCGCTGGTAAACGCTGAATTGATTAACGCCCGTCTCTGACGGGCCTTACGGAAGCATGTTCACTATGGCTACAATTCATGTAGACGGTAAAGAATATGATGTTGATGGCGCGGACAACCTGCTGCAGGCTTGCCTCTCCCTCGGCTTAGATATTCCTTATTTTTGCTGGCACCCGGCGCTCGGTAGCGTCGGTGCCTGCCGCCAGTGTGCGGTGAAGCAATTCCAGAATGCCGAAGATACCCGTGGTCGCCTGGTGATGTCCTGTATGACACCAGCGTCTGACGGCACCTTTATCTCTATTGATGATGGTGAAGCGAAAGAGTTTCGCGAAAGCGTTGTGGAGTGGCTGATGACCAACCACCCGCACGATTGTCCGGTCTGCGAAGAGGGCGGTAACTGCCACCTTCAGGATATGACCGTGATGACCGGCCACAGCTTCCGCCGCTACCGCTTTACCAAGCGTACGCACCGCAATCAGGATCTCGGCCCGTTCATCTCTCACGAAATGAACCGCTGTATCGCCTGCTATCGCTGCGTGCGTTACTACAAAGATTATGCTGATGGCACCGATCTTGGCGTGTATGGCGCCCATGACAACGTCTACTTTGGTCGCCCGGAAGATGGCACGCTGGAAAGCGAGTTCTCCGGTAATCTGGTGGAAGTTTGTCCGACTGGCGTGTTTACCGATAAAACGCACTCAGAGCGCTATAACCGTAAGTGGGATATGCAGTATGCCCCGAGCATCTGCCAGCAGTGCAGCGTCGGCTGCAATATCAGCCCGGGTGAGCGCTATGGCGAGCTTCGTCGTATCGAAAACCGCTATAACGGCAGCATCAACCACTATTTCCTGTGCGACCGTGGCCGCTTCGGCTATGGCTACGTAAACCTGAAAGATCGTCCCCGCCAGCCGATGCAGCGTCGCGGCAATGACTGGATCGCGCTGAATGCCGACCAGGCAATGCAGGGTGCGGCAGATGTGTTGCGCCAGGCGAAGAAAGTGATCGGCATTGGTTCACCGCGCGCCAGCGTCGAGAGCAACTTTGCGCTGCGCGATCTGGTGGGCGCAGAGAATTTCTCCACCGGTATTCCGGCGGCCGAGCAGGCGCGTCTGGAGCTGATGCTGAAAGTGCTGCGCGACGGCGGCGTACATACGCCTGCGCTGCGTGAAATTGAAAGTTACGATGCGGTGCTGGTGCTGGGTGAAGATTTGACTCAGGTTGGCGCACGCGTGGCACTCTCCGTTCGTCAGGCGGTGAAAGGCAAATCGCGCGAAATGGCAGCGGCCCAGAAAGTGGCAGACTGGCAGATCGCCGCCATTCTTAATATCGGCCAGAACGCCAAACACCCGCTGTTTGTGACCAATGTCGATAAAACCCGTCTTGATGATATCGCCGCGTGGACCTACTGTGCGCCGGTGGAAGATCAGGCGCGTTTAGGCTTTGCGATTGCCAATGCCCTGGATGAGACCGCGCCAGCGGTTAGCGGCATTGACCGCGCGCTGGCAGGCAAAATTGATGTCATCGTACAGGCGTTAGCGGGGGCCAAAAAACCGCTGATTATTTCCGGGGTTCACGCCGGCAGCGAAGCGATGATTCAGGCGGCGGCGAACGTGGCCAAAGCATTGAAGGGACGCGGCTCTGACGTGGGGATCACTTTGCTGGCAGGCGCAGCCAACAGCGTTGGCCTGGGCATGATCGGCGGACATCCGCTTGAGACGGCGCTGGACGAGCTGGAAAGCGGTACAGCAGATGCGGTGATCGTGTTAGAAAACGATCTCTACCGTCATGCGCCAAAAGCCAAAGTGGATGCTGCGTTAAGCAACGCCGCTAACGTGATCGTTATCGATCACCAGCGTACCGCCACCACGGATAAAGCCGGGCTGATCCTCTCTACCGCGAGCTTCGCGGAAAGTGATGGCACCCTGGTGAACCAGGAAGGTCGCGCACAGCGCTTCTTCCAGGTTTACGATCCTTCCTATTACGACGACAGAATAGAAATGCTGGAAAGCTGGCGCTGGCTGCACTCGCTCTCCAGCACCATTACCAGCCGTCAGCCGGACTGGACCCAGCTCGATCACGTTATTGATGCCTGTATTGCGGCGCTGCCGCAGCTGGCTGGCATCAAGGATGCGGCACCGGATGCGAGCTTCCGTATTCGCGGACAGAAGCTGGCACGTTCTCCTATTCGCTCCAGCGGTCGTACCGCCATACGCGCCAATATCAGCGTGCATGAGCCGCGTCAGCCGCAGGATAAGGACACCATGTTCGCCTTCTCTATGGAAGGGAACAACCAGCCGTCGGCCGCCCGTTCACAAATTCCTTTTGCCTGGGCACCAGGCTGGAACTCCCCACAGGCGTGGAATAAGTTCCAGGATGAAGTGGGCGGTAAACTGCGTAACGGCGACCCTGGCGTGCGCCTGTTTGAAGCGGGTGATGCGCAGCTGGGTTGGTTTGACGTGGTGCCAGCAGCCTTTGCTGGTGAGAGCAACAGCTGGCGCGTGGCGCCTTACTTCCACCTCTTCGGTAGCGAAGAGATGTCTCAGCGTTCTGCGGTGATCCAGCAGCGTATGCCTGAGCCTTATGTGATGGTAAACCCGGCTGACGCGGCAAAACTTGGCGTGAACGCAGGTTCGTCAGTGGAGTTCAGCTGCGCAGGTGAGACCCTTCGTCTGCCGGTGCGCTTCTCCGGAACGCTGCAGGCAGGGCAGGTTGGTCTGCCGCTCGGCATGCCGGGCATCCCGCCATTCCTGCTGGGTGCCAACATTGACAAGATGCAGGAGGCGGCACAATGAACTGGCTGACACCGGAAGTTATCGATGTTCTGATTGCCGTAGGTAAAGCATTAGTCATTCTGTTGGTGGTGGTAGGCTGCGGCGCCTTTATGAGCTTTGGCGAACGTCGTCTGCTCGGCCTGTTCCAGAACCGCTACGGGCCAAACCGCGTAGGCTGGGGCGGCTCGCTGCAGCTGGTGGCGGACATGATCAAAATGTTCTTCAAAGAGGACTGGACGCCACCGTTTACCGACCGGGTGATTTTTACCCTGGCGCCGATGATCGCCTTCACCTCGCTGCTGCTGGCGATGGCTATCGTGCCGGTTACCTCTACCTGGATGGGCGCAGATCTCAATATCGGTCTGCTGTTCTTCCTGATGATGGCTGGTCTGGCAGTCTATGCCGTGCTGTTCGCTGGCTGGTCCAGTAACAACAAATACTCGTTGCTTGGCGCTATGCGCGCCTCGGCGCAGACGCTGAGCTACGAAGTGTTCCTCGGCCTCTCGCTGATGGGCGTTGTGGCACAGGCCGGTTCGTTCAACATGGTCGATATCGTCAACAGCCAGCAGCATCTGTGGAACGTTATTCCGCAGTTCCTCGGCTTCCTGACCTTCGCCATCGCGGGCGTTGCGGTTTGTCACCGTCATCCTTTTGACCAGCCGGAAGCGGAGCAGGAGCTGGCCGACGGTTACCACATTGAATATGCCGGTATGAAGTTCGGCCTGTTCTTTGTGGGGGAATATGTCGGCATTGTGACCGTTTCTTCGCTGATCGTGACGCTGTTCTTCGGCGGCTGGAACGGCCCGTGGCTGCCGCCCATTATCTGGTTTGCCCTTAAAACGGCCTTCTTCATGATGATGTTCATTCTGATTCGTGCTGCGTTACCGCGCCCACGCTATGACCAGGTGATGTCGTTCGGCTGGAAAGTTTGTCTGCCGTTGACGCTGTTGAACCTGCTGGCGACTGCCGCAGTGATTCTGTACAACGCGCAGTAAGAGGTAACATTATGAATTTAAAAGACATAGCGGTTGGGTTTGGCACCACGGTACGCAGTATCTTCCTGATTGGCATGAATGCGTTCGCCAAGCGTGAAACCATGATGTACCCGGAAGAGCCGGTTTATCTGCCGCCGCGCTACCGTGGCCGCATCGTGCTGACGCGTGACCCGGACGGCCAGGAGCGCTGCGTGGCCTGTAACCTGTGCGCCGTGGCCTGCCCGGTGGGCTGTATTTCGCTGCAAAAAGCGGAAATGCAGGATGGCCGTTGGTATCCCGAGTTCTTCCGTATCAACTTCTCGCGCTGCATTTTCTGTGGCCTGTGCGAAGAGGCTTGCCCGACCACTGCGATTCAGCTTACCCCCGATTTTGAACTGGGTGAGTTTAAGCGTCAGGATCTGGTTTACGAGAAAGAAGATCTGCTGATCTCCGGTCCCGGCAAGTACCCGGAATATAACTTTTACCGGATGGCGGGCATGGCGATCGACGGGAAAGACAAGGGCGACGCCGAAAGCGAAGCTAAACCTATCGACGTCAAGGGCTTGTTACCTTAAGGAGCCAGGCATGGAATTTGCTTTTTATCTTTGCGGACTGGTAGCGGTGCTGACAACGTTGCGTGTTATCACCCATACCAACCCGGTCCACGCGCTACTGTATCTGATCATCTCCCTGCTGGCGGTTGCCGGGGTCTTTTTCTCGTTGGGCGCCTATTTCGCTGGAGCGCTGGAGATCATCGTGTATGCCGGGGCGATCATGGTGCTGTTCGTGTTTGTGGTGATGATGCTGAACCTGGGTGAGAGCATTCAGGCGCAGGAGCGCGAATGGCTGAAGCCTGGCGTCTGGCTGGGGCCTGGCCTGCTCTCTCTGGTGCTGCTGGTGGTGATGGTTTACGCCATCCTCTCCATCAACGATCAGGGTATTGACGGCAAGATGATCGACGCGAAAGCGGTGGGCATCAGCCTGTTTGGTCCTTACGTTCTGGCTGTTGAGCTGGCTTCGATGCTGCTGCTGGCGGGTCTGGTGGTGGCTTACCATATCGGACGTGAACAGCGTCAGGGCGAAGTGTTAAGCAATCGTCCGGGTGACGCTCCGAAAAGCAACAAGGAGGAACGCGCATGATCCCTCTGCAACACGGCCTGATTCTGGCGGCCATTCTGTTTGTCCTCGGACTGACCGGCGTAGTGATCCGCCGCAACCTGCTGTTTATGTTGGTAAGCCTTGAAATCATGATTAACGCCGCTGCACTGGCGTTCGTGGTGGCGGGGAGCTACTGGGGGCAGGCGGACGGACAGGTGATGTATATCCTGGCGATCAGCCTTGCCGCTGCTGAGGCCAGTATCGGCCTGGCGCTGCTGCTTCAGCTTCATCGTCGCAGCCAGAACCTCAACATTGATAAAGTGAGCGAGATGCGCGGATGAATCTTCTCTATTTAACAGTACTGTTTCCGCTGATTGGCTTTTTACTGCTGGCCTTTTCCCGCGGCCGCTGGTCGGAAAATCTCTCTGCTACCGTTGGCATGGGCTCTGTAGGCCTGGCGGCGCTGACCACGGTTTTCGTGGGCATGGACTTTTTCAGTCAGGGGCAGGCGCCTTACACTCAGGCGCTCTGGACCTGGATGCAGGTGGGCAACTTTAAGATTGACGTCAACTTCACGCTGGATGGTCTCTCGCTGACTATGCTCTCGGTGGTGACTGGCGTCGGCTTCTTTATCCACATGTTCGCCTCCTGGTATATGCGTGGGGAAGAGGGCTACTCCCGGTTCTTCGCCTACACCAACCTGTTTATCGCCAGCATGGTGGTTCTGGTGCTGGCCGATAACCTGATGCTGATGTATCTGGGTTGGGAAGGAGTGGGGCTCTGCTCCTATCTGCTGATCGGCTTCTATTACACCAACCCGAATAACGGCGCGGCGGCGATGAAAGCGTTCATCATCACCCGCGTGGGTGACGTGTTCCTGGCTTTTGCCCTGTTTATCCTCTACAACGAGCTGGGTACGCTGAACTTCCGTGAGATGGTCGAGCTGGCGCCAGCGCACTTTGCAGCAGATAACCACATGCTGCAGTGGGCCACGTTGATGCTGCTGGGTGGCGCGGTCGGTAAATCTGCCCAGCTGCCGCTGCAAACCTGGCTGGCGGATGCGATGGCTGGTCCGACACCTGTTTCCGCGTTGATCCATGCGGCGACGATGGTTACGGCTGGCGTCTATCTGATTGCCCGTAGTCATGGCCTGTTCCTGCTGACGCCTGAAGTGCTGCATCTGGTGGGCATTGTCGGGGCGGTTACGCTGGTGCTGGCGGGCTTCGCTGCGCTGGTGCAGACCGACATCAAACGCGTGCTGGCTTACTCTACCATGAGCCAGATTGGCTATATGTTCCTGGCGCTGGGGGTACAGGCCTGGGATGCGGCGATCTTCCACCTGATGACGCATGCGTTCTTTAAAGCGCTGCTGTTCCTCTCGTCCGGTTCGGTGATCCTGGCCTGTCATCACGAGCAAAATATCTTCAAAATGGGCGGCCTGCGTAAAAGCATTCCGCTGGTTTATGTCTGCTTCCTGGTAGGGGGCGCGGCGCTCTCTGCGCTGCCGCTAATTACGGCGGGCTTCTTCAGTAAGGATGAAATCCTTGCCGGGGCGCTGGCTAATGGACATCTGAACCTGATGGTAGCGGGTCTGGCAGGGGCGTTTATGACTTCGCTCTATACCTTCCGCATGATCTTTATCACTTTCCACGGCGAAGAGAAAATTCACGCGCATGCCGGCAAAGGGATCACCCATCACCTGCCGCTTATTGTGCTGCTTATCCTCTCAACCTTTATTGGCGCGATGATCGTTCCACCGCTGAAAGGCGTTCTGCCGGAGACCGCTGAGCTGGCGCATGGTAGCGTTCTGACCCTGGAGATCGCCTCTGGGGTGGTCGCTGTCGTCGGGATCCTGCTGGCGGCCGTGCTGTGGCTGGGCAAACGCACGCTGGTGAGCAATATCGCTAACAGCGCCCCAGGCCGCTTCTTCAGCACTTGGTGGTTCGCCGCATGGGGCTTCGACTGGCTGTATGACAAAGTTTTCGTGAAACCTTATCTGTTTGTTGCCTGGGCGCTGCAACGCGATCCGCTGAATGGTCTGATGAACATTCCGGCGCTGTTCTCTCGCCTGGCTAACAAAGGATTGGTGGTGAGCGAAAACGGCTATCTGCGCTGGTACGTTGCCTCAATGAGCGTGGGGGCCGTGGTGGTCCTGGCGCTGCTGATGACGATCTAAAGTTGAGTTGGTGGGACGGGTAAATTCTCGTCCCTCGGCAAGAGAATGTTGAAAATTACCTGAAAACTGGGCGTTATCGGCGCAGTCAGTTTTGTCCGGGGCCGCAAGCAGTCGCAGCATACGTGGGTATGTGAGGCGTGCAGGCGGGGGCAAAAATGGCCAGCGAGACACGCCATTCAGGTTCAGAAAAGGGAAACAAATCGCCATGTTACTACCTTGGCTTATCCTCATCCCGTTCATCGGTGGCCTGCTCTGCTGGCAGCTTGAACGCTTCGGCGCGAAAGTGCCGCGCTGGATTGCGCTGATTTCGATGGGACTGACGCTGGCGCTCTCTTTGCAGCTCTGGTTGCAGGGCGGCTATTCGCTGACTCAGGCCGCGGGTCTTCCGCAATGGCAGTCTGAATTCCTGGTGTCGTGGATCCCTCGTTTCGGGATTAACGTGCATCTGGCGCTGGATGGCCTCTCGCTGCTGATGGTGGTGCTGACCGGCCTGCTGGGCGTCATGGCTATTCTCTGCTCGTGGAATGAGATTGAGAAATGGCAGGGCTTTTTCCACCTGAATCTGCTCTGGATCCTGGGTGGCGTAATTGGCGTGTTCCTGGCCATCGATATGTTCCTGTTCTTCTTCTTCTGGGAGATGATGCTGGTACCGATGTACTTCCTGATTGCGCTGTGGGGACACAAGGCATCGGACGGGAAAACGCGTATTACTGCGGCCACCAAATTCTTCATCTACACCCAGGCGAGCGGTCTGGTGATGCTGATTGCGATTCTGGCACTGGTGTTTGTGCACTACAACGCGACGGGCGTCTGGACCTTCAACTATGAAGATCTGTTGAAAACGCCAATGTCGCACACCGTAGAGTACCTGCTGATGCTGGGCTTCTTTATCGCCTTCGCGGTAAAAATGCCTGTGGTGCCGCTGCACGGCTGGCTGCCGGATGCGCACAGCCAGGCGCCAACCGCAGGTTCCGTTGACCTGGCAGGGATCCTGCTGAAGACGGCAGCTTACGGTCTGCTGCGTTTTGCGCTGCCGCTGTTCCCGAACGCCTCTGCGGAGTTTGCGCCCATCGCCATGTGGTTAGGTATCATCGGTATCTTCTACGGCGCGTGGATGGCCTTCTCTCAGTACGATATTAAACGTCTGATCGCCTATACCTCTATCTCACACATGGGCTTTGTGCTGATTGCTATCTACACCGGCAGCCAGCTGGCGTTCCAGGGTGCGGTAGTGCAGATGATTGCACACGGCCTCTCCGCGGCTGCGCTCTTTATCCTGTGTGGTCAGCTTTATGAACGTCTCCATACCCGTGATATGCGTCAGATGGGTGGCCTGTGGTCACGCATCAAATGGTTGCCAGGGCTGTCGCTGTTCTTTGCGGTGGCTAACCTGGGGATGCCGGGAACCGGTAACTTTGTTGGCGAATTCATGATCCTCACCGGCAGTTTCCAGACGGTGCCGGTGATCATTGTTATCGCCACCTTCGGTCTGGTGTTTGCCTCCGTTTACTCGCTGGTCATGATGCAACGCGCTTATTATGGCGCACCAAAATCTGAAACGCCTCTGCGCGGCATGTCCGCTCGTGAGTTCCTGATGATTATGGTGCTGGTGGTTCTGCTGGTGCTGTTGGGGATCTATCCACAGCCGATTCTGGACACCTCACATGCTGCGATGAGTAACATTCAGCAGTGGTATACCGCTTCAATCTCAACTACAAGGCCGTAATTCGCCATGACAATAACTCCTCAACAATTGATCGCGCTTCTGCCGCTGCTGATCGTCGGATTGACGGTGGTAGTTGTGATGCTGTCCATTGCGTGGCGACGCAACCACTTCGTCAATGCCACGCTGGCGGTGATTGGCCTGAACATTGCGCTGGTTTCGCTGTTCTTTGTCGGCCAGGCTGGCCCGATGGACGTCACGCCGCTGCTGCGGGTAGACGGGTACTCTATGCTCTATACCGGGCTGGTGATCCTTGCCAGTCTCGCCACCTGTACGTTTGCCTATCCCTGGCTGGCGGGCTATCCCGATAACCGTGAAGAGTTCTACCTGCTGGTGCTGATTGCCGCAATGGGCGGCATTGTGCTGGCCAGCGCCAACCATCTGGCTTCGCTGTTTATCGGTATTGAGCTGATCTCCCTGCCGCTGTTTGGCCTGGTAGGCTACGCCTTCCAGCAAAAGCGTTCGCTGGAAGCAGCCATCAAATACACCATTATGTCTGCGGTGGCCTCCTCTTTCCTGCTGTTCGGGATGGCGATGGTCTATGCAGATTCCGGTAACCTGAGCTTTGTGGCGCTGGGCAAGAGCCTGAATGATGGGCTTATCCATCAACCGCTGCTGCTGGCCGGTCTAGGTATGATGATTGTGGGTCTGGGCTTCAAGCTGTCGCTGGTGCCTTTCCACCTCTGGACGCCGGATGTCTATCAGGGTGCGCCAGCGCCGGTATCGACCTTCCTGGCGACCGCCAGCAAGATCGCTATCTTCGGCGTGGTGATGCGTCTGTTCCTGTATGCACCGGTAGCAGACAGCGAAGCGGTACGCCTGGTGCTGGCAATCATCGCCGTTGCTTCTATTCTGTTCGGTAACCTGATGGCTATCTCGCAGAGCAACATCAAGCGTCTGCTGGGCTACTCTTCCATTGCTCACCTGGGGTATCTGCTGGTAGCGCTGATTGCTATCCAGACGCATCAGCTGTCGCTGGAAACCGTGGGCGTCTATCTGGCGGGTTACCTGTTCAGCAGCCTCGGTGCGTTCGGCGTGGTCAGCCTGATGTCCAGTCCGTATCGCGGTCCGGATGCAGATTCGCTCTACTCCTACCGTGGCCTCTTCTGGCACCGTCCTATCCTGTCAGCTGTTATGACGGTGATGATGCTGTCGCTGGCCGGTATTCCCATGACGCTGGGCTTTATTGGTAAGTTCTACGTGATTGCCGTCGGTGTGGGTGCGCAGTTGTGGTGGCTGACCGGTGCTGTGGTAGTCGGCAGTGCGATTGGCCTCTATTACTATCTGCGCGTGACGGTGAGTCTCTACCTGAACCCGCCAGAGCTGCTGCAACGTGATACGCCAGCCAACTGGGCATTCACCGCAGGCGGTGTGGTAGTGCTGATCTCCGCAATTCTGGTGCTGCTGCTGGGTATCTATCCTCAGCCGCTGATTTCACTGGTGCAGATGGCTCAGCCGCTGATGTAAGCTACAGAGTATGTGAGAAACGGGCTCACTGGAGCCCGTTTTTTTTGGCTTAAATAAACAGCGACCAGCGGAGCAACGTAAATGGAAGTGTACTGGCAGGATCTGCATCACAGTGACCTCAGCGTCGCGCAGCTTTATCAGATTATGGCCTTGCGCAATGCGGTATTTATTGTCGAGCAAAATTGCCCATATCAGGATCTGGATGGGGCCGATCTGCTGGGTGAAAACCGTCATCTGCTGGCAATTTTTGATCATCAGCTGTTGGCCTATGCGCGGATACTTGCGCCGGAATCGGCGGAGAAACCGGTGAAGATTGGCCGGGTGATTGTTGCAAGCGAAGCGCGAGGATTAAGCCTGGGAAACCGGCTGATGGAACAGGCGATCGCCTGCTGTGAACACTACTGGCCGCAGCACAAAATTTTCCTTTCCGCGCAGGCTCATCTTCAGGAATTCTACGATCGCTTTGGCTTCAGGGTAACCAGCGACATCTACCTTGAGGATAATATTCCCCATGTTGATATGGAAAAATAAAGGTATGCCGCATCGTTTTGCGCTAACAGCCAGCCAGTCTCTGAAAATTTTTGCCATAAAAAAGGCCGCTCATGCGGCCTTTATGTTGTGATTTACCCGGCGGTCATCTGCCGGTCATCAACGTATTTACGTTTGTCTGGCGGCGGCGGGAAGTACTGATAGAGCCACGTTTCGCTCAGCGTTTCATCCCTGGTGCGCAGGAACAGACGCAGATTGACGGGCTCGGTCGAGTCGCTATTTGGATACCAGTCAAACAGGATACGGTAGCCATCAATCGGCTCTACGTAGAGGATCTCAACCTGTTTGATGGTGCCGGAGGTGGTAGTGATCACCGGCTCAATGCCTTTCGGCGCGGCGGCTTTCAGATCGCCGCCCACAAAGTCCACCGCAAAACGGCGCGCCCAGACATCGGGATAGTGTTCACCCGGCGCCCAGCCTTCCGGGAAGCCGCCCATGCCGGTACGGGTGGCATTCACGCGGGATAAGCCGCTGCGAACCGGTGGCAAGCCGCTCCAGTAGAGTTTGTAGCTGAAGCTGTGCTCGCTACCTGCTTTGATCGCCTCTGCCGGACGCCAGAAGCAGACAATATTATCCAGCGTTTCACCGGTGGTTGGGATCTCCATCAGATTGATGGCACCTTTACCCCATTTGCCAACGGGTTCCACCCACAAGCTTGGACGCTTGTTATACCAGCCAATCACATCCTGATAATCCTGGAAGTCATGGTTCAGCTGTAGCATGCCGAAACCGCGAGGATTCTCATCCTGGTAGGCGTTGTAGGTCAGACGCTGAGGATTGTTCAGCGGACGGCAGATCCATTCGCCCACCCCGGTCCACATCGCCAGACGATCGGAGTCGTGAATTTGCGGGTGGATGGTGTCGCACATGCGGCGTTCATTGTTGCCGCAGCTGAACATGGTAGTCATCGGCGCGATGCCGAGCTGATCGATATCTTTGCGGGCATACAGATGGTTTTCCACCTCCATCACCACGCGCTTATCTTCACAATGAATGATGAATTTGAAGGCACCCGTGCAGCTTGCGCCATCCAGCAGCGTATAAACGGTAAAGGTGGTGTCATCAGCCTTGGGCGTTTCGAACCAGAAGGCGGTAAAGTCCGGGAACTCTTCTTTGCCGTTACTGAAGGTATCGATAGCCACGCCGCGTGCAGAGAGGCCGTATTGATAGGTTTCATCCACCGCGCGGAAGTAGCTTGCGCCGAGGAAAGAGACGATATCCCGGCTGGCCAGTTCAGGCTTTTTAAAGGCGCGGAAACCCGCAAAGCCTAAATCCGTTTTGCCTTCCAGCTGTTTGGTGTCCACGTTGGCGTTGTGATAGTTAAACAACTCGGGACGGAAGTGAATTTCACGCGCTTCGCGGCTTGAGGCATCCACGGAGAACATGCGCAGACGACGCTTGAAGCCCATGCCGACGTGGAAGAACTGCACGTCAAGCTCACGGTCAGGAATAGCGTTCCAGAGTGAGTGACTGGCGTCGTACTGAATTTCGTTATACGCCTGCGGCGTCAGGGTGGCCAAAGTTTCTGGCAGCGGAGCTGGCGCGCCACCGTAAGGTTTTTTGGCTAAGTCGGCCGCCATCTGCTTCAGTACGTTAAAATCAAAACGCTTAGCAGAGCCGTCGGCGATATCGGTATCAGCCCAGGCTGCCTGTGCAAACAGCGTTGATAAACCGGACATCCCGCTTACCGTAGCGAAAGCCATTGACGCTTTCATAAACATTCTTCGATTCATGCCAGAAGTCATTCCCTTTGCTGAACGGAGTTCGTAGAGACTATCGTGTAATTACACTCTGCTTTACCCGGATGTGACACAGGTCACAGGGAGTTACGACAGCTTGTGGGTGTGAAAATTCAGTTCAGCAAAAATTTATCAGATAAATCCAACAAAAGCAGTGTATTCCTCTGAAACCGCAGCCATTTCACTCCGCTGCTGGCAGGTGAGGGGAGGGAGCGGCGTGATGACGGAGCCTGTCGGTAATAAACTTATGCAAAGGGGCCTGGCGGTTTGCATGCCGCATCACCACTATCAGTTCGCGATAAAAAGTCAGCCCGGCCAGCGGGATGATGCGTACGTCAGCCGGACGGTCCCGCCAGAGGCCCGCTAACGGCACAAGGGCAACGCCAAGGCGCATCTCGACCATTTTAACGATGGCATCAATTTCATCAATCTCCAGCGCCAGCCGCGGATCCAGCCGCTGCTCACGCAGAAACTGGCTGACCATTCTGCCGCCAAATGACGAGCGGTCATAACGAATAAAGGGAAGCTGGCGGATCAGCTCTACCGCATTATCGCCGTTCACGTCTGGCGGCGTAATCAGCACGTAAGGCTCTTTCTGCAGCGTCTCGGCATAGAGATCTTTCGTCAGAGCGAAACTGGGTTTGATGATCACCGCTAAATCGATATTTCCGGCATCCACCTGCGTCAGCAGGTTAGAGGAGACGCCGGGAATGAGCTTGGTTTCCAGTGCTGGCGCCTGCTGATGCACGCTAACCAGCACAGCAGGCAGTAAGCCGGTTTGTACCGAGGAGATGGCCCCTATCTTTATCGCTCCACGATAGTCCACCAGATTCTCTGGCTGCGCCATGCGTGCAAAAAGCGCCAGCATCTCCTCCGCCATCGGCAGGATACGGGCGCCCTCGGCGTTCAGCGCCACGGCGCGGCCCGAGCGGTCAAACAGCCTGATGCCGAGCGCGTTCTCCAGCGTTCGCATCTGTGCGCTAACGGCAGACTGGGTCAGGCCAGTCTGCTGCCCGGCGGCGGCAAAAGTGCCAAACTGGCTGACGGCAATAAAGGTTCTGATTTCACGCAGCATGGCGACCGATCCCGTAAAAAAATTGTTGATTCATTGTAAAGATATTCGCTTTTCATAAAAAATATTATCGATAAGAATAGAGCAACACCACACTCTTTATCCGCTACCGGAGCACCCAATGGCCCTTAGTCCGTTTCATCTGGCAATACCCGTGCATGACCTCGCCGCTGCGCGCCATTTCTACGGCACCGTATTTAATCTTCCGGAAGGCCGCTCCAGTGAGCAGTGGGTAGATTTCGACTTTTATGGTCATCAGCTGGTGATCCATCAGGCGCCAAAAACCGCCGCCCAGGATGCCGTACATACTAACCATGTTGATGGCCACGGCGTCCCCGTTCCCCATTTCGGGCTGGTGCTGAACTGGGAAGAGTGGGAGCAACTGGCGGCGCGCCTGCGTGATTTCCAGGTCAAATTTGAGATTGAGCCCTATATCCGCTTTAAAGGGCAGGTGGGCGAACAGGCAACGATGTTTTTCTTCGATCCCTGTGGCAACGCGCTGGAGTTTAAGGCCTTTAAGGATATCAGCCGGATGTTTGCGAAATAGCCTAACGCCACTCCCTGTTTCCCCGGGCATCTTTTTTCAAAGACCGCTTCACGGTCGCCGGTCGCCGTGACCGGTTTTTTTTGTTTTAAGGGTTAATGGCTGCATTATCAGGCAATTCCTGGAGAGGTTCGCGGGCAGGCTGGCAAATAGTGTCTATAGTTAAGGGAGAATTTTATTCGCACAAGGAGATGTTATGGCTACAACAAATGCACCTGAAGAGAACCGCCTGGACGACGACCTGGCGCTGCTGACGAAAACACTGGAAGATGTTCTGAAATCCTCCGGCGATCCGGCAGATCAAAAATATCTCGACCTGAAAGCCAAAGCAGAAGCCTCGTTGAACGACGTGAAGTCTCGCGTCAGCAACGCGACCGACACTTATTATGTTCGTGCGAAACAAGTTGCTTACCGGGCCGATGAATACGTACACGAAAAGCCGTGGCAGGGAATTGGCGTTGGCGCCACTCTGGGGCTGGTCGTGGGACTGTTGCTGGCGCGCCGTTAAGGCTCCAGCTAACAGCAACGGGCGTCCTTCGGGGCGCCCGTTGTGCTTGTGGGCGAGTTAGCCCAGATCAAAACAGCGCGTCTGCTCCCCCGGTAAACTGGAAAAACTCTGATCTCTCCGGACGCCGCAATGCCGCTCTCTTCCGCTCTGCTCCAGCTGCAAAGGCAGCTTCAGGCCGTCTCCCCACATCAGCAGGGTTTCCTGCATTTCTCTGCTTCCGCAGTAGCCTTTCCCGAAGGGTTAGCCTGGCTGGCTGCTCAGCGCGTCTGGCCACAATTTTACTGGCAGGCCAGAGAAGGCGACGAAACGCTGATTGCTCTTGGCGAGGTGGTGCGCGCTGAGACGCTGGCTCAGGCTGCCCGGCTGCTTAAAACCCTGCCCGCGGAAGGGTGTCTGGTTGGCGTCAATGAATTTGCCCTGCAACGATGCTGCCTGTTTTTACCCCGCCTGCTGTGGCGCAGAGGCAGGCTGAACCTGTTCCTCGTGGGCGATCTCTATCAGCAGGCGCAGGCGACACTGCATATGCTCTCCATCCTTCAGCCCGCCGTGCCGCTGCCAGCGCTGCCCGCTTGCCCCTCTGCCTGCCACCATTCTCCTGACCAGCAAGGCTGGCATAACAGCGTGGCGCTTGCGCTACAGGCTATCAGCGCAGGCGAGCTGGAAAAAGTGGTGCTGGCCCGCGCCACCGACGTCAGCTTCCCACAGCCCCTTTCCGCCGCTTCTCTGCTTGCAGCCAGCCGTGAGGTCAACCATCACTGTTATCACTTTCTGTTAGCGCTGAGTCCCCGTCAGGCGTTTCTTGGCTCCAGTCCGGAGCGGCTTTATCACCGTCAGGGGCTGGCGCTGAGAACAGAGGCGCTGGCCGGAACCTGCGAAAACAGCGAGGATGCGCTACAGGCGCGTGAGTGGGCCGAAGCGCTGCTTGCCGATGAGAAAAACAGACGTGAGAATGGCCTCGTTGTGGAGGATATCTGCCAGCGATTGCACCCGGTGACCCAGGGGCTGGATGTTGCTCCTGCGCAAATTGTCCGTCTGCGTAAGGTTCAGCATCTTCGTCGTGAAATCCAGGCCAGGTTGCACCAGCCGGATGATGAGCAGATCCTGCAACGGCTGCAGCCCACCGCAGCGGTCGCCGGGCTTCCCCGCCAGGCAGCTTTACGCTTCATTCATCACCATGAACCTTTTCCCCGTAACTGGTATGCCGGTTCTGTGGGCTGGCTGTCAGCCGGAGAAAGTGAATTCTCGGTGGCTTTACGCTCCGCCTGGGTGGAGGAGAACAGCGTGCGTTTCTATGCGGGAGCAGGAATTGTCGCCGGTTCTGAAGCACACCTGGAGTGGCAGGAGATCAACCAGAAAGTTTCCGGGCTGGCAGGCCTTGCCGGAGTGGAAATTGCAAACGGATCCTGCCTCAAATCAAATTGAGCTGTTTGCAGCTCTTTTATACTGGTGCCTGCTTTGATCAGGAGTGGGCTATGTCACACAGTACCTTTAACCGCCGCTGGGCGGAGGTGATACTTGAAGCAGTGACGCGTCATCAGGTGCGCCATGTTTGTATCGCTCCGGGTTCGCGCTCTGCGCCGCTAACGCTTGCCGCTGCCGGTCATGCCCGGCTGGTTTGCCATACCCACTTCGACGAACGCGGGCTGGGCCATCTGGCGCTGGGGCTGGCAAAATCTACCGCAGAGCCGGTGGCCATTATCGTCACCTCTGGCACGGCCGTTGCCAATCTCTATCCCGCGGTCATTGAAGCCCGGCTCACCGGCGAGCGGCTGATTGTACTCAGCGCAGACCGCCCGCCAGAATTGATCGACTGCGGAGCCAATCAGGCCATTGAGCAGGTGGGACTATTTGCCAGCCATGCCGCTACGCTTAATCTCCCGCGCCCGACTGCTGATATTCCTGCCCGCTGGCTGGTCTCAGCCATTGATTCACTGCTAAGCCAGCAGAGATCTGGTGCAGTGCAAATCAATTGTCCCTTTGCCGAACCGCTATATGGCGGCGATCCTGCTGCATATAAGAGCTGGCACGACGAACTGGGGAAATGGTGGCAGGAGGAGCGGCCGTGGCTTGAACACACTTCCGCAACGCAAACGCCGGTCAACAGCGCCTGGCCGGGCTGGCGGCAAAAGCGCGGCGTGGTGATTGCCGGAAAAATGCGGGCGGAAGAGGGGGTGGCGGTGGCCGCGTGGGCAAGCCGTCTGGGCTGGCCGTTGCTTGCCGACGTACAGTCGCAAACCGGCCAGCCGCTGCCTTACGCCTCACGATGGCTCTCCGACTCCCGGGCGGTTAAATGGCTCTCCGCAGCGGAAATTGTGGTGCAGTTTGGCAGCCATCTGGTCGGGAAAGCGATCCTGAACTGGCTGTCGCACTGTCAGCCGGATGAGTACTGGCTGGTGGAGGCGATGCCGGGCAGACGGGATCCCGCGCATCTTCGCGCTCACCGTATCCAGGCTGAGATCTTGCCCTGGCTGGCGGCGCATCCTGCGCTGGATCGGCCTGAGTGGTGTTCTGAACTGCGTTCGCTGGCGGCGGAGTGCGCAGCACCTTGCCAGCCTGCGCTAAGCGAAGTCGGCCTGGCGCAGCGCTTGCCCTCTTTGCTTCCCGAAGGGGGCGTACTGTTTCTCGGTAACAGCCTCACTATCCGGCTGGTGGAGACTTATGCTCAGCTTCCCGCAGGCTATCCGGTGTTTGCCAACCGGGGCGCCAGCGGTATTGATGGACTGATCGCAACCGCAGCGGGCGTGCAGCGCGGCGGCAACAGACCTTTACTGGCGATCGTAGGTGATATATCTGCGCTTTACGATCTCAACAGCCTGGCGCTGCTGCGGCAATGTCCCGGCCCGATAGTGCTGATCGTGGTCAATAACCACGGCGGCCAGATTTTTTCAATGTTACCCACCCCGGAAACGGAGCGGGAACGCTACTTTTCCATGCCGCAGCAGGCCGATTTTTCCGCCGCGGCACAGCTCTTTGGGCTGGATTATTACCGGCCTGATGAGTGGCAGTCGCTGGATAATGCACTGACGCAGGGGTGGCAGGGTGGCGCAACACTGATCGAGTTGCAGGTAGCAGAGGGCGAGGGCGCCCGGAGCCTGGCGCAGGGCTGGCAGGGTGAGGCGCCGTCTGATGAACCGCAGAGAAAGCCTGCTGACGTGACCGGGCCCCCGGCAGCAGCCGGGAAGGCGGAACGGAAATGATTCTGCACGCGCATTGGCAGGGCAGAGATAGCGGAGCCGGGCCGGTGCTGGTCTGGCTGCATGGGCTGCTTGGCGATGCTGAAGAGTGGCGGCAGGTGCAATCCCTGATGGGCAAAAGGCCACAGCTGAGCATCAATTTGCCGGGGCACGGCGGCTCTCAGGCGCAGCTTACAACCGGCTTCGGGGAGCTCTCGTCCGCGCTAAGCAATACGCTCCAGTATCATCGCATCCAGCGCTACTGGCTGATTGGCTATTCGCTTGGCGGACGCCTGGCGATCTACCACGCCTGCCGTCATGCAGGGGCGGGGCTTGCCGGGGTGGTAGTTGAAGGCAGCCACCCCGGTCTTGACTGCCCTGAACAGAGAGCGCTCAGGCTTGAACAGGACAGCCGCTGGGCCAGGCGCTTTTGCGAGCAGCCTCTGCTCCAGACGCTTGAGGCCTGGTATCAGCAGCCGGTCTTCGCCAGCCTCACCACGCATCAGCGCGCCGCGCTTATCCAAAGGCGCCTGCATAATCATCCTGCAGCGGTAGCCGCAATGCTGTTAGCAACCTCTCTGGCAAAGCAGCCTTACCTGGTCCCTGAACTGCACCAACTGACGGTGCCGTTTCACTACTTTTGCGGTGAGCAGGACCGCAAATTTCAACAGCTGGCGGCCCGGGCTTCGCTCCCCTGCGAGCTGATACCCGGCGCAGGCCATAACGCCCACCGCGCCAATCCCTCCGCTTTTGCCCACCAACTGGCGCAGCGGCTTACTTCTGAGGAATCCCGATGATTTATCCCGATCAACAGCTGCTCTTCGCCCCCATTGAATGGCAGGATCCCGGCCAGGTTTTCAGCGATATTCACTACCATAAATCCGCAGACGGCATCGCAAAAATCACCATTAACCGGCCTGAGGTGCGCAACGCTTTCCGGCCGCAGACGGTGAAAGAGATGCTGATTGCGCTGCAGGATGCCCGTCTTGATGAGCAGATTGGGGTGATTATTTTAACCGGGAAGGGCAATGAGGCCTTTTGTGCAGGCGGCGACCAGAAGGTGCGGGGCGACTACGGCGGTTATCAGGATGACTCGGGCGTCCATCACCTGAACGTGCTGGATTTTCAGCGGCAGATCCGCACCTGCCCGAAACCGGTGGTGGCGATGGTAGCGGGCTACGCCGTGGGCGGTGGCCATGTGCTGCATATGCTGTGTGACTTGACCATTGCTGCTGATAATGCGCAGTTTGGTCAGACAGGCCCGAAAGTGGGATCCTTTGACGGTGGATGGGGTGCGGCCTATATGGCGCGCATTGTCGGGCAGAAAAAGGCCCGGGAGATCTGGTTTTTATGCCGGATGTATAGCGCCCCGCAGGCGCTGGAGATGGGGCTGGTCAACGCGGTGGTGCCGCTGGCTGAGCTGGAGCGCGAAACGGTGCGCTGGTGCCGTGAGATGTTGCAGAACAGCCCGATGGCGCTTCGCTGCCTGAAGGCGGCGCTGAACGCGGACTGTGACGGTCAGGCAGGGCTACAGGAGCTGGCGGGCAACGCCACGATGCTGTTCTATATGACCGAAGAGGGGCAGGAAGGCCGCAACGCGTTTAACCAGAAGCGCCCGCCAGACTTCAGCAAATTCAAGCGGAATCCCTGATGCGCGGCGCAGAGGTATTTGCCTGGGAAATCCCCCTTGAAGCAGGTGTGGTTTTACGTGACAGGCGGCTTAAAACCCGTAGCGGCCTGTTGGTCAGGCTGAGCTGCGGAGCCCGGGAAGGGTGGGGGGAAATTGCACCGCTGCCCGGTTTCAGTCAGGAAACAGTGGCAGAAGCCCGGCGGGAAACGGTGACCTGGCTGGCGTCCTGGTGCGCAGGCGGACAGCCGGTTGAGAGTCTTCTGCCCTCGGTAGCCTTTGGCCTGAGCTGCGCGCTGGCAGAGCTTTCAGCCACGTTGCCAGCAGAGGGCAATTACCGCAGCGCGATACTTTGCACGGGCGATCCCGATGAACTGCTCCTGCGCCTGCAACAGCAGGATAACCCGCTGGCGAAACTCAAGGTTGGCCTGTATGAGCCGGTGCGGGATGGCGTGATGGTCAATCTGCTGCTGGAAGCGCTGCCCACTTTAACTCTGCGGCTGGACGCCAACCGCAGCTGGACGCTGGAGAAGGCGCTGAATTTTGCCCGTTTTGTTGCTGTCGATCTGCTTCCCCGCATCGCTTTCCTTGAGGAGCCTTGCCGCAGCCGGGAGGACTCTCTGCGTTTCTCAGCAGAAACAGGGATTGCGCTGGGTTGGGATGAGAGTAGCAGGGAGACGGGGTTCAGGCCGGTGGCCGAAGCGGGCGTCAGGGCTATTATCATCAAGCCGACGCTGACCGGGAGCCTGGCCAGAGTGTGTCAGCTGATCGCTCAGGCGCATGAAGCAGGGCTGCAAGCGGTGATCAGCTCGTCGCTGGAGTCGAGCCTCGGGTTGTCACAGCTGGCGCGGATTGCGCACTGGCTCACGCCGGAGGTGACGCCAGGGCTGGATACGCTTGAGATGATGCAGCATCAGCTGGTGCGCGGCTGGCCAGATTGCCCGCTTCCCGTGCTGGCACCCGACCACCTGGAATGCATATGGCGACAGTGACGCAGCGCCCGGGCCTGCTGCTTCCAGCACGCTGGGTGGGATTTTTATGACAGCGATAACGGAGTGGCCCTGGCGCTACTGGGCAGAGCGCCAGCCTCAGCAGGTTGCCCTGCGCAATGAGCAGGGGGTGCTGAGCTGGGCTGAGCTGGCTGGGCAGGTTGAAGAGCTGGCAGCGGGATTTATGCGGCAGGGCGTTTATCTGGGGTGTGGCGTGGCGCTGAAGGCAAGGAGCAGCCAGCAGGCGCTGCTGGCCTATCTTGCCCTGTTACAATGTGGGGCGCGCGTTTTACCGCTCAACCCTCAACTCCCGGCAGGACAACTCACGGCGCTGCTGCCCGCGCTGAACTGTGAGTTTGCTCTGGCGCTGGAGGGCGAACCCTTGCCGTCGCTGACAGCGCTGACCTTCCGTTCGCTCACATTTCGCGCCAGCTATAGCTGGGATGCGCGCCAGATTGCCACGCTTACGCTGACCTCTGGTTCCAGCGGCCTGCCGAAAGCCGCTGCCCATACTTTCAGCGCACATCTTGCCAGCGCCGCAGGCGTGATAAGCGCGCTGAATTTCACCTCCGCGGAGAGCTGGCTGCTTTCGCTTCCGCTATACCATGTCTCCGGGCAGGGGATCGTCTGGCGCTGGTTGCTGAGTGGTGCCGGGCTGGGGATAGTGGGGCAGAGGCCCCTGCATCAGGCACTGGAAACCTGCACCTTCGCCTCGCTGGTTCCCGCACAGTTATGGCGTCTGCTGCAACGTCCATCGCTGCCCGCCACGCTGCATAGCGTCCTGCTGGGGGGAGCGGCAATTCCGACAGCGTTAACGCAGCAGGCTGAGGTTCGCGGGATCGCCTGCTGGTGCGGTTACGGCATGACGGAAACGGCCTCTACCGTGGCCGCTAAGCGTGCTGACGGGCTTCCGGGAGTGGGGCGGGTGCTGCCGGGGCACAGCATACAGGTAGTGGCAGGTGAGGTTCAGCTGCGTTCCCCCGCGCTGGCCTGCGGCTACTGGCAGCATGGCAATCTGACGGCGTTAAGCGATGCGCAGGGCTGGTTTGCCACCAGGGACAGCGGCGAGATCAAAGAGGGTGAGCTGGTACTGCACGGCCGCCTGGATAACCAGTTTTTCTCAGCAGGTGAGGGGGTACAGCCAGAGTTTGTGGAATCCGTTCTGCTACAGCATCCTGCGGTAACACAGGCTTTTATTGTCCCGCTGGAGGATGTGGAATATGGGCACCGGCCGGTTGCGCTGGTGACAACGCGTGGGGCTCTGACGCTCCCGGCTCTGGCGGAATGGGCCGCGACCCGGCTGACAGGCTTTCAGCGCCCTCAACGCTGGTACACTTTGCCCGATCTGCAGAGCGGCGGTATCAAAATCTCCCGTCAGGCATTAATTAACTGGGTGGCTGAACAGGAAAAAAGACGGCATTAAGCCGCCTTCAGGTATTGCCGCTTCAGCTCAGCGGCAGCCTGCATTATGAAGCTAATTTCCCGTTTTTACTTCAGCTCAGCAAGCGCCCGAGCCTTTAGCGTGCATGCGGCGCTCCAGGATCACTTTCCGATCAAAATGCGCTAACTTTTCCAGAAACCAGACATCCCGCAACAGCATCGGGCCACGGCGGATCGATCTCTGGCAATCTGGCTCTGGCTGTCGCTGCCATCTCTGAAACACTACAGAACGAAAAATGACGTTGTGTTTATCCGGGTCTGTTCATACAGTTAACCGACGCTGCCCGAACCGGAGAACAACATGATAAGAGTGGAAATGCTCGCAACTGGCGATGAAGTCCTGCACGGTCAGATTGTGGATACCAACGCGGCCTGGCTTGCCGGGGTGCTGTTTGAAAATGGTCTGCCGATGACCAGCCGCCAGACCACCGGAGACAATCTTGACGAGCTGGTCACCGTGCTGACCGAGCGCAGTAAAGTGGCCGACGTGCTGATTGTAAACGGGGGGCTGGGGCCGACCAGCGACGATCTCAGCGCGCTGGCGGCAGCTAAAGCGGCAGGCGTAAAACTGGTGATGCATCAGGAATGGCTGGCGAAGATGGAGGCCTTTTTTGCTGAACGGGGCCGGAAAATGGCCGACAGCAACCGCAAGCAGGCTGAAATCCCGGAAGGAGCAGAAATGCTGGATAATCCGGTTGGTACCGCCTGCGGCTTTGCGATGCAGCTGAACCGCTGCTGGATTTTCTTCACTCCCGGCGTACCCTCTGAATATAAAGTGATGGTTGAACAGCAAATTTTGCCGCGCCTGAAAGCGCGTTTTGACCTGCCTGAACCTCCGGTTTGCCTACGGCTGACCACCTTTGGGCGCGGGGAGAGCGATCTTGCCGCCGAGATTGAGCCGCTGCCGCTGCCGGAAGGGGTGGTGATGGGCTATCGCGCCTCGATGCCGATTATCGAACTCAAGCTGAACGGGCCCGCCTCTAAGCTGGTCGAGATGGAGCAGTTCTGGCAGCGGGTGCGCGAAATTGCCGGCGAGAGCACTATTTTTGAAGGGATGGAAGGGCTGCCGACTCAGCTTGCACGCCGCCTGGGCGAAAAACGTTACACGCTTGCGGTAAGCGAGCAGTTTACCGCCGGATTAGTGCAGTGGCAGCTTGCTTCGGCACAGGCGCCGCTGGCGGCGGGTAACGTGCTGCCTGCACAGCAGGAGTCCCTGCAGGCGCTGATCGAGCGCAGCAGGCAGCTTGCCGCCACCTCCGGCGCATCGCTGGCGCTGATGGTGGGCGGTATCTATGATGAGCACCTGAGCTTTGCGTTACATACGCCAGAAGGGAGCTGGGGGCAGCGCGTGAAGTTTAACGTCAACCGTCATGACCTGAAGTCCCGCCAGGATATGGTGGCAATGATGGCGCTGAATATGCTGCGCCGCTGGCTCAACGGTATGGAGGTTTCAACCGGGCACGGCTGGATTGAGGTGGTGGAAACGCTGAAAGACTGAGCCAGAGCTAGCTGAATAAAAAAGCCCCCGTCAGGATCTGACGGGGGCTTTTTTATAGCGATGGGGAGGCAGACAGCGCTACATCTCCAGTTCAATATCACCGTTGGCTTTGCAGCAGCAGGGAAGAATTTCATCATCCTGCACAAAGGCGAGCGGTTTGGCGGCGTAGCTGACTTTACCCTTCAGCAGCCGGGTGCGGCACGAGCCGCAGAAACCTTCCCGACACTGATACTCAACGCAAATCTGATGAGCTTCCAGCGCCTCCAGCAGCGAAAGGTGCTCTTTATCACATTGCAGCTGCGTGCCGGAAGCGCGCAGCAGGATGAGTGACCCGGCCATCTTACAGCTGGAAATCGTCGAAGTCGTTTTCACCCACTTCAGAGTCGATCTGACCCACCAGATAGGAGCTGACCTCAACTTCCTGTGGCGCAACCTGGACGTTGTCAGAAACCAGCCAGGAGTTGATCCACGGGATCGGGTTAGAGCGCGTTTTGAACGGCAGATCCAGCCCCACCGCGTGCATACGAATATTGGTGATGTACTCAATATACTGGCACAGAATATCTTTGTTCAGGCCGATCATCGAGCCGTCGCGGAACAGATATTCTGCCCACTCTTTCTCCTGCTGGGCAGCGAGTACAAACAGGTCATAACACTCCTGACGGCATTCACGGGCAATCTCAGCCATCTCCGGATCGTCTTCACCGCTGCGCAGCAGGTTCAGCATATGCTGAGTCCCGGTCAAATGCAGCGCTTCGTCACGGGCGATCAGCTTGATGATTTTGGCGTTGCCCTCCATCAGCTCGCGCTCGGCGAACGCAAACGAGCAGGCAAAACTGACGTAGAAGCGGATCGCTTCCAGCGCGTTTACGCTCATCAGGCAGACATAGAGCTGCTTTTTCAGGGCACGCAGGCTGACGGTAATGCTTTTGCCGTTTACCTGATGCGTGCCTTCGCCCAGCAGATGCCAGTAGTTGGTCATCTCAATCAGATCGTCGTAGTAGGCAGAGATATCTTTCGCGCGCGACAGGATCTGCTCATTGGTCACGATATCATCGAACACAATCGCCGGATCGTTAACGATGTTACGGATAATGTGGGTATAAGAGCGTGAGTGAATGGTTTCAGAGAAGGCCCAGGTTTCAATCCAGGTTTCCAGCTCCGGGATGGAGATCAGCGGCAGCAGCGCCACGTTCGGGCTACGGCCCTGAATGGAGTCGAGCAGCGTCTGATACTTCAGGTTGCTGATGAAGATGTGCTTTTCATGCTCCGGCAGGCCCTGATAGTCGATGCGATCGCGTGAGACGTCCACCTCTTCCGGGCGCCAGAAGAAGGAGAGCTGCTTTTCAATCAGCTTTTCAAAGATGTCATATTTCTGCTGATCGAAGCGGGCGACGTTGACCGGCTGGCCGAAGAACATCGGTTCATCCAGCTGATTGTTTTTATTTTGCGAAAACGTTGTGTAAGCCATGAATAGTGATCCGTAGAGCGGGCCGCGCAGAGCAGCCCTGACAGATGATTGATGGAGGCGACAGGCGTCGCCCCGCAGTTAACGCTTAAATCTTGCAGGCGCCGCTTTCGCAGCCGTCGTCCTGAATGGACGGCACCATATCTTCCTGCGTATCTTCTGCACCGTCGCGGGTGTTCTGATAGTAGAGCGTTTTAACGCCGAATTTGTAGGCGGTGAGCAGATCTTTCAACAGCTGTTTCATCGGCACGCGACCGTTGGCGAAACGCGTCGGGTCATAGTTGGTGTTCGACGAGATCGCCTGATCGATAAACTTCTGCATCAGGCCAACCAGCTGCAGGTAACCGTCATTATTCGGCATATCCCACAGCAGCTCGTAGCTCTCTTTCAGGCGCTCATATTCCGGCACAACCTGACGCAGAATGCCATCTTTCGACGCTTTGATGCTGATATGGCCGCGTGGCGGCTCGATACCGTTGGTGGCGTTGGAGATCTGCGAAGAGGTCTCAGACGGCATCAGGGCAGAGAGCGTGGAGTTACGCAGACCATGAGTTTTGATCTCTTCGCGCAGCGCTTCCCAGTCCAGGTGCAGCGGCTCGTTGCTGATTGCATCGAGATCTTTCTTATAGGTGTCGATTGGCAGAATGCCCTGCGCATAGGTGGTTTCGTTAAACCACGGGCAGGCACCTTGCTCTTTCGCCAGCTCGTTAGAGGCTTTCAGCAGATAGAACTGAATAGCTTCGAACGTTTTGTGGGTCAGGTTGTTAGCGCTGCCGTCGGAGTAACGAACGCCGTGCTTCGCCAGATAGTAAGCAAAGTTGATCACGCCTATGCCCAGCGTACGACGGCCCATCGCGCCGCGTTTTGCCGCCGGGATTGGGTAATCCTGATAATCCAGCAGCGCATCCAGCGCGCGCACTGCCAGCGTCGCCAGCTCTTCCAGATCGTCCAGGCTCTCAATCGCGCCCAGGTTAAACGCCGACAGCGTACAGAGGGCGATTTCGCCATTCTCGTCGTTGACGTCCATCATCGGCTTGGTTGGCAGCGCAATCTCCAGGCAGAGGTTACTTTGCCGGACCGGCGCGATGGCGGGATCGAACGGGCTGTGGGTATTGCAGTGGTCAACGTTCTGGATATAGATACGGCCGGTAGAGGCGCGCTCCTGCATCATCAGCGAGAAGAGATCCACGGCCTTGACGCGCTGCTTACGGATGCTGTCGTCAGCTTCATATTTGGTGTAGAGACGCTCGAACTCATCCTGATCGGCAAAGAAGGCGTCATACAGGCCCGGGACGTCAGAAGGGCTGAACAGGGTGATCTCCTGACCTTTCAGCAGGCGCTGATACATCAGCTTGTTGATCTGGACGCCGTAGTCCATATGACGAACACGGTTTCCTTCCACGCCACGGTTGTTTTTCAGAACCAGCAGGCTTTCCACTTCCAGGTGCCACATCGGGTAGAACAGCGTAGCTGCACCGCCACGAACGCCGCCCTGCGAGCAGGACTTCACCGCGGTCTGGAAGTGCTTGTAGAAAGGAATACAGCCGGTGTGGAACGCTTCACCGCCACGGATCGGGCTGCCCAACGCACGGATGCGGCCAGCGTTGATGCCGATACCTGCACGCTGTGAAACATACTTCACGATAGCGCTGGAGGTGGCGTTAATGGAATCCAGGCTGTCGCCGCACTCGATCAGCACGCAGGAGCTGAACTGGCGGGTAGGGGTGCGCACGCCGGACATGATTGGCGTAGGCAGCGAGATTTTAAAGGTAGAGATCGCATCATAGAACCGCTTTACGTAGTCCAGACGCGTTTCGCGCGGGTAGCCAGAGAAGAGGCAGGCGGCCACCAGGATATAGAGGAACTGCGCGCTTTCGTAAATATCACCGGTCACGCGGTTCTGCGCCAGGTATTTACCTTCGAGCTGCTTCACCGCAGCGTAAGAGAAGTTCATATCGCGCCAGTGGTCGATATAGCTGTCCATCTCTTCGAACTCTTCCGCGCTGTAATCTTCCAGCAGATGGCTGTCGTACTTGCCCATATCAACCATACGCTTCACCTGATCGTACAGCTTAGGCGGTTCAAACTGACCGTAAGCTTTTTTACGCAGGTGGAAGATTGCCAGGCGTGCCGCCATGTACTGATAGTCAGGCGCATCGCGTGAGATCAGGTCAGCGGCGGACTTGATGATGGTTTCATGGATATCAGAGGTTTTCATCCCTTCGTAGAACTGGATATGAGAGCGCAGCTCTACCTGGGAGACAGAGACGTTGTGCAGCCCTTCTGCAGCCCAGTCCAGCACGCGGTGGATTTTATCGAGGTTGATGCGTTCGGTGCGGCCATCGCGTTTGGTGACAAGCAGACTCTGATTCATGCCGTGTAATATCCTGTCCGTGAGGGTGAAAACAAAAATATCCCCCGCTTATACACAGAATGCCCGGATGTGCGTAACTCTGTGGATAAACACTACATATAGGGGGTAAGGGAATTTTGAATAACAATATGGTGAGTATTCTAGTAATTTCTGCCGGGTTAACAAGGCTTGATTTTCACAAGAAATTGCTGTTCAGGCAGTGGCATTTTTCCTAAGTCCGCGTTTCTCAAGGGCCAGGGGCCATGTCAATAGTTTGATTATTTTTTTAGAAATTTGATCAAGCGCGGGTTTCTTGTTCAGCCCTGGAAAATCGCCCAATTTTTTGCCTGGAAAAAGGGCTGATGGGAAGAGTATTCCTCTGGCTGTAGCGCTGGGGCGTGCTGATTTTCTCCGGCGAGTCTATCCTGGCGCGCTCATGGCTATCTGTCTAAGAGGAAAACGATCTGACATCGGCGGTAGCCCGATGCAGGTTTATGGGAGTAACAGGCAAGCTCCGGCGCAATCCGGGCCTGCCTGATTTGAAGGCAGGATTACGCTTTCAGTGCGTGGGTATGCACCATGTAATTGACGTCCACGCCAGGGGCGAGCTTAAAGCTGTTGGTCAGCGGATTATAGTGCAGGCCAATAATATGACGTTCGCGCAGGGGAGTTTCATCCACCCAGTTCAGCAGTTCAGCCGGACGGATAAACTTTTTGATATCATGCGTGCCACGAGGCACCATGCGCAGCAGATATTCCGCGCCTACAATCGCCATCAGCCAGGCTTTACTGTTGCGGTTAAGGGTTGAGAAAAAGACTTCGCCGCCCGGTTTGACCAGTTTTGCACAGGCATGCACCACTGAACGTGGGTCCGGCACGTGCTCCAGCATCTCCATACAGGTGACGACGTCATACTGACCGGCAAACTGTTCGGCGTGCTCTTCCACGGTTTGCTGTACGTAATCCACCTTCACGCCGCTTTCCAGCGCGTGCAGACGGGCCACTTCTAAAGGCTCCGCGCCCATATCCAGCCCTGTCACCTCAGCACCTTCACGCGCCATGCTTTCGGCAAGAATGCCGCCGCCGCAGCCAACGTCCAGCACTTTTTTACCAAACAGGCCGTTGCTGTGCTGGGCAATATAGCCAAGACGAAGGGGGTTGATACGGTGCAGAGGTTTAAACTCGCCTTCCAGATCCCACCAGCGGGAGGCGACGGCTTCAAACTTGGCAATTTCGTTATGATCCACGTTAGCCGTGGCGGCGGTTTTTTCAGCCTTCATAGGTCTCTCGCTCACTAAAAGTTTACGGGCAGTATACCTGTTTCCTGAGGGGAATGTGCAGCGCCCGGCGTTCCGGTTGTTTAGCGTGCATTAAAGCGCCTAAAAAGACGCTTTCCGTTCACCGCAACAGCTAAAGGTGATATACTTTCGCACCTTTGAATCCGGGTATAATGTAGAGGGATAGCGGCTCCATGAGCGATCTAGCCAGAGAAATCACACCGGTTAATATCGAAGAAGAGTTAAAAAACTCTTACCTCGACTATGCCATGTCGGTCATCGTTGGCCGTGCATTGCCAGATGTTCGCGATGGGCTGAAACCAGTTCACCGTCGAGTGCTTTTTGCCATGAACGTACTGGGCAATGACTGGAACAAACCCTATAAAAAGTCTGCCCGTGTTGTCGGCGACGTTATCGGTAAATACCACCCTCACGGCGATACGGCCGTGTACGACACCATTGTTCGTATGGCGCAGCCGTTCTCGCTGCGCTATATGCTGGTAGACGGTCAGGGTAACTTCGGTTCTGTCGACGGCGACTCCGCCGCCGCCATGCGTTATACCGAAGTGCGCATGTCGAAAATCGCCCATGAACTGCTGGCGGATCTGGAAAAAGAGACCGTCGACTTTGTGCCGAACTATGACGGCACCGAGCAGATCCCGGAAGTGATGCCGACCAAAATCCCTAACCTGCTGATCAACGGCGCTTCGGGGATTGCCGTAGGCATGGCGACCAATATCCCGCCGCATAACCTGACGGAAGTGATCAACGGCTGCCTGGCCTACATTGAAGATGAGAACATCAGCATCGAAGGGCTGATGGAGCACATCCCCGGGCCGGACTTCCCGACAGCGGCGATCATTAACGGTCGTCGTGGGATTGAAGAAGCTTACCGTACCGGTCGCGGAAAGATTTATATCCGCGCCCGCGGCGAAGTAGAAGTCGATGCCAAAACCGGCCGCGAAACGATCATCATTCATGAAATTCCTTATCAGGTGAACAAAGCTCGCCTGATTGAGAAAATGGCTGAACTGGTGAAAGAGAAGCGTCTGGAAGGGATCAGCGCGCTGCGCGAT
The DNA here is from genome assembly GCF_030758455.1 of Erwinia pyri. Classification (NCBI taxonomy): domain Bacteria; kingdom Pseudomonadati; phylum Pseudomonadota; class Gammaproteobacteria; order Enterobacterales; family Erwiniaceae; genus Erwinia; species Erwinia pyri. The sequence goes on from NZ_CP132353.1 coordinate 1,450,217, forward strand.
GAGTCCGATAAAGACGGCATGCGCATTGTGATTGAGATCAAGCGTGATGCGGTAGGCGAAGTGGTTCTCAACAACCTCTACTCCCTGACGCAGCTGCAGACCTCTTTCGGCATCAACATGGTTGCCCTGCATCAGGGACAGCCAAAGATCATGCCGCTGAAGGATATTCTGGAAGCGTTTGTGCGTCACCGCCGCGAAGTGGTGACCCGCCGTACCATTTTCGAGCTGCGTAAAGCACGCGATCGCGCCCATATCCTGGAAGCGCTGGCCATTGCACTGGCCAATATCGACCCGATTATCGAGCTGATCCGCCATGCGGCTAACCCAGCCGAAGCGAAAGCGGGCCTGGTAGCGCGCTCGTGGGCATTGGGCAACGTCTCCGAAATGCTGGAGCGTGCCGGTGACAACGCCGCGCGTCCGGAGTGGCTGGAAGATGAGTTCGGTATCCGTGATGGCGAATACTACCTGACCGAGCAGCAGGCACAGGCGATTCTGGATCTGCGCCTGCAGAAACTGACCGGCCTTGAGCATGAAAAGCTGCTGGATGAGTACAAAGAGCTGCTGGAGCAGATCGCTGAGCTGCTGCGCATTCTGGAAAGCTCCGATCGCCTGATGGAAGTGATCCGTGAAGAGCTGGAACTGATCCGCGATCAGTTCGGCGACCAGCGCCGCACCGAAATCACCGCCAACAGCGCGGATATCAACATCGAAGACCTGATCAATCAGGAAGATGTGGTAGTGACCCTCTCTCATCAGGGTTACGTGAAGTATCAGCCTCTGACCGATTACGAAGCACAGCGTCGTGGCGGTAAAGGCAAATCTGCGGCACGTATTAAAGAAGAAGACTTTATTGACCGCCTGCTGGTGGCCAATACCCACGACACCATCCTCTGCTTCTCCAGCCGGGGCCGTCTCTACTGGATGAAGGTCTATCAGCTGCCTGAAGCGAGCCGTGGCGCGCGGGGACGTCCAATCGTCAACCTGCTGCCGCTGGAGGCGAATGAGCGTATTACTGCCATTCTGCCGGTACGTGAGTACGCCGAAGGGTGGAACATCTTTATGGCGACCGCCTGCGGCACCGTGAAGAAAACCGCGCTGACTGAGTTCAGCCGTCCGCGTAGTGCCGGTATCATTGCCGTCAACCTGCGTGATGACGATGAGCTGATCGGCGTGTCGCTGACCAACGGTGGCGACGAGGCGATGCTCTTCTCTGCGGTGGGTAAAGTTGTGCGCTTCGCAGAGACCGCCGTGCGTGCCATGGGCCGTACCGCTTCCGGCGTACGCGGCATCAAGCTGGCAGAAGGGGACCGCGTGGTGTCGCTGATTGTGCCGCGTGATGATGGCGCCATCCTTACCGTGACCCAGAACGGCTACGGTAAACGCACCAGCAACGCCGAGTACCCGACCAAGTCCCGTGCTACTCAGGGCGTTATCTCGATCAAAGTGACCGAGCGTAATGGTCCGGTGATTGGTGCGGTACAGGTTGTCGACAGCGATCAGATTATGATGATCACCGATGCCGGCACGCTGGTTCGTACCCGCGTTTCTGAAGTGAGTGTGGTAGGGCGTAACACCCAGGGTGTTATTCTGATCCGCACCGCAGAAGATGAAAACGTGGTTGGCCTGCAGCGCGTGGCGGAGCCGGTTGCTGAAGAGGAGCTGGATGCTATCGACGGCAGCGTAGCGGAAGGGGATGAGGATATCGCCCCGGAAGTTGAGAATGAAGATGAAGCACCGGAAGGCGATGAAGAGGAATAATCTTCACTGCGTTTAGTGCCTGAGGCCGGTTCGAAAGAACCGGCCTTTTTATTAGCTACGGCTGCGGCCATAACTGGCTTTTTTTACCTGCTGACGGTACTGTATCGGGATCGCCGTCAGCCCCACCGCTAAAGGATTCGCTTGAAATATCTTGTCTCGTTCAGAACCACGTTAAGGATTTCCCGTTACCTTTTCCGGGCGCTGGCACTTATGCTCTGGACGCTCGGCGCGCTGCTGACCACGTTTTATATTATTAATGTGCTGCATGAGAAAGAGTCGCAGGTTCGTCAGGAACTTGGCGCCAACTTCGAGCAGGCGCAGTGGTATGTGCGCCACTCCGCCGATGTCACCCGTGAGCTGAAATATATCGCAGAAAACCGCCTGAATTCGTCAGCTAACGGCCTTGACGTGCTGAACGGCGTTTTTCCCGGCAAGACGGCTTTGCCGCAGTTTTATCCGCTCTATTCAGATTCTGACTGCAGTTCCATGAGTAACACCTGGCGTAGCTCGCTGGAGTCGCTGAGTTATTTCCTGCATTACTGGAAAGAGAACTTTGCCTCCGCCTATGAGCTTAACAGGGTCTTCTTTGTCGGGGGAGAAAGCCTCTGCCTGGCCGATTTCGGCGTGGGCAACGCCTCCGCCAACCGTGAGCGGGCGCTGAAATCGCTGCATGAACGCATTCTGAAATACCGTAACGGTAATGAAGAGGAGCGCAAAAGCAGCCTGGTGTGGATCGCCCCTTCCGGGCAGCCGGGCGTGGGCTATTATTATCTGCTGACGCCGATTTATGTCGCCAGTAAAATGGCGGCGCTGCTGGGTATTGAACAGACCATCCGGCTGGAAGATTTTGTCACGCCGGGCAGTTTCCCCGTTACCGCAACGATTATTGATGCCAACAACCAGCGGCTGATGTCCACCTCCCGTACCGGCGGTGGCATTTCGCTCGACGATCTGCCGGACGATCGCAGCTGGTTCGGCTACGTTAACGGCTACAAGAAGCTGGTGCTGAAGAAAACGCTGATGCCTTCAGAGCTGACGGTAGTCTACTCGGTGGAGACCGATGAGCTGATAGCCAAGCTGAAAGTGCTGATCATCAACGCCATTCTGCTTAACGTGATCAGCGCGATTATTCTGTTTACGCTCGCCTGGCTGTTTGAACGCCGTATGTTTCTGCCTGCAGAGGATAATGCCCACCGGCTGGAAGAGCACGAGCAGTTCAACCGTAAAATCGTCGCTTCCGCCCCGGTAGGGATCTGCATCCTGCGCACCAGCGACGGCACCAATATCCTCAGCAACGAGCTGGCCCACAACTATCTCAGCATGCTGACTCAGGAAGACCGGCAGCGGCTGACCGAGATCATCTGTGGTCAGCAGGTCAATTTTGTCGATGTGCTGACCGGCAGCAACACTAACCTGCAAATCAGCTTTGTGCATTCGCGCTACCGCAACGAGAACGTGGCTATCTGCGTGCTGGTGGATGTCAGCGCCCGCGTGAAGATGGAAGAGTCGTTGCAGGAGATGGCGCACGCCGCCGAACAGGCCAGCCAGTCCAAATCGATGTTCCTGGCCACGGTCAGCCATGAGCTGCGCACGCCTCTCTACGGCATCATCGGTAATCTGGATCTTCTGCAGACCAAATCCCTGCCGCAGGGCGTGGAGTCGCTGGTCACCGCCATGAACAACTCCTCCAGCCTGCTGTTAAAAATCATCAGCGATATTCTCGACTTCTCTAAAATTGAGTCGGAACAGCTGCGCATTGAGCCGCGTGAATTCTCCCCGCGTGAAGTGATCACCCATATTGCTACCAACTATCTGGCGATGGTGGTGAAGAAACGCCTGACGCTGTGGTGCTTTATCGACAGCGAGGTGCCCGTTACCCTGGATGGTGACCCGCTTCGTTTACAGCAGGTCATCTCAAACCTGCTGAACAATGCCATCAAATTCACCCATACCGGCGGCATTATCCTGCAGGTGTACGTGAAGGATGGTTATCTTGCCTTCCGCGTGCGTGATACTGGCGTCGGCATTCCGGCTAAAGAGATCACCCGCCTGTTCGATCCTTTCTTCCAGGTCGGCACTGGCGTTCAGCGTAATTTCCAGGGGACCGGACTGGGTCTGGCGATCTGTGAAAAGCTGATCAATATGATGGATGGCGACATTGAGGTCGATTCCGAACCCGGCATGGGCAGCCAGTTCATCGTTCGTATCCCGCTCTATAACAGTAAAGTCATGACCCCCACGCTGCACGACGGTCTGCAGGGGAAAAAATGCTGGCTGGAATTACGCAACGACGGTCTGGCGAGCTTCCTGGAAAAACTGCTGCAAGAGCATGGCATTAGCGTGCAGCGTTTACAGGAGGGGCAGTGCGGTCCGGAAGATGTGCTGGTGACCGATTACGATTATCCGCTGCAGCAGGCTCTGCGTGCGGTGATCCGCTTTGATGGCAGCCATAACGACGGCCCGCTGGAGCTTTCGGCCGGACGCTGGGTTTACGGCACCACCACGCCTCACGAGCTGCCAGCGCTGCTGGGCAGGATCTTCCGGGTGGAGGTGGCGATGCCGGACGCGTTACCGGGGCTGCCGGAAGCGGAAGAGAAGCGTGCCAGCAATGAAGATATTTTGATTCTGGTGGTGGACGATCATCCTATCAACCGTATGCTGCTTTCCGATCAGTTAGGATCGCTGGGGTATCGGGTGAAGACAGCACAGGATGGGGTTGATGCGCTGAACGTGCTGAGCCGCAACGAGATCGATATCGTGCTGACCGACGTCAACATGCCAAATATGGATGGCTACCGCCTGACTCAGCGCCTGCGTCAGTTAGGGCTGACCTTCCCGGTGGTGGGCGTAACGGCTAACGCGCTGGCCGAAGAGAAGCAGCGCTGCATGGAGGCTGGCATGGATAACTGTCTGTCGAAACCGGTCACTATGGATACGCTGCGGCAGGCGCTGGCGTTTTATGCAGAGCGCGTCAGAAAGGGCAGGGAGTAGCGATTCCGGCATAAAAAAAGGGCGGAACAGAGTCCGCCCTGATGCTGTTTAGTGCTGCTTAGTCTTTATCAACCGGCATACTGCTGACGGAAGAGAGATAGTTCAGCAGCGCAATATCGTTATCCACGCCCAGTTTCATCATTGCTGATTTCTTCTGGCTACTGATGGTTTTGATACTGCGGTTCAGCTTCTTGGCGATCTCCGTTACCAGGAACCCTTCGGCAAACAGACGCAGAACTTCACTCTCTTTTGGAGAAAGACGTTTGTCGCCGTAGCCACCCGCGCTGATTTTCTCCAGCAGTTTTGCCACGCTGTCCGGGGTATATTTTTTGCCTTTCTGCAGAGCAGCCAGCGCTTTTGGCAGATCGGTTGGCGCGCCCTGTTTCAGAACAATCCCTTCAATATCCAGGTCCAGAACCGCGCTCAGGATGGCTGGATTACTGTTCATGGTCAGAACAATGATCGATAAATCGGGATAATGACGCTTGATGTACTTAATCAGCGTAATGCCATCGCCATATTTTTCACCTGGCATCGACAGATCGGTGATTAATACATTGGCATCCAGTTTTGACAGGCTGTTGATTAATGCTGTGGAATCTTCGAACTCACCAACTACGTTGACCCACTCAATTTGTTCGAGAGACTTACGAATACCGAACAAAACAATCGGATGGTCATCGGCAATAATTACGTTCAAGTTGTTCATTTTATTGGTTACCTTGCTGCAGCAGTTTACTGACATAGTGGTCAATATCACTGGTGGTATTTTTAATGTTTGAATCGTCACACTCGGTAATGTGTTGTTCTAACGTTTCACAAAGCTGCTTGCCGGGTGTCAGGTTGAGCATGGCAAACACGCCTTTCAGGCGATGCGCAGTCTGAGCAAGAGAACTCAAGTCCCCTTCCGCCGCCTCATTATACAGTCTCTTTACATCATCTGGTACTGTATCAACAAAGAGCTGATAGTAACCAGGGGCAAAAAGCTTAGCCGTATCCTGATCTTCGAGTGCTTCTTCTTCGTTTTCATCCTGGGCCAGCTGTTGTTCAATAAGCTGCAGCAGAGCATCCTGCATCGCGCTGCTGATATTGAAGTTGACCCGATAGCTGTCGCGGGAAAGCGCGGTAAAGCCCGTTTCGTCATCCGTAAGCAGTAACGACCACGGCGTAAGACGTGTGGGATCGTCGGTGACCAGCACATCATGGTCCTGACCAGAGAAACGTTCATCAGGAGTAATACAGCTCGCTCCCCAGTTTTCCAGCTGGTGCACAACGATTTTTCTCACTTCATCAACGGTGATATCAATCAGTGTGGTCAGGCCTTCCAGCAGCTTCTCTTCCTGCGCATGCTGCTCCTCCTGCGGGGCATGGATCTGAATGCTGTAACGGGTACCGATATCGGGACGCGCCACAATTTCCAGATGACCGCCCAGCTGTTTACAGAGCTGTTTGCAGAGGAAAAAGGCGAGCCCGGAAGCCTGACCAAAGCGATCGTGGCTGGTTTCGCCAAGGAACGGGAAGTCGGTATTGCCCATTTCATCCACCATCAGCCCCGCGCCGGTATCGACAATCTCGATCGCCAGACGATCGGGGCGATCTGCCGGATGGTTTACCTCAATGCTGATCCGTCCCCAGCTGGTGCTGGTGATGGAGTAGTGCAGCAGGGTGGTCAGGATTTTGTAGAGTGCCCGGCGGTCGCCGTAACGGCTTTCGTCGCTGTTCAGCCGGTTACAGACCACCAGCTTCAACCCTTTGCGGCACATCGAAGGCAGCGCTTCTATCACCAGTTCATCCAGCACGCTTTGCAGCATAAAGGAGCCTGACTCCGGTGCCCAGTCATGAGTTTCAAGGCGGTTGAGCAGCACAATATCATCCACCAGCCGGCTCAGCGCCTGGGATTCCTCCAGCGTATCGCTGAGATCGTCTGCCGGATGCGCTTCGCTGAGGGTCTGCAGATGAGCGATCACCTTATCCAGCGGCCTGTTCAGCGCATGACCCAGATTTTGCAACAGCTGCTGACGCGTCTGATGGTTCTTATCCAGCACCTGCTGCGCTTTTTGCAGTTTTTTGTTTACCAGCAGTTCACGATCCTGGTCGCGCATCATAAAGATCTGCGTATTGGGCGAAAGAACGCTGCGGGCGTGGCGGATTTCGTAAACTTCATTATTCACCGTGGCCTGCAGCACGCCCTGATGCTGGTCGGACATATTGATAATTTTTTGCAAATTAAGGTGGGGAAGCAGGTGTTCAGCGATCTTGTTGCTGATAATGGTACGATTATTCGCAAAGTCGTAGACCAGCAGCCCGACCGGCAGACTGCCGACAATCTCTTCATTCAGCACGCGTAACGAGTCCAGCTCGGCACTCTGGTTCTCGCTGGGGCGCAGCGATTGCTGGCGCAGCAGGAACAGTCCGGCCAGCGAGAGCAGCAGCAGTCCCAGGTTCGCCAGCAGCGGCCACATCAGATTGTGCAGCGTATCCATAAACAGCCCGACCAACGGCACGCGGTAAACCAGTTGCAATGGCGTGCTGGTCAGCGAGGCAGCAATTTCAATATTAGGGTTAGCCAGCGTGACCTTTGTACTGTGAGTCTGATCGTCAGGATCGCTCCTCACCGGCGCGCTGTTAGCATCCTGCTTGAGCTGGAAATACTCCAGCGGCATGTTCAGCGGGATCAGATCGTTAATAGGTAAATCAAAGGCCACGACGGTCGCCAGATGGCCAGGCTGGTTAAACGTGGTGCGGACGGTGAAGTAGTGATCGTTCTGCCAGGTGAAACGGCGCAAAGGAGAGAAGCTTTCACGCTCGTCCAGCGCATTTGCCTGCTGCAACATTTCGGCACGGCGCGCCTCAACAATATTGCTGATGGCGCTCTCTTTATAGCGTGTCGCCATATCTTTCAGCGGCAGGGTAGAGACCAGGATCAGGCTGTTATCCTGTCCGTTAAGAAAATACATCGACCAGGTGCTGTTTTCCGCCCCCCAAAGCGTATCCAGATAGTTGGACATCCGCAGCGTCATATCAAGCGTGCTGCTGTCGTGGGAACCAAAAATCAGCGATTCTGTTTTACGCCGTGTCTTCTCAAGATAGTAAACATCCGGACGCAGGCGGGTTTCCTGCAGGCTGTTGGGTGGCGATCCGGCGGCGTTAGCGGCCAGGTTTTCATAAATCTGCCAGGTTGCAAAGCGATAGGTATCGATGCGTTTTTGCATAGCGTGGGCGATATCCGCCAGCGCATAGCGCTTGTCGGTCAGCCAGGCGTTCACCGCATTGTGGATCATAAATCCTGACGCCAGTAGCAGCACCAGAATAAACATCACAAAAAAGCGTGTGACATTGCCTGATGTCAGAGGAAATTTGTATGGCAACATAGCGTAGCGTGGGACCCCAGTTAACGTGTAATCAGCCGGGCGCTTGCGGCCACGGCTAACAGCAGTACGGCAATGGCCGAAAAGGCCGTCGCAAGGCTGTACCACTGAGAGATAAATCCGATGAGAGCCGGACCTGCCAGAATACCCGCATAACCAATCGTTGTCATGGAAGAAATTGCCAGATTTACCGGCATGGTTTTCTGATTTCCTGCTGCGCTGAACATAATAGGGACGGCGTTAGAGGCGCCGAAGCCTACCAGCACAAAACCCGCCAGCGTAACCACAACGTTTGGCACAAATACGGCCAGTAAAAGTCCGAGTGAGGCGCAGAGCGTGCCGCAGAAAAGCGTCAGAAAACGGCCAAAGTAATTGACGATGCGATCGCCAGTCAGCCTGCCCACCGTCATCGCCACGGAGAAGAGCGCATAGCCCAGACCCGCGTGAGAATGCGCTAAGTCGCGTGTCTGGGTCAGGAACAGGGCGCCCCAGTCCAGCACTGCTCCTTCTGTCAGGAAGAGGATAAAGCACAAAACGCCGAGAAACAGCACCCATCCGCGCGGCATCACAAAGAGCGGCGCATCAGGCTGATGCACCCGGTCGCTCAGCAAATGGCGCTGACAGGAGAGATAGATAGCAATAATGAGCAGGCCGATCGCGCTAACCGCCTGCAGCGGAGAGAGCCCGAAAGCGAGTCCGGCGCTGACTGCGCCTGCGCCTGCAATGCCGCCAACGCTAAAGAAACCGTGAAAGCCGGACATCATCGCCCGTTCAGAGGCCTTTTCCACCTCCACCGCCTGAATATTCATCGCCACATCGACGAGACCGATCGAGGCACCAAAAACCATCAGCGCCAGAGCCAGGGTAACGGGCGTGGAGAGGGTCGCCAGCAACGGCAAAGCGACCAGAATAAAGAGGCTGCCCAACGTCATGACGCGCTTACAGCCAAAGCGACCTGCCAGCATACCGGTTAGCGGCATCGCTACCAGCGAGCCCAGCCCAAGAAACAGCAGCAGCGTACCCAGCGCGCCATCGCTTAGCTGGGCACGATCTTTAGCGTAAGGAACCAGCGGCGCCCAGGCGGCCATGCCGATTCCGGCAATAAAGAAGATGGCACGCGTAGCGTGTTGCGTGGCTACCGCGCTGGCCTTTGCGGGTCGAGCATCCAGTGTCGTCATGATATCCGTTTAAAATCTTCCGTAAGGAGCGCTTCTTTTTACCACAAGAACTTTGTTTAAAGAAGATTGCTCATGCTTGTGAGGTTGTGGCTCACGGCTCACGCCAGTGAGGCCATGGCCTGACAATTGTTAACCCATAAAAATAGCACTGTTAACAGGATTTGTCGCTTCAGGGCTACTTTCCAGATAACTCCGGAAAAAACGGTGAAATAGCTCGCCTTAACTCAAATCATTGGTATAGGGTGAAAAATCGTCATTCTTTCCCTTTCAGGGCCATCCGCGCTGAATGAAAAATAACCAAAGTGAGGTTGAACAACTTGTGCTGTTTATCACGAATTTACAGCAAATTCTGGCCCGGCAGCGCTGCCTTTTTAGCCATAAATGGTCAGTTCAGGAGGTATAAAAAGAGAAAGCTTGCAAAATGCATAAGAAATTTCCTCGCTTTAAATCAAATCCTTATCTTCGATACTCAATCATTATTTAGCTTTTATAACTATCGGAACTTATTAAAGAGTTGCATGTTTGATTAAATATTTTTATCTTTCAGATAAGTATTCATCAAGTGAGGCTGCTGGTTCTTTCTTACTATGGGTAAGGAAAAGCTAGAAAAAATAGCGAGTCAGCAGATCCGATTGCCCTGAGCAATCTCTTTCGCTCCCCGTGGGGGCGGTTATGCACCAGGTAAAAATCAGCCCGCTCTCGGTGGCTGGTTATCCCTTGCTTTGCGTCTGAATGTAAAGGTTTTCTTTATCTTCGTGCGCGAAACACATAATGATAATTTTTTGGTGCATATAGAGGTTACCCATGGCACAGCTCAATGATGGACGCGTTGAAATTGTTTCGCGCGATGATGGAACAATCCTGTCACAGGCTAATGCGGGCACGTCTCATAACGTCCTGCTGAACCAGCCCAGCGTAGTAAAAATGCATGGCACGCGTGACATGGTGACCGGCTTTGAACGCCAGGGTAATGACCTGATCCTGCACATGCGCGACGGCAACGTCGTTCGCTACCAGCAATTCTTCTTTGATGATGTTGACGGTGACCACAGTGAGCTGGTGTTTGACGATGGGGTCAACCCGCCTGAACATGCCCTGTTCCCGGTAACCACTGAGTTTGCCGATGCGCAGACGGCAATGGTCATTACTCCCGAATATGAATCACTTGGCTCGATTGAACCCTTATTGCTGGCAGATACCGGCGCTTCCACCGGCGTTATTACCGCAGCAGGTATCGGTGCGCTTGGTCTTGCGGGCCTTGCCGTAGGAGCGGTAGCTGGCGGAGGAGGTGGCGGCGGCGGCGGGGGTAATGATGGGGGCAACGCTGGCGGTGGGGATGGTACCCCAGGCGGCGGCGATGGGGACGGCGGCGACGGGGATGGCGGAGGAACTACGCCCTTAACCCCAACTATCAGCGTTAATGCGTTCACCGGGGATAATCTCCTGACGCAGGCGGAAAAGGGCAGTAACCAGACGCTGAACGGCACGACCACCAATGCTGAAGTCGGCAGCACCGTGACCATTGTTTTGAACGGCAAAACCTACACCACAACCGTCGGGGCTAACGGCAGCTGGAGCGTCTCTGTTCCGGCGGCCGATCTGGCTACCTTGCCTGCCGGTAATAATACCATTCGCGTGAGCGTGACAAACGGGGACGGCAACACTGCAACCTCAAACGAAGTGATCAACGTTCAGGCTGACATTACTCAACCTGGTACGCCTGCGATTACTATCGGGACTTTTGCGGGTGATGACATCCTGGACGGTGCTGAGAAACAAACTTCCCTGACGCTCAGCGGCACCACCACCAACGTTCAGCAGGGACAAGTCGTTACCGTGACGCTGGGCGGCCAGAGCTATAGTGCGACGGTAGCCGCTAACGGCAGCTGGAGCATTACCGTACCGGCAACGGCTTTGCAGGGGCTTGAGGATGGCACCAACACCATTACCGCACGGGTAAGCAATACCGCCGGAACGGCCGCCACAGCCACGCACACTTTCGATGTCCAGCCTGTTTCAGTCGGCAGTATCAGTATCAGCCCCCTCAGCGGCGACGGTCAGCTTAATGCTACCGAATCACAGTCTCCGCTGACCATCTCTGGCTTTGCCACGGGTGTGCCTGCCGGAACCCTGCTTAGCGTGACGCTGGGTGGCAAGGTCTACAGCGCCACGGTCGGCGCAAACGGCAGCTGGACCGCAACCGTGCCTGCCGCCGATCTGCAACAGCTGCCTCAGGGGTCAAATCTGGTAACAGCCACCGTTACGCTTGCTGATGGCACCGTGATCCAAAACAGCTCTGCCGTTGCGCTTAACGTACAGACTACGGCACCCAACGCTACCATTGACGTACCGTTTGGTGACGGCGTACTCAGCGGCAATGAAGCTAACAGCGGACAGACGCTGACCGGTAACACCGGGACAACGGGCGCAGGGCAAACCGTTAGGGTTACCGTAGGTGGAACGGAATATACCGGAACGGTTAACACAGACGGCAGCTGGAGCGTGAGCCTGCCACCTGCCGGACTACAGAATTTGCCGCAGGGCAGTAATAATATCACCGTGGTGGTAACGGATTCGGCAGGTAACGCTGCCACCTCTACCACTCCAGTGAACGTTATTACTGCACCGCCTGCTCTGACCGTGTCGCTCTCTGACAGCCTGTTAAATCAGAATGATGTTAATGAGCCTCTGACCATTAATGGCACCAGCAACGGCAGCCAAAGCATCACCGTCACCTTAAACGGCGTCACTTACACCACTGCCGTTAATGCTAACGGCACCTGGAGCGTTAATGTTCCAGCCTCTGACCTGCAGAGCATTACCGATGGCAATTACACCGTTACGGTAACCTCGACCGATGCCCTGGGTAACAGCACCACCTCTTCAGCGGCACAACTGGCTGTGGATACCACCGCTCCGGTAGTCTCCGTTGAAACCGTCTCCGGTAATGGCTATGTAGATGCCAGTGAGAAAGGCTCTCCTGTTGTGTTCACCGGCCAGACCGAGGCGGGAAGTACCGTTATCGTCCGGCTGGATACGCTGGATCCCATGCAGAGTATCAACCTGCCTGCGACCGTGGACCCGGTTACCGGCCGTTGGACCGCCACCCTGAGCGGCGATCAGCTGGCCGCAATCACCGATGGCAGCTATACCGTGACGGTCGTTGCGACTGATGCGGCGGGCAACAGTTCACAGGATTACACCAACGTTACCTTCATCACCGAACCTGCCAATCTGCCAGCCATCACGGTTAACCCGCTGACCGGCGACAATGTGCTGAACGGCGCGGAAGTGGCGCAGACGCAGTTCCTGACCGGCACCACACTACGCGTGCAGGTTGGCAGTGAAGTGACGCTGACGCTGGCGGATGGCACGACCTACAGTGGCCTGGTTCAGCCTGGCGGGGAGTGGCGTATTGAACTGCCCGCTGAGGTACTGGGCGGGTTGGCTAACGGTGCACAAAACTACACCGTGGTGGTGCAGGACATCACGGGCAACAGCGGTCAGGCCACGGGCACCTTTACGGTCGATGTGGTAGCCAATACCGGTTCGCTCAATATTAATCCTGTCAGCGGTGATAACGCCCTGAACGCCACTGAGGCGCAGTCCGATCTGCTGATCAACGGAACCAGCCTGGGCGTGACGGCAGCAACGCCGCTGACGGTCACTTTCAACGGCGTGACCTATAACACTACCGTTGGCCCGGACGGAACCTGGAGCGTAACCGTTCCTTCCTCCGCGCTCACTGGCCTCGGGAATAACAGCTACGCCGTAACCGTTTCTACCACGGGAACGGACGGGGCCACGGTGACCTCTTCCAGCGATCTGCAGGTGCGAACCACCTTCCCGGACAACATTGTTGTTAATGCGCCCTTTGGCGACAACATCCTCAGCGCAGAGGAAACAGCCGCGCCGCAGACCCTGTCAGGTTCCTCTGGCGTTGCCTATGCCGATCAGGTGGTGACGGTGACGATTGGCGGCGTGGATTATAACGCTACCGTGAACACCTCTTCAGGGGCATGGACGCTGACGCTGCTGCCTGAACAGCTGCAGGCCCTGCAGGAAGGCACCTCCAACGTAACCGTGACGGTAAGCGATTCGCTGGGGAACAGCGTAAGCTCCACTTCACCGTTCGTGGTGGACACCACGCCTCCCGTCCTTGCCGTCGCTGGGGTGGGGGATAACAGCGGCGCGGTTAATAATGATACCCAGAATCAGCCGCTGATTGTCAGCGGGACAGCAGAAGCGAACAGCTTAATCAGGCTGGAACTGGATGGCGTGACGGTGCTGACCGCCGCTGATGCTGACGGCAACTGGAGCGCTGCCGTTTCACCTGCCGTGCTGCAGGCGCTGCCGGATGGAAAATATGATTTGAGCGTGACCGCCACGGATGCAGGCGGCAACCAGACCACCACGTTCACGCCGATCCGCAAAGATACGATTGCGCCTGATGTTACCTTATCGCCGGTTTCCGGCGACGGCTATCTTAACGCGGTTGAGCATGGCGCAGCCCTGACGCTGACCGGTACGGCGGAGCAGGGATCGTCCGTGGTAGTCACGCTGAATGGCGCAGGTTATCCCACTACCGTAGATGCTGACGGCAACTGGAGCGTAACGGTACCTGCAGGAGCAGTAACGGCGCTGGCCGACGGCACCTATAACGTCAGCGTGCAGGCGACCGATGCAGCGGGTAACAGCGGCACCACCACGCTTCCGCTGGTGGTGGTCGCCAGTGCAGCAGACCTGCCAACGATTAGCGTTGCGCCGTTTACCGGTGACAACATCCTGGATGGCGCAGAGAAAGGGCTTTCACAGCTGCTGACCGGCACCACCACTAACGTGCAGGCTGGTCAACTGGTTACTGTCACGATGAATGGTGCCCAGTACTCCGGAGCGGTACAGGCTGACGGTAGCTGGAGCGCAGTGATCCCGGCTACAGCATTTTATCAGCTGGCAAACGGCACGCAGAGCTACACCGTGAACGTCAGTGATGTGGCGGGCAACCCGGCTTCCGCCACCGGCAGCTATACCGTTAACAGCGATTTCAGCGCTATTGCCATCGGTATCATCAGTGACGACAACATGCTTAATGCCGTTGAAGCGCAAAATGACCTGGTGATCCAGGGGAACAGCCGATTTGTGGCGTTCGGCGCCAGGATCCTGGTCCGCTTTAACAACGCTAATTATGAAACAACCACCAATTCTGACGGGAGCTGGAGCGTAACTGTGCCAGCCGCAGCGCTCAGTAACGTGCAGAACGGCGACATTACGGTGACGGCAACCGCCACGGATCGGGATGGTAATGTCATCACTACCACCCACAGCCTTACCGCTAACATTGATCCAAACTTTACCGTCACGGTGAATACGCCATTTAACGACGGCACGCTTAACGGGACAGAATCTCTTACCGATCAGACCCTGACCGGTAGCACTGGCGTGGAGGGCGTGGGGCAGAGCGTGAGCCTGGTACTGGGTGGCATTACTTACACCGGCACGGTGGATGCCAACGGCAACTGGTCCGTGGCGATACCGAATGCGGTGCTGCAAGCCCTGCCACAGGGAAGTAACGCTTATAACGTCACCGTAACGGATGGCTCCGGGAACAGCACTTCTCTTGGCAGCACCTTTACCGTGGACACGGTGGCACCAACCTTGACTGTGGATGCCATTTCCGAGGATAACCGGCTTAACATTACCGAACATGGCGAGGCTCTGACGCTTTCAGGAAGCGGCGCGGAAGGGGATCGGATCAGCCTGACTCTGAATAATGTCACCTATATGGCGACAACAGGAGCAGGTGGCAGCTGGAGTATTGAGGTCCCTGCGCAAGCCGTACAGGCTTTGAGTGAAGGGCTTAATCAGGTGCAGGTTGTCTCTACAGACGTAGCAGGCAACGTGAGCAGCACCATCAGAACGCTGGAGGTGGATCTCACTCCTCCGCCAGTCACTATTGATCCTGTCTCTGGCGATGGCTACCTCAATCTGGCAGAAAGTACCCAGCCGCTGGTGCTGACCGGCACGGGAGAGATCGGCAACACCATTACCGTGGAGCTGAATGACCGCACTTACACCACTACGGTAGGGGCAGATGGTCAGTGGATGCTTACTCTGCCTGCTACCGTGGTGGAAGCGTTTGTCAACGGCGTGCAGCCTTTCACCGTCACCGCCAGTGATGCTGCAGGAAATCTCACTCCCCTTAGCTCGCAGGTGGTGGTCGATAAAGCGCCGCCGTCCATCGTGGTTTCCAACGTCACCAGCAACAACATCGTGGATGCGTCAGAGCAGCAGTCAGAGCAGATCATCAGCGGCACCTCGACCAATGTGGAAGCCGGGCAGACGCTGACGCTGACAATTGGCGGTACTGAGTACACCACGACCATTCTCTCCGGCGGCAGCTGGCAGGTCACCGTGCCTGCGGGCGCACTGGGCAGCCTCGGTGACGGACCACAATCGCTGACGGCAACCACCACCGATCTGGCAGGAAACAGCAGTACCACTACCAAAACCTTCACTGTAGACAGCACCGCGAGCAGCATCTCTGTTGAACCTCTCAGCACCGATGGCTATCTCAATGCTGCGGAAGCGGGGCAGGATTTGGTGGTCAATGGTTTTACTACTAACGTGGCAGAAAACAGTACGGTCACCTTCACCCTTAACGGCATCGCCTATACCGGTTTAGTGCAGGCCAACGGAAGCTGGTCAGTCACCATTCCGGCTGTAAACCTGGGCGATCTCGGCGATGGCCGGCAGACAGCCACGGTCAGCGTAACGGCTGAAAGCGGTCTCACCGTGACCAACCAGGCCTCGCTGACGGTTCTGGCCGATCCCACGCTGAGTCCTACCCTGACACAGCCATTTACCGACGGCATCCTGACCAATGCCGAAGCAGGCGTACAGCAGACGCTAACCGGTACAACGGGTCAAACCGGCAACGGTCAGACCGTTACGGTTAACATTGGCGGAACGGATTATAGCGCAACGGTAAACAGCTCTGGCATCTGGTCGCTGCCGCTTTCCCCAGACGTTCTTCAGGCGCTGCCGCAGGGCAGCTCAACGGTAACGGTTAACGTCACCGACATTGCAGGCAATACCGCCGCCCTTACGCCGCCAACCAGCATCACCGTGGCGTCAACGCTACCGACATTGACGCTGGGCGATGTGGCGGGGGGCGACAATATTATCAATGCGGATGAGCAGGGCGGCGGACTGGCACTAAGCGGTACCGTTACCCCTGGCGATACGGTAAGCGTAACGCTTAACGGCACCCGTTATGAGGCCAGCGTAGCCGGGGATGGTAGCTGGAGCCTGCTGATTCCGGCAGAGATTGTCGGTCAACTGGCGGAGGGTGCACAGGCACTGAGCATCACCGCGACCGATGCTTTTGGCAATACTACGGCGCAAACCGTGCCGTTGAGCGTGGATACCGCTGCACCGCTCTTCACCGTAAATCCGATTGCCGGTGATGACATTATTGACCGGATTGAGCAGAGCCAGCCGCTGCAAATCACCGGGACAGGTACGCTTGGCGACAGCGTATCGGTCACGCTGGGCGGGCAAACTTACACCACCACAGTTGGCAACAACGGACAGTGGAGCGTTACCGTTCCGGCAACCACGCTGGGTAATCTCACAGAAGGTGATAACACCGTTTCCGTGGTGGTCACCAACCCGGCAGGTAACAGCGATACCAGCGATACCACGGTCGCACTTCAGACATTCGTTGACCCTACCGTTATTGTGAACACTGTAGCGGGTGACGATCTAATCAATGCTGCGGAGGCGCAGCAGGGTCTTACCGTGACCGGAAGCGTAGGGGATGCGACTACCATAGTCACGGTGACCTTAAATGGCGTTGATTATCCGGCAACCGTAGGGGCTGATGGTCTCTGGAGCGCCACTATTCCTGCCAACGTGGTGACTGCGCTGGCGGATGGCAATTATACGCTCTCGGTAACCGGCACGCCTGTCGCAGGCCCTGCCGTTACCGTTCAGCACCCTGTCACTCTGGATACCACCGCACCAGCGCTGACTATTGCCGTCATTGCCGGCGACGGCCAGTTGAATGGTACGGAACAGGGAGAGCCTTTGGCTATCTCTGGCACTGGTGAGGCGGGCGATAGCGTGCGTGTCTCACTGAACGGCACGACTTATCAGGCTACCGTTGACGGTAACGGCAACTGGACGGTTAACGTGCCAGCCGCTGCCGTAGGTGACCTGACTAATGGCACCTATCCTGTCACCGTAACGGTGGCGGATGCCGCAGGTAATACCACCACTCGCGACAGCAGCCTGATTGTCGATCTTTCGGCACCAGCGCTTAGCGTGGATCCGATTGCCGGGGAGGGCGTGCTCAACGCGGCTGAGCAGCAGCTGCCTCTGACCGTTAGCGGCACAGGGGAAAATGGCGCTGCGATCGCCGTGACTTTCCAGGGCACAGAGTACACCACCACCGTGGGGGCGAATGGGCAGTGGACGCTGGCTATTCCGGCGGACGCGCTGACCGGGCTGACCAACGGCAATTACACCCTGAACGTAGTGGCAACCGATCTGGCGGGCAACAGCACCACGCAATCGGCACCGCTTACCGTAGTGGTGACCTCGCCAACGCTGACGTTAAATGATTTTGCCGGCAATAATGTGCTGGATGGCGCAGAACAGCAGGTCGATCAGCTGCTTAGTGGCACCACCACCAATGTGCAGGCGGGACAATTTGTCACCGTAACGTTAAATGACGTTAACTATAGCGGCGTGGTTCTGGCGAGCGGTGCCTGGAGCGTCAGCATTCCTGCAGCGGCACTGGCTGAGCTGGCGGATGGCGGCCAGAGTTACAGCGTAACGGTCGGCGATACCGCCGGAAATCCTGTTACCGTTAACGGCAATTTTACGGTCAATACAACGCTGAGCGCGCTGGCGGTTGATCCCGTCAGCGGCGACGGCTATCTGAACCTGACGGAAGCGGGCTCCGACCTTACCTTAAGCGGCTCTTCGTTCAACGTGCCGGAAAACAGCGAACTTACGGTGACGCTGAATCAGGTTAATTACCCCGCCATCGTAGGGGCTGATGGGCGCTGGAGCGTCAGCGTGCCTTCAGCCGCTCTGCTGGCTCTGCCCGATGGCCCGTTAACAGTTACGGTAACCGGCAGCGATGCTGCGGGCAATGCAGTAACCAGCAGTGCCAGCCTGATTGTTGCCGTTACCGATCTGCCCGCTTTGACCACCGATCAACCCTTCGCTGACGGCACCTTAAATGCGGCGGAAGCGGGCGTGGCGCAGACCTTAACCGGTACCACGGGCGTTACCGGCGACGGACAGATCGTCAGCGTAGTGATCAATGGCACCACCTATACCGGCAGCGTGGACGGCGACGGCAACTGGAGCGTTAGCGTGCCGGCCAGCGTCCTGCAGGCGCTGCCACAGGGAGACACCATCGCCACGGTTAACATCAGCGATGCGGCAGGAAACAGTACCACAGGCGACCTCACGCTGAACGTGGATACGCTACCGCCTGCGGTAGATGTGGCTGCGCTGGCGGGTGACAACATCCTGAATGCGGCGGAACAGGGCGCGGCGCTGCCGGTTACCGGAACGGGTGACGCCAATGCCACAGTAGTGGTGACGCTGAATGGAAGGGATTACACCACCACCGTTGGCGATAACGGCCAGTGGAGCGTGACGGTTCCCCAGACCGATCTCGCCACGCTGACCAACGGCACTTACACAGTGAGTATCACCGCTACCGATGCGGCAGGAAACAGTACGTCAATCGATCGCCCACTGGCGGTCAAAGTTGATGCGGCGTCGCTGCCAACGCTGACGATTAATAGCTTCGCCGGAAATGACATCCTTGATGGCGCAGAGCAGCAAACCGCGCAGACGCTCAGCGGCTCAACCACCAATGTGGAAGCAGGGCAGACAATCACCCTGACGCTAAATGGTGAGGTCTACACCACGCTGGTTCCGGCCAGCGGAGCCTGGAGCATCAGCCTGCCTGCAGCCGATTTAGCCGCGCTGAATGATGGCACCGCCACGCTTAACGTGGCGGTGAGTGATGTGGCGGGCAATCCGACCTCGGCCAGTCGCGAGATCACCGTGAACAGCGCAGCATCCGGCATCAGCCTCGATCCGCTGAGCGGTGACGGTTATCTCAACGCCACCGAGGCGCTTGACGATCTGATTGTCTCCGGCACCACGCTCAACGTTGCGCAGGGCAGTACGGTCACCGTGGCCTTTAATGGCCAGACGTTTACCGCTCTGGTGGGCGCTACCGGCCTCTGGAACGCCATCATTCCCGCCTCAGCACTGGCAGGCATCCCGGATGGCACCGTCACGCTGAGCGCCAGCGTGGTGGATAATACCGGTACGACTCTTACCGGCCGGGGAGCGCTTAGCGTTCACGTCAGCGCTCTGCCGCTGGCAACGGCGGATATACCTTTTGCGGATGGCGTGCTGAACGGTACGGAAGCTCAGGCGACGCAAACGTTAAGCGGCACCACTGGCGTAACGGGCGATGGTCAGACGGTGGCGATCGTCTTAGGCGGCATAACCTATAACGGCACCGTCGATGCCAACGGCAACTGGAGTGTGGATCTGCCAGCCGCCGCGCTTCAGGCGCTGCCGCAGAACGATTCAACGCTGCCTGTCACCGTGACCGATGCAGCCGGAAACAGTAATACGCTCGCTATTCCTCTCTTTGTGGATACCGTTGCGCCAACGCTGACGCTGAACCCGATCGCCGGGAATGATGTGGTCAATACCGGGGAAGCCGCCGGGGAGATCACCGTCAGCGGCAGCAGCACCGGTGCTCAGCAAGGGCAGCTCGTTACTGTGGCCGTTAACGGGCAGAGCTATACCACGGCTGTGGATGCTGACGGCAACTGGACGCTGCAGCTGCCGGCTGGTCTGCTTGCACAGGCTGTGGATGGCACTTATCCGCTCACCGTCAGCCTGAGTGATGCCGCAGGCAACAGCGCGACCGAAACGGTCCAGTTGACGGTAGCGACCGAACAGTTGCAGCCGACTATCACCACGCCGTTCGGTGATGGTTATCTGAACGGTAATGAAGCAGCAGCCACGCAAACCCTCAGCGGCACCACGGGCGCCACCGGGGCGGGTCAGAGCGTAGTGGTGAATATTGGCGGGCAGGATTATCCCGCCACCGTCGATGCTAACGGCAACTGGTCGCTACCGGTCGCCAGTACAGCTCTGCAGGCTCTGGGACAGGGCGCACAAACGCTGGTGGTTACCGCTACGGATGCGCAGGGGAATACGGGCGAAATCAGCACCACAGTCACCGTGGATACAGTTTCGCCAACGCTGACGCTGACGCCAGTTGCCGGGGACAACATCATTAACGCTGCCGAAATTCTGCAGCCTGTTTCCATCAGCGGTACGGCGTCAGTCAGCGAAGCGGGTCAGCAGATAAGCATCAGCTTTAACGGCCAGACATATCAGCAGACCGTGCAGAGCGATGGCAGCTGGCGGCTGGATCTGCCTTCCAGCGTGACGCAAACGCTGGCAGATGGCAGTTATCCGGTCACCGTCACGCTGACGGACAGCGCGGGCAACATTACTACGGATACGCTGACCGTAACGGTAAATGCTTCACTGGCAAACCTGCCCACTATCACCGTGGCTGCGGTAGCCGGGGATGACTACATCAACGCGCTGGAAAGTCGTGCCGATGTGACCGTGTCGGGGAGCACCACTAACGTCGCTGCAGGGCAGACGGTAACCCTTACCCTGAACGATGTTACCTACACCGCCGTTGTTCAGGCGGACGGCAGCTGGAGCGCCGTGGTGCCTGCCGCCAACGTTGGCGCGCTTGCCGACGGGGCGCAAACCCTGACGGCATCTGTAGCGGATACCGCCGGCAATCCTGCCAGCACCACGCATCAGGTTACCGTGATTGCTCAGGCGGCCGATCTGCCTGTCATCACTGTTGATCCGGTGACCAGCGATGGTGCAGTTAATTTTCAGGAGTCGCGTAGCGACCTGCAGATCACCGGAACCAGCCAGAATATCGCGGCGGGTGATAACATCACGGTCAGCCTCAACGGGGCTGACTATACCGCGACGGTAGACGCCAACGGCAACTGGACAGCCACCGTTCCGGCGGCGGCTGTCCAGGCACTGGATCAGGGAGCCAACAGCCTCACGGCCAGCGGCAGCGACGTTGCGGGCAACCCCGCTTCCGCTACTGAAAGCTTCAGCGTGGACACCACTTCGCCACTCCTCACGGTGGCGTTAGGTGCGGGCGCAGATGGCATTCTGAACCTGGCGGAAGCGTTGAACGGGCTGCTGGTTAGCGGTACTTCTGAAGCCAATACCACCGTCAACGTCACGCTCAACGACAAAACCTATACCGCAACTGTTGGCACTGGCGGAACGTGGAGCCTGACTGTCCCCTCTGGCGACCTGCTGCTGTTGCCTGACGGTCAGGCGCAGGTGGGCGTCTCTGTCACCGATACCGCGGGCAATATTAACTCTGAGGTGGTGAATTTAGGCGTGGCTGTCAACACGCTTCCTGTTCTTACGCTGGCCACGCCTTTTGTCGATGGGCTGCTGAATGCGGCAGAATCCGCGGCGGAGCAGGTTGTTAGCGGAACGGCGACCAATCTCACCGCAGGCACTGCGGTGCAGGTTACGGTGGGTACGGTCAGCGTCACCGGCACCGTACTGGCCGATGGTACCTGGAGCGCCACCTTCCCGGCAGGCGCGCTTGCCGCTCTGGCTGACGGCGCGTTGCAGGTTTCTGTCACTGCGGCTGATGCGGCAGGAAACCCGGCCAGCGTGAGCGGCAGCGTGGAGATCCTGCAAAATATAACCCCTGATGCGGCCATCGCCACGCCGTTTGTGGATGGCGCGCTTAATGCCGCTGAAGCAGGGGTGGATCAGATCATTCGTGGCACCACCGGTATCACCGGAGCGGGCCAGATCGTGACGGTGACTATTGATGGTGAGCCTGTCACGGCAACCGTGGGCACCAACGGTAACTGGAGCGCCACGCTGACGCCAGCGTTGGCAGCAACGCTTGGTAACGGCACCCACACGATTGATGTGACGGTAACGGATCGGGCGGGCAACAGCAGTTCAGATTCGCTTGATTTCAACGCTATTGTTACCGGGCTGCCTGCACCGACGCTGGTCACGCCATTTACGGATGGCACGCTGAACGCTGCGGAAGCGGCTGTAGATGGCGCGCTGACTGGCGTCACCGGTATTATCGGGGCGCAGACCGTCAGCGTTAACGTCAACGGCACGGTTTATCAGGCCGCGGTAAATGAGACGACCGGAAGCTGGAGTCTGGCCCTGCCATCCTCTCTATTGGTCACCCTGCCGGATGGCAACTGGCCGATTACGGTCACGGCCACAGACAGCGTGGGCAACGCTGGCACCGCCAGCGGCAGCCTGCTGGTAGTGGTACAGAATGTGCCAGACGTCAGTATCAACCTGCCGTTTGCTGATGGACTGCTGAGTATTGCTGAAGCCGCTGCTGCTGCGGGACAGGCGCTCAGCGGAACAACCGGCAAAATTGGCGCAGGCCAGCTTGTTAACGTCACCATCAGCGGCTTTAACGGTGACGCGGCGGTGCCGGCAACGGTTGATGCCAGCGGCAACTGGTCGCTGAACCTGACGCCAGCCCAGCTTCAGGCGCTGGCAAACGGCAGCCATACGGTTTCCGTTACGGCCACAGACAGCGCAGGCAACAGCGATACGGTGACTTCCGGCTTTACCGCCTTGCTCACTGCCCCGGATCCCACCATTAATACGTTGTTTGGCGACGGCTTCCTGAATATTGCCGAAGCTGCCGGCGCGTTAACGCTGACCGGAACCACGGGCGCTGTAGGGGCGAATCAGGGCGTACAGCTGAGGATCGACCTGGCCGGGGTGACCTATACCGGCACGGTCGATGCAACGGGTAGCTGGTCAGTGACGCTGCCGGCGGGCGCGCTTTCGGGTCTGGCTTCCGGTACGCACAGCGTCAACGTGACGGTGACGGATCCGGCAGGCAATACCACCACGGAAGGGCTGAACTTTACCGCCGCGCTGAGCGCACCGGTACCCACCCTGAACACGCCGTTTGTTGACAGCTTCCTGAACGGCACAGAACTTGCGGCAGGCGCAGCGCTCACCGGGAGCACCGGCGTGACCGGCGCGGGACAAACCGTTCAGGTGACGATTGGGGGTAACAATTTCAATGCTACCGTCGCCACCAACGGAAGCTGGACGCTTGATCTTACCCCCGCTCAGTTGACTGGTTTGGGAGAGGGGGTAAAAGCCGTCTCTGTGGTCGCTTCCGATGTGGCTGGCAACAGTGCCACCATAGCTGGCAGCTTTACTGTGGACACGGTTGCGCCAACCATTACCCTGCAGCCGTTTACCGGCGACAATACGTTGACCTACGTAGAAAGCCTCACGGCCCAGACGTTGAGCGGCACCACAACTGGTGCCAGCGCAGGCCAGTTGGTTACCGTGACCTTAGGCACCTCAACGCTGACCGGCGTGGTGCAGGCGGACGGTAGCTGGACGGTAAACGTTACGCCAGCGGCGATGACGGCGCTGGCAGCTGGCAGCAACGCGGCAACCATCAGCGTCTCCGTAGCGGACGTGGCGGGGAACATCGGCACGGCCAGTGCTAACGTCGCTATTGATCTGACGCCTCCGGAAACGCCGCTGCTTACGCTTGCTCCGGTGTCCGATGACAACATTGTCAACAGCACGGACGGGACGACGCTGACGGTGGGCGGAACCTTTGCCAACCTGCCAGGCGCGGCGGGGGCAGTAACGGGTGATATTACTGTACGTGTTGACGGCGTGGTTGTGGGCACTTATTCCATTACCACCGCGAGTGGCAACTGGACAGTGACGATCCCTGATACCGCGGCGACGCTGGCGGATGGAACGCACACTGTAACCGCAACGCTGGTCAGTAACGGGACGGCCGACCTCACCTCCAGTGAGCTGGTTGTGGTCGACCGCGTGGTGCCTGTGCTGACAATCAACGCCTTTGCTGGCGACAATATCCTGAACGGCAGCGAAATCACCCTGGCGCAGATCCTCACCGGTACCGCTTCAGAAAGTGAAGTTGGCAGGGCGGTTACGGTGACGCTGGATGGTAAAACCTATACCGGCATCGTACAGGCCGGTGGGACCTGGACTGTTACCGTACCGTCGGGAGATTTGCAGGCTTTAACCAATGAAGGACACACTATTACTGCCAGCCTCAGCGATGCGGCAGGCAACGTGACCACGGTAACACTCCCGATAACGGTAGATACTGGCGCGCCGCTGCTGCAGGTTAATGCGCTGGTAGAAGATAATGTGCTGAATGCCACCGACATTCTCACCACCAGGCTGGTGACCGGGACCGCCTCGGGAGCAGAGGGCCAGACCATCGGCCTCTACCTGGGAGACAGTTCGCCAATCGCCACTGCGGTAGTGCAGGCCGACGGTACCTTCTCTATTGCTCTGTCGCCAGAGGTGCTGGGCAGCCTGACCGACGGTACGCTGGTCTTTGGCCTGCGCGTCAGCGATCCTTCCGGCAACCAGACCGATGCCACGCTGACGGTCAATAAAGTGGTGAACGCGGCGCTGAATTTTGTCACTGATTCCCTCACCATCTTTGGCGATGGCTTCCTGAATGCGGCAGATACCGCCGTTGCGCAGACGATTTCCGGGGTAGTGAACTCAGCGGGGATCGGAGCGACTGTTGCTCTGACTCTGGGCCAGACAACCCTGACCGCGAATGTGAATCAGGATGGGACATTTGCGCTGGTAGTCCCGCCAAGCCTGTTGGGAGCATTACAGCCTGGCGACACCACGCTTAACCTCGTCCTGACTGATGCGGCCGGAAATAGCCGTACCCTGGGTGAAACCGTCACCACCATTCTTGATAACCCAGTCATCGGCGCGCTGACTAATCTCTTTGGCGACAACAATCTGCTGAACATCGCAGAATCCACCGTCGCGCAGACCATTGGCGGCACCATCGATGGCGTCACCGGTTCCCGGGTCACCGTGACGCTGGGGTCGAAATCGTACCAGACCACCCTGCGGGCAGGGGGAGAGTGGAATGTCACCATTCCTGCGCTGGATTTGGCCGCCCTGACCCAGGGTAACCTTTCACTTGGCGTCACGGTAGTCGATCCGGCGGGCAATACCGCCTCCACCTCAACCACGGTAGGCATCTTTACTGCCCAGCCAACCATCAGTCTGAGCTCCATCTTTGGCGACGGCATTCTGAATATTGCCGATGCGTTAACTAACCAGACCATCAGCGGCGTAGTAAACAACGTCGCAGCAGGCACGATTATCCGGCTGACCGTAGGGACATCAGAAGTGAATGCCGCCGTAGGGGCAAACGGCGCCTTCACCGCTACTCTGACCCCGGATATTCTCGGGACGCTGAGCAGCGGTAATCTCACCGTGGGTGCCAGCCTGACCGACGCGGCTGGGAACACCGCCAGCACTTCGCTGGGCGCCGTGGTCAAACTTACCGCCCCCACGGTTTCTGTCAGCCCGCTGTTTGGCGATGGCTTACTGAACCTGGCGGATGCAGTGCTGGGCCAGACCATCGGGGGCACGGTTACCAATGCGGGTGCCGGTGCTCGCGTGGTGGTGACCATTGGCACCACGCAGTTTGTCACCACTACTCTGGCGGACGGCACCTTCAGCCTGGCGCTTTCTCCGGCCATTCTTCAGGGGCTGAGCGACGGTAATCTCAACGTGGGCGTCAGCGTAACGGACAGCGCCGGCAACACTACCAGCACCTCGGCAACCGCGCTGGTGGGCCTGCAGCTACCAACCATCACCCTGAACCCGCTGTTTGGTGATGGCGTGCTGAGTCTGGTGGAGTCGCTGGTTACTCAGACCATCAGCGGTACGGTGGGCGGAAACGCAGCCGTTGGCTCGACGGTGGCTATCAATATCGGTAACACCACAGTGACCGCAACGGTAGGGCAAAACGGTACCTTCAGTGCCCAGGTAGCACCAGATATTCTGGGCACGCTGCTGGACGGCAATCTTACCGTCGGCGTGCGGGTAACGGATGCCGTAGGTAACGTCTCCAGCACCAGCGCAGGGCTGAGAGTAGGTATCCATACCACGCCAACGCTGACGCTGAACACCGTCTTTGGCGATGGAGTGCTTAGCGCAGCCGACCTGACCACCGCGCAAACCATCAGCGGCAGCTCGGCCAATCTGCCAGCGGGGAGCACGGTAACCGTCAGCCTGAGCGGCAGGAGCTATACCACTACCGTCGGCAGTACGGGGGCCTGGAGCCTGAGCGTGCCGAGAGCGGATCTTGCCGCGCTGGCGAACGGTACGCTGGCAGTCAACGTCTCCGCAACCGATGCCTATGGCAATGCCGCCACCAGCAGCGGCTCGGTAAGCGTTATTGCCCAGACGCCGCCAACGGTGACTATCTCCAGCGTGTTTGGCGATGGCCTGCTCAGCGCATCGGATGCGCTGAGTGCGCAAACCATTACCGGTACCTCTACCAATGCCGAAGGATCAACCATCACCGTTCGCGTTGGTACCGCCACGCTGACCACGACCGTCGCTGCCAACGGGACCTGGACAGTGTCGGTTCCGGCCGCCACGCTGGCTGCATTGCCGGATGGCACGGATGCCGTTACCGCCACGCTGACCAATGCGGCGGGCAACAGCGGCACGGCCAATACCACGGTACTGGTCGGTACGCATACTCTGCCGACGGTGACGGTGACCAACTCAACTGTGTTTGGCGGTGACCACTATCTTAACCTTAGCGAAGCCAACGTAGCGGAAACAATTAGCGGCACCGCAACCAATGCGGCAGGCAGAGCGGTGACGGTTAACGTGGCGGGCAACATCTACACCACCACGGTGGGCGCGAACGGCGCATGGAGCGTTACCGTCCCTTCTGCCGCGTTGAAAGGCATCGCCGATGGCAGTCACACCGTGACGGTCTCCGTGACGGATGCGGTAGGAAACGTCTCTACCGCCAGCAATACTTTTACGGCGGTGACGCATAATCTGCCTGCGATCGGCGTGGATCCGGTGCTGAGTCTGGTCAGCGTGCTGGTGACCGGGCTGACCATCTCCGGGGGAACGCTCAATCTGGCGCAGGGAACCCGGATGAACGTTACGCTGGGCGGCCAGACGCAGCAGGCCACCACGGATGCGCTGGGTCGTTACAGCGTGAAGTTCACCGGAGGACTGCTGACCGCACTCAGCCTGAACAGCATCGTAACGGTAACGGCGGTGGATGCGGCGGGTAACCCGGCATCAACCAGCAACACGCTGCTGCTTGGTTCGGTGCTGCCTGTTGCCAGCTCTTCCGTTGCCGCAGCTTCAGTGCTGATGGCAGTAGCGGCGGATGATTCCGCCACCGTGGCAGCGGCTTCTACGAACACAACTAACAGTGAGGAGAGCACTACCCCTGTTGTGCACGCCTTAACTGTTGATTCAACGCTGGTAACAGGCAACGATATCAGCAGCACCGATACCGGCACCACTGCTGTTTCAGCCAGCGACACTACAACTGTCACTGCAGCGACTGCCGTGGCAGACGACAGCGCCTATACCATTGGCGGCGTGGTTATCACCCTGGCGGATGGGCATACAGTGGAAGGTTCGTCGGTGACAGGCAGCAGCGGCAACGACACGGTAACGGTGAATTCGCTGGACTTTACCCACATCGATGGCGGTGCAGGTACGGATACGCTGGTGCTGAATGGTGAGCACATGACTCTGGATCTTACCTCGCTGGGGCTGAAAGTTGAGCACATCGAAATCATCGACCTGGGTAAAGCCGGTACCAACAGCGTGAAGCTGGATCTCAACGAAGCGCTGAACATTACCGACAGTCAGGCCAGCGATCTGATGATTAAAGGGGTGCTGGGCGACCAGGTCATGCTGGCTAACGGCGATGGTGGGATCTGGGCAACAGCAGGGCAGCGTACAGTGGATGGACAGACATTTGACGTTTACCACAACTCGGCGCTCTCTTCCGGCAATACGCTGGGCGACGTGCTGGTGCAGCATAATCTGCAGGTTCACGTGGTGTAACAAAGACTTTCCCTGCACGGGAGGTGAAATTCTCGTGCAGGCAGTATAAAGTTAAGAGGAGATTAACTGTTTGAGCAGTAGAGCAGGCGTTTACAATAATCAGACAAGACGCCTGGCACGTAAGCGTTGCGTAAAGAATGACCACTATAACTAATATATGAAAGGTGCCTCACGGGGCACCTTTCCCTGTATGAGGGGGTCTCCCCTCGTTTTTATGCCAGTCGACAGGGCAGAAATATTAACCCTTTCGTCTGTTGCGGATTACGCTGTAATCCCTTGAACACCGGGTCTGGCTCAGTTCCCTCTTCGGCGCTGGCTTATCCGTGCCTGTGGAAAATAAGATGATCTTATCTTTATCGGCATGACTTTACCTTTTTCTCCGGTGTACAAGGGAATTTCGATGGTCTATTCAGGCAGTAAGATGAAGAAAGTGTGGCTCTCATGCTGTATAGGGGGGCTTTGCTTCTCTCTGACACAGCCCGCAATGGCGGCGAAAGAGCCAAAAGCGGAGTTTAACTGGCGAGCGGCACCAGGCGAAGAGCAGGTCTCCACCCTTACCCTGCGCGATGCCATTCTTCGCGCCTTTGCACGTAACCCCAAAATTTCCCAGGCTGCCGCGCAGATTCATGTCGGTGAAGCCGATCTGGATGCCGCTGAAAGCGCCTGGTATCCGCAAATCTCCCTGCAGGCTTCCGGCGGGCGTTCGCACCAGACCGACTCGTCGGGAAGTCTGAACAATAATGGTTCTGGCGGTATCACCTTAAGCCAGCTTCTGTATGACTTTGGCCGCACCGGCGGCGCAATCGATGAGCAGCATAAGCTCTCGGACGCCTATCGCTATGCGCTCTACGACACCATGACTACCGTGGCGCAGGATACCTTACGGGCCTATCTGGAGGTAAAGCGCTATCGGGCGCTGGTGGAGGCCGCAGGCAATAACGTGGCCTCGCTGCAGCGCGTGCGTGATATTGCAAAACTGCGTGCGGACGCCGGTTTAAGCTCGCAGTCTGACGTGCTGCAGGCAGAAACCCGCATCGCGGGGATGCACGCCACGCTGGAGCAGTATCGCGCCCAGGCCCGCTCTGCTCAGGCGCAGCTTACCGTGCTCACCGGCGTGGTCTCCAGCGAGTTGCCGGAGCTGCCGCAGTCCCTGCTGAACCAGCAGATTACCCTGGACAAAATCGCCTACGAAAAAAGCGCCGCCGTGCGCAGTGCGCAGGCCAAACAGGAAGCGGCGCTGGAGCGGGTCCGCCAGGCGCAGTCTAATCACTGGCCCACCATCAGAGTCCAGGCTGGCCGGACCCGCTATGAAAACGACAGCCGCTCCTACTGGGATGATGAACTGCAGCTGCAGGTAGAAGCGCCGCTCTATCAGGGCGGGCTGGTCAATGCCAAAACCCGGGCAGCGGAGGGGGACCGGGAAGCCGCGGAAGCCGCCATTCAGCAGTCGAAACTCGATATTAATCAGCATGCTTCTACTGCCTATGCCGATATGATTGGCGCGCAGCAGCGCCAGACGGCGGGAGAGGCGCAGCTTGGCAGTGCCGACCACACCCGTTCGGTCTATGCCGATGAATACAAACTGAACAAGCGTAGCCTCAACGACCTGTTGAGCGTGGAACAGGATGTGTTTCAGGCTGACAGCAGCCGCCTGATGGCGCTCTATGATGGCTGGGACGCCACGGTCCGTTATGCCGCAGCGGTGGATAACCTGCTGGATATCATGGGAATCGATCGCGAAGCCACCAGTGGGCAAACCCTCCCGTCACTGTGACGCCAGGCGCACACGCAACTATTTAAGGCAGTACTATGAACAAACAGACCGCAACCACCGACAACTGGATCGACGCCATGCTGCGCGTAGCGGCGCGCTTTGGCAAGCCGGCGGATGGCTCCACCTTGCGCCAGCAGATGCGCTGGTTTGAGCATCTTGCACCCGAGCAGCAGCTTGAAAGGCTGGCTGGCCTGCTGGGGCTGCATATGACCATGATGCCGCGCGGCAAGATCCGCTGGCGGCAGGAGGTTACGCCGGTGATCCTGATCATGGAGAATGGCAATGTGGTAGTGGTGGAGAACATCGATGCTGAAGGAAAAGCGCGTTACTGGCTTAGCGACGGCGGCGATGTGGTCCGTGAAAGCGAGCTGGCGCTGCTGCTGGCGCAATGTCAGGAGCAGGTCGGCATTGTTGGCGTGGCGGCGCGTGGGCGTGATGCGCGTATTGACGAGTTCGTTAAGCCATACAAAAAGCACTGGTTCTGGGAGAACTTCCGCGGCATGGGAAGGAAGATCATGGAGATCTCTCTCGCCTCGGTGGTGGGGAACGTGCTGGCGCTGGCGGGAATTTTATTCTCCATGCAGATCTATGACCGGGTGATCCCGGCGCAGTCTGAACCCACGCTCTGGGTGCTCTTCTCCGGGGTATTGATCGCTGCGGTAATGGAATATCTTATCCGGTTGATGCGCACCCAGGTTTCCGACCTGATGGGAAAACGCATCGACCTCAAAGTCTCATCCATGCTTTTCGCCCGTGCGATGAATATTCGTAACGAGGCGCGGCCAAAATCAACCGGTTCTTTTATCTCACAGCTGCGTGAAATCGATCAGGTGCGTGAACTGCTGACTTCGACCACCGTCGGTGCCGCAGCCGATATGCCTTTTGTGATCCTGTTCCTGTTTATCATGGCTTTTATTGGCGGCCCGCTGGTGATTATACCGCTGCTGGCGATCCCACTGATCGTCATTCCCGGCCTGCTGGTGCAGATCCCGATGGCTAAGCTGGCGAAAGAGGGATTGCGTGAGGGGGCGCTGCGTAACGCGGTGCTGGTGGAAACGATTGAGGGCATTGAAGATATTAAATCGCTGCAGGCGGAACCCTATTTCCAGCGTCAGTGGGAACAGACTCATGAAGTGAGTGCAGCAGTGGGCATGCAGCAGCGTCTGTGGGGAGCACGTCTCACCGGCTGGGCTTCCACGGTTCAGCAGTTGACCTACGCCAGCATGCTGGTGTTTGGGGTCTATCTGGTGCTGGGCGGGGATATCACCACCGGTACGCTGGTGGCGAGCAGTATGCTCTCTTCCCGCACTATTGCACCACTGATGCAGCTGACCATGGTGTTCTCCCGCTGGCAGCATGCCAAAAGCGCTATGACCGGGCTGGATGAGCTGTTGAAAAAGCCGCTGGATCAGGTTGAAGAGGGTGAGATGGCGCACTGCCCGACGCTGACCGGACATTATGATCTGAAAGGCGTGCAGTACAGCTATGACGAAGAGAACGTGAAAAATGTGATCACCATCGGCCAGTTGCAGATCAAGCCGGGCGAACGCATCGCTATTCTTGGCAAAGTGGGGGCCGGGAAATCGACATTGTTGCGGCTGCTGGCCGGACAGGCGATGGCGACCCAGGGCAAAGTGATTGTGGATGGCGTGGATATTCGCCGCATTGACCCGGTAGATCTCCGGCGCCAGCTGGGCTGGTTATCGCAGGACTCGCGGCTCTTTTTCGGCACGCTGCGGCAAAATCTGATGCTGGGTAATCCCCATGCCAGCGAACAGGAGATGCTGCACGCGCTGCGTATCAGCGGCGCGCTCAGTCTGGTGCAGCAGGATGCTGCCAGCCTGGACCGCATTATCAATGAAGGGGGGCGTGGCCTCTCCGGCGGCCAGCGTCAGATGGTGATGCTCAGCCGGATGATCCTGCGTCAGCCGCAGGTGGTGCTGATGGATGAGCCTACCGCCTCAATGGATGAGCAGCTGGAGGAGCACGTCATCCGCCAGATGCAGGGATGGCTTTCCGGACGCACGCTGGTGCTGGTGACGCATCGTCCCGCGCTGCTGAAGCTGGTGGAGAGGATCGTGGTAATGGATAACGGCCGCATTATTGCCGATGGCCCGAGAGATGAGATCATCCGCAGCGCCACGGCGCAGACAGCGAAACAAGGCGTCGCGCGGGGGGATGCAGCATGAGCCTGATTATGGTGGACCGCAACCTTAAACGGAGCGAAAAAAAGACCTCGGCGATCATCTGGCTCTGTACGGCCGCGCTGGTGATTTTCTTTGTCTGGGCACATTTCGCCATTCTGGATGAGGTCACGGTCGGCACCGGTAAGGTTACCCCCTCCAGCCGTGCGCAGGTGATTGAAAGCCTGGATGGCGGAATTGTCGATCAGCTTAACGTGCATGAAGGGAATATTGTCGAGAAAGGGCAGGTGCTGGCCAGGCTCGATCCTACGCGGTTTCAGTCGAACTTTGGTGAAGCCGCTTCCAAAGCCCGCACGCTTCGCGCCTCTGCTGAGCGGCTGCGGGCCGAGCTGACGGGCGCCCCGTTGGCCTTCAGCGCCGAGACCCTTAAGGAGCCGGAGCTGGTGGCACGGGAAACGCAGCTTTATCAGTCCCGTCGTCGCAACCTTTCAGAGACGGTCAGCAACCTGGAGCAGTCAAAGAAACTGGTGCAGGACGAATTACGCATGACCGCACCGCTGGTAGCCAAAGGGGCGGCAGGGGAGGTGGAGGTGATCCGCCTTCGCCGTCAGGTCAGCGATCTGCAGGGAAAAATTGACGAAGCAAAAAATGATTATGCGGTGCGCGCGCGTGAAGAGCAGGTGAAGAACAATGCCGATCTGGATGCACAGCTGCAGGTAGTGACCGGTAAAGAGGATCAGCTGACCCGCGCCACTATCTACTCGCCGGTGCGCGGCATCGTAAAGGATATTCAGGTTACAACCGTGGGCGGCGTGTTACAGCCCGGCGGCAAACTGATGGAGATCGTGCCGCTGGAAGATCAGCTACTGATTGAAACACGCCTTAACCCACGAGATATCGCCTATATCAGGCCGGGGCTGCCCGCCACGGTGAAGGTCACCGCTTACGACTCCTCCATCTATGGCGACTTGCCAGGCGAAGTGGAAACCGTCTCGCCGGATACGCTTCAGGATGAGGTAAAACGCGATCAGTACTACTACCGTGTTTACGTCCGTACACAAAAAGCGGAGTTGACCAACAAAGCGGGGAGGACATTCCCTATCGTGCCGGGAATGGTGGCCAATGTGGAGATTAAAACGGGTCAAAAATCGGTGATGGATTATCTGATTAAGCCGCTGAATAAAGTTAAAGAATCGATGAGAGAACGCTAGAAATATAACGCCACTGAATAGTCCAGTAATGTTACTTTCTGATATTAATTAACATGACTTTGAGTGGCGTTATTCATTATTAATTTGTGCTGAAAGAGGGAGGAAAAACGCTGCGAGGAAGGGTTATTATGTGGGGGTGATTATCTTTACTTTAATTGACGTTAAGCGGGAAAAAAGGATAAAAAAATGCCGAACACAAGGTTCGGCGGGAAATAGGGTAAAACATCACATTCGGGGTGAATGAAGGTAATACTTAAACAAAATGATGATAGCGGGATCATTGTATAACCTGATGACCATATTTTTTTATCATTCAGTGCTCAGCAGCACTCTTATGCCTAACCCTATGAATTACAGGAACAAGGTATTTTTATGACGTTAAGTGCTATATTTTTTATCAATACGTGCTGATGAAAAGTTCCCCAAAAGTTACATTTGGCAATATATATTTTACACTCTGAAACCCATTCGGAAATTTAGTATCATTTTCTTTATAGATTATTACTCCTGCCGCACTAACATGGCTCTGCCGGCTGAATTTTCGACGTTCAGCACGCAGTGGCAAAATAAGGCACATAACTAGAGGGTAATAAAATGAAACTTCGAGTTCTCTCCCTGATGGTCCCAGCGATGCTGATCGCCGGTTCAGCAGGTGCGGCAGAGATCTATAACAAAGATGGCAACAAGCTTGACCTCTTTGGCAAAGTAGACGGCCTGCACTATTTTTCCGATAACGACGGTTCTGACGGCGATCAGTCCTATGTTCGCTTTGGTTTTAAAGGCGAAACCCAGATCAGCAACGAGCTGACCGGCTACGGTCAGTGGGAATACCAGGCCGCACTGAATAACGCTGAGACTCAAGGCACCGCTAACAGCTATACCCGCGTAGGTTTTGCCGGTCTGAAATTTGGCGATGCCGGATCGCTGGATTATGGTCGTAACTATGGCGTGGCGTATGACATCGGCGCATGGACTGACGTCCTGCCTGAATTCGGTGGTGATACCTATGGCGCAGACAACTTTATGTTCCAGCGCTCTAATGGTGTGGCAACCTACCGTAACAATAACTTCTTTGGTCTGGTCGATGGCCTGAACTTTGCGATTCAGTATCAGGGCAAAAACGACAGTGCAACCGAACTGGGCGGACGTGATGTTCTGGCTGGCAACGGCGATGGATGGGGTCTCTCCACCACTTACGATCTGGGCGAAGGATTCGGTATCGGTGCGGCAATGTTCAGCTCCGATCGTACCAACGAACAGAACGGCGGCGCAGCGGGTACCGACACCATTCTGGGTCGCGGCGATAAAGCTACCGCTTATACCGGCGGTCTGAAATATGACGCTAACAACATCTACCTGGCTGCCATGTACACCCGCTCGCAAAACGCTACCCGTTTTGGTGCCAGCAATGCGACTACCTACGGCTATGCTAACACCGCAGATAACTGGGAACTGGTTGCTCAGTATCAGTTCGACTTCGGTCTGCGTCCATCCCTGGCCTTCGTCAGCTCTCGCGGCAGCGACATTGAAGGTTACGGCTCGCAGAACCTGAAAAAATATGTTGATGTGGGGGCGACCTACTACTTCAACAAAAACATGTCCACCTATGTTGATTACCAAATCAACCTGCTGGATGACAACAACTTTACCGACGCTACCGGCATCAACACTGATGACGTTGTGGCGCTGGGTCTGGTTTACCAGTTCTGAGTTGTCAGGGAGCGCAGGCCGCTGCGCTCCCTTGTTTTACTGCCGTTCCCTTCTGACTTCCTGTCGTTTTTTTCGCTAGTTATTTGTCCGATGATGCCGGTAACGTGGACGAAAGAGCTGTTTGGTATGCGTCTGCTTGTAATGCTTATAGCCTGAAAAGATAATCAGCCCCAGGCTCACGGCAAGGAGGAGGTAATAGATCATAGGATCTCCTTTGAAATCACTTATTGGCAGCCTTTCCGGCATGCGTTCACCACGTATCCTGATGAGCAACCGGGATAAGATCAAGCGGGTTTTTCCGCGGATAACTGCCTGAAATAGCTCCTTTCGGACCAAAATTTACTACAGGTTGATTGCGTTTAATGAAGAAGATTTGGCTGTATTCTATTGCTACGGCAGCATTTATTATGCTTTCAGGGTGTGACGATCATAACCAGAGTCGCGACCATTCCGCGCTGGTTTTAGAAGGACGCACAATGGGAACATTCTGGCGGATTAGCCTGGCAAACGTCGCCCCGGAGCGCAAAGTTAGCCTGCAAAAAGCGGTACAGCAGCAGTTAGATGAAGACGATCGTCAGCTCTCGACGTGGAAAAAAGAGTCCGTGCTGTCACGCTTTAATCAGTATCGCGGCAGTGAACCTCAGCCGGTCAGCGATAACATGGCTGATATCGTTACCCTCTCTCTGCGCATTGGCAAGATGACCGACGGGGCGATGAACATTACCGTGGGTCCGCTGGTGAATTTATGGGGGTTCGGCCCTGAAAAGCAGCCGGTCAGAACGCCGGACCAGGCAGAGATCGACGCCGCTAAGGCGCTGACAGGGCTACAGCATCTCCGCGTTATTCAGCGTGCCGATGGAGCCTACCTGCAGAAGGACTTGCCCGATCTCTATGTTGACCTCTCTACGATGGGAGAAGGGTTCGCCACTGACCACCTTGCCAGACTGATGGAGGAGGAGGGGATTACTGATTACCTCGTCTCCGTGGGCGGTGCGGTGCTGACGCGCGGCAAAAACGCGCAGGGTCAGCCCTGGAAGGTAGCGATTCAAAAGCCCACGGATAAAGAGAACGCCGTGCAGGCAGTGGTCGATCTGCAGGGGCACGGCATCAGTACCTCCGGCAGCTATCGCAACTATTATGAACTGGATGGTAAACGCCTTTCGCATGTGATCGATCCGGCGACGGGGCGCCCCATTCAGCATAAACTGGTTTCTGCCACGGTGATCGCCACCACGGCGCTGGAAGCGGATGGCTGGGATACCGGACTGATGGTGCTGGGCGAAGAGAAAGCCAAAGCGCTGGCGCTGCGTGAACATCTGGCGGTCTATCTGATTCAGAAGCAGGAGGACGGCTTTACCACATGGATGTCGCCGCAGTTTAAAGCCTTTATTCTGCCGCAACAGTAAGCAACAGCGGAGGAGTTATCATGCTGGATTTGTTTAGTGAAGAAGCACCGTGGGCCGAGCCTCTGGCGGATGGCGCAGTGATCCTGCGGCGGCGTGCCCGGGATGAAGCCGAAGCGCTGATGAAGCTGGTGGAAGAGGTTTCCGCTCAGAACCCGTTTCATCACCGCATCACCCCCGGTGGCCACCGCATGTCGGTGGCGATGACCAACTGCGGCGATTTCGGCTGGTCCACGGACTCAAGAGGCTACCAGTACAGCGAACGCGACAACCTCAGCGGCCGCCGCTGGCCTGAGATGCCGGACCCTTTTCGTCTTCTTGCCAGAGCCTGTGCGGAAGCGGCGGGCTTCCCGCAATTTTCGCCCGATGCCTGCCTGATCAATCGCTATGAGCCAGGCGCCAGACTCACGCTGCATCAGGATAAAGATGAACAGGATCTGAAGCAGCCGATCGTTTCCGTCTCGCTCGGGCTGCCGGCGGTTTTCCAGTTTGGCGGTTTTGACCGCAGCGATGCCACCCAGCGGGTGCTGCTGGAGCATGGCGATGTGGTGGTCTGGGGCGGCCCCTCGCGGCTCAGGTTCCACGGCATTCTGCCGCTTAAGCCCGGTATTCATCCTGTGACCGGCGCTTTCCGCTTTAACCTGACCTTCCGGCGCGCTTTTCGCTAGCGGAAAAGGGAGCAGATGAGAATTATAATTGATATCGTCTGGCGACTCATTAAACTGCACACTGCCTTGTTCTTACCTGGATGGTGTCATGGAGTTGCTTCGCGTGGTTTACCGGCAATATCGCTGGCCTTTTGTTTTCGTTATTGTTCTCAGCCTGCTTAGTGCGGCGCTTGGCATCGGGCTGATCGCTTTTATCAACCGCGAGCTGATTGTGGCCCTGAACTCCTCAGTCTGGGTACTGCCTGAATTCCTGGGACTGCTGCTGCTGTTGATGGCCGTGACGCTTGCTTCTCAGCTTGCCCTGACGCTGCTTGGACACCATTTTGTTTATCGTCTGCGCGGTGAATTTATCAAACGTATTCTCGATACCCAGGTCGAGCGTATCGAGCAAATTGGCAGCGCACAGCTGCTGGCCGGACTGACCAGCGACGTGCGCAACATCACCATCGCTTTTGTCCGTCTGCCCGAGCTGATTCAGGGAATTATCCTTACCCTGGGCGCAGCGGCCTACCTCGCCTGGCTATCGCCGGAAATGCTGTTTATCACCGCCGTCTGGGTGGCGATTACCATTACTGGCGGCTGGCTGCTGGTGGCAAAGGTCTACCGTCATATGGCCAGGCTGCGTGAAATCGAGGACCACCTCTATACGGACTACCAGACCATTATTGAAGGGCGGAAAGAGCTGGCCCTTAACCGCCAGCGCGCTCATCTCATCTATGAAACGGTTTATCAGGAAGATGCCCGCAGCTACCGGCACCATATTGTGCGCGCCGATACTTTCCATCTCAGCGCGGTAAACTGGTCAAATATCATGATGCTGGGCGCAATTGGCCTGGTGTTCTATATGGCCAACGGCCTCGGCTGGGCGAATACCGCCGTCGCGGCGACCTATTCACTGACGCTGCTGTTCCTGCGTACACCCCTGCTCTCAGCCGTGGGAGCACTGCCTACGCTGCTCACTGCTCAGGTAGCGTTTGATAAGCTAAACACCTTCCAGCTGACGGCGTACCAGCCACAGTTCAGCGTTCCTCCCGTCAGCAAAAACTGGCAGACGCTGGAGCTACGCAATCTTGTTTTTCATTATGGCGATCGCGGTTTTGCCGTCGGGCCGGTCAACATGACGCTGAAGCGCGGAGAGCTGGTTTTCCTGATTGGTGGCAACGGTAGCGGAAAATCGACGCTGGCGATGCTGCTCACCGGGCTTTACCAGCCGGTATCCGGGCAGATCCTGCTGGATGGCGAAGTAATAGAAGCCGCAAATCTTGAGAGCTACCGCAGCCTGTTTTCAGCCGTGTTTACTGATGTGCATCTTTTCGACCGGTTAATCGACAACAAAGGGGAAGCCGCCGATCCGGCTAAAGTGCAACTCTGGCTTGAACGCCTGAAAATGCAGGACAAAATCAAGCTGGAAGGCAACAAGGTGCTTAATCTTAAGCTGTCGAAAGGGCAGAGCAAGCGGCTGGCCCTGCTGCTGGCTACCGCTGAACAGCGCGACATTTTGCTGCTGGATGAGTGGGCGGCTGACCAGGATCCTCACTTCCGCCGTATCTTCTATCGTGAACTGCTGCCGTGGCTGCAGGAGATGGGGAAAACGGTCTTTGCCATCAGCCATGACGATCACTATTTCCTGCATGCTGACCGCCTGCTGGAGATGCGTGAAGGGAAGCTGAGCGAACTGACCGGGGAAGAGCGGGAGCTGGCTACCCTGGATGCGGTGAAACGCACAGACGTTGTAATGTAACCGCGGCATCAACAAGGGTTAGTGCCGTAATCTTGTGCTGAAGCAGGATAATAACCGCCTTGCGATGCCGCAGGGCGAAGGATATCGCCGCTGAGACGCAGCCTGGCGTATGCCTTTCTCAGAGTATCTCAACGATCCACCAGCGTATCGCCGCTGGGGTACAGACTGGCGTTTCTCTGCCTCAGAGTACCTCAACGATCCAGGTGAGAATGCGGGTGGAGGTTCTCTCAACCCGCCCGGTAAATTCTCTGCCTGCCGGAAAGTCGCTGGAGTGCGAAGTTGTTAACCGCAGCACCACTTTCTCTGCCTGCGGCGAGCAGAACACGATTTCTGCCTCGCTGAAGCTCATGAATTTTCTGAGCCTGGGATAGAGCGCTTTATAAAGACTCTCTTTCAGCGAAAAGGCCAGGGTCAGCGCATCGGGGAAGGGCAGACCGCACTCAAGCAATCTCTGTTTTTCCCTCTGCGTGATAATATTCTCCTGCATCGCTTCTGCCGTCTCTGCCCGCATCACCTCTTCACTGTCTACCCCTAACAGTTTGCCGCTCTCCGTTTCAGCCAGCAGCAGCGCTATTTTCTGCGTGCTGTGTGAGAGCGAGCCGGAGAAGCCCGCTGGCCAGACCGGCGCTCTCTCCGCATCGTTGGTGAGAATCCAGGGATCGGCTCCCAGGCGGCAGAGCGCGTGACGTACCAGCGCTCTGCTGGCAAGATATTCTGCACGGCGTTTCCTGACCGCCTTATTCAAATGCAGCGGGAGAGGCAACCGCAGAGTAGTAAAGAGCCGTTCATCAAAACAGGTGAGATCGTAGTCGGCCTGAATAAGGCAGACATCAGGATGATCGGCGGGGGAGAGAAAGGTCACGTTAGTGAGGAAACCGCCAGAATCTTCGAGCGCTAAGGGTTTCAGCGACAGAACACAAGGGACACTCTGGGAATGCAGCAAACTCTGGATGGGCACCGGACACCTAACCTGCTTATCGTAGTAAAACGTAATTTAAGCAGGTTAGATTGATGAGAGCAAAAATGAGATCAGTCGTTAGAGGGGATGGCAAAGTTTTTCAGTGAAACCACGAAATGTTCGTTACCGCGAGAAATTTTAGCGCCACGATCGCACCAGTGGCTGGCCAGCCGGAAAAAATCGTCGCTGTCGATGTCATACGCCAGTTCTACTTTACTGATACCGGAGTGCAGCATTTCATCCGCATCCTTGAAATTCTTTGCTTTAATTATCGCCATTTTCAGTCACCGGGTAGGTTGGTGTAGTGTTGCCAGAAAAGTGTAGCGACAGCGTATGTTAGTTTCGTGACAGTTTTGTTGCAGCAGGGAAGAATGAGACTTTCGCCACGTTTTAATAGGGTAAGGATCACATTTTTATACCAGATTCAGGCCCTTATGAACGGTTTGAAGAGAGCCTGATGCTCTACTAAATAGCGTGGAAAGGAGTAGATATCCAGGATTTGGACCTGCAATTTTCGCTCCCGACCCCAAATATCTTCAGCCTGCTCGATCACTTTTGTTATGTGTTCAGGATTATTAAATTCAGGTAAGTCATATTCAGTGTGTGAAATGGATGACATTTTCTCGGCAATGCGTTGTGGCGTCATGATCCACGAGAAGTGCCATCCACCCTCAGCAATGATGGCCGTATTCCATTTTAACCATTGCCATTTCAACCAGTTGCGCTTAATTGATGAGCGTTTCGTATTCCGAAGTTCCTCCGGCTTACCACCAAAAAACCCCACTAAATTTCTGTAAGTGATAGCCTTGGGTAACGTACATTTACGAGGTGAACCATCGGTATTAAAGACCTGAAGGTTAAACTGATAGTTATAGAAATTTTGATGAATGATAGTGCAGAGCTTGTTCTTCTGGATGGTGGCAATGATCACAGGATCAAAAATCTCATCCACATCAGAGACGAGAATAATGTCGTCCTGCTCTGCGGAAACGAGGCCATTCATAATCGCATTTCGCGTATCAGCTTCGTTTTGCCAGGCATCCTGGTGAGGGGGGTGATCGAAGACCACATAGATGATCTTATCTTCGAATTGCCTGAATTTCTCCAGATCAAAATTCAATCGCTTCGGTTTACCTGTAAAGGTGTGGGTTGACTCAACGATAACGAACTTGTCTACCACGTCAGACAAGGTGTGTAAACGAAGGTCCAGAAGCATCTCTTCGTCGTAATATAAAAAACAGTCGTAAATCAACTTAAGCCCCATCTGTCACATTTAAGTTACTGATGGTTATTATTGTGAATATGAGAATAGAAATAATGATCCTGATGCTAAATATCATAAAAAACAAAAAAACCGCAATTCGAGAGAATGTGCGGGTTTAATGAAAACATCATAAAATTAATTGGTCGGCACGAGAGGATTTGAACCTCCGACCCCTGACACCCCATGACAGTGCGCTACCAGGCTGCGCTACGTGCCGACGCGTGAGCTAATAGTACGCAAAACGCGGTCGATTGCAAGAGGCTAACACGTTGACTGCTATGAATTTAAGCAATTGCCAGTCAGTCAGCGATAAAGCGCTTCTCTTCTGTCAGCACCTGCAGCAGCAATGCAAGCTGCGGCTTGTGATCCTTCAGGCGGTTGCCATTTTCATCCCAGGCGGTATAGCTGCCGCTGTTATCCAGCACCAGCGTGACCGTTGGCGTGGTGATCACCAACTGATGATCGGTACTGCTGGCGACCCAGTTATGACGTCGCTGGGCGGCGAAGAGATCTTCACCCTGTGAATAGTCCGCCGCAGGTGTGCTGACGTGCAGCAGGCGCTGCATCAGCGTGGTCATAATGTCCTGATGATCGGTCAGCTTACGCACCTGCTGTGCTGGCGTATCAGGCCAGTGCACAATCAGCGGCACCTGCAGATTTGCCCGGTTGCCCAGGCTGCTGTCGCCATCCAGCGCAACACCATGCTCTGCGGTGATAACCACCACCGTTTTTTCCATCAGCCCTTTTTCCTGCAGCGTGGTCAGCACATCCTGAATCTGCTTATCCACATCTGCGGCGGTGCGGGCGTAACGGCGGGAGATATTTTTACCAGCCCCTTCTTTGATCTCATTCCCACCGAGTGAAAGGTAGGAGAACCAGGGTGAGCTTTGCGACTTCTGACTCTCCAGCCAGCGTTGCCACTGGGCTGTGGTCTGGGCGTTGCTCTGCGTCTGGGATGGCGGCAGTGAGAAGTCCGCTAACAGTGCCTGACGATAGAGCGGTGAGGCAAAACCATCAGAGGCAAAGAGGCCAAACTGATAGCCCTGCTTGCCAAGAGAGTCAATCAGCGCAGAAGGAACTCTGGAGGAGAGTACGCCATCCATATAGCTTGGCGAGATGCCATAAAACAGGCCAAACAAGCCGCTGTCTGCCCGGCTACCGGCGCTGAAATGCTGGGTAAAGCTGACGTTCTGCTGAGCAAACTGCGCCAGGTGAGGCAGCGATTTCGCCAGCGTGCTCTGGTTCAGGCCATCAACGGTGATAATCAGTAAATTGTTGCGCGTCCCGCCGTCCCGGAACGTTATCTCATTCAGCGGGTAGGCGACAGAGACCGCTTCAGGATTACCCTGTTCGACCAGCCGGCGCTGATATTCCTGCGCATCCAGCAGGCCGTGACGCTCCAGGAAGCGGCGGGCGGTCATCGGATAGGAGAGCGGCAGGTTAGAACGCTGCATGGTAATCGGACGATAGAAGTTCGCATCCGCCCAGATATAGAGCAGATGGCTGGTGAAAAAGGCGGTAATAAACAGGATAGCGAGCGGTTTACCGAAGTTGCGCCTGTTCAGACTGCGAAGCTTCTGCCAGCTCCAGGTAGCAAACAGCATCTCCACCAGAAAAATGGCGGGCACGCTGATAAACATCAGCTGCCAGTCACGCGCCATCTCCGTCTGATCCGGGTTCACCACCAGCTGCCACACCACTGGATTGAGATGCAGGTGGAAGCGGT
Organism: Erwinia pyri; assembly: GCF_030758455.1. Lineage (NCBI taxonomy): Bacteria > Pseudomonadati > Pseudomonadota > Gammaproteobacteria > Enterobacterales > Erwiniaceae > Erwinia > Erwinia pyri. The sequence goes on from NZ_CP132353.1 coordinate 1,493,164, forward strand.
TGAACACCGCGCTGTCTACCAAAATCAGCGTCAACCCTGCGGTGGCGATAATGGCAGAAAGGAAGCGCAGCAGCCGCTGCGACATCACCACAAAGGTGAGCGGAAAGATAATCAGCAGGTAAGCGGCAAAAACGATAAAGCTGAAATGGCCTGTCCAACTGGTAAAGGCGTAAATGCGCCCGGCCAGCGAGGCCGGCCAGTCAGAAACAAACAGGTAGCGGCTGCCCAGCACAAAAGCCAGGATGATATTAAAGAGGGCAAACCAGTGCCCCCAGCTAATCATCTGGGAGACTTTTTCACGGTAGCGCTGCCGATTTGTTACCATAACAGGGTCAGGATCATCAAATTAATGGGCTTTATCGTCACGCACGGAAGCCTTAAGCGCTTCAGCGAATGAGTGCGCCAGCGAGTGCCGTTGCGCCGGCGCTACGCTGGTATTCAGCAAATTGGTCACCATATTTCCCAGTACCATCAGGGAAAGGTCGGTGGGGGCCTTGTCTTTTTCAAGCACATGGGCCAGTTCTGCGAGGAGTTTCTCCACGCGGTCGTCACTGTAGCGAGATGATTGTGGCATAACGTCGAATTTATTGAGTATTAAAGGGCGGCATCTTACCGTAAAACCGCGATTTTTTCTGCACTTTTATCGATCGCAACAGGTTAATGTTGCTGGCAGTTGATCGCAGGAAGACTCGGTGATTGAATACGCGCTAAATCTTAAGGAGAGTCTACCATGAGTCTGGATATTGAGCAGAGTGCCCTGCACCAGTTGATCAAGCGCGATGAGCAGTCGCTTGAGCTGGTGCTGCGCGAAACGCTGCTGCCTGCCAATGCGCCCGTCACCGCGATGATGGAAGAGCTGCACCGCGTTTACAGCGCTAAAAGCAAGGCTTATGGCCTGTTTAATGAAGGGAGTGAACTGGCGGATGCGCTGCGCAACTGCCGTAAAGGGGAAGATGACTTCCTGGCGTTCAGCCGCGCCGCAACGGGACGTTTGCGCGATGAGCTGGCGAAATATCCCTTTGCCGAAGGCGGTGTTGTGCTGTTCGGTCACTACCGTTATCTGGCGGTGGAGTATTTGCTGATTGCGGTGCTGAACAGCCAGAACAGTATGCGTGTTAACGAAGAACTGGATATCAGCAGCACGCATTATCTCGATATCAACCACGCCGATATTGTGGCGCGTATCGATCTCACCGAATGGGAAACTAATCCGGAATCGACCCGCTATCTGACTTTCCTGCGTGGCCGGGTAGGGCGTAAAGTTGCCGATTTCTTTATGGATTTCCTTGGCGCCAGCGTTGGCCTGGATACTAAAGCCCAGAATCGGGGGCTGCTGCAGGCCGTTGACGATTACTGTTCAGAAGCGAGCCTTGATAAAAACGAGCGGCAGAACTATCGCCAGCAGGTCTACAGCTACTGCAATGAACAGCTGCAGTCCGGCGAAGAGATTGAGCTGGAGGGGTTATCCAAAGAGCTGGCTCCGCTGGGAGAAAAAACGTTTCAGGCCTTTACGCAGGAGCAGGGCTACGAGCTGGAAGAGAGCTTTCCTGCCGACCGCAGCACGCTGCGCCAGCTGACCAAATTTGCCGGAAGCGGCGGCGGGCTGACGCTAAACTTTGACGCGCTGCTGCTGGGGGAACGCATTTTCTGGGATCCCGCAACCGATACGCTGACCATCAAAGGTACGCCACCTAATCTGCGCGACCAGCTGCAACGCCGCAGCAGCGGGAAGTGAAGAGCGGGCGCGCTGCCTGCAGTTATTTGCCGGATTGAAGCCAAAAAAAAACGCCGCATAAGCGGCGTTTCTTTCACAAAAACCCGGTCGGCAATTAAGCGCGAACGAAGTCGATGTGGTGCAGTTTTGGCTTGAACGGGTGACGCTGAACAGCCTGCACTTTTACTTTCTCTTCTTTGCCGTTTACAACCAGAGTCAGAACTTCAGTGTAGAAACCCGGTTTTGCCTGGGTGTTCATTACTGAGTCGTGATCCAGTTCGATGGCTACAGCTGCTTCTTTGCCGCCATAAATGATGGCCGGGAATTTGTTAGCTGTACGCAGGCGGCGGCTCGCACCCTTGCCCTGCTCTTTACGTTCTTCTGCATTGATAGTGAACATTGTTCAATCTCTTTATCGGATTATCCTGCTACAGGCGACCCAGCAGCAGGTTGGAGTGTTCAACTTTTGCTTCAGCAAAAGCGGGGCGCATTATAGCCCAGGTTACGCGCCGCGGGCAATGGATTAAAATGGCTGCTTAAATCGCTCATTGTAACTCGTACCATGTACGAGTATGATTGGCTTACGCCCGTTAAGGATGAGGGGAGTAAATTGTTACACTTCATAGAAACACCTCTGTTTGAGCGGCTAATCAATGAGCTGCTGACATATGATGATTACCAGAAATTTCAGGCTTACCTGCTTTCAGATCCTGTCGCTGGGGCAACGATTTCTCATACTGGCGGGTGCCGTAAACTTCGCTGGGCCTTGCCGGCGAAAGGAAAAAGTGGGGGGATAAGGGTTATTTACTACTACTTAGTAAGCAGGGGTGAGATCTATTTACTCTATGCCTATCCTAAATCAGAACAGGAAAATTTGACCGATAAACAGAAAGCCGTCATGAAGCATTTTGCGCAACAAATTGAGGCCGGAAAATGAAAGATGAAATGTTTAGTGAGTTAATTGAAAGCATGCAGCAGGCTGTGAGCATTCGTCGTGGTGAAATGGAACCTGCCCGTGTTACTTCTTATCCTGTTCCTGACGTAAAGGCGATACGTACGCATTCAGGGATGAAACAGGAAGAATTTGCTCAGGCAGTAGGGGTATCTACTTCTCTCGTGCAGAGCTGGGAACAAAATAAAAGAATTCCCAGCGGGGCAAGTTTAAAAATGTTACGTGTTATAGAGAAGCATCCAGATATGCTGGAACTGTTTATGCAAGCGTAAACCCCCAGGGTTCTACAGAGGCCATTTTTATTACGCTTGATAAAATAAGAGAGCTGAATCAGCGCAGTTCGTTGGCGCGACGGTAGCGGCCCTGGTAATCGAACATTTTTTCCCGTATCTGCCAGTAATGGCGCTGCTTGCGGGCGACCACAAAATCGGGCTGGCGTAGCAGCGGTTGCAGAGCAACAATATCCGCCGCGTTTTTCCAACCCAGCGGCACGCCGGGCGCGCGTTGATGCGGACGTAAGAAGATCTGCTCAAAGGCGGTACGTTGTGCAGGGGTGCTGAGCCGGAAGCGTTCGCTCACTTCAGTCGCTTCTTCATCATAGTAACGCGCTTTCAGCCACTCGCCTTTCTCATCCTGGCCGCACTCCAGCACCATGGCCGCACAGCGCAGAACCAGCGCATCCTTGAGTTTTAGCGCCGCCTTCAGCATATCGTCCGGGTCCACCAGCACCGCGTCGCACTCATGACAGCGCCGCGCCGCAATATCATTTTCAGCATTACAGTGCGGGCAACTTTTGAAGCGGAAGCGGAAGTCGCACTGCTCCCTTTCACCTTCATCATCTTCCAGCACGCCCTGACAGCGGCGGCCAAAATGTTCAATAATGGTGCCGTCCGCGGTCGTTTTCCCCCAGAAGGTATTGGCGAACCCGCAGGCGGGACAGAAAACCTGCACCGGTTTGTTATCGCTTTTCCCTTTAGGAGAGCCGACTTCAGGGGTGAAAATATCGTGCGGATTACCGGCATAGTCGAGGATCAGGCAGTCGTTTTTTCCCGGCGAAAGGCGCAAACCTCGCCCGACGATCTGCTGATAAAGGCTGACCGATTCAGTAGGACGAAGAATGGCGATCAAATCGACGTGGGGCGCATCAAACCCGGTAGTTAATACCGCCACGTTGACCATATAGCGGATCTCTCGCGCCTTAAATGCGGTAATCAACGCATCCCTTTCTGCTCCCGGCGTTCCTGCGCTGATCAGGGCTTTACTGCCAGGCAACAGGCCAAGCACTTCCCTGGCGTGATCAACCGTTGACGCAAAGATCATGACGCCCTCGCGATCCTGTGCGAACTCGACAATCTGCTGAACGATATGCGGGGTAATACGCTGCTGTTGCTTCAGCTCACGGTTGAGGTCCGCCTCGCTGAACAGGCCATTTTCATTGGCGGTCAGACGGCTGAAGTCATACTGTACTACCGGCATGTCGAGCCTTTCCGGGGGAACCAGAAAACCGTGCTTAATCATATAGCGCAGCGGCAGTTCATAGATACAGTCCCGAAACAGCGCCCGCTCGTCACCTCTGACCATACCGTGATAATGGAACTGATAAATCCAGCCTTTACCCAGACGGTAGGGGGTGGCAGTCAGGCCCAGCAGACGCAGTTGGGGGTTGCTCTGGCGTAAATGGGCGAGGATTTGCTGGTACTGGCTATCATCGGCATCGCTGATACGGTGACATTCATCCACGATCAGCAGCGTAAACTCGCCATCAAACTGCGCCAGATTGCGTGCAACGGACTGGACGCTGCCGAAGACCACCTTGCTACGGCTCTCTTTACGCTGCAAACCGGCGGCGAAGATATCCGCCTCCAGCCCGTAAGCCTGATATTTGCTGTGATTCTGCGCCACCAGCTCTTTGACATGAGCCAGCACCAGCACCCGTCCGCGGGCCAGCCGGGCCAGCTCGGCAATCACCAGGCTTTTGCCCGCGCCGGTAGGCAGCACGATGACGGCGGGCTGGTGGGAGCGACGAAAGTAGCTGAGCGTGGCATCAACCGCTTCCTGCTGATAGGGACGTAGCGTAAATGACATGAGTAGGCAATCTGCGAGCAAAACCGCATTATGCCATGAAAGCAGAATTCGTGCGCTTCACCCTCTGTGCCTGAGCGCTAACTCCCTATATACTGTGAGTTCATTTCGAGACTCTCTCTCTCTAAACGTGCCCGTTACAGGTGCGTCGGTTTTCATTTTCAACTCAAACAGGCAGTGCAGATTTAATGCGACTTGATAAATTTTTATCTCAGCAACTGGAAGTCAGCCGGGCGATTGCTCTTCGTGAGCTGCGGGCTCGTAAAGTCACCGTTGATGGGGAAGTGGTCAGGGAAGGCGCCTTTAAGCTGAAACCTGACAACCAGGTTGAGTACGACGGCAATCCTCTGCATCTGCAGTTTGGTCCCCGCTACTTTATGCTGAACAAACCTCAGGGCTATGTCTGTTCTACAGAGGATCCCGATCATCCTACCGTGCTCTTTTTCCTGGAAGAGCCTACCGCCTATAAACTGCACGCCGCAGGGCGGTTGGATATCGACACCACCGGCCTGGTGCTGATGACCGACGACGGTCAATGGTCCCACCGCATTACCTCGCCACGTCATCATTGTGAAAAAACGTACCTGGTCACGCTGGAGTCTCCGGTCGCAGAGGATACGGCAGAGAAATTTACCGCCGGGGTGCAGCTGCATAACGAGAAAGATCTGACCAAACCGGCCACTCTGGAAGTGATTAGCGAGAATCAGGTGCGCCTGACCATCAGCGAAGGGCGCTATCACCAGGTGAAGCGGATGTTTGCCGCCGTGGGTAACCACGTGGTGGCTCTGCATCGTGAACGGATCGGCACTATTGTGCTGGACGAAGAGATGGAGCCGGGTGAATACCGTGCGCTGACGGCGGAAGAGATCGCCAGCGTGGTCGTTCCCCGTTAGTGGCAGACTAATACTTAGGAAGTGAGGAGCAATGAGGGTGCGCAAGGACAAGAACTCATCAGTGGGACTGGTGGTGATCCTCGGCCTGTTGGCCATGTTAATGCCGTTATCGATTGATATGTATCTGCCTGCGCTACCGCAAATTGCCCGCGAGTTCGGCGTGTCGGCAGGCAGCGTGCAGATGACGCTGAACCTCTACATTCTGGGGTTTGCGCTGGGCCAGCTGGTGTACGGTCCTCTTGCTGACAGCTTTGGCCGCAAGCCGGTGATTGCCGTGGGAACGCTGGTATTTGCCGTGGCTGCCGCAGCCTGCGCGATGTCGCAAACCATCGATCAGCTGATCTTTATGCGCCTGCTGCACGGCCTGTCGGCAGCGGCGGGCAGCGTGGTGATCAGTGCGCTGATGCGTGACAGCTACTCGAAAGAGGAGTTTTCACGCATGATGTCCTTTGTGATGCTGGTTACCACCATTGCGCCGCTGCTGGCGCCGATAGTGGGCGGTTGGCTGCTGCTGCTCTGGAGCTGGCACGCCATTTTCTGGGCCATTTCCGGCGCGGCCGTGGTCACTACGGTGCTGGTGGTCACCCAGATCAAAGAGACGCTGCCCCGCGACAAGCGGCAGAAGTTTCACCTGCGCACCACGCTGGGCAATTTCCTCTCCCTGTTCCGCCACAAGCGGGTCTTCAGCTACATGCTGGCCAGCGGCTTCTCCTTTGCCGGGCTCTTCTCCTTCCTGAATGCCGGGCCGTTTGTTTACATTGAACTGAACCATATCAGCCCGCAGGACTTTGGTTACTACTTTGCGCTTAACGTGGTGTTTTTGTTCCTGATGACGCTGCTTAACAGTCGCTCAGTTCGCCGCTTCGGCCCGCTGGCGATGTTCCGTTTCGGTCTGCTGATACAGTTCACCATGGGCGTCTGGATGGTGATCGTCAGCGCCTTCAATCTTGGATTCCTGCCGCTGGTGTTTGGCGTGGCGATGTTTATCGGCTGCGTGGCCATGGTCTCATCGAATGCGATGGCAGTGATCCTGGAAGAGTTTCCGCATATGGCGGGCACCGCCTCCTCGCTGGCCGGTACGCTGCGGTTTGGCGTCGGCGCGCTGGTCGGCGCGCTGCTCTCCACGCTGTCGTTTAACAGCGCATGGCCAATGGTAGGGTCGATATTTATCTGCTCGACCTTCTCTATTTTGCTGTTTATCTACGCCACGCGCCCGCGTAAAGCAGCCTCACCCTGAGTGACTTTGTGCGCCTGGCGGTTCAGGCGCACAACGTTTTCCACTGTGGCAAAACTTCTTTCTGCAATTTTGCCTTCAACGTTTCTTCTCTGCCTTCCTCTCTTCATATCCATAACTCCCCTCTGCTTACTTCAACCATTTGTCCGGGATGTTCTGCCATGAATAACCCTCAGCAAAAGTATTGTTATTTATTTGTAAAAATAACCGATGGAAAAGTTACCGTCTTGCAACAAATCAGTTGTTATTCCGCCCCTGACGCGGTAAATATAACGTTAAAATGAGAGATACTTCTCAAAATCAGCCCTGTAAGAGAGGGAAGAACAAAGTCATTACGGGTCCTGATGATGCTGATAAAAGCAGGTTTGCGTAGCTGAAGAGGGACCGATACCGGTCTGGGGAGTTTGGGTGAATACGTTACAACATTCTGTGGTACATCGTTTACCGCAAAGCTACCGATGGGGAGCGGGACCCGCTGGCAGCAGCGTCGAACCGCTGGTGATAAATAACCTCTCTGCCGATGACGATCTGATTGGCCTTACGCTGCTCAGCCATGAGGGCGACCAGGCATGGGAGATCATGGGCATGATCCAGGATGCGCTGGCGGAAATTCAGATTGAGTGTGCCGTAGTGGAGTGCGCAGGCGAACCCTGCCTGTTTGTGACTCGTCAGGATGAGAGTGCGACTACCTGTCGGCTGAAAAACTTTGGGGTGGGCATCGCCGAACCCTTTCAGGATGCTTCTGCCTGACCTTATCTGGTCAGGCAAGAGAGAGTAGCTGCCGGGTATATTCTGCTCGGGGCGCAGCAAACAACGCTTCACACTCACCTTGTTCCACCACTTCTCCCTCCCGCAGCACCACCACCTGATGGCATAGCGAACGCACCACCTTCAAATCATGGCTGATAAAAATGTAGGCCAGGCGATGAGTTTGCTGAAGCTTCAGCAACAGCGCCAGGATCTGCTTCTGTACCGAGCGGTCAAGGGAAGAGGTTGGTTCATCCAGAATAATCAGCTGGGGTTGCAGAATAAGCGCGCGGGCAATGGCGATGCGCTGACGCTGTCCGCCCGAAAACTCAGCCGGATAACGGTGCCGGGTATCCGCATCAAGACCGACCTCCTGCATCGCCTCTTTCACTTTCGCCTCACGCGCTGCCGCATCCAGACTGGGATGATGCACCTGCAGACCTTCAGCGATAATCTGCAGCACGCTCAGCCGGGGATTCAGCGAAGAATTAGGATCCTGGAAAACAACCTGCACCTGACGGCGAACCGGCAACATTTTGCGGCGGTCCCACAGGTGCAGCGGCTGGTCACGAAACCAGATTTCACCTTCTGAGGCAATCAGCCGCAGCAACGCCAGGCCGGTGGTGCTTTTCCCGGAACCGGACTCGCCGACCAGACCCAGACTTTCCCCTGGCCGCAGCGTAAAGCTCAGCGATTTCAGCGCATGATGGTAACCGCCGATCCGCCGCAGAAATCCCTGTTTCAGGGGAAAGGCGACCCGAAGATCTTTAACCTGCAGCAAAGGCGGCGCTTCGCTGTCTGCCGGGGCAGGGCGCCCTTCGGGTTCAGCATTAAGCAGCGCCTGCGTGTAGGCGTGAGCAGGCGCACTGAACAGCTTCGCGGTGATATTGCTCTCCACCGCCTGGCCGTTCCGCATAACTACCACGCTGTCAGCCAGTTGACGCACGATATTGAGATTATGGGTGATAAACAGCAGCCCCATATTCATCTCCTGCTTTAACTCTTTCAGCAGCGTCAAAATTTGTGCCTGCACGGTCACGTCCAGCGCCGTGGTGGGTTCGTCGGCGATCAGCAGTTCAGGCTGAGTCAGCAGCGCCATCGCAATCATCACGCGCTGACGCTCGCCGCCGGAAAGCTGATGCGGGAAATCCTTCAGGCGTCTGGCGGCCTGACGGATCCCTACCCGATCCAGGCAGGTCAGCATCTCTGCCCGGGCCGCCTCTTTACGCATGCCCCGATGCAGCGACAGCACTTCATAGAGCTGCTTTTCGATGCTGTGCAGCGGATTAAGCGACACCATCGGCTCCTGAAAGATCATCGCCATGCGGTTACCGCGCAGGCCGCGTAGCGTTTGTTCATTCGCTTGCAGAACATCCTGACCGGAAAACAGGATCTTGCCCTGTGGATAGTTAACAGGCGGCGAGGGCAACAACCGCATCATCGACAGCGCCGTGACGCTTTTCCCGGAACCGGACTCTCCTACCAGCGCCAGAGTTTCACCGGCATCAACAGAAAGCGACAGATCGTTGACTACCAGACGCTCCACGTCGCCCTGACGAAAGGCGATGCTCAGATTATTTACGCTCAGCAATGCCATCAGTACACCTTACTGGGATCAAAGGCGTCACGAACCGCTTCGCCGATAAAAATGAGCAGCGACAGCAGGATCGCCAGTGAGAAGAAGGCGGTGATCCCCAGCCAGGGCGCCTGCAGGTTATTTTTCCCCTGCAGCAGGAGTTCGCCTAATGAAGGCGACCCCAGCGGCAACCCGAAGCCGAGGAAATCGAGCGAGGTCAGGGTGGTGATTGAACCGCATAAAATAAACGGCAGGTAGGTCAGGGTGGCAACCATGGCGTTGGGCAGCATATGACGGGACATAATCTTACTGTCGCTGACGCCAAGCGCCTGCGCCGCACGAATATAGTCGAAGTTGCGGGTACGCAGGAATTCAGCTCTGACCACGCCCACCAGCTGCATCCAGCCAAAAGCGACCGTGATCGCCAGCAGCCACCAGAAACCGGGCTGGATAACGCTCGACAGCAGAATGATCAAAAACAGGGTCGGCATGCCGGACCAGACTTCAATAAATCGCTGGCCCCAGAGATCCACCCTGCCGCCGTAATAGCCCTGCGAGGCGCCGACCACAATGCCGATCAGGCTTGAGGCCAGCGTCAGCATCAGGCCAAAAATCAGCGAAATACGCGTACCGTATAGAATACGCGCCAGCACATCGCCGCCGTTGGCATCGGTGCCCAGCCAGTTCTGGGTCGAAGGAGGGGAAGGGAAGGGGACCGCGGTGGCAAAATTGATCGTGCCATCACCAAAGCGCACAGGCGCCCAGATTGCCCAGCCCTCTTTATCCAGGCGCGATTTCAGCCAGGGATCCTGATAATCCGCCGCCGTGGCTAAAGCGCCGCCGAAGTCGGTTTCATCGTAATCCACCAGCAGTGGAAAATAGGTGCGGTCGTGATAGTGCACCAGCAGCGGCTTGTCGTTGGCTATCAGCTCGGCACCCAGGCAGAGCAGAAACAGAACGGCAAAAATCCAGAGCGACCAGTAACCACGGCGGTTATGGCGGAATCGGGCCCAGCGCGCCTGATTAACGGGGCTTAAGCGGCTCATCAGCGTCCCTCAAAATCGATGCGCGGATCGACCAGCGTATAGGTGATATCGCTCAGGATATTCAGCAGCAGGCCAATCAGCGTGAAAATATAGAGCGTGCCAAACATCACCGGATAATCGCGCTGGATGGTGGCGTCATAGCCCAGCAGTCCCAGGCCGTTCAGGGAGAACATCACCTCTATCAGCAGCGAACCGGTAAAAAACATGCTGATAAAGGTTGCCGGGAAGCCGGCAATCACCAGCAGCATGGCGTTGCGGAACACATGGCGATAGAGGATTTTTTTCTCATCCAGCCCTTTGGCGCGGGCGGTCACCACGTACTGTTTGCGGATCTCATCCATAAATGAGTTTTTAGTCAGCATAGTGAGCGTGGCGAAGCCGCCCACCACCGTGGCGATAACCGGCAGAGTGATATGCCACAGATAATCGGTAATTTTGCCGTACCAGGGCAGGGAGTCGAACTGGGCAGAGACCAGCCCTCGCAACGGGAACCAGTCCAGATAACTGCCGCCGGCAAACAGCACAATCAGCAGAATACCAAACAGGAAAGAGGGGATGGCATAGCCGGTAATAATCAGCGAGCTGCTCCAGATATCAAAGGCGCTGCCGTTACGCACCGCTTTTTTAATGCCCAGCGGAATTGAAACCAGATAGATTATCAGCGTACTCCACAGCCCCAGCGTCACGGAAACCGGCAGGCTCTCTTTAATCAGCTGAATAACCGAGCTGCTGCGAAACAGGCTGTCACCAAAATCAAAGCGCAGGTAGTTCCACAGCATGGTGAAGTAACGTTCATGCAGCGGCTTGTCAAAGCCGTAGCGTTTAGTGATCTCTGCAATGACTTCAGGATCCAGCCCGCGGGAACCGCGATACTGGCTGTCAGCCGGGCTGGCGTTGAGCCTGGTGCGCGCCTGCGCTTCACCGCCGCTCCCTCCGCCCGGCATTCCGGTGGTTTGCCCAAACTCGATATTGGCGAGCGCCTGGTCAACTGGCCCGCCTGGCGCTATCTGCACAATAAAGAAGTTAATGGTGATGATCGCCCACAGGGTGGGGATCACCAGCAGCACTCTGCGAAGTAAATAGGCGCCCAAGCTCCTCTCCTTAACGACGTTGGGCCGGCAGTCGCGCGGCTTTATTCACATCATACCACCAGCTGTCGAAGCCCAGAGAATAATCAGGGCGCGTACCAGGCATGGAAAACTTGTTCCAGTAGGCATAGCGGTTCGTGGCGTTGTACCACATCGGGATCATGTAGTAATTCCAGGTCAACACGCGATCCAGCGCCCTGCCAAGAGGCAGGAGGGCAGCCTTATCGCCCTGATGCTGGTTGATTTTGGCAATCAGTTCGTCCAGTACCTGGCTCTTCACATGCGGGCGGTTATAGCTGGAGTCAATAAAGGCAGAGGCCCAGTAAATCTGCAGATTGCTGTCCGGGAAGGGCATAGCAGGGTAGGGGGAGGGCAGCATATCAAAGTCGCTTTTGCGCAGCCGTGCCAGATATTGCGAGCTGTCGACCTGGCGAATAGTCAGGGTGATCCCCAACCGGCTGAGGTTATGCTGGAACGGCAGCACCCACTGATCGTTGCCGCCGCTGCGCAGCAGCAGCTCAAAAACGAAAGGCTTGCCGGTTTTGACGTTGGTCAGCCGGTGATTTTTCAGCTCCCAGCCCGCCTGTTTCAGCAGCGCCAGTGCCTTCAGCATATTGTCCCGATCATAGCCGCTGCCGTCGGTATGGGAAGGCTGATAGATCTGCGAAAAGACCTCATCAGGAATTTTTCCTTTCAGCGGCCCCAACAGCTCAAGCTCCTGCGCGTCGGGATAGCCCGTGGCGGCATACTCGGTGTTCTGAAAATAGCTGCGTGTGCGCTTATAGGCATGGTAAAACAGCGCTTTATTCATCCACTCAAAGTCAAAGCTCAGGGAGAGGGCTTCCCTGACACGCCGATCGCTGAACTGCGGTTTCTGCACGTTAAACGCCAGCCAGGTGGAGTTGGTGGCCACCTCATTCGGCTGCTCCTCTTTGCTGATAAAGTGATTATCAAAATTTTTGCCGCGATACTGTGTGGCCCATTTCTTGGCCGAGCCTTCGGTACGGAAGTCAAACGCACCAGCCTTAAAGGCTTCAAAGGCTACGTTGTCATCCAGGTAATAGTCATAGCGCAGCGTATCAAAATTAAAGCGCCCTTTATTGACCGGCAAATCGGCAGCCCAGTAATCCTTAACCCGCGTATAGGTGATGTACTGACCCACTTTATAAGAGGCGACCCGGTAAGGGCCACTGGAGAGGGGCGGCTTTGCCAGCGGCTCCCCAAGGTCATGATCCTTCCAGAACTTTTCCGGAAAGACCGGCGTGGAGAGCAGAGAGAGCATTTTGTCACGGTTACTCTCCGGCAGCTCAAACCGCACCGTCAGGCGTGAAATCGCTTTTGCCGTCACGCCCTTATAGAAAACGCGATATTGCGGCACCCCTTCCGTCATAAATTTATGGAAGGTGAAGGCGACATCTTCTGCGGTGATGGCGGAACCATCATGGAAACGCGCCCGGGGATTCAGGGTGACCTCAATCCAGCGGCTGCTGTCAGGATAACGGGCAAATTCAGCTATCAGGGGATAATAGCTGCCCGTTTCATCATCGGAAGTAGTGAACAGCGGATCGTAGAGCGTATCCGTGCCCGCGCCAGGATTCCCGCGCGTGGCAAACCGGTTAAAGTTGTCATAGGTACCGATAGCGGAGAGGGTAATGCTTCCGCCCTTTGGGGCGGCGGGATTGGCATAATCATAGTGGGTAAACTGAGTAGCGTATTTAGGTTCACCAAGCTGCGCGAAGGCATAACTCTCATTGATATTTTCAGCGCGGGCAGCAAGCGTAAACAGGCTGAAAAGTAAAAATGTAAACCAGCGCAAGATCATGGTGTTAATCAGCTCCCGGAAAGACAGATGCCGCAAGGTTAGCAGCAGCGCAACAGGCGAAGCAACGGCAAACCGCGGCTCTTTACGCTTCCAGACACTCGCCCCGGAAGAAAGATCGCGCGTAAGCGCTAAAACAGGCCGTCGCTGCGGTTCCGCACGGAGCGGCGGCAGACATCGGCTTCTCAGTGACGGCCGACGGCTAAAAAAAAACGCTGCCAAAGCAGCGTTTATTATCTCGTTTTCGCAGACTTCAGGGATCTGAAATCAGCTCGGCGTGTGGCTCAGCACCCGGCGCGCTTCGCGGTAACGCTTCTTCCAGTAGCTGTCGTTCAGACTTGAGATCATAACGCCACTGCTGGTAGAAGCGTGAACAAAGTTATCGTTGCCGAGGTAGATGCCGACATGCCGACCGGTAGAACCGGCGCGGAACAGAACGATATCACCCGGACGTAACTTGCCACGGTTAATGCTTTTTCCGGAGTCTTCCTGCTCATAGGTCGAACGGGGAAGATCTAAACCAAACTGCTCACGGAAGGTGGTCTGTACAAATGCCGAACAATCAATGCCGCGTTTGCTGGTACCGCCGAGACGGTAACGAACGCCTTTCCAGTCCGCATACTGATCCATCAGACGGGATTTAATATCCACGTTCTGGACCATCTGTTCGAATTCATCCTGAGACGCTTGAAGTAAAAAGCCATTCTGGCCTTTAACTGCATGAGTATCAGTTTGTGCATTATTGCTGGTATTCGTCGAGCTACATGCTGATAAAACTGTCGCTAATGCGATTGCGGGCAACACCCGCCAGATATATCTCAGTATTGGTTGAGACTTGACCATTATGTTTGTGATCCCTTGAGGTCCTTAACGACGAGGTCGTTAGAAAAGTTGCGAAACGAAACGAGATTAATTAGCGCGACAGGGTAAGACAATTCCTGAAACGCAGAAGTGTGCAGGGAAGCACATTTTTTAGCGTAAATCCTGGAAATGGTCTACTGAAGTAGCCTAACTGAAAGTGAGGTTACCCGATTACAAGCCCCATAGCGAGGGGTTTGAGCGACTTTTTTATAGGTTTTTTTGATATGAAACAGGAATCTATTAATGCGCGCATTTTATCGGCAATCATGGAGAAAACTTGAGGGAATAATGGAACGAAGTGCGCAAAAAACAGGCGGAGCCGGAAAAATGAGATTAATCACGCTGGACAATAGCGTTTAGTCACCATATTTGCGGGGGCGGTAACCATAACCAAAACTTCTCTGTGCCGTTTAGTAAGGAGACTAATAATAAGGGCGATAAATAAAAAACTGATTAATCAGCCTCTTTTTTATCGCCCCGAATCGATATTACTTAGCGGGTTTATATTTGCCCGGCAGGTGACGATAGAGCGCATTAACCAGGTAATCGCTAAGCGGGGTCAGTAAGCACCAGCTCATGCCCACCAGCACCACTGAGAGTGAACCCACGACCACATCAGTAAACCAGTGTGCGCCGATCATAATACGTGGTGAAGCGAATACAATCACAATGGCTACCGCAATCATAAAGGCGCGGCGCGTAAAATAACGCAGCATAAAGCAGGCAAATATCATTAGCATCATGCCGTGGTCTCCCGGGAAGCTGTCTGATGAAGCATCTTTAGCGGGGATCCCGGTTAATTTCGTGACGTGATTAACGTCCGGGAAAAATTTGGTCGGGCTGGGATGGGAGACCGGGATCAAATGCCCCAGCTGGTTCAGCCCCACGGCACAAATTAACATTGCAATGCCAACAGCCAGTAATCTGCGGCGGCCTGGGGCTGTTTCACGCCGCCAGAAATGCAGATATAAGCCGCCCATCGCCAGTAATGAAACGCCGTCAAAGGCGCGGAAGTTGGTAATAGCCAGCAGCCAGAGCAGCGGCTTATTGGTCAGCAGCCGGTCGTTAAACCAGTAAAAGATATTTTTATCCAGCTGGAACCAGAAACCGTGGTTAACCGGCAGATACCAGGAAAAGAAAAGCGCAAATCCCAGTACATTGAGTACCAGGATGGTCAGTAAACGGTTAGTGGTCATTTCGGGTTAAGGATAAATTAAGAAATAGTAATGGCGCAGATTATACCTCAGGAGTTAAACGAAGTTTCAACAAAGAACTTTGCAAGCTGTTCCAGTCCGCTTCCGCTTCATGGATCATTTCAATACGGCTGTCCGGCGGCGAAGAGGGGCGGGTTTCAATATGAAAGTCTTCGCCCTGACGGTTAACGCTGACCAGTCCCTCCTTAATACGCATTACCCCCTTTACGCGGGTAACGGGCGCAAGACGGACCCATTCGAGCAGGCCAATGGTGTCAAACACGGTCTCATCATCAAAAATCCAGCCGCAGGCATGGTAGCCCTGACCCTGATTTAGCGATCGCCGCCAGCGTGTTCCCGAAGTCAATGACAGAGCAGCCAGCCCGGAAGGGGGCGCTGCGTGTGCATGATGATGCTGCGCCTGGGGTAACGTGCGCAGATTCAGGCGCGGCTGCGCCAGCACCCTCTGCTCTATTTTGCCAAAGCTGACCGGGATCACCGGCCGTTGCAGCGCATCGTTACTCTGCCACTGCGCCAGGGCTGTTCTGTCCTCCGCCTGCCAGCGATCTTCTTTATTAGCTACGATGATATCGGCTGCGGCCAGCTGATCGCGGAAATTTTCATTCGCCACGACGCGGGAATCGGCAAACTGGCGGGGATCCAATACGCAGAGAGAGGCATCCAGGGTCAGCCATGGGCGATAGACCTCTGCCGAAAGCATATCCAGAATCTGCTTAGGATGACCCAGACCGGTGGGTTCAATCAGCAGGCGGTCAGGTTTAGCCTGCTTCAGCAGCATATTAAGCCCAACCTGCATCGGCAGACCGTTGACGCAGCACATGCAGCCGCCGGGGATCTCTTTCAGAATGGCGCCGCTTTCTGCCAGCAGCGCACCGTCGATACCGACCTCACCAAATTCATTCACCAGCACCGCCCAGCGTTCATTCTCTGGTTTATTAGCCAGCAGGTGCAGCAGGGTGGTGGTCTTACCGCTGCCCAAAAAGCCGGTAATCAGGTTTACACGGGTCATTTATCTCTCCTGTAACGACGATCGCTTATCAAGTTTTGCTGTTTTTGGCCGATTTCATATCTGTTGCTACAGATGAAATCGCTGTGGTTTATGTTCAGGATGTTTGCTGCCAGACATCTATGCTTATCAGACAACAAACGCGATAGTGAGGGTTATGATGAAAAGCATTCAACCGGCTTTAATAATTATGCTTCTGGCTACGGGAACAAGCCATGCACTGGCACAGGAGAGGGCTACAGAAAATAGTTCTGGCAACCTTCAGTTCCAGGGTGCAGTGATGGAAACCAGTTGTACAACGGATATGCAGCAGAATCGGGTCATGACATCCTGTTTTCGGGAGGGAAAAAATCAGATGATAAGCGCTCCCGTTTCGGCCCTTCAGCATTTGCCACCGGCGATAGGTAGCTCTGAGCTGCGCTGGCTGGACAGCACTCACCAGCGGGCGATCCTGACGCAGAATTATAATTAAACGTTATAACATAACATGTAAGGCGATGCACAGCGCACCGCCTTACAACGTTATTCGGCACGTCCCATATAGCGACGCTCGGGAATATGAATGCGGATTTTATCGCCGTTGCTCAGATACTCCGGAACCTGAATCACCAGTCCGGTGCTCATTTTAGCCGGTTTGGTGCGGGCGCTGGCTGATGCCCCTTTGATCCCTGGGGTGGTTTCCACAATTTCCATGTCCACCGTTTGCGGCAACTCAAGCGCCAGAATCTGCCCCTCCATGGTTAATACCTGAATGCCGGGAATGCCGCCTTCGGGCAGAAACAGCAGCTCCTCTTCAATCTGCTCGCCTTTAAAGACATAGGGCGTGTAATCCTCATCATCCATAAAGACGTATTCGTCGCCATCGATATAAGAGAAGGTTACCTGACGACGGCTCAGAGAGATGGTGTCGATGATTTCGTCGCCCTTAAAGCGCTCTTCAACTTTAAGCCCGGTACGGATATCGGTGAAGCGCATTTTATACAGGGTCGACGCACCACGTGCGCTGGGGCTCTGCACATCAATATCTTTGACTAACAGCAGCTTACCGTTATGGCTTACCGCCATCCCTTTTTTAATTTCGTTGGCTCTTGGCATTCTGAACTCTCGATAATTGGGCTGTGAAAATTTCTCGCGACAACTTACTCCGGCTCACCCCTTCAGGCAAGTAGCAGACCAGAAAGGAGAGGGTGAAATTGTGCCTCACTAAAGGATAGCCTTCGCCGCATGCGCCTGCTATTGTCGCGCTTTCAACGCCGGGGAATCTTTGATGAAGTGCCGTGACGCCTGTGGGGCTTGTTGTACTGCGCCTTCCATCTCTTCACCCATTCCCGGCATGCCCAACGGCAAACCTGCCAACACGCCCTGCGTTCAGCTTAATGATCAGCAGCGCTGTAAAATCTTCACCTCGCCGCTGCGGCCTGCGGTTTGCGCGGGCCTGAAACCCACGGCTGAAATGTGCCATAGCAGCCGTCAGGAGGCGATGGTCTGGCTTCTGGATCTGGAGCAGCAAACCGCGCCCTGATTAAATTTCCCCGCGCCCAGCCTGCATTTATCACCCGGACACCTCTCTGTTTTATTCCGTCCCGCCAACTGACTCGCTTTCAGCAGCCGTCAGCAAACGCAGCGGCAGCCTGCTGCTTTTCGAAAAAAGGTCAGCAAAATGTGCGTGGCATCAAAAATCTGCTACGCCGTTGACGGTAAAACTTGCCAGCCGTTGGTGAACAGGACCACACTCCTTGAAACGTTTCAGCGGTGTCTGTTCAGCTTGTTGCTTCAACAGCCAGCGCTTTTTTTCTCATAATAGCTGAAACGATTCAGATTCAGCAGAGAGGAGAACTATGTTCCAGCTAGCATTAGATGCCATCCATCCTGGCGCCACCGCCGGGAATAAAGAAGAGGCTATCCGCCAGGTTGCCGCTGCGCTGACATCAGCCGGCAATGTGGGGGAAGGGTACGTCAACGGGATGCTTGCCCGTGAGCAGCAAACTTCCACCTATCTGGGCAATGGTATTGCCATTCCTCACGGCACCACCGACACCCGCGATCTGGTTTTGCAGACCGGCGTGCAGGTATTCCAGTTCCCACAGGGCATTGCCTGGGGCGAAGATCAGACCGCGTATGTGGTCATCGGTATCGCGGCTAAGTCAGACGAGCATCTTGCGCTGCTACGTCAGCTTACTCATGTGCTGAGTGATGACAGCGTGGCTGAAGAGCTGAAAACCACCGATTCCGCAGAAACGTTGCGCAGCCTGCTGATGGGTGAAAAGCAGGGTGCTGAATTTAAATTTGATACTTCGCTGATCGCCACAGAGGTGGCCGCCAGCGATTTAATGACGCTACAGGCACTGAATGCGGGTCGTCTGCAGCAGGCTGGCGCCGTTGACGCCCGCTTTGTCAGCAGCGTGATCTCAGGCAAGCCGCTGAATCTGGGGCAGGGCATCTGGCTGAGCGACAGCACCGAAGGCAACCTCGGCAGCGCCATTGCCATCAGCCGTGCGGCTGAAGCCTTTGATGTAGCGGGGGAAAAGGCTGCGCTGCTGCTGACCGTAGCGGTAACGGACGATCGGCCAATGAGCGTGCTGAACTACCTCAGCGACCTGCTGATTCAGCAGAAAGCTGAACGCCTGCTGAAGGCGGATGCGGCGGGCATTCTCGCGCTGCTGACCAGCGAAGTCTCTGAACAGGCAGACGTGCTCACTGAAGAGTTTACTATCCGTAACGAGCACGGGTTGCATGCCCGTCCGGGTACGGCGCTGGTTACGGTTATCAAACAGTTTAACTGTGACGTTACCGTGACCAATCTTGACGGCAGCGGTAAACCGGCCAACGGACGCAGCCTGATGAAAGTGGTGGCGCTGGGCGTGAAGAAAGGCCATCGCCTGCGCTTCACCGCCAGTGGTGAAGATGCCCGCGCGGCGCTGGATGCCATTGGTGAAGCTATCTCCGCTGGCCTGGGCGAGGGGGCAGCATGAGCAGACGCGTTGCTACCATCACGCTGAATCCCGCCTATGACCTGGTGGGTTACACGCCAGAAATCGAGCGCGGTGAAGTCAACCTGGTAAAAACCACCGGCCTGCATGCAGCCG
This sequence comes from Erwinia pyri, assembly GCF_030758455.1. Lineage (NCBI taxonomy): Bacteria > Pseudomonadati > Pseudomonadota > Gammaproteobacteria > Enterobacterales > Erwiniaceae > Erwinia > Erwinia pyri. Next base: position 1,512,482 of record NZ_CP132353.1, read on the forward strand.
GCAAAGGGATTAACGTGGCCAAAGTCCTGAAGGATTTGGGCATTGATGTCACCGTGGGTGGTTTTTTGGGGAAAGAGAATCAGGATGGCTTCCAGCATCTGTTCAGCGAGCTGGGGATTGCTAACCGCTTCCAGGTCGTGGAAGGCCGTACCCGCATCAACGTGAAGCTTACTGAAAAAGATGGCGACGTCACCGACCTTAATTTCTCTGGCTTTGACGTGACGCCGCAGGACTGGGAACGTTTCACCACCGATTCGCTGACCTGGCTTGGCCAGTTTGACATGGTCTGCGTCAGCGGCAGCCTGCCGGCAGGCGTGGAGCCGGATGCCTTCACCGACTGGATGAAAGCGCTACGCACCCACTGCCCGTGCATCATTTTTGACAGCAGCCGTGAAGCGCTGGTCGCCGGACTCAAGGCGGCCCCCTGGCTGGTAAAACCGAACCGCCGCGAGCTGGAAATCTGGGCTGGCCGTAAGCTGCCAGATTTGCAGGACGTGATTGAGGCAGCGCATGCGCTGCGGGAGCAGGGCATTGCCCACGTGGTTATCTCACTCGGTGCAGAAGGCGCGCTGTGGGTGAATGCTTCAGGCGAATGGATCGCCAAACCACCCGCTTGTGAAGTGGTCAGCACGGTAGGTGCCGGGGATTCTATGGTTGGCGGGCTGATCTATGGCCTGCTGATGCGTGAATCCAGCGAGCACACGCTGCGTCTGGCTACGGCTGTTGCGGCGATGGCCGTCAGCCAGAGCAACGTGGGCGTAACCGATCGTACCCAGTTGGCCGCGATGATGGCGCGCGTCGACCTACAACCTTTTAACTGACAGCAGGAGAGCATAATGAAAACGCTGCTGATAATTGATTCTTCGCTGGGGCTGGCTACCGGCTATCTGGCAAAAAATATCACAACGGCCGCGGCGGCCAGTAAAGGCGTGACGCTGACCGATAACCTGGCCGAAGCAGACCAGATCATTGTCGCCGGTAAACACGTTCCTGACGACGCTTCGCTTGAGGGGAAAGCCATTTATCTGGCCGATATCGAACAGCTACTGCGTCAGCCCGATGCAGTACTGGCGAAAGCGCAGACGGAGGCAAAACCCTGGCATGCGCCTGCGGTAGCGGCAACGGCAACGGCCGCTGTGGCAGAGAACAGACCAAAACGCATCGTTGCTATCACCGCCTGCCCAACCGGCGTGGCGCATACCTTTATGGCGGCTGAGGCCATCGACACCGAAGCGAAAAAACGCGGCTGGTGGGTGAAGGTAGAAACCCGCGGCTCTGTGGGCGCAGGCAATGCCATTACCCCTGAAGAGGTGGCCGAAGCCGATCTGGTTATCGTGGCGGCAGATATCGAAGTGGATCTGGCGAAATTTGCCGGAAAACCGATGTACCGCACTTCAACCGGTCTGGCGCTGAAAAAGACGGCGCAGGAGCTGGATAAAGCGGTAGCGGAAGCACGGGTTTATCAGCCTAAAGGCGGCAGCCAGGCTTCTCAGAGTGATGACAGGAAAGAGAGTGCCGGTGCTTATCGTCACCTGTTGACCGGCGTTTCTTATATGTTGCCGATGGTGGTTGCGGGCGGCCTGAGTATCGCGCTCTCCTTCGCGTTCGGCATCACCGCGTTTAAAGAGCAGGGTACGCTGGCGGCTGCATTGATGCAGATCGGCGGCGGAAGCGCCTTTGCCCTGATGGTTCCTGTGCTGGCAGGCTTTATCGCCTTTTCCATCGCTGACCGTCCGGGCCTGACGCCTGGCCTGATTGGCGGGATGATCGCCACCAGCATCAACGCCGGATTCCTTGGCGGGATTATCGCTGGCTTTATAGCCGGTTACGCTGCGAAATTTATCAGCAGCAAGCTCAAGCTGCCGCAGAGTATGGAAGCGTTAAAACCGATCCTGGTTATTCCGCTGGTCGCCAGCCTGATCACCGGTTTGCTGATGATCTACGTGGTGGGTACGCCGATTGCCAAAATCATGGAGGGGCTGACTCACTGGCTGGCTAATATGGGTACCGCTAACGCCGTGCTGCTGGGCGCAATCCTCGGCGGCATGATGTGTACCGATATGGGTGGCCCGGTGAACAAGGTGGCCTATGCCTTTGGGGTAGGCTTGCTGAGTTCCCAGACCTACGCACCGATGGCGGCCATCATGGCAGCCGGGATGGTGCCGCCGCTGGCGATGGGCCTGGCGACGCTGCTTGCCCGTAAGAAATTCAATAAAGGTCAGCAGGAAGGAGGCAAAGCGGCGCTGGTTCTGGGCCTGTGCTTTATCTCTGAGGGAGCCATCCCGTTTGCTGCCCGTGACCCGATGCGCGTCCTGCCTTGCTGCATTATCGGCGGCGCGCTGACCGGCGCTATTTCCATGGCGGTAGGGGCTAAACTGATGGCGCCTCACGGCGGGCTGTTCGTGCTGCTGATCCCTGGCGCAATCACGCCGGTGGTGGGCTACCTGATTGCCATCATCGCCGGTACGGTGGTGGCGGGTCTATCCTACGCGGTGCTGAAACGCCCGGAGGCGGAATTAGCGAAAGCCTGATTTCCTGCAGGCAATAAAAAAGCGCGGGCGACCGCGCTTTTTTTATGCTGTAAGCCAGCTTCAGTTCTGTTCAGACTTCAGCCAGGCAATCTCATCTTTCCAGATATCGGGGTTCACGGTTTCCAGAATCAGCGGGATGCCATCAAACCGCTCATCTTTCATCATCCAGCTAAACACGGTTTTCCCTATTTTGCCTTCACCGAGGCTGTGATGACGGTCAACGCGGCTGGCAAAGTCGCTTTTTGCATCGTTCAGATGCATGCCACGCAGATACTCAAAACCCACCACGCGCCCGAACTCGGCAAACGTCTTCACGCACTCTTCTTCGGTTCTTAAGTCATAGCCGCCAGCAAAGGTGTGACAGGTATCGATACAGACGCCCACGCGCGACTTATCTTCCACGCCATCAATAATGGCGGCCAGATGTTCAAAGCGAAAACCGAGGTTGGTGCCCTGGCCCGCGGTATTCTCAATAACCGCAGTGACGCCCTGAGTTTTGTCGAGTGCGATATTAACCGACTCGGCAATGCGCTTCAGGCAGGCCTCTTCGTCAATCTGGTGCAGGTGGCTGCCAGGGTGGAAGTTCAGCAACGACAGGCCTAGCTGCTCACAGCGCTGAAGCTCATCCACAAACGCTGCGCGGGATTTCTCCAGCGCCTCGGCGACCGGGTGCCCCAGGTTAATCAGAAAACTGTCGTGGGGCAGGATTTGAGCAGAGCTGTAGTGATACTTTTCGCAGGCCGAACGAAAGGCGGAGATGACTTCATCAGTCAGCGGCGCTGCCCGCCACTGGCGCTGGTTTTTGGTAAACAGCGCAAATGCAGTAGCTTCGAGTTCATGTGCGCGAAGCACCGCCTGATCCACGCCGCCGGCTGCGCTGACGTGGGCACCGATATATTTCATGCCTTATCTCCTGTTAAAGTGCCTGCATGCAAGAGGCGAGCGGGCAATGATAACCGGAAACGGCATCAAGTCATGACAACAAATGCTGGATCCCAAGGTTAATCGCGCCGCCGCCAGCGATCAGCCAGATAAACAGAGCCAGTCCCAGCAGCAATGGTTTAAGCCCGGCCCGTTTCAGGGCGCTGATTTGGGTGGTCAGACCCAGCGCAGCCATTGCCGTAGCCAGTACAATGTTATCCAGTTGATTCAATGTATTAACCACAGGAAGAGACAGCAGGTGCAGCGAATTGACCATTGCAACGGCGATAAAGAGCAGCGCAAACCAGGGGAAGCGTAAGGTGCCGGATGCCGCTGAGCCGCCCGGCGCCTGCTGACGTACTCTGGCGCTGAGCAGCAGCAGGAACGGGGCAAGCAGCATCACTCGCAGCATTTTGGCGATCACTGCCGCATTTTCCGTTTCCGGACTGACGGCATGCCCGGCGGCCACCACCTGCGCGACCTCATGCATTGTTGAGCCGGTGAAAATACCCCAGCTGGTCAGCGTTACGCTGCTGAACAGCGCTGAGGCCAGCGGATAGAGCAGGGGGTAGATAAAAATCGCCAGCGTGCCGAAAATCACCACGGTCGCGATGGCCACCGCTACTTTAGACGCGTCTGCCTTGATGACGGGTTCGGTAGCCAGAATGGCGGCGGCACCGCAGATGCTGCTACCGGCGCCGATTAACCAGACGGTATCGCGGTCCAGGCCAAAGACACGGCGGCCAAGCCAGCACGCCAGCAGAAACGTGGAACTCAGCGTCAGGAGATCGATCACCACGCCGCTGACGCCAACGTCGGCGATTTGCTGAAATGTCAGCCTGAAGCCATAGAGCACGACGCCCAGGCGTAGCAGCTGCTGTTTCGCCAGCACCACGCCAGGATCGCAGCGGTTGGCAAAGCGGGAATAAAAGGTATTGCCAGCCAGGATACCGGCCACGATAGCCAGCGTCAGGGCGCCCAGCCCCAGCGCAGAGATAGCCGGCAGGGTGCTGAGCCAGCTTGCGCCTGCGGCTAAAACCAGAGAAAGCAGCAGACCCGCAGCATAGCGAGCGGGCCGATGTTGCAGATGCGGAAGAGTCAGTGTGATCATGGCAAGCTCCTTTTCAATACCCAGAGCATGGAGAAAAGTAGCTTAAAAGTGAAATTGATTATATATTTATAATTAACCAGAATAAGTGATAAGGGGCGGGGCGTGTTTGGAGCACTGAAAAGATGGGCAAGGTTAATCAAAAAGGATGTGCTGACGTTATGGTTCGCCTGCCGCGATCCGCGTACGCCGCTCTGGCTTAAAGTGCTGGCCGGTGCGCTGGTTGCCTACGCGTTCAGCCCGATCGATTTGATCCCCGACTTTATTCCCATCATCGGGCTACTGGACGATGCGATCATTGTCCCGCTTGGGGTGATGCTGCTGCTGCGCCTGCTGCCAAAAGAGGTCAAAAAGAGCAGTCAGGCCAGGGCGGAAATCCAGCGAGCGAAAGGCAAAAAAATCACCAGTTGGTTCGGCATGGCGGTGATAGTGGCAATCTGGATTGCCGTAACTGTTTACCTCATTCATCGCTACAGCGCATAGGGAACCGCCATGCATATCACATTAAGGCAGCTTGAGGTCTTTGCGGAGGTGCTGAAAAGCGGCTCGACCACCCAGGCTTCGCAGGTCCTCTCGCTTTCCCAGTCTGCGGTCAGCGCCGCGCTGGCCGATCTGGAAAGCCAGCTCAGCGTGCAGCTTTTTGACCGCGTCGGCAAGAGGCTGGTGGTCAATGAGCACGGTCGTCTGCTCTATCCCCGCACGGTAGCGCTGCTGGAGCAGGCAACGGAAATTGAACAGCTGTTCCGTGAAGATAACGGCGCGCTGCGCGTCTATGCCAGCAGCACTATCGGCAACTATCTGCTGCCCGGTATGCTGGCCGGCTGGCGTAAGGATTACCCTGAACTGCCGCTGGAACTCAGCGTGGGCAACAGCATGGACGCCATTACTGCCGTGGCGGATTTTCGGGTGGACATTGGGCTGATTGAGGGGCCGTGCCATATGCCCGATATTCTCAGTGAACCCTGGCTGGAGGATGAGCTGGTGGTGTTTGCTGCGCCTGATGCAGAGATCTTCACCCGGCCCGTAACGCTGGAAACGCTGGCTGCCGCCTCCTGGATCCTGCGTGAGCACGGCTCAGGTACGCGTGAAATCGTCGACTACCTGCTGCTTTCACATCTGCCGCAGTTCCGGCTGGCGCTGGAGCTGGGTAATTCCGAGGCGATCAAACATGCTGTCCGCCACGGCATGGGGATCAGCTGTCTTTCCCGGCGGGTGATAGCGGAGCAGCTTGCCGTAGGCACGCTGAAAGAGGTGGTTGTACCGCTGCCTAAACTCAAACGGACCCTCTACCGCATCCATCACCGGCAGAAGCATCTGTCGAAATCCCTGCTGCGTTTCTTAAGCTACTGCACCGAGTAGCCTTGCTCCCGGCCTCTCTTTTACGGGCCGGGGGAAGTGCCCCTGGCAGGGGTAAAAAGACTCAAACTAATAATTTTGCGCCGATCATGAACCTATCTTATAACGGCGCGGAATCACTATGCGTGTCGGGTCAGTTTGCTACAATCGCGCCTCATTTTTACCAGGACGTAGCATTTCAAGATGGTTCAGGACACAAAAACAACACAACAACCTGCGCTGCGGCGTGAGTTAAAGGCGCGTCACCTGACGATGATCGCCATTGGCGGCTCCATTGGAACCGGTTTATTCGTGGCCTCTGGTGCCACTATTTCTCAGGCCGGCCCCGGTGGCGCGCTGCTCTCTTATGCCCTGATCGGCCTGATGGTTTACTTTCTGATGACCAGCCTTGGTGAGCTGGCGGCGTTTATGCCGGTTTCAGGGTCGTTTTCCACCTACGGCGCTAACTATGTGGAAGAGGGCTTCGGCTTCGCGCTGGGCTGGAACTACTGGTACAACTGGGCTGTGACCATTGCGGTGGATCTGGTGGCTTCGCAACTGGTGATGACCTACTGGTTCCCGGATACGCCGGGTTGGATCTGGAGCGCGCTGTTCCTCTGCATCATCTTCCTGCTGAACTACATCTCCGTGAAGGGATTTGGCGAAGCGGAATACTGGTTCTCGCTGATCAAAGTGGTCACGGTGATCATCTTTATTGCGGTAGGCGTGCTGATGATTACCGGCATCCTGCGGGGTGGGGAAGCCGCAGGCTGGCAGAACTGGCAGATTGGCGATGCGCCGTTCTCGGGCGGTTTCTCGGCGATGATTGGCGTGGCGATGATTGTTGGCTTCTCCTTCCAGGGTACCGAGCTGATAGGCATTGCCGCCGGTGAATCTGAGGACCCGGCGAAGAATATCCCCCGCGCGGTTCGTCAGGTGTTCTGGCGTATCCTGCTGTTCTATGTCTTTGCGATTCTGGTGATCAGCCTGATCATCCCTTACACCGACCCGAGCCTGTTACGTAACGACGTGACTGATATCAGCGTCAGCCCGTTCACGCTGGTGTTTAAGCATGCTGGCCTGCTCTCTGCGGCGGCAGTGATGAATGCGGTGATCCTGACGGCGGTACTCTCTGCGGGTAACTCAGGCATGTATGCATCGACGCGGATGCTGTTTACCCTGGCCCGTGAAGGCAAAGCGCCACGCATTTTTGGCAAGCTCTCTAAGGGCGGCGTACCCCGTAATGCGCTGTATGCCACAACGGTGGTGGCAGGGCTTTGCTTCCTGACCTCAATGTTTGGCAACCAGACCGTCTATTTATGGCTGCTGAACACTTCGGGCATGACCGGGTTTATCGCCTGGCTGGGTATCGCCATCAGCCACTATCGTTTCCGCAGGGGATACGTTGCTCAGGGGCTGGATCTGGCTGACCTGCCATACCGTTCCGGCTTCTTCCCGCTGGGGCCAGTTTTCGCCTTTGTTCTCTGCCTGATCATTACCTTAGGGCAGAATTATCAGGCTTTCCTGTCGGATACCATTGACTGGTACGGCGTGGCCGCCACCTATATCGGTATCCCGCTGTTCCTGATTATCTGGTTCGGCTACAGGCTGACTAAAAAATCCCGCTTTGTGAAATACAGCGAGATGGAATTCCCGAAATTTGAAAAGTAGCCTTCGGGGCAAAGGAGTAAGTAAGGCGCGGATCCCGCGCCTTTTTTCGTCTGTAAGCTGATGTTACAAATATTATTGATAACTATTATCATTTGCTTTATTGTTACCGCCGTCACTTTTCCTCTCTGTCCCGCCCCGGCTCTCCTTGCTCTGGCGCGTCGTGCAGGGAAGAAAGAGCGCGATGAGAGGGGAATCGTTACCCTTAAAGGCATAAGTGTTACAACTTTCCCTTTATCATCGCGGCTGGATCCAAGTCACTACAGGTATTGAGAATGAGTGTAACCCACGACCCCGTACAGTACGCCGGAAGGCAGCCCGCTGAAGGCGTGATGGGCCGTTACCATCATATGTTACGTCACCGTCTGCTGATGATGAGCGGGCTGGTGCTGGCTATCCTCGCTTCGCTGGTGCTCGATTTCACCCTTGGCCCCTCCGGCTTATCGCTGGAAGCGCTGTGGCACACGCTGCTTTCCCCGGAGTCAGTGGATGCGGGCACGCGGGTGATTGTCTGGGAGATCCGCCTCCCTTACGCGCTGATGGCGGTGGTGGTCGGGCTGGCGCTTGGCCTGGCCGGCGCTGAAATGCAAACCATCCTGAATAATCCGCTCGCCAGCCCGTTTACGCTCGGCGTCTCTTCTGCCGCTGCCTTTGGCGCTGCGCTGGCTATCGTGCTGGGTATTGGTCTTCCTGGTATTCCTGACCAGTGGTTCATCTCTGCTAACGCCTTTGTCTTTGCCCTGTTTGCGGCCCTGATGCTGGATGGCGTCACGCGCTGGACGCGGGTGGCGACTTCGGGCGTAGTGCTGTTCGGTATTGCGCTGGTCTTCACCTTTAACGCGCTGGTCTCAATGATGCAGTTTATCGCCAGCGAAGATACGCTTCAGGGGCTGGTGTTCTGGACCATGGGCAGCCTGGCCCGTGCCTCCTGGGAGAAACTGGGCGTACTGACGCTTGCTCTGATCATTCTTGTGCCGTTCTCAATGATGAGCTCCTGGAAACTTACGGCGCTGCGTCTCGGCGAAGATCGGGCAGTGAGTTTCGGCATTGATGTGCGCCGTCTTCGCCTCGGTACGCTGCTGCGCATCAGTATCCTTTCGGCGCTGGCGGTGGCGTTTGTCGGCCCGATTGGCTTTATTGGCCTGGTGGCGCCCCATATTGCCCGCATGATTTTTGGTGAAGATCACCGTTTCTATCTGCCAGCCAGCGCGCTGACCGGTGCGCTGGTGCTGTCGATGGCGTCCGTGGTGTCGAAAAACCTGATCCCTGGCGTGATCATTCCCGTTGGCATCGTGACCTCGCTGGTGGGCGTGCCGTTCTTCCTGAGTATTATTCTGCGCCATCGGGGGAGTGTGTGATGGAAGGCTTACGTATCAGCGGCTTCCACGCCGGTTATCCTAAACGTAAAATTATCAGCGATCTCAACGTGCCGCTGCTGCCCCGCGGTAAAATTACCGTGCTGCTGGGGCCAAACGGCTGCGGTAAATCCACGCTGTTGCGCTCGCTGGCTGGACTCAACAGCGCTGAAGGCGAGGTCTGGCTGAACGGCACGGAGCTGATGTCTCAGCCTTTTGCGCGCCGGGCGGAAAAAGTGGTTTATCTGCCGCAGTCGCTGCCCGCGGGCGTCCATCTCCACGTGCTGGAGTCGATCATTGTCGCCCAGCGCGCCTCGGGTGGACGCAGCAGCGCAGCCAGCGAAGCGGAAGTCATGGCGGTACTCGACCAGCTTGGTATTTCGCATCTGGCTTTGAGCTATCTCGATCAGCTCTCCGGCGGTCAGAAACAGCTGGTGGGTCTGGCGCAGTCGTTAATTCGTCGGCCTGAACTGTTATTACTGGATGAACCACTCAGCGCGCTCGATTTAAATTACCAGTTCCACGTAATGGATTTGGTTCGCCGGGAAACGCAAAAGCGCAATATTATTACGGTGGTGGTGGTGCACGATATTAATATCGCGCTGCGCCATGGCGAACATATATTAATGTTGCAGAACGGTGAATTAATTGCCGATGGCTTACCGGAAGAGGTGATTACCCCGGCAAGCCTGGCGCGAGTTTATGGCGTGAAGGGCCGCATAGAGCGCTGCACGCAGGGTACGCCGCAGGTGCTGATCGATGGTCTGGTGACTGAACCCACGTTTTAATTGTCCGGCAAGGCAACCTATAAAGGGCGACCCAAAGTCGCCCGGATAATAACGTAAATCTAAAAACCGGAAGATACCGGGAATTTTAAGCAGAGTGAACTCTGCTTATCAGGTGTGAGCAAAAGGTATTGATGACACTTATTCTATATGCGCCTCATGGAGAAAAGCATGTTCAGGTTGAATCCCGTTGTACGCTGCGGGCTGTGCGCGTCCGCGCTGGCCTTTACCTTTCCCGTTTCCGCCGTTGAGTCAGAAGAGAGAGATGACACGCTGGTGGTGACGGCTTCGGCCACAGAAGTTAACCTTAAAGACGCGCCTGCCAGTATCAGCGTGATCACGGCTGAAGATATCAAACGAAAACCCGTTCAGAACCTCAAAGATCTGCTGCGCGATGTGCCTGGCGTGCAGCTGACCAATGAAGGGGATAACCGTAAAGGCGTCAGCCTGCGCGGTCTGGACAGCAGCTATACGCTGATCCTGATTGATGGCAAGCGCGTGAACTCGCGCAACGCCGTATTTCGCCATAACGACTTCGATCTGAACTGGATCCCGGCGGATGCCATTGAGCGCATTGAGGTGGTACGCGGCCCGATGTCCTCCCTTTACGGCTCCGACGCGCTGGGCGGCGTGGTTAATATCATCACCCGCAAAGTTGGCAAGGCCTGGCACGGGACGCTGAGTGCCGACACCACGGTTCAGGAGCATCGCGATCGCGGCGACAGCTATAACGGTAATTTCTTCACCAGCGGGCCGTTAATCGACGATCTGCTCGGGGTTAAAGTATATGGCAGCCTGGGCAAGCGTGAAAAAGACAGCCAGCAGGCCTCTGCCACATCAGAGAGTGGCCTTAGCCCGCGTATTGAAGGCTACACCACCCGCGACGGTAACGTGGAGTTCTCGCTTACGCCAACCGCGGATCAGGATATGACGTTCGGCTACGGCTTCGATCGCCAGGATCGCGATTCCGACTCGCTGGATAAAAACCGCCTTGAACGCCAGAACTACTCCGTTGGCCACAACGGCCGCTGGGAGTGGGGCAATACCGAACTGCGTTTTTACGGCGATCGGGTGGATAACTACACCAGCGGGCAGAACATCATTGCTAAAAACAACTCGCTGGATGGCAAGCTGATCCTGCCGCTGGCCGATATCAGTCAGCTGCTGACGTTTGGCGGTGAAGTGCGTCACGACAAGCTGGAAGATCCGGTTAACCTCTCCGGCAGCGGTTCTACTTCCGCCAGCCAGTACGCGCTGTTTGTGGAAGATGAATGGCGAATTTTTGACGCGCTGGCGCTCACTACCGGCGTACGCATGGACGATCACCAGACCTATGGCGATCACTGGAGCCCGCGTGCTTATCTGGTCTACAGCGCGACCGATACCGTTACGGTAAAAGGGGGCTGGGCCAACGCCTTTAAGGCGCCTTCGCTGTTACAGCTCAGCCCGGAGTGGCAAACCAACTCCTGCCGGGGCAGCTGTGCCGTTGTCGGCAGCCCGGATTTGAAACCGGAAACCAGTGAAAGCTTTGAGCTGGGCATTTATTACGCCGGTGATGAAGGCTGGCTGGATGGCGTGACCGGTAGCGTCACCGCTTTCCAGAACAACGTTGATGATATGATCTCCATCTCCCGCACCGCTTCAACTTCTCTCGCACCGGGCTACAGCAACTTTGTTGGCTTTGATGAGAGTGGCAAACCTGTTTTCCGTTATTACAACGTCAATAAGGCGCGCATCACCGGCGTGGAAACGGAAGTGAAAATCCCGTTTAACGATGTCTGGAAGCTGACGCTGAACTACACCTATACCGACGGGCGCGATTTAAGCGAGGGCGGCAACAAGCCGCTGCAGGAGCTGCCGTTACACACCGCCAACGGCACGCTGGACTGGAAGCCGATGCAGGAGTGGACGTTTTATCTGCAGGCCAACTACTCCGGCCAGCGCCGTACGCTGAATGACGACGGCGTCACCCCTGGCGGCTATATGCTGTGGAACAGCGGCGCATCGTGGCAGGCTACTAAGGCTGTGAAGCTGCGGGCAGGGGTGCTGAATCTGGCAGATAAGGATCTCAGCCGCGACAGCTACAGCTATAACGAGGATGGCCGCCGTTATTTTGCGGCGGTGGACTATACATTCTGATCCGCTAAGGATTTTCAGCAACAAAAAGCCGGGGCAGTGATTGCCCCGGCTTTTTTGATTTTATCGGAAGGTTCTGCGAAGCCAGGTGACAGTTTGCGACTTCGTAATGACGTTTCTGCCTGAGTCTACCCGACCGACAGCGCCAGCCTTAAGCCAGAAGGTGCTGCGCATGGAAGCGCAGGTGATCTTCGACAAAGCTGGCGATAAAGAAATAGCTGTGGTCGTAACCCGGCTGAATACGCACGGTCAGCGGGAAGCCTTTCTCCTGAGCAATCTTCTCCAGTCTTTCCGGATGCAGCTGATCGGCCAGGAACTGATCGCTGTCACCCTGATCGATCAGCATCGGCAGCGCGGTGGCCGCCTGCTGCATCAGCCAGCAGCTGTCATAGTCACGCCACGCCTGGCACTCTTCACCCAGATAGGCGCTGAAGGCTTTTTGTCCCCACGGCACTTCCGCCGGGTTAACAATGGGCGCAAAGGCAGAGGCGGAGTTGAACTTCTCCGGGTTGCGCAGTGCCAGCATAATGGCGCCGTGTCCGCCCATCGAATGCCCCATAATGGCCTGACGATCGCTGACGTTGAAGTTACTGGCGATCAGCGCAGGCAGCTCCTCGTTCAGATAATCGTACATGCGATAATGGTCGCTCCAGGGCGCCTGCGTGGCGTTCAGGTAAAAACCTGCTCCCTGGCCCAAATCGTAGCCTTCATCATTCGCCACATTCTCGCCGCGTGGGCTGGTATCGGGCATCACCAGCACGATCCCCAGCTCTGCGGCCAGCCGCTGTGCGCCTGACTTGGTAGAGAAGTTCTCATCGGTGCAGGTCAGCCCCGCAAGGAAAAACAGCACCGGCGGCGGCGCATCGCTCTTTGGCCCCGGCAGGAATATGCTGAAGGTCATCGGACAGTTCAGTGCGGTTGACGGATGGCGGTAGCGCTGCTGCCAGCCGCCAAACAGTCGGTGTTCTTCAAGTAACTCCAGAGTAGATGGCATCGATCCTCCCGATCTATTTTTTGAAATGTATAACGGAACGGATCGACTTGCCTTCATGCATCAGCTCAAAGGCGTCGTTGATCTCATTCAGCGACAGGTTATGGGTAATAAAGTCGTTAAGCTGGAATTCGCCATCCAGATATTGCTGAACAATACCCGGCAGCTGCGAGCGGCCCTTCACGCCGCCGAAAGCGGAGCCGCGCCAGACGCGGCCGGTCACCAGCTGGAACGGACGGGTGGCGATCTCTTCACCGGCACCGGCGACGCCAATAATCACCGACTCGCCCCAGCCTTTGTGGCAGCATTCCAGCGCGGAACGCATAACGTTGACGTTACCGATGCACTCAAAGGAGAAGTCCACGCCGCCGTCGGTCATCTCCACTATCACTTCCTGAATCGGCTTGTCGTAATCTTTCGGGTTAATCAGATCGGTGGCGCCCAGTTTGCTCGCCAGATCAAATTTGCTGGTATTGAGGTCGATGCCGATGATGCGACCCGCCTTGGCCATTTTGGCACCAATGATCGCCGAGAGGCCGATGCCGCCCAGGCCGAAGATGGCCACGGTATCGCCTTCTTTTACCTTTGCGGTGTTCATCACGGCGCCCATGCCGGTAGTGACGCCGCAGCCCAGCAGGCACACCTCTTCCAGCGGCGCCTCTTTACTGATTTTCGCCAGCGAGATTTCCGGTATCACGGTGTATTCAGAGAAGGTTGAGGTCCCCATATAGTGGAAAATGGGTTTGCCATCCTTAAAGAAGCGCGTGGTGCCGTCGGGCATTAACCCTTTGCCCTGCGTGGCGCGGATCGCCTGACAGAGGTTGGTTTTACCCGACAGGCAGAATTTACACTTACCGCATTCCGGCGTGTAGAGCGGAATGACATGGTCGCCCACCGCTACGCTGGTCACGCCTTCGCCAATGGCTTCTACCACGCCGCCGCCTTCATGTCCCAGGATAGCCGGGAACACCCCTTCGGGATCTTTACCGGACAGGGTATAGGCATCGGTATGGCAAACGCCGGTGGCGACGATGCGCACCAGCACTTCACCTTTCTGCGGCGGCATTAAATCCACCTCTTCGATGGAAAGCGGTTCACCCGCAGCCCAGGCAACCGCTGCGCGAGTTTTTATCATTTGCATGAGTTATGTCTCCATTTAATGGTGTTCCGGCTACTCTACCTGATTTTAAAAACAGTACGATTAATCAGTATGGACGAATATTTACCCGGTTAAACGTTATCAGCAGGCGGTAGCGTCCGCCTGTTCAATAATCAGCTGTTTCAGCGCTTCCACATTTGGGGTGAAGGCGTCCCGCCGCCAGAGCAGCCAGGTGGACGCTTCGCGCACCTCTTCAGGAAGGGAGTGACGCTGAATGCGATCTTTGGCTGGCATCTGATCCAGCACGGAGGCTGGCAGCAAAGCCAGCCCGGCCCCGCTGGCCACACAGGCGAGCATGGCGTGATAGGACTGTATCTCCATAAATGTGCCCGGCTGGACGCCCGCGCTGCGGAACCAGCTTTCAAACCGCAGGCGATAAGAGCAGCTGGGACGGAAGGCAAACAGCGTCTCGCCGGAGGCGTCCGCAGGGCAATCGATCGGCGAATGGGTGAGGCTTGAGATCAAGACCATCTGTTCACGAAAGGCCAGACAGCTGTTAAGTTCATCCACGAGGATCGGGCCATCGGCAAGCGCTGCCGCCAGCGTTCCTTCACGCACGCGCGCTATTATCTCGCCAGAGGTACCGGTAATCAGCGACAGCGCTACCGAAGAGTAACGCTGATGATAAGCCGCCAGCAGGGAGGGCAGGCGGGTGGCGGCGGTACTCTCCATCGAACCCAGCGCAAACGGCCCGGCGGGGGCGCCGCTGTGGGTCATACTCATCGCCTCTTCACTTAGCGAAAGAATGCGCCGGGCATAAGTGAGAAAATTATGGCCCATTGGCGAAAGGCGCAGCCGTTGCTTCTCACGGATAAAGAGATCGGTACCCAGCTCCTGTTCAAGCTGGCGCAGACGCGTAGTGAGATTGGACGGCACGCGGTGCAACAGCTCCGCGGCGCGTGCCAGCGAACCCGTTTCGGCCACTGAACAGAACATTTTAAGCTGGGTCAGATCCATAATTTCTCATTACGTAAACAACTTGCTGATAATTATTCACTTTCCGTGAGTTTAGCCATCAGGCAGGATACTGGCAACAGATTGTCGGCAATGAGGCCGTTTTCAACCAATAAAGGGTAAGGAGTGGTCATGGCTTTTCGCGTAGCACTGAGCGCGTTTTTGTCACTGGTGGTGGCGATGGGGATCGGGCGATTCGCCTTTACGCCCCAGGTACCTTTAATGATTGGCGAACATCAGCTCTCGCTGACCAGTGCGGCGGTGGTCGCTGCCTTCAACTATCTGGGCTATCTCTGCGGCTCCTGGAATGCGATGCGGGCGACGCAGCAGGTGGAGCTGCGCCTGAAAGTGGGCGTCTGGGGGGCGGTGAT
Organism: Erwinia pyri; assembly: GCF_030758455.1. Classification (NCBI taxonomy): domain Bacteria; kingdom Pseudomonadati; phylum Pseudomonadota; class Gammaproteobacteria; order Enterobacterales; family Erwiniaceae; genus Erwinia; species Erwinia pyri. The sequence goes on from NZ_CP132353.1 coordinate 1,527,796, forward strand.
CCTGACCCTGCTCTCTGCCTGCGTGACCGGGCCGTGGCTGCACGGCATTATTCGCTTCTTTATTGGCTGGGCCAGCGGCTGGGCAATGGTATTGATTGCCGCCTGGAGCAATGAACAGTTGCACAGGCTGGGACGCCCCGGTCTGAGCGCGGCGGTGTTTGCCGGGCCGGGTACCGGGATTTTCCTGAGCGGCATGCTGGCAGTGGCGCTGCATTCGCATAATGTTAACGCCTCCTGGGCCTGGTTTGCCTATGGCGTACTGGCGCTGATGCTGGTGGGACTGATTGCCCGCAACCTTCCGCGCAAAGGAGAGCTGCATCGTCCGGAAACTGCTCCCGAGCCGCTGGTACTGACGGCCGGATTGAAAAAGCTGGTCTGGAGCTATGCGCTGGCTGGATTCGGCTACATCCTTCCCGCCACCTTTCTGTCGCAAATGGCGGCCTCCCGCTTTCCCGACAGCCCTGTTGCGCAGTACGTCTGGCCGATCTTTGGCGGTTCAGCCGTGCTGGGGATTGGGTTGGGCATTCTTACCCGTCAGTATGGCAAAGCCAATACGCGGCTGGCGATAGCTTTATGGGCGCAGGCCGTCGGCGTATTTTGTGCTGATATCCTGCCCGGCATCAGCGGGTTAGCGATTGGTGCGGCGCTGGTTGGCGGCGGCTTCCTCTGCGTGGTGCAGCTCTCCCTGCAATATGGCCGGGAGATGGCGCCGCGGCATACGCGCTATCTGGCGGGCCTGCTTACCACCGTCTATGCGGTAGGGCAGCTGGTGGGGCCGCTGCTGTCGGCGATCTCCACCGCGCTGACGCACCAGCTGGAGCCTGCGCTCTATGTAGCTGGCGCAGGGCTCGCGATCGCCGGGGCGCTGGTCTGGCGGCGCGATCCGGCGGCTGAATGAAACTGTTTCACGGCGGTTTAAATTGATTCACTGGATTAACGTCGCAATGTGTACCAAAATACCGCCTCAGAATTTATGCCGGCCCTGTACGGAGCCGGAGTTTCACCTGCTGGAGAAGAATCACCATGGCTGCGTTAAGTCAGGAAGCCGCACTCGTTCACCAGGCGCTGTTAGCCCGTGGACTGGAAACCCCGTTACGCTCACCTGCGCGTGAAATGGATGACGAAACCCGTAAACGCCTGATTGCCGGCCATATGACCGAAATCATGCAGTTGCTGAATCTGGATCTGCAAGATGACAGTCTGGCAGAGACCCCGCATCGCATCGCCAAGATGTATGTGAACGAAGTATTTTCGGGCCTGGATTATGCTAATTTCCCGAAAATTACCGTTATTCAGAACAAAATGAAGGTCGATGAGATGGTCACCGTGCGCGATATCACGCTGACCAGCACCTGTGAACACCATTTTGTAATCATTGATGGTAAGGCAACCGTAGCCTACATTCCGAAAGACACGGTGATTGGCCTCTCTAAAATCAACCGCATCGTGCAGTTCTTCTCCTCGCGTCCGCAGGTTCAGGAACGTCTGACCCAGCAGATCCTGGTGGCACTGCAAACGCTGCTCGGCACCACCAACGTGGCGGTCTCTATTGACGCTGTGCACTACTGCGTGAAGGCTCGCGGGATCCGTGATGCCACCAGTGCCACCACCACCACCTCGCTGGGCGGCTTGTTCAAGTCCAGCCAGAATACCCGCCAGGAATTTTTACGCGCGGTGCGTCACAGCTAGTCACTGCTAACAGGAACCCCTGATGCCACGGATTCATACGCTCGATTTTATTCGCGGCCTGGCCATTCTGGGGATCCTGTTACTCAATATCGTGGCCTTCGGGCTCCCTTCTGCTGCCTATCTTAATCCTGCCTGGCAGGGAAATTTTCCCGCCACCAGCGAAGCGCTGACCTGGGCGGCGATGGATCTGTTTGCTCAGGTCAAATTCCTCAGCCTCTTTGCGCTATTATTTGGCGCCAGCCTGCAGTTACTGCTGCCGCGTGGCAAACGCTGGCTCCAGTCCCGTCTCTGCTGGCTGATGCTTATTGGTCTGCTTCATAATCTCCTGTTCTGGGATGGCGATATTCTGCTGGATTACGGTCTGGTAGGGCTGGTGGTCTGGCGGATGATCCGCGATGTGCCCACCTCCCGGCAGCTGCTGAATACCGGCGTGATGCTCTACGTTGTTGGTACGGCGGTGCTGATTATTCTTGGCATGGGCACCAGCCCCGAGCCGAACAGCTCCTGGCTGCCCGGCATTGCCAACGTTCAGTATGAAACGTTCTGGCACACGCAGGGCGGCTGGCAGGCGATTCAGGGAAGGCTGGACCGCTTCTCCTCTGCATTGATGGCGCTGGCGGCGCAGTATGGCTGGCAGTTGGCGGGGTTGATGATGGTGGGCGGTGCGTTAATGCGTAACGGCTGGCTGCAGGGAGAGCGCAGCCTGAGCCACTATCGCCGGACGGCGCTGATCCTGATCTCCCTGGCCTGGCTCATTCAGTTACCCGCTATTTATCTGCAATGGCAGACCGGCTGGGCGTTTCGCTGGGCGGCCTTCTTCCTGCAGGTGCCGCGTGAGCTGGCTGCACCGCTACAGGCCGTCGGCTATGCTGCACTCTGCTACGGCTTCTGGCCGACGCTTGCCCGGCTGCGCCTCGTTCACGTTATCAGCTGCGTGGGGCGCATGGCGCTGAGCAACTATCTGCTGCAGACGCTGATCTGCACCACGCTGTTTGACCGCTTTGGGCTGTTTAACAAGCTGGACCGTCTGCAACTGCTCGCGCTGGTGCCTGCTGTCTGGGCGGTCAATATGCTGGTTTCCGTGCTGTGGCTGCACCATTTCCGTCAGGGCCCGCTGGAAGCACTCTGGCGCAAGCTTACCCAGCTCACCGGCGGTAAACCGCTGGAAAAAAGTGCTGCCGGAGAATGACGCAGCTCACAAAGGTTGCAGAATTGTATGTAACCGTTTTCATCGTTGTGACGAGATTCACGTAGCCCGCGGCCAACCCCTGCCAGAATAGCCCCCAGAACAGTGTCTCAGGAAGGGCTATGCAAATTCTAAACTTCTCAGGTAATCGCCTATGATTACCATCCGTGATGTGGCCCGCGAGGCGGGCGTGTCGGTAGCTACGGTATCACGCGTGCTGAATAACAGCGCCGCCGTAACGCCTGAGACCCGTGACATGGTTCTGCAAATTGTGGAAGGGCTGGGGTACCGGCCCAATGCCAACGCCCAGGCGCTGGCGACGCAGATTAGCGATACCATCGGCGTGGTGGTGATGGATGTCTCCGATCCTTTCTTTGGTGCGTTGGTGAAAGCGGTGGATACCGTTGCACAACGCATGCAAAAACATGTGCTTATCAACAATTCTTATCATCAGGCTGACAAAGAGCGCCATGCAATTGAGGTGCTGATCCGTCAGCGCTGTAACGCGCTGGTGGTCCATGCCAAGGCGCTGCCCGATGCCGAACTCTGTTCGCTGATGGATCAGGTGCCAGGAATGGTGCTGATTAACCGTACCATTCCTGGCTATGCGCATCGTTGCGTCTGTCTGGATAACGTCAGCGGCGCGCTGATGGCGACGCGGATGCTGCAGCAGCAGGGGCACCAGCGCATTGGCTATCTGGGATCCAGTCATCCTATCGAGGATGTGAATCAGCGCCGGGAAGGGTGGCAGCAGGCGCTGGAGGAGCAGGGAGCCACGCCTCCCGAGAGCTGGATTGCCAGCGCGGAGCCCGATATGCAGGGTGGCGAAGCGGCAATGGTGGAGCTGCTGGGGCGTAATCTTCATCTTACGGCAGTATTCACCTACAACGACAGCATGGCTGCAGGCGCGCTGGCGGCGTTGAAAGATAACGGCATTGCGGTGCCACAGCATTTGTCTGTAGTGGGCTTTGACGATATCCCCATCTCCAGGTATACCGATCCGCAACTCACTACTGTCCGCTATCCGATTGTTTCTATGGCAAAACTCGCCACTGAGCTGGCGCTGAAGGGCGCGGCTGGCGAACTGGATCTCAACGCCCAGCACTGCTTTATGCCGACGCTGGTACGCCGCCATTCCGTGGCGATCCGGCAAAATGTGGCGCCGATCACTAACTCAAGCGATTCAGCGGTGTAACCGTTTTCAATTTGTGAGTGTATTCACAGTTAATTAACATCAGCTTCTCTATGATGACAGCAACTTGCAGGGGTTGAAACATTATGTAACGTCGCCGGGTCCCTTTATACCGGCCGCTACGCGCTCTGTGAAACAGTTCATTACACAGCATTCTGGAAGTTTCACCATACAGGGAGGTTGGGTTCTTTTAACAAATAAACGGCCTCAGTTAATGTTTTTATAACATTATGCCGGGCCTGAAAATAACCGTTTTGCCAGCTCATAAGAGCAAAGCGGTGAGTAAGACCCTACATAAAAACCGGAGATACCATGAATAAGAAGGCTTTCACCCTCACTGCCCTGGTTGCCAGCATGATGTTTGGTGCAACAGCTCACGCTGCCGACACCCGTATCGGCGTGACCATCTACAAATACGATGACAACTTTATGTCCGTCGTGCGCAAAGACATTGAGAAAGAGGCGAAAAACAGCAGTGGCGTTCAGCTGCTGATGAACGACTCACAGAACAGCCAGTCTACCCAGAACGATCAGATCGACGTGCTGGTGGCAAAAGGCGTGAAGGCGCTGGCCATTAACCTGGTTGACCCGGCTGCGGCTGCGGTGGTGATCAGTAAAGCCAAATCCAACGACATTCCTATCGTGTTCTTCAATAAAGAGCCAACGGCGAAAGCGCTCGCCAGCTATGACAAAGCTTATTACGTCGGCACTGATTCTAAAGAGTCTGGCGTGAAGCAGGGCGAGCTGATTGAAAAACACTGGAAATCGACGCCGGCCTGGGATCTGAACAAAGATGGCGTGATCCAGTTTGTGCTGCTGAAAGGCGAGCCGGGTCATCCGGATGCTGAAGCGCGTACTAAATATGTTATCGACACGCTGACCAAAGACGGCTTGAAAACTCAGCAGCTGCATCTTGATACCGCTATGTGGGATACCGCCCAGGCGAAAGACAAGATGGATGCCTGGTTATCTGGCCCGAACGGCAACAAAATCGAAGTGGTTATCGCCAACAACGATGCGATGGCGATGGGTGCGGTAGAAGCGCTGAAAGCGCACAACAAATCTGCTGTGCCGGTGTTTGGTGTGGATGCCCTGCCAGAAGCGCTGGCGATGGTGAAATCTGGCGCAATGGCCGGCACCGTGCTGAACGATGCGGAAAACCAGGCCAGAGCTACCTTCCAGATGGCGAAAAACCTGGCAGATGGCAAACCGGCTACCGAAGGCACCAACTACAAGCTTGACGGCAAAGTCGTGCGCGTAGCTTACGTACCGGTTGATAAAGAGAATCTGTCTCAGTTCACAAAATAAGCCTTACCTGTACCAGGCTGGCTGACGCGCCAGCCTGGTTTCTCGCCACATTATGCCGGGTAGAATTATGGGCAGTGATAAAGTGCAAACACAGCGCGAATATCTACTGGAAATGACCGATGTCAGCAAGTCATTTCCTGGGGTTAAAGCACTGGATAACGTGAATTTAAAAATTCGCCCTCATTCTGTTCACGCCCTGATGGGTGAGAACGGAGCAGGGAAGTCGACCTTATTAAAATGCTTATTTGGCATTTACAGTAAAGATTCGGGGAGCATTCTTTTTCAGGGCAAAGAGATCGATTTTAAGAGTTCCAAAGAGGCGCTGGAAAACGGCGTGTCGATGGTTCACCAGGAATTAAACCTGGTACTGCAGCGCACGGTCATGGATAACATGTGGCTGGGACGTTACCCGCGCAAAGGATTCTTTGTTGATCACGATAAAATGTATCGTGATACAAAAGCTATTTTTGATGAACTGGATATTGATATTGATCCGCGGGACAAGGTAATTACGCTCTCTGTTTCGCAGATGCAGATGGTGGAAATTGCCAAAGCTTTTTCGTATGACGCTAAAATCGTTATTATGGATGAGCCTACGTCGTCATTAACGGAAAAAGAGGTGAATCACTTATTCACCATTATCCGTAAGCTGAAAGATCGCGGCTGCGGCATTGTCTATATTTCTCATAAAATGGAAGAGATTTTCCAGCTTTGTGATGAGATCACCATCCTGCGCGACGGCCAGTGGATCGCCACTCAGCCGCTCGAAGGGCTGGATATGGATAAGATCATCGCCATGATGGTTGGACGCTCGCTGAACCAGCGTTTCCCGGATAAAACCAACGTGCCCGGTGAAACTATTCTGGAAGTGCGTAACCTGACCTCTCTGCGTCAGCCCTCCATTCGGGATATCTCCTTTGACCTGCGTAAGGGTGAGATCCTGGGCGTGGCGGGGCTGGTAGGGGCGAAGCGTACGGATATCGTGGAAACTCTGTTCGGCATCCGCGAGAAGTCTGGCGGCACCATTAAGCTACACGGCAAAAAAATTAATAACCATAGCGCTAACGAAGCGATCAACCACGGCTTTGCTCTGGTGACCGAAGAGCGTCGCGCTACCGGTATTTATGCGTTTCTGGATATCGGCTTTAACTCGCTGATCTCCAATATCCGTAAATACAAAAACAGTATTGGCCTGCTGGATAACAGCCGGATGAAGAGCGACACGCAGTGGGTCATTGACTCAATGCGGGTAAAAACGCCGGGGCATCACACCTCCATCGGTTCGCTCTCTGGTGGGAACCAGCAAAAAGTCATTATTGGTCGCTGGCTGTTAACGCAGCCGGAAATATTAATGCTGGACGAACCCACCCGCGGAATTGATGTCGGGGCGAAGTTTGAGATCTATCAGCTAATTTCAGAGCTGGCGAAGAAGGATAAAGGCATCATTATTATCTCTTCTGAAATGCCAGAACTCTTAGGCATTACCGACAGGATTTTGGTAATGAGTAACGGCATGGTTGCGGGCATAGTAGAAACAAAATCGACAACGCAAAACGAAATATTACGTTTAGCATCGTTGCACCTTTAATAGGGTAAGGGCTGTTACCATGAAAGCAGTGAATAAGAAAAGTGCGCTCACCTGGTTAAAAGAGGGCGGGATATACGTTGTGTTGCTGGTGCTGCTGGCAATCATTATCTTCCAGGATCCAACATTCTTAAGTTTAATGAACCTGAGTAACATTCTTACCCAGTCATCCGTGCGTATTATTATCGCGCTGGGCGTGGCGGGGCTGATTGTCACCCAGGGTACTGACCTCTCAGCGGGCCGTCAGGTTGGCCTGGCTGCGGTTGTCGCCGCCACGCTGTTACAGGCGATGGATAATGCCAACAAAGTGTTCCCACACATGGACACGGTGCCGATCCCACTGGTGATCCTGGCGGTGTGCATCATTGGTGGCATCATTGGTCTGGTGAACGGCCTGATTATCGCCTATCTGAAAGTGACGCCGTTTATCACCACGCTGGGCACGATGATCATTGTTTACGGTATTAACTCGCTCTATTACGACTACGTGGGCGCGTCACCGATTGCAGGCTTTGACGAGAAGTTTTCGACATTTGCCCAAGGCTTTATTCGCTTTGGCGACTTCAAGCTCTCTTACATCACCTTCTATGCAGCTATCGCGGTATTCTTTGTCTGGATTCTGTGGAACAAAACCCGCTTTGGTAAAAACATTTTTGCTATCGGTGGTAACCCGGAAGCGGCGCGTGTATCAGGCGTGAACGTCAACTTCAACCTGATCCTGATCTATGCGCTCTCTGGTGTTTTCTACGCCTTTGGCGGGATGCTGGAAGCGGGGCGTATCGGTTCGGCAACCAACAACCTCGGCTTTATGTATGAGCTTGACGCCATTGCGGCCTGCGTAGTGGGCGGCGTATCCTTTGCTGGCGGCGTGGGTACGGTAGCGGGCGTGGTAACGGGCGTGCTGATCTTCACCGTTATCAACTACGGCCTGACCTATATCGGCGTTAACCCTTACTGGCAGTACATCATCAAGGGCGGCATCATCATCTTCGCCGTGGCGCTGGACTCCCTGAAGTACGCACGTAAGAAATAATGGCTTAAGCATATAAAAAGGTCAGGCAGCATTTGCTCCCTGACCTTTTTTTATGTTCGTTTTATCATTCAGGCTTCGTTAATCCAGACACGCATTTCACCTTCCCCCCGATTTGCCCAGCTGAAGTAAGGCACGAACGTCAACGTCTGAGCCGTCAGCCTGGCGGGGGCCGGATTATAACTATAAAGAGGCTGATGTAACGCGTCTGCTGAATCTTCCCGCAAGCCATCAACCTGCAGCAGGGTTTTACCTTTGAACAGTCCGGTTCCTGCAAGTGTACGGAATTCGGCTGCCGCCGGAATGTGCAGGTTATGCAATGCATCACCGTTATCCGCCTCTTCAAGGCAGTACACCAGCGGGCCACGCTGGACAGCCACTTTGCCCGCTACATGGCGCAGCAGCGGGTTGCCTTTCACCCGGGTGACCTGCATCGGTAACGTCAGCGTAAGGCGATCGCCATCCTGCCACTCCCGATCCACTCGAACATAGCCGTTTTGTTGCCGCTTACCGATCTCAAGCGGCGTGCCATTAAGCGTCAGCTCTGGCATGGCGCACCAGTCCGGCAGGCGCAGGCCAAGCGTGGCTCTGAGCGGCTGGTTACAGGCGATATCAACCAGTACGGTTCCCTGCCAAGGATAGCCGCCACTCTGTTTTATCTTCAGTGTATGGCCGCCAACGCTGGTTTCGACATCGCTCCCCACATACAGGTTGATGTCCAGCCCGTCAGCACGGCGCGCGTAAATGTAATGGCCGAGAGAGGCAAGCAGGCGCGAAATATTGGGAGGGCAACAGGCACAGCCGAACCAGCGCTGGCGAACCGGTTTAACATGATCGTAAATGTGGTTAAAGCGGATACTTTCAGGATGCACTTCCAGCGGATTAACGTAGAAGAAGTGTTTGCCATCCAGCGCCATACCCGCCAGCACAGTGTTATACAGCGCGCGTTCCATCACGTCGGCATAGCGGCTGTCGGCCTCCAGCTGCAACATGCGATTAGCGAACATTATCAGGCCAATTGAAGCACAGGTTTCGGTATACGCGGTGTCGTTAGGCAGATCATAATCGCAGCTAAATGCTTCACCACTACTCTGGGAACCTATGGCACCAGTGACATAGAGCTGCTTCTGAGCCATGTTTTCCCACAGCCGCTGACAAATCTCGCGCTTCTCCTGATCCTGTGTAATCCTTGCCAGATGGGCAACGCCTGCATAGAGGTAGACAAATCGTACGGCGTGGCCAATTGCCGTTTCCTGTAGCGCTACCGGCAAATGCGCCTGGCTGTAGGCTTTATCTTTCACCATCCACGCCGGGCCGTATGTGTTCCAGTAGGACGTCTCGCCTCGTTTTGCATATTCGATATCGTAGTAATGCGGGTTCGTGCCGCGCGCATCAACAAACCAGCGCGTCAGTTCAAGGTAGCGTTGGGTACCGGTGGCTTCGTAAAGGCGCATTAAAGCTAGTTCGATTTCTGGATGACCGGGATAGCCCTGAAGCTGGTGCTCTTCCGGGCCAAAAACCGTGGCAATGTGATCGGCAAGTCTGGAAACAATATCCAGCAGACGGGTTTTTCCGGTGGCTTGTGCATAAGCCACACCAGCCTCTATCAGGTGGCCCGCGCAGTAAAGCTCATGGCATTCTGCCAGATTCGTCCAGCGATCTTTCGGCGCTTTGACCGTGAAATAGGTGTTCAGGTAACCATCTGGTTGCTGCACTTCGCCAACCAGTTCAATGACTTCGTCGGCAGTTTTTTCCAGCTCCGCGTCCGGGTTTTTTGCTAAAAGATAAGCGACCGCCTCCAGCCACTTCGCCACATCGCTATCCTGAAAAACCATGCCGTAGAACTCGCCATCTTCCTTACCTGCCGCCAAACGGAAATTGGCAATGGCGTGACTCGGTTCGGCATCGTCAACCTTATCGTTCAGCGCTAGCCACTGATAGGGCACCACGACGTCTTTTACCAGCCGCTGATATTCCAGCCAAAAGCTATCGGTCAGGGTGATGTTCTGTAGCGGTATTTCGGGTTGCTTGGGTAATGAATGGGGCACGGGACCTCCTCAATGAGTGCAAAGAATTTATAACTTGCGCGCCAGATCCTGTGAGATCTTCGCCAGCAAAGGGGTGTTCAGCTTGCAGAAATACAGGCAGGCAGCCAGCAAGATATGCAGTACCGCAGGCAGCAATGTTTCAAAAAGCGTGATGTCGGTCAGTGTGGCAGGCGTCTGGTGTTCCGGGCCAGCCTGATAGGCCACCAGCACAAACACGATACTGATGATCCCGGCGCTCGACGCCCAGGCAAGCTTGATGAAAAACAGATTGAAGGCGAAATTGATGCCGGATGAGCGGATGCCGTTTTTCCAGAAGCCATAATCATCGGCAAACGCCATCAGTGAAAAGTGCAGGGGGAGAGTGAAACCCAAGATTACGCAATGTACAAAGATCAGCCCCAGCCACAGCGACTGAAATTGTTCGCCGGTAGGTACAAACCACAGCGCTACGGAAAAGGCTGCCAGCAGTAGATTGGTGATCAGGTAAAGCCGCACGCTGTCAATTTTCTTGTTCAGCTGATTCACTACTATGGCGCCCAGGATCGAGGCCAGCGTCACCATGCCAAAAAACATGGAGGCATAACTGGCACTTCCTTTCAGCACATAGGTGATGAAATACATATAACCGCCGCCGCGCAAGTTGAACACGTTGATCAGCAGGAAAGACATCAGCAACATCAGCAGCAGCTGATCGTTTCTGGCCATGCCGCGCAGGTGATCCCGAATGCTGAATTTGCCGAGCAGATCCAGCGGTATGCGTTCCCGGACGGTGAAGAAGCACCAGAGGAATAGCACTACCGCCAGCGTGCAGACCAGGGCAACGCCCCTCTGGTAACCAAGGATCAGATTGCCCTTACCAAACAGCTCAACAAACCATGGCAAACCGACCGAAACCAGAAAGCCCGCCGCACCACACAGTACAAAACGCCAGGCCTGGCAGGACATCACCTCGCGGTGGCTGGTGGTCATGGTATTAATCAGGGCGCAGTAGGGCACGTTGATCGCCGTATAGCCTATCGACAGCATAAAATAAGTGACAAATGCCCATACGACTTTCGCGTCGCCACCCAAGTCAGGTACGGTAAAGGTCAGGACACCTGCAACCCCGATGGGCAAGGCGGCCCAGAGTTGCCACGGACGGAAACGACCCCAGCGGCTTTGGGTCCGGTCGGCCACCAGACCCATTAACGGATCGGAAACAGCATCAATCACCCGCAGCGTAATAAATAGGGTACCGACCAGAGCAGGCGTCAATCCAAAAATATCGGTATAGAAAAAAGTCAGGAAATTGGCAATCAGGCAGGTAATAATTGTGCCGCCAGCATCACCCAGACCGTAACCTATTTTCTCGCTAGCGGTAACAGGCGCGGTCAAATCATCGTCCTGTACGGCGACACTCTGTAAAGAGTCCGTTTGCATCTGATATTTCCTTACGCATGTAAAAGCTCTAAGAAATGAACGGCACTGTGCCACGGGTAATGAAATGCAGAATTATTTCCGGCCAGGAATAATAAGCTTTCCAATAATCTGGCATGCCTTTCACGGCGCAACAAGGGAACAAACAGGCAGTAAAGCGGGACAATTCCGACCTACTGATTAATATGTGAAGCAGATCAAACCCTGCGGCTTTTCTGGCCTTATCAGGATGCCGCTGTGCTAGCGTAAGGCGTCAGAAGTGGAATCGGGAAGGTGAAGTATGCTTTCGTTATCGGTCAGTTATCCCCTGAAAGTGCAGAATGGCGGGCTTTTTATTTCCCGTGGCGTCGGCACGCATCCGACCAGAGTGCTCAGCTCCTGTGAATTAATTTATGTGGTCAGCGGCTCGCTGAGCCTACAGGAAGAAAATAGGGTGTTTAAGCTGAACAAGGGCGAAAGTTTACTTTTGTTTCCCAATCGAAAGCATCATGGTATTTCAGTGTTTGAAGAGAAATTAAAATTTTACTGGTTACACTTCGATATTTTAAATAGTCAGCAGGAAAATCCATCATTTCAGTTAACTGTTCACCAGCATAATAAAGTAAAAGATCAGGAGCGGGTGATGACTTTATTTCGCCTGTTTTTAAATGAGCAGGAACGCCGGGAAGAGAATCCATCGCTGGAATTATTGCTGATTTTATTATTACAAGAAATAGCGCGGACTGGCCCGGAGCAGGATCCGGCTAACGGACCGGGGGCCGCACTCGCCTGGAAAGCCAGGGAGCTGATCGCTACCCACTATCACCGGCCAGCAGGCGCAGCAGAGTTAGCGCAACGGCTGCACTGCAACGCTGATTATCTGGGAAGGGTTTATCGGCGGATGTTCAGCATGACGCTGACAGAAGCGCTGCACCAGCAACGTATCACCGCAGCGGAGAAGATGATGCTGACGGATACCTGTAGCCTGGCTGAAGTGGCAAAATCTTGCGGGTTTACGGATGTGGCCTACTTCAGACGCGTGTTTCGTAAGCTGCGTGGTACTACGCCAGCCGCCTGGAAGAAGCGCTACTGTCGCGAGCACATCAATGCTGATTAAGGCGTTGCCGACGTTTTCTCCGGCTTCTGCGCCTGCTCCAGCTTTTGCTGCAATTCGAGCAGCTGCTCTGGCGTGACGGCAGGATAGCTCTGAGCATCGTCAGGGACCTCGTGACGGGCTGGAATAGGCACCATCGGCCCCAGGAAGTGCGGCTCACGCTTCATCAGGTAGAGGTCAGCCAGCGCGCCGAGCCGCGCGCCCACTTCTCTGACCCGGATATTCAGCATGTTTTTAGGCGAAGGCACCGCATAACACTGGGCCTGAATGCCCATATGCAGCGCGATAAACAGCGCGCGCTCGCAGTGGAAACGCTGCGTGATGATGATGAAATCGTTGGTATCAAAAACCTTGCGCGTCCGCACTATCGAATCCAGCGTACGAAAACCGGCATAATCAAGCACGATATCGGCAGGATCCACCCCGGCGGCAATCAGATCGCGACGCATGGTCATGGGTTCGTTATAGCTCTGCAGCGCATTGTCGCCGCTCAGCAGCAGATAGTTCACCTTGCCGCTGTTATAGGCATTCAGCGCGCCCTGCATACGGTAGAGGTAATACTGATTAATCACGCCGGTGCGATAATATTTCGCAGTCCCCAGCACCACCCCTACCTGACGATGCGGCAATGATTTCAGATTGTCATAGACAAAGGGAGCGGTTTTAAGGCTTATCCAGCGATCCAGGCCGAGCGCGGTCATCACCATCAGCGTTAAGATGATAATCAGACCATATATCAAGCGTTTTACCATGCCGGAGAGCGCTCAGACTTGCTAAAAAAGGGTGAAACAAGGCTACTTGAGCTGGCGGGGTGAAGCAAGTGACAGCGTGCCGGTTGCTGGGTTTTCGCACGATAAACCGGCAGGAAAATCTCAGGATGAGAGCCGGGTGCGGTTTGCACCCGGCTTTACCGTCAGATAGAGGTTCTGCGGTAGTTACGGTACTGCGGCAGCCAGAAGTTGGCAGAGATAGATTTAGAGAGCACATCTTCAGAGGTGACCACCGCCACGCCAGCGAGCTGTGCAGCTTTGCCGACGGCCATAGCAATCACTTTCGAGACGCCCTGAATATCTTTTACTTCCGGCAGCACCGGGCCTTCGCCGTCGTTGACCAGCGGCGAGCAGTCAGCCAGCGCGCGGCTGGCCGCCATCAGCATGCTGTCGGTGATGCGGGTGGCGCCAGAAGCGATCACGCCCAGCCCGATGCCCGGGAAGATGTAAGAGTTGTTGCACTGCGCGATAGGGTAGACTTTTTCCTTCCACATTACCGGTGAGAAGGGGCTGCCGGTAGCGACCAGCGCCGCGCCGTCAGTCCATGCCATGATGTCCTGCGGCGTAGCTTCAACGCGCGAGGTAGGGTTAGAGAGCGGCATCACGATAGGACGCGCGCAGTGTTTATGCATCTCGCGAATGATCTCTTCGCTGAACAGGCCTGGCTGGCCGGAGACGCCAATCAGAATATCCGGACGGGCGTTTCGCACCACATCCAGCAGCGAAATAGAGTCTGAACCGCTCTGCCAGTCAGCCAGATTTTCGCTTTTCTGTACCAGCCTGCTCTGGAAGTTAAGCAGGTTTGGCAGCTTGTCGGTCAGCAGGCCGAAGCGATCGACCATAAAGACGCGTGCGCGCGCTTCATCATCGCTCAGTCCTTCAGACTTCATCTGGGCGACGATCTGCTCAGCGATACCACAACCCGCTGAACCAGCGCCGAGGAACACGACTTTCTGCTCGCTCATTTTGCTGCCGGCGGCACGGCTGGCGGCAATCAGCGTACCCAGCGTCACCGCTGCGGTGCCCTGGATATCATCATTAAAGCAGCACACTTCATCACGATAGCGTTCAAGGATCGGCATCGCGTTTTTCTGCGCAAAGTCTTCAAATTGCAGCACGACGTTTGGCCAGCGGCTCTTCACGGCCAGGATAAATTCGTGCACGAAGTTATCGTACTCTTCGCCGGTAATACGCGGATGACGCCAGCCCATGTAAAGCGGATCGTTCAGCAGCTGTTGGTTATTGGTGCCAACATCCAGCACGATTGGCAACGTATAGGCTGGACTGATGCCGCCACAGGCGGTATAGAGCGACAGTTTGCCGATGGGAATACCCATGCCGCCGATCCCCTGGTCACCCAGGCCCAGAATACGCTCGCCGTCGGTGACGACAATCACCTTCACGTTCTGTTTGGTGGCGTTTTGCAGCATATCTTCAATGTTGCCGCGGTTCGGATAGGAGATGAATACGCCACGGGCACGACGGTAAATTTCTGAGAAGTGCTCGCAGGCTGCGCCGACGGTGGGCGTATAGATAATGGGCATCATCTCTTCAAGATGATTATCCAGCAGGCGGTAGAACAGGGTTTCGTTGGTGTCCTGGATATTGCGCAGGTAGACGTGTTTATCGTTATCGTTTTTGAAATCCTGGAACTGACGCCAGGCGCGTTTAGCCTGCTCTTCAATCGTCTCTACCGTTTCTGGCAGCAGCCCACGCAGGTTAAATTCATTACGCTCTTCAACAGAGAAGGCGCTGCCCTTATTTAACAGGGGGAATTCCAGCAAAATAGGGCCAGCATAAGGGATATAGAGCGGTCGTTTACTTTCGTATTCGAGTTCCATGTAATCAATACTCATTCGGATCGTGACGTTGTGCGCCAATCCTAAAATATTTAGTCTGAAAGTACAGCTTTTGTTAACGGGAGTTAACAAAAGGAGCGATTTTTATTCAGATTTTGCGGGGGGACGCAGGCGAAGCCTGCATCATACCGTCGGAAGACTAAGGGGCGGTTCAGTCCAGAGGAATGGTAGTGACATTGGCACAGCCCAGCGCCTGCAGCGTTGCCTGCGTGGCCTGTCGCTGGATCACTTTGGCATCCGGCGCCTCTGCCAGCACGGCGCGCTGGATCTGCAACACGTCATGCCCTGCGAGGCTGAGCAAATTCAGCGCGGCCTGTAGCGGCGGCAGGCTGGGGTTAAAGGCGGCGTTTTCCGCATAGCGACCGGCAAAAATCGTCCCATCGGCGGCCTGTAACGCCACGCCGCTCCAGGCCTGCGTATAAGGCGCATGGCTCCGGCTGGCAGCCTCAAGCGCGGCCTGAGCCAGCGGATCGCCTTTAATCACTAAACCGTGATCAACCTTATCCATCAGTAGCGTTTCGATAGCCAGATCGCGGGGGCCGAAAGCGTCCGGCAGATAATCCGCCAGCGTGGCAGGCTCACGGCCGGGCAGATTGATGCCAAGCGCTGTGCCGCTGTTCAGTTCATTCATAAACTGACGGCAGTGGCCGCATGGCGTGTAATTCACGGTAATCGCCTCCAGCGACTTCTCGCCGCGCAGCCAGGCATGGGTAACCGCGCTCTGCTCTGCATGGACAGTTTGCTGCATGGTGGCGCCAGTGAACTCCATATTTGCGCCAAAATAGAGATGTCCGCTGCTGCCCCGGGCCACTGCCCCCACATTAAAATTCGACAGCGGCGCTACGGCGCAGGCCGCAGCCAGCGGCAGCAGGGCAAACGCCAGTTGCTGGTCATCAAGCCCGGTCAGAGATTTGATCCCGGCAATCTGCAGCGGCGTCAGGAAAGCCTGAAAATCGGCTGAAGAGAGAATGGGCTGCAGGGCGCTCTGCAGAGCTGAAGGCAGCGTGGCAAACGCAGCGTGAAAACGTGGGTGCATAATAAGCCTCTTTCGCATAAACGGCCGCTGAGTGTAGCGGGCTGTCGAAGAGTTATATGTGATTGAAATCACACAAGCAATGCAATTAATGAAAGTGAATTACAAATTGCGCGATCCATCGCAAATTTTAGCCCCAGAGGTGCATCAGCAGCGGAAACATAAAGGGTGCCAGCAGGGAAGTAATGATCCCGCAGATCACCAGCGCCAGCGAGCTGTATGCCCCTTCCTGGTAATCCAGTTCGGCACAGCGGGCAGTTCCCAGCGCGTGAGAAGCGTTACCAATGGCTAAACCCCGCGACGGTTTGCCGGTAATTTTCAGCAGGTTGAGGACCATGTGGCCAAACACTGCGCCCAGTACGCCTGCGATCAGCACACAAATGGCGCTGATGGCCGGAATGCCTCCCAGCGTGCCGGAGACAGCCATGGCAATCGGCGTGGTCACCGATTTAGGCATAATGGTGGCGGCAATCTGCGGCGTCGCTCCCATCCAGAGCGCAATGGCCGTACCGGAGATCATCGCCGTCATGCTGCCCATAAAACAGACGCCGATAATCGCTTTCCAGCGCGCGCGGATTTGGTGCATCTGTTCGTAAAGCGGGATCGCCAGCGCCACCACAGAAGGCTGAAGGAGGTGATTAAGCAGCGAGCTTCCCTGGAAATAGCGTGCGTAAGGCATCTGGATAAGCAGCAGCAGCGGGATAATTACCGCCATTGAAACCAGCAAGGGGTTGACCAGCGAGATCTTAACCTTTGCGGCCAGCATGCGGGCCGCAAAAAATACCACCATCGTCAGCGGCAGTGACCACCAGATATCACTCATCCACGGCTCCTGGTTTTTTCAGCGGCCGGCTGTGCAATTTGTGGGAGGCCAGCCCAACGGTGATCAGCACAATAAAGGTGCTCAGCACGCAGGAGACCACAATCGGGCCAAACTGTGCGCTGAGAATATCGGTATAGCTCATAATCCCGACGCTGATCGGCACAAACAGCAGGCCCATATAGCGGATCAGCAGGGTGCTTCCGGGCTTCACCCACTCAACAGGCAGGATTTGCAGAGCGAGTAAGCCGAACAGGATAAGCATGCCAAGTATGCTGCCGGGGATAGTCACCGGAAGCAGGGCTGCAACGCCGGTCCCGGCATAGAGGCAGAGATAGAGAATGAGGAAGGCGCGAAGATATTGTCCGCCCACGGAGAGCACGCTGCGCATGATAAGCTCCTGGTTTTAAGAACGTTAATCATACGACGAAACGAGAAAACGTGCTACGGGTCACACTGCCCGCCGGGGCGGCAATAAAAAAGGGGCGAATTATCTTCGCCCCTGATTTTGCTACTGCCGCTAAAGGTAAAAGGTTATTTAACCTGCATACCCGGCTGAGCGCCGCTGTCGGCACCGAGGATAAACAGATCTTCCCCACCAGGACCGGCTGAAAGCACCATGCCTTCTGAGACGCCAAAGCGCATCTTACGCGGCGCAAGGTTTGCCACCACGACCGTCATGCGGCCTTCCAGCACGGAAGGATCCGGATAGGCTGCCCGGATACCGGAGAAGATCTGACGCGTTTCATCGCCGCCCATATCCAGTACCAGACGCAGCAACTTGTCAGACCCCTCCACCAGCTCGGCGGTTTTGATCAGCGCCACGCGCATATCCACTTTGGCAAAGTCATCAAAGTTGATGGTCTCAGCCACAGCTTCTACAGCGGCGCTGGCCGCAGGCTTGCTGGCCGCTTTAGCCGGGGTAACGGCCGCAGGCTGGGTCGCCGCTGCCGCATCTTCTTTTGATGCTTCGATCAGGGCGTTGACCTTATCCATCTCTACACGGCTGTAGAGCGCTTTAAAGGCGGAGATGTTGTGGTCCAGCAGCGGCTGCTGAATGCTGTCCCAGCTCAGCTCTGCGTTCAGGAATGCTTCCGTCCGTTCGGTCAGCGAAGGCAGTACAGGCTTCAGCCAGGTCATCAGCACGCGGAACATGTTAATGCCCATTGAGCAGATAGCCTGCAGATCAGCATCGCGCCCCTCCTGCTTCGCCACCACCCACGGTGCCTGCTCGTCAACGTAGCGGTTCGCCACGTCGGCCAGCGCCATGATTTCACGTACGGCGCGACCAAACTCACGGCTGCTCCACGCTTCGCCAATGCTCTCTGCCGCGTCGGTGAAGGTTTTGTAGAGCGCCGGATCGGCCAGTTCAGCAGAGAGCTTGCCATCAAAACGCTTGTTGATAAAACCGGCGTTGCGCGAGGCAAGGTTAACCACTTTGTTCACGATGTCGGCATTCACGCGCTGGACGAAATCTTCCAGGTTAAGGTCGATATCATCAATGCGTGAAGAGAGCTTGGCGGCGTAGTAGTAACGCAGGCTGTCCGCATCCAGGTGCTGCAGCCAGGTGCTGGCTTTAATGAAAGTGCCGCGAGATTTGGACATCTTCGCGCCGTTCACCGTGACATAACCGTGCACAAACAGGTTGGTTGGCTTACGGAAGTTACTGCCTTCCAGCATCGCTGGCCAGAACAGGCTGTGGAAATAGACGATATCTTTGCCGATAAAGTGATAAAGATCGGCATCCGAATCTTTCTGCCAGAAAGCATCGAAATCGATATCACCGCGCTTGTCGCACAGGTTCTTGAACGATCCCATGTAGCCGATAGGCGCATCGAGCCAGACGTAGAAGTATTTGCCCGGCGCACCAGGGATTTCAAAGCCGAAGTAAGGCGCATCGCGGGAAATATCCCACTGCTGCAGGCCAGATTCGAACCACTCCTGCATTTTATTCGCTACCTGCTCCTGAAGCGCGCCGGAGCGGGTCCAGGCCTTCAGCATTTCGCTGAACTCCGGCAGATCGAAGAAGAAGTGCTCAGAGTCACGCATCTCCGGCGTCGCGCCAGAAACCACGGATTGCGGGTTGATCAGCTCGGTCGGGCTGTAGGTCGCGCCGCACACTTCGCAGTTATCGCCATACTGATCGGGCGATTTGCATTTCGGACAGGTGCCTTTGACAAAACGGTCCGGCAGGAACATCCCTTTTTCCGGATCGTAGAGCTGAGAGATGGTGCGGTTTTTGATAAAACCGTTCTCTTTAAGGCGGGTATAGATAAGCTCAGACAGCTCACGGTTCTCATCGCTGTGCGTTGAGTGATAGTTGTCGTAGCTGATATTAAAGCCGGCAAAATCGGTCTGATGTTCCTGACTCATTTCGGCAATCATCTGCTCGGGAGCAATACCCAACTGCTGAGCCTTCAGCATGATTGGCGTACCGTGCGCATCGTCCGCACAGATGAAGTAAACCTGATTGCCGCGCATTCGCTGGTAACGGACCCAAATATCTGCCTGGATATGCTCGAGCATGTGGCCGAGATGAATGGAACCGTTGGCGTACGGCAGAGCGCACGTTACCAATATTTTTTTCGCGACTTGAGTCATAGGAAAACTTGCCATACCTGTTTTAAAAGGGGGCATAGATGGTAACCGAGTGGCGTGTCTGCGTAAACAATCCCGCGGTCGCGCCGCCGTTTTTTAACGTCTGTCGCCTTTACCTCCGGCCACATCTGGTATGCTTGTGGATAAGAACCACCACAAAAACAAGGAGCCGGGATGAGCTTACACTCCCAGGGTCACCATTCACCGGAAGCGCTGCGCGCGATGGTGATGGGCGTTTTGACCACTTTTGAACACCCGACGCTGCAGCATAATCTGACGACGCTGAAGGCGATGCATCACTGCGCGCTGATGGATAACACCCTGCACATTGACCTGGTGATGCCGTTTGCCTGGCACAGCGGGTTTGAAGCCCTGAAAGAGGCGGCCAGCGCGGAACTGCTGCGCCTGACACAAGCCACCGCTATCAGCTGGCGGCTGAGTCACGACATCGCCACGCTGAAAAGGGTGAAGAATCATCCCGGTGCCAGCGGCGTGAAGAACATCATTGCGGTCAGCTCCGGCAAAGGCGGGGTAGGCAAATCCAGCACGGCGGTGAATATGGCGCTGGCGCTGGCGGCAGAGGGCGCGAAGGTTGGGCTGCTGGATGCGGACATCTACGGCCCCTCCATTCCGGACATGCTGGGAACCCGTGATGAGCGGCCCTCCTCACCCGACGGTAAGCATATGGCCCCTATTATGTCGCACGGGCTGGCAACCAACTCCATCGGCTATCTGGTTACCGAGGATAACGCCATGGTCTGGCGCGGGCCGATGGCCAGTAAAGCGCTGATGCAGCTGCTGAACGAAACGCTGTGGCCCGATCTCGATTATCTGGTACTGGATATGCCGCCGGGTACGGGAGATATTCAGCTTACGCTGGCGCAAAACGTGCCGGTTACTGGCGCTATCGTGGTCACCACACCGCAGGATATCGCGCTGGCTGACGCCCGCAAAGGCATCGTGATGTTTGAGAAAGTTAACGTGCCGGTGCTGGGCGTGGTGGAAAACATGAGCATGCATATCTGCAGCAACTGTGGGCATCACGAAGCCATTTTCGGCAGCGGCGGGGCAGAAAAGCTGGCTGAGCAATATCATACGCGTCTGTTAAGCCAGCTGCCGCTGCACATCACGCTGCGGGAGGATTTGGACGATGGTCAGCCTACGGTGGTGCGCCGTCCCGAGAGCGAGTTTACCGCCATCTACCGCCAGCTGGCGGGCGCTGTTGCGGCGCAACTTTACTGGCAGGGCGAAGTGATCCCTGACGATATCGCCTTCCGCGCGGTGTAATTCCTTCAGCTCGCCAGGAAAATCAGGGGCGGAAGCAGGGTGCGGCCTCTGATATTCCTGTCAGACAACAGGTACTGCCTGCGCCAGGCAGAACCTGTTGATAAATTTACGCAGAAAATGATATCCAGTCCTGGCTTACAGCACATAGTGCATCAGCCAGTATTCACCGTGCTCGCTCTCGCCATCCGAAACCACCTCCCAGCCATGATGCTGATAAAAGGCGACCGCCAGCGTGTTGGCCTTCATGCACTTCAGTGCGCCGGTGGAGGTGAAGTCGTTTTGCACAGCTTGCAAAAGAAGACGCCCCACACCCTTACCTTGCCACGCCGGATCAACAAACAGACTGTGCAGGAAATTGTCGTTGGGCAGCACAGCAGCGAAACCGGTACGATGCCCGTCATCTTCAGCTACCAGAATGCGCTCGCCCAGGGTCGCACGGTCAAAATCTTCCAGCCGCCAGTCGCTCTCATCCAGCCAGTGCCAGTTTGCCTTGCGTGACGCAAGAAACAGCGTGCGCAGGAAAGGGCGGTCCGTTTCCGTAAAGGGGCGTATCTTCATCTGGTCACCATACTGGCTTCACGTGACGCTCACCATCCAGTCCGGTGCCACGATAGTCATAGTCAATTTTCCCCGCTTCAAAAAGCTGATCCAGCAGCCTGAAGTTATCGGGCGGCGTCACGTTGCAGCGGTGATTCAGAGTGGTGTCGAGGATAGAGAAACCACGATCTCCACGGGCAATCTGTTTCAGGTATTGCAGCATCTTCAGGGCTTCCACGCTGATGCCGTACTGTTCATTAAGCGGTCTGGTCATAATCCTTCGCGTTGCGATCTTTACTGTGACAGGAATGGGCTAAGAGTAACGTATTGTCGGGCTTTCGCCAAAGGTGAGGCTGAGAGTAACGGTGGAAGGGAGTAACATAAGCAATTTTCCTCTCTCTCCACTTTACGGCAGGAAAAAATAAGCACAGAAGCGTGTATCTATACATTTTTAACTTCATCACTTGGTGAGTGCAGAATTAAATATTATTGGCGTCGATAGTAAAGTAACAATTATCAGTAATGAATTTTCTTCCTGTTTTAATTAAGCACCAATATTCTCTTGCCACAAGCGGATAATTATCTTCTGATAAATCAATCCGGGAAGTTAGTTTATAGACAGTGCTTTTTTTCGCCGCTATAATTGTGTTCCCACAAGGATTGCAAGGGATTGTAAAGTGGATACGATAGAGGAACTAAACGGAACATACTTTTATGCGGGTAAATCTAACCTGAACGCTGCCCAGCTTCTGTTTATGATTTTTTGTGAAAATACAGCCAGCCAATTTGGGATCGGCATGGCCGATTTTGGGGCGGTTGTTGCCATTGTATCGGGCAGAAACAACTTAGGTACCAGAGGCAAATTTGCTAATGCTACCAAGGGGACTTCTTATGCCTCGAAGGGTGCACGAATGTTATTTAGAAAGACTAAATTCCCTTTTGGCATTGCCTTACCTACGTGGTTAGGGGGTATACGCCCTGGACAGCCAACCGTGTTATGGTTCGCAATATTGCGCCTTTCGTTGGTCGCTCGATTCCCCTGATCGGTGTGATTATTCTTGCTTCTGATGTTTCGCAAATCACCTACCGCACTATTCGCGACTACAACATCATCGCAAGAGAGAGTGATAAATTATGGTAGAGAGTATTGAGGAGCGAATTTACGAGCATGTACGGCCTTATGCTGGTACGTACCTGTTCAATATTAAGAAGGTGCAATTAACACCGGAAACTGATCTTGATACCGATTTAAGTATTGATGAACTTGAAGCTGAAGATCTGATGAATGATTTCTTTGAGAAATTCAATGTTCAACGAGGAAACTTCAAGATTGAAACCTACTATCCCGATATGCCTTTTACATGGAATTTTTTCAAAAAGATCGAACCAATCCCCGTTCCTGATTTCACTATCGGTATGCTGATCGAGTCAGCAAAAGCGGGGAAATGGTTGTACGACTAATAAAGAGCAAGGAGCTTAATAAATGGCGGTACCAGTACATCTTTTTTTGACCGATGACGGCGGCGCAATTATTCGTGGTTCTTCTGATGTTGCAGATCGTGAAGGAAGCATTGAGCTACGAAGTTTGCACCACAGTTTAACCATCCCGACAGACCCAATGACCGGCAAAGTCACCGGCACTCGTCAGCATTCACCCTTTCAATTTACTAAGGAACTGGATAGTGCCTCTCCTTATCTTTTTAAGGCTGCGGCAACGGGCCAAATGCTCAGAACTGCTGAATTCCGCTTCTACCATATTGATTATGCAGGGCAAGAGGTGGAGTATTACCGGATTACGCTGGAGAGTGTGAAAGTGGTTTCTGTCAGCCCTGTAATGCACGATACGCGAGGCTACCCGGGAACAGGTCATATGGAAGAGGTGGCGCTAAATTATGAAAAAATCACCCATTTGTACAAAGATGGCAATTTGCTGGCGCATGATGCCTGGAACGAGCGCCCAACGGCTTAACAGAGCTATAAGAAATAATGTCAAAGAACTTAAACATAGCTAAGGCTATATCCTTTGCTGGCAAGCTTGCATCGCTAAATCACTTCTCCTAAGCTGGCAGACAGCAGCACAATGTTAAATGACTCGGGGTGCCCTTACTTGCAAAGCAAGGGCTGAGAAAAACCCGTCGAACCTGAACTGGATAATGCCAGCGGAGGGAAGTCAGATGCCTGACCGCATCGCCTTCTTGATCGCCGGTTGGGAGCTTTATCATGATCCAACCTCACACCTTCACGGCGGCGGACGCCGTTGCCTCTCTTGATCTTTTCCGCGAAAAATCGCCCCTGATCCACTGCCTGACCAATGATGTGGTGCAAACCTTTACAGCCAATGTGCTGCTGGCGCTGGGCGCATCACCGGCAATGGTTATCGATCCGCAAGAAGCAGAACAGTTCAGCGCCATTGCGGATGCAGTGCTGATTAATGTGGGGACGCTGACCCGGTCGCGAAGCCATGCCATGCTGGCGGCAGTGAAAGCCGCAGGCCAGGCGCAGCGTCCCTGGACGCTGGATCCGGTAGCCGTCGGCGCGCTGACGTTCCGCAGCGACTTCTGCCAGCAGCTGCTGGAATACCGGCCTGCGGCTGTTCGGGGTAACGCCTCTGAAATTATGGCTCTGGCAAGGCAGGCGGTTACCGGGCGTGGGGTCGACAGCCTTCATCACTCCTCGGCCGCGCTGGAAGCTGCCTCTCTGCTGGCTCTGTCAACGGGGGCGATAGTTGCGGTAAGTGGCGAAACGGATTATGTCACCGACGGCGCACGCGTGATGGCGATCCCGGGCGGTTCAGGGTTAATGACGCGGGTGGTGGGAACCGGCTGCGCGCTTTCAGCCGTGGTGGCTGGCTTCACGGCACTGCCTGGCGACAGACTGGTGCACGTTGCCAGCGCCTGCCGGGTGATGAGCCTGGCGGGAGAACGGGCGGCGAACGCCGCCAGCGGGCCAGGCAGTTTTGTTTCACTGTTTCTCGACCAGCTCTACCGCCTGGAGGTGCAGGCATGAAACGCATCAATGCTTTAACAATAGCAGGCACCGATCCGAGCGGCGGCGCTGGCATCCAGGCCGATCTGAAAACCTTTTCGGCGCTTGGCGTTTATGGCACCAGCGTGATCACCGCGCTGGTGGCGCAGAATACTCAGGGCGTGCAGTCGGTCTGCCGCATCGGGCCAGATTTTGTCGCAGCCCAACTCGCCTCGGTGCTGAGCGATGTCCGCATCGACAGCGTGAAAATCGGTATGCTGGCGGAATGCGATATCGTTGAGGCGGTGGCTGAAGGGCTGAAGTCAGCCGCCGTACCGTGGATCGTGCTGGATACGGTGATGCTGGCAAAAAGTGGCGATCCTTTGCTCTCGTCTCAGGCGGTGAGTACGCTCCGGGAGATCCTGCTGCCACAGGTTTCACTGATCACGCCTAACCTGCCTGAAGCTGCCGCCCTGCTGGAGTGTGACCCGGCGCAAACGGAAGAAGAGATGAGGCAGCAGGGCAGGGCTTTACTGGCGCTGGGTTGCGAAGCCGTGCTGATGAAAGGGGGACATCTCAGCGATAAAGAGAGCCCGGACTGGCTCTTCACGCCTCAGCAGGAGCTGCGTTTTACCGCGCCCCGCGTAGCCACTAAAAATACTCACGGCACAGGCTGTACTCTCTCCGCCGCGCTGGCCGCGCTCAGACCACGCCATGATAACTGGGCGACTACGGTGCAGGAGGCGAAAGCCTGGTTGCAGGGCGCACTGGAGCAGGCAGACTCGCTGGAAGTGGGCAAAGGCATTGGCCCGGTGCATCATTTTCACCGCTGGTGGTAGCGGGTTCAGTTGCGGGTGGATGAAGTCCAAATCATCACTGGCTTGCCTGGTCACATAGCGGGCGAACTTTCCCGCTATGTGATTATTTTGTTACAAACTATCGGGCTGCGAACCGCGCCTGTTACAGGCTGAACAGGATAAAATAGGATTTTTGACATTCACGAGCCCTGAAGCAGAGATGAAGTGGTTATCGAAAAATGCGATCCTGTTCGCCATTAAAACCTGCATTGCCGCGTTTTTTGCCTTATATATCGCCCTGGAACTCAATCTCGATAAACCCGCCTGGGCCATGGTTTCGGTTTATGTGATTTCCCAGCTCTATTCTGCTTCCACTCTGTCAAAAGCGCTGTTCCGCTTTCTGGGTACGGTGCTGGGCGGCATCTTTATTTTTCTGATCTATCCTGTCACCGTCACGCACCCCGTACTCTTCAGCCTCAGCGTCTCTTTGTGGGTCGCCTGTTGCCTCTGTCTCTCCCTGCATGACCGCACGCCCAAAAGCTACGTCTTTATGCTGGCGGGTTACAGCGCGGCGATAATGGGCTTTGCTGACGTCACCACCCCGCTCTCTATTACCTATACCGTGATTTCCCGTATCGAGGAGATAACCGTAGCGATTATCTGCAGCAGCCTGGTACATATGCTGGTGTTTCCGGTACGCATGCGTAATCTGCTGGAGAACAGCGTCAGTAACTGGTTTGAAAGCGCGAAAAGCGTCTGTAATGAACTGCTGACCGCCGGGTCCAAATCAAGCTCGCCGGAGCGCGACCAGATTCTGGTGCAGATGGCTAATTACCCTCTCGCCGTTGAAGCTTTGATCACCCACTGCGTCTATGAAGGGGACTCAGCCAGGAAACTGATCCGGCTGGTGGGAGCGCAGTATCAGCATCTCTCTTACCTGATCCCTACGCTGACCGCGATTGAAAAGCGCCTGAGCCTGCTGGCAGAGCAGGGCATCCAGTTTCCTGAGTTTATTGCCGAAACCTTCAGCCGGTTCCTGGTCTGGCTGAACAGCCCGGAACAGAGCGGACAGGCTGTGGCCATTGAAAACGAGATTGCTGCGGCACAGGAAAAAATCAAATCTCTCTACAATAGCGGTGAGATGAACGCGGAAGAGGGGCTGCTGCTGACCGGTCTGCTGGAGCGTTTACTCAATTTTATCCGCATTGCTGACTCCTATTTCGGGGCCAAAGAGCGCGTCGGCCAGCTGGGCCGACAAAAGCAGCGCGGCAGCCAAAAACTGATCAGGAAGCATGCGGACAAAGGCCTGATCCTGCTCTCCGCATTTACCGCTTTCGCGGCGACCCTGCTTGGCTGTCTGTTCTGGATCGGCACGGGCTGGAAGGATGGCTCATCAACACCGATGATTGCCGCGGTGGTCTGCTCGTTTTTCGCCTCGCTCGACAGCCCGATTGCCTCAATGAAAGTCTTCCTCAAAGGTGTGCTGATCGCCATCGTCATCAGTATTCTGTACGTGGGACTGCTGATCCCGATGACCGTGAGCTTTGAGTCACTGATTATCTGCCTGGCGCCCGGCTTACTGGCGCTGGGACTGGTGATTGCTAACCCCGCAACCAATTTTATCGGGCTGATTATCGCCACCCAGATCCCGGGTTTTATCGGCATGACTCATCATCTTAAGCCTGACCTGCTGTCGATTATTAACGCCTCAATTTCAACCATCGCGGGGATTCTGCTGGCGGTGATAGTCACGGCGATTATTCGTAACAAAAGACCCGCCTGGACCGCGAGAAGGGTGTTAAGAAAAGGGGTAAAAGAGCTGCTGCAGTTTACCAGCGAGATCAAAATTAATGCTTCTTCTCTGCTGGCACGGCAGCACTTTGTCGCCAGCCAGATTGATAAGATCAACATTATTTTGCCGCGTAATAAAATTGACCCGACGCCGGAGGTTGCGCTGGGCGGCAACCTGATCACGGAAATCTGGCTGGGGGTGAACTGCTACGATTTTTATGTCCGGCATCAGGAAGTGATCAAAGAACACCAGTTGGAGACCGATGCGGTGATGTTTGAGATCAATCAGTATCTGAAACAGCGGCTGAAGAATAGCCGGCTGGAGCCGCCAGCTTCATTACTGGCGGAGCTGAACAGACTGCTGATTAAGACCGAGGAGCTGTGCCGTTCCGATATGGCCCTGTTCAGGCCGCTGTTCTATCTGTTTAACATTCGCATGGCACTCTATCCCCTGCAGAGATGGCCAGCGTTATAACGGTTTCTCAAACCACTCGCTGTTCTGTTCAGCGATTGGCGTGATGGAGAAGATCATCTCCTGCAGATGGCGGCGAAGGGCTTGCTCTGCGCCATCCACATCCCTGGCAACCAGCGCGTGATAGATCTCGTAGTGCTGTTCAATCAGACTTTCAGGCGGGGAGACTTTGCTCAGCGTCAGGAAGCGCACGCGGTCCATGGCCGCTTTGATATTTTCCACGGTTTCCCAGGCCAGCTCGCAGTGGATGCTTTGCGCTATCAGGCGATGAAACTCATCATCCAGCAGCAAAAAGGCCTGGCTGTCATGCCTGTCGGCGGCCATCTTCTGCAACTGAAGATTCTGTTCAAGCTGAGAGAGGGAGTCGGCAGACGCTTCCAGCGCGGCGCGGCGAATAACGGAGACTTCTACCGCCTCGCGGATAAAACGGCCATCGGCCACACGCTTGGCGGAAATTTTGCGCACAAAGGTGCCGCGCTGCGGTAAAACCTGCACCAATCCCGCTTCCGCAAGCTTGATGAACGCCTCCCGCACCGGCTGGCGGGAAACGCTGAAGCGGGTTGAGACTTCTTTTTCAGACAGCAGCGAGCCTGGCGGGATCGCACATGTCACAATGTCCTGGCGCAAAAACCGGTAAATTTGCTGATTTACCGGTTCGCTGGCCGTAATAATGTAAGCTATAGACATTCAAATATATCCCTATAGATCCCTGCAGAAGGAATGCTTGAACAACCCTCATTCCAACCGCTTAAGGGGTAAAGCAGGGGCGGATGCCCTTATCTGAAAGTCTAAGTCTAAACAGGGCGCTGACCGTTCGCCAGCGCTTATTCACTCAAGCCGGAGCCAGGACAAGTTTTACCGTCTCTTTCGCCCCTTTTTTCCGCAAAAGTTCCGAGAAATGGTTCACTTTAGCAACGAACGCCGGTTGAGCAGGCAAATCATCGCCAAAGACCGCCTTTAAAGAGAGCAGTGCGGCAACGCGAGCTTCGCCTTCTGGCGTTTCGGCCACGCGCTGAGCCAGCAGCGTGCTCATCGGATCGCGAATTTCAATGGGCTGGCCCTGCTCGTTAACACCGCTGACATAACGCATCCAGCCCGCCACGCCTAACGCCAGCAAATCATAGTTGCCGCCGTGCAACAGGTGCCAGCGAATGCTGTCCAGCCAGCGCTGAGGCAGTTTTTGCGTCCCGTCATTGGCGATCTGCGCCGTACGGTGTTTAATCGCCAGGTTTTCATAACGGGCGATTAGCGAATGAGCATAAGCCGCCAGGTCTACGCCGGTGGTGTGCAGAGTAGGAGCCTGTTCATCGAGCATCAGCTGCAGCGCCGCCTGACGAAACGAGGGATCGGCCATACAGTCGCTGATATGCTCATAGCCTGCCAGGTTGCCCAGATAGGCCAGAAACGAGTGGCTGCCGTTCAGCATCCGCAGCTTCATCTCTTCAAAAGGCAGCACGTCGCTGACCAGTTCAGCACCCGCTTTTTCCCATTGCGGACGACCACTGACAAAGTTGTCCTCAATGACCCATTGCAGGAACGGCTCACACACCACGCTGACCGGATCGTCACAGCCCAGTTTTTCCCGCATGGCGGCATGCGTTTCATCAGTCATTGCCGGAACGATGCGGTCCACCATGGTGGAAGGGAAGGTGACGTTGGCAGAGATCCACTGCGCCAGTTCGCTGCTCTGCTTCTCTGCCAGGCCGAGTACCACATTGCGGGTAACGTGGCCGTTTTCCGGCATGTTGTCGCAGGACATCACGCTGAAAGGCGCCAGCTGGCGTTCGCGACGGCGGAGAATAGCCGCAAGAATAATACCGGGCAGAGAGTGGGGCGCTTCAGGGTGGGCAATGTCATGCACAATTGAAGGGTGCGAGAGGTCCAGCTTGCCGCTGGAAGGTTCATAACAGTAACCCTTTTCCGTAACGGTCATGGAGACGATAGCCACATCAGGTTGCGCCAGCGCTTCAATAACCGCCTCAATGCCATCTGATTTGCCATGCAGGGCCTGCTTCACCACGCCAATGACCCGCAGTGACATTTCGTCGCCAGCCATTTCCGCCACGGTGTAACAGCCGTTCTGCTCTTTCAGCGCCTGAATCAGTTCGCCGCTGTTAAGGTTAACTTCGCAATAGCCCCAGTCGCTACCCTGTTCGCTGGCCAGCCTGTCGCTGCAGACGGCCTGATGGGCGCGGTGAAACGCGCCAAATCCGATATGTACCATGCGGACGCGCAGCGCCTCACGATCATAATCTGGCAGTACGACGTCCGGGGAGAGATGGTCAAGTGAAAGCATGGAATGTCCCTTTTTTTCTGGCGGGCGCCGAAACGCCCGCCGCTATGTCACACTGAAACCGCTTTATTTTGCGTCTTCGGGCTTTTGATAACAAAGAATACCAGCAGCGCGCCGACCGCAGCCACGCAGCCTGCCAGAACAAAGGCGCTGTCGAATTTACCGGTGTGATGCACGATATAACCGGTGACGATCGGGCCTACGATGCCTGAGAGGCTACCAATAAGATGGATGAATCCGCTGATCCCACCCACGCGGCTTTTATGCACCACATCCTGAATAATCGCCCAGTAGATTGCCCCGGTGATATAGAGGAAGAAGATCGATACGGACATCAGGATCACGGCCGGATAAACCCCTTTCACCGAACCGGCCAGCGCAACGCAGATGGCGGCGGCCAGGAGCGAAACGACCAGCACAATTTTACGCGAGAGCAGCAGCTTACCGGTGATATTAAAGATTTTATCGGAGATCCAGCCGCCCAGCGCCAGACCCACAAAGCCGACAATCCACGGGATCATGGTGGTCATACTCATCGATTTGATATCGAGGTTGTGCGCCTGCACCAGATAAGCCGGGAACCAGCTCAGGAAGAAGAACAGGATGTAGTTGTAGCAGAAGAAGGCGAAAGCGGTGACCAGGATAATTGGCTGACGCAGGTAATAACCGAGTCCATGAGCGGCCTGAGCAAGCTCTTCATCCGGGCTGGTCTGCTCCTCTTTCAGTTTCGCGACCAGCGCGCGCTCTTCTTCGCTGACGCGACGGCTTTTCAGCGGGTTATCGGAAGCGATAAAGAACCAGACCACCATCCAGACGATGCCTATGGAACAGATGATCACAAACGCCGGACGCCAGCCGAAAGCGAGGGCCAGGTAACCGATAATCGGGCCAGCTACCGCGCCGCCAAGAGGCGAACCGGCACTAAGGAAGCCCATTGCCGTGGCGGCCTGTTTCTTGGGGAACCAGCCGTTAATGGCTTTGTTGGCAGAGGCGCATATCGGCCCTTCAGCCATACCAAACAGCACGCGCAGGATCAGCATCGACCAGAAGCCGGTGGCGACGGCGGTCAGACCGCAAAACAGCGACCACATGCCTACGGCAATACCCATCACCAGCGTCGGGCCAAATTTGTCCGTCGCCAGGCCGCCAATAAAGTTGAAAATAGCGTAGCCGAAGAAGAAGCTGCCAAAGATCAGGCCAAACTGCTCGGCGTTGAGCATCAGATCTTTTTCAATCATCGGCACGGTGAGTGACAGGGCGACACGATCGAGGTAATTGATCATGTAGACCATGAACAGCAGAAGTACGATAGTCCAACGTAGGTTTTTGAACATTGTAATTCCTTGATTATATTTATAATAAGTAGGATAACTCTTGCCGGCTGTTCACCGGCAAGCCCGGTGGTTATTCCACGGCTAAGATGACCTTACAGCAGCTTCGTGGATCTTTTTCAAACAGCGTCATCGCCTGCTCGATCTCGCTGAGCGGCAGATAGTGGGTAACCAGTTTCTCTGGTTGGATCAGGCCTTGTTCCATCCAGCCGATCACTTCAGGGAAGCGATGGCTGTTAAGGCGAGAGGTAAACAGCGACAGCTCTTTACTGGTCAGGCTTTGTTGCGTCAGCGTACAGGCCTCGCCAGAAAAGCCCAGCAGGCCGATGCGGCCGGCAGGAGAAGCCAGAGCTGCAGCTTCAGACAAGATAGAGGGATGACAGGCGGCATCGATAATCAGCGTAGGCTGTTCACCTTCCAGCTGCGCAGCCAGCGGGATATCACTGTTATTCTGCACCACATCAGCCCCGTTTGCCTGCGC
This sequence comes from Erwinia pyri, assembly GCF_030758455.1. NCBI lineage: Bacteria > Pseudomonadati > Pseudomonadota > Gammaproteobacteria > Enterobacterales > Erwiniaceae > Erwinia > Erwinia pyri. Next base: position 1,559,376 of record NZ_CP132353.1, read on the forward strand.
CATCTCCAGGCGCTCCGGCAGGCGGTCAGCAACAATAACTTTGCGAACGTTATAGACGCCTTTCAGCACCTGTATCGCGGTTAAGCCCATCGGGCCGGCACCGTAAATCAGCGCGACGTCGTTGGGCTGCGGCTTAAGGAACGCGGTGATATTGGCTGCAATAGTAAAAGGTTCCACCAGGCTTGCCAGCTTGTCCGGAATGCTTTCAGGCAGGCGATAAGCGTTTGCCGCCGGGGCAACCGCGTATTCGCTGAATCCGCCATCGCGATGGACGCCGATGACCTGCAATTCGCTGCAAACGTTCGGGCGACCGATGGAGCAGGGGTAGCAGTGACCGCAGCTGACGACAGGATCAACCGCCACGCGTTCACCCACACGGGAAGCGTCCACGCCTTCACCTACAGCGTCAATCCGGCCAAAGAATTCGTGACCGATCACCCGGGGATAACGGGCAAAAGGGTTATGGCCGTGCCAGATGTGGACGTCCGATCCGCAGATGCTGGCGTACTGAACTTTGACCCTGACTTCGCCCGCGGCTGGGGTGAGCGCCGGGCGCTCCTGAACCTGAAGTTCACCCGGCCGTTCAATGACTACACTTTTCATCTTCTTCTCCTCACCAGTTCCACAGCGTGCCATCTTCCAGACGGGCTACCGGCAGATAAGCGGGTTCATAGGGATATTTCGCGGCCAGTTTCTCATCGAATTCGATGCCCAGGCCCGGCTTGTCGCCAGGATGCATATAGCCATTGTCGAAGGTCCAGCTGTGCTGGAAGACTTCCATCATCTGCTCTGAATAACCCATGTATTCCTGCACGCCGAAGTTCGGCACCCAGAGGTCAAAGTGCAGGGCGGCCGCCATGCAGATCGGTGAGAGGTCAGAAGGGCCATGAGATCCGGTACGGACCTGATAAAGCGAAGCGAAATCAGCAATGCGGCGCATGCCGGTGATACCACCGGCATGGGTGATAGTGGTACGGATGTAGTCAATCAGCTGTTCTTCAATCAGCTGTTTACAGTCCCAGATACTGTTGAAGACTTCTCCTACCGCGATTGGCGTAACGGTGTGCTGACGGATCAGACGGAAGCTTTCCTGATTTTCGGCAGGTGTAGGATCTTCCATCCAGAACAGGCGAGAATCTTCTACGCTTTTGCCGAAGCGGGCCGCTTCGATAGGCGTCAGGCGGTGATGCATATCGTGCAACAGGTGCTCATCAAAACCAAATTTATCACGGATGGCTTCAAATAATTTCGGCGTAAAGTCGAGGTATTTTTCGGTTGACCACAGCTGCTCTTCCGGCCAGTCGCCTTTGGTTGCCGGCTCGTAGGCCAGGCCTTTGCCTTTCGCCATACCGTAGGTAGTTTTCATGCCCGGAACGCCACACTGCGCGCGGATAGCCTTAAAGCCCATCTCTTTATGTCTGGCGTAGTCGTCCATCACCTCATCGATGCTGTGTCCGGTAGTGTGGCAGTAAACCATTACGCCGGTACGGGAAGCGCCGCCGAGCAGCTGATAAAGCGGCATATTGGCGGCTTTACCTTTGATGTCCCACAGCGCCTGGTCAACGGCTGAAATAGCTGACATGGTGACAGGACCGCGACGCCAGTAAGCGCCTTTGTAGAAGAATTGCCAGATGTCTTCGATTTGATGGGCATTGCGGCCGATCAGCTGTGGGCAGACGTGATCTTTCAGGTAGGACGCCACCGGCAGTTCACGGCCATTCAGCGTAGCATCACCAATGCCGGTCAGGCCTTCATCAGTAGTAATTTTAACCGTAACAAAGTTTCTGCCGGGGCAGGTTACGAAGACTTCAGCTTTAACTATTTTCATCCTGGTGGGTCCTTATCAACAAGCAATGGTGAAAAAATACGCTTTGGCGTACTACCATACAAGTTGCTTGCGTTGAATGTTCGACCGGGATCACATTTAGCGGATTGGTTATGGCTGTGTTAATTAAATGTGGTTCTGTGGCGAGGGGAGGTCAAAGGAAAGGGCGTAAAACAAAACCGGCTGCGTGGAAAGGCGTCACCATAGAGCACGTTATCCGGGACGCCGTAGTGCAAGATATTAAACCATCTATCGGGGCAGCATTAGCGCAAGCCTCGCTGCCGCATCCCTGCGGCAGACACTCGGCTAAGGCACTCTGTGGCGCCACCCGTTAAATTCAGCATTGTTGGTGGGATTAGCGTTCACACAGGTCAAAACCGGGTGCGGTGAAAAGGCGTCACCATAGAGCACGTTATCCGGGACGCCGTAGTGCAAGATATTAAACCATCTATCGGGGCAGCATTAGCGCAAGCCTGGCTGCCGGATCCCTGCGGCAGACACTCGGCTAAGGCACTCTGTGGCGCCACCCGTTAAATTCAGCATTGTTGGTGGGATTAGCGTTCACACAGGTCAAAATCGGGTTCGGTGAAAAGGCGTCATCATAAAGTACGTTATCCGAGACGTCGTAGTGCAAGATATTAAACCATCTATCGGGGCAGCATTAGCGCAAGCCTCGCTGCCGCATCCCTGCGGCATACACTCGGCTAAGGCACTCCGGGGCGCCACCCGTTAAATTTAGCGTTGTTGATAGGTTTAGCGCCCGCACAAGTCAAAACCAGCTTTGATACTGGCTTTGGCTTTTTCAAACAGGCAACACCAACGCTGAGGGGAAGGGAGAGGGGGCTGATAAGCAAAAGCTAAGCGGCATGGACGCTGCTTCGCAGCCATCAGGGATGATTTCACGGCGTTTTTGTGTTCAGCCCCCTCTCCCTGACCGGGTTACCGAAACATAAAGACAACGTGCCCTTAACGCAAGCCACAGGCATCCCATCATCCCTGACCGTGCTACCTGCTCACCCAGACAACGTGCCCTTAAAATAATTTGCACGTTATCCGGGGCGCTCTTTCCACACTTTTACATCAGGCCAGTAGCTCACAGGATGGAGGTAAACGGCAGGAGATAGCATGGGGGAGTACTTCAATACGGAAAGAGGTGCCGCTCAGCGGCTCGCCATCCAGATTAAACGTCATCTCGTGCGGGGCGGTGATTTCCAGCCACGGCAGCGAGGCGCGGATAATATTAGGGTTCTCGTCATCTCCACCGATTACTGAGTTCAAAAGGGTCGGCAGGATCTCTTTTGAAGTCACAATACTTAGCTCCAGTTTGCCATCGTTGATCAGCGCAAAAGGACAGAGGCGCTGCCCGCCGCCAGCCTGACGACCGTTACCAATGCCAATCACCAGCGCATCCCCTTTCCAGTTGAAGTAGGGACCCGTCAGCTCGCAACTGTCTGCTTTGAGCGTATCCATGCGCATCAGCCCATGAATAAAGTACGAAACGCCACCCAGCGCAGATTTGAGCTTCTCCGGCGTTTCCGTAGTAATGCGGGTGCCGAAGCCGCCTGTTGCCATATTAATAAAATAATGGCTGCCGTTGACGCTGGCGATATCGACAGGCGTGGCTTTACCCAAGATGGCCAGGCGCAGGGCATTTTCCATCTCCGCCGGGATGCCAGCGCTGGTTGCAAAATCATTCGCCGTGCCCAGAGGAATAATGCCCAAAACCGGACGAGAAGAGGCTTCGATGCCAGCCAGTGCGGTGGCTATCTCATTGATGGTGCCGTCGCCGCCGCCAGCAACAACGGTATCTGCCTGCAGCTCAACCGCCTCCTGGAGATAGCGTTTGCCGTCACCTTTCTCCCAGGTCACTCGGACTTCAATGGGATAACCTTCCTCGCGCAGGGCAAAAATCGCCTCGCGCAGCTCTTCATTTCCTGCCCCTTTACCATTCAGTATCAGCAATGTAACTGGCTGTTTGTCCATCTCTGTTATCCCGTGAAGAGTGACCTGTTCAGGCCGAAATTGATTCTGTTATAGCACATCTTGCCACAGCGGCGGGAGGGAAGAAGTCGGAAAAGAAAAGCCCGTCCGGGGGAGCCGGACGGGCCAAGGAGGTGGTTCCTGATAAAACTTGCTGTTTAATCTTCTCGTTTTGAGCCAGCGCATCTTATCCAGATCGGGCGCAAGGTTATGTGATCAATTTCTAATAACCGTAACATCAGGTAAATTAACCCGCTTTTTCTGTAAATTCAGCGCGTTTTAGCGGGGCATCTGGAAAATTTCGCATTAAAAGCGCGTAGGAAAGGTCAATCTCTTCCGGAATGGGGATCCAGACAAAATGCCCGTTACCTGGCGCCACCTCTGTTGGCTCATGCTTCTTGTTTTCCATCGACAGCAGATCAAAATTGATGTTGCCAGCGGGCGTCATCAGTTCAAGATTATCGCCTTTACTGAACTTGTTTTTCACATCCACCAGCGCCAGTTCGCCCCGACGCTCGCCGGTAAATTCGCCTACAAACTGCTGGCGATCGGAGGCGGAATGGCCGTACTCATAGTTTTGATAACTGTCGTGAGTGTGGCGGCGCAGAAAACCTTCGGTATAGCCACGGTGGGCCAGGCCTTCCAGCGTATGCAGCAGGCTGGCATCGAACGGTTTGCCAGCTGCGGCATCATCAATGGCCCGTCGGTAAACCTGAGCTGTGCGCGCGCAATAGTAAAAGGACTTGGTGCGGCCTTCGATTTTTAGCGAATGCACCCCCATCTGCGTCAGCTGCCCGACATGCGCTACCGCCCGCAGGTCTTTGGAATTCATGATATAGGTGCCGTGCTCATCCTCGAAGGCGGTCATATACTCCCCCGGACGCATCGACTCTTCAATCATATAGACTTTGTCAGTTGGCTCACCAACCCCCAGCGTGGGTTCGACGTTTTTCACCGGAATCGGCTGATGCTGGTGAACGATATTGCCTACCTCGTCCTGCTTGCCTTCCTGAACTTTATACTCCCAGCGACAGGCGTTAGTGCAGGTTCCCTGATTGGGATCGCGTTTGTTGATATAGCCTGAAAGCAGGCAGCGGCCGGAGTAAGCCATGCACAGCGCGCCGTGGACAAAAATCTCCAGCTCCATCTCCGGCACCTGCTGACGAATCTCAGCAATCTCCTCAAGAGAGAGCTCGCGCGAGAGGATCACCCGGGTCAGCCCCATTTGCTGCCAGAATTTCACCGTTGCCCAGTTTACCGCATTTGCCTGCACGGAAAGGTGGACGTCCATCGCCGGGAAAGCTTCCCGCACCATCATAATCAGGCCGGGATCGGACATGATCAGCGCATCCGGCCCCATCTCCACCACCGGACGGAGATCGCGGATAAAAGTTTTCAGCTTGGCATTATGCGGAGCGATATTCACCACCACGTAAAATTTCTTACCGAGGCTGTGGGCTTCGTTAATACCCAGCGCCAGATTCTCGTGGTTAAATTCGTTGTTACGTACCCGCAGGCTGTAACGGGGCTGGCCGGCATACACCGCATCCGCGCCATAGGCGAAGGCGTAGCGCATATTTTTCAGCGTACCGGCCGGGGAGAGCAGTTCCGGTTTGAACATAAAATTCTCGTTAGTCTGATGTCAGGTCAGCTTTTTTCGGCGTAAATCGAGTGAAAAAAGAGTCTTAATGAGAGAAAAAGGCCGCACAAGGCGGCCTTACAAAGAGTGCGGAGATTGTAAAAGCTGTGGCGGAGAATGTAAATTGCGCTAGATCAAACGACAGACGTCAGCTTCCCAGCGATAACCCATGCCGTAGACCGCGCGGATAAAAGGCTGATCGGCATCGAGCAGCTCCAGCTTCCGCCGCAGGTTTTTAATATGGCTGTCGATGGTGCGGTCAGTCACCACGCGATAATCATCATAAAGATGATTCAGCAGCATCTCCCGCGAGAAGACTTTACCCGGCTCCTGGGCCAGCGTTTTCAGCAGACGGAATTCTGCTGGGGTCAGATCCAGCGGGCCGTCGTCCCAGCTGGCCTGAAAACGGCTCTCGTCAATCACCAGCAGGGAGGCTTTCTGCGCCTCTTCAGGCGTGCGCTGGCAGCGTTTTAAAATGGTTTTCACCCTGGCTACCACTTCCCGCGGGCTGAAGGGCTTGCAGATGTAGTCATCCGCGCCAATTTCCAGCCCCAGCAGGCGGTCAATCTCTTCCGTTTTAGCGGTGACCATCACGATCGGCAGCTCGGAGAAGCGCCTGATTTCACGGCACAGCGAAAGCCCATCCATGCCGGGCAGCATCAGATCCAGCAGGATCATATCTGGCGGGGTCTGTTTAACCCACTCCAGTACTTCATCGCCGCGCAGGAGATGATGGGTACGGTAGTTGGCCGCCTGGAGATAATCAACCAGCAGCTGGCCGAGTTTGGGTTCGTCTTCAACCACTAAAATCAGCGGGGCAAGCGTTTCCTGATCCATAACACTCATCTTTAACTGGAGGTGACATACCTCGTTAGTTGGTTTTGCAGGGTAAGTGTACCGTAATTTTCAGGCCGCCGGCATCGGAGTGATCCGCAACAATGGTGCCGTCGTGCGCTTCCACAATATTCTGACAAATGGCCAGCCCAAGTCCGGAGCCGCCGCTGGCACGATTGCGCGAGCTTTCGGCGCGGTAAAAGCGTTCGAAGATTTGCTGGCGCTGGTCATCCGTTATGCCCGGGCTGGTATCGTCGAAATAAATAATCTGCTGGTCCGGATGTGACACTACGGTAACCGTCAGCCCCCCTCCGGCATCGGTGTAGCGCAGGCTGTTTTCCATCAGATTGGTAAAAAGCTGCATCAACCTGTCGGGATCGCCAAACAGCGGCGCCTGCTCCGGTAGCGTTAAATTAAGCCACAGCCCGCGGCTCTGATAGCGGCCGTTAAAGTTGCTGGCGACCAGCTCCAGCAGCGGCACCAAATCGGTGTTGCTTTTGCGATAGGCGAGGGCGCCCTCGTCAGATAATGAAAGCTGATGAACGTCATCCACCAGCTTGGTCAGCGTGCTCACTTCCCCCTGCAGCGAGACAATGGATTCGGGCGTCAGTTTACGTACCCCATCCTGAATCGCTTCCAGCTCGCCCCGCAGGATCGCCAGCGGCGTACGCAGCTCATGCGAGATATCGGCCATAAAGGCGCGGCGCATGCTCTCATTTTTCTCCAGCGTACTGGCAAGGCGGTTAAAGTCCTGCGCCAGCCTGCCCAGTTCGTCACGGCTGTTGGCCTCTACCCGACTGGTGAAATCCCCGGCGGCGAGATGATGCGTTCCTTCAACCAGCCGTTTAACCGGCGCAAGCAGGCCACGAGACATCAGCCAGGTGACCAGCGCGGCCAGCAGCATGGTCAGCCCAACAATGATCCAGCTGGTGCGCTTTTGCTGCTGGTCGAAATTGATGTCCGCGCTGCGGGTAAGGCGTTCAGGCGGCGAGCCAATGACCCACCCCACAATGCGCCCGTTGCTGGTGGTGATGTTTCGCCGTGAGCCTTCAGGCGGCACCGGGCCACGCGGGCCGATCATCACATGATACTGCTGATCGATAATCCAGAACTGCGTGCGCCAGCCGTGGGGCGGAAGCTGCGAGCTGGAGTCCGGGTTCTGCTCCAGCGAATGCAGGATCTGAAAGACCAGCTTGTTGTTGTGGCGCAAAAAATCCCAGTTACCGTGCTGTTCATACTGATCTGACAGCGCATCGCTGAGCATCACCAGCCGCTGCTCGTTGCCTTTTTTGATGTAGTCGATAAAACCGTGTTCAAAGCTGAGCCGCACGCCCCAGTGCATGGTGATCAGCACCAGCATGCAGGTGGAGAAAATTGCCGCGAACAGCTTGGCGGTAATGCCGATACGCAATTTAGCTAACATTAACCTCTCCTTTTACGGCTCAGCACAACGTTTTTACTCACTTCCGGCACCCGCCAGAACACCAGCGCAGGCAGAGCAATCACCACCGCCATGCAGAAATAGGTAGAGATAAAGGCCTGGTGTACCGCCGGGCTGTCGGCCAGCGTCTGGTGTCCGAAGGTGCCCAGCAACAGGCCCGCCACGGTGACGCCGATACTCATGGAGAGCTGCATGATCATCGACAGCAGGCTGTTGCCGCTGCTGGCTAACGCATCGGGCAACTCTTTCAGCGTCAGCGTATTCATGGAGGAGAAGCGGATGGCGTTTACCATGCCCTGCAGGAACAGCACCACCGGCAGCAGGTAATACCAGCCCAGTATCGCCACGAGTGGGAACAAAAGCACCACCAGCGCCAGACTGAGAGTGGCACCCACCAGCACATTGCGATAGCCAAAACGGTTAACGATCTGCACCACAATGCGTTTCATGCCCATATTGCCCAGCACCATCGGGATCATCATCAGTCCCGCATGAAAAGGGCTGAAACCCATCCCGACCTGCAGAAATATCGGCGTCATAAACGGCAGCATGCCGCTGCCGATGCGTCCGGTGAAGCTGCCCAGCAGCCCTAGAGAATAAATTCGGTTATCAAACAGCTTCAGGCTGAACAGGGCGTTCTCGTTACCCCTGGCGTGCATCAGATAGAAGAGCAGCGAGAAAATGCCCACCAGAATAAACAGGCACAGCAGCAGCGGCGAGCCGCCTGACCCGCGCTGACCATCCAGCGCCAGCGTCAGGGTAGCCATACCGGCGGCCAGCAGCAGGAAGCCGATAAAATCGAAACGGCGGGGCGCCAGGCTCAGATTGGGCATCAGCATCAGGGTGGCGATGGCACCGATAATCCCTACCGGAATATTGATCAGAAAGATCCAGTGCCAGCTGGCGTACTCCACCAGCACGCCGCCCAATACCGGCCCCAGCAGCGGACCCACCTGACCGGGCAGCGTCACAAAAGCCATCGCGGCCATATACTGTTCACGGGGCACCAGCTTCATCACCGTTAGCCGTCCCACCGGCACCATCATTGCGCCGCCAATGCCCTGAACCACGCGAGCCAGGATCAGCTGATCCAGCGAAGTGGCTAGCGAACAAAACAGCGAGCCTGTGCTGAACAGGATGATGGCGCTGAAGAAGATATTTCGCACGCCAAACCGATCCGCCAGCCAGCCGCTCACCGGCAGCATCACCGCCACCGTCAGCACGTATGACACTATGACTGAATGCATATGCAGCGGATTCTCATGCAGGCTCACCGCCATCGACGGCAGGGCCGTATTCACGATGGTGGTATCCAGCGCCTGCATGAAAAAGCCAATGGCGACAATCCACAGCTGCCAGCGAACGGTGGAGGGAAGCGTATTCATATCTTTACCGGCTCCTGGCGCGGCCTGCGGCGCAGTTTATCCATGTAGAGATAAACCACCGGCGTGGTGTAGAGCGTCAGCAGCTGGCTCATCACCAGCCCTCCGACGATGGTGATCCCCAGCGGCTGCCGCAGTTCCGCACCGTCACCGGAAGTCAGCACCAGCGGCAGTGCGCCCAGCAGCGCCGCCAGCGTGGTCATCATAATGGGCCGGAAACGCAGCAGGCTGGCCTGGAAAATCGCTTCCCGCGCCGTGAGATTGCCGTTTCGCTGCGCTTCCAGCGCGAAGTCCACCATCATGATGGCGTTTTTCTTCACAATGCCGATCAGCAGCAGGATCCCTATCAGCGCGATCAGGCTGAACGGCGCGCTGAACAGCTCCAGCGCCAGCAGCGCGCCCACGCCCGCCGAGGGCAGGGTGGAGAGGATAGTCAGTGGATGAACATAGCTCTCGTAGAGGATCCCCAGCACGATATAGACCGTGGCAATGGCAGCAATAATTAACCAGACCTGGCTGTTCTGGCTCTGCTGGAAGGCCTGCGCCGTACCGGCAAAACTGCCGCGCACGGTAAGCGGCACCCCCAGCGCGGTCATACTGCGGTCGATGGCAGCAGAAGCCTGCGACAGCGACACGCCTTCCGGCAGGTTAAAGGAGATGGTGGACGCGGCGGACAATCCCTGATGATTCACCGAAAGCGGTGAGTTGGCGGGCTGCCAGTGGGCGAACCACGAGAGAGGGATCGCCTTGCCGTCACTGTTGACCACATACATCAAATCGAGCGAGCTGATATCCTGGGTATAGCGCGGGTCCACTTCCATTACCACTTTGTACTGATTAAGCGGCTGATAGATGGTGGAGATCTGCCGCTGGCCGAAAGCATTGTTCAGCAGGGCATTGGCCGCCGCCACGTCTATCCCCAGCCGCGCCATGCTTTCGCGATCGTAGATCAGCGCCATTTCGGAGCCTTTGTCCTGCTGATCGGAGTTGACGTCCGCCAGCTCCGGCAGGGCAGAAAACGCCTGACGAATTTTCGGTTCCCACTGGCGTAAATCGTCCAGGTTGTCGGAAAGCAGCGTGTACTGATAGCCCGCATTGGACTCCCGGCCGCCCACCCGCAAATCCTGCACCGCCATCAGATAAAGATTTGCCCCCGGCTCTTTCGCCAGTTTGCTACGCAGGCGGGCGATGACCTCCTGCGCCGTCTCGCTGCGCTCGCTCAGCGGCTTCAGAGAAATAAACATCGAGCCGCTGTTGGTCCGCGAACCGCCGGTGAACCCTACCACGCTCTCCACCGCCGGATCGTCGCGCACAATTTTCATGAAATCTTCCAGCTTGCCGCGCATCGCCTGGAAGGAGATGCTCTGATCTGCCTGAATAGAGCCCATCAGCCTGCCGGTATCCTGCTCCGGCATAAAGGTTTTCGGGATCGAAATATAGAGGTAGATCGTCAGGCCGATAGTGGCGAGGAACACCAGTAGCGTCCAGCGCGAGTGGTTAAGTACCCAGTTCAGTGAACGTCCATACCCCTGCTGGATCGCCATCAGCACTTTGCCAAATCCCCGGATGCGGGGTTGCTGACGCTGTGGCTGCGTGCGTAACAGCCTTGCACACATCATCGGCGTCAGCGTGACGGAGACGATCAGTGAAATCACGATCGAGACGGAGAGCGTCAGGGCAAACTCCTTAAAGAACCGCCCAACCAGCCCGCCGAGCATCAGCAGCGGCAGGAAGACGGCCACCAGCGACAGGCTCATGGAGAGCACCGTAAAGCCCACCTCCCGCACGCCCTGTAGCGAGGCCTGCAACGGCTTCATGCCCGCTTCGACGTGCCGCGAGATATTCTCCAGCACCACAATCGCATCGTCCACCACAAATCCGGTGGCGACGGTGAGCGCCATCAGCGACAGGTTATTCAGGCTGAAGCCGCACAGATACATGGCGGCAAAGGTGCCAATCAGCGAAACGGGAACCGCTACCGCCGGGATCAGCGTGGCGCGGCCGGAGCGCAGGAAAGCGAACACCACCAGAATAACCAGCCCGACAGAGATCGCCAGCGACTGCTCCACTTCCGCCAGCGAGGCGCGGATGGTGGGCGATCGGTCCTGCGCCACATTAAGATGAATCGAGGCCGGAATAATGTTGTTAAGCTCCGGCACCTCGGCACGGATGCGATCAACGGTATCGATAATGTTCGCTTCCGGCAGCTTACGGATCAGCACCAGAATGGCCGGTTTGGCGTTGGCCATCCCCGCATTGCGCACGTCCTGAACCGAGTCGGTAACCGTCGCCACATCCTGCAACCGCACGGCTGCCCCCGCGTTGTAATGCACAATCAGCGGCTGATAGTCCGCCGCGGTTTGCAGCTCGTCGTTGGTTTTCAGCTGCCAGCGCTGCGAGCGATCCTCAATGGCACCCTGCGGCCTGCGCTGGTTAGCGTTGGAAATGGTCTGGCGGACATCATCAAGCGACACGCCCTGGTTGAATAATGCCTGCGGGTTAAGGTTCACCCGCACCGCAGGCAGCGAACTGCCGCCAATGGTGACGTCGCCCACGCCGTCGATTTGCGACAGCTTTTGCGCCAGCTGCGTCGAGGCGTAATCGTACAGCTGACCCGGCGAATAGGTATCGGAGGTCAGCGTCATAATCATGATCGGCGCGTCAGACGGGTTGATCTTCCGATAGGTGGGCCGGCTGGGCATACCGCTGGGAAGCAGACTCTGCGCTGCATTGATAGCGCCCTGAACATCCCGTGCCGCGCCGTTAATATCCCGGTCATAATCAAAAACCAGGATGATGCGCGTGCTGCCGAGCGAGCTGGTAGAGGTCATTTCGCTGACCCCGGCAATACGGCCTAACGAGCGCTCCAGCGGGGTGGCCACGGAAGAGGCCATGGTTTCAGGGGAAGCGCCCGGCAGCGAGGCGCTGATCAGGATCACCGGGAAGTCCACCTGCGGCAGGGGCGCCACCGGCAACAGCCGGAAGCCGAGGATGCCCGCCAGCAGGATGGCAACCGTTAACAGGATCGTCGCCACCGGGCGATGAATAAACAGCGCAAAAAACTTCACTACGCCTCCTCCTGCTTAAATCGACGGCGGGTGGCATGGGCCAGACGGTCAAACAGCAGGTAGATAACCGGGGTAGTAAACAGCGTCAGTACCTGGCTGACCACCAGCCCGCCTACCATCGCCACACCCAGCGGATGTCGCAGCTCTGCGCCCACGCCGCTGCTCAGCATCAGCGGCAGCGCGCCCAGCAGGGCGGCCAGCGTGGTCATCAGTATCGGCCTGAAGCGCAGCAGGCAGGCCTGATAAATGGCGTCATAAGGCGACATTCCCTGTTCACGTTCCGCCGCCAGCGCAAAGTCGATCATCATGATGGCGTTTTTCTTCACGATGCCAATCAGCAGGATGATGCCGATGATAGCGATAACATCCAGCTCATTGCCGCTGAGCATCAGGGCCAGCAACGCGCCCACGCCAGCAGTGGGCAGGGTGGAAAGAATGGTAATCGGATGAATAAAGCTCTCGTACAGCACGCCAAGTACGATATACATCGCCACGATCGCCGCGACTATCAGCCAGACGGTACCCGACAGCGCCGCCTGAAACGCCAGCGTACTGCCCTGGAACTGGGTCATGATTTCCGACGGCATAGCCAGATCCTGTTCAGCGCCGCTGATAGCATTCACCGCTTCCTCCAGCGAGTAACCGTCGCTGACGTTGAACGAGAAGGTGGTGGAGGGGAACTGGTCGAGATGGTTGATGCTCATCGCGCCATAGCGCTGCTCAACGGTGGCGATAGCGCTCAGCGGCACCACGCCGCCGCTGCTGCTGTTCAGGCGAATGCTCCCCAGCCCGGCCAGCCCGGGGGTGGCAGAGGTATCGTTTTCCAGTACCACGCGGTACTGATTGGCCTGGGTGTAGATGGTGGAGATCAGCCGCTGACCAAAGGCGTTGTAGAGCGCGTTATCGACATCGGCCATCGAAATACCCAGCCTACTGGCATTGTCGCGATCAACCTTGATATAGGCTTCCAGCCCCTGGTCCTGCCAGTCGCTACTGACATCTTTCAGTTGCGGCAGGGTGGCAAGCTGGGTCATCAGCTTCGGCACCCACAGGCTCAACGACTCCAGCGAACCGGCCTGCAGCGTGAACTGATACTGCGTACGGCTTAGCTGAGTATCGATAGTTAAATCCTGCACCGGCTGAAGATAGAGATTCACGCCGGGCATTTTTGCCACAGCCGCCTGCAGCCTGTCGATCACCACCGGAATGCGATCGTCCCGTTCGCTCAGCGGTTTAAGAGAAATTTGTAGCCGACCGCTGTTCAGCGCCGGATTAGTGCCATCCACGCCGACAAACGAAGTCAGGCTCTGCACGGCAGGATCTTTCATGATCACCGAGGCAACCTGCTGCTGCCGCTGCGCCATATTGGCATAGGAGACGGACTGCGGCGCCTGAAGCGTGCCCTGAATGATGCCGTTATCCTGCAGCGGGAAAAAACCTTTAGGAATAGCGATCCACAGCAGCACGGTGACAGCCAGCGTGCCCAGCGCCACGCCCAGCGTCAGCCAGGGATGGTTCAGCACCCGACGCAGAAAATGACCGTAACCCGCAATAATGCGATCGAACATCGCTTCGCTGGCGCGGGAGAACCGGTTCTGCTTGCGCAGCGACTCGGCGCTCAGCATGCGGGCACACATCATCGGCGTCAGCGTCAGCGAGACCACGGCGGAGATCAGAATAGAGATCGCCAGCGTGACGGCGAATTCACGGAACAGACGGCCAACAATATCGCCCATAAACAGCAGCGGGATCAGCACGGCGATCAGCGAAAAGGTCAGAGAAATAATCGTGAAGCCAATCTCGCCTGCCCCTTTCAGCGCCGCCGCCAGCGGCTTCTCCCCTTTCTCGATATAGCGCGAAATATTCTCGATCACCACAATTGCATCATCCACCACGAAACCGGTGGCGATGGTCAGTGCCATCAGCGTGAGGTTATTAATCGAAAAACCGAGAAAATAGATCACGGCGAATGTGCCTACCAGCGACAGGGGAACCGCAACCGCAGGAATGATCGTGGCCGGAACGTTGCGCAGGAACAGGTAGATGATCATCACCACCAGTGCGATAGCCAGCATCAGCTCAAACTGAACGTCGTGAACGGAGGCGCGAATATTGGTGGTACGGTCGGTCAGCACCTTCACATCCACTGATTTTGGCAGCGTGGCGGTCAGCGCAGGCAGCATTTGCCGGATACTGTCAGCCGTGGTGATGATATTAGCACCCGGCTGGCGCTGGATATTCAGCACAATGGCGGGCTGGCGATTCGCCCAGGCGCCCAGCCAGCTGTTTTCCGCACCCTGTTCCACCGTTGCCACATCACGCAGCCGCACCGGCGAACCGTTCTGATAAGAGACGATCAGCTGGCGGTAATCCTCGGCGGATTTCATCTGATCGTTGGCGGAGAGGGTAATGGAACGTTCGGGGCCGTCAAGGCTGCCTTTAGCCGAATTCACGTTCGCATTGCTGATAGCGGTGCGCACGGTTTCGCTGTCCAGATTCAGCGCGGCCAGCGCCTCGGCATTCAGCTTCACCCGGACCGCAGGCCGCTGCCCACCCGCCAGCGTCACAAGGCCCACGCCGGAGACCTGCGAGATCTTCTGCGCCACGCGGGTTTCCACCATATCCTCTACCTGGGTCATTGGCATGCTGGTGGTGGTGACGGCCAGCGTCATGATGGGCGGATCCGCCGGGTTCACTTTGCTGTAGACCGGTGGATTAGGTAAATCTGAGGGCAGCAGGTTGGTTGCGGCATTGATCGCCGCCTGCACTTCCTGCTCGGCGACGTCGAGCGGCAGCGTGAGCTGGAATTGCAGGGTGACCACGGACGCGCCGCCGGAACTTTGCGACGACATCTGCTTCAGGCCGGACATCTGTCCGAACTGGCGCTCAAGCGGCGCGGTTATCGACGACGTGACCACATCCGGGCTGGCGCCGGGATAGAGCGTGACCACCTGAATGGTGGGGTAGTCCACTTCCGGCAGGGCAGAGACGGGCAGGGCGCGATAGCCCAAAATACCGGCAAGCAGGATCGCCACCATCAGCAGTGTGGTGGCGACAGGACGAAGGATAAACTGGCGGGAAGGCCCGCCGCTGGCGTTCGGGGGCATGACCTGCATCAGGAGCTGGCTCCTTTAGAAGGCAGGGCGCTTTTGCCCGAGGTGAGCGGCGTCGCCTGCGGCGCAACCACCTCCACTTTCGCCCCTTCGGTCAGACGATCGATTCCGTCGGTGACCACGCGTTCGCCTGCATCAAGCCCGGCGGTTACCACAATTTTCTGGCTGTCCTGTAGCCCTGTGGTAATCAGCTTCTTGCTCACTTTATTCTCGGCGTTCACCACCCAGACAAAATTGCCTTCGTTGCCCATCTGCAGCGCCGCAGCAGGAATAACGATGGCGTCCTGCAGGGTGTTGACCTTGAGGCGGGCATTAACAAACTGGTTAGGGAACAACATATCGTCGTCATTGCCGAAGCGCGCTTTCAGCTTCACAGTGCCGGTGGTGACATCAATCTGGTTATCCATGCTGAGCAGCGTGCCGCTGGTCAGCAGCGTTTTATTGCTGCGATCCCAGGCTTCAACCGGGATCGGCTGACCGCTCTTTTGCGCCGCTAAAATAGTGCTGATGCTATTTTCCGGCAGGCTGAAGACCAGGTCGATCGGGTGCGTCTGAGTGATCACCACGATGCCGGTAGTATCACCGCTGGTAATGTAATTACCCACATCGACCTGCTTAAGCCCGACGCGGCCAGAGATGGGGGCCGTCACGCGGCTGTAGGTAAGGTTAAGCTCTGCGCTCGCTACGCTGCCCTCATCAGCCTTGAGGGTACCCAGCGTCTCATCGACCAGCGAGCGCTGGGTATCCATCTCCTGCTGTGAGACAAGATTGGTTTTCGCCAGCTTTTCAAAACGGGCCAGATCACGGCGGGCGTTAGAGAGCGTCGCCCGGTCTTTCGCCAGCTGCCCCTGAGCCTGAGTTAATGCTACCTGATAGGGACGGGGGTCAATCTCTGCAAGAAGCTGCCCCGCTTTGACCTCCTGCCCTTCGGTAAAGTGCAGGGCGATCAGATCGCCATCAACCCGGCTGCGCAGCGTCACGGTATTCGCGGCGGTGACCGTCCCCAGGCCGGAAAGGTATTGCGGCACGCTCTGCCGTGCCGCTTCTGCGGCCTGAACCGGGGCCGGTGCGCCGGTGGCACCATGCCGTCCTCCGCCTTTGCCGCCGGTGGATTTAGCGGGCTGCGCTGCCGCACCAGGCGCTGTGGTGCCGTGGCTGCTGTACCACCAGTAACCGCCGCCTGCCACAAGCGCAACGATAATCAGAACGGGCAAGATTTTTTTGGAACGGCGCTGAGCATTCATCTTGTTAATAGCTCTCCGGTAGCAATAAATGGATCCACAAGGGCCTGAAAGGGGATGGCCCCTAAAGCGTTCATTTTAGCGAATGTATAACCTGCAAAAGTGAAGGAAATAAGGATAACCGTTCAGCGGGTGTAAGTATTCCTGTCCTGCACATCTTTTGCCACAAATCAACGAAGCAGGGGCAAGGCTGTTTGCTACGCTAAAAGTCAATGTAGTCAAACGTTTTAATAAGGAGAGAATAATGAGTCAATCAGATCATCGCTCGCTGGGCCGTACTGGTATTCAGGTTCCCAGGCTGACCTTTGGCGGCAACGTGTTTGGCTGGACCGTCGATCAGAAAACCTCTTTTTCCCTGCTGGATGCGCTGGTGGAAAAAGGGCTCTATTTTATTGATACCGCCGATGTCTATTCGCGCTGGGCGCCGGGAAATCAGGGCGGGGAATCGGAAACCATCATCGGCAACTGGCTGAAGCAGAGCGGTAAACGCGACAAAATCGTGCTCGCTACCAAAGTTGGAATAGAGATGGGGCCGGGTAAAACGGGGCTGGCTCCTGCTTATATTCGTCAGGCAGTGGAGGACTCTTTACGCCGACTGCAAACAGAGACTATCGATCTCTATCAGGCTCACCGTGATGACCAGGAGACGCCCCTGCAGGCAACGCTTGAGACGTTTGATGCGCTGATCAAAGAGGGCAAGGTTCGGGCGATTGGGGCTTCTAATTACTCCGCAGAGCGGCTTGGCGAAGCGCTGAAAATCAGCGAAGAGCAGGGGCTGGCCCGTTATGAGACGCTGCAGCCAGAGTACAATCTTTACGATCGTGAAGAGTATGAAAGCGGGCTGGAGCAGGTAGCCGAAGAGCAGGGACTTGGGGTGATTAACTACTATTCGCTCGCCAGCGGTTTCCTGAGCGGTAAATACCGTACCAGAGAAGACGCCAGCAAGAGTAAACGCGGCGAGGGCGTGGTAGAGAAATACCTGAATAAACGAGGATTGCAGATCCTTGCCGCATTGGACCAGGTGGCGGAAGCTAACAGCGCCACGCCCACTCAGGTTGCGCTGGCCTGGCAAATTGCCCGTCCCAGCATCACCGCGCCGATTGTCAGCGTGACGTCGCTGGCACAGCTGGATGAACTCACTAAAGCGGCTTCGCTAACCCTTAGCGATGAAGATATTCGCGTTCTCTCTGAAGCCAGCAGCTACTGATCCGGCAGTTTGCGCCTCTGACTGAGGTTAAGTTGCGCTTCGGGTCAGGGGTAAATTGCGTTTCTTGCCGTACCTGTATTGCGCCTCTGAACGAGGCGCAATACGCTAATCCCTTACTTCTCCCCCTTTAGCCGTGCGACAGCTACTACCCAGCCTGCCGTTAGCGGAACATCACCTGTGCCCAGCGTGCCAGCCCGGCGGTAACGGAACCAAAATCATCGCCACTGGCCAGCGGGATGTCAGGTAACTGCTGCTGCAACGCCTGGCGCAGCACCGGCGAACGTGCGCTGCCGCCGGTCAGATAGATGACGTCCGGGCGCGTGCCGCTGGCGTCCAGAGCCAGTCTGACCTGCTCCTGGATCCGCTCTAACGGCTGTGCGATGGCCGCTTCCAGGCCCGCCACGCTGATATCCGTATCCAGCGCCTGCTCAATAAAGTTCAGCGCAGTGGTCACCTCTGCCTGTTCGGAGAGGGCAATTTTGCTCTCTTCTGCGGCGCGCACCAGGCGGTAACCCAGGCGCTGCTGCCACACTTTCAGCAGCCGCTTCACCTTTTCAGGTTCCTGCGCATCACGGATCAGATCCATCAGCAGCTTTTTGCTGGCGGCAGCATAAAAGTCGCTTTGCGCCGGAACATCGTTGATGGCTACGGCGTTCCACCACGGCAGTGCCGGCAGGGCGATGCCTTTGCCCGTTGCGCCACCCAGCCCCAATAGCGGCATCAGCTCTTTAAAGGCCAGCATGATATCCAGGTCGTTTCCGCCGACGCGGCAGCCGCTGTGGCCCAGCAGGCTGGCGTTACGATCCGATTTATCGTGCCATTGCGGCCCCATCAACAACATGGAGCAGTCGGTGGTACCGCCGCCGATATCAACCACCAGCACGCGGGTTTCCGCCGAGAGCGTCGCTTCAAATTCCAGTCCGGCTGCAACAGGTTCGAACTGAAATTCCACCTCTTTAAATCCAGCCCGGCTCGCTGCACGAGCCAGAATTCCCTGCGCCTGACGGTTTGCCTCGTCCCCACCCAGTCCCTGGAAGTTAATGGGACGGCCAATCACCGCCTGGGTGATGCTCTCGTTCAGATGCTGCTCCGCCTTCTGGCGAATATGCAGCATCATGGCGCAGACCAAATCCTCGAAAAAAGCGACCTGCTGCGGTTTGAGTCCGCTGGCGCCGAGGAAAGATTTGGGAGATTTAACGAACCAGACATCTTCAGGATCGGCCATATATTGCGCGAGGGAAGCCAGGCCGAACTGAACGCTTGAGGAGGTTACCTCAATGTCTTCTTCACGGTTAAGCGCCAGCGCGCGGCGCAGGATCGCCTGGTTCTCCGCTTCAGGGGTGGGAACCTGATGATGGCGGAACAACCATTCGCTCACCGCATCACGAGTGGGCGCACAAAGCATTGAGGGCAACAGGGTGGAGCCTTGCTCCAGCGGCAGCAGGCCAGGCACGCCTTCCTTCATAATGGCGACCGAGCAATTTGCTGTTCCGTAATCAAAGCCAATAAACATTTATCCCCCTCAGCTGGAAAAAAGGGGGCGACTTTAGCCCAGGCCCGTGAGGAGAGCAAGAACCCTGATCTATTTAATCGCAAAGTAGCTGTTGATCAGCAGCGTGTTCAGCGGCTCACGCGGCGAGACAACTCCGCCCCAGACGGCATCCACCCCAATGGTGGCGAGGGTGTTCAGCGCGGCCTGCTGCTCCACCGGCCCGGTAAAGGTGGCGATGTTCATCCGCTGAGCATGACCCTGCAGAATCGAGACCATCATCTCATCCATCAGGTTACCCTGAACGTTAGCCGTGAGTTCCGGACCGAGGCTAAGGTAGTCGATCAGCTCCCCCGGTAACTGACTGAACGCATCCAGATTGTGGCCAAAATGCGTGAGCACAATCTTGCAGCCCTGTTCACGCAGGCGTGCCAGATTATGATGAACCTGCTCCGCAGCGCCAATCAAGGCCCCGGCGGATAAGGAGAAGTGCAGCAGATCGCCCGGCAGACCAAAGCGGCTAATCTGAGCCAGCGTCTCGGTGATAAAGGCATTATCACGCACTCCCTGCTCAGAGAGCGGCAGCACGATTGTCAGCGCTTTACTGAGTACGCCTTGTGCATAATGCTGGAAGAACTCGGCGATCAGTTTTTTGTCGAGCGCAATAATCAGATCTTCATCGGTCAGGCCAGCGCGGAAACTGGCTTCATCAATTTCCATCCCTTCCTGGGTGAATAGCTGCATTTCGGCCAGATAAAAAGAGACGGCGTGGGGATTGCGCGGCGGCGCCACTGCCGACACCATCAGCCGCATCGGCTGACCGGTAATAATCTGTTCATTTTCCCGACGAGTCAGCAACGGTTTCAGCGTTTTTAGCAGCTGCGGGTCATAAACGGAGAGCTGGCCACGGCCATTATGCTTGGCGTTGTAGCACGCCAGATCCGCCTGAGCCATCACCTCACTGGCGATGTGATTGTCGCTGTCGATCAGGGTTATCCCGGCACTGGCACCCACGCGATGCAGCCGTCCATCCCACAGGAAGCGGTAATCATTGACCGCATCAACGATGCGGTCAGTCACCTCGCGGGCTTTATCCAGCGGGCAATCTCTTAACAGCACGCCAAACTCATCGCCGCCCAGCCGGGCAAGGAAATCGGATCGACGCAGATGGTGCTGCATCACGCTGGAGATCTCCCTTAACAGGGCATCGCCCGCGGCATGGCCTGCCGTGTCGTTAACCGCTTTAAAGCGATCGAGATCGATAAACACCAGCGCATGGTGGTGGTGCCCGGCGGCGGAAACCAGCAGCGTTTTCAGCTTCTGTTCAAAGCTTACGCGGTTGGGCAGGCTGGTGAGCATATCGTGCGAGGCGCTGTAGCTGAGACGGCGCATCAGCTCACGGGATTCGCTGACGTCCTGAATCACCATCACGCTGCCAATGTTACTGCCTTCCAGCGTTTTCAGCGGCGTGATGCTGTAGTGAATGTCGTACTGCAACCCCACGCTGTTATGCAGCACCAGCTCATGCTCCAGCGCTGGCGTCGATTTAGCCTGCGGCAGTTCGCACAGCAGCGAACTTTGCAACGGTGGCCCTTTCCTGCCTTGCGTTATCTGCAAAATATCGCTAATCGGCTGGCCTGCGGCCTTTTCCTGCGTCCAGCCCGTCATGCTTTCTGCCACCGGGTTCATAAAGATTACCCGCATCTCTTCATCGGTACTGATCACCGCCTCACCGATAGCATCCAGCGTAATGTGCATCCGCTCTTTTTCCTCATAGAGCGCTTCGGTGAGCTGCCGCATCGGCGTCACATCCTGATTGATGCCCAGCATGCGCTCCACGCCACCTTTTTCATTAAGCACCATATTGGCCTGGCTGCGGATATAGCGAATGCCCTGTTCCGTCTCAATACGGAATTCCAGATCGAGCGGCGTGGAAGTTTTTATGGCGTTATCGAAAGCGTCAACAGACCTCTGCCGGTCGGCTGGCAGCAGGCTGTTAACCCAGGTCAGATAGGAGGCCTGGCCGTTTGCCGGTAAGCCGTAGATCTGGAACATGCGTTTGTCCCAGCTCATCTTGCCGGAGGTCAGGCTCCACTCCCAGACGCCGATCCCACCCGCCTCGTTCGCCAGGGTAATGCGCTGCATCAGGCGACGGTTCACCTCTTCGGTTTTCTTGAGATCGGTAATATCTTCAATCTGCGAGATAAAGTAGAGCGGCATCTGTTCACTGTCCCTGACCAGCGACACGGTAAGCCGCGCCCAGACAATCTGGCTGTCTTTGCGGAAATAGCGCTTTTCAATGCTGTAGGTTTCGATATCGCCCATCAGCAGAGCATTCACTTTTTCTAAATCAGCATGGAGATCGTCGGGGTAGGTCAGGCGCTGAAAATCGGTCTTTTTCAGCTCCTTATCCTGATAGCCCAGCAGTTTGCATAAGGATTTGTTGACCTGAAGCCATTTCCCTTCCGGCGAGACCAGCGCCATCCCGATGGCGGAATATTCCATAGCGTGACGAAAGCGGGTCTCACTCTCCGTAATATGCTTTTTCTCTTCGCGGAAAGAGTGCAGGACCAGCGCCATCATATGGCTTGGGATCAGCACCATCAAAAAAGGGAGCCACGTGGCGCTGGCAAGCGGCCAGAACTTACTGGTCTGCACTTCCAGCAGACCCAGCGCCAGCATCAGCGTCATCAGGGACAGGGTGGCAAGAAATACACAGAAAGCTTCAAAGCGGGGCAGGCGTACTGCGCTGTAAAACAGCACGACCACCACAAAGATGAAGGGCCAGGGCGCATAGCGTAAAGAGAAGTAGCTGAGCAGCAGAGTGATAAACAGCGTCAGCAGCGTTTCAAACAGCGTATGTCCGGCTCGCTGAAAATAGTCATTTTTCCACAGCAGACAAACCGGCCCCAGTGCCAGCATGCCGATCGTTTCAGAGATGACCCAGACAGAGAAAAAGCGAAAACTGGCGTGTCCGGTAATGGTCAGGATCCAGGTAGCCAGCAGGCCGCCCAGCAGCGGGGTAAACAAACCCACCGTCACCATCATTTTGCTCCAGCTCAACAGCGAGTCGAGGGGCGATTTACGATCGAGCATAGTGCGCAACAGCGCGCCGCCAAGCAGGGCCTGCAGCAGATTCACTACCGGGAAAATGATGTTCGAAATAGCGGGGCCGACGATCAGAGCGTTAGCTGCAACAATACCTGTAAAACAGCTCAACAGCACCCGTGGCAGAGCGGCCACAGGCAGACGAAAAATCAGGATGGTCATTAAGGGGGTAGAAAACCAGAGCGGCGATATCTGACCACTGACTTTTATCATTTCCAGGCAGAACAGCGTCAACGCAAAACTGAGCACGCCGGGCAGCAAAGCCAGGAGCCACGTTCGACAGGAGCGATCTACAGAAAACAGTGTGTCAGTCGTCATTCACAAATCCAGCACGGCGCCGGAAGTCACTTTCAACCGCAGGCGCAATCAACGTTACTGAGTGATGCTAACATAACCATTTCTGCTTGCTTTCGGAGAGTCAGTACAGAAAGAGAGCGCTGTTCGGGCGATTGACTTTTAGCCAGCCGCCCGAAAAAAGCGGGAAAAAGGAGGCTACTGGCGCAGTTTTAACAGATCTGCCCGCGTCCAGGCATGATCGATACCGGCAATCTGTACTGACAGTCGCTGTAAAAACTGTTGGGTTGTAGCCAGGCGGCCATGCCCCAGCAGCAGCAGAGGCAACAGCAGGGCGATACAGAGTTGCCCCGTCGAAAAACCTTTCAGTTCGGAACGGCGCTGGCTCACCAGGAAAGCCGTGCTCAGCGTAAAGCCCAGAATCAGACCGGTGATTACTTCACTTTTTGAGTGGTAATTCAGGATCAGACGGGAAGCGCCCACCATCAGCGGAATAAGGTAGCCAATGGCGACGGCAACGCCGCGCCAGGCAGAGGTCAGTCTGCCGCTGAGTAACCAGAGCATTACCGGCCATAAGGTGGCGGACATGGCGCTGTGACCACTAAATCCGGTGAAGTTGAAGCGAGCGCTGCCGATGCCAAATCCCAGAAAAGCAATTTTAGAGAGGCTGACGATGGCGCCTGCGGCACAAAACGCCAGCGCCCAGTACCAGACGGCACGATGGTCGCTGTTTTTCCAACTGATTAAAACAGCCATAATTACCGCAGTGGGGATAAGCAACATGCTGTCGCCGAAATAGGTCAGGATATGCAAAATATGCCAGGACACCGTGTTTCCTTTTTACTGTGTTGATAAGCCAGGCCAGCGGGTTATTAAGGCGCTAAAAGGTAATTGTTTGATTACCTGAGGCGCACCCTGCTGAATAAGCCTTGCTCAAAATGTGAAGCTGGTCTCATTAAGAGCAGTTTAACGGGCAATGCAAACCGCGCCTAACGGGAAAGTCCTAAAAGCATTCCCGCGCTTTTCTCTGGCATCAAACCCCCGAAATCCCTATAATTACGCGCGAAATCGTCCTCTCCTTTGTCTCTGACAACCAGTAATCAGGTCTTTAATTTATGACTGACAAGTCGCACCAGTGCGTCATCGTAGGTATCGCCGGCGCATCTGCCTCGGGAAAAAGTCTTATTGCCAGCACGCTCTATCGCGAAGTTCGTGAGCGGGTCGGCGATGAAAATATCGGCGTCATCCCCGAGGATGCGTATTACAAAGACCAAAGCCACCTGACCATGGATGAGCGGGTTAAAACCAACTACGACCATCCCAGCGCCATGGATCATAACCTGCTGCTGCAACATTTGCAGAAGGTTAAAGCGGGCGAGACTATCGATCTCCCTGTTTACAGCTATGTAGAACACACGCGCACCGAGCAGACCATCCAGCTTAAGCCGAAGAAAGTGATTATTCTTGAAGGCATTCTGCTGCTGACCGATGCGAGACTGCGTCAGGAGATGAATTTCTCTATCTTCGTCGACACGCCGCTGGATATCTGTTTAATGCGCCGCATGAAGCGTGACGTTAACGAACGCGGCCGCTCCATGGACTCGGTAATGGTACAGTACCAGAAAACGGTTCGTCCGATGTTTTTGCAATTCATCGAGCCTTCCAAACAGTATGCTGACATTATTGTGCCGCGTGGTGGAAAAAACCGCATCGCTATCGATATTCTGAAAGCTAAAATTAACCAATTCTTCGAATAGCCCGACGGCGGCCCGATCCCCATCGGGCTGCAGAGTCGCGCTGGAAGCGCAGGGACGTCGCGCTTCCTAATGCCTCAGGGCACCACCCGATTTATAGGGAGTTTTTCATGAGATTATGCGACCGCGATATTGAAGCCTGGCTCGATAATGGCCAGCTCGACATCACCCCGCGCCCGCCGGTAGAGCGGATTAATGGCGCCACGGTAGATGTCCGCCTGGGAAATCAGTTCAGAACCTTCCGTGGCCACACCGCCGCCTTTATCGATCTCAGCGGCCCGAAAGATGAGGTCAGCGCGGCGCTTGACCGGGTAATGAGCGATGAAATCGTGCTTCCCGAAGGCGAAGCGTTCTTTCTGCATCCCGGCGAGCTGGCGCTGGCGGTGACATTTGAATCCGTAACGCTGCCCGATAATCTGGTAGGCTGGCTGGATGGCCGCTCTTCACTGGCGCGTCTGGGGCTGATGGTGCACGTCACGGCGCACCGTATCGATCCCGGCTGGCAGGGCCGAATCGTGCTGGAGTTCTATAATTCAGGTAAGCTGCCGCTGGCGTTGCGTCCCGGCATGTTAATCGGCGCCCTGAGCTTTGAGCCGCTTTCCGGACCCGCCGCGCGGCCTTATAACCGCCGCAGTGATGCGAAATACAAAGGGCAGCAGGGCGCAGACGCCAGTCGGATAGACAAAGATTAGAATCATCATGCCCGTCAGGATCGGCACCACGAGCGCTGACGGGAAAAAGGGGAAGGCATGAGACGATTTATTACCACGCTGGCTATTTTGCTGGTGGTAATTGTGGCCGGCATGACAGCACTGGTCTTATTGGTTAATCCCAACGATTTTCGCGGTTACATGGCGCAGCAGGTTGAGCAGCGTAGCGGTTACCGCCTTGCGCTGAATGGCGACTTACGCTGGCACGTCTGGCCGCAGCTCAGCATTCTCTCTGGCCCGATGACGCTGACTGCGCCCGGTGCCAGCAAGCCGATCGTCAGCGCCAGCAATATGCGCCTGGACGTCAGCCTTCTCCCTCTGATCTCTCACCAGCTTTCGGTGAAGCAGGTGATGCTGAAAGGGGCGGTGATCAATCTCACCCCGGAAAGTGAAACACAACGTCCTGCGGATGCCCCCGTCGGGCCAGGTAATTCTGCGCCCGTAGAGGAGGTTCCGCGGGGCTGGAAATTTGATATTGCAGAGCTACGCGTGGTGGACAGTCTGGTTATCTGGCAGCAAAGCAACGGTGAACAGCTTAATCTGCGTGATTTCAATCTGCAGCTTTCCCAGGATGAGAAACGGCAGGCGCACGTTGAGTTCAGTAGCCGGGTCAACCGCGATCAGCGGGAACTGGTGATAAACCTTAACAGCGATATGGATGTCAGCCGCTACCCGCAGCACCTGTCAGCAGCGATCAATCAGCTTGATTATCAGATGACGGGCGCGGATTTGCCGAAGGAAGGGCTGAAAGGGCAGATGAAAATGCAGGCTGACTGGGCGGCTGTGACGCAGAGCTTTAGTCTTAAAAACCTCTCGCTTACCGCTAACGACAGCCAGTTGGATGGCAACGCCGCTGGCGTGCTCAGCGCGCGTCCGCAGCTCACCGTAAATCTGCATTCGCCGTTGCTGAATATGGACTCCCTGTTAGGGCTTGAACCTGACGCCGCTAATGGCGGACAGACGGTTCAGGCCCAGCGTTCTGGCCCCGGCCCGGTGATCTCCCAGCCTGCCGAACATGATAATGCGAATTCACCACTGAATGCGATGGATGGCAATATTGCCCTGACGGTAGACAAAATGCGCTGGCGGGGGATGGACTTTGCTCAGGTGGCGTTAAAGGCTTCCAGTGAAGGCGGCCTGCTGACGCTGCAAACGCTCAGTGGCAAAGCGGGCAGCGGTGAGTTTTCTCTGCCGGGCAGCGTAGACGTGCGTACCGCACAAACGGTGGTGGCGCTGAAACCCGAGCTGCGAAATATTGCGGTAGCGCCGCTGCTGAAAGCGTTCGATTTGCCCGCTTCGCTGAGTGGCGATCTCTCGCTGGCCGGGAATTTTACCGGCACCGGTCTGACAGTGCCTTCCTTTAAGCGTGCCTGGAAAGGCACCGCAGAGGTCAACCTGGATAATGCCCAGATGGCGGGCCTGGATTTCCAGCAGATGATCCAGCGCGCCGTGGAGCGAAACAGCGATCGCGTACAGGGAACCGACAATGCCGATAGCGCCAGCAACCTTCAGCAGATCAAAGGCAGCGCCACCCTCAATAATGGGCTGCTGCTCTTCCCCGGGCTGAAAGGTCGCTCTTCCATGCTGGATTACAGCGGAAAAGGGGAGGTGAATCTGGCGGATCGGCAGGCTGATTTGACCTTTGGCGTCACGGTGACCCGCGGCTGGAAAGGCGATGATGAGCTGGTGAAACGGCTTCAGGTTACCCCGGTTCCGCTGCGCATATATGGTCCCTGGTCAGGGCTGAATTACTCGTTACAGGTTGATCAGGTTCTGCGTCAGCAGCTGCAGGATGAAGCGAAAAAACGGCTGCAGCAGTGGTCAGATCGCAACAAGAGCAGCAATAAAAACAGCTCGGTACAGAAGCTGATTAAGGATCTTTAGGAAAAGGGCTGAAAATATTCAGCCCTTTTTTCGCAGGAGTCCATAAAAACAGGCGTCAGCATTAGCTTAAACCTCGTAGTCAGGCTCTTCTGAAATCGCCAGCGGAATAATTTGTACTTTCTGTACCCGATGGCTTTCAACCTGCAACGTTCTGAACAGGAAGTTGCCGATCTGGATCTCTTCACCCTCCTGCGGCACTCGCTGCATATGCTCCATCAGCAGACCAGCCAGCGTATGGTATTCCCGCTTTTCATTCAGTGGCAGCTCAAGATACATCACCAGATCGTCTAAAGGCATATGGCCGTTTGCTGTCCAGCTGCCGTCGGTGTTTTGCTGAATATCATAACGGGGATCGATCGCTTCCCCCTCGTTCGGAAGATTGCCGGCGATAGTTTCCATCACGTCACTCAGCGTCACCACCCCTTCAACGGAACCAAACTCATCCACCACAAAGGCAAAATGGGTACGCGCTGAGCGGAATTGCTCCAGTGCCGGCAGCAGCGTCAGCTGTTCCGGGAAAACCAGCGGTTGACGGATCAGCGCGCGAAGATCCAGGTGGTCACCATGCAGCGCCTGTTGCAGCAGATCGATAACGTGCACAACCCCGAGCGGGTCGTCGCTGTTATCCGTCACCACGATGCGCGTATGCTGATTAAGATCGAGCAGCGCCATGATTTTCTCAGGGGATTCGCTGAGGTCAACATGCTCTACGTCATGACGTGAGGTCATGATGCTACTGACCGTGCGCTGGCCCATGCTGAGCACCCGCGCAATCATCATGCGCTCCTGCTTATTAAAGATCGCCTGGCTTTCACCCTGGTCAGCTACCAGCAGGGAGGTCTGGCTGTCCAGCTCCGCCTGCTCATGATGACCGCGTAACAGGCGCAGCACCGCTTCAGCCGTCCTTTTTCTTAACGGCGCTTTCGCCGAGAGGAAACGGCGCCGGTTGAACTGCGCCAACTGATTTAACCCTTCAATAATGACCGAGAAACCAATGGCGGCATAAAGGTAGCCTTTGGGTATGTGATAACCGAAGCCATCCGCCACCAGACTGAAACCGATCATCAGTAAAAAACTCAGGCACAGGATAACAATGGTCGGATGTTCGTTAACAAAGCGCGTCAGCGGCTTGCTGGCCAGCAGCATCAGAAAGATAGCAATAATCACTGCGGCCATCATCACCGGCAGGTCATCGACCATGCCCACGGCGGTAATTACCGAGTCAAGTGAGAATACCGCGTCCAGTACCACAATTTGCGCGACTACCGGCCAGAATTTAGCACCACGTTTTTGTGGGTTTTCATCCTCATCTTTCCCTTCCAGCCGCTCATTGAGTTCCATGGTGGCTTTGAACAGCAGAAATATTCCCCCCACCAGCATAATCAGATCGCGCGCGCTAAAGGCATGGGCCAGCAGCGTGAAGAGCGGAGAGGTCAGCGAGGAGAGCCAGGAGATGGAAGCCAGCAGCAGCAGCCGCATTACCAGCGCGAGCAGCAGCCCGGTAACACGAGCTTTGTCGCGCAGGGCAGGGGGGAGCTTTTCCGCCAGAATGGCTATAAAGACAAGGTTATCAATGCCCAGGACCAGTTCAAGAACAATAAGCGTGACCAGTCCAGCCCACACAGACGGATCGGCGATCCATTCGAACATTGCACACTCACCTGCAGGATTTTAAAGAATAGCCATGATGATAGTGAATCAGGCGCAATTCAACAAATAATCGAAGAAGCGCTTCGTCAGCGCTCAGATAATCGCCGGGGTGGGATTATCAGCAAATGAAATTATTAGGATAAATCCTGAGTATATCGACACCGATCTTTTCAAGACTATTCGCATAGGTCGCTAACATGAACCAGGAGATACTTAAACGGTGAGGGAAATCCGTTCAGGATTAATCTTATTCCGATCGAATTAATCTGAATTTTATCCCGGGGAGGAAAGAGGCATGGACGGTATAGAGTGGGACGAAAGGTAGTCTTAATCCTAAAAGAGTGCGCGGGCGGGGACAGCCTCTTGTAAACAGGCCAGTAATAACTAGTATAGCAACGTGTTAGTAAATGTCTGCGTAAATGTAGTAATAAGCGCAGTAACGGCGTCTTCATGTCCTTTTTTGTGAACAGCACCACGCTAAGACGGCAAACGCGTTAGCCTGCGTCTGGAGAGGACAGGATAAAAACAACAAGGTAAGGCAGCGTTACAGCGCATTGGCAGCTACAAGCCAGGGGCGGTAGCGTGTCCGGCTGAGGCAGGACAGGCTGTGTATCACTACCGTTGTTGTTGATTTTACATGTCAATTCTCTTGTCGCTCTACCCGTTACGCTGGCCTTTAACACGACTCCCAAATACGTTTCCTGTGTAATAAATGATGTGATTAAAAAACACACAATTATTTTCAGTGATGGAAATTAATAAATCACAGGCTTCTGAAGAAAAAATAAGAGTTAATTATGCGCGATATAGAGTTTACCTTTAAAGGGTTGTTAATTAGATTTTCACTGGCGCTTTCTGACCTGATCTTTTTTAACGCCTCTTTATTTATTGCAATTCTGTTGATAAATGCATTGCCCGGAAATCTTCTGGACGATATTTCGACGCAAGATCTGCAATTGAAAATAGCGACACACATTATTCTCTCGGTGATTTGTATTGGCTGGTTCTGGGTTCGTCAGCGCCACTATACTTATCGCAAGCCATTCTGGTTTGAATTAAAAGAAATCTACAGAACCATTCTGATATTTTCCGTTATTGACCTATCCATTACGGCACTTTCAAAATGGGAACTCTCTCGCTGGGTATGGGTGATGACCTGGATTCTGGCGATGATCTTTATTCCTGTTGGACGTGCCGTGGTGAAGCGTGTGCTTAATCATTACGGTATGTGGAAAAAACAATCCATTATTATCGGCAGCGGTAAGAATGCAGAGGAAGCCTACCTGGCGCTGCAGAGTGAAGAGGTGATGGGCTTTGATGTTGTGGCTTTCTACGATGTCGATGGTACTACGCCAGCCCCGGCCCTGTTCGGTATTCCTGTGATCCGTGAGGAAACGCCGCTCTGGCAGTTAGTGAACAGCGAAACGCAGTTTATCGTCGCGGTCGAGTATGAGCAGAGCGTTCATCGCGATGTGTGGTTGAAAAATCTGGCAAAACATAACTGCCGTTCCGTTTCCGTGATACCTTCTCTACGCGGCGTTCCGCTTTACGGTACCGATATGGCTTATATCTTCAGCCATGAGGTGATGATACTCAGAGTGAGCAACAACCTGGCGAAGCGCACTTCACGCATTCTGAAGCGTGCTTTCGATCTGGTTGGCGCACTTACCATCATTACGATGCTGATGCCTGCGCTGGCTACTCTGATCTTTATGGTTGCCCGCGATGGTGGCAGCCCTATTTACGGACATGAGCGTGTAGGAATGGGCGGTCGTAAATTCAAATGCCTGAAGTTCCGCTCAATGTGCGTAAATTCGAAAGAGGTGCTGGAAGAGGTGTTACGCACCGATCCGGTAGCCCGTGCCGAATGGGACAAAGATTTCAAACTGAAAAACGATCCGCGCATTACGCGTATCGGACACTTTATCCGTAAAACCAGCCTTGATGAACTGCCGCAGTTATGGAACGTCGTCCGCGGTGAGATGAGTCTGGTTGGCCCGCGTCCGGTCATTGAAGATGAGCTGGAACGCTATGCGGGTGATGTGGATTACTATTACATGGCCAAACCGGGTATGACTGGCCTGTGGCAGGTAAGTGGCCGTAATGATGTGGATTACGAGACTCGTGTTTACTTTGACTCCTGGTATGTAAAAAACTGGTCACTGTGGAACGATATCGCCATTCTTTTCAAAACGGTTGGCGTAGTTTTGAAACGCGATGGCGCTTATTAACAGGGGCGTTGCCCTGTCAAAACGGAGCGAATTTCTTATTTCGCTCCGCTATTAAGAGCGTCTTTTGACTGTTAACTGTCACTGACTTGCGAGCTAAACAAACTTTTTTTTTGACGAATGTTAAGCGTCGGCTTTAATCAATCCGGCAAGGCATAAAAAGATAGGGAGTTAATGATAATGACTGACAGTTGCAGTGTTTGAACAGTTGATACCCTTTTAAATTTTGCATGACGCTACACAGCGGCGGACTCGCCACTATCAATCAAATTACTGATAGCGAAGAACCAGATGATCACAATCAAAACGAAATTGATACCCCTGTTGGTATCGGCCACAATCCTTTCCGGATGTACTGTTGTTCCGGGTAGTAGTCTTTCCACCAGCGGAAAAGATGTCATTAAACAGCAGGACAGCGACTTCGACATTGATAAATATGTCAACGTCTTCCCGATGACCCCGGGCCTGGTTGAGCAGATGCGACCGAAACCGGTTGTGGCTCAGCAGAACCAGCAGCTGCAGAACGAAGTACAGAGCTATGAATACCGTATCGGTGTTGGCGATGTCCTGACCGTCACCGTATGGGATCACCCGGAACTGACCACGCCAGCCGGTCAGTATCGTAGCGCCAGCGACACCGGCAACTGGGTACATTCTGACGGGACGATTTTCTATCCTTACATCGGACGCGTTCGCGTAGCGGGCCGCACGGTGCAGGAAGTGCGTAACGAGATTGCAAACCGTCTGGCTCAGTACATCGAAAGCCCGCAGGTCGATGTCAGCGTAGCCTCCTTTAAATCGCAAAAAGCGTACGTAACGGGCGAAGTGACCACCTCTGGTCAGCAGCCTATTACTAACGTGCCATTAACTATCCTTGATGCTGTGAATGCCGCAGGCGGTCTGACCGCAGACGCCGACTGGCGTAATGTGGTGCTGACGCACAACGGCAGCGAAGTGCCTGTTTCACTGCAGGCGTTGATGCAAAATGGCGACCTGTCCCAAAACCATCTGCTCTATCCGGGCGATATTCTCTACGTTCCTCGTAATGACGATCTGAAAGTCTTTGTGATGGGCGAAGTGAAGCAGCCAGCCACCATGAAAATGGACCGCAGCGGCATGACGCTGGCGGAAGCGCTGGGTAACGCACAGGGTATGGATCAGACCGTGGCCGATGCCACCGGCGTATTCGTTATCCGCAAAATTCAGGGTTCGAACCGTAAGAAGATTGCGAATATCTATCAGTTGAACACCAAAGATGCTTCGGCGATGGTGATGGGCTCTGAGTTCCAGCTGCAGCCTTATGACATCGTGTACGTGACCTCTACGCCACTGGCCCGTTGGAACCGCGTGATTTCTCAGCTGGTACCAACCATCAGCGGCGTGTATGACGCAACGCGTAACGTACAGACGCTTCACAACTGGTAATCACCGGGGAACATTATGATTAATTCAATCTTAGTGGTCTGTGTCGGAAACATCTGCCGCTCTCCCACCGGGGAGCGGTTGCTCAAAGCGTCGTTGCCCGATAAGAAAATCGCTTCTGCCGGGCTCAGCGCCATGGTGGGCGAGGCAGCCGATGGGACAGCAAGCAGCGTGGCTAATGAACATGGGATTTCGCTGGAAGGGCATGTCGCCCAACAGCTGACCTCAGGCATGTGCCGGGATTACGATCTGATCCTGGTGATGGAAAAGAAACATGTCGACTTAGTCAACCGCATCAACCCTTCCGTGCATGGCAAGACCATGTTATTTGGCCACTGGCTCAATCAACAGGAAATAGCGGATCCCTATAAGAAAAGCCGCGAAGCCTTTGAAGCCGTGTACGGAATACTCGAAAACGCTGCCCAGAAATGGGTCAACGCATTAAGCCGATAGTTGAGAATATCCATGAATATAAAAAGTAAGGCACCGTCAGCGCCGCTAAAAGACGATTCCAACGGATGGGATCTGGCGCATATTGTGGGACAGCTTGTAGACCATCGTTGGGTAATTGTTGCAGTCACAGCGCTTTTTATGTTGCTTGGCACGCTTTACAGCCTGTTCGCGACACCTATTTATAATGCTGATGCAATGGTGCAGGTTGAAGATAAAAACGCCAACACCGTACTGAATGACCTGAGCCAGATGATGCCGAATTCACAGCCTGCTTCCGCTACGGAAGTGGAGATTGTGACCTCGCGCATGGTGGTAGGAAAAACCGTTAAAGACCTCGGACTTGACGTGCTGGTAGAGCAAAATTATCTGCCGGTTATCGGTCAGGGTCTCTCCCGCATGATGGGCAACAAGCCTGGTCAGGTGGATATTCCACAGCTGACTGTACCGTCAGATTGGGAAAAGCGCGTTGTGGAAGTGACCGTTGACGGTCCGGACAGCTACACCGTCAGCAAAGATGGTGATGAACTGTTCAAAGGCAAAGTAGGCCAGCTGGAAAACCACAACGGCGTCTCTATTCTGGTCCGCAGCATTCAGCAGACCGATCCGGGCACCAGCTTCACCGTTACCAAACTTTCCGATCTGCAGGCTATCAAGCTGGTTACCAACCAGCTGACCGTAGCGGATAAAGGAAAAGACACTGGCGTGCTGGGTCTGACCTATACCGGTGAAGATCCGGTACAGATTAGCCGTGTGCTGAACCAGATCATTGAAAATTACGTGGGTCAGAACGTTGAGCGCAAATCTGCTGAAGCGCAGAAAAGCCTCGAATTCCTGAAAGTGCAGCTGCCGGACGTGCGGGCGAAACTGGACGCGGCTGAGGATAAGCTAAACACTTACCGTCGTCAGAATGATTCGGTTGATATGTCTCTGGAAGCGAAGTCCGCGCTGGACTCCTCCGTCAGCATCCAGACCCAGCTGAACGAGCTGACCTTCCGTGAAGCGGAAGTCTCTCAGCTGTTCAAGAAAGATCACCCGACCTACCGTGCGCTGTTGGAAAAACGCCAGACGCTGGAAAACGAGCAGAAAAAGCTCAACCAGAAAATTGGCCAGATGCCGCAGACCCAGCAGGAAATCGTGCGTCTGACGCGTGATGTGCAGGCAGGTCAGGAGATCTACATGCAGCTGCTGAACCGTCAGCAGGAGCTGAACATCAGTAAAGCCAGCACCGTGGGCGACGTACGTATCGTTGACCATGCGGAAACGGCGGGCAGCCCGGTAGCACCGAAAAAACTGCTGCTGATTGCAGCCAGCATGATCCTGGGCTTAGTGATCTCCGTGGGTTATATCCTGCTGAAAGCGCTGTTCCATCATGGCATCGACCGTCCGGATCAGCTGGAAGAGCTGGGCATGAGCGTTTACGCCAGCGTGCCGTTGTCTGAATGGCAGCGTAAAAAGGATGCTGAAGCGTTAGCCAAACGTAACGTGCAGGGTAAAACCGATCCGCACAACACGCTGCTGGCGCTGGGCAATCCAACTGACCTCTCTATTGAAGCGATTCGCAGCCTGCGTACCAGCCTGCACTTCGCGATGATGGAAGCCAAAAACAACATTCTGATGATTACCGGCGCCAGCCCGGGGATTGGTAAAACCTTTATCTGTTCCAACCTGGCGACTCTGGTGGCGAAAGCGGGTCAGAAAGTCCTCTTTATCGATGGTGACATGCGCCGTGGTTATACCCACGAGCTGTTAGGTGCGAGTGGAAAAGTCGGTTTGTCGAACGTTCTTTCCGGCAGCACGCCGTTTACCACCGACCTGATCCAGCACGGCGATTACGGTTTCGACTTTATTCCTCGCGGTCAGGTACCACCGAACCCATCGGAACTGCTGATGCACAACCGCATGGCGGAACTGCTGGAGTGGGCAAGCAAAAACTATGACCTGGTGTTGATTGATACCCCACCAATTCTGGCGGTGACCGATGCCTCTATTATCGGCAAGCTGGCAGGCACCTCGCTGATGGTGGCGCGTTTTGAAACCAATACGCTGAAAGAAGTGGATATCAGCTACAAGCGTTTCGCTCAGAACGGTATCGACATCAAGGGTGTGATTCTGAACGCCGTGGTACGCAAAGCGTCGAACGCCTATGGTTACGGCTATGACTATTACGATTACAGCTACAAGCAGGATGCCAAGAGCTAAATAATGAAAAAGGAACCTGCTGGCGCACGCGAGCGGTTCCTTTTATTTTTCCTTAATAGTGTAAGTCGCTCCAGGATGTTTCTGGACGTTTAAAAGGTGCCTGGTAATGAAGGATATTTTCTTTTCAATCGTCATTCCTGCATATAATGCATCCGAATCCATCGTAACCACATTAGATTGTGTGGCTGCGCAGACGTATCAACATTTTGAAGTCATCATTATTGATGACAAATCAGCGGATGCTGCGCAGCTGGCCGCCGTGGTGCAGTCTGAAAAGTACAGCCAGCTGAAGATTAATCTGGTGCTTTCTCAGGAAAAGCTCAACGGTTCCGGCGCCCGCAATAAAGGGATTGAGCTGGCAACGGGCGACTATATCAGCTTCCTGGATGCCGATGACGAATGGCATAAAGACAAGCTGCTGGAATCAGTCAGGCTGATTGAAAAACTGGAAGCCGAAGGCAAACAGAAATTCATTATCTTCAGCCAGGTTAATATCATTCAGGATGGCGCGTTCCTGAAAGTGATGCCGATGCAGCCTGTAGCCCGTAATGAAACCGTGGCGGAATACCTGTTCGGTTGCTACGGCTTTATCCAGACCAGTACGCTGGTGATGAAACGTGAGTATGCGCAGGACATCAAGTTCGATCCAAAATATATTCGCCATCAGGATTATGACTTCTGCATTCGTGCCGACAAAAAAGGCTACGAATTTGTCATGATTGAACAGCCGCTGGCCAATTATCATCTGATCACCAAGTTCGGTTCCAAGCACAAGGGCGAGTCTGTGAAGTACTCATTCTTCTGGCTTGACGCCATGAAGCCCTGGCTTACCCAGCGTGATATCAACACCTATAAAGCTTATAAATTACCGTTAAGATACAAAATGGATGGAAAATCTTTCCAGGCGAGCGTCAGCTTTGCGCGCTATTTCTTCTTAACGAATAAAGATAACCGCACCTACTTTATCAATCGTCTTAAGGATAAGGTCAGGGAGCGCTTGGCTGGGAAATAGCGTTTTAACCCGGTGGGGAAAAGAATGGCCATATATTGGATAGTAAGCTACACACTGCTGATTTTTTGTATTTTTGAACTGGCCACGATTAACCAGTTAGCACAGCCTAAAATGCAACGCGTCATGACCTACTTCTTCTTTCTTGGCGTGGTAGGACTGATTATTTTTGCCGGTATTCGTGGCCCGAACTCCGGGATGGATGATTCGCAATATCTCGGTTTTTTCCATGATTTTGCCAAACAGACCAGCATGCAGGGCTACCTGAAGGTAGCGGACATCTACCGTTATGAAAATTTCTTCATGCTGGCGGCATGGGTGCTCTCCTGGTTCACTCAGGAAAGCTACTACTTCCTGCTGTTCGTGGCGTTTATTGCGGTCTCTACCAACGCCTGGGTGATGAAGAAATATTCACCGCTGATCCTCTGTTCGCTGTGTCTCTATTCAGCACACCTGTTTATTAACAAGGACATGAATCAGATACGCTTCGGGCTGTCGAGTGCGTTTGCCGTGGCCTGTATCTGTTCAGCGGCGGGAAGAAAATATCTGCTGGCCGTGATCTTCCTGGTATTGAGTTCGCAGTCGCACTCAACAGGCTATGCGGTACTGATGGTGACGCCGTTCCTGTTCCTGAAAGAGCGTAAATATTTCGGTCTGGCAATGGTGTTCGCCGCCATCCCGCTGGGGCTTATCGGCGGTAAAAAATTGTTCCTCGACTCGCTGGGCATCGTCCCGGTAATCGGCGACAGGGCAATGGGCTACAGCGGTACGGTGTTTGATCAGGCTTCGCCGGTCTTTGGTCTGGCTAACCTGAAAAACATTGCGTTCATTGGCTTCTTTACCCTGGTCTATTTCCGTAAGCAGATTGAAGATAAGGATCGCATTGCCTATATCCTGTTTATCGCTTATTCAGCCGGTGCGGCGGTGCGTATTGTCTTCTCAGACTTCTCGATTCTGGGAGGCAGGGTAGGGAACCTGTTCCTGCACACCGAGCCGCTGCTGTTAGCGTTCCTGATGACCCGAATACGCAACCCGATACTCAACTTTGGCCTGTTATTCGCCATGGTCTCTTACTACCTGGCCTATAACACCATTCTTTCGGTGCAGTCACTGAACGGCTATAGCGTTGCTCCACTCTTCAGGCTCTTCTGATTAACTGGCCAGGCATGCCTGGCCTTTTTTCTTTCTATTTTTACTCCTCGGCGTTTCAGATTCAGGAATTCAGATGACTAATCAAATCGGCACAGTGGGCATTATCATTCCTATGTACAATGCGCGGAATACCGTTCTGCGGGCAGTACAATCGGTACTTGATCAAACCTGGACAGACTGGCGAATCTATCTGATTAATGATAAGTCCACCGACGACTCGCTGGCCTTTGTGCAGGAGCACTGCCGCGATCCACGCATTACTATCCTCAACAACGAGGTTAACCTCGGCGCCGCAGAGACTCGCAACGTGGGATTAAAAGCGGCGCAGGAAGAGATCATCGCCTTTCTTGACAGCGATGATGAGTGGGAAAAAGATAAACTGATGTTGCAGACTCAGGCGCTGGCCGCCGGTGACGATCTGGTTATCTCCCACTATGGCTATAAATCCCGCACCAAAGCCTACGATGTGACCTACGGCAAGCCTTATCTGATGAAAGAGAACTTTGTGAAAAAGCAGTTCCGTATCTGCTTTTCATCAGTCTGCTACCGTCGCCCGGCGCGGAATATTCTCTTTCAAAAGAAGGGGCATGAGGACTTTTTATTCCTCTATGAGCTGTTTGACCAGTACAAACAGGCGCGGGTAATCAATCAAAATTTAGTCATCTACTATGAGCTGGGTGACTCGCTGTCGCGGAACAAAAATAAAGCAGCGAAGTGGCACCTCGATTTATTAAGATTTATCTATAAAAACAATCCACTAAAAGTGTATTACTATTACGTCTGGTACATGGTTAACGGCGTTTTATTCACGCTTAAGCATCGGTGAGTGCTGTGGCTTGAAACGTTTCAGTCTTACAAAGACGAACACCATAACCCGTCCTGAACGGCCCGATGCGGCAGGGCGGGTTTTTAACATTGATGTAATTGAGGTGGTTAGTCCGCGATGAAAAAAATAGTGCTGGTGATTAAAGACGCCTACTCCTATGCCGGAACCGAAAACATTTGTAACTTCATGTCTGAATGCCTGGGCGACGAACATGAAGTGGTGATCTACTCGCTGGAAGGCTCAGGTGAGACATTCTATCCCTTTACCAAAGTGAAAGAGATCGTCAGTTTTGCCGGTGAAAAAAATCCTATCCGCAGTGCGGTGAAGCGCATTAACCAGCAGCATTTTGATACGGTCTTCCTGATCAGCATGGGACGGCTGAGCGTGATGTTTGCCTTCTATAACCTGCTGGCGATGAAAAAGAAAACGGCAAAAACCTACGCCTGCGAACACATCGCCATCAACTCATTCAGTAAGCCTATTAAATTCCTCAAATATCTCATGCTGCGTTATTACGATCGTGTCATCGTACTGACCGATAAAGATGACAGTGTCTTTACGCAGTGGGGGATCCCTAGCAAGACCATCCCTAATCCCGTGGTATTCAAAAATTATCAGCGCACCGTGCGTCATCGCCAGGCGCTGGCCGTGGGTCGTCTTGACCACCAGAAGGGATTCGATCTGCTGCTCGATGTCTGGCAGGGCTTTATTGCTAAAAATCCTGACTGGAAGCTGGTGATTGCCGGGGATGGCGAGTTAAAAGAGGCACTGATTGCGCAGGCAAAAACGCTGAATATCAGTGACAGCGTGGCGTTTGTTGGCAGGGTATCCAATATTAACGACTACTACCGTGACAGCGATATGGCGCTGATGACCTCGCGCTACGAAGGACTTCCGCTGGTGCTGCTGGAAGCAAAATCCTGGTCTCTGCCCGTTGTAGCCTATGATTGCCCTACCGGCCCGCAGGAGATCATTAATCAGAATGAAGATGGTTTCCTGGTGCCGATGAACGATCGCGCCACCTTTATTGAAAAAATGAACCAGCTCGCACACAACGATGAGCTGTTCTACGCCATGAGTGAGAAGACCAAAACCACGTCGCTGAAATTTGACGGCAAGGTGATAAAAGAAAGCTGGCTCTCACTGGTTTAACCCTTAAGTACTTTTCCCGATCAACCGACGCGTTACCACGCGCCGGGCAGTCGGGGATTGCCTCTGGAAATCAAATTCACGCTATGCCTCAACCAGGCCTAATGACTATGGGATTACATGAATGAAAAGAAGAGAACTGATTACCGCCTTCTCATCGATTCTTGCAGCCCTTTCTGTGAGCTCGTTTTCCAGCCAGGCTGCCGAAAAAAAGGCCTCCGTCTCCCTTAAAGATGTGCCGGCTGGCGATGTACCAAAACAGGATGTGCCGATCCTGACGCCGGAAAATCTCTACACCATGCCGGACCGTTTCTGGAAAAACTTCAACGGCAAGCTCTACATTGGTAAAGCGGGTACAGATCCAACCCAGGCTGGCAATTTAATTGATGTTTTCCTGAAAAACGCCAGCGGAAAACTGTCGAAAATTGAACAGCCCATTGCGCTTAACCAGGGCAATTTTCAACAGTTTATAGATGACAATGCGGCTCTGCTTGCCGATCCTGTCCACTCGATGGCGGTGGTCGATGAGAGCGGTAAACAGCTGTTTAACATTCCTGACGTCACGCGCCCTGGCGCAAACAGCTTCAGCAAGCGTCTTTCACAGCCTGCGGGTTATCAGCTGATTGGTGAGATCCCATCCGTTGAGGAGCTGCGTAAAACTCGCCCGCTCTTCTCCGGCGCGAAAGTGAAGCTCAGCAGCTGGCACGAAGGGCTGGAAGAGGGCGGCGGGGAGTTTGTCGGCACCCTGGAAGCGGGCAAGGATGACGGCGGCGTGATCTTCGCCGGTGACGGCTTTCACTGGCGCCGCGTTGTGGAAGATTTCAACCGACTGACGCTGTTCGATTTCGGTGCCATTGATGATGGCAAAACCGATGCCGCCCCGGCCGTAGAAGCGATGTACAACTGGTCGCAGAATGCCGATCTGCAGATCTGCGTTCAGTTCCCGGCGGGCACCTTTTTTGTCAGCGGCTGCGATTTCTCCAAAGAGCAGACGCGCTTTTTCCGCGTATCGGGCGCAATGGTTAACTTTGGCTATTTCCCGGCAACCACTATCGTTTCCGATGGCAAGTCAGACTTTATCTTTAAGGTGAACACCCGCTGGGTGGAAGTCAGTAACCTGATTGTGAACGGGCGTACCGATACCCAACCTAACAAGCAGGGCTTCTTCCTCAATAAATGTGAGGGCGGTCAGTTCTTCCGCGGCGCTTCGCTGCGCTTTGTGCGCATGGGCGGCACCTCGCTGAGCCTGATGGATACGCTGGATTGTAAAATTGACCAGTGGTATGCCTCCCGCTGTACTGGCGACGTGATCAAATCCGTATGGTCAAACCTGCCGAAAGGCAAATGGGACCACAGCACGGCGATCGAACTCTCCAACTTCAACGCGCAGTACTGTACCGAAGGGATGGTGCTTAACCTTGAACGTTGCGGGCAATCCATTATCCACAACGGCTGGATTGAACATTCCGAGCATCCGGGGAACATCTCCAACGGTCAGTGGATCGTCGATGCACTGAGCCTGGAAGGGTGTAAGAACCCGCTGATTGCGCACAACAGCCGGCTTAACATGCGGCAGACTAACTTACAGTCCGGTAGCTGGATCGATAACGCTCAGGATGGTAAAGCGTGGCTGAGCGCCTTCGAGCGCGGCTCAACACGTGTAGAGTCTTACGGTGTGGCGGTTGATGGCAGCATGAAATACAACTACCTCACCTCCCGTTACCGCATCATCAATAATACCAATCAGGAAAAATGGTACGAGCTGGGTAATATCTTTACCCCAGACGTGGGCGATAACTGGGAAATCGAAATCTTCGGGCAATCCTCATTCAGCAACGGCACCGATAAAGCGGTACTGAATGAAGTGATTGATGGCCGCACTACCGGCGGTAAAGCGATCATCAGCCTGCAGCGTAAAACGCATAAGTTTGAAGCGAGCTGGCACGCTGAAGGCGCCAGCCCGATTGTCGATGTGATGTACACCACGCCGTACGACACCGATACACGCGTGTTCGTAAAATTAGCCGGATGGCTGGCTTCAGCAGGCGTGCTGATGAAGTCCACGGCGAAAGACCGCTTTATGACCGGAAAATGTGCGCGTTTCGACAGCAAGATGGATTTTGCTAAAGCCCCAACGGGTGAGAATGCGCACCGTGCGCTGCAACGCTTTACGCTGCATAACGGCAAAGCCGGTATCGGTGCAAATGAGCAGGGCGATCTGTTACTGGAGTCGCGCCTGCTGAAGACAGAAGAAGTGAACACGGCTCAACCCATTGGGTATGTGTCGATGGTAGTGAATGGCAAACAGGTCGCCATGCCCTATTTTGCCCTTAAAGAATAACAGGCAGAGCGGAGGTCGCTCTCCGCTCGCCACCCGCTCTTTTGACTGGGAGGGGCGGGATTAAGGTGGTATAGCAGGATTGATGAGCGTTCGGGGTTTCGAACAATAATACTTATTAATTAACCACTTATGGTTAGTGATAGCCTGTAAAATTACAAGAATACTGGAGTTTTTATGAAGATCTTATTAGTTGGCAATCATACGTGTGGTAATCGTGGTGATGGCGCTATTTTACGTGGGCTCATTGATTCGCTTAACCTCGCAAGGAACGATCTGGAAATTGATGTCATCAGCCGCTATCCAACCAGCTCAGGCTATCTGCTGCAGCAGGAGATTATGCCGGATGAGCTCTTTCTGGAGACCAAAAAGGGCAAGAATTCGCTGACCGACAAGGTTAAGCGCCGACTGATGCCAAAAATTATGATGGCGCATATCAGCGGTAAAGGGATCTATAAATCTTTCGCAGTGCCTGAGTACCTGCAAAAGTTTACCAACAAGCTAAAACAGTATGACGCCATTATTCAGGTTGGAGGTTCATTCTTCGTTGATCTCTATGGCCCGTTGCAGTTTGAGCACGCGCTCTGTGCACTGCTGGCGAAAAAGCCTATCTATATGGTGGGCCACAGCGTTGGGCCATTCCAGAAAGAGAGATTCAACGAAATTGCTAACTTTGTCTTCGCCCGCGTCAACAGCCTGGTGCTGCGTGAAAGCGTCAGTCTGGAAATGATGAAGCAGGGCAACATCACCACCCAAAAAGTGGTCAAGGGTGCGGATACCGCCTTCCTTGTGCGCGCCCGTGCCGTGGAAGAGCCAAGCCATAACCTGCTGCACTGGCAGCAACTGATCGCCTCAACAAAAACCATCGCCATTACCGTGCGGGAACTGGCCCCTTTCGACAAGCGTCTTGGGGTTACGCAGCAGGAGTATGAGATGGCGTTTGGTAAGGTGATCAACGCAATGATCGACAGAGGTTATCAGGTCGTGGCATTGTCTACCTGTACCGGGATCGACAGCTATAACAAAGATGACCGTATGGTGGCGATGACGCTGCGCGACCATGTGGTTCAGAAAGATAAGTATCATGTCATCATGGATGAGTTTAATGACCTTGAACTGGGTATCCTTTTAGGACAAAGCCATTTAACAATCGGCACTCGTCTGCACTCTGCAATCATCTCCATGAACTTCGGTACCCCCGCCGTGGCGATTAACTATGAACACAAATCGCTTGGCGTGATGAACCAACTCGGCCTGCCAGAGATGGCAACCGACGTGAAAAGCCTGATGGATGGCAGCATCATCACTAAAGTTAATGGCATTCTCGACAATTATGATGTGGTCAAACAGCAGGTTGATAGCGCGGTAGCGCAGGAAAGGATTCTGGGGAACAGCATCACCGAAGATGTCGTCAAGATTTTAGGGTGAACCGATGAAACTAACTTTCTTCACAATGCGATTTCCGGTCTCGTCAGAAACTTTCGTGCTGAATCAGGTCACCCATTTTATCGACAGTGGGTATGACGTTGAGATCATCTCGGTGTTTCCTGGCGATCTGGTGAATCGTCATGGTGCGTTCGATCGCTATAATCTGGCAGAGAAAACGCACTACCTGCTGCCGGAAGAGAAGGTGACCAATGCGGAAAAGCTGAAGCAGCGTTTGCAGATTGTGCTGCCTAAGATCCTGAGCATGACCACCCTCAAATCCT
Source organism: Erwinia pyri (assembly GCF_030758455.1). Lineage (NCBI taxonomy): Bacteria > Pseudomonadati > Pseudomonadota > Gammaproteobacteria > Enterobacterales > Erwiniaceae > Erwinia > Erwinia pyri. The sequence continues at coordinate 1,602,480 of NZ_CP132353.1, forward strand.
TTAACGTTGGGCGCTACGGCGCCCAGTCCAGCAAGCTGTTGCTGCCGGCCATTGTTGCTTATGCAAAGCAGACCTTCACCGCTGACGTTTTTCTGGTGCATTTCGGCTATGCCGGCGCGCTGGCGAACAAACTGCGTGAGCTGAATGTCCTGAAGGGCAAGCAGGCGACCGTGTTCCACGGTGCGGATATCTCCCGTCGTCATATCCTGGACGAGCACAAACAGGATTATGCGAATCTTTTCCGTCAGACGGAACTGCTGCTGCCCATCAGTCATTTGTGGGAGCGCAAACTGATTGCCATGGGCTGTCCGCCAGAGAAGATTCACGTGACCCGCATGGGCATTGAGCCGGAAAAATTCAATCTCAAAGTCCGGGATGCGCTCCATTCTCCGCTGCGTATTGTTTCTGTGGCTCGCCTGACCGAGAAAAAAGGTCTGGGCGTGGCGGTAGAAGCGTGCAAATTCCTGAAGGCGCAGGGTGCCAACTTCGAATACACCATTATTGGCAATGGTGATATGGAAGAGGAGCTGAGCAACACTATCCGCACGGCGAATCTGCAAGATTGCGTCAAAATGGTGGGCTTTAAGCCGCAGGAAGAGATTAAACGCTACCTGGATGAGGCGGATATTTTCCTGCTGCCTTCTCTTACCGCTGCGGATGGCGATATGGAAGGCATCCCGGTGGCGCTGATGGAGGCGATGGCAGTGGGTCTGCCGGTGGTCTCAACCGATCACAGCGGTATCCCGGAGCTGATTGAGAATAATGTCTCTGGCTGGCTGGCACCGGAAGGGGACGCCAAAGCCTTAAGCGAGATCTTACAGAAGCTGGCGAAAGGTGATGTGGATGTCGCCCCGGTCGTCGCGGCGGCGAGAAAGAAAGTTGAAACGGAATTCAACCAGCATATTGCCTACCGTGAGCTGGCACAACTGTTGGAGCAACTGGCGTGAGTAGCTTAAAAAATCAGGCCGTATGGCTGTTCGGTGGCACCTGTTTTGCTGCGGTGCTGCAGGTTGTGCAGCTGGGCGTGCTGGCACGCAAGCTTGAAGCGCATGAGCTGGGGATCCTCGCCATCATCAATGCCATCCTGGCGGTGGCAATGGTGCTGCAGGATATGGGGATGAGCAGCTACATCGTGCATCGCCAGAACATTACCCGCAAAGAGCAAAGTACCATTTACTGGGTGAACGTGCTGCTCAGCCTGCTGACCGGGCTGCTGCTGATCGCCATCGCCTGGCCAATTGCTTATTTTTATCATCTTCCGCAACTCACCGGGCTGATCATGCTGACCAGCCTTAATTTCCTGGTGCTGGGGTCGCTGTCGCAATATCAGGCCCATTTTATTAAAGCCAAAAAAATGGTGCTGCTGGCAAAAATAGAGATGGTGACCAAGTTTCTGGCTTTTGCCTTAACGGTCGCGCTGCTCTATTTATCGCCTCTTAATGTTTCAGCCGTTATTTTAGGTTTATTTGCCAATGCCGCGATGCGTATTTTATGCATGATTTGGTTTGGCGATAAATCCTGGCGGCCGACCTTTGAGTTTGATAAAACGACTTTCTTCAGCTCAATGAAATATGGTGTTTATCAGCTCGGTTCGCAGACGATTAATCAGCTAAGAACGCAGGCAGATTCCCTGATTGTAGGGAAAGTGATGGGCGCGGAGATGCTGGGTATCTACTCGCTGGCGAAAGAGCTGGTGTTGCAGCCGCTTAAGCTGGTTACGCCGGTTATCAACCGTCTGGCATTGCCGCGTTTTGCCGAGAAGCAGCATGAACCTGCGCAGCTGCAGAAGCTGTTCCTGAAAGGGACGTTAGCGATCATGCTGTTCAGCAGCCTGATGTACCTGGCCATTGGTATTCTCTCGCCGGTGATTGTGCGCGTACTTTACGGCGCGTCACATGAAGCGGTAGGGCATCTTATCCCACTGATGCTGCTGTTCGGCATGTTACGCCCGATGGGCGGACTGACGGGCGCTATCTCTCAGGCCAACGGCCGTACTAACGTGGAGTTCTACTGGAATGTGGTGGCGAGTATCATTGTGGTACTGGTGCTGGCAACAACCTGGATCTACCCCAACGTCTGGTATGTGGCGCTTACGCTGTCGATCTCGCAGGTGCTGATCTCAGCCTTTGCGCATCCGTTCTTCATTAAGCCCGTCATTGGCATTCCGTTCCTGCCTTATGCACGACAATGGGTATCGGTATCCGTGGTGTTTGTGGGCATTATGGGACTGGTGAGTTATTACAACCTGTTTGTGATGCCGGAATGGTTTGCTGGCTGGCTTTAATCTGAATTGGCATATTAAGAAAAAAGGTGACCGTACCCGCGGTTGCCTTTTTTATTTTAAAGCTCAGAGGGTTTAGCGGGAATTGTTCTAAAAAAGGCTGGCAGGATGAGGACCAGCCGCTGCTAAATTTTCAGATTAAGATTATACTTGTGAATCATCTCTTTAATGCATAATCGTTGTACGTTTTTTACTTCATTTATATGGAAAAAATATGACCAAGCTTAAAGCAGTTATCCCCGTTGCGGGTCTGGGTATGCATATGCTCCCTGCTACAAAAGCCATTCCTAAAGAGATGCTGCCCGTTGTCGACAAGCCAATGATTCAGTACATCATTGATGAGTGTGTGGCAGCCGGCATCAAGGAAATTGTTCTGGTCACCCACGCGTCCAAGAATGCGGTTGAAAACCATTTTGACACCTCCTATGAACTGGAAGCCTTGCTGGAAGCGCGCGTTAAGCGTTCGCTGCTGAGCGAAGTTCAGTCTATCTGCCCGCCAGGCGTGACAATCATGAATGTGCGTCAGCCTCAGCCGCTGGGCCTGGCTAACTCTATTCTTTGCGCACGCCCCATGCTGCATGACGAAGCGTTTGTGGTGCTGCTGCCAGACGTCCTGCTGGATGATTCTACTGCCGATCCGCTGCGTTATAACCTTGCGGCGATGGTTGCCCGCTTTGAAGAGACGCAGCGCAGCCAGGTTCTGGTTCACCACATGCCAGAAGCTGACCTTTCTGAGTACTCCGTCGTGAAAACTCAGGAGACGATGGATAACCCGGGTCAGATCAGCCAGATTCTGGACTTCGTCGAAAAACCGGAAAATCCACAGACGCTGGATTCCGACCTGGCTGCCGTTGGCCGCTATGTTCTCTCTGCGGATATCTGGGCCGAGCTGGAAAATCTTGAGCCAGGTGCCTGGGGTCGTTACCAGTTGACTGATGCCATTGCGAACCTTGCCAAAAAACAGCCTGTTGATGCGCATCAATTGTCTGGCACCAGCTTCGACTGCGGTCGTAAACTCGGCTACATGAAAGCCTTCGTCTCCTGGGGCCTGAGAAACAATGCGCAGGGACGTGAGTTCCGCGAAGAAATTCAAAAGATCCTCGCTAAATAACCCACACGGCCACGCACTGCGTGGTTGCAAGGAGTCAACATGGCTATTTTAGTAACGGGCGGAGCGGGCTACATCGGCTCCCACACGGTGCTGACGCTGTTACAGCGTGGCGACGACGTTGTTGTACTGGATAACCTGAGCAATGCTTCACGTGAATCCCTTAACCGCGTAGAAAAGCTGGCGGGTAAAACGGCGACTTTTTGCGAAGGGGACATTCTGGATCGCGCCTGCCTGCGCGACCTGTTTGCTCAGCACGCTATCACAGCGGTTATCCACTTTGCTGGTCTGAAAGCGGTAGGCGAATCTACCCGTATGCCGCTGGAGTATTACCAGAACAACGTCACCGGGACGCTGGTGCTGCTGGAGGAGATGCGTGCTGCTGGCGTCAATCAATTTATCTTCAGTTCATCGGCCACCGTTTATGGCGCGGATGCACCGGTTCCCTATGTGGAGACTACCCCTATCGGCGGGACGACCAGCCCTTACGGCACGTCAAAGCTGATGGTTGAATTTATCCTGCGTGACTATGCCAAAGCGAACCCGGAATTCAAAACCATCGCGCTGCGCTATTTCAATCCGGTAGGCGCGCATGAGTCTGGACAGATTGGTGAAGATCCAAACGGTATCCCTAATAATCTGCTGCCTTACATCGCTCAGGTTGCCATTGGACGCCTGGAAAAGTTAGGCATCTTTGGCGGTGACTATCCAACTAAGGACGGCACAGGCGAGCGTGACTACATCCACGTAATGGATCTGGCTGAAGGCCATCTTAAAGCGCTGGACCATATCTCTGCGGTTGAAGGTTATAAAGCCTATAACCTGGGTGCCGGAGTAGGGTACTCGGTGCTGGAGATGGTGAAAGCATTTGAGAAAGCTGCCGGAAAAGAGATCCCTTATGAGATCTCTCCACGCCGTGCCGGCGACCTGCCTGCGTTCTGGGCGGATGCTTCCCTGGCGGACAAAGAGCTGGACTGGCGCGTATCACGCGGCATCGATGAGATGATGCGTGACACCTGGAACTGGCAGAGCAAAAATCCTAACGGCTATCGCGAAAAATAATCCTTTTTGAGCTGCTTCTTGTAATTAGCCGGTACTACTTATCAAACAATAAGTTGCACCGGCTGTAATCTACTGCATTTACCTTCACAATAAGCCTATACTGCGTAAAGTGTTATAAATTTCACTCCCCCAACGTCCTCACAATTCGCATACACTCATCACTCTTTTATTCTGAAAAATTCATCATAAGTTGACTCTTTTAGCACTTTAAGACAAATTGCCTTGCTATTTTCATTTCGAATGTAAAATGAACAGTTAAAAGTATATTGATGGTTTAGTGGCCAGATAGGGCTTAAAACTTGCCAAATTACGCTTGTGTGTGAGACTGGATAGTAAGAAAATTATTGGTGAATGTTACGGGCTACATACCTCGGGAAGGGGATCAGTCGAGTATGAGTCTGTCAACCCGCTTAGGGTGTAAGCTTGGTACGCTGGTAGCCGTAAGCCAGGGGCGGTAGCATGCATTTTTTGAATTAAATTCAGTCACAGTGACATTCTGTAATAAGGATGAGGCAGTCAAGATGTAAGTCTATGAGAGTCAAATTTTCTCAAATGTACTCATACATTATGCACGTGTAGCTCTCTGCCAGAATGAATTTATCAAGAAATCCTTAAGCTTCTGCATGCTAAATTAAAAAATTAATAGGTTATAGAAATGATAATAACCTACTGAGAATAAGGTAAGTGAACTAACTATGGATATGTTATCTCTGATTGGGCGTACAAATGAACTATTCGATACCGATATTACCCGATATACAGATCAGTTAAGTTCAATCGTAGAGCGTTCGCGGTTCCTTGTTCTCGGCGGCGCAGGTTCGATCGGGCAGGCCGTGACAAAAGAAATATTTAAGCGAAATCCTCAAAAATTGCATGTTGTTGATATTAGTGAAAACAATATGGTAGAACTGGTTAGGGATATTCGTAGTTCATTCGGTTATATCTCAGGTGATTTTCAGACCTTTGCTTTAGATATTGGGAGTATAGAATACGATGCTTTCATTAACGCAGATGGCGAATATGATTATGTGCTTAATCTCTCAGCCTTAAAACATGTAAGAAGCGAAAAAGATCCGTTTACGCTGATGCGTATGATCGATGTCAATATATTTAATACCGATAAGACTATTGAACAGAGCATTGCCAAGGGTGTCAAAAAATATTTCTGTGTTTCCACCGATAAAGCTGCAAATCCTGTCAATATGATGGGGGCTTCCAAACGTATCATGGAAATGTTTTTAATGCGCAGAAGTTCTTCAATTAACATTTCAACTGCCAGATTTGCAAATGTAGCATTTTCTGATGGTTCACTGCTTCATGGATTTAATCAGCGTATTGCCAAAAAACAGCCTATCGTGGCTCCTAATGACATAAAACGTTACTTTGTAATACCTAAAGAGTCAGGTGAGCTCTGTTTAATGTCTTGTCTATTAGGTGAAAATCGGGACATCTTTTTTCCAAAATTAAGTGAATCCCTGCACCTTATAACTTTTGCTGAAATAGCTGAAAAGTTCTTACGTCAGCAAGGATATGAACCTTATCTCTGTACCAGCGAAGAAGAAGCCAGAAATCTGGTTAAAACTCTTCCAGCGGAAAAGAAATGGCCATGCTTATTTACTGGTAGTGATACTACAGGCGAAAAAGATTTTGAAGAATTTTTCACTCCCAATGAAACTCTGGATATGAATCGATTTGATAACCTGGGTGTGATTAAAAATGATTTATCATATGATAAGTCGCTTGTTGAGCTTTTCGAAAATCGTATTAAAGAGTTAAAAGCTAAAAAACAATGGTCTAAAGACGAAATCGTTGAACTTTTCTTTAAAATGTTACCTGACTTTGCGCATAAAGAAACAGGTAAGTATCTTGACAGCAAAATGTGAGTGTAAGATGAATAAGCGACTTGTTGAATTTGTACGTGAAATGTATGCAACTAATGATTTTATCCCACTCCATGCACCTACATTTAATGGGCAGGAAAAGAATTACGTTCAGGAAACAATTGAAAGTACTTTTGTTTCAAGTGTTGGGAAATTCGTTGATCGCTTCGAAGAAGATATTAAAAACTTTACCGGTGCAAAACGTGCTATAGCCACGGTTAATGGTACAGCTGCTCTTCATACGGCACTTTATATGGCTGGCGTTCAGGCTGATGACATAGTCATTACCCAGGCATTAACATTCGTTGCCACTTGTAACGCTCTTTACCATATAGGAGCAGAACCCGTATTTGTTGACGTAGCTAAAAAAAGCCTTGGTCTTTGTCCTGAAGCACTTTCGGCCTGGTTGGAACAAAATGCTGTAATTGATGATGAAGGACTTTGTAAAGATCGGCTCAACGGAAAAGTTATTCGTGCCGTAGTACCAATGCATACTTTTGGTCATCCAGTAGAATTAGATGAAATTAAAGCTATCTGCATTAAATGGCATATTACATTGATAGAAGATGCTGCCGAAAGCCTGGGTTCTTTCTATAAAGGTAAGCATACTGGAACAACAGGCCGTTTCGCAGCATTAAGCTTCAATGGTAATAAGATAATTACCACTGGCGGCGGCGGGATTGTTCTTTGCGATAATGAAGAGGATGGCCGTCATACTAAGCATGTCACTACGACTGCTAAAGTCCCTCATCCCTATGAATTTTTCCATGACGAGCCAGGTTTTAATTTTCGCATGCCGAATCTTAATGCGGCATTGGGTTGTGCTCAGATGGAAAGCCTGCCTGAATTTTTAAGCCAGAAAAGAGCTATTGCGTTGAGATATAAAGCCTTTTTTAAAGGTAGTGATTTCCTTTTTGTTGAAGAACCAGAGTATGCTCACTCTAATTATTGGTTAAATGCTATCATTTGTCCGGATGTAGAATCCCGGGATGCACTGCTTAAAGAATCCAACGCACAGGGTGTGATGACGCGACCTATCTGGAAACTTATGCATCGATTGCCAATGTTCCAGCATGCACGCCGGGATGATCTGACCAATTCAGAATGGATTGAATCGCATTTGATCAATCTCCCAAGCTCACCTGTAAAACTGGGCGGTTGATAATGAAAAAAATAGCAGTGTTTACTGGCACTCGGGCTGAATATGGTCTGCTTCAACCTCTTATGGCTGCTATTCGCGATGATGACCAACTAATATTGAAATTGATCGTATCCGGTATGCATTTGTCACCAGAATTTGGCCTTACCTGGCAGCAAGTTACTGCTGATGGCTTTCAGATAGATGAGAAAATTGAAATCCTTCTTTCCTCCGACACAGCTGTTGGTGTAGCGAAAAGTATGGGAGTTGGAGTTCTTGGATTCGCCGATGCTCTTTCAAGAATTGACGCAGAATGTATCGTTATTTTAGGCGACCGATTTGAAGCTTTGGCCATGGCACAAACCGCGATGATTATGCGAGTTCCGGTTGTTCATCTCCATGGTGGTGAGATTACGGAAGGCGCATATGATGATTCCATCCGCCATGCGATTACTAAGCTGAGCCACCTTCATTTTGCCTCTACATGTGAGCATCGCAGACGTATTATTCAACTTGGTGAACAACCCGCTAATGTCTTCAATGTGGGTGCAATAGGGCTAGATCATATTCGCAATGCTGAATTTATGAGTCGTGAGGAGTTGGCAGCGTCTATTGACTTCAAATTAGATTCACCATTCTTTGTTGTAACTTATCATCCCGTGACTTTAGCTGATGAGGATGCGGTTTCTACTTTTAATGCTCTTACCAGTGCTCTTGAATTTTATCAAGATCATAAAGTTATCGTAACCTGGCCAAATGCCGATGATGGCGGAAGGAAAATCATTCCATTGATAGAGAAGTGGGCTGCTGAGAACCCTTCCAGAATCAAGGGAATACCTTCATTAGGTTACAAACGCTATTTGAGTGCAGTAAAGTATAGTGAGGCAGTTATAGGGAATTCTTCAAGTGGTATTATTGAAGTGCCCTCTTTGAAGGTTGCAACAGTAAATATAGGAAGCCGGCAAAAAGGTCGTATGTCCGCAAATTCTGTTATTAATTGTTTGCCTACTACAGAAGACATTTCCCGGGCGATAGAGAAGGCATTGGTCATAACTAAAAGTTTGAAAATAGAACCTGTAATCAATCCTTATGGTGATGGAAATACTACAGAAAAAATAATCCATCAGCTTAAGCTCTTTGAACCGGGTAAAACTAAATGTTTCTTTGATATCGCCGGAACTAAGAGAGTTGAGAATGAGTAAAACTTATATTATTGCTGAAGCTGGCGTTAATCATAACGGAAATGAAGAGCTGGCCTTCCAATTGATTGATGCAGCGGTTAAGGCTGGTGCTGACGTAGTGAAGTTCCAAACATTTAAAGCTAAAAATTTAGTCACTGCGAAAGCACAGCAAGCAAATTATCAGATTCAAAATACAAAAAAAGTTGAATCGCAATTAGAAATGCTAACCAGATTAGAACTAAGCTATGAAACACACCATAAATTAATATCTTATTGTAATGAAAAAGGTATTGAATTTCTTTCAACGGCTTTTGATCATGAAAGCCTGGCTTTTTTAGTGAAAGATCTGGGGCTGAAAAGGCTAAAAGTTCCCTCCGGTGAGTTAACAAATGCGCCTTTGGTTCTGGCACATGCGCGTACAGGGGCCGACCTGATCGTGTCGACAGGTATGGCGAACCTCGCAGAAATTGAAGCAGCACTGGGTGTTATCGCTTTTGGTTATACAACGCAAAATGATGCTGCTCCTTCAGTTGAAGCGTTTGAATCTGCTTATTTTTCTGAGGCTGGTAAAAAAGCCTTACAAGAGAAGGTCATTTTACTTCATTGTACTACAGAGTACCCGGCACCTTTCAACGAAGTAAATCTAAAGGTAATGGATACGTTATCGGCGGCTTTTGAACTGCCGGTAGGCTACTCAGATCATACTAAAGGTATAGCAGTATCAGTTGCAGCTGTTGCGAGGGGGGCTGTGTTAGTTGAAAAACACTTCACTCTCGACAAAGAAATGGAAGGACCTGATCATAAAGCTTCACTGGATCCCGTTGAGTTAACGGCTATGGTTACCGCTATCAGAGAAGTAGAAAGTGCCATCGGTAGTGGGCGTAAAGGACCTTCTGCTTCAGAGATTGGCAACAAAATTGTTGCGCGCAAAAGTCTGGTTGCATCGGCTGACATAAAAAAGGGTGAAACCTTCTCGAGCTCTAATCTTGAGGTAAAACGACCCGGAGCAGGAATGTCGCCATCTCTGTATTGGTCACTGCTTGGCAAAAGTGCCACTAAAGATTATGAGTCAGGAGATCAAATCTTTGAATAAAAAAATAATCGTAATCGGTGGTGGTGGACATGCTTCGGTACTGGTTGATATTCTTCACCGACTTGAGTTACCAGTTTTTTCTTTTATTAGTCCTTCCCCTCCAGCGAATAAGATTATTTTTAACGGGATTTTACACTGGTTGTCTGACGACATACTCACTTCCCTGCCTCCTGATGAGTATATTCTTGTTAATGGTATCGGTTCGATGCCAGGTTCTGTTCTCAGAGAGAAAGTTGCCAATGCGGGTAGAAAATTAGGTTATGAATTCATGAATATAATTTCGCCCGATGCTTACGTATCCAGTTTCGCAACTTTATCTGAAGGAGTGCAAATAATGGGTAGGGCAATAGTACAACCTGGATGTGTAATTGGACAGGATGTAATTGTCAATTCTGGAGCAATTATTGAACATGATTGCACTGTAGGAGACTACTCGCATATTTCACCTGGAGCGGTCGTATGTGGTAACGCCCATATAGGAGAAAGAGTCCATGTGGGCGCTAATGCAAGCGTTATTCAGGGAGTCAGTGTGGCTCGAGGTTCAGTAATCGGGGCTGGGGCTATAGTAACCAAAAATTTAGACTCAGCTGCTATTGTTTATCCAGCCAGGCCATTTAATCGGAGTATTTGAGATGTTGAAAAACTGGGAAAATGTGTTAGTCAGCCCTTCGCAGACGATACATGAGGCATTAAAAATAATCGATAAAGAAGCTTCTCGTATTGTATTGGTTGTAGCGAAGGACAGGAAGCTTTTAGGGACGATAACCGATGGAGATGTCCGCCGTGGGCTTTTAAATAATAGTTCAATGGAAGAGTCAGTTGAATCTATTATGAATAATAACCCGGTAACTCTGGAAAATGGCCTTAGTATTGATAGTATGAAAGATGTGATGGTAAAGAAAGGAATTCTTTCACTTCCGATTGTCGAAAATGGAATTGTTGTAGGTATTACCTCAATTAATGAATCAACTGAAAAACTTTCAATTGAGAATCCCGTATTTATAATGGCAGGAGGGTTTGGGACGCGCCTTCGTCCCTTAACTAATGAATGTCCAAAGCCGCTCTTAAAAGTAGGTGATAAACCCATCCTGGAAATCACTCTACAGAATTTTATATCATATGGTTTTAAGAATTTTTATATTTCAACCCATTTCATGCCTGAGAAAATAATGTCTTATTTTGGTAATGGCGAAAAGTGGGGCGTAACTATTACTTACGTGCATGAAGAGGTCCCTTTAGGAACGGGCGGCGCTTTAGGATTATTACCTGCGGAAATTAATAAACTGCCATTAATCATGATTAATGGCGATGTATTAACTAATATTAATTATACGAAACTGCTAAACTTCCATAATCAAGATAATGCAGAAGCAACCATGTGTGTCAGGGAATATGAATATCAGATCCCGTATGGCGTTGTTACAGGGAATGGTAATAAAGTGACAGGAATGGTTGAGAAACCGGTTCAGCATTTTTATGTGAATGCTGGCATTTATGTCATCAATCATAGCGTGATTGACAGCGTTCACAAGAATATGAAAATTGATATGCCAACGCTGTTAGAAAATGTTATGGCTAAAGATGGCAATGTATTAATGTTTCCAATACATGAGTACTGGCTTGATATTGGTCGCATGGACGACTTTGAAAAAGCTCAACGTGATATTTATAATATAGGATTTAATATATGATTGGTGGCAAACGTATTCTGGCGATAGTGCCTGCAAGAAAAGGGAGTAAAAGACTCAAAAACAAAAATATTCTCCCTTTAGCAAATAAGCCACTTATCGCATGGACGTTGGATGCCGCTAATCAATCGAAATATATTGATAATGTATTTGTTAGCACAGATTCTCAGTTAATTGCAGACATAGCAATAACCTACAAAACAATGTGTCCTTTTTTAAGGCCAGACAAACTTTCTGACGATACAGCAACTACCAATGATGTCATTACTCATGTGATACAGTATTTAGAAAGCAATAATGATTTTTATGATTATATTATTTTGCTGCAACCAACATCACCGTTAAGAACAACAGATGATATTGATGCATCAATAGATAAAATCTACAAAAAGGATAAAGATACTCTTGTATCACTGAGTCGTTGTGAGCACTCTCCATTGTTAATCAATGTGTTACCGGAGGATGAAAGTCTGAAGGGGTTTTTAAAAGAAGAAAATAATATTCGCTCCCAAGATCTGCCAACTTATTACCGTATTAATGGTTCAATATACATTTTTAAGCGAAGTTATGTAGGGAAAATTTCTGATATTTATAATGATAAGGGAATTGCTTTTATCTCTGCAGCTGGTAGCGATGTTGACATCGATAATTTGCAAGATTTTGAATATGCAGAATATTTAATTAATAAAAAACTATCCTGATGAAAGCAATATACAAAAACTCCTTAATATTTATAGTATGTGAAATTTTTTCCAAAGCAATGCCTTTTTTGATGCTCCCTTATCTTTCAAGGGTATTAAGTATTAATGATTTTGGCCAGCTAGGACTGTTCACATCCCTTCAGGCACTGACTATTATCTTAGTGAATTTTAGTTTTGAAGGAGCTATAGCCAGGTATTTTTATCGATATGGGTATAATAATCTTACAACTCTGATATTTCATTCGTTTTCTTTTGTGATTTTTTTAGGGCTAATCGTTTTTTCATTATCTATACTCTTATTTCCAGATAATAGATTATTACATTACGCCATAGTCGTATCGGTTTTTCAGTCTGTTTTTAATATTTTAACCACATCAAAACAGTGTCAAAAGAAAGTTTATCAATATGCTTTATATCAAATTTCTTTTTCATTGTTATCAGTGTTGCTAACAGTTATTTTATTCAACTTCATTTCTTTTGATACGTTTAGTCGAATTAATGCAATTCTTCTAAGTCTCATCGTATGTGCATTGGTATTTATATTATTTGAGGCGAAGCGTACAAAAAAGTTGCTCTCATTTATAACGATGAAGCGTAACCTGTTGTACATGTTATCTTTCGGGCTGCCATTAATTATTCATCAATCCAGTCTGTATTTCAAAGGGCAATTCGACCGACTGCTAATATCACATACTTTTTCCATAAACGATTTAGCTACCTATACGGCAGCTTTTCAACTAGCAAGTGTTGTCAATGTTGGAATTATGGCTTTGAATAAAGCACTTGTGCCATACTATTTCGAAGCCTGCAAAAATGAAAGAATTAATGTCTCAGTATTGCGTAAATATGCGGTATTGGCGATACCTTTCTCTATTGTTCCAGGTTTGCTTGCTTTGTTAATGCCTGATGCTTTGTACAGTTTTGTCTTGGGATCTAAATATTCTAATCTTTCCTCTTTAGTGGCACTTTTTACTATAGGTTTCGGCCTTCAGGCTCCCTATCTGATCATTGTAAATTTCTTGTTTTACCATAATAGAAACAGACATGTTGCCACCGCAACCTTTACGTCCAGTTTGATTCACTTAATGTGCCTGTTTTTCTTCAAACAATATGGTATTGGATATTTACCGTATTCACTGATAATTTCCAATTCAATATGTATCATTATGCTTTACTATTGGGGTATTAATAAAAATGGAAAAACCTGACAAGGTATGCGTTGTTGATAGTGCCTATACCCTTTTTTTATATTTGGTTATATTCAATGAAAGTATTAATACCACCATGTTCATTACTGCCGATGGCATACCAAGAAAAATTCTCTCATTACTTCCTCATCACATCGAATTTCCTACTTTCAGAGGAAGCAAGTTTCCTTTACTAAGGCGACTCATTTACTGTTTTTATTTCTTGCTGTTCAAAAAAAGTAAGTATAAGGGGCTGGATAAAAACGGGGTTTATGGCCAGGACCATCTTTTTTTCTCATTTGTTTTTATGAGAAAAGGTTTTATCCTTCTTGAAGATGGATTAGGTAACTATATTCATACTGCTAAACGTAAAGCTTCATTTATTAGAAAACTATTACTGCGCGGCGATGAATGGGGTTATAGCAGAAATGTACAGTCAATCTATTTAACTAATCTTGCGCCTGTTCCAGAAGGAATTATAAAAAAAGTCATTACCGTAAATATCCAGGAAGCTTGGAGTAACATCGATAAAAAAAATAAAATAAAAATCTTGGATGTATTTAATTTAGATGAATCAATTGCTTTTGAGCAAGTAGATGTAATGGTAATGACTCAACCTTTTTCAGAAGATAACGTTATTTCTGAGAGGGAAAAAATTGAAATCTACGAGCAGATCATCAGCAATTATGATGGGGTAGTAGTCATTAAACCCCATCCGCGTGAGAAAACAAACTATAAAGATCACTTTTCAGTTCCGGTGCTGGATGGAACTATACCTGTTCAGTTGATGCTGATGTTCAATCGGCCCGGAAAAATTGTCACTTGTTTCTCCTCGATCTCCACGAATGATTTTAATATCCCAGTTGATATCTATGGAACTGGAATATGTAAAAAATTAGAAACAAAATATGGAATTTTTGAGAGCAATATAAATGCCTTTTAAAAGATTAATTTCATCTGTTATAATTGTCTTATATGCCTATATTTATGTTATTGGGCAAGCAACAGCGAATAAATCATTAATAGCAGCATCAATCTTATTTGCAGCCATTTCGGTTATAATTACACCTCCCAAAGGTCGCTATAAATATCTTTTAATAGGAAGTGTATTAATATTTTCATTGTTAACTATTTTACTTAATCACACCTACCCGACGGAAAGGTTGGTTTTTAATATATTATATTTTGCTGTTAATATTCTTCTGTGTTTTTCAATTTCTTCCAGAAGAGAAATGATCCCATTTATACTTAGATGGTGTATTGTGGGCTTGATGGGGTTAATTATAGTTTGTTTTTTCATATCCCTGTCAAAATCAATGCACATCTATGCTTATATGGATATTATTTTAAAAGGCTTTAGCTACAATTATATTTCTGGGCTGCTTTTATTATCTTCAACTTTATATTTCGCGTATCACCAAAAGTTAAATTTGCCTGTAAAATATGGTAAAACTATAATTGTTTTAATTGTATTGTTCTGCTTTATGTTGTATGGGCGCTCAGGGATTATTTTCTCTTTGCTTCTTGCCCTCGGTTACTTCAAGAACTATCTTGCCCCTAAACATGGGCATAGAGTTTTTATCATTATAGTTTGTGGTGTTCTTATTTCAGCCTTCATTGGGTATCATCTTTCAGTGCTTTATGACGTGGTCGAAAACTCAAAGTTTAAAGAAGGTCTTCAGTCGCCTCGTATAGTTATGCTTAATGAGTATTTTTCTTCACTTAATTTTAAAACTTTAATGATGGGTGTTGATATTACTAAGCTACCAACTATAGCAAGTTATAATATAAATCCTCATAATTCTTATCTTAACTTCCATGCGATGTTTGGCATACTGGCATTAGTAATAATTACATTTATTTTATTATCAATGTTTAATATTCTATTTATTGATTTTGGTGCGTTTATATTCTTAGCGGTATATATCGGAAGAGGATTTCTCGATACCATTATTTTGCCTGGAGTATTTGATTTCATCTTCTTTGCTATCTTATTTACTCGATTATCTCTATATCATGTTCCGGTTTCAGTGAAGGACAACTAAATGTTAGATTACCTTATTGTCGGCTCAGGCTTGTTTGGTTCAGTATTTGCCCATGAAGCAAAAAAACGTGGTTATAAAGTAAAGGTTATTGAAAAAAGAAATCATGTTGGCGGTAACGTATACTGTGAGAATGTAGAAGGTATTAACGTTCATAAATACGGAGCGCATATTTTCCATACTAACGATAAGTATATTTGGGATTATGTAAACAGTTTTGTGGAATTTAACCGTTTTACTAACTCGCCAATGGCCTTATCAAAAGATAAGCTTTATAACCTTCCTTTCAATATGAATACTTTTAATCAGCTTTGGGGCGTTAAAACACCTGCTGAAGCTCGTCTTAAAATTGCTGAGCAGAAATCTGAAATTGATGAGGACGCGATTTCAAATCTCGAAGAGCAAGCTATTTTCTTGGTTGGAAAAGATATTTATCAAACTTTGATCAAAGAATATACCGAAAAGCAGTGGGGAAGAGATTGCAAAGATTTGCCACCATTCATCATTAAGCGTCTGCCTGTGCGTTTTACCTATGATAACAACTATTTCAATGATCGTTATCAGGGGATCCCTGTTGGCGGTTATAATGTTCTTGTGGATGCGTTGCTTGATGGGGTTGATGTAGAAACGCAGGTTGATTTCTTTGTTAATCGTGATGAATGGGTCAAGAGCGCCAGGAAAGTAGTCTATACGGGGCCAATTGATAAATATTTTGATTACCAGTTCGGAAAGTTAGATTATCGTTCTCTGAAATTCGAAAATGAGATAATTGATGCTGATAATTATCAGGGCAGTGCAGTCGTCAATTACATTGATAAAAGTTATCCCTTTACTCGTATTATCGAGCATAAGCACTTTGAATTTGGTACGCAGGATAAAACCGTCATTACCAAAGAGTTCCCTAAGGAATTTGAAGAGGGGGATGAGTACTATTATCCGGTAAATGATAAGAAAAACACTAGTACCTACGTACAATATAAAGCGCTAGCCGCTGAAACCGAAAACGTCATTTTCGGCGGGCGCCTGGCTGAATACAAGTATTATGATATGCATCAAATTATTGCCTCCGCGTTGAAATGTGTAGAAAAGGAATTTAAATGAAACCGGTCTTTGCTCTGGTCGTTACCTTTAAGCGAAAACAACTGCTGGAAGAGGTTCTGACTGCTTTGTTGCAGCAGAGTACTCCACTGCACAAAATCATTGTTGTTGATAATAATAGTAATGACGGTACGTCATCTCTTGTTGAGCAGCTTAGTCAGCTTCACGCCGGAAAATTTGAGTACCATAATACTGGTGCCAATTTGGGTGGGGCTGGCGGTTTTGCCTACGGATTCGAACTGCTTAAAGAACGAGAGTATGGCTATTTGTGGTTAATGGATGACGATCTCAAGCCTGAACCAGATTGTCTGGAGCGTTTGTTGGCCTGCCCGGAAGGTGATATCGTTCAGCCTTTGCGCTTGAACAAAGATGGTTCACTGGCCGAATTGTCACCAATTCAATTTGATCTGGATGACTTCTTTGCTCTTTCACCAAAAAAAGAGAACGTTTCCCAGTTTATTGCGCGGAACAATCTTACCACTGGCACGATAAACATTGCCGGTGTTCCTTTTGAAGGCCCTCTGATTAAAAAGCACGTTGTAGATCGTGTGGGTATTCCAGATAAAAGATTTTTCATTTTTTATGATGATATGGATTACTCCCTTCGTTCTACTAAAGCGGGTTTCAAGATTGTCTGCGATCTTTCTGCTAAAGCCATTCGCTTGCTAAATAATAATCAAAAAAATGACCTTTCTTCATGGAAGGGCTATTTCATGCTACGTAATTTATTCAGGCTCTATTTTATCCATGGCAAGAAGCCTCTTACTAAAGCTAAGCCTTTTATCCTTGCTGGCGGTTACTGTCTGTTATCACTGGCGCGTTTAAGGTTTAAAGAGGCTAAGATTTGTCTGTCTTCATTAAAGGATTCGGTTACTTTTAATACAAATAAAAAGTATATACCCTAATAAAATTAAGACTTTATAAAGAAAAAACTTATCACACTAATTGCTATTCACTCGCCCTCTTTGTGAGTTAATATCGTTATACATCATGCTGTAGCAGTATCGTTACTGCTATGTAGATATTCTTAGACAGGAGTATGTAATGTCCAAGCAACAGATCGGCGTTGTAGGTATGGCTGTTATGGGGCGTAATCTGGCACTCAACATTGAGAGCCGTGGCTACACCGTTTCCATCTTTAACCGTTCACGCGAGAAGACAGAAGAAGTTATCGCCGAAAACGAAGGCAAAAAGCTGGCGCCTTACTACACCATCGAAGAGTTTGTTGATTCCCTTGAGAAACCGCGTCGCATCCTGCTGATGGTTCAGGCTGGCGAAGCGACTGACAAAACAATCGCTTCCCTGACGCCGCACCTTGATAAAGGTGACATTCTTATTGACGGTGGTAACACCTTCTATAAAGACACTATTCGCCGTAATCGCGAACTTTCTGACCAGGGCTTCAACTTTATCGGTACCGGTGTTTCCGGCGGCGAAGAGGGCGCATTGAAAGGCCCATCCATCATGCCTGGTGGCCAGAAAGAAGCTTACGAGCTGGTAGCTCCAATCCTGAATGAGATTGCTGCCCGTGCAGAAGGCGAAGCTTGCGTAGCCTATATGGGTCCGGATGGCGCTGGTCACTATGTGAAGATGGTGCACAACGGCATTGAGTATGGCGACATGCAGCTGATTGCTGAGGCTTACTCCCTGCTGAAAAATGCCCTGAACCTGAGCAATGACGATTTGGCTAAAACCTTCAGCGAGTGGAACGAAGGCGAGCTGAGCAGCTACTTGATCGACATCACCAAAGACATCTTCACCAAAAAAGATGAAGATGGTAACTATCTGGTTGATGTGATTCTTGATGAAGCAGCGAACAAAGGTACCGGTAAATGGACCAGCCAGAGCTCTCTGGATCTTGGTGAGCCGCTGTCTCTGATTACTGAATCCGTTTTTGCCCGTTACCTCTCTTCACTGAAGTCACAGCGTGTTGCAGCTTCTAAAGTGCTGAGCGGCCCGACTGTGCAGACTATCTCTGGTGATAAGACTGAGTTCGTTGAGAAAGTTCGCCGTGCTCTGTACCTGGGTAAAATCGTTTCTTATGCTCAGGGCTTCTCTCAGTTGAAAGCTGCTTCTGACGAGAACAACTGGGATCTGCACTACGGTGAGATCGCAAAAATCTTCCGCGCGGGCTGCATCATCCGTGCTCAGTTCCTGCAGAAGATTACCGATGCTTACGCAGACGATGCCAACACCGCTAACCTGCTGCTGGCGCCGTACTTCAAAAACATCGCTGATGAATACCAGCAGGCGCTGCGTGATGTGGTTGCCTATGCCGTGCAGAACGGTATTCCGACACCTACTTTCTCTGCTGCTATCGCTTACTATGACAGCTACCGTTCAGCGGTACTGCCTGCGAACTTGATCCAGGCGCAGCGTGATTACTTCGGTGCGCACACTTATAAGCGTACTGATAAAGAAGGTGTATTCCACACCGAATGGCTGGATTAAGTCAGCAGCAAGCCTCCCATCTTTGATGGGAGGTATTTAAAGAAAATTTTTCGCATATCTACATCCTTCCAGTATTATCAAAAAATCTTACAAATTATCATTCTGTCTTATATGAAAGAGCAAACTGAATTTATGAGCAACGAGAATCAATCCGTTAACTCCAAATACTCGCCTGAAAATAAAAAAGCAAATAGTAGAGAAGATGATTTAGATCTTTTTGATATTATTAATCAGTTATGGATAGGTAAAAAAACCATATTATTGACAATGTTGGTTATGATGGTTCTCGCTGTCGTTTATCTTTTTTTCGCAAAAGAGAAATGGACTTCAGAGGCCATTATTTCTCAACCATCAGCGGGGCAGGTCGCAACGTATAACAATGCACTAAGTATACTTTATACGCAGAATATTCAGGATAAACTTGCACTACCTGACTTACAAAAACAGATTTTTGGCCGTTATACAGCCTCTGCCTATGCTCTTTCTGGCACATTAAAAAACTTAGATGAGCCTTTAGAGTTGAAGGTCAGTCAGGTTACCCAAGGTAAAGATGATCCATTGAGTATTACTTTTACTGCTTCTACTGCAAAAGATGCTCAGCAACAATTACTTCATTATATCACTCAACTGAACACCGAAGTTTCAAACGATTTCGCTGTTGATATGAGAAATAACATTTTTGTAAAAATGAATGGGCTAAAAGATTCTCTGGCTGCACAAGAAAAAATTGCTCAGGATAAGAAAAATCATCGAATAGATGTGATTAAACAAGCGATAAAGATTGCTGAATCTGCAAAAATTTCATCAACTCAGTTAAGTCAGGCTGAGTATCTTTCTGACGATACGTTATATCTTCTGGGAACGTCAGCATTGACTTCCATGATAGTCAACGAGAATACTAAGCCACTTGAACTGAATGACTATTATTATGATACTCAACGGACCTTACTGGCTTTAACAAAATTAAGAATTGATTTCTCAAAATCTCAAAACTTCCAGTTTATTAAAAAGCCGGATCTTCCTATTTATCGTGATAGCCCTAAAAAGGGGCTGACTTTAGTACTGGCCCTGATCCTGGGTGGAGTGCTGGGTTCTTGTATTGTGATTGCTCGCAATATGTCAAAAAACTATCGCGAAAGAAAAATAATTAATTAAATTTCCAGGACTCTGTGGTTTTATTAAACCATACAAGGCGTTTAAAAAAGTCCTTGTATGGTTTAAATTTTCAAAAGCAGACCATCATTAAACCGTGTCTCTGAAGGATTAATTAGCTATTAGTCAGGTCACACCAGTAACCTATTTATAATTATCGTAATTGTAAAACCTAAGAAGCTTTATAAGGCTTTTAGTCCCCTTTAATACCCTCCCCAAATCACCCCCGAACAATACTCACCCGTTCAAACTGACAAATCCGTTGATAATCCTCCACATCTAACACCACAGACTTATCAAGCAGCCCGGCGTTAAAAGCTATCTCACTGTTGCGGTCGCAAAGGGTAGGGTCCACAACCAGTTTCAGCTCTTCGTGGAAGCTGAATGGGGGAATGGCACCAAATACACAGCCGGTCAGGCGGCTAACTTCCGCCGGGCTTGCCAGTGATGCCCGCAGTCCGCCAACGGCCCGAGCGACTTTACTTAAATCCGCCTGCTGGTCGGCAGGCAGCACCGCCAGCACATACTGTTTCAGACCATTGCCTTTCACATGGCACACCAGCGCTTTCGCACCCTGGCCTACGGCGGTACCGCGGATGGCGGCCACTTCTTCACATTTCCCGGTGGGTTCATGTTCCATCAACTTATAGCTGGCCTGATGGTGGTCGAGCAGGGCAATGAGTTGTTCAAAAGTGCTCATAGCGTCTCCCAAATGCAAAAGGCCGGAAAACCGGCCTTAATGAAGATGAATAACTTATTTATGCCGCTGGCGTAGATTGTCGATTACCGTGCTCAAATTCAGATCCTGATCCTGCAGCAGTACCAACAGGTGATAAATCAGGTCAGAGGCTTCGTTAGTCAGCTCATGACGATCGTTCACGGTTGCCGCCAGTGCCGTCTCCACGCCTTCTTCACCCACTTTCTGCGCTATGCGCTTGGTACCACTGGCGTAAAGGCTGGCGGTATAGGAGCTTTTTGGATCGGCGTGCTTACGCTCTGCCAGCAGCTGTTCCAGCTGGTAAAGGAAGGTCCAGTCCGGTGCCGCCGGTGAGAAGCAGCTGGAGGTGCCCAGATGGCAGGTTGGCCCAATGGGATTAGCCAGAATCAGCAGCGTGTCGTTATCGCAGTCCGGCGTGATGCTGACCACGTTCAGGAAATTCTCTGAGGTTTCGCCTTTAGTCCACAGGCGCTGTTTGGTACGGGACCAGAACGTCACCTTGCCAGTTTCCAGCGTTTTAGTCAGCGCTTCCTGGTTCATATAGCCATGCATCAGCACTTCACCAGAAACGGCATGTTGCACGATGGCAGGCATCATGCCATCTGTTTTTACCCAGTCCAGCCGGGCCAGCTGTTGTTCTGTTAACACGCGCGGATCTCCACACCTTTTTCGATCAGGAACCTTTTCAGTTCCCCGATATTAATGATCTGCTTATGGAAGACGGAAGCGGCCAGCGCCCCGTCCACGTCAGCATCCCGGAACGCTTCATGGAAGTGTTCCATGGTACCCGCGCCGCCAGAGGCGATCAGCGGCACTTTGCACACCTCACGTACCTTCTGCAGTTGAACCAGATCGTAGCCATTGCGCACGCCATCCTGGTTCATCATATTCAGAACGATTTCACCCGCGCCGCGTTTCTGCACTTCCTGCACCCACTCCAGAGTTTCCCAGGTGGTGACTTTGGTGCGGCTTTCGTCGCCGGTGTACTGATTAACGTGATATTTACCGGTTTCGCTGTCAAACCAGGTATCAATTCCCACCACAATGCACTGCACGCCAAAACGATCTGCCAGACGCGTGATCAGTTCCGGGTCGGCCAGCGCAGGCGAGTTGATGGAGATTTTATCTGCGCCAAACGACAGGATCTGTGCAGCTTCTTCGATCGACTTAATGCCTCCGGCCACGCAGAAAGGAATATCGATCACTTCTGCCACGCGTGAAACCCAGCTCTTATCGACAACGCGTCCATCGGAAGAGGCGGTGATATCATAGAACACCAGCTCATCTGCGCCTTCCTGCGCATAGCGCTGGGCCAGCGGCACGATGTCACCGATGATCTCGTGATTACGGAACTGTACGCCTTTAACCACCTGACCGTCACGAACGTCCAGGCAGGGTATTATCCTTTTTGCCAGCATGAAATAGCCTCCGAGACGGTGAATTTACCTTCTAACAGTGCGCGACCTACGATCACGCCTTTGGCACCCGAGCCGTTTAAGGCGGCGATATCCTCCAGCGAACCGATGCCGCCTGAAGACTGAAACGCGACAGACGGGAACCTTGCGGAGATCTCACGGTATAACGCCACGTTTGAGCCGCTCAGCGTGCCATCGCGGGAGATATCAGTACAGAGCACATGTTTCAGCCCCACTGGCTGGAACTGCTCAATTACCTCCTCCAGCGTCACGCCAGCCGCTTCCTGCCAGCCGCTAATCGCCACTTCTTTGCGGTTATTTGCATCTATCCGCACATCCAGCGCCAGCACAATGGCTTCCGGTCCGTACTGCTTAAACCAGCTCTTTACTTCCTCAGGATTTTTCACAGCGGTAGAACCAACCACGACTCGTGTTGCGCCCGCTTTCAGCAGGGCGTCCACATCTTCACGGGTGCGAATGCCGCCGCCTATCTGAACCGGTACGCTGACGCCTGCCAGCAGAGTGGTCAGTAACGGGATCTGGCGTGCAGCTGGATCTTTGGCGCCGGTGAGATCGACCAGATGCAGCACTTCCGCGCCCTGGGCTTCATAATCCTGCAGGCGGGGCAGCGGGTCGCTGCCGTAATCACGCTGCTGGCCGTAGTCGCCCTGATGCAGACGAACCACTTTGCCCTCAATTAAATCTAATGCGGGAATAATCATACCCGTTACATCTCCAGGAAGTTTTTCAGCAGCTGCGCGCCAGCGGCACCGGAACGCTCCGGGTGGAACTGCACGCCGAAGAAATTCTCTTTCTGCACCGCAGCCGTAAAAGCCTCACCATAATTACACTGCGCAATGGTGTATTGATTCACCGGCATCGCGTAGCTGTGCACGAAGTAGAAGTAAGATCCATCGGGAATGCCGCGGAAGAGATGATTGCCAGCCTGCGAGGCGATCTGGTTCCAGCCCATATGCGGCAGCGGTAACCCCAGGTCCTGCATTTTCTGCACAGGCTGTTCGATTACCCCCAGCGTTTTCACGCCGCCGCTCTCATCGCTTTCCGAACCCAGCAGCTGCATGCCCAGGCAGATGCCCAGCACGGGCTGGGTACAGGCTTTGATTAACTCAATCAGCTCGCGCTCACGCAGCTGATCCATCGCCGCCTGAGCGGTTCCTACGCCCGGCAGAAACAGCTTATTAGCCTGTAACACGATATCGGCATCGCGGCTCACCACCGGATCAAAGCCCAGCCGCTGCACCGCCCACTTCACCGAAGAGAGGTTGGCGCAGCCTGTATCCAGGATCACCACATTCATCACAGCACTCCTTTTGAGCTTGGCAGCGTATTGCCCTCAACGCGGATCGCCTGGCGCAGCGTACGGCCAAAGGCTTTAAAGAGACTTTCCACGCGGTGGTGGTCGTTTTTACCTTTGGTTTTCAGGTGCAGCGTGCTGGCCATGGTGTAGGAGAGCGAGCTGAAGAAGTGCTCGACCATCTCTGTACTCAGGTCACCCACGCGCTGGTAATTGAATTCTGCTTTATATTCGAGGTGCGGGCGGCCGGAAATATCCAGCGCGCAGCGTGCCAGGCATTCATCCATCGGCAGCACAAAGCCGAAGCGACCAATACCGCGCTTGTCGCCCAGCGCTTTCAGCAGCGCTTCACCCAGCGCCAGGCCAGTATCTTCCACGGTGTGGTGATCGTCGATATAGAGATCGCCTTTCACTTCAATATTCATGCGGAAACCGCCGTGAGTAGCGATCTGATCCAGCATATGGTCGAAGAAGCCTACTCCGGTGTTGAACTGGCTGTTTCCCTCACGATCCAGCCAGACCTCCACCTTGATTTGCGTCTCTTTGGTATTACGCTGCACCAGCGCATGGCGATCGCGTTTGGTGAGCTGCTGCTCAATCGCCAGCCAGTTCAGCGCGCTGGGTGAATAGAGCAGGCCGGTAATGCCCATGTTGGCCGCCAGCTGTACGTCAGTCGCACGGTCGCCAATCACATAGCTGTTGGCCGTATCCAGCGCGCCTTCTGCCAGCCAGGCTGCAACCATTTTGGTTTTCGGCTTACGGCAGTCGCAGTTATCTTCCGGCAGGTGAGGGCAGATCAACACCTCATCAAACTGCACTCCCTGTGAGGTGAGGATCTGCATCATCAGGTTATGCGGGCCGTCGAAGTCAGCCTGCGGGAAGCTTTCCGTGCCGAGTCCATCCTGATTCGTGATCATCACCAGCTTGTAGCCCGCCTTCTGCAGGGATAACAGGACGGGGATGACATCCGGCTCGAAGGCCAGCTTATCCATACGATCCACCTGAAAATCAGCTGGTGGCTCGGAGATGATCGTGCCGTCACGATCGATAAAAAGGACTTTCTGGCTCATGCTTGCTCCATGGAACCGGGCGCGCCGGGTAATTTGTTCAACGCGGAGATAACGCGTTCGCACTCTTCGCGGGTGCCGACAGAGATGCGCAGGCATCCCGACAGCCCCGGCTGTTTGTTCTGGTCACGCAGGATAATGCCCTGATCCCACAGCGTTTTAAAGACCTCGCTGGAACGGGTAAAACGAGCCAGCACATAATTGGTGTCGCTGGGGAAAACCTGCTCCACGCAATCACAGGCTTGCAGCGAGGCGATCAGCTGTTCGCGCGTGGCGATCAGCTCGCTGACGTGCTGCTTCATTATGGCGATGCCCTGATCGCTTAACGCCTGAGCAGCAATGTCGGCAACAGGTGTGGAAAGCGGATAAGGTGCGATCACTTTCATCAGCAGTGCGATAACTTCAGCATTTGCCAGGGTAAAGCCACAGCGTAGGCCTGCCAGCGCGAACGCTTTGGAAAGCGTGCGCAGGATGACCAGGTGAGGATATTCTTTCAGCCAGCTGGTCAGGGAAGCCTGAGGGCAGAATTCGATGTAAGCCTCATCAGCCACCACCAGCGCTTTACCCCGGGCCATCTCCAGCAGCTCGTGGAGATCTTCCGGATTGATCAGGTTGCCGGTGGGATTATTCGGGCTGCAGACATAAACCACTTTCACACCATCAAGCTGGTCAGCAATGGCTGGCAAGTTCAGCTGCCAGCCATCCAACGCTTCAACGGTGCGGTACTCAACGCCAATGGTCTCTGCGCTGACACTGTACATACCGTAAGTTGGCGGGCAGAACAACACCGCATCTTTACCCGGCTCGCAAAAAGCGCGGATCAGCAGTTCAATACCTTCATCGGCTCCCCGGCTTACCAGTATCTGCTTCGGCGCCAGTCCTGCATAGGCTGCATAGCGCTCAATCACCAGCGCAGGCTGGCATTCGGGATAGCGGTTAAGCGTTTGCTGTGAGAGTTCGAAAGGCACCGCCAGCGGATATTCGTTAGCGTTAAGCCAGACGTCACCGTTGCCACCCAGACGCCGGGCAGACTGATAAGGCGTAAGGGCGCGGACGTTGGCCCGGGCCAGCTCTTCAATGCTGTTGCTCATAGCTTCTCCTTGAGCGCGGCGACGCGCAGGGTAACGGCATTTTTATGGGCGGTAAGCTGTTCCGCTGCCGCCAGGATCTCAATGGTCGGTGCCAGGTTCATAAAGCCCTGCGGCGTCAGCTCCTGCACGGTCATTCGCTTCTGGAAATCAGCCAGGCCAAGGCTGGAGCAGGTCGCGGTATATCCATAGGTTGGCAGCACGTGGTTAGTGCCAGAGGCGTAGTCGCCAGCAGACTCTGGTGACCAGTCTCCCAGGAAGACTGAACCCGCGCTGGTGATGCTCTCTACAAGATCACGCGCCTGACGAGTCTGAATAATCAGGTGCTCCGGTCCGTAGCGGTTACTGATCTCCACGCACTGCAGCAAATCTTTCGCCACAATCAGACGGCTGCTTTCCAGCGCCTTACGCGCGGTTTCCGCACGGGGAAGCTCTGCCAGCTGGGTTTCAACCGCTTCCGCAACCGCTTTTGCCATCTCTGCTGAAGGCGTCAGCAAAATAACCTGAGAATCTGGCCCGTGTTCCGCCTGTGAAAGCAGGTCAGAAGCCACAAACGCGGGCGTGGCTTCGGCATCGGCAATTACCAGCACTTCGGAAGGCCCGGCAGGCATATCTATTGCGGCCCCGTCCAGACGCTGGCTGACCTGGCGCTTGGCTTCGGTCACATAAGCATTGCCTGGCCCAAAAATCTTATCGACCTTAGGTACCGATTCCGTACCCAATGCCAGCGCAGCAATCGCCTGCGCGCCCCCAACCTGAAACACCTCTTTTACGCCGCAGAGTTTGGCAGCGTAGAGGATTTCGTCGGCAATTGGCGGCGGCGAACAGAGCACCACACGCTGGCAGCCGGCAATGCGGGCAGGCGTGGCCAGCATCAGCACCGTAGAGAAGAGCGGGGCAGAGCCGCCAGGAATGTACAGGCCAACCGAGGCCACCGGACGGGTGATCTGCTGGCAGCGCACGCCTGGCTGCGTTTCGATATCTACCGCAGGCAACTGCTGCGCCACGTGGAAGGTTTCAATATTGCCGACGGCGACAGCCATCGCCTGTTTGATCTCATCACCCAGACGTGCTGAAGCAGCTTCGATCTGCTCCGCCGTTACGCGCAGGTCATCTACCGCAGTTTTATCGAAGGTAGCGCTGTAAAAGCGCAGCGCCGCATCGCCTTCGGCCTTCACTTTATCCAGAATGCCGCGCACGGTCTGGCTGATATTCTCTGAAGCAGAAATAGCCGGACGGGTCAGCAGCGCCAGCTGCTGGGCTTCACTACAGCTCTGCCAGTCAATGGGGGTCGCGAAGTTTGCCATTGTTACTCCATCATCTTCTCAATGGGCAGCACAAGGATGGAGCTGGCGCCCAGCGCTTTCAGCTTTTCCATCGTTTCCCAGAACAGCGTTTCGCTACTCACCATATGCATCGCTACGCGGCTCTTGTCGCCAGCCAGCGGCAGCACGGTAGGGCGCTCGGCACCTGGCAGCAGGGAGATGATATCTTCCAGCTTCTCGCCTGGCGCATGCAGCATGATGTATTTAGATTCACGTGCCTGGATAACGCCCTGAATACGGGTCATCAGCTTGTCGATCAGCTCCTGTTTGGCCGCGGGCATTTCGCCATCGCGCTGGATCAGGCAGGCTTTAGAGCGATAAATCACTTCAACTTCGCGCAGACCATTGGCTTCCAGCGTAGCGCCGGTAGAGACCAGGTCGCAGATGGCATCGGCCAGACCGGCACGCGGTGCCACTTCTACTGAACCGTTCAACAGGCAGGACTTGAACGCCACCTTCTGTTTATCGAGGTATTGCTTCAGCAAGTGAGGGTAAGAGGTGGCGATACGGGAGTTTTGTAAACATTGCGGACCGGTGTACTCATCGTCCACCGGCATCGCCAGTGACAGGCGGCAGCCGCCGAAATCGAGACGACGCAGCGTGAAGTAACGCGGATCTTCTCCCTGAGCACGGCGGGTCAGCAGCTCTTCTTCCAGCACGTTTTCGCCAATGATACCGAGGTCAACGACACCATCCATTACCAGGCCCGGGATATCGTCATCACGCACGCGCAGGATATCAATCGGCATGTTCTCGGCGAAAGCGATCAGACGCTGCTGCTGTAAATTGATTTTAATTCCGCAGCGGGCGAGCAATTCGCGTGATTCATCGCTTAAACGGCCTGATTTCTGCATAGCTATGCGTAAACGGGTGTTATCTAACATGAGTACTTTTCCTTTAACTGTCTGCGTCAACCTGTTGCAGTTCTCTCATCCCGGCCGGGTCCAACCCAAAAAAAAGCCCCCGGAAGGCGATCTTCCGGGGGCTGTTCTTGCGTTCTGCACCACTGGAAGACCCGATCGTCTTCCAGCACACATCGCCTGAAAGACTAGTCAGGATGATGGTGATGATGGTGAGTAAACTGAACGCGTGTCATAAAATTCTCTTGGATGAATGGATATTCATATCGTGACAAATAACCTAACGCAGGTGACGCGCCACGCGCAACCCTTTTTTGTCAATTAAGTAAGATTCTCTCATCATCTCTGCATTGTCACGGAGAGTGCGCTGGCGTAGGTTTAGGGTATTGAACACGCCTCACTACAGGAGTCAGAGGATGAAAAAAGTTGCGATTGTGGGTCTGGGCTGGCTGGGCATGCCGCTGGGGCTCTCATTAACCGCTCACGGCTGGCAGGTTTTGGGAAGCAAGACAACGCAGGATGGCGTGGACGCTGCACGGATGTGCGGCATTGAAAGTTATCTGCTGGAGCTGAAGCCGGAGTTGATCTGCGATGCGGACGATCTGGAAGCGTTACTCAGCGTGGATGCGCTGGTGATCACGCTTCCTGCCAGCCGTACGGCTGAAGGGGGAGAGAGTTATATGCTGGCCGTTCAGCAAATTGTCGACAGCGCCCTGGCCCGCGCTGTTCCAAGGATCATTTTTACCAGTTCAACCTCGGTCTATGGCAGTGGTTCTGGCGTGATGAAAGAGAGCGCGCCGCTGGAGCCGCAAACTATCGCCGGCAAAACGTTAAAAGAGCTGGAGGAGTGGCTGCATCATCTTCCGCATACCTCGGTGGACATCCTGCGTCTTTCCGGGCTGGTGGGGCCTGGACGCCATCCGGGACGCTTTCTGGCAGGAAAAACGGATCTTGCCGACGGCAGTCATGGCGTTAATCTGGTGCATCTGGAAGATGTGGTCGCCGCGATTTCCCTGCTTCTGCAAACACCCAAAGGCGGCCATATCTATAACCTCAGCGCACCAGAGCACCCGGCACGCAGCGAATTCTATCCAGCGGTGGCGCGCCAGTTGGAGCTGACGCCGCCAACGTTTCGCCAGCAAGCGGACGGTGACAGAGGCAAGCTGATCGATGGCAGCAAAATTTGTCGCGATCTGGGCTTCGAGTATCAGTATCCCGATCCGGCGAAAATGCCGCTTTTATAAAGTGGCCAGAAGCTTACTTGCCTGGCTCGGTCACCGGTTAAACCCCTAACCGGTCCCGCAGCGAATACCAGGCTGCGCCTATTGCGGTAAGCGGTATACGAAAACGGTGGCCGCCGGGGAAGGGGAGGTGCGGAATTTTGGCGAAGGCATCAAAGCGTTGTGGCTGCCCTTTGATCGCCTCGCAGGCGAGCTTTCCTGCCAGATGGGTAAAGGTTACGCCATGCCCGCTGTCGCCCTGTATATAGAAGACGCCATTGTCCAGGCGGCCAATTTGCGGCATACGTGACAGGGTCAGCAGAAAATTGCCGCTCCAGGCGTAATCGAATTTGACCGCTGCCAGCTGAGGGAAAGTTTTAAGCAGCTTGGGGCGGATCAATGTCTCTATATCCTGCGGCTCACGCGCGCCGTAAACCACACCTCCGCCATAGAGCAGGCGGTTATCGGCAGTCAGACGGAAGTAATCAAGCAGATAGTTGCAATCTTCCACACAGCGATTATAAGGCAGTAATGCCAGTGCCTGATCCGCAGAGAGCGGCTCAGTGGTGACAATTTGCGAGCCGCAGGGAATACTCATCCGCGTCAGCCGTGGTTCAAGATGCGGCGCCAGGTAGGCATTTCCGGCAAAAATCACGAATTTCGCCGTCACATGGCCGTGAGCGGTAGTAATTTGGTGGGGATTGCCGTAAGAGACTGAGGTAACCTCAGACCTTTCATAGATGCGTCCGCCATGACGGCGAATGGCTTCTGCTTCTCCCAGCGCCAGATTTAATGGATGAAGGTGGCCGCCATTATTATCCAGTAACCCGCCGACATAGCGCTCGCTGGCCACCTCACGGCGCATCCCCGCCTCATCCAGCATCTCCAGTCCGGTGTTGCCATAGTTCTGCCAGCGCTTATGTTGCAGCTTCAGATGATGCAACTGGCGCTTGTTGAGGGCAGCGAAAATACCGCCCGACCGGAAATCACAATCAATCCCATAGCGAGTGATGCGATCGCGGATCACGCTTGCGCCCTCGAACATCATGCTGCCGAGCAGCTGGGCGCTCTCTTTGCCGTAGCGCTGTTCAATCACATCTACATCGCGGCTGTAGGAGTTAACCACCTGACCGCCATTGCGGCCGCTGGCACCAAAGCCAACTTTTGCCGCTTCCAGCACCACTACATCGTACCCCGTTTCGGTAAGAAACAGCGCGGAGGAGAGCCCGGTAAAGCCTGCGCCAATCACGCAGACATCGCACTGAATACTCTCCTGAAGCTGAGGCCAGGGCTCATGAGGATTGGCTGTCGCAGCATAGTAACTCTTCACATGATCCATAATGCTCTCCTCATTTCATGCGCTAAAAAGTGGCCGGTGTGTGTGCGCTGACAATCCGGCAGGGCTGGGTGGACGAATTGGTAAAGCTGTGCGGATGACCGGTGTTGATGACGTAACTCTGCCCCGCGTGCAGGAAATAGCTCTGGCCGCTAATGGTCAGGGTGATCTGCCCCTCTAACAGCGTGCCGGTCTCTTCACCCTGATGACGAATTTTCTCCCCTGTAGTGGCTCCCGGCTCATAGGTTTCCAGCATCATCGCCAGCGTTCTTTCGGGATTGCCGTTATGGATCAGCCGTAACGACACGCCCTGGCTGCCGATATCGATCAGCTCGTCGGCATCGATCACTACCTTCGGCGGCTCATCCTTTACTGGTTCGGAGAAAAATTCCGACAGGGAGAGGCCATAAACTTTTAACAATTTTTGCAGCGTGCTCACCGCAGGGCTGACTTTATCCTGCTCAATAGTGCTGATAGCGCTGTGCGTCAGGCCCGATAATTCAGCAACGCGTCGTTGTGACATCCCCATTTGCTGGCGGATTTCCGATAACCGTCGTCCCGGAGCGGCTTCGTTCATGGCCTTCTTTCCTCCTGATGCCGTTGACTGGCGTGGATAAATCCTTCGAACAGCAGGCGGGATAACGCCGACTTTTCACTTTGCCATTCCGGGTGCCACTGCACTGCCAGAGCAAACGGATGATCCTCCAGGCTGACAGCCTCAGGCAGCCCATCGGCGGCACGCGCCTCAATGCGTGTTGAGGGACCCAGTGAGCGGATCCCTTGCTGATGCAGTGAGTTAACCCAGAATTTCTCGCAGCCTTCCACCAGCGATGACAACAGGCCTTCAGGCTCGACAAAGACTTCGTGTGAGGGAGCATATTGCTGCTCAAGAGAAAGCCCTGCGTCTTCACGATGTTCCTGAAAACCGGAAACGGTATGCAGCTGCCGGTGAAGCGTGCCGCCAGTCGCCACTACCAGTTCCTGCAACCCCCGGCAGATAGCCATCATCGGCAGGTGCTGTGCGATCGCCGCCTCAATCAAGGCAAAAGCCAGTTTGTCGCGGCCGGCATCGGCACAGGCTTCTGTGCCACTCTCGCCATAATGGTGCGGTTCGATGTTACTGGGGCTGCCGGTGAGCAAAATCCCATCCAGCGGAGCCATAGCAATTTCTAATAGATGAGGAGAAGACATTAAACCGTGCGGCAAAGCCAGCGGGACGCCGCCAGCCTGCAGCACCGCATCAAGGTACTTGTTATGCACCATCTGCGTAGCATGGCCGCCTTTATCGATCTGACACATCACTACGCCAATCAACGGCTTGTTAAATATAATGCCCATGCATTCCCCCGCCCTGCTGTTCGAAATATCTACCGGAAAGGCGCTACTGGCGCAATTTTGTGCAATATATTTTCAATCTAGCAATCGGCTGCACAATATTCAAACGCATTTGGCGGCAAAATAAACTTGAATGTAACATTTGCACACTTTTTGTGTTGGCGCTATGTTTGAAATGTGGCTGTTATTTTGAGCAACGCTCAACAACGAAGCGAAGGGTCGAATCATGACAAATATTGTCGAAGTAGAGGACTTCACGAGACACAGTGAAGAGAAACGAACCAGCGCGTTCCAGAATGAAGTGCAGGCTTATCTGGAACGCCACCCTGAAACGCAGCACGTAGATATCCTCCTGAACGATCTCAACGGCGTCTTTCGCGGTAAGCGAATCCCCATCGCCAGCCTGAATAAACTTGAAAAAGGCTGTTATTTCCCCGCTTCCGTCTTTGCAATGGACATCCTCGGTAACACGGTTGAAGAGGCTGGTTTAGGCCAGGCGCTTGGTGAACCGGACAATATTTGTCTTCCGGTAGAAGGCACTTTAATCCCCTCAGCAGCAGACCCTCAACATCTGGCGCAGGTGCTTTTGACCATGCGTAATCAAGATGGTACTCCCTTTGACGTTGAACCCCGAAACGTACTCAATCACCTCTGGCAGCAGTTGCGTAATCGAGGCATGTTTCCGGTGGTAGCGGTAGAGCTGGAGTTCTATCTGGTCGATAAACAGCGTGATTCGGAAGGCTATATTCAGCCGCCGTGTTCGCCGGGTAGCGACGAGCGCAACATGCAAAGCCAGGTCTACTCAGTGGACAATCTCGACCACTTCTCTGCGGTGCTGAGCGACATTGACACGCTGGCGAAACAGCAGGGCATTCCGGCTGACGGCGCGCTGGCTGAAGCCTCGCCCGGCCAGTTTGAGATTAACCTTCATCACACCCGCAACGTTCTCAGCGCCTGTGACCACGCTATCCAGTTAAAACGCCTGGTGCGACAGGTGGCGGAGAATCACGGCATGACCGCCACATTTATGGCCAAGCCTTATGAAGAGTATGCGGGCAGCGGCATGCACGTCCATATCAGCATGCTGGATGCCGCGGATAACAATGCGTTCGCCTGTGACGATGGCAGTAACTCGCCGCTGATGAAGCGGGCGCTGGCGGGGATGATTGACCTGATGCCCGCTTCGATGGCGCTGCTTGCTCCCAACGTCAACGCTTATCGCCGTTTCCTGCCGGACGCCTTTGTGCCGTTGCAGGCCTCCTGGGGCCACAACAACCGCACCGTGGCATTGCGTATTCCCTGTGGCGATATCGACAACCACCGCATCGAGTATCGTGTTGCCGGGGCGGATGCCAATCCCTATCTGGTGATGTCTGCGATTTTAGCCGGAATGCTGCACGGCATTGATACTCAGCTTCCTCTGCCGCCCGCCATTCAGGGCAACGGTCATGAGGCTGAGGGCAATCCATTGCCAGTGCGCCAGAGCGATGCGCTGTGCGAATTTGAACAGAGCCGTGCTCTGCAAAAGCTGCTGGGTGAGCGATTCGCCTTCGTCTGGCACAGCTGCAAACACCATGAGCTGATGCATTTCGAACGTCTGATCACCGCAACTGAAATTGACTGGATGTTGAAAAACGCCTGACAGGAGGCTGAAGATGACGCAAACCAATCAGCAATGGCAGGCAAGACGGGAAGCGGCGGTAACGCCCGGCGTGGGGAACTCGCTGCAGGTTTATGTGCAAAGAGCGCTCAACGCCGAAATCTGGGATGTGGAGGGCAAACGCTATATCGATTTCGCCTCCGGGATTGCCGTAGTCAACACCGGACATAATCATCCTAAAGTCATTCAGGCGGTGACCGCTCAGCTTGAGTGCTTCAGCCATCCCTGTTTCCAGGTTACGCCTTACGGTAGCTACATAGAACTGGCTGAAAAACTGAACGCGCTGGTGCCCATTGCGGAGCCGACGCAAACTCTGCTGATGTCCTCCGGGGCGGAAGCAGTAGAGAATGCAATTAAAATTGCGAGGATCGCGACCGGGCGTAGCGGCGTCATCGCCTTCCGTGGCGGTTTTCACGGGCGAACGCTGTTAGGCATGGCGCTGACCGGCAAAGTGCAGCCTTATAAAAAAGGGTATGGGCCTTTCCCCGGAGGGATTTTCCATGCGCCTTATCCTTCAGACTATCTGGGTATCAGTGAAACCCAGTCTCTCGCCTCGCTCCAGGGTATCTTTGCCGCGGATGTGGCACCGGACGATGTAGCGGCGATTATCATTGAACCGGTGCAGGGAGAAGGGGGCTTTTATGCCGCTTCGGCCTCCTTCCTGCTCCAGCTGCGCAAGCTCTGCGATGAGCACGGCATAGTGCTGATTGCCGATGAGATCCAGAGCGGCTTTTGCCGTACCGGTAAAACGTTCGCCATCGAACACAGTGGGGTGGAGCCTGATTTAATCACTATGGCTAAAAGCCTGGCGGGCGGATTTCCGCTTTCAGCGGTGGTGGGGCGAAAATCGCTTATGGTGAAAGCGGAAGCGGGTGGCTTAGGCGGTACCTATGCCGGCTCACCCATCGGCATTGCGGCCGCGCTGGCCGTCATAGGTTTAATTGATGACGAGCAGCTTAATGAAAAAGCGCAACAGCAGGGTGAATGGCTGAAAACGGCATTGCATAATATGGCGGAGGAATTTGACTGTATTGGCGATATCCGTGGCACCGGCGCGATGGTGGCGATGGAGCTGGTGGAAGCGCGGGACCGGACAAAACCTGATAAAGCGCTGACTCAGGCGCTGGTGCAGGAAGCGGGACGTCAGGGACTCATCCTGCTCTCCTGCGGGGTGCGCGCCAATGTTATCCGTTTTTTGATCCCGTTAACCGCCAGCAAAGAAATTGTTACTGAAGGACTCAATCTCTTGTCTTTATCCCTGCGTATAGTGCAGAATATGCGCCCTGCAAAATGATATCTATAACCGTCGCTTATTGCGCCGGTTATTTTTTTGCAGAAATCACATTCGCTTTTAAGAGGCCGGTCCAGAACCGGATAGATACACGCTTTTAGCACGCACGGACGTGCTATGTTGAGGATAATACAAATGGGGCAACACTTCATTACTCCAGCGCACGCCGGTATCCGCCAGCGTGATGACTACGGCGCCGTAGCAGGTCACTCCTTCACCCGCACCTGCCTCTCCATTCTCCCGTTAAAGAAAAGTAAAAGCTCTCGCCTCGCGGGAAGTTTCCCTGTGGTTCAACCCGTCACGGTTGGCGCTAAGGGGAGACTGAATCATGTCGCTTAATCCTCAATCATCTCGTCCGCATCTGAAAAAAACGCTGACTTTACTGCCGGTTGTCATGATGGGCCTGGCTTATATGCAGCCAATGACCCTGTTTGATACTTTTGGCATTGTCTCTGGCCTGACCGATGGTCACGTGGCCACCGCATATGCGTTTGCGTTAATCGCTATCCTGTTTACGGCTCTGAGCTATGGCAAGCTGGTTCGTCGCTTCCCCTCGGCGGGTTCGGCCTATACCTATGCTCAGAAAGCTATCAGCCCGCACGTCGGGTTTTTAGTAGGCTGGTCATCACTGCTGGACTATCTGTTCATGCCGATGATCAATATCCTGCTGGCTAAAATCTATTTCGAGGCGCTGGTTCCGGGCATTCCTTCCTGGATCTTTGTGGTGCTGCTGGTCGGCTTTATGACGCTCTCCAACCTGAAAGGCATCAAAACCGTGGCTAACTTCAACAGCGTGATCGTGGTGTTGCAGGTCGCGGTGATGGTGGTGATCATGGGCATGGTGATCTACGGCGTGGCGCACGGCGAAGGTGCCGGAACGCTGGTCAGCAGCAAACCTTTCTGGTCTGAGAATGCGCATGTTGTGCCGATGATTACCGGCGCCACCATTTTGTGCTTCTCGTTCCTGGGCTTCGACGGCATCAGTTCACTCTCGGAAGAGACCAAAGATGCAGAGCGCGTGATCCCTAAAGCGATTTTCCTGACGGCTCTGATCGGCGGAATAATGTTTGTAGTGGTCTCCTACTTCCTGCAGCTTTACTTCCCGGACATTTCGCGCTTTAAAGATCCTGATGCCTCACAGCCGGAAATCATGCTCTACGTGGCGGGCAAAGCCTTCCAGTTCGGCATCCTGATTTTCTCCTGTGTCACCGTACTGGCTTCCGGTATGGCCGCGCATGCGGGCGTTTCCCGTCTGATGTACGTAATGGGTCGCGACGGCGTGTTCCCGGAGCGCTTCTTCGGTTACATTCATCCAAAATGGCGTACCCCGGCGCTGAACGTGGTGCTGGTAGGCTTGATTGCGTTGCTTTCTATCACTATGGATCTGGTTACTGCCACTGCGCTGATTAACTTTGGTGCGCTGGTCGCTTTCACCTTCGTTAACCTGTCGGTGATCTCCCAGTTCTGGATCCGTGAAGGCCGAAACAAGTCGCTGAAAGACAACATCAACTTCCTGCTTCTGCCGCTGTGCGGTGCGTTAACGGTGGGCGCGTTGTGGATTAACCTGGAAGAGAGTTCCATGATCCTGGGCCTGGTATGGGGCGCAATTGGTCTGGTATATCTCGCCTTTGTTACCCGCAGCTTCCGTAACCCGGTACCGCAATGCACTGAAGAGCCGATGTAATTCTTCAGGATAAGCTGGAATAAGAAAGGGCGCCCCGGCGCCCTTTCTTGATCGTGCTGAACAGTACTTATTTTCTGATTTGTAGCTTGCTGGATGGCATTACTGTTCTGATGTTTAGCGTGCTGAAAAGGCTTCAGCCCGAAATCCTCCGATCCTTACCACTAAGCTATTTTGTTGAGTGGCCGTCAGGAAACCAACTCCCGCGCATAATCAAATAGCGCTTTGAGCTGGCTCATTTTCGCCTGGTCGCCTTCGTACTGATTAAACAGCATCTCCAGTTCCTGTACATAGCTCTGCACCCGCTCAGGGTTTAACGCCTCCCGCCGATGCTGCAGCCAACGTTTTTGCTCAGCTTCATCCAGCGTGCCGGGGTAATTACGGGCGCGGAAGCGGAACAACAGCTTTTCAATGCGCGCATCGTTAAAGGTCAGATCCAACGCAGGCAGATTTTCCGGCTGCGTCTGCTGGATAATGGTCATGGCGTTACGATCGGCATCGCTAAAGAAACCGTCATAGAGCTGGGCATCGACGTCTTCAGAGGCTTTAAAAGGCTCCGCTTCGGCAAACAGCGCCACGACCTTTTCACGCACTTCAGGATGCTGACGCAGCAGGGCGAGGTTATCCAGGCAGTGCTGGCGATCGATCCCTAACCGTTCTGCATCTTCCGGACGAAGCGTATTTGCAGGCGCTACAACCGGGCATTTATTAATGTGCATCAGTTTCACCGGAACCGGTGCGTTATCGCCCAGCTCATCACGACGGGTATAAAGTCGTTCGCGCAGTGAATCGGCATCCAGCTCCAGCAGAGGCGAGATATCGCCCGCCAGATCACAGGTTATCAGCGCATTTTTATTCTCAGGATGCCACGCCAGCGGCGCAATCCAGCTGGTGTTACCACGGAAAGCGCCAAACATGCCAGAGACATGCACCAACGGCTTCATTTGCGGGATATCAATCAGCGTGGTGATTTTGTTTTTATTGCGATGGGCGAACAGGAACTCATAAAGCCGTGGCTGCTTCTCTTTCACCAGCTTTGCCATCGCAATGGTGGCATAGACGTCAGACATCGCATCATGGGCATTTTCATGCGCCACGCCGTTGGCTTTGGTCAGATGCTCCAGACGGAAGCTGGGAAAACCATCCTCATTTTCTGGCCACTCTATTCCTTCAGGGCGCAGCGCGTAACAGGCGCGCATCACATCCAGCAAATCCCAACGACTGTTGCCATTCTGCCAGCTCCAGCCATAGGGATCGTAAAAATTACGATAGAGCAAGTTGCGCGTGACTTCGTCATCAAACCGCACATTGTTGTAGCCCACAATGCAGGTATTCGGTTCGCTGAACAGCGCGTGAATACGTTTAGTGAAATCCGCCTCGCTCACCCCTCTGGCCTGCGCCAGCTGCGGCGTGATCCCGGTAATCATCACCGCTTCTGGCTGCGGCAGGTAATCATCCGCTGGCTGACAGTAGAACACCTCAGGCTCACCAATGATGTTGAAATCCATATCCGTACGGATCCCGGCAAACTGCGCAGGACGGTCCAGCGACGGACTTTTCCCGAAGGTTTCGTAGTCGTGGAAGAGGAAGGTAGGTTCAGGCTTGTTAGGTTTCACTGATGTTTTTTTCCACTACTGAGTGTAAAACGAAGGAAATTGATTGCTACATGGTAAACCATATTGGGAATGGGATGAAGTTAAGGTCGCCGGGGGCAGCGACCTTTATTCTTAAAAGAAAAATCTTTTATCAGGAGGGTATAAGGATGAAAATCGTTCATATTCGGTGAAGTAAAGAATGAATAATTCACCGTCTGGAACTGTAATAGTCATACATTAATTAAATCTTTCACGCCAAATTACGTGCTATAGCTTTTTGCCCCAGAACCTTCTTGCCAATCAAAATCCCGGGTTTCTCTACAAACCGGTACAGTAGCGAAGCAAGCGCATAGGTAACCGGCAGGCAAATCACCGTTACCAAAGCAAACCGCATAATGTCGCTCTTGTCCGCAAGATTGGTATGTGTCAGCAGCAGTGCAATTACTGGGATCACAATCAGCAGGTGTAGCAGGTAGACTGAAAATGAGACATCCCCAAGCCAGGTGCTCACGCGATTGTTAAGCAGCTTGCGGGGCAGGGCGATCAGCCGCGCCATCAGGCTGCCTTCAGCGTACTGCCACAGAATGGCGGCCATGCCGACAATCATCAGCACTTCCATCGCTATCTGCAGCGGAATCGCTTCCAGACCAATCACCACACTGGCTACCGGGCCCAGCAGCGCAAAGGCTACGTAGAGTACCGCTTTACGGCGGACAGCCTCAGCCAGCAACATGCCGGAGAGGAACATATTAAGCTTAATCAGGATCATCGAAGGCATTTCAAACGCTTCGTAATACTCTGCCAGCACATAACGCCCGACACAGCACAGCACCATAAAGCCAATCAGCGAAGCGGCAAAGCCAAAGCGCAGGGTCACCAGCATAATGAACGGGAAAAGCAGATAGAACTGCATCTCCAGTCCGATGCTCCAGTCCGGCAGCACGGTGTTAAAGCCGTAAGCAGGCAGGACGCCAAACAGGAAGCTGAAGTGTGTGAAAATATTCGCCAGAGACTGATCGGAATAGCGTGAAGATTCCGTCGCCGTGCCTGAGTAGAAGTGGGAAATGATATCGCGCATTTCGCCAAACCACGGCCCGTAAATCAGGGCAATAATCAGCAGCAGATAATAGAGAGGGGCGATACGGAAGAAGCGACGCGTCCAGAACTTCTTAATGGTGCTGACGCTCTGCCATGGCTCCTTCTGTTGCCGCTCGACATAGTTCTTAGCCATCAGATAGCCGGAAAGCAGAATAAAGAGATCGACGCCAATACCAGGTGACGAGATCAGCGTGATATGGCAATGAATCAGTAAGCTGATATGACCGACCAGCACCCAAAGCGACGCGATGCCCCTCAGTCCTTCCAACTCCGTAGACCAGCCTCTGGTAGCTGACATAGTAAACCTCTGCTTATATGTAAATTTTCGTAAGCCAAGCGTAAAGGACATGTCAGTACATGCAACCCCTCGCACTCCTAAAGTCAAATTTATAGGAATTTCCCTGGGGTTCTTCTCTTATCGCTCTAAGCGAAAGGGGTGTAAATAGAGAAAAAACAGACCGGCTAATCAGCTGAAAATTAATATTTTCTTGCAATTTATTAACACAATCCTCCCGGCAATCCCGTACAACAGGCAAGTTTTTTTTCACAGCATATTTTGAGGGTGTTCCGTTGAAGAAGCGTCAGCTCGTAAGTTCTAGTCTCCTGTTGTCTTTTGCCTTTATGGCTCAGGCTGATGAGGATCCTCTCTCCTTTCCCATAACGGCACCGGCTATAGATGCCGCTTCCTGGGTACTGATGGATGCCACCACCGGCCAGGTTTTGACTCAGGGCAACGCCGATGAGCGTCGTAACCCAGCCAGCCTGACCAAGCTGATGACCGGCTATGTGGTCGATCGCGCCATCGACGCAAACCGTATCACGCGTGATGATATGGTGACGGTAGGCAAGGACGCATGGGCCGCAGGGAATCCAGTCTTTAAGGGCTCGTCGCTGATGTTCCTTAAGCCGGGCGAGAAAGTTTCAGTGAGAGATCTGAGTCGTGGCGTCATTATCGACTCCGGCAACGACGCCTGCGTGGCGCTGGCGGATTATGTTGCCGGCAGCCAGGCTGCTTTTGTCGATCAGATGAACCAGTATGTACAGAAACTGGGTCTGACCAATACCCATTTTGAAACTGTCCACGGTCTGGATGCGCCAGGTCAGTACACGACAGCCGCCGATCTGGCGAAACTCTCCCGCGCTATCATCTCTGGTGAGCCTGATTTCTATCAGATGTACAGCGAGAAATCCCTGACCTGGAACGGCATCACGCAGCAGAATCGTAACGGTTTGTTATGGGATAAAACGCTGCATGTGGATGGACTGAAGACGGGCCATACGGAAAGCGCTGGCTTCAACATCATTGCTTCGAGCGTGGACGGTCAGCGCCGTCTGATTGCGGTGGTGATGGGCGGTAAAAGTACTAAAGGACGGGAAGAACAGGCGCGTAAGCTACTGACCTGGGGACAGAATAATTTTGATACTGTTCAGCTGTTCCATGCCGGTAAAGAGATTGGTCATGAATCGGTCTGGTACGGCAATCCACATCAGGTTTCCGTGGGGAGCGATAAAGACGTTTATCTGTCGCTTCCTCGTGATGAAGTTAAGAAAATTAAAGCGAAATACGTTATTGAACGTAAAAATCTGGAGGCACCGCTGAAAGCGCACGAACAGGTAGGAACAATTCAGCTGGTGGATGGCGACAAACAGCTCGCCTCATATCCGTTGGTGACGCTACAGGAAGTCAAAGAGGCAGGCATCGTGACCCGCATTGAAGACTATCTGAAGCAGAAGTTCTGATTAAAAAGGGCGGCTGTAACTCACGCCGCCCTTTTTTCAGCTGACTACTTGCGTAACTCTTCCTTCAGATCTTTAACTTCACTGGCGCTCACCGCATGTGCGGCGTTGCCCCAGCTGTTGCGCACGAAGGTAATGACGTCTGCCATATCCCCATCACTCAGCGTGCCGTCAAAGGAAGGCATGGCAGGCGCCGTCGGTCGGGTATCGGTATCGACGCCCCGGCTGCCTGCTACCACCACATGGATCAGCGAGGTGGCATTTGGCGCATTTACCAGCGGGTTATTCGCCAACTGAGGGAAGATATTTTTACCGCCCTGGCCCTGAGGGGCATGGCAGGCTGAACACTTGGCTTCATAAATGGTTGCGCCAGTTTTCATCCTGCTGTCATCAGCCGCCAGCGGGGCAGGTTTATCCTCACCCTGTTTGGGCGTTGATTTCAGGTAAGTCGCTACCGCCTTCAGATCCTCATCCCGCCAGTGTTGCGTGGAATTTTTCACCGCGTCAGCCATCGGTCCGGAAGCGATGTCATAGCGGTTAACGCCCGTGCGCAGATAGCTGACAATATCTTCCTGCGTCCATTTGCCCAGCCCGGTATGTTCGTCGCTGGTCAGATTGGGCGCCCACCAGCCTTCAACAACCGCACCGCCGATAAACTTGCTCGATTTATCTCCACCCAGCATATTTTTCGGCGTATGGCAGGTGCCGCAGTGTCCCAGGCCCTGCACAAGATAAGCCCCGCGGTTCCATTCGGCAGACTTGCTCATATCGGGTTTGAATTCGCCCTTATCAAAGTTCATCCAGTTCCAGACAATCAGGCTGGTGCGGATGTTGAACGGGAAGGGCAGGAGGTTAGACTCAACGATCTGATGGATGGGCTGAAGGCTTTGCAGGTAGGCCCACAGGTCAGCGTTATCCTTACGGGAGACTTTGGTATAGGCGGTAAAAGGCATCGCGCCATAAAGCCGTTTGCCACCGTGACCCACCCCTTCAGACATCGCCCGCTGGAAGTCATCAAAACTCCAGTCGCCGATCCCTGTTTCGCGGTCGGGAGTGATATTGGCCCCCACCAGCGCACCAAAAGGGGTGTTCAGATGAACGCCGCCAGCAAAAGGCTTCTTCGGATCAACCGTATGGCAGGCGGTACAGTCGCCCAGCGTGGCGATGTAACGGCCGCGTTCAATCTGATCGTATTCCGGCTGAGCCTGAGCAACGCTAACGGCGGAAAGAGCGATCGCAGCGAGTGCGAAAAGCGTGCGCTTGTTCATGCGGTGATCATCTCCCCTGGGCGTTTCAGATAGTGCTGACGAATGTCATGGGCGGCTTTGAACGCCAGCGCGCCAACGGTACCGGTTGGGTTATAACCGGGGTTCTGCGGGAAGGCAGAAGCGCCGACCACAAACAGGTTTGGCACATCCCAGACCTGAAGATGCTTGTTAACAGAGCTGTTCGAGGGATCGGCACCCATCACAAATCCGCCGCAGACGTGAGAGGACTGGTAGGGCACGCTGTTCCAGTGTCCGCTGGTGGGCTTGGAGACGATCTGCCGCGGATTCATGGTTTTCGCAATCTCTGCCACTTTGCCGGTACAGTACTGCGCCATGCGCAGGTCATTTTCCGGGAAGTCGAAGGTGATGCGCAGCAGTGGCCGGCCATGCGGATCTTTGTAATTAGGATCCAGCGACAGATAATTTGTGCGCTGCGTATAGCTGCTGGCCTCGCAACCAATGGTCATGGTGCTGAGGTAATTCTTCACCGTGGCCTTTTTCCACTCGGATCCCCATTTCGGCGTGCCCGGTGGAACCGGACGGCTGTTAATGGGCGCCGCGCCAATAGGCGTCACGCGAATACTGCCGCCGCCGAAGAAGCCAAGCCCGCTGTGGTCAAAGTTATCGTTATTGAACTCATCAATCCCCATGCCCACCGCACCCGCGCCGATAAACGGATTGAAGTTTTTGTCATCAAAGAAGAGCGTCACGCCGTTGGCGGTCTGATAAGCGTAATTGCGGCCGGTGGTGCCGGTGTTGGTGACCGGATCGTAAGCTTTACCGATATTGGAAAGCAGCATCAGCCGCACGTTCTCAAAGGTATAAGCTGCCACGATCACCAGATCGGCAGGTTGTTCCCATTCGTCGCCGCTGGAGTCGATATAGGTGACGCCGGTGGCTTTTTTGCCGGTTGAATCAGTCAGCACCTGCAACACTTCGCAGCTGGTCTGTGCGGTGAAGTTTTGCTTGCGCATCAGGGCTGGCAGGATGGTAGTGATGGCGCTGGCTTTAGAGTAGTTGGCACAACCGTAGTTGGTGCAGAAGCCACAGAAGGTGCATGGACCCATCGTCACGCCATAGGGGTTAGTGTACGCCTCGGAGACCAGCGAAGAGGGAACGGCAAACGGGTTATAACCCATATTGCGGGCTGCTTCGGCAAACAGCGTCGGGCCGTAAGGTTGTTTAAGCGGCGGAGTAGGGTATTCACCAGAGCGGGAACCCTCGAAATGGTTTCCTCCCTCCTGCTTCACGCCGTTCAGCACGCCCGCTTTGCCAGAGGTCCCGGCAACGCGTTCAAACTGCATGTAGTGCTGTTCGATCTCATTCCACGCCATGCCCCAGTCCTGTAGCGAAAGGTCAGAAGAGATGGCGTTCGCGCCATAACGCTCGGTCAGATGGCTGCGCAGGCGAAACTCTTCAGGCTGGAAGCGGAAGGTGATACCCGCCCAGTGGTTTCCCGCGCCGCCCGTTCCGTTACCGGGGTGAAAAGAGCCCCAGCTGCGCATGGGCAGGGCTGTCTGAGAAGGGTTGTTGCGCATGGTGCAGGTATTCTGACGGGTGCGCAACATCAGCTCCTGACGCTGAACGTAACGCAGCTCATCGGTGACGGTTGCCACATTAAAGTCGCGAGCCGTGTCACGCCACGGGCCACGTTCTATTCCGATCACGTTCAGTCCTTCATCCGCCAGTTGATTAGCGATGATGGCGCCGGCCCAGCCGAGTCCAATTACCACCACGTCGGTCTTGGGAAGTTTCTTCGCCATGTCAGGATCCTTTTTTCTGTGGTGACAGGTCAGCAATGCTCACGGGTTGCAGCTTCAAATCCTGGTTATGGAGGAGGATTTCGTCGCGATAGTCATAACGGGCGCCGGGGAAGCCGAGCATTTTCCACGAAACCATCCCTTTGTTGCCGCCGTAAACAGGGTCCGCAAAGAAGCCCTCCATTGCGTTGATCAATACCTGAGCGAAGAACGCGCTGCTGTCGTAACCCTCTAAGGCAATTTTGCCCTGTTCCAGAGCGTGCAGGATCTCATCCTGCTGGTCAGCGGGCAGATCCTTAAAGGCTTTCTGATGTGCTGACTGGGTATATTTATTCAGTGCCGCAATCCCGGTGCGATAACGCGCTCGTGGTGCCAGCGGGGACTGATCGCCCTGTTCGGGCGTGCCTTTGTCAAAAGGGCCTTCCATATAGAGCCGTTCATAGGTGCCATAAAAGCCGTGCAGCTGGCGGTCAATAAACACCGTACAGCCCGCCTCTTTACCGCCCATGCTCAGCTCATCCGCCGGGATCAATCGGTCAACGATCGCGTCTATCGTTGCCGCTTCCTCTGCGGTGAAAAAAAGCAGACCCTGGTTTTCAAAAGTTTCAGGGGGATTGTCGGAGAAAGGTGTCCATCCAGGGGCGCCGGTCAGAGTGACGGCTTTAGCTACGCCGGTGGCCGTAGCCGCAATCGCTCCGGTCGACCAGGTCAGTACCTGCCGTCGGGTAACGCCGGGCAGGGTAGGAGTGGGTTTGCGCATTGAGCTTCCTGTTGTTCCAGTATGTAAAGTTAACTCAGAGAATTGTAAAATTATGAGTAAGACGACAATATTATGTATAGCAGGTGTTGTTGTTTTGTTAATAAGTGTTATTCCTTAAAATTCGTAAGGAATTCATTCGCCAAAAATAGTGCAGAATCAATGACGGTGCGTTTTTTGATCGGGTATCATGCCAGGCTCATCAGGCATCTTCAGGAGAATGTTTTGCGCCCGGACAAGCCGTTATCGGCCTTCGAATTTACCCTCTACCGTAATTACCGTACGGTGCACGGCATCCGTATCGCGCTGGCTTTTGTCCT
Organism: Erwinia pyri; assembly: GCF_030758455.1. Lineage (NCBI taxonomy): Bacteria > Pseudomonadati > Pseudomonadota > Gammaproteobacteria > Enterobacterales > Erwiniaceae > Erwinia > Erwinia pyri. The sequence goes on from NZ_CP132353.1 coordinate 1,647,388, forward strand.
GACGTTTCTGCTTGTGCGTCTGCTGGAGATCCCTGAAGGCACCTGGCCGTTGATTACGCTGGTGGTGGTGATGGGGCCGATCTCCTCCTGGGGAAACGTTTTTCCCCGCGCGGTACAGCGTATTGGCGGCACCATTTTTGGCTCGGTCTCGGGTCTGATAGCCCTCAAGCTGGAAGTGATCTCGTTTCCCGTGATGCTGGGCTGGTGCACCATAGTGATGTTCCTGTGCGGATTCCTGACGCTGGGGAAACATCCCTATATGGCGCTGCTGATCGGTATCACGCTTGCGGTGATCTGCGGCGCACCGCCGGGTGATATGGTGACGGCACTGTGGCGGGGCGGAGACGTGATTTTTGGCTCGCTTCTCGCCCTGCTGTTCACCAGCATCTACCCGCAAAAAGCCTACACCCACTGGCGCATCAAGCTGTCAGATTCGCTCCTGGAAACCGCCAAAATTTACCACGCCGGCTTCTCCCCTAATCTGGTAGAAAAACCTCGCCTGACGCGCCCGTTGCAGCGACTGCTGACCGGCGTAGTGAAAATGCGTGCGCTGATCGAGCCCTCCAGCAAAGAGACTAAAATTCCCCGTTCGGTGTTTGAAGGTATCCAGACGCTGAACCGCAACATGGTCTGTACGCTTGAGCTTCAGCTCAATGCCTGGTGGAATTCCAGAGAGAGCCACCTGATTATGCTTAACGCGCCCGCACTGCGGCGCACCCAGCAGATGACGGAAACAACGCTGCGCAAGCTCTCTAAAGCTATCGTCGAGGGCAACACGGAAAAGATTGCCGCTAACAGCGGCGAGCTGGCGGAAATCAGCCGCGAGCTTCGGCAGTTAATCAAAGAGTCTGGCAGCGATGAGCGGGTGGAAACGGCCATTCACGGCTACGTCTGGCTGAGCCTGGAGATGGCAAAGCAGCTGGAAAGATTGTCCGATTTAATGCGGCTGGTACTGCGTAAATAAGCGATTTGCAACAACTTACTGCGGGAAACAGTGGTTCGCGCTAAGATAGGCCCGACTCTACAATTTCAAAATTGCTTTCAGCCGCGGTGAGCCGCTAAGCTGAGCGCTACGATAATAACGCCTGTGTGAACAGGCCTTGATGAAAGGTGTCTTCATGGAAAATGCTAAGCAATCATTTCAGGACGTGCTGGAGTTCGTTCGTATGTTCCGTCGTAAGAACAAACTGCAGCGCGAAATTCACGACAATGAAAAGAAAATTCGTGATAACCAGAAGCGTGTCCTGCTGCTCGATAACCTGAGCGAATACATCAAACCGGGCATGAGCATCGAAGCCATTCAGGAAATTATCGGCAGCATGCGCAGCGACTATGAAGATCGTGTTGATGACTACATCATCAAAAACGCGGATCTGTCGAAAGAGCGCCGTGACCTGTCGAAAAAACTGAAATCAATGGGCGAGCCAAAACCTCAGTAACTCTCGCTGATGCGTTAAGCGTTCCCGAAGGGCGATCGTCGACCGCCCTTTATTTTTGCCAGGTTTCCTTCAGGCTGCGCAGTTTTTTCAACGCAGCGCTGGCCCGTTTCCCGGATCCCCTGACCGGTGCGGCAGTGGTTTCCCTTACCACCAGCTCCGGGGTAAATGGAGGCATCGGCGGTAAGCTCTCCTGCTGCGTCAAAGTCTGAACCAGCCAGTTAACGCTGCGCTCGCCCAGCAGCGTCATGTCCTGCCTGATGGTGGTCAGCGGCGGTTCATACCAGGCGCTTTCCGCCGTATCGTCGTAGCCCACCACGGAAATATCGTCAGGCACGCGTAATCCTGCCTGGTGCAGCGCCCGCAACACCCCTAAAGCCATCTGGTCATTTGCCACCAGCACCGCTGTTGGCAGCGTGCGATCGGCAAGAGAGAGCATCGCCCGGTAGCCGGAGCCTGCACTCCAGTCACCATAAAGTTCACTATGCGGGGTAAGCTGATGCTCACCCAGTACCGCAAGCCAGCTCTGATGACGCGCTGTCGCGGCTACGGAATCCTGCGGCCCGTTCAGCAAGGCAATGTGGCGATGGCCCAGCGACAGCAGATGGTCTGCCGCCTGTCGTGCGCCCGCCTCAGCGCTGAACTGACAGGCTGCCACCCCGGCATCTTCAGCCACATCCAGAAAAAGAGCGGGAAGGTGGCCCGCCTGGGCTGCAATCCTGCTGGCGCTGCTGCCGGTCAGCGGCAGATTGATCAGCAGCGCATCTACCCGCTGCGCCAGCAACTCCTGTACAGCGCTTTCCGCCCCGTTACTGCCTGCCATAGCAATCACCAGACGGTAGCCCTGCGCGGTAGCGCGATGCTGCATAGCAGAGGCAATCTGAGCAGGAGCAAGCAGCGCAAGGTCGCTGGTGGCCAGACCCAACGTGCGGGAATTTTTACCCGCCAGCTGTTGCGCCACGCGGTTAGGTACATAATTCAGCGCCACCATCGCCGCTTCCACTTTGCTGCGCGTTTTCTCCGTAACCTGCACGGAGTGGTTCAGAACGCGGGAAACGGTCTGATAAGAGACGCCAGCTTCGGTGGCGACATCTTCCAGCGTAACAGATCGCGGTTTCATGGCTTTCTCCCTAAAATTGCTCGCCGCAGTTTAACAACAAAAGGGCCTGCTCTGCGGAAACTTCTTTGCGCGGGAGAGGGAAGTCACCGCCTTTTTGTGTGACACGCGGAAAAAGACTTTGCATATTAGTCAACCTTTTACCATCATCAATCAGGCCTACTTACCTCTTTCTGGCTGGAACTATCTTGCAAAACTTCAGAGTCTCTCTGCTGCAGGCGATCAAGCATTCGGCGTGGTATCCCAAACGACATTCTTACCGTGTTTTATTCTGGCGTGAGATCACTCCGCTGGCCGTGCCGATCTTCTTCGAGAATCTTTGTGTGCTGCTGATGGGGGTGCTCAGCACCTTCCTGGTGAGCTGGCTGGGCAAAGAGGCGATGGCCGGAGTAGGGCTGGCCGACAGCTTTAATATGGTGATTATCTCCTTTTTTGCCGCCATCGATCTCGGTACCACGGTGGTGGTGGCCTTCAGCCTAGGCAAGCTTAATCGCGACAGGGCTGAATCTGCCGCCAGACAATCTCTGGTGCTGATGACGCTGTTTTCCGTGTTGCTGGCGTTACTGATTGAGTTCTTTGGCGAGCAGATTATCGATCTTATCGCCGGCAGTGCCGAGCCAATGGTGAAAGATCTCGCGCTGCGCTATCTGAATATCACCGCCTGGAGCTATCCGGCAGCGGCCATTGCGCTGATTGGCTGCGGCGCGTTACGCGGCGCGGGTAACACTAAAATTCCGATGCTGATCAACGGCGGGATGAATATCCTCAATATCGTCTTCAGCACCGCCCTGATCTATGGCTGTTTTGGCTGGAAAGGGTTGGGGTTTGACGGCGCGGCCATCGGATTAACCATTGCCCGCTATGTAGGTGCCATCGCGGTGATTTATGTGCTGATGATCGGCTTCAATCCCCGCCTCAAAATTACGCTGAAAAGCTACTTCACCCGCCTGAACACTAACATTTTGATGGAGGTGTTGGGCATTGGTGTGCCGGCGAGTATTGAATCTGTGCTGTTCAACGGCGGCAAACTCCTGACGCAGGTCTTTGTTGCCGGGATGGGTACCGACGTTATCGCAGGTAATTTTATCGCCTTCTCTATCGCCTCAATGATTAACCTTCCGGGCAACTCGCTGGGATCGGCCTCAACCATTATCGTCGGTACGCGGCTGGGTAAAGGGCAGCTGTTACAGCCTGAGCGCCAGCTGAGGCATATCTTCTGGCTCTCTACCCTGGGGCTGTGCGCCCTGGCGGCGCTGACGGTGCCGTTTGCCGGGGTACTGGCCTCGTTCTACACCAAAGAAGATGATGTGATCGAGGTGGTGAAGATACTGGTCTGGCTCAATGCCGCGTTTATGCCTTTCTGGGCCGCCTCCTGGGTGCTGCCTGCCGGGCTGAAGGGCGCACGTGATGCAAGGTTTACCATGTGGGTCTCGCTGCTGGGCATGTGGGGTGCCCGCATCGTTGTCGGTTACACCCTGGGTGTTCTGCTGGGTTTTGGCGTGGTAGGGATCTGGCTCGGCATGTTCCTGGACTGGATAGTGCGCGGCTTTTTCTTCTGGCGGCGTCTGAACAGCGGGCGCTGGCTGTGGAAATACAGGAAGCCCGTAGCGTCAGCCTGACCAGGGGCCTGCTCTGAAAATAACAATAAGGTCATTCAGGAACAGCTATGCGTTCATCTTCACCCGCCAGGGCGGATTCCCTGTTTCAACACCGCTCGTTTGTCGCTTTCTGGCTGGCGCGAACCACCTCCAGCTTTGGTTTTCAGATGCTCTCCATCGCGGTGGGCTGGCAGATCTACTCTCTTACCGGCCGCGCCTGGGATTTGGGGTTGATTGGTCTGGTACAGTTTCTGCCCGCCGTGCTGCTCGCGCTGCCTGCGGGGCATGTTGCCGACCAGTTTGATCGCCGTCGTGTGGTGCTGCTGGGTCAGGTAACGGAGTGGGTGGCCATTGCCGTGCTGGCAGGGCTGACGCTGGCCCAGCGAACCGACGAGGTCATCATCCTCGCGCTGGTCTTTATTATCTCTGTTGCCCGCACGCTGGAAGCGCCTTCACTCCAGTCAATGCTGCCTGCGCTGGTGCCGCCCTCGATGCTCGCCCGCGCTACGGCGGCCAACGGCGCATCCATGCAGACCGCTTCCATGCTCGGCCCCGCGCTGGGGGGCTTTCTCTATGTCGCCGGGCCTGGCGTGGTCTACCTCACCACTGGCCTGCTTTATATCGTCTCGATCGTGATGGTCAGCCGGTTGCGTTACGAGCATGCGCCGCCGAAGCGCACGCCCGCAACCTTTGCCAGCGTGTTTGCCGGGGTACGTTTTATCCGTAATCGTCCCGATGTGCTGGGCGTTATCTCACTGGATCTGTTTGCCGTGTTGCTGGGCGGGGCCACCGCGCTGCTGCCGATCTTTGCCAAAGATATTCTGCACACCGGCCCCTGGGGATTGGGACTGCTGCGGGGAGCGCCTGCGGTCGGCGGGCTGCTGGTGGGGTTCTGGTTAAGCAGCCGCACGCTTGAACGCAATGTTGGCATGACCATGTTTGGCGCGGTGGCAGGGTTCGGCGTTGCCACGCTGGTTTTTGCCTTCTCCAGGGAGCTGTGGCTCTCTATGCTGGCGCTGTTTGCGCTGGGTGGTTTTGATATGGTCAGCGTGGTCATTCGCGGATCGCTGGTACAGCTCGACACGCCAGACGAGATGCGAGGGCGGGTCAGCGCCGTGAACTCCATATTTATCAATACCTCTAATCAGCTGGGCGAGTTTGAATCGGGCATGCTGGCAGCGTGGCTGGGAGCTGCGCCTGCCGCAGCCGTGGGAGGAATTGGAACGCTTATTGTGGTCGGGCTGTGGATGGTCTGGTTCCCTGGGTTACGTCGTCGTCAGCGGCTGCATAACGACTGAAGCCGTGCTGCGGAAAACCGGACGGCTATTTTCATCTTTTAACTGAGAATGATTATCGTTATATTGCGCTATTGAGCGTCGCCGCGCAGGCATGTCAGCGGCATAAATCCCTACAGGAGCAGCACTCATGGCCGCAGGCTATCGAATTTTTGATCTCACGCTGAAGCGACGTGTTCAGGTGACGCCTTCTCTGTTGCGTTGCGTATTCAGCGGCGAAGATGTCGCTGACATGAAGCTTGAGGCGCCAGACCAGCGCATTAAACTGCTGTTTCCGAATGAAAAGGGCGAAAGGGTAACGATGCCGGTAAGCGACGGCTGGTATCAGGATTATCTGGCGTTACCTAAGGCGCAGCGCCCTGTGCTGCGGACTTACACCCTGCGGGCGCTGCGCCGTGAGGAGAAGGAGATGGATGTTGAGTTTGTCCTGCATGGCGAAACCGGGCCTGCTTCCCGCTGGGCGATGCATGCCGCACCAGGTGCGAAAATGCAGGTCGTTGCCCCAAATGGCGCCTCATCTGAAGAGAGCGGCGGCTATGAATGGATCTGGCATGACGGTATTCAGCAGGCGCTGCTGATAGCTGATGAAACGGCCGTGCCGGCTGCCATGGGTATTCTTGAACAGCTGGCAACGCTGGCCACTCCTCCGCCAGTGCAGGCCTTTTTCGAAGTCCCGTTGCAGGCTGACGCGCAACAGGCAAATTTTCCGTTCGCTGAAGTGCACTGGCTGAGCCGTGAAGATCATGCCGCTCACGGTGAGCGGCTGCTCGCAGCGCTGCGTGAACATCTTTCTGTTCCGGCTTTCGCCTGCGTAACGGAGCAGTCACTGGAAGAGAAAAGCCTGATTGAGGATGGCATCTGGGAGCGGGCAGAAGGTAAGCACCCCTTCAGTGCCTGGGTTGCGGCTGAATCTGGCGTGGTGAAGAAGCTGCGGCGTTGTCTGCTTGATGACTATCAGCTTGACCGTGAAGGGGTAAACTTTATGGCCTACTGGACGCAGGGCCGGGGGCGATAAATGTTAACAGTCAGTCTCTGCCGGAGGAGAACGGAGCATCATTCCCCCGATTTCCCTGCCAGGCAGGCGCAACTTGATGGATAAGTATGAACACGCAAAACCGATGGAAAAACGCAGCCGCACTCAGCTTCACGCTGGGCGGGCTGCAATACTTGCTGGCAGAGAAAATCGCCGCGCTGGCCTGGTCAGCGCCTGTTTATCATTATGGTCTCAACTACATCAGTGATTTAGGCATTCCCCATTGCGGTGTGCTGGCTGACGGTCGCGCTGTTTGCTCTCCGCTACACACCGTGATGAACGTCGGTTTTGCTGTTGAAGGGTTGCTCTTTTTTATAGCCTGCCTGCTGTTACGCAAAATTTTTAACGGTGCGGGAAAGTTTATGTTCCTCTTCACCGGGTTGCTGCATGGCGTGGGTGGCAGCGTCATCGCCCTGTTCCACAGCGGTAGCGGGGAAGCGGGTCTCACGCTGCATGAAGCCGGGGCCGTAATGGCAATAGGCGGCGGCAATCTCTGTCTGATTACCGTGGGCTGGCTGCTGCGGCAGCGTCCTGGCCTGCGGGATTTCAGCCTTTTCAGCCTGTTTATGGGCAGTTTTGGCCTGCTCTGCATGGTACTTATCCCATTGGGGCTGCTGCCAACAGGCCTGATTGAGAGAGCGTCTGTTTATCCCATCACCTTCTGGCAGATATTTACCGGCTGTCTGTTACTCAGGGCATCCATCAGTAAAATTTCAGGCAGCACGCGGCTTTGAAGTTACGGGCGCGGACGCTCGGTGCGAAACCCCAGCCCAATAATCCAGCCAAAAACATAGGGCAGGAAAGGTAGCCGCTTAACCAGCTTAGGGATTGGGCTGGTCTGATTTTCTTTGCGCTTCTTGCCGCTCATTTTGATCTGAATAAACTGGGTGGCTACGGCAGGGAACTGGCGCCTGCGCTGAACTTTCTGCAGCTGCCGTAGCGTGACGCCGCCTTTCCGCAAAGGGGGGGCGAGAAGGTTCGCCGTTGCCACCGCATCCTGAATAGCCAGATTAACGCCGACGCCGCCAATAGGGGACATGGCGTGTGCCGCATCACCAATGCACAGTACGCCAGGTTTCGCCCACTCATCCAGGCGATCAATACGAATACTTAACAGTTTCAGCTGTTCCCATACGGTCAGCGAGGCCAGACGCGCTGCCGGGAAAGGAGCAACGGCAGAGATCTGCTGCTTAAAGGCGGTAATACCCTGCTCGCTGAGCGCCTGAAACTGACCTTTAGGAATGGAGAAACCGCACTGCCAGTAGTCACCGCGGTCGATCATAATAAAGTTCTGCTTTGGCCCCTGATGACCAGAGCACCATTGCGGATCTTCCGCATGCTTTTCAAGTTTGAACCACACCACATCTCGCGGCGAGCCAAAAGAACGCCCCGTCAGCCCCGCCTTTTCTCTGACCACAGAGCGCCGCCCGTCAGCGCCGATAACCAGCTTTGACCTGATTTCCCGTAGCCCCGATTTTCCGGAAGTCCGGATGCCGCAAACGCGCTCCTGGTCATAAATAAGGCTGTCGCACTGCGTCGATTTCATCAGCGTGAAGCCAGGCAGAGAGTGCGCTTTGGCGGCGATAAAATTCAGGAAATCCCACTGCGGCATAAACGCGATAAACCGGCACTTCACCGGCAGCTTAGAGAAATTAGCCAGCGTCACTGACTCACCGCCGATCTCCGCCTGCAGTTTTTCCATTTGCTGGTGAGGAAGGGTCAAAAATTCCTGCAGCAGGCCCAAATGATGCAGAATTTGTAATGTAGAGGGATGGATAGTATCACCACGAAAATCCCGCAGAAAATCGTCATGTTTTTCTGTCACCACGACGTTAACACCCGCACGCGCCAGCAAATAGCCCAGCATCAGCCCGGCAGGGCCGCCGCCTACGATGCAACAGTCAGTCGAGAGTGTTTCAGTCAGTGCCGCCTGCATAGAGAAGTTCCGAAGTTGAAAGAGCTGATTGTATGATAATAGTTATCATTATCTTTTTAGCATGTCGGATTGTGCTGCGCTACGAGGATTTTTTCAGGCGGGTTTTTACTCTTATCCGGAAAGCGACTGCAACATTCTTCTGGCCCGCGCTTCAAACGAGAGGCAGAAAGGCTTTATCGGCAATCAGTGCGGCGGGAGAGTATTCCTGTTCCTTCAGACTGATGACTTTTGGCGCGATTATAACGCCATGAAAGCAAAAGGCGTTGAATTCGTCCAGGAGCCTCGCGAAGAGGAGTACGGCACGGTAGTCGTATTTGAAGATCTCTACGGCAACCGTTGGGATCTTTACCAGAATAAGTAAAGCTAAAGCCCTTTACCGGTTATGACGCGCAATGCGTAGCCGGTACATTTGAGTGGGTGATTCTCTCTCTCCAGCTTACTCTTACTCACATCGTGGGCACGTTAAAGTGTCATTAATAAGGCTTAACAAACTTAGCCATGTGTTACTACGTCCGCTTCTGTCACATAGCCAGCCTGACGACATAGAAAAGGCAGCTAACAGTCAGCTGCGGGCCTCCCTGACATCATTTCTTCTTATTAAGCATCGACTTTAAATCGGCAAAGGGATTGTAGGTGGCGGCGTCAACATCATTTTGCGCATCCTCACCAGCCACTACAGTTGTGCCGTACTGATCGGCTTCAGTGTACTTGGAGTGTTCGTGGTCATGGCAGTAGAGGCATAACAACTCCCAGTTACTGCCATCTGGCGGGTTATTGGTATGGTCGTGATCGATATGGTGAACCGTTAATTCACGAAGATTTGAATACACAAACTCCCGCGAGCAGCGCCCACATACCCACGGATAGATTTTTAGCGCTTTCTCGCGGTAGCCGCTTTCCAGACGCGTGTAGTTTTTTGGGATCAGAGCCATTGCCAGTGTTACCTGTTATCAAGAGATAATTTTACGAAAGTGCCTCTCAATATATCCCAAAACGGAACAGAAGAGGAGATTGTGGCGGGGGAGAGGCTGGCTACATATCGCCAGACCTCATTGTCAGTAAGTCAGGTAACGTGCTCGTTGGGCAAAAGGGAAGTAGAGCGGGGATCTGATAGCGAAAAGGCCGCCATGGGAGCAGCCATCCGTGTAGGTATTAGTTGGACGTGATCTGACTAATCAACACGCCTTTGATATTGTTACTTTCAAAAAAGTATTGAATACAGTTCATCTGTGTAAAATTACCGTAGTTCCTGGTATTGGTACAATACTGAACTGTGTTGCTATATGGTTTATTCGGGAATAGTGACGAGAGGTTTTCTGATGAAGCACTGAGCAAAGGAATTCCCTTAATCGTAACGCTCAAATCACCACTATAAGAAACACAGCTTTTTTGCGGTGCGGATTTGGCAATTGCAATAGATGTTAAATCGCCTTTTCCCATCTCGTTATCAGAGATAAACCAGTAATTGATATCTCCGGAAGCAAGGCATAGCCAGGATGCCTGGTCGCCATGGTTAACAGTTACGCCAGTATTTTTGCAATGTCTGCAAGGCTGTTAAATTCCATCACATAGACGTTGTTGCCAATAATCACATCAGGCACAAAGTTTTTGTTGGTATCATACTCAGGAATGAATGAATCATCCTGGTAGTAGTTGGCGCCAAAACCTTCCATTTGCCTGGCCGTCGTAACAGAAGAGAATAGGGAGAGAATAAGAAGAAGATATTTCATTTCACTGTTAACTCCCGGTCACCACCTGGCCGTTGTAGTTAATTCGGTAGAATTTGAATACGGCCTTTTTAAGGGCTTGACCAGAAGAGAGCGCTTTATATAGATGGGAAGATGAGTTATCAACGTTTTTCAAAAAAGCATATGAGCTATTCAATATTTAATTGATGTGAATCAATGAAATACCGGCATCATTTGATGATTCGCTTTAGAGAGGCATGGAATAAGTAAGCGTATCTTGAACAGTAGAGTCACTAACAACCCAGGAAGGAGGGACTCAGCAACGGTAGCTGAGTTTATAAAGCCAGGATTCTTAGTGGCTCCGGGTAAAGGGATTGCCGTGCCGTCTGCGAGGCGATAAATAAACAATAAACGTCTGAAGAGACTGATTCGTTTGGTGTTCCGTTCCTGGCAACAGCTATGATTAAAAGGGGCTTACCATGGAGATGCGAATGAACGAACAACTGAAAGAACAGATAGCTTCAAGGCTGGTGCAGACCGCCGGGCAACGGCAACAGACGCGAACAGCGCTCATCCAGGGTCAGCAGGCGGAACCGGATCCGCGCCGCGCACAGCGTTATGCTTTTCAGCAACGCGCCAGACAAAACGTGATCATTGGTGCAAACGATTTACTGCCGGTGTCATTTTTGCAGCAGGGAGTGAGTGCGGCAAGGGCGGTGGCGCTGGTAAGAGAAGATGGCGTACCCAAAGGAAGTGGATTTCTCACGCATGGCAACCTCTTTGTCACGAATCATCATCTGCTGCCTGAACCCTCTTTATCAGGCCGCATTACGCTTCAGTTCGGCTACCGTCAGAGCGAGACAGGCGAGCTTATTCAGGGCCGTTTGTACAGGGTAGATGCAGAACGCTTCTGGCTCTCCAGTCCGACGGAGGCGTTTGACTGTACGCTGGTTGCGTTGGGTGAAGCGATTGACGACAGCGGTGAGAGCCCTTTGCCGCTGGCGCTTAACGATCGTAACGATAAACATGCATTGGGCATCAGCCTCAACCTGATCCATCATCCGGGTGGTGCACCGCAGCAAATTACGCTGCGCAATAATGCGCTGTTGGCGCGTTATGAACAATTTCTGCATTACGAGGCCGACAGCGAAGGTGGCTCGTCAGGTGCGCCGGTATTCAACGACGGCTGGCAGCTGGTGGCGCTTCATCATGGTGGAAAAGAAGAGAATGGCAAATGGGTGAATGAAGGCATTCGCATCAGTGCACTCACCGACTGGCTCAAGGGCGAGCTGCCGACCTTGCCTGCTGACTGGCAGGCACCGTTGCTGCAGGCATTGACCGCTGAGACTACAGCGCAACAGGCCACCTCCAGTAGCGCCGCGCCAGATGAAAATTACCGCAATCGCGAGGGTTACCAGGCGAACTTTCTGGCAGAGACCCATATCGATATGGCCGGGATTATTGCCCCACGCATCCGCGAAGTTGCTCCCCTGCGTGACGGGCGCAAAGGGGCTGAAGCGACGCTTGATTATCAGCATTTCTCGCTGCTGATGAGCGCTGAGCGGAAGTTGGCTTTCTTTACCGCTACCAATATTGATGGCGCGCGCTATATCAGCATCGATCGCGGTAATGGGCAGCCCTCCCTGTTGCCGGAAGGCGATCGCTGGTATGAAGACAGCCGCATCGACAGCCTCTATGTAACCGGCCAGACTTTTTACAGCGAGTTTAGCCGCTGGTTCGATCGTGGTCATCTTACGCGTCGCAGCGATCCTACCTGGGGCACCGCCGCTGAAGCGGTTCGCGCCAATAAAGATACTTTCCATTTTACTAATTGCTCGCCGCAGCATTTTCGCTTTAACCAGAGCGCACAGTACTGGCAAGGGGTTGAGCGCTATATCCTTGAAAACGGCGTGTTAAAAACCAAACAGCAGATTAGCGTGTTGACTGGACCGGTGCTGAACGATCAATATCGGCAGTACGCAGATTTGCAGGTGCCGCTGCTGTTCTGGAAAGTTGTGCTGCGTATCGGGCCACAAGGCAAGCCGCAGGCAACCGCGTTGCTGGTGAGTCAGGATACATTGCTGGACGAACCGCGCCGCGTGTTGCCGCTCCAGCAGCCGGAAGCGGTGCCGCAGGTGGACGAATATCGTGTGTCGATTCGCTCACTGGAAACCCTCACCGGGCTGAATTTTAGCGCTTTTCGCGACTGGGATAGCTGGCAGCCTGATGCCAGTCTGCTTGCGGAACCCGTGCAGGCGAAGCTCATTATGACGTGGCCAGAGGTGTTATAGCGGGAAGGATTTCACGCCAACCTGTTGAATCAATAACAGATAAAGATTCCTGAAGGCACATGAAAAGCAAAAAAGCCGATATCTTGCGATATCGGCTTTCTTTAATATGGCTCCTCTGACTGGACTCGAACCAGTGACATACGGATTAACAGTCCGCCGTTCTACCGACTGAACTACAGAGGAATTGTTGGAACGGGGCGCATAATATCCAGCGGGCAGATGGATGTCAAAGCCTGAATGCACCTTTTTTACTGACTGCTGAATAAAGCAGCATTTTGTTGAGATTTCCTCAGGTTGCCGCAGGTTTATCGGCTCTCTTCTTTGCGAAACGTCCCGCAGTGCTGTTGCCTGTGACAACAAGCATTACAGCGACTTTCGTCAGAATGATCACGTTTATTTCATTTCAGGATTGTCGGTCCTTATTTTGAAATATACATTCCATGCACGCGCTTCGCTCACCTGCAAGGAATAACAATGGAAAAGGTCAGAATTGGACTGATTGGTACCGGCTATATCGGACGCTGCCACGCAATTGCTTACGCACAGGCTTCTACGGTTTTTTCGCTGAAGGGGGAAATCGTGCGGGAAATGGTGGCAGAGGTGGATCCGGCGGTGGCGAAGCGGCAGGCAGCGTTGCTGGGGTTTAACCGGTCAACGGGCAACTGGCGTGAACTGGTTGCCGATCCGGACATTGATGTCGTGGATATCTGTGCACCTAACTTTCTGCACAAAGAGATGGCGCTGGAGGCGATCCGTCACGGCAAGCACGTCTATTCAGAAAAGCCGCTGGCGCTGGATGTGGCCGATGCCGAAGAGATGACTCGCGCAGTAGAAGCGGCAGGGGTCAAAACGCTGGTGGGCTTTAATTATATGAAGAATCCCACCAGTCAGCTGGCTAAGGAGATCATCGCCAGAGGGGAAATTGGTGAGGTAGTGCATTTTTACGGCACCCATAATGAAGATTATCTGGCGAACCCAACTACGCCCCTTGACTGGCACTGCCAGAAGGCGCTGGCCGGGCTGGGCGCATTAGGCGATTTGGGCGCGCATATCGTCAATATGGCGCACTTCCTGGTAGGCGATATCAGTGAGGTATCCGGAGATACGCTGACGGTGATAAAGCAGCGTCCCGACCCAAAAGATCCCTCGCAGTTGCGCGATGTGGAAAATGAAGATCAGGCCAGCGCGCTGCTGCGTTTTACTAATGGCGCACATGGCGTGATAGAGACCTCACGTATCGCCTGCGGCAGTAAAATGGGGCTGACCTACGTTGTGACCGGCACGAAAGGCACCCTGCGCTATACCCAGGAGCGAATGGCTGAGCTGGAGCTCTATCTCCATGACGATCCTGTGGGGCGCCAGGGATTCAAAACTATCCTGACCGGCCCGGCTCACCCTGACTATGCCAGTTTCTGCGTGTCGGCGGGTCATGGCATTGGTTTTAACGACCAGAAAACTGTTGAGATACGTGACCTGATCAATGGCATCGCCGCCGGTGACCGCATGTGGCCAGATTTTGCCGAGGGGTTACAGGTCTCAAAAGTGCTGGAAGCCATCGCCATTTCCGCACTGGAGCGCCGCTGGATGCCGGTTTAAAAGATAAAGGCCGGGCAAAAGCCTTCAGGTGCTGGCCCGCCATTCAAGGGTGTAATTTATGCGCTCAACCAGCGGCTCTGTCTGAGTCTCTTCCAGCATGCTCATCAGCCGCTCGCCCACTTGCTGACCCAGCGCGGCATAATCCAGGTGCATCGCGGTCAGCGTGGGGAAGGTATGATCGCAGTCAGCAGAGCCTTCCAGACAAGCCACGGCCAGGTCATAAGGCACTTTCAGCAAGCGACGCTGGCATTCGTGCAGAATGCCAAATGCGATCTCTTCATGGCTGCAAATCACCGCATCCATATCGGGATGGCTCTGCAGCAGCTCGCTCATGGCGTAGCGGCCAAACTGCAGGCTGGGCGCATCCGGCACGGTACGGATCAGATCGGCATTCTGGTACTGCGCCAGCATGGCTTTGCGCCAGCCGTTCAGCTGCTGTTTCTGCAGGCGGTTATCAGTATGCGCACCGATATAGGCAATTTTTCGGTAACCCGCTTCCAGCAGCTTTTGCGTCAGCCGTTCTGCGGATTCCGTAAAGGCCAGATCGAGAGAGATATCAGCACTAAACGCCTCTGCGCCGCCGACGTTTACCTTCACCAGCTCAGCGGCTTCGATAAGCGCCAGCGTCTGGCTGGAGAGCGGTGCACCAAGCAGTACCAGCGCAGCCGGGCGATTCTGCAACAGTTTCTGCACAATCCTGGCTTCGCCATGCTGGTGGTATTCATGGCAGGCCATCACCAGTTCAAACTGCTGTTTACTCACCGTGCTCTGCAGCGCCTGCAAAAAACGGGCGCTGGCGCGATCCTGCTGGAAGGGGTAGAGCACCGCAACCGTATTATGCTGGGAAGCGGCTAACGCGCTGGCGGCGGCATTTGGAACGTAGCCCAACGCCTCAATGGCCGCATTAATTTTCTTTAATGAGCTGTCAGCCACCAACGCCGGATCGCGCAGCGCTCTGGAGACGGTCATTACGCCTACGCCAGCATGGCGCGAGACATCCTGTAGCGTCACGCGCTGGGTACTGTTAACCACGGCGCTGGCATCGTGATTGGGCGTGT
Source organism: Erwinia pyri (assembly GCF_030758455.1). Taxonomy (NCBI): domain Bacteria; kingdom Pseudomonadati; phylum Pseudomonadota; class Gammaproteobacteria; order Enterobacterales; family Erwiniaceae; genus Erwinia; species Erwinia pyri. The sequence continues at coordinate 1,662,436 of NZ_CP132353.1, forward strand.
AGCCTAACGAGCGCGCAGCCTGCTCAACCTTGCTGCGTATGCTGTCAGAGACCAGTTCCGGCGTGCGCATCACGCGTGAAACGGTCATGGTTCCTACTCCAACGTAGTCGGCAATATCCTGCAGCGTCACTCTGCCGCTGGTACGACGTTTGCGCATTTCCTTCTCTCCAACTTCATCATGGCCCGCGTCGCGATACCTCATCCGGCCAGTGTGCCTGTGCAGCGCGTCAGACAGCAAGCGTAAGCCGCACTTGTGATAACCCGATCACAGAGTCTGATAACGCTAACAGTTAGCGTTATCTTTTAAGATCCTCGTCACATTATTCTCGCAGCCCGACCGCTACGCTGCAGAGGCTCATTCAACGAGGTGACCCCGCAATGCTGACCGATTTACTGACACCCGATGTCATTCGTCTCTATCCAGCCTGTAAAGGGTGGCGCGAGGCGATCGCCCTGGCCTGTGAGCCGCTGATAACCAACGGCGCTATCGAGCCGGGTTATGTGGAGGCTATCTACCGCAGTCATGAGGCGATTGGCCCTTACTACGTTGTCGGCCCCGGCATCGCCATGCCGCACGCCCGTCCCGAAGAGGGCGTAAACCGGCTGGCGCTGAGCCTGACGGTCATTGAAGAGGGGGTCAATTTCGATTCCGACGGTAACGATCCGGTGCGACTACTGATTGTACTGGCCGCGACAGACAGCCACAGCCATATCGAGGCTATCGCGCAACTCGCCGCGCTCTTTGATTGTGAAGAAGATACCGCGACGCTGATGGCAGCAAAAGAGCTAAACACCATTCTTTCCGTAATTTCACGTTATTAATCCCAGAGGAAACAGTATGAAAATCACCGTTGTTTGTGGAAATGGCCTGGGCACCAGCCTGATGATGGAAATGAGCATCAAAAGTATTGTTAAAGATCTGGGCGTGGCGGCGGAAGTCGATCATGTCGATCTGGGATCGGCGAAAAGCACCCCCAGCGATATCTACGTGGGCACCAGCGATGTTGCTGAACAGCTCCAGGCTCAGCAGGTGAACGGTAAAATCGTGTCGCTGAAAAACATGGTAGACAAGGCTGACATGAAAACACGTTTGTCTGCGGCTCTGACCGAACTGGGCGCACTATAAGGGACTGATGAATGGAATTTTTCCGTTTTTTAATGAGTGACGTGCTGTCAGAGCCTTCCATTCTGGTGGGTCTGATTGCACTGATCGGGTTAATCGCCCAGAAAAAACCGGCCACCGAGTGCATCAAAGGCACGGTGAAAACCATCATGGGCTTCCTGATCCTCGGCGCCGGAGCCAGCCTGATCGTCTCGTCACTCGGTGATTTTGCGGTAATCTTCCATCACGCTTTCGGCATTGCCGGCGTGGTGCCGAACAACGAAGCTATCGTGGCGGTGGCGCAAAAGAACTTTGGCACTGAAATGGCGATGATCATGTTCTTTGCCATGGTGATTAACATTGCCATTGCCCGCTTTACGCCCTGGAAGTATATCTTCCTGACGGGCCACCACACGCTGTTTATGTCGATGATGGTGGCGGTGATCTTAGCCACCGCAGGCATGAAAGGCGCCACGCTGATTGCGGTGGGTTCAGTGGTGGTGGGGGTATCGATGGTCTTCTTCCCGGCGATTATCCACCCTTACATGAAAAAGGTGACCGGATCGGACGACGTGGCGTTTGGCCACTTTTCGGCGATATCTCAGCTGCTCTCCGCCTTTATTGGCAGCAAGTTCGGCAATAAAGAGAAATCGACCGAAGATATGGATGTGCCAAAAAGCCTGCTGTTCCTGCGGGATACGCCGGTTGCGATCGCCTTCACCATGTTCTTTATCTTTATTTTCACCTGTCTGGTTGCCGGACCGGCGGCAGTGAAGGAGATGAACGCCGGGGGCAAAAACTGGTTTATGTTCTCGCTGATGCAATCGATCACCTTTGCAGCTGGCGTCTATATCGTGCTGCAGGGCGTGAGGATGGTGATCGCTGAAATCGTCCCGGCGTTTAAGGGGATCTCTGACAAGCTGGTGCCGAATGCCAAACCGGCGCTGGACTGCCCGGTGGTCTTCCCTTATGCGCCTAATGCGGTGCTGGTAGGGTTCCTCAGCAGCTTTGTGGCGGGTGTTCTCGGCATGTTCATTCTCTACTTCCTGAACATGACGGTGATTATCCCGGGCGTGGTGCCGCACTTCTTCGTCGGCGCAGCCGCTGGCGTATTTGGTAATGCCACTGGCGGACGCCGTGGAGCAATACTGGGTGCCTTCACCAATGGATTACTGATCACCTTCCTGCCGGTCTTCCTGCTGCCGGTGCTGGGCAGTATTGGTCTGGCAAACACCACCTTCAGTGACTCCGATTTTGGCGCGCTGGGCATCCTTCTGGGCATTATTGTTCGCTAACTCACGGCGGCGGAGAGTTTACTCTCCGCCGCACACGCACGAGGTAATAATGGAATTCTATTTAGATACCGCAGATGTGGCCGCCGTCCGTCGTCTGGCAAACGTGCTGCCCATCAAGGGCGTCACCACCAATCCAAGTATTGTTGCGCGTGGTAAACGCGATATCTATTCAGTGCTGCAGGAGTTACAGGAGGCGATCGGCACGGAAGGCCAGCTGTTTGCCCAGGTTCTGGGACGCGATGCCGACAAGATGGTGGAAGAGGCGCACAAACTGCGCGAGGCGATCCCTTCACTGGTGGTTAAAGTGCCGGTGACGCATGCCGGGCTTTCGGCTATCAAACAGCTCAGGGCGCTAAATATCCCCACGCTCGGCACCGCGGTTTACGGCGCAGGGCAGGGATTTTATGCCGCGCTGGCCGGGGCCAGCTATATAGCGCCCTATGTGAACCGGCTGGACAGCCAGGGTGGCGACGGGATTGGTCTGGTACGCGAACTGCAAAAACTTGTCGAGCTACACTGCCCTGAAACCCAGGTCCTGGCCGCCAGTTTCCGCACGCCGCGCCAGGTGCTGGAGTGCATGCTGGCAGGCTGCACAGCCATAACGGTTGATCCTGCTGTGGCAGAGTTATTCCTGATGGATCCGGCCGTGGAAGATGCGTTAAACCGCTTTGATCAGGACTGGTCAGCAGCATACGGTGCAGTGGCACTGAACTAGTCGCCGCAAACGTTGCGCAGGGAAGCGTGAATTCAGGCACGCTGCGTTTTTCTGCAGCCAGCAACGGCGTGACGCAATGCTCGTCTTTAATGTGCAAAAAAGGATTAGTTACAACATGCATATTCCATGCTGATGTTACTCAATGCTCATCTTTGCTCTGCAATAAGGCATTAGTTACAACATGCCTTTTCCGCGCTGATTCTCCATCGCCAGCAGCAGCGTATCCAGCAGGCCAGGAAAGCGGGCATCCAGATCTTCCCGCCGCAGCGACAGCAAATTCTCCCGTCCGTTGGGCCGTTGCCAGATCACACCGCTCTCCCGCAATACCCGCCAGTGATGCGTCATGGTTGACTTCGCCAGCCCCTGAAGCAGGGTGCCACAGGCCTGTTCCCCCTGGCTGGCCAAAATCCTCACCACCTCCATACGAAGCGGATTGCCAAGCGCAAAAAGCACGTTTTCCAGGCGAATCTGTTGTGGTTCAGGGTGACTGGCAATCATAGCGATCCTTTTACTCTGGCAGGTGGGCGTGAAGATAAAGCGGCGGCTACTATACCTTAAGGCTGGTCAGGGTGCGACCTGCCACCCATCAGTTTAGTCGATGGCTCAAATAGTTCGAATATACTCGTACAGTTGTACTAATATCGTTGCACTGTTAATGCGATTCACTGATGGCCGGGTGCTGCCAGCGTGAAATCTGACCCTGAAACCAAGGAACTCCTATGCCCCGAACAATCCCCCTTGCCCGCTACCGTAACATTGGTATTTCAGCCCATATTGATGCCGGTAAAACCACCACTACCGAGCGCATCCTCTTCTACACCGGCATGAGTCACCGCCTGGGTGAAGTGCACGATGGCGCGGCGACGACGGACTGGATGGCACAGGAGCAGGAGCGCGGTATCACCATTACCTCGGCAGCGGTAAGCTGCTTCTGGCCCGGTATGGAGGGAACGTTTGAACCCCACCGTATCAATATCATTGATACGCCCGGACACGTTGATTTCACTATTGAGGTAGAGAGATCGATGCGCGTGCTGGATGGGGCCGTGATGGTGTATGACGCGGTAGGTGGCGTACAGCCGCAGTCGGAAACGGTCTGGCGGCAGGCGAATAAATACCATGTTCCCCGGCTGGCGTTCGTGAATAAAATGGACCGCCAGGGCGCTGACTTCTTTCACGTAGTTACGATGATGATCGATCGCCTGAAAGCGAATCCGGTGCCCATTGTGATCCCGATTGGTAGCGAAGAGCATTTTCGCGGCGTTGTCGATCTGATCAAAATGCGCGCCATTCTCTGGGATGATGAAACCCAGGGCATGACCTTCAGCTACGCCCCGGTGCCGGAAGAGCTGCACAGCGTCGCACAGGAATGGCGGGAAAAAATGGTTGCCGCGGCAGCGGAAGCGAGCGACCAGCTGATGGAGAAGTATCTGGAAGAGGGCGACCTCAGCGAAGAGGAAATTATTGCTGGTCTCCGGCAACGGACCATCGCCGGGGAAATCCAGCCAATGCTCTGCGGCAGCGCGTTCAAGAACAAAGGCGTGCAGCGCATGCTGGATGCGGTGATTGAACTGATGCCCTCGCCGCTGGATATCCCGCCGGTGAAAGGGCTGGATGAGCGGGGCAACGAGGCGGAAAGAGCCGCCGACGACGGGGAGAAATTCTCGGCGCTGGCGTTCAAGCTGATGACCGATCCCTTTGTCGGGCAGCTGACGTTTGTTCGCGTTTACTCCGGCGTGTTAAGTAAAGGCGACAGCGTCTGGAACCCGATCAAGGGTAAGAAAGAGCGTATCGGGCGAATTGTGCAGATGCATGCCAATGCGCGTCACGAGGTGGATGAGATCCGGGCAGGGGATATTGCCGCCTGCGTGGGGCTTAAAGAGGTCACCACGGGAGAAACCTTGTGCGATCCCGATGCGGTCATCACCCTTGAACGCATGGAATTTCCTGAACCGGTTATCTCGCTGGCGATTGAGCCAAAAACCAAAAGCGATCAGGAAAAAATGGGCATTGCGCTGCAAAGGCTCGCTTCTGAAGATCCGTCGTTCCGGCTGAGTAGTGACGAAGAGTCCGGGCAGACGATTATCTCCGGGATGGGAGAACTGCATCTGGAGATCATCGTAGACCGGATGAAGCGTGAGTTTGGCGTCGAGGCCAACATCGGACGACCTCAGGTAACCTATCGGGAAACCCTGCGCGGCGTGGCGAAGGATGTGGAAGGCAAATTTGTCCGGCAGTCGGGTGGTAAAGGCCAGTACGGTCATGTGGTGCTGACGCTGGAGCCTCAGGAGGCGGGCAAAGGATTTGCTTTTGTTGATGCCACCAAAGGCGGCGTGGTGCCGCGCGAATACATTCCTTCGGTCGAGAAGGGCGTTCGCGAAGCGATGAACAACGGCATTCTTGCGGGTTATCCGCTGGTGGATATCAAGGCCACGCTGACGTTTGGCTCCTACCATGAGGTGGACTCCTCAGAGATGGCGTTTCGCATGGCGGCCATTTTCGGCTTTAAGGAGGCGGCGCGCCAGGCCAGCCCGGCGATCCTTGAGCCAGTCATGAAGGTGGAAGTGGAAACGCCGGAAGAGTATGCAGGCAACGTGATGGGCGACTTGTCCTCCCGACGCGGCCTGGTGCAGGGCATGGAAGAACGGCTGGGTAGCCGGGTGATCCACGCTGAGGTGCCGCTCTCCGAGATGTTTGGCTACTCTACAACGCTGCGCTCTATGTCCCAGGGGCGCGCTACCTACAGCATGGAGTTCCATCACTATGCTGAAGCGCCACGCAACGTGGCAGAAGGCATCATTGCCGATCGCGGCGGTAAAGCCTGAGGGGCATCAGCGGGTAAGTCACAGCTGAGCCTGATTGCCGATCGCGGCGGTAAAGCCTGAGCGACATCAGCGGGTAAGTCACAGCGTTAACCTGAACGGGAGCTTAAGCTCCCGTTTTTTTTCGGCTGCTTCACATTCAGCGTAAAAAATTCCTCACGCAATTGATCCCTCCCGCATTTTTGCACCAGCGCAGTGCGCAGCCTGCGGACAGTGCAGCTATGTTTACGTTTCTGGCCGCTCAGGAAGCCGCGCTTCCCGCTCAGCCTTGTCAGGGCCGTTACGCTCGCAGAGGCTGGAGAATGCCATCCTGAAAAGGGAGGCGTGCCGCAACTGACGCCGCGTGACTTCACATCTTTTAAGGAAATCAGGTGCTTCTCGCCATCATGGCGAGATTATTGCTTATTCACTACCAGCCGTTCGCGGCCCGCTCTCTTATCAGGTTTTCGCCCCACTCAATGATCTTTCCCGCGCCGCTGACCGGCGTTTAGTTCTGAACAGTGCTGAGGAATACAGAATGTCTTTGAAACTGATTAAGTTACCCCTTCAGGTTGTGATAGCTGGTTGTTTGAGTACGGCGCTCTGTGCGCATGCAGATGTGATGATTGGCGTGGCAGGTCCGTTTACCGGTCCGAATGCCACCTATGGTGCGCAGTACTGGAAAGGGGCGTCGCAGGCGGTGGCGGATATCAACGCGGCTGGCGGGATCAAGGGAGAGAAAATTGTGCTGGTGCAGGGGGATGATGCCTGCGAACCCAAACAGGCGGTAGCGGTGGCTAACCGGCTGGTGGATGAGTCCAAAGTCTCGGCGGTTGTCGGCCATTTCTGCTCCTCTTCCACCATGCCAGCTTCAGAAGTCTATGACGAAGCGGGCGTGCTAACCATTACTCCTGGCTCCACCAACCCGCAAATCACCGAGCGCGGCATGAAAGGGATGTTCCGCATGTGCGGACGCGACGATCAGCAGGGTACGGTTGCAGCTAACTACATGCTCGACGTGCTGAAAGCGAAAAAGATCGCCGTTATTCATGACAAAGATACCTATGGTCAGGGACTGGCAGACGCCACCAAAGCGGCGCTGGAGAAACGCGGCACCAAAGAAGTGCTGTATGAAGGGTTATCGCGTGGAGAAAAAGACTTTAACGCGTTAGTGACGAAGATCGGATCGCTCAAGCCTGATGTGGTCTACTTCGGCGGCTGCCATCCGGAGGCTGGTCCACTGGTCCGCCAGATGCGTGAGCAGGGCGTGCAGGCCAAATTCTTCTCCGGCGACTGCATCGTCACACAGGAGATGGTGACGGCGGCGGGCGGTCCTCAATATACCGACGGCGTGCTGATGACCTTCGGCAACGATCCGCGCACCATTGCCGCGGGTAAATCGGTGATCGAGAAGTTCCGGGCAGGCGGCTTTGAGCCGGAGGGCTACACCCTCTACGCCTACGCCTCTATCCAGGCGATTGCCGCTGCCTATAACGGCGCGGGTAAAGATAACGAAAAAGCCAGCGAGTGGCTGAAGAGCCACAGCGTCGATACGGTCATGGGGCAAAAAAGCTGGGATGGCAAGGGCGACCTGAAAGTCTCGGACTATGTGGTCTACAAATGGGATGACAAAGGCAAGTATCACCAGCTGTAATCCCGGGCCACCCCTTTCTGCCTGACAGGCAGAGATCGCAAACGTTAAGCCAGCGCGGGAAGAGTCTGCGCTGGCCTACTTCAGGCGAGACCGTTCATTATGGAAGCATTCTTTCTGCAACAACTGGTCAATGGCCTGACGCTGGGGGCCGTCTATGGCCTGATCGCCATCGGCTATACCATGGTTTATGGCATTATCGGCATGATTAACTTTGCGCATGGCGAAGTCTATATGATCTCCGCTTACCTCTGCGCAATTGGCCTGGCGCTGCTCTCTTACTTCGGTATTCACTCTTTCCCGCTGCTGATCTTCGGTACGCTCATTTTCACCATCGTCGTTACCGGCGTGTATGGCTGGACAATTGAACGTATTGCCTACCGGCCGTTGCGAAACTCTACCCGGCTCGCACCGTTAATATCAGCTATCGGCATGTCACTTATTCTGCAGAACTATGCGCAAATCAGTCAGGGACCCAATCAGCAGGGCATTCCTACGCTGCTGACCGGCGTGCTGCGATTTGAGGTGGGCGATGGCGTGGTGCAAATCACCTGGACCAAAGTCTTTATCCTGGCGGCGGCGCTGGCCGGTATGGCGCTACTCACCTGGATTATTCAGTACACCCGGCTGGGAAGGATCTGTCGCGCCACGCAGCAGGACAGAAAGATGGCCTCGATCCTCGGTATCAATACCGATCGGGTTATCTCGCTGGTATTTGTGATCGGCGCAGCGATGGCCGGTCTGGCTGGGGTGCTGGTGACGATGAACTACGGCACCTTCGACTTTTATGCCGGGTTTATTATCGGCATCAAAGCCTTTACCGCCGCGGTGCTGGGCGGCATTGGCTCCCTGCCGGGCGCGATGCTGGGGGGGCTGCTGCTGGGCATTGCCGAGGCGCAGTTCGCCGGCATGGTGAACTCCGATTACAAAGATGTGTTCTCGTTTGCGCTGCTGGTGGTGATCCTGATTTTCCGCCCGCAGGGGCTGTTGGGACGTCCGCTGGTGACCAAGGTGTAAGGAGTCTGTGATGACGGATGCTGCAATGAAGCCGGGGCTGGATATCAGGCAGTGCCTGATCGATACGGTGCTGGCGGGGCTGTGTGCGCTGGTGGTGTTTGGGCCGATTGTCGGCATAGTGCTGAAGGGCTACAGTTTTGAACTCTCCCCACAGCGGGTAGCGATTCTGGTAGCTGCGGTAATGGCGGGCAGAGTGCTACTGAGCCTGACGCTGCAGAGCGCCACCGGGCGTAAATTCGTCGCCCGTTTTGAAGGGGCTGATGACGGTGTTTATGTGCGGCCCGCTGATTACCGCAGCCGCCTGCGCTGGATTATTCCCCTGCTGCTGGTGCTGGCGATCCTGTTTCCCTTTATTGCCACAAAATATCTGCTCACCGTAGCTATTCTGGGGCTGATCTACGTGCTGCTGGGGCTGGGGCTGAATATTGTGGTCGGGCTGGCAGGGCTGCTGGATTTGGGATACGTGGCGTTTTACGCCATCGGTGCTTACGGTCTGGCGCTGGGTTATCAGTATCTCGGGCTGGGCTTCTGGGCGATGCTTCCGCTTGGCGCAATACTCGCAGCGCTGGCAGGCGCGCTGCTGGGATTCCCGGTATTAAGAATGCACGGGGATTACCTGGCTATCGTCACGCTGGGCTTTGGCGAAATTATTCGTCTGGTGCTGACCAACTGGGTCAGCTTTACCGGCGGCCCCAACGGCGTTTCCGTGCCCGCACCCACCTTTTTTGGCCTGGAGTTTGCCCGGCGAGCCAAAGAGGGCGGGGTGCCCATCCATGAGTTTCTGCATACCACTTACAACCCCAACCTGAAGTTTATCTTTATCTATGCCGTCCTGATCCTGGTGGTGCTGCTGGTGCTGTTTATCAAGCACCGGCTGACCCGCATGCCAATCGGGCGGGCGTGGGAAGCGCTGCGTGAAGATGAGATTGCCTGCCGGGCGATGGGGCTGAATCACGTGCTGGTAAAACTCTCCGCTTTTATGCTGGGTGCCTCAACCGCAGGCATTGCGGGCGTCTTCTTCGCCACTTATCAGGGCTTTGTTAATCCTACGTCCTTCACCTTTTTTGAATCCGCGCTGATCCTCGCCATTGTGGTGCTGGGCGGGATGGGCTCGACGCTGGGCGTGGTGCTGGCAGCCTTTGTGCTGACCGTTGCGCCCGAACTTCTGCGCAGCTTTGCCGAATACCGCGTGCTGCTGTTTGGCGTACTGATGGTGCTGATGATGATCTGGCGGCCGCGCGGGCTGGTGCGCACCAGCCGTGTGGGCGTGGCCATGCGCAAGGGAGTGGCGCCATGAGCGACAGTATTCTGCGTGTTGAGCATCTGATGATGCATTTCGGCGGCATCAAAGCGCTGAACGACGTGAGCCTGGAGATCGAGCGCGGCTCGGTCACGGCATTAATCGGGCCAAACGGCGCGGGGAAAACCACGGTATTTAACTGTCTTACCGGCTTTTATCAGGCCACCGGCGGCTCGATCCTGCTTAACGCCCACTCGCGCAGGACCGATGTCATTCAGGTATTGGGGCAAAAAATCCGTCCCGGCGACTTCCTTAATCCTGCGCGTCTTGGTTCGCGCATCTACTACAAAATGTTCGGCGGCACCCATCTGGTTAACCGTGCCGGCCTGGCACGCACCTTCCAGAATATCCGCCTGTTCCGCGAGATGTCGGTGATAGAGAACCTGCTGGTGGCGCAGCACATGCAGGCTAACCGCAATCTGATCGCCGGGATACTCAACACGCCAGGCTATCGTAAAGCGGAGAGCCAGGCCCTGGACCGCGCCTTTTACTGGCTGGAGGTGGTGGATCTGGTGTCGTGCGTCAACAGGCTGGCCGGTACGCTCTCCTACGGCCAGCAGCGCAGGCTGGAAATTGCGCGCGCCATGTGTACCGGACCGGAAATGATCTGCCTGGATGAGCCTGCGGCGGGGCTGAACCCGGTTGAAACCCAGGCGCTGAGCAAAATCATTCGTTTCCTTCGCCAGCAGCATGGCGTGACGGTCTTACTGATTGAGCATGATATGGGCATGGTGATGGAGATTTCGGACCATGTGATTGTGCTGGATCATGGCGATGTCATCGCCCGCGGCGCGCCCGCGGAAATCCAGAATAATGCCAGCGTTATTGCCGCTTATCTGGGTGCGGAAGAAGAGGAGATTGCCGGATGAGCCAGAGCCTGCTTGAGTTTCGCAACGTGAACGTTTTCTATGGTCCTGTCCAGGCATTAAAAGAGATTTCGCTGACGGTGAATGAAGGCGAAACGGTCTCGCTGATTGGCGCGAATGGTGCCGGTAAATCAACGCTACTGATGTCGATATTTGGTCAGCCGCGTATTGCAGCGGGGGAGATCCTCTATCGCGGGAAAGATATCAGCCATAAGTCGACCCACTTTATTGCCAGCAACGGCATTGCCCAGGCACCGGAAGGGCGGCGAATTTTCCCGGATATGACGGTGGAGGAGAACCTGTTAATGGGCACCATCCCCATCGGCAGTCGTTATCAGAACGAGGACAAAGCCCGTATGTACAGCCTGTTTCCCCGTCTGGAGGAGCGGCGCAGCCAGCGGGCCATGACCTTATCGGGCGGTGAGCAACAGATGCTGGCGATTGCGCGCGCCCTGATGAGCAGACCAAAACTGCTGCTGCTGGATGAACCCAGCCTGGGCCTGGCACCGATTGTGGTGAAGCAGATTTTTCAGATCCTGCGGGAACTGACGCAAGGAGGTTTGACGCTGTTTCTGGTGGAGCAAAATGCTAATCACGCGCTTAAGCTTTCAGACAGGGCGTATGTGATGGTGAATGGGCAAATCCGGCTGACCGGTACCGGGCAGGAGCTGCTGGCTGATCCTGAGGTAAGAAGCGCCTATCTCGGCGGAACTTGAGGGGTGATATTCAGCATTAATCTTCAGGCGGGCGCAGGGATTGATGACCAACGGAAGCAGTGCATACCCGGCTTGCTGATAAGCACCCGGCACATACAGCGGCTTCCCTGCCGCTGTGACCGGAACTCTGGCAAAGTTCCATCCCGCAGGGAGCACGGGATGCTTTATCGAGGCTGGTCCTGGCCACTGACAGCACCCGATCCTTTAGCCAGCCGGGTCTGCCTGCGGCCAGCCTGGCTTAGCGGAACGGCGGCTCGTTAAAGGTACGCAGTTTGCGGGAGTGCAGCTTATCCCCTTCGGCGCGCAGCAGATCTATCGCGCGAATGCCGATTTGCAGATGCTCGGAGATCGCCCCTTCATAGAAACGGTTTGCCTGGCCCGGCAGCTTGATCTCGCCATGCAACGGCTTATCGGAGACGCAAAGCAGCGTCCCGTAAGGTACGCGGAAGCGATAACCCTGCGCGGCGATGGTGGCGCTCTCCATATCTACAGCTACCGCACGGCTGAGGTTAAAACGCAGCGCGGAGGCGGAGTAGCGCAGCTCCCAGTTACGGTCATCGGTAGTCACCACCGTGCCGGTACGCAGCCGCTGTTTAACCTGATCGCCAGGCATACCGCTGACCTGCTTGGTGGCGTCATAAAGCGCCCGCTGCACTTCCGCGATGCTGGGAACCGGGATATCTGGCGGCAGCACGTCATCCAGTACGTGGTCATCGCGCAGATAAGCGTGGGCCAGCACGTAATCGCCAATGGTCTGGCTCTCGCGCAGCCCGCCGCAGTGACCAATCATCAGCCAGGTATGAGGACGCAGCACCGCCAGGTGGTCGCAGATGGTCTTGGCGTTGGAGGGCCCGACGCCAATGTTGATCAGCGTGATCCCCTGACCCTCTTTAGCGATCAGATGCCAGGCGGGCATCTGGTGATTTTTCCACGCCAGGCCAGAGATAACCTGCAAAGGATCGGGCGTTTCCGCCGTGACAAAAATGCTGCCCGCGCAGGACAACGCTTCATAGGGGGAATCAGGATCTGCTATCTGTTCACAACCCCAGCGGACAAACTCATCCACATAGCGGGTGTAGTTGGTGAACAACACGTAGGACTGGAAATGCTCAACGGGCGTGCCGGTGTAGTGACGGAGCCTTGCCAGCGAAAAATCAGTACGCAGCGCATCGAAGTGGGAAAGCGGGAACGCTTCACCCGGCTGATAGAGGCCATCGGCATTTTCATCGCCAATCTGTGCCAGCTCAGTAGTGGGGAAGTGTTTCGCCAGACCGGCGCTCATGGTGCGGTCCAGCCCCAGGTTGGAACCATCAATCACATAAGGGAAGGGGATCTCCTGGCTGGAAGGTCTTACTTCCAGCGTCACCGGATATTCGCCGGCCAGCATCTCAAGCTGTTCAGAAAGGTAGTGCCGCGCCAGCGCCGGGCGGGTGATGGTGGTGGCGTAGCTGCCCGGACGGGTAAAACGACCAAAGGCGCGGGTAAGGCGGTGGCCTGAATCGTCGCCTTCCCAGCTTACGCGCAGTTCCGGGTAAACAAACAGGCCGCTGGCGCGCGCGGCTTCGTCCGGTAACTGACCGCTGCTGATATAGGTGGTAATCGCTTCGCGAAGCGCGGTAACGGCCTCTTCATAGAGGGCGTCCAGCTTGTCCAGCGCCCCGGCTACGGACAACCCTTTCGGGGCAGAAGGCTGAGTCATGGTATCTCCCTGGTCTCGGTTTCTCATTATCTTCACAGCATCCTGGCATATTTTTAACAAAAACGCCTGCCGGAAAACGGGTAATTACCTGACTGGGCTGGGAAAAATCTTATTGCTGTTCGGCTGGCTTACTCTCTACAGAGCATGAATTAAAGCCCAAAAACTACACGGCACGCTGTTTTGCAAGCCACTGACCGACCGTTGTGGTTTCAATCCCCTGAAGATAATTGAATGTTTTTTCTTTACTCCATGCCACCCCGTCAGGCCGGGCGAAAGCAAGCCGGTATTTTGCTCCCACATCTTCAGGATTATGCTGCACGTCATCCTCAAGCTTTTTCCTGACCAGTAATTTTCGGTTTACTTCAGCGTTCCAGTGGGTTTGCATTAAATCAGCCAGCTCACTGTAGGTCAGCGTATCGCCTGCGATAAAGACAATCTCGTTACGAAAAGCGGGCTGATGGAAGAAAATAGCTGCAGTCAGCTTGCCGATATCTTCAGGTGTGGTCAGCGTCACTGCATGCTGCCAGTCGCCCAGGCCAAAAACAGTTTTACTTTGTACATCAACCACACCAAAGCCAGATTCAAACAGGTAGCTGGTAAAAATTCCGGTAGAGACAATGACCCATTCCGTTGCATTTTGCCCGCGCAGCAGGTGGCGAACCTCAAGCTGTTCATCCCATACCTGCTGCCCGCTGCCTTTACCAACCACGTCATAGTCAACGCCAAACTGCCACGGAAAGTATCGTGCTACGGCCGCTTTTAATACCGACTGTGTAATCTTTATCTGCGTTCCCGGCCCGCCGACAAAACCACTACAGTTGATGACGGTGTCAAAAGAGCCAAATATCTCACTCAGCTCATCGATACTGTTTTCCTGCAGATCGCCCTCAACTACAGAGATGCGCAGTTTCATCAGCTCATCCAGTCGTGCCTTGTGTGGACCAGAAACGGCGTTAGCCGCTTCTTTTCTTAGTAATACACTGATTTTTAAATTGGTATGTTTCTGCGCTTTATTGCACATCGCTCGTAATACCTGCAGACCAAGTTCTCCTGCGCCGAGTATCAGAACGCTATTTAAAAATTTGTTTTCTGATTTCATTCTTGCCTCCTGTCGTATTAAAACGTCATCCTGACAGCTGAAAGAGCCTGCCTCAATAAGGCACATGAATGATACCGGAGGTGATATGGAGTCTGAACGGGAAGCATTGCTGCAATTTTCAAAGGAGTTTTGTGAAGAATTAAGCAACGATGATGAGGGGCTGAAACGTGAGATCCTGGCACATGCCGGTAATCGCTGGTCGCTGGGCGTGTTACATATTCTCGGTACCTGCGGGTCTCTTCGCTATGGGGAGATACGTCGCTACCTTACGGGAGTCACGCAAAGAATGCTGACGCGGACACTGCGTCATCTGGAGCGTGACGGACTTATATCCCGCTGTGATTACGAGGAGAAATTGCCCCGGGTGGTTTATGCGATTACCGATTCCGGAAAAGAAATGCTTCTCAGGATGTTACCTTTATGGTCCTGGATTATCACATCCGCCGACTATATCCGTGAAGCCAGAGCACGGTACGATGGTGATTAGCAGCCCCAAAGGAGGGATTAAATACCGTCGAGAAGAAAATCAATCGCGGCTTTGATCTGGGTACGATAATGGGAAACATCGCAGAACACCGCTCCCAGAGAACGCGCGGGAATGCTCGCCATCTCATGCGTCATAACTGCATATTCTCTATTGTCGGTCAGTCTGATAAGCGGAACCAGCCGTTCGGGGCGTGGGCTGCCTGGGTAATTTTCAACAGGCAGCAGAGGGACAACAATCCTGCGGTTTAACTGGCCGATAATATCGCTGGTTACATCAAGCAGCAGGGGATAGACGGCGCTTTTCCCGGTATTGCCGTATACAGTGAACTGCATTCTTAAAATGTCCTGTACTCATCGCTGAAACAACCATGTTCATCGTGAAAGCGGTTAAGAGCTTCCAGCGCTTCGCTGTTTTCCTCCTGCCACTTTTTCGCTTCGTACTGGCGTAGTTCAGCGTCAAGGGCTGCGGTCAGGGTGGCACTTAGATTAATTCCAGCCTCACGCGCACGGCTGAGTAAGGTTCGTTCTACGGTCATGGTAACGCTTTGCGTTGCTCGTTGTGTAGCAGCCATAAATACCTCGCGTCAAATGCCGTGTAATAAACACGGCTAATTGGATGTAGCATAACACCAAAAAGGCAAAGGAGCGGAAAATGTGGGATTCCGGTGAAGAACCCACCCCAGTAGGAAATAATATTAATTAGCAGTTTCGTTTAGCAACTTATTTTTCAAAGAATACTGTCGTGGCGAACATCCGATGAGTCGCCGAAACGCTGTACTGAATGCAGCTTCTGATGCATAACCTAGTGACAGCGCGATTCTGGAGACAGATTCAGTACCATTGGTGAGCCGGTGACAGGCAATCATCATTCTCCATCGTGTGAGATATTCAATTGGCGACGCCCCAGATATACTTTTGAACCTGAGTGCGAACTTGGATCGGGACATCCCGGCCTTCTGCGCAAGTTCCGGCAAAGTCCAACGGGTGCCTGGGCTCGCATGAATTGCGCCAATGGCAACGGCGATCCTTTCATCACTTAGTGCAAACAGCCAGCCGACCCCACTTCCCACGCCGTGAGCGAGATAAAGTCGCAGCGCCTGGACCAGCATTAAGTGAGCGAGATGCTGCACCACGAGCCTGGCACCCGGCTGCGCTCCGAACAGCTCTTGTCGCATACGGCCGAGGGCCCATCGCAGACCTGACTTATCATCTTCATCGCGAAGCCGAATGATGGCAGGCATTGATCCAAGCAGGATGTCGACATGTTTGCCGGCGAATCCGAAATGGCCGCCGAGCATTGTTGTTTCTCCGCCGCCGTTCACTGTCGCGATACCGCCGTTCCAGTCCTCTTCGGGTAGGGTGGCAATACTGACCGGCTTGAAGGCGAGGTCTTGAGCAATCAGAAATCGACGTCCGTTGGGTAACAGGACGCAATCACCCGCTTCAAGCCTTATCGGATCTTGCCCACTATCGACAGCGAGCCAGGCGCTGCCAGATACGAGCGCAAAATATTTGAGACCAGAATGCTTCTCGAACTGAAGCGCCCATTTCCCTCCTAAGTCAAAGCCACCCGCAATGTAAGTTTTTGGCGTCAATAGCGAGAGAACATCGGATAAGGGATCAGCAACCATGGGGACAATCTCGAAAGTATTATGGATATTCAAACATAGTTTGTATCGACTTTCATGGTTATTCTTTGTCGAAGCAGATGCACAGATTGCTCACCGTCAAAGGATATTTTCATGATCAAAGTCGTTATCGGTTTCAAGCGCCGGCAGGGTATGGGCATTCAGGAATTCAGGGAATATCGTCGCGACGTTCATGCCCCGATGCTTTTTGCAATTCCTGAAGCGAAGAAGATCCGCCGCTTCGTGATTTCATACCCCGTGAATTATATGACCTCAGAAGAACCACGGTTCGACGCCATGGTGGAGGCGTGGTTCGACAACATTGACGACATGAACAAACTCTTCCTGTCGGACAACTTTGCCACCAGGGTGGATCCTGACCACGTGAACTTCATCGACTTGACTTCCGTGGTCCGGCTCGTGACCGAAGAGGTCATTGTCGTTGAATAACGATCTCGCCGGAGGAGCAGGACAAAGAGCATTACCTGGAACCACGATCGCCCACATCCAAACCTTCAACGTTATAGTCCATATGAATAATCCCGCCTTTAACAGGTGAGCCGGACACCGATATTAATCGCACGTCGCCAGTGAGCCAGCGCACAAACCAGCACTAAAATCTTCAACAAAAATTAACATAACCCTATGAAATTTAACAATCATAGGGCATGTGCATAAGTGTTCTCGGGCAATACCACATATCCGCCTGCTAATTCTGCTGCGTATACCTATAGCGGTGCTTTTGACCCTACAGGTGACGCATGACACAACAACACTATGAATTATCACCCGATCATGAGGCGCATATCGCTTCCGCCATCGGCAAGTTTTTCCGCCGCATCATACCGATGCTGGCGCTGATGCTTATCGTTAACCAGATAGACCGCGCCAACATCGGTTTCGTTAAAGCCCAGCTGCAAACCGATGCGGGTATCAGCGCCGCCGCTTTCGGCTTGGGTGCCGGACTGTTCTTTATCGGCTATGCGCTGTTTGAAGTGCCGAGCAACATGATGCTGAAGAAACTCGGCGCACGTGTGTGGCTCACGCGCATTATGATCACCTGGGGCATGGTGGTGGTGCTGACCGGTTTTGTCAGCACGCCGCTGCACTTCTATCTGCTGCGTTTCCTGCTCGGCGTAGCGGAAGCTGGCTTCTTCCCCGGCGTGCTGTTCTATTTTCGTCAATGGGTGCCGAATGCCTGGCGGGGACGCGCTACCGCCATGGTGTTGAGTGCCACAGCCAGCGCCTTTCTCTTCTCCGGTCCGCTCACGGGCGCCATCCTGATGATGCATGACGTTGGCGGCCTTGCGGGCTGGAAATGGGTCATGTTTATGGAGGGCGGCGGATCGATAACGATCGGCCTGCTGGCGGCATGGGTGTTGGTCTCTAAACCGGAAGGGGCGAAATGGCTCAGCGACGCGGAGAAACAGGCGCTGGCGCAGCAGCTGGCTCTGGAAGATGCGGCACGTGAAGAGCGTGCCGTAACACAAGGTCGCTGGGGGTTGATCGCCGATCGCCGTCTTTTGTCTTACTGCCTGATCTTCTTCACCATGACCATGACCGGCTACACGTTGGTGTTCTGGTTACCGCAAATCATTCAGCGTATTCAGGGCTTCAACAGTTTCGAAACCGGACTTCTGACTGCCGTTCCCTGGCTGTTCGCTATCGTGGCGCTGTTTACGCTCGGTAAAGCCACCGATCGCTATCGCCATAAGCTGGATAAAGGGCTTGGCATCGCCATGCTGATTGCCGCCTGCGGGACTTTTATGGCTACGTTTGGCACGCCGTGGTTCGGCTTTGTGGCGATGATTGTGGCTTGTATCGGTTCCAAGGTGAGCGCTGCGTTTTTCTGGCCGATGCCGCAAAGCGAACTGCCCGCATCAATTGCTGCACCAGGCATTGCGATGATCAACTCAATTGGCAACCTTGGCGGATTCTTCGCGCCGACGGTTTTCGGCTATCTCGAAATGCACACCGGCAGCACCACCGGCGGACTCTACGCGCTGACCAGCGTGTCGGTCATTACCGGTCTGTGGCTGCTGCTGCGCAGTAAACCTGTTCCCCCCGCATTCGGTCACACGGAGAGAAACCATGTCAGACAGTCCACTCATTAAATCCATGCGCATCGTACCGGTTGCCGGCTACGACAGCATGCTACTGAATATTGGCGGCGCCCATAACTGCTTCTTCACGCGCATTATCGTGATCCTGACCGACTCAGCCGGGCATACCGGCGTCGGTGAAACGCCGTGTCATGCCTCAACCCTGCAGTTGCTGGAGCAGTTTCGCCCGCTGATTGAAGGCAGTTCCCTGCTGCGCCTCAATGCCACGCTGAGCCAGCTGTTCAGCAGCGAGGCGCGTCAGCAGCAAACCGCCCATACCCATGACATCCATATTCCGCAGATGAATCCGGAGAAGTTTTATAACGCCGCTGCCGCCATCGAAGCCGCGCTGCTGGATCTGCAGGGCAAGCTTTTTAACCTGCCGGTAGCGGATCTGCTTGCCAGCGGTAAACAGCGCGATCGTATTCCGGTGCTGGGCTATCTGTTCTATATCGCCGATCGCAAGCTCACCAATATGCACTATCGCTCGGGAGATAATGAGCAAGAGGGCTGGTTCCGTCTGCGTCATGAAGCGGCGATGGACAAAACAGCAGTGGTACGGCTGGCGGAAGCGGCGGTTGAGCAGTATGGCTTTCGCGACTTCAAGCTGAAAGGAGGCGTGCAGGCAGGCGAAGTGGAAGTCGAAACGGTTGAAGCGCTGCTGGCGCGTTTTCCTGAGGCGCGCGTTACCGTTGATCCCAACGCCAGCTGGTCGCTGGATGAAGCGATCCGCTTTGGCAAACAGCTGGCGGGTAAGGTGCCCTATCTTGAAGATCCCTGCGGTGCGGAACAGGGTTATTCCGGCCGGGAAACGCTGGCCGAATTCCGTCGCGCCACCGGCGTGCCGGTTGCCACCAACATGATCGCAAACGACTGGCGGCAGCTACACCATGCGCTGCAGCTTAATGCCATCGACATTCCGCTTGCCGACCCGCACTTCTGGACGATGCGCAACGCAAACGTGGTGGCGCAGTTGTGCAACGAATGGGGGCTCACCACCGGCTGCCACTCCAATAATCATTTTGATATCTCGCTGGCAATGGTGGCGCACCTCGGCGCTGCGGCGCCGGGCGATCGTCAGACCGCTTTTGATACTCACTGGATTTGGCAGGATGGCCAGCATCTCACGCGCCAGCCGCCGCAGATCCGCGATGGCTATCTGGAATTACCGCCGGGTCCGGGTCTGGGCATCGAGCTGGATATGGAACGCGTCGAACAGGCGCATACGCTCTACAACGCGCTGCCGGATAAGAATCGGAACGATGCGTTGGGGATGCAGTTTTTGATCGATAACTGGCGCTATGACGCCAAACGTCCGTCGTTGGTACGCTAAGGAAACAGCATGAAGAAAATATTAGGTACGGTAACGCTATTCGTGTCGCTGGCCGCCAGCGCGCCCTTGCTGGCGCAAACTTTTGTCTACGTGTCAGAAGCCAGTGATGGCACCATTGCGCGATACACGCTGGACGAGCAAACGGGTGCGCTGCACCTGTTGGGACGTACTCAGACCGGTGGGAAAGTGATGCCAATGGCGCTGAGCGCCGATCGCAAACATCTCTATGCGGCGATCCGCAGTAAACCGCTGCAACTGGTGAGCTGGAGCATCGACAGCAAAACCGGCGATCTGAGCCAGTCCAGCGCCGTGGCCGCCGCGGCCAGTTACCCCTATATCAGCACAGACAAACAGGGGCGCTTTCTGCTTGGCGCCTCCTATGACGGCGATGTGGTGCAGGTCTACCGGCTTGCCAGCGATGGCAAGGTGACGACGCCGCCGGTGGGTAGCTATAAAACCGGACACGCGGCACATTCGGTGATTGTTGATGCCAGCGGGGAAAATGCTTATGTCGGCAATCTCGGTACCGATCGCGTGCTGCAGCTGAAATTAAGCGCCGGGGGAGAACTGACAGCGCTCGGTAACGGTTATGTCAACACTGCCGCCGGGAACGGACCGCGCCATTCGGTGCTGTCACCCGATAATCACTATCTCTACAACGTTGGCGAGATGGGCGGCATTATCACGCAGTTCCGTCGTGAAGCGAGCGGCGAGCTGGTAAAAGTGGCGGAGGTACCCAATGCCGTTGCTGAAAAATACAAACTGGAACAGGGGAAAGAGCGTCCACCGGGCTACAGCGACACCACGCCGCGTATCTGGGCAGCCGATATCAGCCTGACGCCGGATGGGCGTTTCCTCTATGTCAGCGAGCGAACCAGCAGCACAGTCAGCGGTTATCGGGTTAATAAAGCGGACGGTAAACTGACGCTGATTGACAGCTGGCAGGTTGAAAAACAGCCGCGCGGCATCGCGATTTCGCCGGACAGTCGCTGGCTGATTGCCAGTGGTGAGAAAAGCGCGGTTACCGGTAGCTATGAAATTAATGCTGAAAGCGGGGCGCTTAAGCGGGTGAGCGAAGCGCCTGCCGGAGGTGATGCAAATTGGGTGACGGTGGTGACCTATTAAGGTCGCCCTGTAAAATGTTACCTGGAAAGGTCGCCATAAATGGCGACCTTTCAACTTCTCAGCGCGGATGTTGTAAGGTCACTCCGGCAGGGGTGGAAGCGGACATTGCTATTTAGTTTTATAGTGCAATATCTGGTAAAACCGAAAGGAAAAGTTAGTTTTCAGAACTTAGTGAATAAGGTTACGTAATGAAAAAATAATGAGTAGCAACCCTCCGGCAATATTTACATATTTCTTCAATAGTAGTGGGTTAGCTTTTTTGGCTGAGAATATCAGTGCATGACTGACAGTAATAAGCCAGAGGCTCATAACCGCTATGTGAACAGAAGCTAAGGCCAGGTAATTGCCTACGCCTCCATGCTTTCCAGTAAACTGAGAAACAACCGTCAGATAAAAAATAATTGCTTTAGGATTTATCACGTTAGCAAGCCAGGCTTCCTTTACCGTAATTGAACAGGGGTTGTTTTCAGGCTGATGGTGCTTTGCCTTCAAACCACTGCGTATGAGCATGCCTCCCAGCCAGATAAGATAAATTGTCCCTGCAATTTTCAGTGCACTATAAATTACTGGCGATGACACAATAACTGCCGTTATACCGAATCCGATAAAGAGCGCATGGGTGTAGATACCTAACGCTGTACCGGCAAGGGTTCTGAAAAGTCCTCTGCGTCCACCAGCCAAAGCACTGCCCATAACAAGTGTGAAACTTGCGCCTGGAGAGAGTGCCACAGGGAGTAATGCCGGCATAAAGCCGAGAAGATTAATGTCCATATGCTGTGAAGAGTATGCGACATTTCACCCTGACGCCACTTTGAGCAGCAGGATTTAAGATTGAATCTGGCAGGGATTTCCTGCCTGGCTTACAGCTTCACTTCTCGCGCATAGCGGACAACCTTCTTACAATCCGCGCCTGCCCATTCGCCACCAAAGGCAATGCCCTGAATAAAGAGCTACGCCACTAGCAGAAAAGGTTAGCCAGAAGCCTGTTAACGCTTACGCATATCGGGAATGATCAGATCGCCACGCAACACGGACGATCCCAGCATATTTTGGGTTTTTGTCGTCAGCCAGTTAACAATCCTGGAAGCCATGGCATCCATAGAGTACTCAATGGCGGGAATGGTAGGGATCCCGGGCAAATGCAGCGAGCCTGCCAGGCTGAATACCATGATGTCGGCGGGTACGGATTTATTAAATGCCTGCAACTGGGCGATCGCGTTCTGCGCTTCCTGTTCGTTAGCCACCAGAAGGGCGTTGAAATTGCGGGTGCTGGCGTTATTCAGCAGCATCTGAATGGCTACAGAAGAAGAAACCGGATCCATAATGACCAGATTGCGGTTGAAGGGCAGAAAATTCGTTTCCAGCGCAAGTTTATAGCCAAGTAATACCGGCTCGGCAGAGCCGCTGGCTTCCGGATGAATCAACGCGATTTGGCGCTTGCCCTGGTTGATCAAATAATTACAGGCCGTCTCAGCGGCAAAAGAGTGATCAAACTGAATGCTGTTTGGTCCTTCAGCTTCCACGCAATCCACCAAAACCACGTTTTCATCTTCAATATTCAGAGGAAAGCGGGCGCCGATAATCAGCACGTCATCGCACAGGCCGCAGCTGAGTTCATCCAGCGCATTCATGATCTCTGTCTGGCTGTGAGCGAAGCGCAACAGCAGATGTTTTTGATGCTGGCTTAACTGCTTTTCCAGTGCGTAAAGATAAGCAGTTGTCTGGTTGATATTTTCCTGCGCGCAGATAACGCCAATGCAGTTCGTGGTCTGACTGAACAGAGATTGCGCGATCACATTAGGTCGATATTTCAGCTCATCGGCAGCTTTCAATACCGCAAGGCGACTGGCTTCCTTAACGCCGCGCGAACCACTCAACACCCGTGAAACTGTGGCTTTTGACACCCCGGCTAAACGTGATACGTCGTTGATAGTAGACATCTTTCTCCCGTGGATCCTGCGTATTACTTTTAAATATGAATGCAAACGTTAGCGCATTTATTCACCGCATAAAGTATAGCCATTTCCCTTTAGCATGGAAACTGATTTTCCATCTGGCTACTTCAGCTATCCAAATTGCCAGAAATTTTGTGACGCAAATCAGATAAAGAAACCCCTTAAGCACCAGATATTGATAAGTATCACAGTTCTTATCTCTGTTTATGGAAACCGGTTTCCATATGATATCCAATCATCGCCACACTAAAGCGTAAAACGTTAAGGATGGGATGGCGATGTACAAAATAATGTTGTGTTGCTCTGCAGGGATGTCCACCAGTCTGCTGGTGCGAAAAATGGCAGAAGCTGCTGCTGAAAGAGGCTTAGAGGTTGAAATTAATGCATTTGGCGTCGTGGAGTTTGATGAACAGTTCCCGCGCTATCAGGTGGTGCTGCTCGGGCCACAGATAAAATATATGCTGAAATCACTGTCAGAAAAAGCGGCCACCCAGGGCATTCCCGTTCAGCCTGTCGACATGATGGACTACGGCATGCAACGCGGTGACAAGGTTTTAGACTACGCTCTGTCGCTCATTGAAGCGGCTAACTAAAAAGGTGCGCTTATGAGTTCGTTATATCACTCCATGATTGCGGTCATTGAGCAATCCATCACACCGTTAGCGGGTCGTCTTGGGCAACAGAAATATGTCATTGCGATCCGTGACGGCTTTACCGCTGCGCTGCCGTTTATGATTATCGGCTCCTTTATGCTGGTATTTATCTTCCCGCCTTTCTCTGAAACTACCACCAATGGCTTTGCCCGGGCCTGGCTCGATTTTTCTACTACCTATCGCGATCAACTGATGCTGCCGTTTAATCTGAGCATGGGCGTGATGACATTTTTTATCTCGGTTGGAATTGGCGCAAGTTTGGGGCGGCAATTTTCGCTCGATCCGGTGATGTCAGGTTTGCTGGCATTTATGGCCTTCCTGCTGGTTGCCGCACCCTATAGTAACGGCACCATTTCCACGCAATATCTCTCCGGGCAGGGGATCTTTACCGCGCTAATCACCTCTATCTACTCAACACGCATCTACGCCTGGCTCAAGCAAAACAACATCACCATTCGTTTACCCAAGGAGGTGCCAACCGGTGTTGCCCGTTCGTTTGAGATCCTGATCCCTGTCGTGGTGATTATTGGGACGCTGCATCCGCTTAACCTCTTTATCGAAGCCAAAACCGGCATGATTATGCCGCAAGCCATTATGCATCTGCTGGAGCCGCTGGTTTCTGCCTCAGATTCTCTGCCTGCAATCCTGCTCTCTGTGCTGCTGTGTCAAATATTCTGGTTCGCCGGTATTCACGGCGCGTTGATCGTGACCGGCATCATGAATCCCTTCTGGATGGCTAACCTGTCCGCCAACCAGGCGGCTCTGGCGGCGGGTAGTGCACTGCCGCATATCTATCTGCAAGGCTTCTGGGATCACTTTCTGCTGATTGGTGGTGTGGGATCGACACTGCCGCTGGCTTTCCTGTTACTGCGCAGCCGCGCCGTCCATCTCCGCACCATCGGTAAAATGGGCGTCATACCGAGCTTCTTCAACATCAATGAACCGATCCTGTTCGGCGCACCGATCATCATGAATCCGATCCTGTTTATCCCGTTTGTCTGCGTGCCGATGATCAACGCCGTACTGGCCTGGACGGCGACCAAAATGGGCTGGCTGGCACAAGTTGTCTCGCTCACGCCATGGACGACGCCAGCCCCGATAGGCGCATCGTGGGCGGCAAACTGGGCGATCAGTCCGGTGGTGATGTGTCTGATTTGCATGGTGCTCTCAGCCCTGATGTACCTGCCTTTCCTGCGTGCTTACGAACGCTCACTGATGAAAACAGAAGAGCAGAAAGCGCAAAGCAGCAGCCCCATTGCTGAAACAGTCGGTACTAACTAATGAGTCTGGAGAGTTAAGCGATGAAATATGCATTTCCTGAGAATTTCTGGTGGGGCAGTGCCAGTTCTGCCTTACAGACCGAAGGCGACAGCCTGTCGGGCGGCAAAAGTGCCACCATCTGGGATCGCTGGTATCAACAGCAGCCCTGGCGCTTTCATCAAAACATCGGTCCGGCAAAGACCTCAACTTTTCTACAACACTGGCAACAAGACATTGCGTTGCTGAAAAAGCTTAATCACAACAGCTTTCGTACTTCGCTGAGCTGGTCCCGCCTGATCCCGGACGGTACGGGTGAGGTGAACCCTGAAGCGGTCGCTTTCTACAATAACGTCATTGATGAACTGCTGGCGCAGGGCATAAAACCTTTCATCACTCTTTTTCACTTTGATATGCCGATGGTGATGCAGGAAAAAGGCGGATGGGAAAACCGGGAGGTTGTTGCTGCATTCAGTCGTTATGCTGAAATCTGTTTTGACCTTTTCGGCGATCGGGTGCTGCACTGGTTTACCTTTAATGAGCCAATTGTACCGGTTGAAGGTGGCTATCTTTACGACTTCCACTATCCCAACGTCGTGAACTTTAAACGAGCGGCAACGGTGGCCTATCACACCGTTCTGGCCCATGCGTCGGCAGTAAAGGCTTATCGGGCAGGGCAGTACAGCGGCGAGATTGGCATCGTTCTGAACCTTACGCCCTCCTATCCACGTTCGCAGCATCCGGCAGATATCACCGCCGCCCATCATGCTGACCTGTTGTTCAATCGCAGTTTTCTCGACCCGGTATTGCGCGGCGACTATCCCGCCGATCTGGTGGCGCTGCTACGTCAGTACGATCAGCTTCCTGTTTCGCTTCCGGGCGATGGTGAGTTGATAGCAGAAGGGAAAATCGATCTGCTGGGTGTGAATTACTACCAACCACGCCGGGTGAAATGCCGTGACAGTGCGGTAAATCCCGCATCGCCGTTTATGCCCGAATGGTTTTTTGAAAACTATGAAATGCCGGGCCGGAAAATGAATCCCTATCGTGGCTGGGAAATTTACGAACCTGGCATCTATGACATTCTGACTAATTTACGGGTTAATTACGGTAATCCTCGCTGTTTTATTTCTGAGAATGGCATGGGCGTTGAAAATGAGCAGCGATTTGTGCAAGAGGGAGTAATAGACGATCAATATCGTATCGATTTTATTGCTGAGCATCTTAAATGGCTGCACAAAGGAATAAGCGAAGGCGCCAATTGTCTTGGCTACCATATGTGGACATTTATCGATAACTGGTCATGGTGCAACGGCTATAAAAACCGCTACGGATTTGTACAGCTTGACTTAATCAGCCAGCAGCGCACCGTGAAAAAGAGCGGCGAATGGTTTGCCGCGACGTCGGCTAATAATGGCTTCAGTGAGCAGGAGTTAAATAATGATTGATTTAGAAGAGGCAGTGATGGAAATCATTGTGAACTCAGGGCAGTCAAGAAGCCTGTGCTTCGAAGCGTTGCAGGCAGCGCGGCAGGGCAGCCTTGAGGAAGCGCAAAAGCTGTTAAAAGAGTCCGATACTTTTGCGCTGCGGGCACATAAAATGCAAACCAAATTAATTGAGCAGGATGCGGGCGAAGCGAAGCAGCCGATGACGTTAATTATGGTGCATGCCCAGGATCATTTAATGACGTCGCTGTTAGCACGTGAGTTATCAGCAGAGATTATTCATCTTTATCAGCGATAACTGCTTATTATTAATTAGCCGGAGCAATAAACTTAACCCAATATATAAAGCCTTACCTCTGTGAATAAAAAATAAAACAGCTCTCCCGGGCATGGCACTCTTTTGTGTCGCGTCCGGCGGGAACGCTATTGTCTGAAAATAACTGACTATATTGAGACAACAATGAAAAAAGATAAAAAGCTTCCAGCCTCGCTGCTGGTTGTAGCTTCGCTTTGCTCTGCAACTGTGGCCGCACAAGAGTTCACTCAGGAACAAATCGACGCCATTGTGGCAAAAGCTGTCGATAAAGCGCTGACGGAACGGCAGGCTAAAATGGATGCGGCAGTGAACAAACAGGCTGATGTCATTACGGAACCACAAAGTACGGCGCAATCCCCCGATTTGGCGATCCCTTTTGGTGTGAAGTTTACCGGCTATGCTCGTTACGGCGCGCAATTCCAGAGTGGCGATCAGAAATATGTCGCAGTGGATGGCTCCTATAATGGTGCTTCGGCTATCGGGCGTTTGGGAAACGAAGGTAATGGCGGCGAATTTCAGCTTTCCAAAGCCTTCCGGGGCGATAACGGCGCGATTTGGGACGTTAACGTGATGATCGATCACTGGGGCGATGAGGTTAACCTCAAAAAAGCCTACGCAGGGGTAACCAACATTCTCCCCTCCAATCCTGACGCCTATCTCTGGGCAGGCCGCGATTTTCATCAACGACCGCAGCAGGGCATTAACGACTATTTTTGGATGAATCATGATGGGCAGGGTGCTGGTATCAAGGACTTTGATCTGGGTGGCGTAAAATTTGATGTCGCCGCCGTCGCTGCCGTTGAATCCTGCAGCCCGGAAGTGATGGATGATGAAGCGAACCCATCACGCATCACCTGTACCGGCGGTTCGGGAACGGGCGATAAGGGGAATTATGCATTGACCTCAAAAATTCACGGTATGAAAGTTGGCCCGCTGGATTTGGAGATTTACGCGAACTATGGATTTGACTCAAAAGCGGTTGAGAGCGAAGAACGTCTGAAAGCCTGGCAGGGCGCGTTTGTATTGAGCCACACCGGCGATAAGGGCGTTAACAAAGTCATCGCCCGCTACTCCGACAATTCTGACAACAGCGTCTATAACAAAACCAATGACTTAAAAAGCATCTATGCCAGCTTTGAGGGTAACTATAAGTTCACGCAACAGGCGCAGGTTGAATATCTTCTCGCCTTCCATGACTACACCAACGATGCAGATAACAGCGATAACCGCAAAAACTACGGCGCCATTGTACGTCCAATGTACTGGTGGAATGATGTTCACTCCACCTGGCTGGAAGCGGGTTATCAGCGTGTAGATTATGATATGGGCGGCGATAACCATGGCTGGAAGCTGACGTTATCGCAAAACATTTCGATTGCCATGGGACCAGAATTCCGGCCGATGCTGCGGTTCTACGTCACCGGTGGTGAAGTGGATAACAAACGCACGGCGCGCGTGAATGGCAGCGATGACGATACGCAACTCGACTCGTTCAACGTTGGCGCGATGTGGGAAGCCTGGTTCTGATCAAAGTAACAGAAGGCGGGCAGCATCTGAGATGTTGCTGCCTGCCGTAACGGGCCAGCAGATTTATGCCTGAGCAGAAGGCAGCAGGCCTGCCTGTGCATAGCCATCAATAAGCTCGTCGAAGAGGTGGATATCGTTCCGGCTTCTCGCCATCAACTGGGCGCCGGCAATGGCGGAAAAAATAGCGCGCGCCCGTTTTTCGCTCTCTTCAGAACTGACTACACCTGCTTCCTGCAGCTGCGTATTCAGCCATGCAACGTTTACGTCTGCAAATTTCTGTACTTCTGTTTTCACCGGCTCCGGCAGATCGTCATACTCGGCGGACATAAAGCTGCCCATACAGAGCCTGTTTTCTCTTTCCAGTGAACGGCGAAATATCTGTGGATAACGGCTCAGACTTTTAAGCGCGTCGCCCTCTGTTTCACGTAATAGTGCCAGGTCGCGTGCGGTCTCTTCCCAGTAGCGCTGCGCAACCGCCGCACCCAACTCCGCTTTACTCGGGAAATGGTGATAAATGCTTGCTGCTTTTATCCCGACCTGATCAGCCAGTCCGCGAATATTCAGGCCGGTATAACCGTGAGCCTGTGCCGTCAGACGGGCTGCACTTAAGATTTCATCTCTGGATGTCTTGCTCATTAGGGTTCTCCTGAGGACGATAAATTAATTCTAACATACGTTAGGTAGGTGTTGACAGACTCTTTTCCTACCTCTATTGTTTTCCTAACGAACGTTAGGTAGATAAACATTTAACAGAGGCAATCATGAACAAAGAGATATTTTATTCAGACGCATCCCAGCTGGCTGGCATGATCCGCAGTCGTGAAATCTCACCTGTTGAAGTTATGCAGGCGCATATTGACCGTATTGAAGCAACAAACCCGGACATTAACGCCATTGTGACGATGGCGGATAGTGCCATGAAACATGCCGTAGCAGCGGAAACCGCAGTGATGAGAGGTGACGAGCTTGGCCCCCTGCATGGCGTTCCTTTTACGGTAAAAGATTCGATAGATACGGCCGGTGTAATGACACAACGCGGCTCACCCATTTTTAAAAATCGTCTGCCTGCTGAGGACGCCACCAGCGTGGCGCGTCTTAAAAATGCAGGCGGCATCCTGCTGGCAAAAACTAACCTGCCGGAGTTTTCTTACTGGATCGAGAGCGATAACCTGCTTTCGGGACGTTCTAATAATCCCTGGGACCTGACCCGCACGCCCGGCGGCTCCAGCGGCGGCGAGTCAGCCGCTATTGCTGCGGGGATGTCTCCGCTCGGTCTGGGAACCGACCTCGCCATTTCTGTACGCGGACCCGCTGCGCAGACGGGGATCACCTCCATGAAAGCCACTCACGGTAGCGTGCCCATGACCGGCATCTGGCCGCGCGCTCCCCGCCGGTTCTGGCACGTAGGGCCGATGGGCCGTTCTGTACGCGATATTGCTTTAGCCTTTTCACAGCTGGCAGGACCGGACGGGCACGATGCCTTTTCCAGCAGCGCGCCACTCTATTCAGACGGCCTGCCGTTTAGTTCATCACGTCCGCTTCGCATTGGCTGGATGACCGGTCCTGGTTTTGGCCCGGTGGATCCGGAAGTGGCAGCAGTAGTGAAGAAAGCGGCTGAAGCGCTGCAGGGGACGGACGCCGTTGTGGAGCATGTGGGTATCCCGGCGCTGGAGCAGGACTTTGCGCTGGATGTTTTTAACCGACTTCACGTGATGGAAATGAAGCCGGCATTTGCTGCCGCCACCGCAGGCCGCAGACCGGAAGAACTTTATAAGATGGCAAAGACTATGCTCTCTCTGCCCGACACACCCATGGATGCTTTTATTGATGCGGAGCAGGCAGCAGAAAGGCTGCGGGATGGCTTTGCAGAATACTTCTCACGGTATGATGCGCTGATCACGCATGTTCTTCCCATCCCGGCACACAAGCATGGTGTTGATCGTTTCGTTATTGACGGTCAGGAAGTTGATGCAACTTATCTTCAGGGCGCAACGGTCCCTCTGAACGTGACAGGCTTACCCGGCATAGCGCTGCCGTTCGGAAAAAGCCGTGAAGGCATGCCCATTAACGTTCAGATTGTCGGCAAATGGCACGCTGAGAGAACTATCCTGCATATCGCTTCACTGCTTGAAGCTGTCAGCCCAATGAAAGGGGTACATCCTTCGCTTTAACATAAGAAAAGGCCTCGCGGAGTAACGCGGGGCCTTATCCCGCCGCCAAAAACGCTACCTCTTAACGTCCGCTTTTCGCTTATACCTGACTTATCCTGGCAGGATGGGGAATCAACATTCTGATGTTCATTGCCATAGGAGGGGGCTTAAGCATTTTAAAAATGGTCAATCAGATGATCCAGGAAGGCACGCACAGCTGGATTAGAGCGCCGGCTTTCATGCCAGAGTGCCGAAATATTATGCCGCTCTACAGTAAAATCGGCGAGAACCGGAACAAGTCTTTTATTCTTGACCCATGACTCAGCCATAAAACTCGTTGCCATTCCTATCCCGGCCCCGGCAGCAACCGATGCGAGTACGGCTTCACTTGCGTCAACAACGATTTCAGAAGAGGGCAGGATCTCTGTCTCTCGCTCTCCCACCTGAAAAGGCCAGCGAAAAAGCTGCCCTGTATTTTGATAACGCAGATTTACCGTTTTATGGCTAATGAGGTCGTTTGGATTTTCAGGGGCAGAGCAGTTAGCCAGATATTCAGGCGAGGCATAGCAACCCATCCGGTACGGCGAAAGACGGCGAGAAAGAAGATTTGAATCGGCAAGATCGCCGAGCCGCACCGCAATATCAATACTCTCATCCACGATACTTATCACGTGGTCGCTCAACCGTAAGTCAATTGTCACTTTTGGATAAAGCGCGCAGAACTGCGGAAGCGCAGGAGCGATCATATGGAGGCCAATCGGATACGATGTCGCAATGCGTAGTGTACCTGCGGGCTCTGCGCGGGCGCGTTTCGCTATCTGCTCAATCTCGTCAGCATCCTGCAGCAGTCGTAAAGCTCGCTCATGAAGCTCCCGGCCTTCTGCGGTCAGAACCAACGAACGCGTCGTGCGGGTAAACAAGGTAACGCCAAGATGCGCCTCCAGCCGCTGAATGCTCTTACTGATAGCGGAAGGGGAAACTGACAGCGAGCGGGCGGCAGCAGTGTAGCTGCCGAGCGAGCCAGCACGAGCGAATGCAATTAAGCCTGTGAGCCTTTCAAACCCTATTTGTTCCTTCATCGCACAATTAAAGCGAAATCCAGCCCAATTATCAACGCCAGATAGTAGTTATATCATCTGTTCACTGATTACTTTTTAAAGTGAGATTGTGATGACCGGGATGATGAAAGCGGTACAGCTTCATGCGTTTGGTGGGCCAGAGAACCTACAGTATGAAGAGACAGCCCGTCCGGTAGTGGGAAGCGATGAAGTACTTGTGAAAGTCCATGCGGCTGGCCTTAATCCACCCGACTGGTATCTGCGCAACGGTTATCGGGTGCTGCCGCCTGAATGGTGGCCTGACTCAACATTTCCGCTCATTCTGGGAACAGATGTATCAGGCGTAGTCGCGGCCGTCGGTGAGGATATTTCAGATTTCACCCCCGGCGATGAGGTTTATTCAATGGTGCGTTTCCCTCAGGGATTCATGCAGGGTAGCGGCGCTTATGCTGACTACGTGAGCGTATCCTCCTCAGAACTGGCAATAAAACCTTCAGGGATCGGACATGTTCAGGCTGCGGGCGCGCCGATGTCGCTGCTTACTGCCTGGCAGTTCCTGGTCGGGCTGGGTCACGATGCACCCAATCCTTTTCAGTCTTTCAGGCATACACCTGTTCCCTTAGAAGGGCGCACGGTGCTGGTAAACGGTGCCGGTGGAGGCGTGGGGCATCTTGCGGTGCAGATAGCTAAGTGGAAAGGTGCCCGGGTAATCGCCGTGGCATCATCGCGGAATAGGGAACTCATGCGCGATCTGGGAGCAGATGAGTTTATCGACTACACCAAAACAGCAGCCGAAACAGCAGTAAAAAATGTCGATCTTGTCCTTGATGCGGTTGGCGGTGCAAACATGGAGCGCTTCCTGAGCTCTATAAAACAGGGCGGATCGCTGTTCCTTGTTAACCCTCTGGGTTTTGCCGGACAGGATGAAGCTGTCCGAAAAAGTATTACCGTATCAACCACGCAGGTACGTTCAAATGGTGCGCAATTAGCTGAAGCTGGCAACCTTCTGGATAAGGGAATTATCCGGGTTGTAATTGACAGCACCTACCCATTAGCCATGGCATCCGCTGCCCATCAGCGCGCTGCCAGGGGAAGTATTCAGGGCAAGATAGTACTCACTAACTTTTGATTATCATTTCCCCGGTCTGCAATTAGTTGAGTTCAGGCAGATGGCAATAAAAGGAGATTAAGATGCTTATCATCAGCGGTTATATTCACGTCGAGCCTGCGGAACTGGGACAATTCATGAGCGATATAAAGTTTCTGTCTGAAGCCGTGCGACAGCGCGAAGGAAACTATGCGTATGACATAGCCGTGGAGGATTGTCCGGCTGGAAAATTGCTTATATCTGAGCGCTGGAAAGATCAGGCTGCACTGAGCGCCCACCTTGAATCTGCGGATACTCTGGCGTTTATCCATCGATGGCAGAGCCGAATGAAAGGGGAGGTCCTGAAGTATGACGCTTTTAATGAAAGAGGGCTGATGGAATTGTAAGGACCATCAGATGCTAATGGTGCTTGCGTCATGATTACGGGCCTTCACTTTTAATGTCCGCTTTGTGCCAGAAGCGGACATTGCTAATCCCCTGACACACGCTAAACAGTTTGCAGTGCAGCTTATTTCTGTTCCTCATGTAAAAAAGGCATTAACTGAAAGATGTCACTTAACTTCCTCATGTATATCTACATCCATACATAGTCATCAGGAAAGGATGAATGAAAATGCTGAGAGGTAAAAGAGCTGTTATTACTGGTGGCGGCGGGGGATTTGGCCAGGCGCTGTGCGTGTGGCTGGCACGAGAGGGCGTCGAGGTGGATTTTTGCGCACGGCGGGCTGAAGATATTCAAAAAACCTGCAGCATCATCACAGCTGAAAGCGGCATTGCAAAAGGGTATATCTGTGATTTATCCCGGTCTGAATCCCTTTCTCAGTTTTCTTCACAACTGTTAATTTCAGACAAGCCTATAGACATTTTAATCCTGAATGCTGCTCAGTGGTTGTCAGGGAGATTAGACGATCAGCCTGACACAGAAATTATCAATACCGTCAGTTCAGGTCTGACAGGTTCGATTCTACTGACTCAGGCTCTGCTGCCCGGGTTAAGACGTTCAGACAATGCTGATATCGTCTCAATTATATCTTCATGTGGGATCCCGAATTTTACGGATTCAATTGCGCATCCTGCTTTTTTCGCCAGCAAACATGGGCTTAGCGGGTTTATCACCAAACTGTCACAGCAGTTGTCCGAAGAAAACATACGTGTGACCGGGTTGTATCCACCGGATTTCGAACTTACAGGGTTAGATACGCTTGTCGACAGTGAATCCAGAATGGGGGAACGTCTGATGAATGGGCGCTCAGTCTGGGAAACAATTCGTTTTGTGCTGACTCAGCCACGTAGTTGTCATATAAGCAGCATCTACTTTCAAGGTCCAACTCGCGAAGACCTGGGATAAGAGTGGCTAAAAGCTAATAGAGTTAAATAAAAATTCATACTTCCGCTTCTCGCTCATGGCGGACCGTCCGTTCGCATCGGGCTGCTGTGTGCCAGGAGCGGACATTTGTCTGGCCTCTACGAGTGCGTGTTTCTCCCCCCATTTCAGTCGTCCAGACAAGCGAAATCGAATGAACGCTGTTGATAATCAGTGAGGAGGTGGCGGCGGCCATGAACTTCCAGCCGCCTATTTAAGTAGTTTATCGTTGGTTGGGTTGCCGTTAATTCGTGCCGCGTTGGTATTCGCCGTGCAGGCGCGCTGCTGCAGGGGAGGCAAAGAGATTATTCAGACGGGAGCGTGCCGTCATCTGGCGGAATGTGCCTTGCTGGGCCGGATTGCCGGCATCATGCATTGTGTCTGTCATCCAGACTGCAAAATCCTGATAGTTCCAGATGCGTGGCAGGCAAGTATCGGTGTAGCTATCGAGGGTTCTCCTGTCCTGATTGCGCTCGGCGTCCAACAGGGCCTGTGCAAGAACATCCACATCGTAAAGTGCCATGTTCATGCCCTTTGCACTGGCAGGCGGCACCATATGGGCCGCATCGCCGGCGAGGAAAAGATTGCCATACTGCATTGGTGCATAGACGACGGACCGTAACGGCACGAAGTCGATATTGTGCACCACGGCATTCTGGATAGTGTCATCGTTCAGGCGGAGGCGAATTTCGTCCCAGATGCGTTTCTCTGGCCAGTCCTCGGCAGTGTCGGTCAATGCGCATTGCAGATAATAGCGACTGCGCTGCGGCCCGCGCGGCAACTGTCCGACAAAGCCGTGATCGCTGACAGCCATGATCGGATCACCTGTCACCGGGGCCTCAACCAATGCGGCCATCCAGGCATAGCCGAACTCATGAACATACCGGGTCAAAACTCCATCGGGAATGGATGCTCGGCTGACGCCACGATCGGCATCGCACCCGACGATAAAGTCGCAGGCTATCTCGTGATGGCCGCCGGCGTCGGAATAGGCCACTGAGGGGCGGCGGTCCGCCTCATTGGTGATCACCACGTCGGCGACCTCGAAGCGCACATCGCCCGCCATGGCGTCGATCAATTCCCGCAACAGGTTGTTGACCAGCATTTGCTGAGTGCAGAACCGGCTCTGCGCGTCTCCCTCGGCACCGATATCAAAAATGCGGCCAACGCCATTGACGCGATAATCGATTGTCTGGGCGACGGGGCCAGCAAGGAGATTGTCGGCCAGTCCCCAGCGCTCGAACATCTCCACCCCGCGCGCCTCGACAACTCCTGCTCTCTGGCGAACCTCGACATAAGTGCGATTGCGCCGCTCCAGTACCACGCAGGGTACGCCGGATTTCTGCAGAAATGTTGCCAGCGTCAGACCAGCCACGCCCGCACCGATAATGGCAACCTTCGTCTCTTCGTAACTTATAGTCATGTTTCTTCCTTCAATCGTTTCACATTGAAATTCATGAAGTTAAAAATATAATCTTTTAGTTACATTCGGTAGTCACATACGCTGGCAGAGGTTTTGAATGCGAAAGAAGATTGATATCTCCTTGAAAAAAGAAGCGAAACAACAGCGAGCGATCGCAACAGTTGCGGCCATCGTCGAGGCCGCTACTTACATTTTGCGGAAAGAGGGGCCCGCCGGTTTTACGGCGAACAAGGTCGCAGAGAAAGCCGGAGTCAATATATCTTCTTTCTATCAGTATTTTCCCAATAAGGAGGCGCTGCTCTTTCACATCACCAAGCTGAACTGGGAGCGGCAGTTGCGGCAACTCACGCCCATCCTCATCCAGACTGGCCCCGAACATTCTCGCAAGTTGCGCGATTTCATTCGCGAGTTCTTCATAATCGAAGCAGCCGAGGCCGACCTACGACAGGCTCTGAGGATCGCATCGATTGACCTGAGAGAGACCGACGAATTTAAGGCGCTGATCTCCAAAGGAGCCGATCTGACCAGAACTTTTATCGAAACCGCAGTAGGCTTGCCGGATAAGAGCGACCTCGATTTCACTGTGAACTTTATCGTGCTGCTCGTGACCAGCTTTGCCGAAAGGTCTACGAATGAGGGAATTACAGGAGCTGAACTCATTCGTCAGGCCGATCTGCTGACCGACATTTTGGTCGGGCATTTTAAGATCGCCTGAACAAAAAGATGTAAAAAAAGCTTGTGACGCGAAACACATCCCCAAAAGCCGAGATTTCACGTCCGACGTCTTTGACTAGCAAAGTTCGCTTAGTGTGACTTCCGCTTCTCGCTCTTAGCAGACCTCACTCCCGCGTCAGTCTGCTGTGTACCAGGAGCGGACATTCGCCACTAAAAAATAATCAGTTCATCGCGTTTCTGGTTGCCGCTGACCTAATTTAATCCGTAAAAGGAAACTGCACACTCAGACGATCGAAATGCGACTTGAATTCCGCATATAATGCTCTGGCCGTGGGGGTTATCTGACTCCGATGAGGAGAGATAAAACTAAGCGGATTTTTTACACCTGTCAGATGAGGTAGTACCGGCACCAGCCGGTTTTCAGCAATATCCTGATGCACATCTAACCAGGACTTATAGGCGATACCGACGCCTTCAAGAGCAAGTCTGCGTGAAGTTTCAGAGTCATTACAGACAAAGCGACTTTTCACGGAAAGCGTATGCTTTTGCTGGTTATTGTAAAAGGACCAGCTGGCATAGGGATGACCATTCAGCGTAAAAAGAATACAATCCCGATCAGCAATCTCCTCCAGCGAGTGCGGCGCACCGTGATGTTCAAGGTAGGCGGGCGATGCGACAAGGATACGTTTATTGTATTCCGCTAGTGGCAGAGCAACGTAGCTTTTATCCGGCAGAATTCCGTAACGCACGGCGATATCAACAGGGTGCTGATGTACGTCGCTGACAGTATCTGTAAACATCAGGTTTACCGCCACCCCGGGGTGTTTCTTACAAAAGGCGGTGATCAGCGGCAGCAGAGTACTTCTGCCGACGTCTGACGGCATTGAAATACGTAATTCATCCTTCAGTTCTCCAGTCTGATTCTCCAGACTTTCACTTCCCGCCCTGATCACTTCCAGCATCTCATGAGCATAGGGAAGATAGGTTGCTCCCTCTCGCGTCATTCTTAAGCTGCGGGTTGTACGTACAAAAAGCCTGACGCCGAGCGTTTTCTCCAGCCGCAATATCGCAGCACTTACCTGTGCAGGCATTATGCCTGATTCTCTGGCTACGCTGGAAAAGCTTCCCAGCTGAGTAGTCCGCACAAACATTCTGACATCTTCAATTCTCAGCATTCTGCATTCTACCTTCAGCAGAGAGATATACACGGGGAATAAGAACGGGAGCATGCGTGATTTACACTTTAAACGTGTAAATCTTACTCTGATTTGTTGGTTTTTGTATCGGAAATATTGCTTTAAAGTTTTAACAACAGATAAGCAGTTACTTACCGATATCCAAAGGATCACAGTATGAAAGCCATTGTTTATAAAGATAATAAGTTACCCGTTACGGATGCGGATTCACTTTATGAGACCATCCTCCCTAAACCACAACCGGGCAGGCATGATCTGCTGGTCAGGGTTGCGGCTATCGCAGTTAATCCTGTCGACACCAAAGTGCGCCGTAATGCTGCCGTGACTGAACCACGGGTACTCGGATGGGATGCCGCTGGCATCGTTGAGGCAGTGGGCGAAGATGTCAGCCTGTTTAAACCGGGTGACGAAGTTTACTATGCAGGCTCTCTTATGCGGGCAGGCTCCTATGCGGAATATGCACTGGTTGATGAGAGAATCGCTGGCCGTAAACCCGCGTCACTTTCCATGTCAGAAGCCGCTGCGCTGCCGCTCACCTCTCTCACTGCCTGGGAGCTGCTGTTTGACCGCCTTGAGGTCAATGAGGGCAATAACGACGTATTGCTTATTATTGGTGCCGGTGGTGGTGTTGGCTCTATCCTGACTCAGTTTGCCGCCAGCCTGACAAACCTGACTATTGTAGGCACCTGTTCACGCCCTGAAACCGCTGAATGGGTCAAATCGCTTGGCGCTCACCATATTATTGACCACACACAGCCTTTTGCGCCTCAGCTTAAAGAGCTGGGAATCAGCGGTGTACGCTACGTTGCCAGCCTGACGCATACCGACAAACACTATCAGCAGATTGTTGAAGTTATGGCACCGCAGGGAAGGCTTGCGGTAATTGACGATCCTGAGACGCTTGACGCTATGCCGCTTAAGACCAAATCCATTTCGCTTCACTGGGAACTGATGTTTACCCGATCGATGTTTACCACTCCTGATATGCAAAGCCAGCATCAGATCCTGACGGACCTCAGTGAGCTCATCGATAAGAAGGTAATCCGTACAACACTGGGTGAACATTTTGGACCCATAACGGCTGAAAATATTCGCCGCGCGCATGCCGTGATTGAATCCGGTAAAGCAAAAGGAAAAATTGTGCTGGCAGGATTTTAAAACTCTGCAGGCTTTTTTAACCCGGCACCTTTTTTAAACCTATACCGTCCGGCTGAGCTTCTTCATTACGGAAGAAGCC
Organism: Erwinia pyri; assembly: GCF_030758455.1. Classification (NCBI taxonomy): domain Bacteria; kingdom Pseudomonadati; phylum Pseudomonadota; class Gammaproteobacteria; order Enterobacterales; family Erwiniaceae; genus Erwinia; species Erwinia pyri. The sequence goes on from NZ_CP132353.1 coordinate 1,700,734, forward strand.
GGGCTTTACATGCAAAAAAGAGAGAAATAAATGTTATATCTGGTTTTTAGCGGAAAAATTAAAGAAGGGAAAGTAGATGATTTTTATGAAAATGTTGCCCGGGTCAGCCAGCAGGCGACACTGAGCCAGGATAAGCCGGTGGTCTATCAGTGGAATAAAAATATCCATGACCCCCGCTGTTTTCTGCTGAATGAGCAGTGGGAAAGCGTTGAGGATCTGCATGCCCATTTCGAAACGTTATATACGCTGTTTGGTGAGGCCAGGCCAACCGAGCGACTGCCCGCTGCGATTCTGGATTATCTCGATGACGCCAGCGTCGCCTATTACGAGCCGGTAGCGTAATAAGATGGCCCCTTTTAGGGGCCATTTCTGATGATCAGGCCGGCCAGGCCGGTGAGCTCTCATTGACAACCGTTACGGGCAGCTATGTCTCCGGGACATATTCCCGGCACCGCAAAAAAATTAAAAAGAGTAAATAATAATGCTGAAAAAATATACGATGCCGGCTGCCGGTTTATTACTGAGCGCCCTGTCTGCGGCAATATTTGCTGCACCGTCCGATCGTTCTGCGGCCCATGTTCAGCTGGCCAGCGATCAGCCATCAGGGAAAGCGGAAGTGGTCGCAACTTTCTGGCACGCCATGCCGACCGGGGTTACGGTGTCAGAAAAGGGACGCATATTCGTGAATTTCCCGCGCTGGGGTGACGATGTGCCTTTTACCGTCGGTGAGATCAGGCAGGGAAAAGTTGTTCCTTATCCAGATGCGGCTATTAATGTTGCAGACAATACCCGTCCGGCTGAACGTTTTCTGAGCGTGCAGAGCGTGGTGGCAGATGGTCAGGGAAAACTCTGGGTACTCGATACCGCATCGCCAGGCTTTAGCCGGCCGGTAGCGGGCGGGGCTAAACTGGTTGCGATTGATCTCCGCAGTAATAGGGTAGTAAAAACGATTGTGTTACCGGCAAAAGTTATCCTGCCCGCCACCTATGTAAACGACCTGCGTATTGATTATCGTGTAGGTAAAGCAGGAGTGGCCTACATCACGGATTCTTCGCTTTCCGGAACAGGCGGAATTATTGTTGTCGATCTGGCGTCAGGTGATGCAATGCGCCGCCTGACCGGCGACCGTTCCACCTCGCCTGAAAAAGGTTTTGTACCGGTTGTCGAGGGCGAAACCCTGTTGCAGCGCCATGAGGACGGATCAACCGCCCCCTTCAGCGTTGCATCTGATGGAATCGCCTTATCGGCCGATGGAAAAACGCTCTACTACAGCCCGCTGTCAGGCCGTCATCTTTATTCGGTTGAAACTGCGAAGCTGAGAGACAGCCACATCAGTGAGCAGAGCCTCTCTGCCGCTGTCCGGGACTGGGGTGAAAAAGGGGCCTCTGACGGTCTTGAATCTGATGCTGCAGGCAATGTTTACGCAGGAGATTACGAGCGCAATGCTGTCCGAAAAATGAATAAGCAGGGAACCTGGTCCACGCTTGTTCACGGGCCGGAAATTCTCTGGCCGGACACACTTTCTGTTGCCCATGACGGATATCTTTACTTTACCGTGAATCAGCTGCACCGGCAGCCGGGCTTCCATGGTGGTAAAGATATGCGCATCAAGCCTTATACCTTAATGCGCGTGAAAATCGACGAGAAGCCAGTTTCAACCCGATAATTCTTGGTTACTCGCTCTATGTTGCTTACGGATGTCCGTTAGCCATGAATATGACTAATTCTGCCCCCTGTAAAGGGGGTTACCGTCCGTCTTTCGCTCATATGGGACATTGGCCTAAATAGCGTCCGCTTTGTGCCAAATGCAGACATTAGCGATTGTACTTTGCTTCAAAACCACTGCGAGGCGGTTTTCTTTTGCTGCCCACTCGGATTCGGTAAAACGCCCATATTACCAAATTGCCTCCGCTACGGCCTCGATACCTGGTGTTGTGCCTTACCCAACTGACCGGGATACTATATGTTGTACTGGACGGTGCGTTATACCTTCCTTCAGGGGCGCTGTTCTGCATCCGCGCCGTCCGGCCCGTTCGGTAAAACTCCGTGCGGAGCGGGTTTAACCGAATACGATTTACGGCCAGCAGAGTTTTTAATCTAGCTTTATATAGACTTCATAATGGCGAGGTTTAATCACAAAATGTCATTTCTGACATTAAGCCAATGTCCGCTTTTCGCTGTGAGTTCAACGGGTCGATGCAACGCTATCCTTATCCAAGGGGGACGTTGCCATGAAACGAAGAACGCGTATCTACTACACGCCAGAACAAAAGTCGATTATCTGGGACAGATATAAGCAAGGTGATTCCCTGCATGATATCGCGAGAATGTTCGACAGATTTCATTCTTCTGTTATGCCGACTATTCGCCAGACTGGTGGGTATCGTCCTCCTGTCCGAAAGCGGCACCGACTGGCTCTTTCACTTGATGAAAGAGAGGAAATATCCAGAGGGTTGGTAGCAAAAATTAGCATCAGGGGGATCGCTGACAGATTATCAAAAGCTCCCTCGACGATCAGCCGCGAGATCAAAGGCATGGAGGTGCAAAACATTACCGTGCTGCAAAAGCGGATAAGGACGGGTGGGACAGTGCTCTGAGACCAAAACATTGCAAGCTAATTAAAAGCCCCACATTGTGTAAAATCATTGCAGAGAAGATGCATCAGGACTGGTCGCCGGAACAAATCGCCGGTTGGCTGAAACGCTGTCATCCGGATAATCAGGAATGCATGTGTCACACGAAACGATTTATAAAACGCCCTTTATACAAACCCGGGGAGCCTTAAAAAAAGAACTGCAGCAATGCCTCAGAAGCGGAAGAGTCGTGCGTAGATCCAGAACGTCATCGCTGAAAGGTAAATGATTAGGTTCAATTCCGGATGCGATACCCATCAGCGAAAGACCACCTGATGTTGCAGACAGAGCCATACCCGGCCACTGGGGAAGGTGACCTGATCCAGGGCTCGAAAAACTCCTGTATCGTCAGCCTCGTGGAACGTCATTCCCGTTTTGTCATGCTGGTTAAAATCAGGGACAACAAGACCATAACTGTTATATCTGCACTCATCAAACAAGCCCGGGGATTACCTGTTGAGCTTGATAAAACATTAACATGGGACCGGGGGGTGAAATGACCAACCACACCCGGTTTACTGTAGCCACAGACATTCAGGTTTATTTCTGTGATCCTCAATCTCTCTGGCAATGTGGCTCAAATGAAAATACGAACAGATTGCTCAGGCAGTATTTTCCAAAAGGAACTGACTTATCGGTTCACAGCAAGCAAAGACTAAACAGTGTTGCCAGACAGCTCAACGAGAGGCCAAGAAAAACGTTAGACTATGAATCACCCGCAGAGCGTTTTAGCCAGTGTGTGCCTCCATCGGTTGAACTCACAGCCAGAAGCAGTCACTGACCTTTTCATTATGATCTACCGAGATCATCCTTTGAAAACTGAGAACGTTTAAATACCTTTTGGCCGTGTTGCGAAGAAGACGATCGCTGCTCCGATAGCGACGATGAGCGTATCTTCAATCATGCCACTTCTGGTCTGCCCAATTTCTGCCATGGCTTTTTTGCGTGCCGCAAGTGTGACATAGGCAAGTGGCACAGCGGCAGAGATAGCGATCGCTGCCCCGGTTTTTTCTTCTCCCGTGGGTGCCAACGCGGCGCCCGCAATCCCTGCACTGGCCACACGTGCTGACAAGCCCAAAAACACAGTGCGGTCCGGCGCTGACTTCATTTTGTCGCCAAACAGCTCACCTGCACCCATCGCTAACGCGCCATATTTGAATAGCGGACGGTCCAGCAGCATGAGAGTGCCCGATGTGTCGCGCCTGGCAAGGCGTGCTGCAGCGAGGGCCGCCATCGGCGTCATAGAACGGCAGCTAGCGACAACGCCAATTAAGGCGGAATAAACAAACCTGGTTATTTTCATTATTAATCTCCCGGATAAATAGAGTTTTATTATTTCTTAAGTTTTATTGAGGTGTAAGCCAGGAACTCTCGGTTTAATAAGCGCATTTACTCGGTCACGTTATTTAAACGCTTTTCCTCTGAGCACTAAGTTGCATCTTGCAATGCCTTAAGCATCTTTTGCAGACTATATGCATCTTATTTTGTCAGCGGAATGAAAACGTTGACTACGGTGCGGCCTCCTGTGCAAATTTCCACTGCAATAGTCAGTATAGATGAATAGCCTGAGACAGCAGAAATGACGGAAGTGGGAGGCTCAAGAATGTGGACCGCTTCCAGCTGGCGTGCTCTCACTGAGTTGCGCCAGCGCCATTTCACCTAATGCCAAAATGCGCACGGCAAAACCAGGCAGCATTTCGCCCTCTTTAGTTGGTACTACGCCACGCCCGGTTCGGCGAAGTAAACGCTGACCCGTGTCTTTTTCCAGTTGGCGAATCTGGGCGCTCAGGGCTGATTACGCACGTCCTGCCTATTCGGCAGCGCGCGTCAGGCTACGATGATGACAGACTGCGACAAAGGTACGTAACAGCGCAGGTCCAAAATTGTCAGATATCATGATGGGATTATGTCTGATACATGTGAAAGCAGCCTACCAACATATCACCAGGCTCATTACGATTTTACCCGTTGGTGTGATTAACCCACGAAAATGGAGAGATGAAATGAAAGCAGTAAGTTACCCGCAACCGGGTGGTCCAGAAGTCTTGCAGCTGGTTGATATTGCTGAACCTGAGATCAAGCCGAATGAACTACTGGTGGCGGTAGAAGCCATTAGTATTGAAGGTGGCGACATCATTTCGCGCAACAGCCAGCGGTTGCAGGCGGGCGAAACACTGGGATATGCAGCGGCCGGAACCATTCTTGAAGTGGGCGCAGAAGTGAACGAATTTGTGGTAGGGCAAAAAGTCGCTACTTTCAACTGGCGTGGCGCCTATGCAGAACGTCGTGCTGTCGCGGCTTATAACTGTTTCCCGATACCTGAGGGGCTGGATCCGCGCATTGCCGCCGCCATTCCGGTCGGTCCTGGTACTGCTGCGTGGGCAATTCATTTGGGCAAATTGCAGCCAGGTCAAACTGTCCTGATTTTAGGAGCAGCCGGCGGTGTCGGTATGGCGGCAGTGCAACTAGCATCTCGCCTTGGGGCAAGGGTGATAGGCACTGGAACCCGGCCAGAGTCTCTGGAGAAACTGCGTGGGTTTGGTCTTAACGATGCGATTGTGGTGGGCGAAAAACAGGCTGGCGAACAGGTGCGTGAGTTGCTGGGCGGAAACAAAGTCGATTTGCTGATCGATACCATCGGCGGCGATGCGCTGCCTGATGGTATTGAAGTGCTAAAAGATGGAGGAACGGCGATTCTGATCGGCATTCTCGCCGGGCGTAATCAGATGATTGATGCGGAGTATCTGTTACTGCATCGTATTACGTTGATCGGATGCTTGCTGGGTCCAGAATGGGGCGAGAAAGCGATTGCTCGTGAATTAGTGAATGAACTGATGGTTATGGCGGCGAAAAGGGAACTGATCGTGCCTGTCGATAGTACTTTCCCGCTTGAGCAAGTGGTTGAAGCCCACCGGCGCGCCGAAACGCGTGGGCGATTAGGTAGAGTATTTATTACAGTTGAGTAGAGTGCCCCCCGAGGGCCGCACTCTACGAGGGGTCAGTTTGGATATCGGAAATTTTTGTACTAATGGGGCTGAGGTGAACAGACCCCAATATCAAACCAGTCATTGAGCAGGTTTACCGCTTCAGTGACGCCGTAGAAGCGTTCAGGCATCTTTCTCGCGGCGCGTTCGGTAAAATCGTCATCAAGAGTGGTGATTGAGCAGTAAGATTAGCTCTTCCCAGGAAGCTGACACTGCATAGATGAATGCAAGATTCATTCGATTTAATACATACCTCTTTTCCATCAAAGGGCTCCCAATCAGGGAGCCTTCTATGCATGGTGCTCAATAGAAATTAGCCTAACTTGTCTTAGTTGGCACTGTTGCAAATACGGCTACAGGGTAGCCCCTTTCGTTACGACTGAGCCTTACATTTCAAAAACCCTGCTCACCAGACGCATTTCGCCCAGCATGCGCTGCTCTTTCAGCAAAAAATGGCGAACAGTTTATCATCACCGGCTATTTGCAACAGTGCCCCCTCCTGAAAATGCAAAGCGCATCAAAGAGAGCCAACGACCGACCTGATGTTGGAATAAGATGGGTAGCGGACAAAATCCTGGCTGCAGACCTAGATCACGTCACAGCTAGCAATATCCCCCTTGATTAAGGATAGCGTTGCATCGACCCGCTGAACTCACAGCTCATAACGGACATCGAACCTGCGACAAGCAGCTTTGTGCAAGAAGTGTAATTTTACACACAATCCCCGGCTTATATTTAGCCCCATATTCATTCTAAGGGCGCTACCCCTTACCGTTTTCAGGCAAAATAGTACATTGAGTGACAGGACCATTATCGTATCCCTGAATCGTGAAGTTCGGAAAATCAGACACCGTCACCATGTTGTCAGATTGATAATTTCCAGGTGCATTGCGAAGCTGGAATTCATTTTTCTGAGCCATCTCCGCTGAGTATGGACTGGTAACGCTGACGCTGTTCGGATCAATTTTATGTATTTCACCCCATTCGTCTGTTATTACGTTGAGGTGATAGCGTTGTGTGATAACAGATGTGGTTGTGCCATAGGGTACGAACGTTGTGATAACATGATATGTCCTGTTGTTACCCTGATTAGAAATCACGGTCATACTGTTTTTAAAATCCAGTGTGACGGGCTTCTGGTCCACGATAATATTCAACGGGACATGACAGACAAGCTGCCTGCCAGCCTTTTGTTCTGCATTTAAACGCAATATCTCTTCATGTGAGGCCGCGAAGCAAATTGCAGGGGCTAACAGGAATGAAACTAAAGCCGGGTTCCTAAACATAGGCGCACTTCTCTTCTTATCAGTAAATTGCAATATACATATCTTGCTTTCAGTCCGCACGGCTGAAGAAATACCCATCGGGAAACGCAATGATTCGGCAATTTTTTAATGTCCGCTCCTCGCTCAAAGCAGAACAAAGTTTGATGATTTGATGCTGAGCTTCCTTAAGAAAGGTGACAGGCTCACTCTGCCCTGCAGGGGGCGTGAATAACCATGTGATAATTATCTACGTTTTTATCCGCCGTTCCGCGAGTGCATGCCTTGCTGCGTTTGATGCCCATTCATCGGCCTGGTCATGATGTTCAATCTCTGCCTCTGCTATCGGCGTTATACGGATCAGCGGAACTGAACCGAAAGGCAAACCCTCAATCTTACGGCCATCACGGCTGAGAATGATGCGGGTCAATGGTTTATAGTCGTCCGTAAGAGAGCAAAACAGGATGGCTCCATATTTTTCAACATCGGCAGCGACCTGATAGCCGTCGGCAACGAGGTCCCCCAGGCTAATTAACAGATGAGCCCAGTTAGTAATCTTATGGCTGGTATTATCCGAAGCATCCAGTTCCATGAAAAGTTCGCATTCTACGCCGTTTTCCGTGTCTGCAACGCCGGCCCAAGGTGTCGAGAGACCATCGGTGGCCAGTGTTATTTTGGTGCTGCTTTTGATGCTGAATACCCGGCGATGGGGCCCGAACCATTTCGTCTGGTTGTGTACGTTTGCGTCATCCCGTTCAGCAATAAAGCTATCTGACACGTCGCCATAACTTTTCCAGAATGCTCGCCTTGCGACAGCGGCAGCCTCATACATCGGACTCTGAGGACTGCGCGGCACAATTGTCTCATCGAATATTGTGTCAACCGTAACGCGCCCATGCATTAACGGTATTTTAGACTTTGTCCAGCGAACAATAACCTTATTAAAGGGCTGTATCCTTGATGCTTCGAATTTATCGACAACGTTGCGGATCCTCTGAAAAGCCTGGTCACCAGCAGTAACGTGACTACCGTCGGCATACATGTAGCCTCCAGTATGTGAGGAGACTCCAGCCTGTTCCGTAATAAAGAACCATTCACCCTTCACAGCGCCAGCAGGCGCCTTGTTTAAGGCCGGGCGTAATTCCCTTGCCGCATCAGAGTTTGAATATGCAGTCATGCCTGTCCCTTATGCTCATGCTTTATGTATCTTGCTTGTTTTACGCTTTTCCACACCTGAGCGTTGCTAATCTTACGGCCTGACAAGCTGAAAGATGAGAAAGCGATTGTAAGGCATGAGTCTAAAAAAGTTGAGCAGGCTCTTAAATAATCACACCTTCAGTCTGGAAGGCGAAACCGGCAGCTTTGTGCCAGAAGCGGACATAATAACGAGGAAGAGGGCTTACCTTCTCACGCTGTAATACTTATTTCTGGAGCCTGGAAGCTGCTTTTAAAGTCGCCTGTCGTCTCTTTTCAATAAATAAAGCTGTTTGTTCCTGTGCCTTTTTGAGCTGTGCTTCAGATGCCGTTCGGGGAGAGCCACATGTAAATGGTGGCACGGGATCATATTCCATCTGTAATTGAATATTCTGAGCAATATCGCTTCCATACATTTCTGCCACCAGGTTTAGCGCAAAATCTATACCTGAAGTCACGCCTGCACCAGTTATACGGTTACGATCACGCACGACGCGTTCATTTACCGGTTCGGCTCCTAACAAAGCAAGTTGATCCAGAGAAGCCCAGTGCGTAGTTGCTTTATAACCATTTAAAAGACCGGCAGCACCCAGAACAAGAGAGCCCGTGCATACTGATGTGACGAACCTGGCTTGTTTACTCTGAGCCCGGATAAACGAAAGAACCTCTTCATCCTCCATCAGGTTTATCTGTCCGGGGCCGCCGGGAACACAAATTACATCCAGTTTTGGACATGTATCTAAAGTGGTCGTTGGCAGAATGGCCATCCCTCGATCAGAAACTACAAGGTCGAGATTCTTCCAAATGAGATGAACTTTAGTGTTTGGAGCCCTGACAAAAACTTCATATGGGCCGGTGAGATCAAGCTGGGTGAGAGCTGGAAACAAGAGTAGCCCGATCGATGTGCATGCTGAATCATTCATAAAAGAATCCTTTTAACTTAAAAGAATATAATGACTCTATCTTATATAAAGGCAACCGTTTGCTAAAACAGGAATGTGTTAGTTGAAGGTCGGGGCACTCAGGACTCACAGGGCAAAACTAAGAGTATTTAAGATTCAACACCGTCGTCTCCGGGCGCTTCCGCTCTGGCTGTAACCTGACCCGCTGGCTCAGGTAGAGAACCAGCCAGAGGGATATTGTTTGCAGATGAATTCCACGAAAACCTTAACCTTTGGGCTCTGAAGCCGACGGGACGTGTGCAGAACCCAGAGCTCAGTTAAGCTGTCGGTCTCTCCCCAGCAGATAAGCTCTCCTTTTTCCAGCTGGCTGCTGACAACAGAGCGCGGAAGCATAGCCGCTCCGGCACCGGCCATCACAGCATCCCGGATTGTCAGAAGAGAAGAAAGGCGCATCACCGGCAGTGGGGTAAAGCTATGCTGCCCCTCCTGAACGGTCCAGATCTCTCCTTCGGAATAAGTCGACATAACGATTGCCGGGACTTCAGGCGCGCTTTCCGGATCGGCGACCGGCATTTTAAGCGTGGGAACAGCAACCAGCACCAGCTTGTCCCTGGCAAAGCATCTGCCTACCAGCGAACTGTTTTTCTGCGGATTAATGCGGATAGCCACGTCAAAATGTTCATCCACCAGGTCACTCATCCGGTTTTCAGAAACGGCTTCAATCCGGATCTCAGGATAGCGGAGATGAAATTCAGCCAAAAGCTGCCCCAGCGCCAGCTGCGAAAACAGTAAGGGTGCCGCAATACGGAGGCATCCTGAAGGCGTTGCCGAGCCTTCCCGTGCCGATTCGGCCGCTTCATCAATTTCACGTATTGGCCCGGCGGTTCTCAACAGAAGCAGTTCGCCAGCCTCGGTGATTTTCAATCTGTGGCCACTGCGTTCAATAAGACGCACACCTACCGCCTCCTCCAGGTCAGCAAGCCTGCGGGAAAGGGTAGCCTTTGGCCTTCCGCTGGCGCGACTGGCCGCACCAATCCCTCCCCAGGTTGCGATAAGGTGAAAATCTTTTAGCGCATTAATATCCACAAGCTATCTCATTTATGGAACAAACTGTCCCAATAGTAGCACTATCGCACTGATAATGGATCGGTATATTGTTTAACCACACCAACCCAAACGTTACGGAGTTAAACATCATGACCATACTTGTTACCGGAGCTACTGGCCGCGTCGGCCGCCACCTTGTCGATCAACTGACTGGCCGCGGAGCCGATTTCCGCGTTTTGTCCCGCGAACCTGCAAAGGCTGGCTTTCCTGACAACGTGGAAGTTGTTAAGGGAGATTTGCTGGATATTGATTCCCTGCGTGCCGCCTTCAGCGGCATCAGAACGCTTTTTTTACTAAATGCAGTCGCGGCCGATGAATACACCCAGACGATTATCACGCTTAACATTGCCCGGGAGGCAGGAGTTGAGCGGGTGGTTTACCTCTCCGTCTTTGGTGCCGATGTTTCTGTCAATGTGCCGCACTTCGCCGTCAAATACGGTGCCGAGCGCATGCTTAAAGAGATGGAATTCAGCGCCACCATTCTGCGGCCCACCTACTTTATCGACAATGAGGTGATGATTAAGGATGTCATCATAAATCAGGGCGTTTATCCGATGCCGATCGGTGGTATTGGCCTGGCAATGGTGGATACACGCGATATCGCTGAAGTTGCGGCTATTGAACTGATGCGCCGCGATCAAGCTGCCGGGAAACTGCCCGTGGAGACCATCAACCTCGTTGGCCCCGATACGCTTACAGGTGAGAGTGCCGCCGCAATCTGGAGCGACGTACTGGGCCGTCAGGTAATTTATGGCGGTGATAATCCGGATGCGTTTGAATCAAGCATGGCGGAATTCATGCCGAAGTGGATGGCGTATGAAATGCGTCTGATGGCTGAGCGCTACGTCAGTCATGGAATGCTCCCACAAGACGGCAACAGAGAGCATCTGGTCACTCTGCTTGGCCGTCCGCTGCACTCCTACCGTGATTTCGTTACGGCACTGGCAGGCCAGTAAAACAGACGATCTGACAAGCGGGCGCAGGCTTAAGGATAAGCTGGCCCCGTTGCCCTTTATGGAGCATCGCGGGGGATTCCCATAAACTACTTGGCCATTAATCGCCTTTTAAGTGTCAGTAACGGCCATAAGATTTGTCTTTCAGGAATGCAGTAAGTTGAGTTGAGCATATGATAAATGTGCAGAAATAATCAGGAGGTGGGAATATGCGAAACGTGACTATTGTTGCTTATGATGAGCAATGGCCTGACCTGTTTAAAGCTGAAAGCTCGCTGTTGCAGATAACACTTGGCAGGGTAATCTCACGGGTCCACCATATTGGCAGTACGTCGGTACCAGGTTTAGCAGCAAAGCCAGTGATAGATATATTGCTGGAGGTTATTGGCCTGAATGAACTGGACAGCTTAAACGCTGCATTGGAGCGTGCCGGATATACGGCACGTGGTGAAAACGGTATTCCAAATCGCAGATATTTCACCAAAGGCGGAGATCAACGTAGTCATCAGGTTCATGCTTTCGCCATAGGTGATACACAAATCATAAAACATCTGGCATTCCGTGATTATTTGATAAAAAACAAGAAAACAGCGGAACTCTATACTGAGATTAAACATGCAGCGGCGCTGGCCAGTAAAAACGATATACATCGCTATAGCGCTCTTAAAGCAGACTTCATTCAACATCATCTCAGGCTGGCACTAATAGAGCTGAATGGTTAAAAAGGCCTTAGTAAGCAGGTCTGAGTGCCGGGCATTTAAAAAGGGGGCTTTAAGATGTTAACAGGACTGAATCATTTGACTATCGCCGTCAGCGACGTATCGAAAAGCTTTGCGTTTTATGTGAATACGCTTGGTTTTGTACCAGGAGCTAAGTGGAGCCGGGGAAGCTTATCTTTCATTGGGTGAGCTGTGGCTGTGCCTCTCTTTTGATGCGGTAAGTGCTCAAAAGATTGGCCCGAATTACAGCACTTCTACCAGCTCAAACTCTTCTGCAACCAGCTCCATATCGTCAGAGTAGACGCCTGCTCTGGTGAAAAAGGCTTTATGTTCCTGCCGCCAGTATTCAAGACTTAAATCGCCTTCACCCTCTTTTCTGGCAAACTCTTCAGTAACGTCAGAAAAACGTACCAGACGCATTGAAACCATTCTGATGACGCAGACCGGAGCACTTTGCCCGTTAAGAATAATATTATAACTGCCGATTTTGGGCGCCGATTCATCTGACTGGAATGCGGCAAGGGAGCCGCATGAAGCTGTTTTAATCCCTTTTATAACCAAATCTGCAAGCGCATTTGCCATCTCAGGAGTGTCCCCGATTGACCACGCCCGCGCTCCCGGATACTTCTTCTTTAATTCAGCAATGAAATCCATAATAAAATCCCTTTATAGCAATAAGTTAACGTATAAATTTAGCACAAATTTATCGGGTGCTTTATCCGACGTAGGGTAAAAATGCCGGATTGCTAACCGCTCCTGAGCAGCGGCTCCCGCCTATAACCGAAATGACTGCTGCATCGCGCGCGTCAGTAATTCCACCGCCTCATCCCCACGAGAGGCAGCGCTGCGCACGAATACGATCTCATGGTCTGGAATGACCGGCATTCCCTCAAGGATCTGCATACGCCCGGTAACCTTACCATGGTCGATCAGGCCGACGGCCAATCCTGCTTCCACGCACGCTTTGACCGCCTGACTGGAGGGGCTTTCCAGCACGATACGTGAACGCCGCCCGGAGGCCTTGAGCGATGCGATCATCGCCTGGCGGTATGGGCATTGCTCAGTATGGACAGCCAGAGGTAAGGGGTCCTCGAGCGCCACGGCACTATTCGTCGGACCGACCCAGACCGGCGTAGTTGACATCAGCAGTTGGGTATCAGGGCCGAGATCTCCTTTAAGCTGCGCTATTACAGCCGTCTGCAATTTTCCACGCTGGAGCCACTCTCGCAGTGCATAACTCGGCCCCGTCCGAAGCTCCAGCACCACGTTCGGCCAGACGGCGGTAAATGTCGGCAAGATGTCGCGGATGACATGGGCCGCATATTCGTCAGAGACCCCTAACGTGATGCGCCCGGCGAGGTCAGTACCATGCAGATCCGCCAACACCTGGTCGTGTGTGCGTAACAACCCGGCGGTAGAAACCAGCAGGCGCTTGCCCAGCGCAGTGAGCGAGACTGACTGATTATCGCGATTCAGTAGCCGACCGCCCGCCACCGACTCAAGACGCTGAATATGAACGCTCACCGCCGCCGGGCTTTTATGCAGTTGCGCGGCGGCGGCACTGAATTTCCCGATGCGCACGACGGCATGAAAAGTACGTAACAGATCTATGTCGAGAATCGCGCTCATGGTTTAATCCTGATAAACAACTACTGCATGATATTTTGATTTACCAGACTACACCCGTTCCGTAGCCTTTGGGAATGAGCAAATCTATTCCGATTCAACAGAATAAACCGACACGCCGCAGCTGGCGTCAGACCCTGCCGCTACCCTTGCTTGAAGCAGGACTGTTGCTGATCTGGAGCTCGGGTTTTATTGGCGCACGTTTTTCCATCGACTACGGCCCGGTATTTCTGGTGGTATTCTGGCGCTACGTGGTGGTCTCTCTTCTGCTGTTGCCTTTCGTCTACAGAGCGTTGCTGAAGACGCCTTTCCAACTCCTGATGAGAAACGCCGGGATCGGCCTGCTGGCAATGGCTGGATATCAAATCGGGGTGATGCAAGGCATCGCGCTCGGGGTTCCGGCCGGGCTCGCCGCACTGTGCGCGGATTTGCTGCCGCTGGGTATGGCGCTGCTGGCGGCTCTGTTTCTTGGCGAACGATTGGTGCGTCAGGCCTGGCTGGGGCTTATCGTGGGGTTGATCGGCGTGATATGGGTGACCTGCGGCGCGTTGGTGCTGGGCAACGCTCCGCTGTGGGCCTATGGCTTGCCGGTAGCGGGCATGCTGTCGCTTGCTATCGCAACGCTGTGGCATAAACGCGGCACCCCCTCCCAATCAATGGGCCTGCTGCCCAACCTCTGGCTGCAGTGTTTCGTCGCGAGTTTCGCCTTTGCCGCCATTGAAGGCAGCCAGGGCAGTCTGGCACCCATTCCTACTGCAGGCTTTGCGCTGGGGGTGCTGTGGACGGGCTTGTCGACCCTTGGCGGCTATGGTTTGTACTGGATCTGCCTGCGCAGAAGTACTGCGACTCGCGTTGCCAGCCTGCTGTACCTCAGTCCCCCGATCACCTTGCTATGGGCCTGGGCCATGTTTGATGAGCCACTCTCCTGGCAAATGGCGCTCGGAATGGTAATTTCCGCGCTCGGCATCTGGCTGGTGATGCGCGCCGAAGACCGGAAAGCCGACTCCGTATCATGCGGCACCTGACGGAGCGACTAGAGACCGCAGTAAATGTTTAAAACATTGATGCTCTCAACGATAGCCTGACTATACATTTTGCTCAACGAGATGCAGAGTTACTGGCAGTGAAAAAACAGACAAGGAGAAGCGATGAAGGTCAGACTTGCTATACCTGCTGAGGCTGAAGAATGCTGGAACATCCGTAACCAGGCAATTCGTCATGGATGTAAGGAGAGCTACGGGCCTGAGATTATTAAAGCATGGACCCCGGAAAAAATGCCTGAGGGTTACAGAAGGGTTATTGTCGATAACCCTTTTTTCGTCGTTGACGGGTTGGATAAAAGGCCGGTAGCGACCGGCTTTCTCGATCTTTCTACAGGTAGCATTGAAGCTATTTTTACTTTGCCTGAGTTTCTCAGAAAGGGGTTTAGCAGCCTGATAATTAACGCTATCAAAGACGAAGCGCGAAAGCGTGGTTTTAAGGAATTAAGATTATCTTCAACGCCTAATGCACAATCTTTTTATGAAAAACATGGATTCACTTTCATTAAAGAAAATCTTTATCCATCTGCTCTTACTCAGACGGATCTTCGCTGCATAGATATGGTTTTCAGGTTACAGGCTTAATTCAGCCGTTTCGTCTGGAGACTATCGTAAATTTCTATAAAAAGGAGTGGTGACTATGACTTTACAACACATGCGTATTGCCAGGCCTGTTAGCTCACTTAGCAGAAGCTGCGAATTGTACTCACAGGGGCTTGGACTGAATAAAATTGGTGAATTTACCGACCATGATGGGTTCAGCGGATGCATGTTAGGGCGTAAGGATTTAACCTGGCACCTTGAGTTTACGCAGTGTCACCATCATCCGGTTCTACCATCACCTTCCGCTGAAGATCTTCTGGTTCTTTATATTCCTGAGCGAGATAGCTGGGAGGCTACCTGCTCCGATATGGATAGCGCCGGATTTATTCGGGTTGAATCATTCAACCCATACTGGGACCAAAAGGGCATTACCTTCGGGGATATTGATGGCTACAGGGTTATCATTCAGAACATGCATTGGGGCAATCCCTGACTCTGTTCAGTGAAGGTGGTGTGAAAAATTCGACAGACTAAACAGGATTTTGCCGCTTTGCTCTTATGCTACATTCATCGTTACGTCAGAGTGCAGGAGAGATCAAAATGTTAACCGTATGGGGTCGAAAAACGTCTTCAAATGTCCAGGCGTTGATGTGGTGCATTGGCGAAATGCAGTTGCCGTATGTAAGGCATGATATCGGGCATAAGTACAAAGGAACTGAGACTGATTTTTTTTATTCTTTAAATCCCAATCGAACGGTTCCGGTTCTGCAGGATGGGGCAGCTTTTCCTCTGTGGGAAACGGGCGCTATCCTGCGCTATCTCGCTAATCAGTATGGTTCAGAAAGTTTCTGGCCTTCGGATGCTTTAAAAAAAGCTAACGTCGATCGCTGGGCCGAATGGTCAAAAATCAATGTTGCAATGGCTTTCACCGCCCCGGTGTTCTGGCGTGTTGTCCGGACGCCTGAGGATCAGCGTGATGAGAATGCAATAAAAGAAGCGATGACTAATCTGGAAAAGAATCTCTTAATTGCAGAAACGCAGTTGGCAAAGCACCGTTTTCTGGCTGGCGATGATTTTTCTCTGGCTGACATTCAGTGCGGTCACGTTTTGTACCGCTATTACGAGATAGATGTTATTCGTCAACCCTTGCCCAACTTACGTGCCTATTATGAGCATCTTGCTTCGCGCCCGGCCTGGCAGGAGCATGTCATGGTCTCCTGGGAAGATCTGCGGGCTTAATGTATTGGCAGACCTGGTAACCTGGCACAGTCGCCGTAATTACAGGTATAATCCCACCCATTATTTAACGGGATTAGATACCAAAATGACAAAACTTACCTTACAAGAGCAGATGCTAAAAGCTGGATTAGTCTCCAGCAAAAAAATGGAAAAAGTGCAAAGAACCGCTAAAAAATCACGGGTGCAGGCGCGTGAGGCAAGGGCGGCCGTGGAAGAGAATAAAAAAGCGCAGCTTGAGCGTGATAAACAGCTGAGTGAACAGCATAAGCAGGCGGCCTTATCGAAAGAGCATAAAGCTCAGGTGAAGCAGCTCATAGAGATGAACAAGATTGATATTGCCAGAGGCGATATTGGTTTTAACTTCACCGATGGTAATTTAATCAAAAAAATCAGCGTTGATAAGGCTACTCAAGCCCAGCTGATTAACGGACGTCTCGCCATTGCCCGCCTGAGCGTTGATGAGAATGGCGAGAGCAAATACGCTATTATTCCCGCAAGCGTAGCCGATAAAATAGCCCAGCGGGATGCAAACAGTATTGTATTAAACAGTGCGCTCAGTCAGGAAGAGCAGGATGAAGAAGATCCCTATGCTGATTTTAAAGTGCCTGACGATTTGATGTGGTAACAGACCACTCGCCTCAGAACGGGCTGACACTACGTGCTCTGATCCGCTCTCCGCTCATGGGATGCTCAAAATGCAACTCACTGGCGTGAAGCATCAGCCGCGGCGTCTGCCCGGTGCCAGGCAAAAGACGACCGCCATAGAGGTCGCAGCCCAAAATAGGGTGGCCCAACTGCTGGCAGTGAATGCGCAGTTGATGGGTTCGCCCCGTCTCCGGGGTTAGTTCTACCCGCGTTACCGGCAGTAAGCTCCCGTTTTCCAACTCATGATAAAAACGCTCAACAACCCGATAGTGGGAACGGGCTGGTTTGCCGTGGATTGCGCAAATCGACATAAGGGGAAACAGCGCCGGATCTTTGGCAATTGCCGCCTCTATCGTCCCTTCATTGTTGTCCAGATGTCCGCAGAGCAGGGCGCTGTAGACTTTGGTCACTGCGCGCTGGCTGAACTGCTGGCAGAGGGCCGCATTGACCGCTTTATTGCGGGCAATCACCATCAGCCCGGACGTCCCGAAATCAAGCCGATGCACCAGGGTGCAGCCGGGAAATATCTCTACCAGCCGGTGATGCACCGAATCGAGATTTTGCGGGTTTTTCCCCGAAAGGCTGAGCAGCCCGGTTGGCTTATTGATCAGCACCAGGTGTTCGTCCTCATAGAGATTCTCGATCTTTTCATGGCATGGCGGAGCAATAAAGGTATCAATAATCTTCGACATCAGGCTACCCGGCGGGAAAGGGGAGCGGATGATAGCGAATTTTACGCTGACTGGCGAATTGGCTGTTCGTGGGGTGGGATCCCTGAAAAAAGAAAATAATGATGATATTATTTGATACTTGTATTGCAGGCCGCAACTGACACAGATCTTAACCGCTGAGAATGAATTATGAACAATGAAGTGCCGATTAAATTTTATGACATCGTGGATGAGTATTCGACAGAATGTGCCAGACCGGTAAATGAATCAGAACGTGACCCTCTGGCGCGCTATTTCCAGCTGCTGTTCACCCGCTTAGAGAACAACGAAGAAATCAGTGAGAATGCGCAAAAAGAGATGGCCACTGAAGCCGGTATCGACGAGCAACGTATCGATGAGATAGCGACCTTTCTGAATCAATGGGGCAACGAGTAGCGCCCGGTACAGCAGGTTTGAAAAAGGCGGACTTAGTCTGTTTTTCTCTCACTTAAACCAAAGGCGTAGTCTGCGCGGGCATTGTGCTTTACACTGCGCGCTGAAAAAACTGAGCAGATAAACGATTAAGCAGGCGGTAATGGCGATGAACGGAACAATCACAACCTGGTTTGAAGACAAAGGTTTTGGATTTATCAAAGATGAAAACGGGGATAACCGTTATTTTCATGTGATTAAGGTCGCCAACCCTGAGCTGATCAAGAAAAATGCGGCGGTGACGTTCGAACCCACGACCAATAATAAGGGATTGTCGGCCTATGCTGTGAAGGTCGCGCCGGAAAGCAAATATATCTATATTGCAGGTGAGCGTCTTAAGCTCACCTCGATCAAGTCTTACCTGGTATACAGTGAAGAAGTCCCAGCCGAGACGCGCATTGATAAAGAGAATACGGTGCTCTCTGTAGGGAGCCTGATGAACAGCATCAAGCCAAAATCCGCCGCTGAGGCGGGTGAAACGCGCTCACTGAAAAAACTGGCTATCACTACCTTCCAGGGCACGACCTTAATCTTCTCGGAAGAAGAGATCGACGTGGATGCCACGGTGAAACTGCTTAAAGTCTGACAGTCAGCTTAAGGGATTAAGCGAACGATTCATCGCTACAATCTCTGCATGAGCAGGATTTTCGCCCAGTTTAGCAAACAGCTCGGGCAGACGATCCTGTTTCGCTGCCGCTTCGCCTCTGACGGCGGCAGCGAGGCCTCCTTTCATCTCCTCCGCACTATAATCGCAGCAGTAGGCGGACGTCGAAGGCTGTCGCCGCCGTGACTCTTCCAGGTAGCACTAAAACCTCTTGAGTCCATCCGGAGTTGTGACTAAATTACATTTTAGTTACTCGTTTTAATCAGGGTACGTTGAGCTAAGCTGGAAAAATGACTAAACACACTACTGTTAATCCCTCGCGTGGCCCCTCGGACCACAACATCCGCGATCGGGTCGTGGAAGCCGCAACAGAGCATTTCGGCCATTTTGGCTATGAGAAAACCACCGTTTCTGACCTTGCGAAAGCGATAGGTTTTTCAAAGGCCTACATCTATAAATTTTTCGATTCTAAGCAGGCAATTGGCGAGGTGATCTGCAGCAACCGGCTGGCGATGATCATGGCGATTGTCAATTCGGCCATCGCCGATGCGCCGACCGCCACGGAAAAAATGAGACGTTTACTCAAAGCACTTACTGAAGCCGGTAGCGATCTCTTTTTTCACGATCGCAAGCTTTATGACATTGCAGCGGTTGCAGCACGTGATAAGTGGTCTTCGACAGAGAAGTATGAAGAGCGAATGCGAAAGCTTATTGAACAGATCATCCTTGAAGGGCGCAAAACGGGAGAATTTGAGCGTAAAACGCCGCTGGATGAAGCGACACATGCGATATATCTGGTTATGCGGCCTTATATCAGTCCGGTTCAGCTGCAATATAATTTGGAGACGGCTTCGTCAGCCGCAGCGCTGTTGTCATCGCTGATCCTGAGAAGCTTGTCACCCTGAGTGTGCTTTCCTGAGTTTGTGACTATTGACATTATTGGTCACTAGTTTGAGAATGCGGTTTCCGTCCTGTTAATCATTAAGGGAACCCATGCTCAGGCTCACCCCTGCCACCTTTGCTGTTTGCCTGCTGCCGCTTGCCCTCGTAGCCTGCGGCGATCCTTCTGCTACCAACGATCCTCGTAATCTGCCTCCCCTGGTCAGAGCTGCCACCGTGACAGATGCGGTTGGTGTCTCGCGCGCCTTTACCGGCGTTGTTGTCGCCCGCATTCAAAGCGACCTGGGTTTCAGAGTGCAGGGAAAAATCCTCGAGCGTCTGGTGGATACCGGTCAGGTTGTTAAACGTGATCAGCCTTTGATGCGTCTTGATCCCGTTGATCTACGCCTTCAGGCGCAGGCTCAGCAGCAGGCGGTTGCGGCTGCGCGAGCGCGCGCCAGGCAAACGGCTGATGATGAAGCACGCTATCGCGGTCTGGTCACTTCAGGCGCGGTCTCTGCATCGGCCTACGATCGGATAAAGGTGGCGGCAGAGACGGCCAGAGCGGAACTCAGCGCGGCTCAGGCCCAGGCAAACGTGGCGCAAAACGCGACGGGCTATGCCGTGCTGCTGGCCGATGCCGACGGCGTGGTAATGGAGACGCTGGCAGAGCCTGGTCAGGTTGTGACTGCAGGCCAGCCGGTGGTCAGGCTGGCCAGAGCCGGGCAGCGCGAGGCTATCGTGCAGCTGCCTGAAACACTTCGTCCTGCCGTGGGAAGCGAGGCTCAGGCAAGGCTTTACGGTACCGGTCAACAGTATGTTGCTGCGAAACTGCGCCTTCTCTCCGATGCGGCCGATCCGGTGACGCGTACCTTCGAAGCAAGATATGTGCTTGAGGGGGCGCTGGCAGGTGCGCCGCTCGGCTCCACCGTGACGCTGCATATTGCAGAGGATAAAACCCCTCGCCAGATGCTGCAGGTGCCGTTAGCTGCTCTTTACGATCCGGGCAAAGGGCCAGGCGTCTGGGGCATTTCAGGAAAGCCCGCCAGAGTCTCATGGCGGCCCGTTCAGGTACTGGGATTAGGTGACGATGCGGCAAGCGTGACCGGCAGTCTCCGGCCGGGAGAGCAGGTAGTGGCGCTGGGCGCGCATCTGCTGCATGACGGCGAAGCCGTTCGCATCGCGGAACAGAGCAGTGCCAGGATCCAGCCATGAGCAGCGGGCGCTTCAATCTTTCAGCACTTGCTGTCCGCGAGCGCTCCATCACCCTGTTCCTTATCATCCTGATTACTGTCGCCGGTATTCTCGCGTTCTTTGGATTGGGGCGGGCGGAAGATCCGCCGTTTACCGTTAAACAGATGACGATTATTTCTGCCTGGCCAGGCGCCACGGCGCAGGAAATGCAGGACCAGGTTGCCGAACCGCTTGAAAAGCGGCTGCAGGAGCTGAAGTGGTACGACCGCAGCGAAACCTATACCCGTCCCGGTCTGGCGTTCACCATGCTGTCGCTGCAGGACAGCACGCCCCCTTCACAGGTGCAGGAGGAATTCTATCAGGCGCGTAAGAAGCTTGGCGACGAGGCCAGAAACCTGCCGGCAGGCGTCATTGGCCCGATGATTAATGATGAATTCTCCGACGTCACCTTTGCGCTCTTAGCGATTAAGGCGAAAGGAGAGCCACAGCGCCTGCTGGCCCGCGATGCGGAATCGCTGCGCCAGCAGCTTCTCCACGTGCCCGGTGTGAAAAAGGTCAACATCATTGGCGAGCAGAGCGAGCGCATCTTTGTCTCGTTTTCCCATGACAGGCTGGCCACGCTCGGTATCTCTCCCCAGGATATTTTCTCCGCGCTCAACGCTCAGAACGTCCTGACGCCCGCCGGTTCGATTGACACCAGCGGACCGCAGGTCTTTATCCGCCTGGATGGGGCTTTCGACAAACTGGAGAAGATCCGCGAAACGCCGGTTGTGGTTCAGGGCCGGACGCTGCAGCTTTCGGACGTGGCAACCGTTGAACGCGGCTATGAGGATCCGGCGACATTTATGGTGCGTAACCAGGGGGAACCGGCCCTGCTGCTGGGCATCGTCATGCGGGAGGGGTGGAACGGACTGGACCTGGGTAAGGCGCTGGATGCGGAAACGGCCAGAATTAATGAGGGCATGCCGCTCGGGATGTCGCTGACCAAAGTGACCGATCAGTCCGTCAACATCAGCTCAGCCGTTGACGAATTCATGATCAAATTCTTTGTCGCTCTGCTGGTAGTGATGGTGGTCTGCTTCGTCAGTATGGGCTGGCGAGTAGGCGTGGTGGTCGCCGCTGCCGTGCCGCTGACGCTGGCTGTTGTCTTTATGGTGATGGCGGCTTCCGGTAAAAACTTCGACCGTATCACGCTGGGTTCTCTGATTCTGGCGCTGGGTTTGCTGGTGGATGACGCCATCATCGCCATCGAAATGATGGTGGTAAAGATGGAGGAGGGGTATGACCGCATCAAAGCCTCCGCCTATGCCTGGAGCCACACGGCCGCGCCGATGCTGGCGGGTACGCTGGTGACCGCCGTCGGCTTTATGCCCAACGGATTCGCACACTCTACCGCCGGTGAATATACCAGCAACATGTTCTGGATTGTGGGCATCGCCCTGATCGCTTCGTGGATAGTGGCGGTAGTGTTTACGCCTTATCTGGGGGTGAAAATGCTGCCGGAAATCAAAACGGTGGCGGGAGGGCATGCAGCTATCTATAACACCCGCCATTATAACCGCTTTCGCCGGCTACTGACCCGCGTCATCGCGCGGAAATGGCTGGTAGCCGGCACTGTTATTGCCCTCTTTACTGTGGCTGTATTGGGCATGGGGCTGGTCAAAAAACAATTTTTCCCGACCTCTGACCGCCCGGAGGTACTGGTAGAAGTGCAGTTGCCGTATGGCACTTCCATTGAGCAGACCAGCGCCACCACGGCGAAAATCGAAGCGTGGCTGGAAAAGCAGAAAGAGGCAAAAATCATTACCTCCTACATCGGGCAGGGTTCACCGCGCTTTTATCTGGCCATGGCGCCGGAACTGCCCGATCCCTCGTTTGCAAAAATAGTGGTGCTGACGGAGAGCCAGCAAGATCGTGAGGCGCTCAAATTCCGGCTGCGTGAAGCGGCGGCTGACGGGCTGGCACCGGAGGCGCGGGTGCGGGTGACGCAGCTGGTATTTGGCCCTTATTCCCCTTACCCGGTGGCGTACCGCGTCATGGGGCCGGACCCGGCCACGCTGCGCGTTATCGCACACCAGGTGGAAGCGGTGATGCAAGCCAGCCCGATGATGAGAACCGTTAACACCGACTGGGGGCCGCGGGTGCCAACGCTGCATTTCACGCTCAACCAGAGCCGCTTACAGGCGGTGGGCCTGACATCAAATGCTGTCGCGCAGCAGCTTCAGTTTCTGCTTTCTGGGGTTCCGGTTACGTCAGTACGTGAGGACATTCGCTCAGTGCAGGTTATGGCCCGTGCGGCCGGAGATATCCGGCTCGATCCGGCAAAAATAGCGGGCTTTACCCTGGTGGGCTCTGCGGGCCAGCGCATTCCGCTCTTACAGATAGGGGAGGTTGAGGTGCGTATGGAAGATCCCGTTCTGCGTCGTCGCGATCGTACCCCGACCATTACAGTGCGGGGGGATATTGCAGAGCACCTGCAACCGCCGGATGTCTCTACGGCGATGCTGAAAGCGTTACAGCCTGTTGTCGATAAGCTTCCCGCCGGATACCGCATCGAGCAGGCAGGTTCCATTGAGGAGTCAGGTAAAGCGACTAAAGCGATGGCGCCGCTGTTCCCGATCATGATCGCCCTGACGCTGTTGATCATCATCCTGCAGGTACGGTCGATGTCGGCGATGGTGATGGTCTTCCTTACCGCGCCGCTGGGCCTGATTGGGGTGGTGCCGATGCTGCTGCTCTTCAGCCAGCCGTTTGGCATTAATGCGCTGGTGGGGCTGATCGCGCTGTCGGGGATCCTGATGCGTAACACCCTGATCCTGACAGGGCAGATCCATCACAACCAGCAGGAGGGTCTTGCGCCATTTGATGCGGTGGTAGAGGCAACTGTTCAGCGCGCCAGGCCGGTATTACTGACGGCGATGGCCGCCATTCTGGCATTTATCCCGCTGACGCACTCGGTTTTCTGGGGAACGCTGGCCTATACCCTGATTGGCGGCACCTTTGGCGGCACCATCATCACGCTGGTGTTCCTGCCGGCGATGTATGCCATCTGGTTCAAAATCCGTCCTGCTGAGCAGAAGAGTTCAGAAGAGAAGGCTCCGGTATGACGGTCACTTAAGCGGGTGAATTCCCGTGCAACGATTTTATTCTCCTTAAGATAGCGAATTGAATGAAGAGGTTTTAACCATGGTTCCTGAAAGTCACAAACGAATAGTTGTCACCGGCTGCGGTGTTATCACTCCGCTGGGATGTGGTACAGAGAAGGTCTGGCGCAGGCTTCTGGAAGGACAATCCGGCATAAGACGCCTTCCTCCTGAAATCAGTGAAGGAACCGGTGTTATCATTGCAGGGCAGGTTCCTGAGCTTTCAGAAGACCCTGAGGCAGGCTATGAACCGGAGCGATGCATACCGCCCAAAGAACGCAAAAAAATGGACCGTTTCATAGAATTCGCCCTCGTTGCAGCTCAGGAAGCACTGACGCAGGCAGGCTGGCAGCCCGCGAATGAACAAGAGCGAGAACGGACGGCAACCATTATCGCCTCAGGAGTGGGAGGATTTGGTGCGATCGCTGACGCTGTGCGAACCACCGATACAAGAGGCCCTCGGCGGTTGTCACCTTTCACCGCGCCCTCATTTCTCGCCAATATGGCAGCAGGCCATGTCTCTATCCGATATGGTTTCAAAGGACCGATCGGCGCACCGGTCACTGCATGTGCCGCAAGTGTGCAGGCGATTGGGGACGCGTCCCGGCTGATCAGAAGCGGCGAAGCGGATATTGCCATTTGTGGCGGTACAGAAGCGGCCATTGATCGCGTCACGCTGGGGTGCTTTGCCGCAGCACGCGCGCTCTCCACCGGTTTTGCAGAGAAGCCAGAGGAAGCCTCAAGGCCTTTCGATCGCGATCGGGATGGGTTTGTTATGGCAGAGGGGGCCGGATTATTAGTGATTGAATCTCTTGAGCATGCGCTGGCACGCGGCGCAACCCCGCTGGCTGAACTGGTGGGCTATGGCACCAGCGCCGATGCATGGCATCTCACCGCCGGGCCAGAGGATGGTAGCGGTGCCCGCAGGGCTATGGAGCTGGCTTTGGCTCAGGCAGGGGTAAAGGCTGATGAAGTACAGCATATCAATGCCCATGCCACCTCGACCCCGGTGGGCGACAAAGGGGAACTGGCGGCGATCCGCTCTCTGTTCGGCAGTGATTCAGGCGTGGCTGTCACTTCAACCAAGTCAGCTACCGGTCATCTGCTGGGGGCGGCGGGTGGCGTGGAGGCCATATTTACCCTACTTGCCCTGCGTGATCAAATCATCCCGCCCACGCTGAATCTGCATAACCCGGATGAAGCGGGGCAGGGGCTAGATTTTGTGGCGTTAAAGGCCCGTTCTGCTGCTATCACGCATGCCTTATCAAACGGCTTCGGTTTTGGCGGCGTTAATGCCAGCGTTCTGTTTCGTCGCTGGGAGTAACCTGCTGAAAAGATGTCATCGGCTATCTTGTTTTAAAACGACAGTGGCTGAATCTGCGCTCAGCGGTTAACGCATCCTTAATTCTTTTATGCAGTAAAGAAATCATACTGATGATGATTAAAGTAGGATTCTTTGCTGCATAACTTCATTAATAAACCCACCCCTTCTGTTTTCATTATTTGCAGGCGTAAAGATCTGCCTGTAGTCCTGCCTGCAAAGCTGAAACGATAAAGCAAAGCGTGTCCTGCGCCTCATTTATAAAGCAATTTCGCAAGTTAATTTCATTATTATGTGAGGATAGTTACATTTTATCAGCGTTTTAAGCGCAATTTCCCGTCAGTTGAAGCACATCACATTTCTTTAACTTTCTTGGCAGTATATTTTTCAGGCAAAACAAAAATCGATTCAGCTAAAAGGGATAAGAGATGAAAACTAAACTGGTTTTAACGATGCTTGCGGTCATGATTTCAGGTCAGGCTGCGGCTAAAACCTGGGTGCTGACCAGTGCTGAAGCTGGCACAGAGAAGGGAAACTGGAAGATTTCAAGCGAGGAGCTGAAAGTAAAAGATAAGACCTTCAGCATCGAGCAGAAAGTATTGCATGGCGGTAAACAGGAAGGCAGTAAAATCATTGTTATCAGCAGTAAAGATGGGCTGACCATTACGCTAAGCCCGACCCGGGGCATGAATCTGCTCAAGGTAGAAGGTTTTGGCTCGAGAATGGGCTGGGATTCGCCTGTTAAAGAGGTGGTTAACCCGGCATTTATCAACCTGGAAAGTCGCAACGGGGTTGGCTGGCTGGAAGGTTTCAATGAAATGATGGTCCGCTGCGGCTACGAGTGGACAGGGCATCCGGTTACTGCAGATGGTCAAATTTATACGCTGCATGGCAAAGCGGGGAATACGCCTGTTTCCCAGACCGAGGTTGAGGTGTCAGATACGGCACCCTATGAAATCAAAATCCGCGGGCTGATAAAAGAGAGCACCTTTAAGAAAGCGGATTTGCAGACCATGACCGAACTGCGTTATGTGCCTGGCAGTAACAGTTTCAGCCTGCATGATGTTTTAACCAACCATGCTGATTATCCACACGATTACCAGATTATCTATCACAGTAATTTCAGCTCGCCGATTCTGGAGGAGGGGGCGCGCTTCCTGGCACCGATGGCCAGCATCAGCCCGTTCAACGATTATGCTAAGGCCGGACTGAAAACATGGCAAACCTTTGCCGGTCCGACCAAAGGGTTTGATGAAATGGTCTTTAACATCAAGCCGCTCTCCGATCAGAATCACCAGACGCTGGCGGCAGTAGTGAACAAGAAGGGTGACAAGGGAGCCTCCATCCAGTTTGATACCCGCCAACTGCCCGTGCTGACATTATGGAAAAATACCGATACAGTTAAACAGGGGTATGTGACCGGAATAGAACCTGGCACCAGCTATGCCTATCCGGTAACCGTTGAGCGTGAGCAGAAACGCGTTAAGCAGCTGCAGCCGGGAGTCAGCACCCAGTTCGATCTGACCTATACCTTACTGCACAGCAGCGAGCAGGTTGCCGATACCGAGAAGAAGATCGCGGCTATTCAGGGCGATACCAAAATTGATGAAAACGCAGCGCCGATAGCTAAAGAGTAAAGGCTACAGGAAGAGTGAAAAGCCAAAAGCCCGCTCGGGGAGACTTGAGCGGGCTTTTCTCTGTTACGGAAGCTGCGCCGCATTTCGTTTATCTGATCCGTCATAATCCTTTGAACCGCAAAAACAGTTTTCTATTATCCCCTCTCTTTACGCTTCGTTATGTTAAAGGAATCAGCCACCATGAATATGACTAAAAATTGCGCACCGCCCGCTGTTGGTGTTATATTAAAATATAATATTCGGAGGTGCTCTATGTATACCACACGCCTGAAAAAAGTCGGCGGTTCCGTCATGCTGGCGGTCCCTCCCGCCGTGCTGAAAACGCTGGCGCTCTCTACGGAGAGCGAAGTGGGCATAACCATTGAGAATGGCTGCCTGATTATTCAACCCCAGAAGCGGCCACGTTATTCGCTTGAAGAACTGCTGGCGCAGTGCGATCCGCACGCCGACACCAGTAAAGAGGCTCAGGAGTGGATTGATGCGCCTGCGGTGGGTAAGGAGATTTAGTAGATGGAGAGAGGGGAAATCTGGCTCGTCTCACTGGACCCGATCGCGAGTCATGAGCAGAGCGGAAAACGCCCGGTACTGATCGTTTCTCCGGCATCGTTCAATAACCTGACCCAGCTACCCATTGTTGTTCCTGTCACCAGCGGCGGAAACTTTGCCCGCGCTGCTGGTTTTGCCGTTTCACTGGAGGGGGCAGGAACAACAACAACGGGCATCATTCGTTGCGACCAGCCCAGAACCCTGGATATGGCAGCCCGTAACGGCAAACGGCTGGAACATGTACCTGAAAGTATCGTGGATGAAGTGCTGGCCAGGCTGGAAGCAATACTCACCTGAAAAGTTATGTCGGGCAGCAGACTGTTTCGTGATTACCTGCTGAGTCATTAACACACTGTTCCGCAGAATCGTCAGCTGATTTGCTGAGTTGCTGACACACTAAGTTGCCAACTCCTGAACCCGACGTGAAAGAGATCTGCCAGATCACGCTGAAAAGCAAAAAGCCCGCTCAGGTTTCCCTGAGCGGGCTTTTCTATGTATGGCTCCTCTGACTGGACTCGAACCAGTGACATACGGATTAACAGTCCGCCGTTCTACCGACTGAACTACAGAGGAATTGTTTCAACGGGGCGCATGTTATCGACAGCGCCGTCTGATGTCAAAGCCCTTATGCAAAATTGCTGTGCGTTTGCTGGCAAAACCAGCGAATTGGCGATTTCACCTGCCATTGCGCAACATTCAATCTCTTGCGCCAGATCTCACTTTGATCGGAATCCTTCGCCGATGTTAGAGGTGTGTCAAATTTTTGTTATTTGTTGATTTTAAAACAACCGTTTCGGTGCTTTCATATTGAAAATTTCATATGACTTTATTTTGAAACAAATGAACTGCCGGATGTGATGTTGATCCTGATGCGGGATAAATGAAACGTAAGTTTGAAATTAACAGTCTGATTTAAAATGAAAAAATGCAGAGGAGTATCTACCCTGACCCGGTCTTACCTTTAACACATTCTCCCCACTATTTTAATTAAGCCGTCGGTGAAGTTGAGTGAATGTAAAAGATATTTTTCATTCGATGTCCCAGCCAGCCTGCGCATACTAACGATAAAAAGGGCTTAGCCATGAACGTGAAAAAAACGATTTTAGCGTCGCTGTTAGTGTGTATGTTACCCGTTTCCGTTTTTGCCAAAGATTTGCAGGTCGGTGTCTCAATGGCGCTTTTTGATGACAACTTCCTGACTATTCTGCGTACCTCTATGCAGAAAGAGATGCAGAAAGAGAATGTGAAAGGGCAGATCGAAGACGCAAAAGGAGATGTTTCTCAGCAACTCTCGCAGGTACAAAGCTTTATTGGCCAGGGCGTCGACGCCATTATCGTCAACCCGGTTGATACCAACGCCGTTAAGCCGATCATCGATCTGGCGACGAAAGCGTCGATCCCCCTGATTTTCGTCAACCGTGAGCCTGCTCTGCAACTCACCGACAAAATGGCTTATGTCGGTTCCGATTCTGAACTGGCAGGTCGCCTGCAAATGGAAGCCCTGGCAAAAAATATGAACTACAAGGGCAACATCGCCATTCTCCTCGGCGATCTGGCTAACGAATCTACCCGTAAACGTACCGCAGGCGTTAAGGCTGTGATCGCGAAATACCCCGGTATGAAAGTCACCAAGGAACAGACCGCAAAATTCATGCGTAACGATGCGGTAGACGTGGTGAGCAACTGGTTAACCGCTGGCGATGACATTCAGGCCATTGCCGCCAACAACGATGAGATGGCTATCGGCGCGCTGCAGGCATTGGGCAAAAATGACGCTCATGTGCTTGTTGCGGGCGTGGATGGCACGCCCGATGCGTTGCAGATGATCAAGAACGGCAAAATGGTCGCCACGGTATTCCAGGACGCGAAAGGTCAGGGCGAAGGGGCTGTCAAGACTGCGGTCAAGCTCGCCAACGGGGAGAAAGTGCAGAAGATCGTCGATATCCCGTTCCAGCTGATCACCAAAGATAACTACACCAAATTCACCAGCATGAACCAAAAATAACCCCGCCGTACGGAGGTGAAGCATGGCCGCATATGCGCTTGAAGCCGAAGGCATCAGCAAGTTTTTCCCGGGCGTAAAGGCACTGAGTAATGTCTCTTTACGCGTGAAGGCAGGAACAGTCCATGCGCTGATGGGCGAAAATGGCGCGGGCAAATCCACTTTAATGAAATGCCTCATCGGGATTTACCGTCCCGATGAGGGACAGATCAAAGTTAAAGGGGAGCCGGTGCAGTTCGTGGATACCATGGACGCGTTGCGTTCAGGGATCTCAATGATCCATCAGGAATTGAACTTAGTTCCCCATATGACCGTGGCGGAGAATATCTGGTTAGGCCGTGAACCGATGAAGTTTGGTTTTGTCGATCACGGCAGGCTCAACCGGATGACCAAAGAGTTGCTGAGCAAGCTCAATATTCGTCTCTCTCCTGAGCGGATGGTGGGCGATTTGAGTATTGCTTCGCAGCAGATGGTGGAGATTGCCAAAGCTGTCTCCTGGAACGCCGATGTGGTGATCATGGACGAACCGACCTCGGCGCTGACCGAGACGGAGGTCTCGCATCTGTTTGCCATCATCCGTGACCTGCGCGAGCAGGGCAAAGCGATCATCTATATCAGCCATAAAATGGATGAGATTTTTGCCATCACCGATGAAGTCAGCGTATTCCGTGACGGCGCCTGGGTTGGCAGCGACAGCACCGCCAGCTACTCGCGTCAGTCACTGATTACCCAGATGGTGGGGCGTGAGCTGACTCAGCTGTTCCCGAAATTCAACAACGATATCGGTGCCGACGTGCTGACGGTCCGTAACCTGCACCGCAAAGATGTTTTCCATGACATCAACTTCAGCGTGCGTCGTGGCGAGATCCTGGGCGTTGCGGGGCTGGTTGGCGCAGGGCGTAGTGAGGTGATGGAAAGTCTGTTCGGCATGACCAGCATTGACGGGGGCGAGATCCTGATTGATGGCGTGCCGACCAAAATCGACTCGCCTTCAACGGCGATTGAAAAGGGTCTGGCATTCCTGACCGAGGATCGCAAAAAGTCGGGCCTGTTTCTGGTGCTGTCGGTGATGGAGAACATGAGCATCGTCAACATGCCGGAGTACAGCGGCAAAGGGGGATTTGTCAGCCATGTACAGATGGCGAAAGATTGCATGGATCAGATCCGGCGGCTCAATATCAAAACGCCCACCATGGATCAAATCATCAATAACCTGAGCGGCGGTAACCAGCAGAAGGTGCTGATTGCCCGCTGGCTGCTGGCGCAGCCTAAAGTCCTGATCCTCGATGAGCCAACACGCGGCATCGATGTAGGCGCCAAGGCGGAGATCTACCGCCTGATAAGCGAACTGGCGAATCGCGGCGTTGCCATCATCATGGTCTCTTCTGAACTGCCTGAAATTCTGGGTATGAGCGACCGGGTCATGGTTATGCACGGCGGCCGTATCACCGGCATCCTCAGTAAAGAAGAGGCTGACCAGGAAACCATCTTGTCGTTGGCGTCCGAGTAAGGACGTAAGGTAACCCTATGAGTGACGTAAAAATGACTACTCCACAGCCCGCTTCTTCGGCATCCATATTCAGTAACCTGAAAGGCAGAATGCCTAAAGATACCGGCATTTTTATCGTAATGGTGGGGATTGCGCTGATTTTTGAGGCCTTTGGCTGGTACGTGCGCGATCAATCCTTCCTGATGAACCCAAACCGTCTGGTGCTGATCATTCTGCAGGTCGCCATTATCGGTATCATTGCGGTTGGCGTGACCCAGGTCATTATCACCACCGGCATTGACCTCTCCTCCGGCTCGATCATCGCGTTAGCGGCGGTTGTGGCGGCCAGCCTGGCACAGACCTCAGACAGCCTGTCGCCAGTCTATCCTTCGCTGGTTAATATGCCTGCGGTGGTGCCCATCCTTGCCGGAGTCGGCGTGGGGCTTCTCGCCGGTGTGATTAACGGCGTGTTGATTACCCGCACCGGCATTCCCCCTTTTATCGCCACGCTGGGCATGATGGTGTCGGCTCGCGGTCTGGCACAGTATTACACTCAGGGCAACCCCATCAGCTTCCTCTCTGACGGCTTTACCTCCATTGGTCAGGGCGCGATGCCGGTTATTATCTTCCTGGTGGTGGCGGTTATCTTCCACATCGCGCTGAAGCATACCCGCTACGGTAAATATGTTTACGCCATTGGCGGCAACATGACCTCGGCGAAAGTCTCCGGGATCAAGGTTAACAAGTATCTGATTATCGTCTATACCATCGCCGGGGGGCTTGCCGGGTTGGCAGGCGTGGTGTTGGCTGCCCGCGTCAGTAGCGGACAATCGAGCATGGGGATGTCCTACGAACTGGATGCGATAGCCGCAGCCGTTATCGGCGGCAGCAGTCTGATGGGAGGCGTAGGCCGTATCACAGGCACGCTGATCGGGGCGGTGATCCTGGGACTGATCAAAAGCGGATTTACCTTTGTGGGTGTGGATGCTTACGTGCAGGACATTATCAAGGGCATCATTATTGTGGCCGCCGTATCTATCGATATGTATCGCAACCGCAACAAGCGCTGAGCCGCTTTTCGCTTAACACTCGGGGCCAGACTTCACCGTCTGGCCCTTTTTGCTGCGGTGGAAACGATTACATGCACAGCAGAACAGCAGCTTTTGCACCATCAGGGTGCACCGAAAGGCGCTCATCCGACCTCCCTGAGATGAAAAATTCTCATTACCTCTAAAGGAGTAATCAGATTCTCTTATTTTTCGGCCTGTTAGCCATAAGCTGAGGCCCGGGTCAGCTTTTAAGAAAAATCTGGCACGCCCCTTGCAATTATCCCTCTGCACCAGAGTGAAAACTTATTTCTTATCGCCAGTAAAAATGGCACCCGGGGATCCGTGACGGAGGCAACATGAACTTAAGACGACTCAAATATTTCGTTAAAATCGTCGATATCGGCAGTCTGACCCAGGCCGCAGAAGTGCTGCATATTGCGCAGCCTGCGCTCAGCCAGCAGGTCGCTACGCTTGAGAATGAACTGGACCAGCAGTTGTTGATCCGCACCAAGCGAGGCGTGACGCCTACGGAAGCCGGCAAGATCCTCTACTCTCATGCCCGCACCATTTTACGCCAGTGTGAACAGGCGCAAACGGCAGTTATTAATGCCGGACAATCTTTGAATGGTCAGGTTTCAATTGGCCTCGCTCCGGGCACCGCAGCCTCCTCGCTGACCATGCCTTTACTGCAAACCGTGCGCGAGCAATTCCCCGATGTGCTGGTTTATCTGCATGAAAACAGCGGCGCCTCATTAAACGAAAAAGTGATGAATGGGCAGCTTGACATGGCGGTGTTATACGATCGTGCCCCTACGGCGGGCATTACCAGCATGCCGCTGATGAAAGAAGAACTTTATCTGGTTGGCGCAACCGAGTGTCCCGGCCAGAATATTGATCTGGCCGACGTGGCGCTGATGAACCTCTTCCTGCCGCGAGACTACAGCGCAGTACGCAAACGTGTTGATGAAGCGTTCTCACTGCGTCGTCTGAGCGCCCGCATTATTGGCGAAATCGAATCTATCGCTACGCTGACCGCCGCCGTCTCCAGCGGAATGGGCGTCACCGTGCTGCCGGAATCTGCCGCCCGTGCGCTGGTCAGTTCCACCAATGCCTGGATGGCGCGCATCAACAGCCCAACGCTGAATCTGCCGCTGTCGCTGAACGTTTCAGCCCGCCTGCCGCTTTCTCCTTCGGCACAGGCGGTGAAAAATATTCTGCTGTCACTGCTCAATAAGCCGGTAGTAGAAGATCGCGAACTGATGTTAGTGAGCTAAATCTCCCTTCGGGCGCGCGGCTGCGCGCCTCACTTCTTAGCACCAAAAAGCATATAAAACCTTTTTTTATTATTTGTTGATATCAAACCGCCTCCTTAACATGAGGTAAACCAACAGATAACGGAAAGGGGTGCCCACGTGAACTTTCAGCAACTTAAGATCATCAGAGAAGCGGCACGCTGCGATTTTAATCTCACCGAAGTGGCGAATACGCTCTTCACCTCGCAATCGGGCGTCAGCCGCCATATCCGGGATCTGGAAGATGAACTGGGCGTGGAGATTTTTATTCGCCGTGGGAAACGTCTGCTGGGTATGACGGAGCCGGGTAAGGCGCTGTTAACCATTGCTGAACGTATCCTGGATGAGGCTGGCAAAGTACGCCGACTGGCGGATGTATTTACCAATGAATCCAGCGGCGTGCTGACCATCGCCACCACCCATACGCAGGCCCGTTACAGCCTTCCACGTGTGATCAAAGCGTTTCGCGCCCTCTATCCAAACGTGCGCCTGGAGCTGAATCAGGGATCGCCGCAGGAGATTGTCGCGATGCTGGCAGCGGGCGAAGCCGACGTGGGCATTGCCAGCGAGCAGGTGGTGAATAACCCGGCGCTGGCAGCTTTCCCCTGGTTTAACTGGCACCATGCGCTGCTGGTTCCCAAAGGCCACGAGCTGGAACAGCAGCAGCCGGTATCGCTTGCTGCCCTCAGCCGCTATCCTCTTATTACCTATCGGCAGGGGATCACCGGACGTTCCCGCGTTGACCGTGCTTTCCAGGCTGCCAGCCTTAAACCGGACATTGTTTTAAGCGCACAGGATTCCGACGTGGTGAAAACCTATGTTGAGCTGGGGCTGGGGGTAGGGGTGCTGGCCGATCAGGCCTGCCAGTTAGATGAACATTCGTCGCTGACCCGGCTGGAAGCGAAACATCTGTTTGAATCCAACACCGTCTGGCTGGGGCTGAAGCGCGGTCAGCTGCAGCGCAACTACGTCTGGCAGTTCCTGGAACTCTGCAATGCCAACCTCTCCCTGGAAGAGATCAAGCGTCAGGCGCTTTCCGTCACTGCAGAAGAGCCGGTGCTGGACTTTCAGATTTAAGTGCCGACTGCCGACTGCCGACTGCCGACTGGTAGCTGTAGCTGTAGCGGCGGCGGGCGGTCCGCCTCCCGCAGCATAAAATTTCGTTTCGATCGCTAAAACCCCCGCGCTCACTCTCTCCCTTGCCGTATAACGCAGCATTCGCCGCCGCGCTTCCGTTAGAGTGAAATTAACACTCAAAGGGGAAGTTATGCTTACTCAACGCTTAAAAGATCCACATCTGCTGCGGCAACAGGCCTGTCTGGAAGGTCGCTGGCAGTCTGCTGATAACGGGGAGACGCTCCCGGTTATTAACCCCTCAACTGGCGAAACGCTTGCCACTATTCCCGCTTTACAGAGCGCGGAGACGGAGCGTGCCATCGCCTGCGCGGAAGCCGTGCGTCACAGCTGGGGAAAGATCCCCAATGCCCAACGTGCGCAGCTGCTGGAAAAATGGCATCAGTTAATCCTCGATAATGTCGATGATTTAGCCGTCATCATGACCGCCGAACAGGGCAAACCGCTGGCCGAAGCGAAGGGCGAGGTGCTCTACGGCGCCAGCTTTGTGAAATGGTTCGCCGAGGAGGCGCGGCGCATCTACGGTGAAACCATTCCTGCCCCCACAGGGGACCGCCGCATTCTGGTGATCAAACAGCCTGTGGGCGTGGCTGCGGCTATTACTCCATGGAATTTTCCGATTGCGATGATCACCCGTAAAGTTGCGCCGGCGCTGGCGGCAGGCTGTCCGATTATTGTCAAACCTTCTGAACTCACGCCGCTCTCAGCCCTGGCGCTGATGGTGCTGGCGGAACGCGCCGGTTTTCCGCCTGGCGTGCTGCAGATGCTGACTGGCTTACCGCAGGGAATTGGTGCAGCCCTGACCGCCAGCCGCGCGGTGCGCAAAATCTCCTTTACCGGCTCGACCCGGGTCGGACAGCTGTTGATGCAGCAAAGCGCAGAGAGCATCAAACGTCTCAGTCTGGAGCTGGGCGGCAACGCTCCGCTGATTGTGTTTGATGATGCGGATCTGGATATTGCCATCAGCGGCGTGATGGTGAGTAAATTCCGCAACGCCGGGCAAACCTGCGTCTGCGCTAACCGCATCCTGGTGCAGCGCGGCATTTATCCCCGCTTCGCTGAGCGTTTGCTCGAAGAGGTGGCAAAACTCAACGTTGCCGATGGCTTTACGGAAGGCAGCACGCTGGGGCCGTTGATCAACGCCGCGGCGGTGCAAAAAGTGAATGCGCATATTGATGATGCAGTGAGTAAAGGCGCAACCATTCTGGCCGGCGGAATTGCCCGGGGAGAGGGCACGTTTGTAGCGCCCACCGTACTGGGTGATGTTACTCCTGCCATGCGCATTGCCCATGAAGAGACTTTCGGGCCGGTTGCGCCGCTGTTTGTTTTTGATACCGAAGAGCAGGCGGTGAAGATGGCTAACGACACCCCTTATGGCCTTGGCGCCTATTTCTTTACGGAAGATACGCGCCGGGCGTGGCGCGTAGGCGAGGCGCTGGAGTTTGGTATGGTGGGGCATAACACCGGCGCCATTTCGCTGGAAGTCGCGCCGTTTGGAGGAATTAAAATGTCCGGCACCGGGCGGGAAGGATCGCATCACGGCCTTGATGAATACCTTGAAATAAAAGCCTTTCATTTTGGCAGTCTGAATTAAAAATAATCGTTAATATTTCGTAAAGAGGCTCCTTTTCATTCATGAAGAGGGGCTTTTTTTATTTCAGCTCCGCCTCCCCGGGTAAAATCGTTCTCCGGCATGGTGCAGCCTGATAACATTCCGCCCTGAGATGGTGCGTTTATAATGTTAACTAAATCATGAGTTTACACCTTCAATGGATCCGTGAGATTTACCCTTTGATTACGGCATAAAATTTTTTTCAGCCCATTTTTACGCATTATTATTTTTTCGCTGGCTGGCATACTTTCTGCATTAAGTGAATAAGGGCAGAAAGAGCGATGCGGTGATTAATTACTTAGCAGGCTAAATGAAAGCAGCGGGCAGGCTGATTACAGGCCGGATAAATATAAGGATTTTTCCATGTTGAGTTTCGACCCAGATAAAGTTTCCCTGCCGGAAGGCCATTATATCAATGGCGGATCCAGGATGGGTTCCGGCAGTAAACTGCTGGTGAAACGCCCCTCTGATGGCCTGATCGCCGGAGAGCTGACCGAGGCCAGCCCGGCGATGGTAGATGAAGCGGTCACGCTGGCAGACAGGGCGGTAAAAGAGAGCGGCTGGGCCAGCTGCCCGCCCCGTCAGCGAGCGGCAGTGCTGAATCGCTGGGCCGACCTGATAGCCTCCGATACCCGGCTGGCGCAGCTGGAATCTCTAGGCTCAACCCGTCCGGTATATGACGTGGTCAATCACGAACTCCCTTTCACCGCAGAAGCAATTCGCTTTTATGCCGAATGCGCGGACAAATATAGCGGGGATGTGCTGCCCACCCGTGAGGCCAGCCTGGGGATGCTGGTGCCGGAACCCTATGGCGTGATTGGGGCGATTACGCCGTGGAACTTTCCTCTCTCTATGGCCTCGTGGAAATGTGGCCCGGCGCTGGCAGCAGGAAATGCTGTGGTGCTGAAGCCCTCTGAACTGACCCCTTATTCCACGGTGCGCCTTGCGGAACTCGCAACAGAGGCTGGACTGCCCAAAGGCGTGCTCAACATCGTACAGGGCGGCGGTGCCGTGACCGGAAGCGCGCTGGTCGCTCACCCGCTGATCCGCAAAGTCTCTTTTACCGGCTCAACGTTAACCGGTGCACGCATCATGAGTGATGCTGCCTTTAACGGCATGAAGCCGGTCACTCTGGAGCTGGGCGGCAAAAGCCCGCAGCTGGTCTTTGACGATGCTGGCGAGGTCGCTGAAGTTGCCGGACGTATCCTGTGCGGTTTCACCGCCAACGGCGGCCAGGCGTGTGTGGCAGGCACCCGTCTGATTGTACAGCGCGGGATTGCCGATGCGTTGATTGCCGAACTGATCGATCTGTGCGGCAACTTCCGTCCCGGCGTAACCTGGGATGAAAAGAGCCGTTACGCTCCGATGATTGACCGTCGCCAGGCAAGCAAAGTGCAGCAGATTGTTGATGCGGCCTGGCAGCAGGGCGCGGAAATCCTCGCCGGAGGAAAACGGTTTGAGGGCACGGGCGAAGGATATTTCTGGCAGCCGACGCTGCTGACCAACGTGCCTGCTGACAGCCCGGCCGTGCAGGAGGAGATCTTCGGTCCGGTGCTGACCATCCAGATTTTCGATCAGGAAGAGGAGGGGCTGGCGCTGGCTTCCCATTCCACCTACGGCCTCTGCGCGGGCGTTCACACCAAAAATATCGATCGGGCGCTGCGCGCTATGCGCGGCATCGCCGCGGGAACGGTATGGATTAACCGCTACGGGCGCTCGGGTGATTTCATTATTCCTACCGGCGGCTTCCTGGGTTCCGGCATCGGCAAAGATTTAGGCCGTCAGGCGTTTGAGGCCTGCCAGCGATACAAGAGCGTACTGATCGACTTTTAAACTCCACTTACTCCTGGTTAAAAGAGGATGCGTCATGGCTGTGTTTAAACCGAAATACATTACCTTCGACTGTTACGGCACTTTAATTAATTTCGACATGTCTGGCGCGGCGGCCAGCGTCTTTGCTGACCGCGTCAGCCCGGAAAAGATGCAGGCGTTTACTGACGATTTCTCTGCTTACCGTATGGATGAAGTGTTGGGCGCATTCAGGCTCTATCCGCAGGTCGTTGGTAACGCGCTTTACCGCACCTGCAACAAGTGGGGCGTTGAGTGTTCCGATGAGGATTGTGCGGCGATCATGGCAGCCTGCGCGACCTGGGGTCCGCATCCTGACGTGCCGGAAGGGCTGGCGAAAGTGGCGAAAGAGTTTCCGCTGGTACTGCTGACCAACTCCACTGACGAACTGATTAAACACCACGTTCCCCGCCTCGGCGCGCCCATCCATATGACCATTACGGCGGAAGAGGTGGGGGCTTATAAGCCGCAGATGAAAGGCTTCGAGTATATGTTAAGCAAGCTGAACTGCGCCCCTGACGAAATCCTCCACGTCTCCAGCAGTCTGCGCTATGACCTGATGACCGCTCACGATCTCGGTATTACCCACAAAGTCTTCGTTAACCGCGGCCACGGTCCGGGCAACCCCTTCTATGGCTATAGCGAAATTCAGCACATTGGCGGCCTTGCCGGCGTTGTAGGTCTGTAATCACGCACTGGAGCAGGGCGATGAAACTCGAATCTTTCTGGCAGGCAACGGCTCCGGCATTTAGCGGGGCAGCACGGGGCGATCTGCCTTCTACGGCAGATGTGGTGGTGATTGGCGCGGGCTTTACCGGTATTTCCGCCGCGCTGAGCCTGGCACGAAGCGGGCTGAAGGTGGTGGTGCTGGAAGCCGCAGAAGTGATGAGTCAGGCCTCCGCCCGTAATGGCGGGCACTGTAATACCGGCGTGTCGCAAAACTTCGCCTCGCTGATTGCCAGCCAGGGCGTGGAGCAGGCCAGTCGCTACTACCGCGCTTTTGCTGATGCGGTTGATTATGTACAGAGCCTGGTGGAAAACGAGCAGATCGCCTGTGACTTTCTGCGTACGGGGAAAATCAAGCTGGCGAGCAAGGCGTCCCATTTCCCGTCCCTCAGGGCAACCTATGAGGCGCTGCGCAGCACGGTGGACAGCGAGGTTGAACTGGTTGGCGCCGACGAGATCCGCAGCGAAATCGATTCGGATGCCTTCCATGGCGGCCTGATCCAGAAACGCGGCGGGCAGATGCATATGGGCAAGTTTGGCATCGGGCTTGCGGAAGCGGCGGCAAAGAGCGGGGCGGAGATTTTTGAACAGACGCCGGTAACCAGCCTGACGCGCCTGAACGGTTATCGCCACCGTGTCGGCACCGCCAGAGGCGATATTGTTGCTGACAAAGTGCTGATGGCGACCGGTTGCTCCAACGTCGGGCCGTTTGAGTGGTTCCAGCGCCGCATTATCCCCGTCGGCAGCTTTATTGTTGTCACCGAACCGCTTGAGGCGGAGCAACTGCGAAGTCTGATGCCGCAGAACCGTACCTGCGTCACCTCGCTGAACATTGGTAACTATTTCCGTACCACGGCGGACAGCCGGTTAGTGTTTGGCGGCCGCGCCAGGTTTGCGGTCAGCAGCCCGACTTCAGATGCGCGCAGCGGCAAAATTTTACAGGCAGGCATGGCCAAAATTTTTCCGTCGCTGTCACAAACAAAAATTGACTACTGCTGGGGCGGGCTGGTGGATATGACCGCCGATCGGCTGCCTCATGCAGGTGAGCACGAAGGGGTGTTCTACTCGCTGGGCTACAGCGGACACGGCACCCAGATGTCGGTGTGGATGGGGCGGGTCATGGCTGACCTGGTAGCAGAAAAAAGCCGTGAAAACCCCTGGCAGCGCGAAAGCTGGCCCGCCGTTCCCGGCTATTTTGGTAAACCCTGGTTTTTGCCCGTTGCGGGCTTGTATTACAAGGCTAAGGACCGGCTCTCCTGAGTATCTAACGTTCGTCATTGAGGGTGTGCAGATGAGTAAATTTCGTAAAGAATTTAGCCGCGTTACCCCATCTTTAACGCAGGCCATCACCGACGTCTCCATCTCCCGGCGCGGGATGATGAAACTGCTCTCAGCCGGGGCCGTCATGAGCACCGGTCTGATCGGCTTCCCGGAAATGAGCTTTGCTGCTGAAACGCCCCTCCAGGGCGGTAAAATGCGTGCCGCCGTGGCTAACGCTTCCGCCACCGATACGCTGGATCCGGCGAAAGGCAGCAACAGCGGGGATTACTGCCGTCTGTTTATGTTCTACAGCGGCCTGACCGAGCTGGATAAATCGCTGGCGGCGAAACCGGCCCTGGCAGAGTCGATTGAAAGCACGGATGGCATCACCTGGCAGATTAAGCTGCGCCCGGGCGTGACGTTCCATGATGGTAAGGCGCTGACCGCTCAGGACGTCATTTTCTCGCTGAACCGGCACAAAGATCCGGCGGTAGCTTCCACGGCTATCACCCAGGCGAAGCAGTTCGACAGCCTCACTGCGGTCAGCCCGACGGAGATCAAACTGGTGCTGACCCAGCCTAATTTCGATATACCCGTGGTGCTGGCTACCTCACCTTTCCTGATCCTGCAGGAGGGCACCACAGACTTCAGTAAAGCTGTGGGAACCGGCCCGTTCAAACTCAAGACCTTCTCCCCTGGCGTCAGTACCGTTGGCGTAAAAAACCCGAACTACTGGAAGCCCGGCCTGCCGCATCTGGATGAAGTGGAGTTGATGGGGGTCACCGATCAGGCCGCCCGCGTCAATGCGCTGATGTCTGGCGATCTGCATATCGTGGCCACGCTCACGGCCAACGACGTGAAACGTCTGCGTCAGTCCGGCCAGTTTGGCGTGATGGAGAGTAAGTCCGGCATGTATACCAATCTCATTGTGCGTACCGACGTCAAGCCGGGCAGCAATGAAGATTTTGTCCTCGGCATGAAGTACCTGCAACCGCGTGAAATGATGGTAAAAACTGTAATGCAGGGATTTGGTCAGGTGGCCAATGATACGCCGGTGCCGCCGTGGCATCCGATGTACAACAAGGATCTTCCCCAGCGTCCGCTGGATATTGAAAAAGCGAAATATCACTTTAAAAAGGCGGGAATGGCTGGGGCAACGGCTGAGATTATCACCACCCAAAATATTGAAGGCTCCGTTGAGGGCGGGCAGCTGCTCCAGCAACTGGGTCGCTCTGCGGGCATGAACTTCACCGTACGGCGCGTGCCTTACGATGGCTACTGGTCCACCCACTGGACCAAAGATCCGCTGGGCTATGGCTCGATAAACCCCCGTCCCACCATCGACCTGTTGCTGTCACAATTCTATCTCTCAGAAGCGCCAAACAACGAATCGGGCTGGAAAAATCCCCAGTTCGATCAGCTGGTGATAGCGGCACGCGGGGAGAGCGACCAGACAAAGCGCAAGCAGATGTACGGCGATATGCAGAAGCTGATTTACGATCACTGCGGCACGATTATCCCGACCTTTATCAGTACCCTCGACGGGCACAGCAATAAGGTCAAAGGGGTTGAGGCCTGGCCATCAGGCATGATGATGGGCTACCGCTTCCACGAGTTTGCCTGGCTCGCTTCCTGATAAGGAGAATGCCAATGAACCGCTACATGCTCTTCCTGATTGCCCGGCGCTGTGGTGCCGGCTTGCTGACGC
The DNA here is from genome assembly GCF_030758455.1 of Erwinia pyri. Classification (NCBI taxonomy): domain Bacteria; kingdom Pseudomonadati; phylum Pseudomonadota; class Gammaproteobacteria; order Enterobacterales; family Erwiniaceae; genus Erwinia; species Erwinia pyri. Next base: position 1,742,167 of record NZ_CP132353.1, read on the forward strand.
TGCTGATCGTCTCGGCCGTGGTGTTCTTTATCACCAGCCTGCTGCCGGGCGATGCGGCCCAAATGGTGCTGGGTCAGAATGCCACTCCGGAAACCGTGGCGGCGCTGCGTCAGCAACTGGGGCTGGATCAGCCGCTGCTGATGCGCTATCTGAACTGGCTGGGCGGCATGCTGCAGGGCGACTTCGGTACCTCGTTTGCCAGCCATCTGCCTGTCTCACAGCTGGTGGCGCAACGTATCCCCGCCACCTTTGAACTGGCCGGGATCACCACGCTGGTGTCGGTGCCGTTAGCGTTACTCATTGGCCTGACTGCCGCCATGAAGCGCGGATCGCTGTTCGATCGCGCTCTGATGGTCGGCACGATGGCGGTGGTCGCCGTGCCGGAATTTCTGGTTGCGACGATCGCGGTTATCCTCTTTGCGGTGAAGCTGCACTGGGTGCCGGCGATGTCGCTGGGCACGCCAGCGCCGGACTTCGTCAGCTATCTGAAAGCCTACGCGCTGCCGGTGCTGACGTTATGCTGTGTGCTGGTAGCGCAGATGGCGCGCATGACCCGTTCGGCTCTGATCAACCAGATGGAGAGTCCTTATCTGGAGATGACGCTGCTGAAAGGTGTCTCGCCGTTGCGCGCCATGCTGCGCCACGCGCTGCCTAACGCCGTCGGGCCAATCGCTAATGCCATCTCGCTGAGCCTCTCCTATCTGTTTGGCGGGGTGATCATTATTGAAAGTATCTTCAGTTATCCGGGGCTGGCGAGCCAGCTGGTGGATGCGGTAAGCAACCGTGACCTGCCGGTGGTTCAGCTCTGCGTCATGCTGTTCGCCCTGTGTTATCTGGTCCTGCTGCTGCTGGCCGACATTCTGACCATCGCATTTAATCCAAAATGGAGGGGCTGATGAATCTCTTAACGCTTCCCTGGCGCTTCTTTCTCTCACTGACTGTCAGCGGCCGTGCCGGACTGCTGATCACTCTGACCTGGGTATTTCTCGCGGTGTTTGGCACCTCGCTGGCCCCGTACCAGCTTGAAGAGATTGGCGTTGGCCCTATGCTGGGCGGAATGAGTAAAGCGTTCTGGTTCGGCACCGATTATCTGGGGCGCGACATGCTCAGCCGTATTTTGTATGGCGCCCGCTATTCGATAGGGCTGGCGCTGGGCGCTGCGGTGCTTGCCAGCCTGACCGGCACGCTGCTGGCGTTGCTGGCGGCGGTAGCGGGACGCTGGCTGGAAGAGGTGCTGGGGCGTATCAATGACGCGCTGCTGGTTCTGCCGGGTAAAATCCTGGCGCTGATGATTGTGGCGGTATTTGGCTCCTCCTTACCGATGCTGATCGTCACGGCGGTCTTCACCTACTGGCCCGGCGCCTACCGTATTGCCTATGCAATGGCGTCTAACCTGCGGTCGATGGACTATGTGCGCGCCTCGCGCCTGCGGGGTGAAAGCCGGTTCTATATCGCCATTCACGATATTTTGCCCAATATGGTTCACCCGATGCTGACCGACTTCGGCCTGCGGTTTGTCTACATTGTGCTGCTCCTCAGCGGCCTGAGCTTCCTGGGGTTAGGTGTCCAGCCGCCATATGCGGACTGGGGGACGTTAGTGCGGGAAAACCTGCAGGGGCTGTTCGACGGTTCGCCAGCGGTGTTAATGCCCGCCATTGCCATCGCCAGCCTGACCATCGGCGCCAACCTGTTTATTGACAGCCTGCAGGGGATGCGTCCTCTGGTTCAGGCGAAGGGGGTTGCATGAACGTAACGCCACACAGCGCCACGCCGGTAGTTGTCGTCGAAAATTTACGCGTTATCGCCCATGCCGAGGATGGGCGTGAAATCCCGCTGGTCTCCGATATTCGCTTCACCGTGCAAAAAGGAGAGGTGCTGGCGCTGATTGGGGAGTCGGGATCGGGCAAAACCACCATCGCGCTGGCCCTGATGGGCTACGCCAGACATGGCTGCAAGATAGCGGATGGTACTATTCATATCGCCGGAACGGAGGTCACCTCGCTGACGCCCCGCCAGCAGTGCGCCTTGCGCGGGAACAAAGTGGCATACATTGCGCAGAGCGCCGCCGCATCGTTTAACCCGGCGATGAAGATAATGGATCAGGTGGTTGAACCGGTGGTGATCCACGGACTGATGAGCCGCAGCGAAGCGGAGAAAAAAGCCGTGGCGCTGTTCCGGGAGCTGGCGCTGCCGAACCCGGAAACCATCGGCCAACGCTATCCTCATCAGGTTTCCGGCGGGCAGCTGCAGCGGCTGATGACCGCGATGGCGTTAATCAGCGATCCGGAAGTGGTTATTCTGGATGAGCCTACTACCGCGCTGGATGTCACTACTCAGGTCGAGGTGCTGAAGGCTTTTCGTCGGGTCGTGCGCCAGCGCGGCATGACGGCGATCTATGTCAGCCATGATCTGGCCGTGGTGGCGCAAATGGCCGACCGCATTCTGGTTCTGCTGAAAGGCGCGATTGCAGAATATGGCACCACAGAGCAGCTGCTGCGTGCGCCGCAGGCGGAGTACAGCCATCTGCTGCTGGATGCGGCAAAACAAAAATCACGTCCTACTCCCTGGCTTCAGCCTGAAGATACCGTGCAGCCCATGCTGGAGGTGCGGGATCTCTCGGCGGGCTATGGGCCGGTGGATAAAGAGGGGCAGCCTAAAATTCCAATCCTGTCGGCGATCAACTTCCGGCTCTTTCGTGGTCAGGCCATCGGTATTATTGGTGAATCCGGCTCCGGCAAAACCACCCTGGCGCACGCCATTGCCGGAATGAATCGTCCCTCCAGCGGCCACATTCTGTTTAACGGGCACTACATAGCCGGAGAGATGCAAAAACGCTCTGAGAATGAGCTGCGCCGCATTCAGTACGTCTTCCAGATGGCTGATACCGCGCTTAATCCTGCGCACACTATTGCCACTATCCTCAGCCGTCCGCTTAAACTGTTCCACGGCTTACGCGGCGCGGCGCTGGAAAAGCGTCTTGCCGAACTGCTGGAGCTGGTCAGGCTGCCACGAAATGTCCTCTGGCGGCGTCCGTGGGCGCTCTCCGGCGGACAGAAACAGCGCGTAAACCTGGCGCGTGCGCTGGCGGCGGAGCCGGATCTGATCCTGTGCGATGAGGTAACCTCCGCGCTGGATACCGTGGTTGCGGCCGCCGTGCTCGATTTGATTACCGATCTGCGCCGTGAGCTGGGGCTTTCCGTGATCTTTATCAGTCACGATCTCCACGCCGTCCGTTCCGTTTGCGACGAAATTATTGTGGTGCAGAACGGCCGGATGATTACCCAGGTTGCGCGTGCCGATTATGACAAGCCTTCCACCGAGTTGTATTACGAACGCCTGAAGCGCGCGGTTCCTGAACTGCGGCAGGGCTGGCTGGATGAACACGACGCCAGCGATATTGCGCTTTGACGGCTCAGGTGAAGCGTCACCTGACACAATTGCTATAAGAGGTTAACAAGAGCATGCCCGCACCAATTCGATATGTTCAGGACAGCCGTTTTTTTCCAGACTCGGCAGATGTGGTGGTTATCGGCGCTGGCATTGCCGGTTCGGCGGCAGCCTACGAGCTTGCTAAACAGGGCGTCAGCGTGGTGCTGATTGAAAAAGGGCTGGTAGGCGGCGAGCAGTCCAGCCGCAACTGGGGCTGGTGCCGTCAGCAGAACCGTGATGAACGGGAGCTGCCGCTGATTATCTATGCGCTGCAGCGCTGGGCGGAGTTAGGGCAGGAGACCGGCGAGGAGCTGGGCTTCCGCCGGACCGGGCTGGTTTACGCCACCGGGAATCAGGATGATATCAACGCCTGGGATAACTGGGGCAAAATGGCAAAAGGGTATGGCGTCCGCAGCGATATCCTCACCAGCGAGCAGGCAAAATCGATGACGCCCGGCAGCACCAGCCGCTGGCTTGGCGGCGTCTCCTCCCCAACGGATGGGCACGCCGAGCCTTCGCTGGCCTCGCCGGGGCTGGCTATTGCCGCCCAGCGTTTGGGCGCTTCCCTGTTCCAGCAGTGTGCCGTCCGGGGGCTTGATATCTCTGCGGGCAAAGTCAGCGGCGTGATTACCGAACGCGGCGTGATTAAGACTACCCGGGTTATTTGTGCCGGCGGCGCCTGGACCTCCATGTTCTGCCGCCGCCACGGCGTCGATCTGCCGCTGGGCAATGTAATCGGTACCGCATTTCGCACGGCACCGGTGGAGCAGGCGATCGCTGTTCCGCTCTATACCCCGAATTTCGCCTGCCGCCCGCAGCTGGATGGCAGCTATACCGTCTCCGTTTCAGGCCGGGGCAGATTAACGCCCGGTGCGCAGGGATTACGGTATGCGCGGCAGTTCTATCCCACTTTCAAAGCCCGCCGCAAGAATCTGAAAATCGAGCTGGCGCTGGCGGCCTTTTTCAGCGGCCCGGAGTCGCTGGCGCGTTGGCAGTTTGACCACGCCTCGCCGTTTGAAAAAGTGCGCATCCTCGATCCGACGGCAGACATGGCGATGGTACAGGAGGGCCTGGCAGCGATGCGTAAGGAGTACCCGGCGTTATCTGCGTTACGCGTTGAGCAGGCCTGGGGCGGAATGATTGACAGCACGCCGGATGCCGTACCGGTTATCTCCACCATCCCGCGGCTGCCGGGCTTGATTGTCTCGGCGGGCTACAGCGGGCATGGATTTGGCATCGGCCCCGGCGCTGGCAGGCTGGCCGCCGATTTAGCAACGGAAACCACCCCGATTGTGGACCCGACGCCTTACCGCTATTCACGGCTGGTGGATGGCTCCGGCCTTGACGCGCCGGGCATGATGTAAAGGAGAAAGAGATGACTATCGAGATAAAACCGATGCAGGAATCGCATCTTGAGCAGGCGTTTGCTCTGACGCAAAACCTTAAGTGGCCGCACCGCCTCGCGGACTGGCAGCAGGCATGGCGGCTGGGGGAAGGGGTGATTGCTGAGCAGGAGGGCAAAGTCCTTGGTACCGCAATCTTCTGGCGCTGGGGCGGGCATTACGCTTCGCTCGGGCTGGTCATTGTGGCTGATGAGGCGCAGGGGAGAGGCATTGGCAAACAGCTGATGCAGACGATGCTGGACAAGCTGGAGGGCAGCACGGTCCGCCTGCATGCTACTGAAATGGGCAAGCCGCTTTACGAAAAGCTCGGCTTTGTGGCCGTGGGCCATATTGAACAGCATCAGTGCCGCGAACTGGGGGAGATCTCCCCCTTGCTGCCGGAGCAGGGGCAGCAGTTGCGATCCGCAACGCAGCATGATTTTGAGCGGCTGGTTGCGCTGGATCGGCAGGCTCACGGCCAGCATCGTCCTGAACTGATAGCCAGTTTGTCAGAAAGCGCAGAGCGCATTTTAGTGCTGGAAGAGCAGGGCAATATGGTGGGGTTCGCCTGTTTGCGGCGCTTTGGTCACGGGTTTGCCATCGGCCCCATTATCTGCCGCAATTTAGCCGACGCAAAAGTGCTGGTCTCATCACTGCTGCCCGGGCTTAAAGGCGAGTTTGTGCGCATCGATACCGACAGCGAATATGGGCTGGGCGACTGGCTGAATACGCTGGGCCTGACCGAAGTGGACGGCCCCATCACCATGATTAAAGGCGTCCCCTGGCAGCCCAACGGTATGCTGGCCTACGGGCTGATGACTCAGGCGATGGGCTGATGAATATCGTCTATAAATCTTCGCCGGAACGCGGCGCCGTCTGGGCAAAGCTGCTGGCAACGCTGGCCCCGGAGGCGAACTTTCGTCAGTGGCCGGACACTGGCAACCCGGAAGAGGTGGACTACCTGGTCGCCTGGCAGCCGCCGGAAAATCTCCGGCAGCAGTTTCCCAACCTCAAAGTCCTGTTCTCGGTAGGCGCAGGAGCCGATCAGTTTGATTATGCGGCTCTGCCACCTGACCTGCCGGTGGTACGGATGATTGAGCCGGGGCTGACCAGCGGCATGGTGGAGTACGTCACCTTCGCCGTTCTGGGGCTACACCGGCAGATGCCGCGTTACCTGCATCAGCAGCGACAGCAGATCTGGCATGAGCACGCCAGCCAGCCCGCTTCCCGCTGCCGGGTGGGCGTAATGGGCGTTGGAGAGCTTGGCGAAGCCGCGCTGAAAACTTTAGTGCAGCTGGGATTTGATTGCGCAGGCTGGAGCCGCACGCATAAAGAGATTGCAGGCGTCGCCAGTTTTGCGGGTGAGGCCCGGCTGGGCGCTTTCCTGGCGCGAACTGATATTCTGATCTGTCTGCTGCCGCTGACGGCCGCAACCGAAGGTATCCTGAATGCTTCCCTCTTCAACCAGCTGCCTGAGGGCGCCGCGCTGGTACAGGTGGGGCGCGGAAAACATCTTAACCAGGCGCATCTGCTGGATGCACTTGAGAGTGGTCAGCTCAGCGCCGCAGTGCTTGACGTCACCTCACCGGAGCCGCTGCCCGCCGGGCATCCCTTCTGGTCCCATCCCGGCATCTGGCTGACGCCGCATATTGCCAGCCAGACGCAGCCCGAAAGCGCGGTTGGTGCCCTGCTGGAGAATATCCGCCGCTATGAGCGGGGAGAAAAACTCACTGGCCTGGTCGACAGGGAAAAAGGGTACTGAGAAACCGTTCCCGTAAACGGCAGAAATTTACCCGATGGATTGCCGCGCTTTTCAACAGTTAATGCTGCTGCCGCCACTATTACGGCAGCGGGACAAAAAGGCTTATTGCGATACTTGACCCCTGTTATCGTTCTATCGATGAGGAACAAAGATGCACAATTTACTGGCAGAGCAGCAGACATTTTCTGACAACGCGTTATTTCTTGATGCCCGTGAGCAGCATATTCCACGCGGAATTGTTACCGCCCACCCGATTGTGATTGCCAGAGGAAAAGGCTCGGAAGTCTGGGATGTAGAGGGCAACCGCTATCTCGATTTTGTGGCGGGCATTGGCGTGCTTAACGTGGGCCACAGCCATCCGGCGGTGGTTGCCGCCGTCACCGAACAGCTTCAGCAGGTTTCTCACGCCTGTTTTCAGGTCGCTGCCTATCCCGCTTATATTGAGCTGGCGAAGAGGCTGAACAAGCTGGTGGGTGCCGGTGAGAATTTTAAAAGCGTCTTTTTTACCAGCGGCGCAGAAGCGGTCGAAAATGCGGTCAAAATTGCCCGTTCCTGGAGCAACCGGCCAGGCATCATCGCCTTTGATGGCGCTTTCCATGGCCGGACCTTACTGGGCTGCACGCTGACCGGCATGAGCCAGCCTTACAAGCAAAACTTCGGCCCTTTCCCTGGCGATATCTATCGCGTCCCTTTCCCGAATGCTTTTCATGACATTTCTGAAGCGGACTGCCTGAAAGCGCTGGATACCCTGTTTGCGGTACAAATTCTGCCGGAGCGCGTCGCGGCGATTATCATTGAGCCGGTGCAGGGCGATGGCGGTTTCCTGCCAGCTTCTTCGGCGTTTATGCAGGCGCTGCGTGACATCACTTCCCGCCACGGTATTTTGCTGATTTGTGATGAGGTGCAGACCGGTTTTGGCCGTACCGGCAAGATGTTTGGCTTCCAGCATACCGGCATTGTGCCGGATTTGGTGACCGTAGCGAAAAGCTTGGGTGGCGGCCTGCCGATTTCCGGCGTGGTGGGGAAAGCAGAGATTATGGAATCACCCACCCCAGGCGGGCTGGGGGGAACCTACGGCGGCAACGCGCTGGCCTGCGCGGCTGCCCTGGCGGTGCTGGACCTGCTGGAGCATGGCGACCTGCTGGAGCGGGCCAATCACCTGGGGCAGCAGCTTAATGCGCGTTTGCAACAGTTAAGTGATAAATATGCCTGTATCGGCGATGTTCGTGGCATTGGCCTGATGCAGGCCGTAGAGATTATCGATTTCGAAACCCGCCAGCCTGACGCGGCGCTGACGCAAAAAATTCTCGACTGCGCCTGTCAGGAAGGGCTGCTGTTGATCAAGTGCGGCGTACAACGCAATACCGTCCGTTTCCTGGCGCCGCTGGTGACCAGTGATTCACAGCTGGAAGAGGCGCTGCATATCTTCGACATCGCCCTGGCCCGTGCCACGGGTCGGTCAGGCTGAATAGTGCTTCCTCATTGATATTATTACGGTTATTGACAATATGGCCGGAAGGTATGGCACGGTAAAACGCTGGCGCCGCGGGCGGGAAGCGTGCTATACCATCCTCATCGGGTAGCAGAATGTGAGGGGGCAATATGAATGGTTTAATGAAACTGGATCGTATCGATATCAACATCCTGGTGCAGTTGCAAAAAGATGGCCGCATCAGCAATGTAAACCTGGCCGATGCCGTTGGCCTCTCTCCCAGCCCCTGCCTGCAGCGCGTCAAGCGTCTGGAAACTGCCGGGTTTATTACCGGTTATGAAGCGCATATTAATCTGACAAAAATCTCCGATTCGGTCACCGTGTTCACTGAAGTCACGCTGGCCGGGCACCGGCGCGAGGATTTTATGCGGTTTGAAGGAACCCTGCGCGAGGTGGATGAGCTGATGGAGTGCCACCTGATCACCGGCGGCTATGACTATCTGCTGCGCTTTATTACCCGCAGTATTGAACACTATCAGGAAGTGATTGAAGGTTTACTGGATGCCAAAGTGGGTATCGATAAATATTTCAGCTACATCGTGATCAAGTCGCCAATCGTCAAAAGCAGCGTTCCGCTGCGTTCGCTGATTGCCCGTCATACTCAGGTCGAATACTAATTCCGGCGAGAGGTGAAGCGATTTTACCTCTGCCTCCCTGCTACCCTCTCCGGCAGAAAATGTCATTTCCCCGTTAATTTCCCCATAAATACGCTGTCATTCCCCCGACTTTACCCTTAACGCGATCCCGCTTCGCCTTAAACTCATGTTATTCCGTGATAAACCGAATCAGGAGCTACCATGATCCCGCCGTTTGTTCCCCCTCCTGCCAGCTGGCAGCGCGACGACTACCTGTTGAGTACCGATCCCGGTTTACTCGACGTGGAGTGGGTACACCACCAGCTTTCCCACCACTGTTACTGGGCTAAAGATCAGTCGAAGGAGACGACTTTGCGCACGCTTGCCTGTTCGCTGACCTTTGGGCTCTATACGCAGCAGCAGCAGATAGGCTTTGGGCGGCTGATCACCGATTATGGCCGTTTCGCCTATCTCAGTGATGTGATTATTGCCCGGGAGCATCGGGGTAAAGGGCTGGGGCAGTGGTTTGCCCGCTGCGTCACGCAGCATCCTGAGCTGTCCGGCGTAAAGCGCTGGATGCTGGCCACCGATGATGCCCATGCGATTTATCAGCGCGCTGGCTGGCAGGCGGTTGCCGAGCCGGGCCGGCTTATGGAATTTTGCCCCCCGTCAAACGAGGTGGCGCCATGAGTTATCGGGTAGGGGTGGATATTGGGGGTTCCTTCACCGACTTTGCGGTGCTGGACGAGCGGGATAACACCATCAGAACGCTGAAAGTGCTCTCCCGGCCTGACAGTCCGGGCAGCGAAATCTCGACCGGACTCGCGGCGTTTCAGCAGCGGGATGGCATTAATCCACAGGAGATAAGCTATTTCACCCATGGCACCACGGTAGGCGTTAATGCGGTGATCCAACGCAAAGGGGTCAGGCTGGCGCTGTTTACCACTGAAGGGTTCAGCGATGTGCTGGAGCTGGCCAGGCTGAAGATCCCCCATATTCACGATCTTTTCTCTCGCAGACCGGTGCCGTTGATCCCGCGCGATCGCGTTTTTCCGGTAGCGGAAAGAACCGATCGTGACGGGATTGTTCTGCAGCCGCCGCAGCGTGAAAGCGTGCTGGCCGCAGTAGAAAGCGCCCGGTCAGCGGGTTGCGTCGGTATTGTTATCGCCTTTCTCCACAGTTACCGCAATGGCAGCAATGAACGGGCTGTGCGGGAGATCGTCTCTGAGGTCGCGCCCGACCTGCTGGTCTCCTGCTCCGCAGAGATCTGGCCCATTATCCGTGAGTATGAGCGAACCATCACCGCCACCATTAACGCATACGTTCAGCCGCTGGTGATCCGCTATCTGCAGGCATTTGAACTGGCCCTCAGGGAGCGGGGAGTCACGGTGCCGCCGCGAATTACCAAATCTAACGGCGGCGTGATGAGCGTGGCGCAGGCAAAAGCAGAGTGCGTGCAGATGGTGCTTTCGGGGACGGCTTCCGGAGTGACAGGCGCCAGTTATCTGGCAGAAACCTGCGGCTTCGATAAATTGCTGAGCCTGGATATTGGCGGCACCAGCGCGGACGTGGCGGTGATTGTCAACGGCAGGCCAGAGTATGGCACCGGCGAAATTATCGGTGAATTTCCTATCTATATCCCCTCCGTCTCTGTGACGTCAGTGGGGCAGGGCGGCGGCTCGCTGGCCTGGATCGATGCGCTCGGCGTATTGCAGGTTGGCCCGGACAGCGCGGGATCGCTGCCGGGACCGGTCTGCTTCCGGCGTGGCGGAACGCAGGCAACCGCCACCGATGCCTTTGCCGCCTGCGGTCTGATCGGGCATGGCGATCTGGGCTATCACGCCGTGCAGGTAGATGTGGCCGCCGCCCGAGCGGCGATCGGCGTGCTGGCCGAACCGCTGGGTATTACGCTGGAAGAAGCGGCAGAAAATATCATCGCGCTCGCCATCTCCAGCATGTACAGCGACACCAGCGGGCTGCTCTCACGCTTTGGCCTGGATCCGCGGGAGTTCTGGTTCCTGGCGTTCGGCGGTGCCGGCCCGATGATGGGCTGCTTCCTGGCGCGGGAGCTGAATATGAAGGGCGTCGTCGTGCCGCCAACGCCGGGCGTGCTCTCGGCGCTGGGCGGGCTGGTGGCAGATCTGAAAAACGATTTTATCCGCACGCTGTACTGCGATCTCAAACCTGCTGTAGCTGCTGAACTGGCAGAGAAAGCTGCGCTGCTGCGCGCAGAGGCAGAGGCCTGGCTGGAAGAGGAGTATGGTGTTGGCCTGCCGCGCACCCTGAGCTTCTCGGCGGAGATGCGCTACCGGGGGCAGTCGTTTGAGATTGACGTGCCGCTGGAGCCGGACTGGCTGATGGAGGGCGATACCGCCGCCCTGAGCGCCGCTTTTCATGCTCATCATCAGCGGATGTTCGGGCATCACGATCCTGCGGCGGGCGTCCAGCTCATTGCGTTACGCCTGGTCATTACCTCCCCGACGCCGAAACCAGCCCTGGTGACGCTGGCGGCAGCGACCGGCCCGGTCAGGGTACTGCAACAGGTGGAAGCCTGGCTGGATGGACGCTGGTGGCAGGTGGATGTCATCTCCCGCGCCACGCTGGCGGCAGGACATCACTTCTCCGGGCCGGCCATCGTACTGCAGGATGACTGCACCACCTGTGTGCCGCCAGATATGACGGTAGAGGTAGACCGCTTCGGCAACCTTCTTATCACGCCGCGGGAGGCGAAAAATGGCTATTGATGGACGTAATCTGCAAATCCTTGCCAACTACTGCGCCGCCGCTGCCGATGCGATGGCTTTTACCCTGATGCGCACCGCGCACTCCACCTTCGTGAAAGAGACCGAAGATTTCTCCTGTCAGATCGTCAGCCGCAGCGGGATGGCGTTCGCCTCGCCGCGCAGTTTCGGCGCGCCCTGGTACAGCGGAATTGATTACGGCCCGGTGCTGACGCTGATCGACAGCTATCAGCAGGGGGATATCTGCATAACCAATGACTCTTACGCCGGTAACGTGGCCACGCATTCACCGGATATTCATATCTGGAAACCGGTCTTTCACGACGGGGAAATCGTCTGCTTTGTGGTGGGACATATTCACAACACCGACGTCGGCGGCGCGGTGCCAGCCTCTCTTTCCCGCTCGTTAACCGATATCGTGCAGGAGGGGGTGCGCATTCCACCGCTGAAAATTATCACCGGCGGCAAGCTGAATGAGGAGGTGGCGAAGATCATGCGGCTGAACGTGCGGGCGGCGGAGCAGAACTGGGGCGACTTTAATGCGCAGATCGCCTCGGTGAATATCGGCGAACGCAAGGTTCAGGAGATTATCGCGCGCTTTGGCGTGGAGGATTTCCTCAGCGGCATTGAAGGGATGCTGGATTATGCCGAAAAGCAGGCCAGGGCAGTCATCGCCACCATCCCAGATGGAGACTATTTTTACGCCGACTACGCGGATGAAGACAGTGAGGGAGGCTATCCCTGCCGGATCGCCGTAACGCTGCGGGTGAAAGGTGAACAGCTTGAGCTGGATTATACCGGCAGCGATCCCCAACTGATGTCCTCGCTCAATATGCCTACCGGCGGGCGCGAGCGGCATCCGCTGGCGCTGGTTGGCGTGACCTATGTGCTCTCCACGCTGGATCGTAAGCTGCTGCTCAATGCCGGAACGTTGCGCCCGACGCGGGCAATTTTACCGCCCGGCACGATCATGAACTGTGAAGCCCCGGCTGCGGTAGGCATGCGTTCACTGACCTGCGCAATGTCGCAGATCGCCACGCTGGGCGCCTTCTCTCTGGCGATGCCCGACAGGCTTCCCGCCAACTCTCCGGGCGGTAACGCCATCATGAATATTCGTACCGTTGACCGACACAACCGCACGGTGGTCGCCTCGCTTGGCCCGGTCGGTGGCGGCTCAGGCGGCACGCCAAAACATGACGGGCCTGAGGGGTCCGGCGGCCTCTCTGCCTTCCTGAAAAATACCCCGATCGAGATCAATGAAGCAGAGGTGCCCGTGCAGTTCCTGCGTTATGGCCTTGCCTGCGACAGTGCCGGTGCTGGCGAATATCGGGGCGGCCTGGCTACCGAAATGGTGTTCAGAGTGTTTGCGCCCAACACCACCATTACCGCCCGTAACCGCAACCGATCTGTTTTTGCCTCTGCCGGCACGCTGGGAGGAAAATCGGGCTCGCTCTCCTGGTTCCGCACGCAAAGTGCCGATGGAAAAATAACGGAGCACGGCAATACGGATGTGATCCACTGCGGGCCAGGGGATGTGGTCACGGTAAAAGGGCCGGGCGCGGGAGGATATGGCCTGGCCAAAAACCGTCGGCCAGCGGCAGTGCTTAACGATGTGAAGTGTGGGTTTGTCTCGCTGGCTGCGGCCCGTAACGACTACGGCGTGGCGATCGTTGAGGGAGAGACAGACCTTTCTGATACGGTCAGACTGCGCGCAGCCATGCCTGAAACCGCCGGAGAACATTTTGATATCGGACCGGCGAGACAAGCGTTTGAGGCCCTGTGGACGCAGCAGCGCTACCGCCTGCTGACTTCGTTTCTGGCCGATCGGCCCATTGTCTGGCGTTACTTTCTCAAACATCAGATTTTCGCCGCGGTAGCGGCAGGAGAACTGGCTGATTTACCGGTTGAGGAGCAGATGGAGAGCCTTTTTAAGGGGGTGCTTGCACGCTTTCCCGCGCTGCAGGGAGAACCCATTTAGCCCGCAAGGCACTTTTGTCATCTATCCTTATTAGCCTGAACCTGAAAACCGGAGGCTAATAATGAGCACCAAGACCAGCGATTTTTTTGTTGAACGCCTGAAAGCGTGGGGCGTGACCCGCATTTATGGCTATCCCGGCGATGGGATAAACGGCGTGCTTGGCGCGCTCCAGCGTGCGGAAAAGCGCGGTGAAGGCATCGAGTTTATCCAGGTTCGTCACGAAGAGATGGCCGCTTTTATGGCGGTGGGCCACGCCAAGTTCACCGGCGAGCTTGGCGTTTGCCTCTCGACCGGTGGGCCTGGCGCAACGCACCTGCTGACCGGGTTATATGATGCCAAAATGGACCACGCGCCAGTACTGGCGATTGCGGGCCAGGCGGAAACCACTGCGCGAGGCGCCAGCTATCAGCAGGAGATGAACCTGGATCGGGTGTTTGCTGATGTAGCTAACTTTGTTCAGGAAACCGCCACGCCCGCGCAGCTGCGCCATCTGGTTGACCGTGGCGTGCGTATTGCTAAAGCGCAAAACGGCGTGGCGGTGCTTATTCTGCCAAAAGATGTCCAGGATGAACCCTGGGAAGCTCCCGCTCATGCTCACGGGTTCACCCATTCTGCGGTGGGTTATCAACGTCCCAAAGTGGTGCCTTACGAAGCCGATCTGGCACGCGCCGCTGAGGTGCTGAATGCCGGGAAGCGCGTGGCGATCCTGATTGGCTCTGGTGCCAGAGGCGCTGCCGTTGAGGTGGTGCAGGCGGCGAATCTGCTGGGCGCAGGGGTGGCAAAAGCGCTGCTGGGCAAGGATGTGCTGCCAGACGATGCGCCTTTTGTCACCGGATCTATCGGGTTGCTGGGCACTAAGCCCTCCTCCGAGATGATGAAATCCTGCGATACCCTGCTGATGATCGGCTCCGGCTTCCCGTGGACAGAATTTCTGCCAGAAGAGGGTCAGGCCAGAGCCGTACAGATTGATATCGATCCCGCCATGCTGGGGCTGCGCTATCCCTGCGAGGTGAACCTGCACGGCGATGCCGCGGAAACCCTGCGTGCGCTGCTGCCGCTGCTGACGCATAAAGAAGATCGTCAGTGGCAGGAAGAGATTGCCCGTCAGGTACAGGAGTGGTGGACGGTGATGGAGGAGCGAGCCATGGCCGCCGCTAAGCCGGTTAATCCGCAGAGAGTGGTCTGGGAAATGTCGCCGCTGCTGCCCGATAACGCCATCGTCACCTCCGATTCGGGCTCCTGCGCTAACTGGTTTGCCCGTGATTATCGCGTTAAGCAGGGACAGAGAGCGACGCTCTCCGGCGGTCTGGCCTGTATGGGAGCCGCGGTGCCTTATGCTATTGCGGCAAAATTTGCCGAGCCGGAAAAACCGGTGGTGGCGCTGGTAGGTGACGGCGCCATGCAGATGAACAATATGGCTGAGCTGATCACCATCCAGAAATACTGGAAGCAGTGGGCAAACCCCAATCTTATCGTCTGCGTCTTCAATAACCAGGATCTCAATCAGGTCACCTGGGAGCAGCGCGTGATGGAGGGCAACCCCCGTTATGAAGCGAGCCAGGAGGTACCGGATGTGCACTATGCGCAGTTTGCGGAATCACTCGGCCTGAAAGGCATTTTTGTCGACGATCCTGAAAAGCTTCAGGGCGCATGGGCTGAAGCGCTTGCCGCCGACAGGCCAGTCGTACTGGAGGTGAAAACCGACCCGGAAGTCGCACCGCTTCCGCCGCATATTACCTTTAAACAGGCGAAGGCGTTTATGGCCTCTATGGCAAAAGGCGACCGTGGCGCAGGCAAAGTCCTTGCCGATACCGCCAGCCAGCTGCTGAATGAGGTTCTGCCGGGTAAACATTAAGCAGAGCGCATTGTGCACAAAAGGACAATCTGCCTTTATCAACAGCCATCTATGCTTTAAGGCCCGCCCGGCTCGCTGAGCCGGGCCTGTTACTGCGCAAAGGCCTGACGAGGAAACACAACATGACTACAGAGAAAAAACCTGTCTGGTTTATTACCGGCTGCTCTACGGGCTTTGGCCGTGAACTGGCAAATGAACTGGTAAAGAAAAAATATAACGTGGTGGTCACCGCCCGCGATCTCAGCAAAGTAGAGGATTTGGTCTCAGGCGCTGAAGAGCACGCGCTGGCGCTGGCGCTTGATGTCACCGATAGCGGAACCATTAAAGAGGCGGTGGACGCGGCGCTGGCAAAATTCGGTACGATTGACATACTGGTCAATAATGCCGGATACGGTTATCAGTCCTCGGTGGAGGAGGGAGAGGACGCGGAGATCCGCGCCCAGTTTGATGCCAACGTGTTCGGTCTGTTTGCCATGACGCGGGCGGTGCTGCCGACAATGCGTAAGGCCGGAAGCGGACATATCATCAACGTCACGTCGGTCGCCGGGATCATCGGTTTCCCTGGCTCGGGTTACTACTCCGCCAGCAAACATGCGGTGGAAGGATGGTCCGACTCGCTGCTGGCTGAAGTTGGCCCGCTGGGCATCCAGGTGACCTGCGTCGAGCCGGGGCCGTTCCGTACCGACTGGGCTGGCCGTTCGCTGCATCAGACCCCAAGCCAGATCGACGACTATGCCGAAACCGCCGCCGCCCGCATGAAAGGCACGGCGGAAAACAGCGGCAAGCAGGCGGGCGATCCGGTACGGGCAGCTCAGGCGATGATCGCCATTGCGGAAGATCATGACGCCCCGCGTCATCTGGTGATGGGCGCCTGGGGCTACGATGCGGTTACCGCCAAAATCAAAGCCCGTCTGACCCAGATAGAAGCGTGGAAAGAGACGACCGTCGGTACTGATTTCCCGAAATAATCGTCATGGGGAAGGCCTTCGGGCATTCCCCTTTTTCAGGCCGTAAATAATTTCAGCTGCGCGATACGCTCCAGAGCGTTCATCAACTCCTCACTCTTCACCCTCAGGCTGATACGCACATACTGTTCCCGCCCTTACTAAAGAGATGATTTTGTATCCCTCAGGATACAAACTATTCTTTTAATGGGGTTTTTGTATCCTTTGGGACACAAAGAGCAACCGCCTTCAACGCTAAAACCAAATTCATCTCCCGGACACCTTGCCTTAACCCCGCTGTCATATTGCGCCCGCAACATACCTGCATTGAAAAAGTCAGGTCGCCCGGATGTTCTCCCGGCGACGCCGCCGCCTCCCTCTGAATGAGGATTTTCAGATGCTGAACCTGTCCAGACATCCGACCACTGTATATCAGGCTATTGCCGCCCAGCTGGAAGCTGAACTAAGCACTCACTATCGTTGCGGTGAATACCTGCCTTCTGAAAAGCAGCTGGCAGAACGCTATGCTGTTAACCGCCATACGCTGCGCCGGGCGGTAGATGAACTGGTCAGCAAAGGACTGGTTCAGCGGCGCCAGGGCGTGGGCATTTTGGTGCTGATGCGCCCTTATAACTACCCGCTGCACTCGCAGGCGCGCTTCAGCCAGAACCTGATGGAGCAGGGGAGTCATCCCACCAGCGAACGGCTGCTGGCGGTGCTGCGTCCCTGCAATGCCGAAATCGCCGCCGCGCTGGGTTGCCTGGAGGGAGAGACGGTTATCCATCTTCGTACTCTTCGCCGCGTCAACGGCGTGCCGGTCTGCGTCATTAATCACTATCTGGCCGATCTGCACTGGTGGCCCACTCTACAGCAGTTCGCCAGCGGCTCGCTGCATGACTATATGCAGCAGCATCTCTCGCTGTCGTTATCACGCAAACAAACCCGAATCACCGCACGCCGCGCTCAGGCGAAAGAGAGCAAGCTGCTTGAAATCGCGCTGCACTCTCCGCTGCTTTGCGTGCGCACGCTGAATATCACCGGTGAGCAAAAGCTGGCGGAATATTCCGTCAGCCTGACGCGCGCCGACATGATTGAACTGACGCTGGAGCACTAAATGGATCCAATCAAGGCAAGACAGCGCTGGCTTTCGGTACTGTCTCACAGCCAGCCCGACCAGCTGCTGAGCTGCTGGCAGCCGCTGAATCTTCACCCGCACTATGAACGGCTGCGCGCGCCAGAAACTGGCCTGACGCGCCTGCAGGCCAGGATGGGCGGCACCGGTCGTCGCTTTATCCTGGGAGATACTACTGTAACCCGTGCCGTGGTGCGTCTGGACGATGGCATTTGCGGATACAGCTACGTCATTACCCGCAATAAAGAGCATGCCGAACTCTGCGCCCTGATGGATGCCCTGTTGCAGCAGAGCAGCAGCGCAGAACTGATCCAGCAGAAAATTATTGCGCCGCTGGCTGCCGCCCGCCAGGAGCAACTCACCCTGCGCGCCCGCGAAATAGCCAGCAGCCGCGTCGACTTCTTCACCCTTGTCCGGGGAGATAATTAATGACTTTACTTGCCAGCTTTGCCCATCCCGTTGCGGATGCACAGCGCGCTTTTCGCCGCATTCTGAAAGCCATGAGCGAGCCTGGGGTGATGGTCTCGCTGCCGCAGCTTCCCGCCTGGGGCAATGCTTCTCCCGCTGCCACCGCGGTGCTGATGACGCTGGTTGACCGTGAAACGCCGCTTTATCTCGACAGCACGCTGAGTAACGAAGCGTTGCTGGCTAACCTGCGTTTTCATACCGGCGCGCCGGTAACCCAAGAGACCAATGTGCCTTTTGCACTGCTGCATGCCAAATCGGACACCGCTATTCAGCAGTTTTCGCCGGGCAGCAATCATTCGCCAGAAAAAAGCACCACGGTAATTATTGAAGTCGCCAGCCTCAATGGCGGCCTGACGCTGCGCCTGAGCGGGCCGGGGCTGATGGAATCCCGCGCGATTGCACCTCAGCTGCCGGAAAGCGTGCTGCACTATCTGCGCGAACGTCCGCACAGCTTCCCGCAGGGGATCGATTTAATCTTCACCTGTGGCGAAAACATGATGGCGCTGCCCCGTACCACTGACGTGAGGGTCTGCTGATGTACGTAGCCGTTAAAGGGGGCGAAAAGGCGATTGAGTCCGCCCATCAGCTGCAGGAAAACCTGCGCCGGGGCAGTGGAGAAAGCGAGCTTCAGTGCCAGCAGATCGATCAACAGCTGGGGCTGGCCGTAGATCGGGTGATGACCGAAGGCGGCATTCACGATCGCGAACTGGCTGCGCTGGCAATCAAACAGGCGAGCGGCGATCTGGTGGAGGCTATTTTCCTGCTGCGCGCCTACCGCACCACGCTGCCACGCCTGGCGGACAGCCTGCCGTTGCAGACGGAAGAGATGCGCCTGGAACGCCGTATCTCTGCGGTCTATAAAGATTTGCCGGGCGGTCAGGTATTGGGTCCGACTTATGACTACACCCACCGCCTGCTGGACTTCACGCTGCTGGCCGAGGGTAAAGCGCCGCAGGCGCCACGTGCTGAACAGCCGCTGGATGAGCGCTGTCCGCATATGTTCGACCTGATGACCCGTGAAGGGCTGGCCCAGCGTGAAGAGGATGACGGCAGCGAGCCGCTGGACATTACGCGTGAACCGCCAGCCTATCCCTCCCCGCGCTCCGCCCGTTTGCAACAGCTGGTGCGCGGCGATGAAGGCTTCCTGCTGGCGTTAGGCTATTCAACCCAGCGCGGTTACGGCCGTAACCACCCGTTTGCAGGCGAGATCAGAACCGGTTATCTCACGGTAGAGATCGAGCCGGAAGAGCTGGGCTTCCCGCTGGAGATTGGCGAAATCCTGCTGACCGAATGTGAGATGGTCAACGGCTTCACCACGCCAGAGGATAAAGCGCCGCACTTAACGCGGGGCTATGGTCTGGTGTTTGGTCGGGCCGAACGTAAGGCGATGGCGATGGCGCTGGTGGATCGTTCGCTGCAAACGGAGCAGTACGGCGAGCGCATCACCAGCCCGGCACAGGACGAAGAGTTTGTGCTCTCCCATGCTGACAACGTAGAGGCGGCGGGCTTTGTTTCGCACCTCAAACTTCCTCACTATGTCGATTTCCAGGCGGAGGTTGAGCTGCTCAACCGCCTGCGTGCCGAATATCAGGAGAAGCACCGTGACTGAACTCAGCGGTTACAACCCCGGCTACCTTGATGAACAAAGCAAACGCACCATCCGCAGGGCGATCCTCAAAGCGGTGGCTATTCCGGGTTACCAGGTGCCGTTTGGCGGCCGTGAAATGCCGATGCCATACGGCTGGGGAACCGGGGGTATCCAGCTCACCGCCAGCGTGATTGGCGAGCATGACGTGCTGAAAGTGATCGATCAGGGCGCGGATGACACCACCAACGCCGTTTCCATCCGGCGGTTCTTCCAGCGCGTAAGCGGTGCGGCCATCACCGAGCGCACGGTCGATGCCACGCTGATCCAGACGCGTCACCGCATTCCGGAAACGCCGCTGACCGAGGATCAGATCCTGATTTTCCAGGTGCCGATCCCGGAGCCGCTGCGCTTTATCGAGCCGCGCGAGACCGAAACCCGCACCATGCATGCGCTGGAGGAGTACGGCATCATGCAGGTGAAACTGTATGAAGATATTGCCCGTTATGGCCATATCGCCACCACCTACGCCTACCCGGTAAAGGTCAACGATCGCTACGTGATGGATCCGTCGCCCATCCCGAAATTCGATAACCCCAAGATGAATATGATGCCAGCGCTGCAGCTGTTTGGCGCCGGACGCGAAAAGCGCATCTATGCCTTACCGCCTTATACCAAAGTGGAAAGCCTGGATTTTGACGATCATCCGTTCACCGTGCAGAAGTGGTCCGAGCCATGCGCGCTTTGCGGCTCCCGCCACAGCTATCTGGATGAGGTGGTGCTGGACGACCAGGGCACCCGGCTGTTTGTCTGCTCCGATACCGATTACTGCCATCAGCAACAAGAGGCGCAACAAGCATGATCAGCGAACAACCGCTGCTGGCGGTCAACCAGCTAACGCATCTCTATGCGCCGGGCAAAGGCTTCAGCGACGTCTCGTTTGAACTCTTTCCGGGCGAGGTGCTGGGCATCGTCGGCGAGTCCGGCTCGGGCAAAACGACGCTGCTGAAGGCGCTGTCTGCCCGACTGGCGCCGCAGCAGGGCAACATTATTTATCAGGGTCAGGATCTCTACGCGCTGAGCGAAAGCGATCGCCGTCGTCTGCTGCGCACCGAATGGGGCGTGGTGCATCAGTATCCGATGGACGGACTGCGCGCGCAGGTCTCTGCCGGCGGCAATATCGGCGAACGTCTGATGGCCGTGGGCGAGCGGCACTATGGCGACATCCGCGAGAAAGCGGGCCGCTGGCTGCAGGATGTGGAAATCCCGCTGTCGCGCATTGATGACCTGCCGGGCACCTTCTCCGGCGGCATGCAGCAGCGCCTGCAGATTGCCCGCAACCTGGTGACCCATCCCCGGCTGGTGTTTATGGATGAGCCGACCGGCGGGCTGGATGTGTCGGTACAGGCGCGCCTGCTCGATCTGCTGCGCAGCCTGGTTCGCGACCTGAACCTGGCCGTGGTGATTGTGACCCACGATCTGGGCGTGGCGCGTCTGCTGGCGCACCGCCTGCTGGTGATGAAGGAAGGGCAGGTGGTGGAGAGCGGGCTGACCGACCGGGTGCTGGACGATCCGCATCACCCCTATACCCAACTGCTGGTCTCATCAGTACTCGGCTGAGCATAAAGCCCAACCTAATCAGGAACTTGCCATGAGTCTTCAACTGCGCGTCGAAAATTTGTCTAAAACCTTCGTGCTTCATAACCAGCATGGGGCCGAATTGCCGGTGCTTCAGCACGCCAGCCTGGAAGTCTCCGCCGGTGAGTGCGTGGTGCTGCATGGCCATTCGGGCAGCGGGAAATCCACGCTGCTGCGTTCGCTCTATGCCAACTATCTGCCGGACCAGGGGCATATCTGGGTTAAACACCAGCAGGAATGGGTTGATCTTGTCAATGCGCCCGCCCGACAGATTCTGGCGCTGCGGCGTGACACCATCGGCTGGGTCAGCCAGTTTCTGCGGGTGATCCCGCGAATTTCCACACTTGATGTGGTGGCCCAGCCGCTGCGCGAGCGCGGCGCGGAGCGGCAGGAGAGCGAGGAGCGGGCAAAATCGCTGCTCAGCCGCCTGAACGTGCCTTCCCGTCTGTGGGATCTCGCCCCCTCGACCTTCTCCGGTGGTGAGCAGCAGAGGGTGAATATCGCCCGCGGCTTTATTGCAGACTATCCGGTGCTGCTGCTGGATGAGCCCACTGCCTCGCTGGACAGCGCCAACAGCGCCGCGGTGGTCAGCCTGATTGAACAGGCCCGAGATCGCGGCGCGGCTATCGTCGGCATCTTCCACGATAACGCCGTCCGGGACCGGATTGCTAACCGTCTTCATGTGATGAACCCCTTTGCTGAGAGCACCGTATGATCATCAATAACGTCAAACTGATTCTGGAAAATGAAGTGGTCAGCGGCTCGCTGGCGTGTGAGAACGGCGTGATCCGGGCCTTCTCCGATACCGCCAGCCAGCTGCCAGCGGCTATTGATGGTGAGGGCGGCTGGCTGATGCCGGGAATGGTAGAGCTGCATACCGACAATCTTGATAAATTTTTCACGCCGCGCCCAAAAGTAGACTGGCCCGCGCACTCCGCCATGAGCAGCCACGATGCGCTGATGGTCGCCAACGGTATTACCACGGTGCTGGATGCCATTGGGGTAGGCGACGTGCGGGACGGCGGGCATCGGCTGGATAATCTGGAGAAGATGATCAATGCCATCCGCTACAGCGAGCAACACGGCCTGAACCGCGCCGAACATCGTCTGCATCTGCGCTGCGAGCTGCCGCATGACTCCACGCTGCCGCTGTTCGAGCAGCTGATGCATACGCCAGAGCTGTCGCTGGTCTCGCTGATGGACCACTCGCCGGGGCAGCGGCAGTACACCTCGCTGGAAAAGTACCGCGTTTATTTCCAGGGCAAGTACAATCTTAACGATCTGGAGATGGATGAGTTTGAGTCGAGCCAGCTGCGCTTTGCCGAGCGCTGGTCGAAACCCAACCGCGAGGCGATCTCAGCCTGGTGCCGTGAGTATCAGATCCCGCTGGCCAGCCATGACGACGCCACGCTGGCGCATGTGGAGGAGTCTAAGGCCGTTGGCAGCGTGATCGCGGAATTCCCCACCACGGAAGAGGCGGCAAGAGCTTCCCGCGAGCTGGGATTGCAGGTGCTGATGGGCGCACCGAATATTGTGCGCGGCGGTTCGCATTCGGGCAACGTGGCGGCGCACCAGCTCGCCGCGCTGGGCCTGCTGGATATTCTCTCTTCAGATTACTATCCCGCCAGCCTGCTGGATGCGGCGTTCCGTATCGCCAGCGACGAGAACAATGGCTATCAGCTCCCGGCGGCTGTCGCACTGGTTACCAGCAATCCTGCCCGCTCGATCGGCCTGACCGACCGCGGAGTGATAGCGGAGGGCAAGCGTGCGGATCTGGTGCTGGTGAATCACCATCAGGGGCAGGTCCACGTGCGCTCGACGTGGGCGAAAGGACGGGTCGTTTACTGATGGCCAGGCTCATCTGGCTGATGGGCGCCTCCGGTTCAGGCAAGGACAGCCTGCTGGATGCGCTGCGCGAAGCGGCACCGGAAGGGGTGCTGGTGGCGCACCGCTACATTACCCGGGCTGCTGACGCCGGGGGCGAAAATCATATCGCCCTCAGCGAGGCGGAGTTTCAGCGACGGCGCGCAAAAGGGCTGTTCGCGATTGACTGGCTGGCGCATCAGCAGGCCTATGCGCTGGGCATCGAAATCGACCTCTGGCTGGCGCAGGATCTTGACGTGGTGGTGAACGGGTCACGGCTGCACCTGCCAGCTGCTGAACAGCGTTACGGTACGCAGCTGCTGCCCGTGTGCCTGCAGGTGTCGCCCGGGGTGCTGGCTCAGCGTCTCCGGCAGCGCGGCAGGGAGGGGGAGGAGCAGATAGCGCAGCGCCTTCGCCGTGCCGCAGAAGGCCCGCCGTCTTCCTGCATGATGCTGAATAATGACGGCCCGCTGAGCCAGACGCTGAGCGAGTTTATGGCGCTGCTGGCAGAGCAGGCGTGTTCGCCAGCTCAAGCGTTTGCTGCTTCAGGTAGCCAGGCTGCGGGACGCTAAACGAGTTTATAGCGCTGCTGGCAGAACAGGGCAGCTCGCCAGCTGAAGCGCTTGCTGACGCAAGGCGTGAAGCTGCTGGCCGCTGAGCACTTTTGCAGCGCGGGCAGTTGAGCAATGAGCATTATGCTCCGGGAGAGGCTAACCTTATGCAGTTTACTTTTTTGGGAACCGGTGACGTCCGCCAGGTGCCGGTTTTTGGCTGCGATTGCGCAGCCTGTCTGCGCGCCCGGCAGCACTCCGCGCGACGGCGCACGCCCACCAGCGCCTTAATCCGCCAGGGTGGCGAAACCACACTGCTGGATGCGGGGCAGTGCCATCTGGAGGAGCAGTTTGCGCCGGGCGAGCTGGACCGCATTTTTCTGACCCATTTTCATATGGACCATGTGCAGGGGCTTTTTGCGCTGCGCTGGGGGATGGGAGCCAAAATTCCGGTTTACTCTCCGCCCGACGAACAGGGATGTGACGATCTCTACCGGCATCCCGGTCTGCTCGCCTTTCAGCCTTTCCTGCGGCCTTTTGACCCGCTTCCCTGCGGCGATCTGCTGTTTACGCCGCTGCCGCTTATTCATTCGAAAATCACCTTCGGCTATCTGATTGAGCATCAGGGCGTGCGGCTGGCCTACCTTACCGATACCGTCGGGCTGCCAGAGGAGACGCTGAGCTGGCTTCAGCAGCGAAGGATCGATCACCTGGTTCTCGACTGTAGCTATGCTCCCACCGACTCGCCGCCGCGCAACCACAATGACATCTCGCTGGCGCTGGCTTTACATCAGCAGCTTGCTCCTGCTCAAACCTGGCTGACACATATCGGTCATGAGGTGGATAACTGGCTGGCTGCCAATTCCTTGCCGCCAGGCGTAGCCGCAGCGTATGACGGCTTAACGCTGGAAATGTGACAATGTCACTTTTTCCCTGCGTCATTTTTTCATCATCCCGTTGTCATTAAACCGTCACTGCGCTCGCCGTTAATAGGGCGCACAAGGCGTAACGCCTGACTCACTACGGGAAACACTATGGCACAGGCACTGTTAAAACCGGCCCCCGCTCCTGAGCTCAAGCCGCTGCGGTCAGCGCAGAAAAAAGTTCTGGCCGTAAGAGGCCTTGGCAAAGCGTACAACGCGCAAAACCGCGTGTTGCAGGAGATTAATTTTGATTTGCACGCCGGGGAGTTGGTGGCCGTTGTCGGGCGTTCCGGCGCGGGGAAATCCACGCTGTTGCATGTGCTGAATGGCACACTGCCTGCTACAGAGGGGGAGATCCTGAATTACCGCGAATCGGGTCAGCAGCAGAACATCGTTGAGCTGAATGCACGCCAGATGCGCGAATGGCGTAGCGAGTGCGGCATGATTTTCCAGGACTTCTGCCTGGTTCCGCGTCTTGATGTGCTCACCAATGTTCTGCTTGGCCGTCTCAGTCAGACTTCCACCCTGAAATCCTTTTTCAAAATCTTCCCGGATGCCGACCGCGCGCGGGCGATTGGCCTGCTGGAGTGGCTGAACATGCTGCCGCAGGCGCTGCAGCGTGCGGAAAACCTCTCGGGCGGACAGATGCAGCGCGTGGCGATCTGCCGGGCGCTGATGCAAAACCCAAAAATTCTGCTCGCCGATGAGCCTGTCGCCTCGCTCGATCCGAAAAATACCCGCCGCATTATGGATGTTCTGCGTCAGGTGAGCGACAACGGCATCAGCGTGATGGTCAACCTGCACTCGGTTGAACTGGTGAAAGAGTACTGTACCCGCGCCATTGGTATCGCCAAAGGGCGCATTGTGTTTGACGGACATCCGTCGCAGTTAACCGAAGAGCTTCTCCATACGCTGTATGGCGAAGAGATGACGCAACTTAACTAAGATCTTTTTTGGGACCCGGCAATGAAAAAATTATTATTAACCTCCCTCCTGGCAAGCGTAGTGGCATCAGGTTTTGCTCAGGCAGCCACGCCAAAGGAACTGAACTTAGGCATTTTGGGTGGTCAGAACGCCACGCAGCAGATCGGTGATAACCAGTGCGTAAAGGATTTCTTCGATAAAGAGCTGGGGACGGATACTAAATTACGTAACTCTTCCGACTACTCCGGCGTGATTCAGGGGCTGCTGGGCGGCAAAGTGGATATGGTGCTGAGCATGTCTCCCTCTTCCTATGCCTCTGTCTATATTAAAGATCCCAAAGCGGTAGACGTTGTGGGAATTGCGGTTGACGATACTGATAAATCAAAAGGCTACCACTCAGTGGTTATCGTGAAAGCCGACAGCCCCTATAAGAAGCTGTCAGATCTGAAAGGCAAATCTTTCGGTATGGCTGACCCTGACTCAACCTCAGGCTTCCTGATCCCCAACCAGACCTTCAAAAAAGAGTTTGGCGGCAGCGTGGATGACAAATACAACGGCTTCTTCTCCAGCGTGACCTTCTCCGGCGGCCATGAGCAGGACGTGTTAGGCGTGCTGAATGGTCAGTTTGAAGGTGCAGTGACCTGGGCTTCCATGGTCGGCGATTACAACACCGGCTACACCAGCGGGGCGTTTACCCGCATGATCCGCATGGATCACCCCGACCTGATGAAGCAGATTCGTATTATCTGGGAATCGCCGCTGATCCCTAACGGCCCGATCCTGGTAAGCAACAAGCTGGATGCTGATTTCAAACCTAAGCTGGTCGCTGCCATCAAAAAGCTGGATACCGAGAACCACAGCTGCTTTATCAAAGCGATGGGCGGTACACAGCATATTGGCCCGGCTACCGTGGCGGATTACCAGAACATCATTGATATGAAGCGTGAACTGACCAAGGGCGCGCGTTAAGTTGCGGTCCGGGAGCGCCTGATTCAGATCGCTGAGCAGGCGCTCTTTTTGTTTCAACTCTTAACCGGTTAACGTATGCAAAACACTGAGTTTGAGCGCTATTATCAGCAAATTCGTGGCAGGCAGAAACGCGATACGGTTCTCTGGTCGCTGATCCTTCTGGCTCTCTTTCTGGCTTCCGGCAATGTCGCCGAATTCAGCCTCACCACCGTTCTGACGTCGCTGCCTCATTTCTTCGATTATCTTGGTGAAACGCTGCCAGTGCTGCACTGGAACCTGCTGTTTGCCGACGGGCATACCGAAGGCTCGCTGGCTTACTGGGGTTACCGGCTGCATATTCAGCTGCCGTTGATCTGGGAAACGCTCAATCTGGCGCTGGCGGCAACGCTGCTGTCGGTGGCTGCGGCGGTGATCCTTGCGTTTCTTGCCGCTGACAATACTCACTCCCCGGTCTGGCTGCGCTACGCCATCCGCACCGCTGTGGCCTTTTTACGCACCATGCCGGAACTGGCCTGGGCGGTGATGTTTGTGATGGCCTTTGGTATCGGCGTGATACCGGGCTTTCTGGCGCTGGCGCTGCACACTATCGGCAGCCTGACCAAGCTGTTCTATGAAGCTATCGAGAGCGCTTCGGATAAGCCGGGGCGAGGGCTGGCCTCCTGTGGTGCTGGCCCCTTACAAAGAATGCGTTTTGCGCTCTGGCCACAGGTGAAGCCGGTGTTTCTCTCTTACAGCTTTATGCGTCTGGAAGTCAACTTCCGGCAGTCGACCATTCTTGGGCTGGTAGGGGCCGGCGGTATAGGTCAGGAGCTGATGACCAATATCAAGTTGGATCGGTACGATCAGGTCAGTATGACGATGTTGCTGATTATCGTGGTGGTGTCGCTTCTGGATACTTTTTCCGGCCATCTGCGCCGCTGGGTTGTCGAGGGGAAAGCAGCATGATCGCCTTAGCCGGTTCTGACTCTTTAAACAGTATGAAAGCGAAGCACAGCGAGCTTTTCTCTGTGCAGCGTCGCTATTTGCGCCAGCTTGGCATTATCGCTGCCGCTGTGCTGCTTTATTACCTCTTCTTTTTTAATATGTTCGGCATTTCCTGGGCGCAGTTAGCCGCGGGCAGTGCGCAAATTGGCCGTTATTTTCTGCGGATGTTTGTCTGGCATGATGTGGCAAACTGGCCGTTTGCTTACTATTTCAGTCAAATTTTCATCACGCTGGCGATTGTCTTCGCTGGCACCATTACCGCCACGCTGGTTGCGTTACCGGTGTCGTTCCTGGCCGCACGTAACGTGATGTCATCCAGAGCGCTGCGCCCCGTGGCGCTGGTGGTACGCCGTCTGCTGGATATTCTTCGTGGCATCGATATGGCGATTTGGGGACTGATTTTTGTGCGAGCCGTGGGCATGGGGCCGCTGGCTGGTGTCCTGGCAATTGTGATGCAGGATGTGGGGCTGCTGGGCAAGCTTTATGCGGAGGGGCACGAGGCGGTAGAGCGTTCGCCTGGCAGGGGGCTGAATGCAGTGGGAGCTAATTCGCTGCAAAAGCATCGCTACGGCATTTTTACCCAATCTTTCCCGGCATTTCTGGCATTGAGTCTCTATCAGATTGAGTCCAACACCCGATCGGCGGCAGTATTGGGTTTTGTCGGGGCAGGCGGCGTCGGCCTGGTCTATGCCGAGAATATGCGCTTATGGAACTGGGACGTAGTGATGTTTATTACCCTGATTCTGGTGATGATTGTGATGGCGATGGATATCGTCTCCGCAAAATTACGCAAGCGCTATATTACCGGCAAGGCGATCCCGCTGTTTGGTCAGGAGTAGGGTGCGGTTAAAACGGGGGGCGGTGATTTGGCGTTGCCTGGGAGGTCCGGCGTTGCCTTTGATTTCAGCGCTTACACAGGTCAAAAACCGGCTGTGGTGCCCCTCAAAAATCCGGCGTTGTCGGTGAGTTCAGTGCTCGCACAGGTCAAAAACGGGCTCGGTGATTTGGCGTCACCCCGGAGCTCGTTATCCAGGACGCCGTGAATCCCTCCCTGGAGGCTTCGCTGCCGCATCCCTGCGGCAGAGACCTGGCTAACGAGCTCCAGGGCGCCACCCGTTAAATTCTGCGTCGTTGGTGGGGTTAGCGCTTACACAGGTCAAAACCGGCCGCGGTGATTTGGCACTACCCCTGAGTTTAGCGTTCAAACAGGTCAAAACCGGACGCGGAGAAAAGGCGTCACCCCAGAGTGCCTTATCCGAGACGCCGTAAATACCTCCCTGTAGTCCTGGATGCCGCATCCCTGCGGCATACACTCGGCTAACGTGCTCTATGGCGCCACCCAAAAATCCGGCGTTGTCGGTAAGTTCAGTACTCGCACAAGTCAAAACCGGGTACGGTGGCAAGGCGTCACCATAGAGCACGTTATCCGAGGCGCCGTGAACCCGTCCATGGGGGCTTGGATGCCGCATCCCTGCGGCATACACTCGGCTAACGTGCCCTATGGTACCACCCAAGAAATTCGGCGTTGTCGGTAAGTTCAGTGCTCGCACAGGTCAAAACCAGATTTGATGCGGGATCTGGATTTGGATGTGGGTTCGGAATTGGATTTTGTAGTGGGTTTCGCTTTTCTGTCACAGGCAACACCAGCGCTGAGGGGAGGGGAGAGGGGGCTGATAAGCAAAAGCTAAGCGGCATGGACGCCGCTTCGCAGCCATCAGGGATGATTTCACGGCGTTTTTGTGTTCAGCCCCCTCTCCCTGACCAGGTTACCGAAACATAAAGACGATGTGCCCTTAAAGCAAGCTACAGGCATCCCATTATCCCTGACTGTGTTACCCACCCATCCAGGCAACGTGCCCTTAATGCTTTACGCCTTCAACGGATCCACGCCAGCCTTACGTAACATTTCGCACAGCGCAATCAGCGGAAGTCCAACCAGCGTATTCGGGTCACGTCCTGAAAGCCGTTCAAACAGCGTTATGCCCAACCCTTCGCTCTTGAAACTGCCTGCACAATTAAGCGGCTGCTCCTTTGCCACATAACTAACAATCTCTTCATCAGTCAGCGTTCTGAAATCCACACTAAACGGTTCACATACCACCTGCAGCTGGTTCTGTTTACTATCAAAAAGCGCAAGGCCAGTATAAAAAATAACGCTGTGCCCGCTCGCCAGCCTTAACTGTTGGTGGGCGTTCTCTTCAGTGTGCGGTTTTCCGGTTATTTTGCCATCAATCACGCAAACCTGATCGGAACCAATAATCAGATGCGCTGGATAGCTTTTCGCCAGCGCTTTCGCCTTTTCAGCCGCCAGTCGCATAACAAGATCGGTAGCAGATTCATCAAGTTGCGGTGATTCGTCAACCTGCGGAGCCGCGGTGATAAAGGGCAGGCCCAGCTTCTCAAGCAGAGACTTCCTGTAGGGGGAGGTTGAAGCAAGTACCAGTTGGCTCATATTTTTTTCCAGAATAGATAGCGAATCAGTTCAAGGCATTTTAAACTGTGCGCCGCATTGGATGCGAATATTGGGTGAAAGATGCTGTAAACCGGCCTTTTTCTTTGACTCTATCTCGTTACAAAGTTAATATGCGCGCCCTATGCAAAAGGTAAAATTACCCCTGACTCTCGATCCGGTTCGTACCGCTCAAAAGCGCCTTGATTATCAGGGCGTCTACACCCCTGAACAGGTGGAGCGTATTGCCGAATCGGTAGTGAGTGTGGACAGTGATGTAGAATGCTCCATGTCGTTCGCTATCGACAACCAGCGTTTAGCGGTACTTAACGGTACTGCGGCGGTTTCCGTCACGCTTTGTTGTCAGCGCTGCAACCAGACATTCCCGCATCAGGTCCACGTGACGTATTGTTTCAGCCCGGTCGTTACTGACGAACAGGCTGAGGCGTTGCCGGAAGCGTACGAGCCGGTCGAGGTCAACGAGTTTGGTGAAATCGATCTGCTGGCAGTGGTTGAAGATGAAATTATCCTCGCCCTGCCTGTCGTTCCGGTGCATGATTCTGAACACTGTGAAGTGTCCGAGGCGGACATGGTCTTTGGAAAGTTGCCTGCAGAGGCAGAAAAACCAAACCCATTTGCCGTATTAGCCAGTTTAAAGCGTAAGTAATAGGAGTAAGGTCCATGGCCGTACAACAGAATAAACCAACCCGTTCCAAGCGTGGCATGCGTCGTTCACACGATGCTCTGACCACTTCCTCTCTTTCCGTAGATAAAGTTTCTGGCGAAACGCATCTGCGTCACCACATCACTGCGGATGGTTACTACCGCGGTCGCAAGGTCATCGTTAAGTAATTCTTGCGGATTCGCAAGGCGATACTTTGCCACGTCTGACCCTGGCGATAGATGCCATGGGCGGGGACTTCGGTCCCTGCGTGACAGTGCCTGCTGCAATGCAGGCACTGGCCTCTAACTCGCAACTGCATCTTCTTCTGGTCGGCGATCCCGACAACATCTCGTCATTACTCGCAAAAGCTGATTCAGCGCTGTTGGCACGTCTGCAGATTATTGCTGCCGAGTCGGTTATTGCCAGTGATGCCAAACCCTCCCAGGCGATCCGCCAAAGCCGCGGCTCCTCTATGCGCATAGCGCTGGAGCTGGTTAAAGAGGGGAAAGCGCAGGCCTGCGTCAGTGCTGGTAATACGGGCGCGCTGATGGGGCTGGCTAAGCTGCTGCTTAAGCCGCTCGACGGTATTGAACGCCCCGCGCTGATGACGGTTTTGCCGAATCAGCAGCAGGGGAAAACAGTGATACTGGATCTGGGTGCGAACGTCGATTCAGACAGTGCGATGCTGGTGCAGTTTGCGATTATGGGCGCGGTGATGGCGGAGGAAGTTTTGTCAGTACCCCGTCCCCGCGTGGCATTATTAAATATCGGTCAGGAAGAGACCAAAGGTTTAAGCAGTATCCGCGATGCCGCAGCTATACTGCGTGAATTGCCAGAAATTAATTATATTGGATACCTCGAAGGCAACGACCTTCTTACTGGTGAAACGGATGTGCTGGTGTGTGATGGTTTCGTGGGCAATGTCACCCTGAAAACCATGGAAGGTGTGGTAAGAATGTTTCTTTCGCTGTTGAAATCACAGGGCGAAGGTAAAAAAAGGGCCTGGTGGATGACGCTGTTAGGACGTGTCCTGAAAAAACGTCTGGCGAAGCGCTTCGGCCACCTCAACCCCGACCAGTACAATGGCGCCTGTCTGTTAGGATTACGCGGTTCCGTGATCAAAAGTCACGGCGGAGCGAATCAACGCGCATTTACTGCGGCGATAGAACAGGCAGAGCAGGCGGTGCGGCGGCAAGTTCCCGAGCGGATTGCTGCGCGCCTTCAGGCTGTATTACCTAAGAGTGACTGACGTACATGTATACGAAAATTATCGGTACGGGCAGCTATTTGCCCGAACAGGTGCGGACTAACGCCGATCTGGAAAAAATGGTGGATACGTCGGACGAGTGGATTGTCACCCGTACCGGTATCCGTGAGCGTCGCATAGCGGCACCTGATGAAACCGTTGCGACAATGGGCTATCAGGCTGCCCTCCGTGCGCTGGAGATGGCCGGTGTTGATAAAAATGACATCGGACTGATTGTGGTCGCGACCACCTCTTCCAGCCACGCCTTTCCAAGTTCAGCCTGCCTGATCCAGCAAATGCTGGGAATTGACGATGCCGCCGCTTTTGACCTCGCGGCAGCTTGCGCTGGTTTCACCTATGCTCTGAGCGTTGCCGATCAGTACATCAAAAACGGCGCGGTGAAAAATGCGCTGGTAATTGGTGCAGACGTGCTGGCTCGTATGCTGGATCCGACCGATCGCGGCACGATTATTCTGTTTGGCGACGGGGCCGGGGCTGCGGTGCTGGGTGCCAGCGAAGAGCAGGGCATTATCTCCACGCATCTGCACGCAGATGGCCGCTACGGACATCTGTTAACGCTGTCCAATCAGGATCGTGAGCATCAGGATCAACCTTCTTACGTCACTATGGCGGGTAACGAAGTGTTTAAAGTTGCCGTCACGGAGCTGGCGCACATCGTTGAAGAGACCCTGCAGGCTAATAACCTGGAGCGTGAGTCGATAGACTGGCTGGTGCCGCATCAGGCTAACCTGCGTATTATCAGCGCCACCGCCCGCAAACTCGGCATGGGTATGGAAAAGGTAGTGGTAACGCTCGATCGTCACGGGAATACTTCCGCCGCCTCAGTGCCTTGTGCACTGGATGAGGCCGTGCGTGATGGCCGCATACAGCGCGGTCAGCTTATTCTGCTGGAAGCCTTCGGGGGTGGATTCACCTGGGGCTCGGCGCTGGTTCGTTTTTGATTAACAGGACATAACAATGACGCAATTTGCTATGGTTTTCCCGGGACAGGGATCGCAAACGGTAGGCATGCTGGCTGAACTGGCGGCAGAAAACCCTACCGTTGAACAGACTTTCCGTGAAGCTTCCACGGCTTTGGGCTATGACCTGTGGTCACTGGTGCAGCAGGGGCCTGCTGAAGAATTGAACAAAACCTGGCAAACCCAGCCGGCGCTGCTGGCCGCATCTGTTGCTATTTTCCGCGTTTGGCAGGAAAAAGGCGGTTCAAAGCCTGCAATGCTGGCGGGACACAGCCTGGGCGAGTATAGTGCGCTGGTTTGCGCCGGCGTGATCGATTTTGCTGAGGCGATCAAACTGGTTGAATTGCGTGGCAAACTGATGCAGGAAGCGGTTCCGGAAGGCACCGGCGCCATGCAGGCTATTATTGGTCTGGATGATGCGGCTATTGCTAAAGCCTGTGAAGAGTCTGCACAGGGTCAGGTGGTATCACCTGTTAACTTTAACTCGCCTGGTCAGGTTGTTATTGCCGGAAATAAAGAAGCGGTAGAGCGTGCCGGTGCAGCCTGTAAGGCTGCCGGAGCTAAACGTGCTCTGCCGTTGCCTGTGAGCGTACCTTCTCACTGTGCACTGATGAAACCTGCCGCCGACAAACTGGCGGAAGCGCTGGAAAAACTGACCTTCAACGCCCCGGAGTTGCCGGTGGTTAACAACGTTGATGTGAAGTGCGAAACCTCACCTGAGGCGATTCGTAGTGCGCTGGTGCGTCAGTTGTACAATCCGGTCCGCTGGACGGGCTGTGTAGAGTTTATGGCGCAGGAAGGCGTAACGTCACTGCTGGAAGTTGGCCCTGGCAAGGTGCTGACTGGCCTGACGAAACGTATTGTTGACACCCTGACCGCGGCACCGGTGAACGATCCGGCCAGCCTGTCAGCGGCGCTTTAACAGTCAGACGAGGATGAACATGAGCTTTGAAGGAAAAATCGCACTGGTTACCGGTGCAAGTCGCGGCATTGGCCGCGCCATTGCAGAGACACTGGTAGCGCGGGGCGCAAAAGTGGTCGGTACAGCGACCAGCCAAAGTGGCGCAGATGCCATCAGCGCTTATCTGGGCAGCAACGGCCGCGGCCTGCTGCTGAATGTGACCGACAGCGCGTCTATCGACAGCGTGTTGGAAAATATTCGTGCTGAATTTGGCGAAGTGGACATTTTAGTCAATAATGCAGGCATTACACGTGATAATCTTCTGATGCGTATGAAGGATGATGAGTGGCAGGATATCCTGGACACTAATCTGACTTCCGTATTCCGCCTCTCAAAGGCAGTAATGCGCGCTATGATGAAAAAACGCGTAGGCCGAATCATTACCATCGGCTCCGTTGTCGGAACGATGGGTAATGCGGGCCAGGCAAACTACGCGGCAGCAAAAGCGGGTTTGATCGGCTTCAGCAAGTCACTGGCGCGTGAAATCGCGTCACGTGGTATTACCGTTAACGTTGTGGCTCCCGGTTTCATTGAAACCGACATGACGCGTGCGCTGACTGAAGATCAGCGTGCGGGCATTCTGGCGGAAGTGCCAGCGGGTCGCCTTGGCGACGCGCAGGAAATCGCCAATGCCGTTGCATTTTTAGCTTCTGACGAGGCTGCGTACATCACTGGTGAGACGCTGCACGTCAATGGCGGAATGTATATGGTCTGATAATCACGAAACTATTTGCGTTATTTGCGGTTATACCCGCAAAATAGCGTAAAATCGTGGTTGGACCAGCCGGGATTTAGTTGCATCTTTTTCAACATTTTATACACTACGAAAACCATCGCGAAAGCGAGTTTTGATAGGAAATTTAATAGTATGAGCACTATCGAAGAACGCGTTAAGAAAATCATTGGCGAGCAGCTTGGCGTTAAGCAGGAAGAAGTTGTTAATACTGCCTCTTTTGTAGAAGATCTGGGCGCTGATTCTCTTGATACCGTTGAGCTGGTAATGGCTCTGGAAGAAGAGTTTGATACCGAGATTCCGGACGAAGAAGCTGAGAAAATCACCACCGTTCAGGCTGCTATTGATTACATCAATGGTCACCAGGCGTAAGTGAGCCTCTCCAGGCGGTCATTCGACCGCCTGAGTTTTATCTGAAAGTCCCACATAGTGTCATTGTCATTTTTTCCCTCCCTGGAGGACGAACGTGTCTAAGCGTCGTGTAGTTGTGACCGGTCTTGGCATGTTGTCTCCTGTCGGCAATACCGTAGAGTCTACCTGGAATGCTCTTGTTGCCGGTCAGAGTGGCATCAGCCCGATCGACCATTTTGATACTAGTGCCTACGCAACGCGTTTTGCTGGCTTAGTAAAGGATTTTAACTGTGAAGAATTTATCTCGCGCAAAGATCAGCGCAAGATGGATGCCTTCATTCAGTACGGCGTAGTTGCTGGCATTCAGGCCATGCAGGACTCCGGTCTGGTTATCACGGATGAGAATGCCGATCGTATTGGTGCTGCTATCGGCTCCGGTATCGGTGGTCTCGGTCTGATTGAAGAAAACCACGCCTCGCTGGTCAACGGCGGCCCGCGTAAAATCAGTCCTTTCTTCGTTCCCTCCACGATTGTAAACATGATAGCGGGTCATCTCACTATTATGTATGGCATGAAAGGTCCAAGCATCGCTATCTCTACTGCCTGTACTACCGGTGTGCATAACATTGGTCAGGCGGCGCGCATCATTGCTTATAATGATGCCGACGTGATGCTGGCAGGCGGTGCCGAAAAGGGCAGTACCCCGCTGGGTATTGGCGGCTTTGGCGCAGCACGCGCGCTCTCCACCCGTAATGAAAGCCCTGAGACGGCAAGCCGTCCCTGGGATCGGGATCGCGACGGCTTTGTGCTGGGCGATGGCGCGGGACTGGTGGTGCTGGAAGAGTATGAACACGCGAAAAAACGTGGCGCTAAAATTTATGCCGAACTGGTTGGTTTTGGCATGAGCAGCGATGCATACCATATGACCTCGCCGCCGGAAGATGGCGCAGGCGCTGCGCTGGCGATGAAAAACGCACTGAAAGATGCGCAATTAACGCCAGAACAGATTGGTTATATCAACGCGCACGGCACTTCGACGCCAGCCGGTGATAAAGCAGAGACACGGGCGGTGAAGAGCATCTTTGGCGCCAGTGCCGCCACGGTAATGGTCAGCTCAACCAAATCCATGACCGGTCACCTTTTAGGAGCCGCGGGCGCCGTAGAGTCAATCTTCTCTATTCTTGCGCTGCGCGACCAGGTGATCCCGCCAACCATCAATCTGGATAACCCGGATGAAGGTTGTGATTTGGATTTTGTGCCGCACACAGCACGTCAGGTAAAAGGTCTGGAGTATGCCCTGTGTAACTCCTTCGGCTTTGGCGGAACCAACGGTTCGTTGATTTTCCGTAAAGTCTGATCGCTGCCTTAACCTTCTGAAGGCCCGCTTAGCGGGCCTTTTTTGTTGAATTTTTCGGCAGCTGCCGCACTTTTTCATCCCGGTACAATTCTCTACAGACAAGCAGATGAATCTGCCGCCTCGTCGGGGTAATCTTTACCGCTGTGAAACGATTGCTCAGGGGAACTTATGGTCTGGATAAACGGAAAGCCGCAGGAAAGCGTAGCGGCTCGCGATCGTGCCGTGCAGTTTGGTGACGGCTGCTTTACTACAGCCAGGATCCTGCAGGGCAAAGTTGTCTCGCTGCAAGCGCATCTTGCACGGCTGAAGAGGGGCTGCGAGCGGTTAATGATCCGCAACCTGGACTGGGATGCGCTGGCTGCTGAAATGCAGCATGCCGCCGCAACGCGATCGGTCGGGGTGCTGAAAGCGGTGGTATCAAGAGGCGCGGGCGGACGCGGATACAGCGCTCAGGGCTGTGAACAGCCCACCCGGATGATTTTTCTCTCGGACTACCCGGCCCACTATCAGCAGCTTCAGCAGAGCGGCGCCACGCTGGCGTTGAGCAGCGTGCGGCTGGGGAAAAATCCGCTGCTGGCCGGGATCAAGCATCTTAACAGGTTGGAGCAGGTGCTGATCCGTACAGAGCTTGAGCAGACCGCAGCCGACGAGGCGCTGGTGCTTGACAGTGACGGCAGCCTGGTGGAATGCTGTGCGGCAAATTTATTCTGGCGCAGGGGGGAGCAGATTTTTACGCCCGATCTCAGCCAGTGTGGCGTCAACGGTATCCAGCGGCAAAAGGTGATGCAACGGCTGCATACGTTGGGGATGCCGGTGCAGGAAGTGATCCTGCCGGTGCAAACTCTGGCAGAGGCAGAAGAGGTGTTCATCACCAATGCGCTAATGCCGGTACTGCCGGTGAAGCAGATTGACGGCTGGCACTATGCCTCGCGCACTATTTTTAACCTGCTACGCCTGCATGACGATTAACAGGGAAATTTCATGACTGTTGTAAGAAAAGTAGTAACCGGGATAGTGGTCATTGTGGTGGCCCTCCTGGCGTTCAGCTACTGGCAGATCCGCCAGTTTGCTGATTCAACGCTGACCATCAATAAAGAGACGATTTTCACGCTGCCGGCAGGATCGGGGCGGGTGGTGCTGGAAGCGGAACTCAATCAGCAGCACATTGTGCCGCAAACGCTGTGGTTTGGCTGGCTGCTGAAACTGGAGCCGGAGCTGGCTAACTTCAAGGCTGGCACCTATCGCTTTTCGCAGGGCATGACGGTACGCCAGATGCTGGAGCTGCTGAGCAGTGGTAAAGAGGCGCAGTTCCCGGTGCGTTTTGTCGAAGGCACCCGTATGCAGGAGTGGCTGGCTGAACTCCGTGCGGCGCCCTATATCAAACACACGCTGAAAGATGACAAGTTGGCAACGGTTGCCGCCGCGATGGATCTGCCTGAGCAGGATGTGGAGGGGTGGTTCTACCCTGAAACCTATGCTTATACCGCGAATACTACTGATGTGGCGCTGCTTAAGCGTGCGCATGAGCGGATGGTGAAGCTGGTGGACGCCCAGTGGCAGAGTAAAATCGACGGCCTGCCTTATAAAGATAAAAATGATTTAGTCACTATGGCCTCTATTATCGAAAAAGAGACGGCGGTGAGTGAGGAGCGCAGCAAAGTGGCCTCGGTCTTTATCAATCGTCTGCGTATTGGCATGCGTCTGCAAACCGATCCCACCGTTATTTATGGCATGGGTGAGAACTATAAAGGCTCGCTGACGCGTAAAGACCTGGAGACGCCGACGCCTTACAATACCTACACCATTGCCGGGATGCCGCCAGGACCGATTGCGATGCCGGGCAAGGCCTCTCTTGAAGCGGCCGCGCATCCGCTGAAAACGGATTTTCTCTATTTTGTTGCTGACGGCAAAGGCGGGCATACGTTCACCACTAATCTTGCCAGCCATAATCGCGCGGTTCAGGCGTGGCGTCTTGCCGAGAAGGAAAAGAATGGACAGTAAATTTATCGTTATTGAAGGCCTTGAAGGCGCAGGGAAAACCACGGCCCGTGATGTTGTGGTAGAGACATTGCGCGAGCAGGGCGTCAGCGACATTCTCTTTACCCGTGAGCCCGGCGGCACGCCGCTGGCGGAAAAACTGCGCGATCTGATCAAACAGGGCGTTGAGGGCGAGCAGGTGACCGATCGGGCAGAGCTGCTGATGCTCTACGCGGCGCGGGTTCAGCTGGTTGAGAATGTCATCAAGCCCGCCCTTGCCCGGGGGGCATGGGTGGTGGGCGATCGTCACGATCTCTCTTCTCAGGCTTACCAGGGCGGCGGGCGTGGCATGGATACTGTGCTGATGGCACAGCTTAAGCAGAGCGTACTGGGCGACTTTGCGCCAGATATGACGCTCTATCTGGACGTGACGCCTGAGATTGGGCTGCAACGTGCCAGGGCGCGAGGCGCTCTGGACCGTATTGAGCAGGAGTCGCTGAACTTTTTTATCCGCACCCGTGAACGCTATCAGGCGCTGGCAGCGGCTGACGCCAGCATCAGAACCATCGATGCAACCCAGTCAATTGAGCAGGTCTCCGCGGCCATTCGCCAGGCTCTGTCAGCCTGGTTCAGGGAACAGGCATGAACTGGTATCCCTGGCTGAACCAGCCTTACCGGCAAATCATCAGCCAGCATCAGGCGGGGCGTGGTCATCACGCGCTGCTGCTGCACTCACTGACCGGTATGGGAGAGGCTTCGCTGATCTGGGGGATCAGCCGCTGGCTGATGTGCCAGCGTCGCGACGGCCTGAAAAGCTGCGGAGAGTGTCATGCCTGCCAGTTAATGCAGGCCAACACCCATCCGGACTGGTACAGGCTGGAGGCGGAAAAGGGCAAAAGCGCGCTGGGGATCGATGCTGTGCGCAGCGTGACGGAGAAGCTCTATCATCATGCGCAGCAGGGCGGGGCAAAGGTGGTCTGGATCCCTGATGCCGCTCAACTCACTGAAGCAGCGGCCAACGCGCTGCTTAAAACGCTGGAAGAGCCGCCGAAGAACACCTGGTTTCTGCTCAACAGCCAGCAGCCTGCCCAGCTGCTGGCTACGCTGCGCAGCCGCTGCTTTACCTTCCATCTGGCGCCGCCAGAGGAAGCACCGGGCCTGCAATGGCTGCTGAAGCAGCGTCCGATCTCTGAGCAGGATGCGCTAACGGCTTTACGGCTCAGCGGCGGCGCGCCCGCAGCGGCGCTGGAGTTAACCAGTGAGAAAAGCTGGGCCGCCAGAGAGACGTTGTGTCAGGCACTGCCTGAGGCGCTCAGGGGAGATATGCTAAGCTTGCTACCCGTGCTGAACCATGATGATGCCGTGCAGCGCACCGGCTGGCTCTGTTCTTTACTGGTTGATGCACTGAAGTGGCAACAGGGCGGAGGGCAGTTCATCGCCAATGTCGATCGGCAGGCGTTAATTGCTGAGCTGGCGATGCAGCTTCCCGCCAGCGCGCTGGATGAAAGCGTGCGGCAGTGGATGATTGCCCGTGACCGCTTGCTCAATGTGGTCGCCGTGAACCGTGAATTATTGCTGACTGACCAGCTGCTGGGCTGGGAGCAAATGCTCCATCCCGCAGTGGGCCGGTCTGACTAGCCTGAAAAGAGAGTATTTATGTTTTTAGTAGATTCGCATTGCCACCTGGATGGGCTGAATTATGAGACGCTGCATCAGGATGTCAGTGATGTGCTGGCGAAAGCGGCGGCCCGTGACGTCAAGTTTATGCTGGCCGTTGCCACCACGCTGCCCGGTTATAAAGCGATGACCACGCTGATTGGCGATCGTCCCAACGTAGCTTATTCCTGCGGTGTGCACCCGCTGAATCAGGCAGAGCCTTATGACTTTGCTGAACTGCGCCAGCTTGCCGCTGACGAACGCGTTGTGGCGATGGGGGAAACCGGGCTGGATTACCATTATCAGCCTGAAACCCGCGAGCAGCAGCAGGCCTCCTTTCGGGAACATATCCGCATCGGGCGCGATCTCAACAAGCCGGTGATTGTTCACACCCGGGATGCCCGCGAAGATACGCTGGCCATTCTGAAAGAAGAGAAGGTGGAGGGGTGCGGCGGCGTGCTGCACTGCTTCACGGAAGATCGTGAAACCG
The DNA here is from genome assembly GCF_030758455.1 of Erwinia pyri. Lineage (NCBI taxonomy): Bacteria > Pseudomonadati > Pseudomonadota > Gammaproteobacteria > Enterobacterales > Erwiniaceae > Erwinia > Erwinia pyri. Next base: position 1,782,226 of record NZ_CP132353.1, read on the forward strand.
CGGAAAAGCTGCTGGATATGGGGTTCTATATCTCTTTCTCCGGAATTGTGACCTTCCGTAACGCGGAAACTATTCGCGAAGCTGCGCGTTATGTGCCGCTGGACAGGATGCTGGTTGAAACAGATTCCCCTTATCTGGCTCCGGTGCCTTACCGTGGCAAAGAAAACCAGCCTGCCTACACGCGCGACGTGGCAGAGTACATGGCGGTAGTGAAAGGAGTCACTATTGAGCAGATGGCGGAAGCCACAACGCAAAATTTCTCGGATCTGTTCCACGTCCCGCTTTCACGACTTACCGATCGATAACAGCCGCAGACCTGCCCGGCTCTCTCCGCATCGCCCTCTGGATGGTGCGGTTTTTTATCGCCTTAAACTGGCGCTTTTCCGCGCGATAAGCAGGCAAACCGGACCAGGTTAAGTGAAACGTGATACTCATCAAACATTCATTTAGCGATTTATTTTACTCTTCGTAATAAATAGCGAGCGCGCACAGACGCTCACTTTATAACGGGAACCTCCCTCCCGTTAAAACGCGTAACACACCCTACTCAGGAGCTCCACATTATGTTTAAGAACGCTTTTGCGAACCTGCAAAAGGTTGGCAAATCGCTGATGTTACCGGTATCAGTTTTACCGATAGCCGGGATATTGTTAGGCGTTGGCTCGGCCAACTTTAGCTGGTTGCCTGCCGTGGTTTCCCACGTCATGGCAGAAGCGGGCGGCTCGGTCTTCGCCAATATGCCGCTGATTTTTGCCATCGGCGTAGCGTTAGGCTTTACCAATAATGATGGCGTCTCAGCCCTGGCTGCGGTCGTGGCTTACGGCATCATGGTGAAAACGATGGCGGTGGTAGCTCCGCTGGTCCTGCATCTGCCAGCCGCAGAGATTGAAGCCAAACATCTGGCCGATACCGGCGTGCTGGGTGGGATCATTGCAGGTTCGATTGCAGCCTGGATGTTTAACCGTTTTTACCGCATCAAGCTGCCTGAGTATCTGGGCTTCTTTGCCGGGAAGCGCTTTGTCCCGATCATCTCTGGCTTTACCGCTATTTTCCTGGGTGTGGTGCTCTCCTTTGTCTGGCCGCCGATTGGTACCGCCATTCAGGATTTCTCCCAGTGGGCGGCGTATCAGAACCCGGTGGTGGCGTTTGGCCTGTATGGTCTGATTGAGCGTACGCTGGTGCCATTCGGCCTGCATCATATCTGGAACGTGCCTTTCCAGATGCAGATTGGTGAGTTTACTAATGCGGCAGGTCAGGTCTTCCACGGCGATATTCCGCGTTATATGGCAGGCGATCCAACCGCAGGCAAATTGTCCGGTGGCTTCCTGTTTAAAATGTACGGTCTGCCAGCCGCAGCGATCGCTATCTGGCACTCCGCTAAGCCTGAAAACCGCGCTAAAGTGGGTGGCATCATGATCTCCGCGGCGCTGACCTCTTTCCTGACGGGTATCACAGAACCGATTGAATTCTCTTTTATGTTTGTGGCGCCGGTGCTCTATGGCATCCACATTCTGCTGGCCGGTCTGGCGTTCCCAATCTGTATCCTGTTGGGGATGCGTGACGGCACCAGTTTCTCACATGGCCTGATCGACTTTGTGGTGCTGAGCGGCAACAGCAGCAACATCTGGCTGTTCCCGGTGGTCGGCGTCATTTACGGGCTGATCTACTACACGGTGTTCCGTCTGGTCATCACTAAATTCAACCTGAAAACCCCGGGCCGTGAAGAGACAACTGCCGAGCAGACCGTCGGCACAGCTAATGAGATGGCGGGTAACCTGGTGGCGGCGTTTGGCGGTAAAGAGAACATCACCAATCTGGATGCCTGCATCACCCGACTGCGCGTCAGCGTGGCGGATGTGACCAAAGTTGATCAGCCGGGCCTGAAAAAACTGGGCGCAGCGGGCGTGGTGATTGCCGGTTCCGGCGTTCAGGCCATTTTTGGTACTAAATCGGATAATCTTAAAACGGATATGGATGACTTTATCCGCAACAGCTAAAAGATCCTGAGCATCGAGGGGGCGCGAAAGCGCCCCTTTTTTTATGCCAGTGCGGACTAAATGGTGCAAAGGCAGACGATTAACGTAAGAAAAATCACGGGAAGGTTGAAAGAAAACAAATATCTCGCTCATACTGCGTGAACTCTCCTCATCGTTCAGGGATTTGCTCATGGTCGAAGAAACGATTTTCAGTAAAATTATCCGCCGCGAAATTCCGGCAGACATCGTCTATCAGGATGAGCTGGTAACAGCATTTCGTGATATCTCCCCCAAAGCGCCTACGCATATTCTGGTTGTGCCAAATATTCTTATTCCAACAGCCAATGACGCCGTACCCGGTCATGAAGCGGCGCTGGGCCGGATGATCACCATCGCGGCAAAAATCGCGAAAGAGGAAGGGATTGCTGAAGATGGCTACCGTCTGATCATGAACTGCAATTCGCACGGCGGACAGGAGGTCTATCACATCCATCTGCATCTGCTTGGCGGCCGCCCTCTCGGGCCGATGCTGGCTAACTAATCGCTCTCTGATGCGGACACACTCTACTATGCGGGCAATGGCCACAGGCTTGACGTTACTGGCACTCCTCAGCGGATGCAGCAGCGATCGCACCACTATCAATACCTCCCAGTCGCTGGTGATGGAGTCTTCCGTGCTCTCCGCCGGGATCACTACCGATGAACCGGTGATCTCGGTGCATGAAGGGCAGCAGCGCGCTTCCGCCGTACTCTATAACCAGCAGGTGGCGCCGGTGACGGTGCATTATCGCTTCTACTGGTATGATGATAAGGGCCTGGAGATCACCCCCTTTGAGCGTCCGCGAACGGCCACCGTGGCCGCAGACGGTAAAGTTGAAATATCATCGCAAACGGGTAACCTGACGGCGAGTAAAGTCAGGCTCTATCTGTATCTTTAGGAGATTATTGCGTGGAAAGGAACATAACCAAACTCTCTGGCGTGATGCTGCTGGCACTGATTTTAAGCGGCTGTATCAGCCAGCAGCAGCCCCAGCAACCCGCGCCAGTTGAACCCGTTCAGCCGACTCAGCCCGCGCCGCCGCCGGTTCAGCCGCCGCCGGTTGAAACTGTGCCTCAGCCGCCCAAATTCCAGTCAATAAACTGGGACGCCAGCGTTACGCCGCTGGTGGCGCAGATGCTGAAGGCTGATGGCGTCACGCCGGGCAGCGTGCTGCTGGTGGATGGCATGAAGAACAGCACCAACGGCAGCCTGCAGACCTCTAAAGCTACCGCTGCGCTGCACTCAGCACTGGAGAATAACACCCAGTTTACGCTGGTCACGCCGCAGCAACTTGCCACCGCTAAACAGACACTTGGCCTCTCTGCCGAAGACAGCCTGGGCTCGCGCAGCAAAGCTGTCGGGCTGGCACGCTACGTTGGCGCGCAGTACGTGCTCTACAGCAACGCGCAGGGTGACGTGAAATCTCCGGCCCTGCAGATGCAGCTGATGCTGGTGCAAACCGGGGAAATCATCTGGTCAGGCAACGGTGTCGTACAGCATTGATCCGGCGCTGGGCAGAGTCATAACTCAACAGTTTCCGGCGGCAGAGTCCGCCGGTTCTTTTTTTCCGCTCAGCGGTCTGACCGGGCAGACCGGCAAAGTTATTATCGGAGAGAAAGTGCTGCTGGCACGCCATCAGCACCCGGTAAACGTGATTCCTGGCGTCGATCGTCGGCGCGAATACCATATTCTTCGTAAGCTTTCAGGGAGTGGGCTGGGGCCAGCGGTTTATGGTTTTGCTGAAGGGTGGTTACTGCTCGGCTGGCAGCCTGGTGAGGTGCTGAGTCCGCATCAGTTTCTGCAGCAGCTGGAGGCGCTGGTGCCGCTGGTGACCCGCCTGCATAGCCAGCCGCTGAGCGGCTACCGGCTCTCTCTGCCTCGGCTGCTGGAGCAATACTGGCTGTTAAGCCATCCGGGCAGGCGACATTGCGGCTGGCTGCGCGTGCTGCGGCGTTTGCAGCGGCAGGGCGAACCCAAACCTTTACGGCTGGCGCTGCTGCATATGGATATCCATGCGGGCAATCTTATTAGTAGCCAGCCGCTGAAAGGGCGGGAAACGGCCAGTAAGGGCGACGAAATGCTGTCGGAAGGTGATGCAGGCATTATCACCGTTAGCCAGCCGCTGCGGCTGATCGACTGGGAATATGCCAGTGATGGCGACGTGGCGCTGGAGCTGGCGGCCATCGTTGCAGGTAACGGCTTGAATGGGCAGCAGCAGGCTCAGCTGACGGCTGCCTATGCCGCCGCGCAGCAGCTCAATCCTGCGGTGCTGGCCCGCCAGATGCAACGCTGGCAGCCGTGGCTGATGCTGTTGATGGCAAGCTGGTATGAACTGCGCTGGCAACAGACGCAGGAAGAGACGTTTTTCACGCTGGCAGCACAGGCCTGGCAGCGGCTGTTATCAGAGTAAGAGGTGAAGTGTGGGACCGGTAATGTTAGACGTGCTCGGCTACGAGCTGGATGCAGAAGAGCGTGAAATTTTACAGCATCCGCTGGTAGGGGGGCTGATCCTGTTCAGCCGCAATTATCATGATCCGCAGCAGCTTGCTGAACTGGTTCGCCAGATACGCGTCGCTTCCCGCCATCGGCTGGTGGTGGCCGTCGATCAGGAAGGGGGACGCGTTCAGCGCTTCCGCGAGGGATTTACCCGCCTTCCTGCCATGCAGGCTTTTGCCGGGCTGAACAGTGAAGAGAAAGCGCTTGAGCTGGCGCAGGAAGCGGGCTGGCTGATGGCGTCTGAAATGATAGCGCTCGATATCGACATCAGCTTTGCGCCGGTATTGGATATTGGCCACGGCAGCGCGGCGATTGGTGAACGCAGCTTCCACGAAGATCCGGTTATTGCCCTCAATATGGCACGGCAGTTTATTCGCGGCATGCACAGCGCGGGCATGAAAACGACCGGTAAACATTTTCCCGGCCACGGTGCGGTGAGTGCAGATTCCCATAAAGAGACGCCACGTGATGACCGCAGCGAACAGGAGATCCGCCAGCATGATATGCAGATCTTCAAACAGCTGATAGAAGAACAGGCGCTGGATGCCATTATGCCCGCGCATGTTATCTATACTCAGATCGATCCGCGTCCGGCCAGCGGCTCATCACACTGGCTGCAAACGGTGCTGCGTGGCGAGCTGGGTTACGACGGCGTGATCTTCTCAGACGACCTGTCGATGGAGGGTGCGGCGATTATGGGCAGCTATGCTGAACGTGCCCAGGCTTCCCTGGATGCGGGCTGCGACATGATTCTGGTGTGCAATAATCGCCAGGGGGCTGTCAGCGTGCTGGATAATCTGTCACCGATCAATGCTGAGCGCGTCAGCAGGTTGTATCATCGGGGAACATTTACGCGTCAGCAACTGCTGGCTTCGCCTCGCTGGAAAGAGGCCAGTCAGGCGCTCTCCACGCTGCAAACGCGCTGGCTGGAGCACAAAAACCGCTGACGATAATTCAGGAGGAACGCGATGATCATCTATCTTCACGGCTTTGATTCCACCAGCCCGGGGAACCATGAAAAAGTTCTCCAGCTGCAGTTTATAGACCCCGACGTTCGTTTACTCAGTTACAGCACGCTGCATCCTAAACATGACATGCAGTATTTGTTAAATGAGACCGATAAAATTCTGCGCAGCGGCGACGATGAGCGGCCGCTGATCTGCGGCGTGGGACTGGGCGGTTTTTGGGCAGAGCGAATCGGTTTTCTGAGCGATATCCGCCAGGTGATTGTTAATCCGAACCTCTGGCCGCAGGAGAACATGGCAGGGAAAATTAACCGCCCGGAAGAGTACGTCGACATCGCCACCAAATGCGTCAGCAATTTCCGTGAAAAGAACCGCGACCGCTGCCTGGTGATCCTTTCACGTAGCGATGAAGCGCTCGACAGCCAGCGCTCAGCAGCAGAACTGCATAATTTCTATGAGATTATCTGGGATGAGGTGCAGAGCCACAAATTCAAAAACATCGCCCCCCATTTGCAACGGATCAAGGCGTTTAAAACCCTTGGTTGATCCTTTCCGGGGCCGTGATTCCATTATGGCCCCGAACTTTGCTTCGTATTAATCTGAGTTTCTCTGCTAAAAATTGACCTGAATCAATTTTAAGAGACCTCCTCTTCGCGCCCGTGTTATCCTGCCTTCAGATAGCGAATAAACTCGCCAACCCTATGTTAACTAAGGATATTAATTTAACCTTTGGTTAACGATTGGTTCACATTTTTAAGGGGGTCATTTGACTACACCACTCAAGAAGATTGTTATTGTCGGCGGGGGGGCCGGTGGGCTGGAGCTTGCCACTCAGCTGGGTCACAAACTGGGGCGTAAGAAAAAGGCGGAAATTATCCTGGTGGACCGTAATCACAGCCACCTGTGGAAGCCGCTGCTTCATGAAGTGGCCACCGGCTCGCTGGATGAAGGCATTGACGGACTGAGCTACCTGGCGCACGCCCGTAATCATCATTTCCAGTTCCAGCTCGGCACGCTGACCACGATTGATCGTGAGAGCAAGCGCCTGCACCTGTCTGAAATTTGCGATGCCCAGGGCGAATTGCTGGTACCGGAGCGTGAACTCGCTTATGACACGCTGGTGATGGCGCTGGGCAGTACCTCCAACGACTTCGGTACGCCGGGCGTTAAGGACCACGCTATTTTCCTCGACAACCCGCATCAGGCGCGCCGTTTCCATAACGAAATGCTGAACCTGTTCCTGAAATTCTCTTCCAGTGAAGGGGCGCAGGAAAAAGTGAACATTGCCATTGTGGGTGGCGGTGCGACGGGCGTGGAGCTTTCTGCCGAACTGCACAATGCGGTGAAACAGCTGCACAGCTATGGCTACAAAGGACTGGATAACCAGGCGCTGAACGTCACGCTGGTGGAAGCGGGCGAGCGCATTTTGCCTGCGCTGCCGCCGCGTATTTCTACTGCCGCTCATCAGGAGCTCACCAAGCTGGGCGTGAATGTGCTGACGCAGACCATGGTCACCAGCGCGGAGAAGCATGGCCTGAACACGAAATCTGGCGAATTTATCGAAGCGGATTTAATGGTCTGGGCTGCCGGAATTAAAGCGCCGGACTTTATGAAAGAGATTGGCGGTCTGGAAACCAACCGCATCAATCAGCTGGTAGTGAAGCCGACGCTGCAGACTACGCTGGATGAGAATATTTATGCCATTGGCGACTGTGCTTCCTGTGCATTGCCATCAGGCGGTTTTGTGCCGCCACGGGCGCAGTCGGCTCACCAGATGGCCTCGCTGGTGCTGGATAACATCCTGGCGCAGATGAAAGGCAAAGAGCTGAAGAACTATGTCTATAAAGATCACGGTTCGCTGGTGTCGCTCTCCCGTTTCAGTACGGTCGGCAGCCTGATGGGAAACCTGATGCGTGGCTCAATGATGGTGGAAGGGCGCATCGCCCGTTTCGTCTATATCTCTCTCTACCGTATGCACCAGGTCGCCCTGCATGGCTACTTCAAAACTGGCCTGATGATGCTGGTAGGCAGTATTAACCGGGTGATCCGCCCGCGCCTGAAACTGCACTGATTACAGTTTTTGCCAGGTAGTACCACTCAGTAAGTCAGTCCGGGGCTTATAGTAACGCCGTTACTATAAGCCTTTCTTCTTATAAACCTTCCTCAGCCGCCGTTCGGAACACTCTTAAAAGCTTTCTCTTATGGTAAGTGGACCTCATTTCGTCCTGTTTTCTTATTGTCACAATTGGTCCTGATGCGCAAAATTCATTTCAAGACTACACGGCGCGTCGCGCACGTCGGGTAACTGTCTCTGCCAGGGAGCAGGCAGGAGGCAAAAATGCGCGGTAACAGTTTCAGGAGGATGTCCTGTGAATAAATCAATGTTGGCGGGTATTGGAATTGGCGTGGCGTCAGCCCTGGGTGTGGCTGCTGTTGCTGGCATGAATGTCTTTGATCATAGCCCGCAGTATGCGCAGGTCCTTTCGGCAACGCCTATTAAAGAAACCACTAAAAACCCGCGTAAGGAATGTCGCAATGTGACGTTGACGCACCGCCGTGCCGTACAGGATGAACATCGTATTGCTGGCTCGGTACTGGGTGCAGTGGCTGGTGGCGTGCTGGGTCATCAGTTTGGCGGCGGTCGTGGCCGCGATGTGGCAACGGTGGCGGGCGCCGTAGCGGGCGGTTACGGCGGCAACCAGGTGCAGGGCGCCTTGCAGGATCGCGATACCTACACCACGACTGAGCAGCGCTGCAAAACGGTGTATGACAAGCAGGAAAAGATGATGGGCTACGACGTTACTTATAAAATTGGTAACGAGCAGGGCAAAATCCGTATGGATAACGATCCCGGCACGCGTATCCCGTTAGACAGCAACGGCCAGCTGGTGTTGAACAACCGTGCCTGAACCACGCCGTGAGTGAATGCTGTCAGATCGGCATTCGTGCAAAACAATGCCGGTCACCTTCAGTGTCCGGCATTAGCTGTACAGACCCTCACTTATTTATACTCTTTTGGTTTCTCTTCCTTTTTCGGTTCCCTCCGCCAGGCATCATCATATTTGATGACTCCCGGAATATAGAACCACTCGATACTATTGTATCTCAGACCAATAACCTCAAGCATATTAGGTGAACGAGAGCCTTGCACATATGCATGGGAGAAGTCTGTTGAAGTAATAACAACCCTTCCCATTGTTACCCGATAAACCTCAGTTTCAACCCCAGCCTCCGATGTTTCATAGTATTTTATAACTGCCTGCTGGAATACTTTTCCGGTACAAACAGCATCATTAAGCATTGGAGAGTTTCTATCTAACTGTTTATGTAATATGTAGGAGTGATGTTGACGAGTACCACTCAAGCGTCCCGTTGCACCATCAGCAGGTTGATATATACCATGCTGGCTACTCATAATTTCAATACCACTCCGGCGATCTTCTAATAACTCACTAACAATCCCACCAGTTCCATTATTCGTATTGCTAATTAGCATCCCATTTTCATCATACAGAAATAGATATGCGGGCAATGACATCTTTAACTCCTTTTTTCAGTTTTGGCTATTCTTCCATTTTCATTCACATCAAACTCATATCGATATTTAATGTCATTCATTATATATAAAACCCCGTATTTGCTTCCGGGCTTAAGTTTTATTTTGAAGCAAGTATCAGGATATGAAAGGTTCAACATTACATCCCCTGAGTTAAGTAATGGCTTATTTACCCCCTGCACTATCTCCTCAAGATAGTAGTAGTTCAATGCGTCAGCTTCACCTGACTTACCAATACAAAGAGAATCACCATTAGTAAATACTGTGCCTGTCTCAGTAAATACCAATCTATCAGCATCACTCTGACATGCAGGAAGAACAAGACCAATAACTACAGCAAATGCCAATCTTCTCACGATGGAAAGCCTCTTAATATTCTCTGATATTTAACCATAAGCTTCTGTACAGGCTCTGATGGATTGTAATTTTTTAGACGATAAAGATTATTATGCCCATAAAAGTCATAATGAATTAATAACCAATAATCTGATACGATACAAGCTTGCTGTTCCATCGGGTAATCTGAAAGGTTATCCCCATCTAAGGTATATTGATAATCTACAGCTCATGAAAATGCACCTCTGGTTCTTACCCACATACCTCGTTGATGTTGGTATACATGCATCATCTCGTGTAAAAATAAATGTTGTGAGTCAATCAGAGCCATTGAGAAGTCGTCTTTATAAGTGCCTTCCTGAAAATATAACTCCCCATTAGGGGTCATAGCGTAATTTTCGGCTTGTAGATTAAATGGGAGATAACTTTTTCTATGTATCCAGACTTCATTATATCGGATGCTGAATCCATAGACTGCTGTTGCAAGATGAACCTCACCCAAGGTTAAACGCCTTACTCCGCCTATTTTTATCGGGTTAAATACTGTTACCATACGCAACTCCTTCTGAACGAAAGCTGCATTGTACAACTTTTATACAAAGGTTGAAGGTCTCTTTGTAACCTGCTGACGTATAGCCTGGTGAGATATCAGAGGGTGATGATGGCAACGCATCTGAAAGGGGATTATCTGCCGTGTCAGCTGAGCTTCAGTGGAAAAACTGCCGGTCACCTTAAGTGACCAGCATCAGGCGTAAGCCGCTCTTATATTGGCGTTAACTCAGGCGGCATTCGCCAGAATCTGCGCCATAAAGTCCCGCACCCATTTCATCCGTTCCTTCCGCTCTGCCAGATCCCGGATAAACTTGATTTTGGTTGGCCCATCCAGACGCCAGTGCTGCGGCTCTTTCTGCAGCAGCCCAATCAGCCAGCCAGGATCCGCTGCGTTCTTCTCGGCAAACTCAATGAATCCGCCTTTATCGCTTGCCTCGACGCGGCGAATACCTATTTTCTTCGCTACCAGACGCAGGGCAGCAATATCCAGCAGGTTACGGGCGGCATCCGGCAGGTTGCCAAAACGGTCAATCAGCTCAACCTTCAGATCGTCCAGCTCACCCTCTTCCTGAGCGCTGGCAATGCGTTTATAGAACGACAGCCGCGTATTAACATCAGGAATAAAGTCTTCAGGCAGCAGGGCAGGCATGCGCAGCTCGATGTCGGTCTGGCTGTTGGTCAGATCCTCCAGCGAAGGCTCGCGCCCCTCTTTCAGCGCATCCACCGCGTTCTCCAGCAGCTCCATATAGAGCGAGAAGCCGATGGTTTCCATCTGTCCGCTCTGATCTTCACCCAGCAGCTCACCGGCGCCGCGGATCTCAAGATCGTGCGTTGCCAGGGCAAATCCGGCACCCAAATCCTCCAGAGAGGCGATCGCTTCCAGACGTTTATGGGCGTCGGTGGTCATCGCTTTTGGATGCGGCGTCAGCAGCCAGGCGTAGGCCTGGTGATGCGAACGGCCTACGCGGCCACGTAACTGGTGAAGCTGCGCCAGACCAAAGTGGTCCGCCCGCTCAATAATAATGGTATTGGCTGTGGGAATATCGATGCCGGTTTCAATAATCGTGGTGCACACCAGCACGTTAAAGCGCTGATGGTGGAAATCGTTCATCACCCGCTCCAGCTCGCGTTCGCGCATCTGGCCGTGACCTACGGTGACCCGCGCCTCAGGAATGAGTTCTGAAAGGCGGTGCGCCGCTTTCTCGATGTTTTCCACATCATTGTAGAGGTAGTAAACCTGGCCGCCGCGCAGCACTTCACGCAGGATAGCTTCACGCACCACCAGATTATCGTATTCACGCACAAAAGTTTTGACCGCCAGACGGCGAGCGGGTGGCGTGGCAATAATCGACAGGTCGCGCATGCCGCTCATCGCCATATTCAGCGTGCGGGGGATTGGCGTGGCAGTCAGCGTCAGGATATCCACATCGGCGCGCATCGCTTTGATGCGCTCCTTGTGGCGCACGCCGAAGCGGTGCTCTTCATCGACAATCAGCAGGCCTAAATCACGCCATTTAATCTCGGTGCCCAGCAGCTTGTGCGTACCGATAAGGATATCGATTTTGCCTTCGCGGGCCTGTTCAAGGATTTGCGCCTGCTCTTTGGCGGTACGGAAGCGGGAGAGCATCTCAATGCGTACCGGCCAGTTGGCGAAGCGGTCGCGGAAATTGTCATAATGCTGCTGAGCAAGCAGGGTGGTAGGTACCAGCACCGCCACCTGCTTGTTGTTTTCCACCGCCAGGAAGGCGGCACGCATCGCCACTTCGGTTTTGCCGAAGCCCACGTCGCCACACACCAGCCTGTCCATCGCCAGCGGCTGGCACATATCGCTCAGCACGGCATTGATCGCCTGCGCCTGGTCTGGCGTGGTTTCGAACGGGAAACTTTCACAGAAAAGCTGATACTGCTCTTTATCATGCTTAAAGGCGAAGCCAGCTTTTGCTTCGCGCTGGGCATAGATATCCAGCAGTTCGGCTGCCACGTCACGCACTTTTTCGGCTGCTTTCTGGCGTGCGCGTGACCAGGCATCGCTGCCTAATTTATGCAGCGGCGCATTATCATCCGCGCCCCCTGCATAGCGGCTAATCAGATGCAGGGAAGAGACCGGCACATAGAGCTTGGCATCACCGGCATAGGTCAGCATCAGATATTCGGCGGTGATACCGCCAGTCTCTAAGGTGGTTAGCCCCATGTAGCGGCCCACACCATGCTCCAGATGCACCACAGGCTGACCGGGATGCAGTTCCGCCAGGTTGCGGATCAGAACATCCGGGTTGATGGTGCGGCGGTTATCCTGACGGCGACGGCTGACGCGCTCGCCCAGCAAATCACCTTCACAAATCAGCGCGCGCTGGCGCAGACCATCCACAAACCCTTTCTCACTGGCGCCAATCATCAGATAGTGACCGGCAGCACTGGCCGCGGAGAGAGCATGAACCGATTTGGGCAGGATTTTAATCCGCGCCAGCAGCTCCTGTAACGCCTCACGGCGGCCTTCGCTCTCGACGGAGAACACCACCGGGCCCGCGAACTCTTCCAAAAAACGACGCAGCGCATCCAGCGGCGCTTTGGCCTGAGCCTGCACCGCCAGATCCGGCAGCGTCTGATACTGCAGATTGGTATTGGCCGCTTTCTCCGGCAGCAGGTCGCTTTTCAGCTGCACGCGCGGCCATTTTTTCAGCTCGCTAAACAGCTCGTCGGTGCGTAACCAGAGCTTTTCCGGCGGCAGAAGGGGACGCATTGGATCAACCCGGCGGCTTTCATAGCGCGAGGTGACGTCCAGCAGGAAGCGATCGGCACTGCTTTCCAGCTCGCCGGTATTCACCAGCAGGGTGTTCTCTGGCAGATAGCTGAAGAGCGCGGGCAGCGGCTGCTCAAAAAAGAGCGGCTGCCAGTATTCGATACCGGTCGGCAGCGTCCCTTTACTGACCTGCTGATAGATGTGCTCGGACTCGCGCCTGACGTCGAAATGTTCACGCCACTGGGTGCGGAACAGCTCAATGGCCGTTTTATCCGTCGGGAACTCGTGGGCTGGCAGCAGGTTTACGGCGGGTACCTCTTCCAGCGTGCGCTGCGTATCGACGTCAAACAGCCGCAGGCTGTCAATCTCATCATCAAAGAAGTCGATGCGGTAGGGCTGGTCGCTGCCCATCGGATAGAGATCGAGCAGCGCGCCGCGGGTGGCGTATTCACCATGCTCCATCACCTGATCAACGTGACGATAACCAGCCTGTTCGAGCTGCGCGCGAAGCGTGTCTCTGGAGAGCCGCTGGCCTTTCTTCATCACCAGCGCGTGGCCATGCAGGAAACTGTGCGGGCAGACGCGCTGCATCAGCGTATTCACCGGCACAATCAGCACGCCGCGCTCCATCATCGGCAGTTGATAAAGCGTGGAGAGGCGGGAGGAGATAATATCCTGGTGCGGGGAGAAGCTGTCGAAGGGCAGCGTTTCCCAGTCAGCCAGGCTCAGCACCGGCTCATCGGTAAACTGTTTGATTTCATCATGCAGACGGAGCGCGTTTTGCATGTCGGGGGCGATTAGCATCACCGGGCCAGAATGGCGCTCAACGATCTCGGCGCATTCCACCGCGCAGGCGGCGCCGGTCAGTTGCCCTAACTGGCGCTGGTCACCTGCTTTGACGGGCAGGGTGTATCGATAGTGTTCAGGCATAATCAGTCAGACGGTCTCTTCGCGAAATGGAGAGCAGGGAACGGCTGTTCCCCTTTAGCTAACAGGAGTATACCTCTATTTCGGCGATTGTTGGGTGTAGTGCATTCTGGGGCGGTCAATGTTTGCCCAAATCAGCTCTTTTTCACCGTGATAACTGTGGTTGCCATCATCCCATTTCACATAATAGCCCGCCGCGCCATCGCCCTGTTCGAACACATTGACAACCATTCCTTTGATGTCGCCCGTTTTATGTCTGACAATGCTGCCTTTGGGATATTTAGACATCTTTACCACTCCTGCGCTTGCTCGCTCTGGCACCAACAGTACACCCTCTTTCAGAGAGGGATTAATCTCAGTCTATGCTGATTTGCGTGCAACAATTAAGCAATTAAAGACTGTTTTTTAGTCGATACCGGCGCAATAAACGCGCTTGTTGCCTTTGCTGACAAAACAAAGCAGCAGAGTCAGCAGCTTAGAGGTTCCATAACGACCGCCTGTCCTTTATTATCTTCGATCACTTTTTGCTAACGCTTTGCCAGAAGACGGATTATATGTATCAACCTGTCGCGTTATTTATCGGTCTGCGTTATATGCGTGGACGAGCTTCAGACCGCTTCGGCCGGTTTGTTTCCTGGCTCTCCGCTATCGGCATCACCCTCGGAGTGCTGGCGCTGGTCACCGTGCTGTCGGTGATGAATGGTTTTGAGCAGGAGCTGGAAAAGAGCACGCTTAATCTGATGCCTCAGGCGCTGATCGTCAGCGAGAAAGGCTCTTTCAACCCGCAACAGGTCCCGGCCAGTTCACTGGCGCTTGAAGGCGTGAAAAAAATCACCCCGCTGACCACCGGTGACGTGGTGCTGCAAAGCGCGCGCAGCGTGGGCGTGGGCGTGATGCTGGGCATCAACCCCGATGAGCCTGATCCTCTGACTCCTTATCTGGTCAATGTGAAGCAGAGCAGCCTGCAGGCGGGGCAGTACAACGTCATTATCGGCGAACAGCTGGCCAGTCAGCTTGGCGTCAAGCGCGGCGAGCAGCTGCGCCTGATGGTGCCCTCTGCCAGCCAGTTCACCCCGATGGGGCGTCTGCCAAGCCAGCGGCTGTTCACGGTAGCGGGAACCTTTGCGGCAAACAGCGAAGTGGATGGTTATCAGATTCTGGTCAATCAGCAGGATGCCTCCCGTCTGATGCGTTACCCGGCAGGCAACATCACCGGCTGGCGTCTGTGGCTCGATAAGCCTCTGCAGGTTGACAGATTAAGCCAGCAGAAACTACCGGACGGGCTGGTGTGGAAAGACTGGCGTGAACGCAAAGGCGAGCTGTTCCAGGCTGTACGCATGGAGAAGAACATGATGGGGCTGCTGCTGAGCCTGATCGTGGCGGTAGCGGCGTTCAATATTATTACTTCGCTCGGCCTGCTGATAATGGAAAAGCAGGGCGAAGTGGCGATCCTGCAAACCCAGGGCCTGACCCGCCGACAGATCGTGATGGTATTTATGGTGCAGGGGGCAACCGCCGGTATCGTAGGTTCCCTGATCGGCGCGCTGCTTGGCGTTTTGCTGGCCAGCCAGCTGAATAATCTGATGCCGCTGATCGGCGCCTTCCTGGATGGCGCGGCGCTGCCGGTCGCTATTTCTGTTCCACAGGTGATAACCATTGTTGTGACGGCGATGGTCGTGGCGCTGCTCTCTACGCTTTACCCTTCCTGGCGCGCGGCCGCCGTTCAACCCGCTGAGGCTTTACGTTATGAGTAACTCGATTTTGTTGCAGTGCAATAACCTGTGCAAACGCTATCAGGAAGGGAGCGTCCAGACGGATGTGCTGCGCGATGTCTCTTTCAGCGTAGCGCCGGGCGAGATGATGGCGATTGTCGGCAGCTCCGGCTCCGGCAAAAGTACCCTGATGCATCTGTTGGGCGGGCTGGATACGCCAACCTCCGGTGAGGTGGTGTTCAACGGTCAGTCGCTGAACGGCATGAGCTCAGCAGCAAAAGCTGAGCTGCGTAACCGCGAGCTGGGCTTTATCTACCAGTTTCACCATCTGCTTCCGGACTTCAGCGCGATGGAGAATGTGGCGATGCCGCTGCTGATTGGCAAAGTCGCTAAGGCGGAAGCTGAAGCAAAAGCGATGCAGATGCTCAGTGCGGTAGGCCTGGATAAACGCGCTAAACATCGTCCCTCGGAGCTTTCCGGCGGCGAGCGTCAGCGTGTGGCGATCGCCCGCGCCCTGGTTAACAATCCCCGCCTGGTATTAGCCGATGAGCCGACAGGTAACCTGGATGCCCGCAATGCAGACGCCATTTTTGATCTGCTGGGGGAATTGAATGTGCGTCAGGGCACCGCATTCCTGGTGGTGACCCACGATCTGCAGCTGGCGAAGCGTCTCAACCGTCAGATGGAGATGCGTGACGGACAGCTTACTGGCGATGTGACGCTGGCAGGGATAGCGTAATGGCAGGCAATCTTTCCCTTCTTTTAGGCCTGCGCTTCAGTCGTGGGCGCCGCCGCAGCGGCATGGTCTCGCTGATTTCGGTGATCTCAACCGTGGGTATTGCGCTGGGCGTGGCGGTGCTGATTGTGGGCCTGAGCGCCATGAACGGTTTTGAGCGCGAACTGAATAACCGCATCCTTGCAGTGGTACCCCATGGGGAAATCGAGCCGGTTAATCAGCCTTTTACCGGCTGGCAGGCACTGTTGCCGAAAGTGGAACAGGTGAAAGGCATTGCCGCTGCGGCGCCTTACATCAACTTTACCGGGCTGATTGAGAGCGGCGCGAAACTGCAGGCGATTCAGGTCAAAGGCGTAGACCCTAAGCAGGAAAGCAGGCTGAGCGCGCTGCCGGCTTACGTGCAAAACAATGCCTGGCAGAGCTTCAGCGCCGGCAAACAGCAGATCATCCTGGGGAAAGGGGTGGCGGACAGCCTGAAGCTGAAGCAGGGCGACTGGCTGACTATCATGATCCCCAACAGCGATCCTGAGCATAAGCTGCTGCAACCGAAACGCGTGCGGCTACAGGTGAGCGGCATCCTGGCATTGAGCGGCATGCTGGACCACAGTCTGGCGCTGGTTCCGCTGGGTGATGCGCAAAATTATCTGGCAATGGGTGACAACGTCACGGGCATTGCGCTGAAAATGAGCGATCCGTTTGCCGCGCAAAAACTGGTGCGTGATGCGGGCGAAGTGACCCACTCTTATGTTTACATCCGCAGCTGGATCGGGACTTACGGCTATATGTACCGCGATATCCAGATGATCCGCGCCATCATGTATCTGGCGATGGTGCTGGTGATTGGCGTAGCCTGCTTTAACATCGTCTCCACGCTGGTGATGGCGGTAAAAGACAAGAGCGGCGATATCGCCGTATTGCGTACGCTGGGGGCGAAAGATGGGCTGATCCGCGCTATCTTTGTCTGGTACGGCCTGATGGCCGGGCTGGTGGGCAGCGTCAGTGGCGTGGTGGTTGGCGTGCTGGCGGCGTTTAACCTTACGCCGATTATTCGCGGAGTTGAAACCTTAACGGGCTATCATTTTCTCTCGGGCGATATCTACTTTATCGATTTTCTCCCCTCGGAAGTGCACTGGCTGGACGTGGCCACTGTGCTTGTCACTTCGCTGGTGCTCAGCCTGATCGCCAGCTGGTATCCAGCCCGACGCGCCAGCCGAATCGACCCGGCTCGCGTCTTAAGCGGACAATAGCATTATGTATTACGGTTTCGACGTGGGCGGCAGCAAAATCGCGCTGGGCATCTACAATCTTCAGCGTCAGCAGGTCTGGAGCAAGCGGGTTGCCACGCCGAAGAACGACTATCCGGCGCTGCTGGATCTGCTGGTTTCGCTCACGGAAGAGGCCGATCTGTTTTGTGGCGAAAGAGGTAGCATTGGGCTTGGGGTGCCGGGCATTCCGGTACCGGATAATGGCACGCTCTTCTCTGCTAACCTCCCGGCAGCAACAGGCCGGACGTTAGGGGCCGACCTGACGGCCAGGACAGGTCGTCAGGTGCGCATCGATAACGACGCCAACTGTTTTGCCCTCTCCGAGGCCTGGGATGATGAATTCCAGGCTTATCCGGTGGTGATGGGACTAATCCTCGGTACCGGTGTCGGCGGTGGGCTGATTGTAGAGGGTAAGCCCATGACCGGGCGCAATTATGTGGTGGGCGAATTCGGCCACATGCGCCTGCCGATAGATGCCCTCGATGTGCTGGGGCAGCAGACAGCACAGCCGCTTTGCGGCTGTGGTAAGAGAGGGTGCATAGATTCCTGGCTCTCTGGCCCCGGGTTCTCCCGTCTCTGGCAGCTGCATTATCAGCAGGCTCTCAGTGCACCCGAGATTATCACCCGCTATTATCAGGGGGATGCGCAAGCTGTCGCCCATACGGAGCGTTACCGGGAGCTGTTAGCGGTATGCCTGGGTAATTTGCTGACGCTGGCAGACCCTCACCTGGTCGTGCTCGGCGGTGGACTGTCCAATTTCGACGCGCTTTATGAAGGGTTGAGCGATCGGGTCAGCAAGTATCTGCTGCCGGTGGCTAAACCGCCAAGATTTGAAAAAGCGCGTCATGGAGACGCAGGCGGAATGCGCGGTGCCGCATTCCTGCACGTTAAGGAAGAGAGGAATTATGATGCGTACACCCCGTCGCCGACTTAGGCTGGCACGTTACAAAAAGACCCGACGTCAGGTGCATCAACGTTTTCGTCAGCGTATTTTTGAGCGTGACCGAAATATAGAGATCGCCCAACACCCCTTGCCGCGTGTCGTGGTGCTGACCGGCGCGGGGATCTCCGCAGAATCGGGTATTCGCACCTTTCGCGCTGCGGATGGACTCTGGGAAGAGCATAAGGTTGAGGATGTCGCCACGCCTGAAGGGTTTGCGCGCGATCCGCAGAGAGTGCAGGCGTTTTACAATGCCCGCCGCCGACAGCTGCAGCAGCCCGATATTCACCCCAATGCCGCGCACGATGCGCTGGCCGAGCTGGAAGCGGTGCTTGGCGATCGTTTCCTGCTGGTAACGCAAAATATTGATAACCTGCATGAGCAGGCTGGTAACCGTCATGTGATCCATATGCATGGTGAGCTGCTGAAGGTTCGCTGCGCGACGAGCGGCCAGATCCTGCACTGGTCCGACGACGTGAAGCCGGACGACCGTTGTCACTGTTGCCAGTTCCCTTCAGTGCTGCGACCACATGTGGTCTGGTTTGGCGAGATGCCGCTGCAAATGGATGAGATCTATTCCGCGCTAAGCGAAGCGGACTATTTCATCTCAATCGGTACCTCCGGGCACGTTTATCCGGCGGCAGGCTTTGTACATGAGGCGAAACTGCAGGGGGCGCATACCGTAGAGCTGAATCTTGAACCCAGCCAGGTTGGCAGTGAGTTCGAAGAGAAAGAGTACGGTTTAGCCAGCGAAGTGGTGCCGAAGTTTGTGCATAACCTGCTGGCGAAGATTGGCAGATAAGTTCAGCCTCTGTTTCTTTCAGGGCGGGGTATCAGAAAAACCCCGCTACTTTTCTGCTTAAAAAGTTCTCTCTGTATCTGAGCCGCCAACGTTCTGCCCGGGGCGCTGCTGTTGTGCTCAGGCCATGGGGCGTTCCCGGTATGCTCATGTGCCGCGTTCTGCCTGACGATTTCTCTCTCTGCTTAAGCCGGTTCACGCTGTCTCCTCTCTGGCAGAGAGAGGATCAGATACGCTATCGCGCCGCCGATCAGCCCCCAGAAAGCTGCCCCCACGCCCAGTAAACTCACGCCTGAAGCGGTGATCAGAAACGTTATCACCGCCGCCTCCCGCTGTTTCTCATCGGCTAACGCGCGCTGCAGGCTGCCTGCAATCGTGCCCAACAGTGCAAGTCCCGCTATGGTGTGGATCAGCGCGGACGGCAGGGCGCTGAACAGCTGGCCGATTGCTCCGCCAAATATGCCCGCCAGCAGATAGAAAAAGCCTGCACAAGCCGCGCCCCAGTAACGTTTTTTCGGGTCCGGATGGACTTCAGGACCCATACATATCGCCGCAGTTATGGCGGCGATACAGACAGAAAAGCCGCCAAACGGAGAGAGCAGCAGCGAGACAAAACCTGTCCAGCTCATCAGTGGCGATACCGGTACCTGATAACCTGCTGCCTTTAATGTTGCTACGCCAGGCGCATTCTGCGAAGCCATTGTGACTACAAAAAACGGAATACCAATGCCCATCAGCGTTGAAAACGTAAAGTGCGGAGCGATAAATTGCGGCAGGGTAAAGCTGACCGGC
Source organism: Erwinia pyri (assembly GCF_030758455.1). Lineage (NCBI taxonomy): Bacteria > Pseudomonadati > Pseudomonadota > Gammaproteobacteria > Enterobacterales > Erwiniaceae > Erwinia > Erwinia pyri. Next base: position 1,802,058 of record NZ_CP132353.1, read on the forward strand.
TGCGGAGAAAAATGAATTTCTCCGCCCACTCCCGCCACCAGTAACCCGGCTACCAGCGTCAGCACAATGGCGTAGCGGGGCAGCCAGCGCTTAGCCAGCAGATAAGCCAGACACATGCTGGCGGCCAGGGGGAAGTCGGATTGCAGCGCGCCAAAAGCATCCAGGCCAAACCGCAACAGGATCCCTGCCAGCATCGCGGCAGAGAGCGCCTGGGGAATGTAGTGCATCAGACGCGCAAACAGCCCGGTTACCCCGCAGAGGAATATCAAAGCAGAGGCGAAAATAAATACGCCAATGGCTTCGGCAATAGGCGTGCCCGGCAGGCTGGTTACCAGCAAAGCCGCGCCGGGGGTGGACCAGGCAGTGAGGATCGGCGCGCGATAGTAGAGCGACAGACTTAACGAGGTCAGCCCCATCGCTATGCCCAGCATGCTGAGCCAGCCGCCGGTTTGCAGTACAGAAGCGCCTGCCGCATGCGCCGCCTGAAAGATGATGGCGGCTGAGCTGGTATAGCCCACCAGTACCGCTACAAAGCCCGCCGTCACGGCCGGGAAAGTAAGATGTCGGAAGGAGAACGGTGGGCGCATAAGAGCTCCTGAGGTGTACGTTATAACGCACAAGCTACCACTGTGCGTTATAACATACAAGTGGTAGACTGCTTTCAGGTTAAAGGAGAAAGCGATGATCCCCGATATTGGTGCAGTGCTGAAGACGCAGCGAAGCTCCCGTGAATGGAGCCTGACGCAGGCAGCAGAGAAAACGGGCGTAAGTAAAGCCATGCTGGGCCAGATAGAGCGCGGCGAGTCCAGCCCTACGGTCGCCACGCTGTGGAAAATTGCCACCGGCTTTAACGTGCCGTTTTCACTCTTTCTCTCTGATTCCGCTGCGCCCGCTACAGCTCAGGTACAGCGCAGCAGCGCCGCGCCGCCCTGGCAGCAGAATGCCACTATGCAGGTGACGCCGCTCTTTCCCTTTGATGCAGAGCTGGGCTTCGACATGCTGGAGATTGAACTGGCGGCGGGCGGGCGCAGTGACTCCTCTGCGCACGATTCAGGGGTGATCGAACATGTGTTGGTGATCTCAGGTTCACTGCTGCTGACGGTAAGAGAGGAGCAGCACAGGCTGCAGAGCGGAGAAGGGCTGCGGTTTCAGGCGGACTGCCCGCACAGCTATCGTAACGACACCGCAAAGCCGGTACGTTTCCAGAGCCTGATCCATTATCCCAAAAGCCGCTAAAGTTAAGCCATGCCGTCATCTCTGCCGGATAACACGTCACGGTAATGACCTGACGCAATATTTCAACCTGCCGGGTTTACCATACTGGGTATCCGGACTCAGAAGGAACGCAGATGAACAATTTACTCGATCGCTTCTTACGTTATGTCTCACTGGATACGCAGTCCAGGAGCCATGTTCGTCAGGTGCCCAGTACAGAAGGGCAATGGCGACTGGCTCGGGAGTTACAGCAGGAGCTGCATACGCTGGGGCTGAGCGATATCACCCTCAGCGACCATGCTATTGTGATGGCAACGCTGCCCTCAAACGTTGACTGGCCAGTACCCACCATCGGCTTTATCTCGCATATGGATACTTCGCCCGATTTCACCGCAAAAAACGTCAATCCGCAGATTGTGGAAAATTACCGGGGCGGCGATATCGCGCTGGGCGCTGGCGAGGAGATTCTCTCGCCCGTGATGTTCCCTGTGCTGCACACCCTGACAGGCCATACGTTGATCACCACCGATGGGAAAACGTTGCTGGGGGCGGATGATAAGGCGGGGATAGCGGAAATAATGACCGCTGTCGCGCAGCTGAAAGCGGACAACAGCCCCCATGGCGATATTCGTATAGCCTTCACGCCTGATGAAGAGATAGGCAAAGGCACCAGCTGCTTTGACGTGGCAGCGTTCGGCGCAGAGTGGGCCTATACCGTGGATGGGGGGGGAATGGGGGAGTTCGAATATGAGAACTTTAACGCCGCATCCGCCACGGTGAAGATCACCGGAAACAACGTCCATCCCGGCACCGCGAAAGGGGTGATGGTTAACGCGCTGGATCTGGCGATGCGCTTTCATGCGGCGATGCCGGAGAATGAGGTGCCGGAAAAAACCGAGGGCTATGAAGGCTTCTACCATCTGCACAACATCAAGGGCAGCGTGGACAAAGCCGAGCTGCACTACATTATCCGTGACTTTGACTTCGCCAGCTTTACCGCCAGAAAACGCCATCTGGAGGCGCTGGCCGCCGCGCACAGCGAAGGTTTGCAGCCGGGCTGCGCCATTGAAGTTCAAATTGAGGAGAGCTATCTCAATATGCGGGAGAAGGTGGAAGCGCAGCCGCACATTGTTGAGCTTGCGTTGCAGGCCATGCGCGAATGCGATATCGAACCCGACGTGAAGCCGATTCGCGGCGGCACCGATGGCGCGGCCTTATCCTATATGGGGCTGCCTTGTCCGAACTTGTTTACCGGCGGCTATAACTATCATGGCAAGCATGAGTTCGCTTCCCTGAATAATATGGAAAAAGCGGTGACGGTCATCAGGCGCATTGCGACGCTGACCGCTGAAAAAGCCAGACGCTGATCGCAAAAAAGGCCGGATTAACCGGCCTTTTCACTTCTGCTGCGCCCTGAATTGCCGGGCAGAGCACTACTCTTCGTCGCTGAAATACCAGTATCCGCAGTTCACCAGCGCGGCAAGCTGCGCCAGGAAGGAAGGATCGTCCAGCGCTTCCGCCAGATCGTCCGCTCCCAGGGTGTGCCGATTAGCCAGCGCCGTCAGGGCAGCATGATGTGGTGATTCCATCTGTTCGCCGTTCACAAACACCGCAGTGCCAATCGTCAGCACCCGCAAGCCACCCAGGCGGGTCAGCTTATCGCCCTGTTGCAGCGCATCATAGATCTCATCAGGCTGATAAGGCGGCTCCGGCGGTGCCACATCCAGCTCATGGCGTGACTGCGAGATAAACTCGCCAAACCACTGATTAAACTGCTCCGGCTGGTTGATCACCTCAATCATCATGGCGCGAATTTCTTCCAGCTCCTGCGGCAGGATCTCCGCCTTATGCTCGCGTGAAGGAACATCCGGGTCGCTGAAGCGGTGGCTGCCTAATTCACGGGCAATGGCGAAATCGGCAAAGCCGCTGATCAGCTCACGGCCGCTGGGGGCGCGGAAACCAACGGAGTAGTTGATGGCATTCTCCAGCGAATAGCCTTCATGCGGGAACCCTGGCGGAATATAGAGAATATCGCCTGGCTCCATCTCTTCATCGATGATCGCCTCAAAAGGCTCAACCTGCAGCAGGTCCGGGTGCGGGCAGTGCTGTTTAATGGGCACTTTGTCACCCACGCGCCAGCGGCGACGGCCGGTGCCCTGGATAATAAACACATCGTACTGATCCAGGTGTGGACCAACGCCGCCGCCAGGCACCGAGAAAGAGATCATCAAATCATCGGTACGCCAGTCCGGCAGAAAGCTGAACGGGCGCATCAGCGCAGCAGAGGGCTCATGCCAGTGATCTACCGCCTGCACCAGCAGTGACCAGTTGTTTTCACCCAGGTGATCGTAGCTCTCGAACGGGCCGTGGCTGACCTGCCATTTCCCCTCCTGATGGCTGACCAGGCGGCTGTCGACTTCATTTTCCATTGCCAGACCGGCGAGTTCATCGGGAGAAATGGGATCAACAAAATTTTTAAATCCGCGCTTAAGCACCACCGGACGTTTCTGCCAGTAGCGCTGAATAAAGTCGGGCCAGTCGAGGTCGAGCTGATAATCCATGATGAGATTTCCTGAGACGTAATTTCTTTAATTATAACAGTGCCGGGAGGTGTGAGGGTAATGCATTTGGCAGGGGAGTTTGCGCGCGGCACTATTCGTCAGCGTGGATCCCCTCCTGATGTTTAAAGATCACCTCCATCCGCGCACCGCCCAGCGCGCTGGTGGTGGCGACAATGTCTCCGGCGTACTGCTCCAGGATATCCCTGGCGACCGCCAGCCCAAGCCCCTGGCCCGGCCGCAGCGTATCGGCTCGCTGACCACGAATGAAAATCAGGTCCCGTTTGCTGACCGGGATCCCTGGCCCATCATCTTCCACAATCAGATGCAGTTCATCATCGGTCTGGCGGGCGCTGATTTCCACAAACTCCAGACAATACTTGCAGGCATTGTCCAGCACGTTGCCCATCACTTCCATCAGGTCATTGTGCTCGCCAACAAAGGTCAGCTCAGGCGAGATATCCAGCGTCAGCACCACCCCTTTACGCTGATAAACCTTATTCAGCGCGGAACAGAGGCTGTCGAGCAGGGCAGGGACAGAGTGCAACTCTCGCTTCAGCACGCTGTGATCGGAGCGCATGCTGGCGCGATGCAGATAATATCCGGTCTGCTGAGAGATCCGGCTGATTTGCTCCAGCATGATCGGCTCCGCCTGCTCAACAGAGAGGTTTTGCCCGCCTCTCAGCGAACGTAAAGTGGATTGCAGCACGGCCAGCGGCGTTTTCAGACTGTGGGTCAAATCGCTCAGCGTGGTGCGGTAGCGGGTATAGCGCTGGCGTTCGTTATCCAGCAGCAGGTTCAGGTTGCGCACCAGGCTTTGCAGCTCCTGCGGCGGATGTGGATCCAGCGTCTCGCGCGCGCCGCTCTCCAGCTCTCTGACCTGTCCCGCCAGCACGCCAATTGGCCGCAGGCTCCAGTGTGCAGCCAGCCACAGCAGCGGAATAACCAGCAGCAGGTTGACCAGCAGGACATAGCTGAACCAGGACCAGACCACGTCCGAATGCTGCAACTCCTGCGGAATAGTATCGACCACCACAATCGTCAGCGCGGGCAGAGTGGGCGTGGCATCATAGCGATTCACCGCCACCGAGTGGGTAAAGGTATCGTTGTTGTCATCGTCGTAAGCGGTGAGTTTATTCTGCGCTTCCGGGTTGTTGCCCAGCGCCTGCCGACTGGTGCTGTTGGAGGTGTCGATTTCATAAAAATCGGAGCGCTTCAGCCATTCCCGTTTAATTTTATTACGGATTTCCGGCACGTCGCGTAGCTGCCACAGCAGCTTGCCTTTTTCGTTATAGATATAAACCAGCGTGGGGAAATTCAGCGAGACGCGCTCAGGTTTGGCGATGGTTAAGGTATCGTTTTGCCATTGTGCCAGCGTAAAGAACAGGTTGCTTTCGCCCCGCATCACCCGGTAGGTATTTTTATCAAAGCTGACTACGTAGCCCACCACGGCGACCATGCCGTAGGAGAGCGACATAATCAGCACCACGGCGGCCGTAGCGAGTAAAAAGCGGGCGCGGAGTGAGAAGGGTGTTTTAGGGCGTAAGCCTGGCATGGGATTACAGGTCGAACCTGTAGCCCTGACCGCGAACGGTGGTGATCACCTCCTGAGGATGCTCGGCCTGCATTTTTTTACGCAGGCGCCCCATCAGGACGTCAATGGTGTGGCTTTCCCGCAGTTCCGCATCCGGGTAGAGCTGCAGCATCAGGGAATCTTTGCTGACCACTTTGCCCGCGTTACGGATCAGCGTTTCAATGATGGTGTACTCAAATGCGGTCAGTTTGATCTGCTGCTCGTTGATGGTGAGTTCACGACGGGAAAGATCGACCTGGAACGGCGACAGAGAGATGATTTGCGAAGCCAGTCCGCTGTTGCGACGCATCAGCGCCTGCATACGTGCCACCACTTCTTCAATGTGAAACGGTTTGGTGACATAGTCATCTGCACCCGCTTCAAGCGCTTCTACCTTCGCCTGCCACCCTTCACGGGCAGTCAGCACCAGAATAGGTTGCTTGACATCCTGACCACGCCAGCGGCGGATCAGTGACATGCCATCTTCATCAGGCAGCCCTAAATCAACCAGCGTGATATCCGGTGTATGTTCGTTGAGAAAATAGTCTGCTTCTCTGGCATCTTCCGCCGCATCAACCTGATGCCCCATATCGCGTAGCTGCACAGCGAGATGATGGCGAAGCAGTTGATTATCTTCAACAACCAGTACACGCATAATTTATCCTTTCTGTCTTTCAGAATCGTGGCGTTAAGTCTTTCAGAGGTTGAGTCAAAGTATAGGTGAAAGCAGGTAAACAGCAGGTTAACGCGAGCCGACTTCTGCCGGCCCGCAGGGCAGGAGTTACTTCAGCTCATCAACCATCTGTACCGCGCGGCCGATATAGTTTGCCGGGGTCATCAGTTTCAGACGGGCTTTCTCTTCTTCCGGCAGCGCAAGGCTGTCGATAAAGGCTGTCATGCCCGCAGCATCCACGCGTTTGCCCCGGGTCAGCTCTTTCAGCTTCTCGTAAGGCTTTTCAATGCCGTAGCGACGCATCACGGTCTGAATAGGCTCGGCCAGCACTTCCCAGTTATGATCCAGCTCATCCAGCAGACGGTCACGGTTCACTTCCAGCTTGGAGATGCCTTTCAGCGTGGACTGATAGGCAATCAGCGCATAGCCCACGCCCACGCCCAGGTTACGCAGTACCGTAGAGTCGGTCAGGTCGCGCTGCCAGCGTGAAACCGGCAGTTTGCTTGCCAGATGCTGCATTACTGCGTTTGCCAGACCCAGGTTACCTTCCGAATTTTCAAAGTCGATCGGGTTAACTTTATGCGGCATGGTGGAAGAACCGATTTCGCCCGCAATCGTTTTCTGCCTGAAATGGTTCAGCGCAATGTAGCCCCAGACATCACGATCGAAATCGATCAGGATAGTGTTGAAGCGCGCCATACAGTCAAACAGCTCTGCGATATAGTCATGCGGTTCAATCTGCGTGGTGTAGGGGTTCCAGGTGATGCCCAGCGAGGTCACAAAGCTTTCGCTCAGCTGGTGCCAGTCCACTTCCGGGTAAGCGGCGATGTGTGCATTATAGTTGCCAACTGCGCCGTTGATTTTCCCCAGCATCTCGATGCGCTCCAGCTGACGCAGCTGGCGTTCGAAGCGATAGGCGACGTTTGCCATCTCTTTACCCAGCGTGGAGGGCGTTGCGGGCTGGCCATGGGTGCGGGAAAGCAGTGGGATATCACGGTACTGAACGGCAAGATCTTTCACGGCGGCGATGATCTTTGTCCAGTAAGGAACGATCACTTCGCGGCGGGCAGTCTCCAGCATCAGCGCGTGTGACAGGTTGTTGATATCTTCAGAGGTGCAGGCGAAGTGAATGAATTCAGAGACCGCATGCAGTGCGGCATTGGGTTCAACTTTCTCTTTCAGAAAGTACTCAACCGCTTTCACATCATGGTTAGTGGTGCGCTCAATCGTTTTGATGCGGGCCGCATCTTCTTCGTTGAAATTGGCGACGATCGCATCAAGGAAAGCGTTTGCGTCGGCATCAAATGCAGGAACTTCCTTGATCTCTGCGCAGGCAGCCAGTTTTTGTAACCAGCGAACTTCCACTTCCACGCGGAACTTCAGCAAGCCGTATTCGCTGAAAATGCCACGCAATGGGCTGACTTTGTCGCCATAGCGGCCATCAACGGGTGAGACGGCGGTCAGAGAGGATAATTCCATCAGTGCAACTCCTGGAGAGGTTAACAATTAGAGTGAAGACTCGGTGATACGGGACAGCATTTGCTTCGCCTCACTGGCGAGGCGATTGCGGGAAAACATCAGCTGCAGGCGGCCACCGCCAACCTGCTGCCACAGCACCGCAGAGCGGATACCGGCTAACAGCGTGGCGCGAACCTTGCTCTGGATCTGAGCATTCTGCAATACGGCGGGAGAGCCGGTTACCTGGATGCGCGGGCCAAGGGGGCTTATCACATCCACGTAGATGGCGGCCATGGCGCTCAGCAGCGTTTCAGATTCCAGGTCATAGTGCGCCAGCTGCCGATCGAGCTGGCCGATACGTTGGGATAACTCATTCAGCGCGCTTTTATTGGCGCTGAGCTTGCGCTCCAGCACCATCATGCTGAGGGTGTAACGGGTCAGTTCAGCGCCAGCTCCGTGGCGGCTGCTGCTGTTCAGCACGCCCAGCAGGGATTCCAGGCCAAAACGCAGGTTCGCTTCATCATTGCCGTAAATAGCAAGAGTAGAGGCGGGGTTAAGATCCACCACGCTTTGCAACGAAACTTTCAGCGGCTCAGCCGGGCAGTGGCCCTGATGAGCAAGCTGCTGCACCAGATGCGCAGACTGGCAGATGCCCGCCAGGGCCAGCGTTATATCGTAATAATTCTTCGCCACGGTCGCTCCAGTCATCGCCTGCGCTGACTGCAGCAGGCGCTACGAAATTGTCTGTTGTTGCTGTCCAGTGCGCGGCGACGGGCCGCGCGGGTTCCGGCTTAAAGCAGCGGCAGGCGCGCTTCAATCACGCCGCCGCCGAGGCAGACTTCACCAAGATAAAATACCGCAGACTGGCCCGGCGTCACGGCAGCCACCGGTTCGTCAAAGCGAACCTCCAGGCGATCTTCGCCCAACGGCGTTACCGTGCAGGCAATATCGGCCTGACGATAACGCGTTTTAACGGCGCAGCGCAGCGGAGCCTGCAGCGTTTCCCGGTCAACCCAGTGTAGCTGTTGGGCAATCAGCCCTACAGACATCAGGCGCGGATGATCGTGTCCCTGCGCCACCACGAGTACGTTATTAGCGACATCTTTATCCACTACGTACCACGGCTCTTCGCTGCCTTCTTTGGTACCGCCAATGCCCAGCCCTTTACGCTGGCCGAGGGTATGATACATCAGCCCCTGATGTTCACCGACCACTTCGCCTTCAGGATCGAGGATGGCACCAGGCTGGGCTGGCAGATAGCGGCCCAGGAAATCGCGGAATTTACGCTCGCCGATAAAGCAGATGCCGGTTGAATCTTTTTTCTTCGCCGTCACCAGCTCCAGCTCTTCCGCCAGGCGACGGACCTCTGGTTTCGCCAGCTCCCCCACCGGAAACAGGCTTTGTGCAATTTGCTCGTGACCAAGGGTATAGAGGAAGTAGCTCTGATCTTTATTGTCGTCCAGGCCGCGGAGCAGGCGGCTTTTGCCCTCCACATCCTGGCGACGGACATAGTGTCCGGTGGCGATGAAATCTGCGCCTAAATCTTCAGCCGCAAACTCCAGAAACGCTTTGAATTTGATCTCTTTATTGCACAGGATATCGGGATTGGGGGTGCGGCCCGCTTTGTACTCTTCCAGGAAGTGCTCAAAAACGTTATCCCAGTACTCGGCGGCAAAGTTCACCGTGTGCAGATAAATGCCTAATTTGTCGCAAACCGCCTGCGCATCGGCCAGATCTTCCGCCGCGGTACAGTATTCCTCACCGTCATCCTCCTCCCAATTTTTCATAAACAGGCCTTCAACCTGGTAACCTTGCTGCTGGAGCAGCCAGGCGGAAACGGAGGAGTCAACACCGCCGGACATACCGACGATCACTTTTTTCTGGCTGGTAGACATGAGAAGTACCCGACTTTGAGTTGCAGTTAAAGGCTGCACTTTAAAATTGCGGCGTATTCTACCACGCGTCCGCGGCGGGCGCATCCTCGCTATAGGGCCATTGAAATGCGCTCAGCACCTCCAGCGGATAACGTGGCCCCTGCTGATAAACCCGGATGCTCTCTGCAACCAGCGGAGAACGCAGCTTTTTCGCTGTCATAATCTCTTCCGGCGGCAGCCACCAGCAGCGATCGATATCGCGGTCCTGCGGATAAGTGGGCACCACTTTCTCTAAATCCAGCGCAAACAGAAAGCGTAAAAAAGGGGTGTTATCGGGCGCTAACCACTGATGCAGTCGTAAAAAAGCCTGCGGGACGCCTTCAATACCCGTCTCTTCATACAGTTCACGCGCTGCCGCCTGCAGTAAGGTTTCATTCGCTTCGAGATGACCGGCGGGTTGGTTCCAGGTGGCGCGGCCGCGAACCATCTCTTCCACCACTAAAAATTGTCCTTCGGCCTGGACAACGGTTGCGACGGTAACGTGGGGCTTAAACATGGCTGACTCCTTAACTGAAAAGGCTTAAAGGGGGAACTCACAGGTAACGTCTCGCCATTCACCCGGCGCTAAATCTTGCAACAGCTGATTTCCCATCGCAAAACGGATTAAACGTAGGGTAGGAAAGCCCGCCTGCGCCGTCATGCGTCTTACCTGGCGATTCCGCCCCTCATACAGGGTGATTTTCAACCAGCTGGTCGGAATAGTTTTGCGCTCCCGTACCGGCGGGTTACGGGGCCATAACCAGGCCGGCTCAGCGACCCTTTCCACACCTGCGGGCAGGGTAGGGCCATCTTTCAGATTAATACCAGAGCGGAGCGGCTGAATATCACGCTCTTCAGGTTCGCCTTCTACCTGAACATAGTAGATTTTACCGGTCCTCTGGCCCGGCTGCGTGAGCTTTGCCTGCAGCGCACCATCGTTGGTAAGCACCATCAACCCTTCGCTGTCGCGGTCCAGCCGACCAGCAGCATAGACGCCCTTAACCGGAATAAAATCTTTCAGCGTACTGCGTCCCGCTTCGTCGGTGAACTGCGGCAGTACGTCGAATGGTTTGTTAAAAATAATGACACGCCTTGGCTCTCTCTCTGCCTTAGCGGCAGCAGCGGGCGGGCTGAATCGTTTAACGCGGTGATTCTTAACGGAAGATTTACGCATAATCTTTGCACTTGAAAACAATAGGCGCATTATACCGCAAACCCGAGATGATTGGCGCGAGGTGAATATTCAAGTAGTATTGACCCGCATCTTACAAATCATTAACAAAAAAAGCGCTCGAAGGAGAGGTTAATGGAAAGCAAAGTAGTTGTTCCGGCGGAAGGTCAGAAAATCACCCTGGATCAGGGAAAACTGAACGTACCTAACAACCCAATCATCCCTTTTATTGAAGGTGACGGGATCGGTGTGGACGTTTCTCCAGTGATGATCAAAGTTGTCGATGCCGCTGTACAGAAAGCTTATAACGGTGAGCGTAAAATTTCCTGGATGGAAATTTACACCGGTGAAAAATCGGTAGAGCTCTACGGTCAGGATGTCTGGCTGCCAGAAGAGACTCTCGACCTGATCAAAGAGTATCGCGTAGCCATTAAAGGCCCGCTGACTACCCCAGTTGGCGGCGGTATTCGCTCCCTGAATGTGGCGCTGCGTCAGCAGCTTGATCTCTACATCTGTCTGCGTCCGGTGCGTTACTACACCGGTACCCCAAGCCCGGTTAAACGCCCTGAAGAGACCGATATGGTGATCTTCCGTGAGAACTCCGAAGATATCTATGCCGGTATCGAGTGGAAAGCGGGTTCTGCAGAAGCGGATAAAGTGATCAAGTTCCTGCGTGATGAGATGGGCGTGAAGAAGATTCGCTTCCCTGAGCAGTGCGGTATCGGCGTTAAGCCATGTTCAGAAGCGGGCACCAAGCGTCTGGTTCGTGCTGCTATCGACTATGCCATCACCAACGATCGTGACTCCGTGACGCTGGTTCACAAAGGCAACATCATGAAGTTCACCGAAGGTGCCTTCAAGGATTGGGGCTATCAGCTGGCGAAAGAAGAGTTTGGCGGTGAGCTGATTGATGGCGGTCCATGGATGACCATCAAGAACCCGAACACCGGCAAAGAGATCGTGATTAAAGACGTGATCGCCGATGCGTTCCTGCAGCAGATCCTGCTGCGTCCGGCCGAATATGACGTTATCGCCTGTATGAACCTGAACGGTGACTACATCTCTGATGCCCTGGCGGCACAGGTTGGCGGGATCGGTATCGCACCGGGCGCAAACATCGGTGACGAATGCGCGCTGTTTGAAGCAACCCACGGTACAGCACCTAAGTATGCGGGTCAGGATAAAGTGAACCCAGGTTCAGTGATCCTTTCTGCCGAAATGATGCTGCGTCACATGGAATGGTTCGAAGCCGCAGACCTGATTGTTAAAGGCATGGAAGGCGCTATCGCTGCCAAGACCGTGACCTATGACTTCGAACGTCTGATGGATGGCGCTACGCTGCTGAAATCGTCAGAGTTTGGCGACGCTATGATCAAGCACATGTAATTTGTTGCCTGTGTTATTTTCCACGGCAGTTTCGGTTGCCGTGGAAAAATTCCTTTCAGATAATCTCTTCTGCAACACCCTATCAACATCCTGCTGCAACTTTGCTGAAACGATAATTTTATCGAGACGGTGCCGTGCGTAACGGGGCGCACTACAGTCAAGTGCAGTCATGAACGCTTATTACAGTAAGGTGAAAAATTCCTATTTTTTATAAAAACCCGAAAAAACATAATGCGTACGCACAGATTACCTTAACGTGATAAGGGGGGCAGTCAGGTGCAGCTTACCCTCATAAAGGTTCTCCAGCGCATCAGCTGGCCTCCGGCAAAACTTTAGTGGGCAGGATGTGAATAATCAGGCACACCAGGCCAGCCAGAAGCCCATTCAGTTTCGTCAGCAGCACACTGCCTCGTAAAAGCGAGGCTTTTTTATATCCAGGAACAGCAGGAGATAATTATGCTTATTGTGAAAAGTATGATTGGTGGCGTCACACATATTTGTGAGGTCGACAATATTACTATTGCTATACGAGGCTCTGAAACTTTTGAGTATGTACTCGCTCTTACCAAAGATCATGGCAACCCTGATTTTGCTGAAGTTATGCCTGCTATTTATGAGGATGACGAGAAGAGAAGGATCTTACAGGATGAAGCGATCTTAGTGAGTGAAAGGGAAGGTGTACTGGTTAAAAATGCTGTAGCCGTTCTCATTAATAATGTGGAAAGCGTGAAAATGCCATGGATAAAAGAGGCTGACGGGACGCTTTATCAATATATTTATCCGGGTGACAAAGTTTGTGTGATGAATTCCCACGGTTCGACGATTGAAACAGTCAAGTGAGCATCACAAGGCGCATTTACGAGTGCGCCTGATGATGAGTCAGCAGAGCAGAAGCAGGCATCCGGCAGCGCTTTCTACTCGCAGCGTTTAACGGAAAGCAAAAACACTCTCCGGAAGGGGAAATCCGAGCCTTCCGGAGAGGATACAAGGCACCTTTCGTAAAAGAGAAGAACATGACTGTCTTACTCAGATTAATGAACCTGAGTAGCCGGTAAAAGTTATTCTTTGCAACGCATTCTCAATTCACTCAACCCTGAAGAAAACTAAGTAAATCCTGATTAATCTGATCTTTATGAGTACTGCACAGCCCGTGCGGTGCGCCGGGATAAACTTTTACCATCGGATTTGGCAGCAGTTTAATAGCAGCTTCACTTGATGAGGCGGGCGGTACGATCTGATCGTCATCGCCATAAATAACCAGCGTTGGAATGGTCATCTTTTTCAGGTCTTCCCGCTGATCCGTTTCCGAGAAAGCTTTCACGCAGTCATACAGCGCTTTAATCGATCCCTGCATTCCCTGAAGCCAGAAACTATCTTTTAATCCCTGAGAAGCCTGAGCGCCTTCCCGGTTAAAACCATAAAACGCCGTAGGCAGGTCTTTAAAGAACGAGGAACGATCTTTCAGAACGCCTTCGCGAATGCCATCAAACACCGTTTTAGGTAATCCATCCGGGTTGAAATCCGTTTTAATCATGATTGGCGGCACAGCGCCAATAAGGGAGGCTTTGGCTACCCGATCAGTACCATGACGAGCTATATATCGTGCGACCTCACCGCCCCCCGTAGAGTGCCCAACGTGAACGGCATCCTGCAAATCCAGCGCAGCGGTCAGCTCCGCCAAATCGTCAGCATACTGGTCCATATTATGTCCGTCCCAGGGCTGGGAAGAGCGTCCATGTCCCCGACGATCGTGAGCAATCACTCTGTAACCGTGGGAAGCCAGGAAAAACATTTGATCTTCAAAAGCATCGCCAGACAAAGGCCAGCCGTGGCTGAATACCACCGGCTGCCCCGTACCCCAGTCTTTATAGTAAAGAGATGTCCCATCTTTGAGTTTCAGATAGCTACCTGATGACATTATTATGTTCCTCTCACAATTAACTGATTGATTGGGAATGACATTAGATGTGGCAGATCGGGCAGTTAAAGGCTAGTTCATTGCCGGAAGGTTGTCGCCCGACGCCCTCTCTTTAATATTTTCGTCAGGCAGCAGGGTCTACCATACAGCACCAAAAATAGATCAATAAAACGCTCACGCGTACGCATTAAACGATCTAAGGTAGTATCATCAACAGCAGCAACGAATACAGATGAATATGCAGAACCCTGGCTCCGGCCGGGGTTTTTTATTGCTCAAATTACTTGAGAAGACGCTGTAGCAAAGGGGGCATTATGTTTGGGCATTTACTCGCCGTAAGCGCAGGCGCGGCATCTTCAGCAGACGCAGTGATGTCAAGCTATATGGCTGGCATCAATTACAGTGTGCTTTTCGGCGCATTTGCGGGTGCTGTTTACTATGTCGCCAGCGCCGCAGATTTGAGATTAATTGTGCGCGCTGCCTATTTTTTGGTTTCGTGGATTGTAGGTGTATTTGGTTCTGGACTGGCTGGCTCAAAACTTGAACAGTTATTAGGCTACACAGACAGGCCGCTGGATGGGCTGGGGGCTGTTCTGCTCTCCGCTCTGGCGATAAAAACCTTAACATTTTTCAACGAGCAGGATCCGGTCGCCTGGCTCGCTCGCCTGAAGGGAGGTTTCCATGGTCACAAATGATCCTATGGTGATCACGAACGTTATCACCTGTACTGCCATTGCACTTCGGCTAATGTTTTTTCGTAAAGCGGGCGCGAATCATGAAGTATGGGCCTCATGGCTGGCTTACCTGTTTGTGCTGGCTTACGGTTCTATCCCGTTTCGCTATTTTTTTGACAACTATAATCACACCACCTGGTCAGCCCTGATGATAAACATGATTTTTTGTGCGGCTATTTATCGGGCTAAAGGCAATGTTGCCGAGGTGCTGGCCGTACTGCGACCACAAAAGTAGAGGGACAACTTACTCTTTTACTCCTGATGGCGCGCCTTATTTACCCTGCCATTGCTGCCGGTCAGGGCCTGTGTCAGCTGCCGATCGAATTTTTTACAGGCTTCACGATAGCGTAAAGCTCTTCGTTGACGGAATTCATCATCGGCATCCGCTGACGTTTGATGTTAATAAACGTCAGATAAAATTTTAATATGCGTAAAGCGCAAATTAAGCTGGCAAGATCAACCCGCATAAAGCGGGTTGATCTTTTAACCGTGGCGCCGGAACTGTTGTGACTGACTTAACATCACGCGTCCCGCTACGTGCAGCATCGGCATCTCTTCAGCCGAAATTGTCCACTCCCGGTAGCGCGGGTTATCAGAGATAACAAACAGCTCTGTTTTCACTTTCTGCAGCCGTTTTACAAACGTATCTCCATTGAAGTCAAAAACATAGATGCCATCTCCGTCGAAGTAGGGCACGCTGACGTCGACGAAAATCAGATCGCCAGGCTCAATGGTGCCTTCCATACTGTCCCCACGCACGTTTATCAACTTAACAATGGCCTCAGGTTTATTGCCAAAGATAACGCCCGCCTCCTTACGGACATATTCAATTGATCGGATAACCTGAACCACTTCTCTTGCCGGTGACCCTTCGCCAGCGCTGGCAGATACATCAAGCACATCAACACGATACACATCATCTCTCCCCATTTCAGTTAACGACTGAACACTGTATGTATCTCCAGTATTCGTAAGCTCCTCTGATGAGAATAGCGCAGAAATGGGCACCTTGAGTGCATCCGCAATTTTTTGGAGTAGTGTGTCGCTATACCCCTGCCTTCCCCGCTCAAGCCGGGACAAGTTCCCCACGTCACTTTCTACCTGAACAGCAAGTTCGTTCAGAGTCATCTTTTTTGCTTTACGAAGCTGTCGAATTTTCTCGCCGGGTTTCATCGGACTCACACCTTTTTTCTGCGTGATACACAAATAAACTTGCGCATATTTTGCGCTGCGCTAATATGCGTAATACGCATTAAATAATGTCACTGAGCAACAACAGGTCTCATTTCGCTCTTTTTAAAATATGGCTGCACCGATACAGGTGCCTGTAAATAGTCACTTTTACAGCATTCTCTCCGGCTTTCCAAACGCCGGATCCGCGCGCCTTTCAGCCCTGATAGCTGACTGATTATTTTTTGCGTAGGAAGAGGAGAAGTCATTATGAGCCAGATAGTTTCCATCCTGAAGTATTAAGAAGGGTATCGCGATGTGCCCTTTATTGACAC
The DNA here is from genome assembly GCF_030758455.1 of Erwinia pyri. Taxonomy (NCBI): domain Bacteria; kingdom Pseudomonadati; phylum Pseudomonadota; class Gammaproteobacteria; order Enterobacterales; family Erwiniaceae; genus Erwinia; species Erwinia pyri. Next base: position 1,818,162 of record NZ_CP132353.1, read on the forward strand.
CCTGGGTTATCCCACCGTGGCAGGCGGGATAAAGATTGGGCCGAAAGGGGCATCACTTGCCAGTTAAATCTTTAATGTTCGCTGATATGAAATTTACTCTCTGTCTCTCTCTGAACCTTTGCGCCAGCGCCCCCTGGCCGCTGAAAGAGATAAACCCGACAGCACAGAAGGTAAGTCAGCCACCTCACTGATAAGTAGTAGACCGTCACACCATATGTTGTTTCAGCTTCTGTTCTGCATTTCCCTTTAGTTCCCCCCGCCCGTTACGGGCATGTTGTCACATCACTATCCCTCTGGAGGTCTTTATGATCGAAGTAAACTGCTTTGCTGATTTAAGAACGACTGCGCCCGCTAAAGCGGGTGATATCGCCGCCCTGAAACGCTATTACGACAAAGATTCCAGCTTTCATGGTGGCGGCGATTTCGTCGGTTTTCTGGGCACTACGTCACTCAGCGATGATGGTGGCTCTTTAGCGAAAGGGAGCGGCTTCTACTGGAAGCGCATCATTAATGATACCGAACAGGTGAACCTCTACCATTTTGGCGCTAAAGGCGATGGCACCACTGATGATACGGATGCGTTCAGAAGGATGTTCAGCTGGTCGCAATCTTATGACGTCAATGCGAAAAATCTCGGCGTTCGCTTTCCGGCCGGGAAATTCTTTATCTCGCCCGTGGATTTATCGGCCAGCGAAATCGCCTGTTTTGCACTTTATGGGGACGACGCGCCGTATGGGGTGACGCCGCGAACGGTGATTGTCTCCGATAAATCGTTCAACACAGTATTTAAAGTCAATGCCCGTCGTACCATTATTCGCGGTATCAGCTGGAACGGGCAGGCCAGCGCAGATACCGCTGCCAATACCGGCGCTATCACCCCGGATAAGCTGTCAAACGTGCAGCCGTTTTTTGAGAACACCACGATAGAGGGGGAGTTTGTTAACATTCGCTGCTTCCGCGTGCAGTACAACGGTGGTACGGCGATTAAACTTTTAGATACGCTTGATACCCGCTTTGATCAAATCTACACGCAAAATACCTACGCCCGGGTATTTGATATCGGCTGGTCCAACTCGCCGAATGGCGTCTGGGATCACTCAACCGCCGTTGAACTCTCCAACGCTAATTTCCAGTATGGCTATGGCGATGCCACGCTGGTGATGCCGCGAATGACCCAGGGATTGATCCGCAACGTCTGGATTGAACACACCCGTTTTCCGGGGGATCTCAGTAACGGGCAGTGGATCATCGATGCGCTGAGCGTGGAGGATTGCGCCAATCCGCTGATGCTGAATAACAGCCGGGTGCAGATACGCCAGCTCAACCTTCAGGCTGGCTCAAAGGTCAATCTGGATAACACCTCTGAGCGCTGGTTATCGGGTTATGAAAGTGGCTGGCGCCGGGATGAGAATTTCGGCACCACCATGACCGGCTCGATGAAAGCGGGGTGGTACACCGGATACAAACTGACTAATACCTCAGATAAGGACACCTGGTATCGTATTGGCAAATTTGTCTTTCCAAAGGTTAATCAGCAATGGACGCTGGAGCTGATCAGCAAACTTTCAACGGCAAATCCCTCCGGTACGGCCACTAACCCCTTACAGACTGTCTCATCCGGCGTGACATGGCTTAATCTGCAGCGCTGCGTCAGCTCAGTATGGGCCGATATGTTTCACCGGGGACTGACTGCCGTTCTGGATGTTAAGTATCAGAGAAGTTACCAAAATATCGCCGAGGTATGGGTAAAACTAAAAGCGGGCAGCGGCGACACAATGTTCAATCTCCGTTCAACGGGGCCTACGCGCTTCGAATCGGGGGAGTGTTCCTTGTTTACGCCGGATCTGAGTGAGGTCATGGATTTGACAACGCTGGGAACAGCTACGCCAAATGCGCGCCTCAGTATTCACAACGGGCTGGCGGGAATAGGAGCCAATGAAAATGGTGTGGTTACCATAGCCACAGCTGAAGCTACAACGCCCGCTACCAGCGCGCCGGTCGGGTATATCACTCTTAACGTGAACGGCGTGGATCGCAAAATACCTTACTATGGCTGAAAATTGCAGATAACCTAAAACCGCCTCCCCGGGGCGGTTTTTTTTCAGAGGGAAAATTTTTTACTTTTTTATCATCGAAAGGGCTGGTAGTGGGGTGGAAACGATGAAATAGTGAAGCCGTATCTCCAGGACTAATCTGTTTTTTGCAGCCGATTTTTCCAATATGGTCAGATAAAACCCCTTTTTGGACAAAAAAGCATAAAAACAGGCCAAAAAGCGATCCCGCCAAAAATCAAGACTTGAGATGGCGGAGCGTTGGTCCGTAAAATAGGGCCAAAACTCAAATCAGGAGAATTCTGTGTCAGAAGCTGCCACTTTCGAAGACGGTCTCAACCGGCTTGAAGAAGCCAAAAATATCGCGCTTGGCTGGCGTATCGTGGGTCAGATGGAGCCACATACTCTGGAAGATGCTATCCAGATGCTGCGTGACAGCTCTGCCCATGCGGCGAAAGTGTATGAATTGCTCTATGCAGAAATTGCACACCGTTCTAAATAGTCCGCCTTATTCGCGCCTGTCAGGCCAGCCGCGTGTTGCCGGATAAGCGATAATCTCTCCAGGCTTCCCAACATTTTTTGGGATCGATATCCTGGTAGCCACGTAGTGGATCCATGGTGCGCAAGAGTTCGTCCGGCACTGAAATGCAGATCGCGCCGTCACGAAGCGTTTCAACTTCATGCTGCGTCAACGGGTAGCCTTTTTGCGCTTCTGCTTTTTCCAGCAGGGCAGCGAGGGAAGGGAGAAAAAGTATTGCCATGCCTGTGGTTCTCATAAGATTTGTACTGTACAGATCTTCGGCATAGTAGAGCAAAACTTTAGCTATTCTCAGACCATAAGGGATGAAAGCGAGGCAGGCAAAGCTGGGGATCAGGAGCTGAAGCTGCAGCGAACCATCAGCACGATTAAGGTGTAGCGAAAAAAATGCCCGCAGAGCGAATCATAACGGGCCAACACCAGGGAAACTGTATTGATTAAGCCTGGCATGTTGTGACAGGAATGCAACGCAAAAACCGGCCACAGCGCCCATAACATTAAAATATTTCAACGAATAGCCCAGATGTGGTTCAAAATTCTTCAGAGATCAACCACTGGTCCGCTTCATCGAACATCTCTTCAATAATTCTCAACATTACCGACTTATCACTTTTACTGGCATCGGTTTTTACGCCATTCGCCTGCATCGGTTTTACCTTCACTTCTGCTTCAGGAAAAACGCGCTGAATACGTTTTGTCAGCTCGGTCAAAATCAGCTCCTGAGCATTGGGCAGTCCGGCGACGTTGCGCTTATCGTAAATCAGTTCAACAAACATGAATTCTTCCTGGTTATAAATGCTGTATAAAAATACAGTTATTTTCTCTATTCTTCAATGGGAATTTAACAAATTTTCCCCTGCAAAAAGCGATGCGGCACGCTAAATCGGTGAAAGGAATCCACTTCTCCGCAACTATCATCAAATTCCAAAAATCGCCCCTGGGTTACACTGCTTCAACTTGATCAACACACGGGAGCAGATGATGAAAAAATTCTCTTATATCGCAGGGATTCTGGCAGGGGGCCTGTTGCTTGCAGGCTGTAGCAGCGACCATATATTGCAAATGAAGGATGGCACGACCGTAGTGGTGCAGGGCAAACCCAAAGCAGACAGTGCCACCGGCATGGTGATTTATACGGATGAGAATGGTCAGCAGCAGGCTGTGAATCAGGATCAAATTAAAGAGATGAGCTCGCTTAATAAGTAGATCCCGGCTGGCATTTGGTAACACTTAAGTCAAACATGGGCAGCATCCTGTGGTACGCTTTCTGCTAATTACTTAATCAAATCAGAGAGTACTGTCCGGAGAACCCTGCCCATGTACCGCATTATCGCCGCTGGATGTCTTGTTGCCTGTGCCTCCTTACCCGTGCGGGCAACCAGTGATTCGCCTAAGCTCAATAGTGAATTTCAAATTACCTGTCCGGGCCGCCCGACCATGACCGTTACCAAAGCGCAATATGGTTTGACCACGCTGATGTGGCCTGGCGATCATTTTCAGATAGCGGCCGGCAACCAGCGTTCTGAAACCAAAAATGGCGATAAAGTGTCGATAGTGCTGTTCCGTAATGGCGATCAGATGGTGGTGAACCAGTCTGATGAGAATATCTTCTTCTCCTATGATGGCGCGAATAAGCTGGTTTCCTGTACCCGCAGCAGCGAAAAGGATAACAGCGCCGTCGAACTTCAACGCACCGACGCTTCTGGTAATCTGGAATCCTGATCGCTTCTTGCTCTCACACTTAAGGAAAAGAGCATGGAACTAACCGTTACGCCTCACCCCACGCCGGAAGATATTGCTGAGGTTCGTGCAGGTCTGATGGCCTTTAACGCCGGCCATATCAATATTGATGAGATGAAAGATATTGGGGTGTTTATTACCGATCCCGACGGAAAAAAACTCGGCGGGCTTACGGGTTCTACTGCAGGAAACTGGCTGAGGATCGATATGCTGTGGGTCAGTGAAGCCCTGCGCGGAGAGGGCGCAGGCACCAGGTTGATTCGGGCAGCAGAGGAAGAGGCCCGCAAGCGTGGGTGTCAGTATGCCCAGGTGGACACGGCAAGTTTTCAGGCGAGACCCTTTTACGAAAAAATGGGTTTCACCGTTCAGCTTATGCTTGAGAACTACCCACGCGTGCACCAACGAATATACCTGACCAAAACGTTGTAAGCGTTACTCGCTCAGTCGCTGGCGCAGGTCCAGCGGCGAATTTTCCGCCTCATCCAGCAGCGCCAGCCACTGGCGCATATTAACTTCCTGCCAGGCAAGATGTCCTGCAGTAGTGCCCATCAGCACCACATCTGGTCTCAGCGCCCGGTAAAACTCTATCGACTTCTTTAAGTCGGCCTCGTTGCTTTCAGGCACCAACACCGTTATCCAGCGATCGTGAGAGAGGGTGATAGTGTCGCCGACAAAGAGATAGGTTTTGCCAAAAGGGGAAGCGTACAGGTAGCTGGTGCTGCCTGGCGTGTGTCCGGGCGTGGGAACGACATGAAAACTGCCGCAGTGGAGTTCAGCCTGATTAAAGGTGTCATCAGGCTCCGCAAAAGGGCTTACTGGCCCCAGCGCCCGGGTGTGGCAGTAGAGCGCTGAGTTAAAGCGCGACTGCAAAATGCGCGCGCCCGGACCCGCTTCATGCCAGTGGGTAAGATAATGGCGGATAATGCCGCCTAAATCCTCAATCGCCTGATGGTCGCTCAAATTTTCCACGCGGGAAATCAGTAAATTGCCACGCATATGCTGCAGCAAAAAACCGTGCATCATCAGTTCCGGCTCGTTTTCACCCGCCGGAAACTCCGGTGTGGATACCCAGAGATCCTCGTACAACTGCTTCATAGGCGCTCCAGGAGTTAGCGAAGCGTCGGATGCCCTGATATCGTCAGCGTACTGTCTGAACCTTTGACCTGCAAATGACCCTGCGCACCTAAAGGCAGCGTCACGGTATTCCAGTGATGGCCAAATTCAAGACCGGTGACCAGCGGTATGCCTGTCACCTGACGAATCAGCGTCCAGACGCTGTCGAAGTCATAGCCATTGTCATAATCTGTCAGGGTCGCCCCGGTAAAACTGCCCAGCACGATCGCTTTCTGGCGAGCCAGAATGCCGCTTTGTGCCAGCTGCAGCAGCATTCTTTCTACACGGAAAGGATGCTCGTTGACATCTTCAATCACCAGAATGCCCTCATCAATCTCAGGCAGCCAGGGCGTTCCCATCAGGGAGGCGATCATCGCCAGATTGCCGCCCCAGATTTTTCCGGTGACGTTGACCTCTTGCGGCTGCGTTTGCCAGCTAAGGGTAAATTTAGGCGAAGTCAGCGCGCGCCAGAAGTGTTCAACCGTGAATTCAGATAAAACCGCAGCGCCAAAGTTACCCGCCAGCATCGGCCCGCTGAAAGAGATAGCGCCACAGGTAAGCAGAGCAAGCTGGATCACCGTGAAGTCACTGTGGCCACAAAGCGCTACCGGATTTTCCCGCAGCCAGCCAGCCAGGTTTGCGCGCCCTAACTGAGGTAGCAGCCGGGTAGCGCCATAGCCGCCACGCACGGCCAGTACGATATCCGGGCATGTTTTCAGGTCAGGCAGGCCGTTGAGATCCTGTAAACGGTCGGCCTCATTTCCGGCAAAACGCTGGTCACGACGGGCAATTACTTCACTGTTCAAAACCTGATGCCCCTGCGCACGCAGTCGCTCAACGGCCAGATGCGCGGCCTGTTGATTCTGGCAATAGCCAGAAGGAGCGATCAGATGAAAAGTGCGGGGAGTAATGGACATAATATTCACTTTTATCCTCAATGCGGTTAAAGAATCATCGCAAATCAACGGCATTACGCTTACCGGCATCCGGTTAAGTCGCTTTTAAAAGCTAAGCGGGCAATTTTTATTCAGTGTTAAAGGGATTTTTTACGTCACTTAGGGTCCAATACCTCTGATGATGACGAAAAGCGTGAATGAAGTCACTCGCAAGCGTAGAAAATTCAGAGTTTCGGTAATTTTATCCTGTCTGGCGCACGCTATGATGAAAGCGCGAGGCTAAGGCTCAGAGGATGAATATAGCGTGAGAAACATAAAAACGGTGGCGATAGTGAGCGTGTTACTGCTGGCAGGCTGTGCCAGCAAACCGCCTAAACGGACCATAACGCAGCAGCAAACACCGTTAACGCAGGCACCACCTGAAAAAGTTGCTCAGGCCTGGTCAATGTTCACGGAGAGTGCGGCTAACAACTACGGTGTTGACCAGAAGCTGGTTGAGGCGATCATTTCAGTTGAGTCGGGCGGCAATCCAACGGTAGTCAGCAAGTCGAATGCCATTGGATTGATGCAGATTAAAGCTTCCACAGCGGGACGTGAGGTTTATCGGGTTCAGGGACGGCGCGGACAGCCAAGCAGTAAGGAGCTGCGCGATCCGGTAAGAAACATCGATATCGGGACGGCTTATCTGAAGATTTTGCAGGATCAGTCGCTGGCAGGGATCCGCGATCCGAAAACGCTGCGCTATGCCACTATCGTCTCCTATGCCAACGGCGCAGGAGCGTTGCTGAGAACGTTTTCGCGCGATCGCGATCGTGCAATTGCGATGATCAATGCCATGTCGCCGGAAGAGTTTTACCAGCATGTGCAGAATAAACACCCTGCGGCACAGGCTCCCCGCTATTTATGGAAAGTGACCACCGCTTACCGCACCATCTGATGCCAACCGGTGTGCTGTTCTTAAGCAGGGGGAGGGATGACCAGTCCAGAATGCTGATGCTGGACTGGCTTTTCCTTTACAGCCTTCAGTCAGACTGAATACCTTACTGAAAACGTTGCGCTTTATCGCGGGCAAGCCGCTCCAGCGAGAAGATCACCTGTTGCAGCGATCGCTCCTCTCCCGCGTTCAGTGAGCTGAAGCGAAAGCTGAGGCGAGGCGTGACTACGGTTTCATTTTTATTGCCGACTACGCTGCGCTGACCAACGTTAATCAGATGCGCATCTACTTCAAAGCGGCCATATTCGCCAAGCTCAACGCGAAGTTTTTTGAACGCTTCGCCACCCTGTAAAGAGTCTGGGATCTGCGAGTCAGCAAGCACGGCAAAGCCGCCCAGTGAGAGATCCTGCAGGCGCATCCGGCCTTCACCGCTGCCATCCGGCCACTGCACATAACAGTAAAAAATGGGGTCAAGCGGAGCAGAAACGCGGAAAAACTCGCGGCGCTGGATCATCCACAACAGATCGGGCAGGGTTGCGCTAAAGGCGGGCAACCCTTCAAACGTCTCTTCCTGCAGGGCGCTCAACGCAAATTCAACCTTTGCTCCATGCGTTTCGGCTCTGAAATGCAGCTCTTCTGCTTCAACAGCCGTCTGGTTTTCATAATCATTACTGCCAAGGTCGAGGATCATGCGATCCTGATCGGCATCAAGCAAGCGGGTAATAAACTGGCCGCGAGCGTGCGAGACCAGGATAGGCGTCTGATTTTTTAACAGATTCTTGAGCACCGCAAGCACGGCCAGCGGGCCGCGTTTCAGGTACTGTTCTTTATCTTCTTCTTTCACATTCCACTCCAGTTGAATGTAAGAAAACGCGCTTTCAGCGGTATACGTCAAATTATCGGCAGTTAAAGGTGGCGCTTTAGCCCGGTAAGAAAAAAAATTCTGAAAAAGTTTAGATTTAAATCACACAGTTAGAATCCTGGCCTATACTTATCCCGTCTAATCAGTAAGCCAAAAGGAGCAGTAAATGGGTATTTTGTCATGGATCATTTTTGGATTGATCGCAGGGATTATCGCTAAATGGATTATGCCGGGTAAAGATGGCGGTGGATTTATCATCACCGTGGTCCTCGGTGTTATTGGCGCCGTAGTAGGGGGCTGGATCAGCACCCTGTTTGGCTTCGGCAAAGTAGATGGTTTCAACTTCGGCAGCTTTGTCGTCGCGGTGATTGGTGCGATTGTCGTGCTGTGGATTTACCGCAAAGTGAAAAGCTGACGTACTGGCGCATAAAAAAAGGGAGACGATTATCGTCTCCCTTTTTTTATGCGCCTGACCCGGTCGCCAGGTTTTTTCTGTGAAAAACAGAGGCTGCCGGGTCAGTATGCATTTAGTATCAGTTAAAAATCATAGCCTACAGTAGCCACAACGGTGCGCTCAGCGCCCCAGTAGCAGTAACCCGTGCCGTAACAGGCAGAAACGTAATCACGATCGGTCACGTTATTGGCATTCACCTGCACAAATGCCCCTTTCAGGCTGCTGTTCCAGGCACCGAGATCGGCGCGGACTGAAGCGTCGAACAGGGTAGTAGAGGGCAGGCGAGTGGTGTTTTCATTGTCTGCCCACTGTTTGCCGATGTAACGCACGCCAGCGCCCACGCTGATGCCCCAGTCGAACTGGTATTTCGCCCAAGCCGACGCCATGGAGTTTGGCGTTACGTAAGGGGTGTGGCCATCGTTACCATCCACAGAGTCCTTGAAGCGAACATGGCTCAGAGTGTAGTTAGCGAGAGTGCTCAGGCGTGGCGTGATCTGGTTATGCGCTTCCAGCTCAATACCCTGCGAATGCACTTTTCCAGCAGGTTCATAGTAAGAACCTACCACTACCCGGTTGCCAACATCTTTCTGCGTCAGATCATAGAGGGCAACGGAGTAGAGATCGGATGTGCCGTTCGGCTGATATTTTACCCCCGCCTCATACTGCTCTGAAGTGGTTGGCTTCAGCAGATTATCATTTGCATCGGAGAGTGACTGCGGCGTAATGGCCTGGCTGTAGCTGGCGTAAGGCGAGATGCCATTATCAAAGGCGTAGAGCAGGGCGGCACGGCCACTGATGTGATCATCCTGGCGGCGATGCTTAGTGCTGGTGGACCAGGTTTCGTTTTCCGAGACAATGCGATCGTAACGGCCGGAGAGATCCAGGTGCCATTTCTGCCAGATCATCTCATCCTGCAGATAGACGCCGGTCTGGTAATAACGGCGCTGAGAATTAACAAAGTCGTAGTTCTGACGGCTGCCCACCGCCTCCCCTGTTACGGCATTAAGCTGATTTGCCACGTCGCTGGCATCGCTTAAATCATTTTTGTACTGGTGGTATTCGCCGCCCAGCACCACTTTATGCTCGACTTCGCCTGTAGCGAAATCCGCCTCCAACTGGTTATCAATAGCAAAGGCATCCAGCGAGGAACGTGAGCCGGAATAGTAACGGTTTAACAGATCCGGATTTTTGCTGTCCCAGCCTATTTGATAAACCTGATCCAAATCGACGTCAGAGTGGGAATAGCTGGCATTGGAACGGAACGCCCAGGTGTCATTGAAACGATGCGAGAATTCATAGCTGTAAATCTGTTCATTACGCTTGAACTGATCCAGCGAGCTGTCACCATCGTAGAAACCATTACTGAGCTTACGACCATTATGTTCCGTGATGCTGCCATCGCCCGGCACGGCACCGTGATAGCCGCCTGAGGGATCTTTTTGCAGATAAGCGCGCAGCAGCAATGAAGTATCTTCATCCGGCTGCCAGAGCAGAGAAGGGGAAATAGCATACTTCTCTTCGCGAGTGTGATCGTACTGCGTGTCGCTGTTGCGGGTGATGCCCGTCAGGCGAAACGCCCATTGATCGTTAATAGCATTGGTGTAATCAAAGGCGGCGCTGTTAGTGGCATTAGTCCCGGTCGAGGCGCGGAAATGGCCTTCCTGCTTAAACTGCGGGCGCTTAGACGTTTCCATTACCAGACCGCCGGGCACGGTCTGCCCATACAGGGCAGAAGAGGGGCCTTTGATCACATCGATACGTTCCAGGAACCAGGGATCCACCTGCAACACGTTATAGCTGCCCGGGTCGCTCATCAGTCGCAACCCGTCCAGGAAGACGTTATCCACATCGCCGCCGTGGAAGCCCCGCAGGGATACGGTGTCATAACGAGTCGCTGCACCCGCGAAGTTAGTAAATGCGCCAGCGGTATAGTTGAGCGCTTGGTTAACGTTCATCGCACCCTGATCTTCCATCTGCTGGCGGGTCACAACGGAAACAGACTGGGCAGTGGTGATCAGGGGGCGATCCGTTTTTGTCGCGCCCGTAGAGGTCTTAGCCGTATAACCCTCTGTTGGCGAAGAGGCCGTTTCAGCAGGTTGAGCGGTGACCACCAGTGTCTCTGCCGCAAAGGTAAAAGCCGGTGCAGTCAGCGCAATCGAGCACAGCAAAGCAGAACGCTTTAAGCTAAAAGCCATTCTCATTGTCAATTCCCTTACAAAGTGCGAAGTAAGAACCGTCATCGCGGCCAGAGAGAGCGAGCGCACTTAACGGTAATATAAAGATGTATGATAATCTCAATGAGAATTATTATCTTTTCGTTAAAGCGTTTCAAGCATTGATTTTGCTTATATTTTCCCCTGCTAAAATCAGGGGAATTAGCTTTCTAAGCTGAGTGGACCTGCCAGAGAGGGGGAACAGGGCAGAAGAGAAGGTAATCAGAGCTTGAGTATTACTGAGGTCGATAAACGGGGAAGGTCAGGAAGCGTGGCGGCCCGTGGCAAAAAACAGGGCCGCCAGAAAGCAGATTATTGACCGGAAGCGATATCACCTACGTTATTACAGGTTTTATTTTTCGGACAGTAGAGATCCATCAGCTTGAGCGTAACGCCGTTGGTCCAGCCAAAACCATCCTGCAGCGGATATTCGCCGCCACCGCCGCCTCCCAGCCCTTTGCCTTCCACAACATATTTTTCAACCAGCTTATGCTCCTTATCATAGGTGGTCTGAACATTTTTCAGGAAGCGCATGCCGATATCCTTCGCCAGCGTCTGCTTACCGTAATTGTTCAGCCCCTGCACTGCCGCCCACTGCAGCGGAGCCCAGCCGTTTGGTGCATCCCACTGCTGGCCATTATTAACGTTGGTGGTGACCAGCCCTCCTTCCTTAACAAGCTGCGCCTGCACCGCCGACGCGGTACGGGTGGCTTTCTCTTGGGTTGCGGCCTGCAGGTAAAGAGGGAAGAGCGCAGCGGCCGTCAGCTGAGGACGGACTGAGCCTTTTTTCCAGTCATAATCCGCATACCAGCCCTGTTTATCATCCCAGAGATAACGGTTGATCGCCGCCTGACGCGTTTCCGCCAGCTGGCTGAAGTGTTCAGCCGCCTGGTCGTTTTTCGCGACTTTATTAGCCCGCGCCAGCGTCTTCTCCAGATGGAACATCAGCGCGTTCAGATCGACCGGGACGATGCGGGTAGTGTGAATAGTGGAAAGGTCGCCTGGCTTATCAAACCAGCGGGAACTGAAGTCCCAGCCGGAGGCGGCGCCAGAGCGTAAATCCCGGTACAGCTCCGCTTTATTGCGGTTTTCGGCTTTCCCGGCGGTGGCTATATCATCCATATAGGATTCCGTTCTCGGGACGTCACGGGCATCCCAGTAACGGTTCAGCAAGGTACCATCTTTGAGTTTCACCACGCGTTTACTGGCTTCACCAGCCTTCACGCTGTCGGCATCAGCCATCCAGTAGTCATACTCTTTCTGCAGCTGCGGCAGATATTTAGTGTAAACGCTGTCGCCCTGATGCTGAGCCAGCAAATCGACCATCATGCTGAAGAAGGGAGGTTGAGAGCGACTGAGATAGTAGCTGCGGTTACCATTCGGGATATGTCCGTAGGTATCCAGCTCGTGGGCAAAGTTGTCTGCCATGTCCTGCACCCGATCCCAGTGCCCGCTTTCGGCCAGGCCGAGCATGGTGAAATAGCTGTCCCAGTAATAGACCTCACGGAAGCGTCCGCCAGGGACAACATAAGGTTTGGGTAGCGGTAGCAAAGAGTCCCACTGGTTCGCCTGCCGGGCTGAACGGGTCAGCACCGGCCACAGACCATCAATATGCTCGCGGAGGCTCTGTCCGGCTGGCGGTACATATTTCTCGCCTTCAGCGGGCAGCGTGAAGTTGGCATTCACGAAGCGCCTGAGATCAAAATTGCGCTGGGATTTCTGCATCTGCCAGTCGGCCAGAATCGAGGAAGGATTACTTTTAGGCACCGCATCAGCAAAGGTTTTCTGATCCGGAAAAAGTTTTGCTGCCTGCACGGCATGGAACAGCGGCCCCAGGCGAATATCTGGCGGCTGAGGAGCCTGGCTCAAAAGATGCTGTTCGCTGTCGCTTTGCGCCGCATAACCCGTTTGTGTCAGTGCGGCCACCATAAACGGCAGCACCAGCACCGCTTTCCATTGACGCTTCTCGACTCTTTGCATTGATAGTTCTCCATGTCCGGACGGTAAGTAGTTGACCCTGAACCAAACTTTAGACGAAATTTTGGTTAACCACCTTGTTGGAACCGGGAAATGTGAACTGGTCTGGATTTTCAGCTGGCTGAAACCAGGAAATTAACGGTGTTTACTGGCCCTGGAGAGCCGGGGGGAACGGCCCTCTGCTTACTGAATCTCTGATAATCAGCTCAGAGATAAAGCCATTCTCTTTAGCCAGCGTGCCACCATCCAGCATCGAAATAATCTGGGCGATCACCGCATTCACCATTTCGCTGACCGGATCCTTAACGCTGGAAAGAGAGGGGTTCAGCCAGGGAGCGGTGGGAATATTATCAAAACCGATCACCGAAACCTCTGCCGGCACCTGCAGACCAGCCAGATTAAGCGCTTTTATCGCACCAATCGCCATCTCATCGTTACTGGCTAACAGGGCGCTGAAAGAGTGGCCCTCCCGCAGTAAGGTTTCAACCGCTGCCGCACCGCTGGCCGGAGACCATTTTCCCTGCACAATCAGCGCTTCCTCAACGGGCAGCTTATGCGCTGTCAGCGCCGCTTTGTAGCCTGCAAGGCGTTCAAGGGCGGTTGGAGAGTCCAGTGAACCGGTGATAAAGCCGATCTGCCGGTGGCCCTGATTAATCAGATAGTCCGTGGCGTGAAAACTGGACCCTTTATGATCGCAGAAAATGCAGTGGCTCTGATGCTTGCGCAATTTACGGTTCACCACCATCACCGGCTTTTTATCACTGTCGATGATGCCATCCAGCTCATCACCTGATAAAAAGCGAGGATAGATGATGATGCCATCGCAGCGAAGATCCCGCAGAAATTCGATGGCGGCGCGCTCTTCACCGGCGCTGTTTTTGCCATCCACCAGCAACAGCTGGCGGCCACAGGCGTCGAGCTTTTTGGCGGCCTGAGAGATCAGTTCGTTGAAATAGGGGCCGTTATAGAGGGTATTGGTGACCACCAGACCGATGCACATCGATTTGCTGGTAGCCAGATTTCTGGCCAGCAGATTAGGCCGGTAACCCGCCTCCTCAATGGCTTTAAAAACCTGATCTTTCGTCTGCTGGCTGACGTAGCCTTTGCCCGAAAGCACGCGAGAAACCGTGGCTTTAGACACGCCCGCTTTGGTTGCCACTTCCTGCATCGTTGACACAGGCTCCTCCTGGAAGAGTAACGTTGATGCGCCATTCTACACATTCTGCCTGCCATACGGCGAATTCCCCTTTAACCCGATCGCTATCACAAATTTCGAACGCCATTTTAACTAACTGTTGAAGTTGAGCAGGGAAATGAACATTCTCGTGTGAAACCGGTTACCTATTGTTTCAGCCTGAACATTTTTTTGCCCTGCTGGCATCAGTAATATTCACTGAAATTCGCTTAACCTTATGATTCTGGAGTGGTTTCATGGCAAAGAATTTTGCACAACTGGCGGCGTCAATCGTCGATGCGTTGGGCGGTGCGGATAACGTCGCGGCGGTAACACACTGCATGACGCGGCTGCGATTTGTGCTGCATGATGAGTCGTTGGTGGATGCGGCGATACTGAAGTCACTCTCAGGCGTGATGGGCGTGGTGCGCAGCGACACGCAGTGTCAGGTGATCATCGGCAACAATGTCTCCCAGGCCTATGCGGAAGTGCAAAAGCTGCTGCCGGAAGGGGTGAGTGCCAAAGAGGCCGCTCCAGCTAAAAGCCGCCTCACGCTGCGGCGCATCGGTGCCGGTATTCTTGATGCGCTGATCGGTACGATGTCCCCACTGATCCCCGCCATTATCGGTGGTTCGATGGTGAAGCTGCTGGCGATGATCCTTGAGATGTCCGGCGTGTTCAGCAAAACCGATCCGACGCTGGTGATCCTCACCGTTATCGGCGATGGCGCCTTCTTCTTCCTGCCGGTAATGGTGGCGGCCTCCGCAGCGGTGAAGTTCAAAACCAATTTATCACTGGCAATCGCTATCGCCGGGGTGCTGGTGCATCCGGCGTTTATCGATCTGATGGCCAAAGCGGCGCAGGGGCAGAAAGTGGAGTTCGTGGGCCTTTCGGTCACGGCGGTGAAATATACCTATACGGTGATCCCCGCGCTCTGCATGACCTTGCTGCTCTCTTACATCGAAAAGTGGGTAGATCGGATTACGCCCGTGGTGACCAAAAACTTCCTGAAACCGATGCTGATCATGCTGATTGCCGCGCCAATTGCTATCGTGCTGATCGGTCCGCTGGGGATCTGGATCGGGACCGGCATCTCTGCGGTGGTCTACACCGTGCACAGCTATCTTGGCTGGCTTTTGGTAGCGATTATGGGGGCGGCCTGGCCGCTGCTGGTAATGACCGGGATGCACCGCGTCTTCACCCCAACCATTATTCAGACCATCGCGGAAACCGGCAAAGAGGGGATGGTGATGCCGTCTGAAATCGGCGCGAACCTGTCGCTGGGCGGCTCCTCTCTGGCGGTGGCCTGGCGGACTAAAAATCCGGAACTGCGCCAGACCGCGCTGGCGGCGGCCGCTTCTGCCATCGTTGCCGGCATTTCGGAACCTGCGCTGTATGGCGTGGCGCTGCGGTTAAAACGGCCGTTAATCGCCTGCCTGATCAGCGGGTTTATCTGTGGCGCCGTGGCGGGGATCGGCGGGCTCGCCAGCCATTCGATGGCGTCACCCGGACTGTTCACCAGCGTACAGTTCTTTGATCCTGCCAATCCGATGAGCATTGTCTGGGTGGCAGGGGTAATGGTGCTGGCGGTGGTGATCTCCTTTATCACCACGCTACTGCTCGGTTTTGAAGATATCCCGGTTGAAGCACCACGCACTGCCGCCAACAAAAGCGCTGCACCTGCAGCCGCGCTTACTGCTTCACCCGCAGTCAAAACACATTGATAAAGAGGATTGTTATGACAGCATCACCATTTCCTGAAGGCTTTTTATGGGGCGGCGCCTTAGCCGCCAACCAGGCTGAAGGGGCAAGTTTCGCAGGGGGAAAGGGGCTGACGACAGTAGATGTCATTCCCCATGGGGCTCACCGGCTGGCGGTGAAGGTCGGTCTGGAGAAGCGCTTTGCGCTGCAGGAAGGGGAGTTTTACCCCAGCCACCAGGCCATAGATTTCTATCACCGCTACAAAGAGGATATCGCTCTGATGGCGGAAATGGGCTTCACCGTGTTCAGAACGTCCATCGCCTGGAGCCGGATCTACCCCAATGGCGATGAGCTTGTGCCGAATGAGGCGGGGATCGCGTTTTACCGGGATCTCTTTAACGAGTGCAAAAAGTACAATATTGAACCGCTGGTAACGCTGTGCCACTTTGACGTGCCGATGCATCTGGTGCGGGAGTATGGCTCCTGGCGCAGCCGGAAAATGGTGGAGTTCTTTACCCGCTATGCCCGTACCTGTTTTGAAGCCTTTGACGGGCTGGTGAAATACTGGCTGACCTTTAACGAGATCAATATCCTGCTGCACAGCCCCTTCTCCGGGGCGGGACTGGTCTTTGAAGAGGGCGAAAATCAGGCGCAGGTAAAATATCAGGCGGCACATCATGAGCTGGTGGCCAGCGCACTGGCGACAAAAATTGCCCATGAAATTAATCCGGCAAACCAGGTCGGCTGTATGCTGGCCGGCGGGAATTTCTACCCAAGAACCTGCAAACCTGAGGATGTCTGGGCCGCGCTGGAAAAAGATCGCGAAAACCTGTTCTTTATCGATGTGCAGGCGCGTGGCGCTTATCCCTCCTATACCCGCCGCCTGTTTGCAGAAAAGGGCATAAAGGTAGAGATGGAGGCAGGCGATGCCGACATCCTGAGTAATACCGTCGATTTCGTCTCCTTCAGCTATTACGCTTCGCGCTGCGCTTCGGCAGAGATGAATGAGAGTAACAGCAGCGCCGCCAACGTGGTCAAATCGCTGAAAAACCCCCATATCGAACTCAGCGAGTGGGGCTGGGGGATCGATCCGTTAGGGCTGCGGATCACCATGAACATGATGTATGACCGCTATCAGAAACCGCTGTTCCTGGTGGAGAATGGGCTGGGCGCAAAGGATGAGATCGACCAGCGGGGTGAAATTGTTGACGACTACCGTATCAGCTATCTGCGTGAGCATATCAAGGCGATGGGCGAAGCCATTGCGGACGGTATTCCGGTGATTGGGTATACCTCCTGGGGCTGCATCGATCTGGTTTCCGCCTCCACCGGCGAAATGAGCAAGCGCTACGGCTTTGTCTATGTGGATCGTGATGACAGCGGGAAAGGAACGCTGGCGCGCAAACGCAAGAAATCGTTCTTCTGGTACCAGAAGGTGATTGCCAGTAACGGCGCAGACCTGAGTTAAAATCCGGGCTTTCGCGAAGTGCTGACAAGCTGCCATGCTGCAACCATGAAAATCCCGGCCTCTGCCGGGATTTTCATGGTTGCTGCTCAGAAGCTATCAGGCCGTTACTTCACACATTTAGCGCACTGTTCCAGACTGATTTTCTGGAAGAAGTCGTTGCCTTTATCATCCACCAGAATAAAGGCCGGGAAGTTTTCCACCTCAATTTTCCAGATAGCCTCCATCCCCAGTTCCGGGTACTCGACGCACTCCAGGCTCTTGATGCTTTGCTGCGCCAGTACCGCTGCCGGACCGCCGATGCTGCCGAGGTAGAAGCCGCCATGCTTCTGGCAGGCGTCCGTCACCTGCTGGCTGCGGTTGCCTTTTGCCAGCATAATCAGGCTGCCGCCCGCTTCCTGGAGCTGATCGACATAGGAATCCATGCGGCCTGCGGTGGTCGGGCCCAGCGAGCCGGATGCGTAGCCTTCAGGCGTCTTGGCCGGTCCCGCGTAATAGATGGGGTGATCCTTCACGTACTGCGGCAGACCTTCACCATTATCCAGGCGCTCTTTCAGCTTCGCATGGGCAATATCACGCGCCACGATGATAGTGCCGCTCAGGGAAAGACGGGTGGAAACCGGATGCTGAGAAAGCTGCGCCAGGATCTCCTGCATCGGGCGATTCAGATCGATATGCAGCACTTCTCCTTCACCCTGCTGGCGCAGTTCGGCAGGAATAAAGCGGCCTGGGTTATCTTCCAGCTTCTCAATCCAGATACCTTCACGGTTGATCTTCGCCTTGATATTGCGGTCCGCCGAGCAGGAGACGCCCATCCCGACCGGGCAGGAGGCGCCGTGACGCGGCAGGCGGATGACGCGGATATCATGTGCAAAGTATTTGCCGCCAAACTGTGCGCCCAGCCCCAGCTGTTGTGCCGCAGTCAGCAGCTCCTCTTCCAGCTGCACGTCGCGGAACGCCTGACCATGCTCGTTGCCTTCGGTTGGCAGACCGTCGTAATAATGGGTAGATGCCAGCTTGACCGTCTTCAGCGTGCTTTCAGCGGAGGTTCCGCCAATCACAAAGGCGATATGGTAGGGCGGGCAGGCCGCGGTGCCGAGCGTCAGCATTTTGCCAATCAGGTAATCCTTCAGCTTGGCCGGGCTGAGCAGCGCCTTGGTTTCCTGATAAAGATAGGTTTTGTTGGCCGAGCCGCCGCCTTTGGCGATGCAGAGGAATTTGTATTCCGCGCCGTCCACGCTGTAAAGATCGATCTGTGCCGGCAGGTTGGTGCCGGTATTCACTTCTTTATACATATCCAGCGCAACGGTCTGCGAGTAGCGCAGGTTGTCTTCGATGTAAGTGTTATAAACACCCTGTGACAGGGCTGCTTCATCGCCGCCGCCGGTCCAGACCCGCTGGCCTTTTTTACCGCTGATAATGGCCGTGCCGGTATCCTGACAGGTTGGCAGCACGCCTTTAGCGGCAATTTCAGAATTCCTCAGGAACTGCAGCGCCACATAGCGATCGTTCTGGCTCGCCTCAGGATCGGCGAGAATGGCCGCAACCTGTTGCTGATGAGCGGGGCGCAGCATAAATGAGGCGTCGTGAAACGCCTGTTGCGCCATCAGCGTCAGCGCTTGCGGATCAACCTTCAGCACTTCCTGCCCGTCAAACTCAGCGACAGAAACATAATCGGAAGTCAGCAGATAATAGTCAGTATCGTCAGGAGCAAGAGGGAAGGGGTTCTGATAAAAGAAAGGTTTATTCGACATTGTTTTCTCACTTAACGCCGCCTTCGGCCGGAGCGACAGGCCCACAGGCGACTAAGAGTTATGATTTTAATCCGGCCGGCCAGCTTTGCTGGCCGGGGGAAGATGATATAACAATATTTCAACATCTGCATGCTTCTGCGGCGTAGCCGGGGCATCAGAACATCATTACCATCCACGGATAGGCAATCAGCATCATACCGCCCAGGAAGATAGCGCCAAAGATGGTGCCAAGACGCCAGTAATCTTTGGTCGGCAGATAACCGCTACCGTAATAGATGGGGCTTGGGCCGGTACCGTAAGGGGTGATGATCCCCATTACGCCCAGCGAAGTCACCATCATCAGGCAGTAGACCGGCATATTGATGCCCGGGATCGCGGCGGCGATGGTCAGCATCGCTGGCAGCAGGGCAGTGGTGTGCGCGGTGGTACTGGCAAACAGGTAGTGCAGCAGGAAGAAGGCGATTAGCAGCATCACTGCCGCAACCTGCGGGTCAAAGCCGTTGAGCAGTTGGCCACCCTCTTTACCCAACCAGGCGATAAAGCCGACGCGGGCCAGTCCATCCGCCAGCGCAACCAGCGTGGCGAACCAGGCAAAGGTGTTCCAGGCAGGTTTGTTGCTGGTGATATCATTCCAGTTCAATACGCCGGTCCACAGCATCAGGACCACCACCAGCAGCGCGGCCATCGCCGGTTCAATCCACGAGGTGGCGAAGATCCACATCAGCAGCGCGCTACAGACAAACACCAGCAGCAGAATTTCATTCCGGGTCAGCTTGCCGAGTTTTTCCAGCTCGCTTTTCGCCCAGCGCGGCACTTCATCATTAATTTTCACTTCCGGCGGGTAGAACCAGTAGGCCAGCAGCGGCATGGTGAGGATCAGCAGCACGCCCAGCGGCAGGAAGGCCAGGAACCAGGTTCCCCAGGAGATTTCAAAACCAACGATGCTTTTAACCAGCGCCAGGGCCAGCAGGTTTGGCGCCAGCGCCGACAGGAACATAGAGCTGGTGATACAGGCAGCGGTGATAGCCACCCACATCAGGTAAGAGCCGATTTTACGGGCGCTGGGGTCGTTGGGTTTAGAACCATATAAAGGAGGAAGGTTGGCGATAATCGGATAGATGGTACCACCGCTGCGTGCGGTATTCGAAGGGGTGAACGGCGCCAGCAGCAGATCTGCGAAGGTAATGGCATAACCCAGCGTCAGGCTGCGGCGGCCGAGATACTTCACCAGAATCAGTGCCAGACGGCGGCCAAACTGCGTTTTATCGTAGCCGGCGGCGAACATAAAGGCACCGAAAATCAGCCAGACGGTGGAGTTGCCGAAGCCGCTCACTGCCCATTTGAACGATTCGCTGGCCATTTTAAATTTCGGGTTAGCGAGTTCTGCCGGACTGAACAGCAGCCACTGGCTGAACAGGGCGATCACCACCACCCCGGTCAGGCCAATCACCGCCCCAGGCAGCGGTTCGAAGATCAAACCGACGATAACGCCAACGAAGATGGCAAAGAAGTGCCAGGCATGCGGTTCTAACCCTTCCGGTACCGGAACCAGCAGCAGGATAACCGCCACCAGTACGGGTAAAAACATCATGATCAGGCGTTTTTTGGTTCCCTGGGCGGCTGGTGCAGCTTTGGGAGGTTCACTGACTGTCGCAAGTGGTTTCATAGTTTTTGTCTGCAAGTTGAGGAGAATGCTTTATAGCGTTGCGGTTAATTGTAGATCTGAATGCTTTTTTTAGTTTAATAATGTTTTTTCATCGGTTAATCGCAACGACCGAAATTAGAGTAGGCTGTTTATTTCTGTACTCACTAAGAGTTTATTAATTAGCTGCAGATATCATGCGATTTGCCTGAAATAAGAATATTGATCTGGATCAATAAATATTTCCATCAGGTTTTTATTTTTTAAAATAATTACGCTAATTCCCTTGCATCTTGTGCCTGGAACCCGAAAAAAACGTGTTCAACCTAAGGGTTAATTTCCTGAAAACATAAAGGTAATTTTTAATTGTATGATACGTAAAGGTTTATTTCTGGTGTTAATCAGAAGTTGCTTTTTATCAACTATTGGTTAACAATTAAAGGTGATTTTTATCTCTTCGCCGTTAATTACAGGCTCCCTATTATTTAAAAGTTTAAAAACTAAATTTATCGGTTATATAAGCAAAGAAACGGGTATATTAATCACATGACATCGGACCACTTAATTATAGGGAAATAATGCGTCCGCGACAGATTTCCAGACTTTTAAATTTTTGGAGTTGTTCATCATGCCAACACTCACCCCGATCCTGAATCCCCTCACATTACCTAACGGCGCAGTCCTGAAAAATCGTCTGTTAATGGCGCCAATGACCACCTGTACCGGTTATTACGATGGTACGGTAACCAGCGAACTGGTGGAGTACTACCGTGAACGTGCCGGCAGCATTGGCACGGTGATCGTCGAGTGCTGCTTTATCGACCCGAAAGGTCCAGCCTTCCCTGGCGCTATCGCCATCGACAGCGATAACAAAATTTCCGGCCTGAGTAAAATTGCGGACGCCATCAAGTCTCAGGGGTCGAAAGCGATTCTGCAGATCTATCACGGCGGCAGAATGGTTGAGCCTGAGCTGATCGGCGGCAGAAAGCCGGTAGCGCCAAGCGCCATTGCCGCGCCGCGTGAAGGGGCCACCACGCCGCAGGCGTTGACGGCGGAAGAAGTGGAGGTGATGATCACCAAGTTTGGTGATGCGGTAAACCGCGCCATCAAGGCGGGCTTTGATGGCGTTGAACTCCACGGCGCCAACACCTATCTGATCCAGCAGTTCTATTCGCCTAATTCCAACCAGCGCGACGACAAATGGGGCGGCAGCCGCGACAACCGCGCCCGTTTCCCGCTGGAAGTGCTGGAAATTACCCACAAAATGGTCGAGCGGTTTGCCGATGCCTCTTTTATTATCGGCTACCGTTTCTCACCGGAAGAGCTTGAAGTCCCTGGCATCCGTTTTGACGACACCATGTACCTGCTGGAGAAACTCGCCGCGCGCGGGCTGGACTATGTGCATTTCTCCGTGGGTCAGCTGCTGCGTCCTTCCATTGTGGACCGGAACGATCCCACCCCACTGATCACCAAATTTATCGCTATGCGTTCTGAGACGCTGGCGAAGATCCCGGTGATTGGCGTGGGCGGCGTGGTAAATAAATCAGACGCTGAAACCGCG
Source organism: Erwinia pyri (assembly GCF_030758455.1). Classification (NCBI taxonomy): domain Bacteria; kingdom Pseudomonadati; phylum Pseudomonadota; class Gammaproteobacteria; order Enterobacterales; family Erwiniaceae; genus Erwinia; species Erwinia pyri. The sequence goes on from NZ_CP132353.1 coordinate 1,840,237, forward strand.
CTGGAGTACGGTTTCGATCTGGTGGCAATAGGCAAAGCTTGCATCGCCTATCCGGACTGGGCTGACCGCATCATCAATGAAGATCACCTTGAGCTCTATATTGACAGTCACCGCCGGGAAGAGCTGAAAATCCCGGAGCCGCTGTGGCGCTTCTCGCTGGTGGACGCGATGATCCGCGACACCAGCACCACCGGACGGAAATATAAAGCGGGGGTCTATCAGGAGAAAGTCGAGGCGGAAGCGCTGAAGCTGAAAATTGCCGTCACCCTTGATACTGACCGTATTACCGATATCTCGCTGGTGCCGGATGCCTCTCTGGACGTGGACTTTACCACCACTTTTGAAAGCCTCCGCACCCGTATCCTGGTGGCTAACAGCCCGCACGTCGATGCCATAACCGGCGCGACAACCCAGAGTGAAGCGCTGAAAAAAGCGGTGTCACGCGCGCTGGCGACCTCCAGTAAAGAGCATGTCATTGAAGAGGGCGGTAACCCGCAGGCACCGCAAAATTATGACGTGGTGGTCGTGGGGAGCGGCGGTGCAGGTCTGGCTGCGGCGATTCAGGCTCATGATGACGGCGCTCGCGTGGTGATCATTGAGAAGATGCCCACTATCGGCGGTAACACCATCAAAGCCTCTGTGGGGATGAACGCGGCTGAAACCCGCTTCCAGAAGCTGAAAGGCATCGTGGACAGCAAAGAGCTGTTCTATGAAGAGACGCTGAAGGGCGGTAAGTTCAAAAACAACCCGGTGCTGCTGCGTGAGTTTGTGGAGCTGGCGCCGGAAGCCATTGAGTGGCTGGCCGCGAAAGAGATTGAGCTGAACGATATTACCATCACCGGCGGCATGAGCATCGACAGGACGCACCGTCCGGCTGACCGCTCAGCGGTAGGGGGCTTCCTGATCAGCGGGCTGGTTAAAAACATCAACAAACGCGATATCGAAGTACTGCTGGAAACCTCAGTGGCTGAGATCCTGTTTGAAAACGGGGCGGTATCGGGTGTGAAGGTGGTGGATGAGTATAACGACAGCCGTATTCTCAACGCCAAAAGCGTCATCGTCGCCACCGGCGGCTTCAGCGCCAACCGTGAGATGGTGGTGAAATACCGCCCTGAGCTGGACGGTTTCGTAACCACCAACCATAAAGGCGCCACCGGCAGCGGCATCGCCATGTTACAGAAAATTGGTGCCGAAACGGTGGATATGGGCGAGATTCAGATCCACCCAACCGTCGAGCAGACCACCTCCTATCTGATTTCCGAAGCGATCCGCGGCGGCGGTGCCATCCTGGTCAGCCAGGCGGGTAAACGCTTCTTTAATGAGATGGAGACGCGTGACAAAGTGTCGGCGGAGATTATCGCGCTGCCGGAAAAAAGCGCCTGGGTACTGTTTGATGAGCAGGTCCGCCTCAACAACAAGGCGGCGGATGAGTATATCGCTAAAGGCTTTGTGGTCAGCGCGCCTTCTCCTCAGGAGCTGGCGGTGAAGCTGAATATGGATCTGCATGCGTTGCTGGCGACGTTAGAGCGCTACAATCTCTTTGTTGAGAAACAGCATGATGAAGATTTTGGCCGTAAAACCGCGCTGCGCCACCCTCTTAAACAGGGGCCGTTCTACGCTATCCGTGTTGCACCCGGCGTGCACCACACCATGGGCGGCGTAACCATCAATAGTGATACGGCGGTGCTGGATGCACAGAAACAGGTGATTCCGGGTGCCTGGGCTGCTGGTGAGGTTGTCGGCGGTATCCACGGCGCTAACCGTATTGGCGGGAATGCCGTTGCGGATATCATCATCTTCGGTATTCTGGCCGGTAAAAACGCGGCAGCACTTGCCCGCCGCTAGCGTTGAACAGGAGCCGGATCCCTCCGGCTCCTCTCAGTCAGGGAAGTCGCGCCCGCGACAGGAGAGAGAGCATGTCATCTGACGAACGGGTTTACGCCTACTCCGCCGTGTTAATGGGTTCACCGATCCTGCTAAAGCTGTTTGAGCATGATGAAGCGCTCGCAGCACGCGTTTTCCGCCTGATCAAACAGTATGAAATCCTGCTAACCGTCAATCGTCCCGAATCAGAAGTCATGAGTATCAACCATGCTGCGGGCAGGCATCCGGTTAAAGTCAGCCAACCGGTTTTCGATCTGATTGCCTGCGCCCATGCTGCCAGCCTTTTACCGGACAGCCTCTTTAATTTCACCATTGGCCCGCTGGTAAAGCGCTGGAAAATCGGCTTCAGGGGCGACAGCATTCCGCCTGAGGATGAGATCCAGGCGCTTCTTCCGCTCACCGATCCCCGTCAGGTTCAGTTGGACAGAGAAGCATGCACGGTGTTTCTGCAGCAGAAGGGCATGGAGATTGACCTGGGCGCCATTGCTAAAGGCTATATTGCCGATCGGGTGCGGGATTATCTGCAGCGGCAGGGCGTTACGCAGGCGCTGATCAATCTGGGGGGGAATATCCAGACTCTGGGCAGCTCGCCGGAAGCGGCGGGTTGGGGGATTGGCCTGAAAAAGCCGTTTGCCGCGCCCGAGGCGCTGATTGGCGTGATCAACGTTCGCGGCAAGTCAGTGGTGACCTCTGGTATTTATGAGCGCTATTTTGAACTGAATGGCCAGCGCTATCACCACATTCTCGATCCCCACAGCGGCTACCCGCTGGATAACGAACTGCTCAGCGTTACCGTTATCTCAGAAGACTCCATTGACGGTGACATCTGCACCACGCTGCTGTATGGCATGGGGGTGGAACAGGGCCTTGCTTACCTGGCTACCCGTCCGGAGCTGGAAGCCATTTTCGTTACCCGGGCACGCCAGGTCATCTGCTCTTCCCAGCGGCTCTGCTCTTTCACGCTGCTGGATAACCAGTTTCAGCCTCTGCTGGTTACTGACAAAACTGTTTAAGAAGCTGGGCGTGTTCAGCCTGCAAACGGTAACGGTAAACCGGTCTTCCCGTCAGCCCATAGTGCAGGTTAGTGGAGAGGATTTTCCGCTGCGCCAGCCAGATCAGATATTTACGGCAGGAGACGCGCGATATATTCACCGCAGCGGCGAGATCGTCGGTAGAAAATTCCATCTCCGGGTGTGCGTCAATCCACAGACAAAGCGTGCGCAGGGTCTGAGGCGTTAAGCCTTTGGGCAGGCGGTGCGCATCACTCATATCCGGCAGGTTGCCATGCAGCAGCGCGTCCACATCCTCCTGCTTGTACCAGCTGTGCGTCTCTTTCAGCGTCTTTTTATGCTGCCAGCCGGTCAGCGCCTCCTCAAAACGGGCAAACTGAAACGGCTTAATCAGGTAATCCACCACGCCGTAGTGCAGAGATTGCTGAATGGTCTGCGCATCCGCCGCTGAAGAGATGACGATCACATCGATGCTGCGCTTCGCGGCGCGAACTTCCGGCAGCAGATCGAGCCCGTTCTCCTGCTGCATATAGATATCCAGCAGGATCAGGTCGATATGCAGATCGCTGTGCAGCACCATCTCTCTGGCCTGTTTCAGCGTGGAGGCCACGCCGCAGCAGGAGAAACCCGGGATCTGCCCGATGTAGCAGCGGTTGAGTTCGGCCACCATCGCATCATCATCGACCACTAAAACATTTAACATGCGTTCTCTTCTCCTCCATCCCAGGGAAGCTGGACTAAAAATTGGGTATAAACCCCGGGGTCGGACTCTACAATAATTTCGCCGCCAAGGCTCAGGGTTTGCTGCTTAGAGAGGAATAAACCCACTCCGCGCTGCTCGCCTTTGGAGGAAAACCCTTTTTCAAAGATGGCGTCAAGCTGGTCGGGCGGGATCCCCGGCCCGTCATCGCTTACTTCGCAGGTCAGCCAGCCCTGCTGATAGTGCAGCAAAACGCTGACCTCACCCTCCGGCTGCTGGCTCAGGGCATCAAACGCATTCTCAATAAGATTTCCCAGCACGGTAATCAGAACCGACACCTGTTGCTCGCTTCCCCTGTCCGGCAGGAAACTGTCTTCATTGATGACCAGATGCAGTCCCCGATCGGAAGCGCTGTTAAGTTTACTTAATAAGAAACCCGCTATCACCGGGGACTTTATTTTTCGCAACAGCGATCCGATTTCAGTCTGATAGTTGTTGGCGGTTTTCAGGATGTATGCTTCAAGCTGCGCGTAACTTTTCATGTGCAACAGGCCCAGAATAACATGCAGTTTGTTCATAAATTCATGGGATTGCTGGCGCAGCGTATCAACATAGTTGACCATCCCGCTCAGGCGCTGGGTAAGGCGGGTCACCTCCGTTTTATCCCTGAAGGTACAGATCGCGCCGATAATTTTGCCTTTACTGCTGACCGGCATGGTATTGATTAACAGATCGCGCCCGCGAAAGTGGATCTCTTCATCACGCTGGGGCTTGCCGCTGCTCAATACGGCGCGCAGGATAGCGATCAGCGGGCCGGAAGCTTCCAGATTGCGAACGATCTCGTTTTCTGATGCCTGCGGCATACCGGTTTCACGGAACAGCTTGCGGGCGGCATGATTAATCAGCGTCACCTGCGCGTTGAGATCTACGGCAACGACGCCCTCTTTAATCGCATACAGCATCGCCTGGCGTTGTTCAAACAGTGCAGAGATCTCATAAGGCTCCAGGCCAAACAGAATTCTGCGGGAGGCTCTGACCAGCCAGAAGGTGCCTGCTGCGCCAACCAGGCTGCCGAACAGCGCCGTCCAGAGGATATTCCAGCGGCTCTGATTGATCTGCGCATTCACTTCACTCAGCGAGATCCCGATCACCACTACGCCGATCTGTCGGTGTTGCGGGTCGTAAACCGGGGTGAAGACGCGCAGGGCTTTCGCCAGCTGGCCCTGGTTGACGGAGACGTTCTCTTTACCCAGCAGGGCAGGGCGCAGATCCTGGCCGATAAAATGCTGGTTAATGGCTTCCCTGACCGGATGTGAATAGCGCATGCCCTCCATATTGGTCACCACCACGTAGAGCAGATCGTTGCTCTTCTGTACCTGTGAGGCGATCGGCTGGATCAGGTTGCGGTCCGCAGGCAACAGCAGGGCGCGCTGGATATCCGGAGAGTTCGCCAGCGTGCGGGCCACCGCCAGTGCTTTATGCTGAACGCTTTCCCGCGTCACGCTGGAGATCTGCAGGAAATAGAAAAAATGCACCACCACCAGCACCGCTACGATCACTGTACTCACCATCAGGCTGACGGAGGTGGTGAGTTTCAGCGGACGTTTCCGCGCCGGTGGCAGCAAGCTGGGGTCACTCATGGAGGCTCCTTAACGATAAAAAGGAGTCCTGAATGGTGTTCCAGCCTGACTCCGTGGCGCTAATATAGCGTGAAGCATCAACCCAGGTGATGATTTTCCATCTGATTTCCTTCTCTTATGCATCGCCCTGATCGTACCGGGCATAAACAGGCTTGCGGCATGCAATGCCCACATGCCGATCCTGGCAGCCTGCGCCTGATGCTTTTCCGATCAACTTTTTCACGCAACCTGTCAGTCGCGTTTGATTACCCAGCGGGCAAGCTTGCCAACGGACATGCCCTGAACAAGCACCGAGAACACCACAACAAGATAAGTCAGGGAAACCACGGTATCGCGGGCCTCACCGGCAGGAAGTGAAAGCGCCAGCGCCACAGAAATGCCGCCCCGCAGCCCGCCCCAGGTCAGTATCGCCCAGGAGCCTTTTGGTAACCGGAACAGATTAGTAAACAACGCAACAGGCAGGCCCACCGTGAGCAACCGTGCCGCAAGCGTGAGAATAATAACCACGGATGCAACGCCCAGCAGCGTATGGGTGAAATGAAGTAATATCACCTCAAGCCCGATTAACACAAACAGCACCGCATTGAGTATCTCGTCAATAAGCTCCCAAAACATATCTACATGCCGCTCTGTCTCCTCTGACATGGCGTGCGAACGCCCCTGATTGCCGATAATCAGCCCCATGACCACCATCGCCAGTGGCCCGGACACCTCAAGGTGTGTTGCCAGCGCATAGCCGCCCAGTACCGCGGCGAGGGTGAGCATCACCTCTTCCTGATAGCTGTCGATGCTTTTCAGCATTAAATAGATAACGTAACCGATCAGGGCGCCCAGCAACGCACCACCGCCCGCCTCCCTCAACAGCAGAAGAGCCCCCTCCGCTACGGTGGGGACGTCCCCATTTCCCAGCGTGATGAAAATCAGCGAAAACAGGACAACGCTCACCCCATCATTAAAAAGTGACTCCCCTGACATCACGAGTTCAACATTTTTTGGCGCACCGGCCGACTGCAGAATGCCTATCACGGCAATCGGGTCGGTAGGGGAGATCAACGCACCGAAGATCAGACAATAAGCGAGAGGCAGCTGCAGCCCGCTGAGCGACAGAATTCCCCATAAAGAGAGACCAATGATGACAGTAGAGAGTGCCGTCCCCAGGAACGCCAGAGAAGCCACCTGCCACCGGTAAGCCCGTAGCTGTTTGAGGTCCACATGCAGAGCACCTGCAAACAGCAGGAGTGACAGCATTCCCTGCATCAGCAGTTCTGAAAAATCTATAGATTCAACCAGAGAGTGCTCAAGTTCGCTTAAGACAGGAAAGCCCAGCTTATCGGCGAACATATTCAGCAGCGAAATGATCAAGGCAATGACCATGACGCCTATAGCAGGGGGAAGCCCGACGTAACGCCTGTTCAGGTAAGCCAGTAGCGCAGTAATAGACAAAAAAATTGCTGCAATATTCAGCATGGTAATCTTTCTCCAGTCTGGAAGCATGTTGGAGACAAGGCATCAAGCCTCTGTCTGCAAAGTAAATATAGTCGGGAAAGAGGGACAGACAGCGACGTTAGCTTGCGGTAGCTCGGACGTTACATTTTGAAATACTACGGAATGGAGTTATTCAGGCTGCTGCCGATGTTTAAGAGAGCGTCAGCGGGAGGATCGCGGCCAGCCAACACCAGGGCAGACACGCCGTTCCCCCGCACAGACGTTCATGATCCTTTCAACTAATTGCTTCCTGTTTCTGAGCGAACCTGTTTTATATTTAAATCAGAAAGCGCCGAGCCGTTTTTGCCTGGGGAGGATTTAACCACACTGAAGCTGCCGTCGGTTTCCAGCACGACCGCTTCGACCTCTTCCAGCGCATCAAGCCCACCAGCCCGAACGGCTGAACGAATTTCATCCTGGGTAACCCGAGAGGCTTTCATCGCCTGCTCAAGAAACTTGCCCTGAAAAAGCAACAGCGCGGGCTCACCGGTGACCAGCCTGCGCACCCATCCAGCCCTGACGCTTGTCCAGGTAACGCCATACTGCAGCGCAATCAGTAGGGCAAATGCCAGCGTACCCTGTACAAGAGAGACATCACGATTCAGTAAAATGGTAGCGAAGGTTGACCCTAATGCTACTGTTATCACCAGATCAAAAGCGTTCATTTTAGAAAGCGTACGTCGCCCTGACAGCCGCAACAGTATAATGAGATTGATATACGCCAGGACGCCAATAACCAGTGTACGGATAAGAACAGCGCCATCGCTGAAAAACATACCTTCCATCTTTTCCTCCGTTAACGTTACAGATAAACAAGAACCTGGCAGAAAACAGAGTATAAGAGCCTTTTGCTAATATGACCGGGTTGCAGAGCCGGGTATTCGTCATATGACCTGTTTCTCTCAGTCCCTGAATTTGCTCAGGCGTTGCCTGTCGTGGTCTGACTGCAGAGCCTGTCCGGCGCGTTCCATTGCCTGTAAGCGGTGTTCTTTTGCCGGAATAGTGAACGCTGCCGGATTTATCAATGCAAGCGCCTTCAGAGCCTTTTGCAACGTTATCTGCACCTCAATAATTCCCGCCCCATCCCGGGCAATGCCGGTGAATAAATCATCAAATAGCTCTGCAGGATCCAGCGGGCGCATATAAAGACGGGGGTAACGAACCTTTTTATCGCCATCTGATACGCCAGGCCAGTGGGAAAGTATCCTGACACCACGTCCAATTACGTCAATAGCGGTGCCAGGGTCGTTAACGGCGGGAGAAAGCGCTCTTGACGCGATCTCCGATAACACGCAAAAACCAAATCGTGGATCCTGATCGAAAGAGCGCTGTGGCCTGACGGTGAAGGCGTGAAGCAGAAGTTCAGTATCAACCTCAGTTTGCGCCGGATATATCCACAGTACAGGCTCAGCAGGATGAATAAATTCTCCGGGCTGTCTGGCAATAAATAGTGATAACGCTTGCTCGTTAGCATGGTCGGAGAGCGACTGCATATCGATATGCTGAATATAGCCCACCTCTTTTGTATAAAAAGGGGTGGCATTCTCTGCTGAGACGATGTGCTCACGCCATTCGCTGGCGCCAGAGCGGGGATTCTGTATGCGATTAAGGAACGTCCGTAGCGTAGCGTCCTCTACCCGCTGCGTGGTTTCACCTAACTGGCCAAACTGGGCCAGATGCTGTATCCAGCGCAGCAGCGTAATGATGATTAATAAAATGACCAGCAGCGTGACGAAAAACAGCACCACGCGACCTTCTTTGCCATATGCCCCCAAACTCAGCGCAATAATGCCGACCAGGCTGTATAAAAAAGATCCTATAAAGGTAGCCAGAACGTTCTGTGTGGTGGGATCTTCAACCAGCAGTCGGGTAGCGCGTGGCGTCACGCTGCTGCTGGCGGCGTTGTAAGCAGAAACCATGATATTGAGTGAAAAGGTGGTCACCGCAAGCATGCTGGAAGCCAGAATGGTCAGAATTTTATCTACCGCATCAGTGCCAATCGGACCCGATAGCGCAGGCGGCATAAAAGACTTAAACACAATGGATACCAGGGCGGTAATTACAGCCAGAATGGCAAACAGCGATGTGCGGAACCATAGCTTGCGGGTCATCTGTGAGAGCAACCAGTACCATTTTGCAGTCATACAAAATCCCTTTAAATTTATTGCGGCCAGAAAAAACTCTGTATCTAAAAAGCACCTTATTCATATGTTCTGGCGCTAAAGTCTCTGTTTAGCGGGTTTATGTTCTGCCGCTTATGAACTCCTGATAAACACCAAAACGGACAGGCATATCAGGGGAGTGTTAAAACTGAGATTTTCAGGCTCATGACAGATAAAGCTTACCTCATCATGCGGCACAATGATGTTTTTCAGCATGATTTAACCGGGGATACCGCACTGTCCTGAAAATTCCGTGCGCTCTGCCATGCTGCTGTTGCACAGTGCGTAGGCCGCAAGTGTGGCTTGAGGGTAATTCCCAGACTGGCTCAGTAACAGAGAGTCTGCCTGTTACCGTAAACTTTCTCTCTGAAATGCCGATGACAGCTGGATTGTTGTCTTCTTTCAGAGCAGAAATATGTCACTTAAAAAATCTTCACTACTGGTTCTTTGCTTTTTATTTGTCCTCTTTTTTACCAGTATGGTGACAAATATCTGGTTGCTGACACGCAGTAACCACTCACTGGGTGCGGTAAATCAGGAAATCAGGGTAGTACTCTCGATCATCGATCCGATCAACCACAGCCGTACCCTGCGTGTCAGGCTGATGGAATACATGGCCACACTGCAAACTAAAAACCAGCCTCCGTCCGCGCAGGATGTGGAGAATATCAAATCCGTTCTGGGTAAAGCCGACGCAGCATTCAACGCATACCTGACCGCCCCTCGTCTGTCCGGTGAAACAGAACTTACTGCTGCCTACCGTGATACTTATCAGGCTTACCGTCAACAGGGAATAGAGCCACTGATTGACGCCGCGTCGGTGAACGATCTGCCCCGTTTTAACGCCCAACTGGCTAACGTAATCAGACTCGATCACCAGTATGAGCAGGTTCTGGATCAGGTGTTGGCACTGCATGAAGCTTATGCCAGACGTCTCGATCAGGAGGCAAAATACCAGTTCAGATTCGGTATCGGGTTGACGGCTGCTTTTGGCGGGGTGTTTCTGATAATGGTAGTGGGAGTGATGATTTTCCTGCGCCGTTACGTCCTTGCACCGCTTGATAGTGCCAAAAATCATTGTGCACAGATTGCTCAGGGAATGCTGGCAGAGCCGGTACCTGTGAAGCCGACCTCGCGCAGTGAAATTCAGGATTTGATGCGTACTCTTGAACAAATGCGCTGCTCACTGACCGGCATTATCTCTCAGGTACGCCATGCTACTCACTCGGTCGCAGGTGCCTCTCAGGAGATTGCCTTTGGTAACGCAGACCTGGCCTCGCGTACTGAACAACAGGCGGCAGCCCTGACAGAAACGGCGGCGAGTATGGAGCAGCTGGGCGCGACGGTGAAACAAAATACCGAAAACGTCTTTGAAGCGAGCCGGTTGACCGGTGAGGCAGTAAAAAATGCCCGAACCGGCGAGAAAGTCTCCCGGGAAGTGATTGTCACCATGGGACTGATTAATAACAGTTCAAAGAAAATTGAAGATATCACTGGCGTCATTAACAGCATCGCTTTCCAGACTAATATACTGGCGCTCAATGCCGCAGTTGAAGCGGCCCGAGCCGGAGAGCAGGGACGCGGTTTTGCCGTTGTCGCCGCTGAAGTGCGTAACCTTGCGCAGCGCAGTGCGGTAGCAGCCAAAGAGATTGAGAGTTTAATTGCCGAGTCAGTCGTCAACATTCGCGCAGGCTCAGAGCAGGTTTCCCGTACCGGGGAAGTTATCGGCGCCATTATTACTTCGGTGAGCCAGGTGGACGTTTTAATGGAGCATATTTCTACTGCCTCTGGTGAGCAAAGCCTCGGAATCAGCCAGATTGAGCAGGCCGTAACCGAGATGGACAGCGTTACTCAACAAAACTCTGCGCTGGTGCAGCAATCAGCCGCTGCATCTGCCTCTCTGGAAGATCAGGTTCAGCATCTGACCCAGTCGGTGTCGACGTTTCGTCTTGCTGAGGAGTAAAGAAAAAATGTGAGGTGGTGATCAAACCCACATTCGATTATCTTCAGGCACCCACAACCTGGCAAAGTGTTGAGGGTGCCCGGAACAGTCTTAACCCTACGTAATGTCAGGGACAAGGGATGGGCATATGACCCGCTACCTATCCAGTGACTCATTGTCATAGGATAACAACATGCCTTCCAGGATGTTTTTGACCCGTCTAAGATAGATTTCATTGCAGCAGATAACCTGTTTATGAAAACGCTGAGGCCTTTGAATAAACCTGCAACATTATTGTAGACGACCGGTCTACTAAATACTGATAACCTTAACGCACTGGAGACAGACGATGAAAATTCTTATGGTGTCGCGCTGGTCTGTCATGCGCCGGGCGTGCTTCGCCACGTGAAAACGCCTGAGGGAGCTCCGCTGGTTCAGGGCAAAAAAGTGACCGGCTTCACCAATACCGAAGAGGAAGCGGTAGGCCTGACTAACGTTGTGCCTTTCCTGGTAGAAGACGAACTGATCGCCAAAGGCGGGATCTACTCCAAAGGCGCGGACTGGAGTTCATATGTTGTCAGCGACGGCCTGCTGATCACCGGTCAGAACCCGACCTCTTCAGCGGCCACGGCGGCACAGCTGATTAAGCAACTGGCTGAATAACCTCCAACAGGCAGAGCCTGTGGCGCCAGCAGTCCGCAGAAATTTTATGAAGTATCGTAGCGAATAACTAACCGTCCGCATTCTGCGGGCCTGAAAACTTAAAAGGATCACATTATGAAAAACGTAACCAAAGCCATTACTGCAATCGTCTTAACTGCCGCTTCTTTTGCCACTTTTGCCGCAACGGAGGTCACTACTGTCCCCGCTGGCGCACAAGAGCAGGGGGTGATCAACGCGTCAGCGTTCGGCAATAACCTGGGTGACCTGCAAAAAAGCCTGGCTGCAAAAGCCACCGAACAGGGAGCAACGTCTTTCCGGATTACCTCAGCCAGTGGCAACAACCATCTGTACGGTACTGCGGTTATCTACAAATAGAGCAAAACAGCCAACAGCCTGCCACTGGCAGGCTGTTGGCTATTACCGGCGTAAACCCGACGCCATCAGGCTGAAGGCTTCAATCGCTTTTGGTAATGTTGCCTGAGGATCTTCGCTGGCGGCCACCCACAAGGCGGCATTCAGCGCCGCGCCGTTAAGCAGGCGTGCAGCTGCCTCAATATCTACGGGTTTCAGAAGCCGATCTTTAACCAACTCGCTTACCGCACTGCGTGTTGCATCAAGACAGGCGTTCTGGCTGGGCCAGCGTGAAGGGTCACCCAGAAAGGCGGGCCCATCCAGCAGCACAATGCGCTGAATTTCCGGATCGAGCGCCATCTCTATATAGGCGCTGCCTTCCGCCAGCAATTGTTTCCAGCCATCTTCAGTGCTGCCTGCGATCTCTTTCGCCCGTCGCGCCATTTCGCCATCCACCTGCGCCACAACGGCCGCCAGTAAACCCCGTTTATCGCCAAAGTTATGATAAAGCGCGCCTCGGGTCAGCCCAACCTGCGCGGTCAGTTCATCCATAGAGGCTGCCGCAAATCCATTTTCCGCGAAAGCCTTACGCGCCGCGGCAATCAACTTTTCGCGGTTCTGTTCCATTGTTTCTGCACGGCGTCTTGCTGCCATAACTCCTCCTTTCGCATACGCGGCGTATATTAATTGACATACGAGGCGTATCTGTGTTTATTTTATATACGCGGCGTATGTTAAAGCAAGCAGACGCTTTATGCACTTCTTACCCACTATTAATGAGAGGTTACCATGATCGCACGTGAACCCATTTTCCCGGCTCAGCGTCAGCATCTGTACCAGCAGTACGGCTATTCTGCGGCGATTCGCTCAGGCGATCTGCTGTTTGTGTCGGGGCAGGTTGGCAGCCATGAGGATGGCACGCCGGAATCGGAATTTGAGGCCCAGGTCAGGCTGGCGTTTGAGAATCTGCAAGCGACGCTGCTTGCCGCTGGCTGCACCCTTGATGATTTAATCGATGTCACCACCTTCCATACCGATCCCGAAAACCAGTTTCCCATTGTTATGACTGTTAAGCAGGAGTTGTTTCCTCGGGCTCCCTATCCAAACTGGACCGCAATAGGTGTGAACTGGCTGGCTGGTTTTGATTTTGAAATTAAGGTGATTGCGCGTATTCCTGAGAAAGCGCAGTAAAAGCTTAACGGCTGGATCCCTGTGAGCCTGACGAGGGCGGAAAAACCTGACAAGCCTCTCCGTGTCAAAATACGGAAGTCGTGGTGAAGGGGCTGCATAAAGCGGAGATCTCAGCGCGGGAAAGGGAGGCGATAAACTGGGGAAATGCAAAGCCTATTCTGCAACTTTAAAGCTGCTCCTCCGCTTCAGCAACGAAGCGGAGGAGCAGCGGTTAACGTCGGCGACGCCAGCCCCAGTAAAGCAGGGCAAGGATCAGCAGAATGACGCCGCCTGCCATGCCAACGCGGGCGAGCAACAGTAACGGTGAGGGTTCTCCGCCCTGGCGCAGTGCCTTCACCCGGTCAGCAGTGATGCTCACCTCGCTGTTACCGATATCCTTCATCACGTAGCGGGTGACGCTGGCGATCTGCTCGTCGTTAAGCTCAGCGGCAAAGCCAGGCATCGACTGCGCTTTCTCGGGCCATACACCCTGTAAAACAGCCATAGCCACATTATCCGCGGTAGGTTTTTTCAGCACCGGATGGTTCTTCAACGCCGGTAAGCCTCGTAAACCCTCTCCCTGAAGATTGTGGCAAGCCGCGCAGTTATTACGGTAAAGGCGTTCACCTTCCGGCAATGCTTCAGGTAGATCGTCGCCAGTGACCGGAATAAGTCCTGTACTGACCGCAGGTGCACTCTCGGTTCCCTCTTCTGGCAGGAGATAAGTCGCCATAGCCAGACGATCTGCCGGTGAGAGGCGAGAGAAGCTTTTATCAATCGCTTCAAGCATCGGGCCGCCTGCCGTAGCGCCCGTTGCGCTATGGCCGGTGGCAAGATAGTCCGCCAGCATCTGGCGCGTCCAGTGCTGATCTTTAAGCGTGGCGGCAGTCACGTCTGGCGCAAACCAGGTCCCCAGCGAAGCGCCCTGAAGATTTTTTTGCTGCTGCTCGGCCATCAGAAAGCTGCGTGGCGTGTGGCAGGTGCTGCAGTGCGTCAGTCCCTCTACCAGATAGGCACCGCGATTCCACTGCGCCGTTTTGGCGGGATCGGGCGTAAACGGCTTGTTATCGAGATAGAGCCAGTTCCACACCGCCATGCTGAAGCGCAGGTTGAAGGGGAAGGGCAGCGCCGTTTTTTCCGGCTGGGTGTCAACCGGCTTCACGCCGTGCATAAAGTAAGCGTAGAGCGCCGCCATATCCTCGTCGTTGATTTTACCGTAAGCGGTATAAGGCATGGCGGGATAGAGCTGGCTGCCGTCTGCACGTATACCCTTTCTCAACGCATCAGCAAACTGCGCTTCAGTGTAGTGACCAATTCCAGCCACGTCTGATGGCGTGATGTTGCTGCTGAAAATCGTGCCTATCGGGCTGGAAATGGCATGGCCGCCGCTGAAGGGCGCTTTGCCCTCGTCGGTATGACAGGCGCCGCAGTCCCCGGCAATCGCCAGATATTCGCCACGTTTAATCAGGTCAGTTTGATCTGCCGCCTGCGCCTGGCCCAGCGTCAGCAGCAGAATACTGGCTGACAGGAGTGCTTTCAGATAATCAGCCACGTTGCGTCTCCTGCAAAATCCGGTCTGCGGTACGCAGCGCCAGCGCCATCGCTGTCAGCGTGACGTTGCAGGTACCCACGGTAGGCATCACGCCGGTGCCGACCATAAACAGATTTTCATGATCGTGCGCGCGGCCCCAGGCATCGGTAACCGAGGTGGCGGGGTCGAGTCCCATCGAGAGCGTTCCGGTAATATGCTGACGGTTGGAGAATTTACCGCTTTTACTGTGTGTGATATTGGTCGCCCCCAGTTTTGCGGCGATGGCGTCATAGCATTCGCGGGTTTTCAGCGTGCCTTTCTTCACATAGTCATCCACGTCCCAGAACAGGGCAGGCGTGGGCAGACCCAGCGCATCCTTGTTAGTGCTGAGAGTGACGCGGTTGTTGGGATCAGGTAATTGCTCCAGCGCGTTTTTGATACTCAGGCGGCGCGAGGCACGAAAGCGGATCTGCTCCTGCAGTTTTTTACCGAACCAGCCTTCAGCCAGCAGCTCTTTGGTCACGGAAGCGACCTGCGAGGCGTTGGAGATATCGAGACGGAACGGAGAGTGCTCACGGCGGAACTCGCCGTCGCGGAACTGCCCGATAGAGCAGGGGCTGACCGGACCGCGTCCGGGCCAGATCTCTTCATCGACGTCGAACGTCACGCCGATAGCGGGGTGATCGCAAAGATTGCGGCCAACGTTGTCACGCGCATTGGCGAGGCCCTGCGGGAACTTATCGCTGGTTGACATCAGCAACAGCTTGGGCGTTTCTATCGCATTGGCTGCCAGCACAAAGGTTTCCGCGGTGACGCGGTGGGAAGTCTTGTTCCAGTCATAGTAACTGGCCGCGACAATCCTGCCCTGTTCGTCATGCTCAAGCTGATAAACCACCGCTTCCGCGATAACTTTCACGCCGCTCATTTCCGCCTGCTGCGCCGCAATTCCACCGTGATATTGCGCGTCAATCGGGCAAACCGGCATGCAGTTGTTGTTGCCACAGCAGGCAGGACGGCCATCGTAACTGCGGCTGTTGCGGCCCGTGCTGTCATCCAGCACGGTAAATTCCGGCTGAAGACGGGCGGTTACGCGCTGCTGTAGCCAGGAAGCAGGTACGCGCTCCATCGGGTAAGGCTTGCTGCGCGGAGAACCGTTATCGGGCGAACCGCCCACGCCAGCAATCACCTCCGCCTGGTAGTAATACTCCTCCAGATCTTCGTAGCCTATCGGCCAGTCTTTCCCCACGCCATACTGCGTCTGCTGCCGAAAATCATTGGGCACAAAGCGCCAGAGCTGCGCCGCCCAGTGCCAGCTGGTGCCGCCAAACATGCGGATATATTGCGCATTGAAGGGGTGCGGGCCTGTTTGCTGCAGATAGTCGTTTGGCTCCGGCGTATAGCGCGGATGCGGCGCCATCGGGGAGAAGGGATAAGGTGACATAAAGTCCGATTTGAAGGCGGAATTTCTGTAGCGCTCCACCAGTTCGTCGCGGCCCACTTTAGGACCCGATTCCAGTAATAGTACAGATTTTCCCGCCTTCGCCAGACGGGTAGCCAGCAGCGAGCCGTTCACGCCCGCGCCAATCACCACCACATCGGCAGAATTCTTGTTATTCATTTCAACATTACTCTTTAATCAATCAGGGCTGCTGCGCCCAGCTGCCGCATTTACCGTATGAGAAACTTTGTGGCACCAGTTTGTCTTTCACCAGCTCACTGGCCAGCGTGTTGACGTAGGTGACATACAGCGCAGCGTTACCTTTGCCCACCACCCCGTTGTACCAGCCGCCCAGAATGACTTTCGCCAGCTTCTCCTCAGCTGCCTGAGTCTCAGCAAAAGTCAGGCGCTCCTGCTGTAAAAGATCGGGCTGGCTGGTTAACAGAGCGCTTAACTGGGTCAGCGCCGTGGTGAAGTTTTTCTGCGTGATAGTCAGGGCGTGAAACAGTGCCGTACCGACGGCGCTGTTCAGATCGTCCAGCTGCGTCAGTTGTTGTGAAACCTGCATAAATTCAGCCAGGGCAGGTGTCTGGGCCGCAGGCTGTGCTGCTCTGAGCCTGGGCAGCGGCAGAAGAGTGCCAGCAGCACTGGTGAGTGCCACCAGCCCGGCCATCTTCAGCACGCGGCGTCTTGTGAAGTGCTTCATTGCTATTTCCAGTAAAAAAGGTCGCCGCTGGCTGAAGCCAGGGCGACAGGATCAAAAAAGTGTTTAAGCGTTTTGCCTGCGTTTGCGGCGCCAGAGCAAGAAGAGAATCAGCGCAATAATCACCACGCCTGCCGCAGCCACCCCAACCTGAGCCATCATCACCAGCGGTGAAGCGGGCCCCCCGCGGCGGATTTCGGCGACCTGGCTGGCGCTGACCGTGACTTCCGCATTGCCATAGTGGCGCAGGATCCAGTTTGATAAGGTAGCCACCTGATCGTCGTTCAGATGGTTGAGGGCGTTGGGCTGTTCGCCAAACGGCGGCATAAAGACGTTGCCCTGCGCCGTATCGCGTTCAACGCCGTTCAGGATGGTGGCCACAAGGTTGGCAGGATTCTGTTCAGCCGTTGCGCTGTTGTGGAACAGGCTGGGGTAGAAACCATCCTCCGTGCCCTGACCGCTGCTGCCGTGGCAGGAAGCGCAGTTTCCGGAAAACAGCCTTGCCCCCTCATCCTTAACCGGGGCGCTGAAGGCCTCGCCACGGAATGCCACCAGATTGTTAGCGGCCTTGCCCTGCTGGAAGCGGGACTGGCCCTGAGCCGGAGCCTGGGCATCGGGCACGGTAGCCAGATACTCTGCAATGGCGGTTAAATCAGCTGGTGAGAGGTGCTGGAAGCTGTGGGTAATCGCTTCTGCCATGCTGCCTGCAGCCTGCGCTTTGCCTGCCAGGCGTCCGGTTTTCAGATAGGTCACCAGATCCTGCTGGGACCAGCTGCCAATACCGCTTACCGCATTATGGGTAATGTTCGGCGCAAACCAGGGGCCGACCTGGGCGCCGGTAAAGGCCTGGTCCTCTTTCTCCTGCATCAAAAACCCGCGTGGCGTGTGGCAGGTGCTGCAGTGCGTTGCGCCTTCAACAAGGTAGCGCCCGCGGTTCCAGCTTTCACTCTGCGAACTGTCCGGGGTATACCCCGGTGATTTCAGGAACAGGGTGTTCCAGAACAGCATTGAAAATCGCAGGTTAAGCGGGAAGGGCAGATGCGTTTGCCGGGCTGGCTCATCTACCGGCTGGACACCCGACATAAAATAGCTGTAGAGAGCATGGATATCTTCGTCGGTCAGCGTGGCGTAGGCGGTGTAAGGCATAGCCGGATAGAGATGCGCGCCATCCGCCCGAATGCCCTTACGCACCGCATCAGCAAACTGCTGCTCGGTATAATTGCCAATTCCGGCGGTTTTTGACGGCGTGATATTGGTGGCGATAATTTCGCCCACCGGTGACTCAATCGCTTTGCCACCGGCAAAAGGTTTTGTACCGGTATGACAGGCGGTACAGTCGGAAGCGACTGCCAGGTATTCCCCTTTCTTAAGCAGAGTTGCGCCACTTTCCGCCAGATCTTTATTCTGTGAAGATCCTCTGTCCGTCTGACCCGCGTCGCTCTTAAGACTATATGTGCTATTTTCCGCACAGGCTGCGCCGATGGTTAAAGAGAGAAGGGCCGCCAGCGCGCTGAGTTTTAATCTCCTCATGTTCAGACCTCCCTGGCCTGTTTAACAATTGCTTCCGCGGCCTTAAACGCCAGCGCCACCATAGTCAGCGTACTGTTACCGCAGGCGGTGCTCACCATCGCTCCGCCGCCCGGTAAAAACAGGTTGGGGTGATCGTGTGCGCGGCAGACATCATCCACCACCGAAGTAGCGGCGTCGTTGCCCATGCGGGTGCCGCCCATGATGTGTTTGCTCTGGTTAAACTGTTTGGAAAACTTCTTCTCAGTCGCGCCCATTGCCTCAGCAATCTGATGGGCAATCGGCAGGGAGTACTCTTTCAGCGAGCGGCGCACATAGTCGCCGACGTCGTAGTGGATGGCGGGTTTGGGCAGGCCCAGCCAGTCTTTTTTATCTGAAAGCGTCAGACGGTTATTCTCATCCGGCAGAATTTCATGCGCCAGCACGATATCGGCCGTGCAGGCGGTTTTGCGGCGGATCTCTTCATCCAGCGCCTTGCCAACCAGGCCGCTCTTCAGCGCGTCAAAGGTGACGAAGCGGTTGCGGGCAAAGTTATTGAAGCGGAAATAGGCACCGGCATGCTCAGAGCGGAAATCGCCCTGCGAGGTCTCCATAATGCCGCTGTTCACTACCGGGCCCACGCCAGCCCAGTAGGGCTCTTCCAGCGTAACGGTCATGGTGATTTGCGGATGATCCATCATGTTGCGGCCCACCTGATCTGAACTGTTGGCGATACCGTCTGGATTACGCGAGTCTGCGGACATCAGCAGCAGTTTAGGGGTCTCAAGACCATTACAGGCGATGATAAACAGCTTGCCGTTCACCCGCGTGCTCTGCTTGTGCTGGTCGTAATAGTGCACCGCTTCGATATGGTTGCTGGCATTGGTTTCAATTTTCCAGACCACCGCATTATCAATAATTGTGGCGCCCTTAGCTTCCAGACGGGCCAGCGCTGTAGAGGCATCATATTTCGCCCCGACCGGGCAAACCGGCACGCAGTTGTTATTGGCGCAGCAGGCGGGGCGATCGTCATACGCCATGCCGCTGTTACGCGCCTGCGCGGTAGGGATGTTATGCAGCCCCAGCTTCTCTTTCACCACCTGGGTAAAGCGGGCTTCACCAGGTCCGAAGGGCAGCGCAGGCATAGGATAAGGTTTGGAGCGCAGCGGAGGCCACTGCAGGGCCGGATCGTCCGGGCCACAGATGCCAAGTTTGTATTCAGCCATCGCGTAATAGGGCTCCAGCGTGGCGTAATCAAATGCCCAGTCCCGACCCACGCCGTATCGCGTCTGCAGCTGCATATCCGCAGGGGTGAGGCGCCAGCAGGTTCCCGCCCAGTGCCAGGTCGATCCGCCTGCATAGCGCACGTAACCCTGCGCGTAAGAATCCGCTCCGCTGAGCTGCAGATACCCTTTGCCCGGCCCCGACGGCTCCGGGTGCGGCGCCCATTCGCGCGACGGGTAGCATTCAATCGGATTGCCTTTAGCGGCCAGCGGCAGATTTCTGTAGTTTTCAACAATTTCAGCACGTGAAACGCGAGGGCCAGCTTCCAGCATCAGAACCGGGATCCCGGCATCAAGCAGCTGCTCAGCAATCACCACGCCGACCACGCCGGTGCCAACAATCACTACGGGAGAAGGAGTCGTCTTCATTTTATATTCTTATCATCTTCAGAATTGAGGCAGGGGAAGAACCGGTTTATTGCTGCGTTGCCAGTTATTCGGGCCGCTAAAACCATAGGAAGGGATGGCAATGGCATCTTGCGTGGTGTGCCAGGTTAACGCCTGCTCAAAGGCGAACGTTTTCGCTGAGCGTGTGGGTTCCAGGCTTCCTGTGTACCAGCCGAAGATGATTTTATGGGCGAGATCCTGCAGCCTGCCTGCCGGAATTGCCGGGAAGAAATCTTCAACCAGCGTGGCGTTAGCCGTGTGGGCAATAGCCAGCAGCTGATTGATCTTTTCCAGCAGATCGGCTTCCTCAGCGGCCAGCAGCGCCAACATTCGCTGGCCCACCGCTTCATCCAGCTGGTGGTTGACCAGCAAACGGGAGATTTGCATAAAGGGGGTGAAACTGTTGGTCGTACCAGCCAGTGCAAAAGGAGGGAGTGCTGAAGTAATTAATCCTCCAGCCATGATAATCGCGCCAGCTACTAAAACCTGCCGACGTGAAAACCGCGCCTTTCCTGAGGAAAGGTCATTTGAATGACGCATGGTATGCCCCTGAATGCTCACAATGTAAAACCATCACGTCAGGTGATGGTAAATGCCCTTGATTTGTTTAAACTTTGTTCTGGCATCACAGTTAATTAACAGTAACCTAACACGGCAATGATGATTATGCTTATAGTTTAATACGTTATTAATATATTAAATGAAGTCTAAACAAAGTCGATACGAGATGCAGGTTTCGGGAGCGTGGGGTGAGGAAAGCTGGCCAGGAAAAATCCACGCAGAAGTGGATCTTCAGGGCCGTTCATGGCTTTATCCACGCCGCAATACACTCCTTCATCACGCGAAGACGCTCTTCCAACGCCGCTTTTTCGCTGAGATCTTTCTGATACAAAATCGACAGCGTTGCCTGATTGATCAGGTAAAAGAAACCGAGTGCGGAGATATTAATATTCAGCTGCATCACATCAATGCCAGGCCTGATATTGCCTTCAGCCACGCCACGTTCCAGCAGGTTTTTACTGATGCTGATCCAGCTTTGATTGATATCGACGGTGATGGGGGAATCTTTCAGATGCCGCGCCTTGAGCTGGTTTTCGCTGTTTAACAGGCGAATGAACTCCGGATTCTTCAGATAGTAGTGCCAGGTAAACTCCACCAGCTTAAGGATCCCCTGATCGGCGGGGAACTCATCAAGCGACAGCGCCGCTTCCTGCTCCCGAATGTGCCGGTACGCATCTTCCAGCACCCGGGTGAAGAGCACATCTTTATTAGTGAAGTAGTAATAAATGAGCTGTTTATTCGCCCGGGCGCGCCCGGCGATGCTGTCGACACGAGCACCATCAAAACCCTTCTCTGCAAACTCCGCGCGGGCAGCTTCGAGAATGCGCCGCTGCTTATCAGCGGAATCATTTTTATCTTTAACCGTCCTGTTAGCCAAACCTTGCTCCCAATCTATCGCTGCGCTTTTCAGCATTATAGTGCCTTAATCCAACTGTAAAACAAGCAGAGACCTATTTTCAACCAACTGGTTGGTTATGTGAAATGGATCACCGTCACCCGCCCTGGTAACTCCTATAGTGACACTCTCAACCGGTTAGTTGAAAAAGTATGAACCGGTTGCCTGAAAATGGCTACTGGTTTGCGGCGTTATGTCGTACCGATCGCAAAGTGGCTGACAACGAGACTCAACAACGAGGTGAATGAATGGCTCAGATACCAGTTGGCATCATCATGCATGGCGTAACCGGGCGCATGGGGAAAAATCAGCACCTGATTCGGTCAATTGTGCAAATCCGCGAACAGGGTGGGGTGCTGCTGGCTAACGGCGATCGTTTAATGCCTGACCCGATTTTAATTGGCCGCAGCGCTGAAAAGATGGCTGCTCTGGCACAGGAGTTTGGCATCACCCGCTGGGGTACCGATCTTGACGAGGCGCTGGACAATGCTGACGACACCATTTTCTTTGATGCAGCCACCACCCAGGCGCGCCCGGCGCTGCTGAAAAAAGCGATCGGCAAAGGTAAGCATGTTTACAGCGAAAAACCGGTAGCGATGGGGCTGGATGATGCCCTGGATCTCTACCACTTCGCCCGGGAAAAAGGCGTTTGCCACGGTGTGGTGCAGGACAAACTGTGGTTGCCTGGTTTGCAGAAACTCAAGCTGCTGAACGATTCAGGCTTTTTTGGCCGGGTGTTATCCGTACGCGGCGAATTTGGTTACTGGGTATTTGAGGGCAACCTGCAACCCACACAGCGCCCTTCCTGGAACTACCGCAGCGAAGATGGCGGCGGCATTATTCTGGATATGATTTGCCACTGGCGTTATGTGATCGACAACCTGTTTGGCGAGATTAAAAGTCTCAGCTGTATCGGCGCTACGCATATTCCCGAGCGCTGGAACGAGCAGCATCAACCTTATCAGGCGACCGCTGATGATGCCGTTTACGCCACCTTTGAACTGCACAACGGCGCAATTGTGCAGATCAACAGCTCCTGGTGCGTTCGCGTTCGCCGGGATGATTTGGTGACGTTTCAGGTGGATGGCGTTAACGGCTCGGCGGTGGCCGGACTGACCGACTGTTTCACCCAAGCCAGCGTTAATACGCCGAAGCCGGTGTGGAATCCTGATGTGCGGCAGACGCACAACTTCTTTAACGACTGGGCTGAAGTGCCGGATACCCAAACCTATGACAACGCTTTCAAAGTTCAGTGGGAACTGTTTCTCCGCCACGTCTGGGGCGAAGGAGAGTATCGCTGGGGCCTGCTGGAAGGGGCGAAAGGATTGCAGCTGGTTGATCTGGCGCTTAAGAGCTGGAAAGAGCGCCGCTGGGTCGATGTGCCTTCATTAGAGCGTTGAGGAGAACATCATGCAGATACCCGATCCACAAAAACTCTCTCTCAACACGGCAACGGTTCGCCAACAGTGGGATCTCCGGCAGATTATTGAAGGCTGCGCCCGTCACGATATTCGCGGCATTTCACCCTGGCGCGATCAGGTCGCCGCACTGGGGCTGAAAGAAACGGCACGGCTGCTCACTCTTCATCAGCTCAGCGTCAGCGGATATTGCCGGGGCGGCATGTTTCCGGCTGCTACTGCCGCGCAACGTCACGCCAATCTCACCGACAACTATCGTGCCGTGGATGAAGCGCTGGCGTTAAACGCCGCCTGTCTGGTGTTGGTGGTCGGAGGATTGCCTTCTGGCTCCAGAGATTTAGCCGGGGCGCGCCAGCAGGTTCATGACGGGCTGAATGCTTTGCTGGAATACGCCAGGCCCCGGGGAATGCCGCTGGCAATTGAGCCGCTGCATCCGATGTATGCCGCCGATCGGGCCTGCATCAACAGCCTGAAACAGGCTAACGACCTGATAGATCTGCTGGGGGAAGAGGGGCTGGGGATCGCCGTCGACCTCTACCACACCTGGTGGGACGCTGACTTTCACCATGAAATCAGGCGCGCAGGACTGAAGCGATTGCTGGCTTTTCACATCTGCGACTGGCTTAACCCGACGCAGGATCTGCTGGAGGATCGCGGCATGATGGGCGATGGCGTCATCGATATTCGCGGCTTCCGTCAGGCGGTTGAAGCGCTGGGATATCAGGGCTTTCATGAAGTCGAGATTTTTTCCCGCCTTAACTGGTGGAGTAAAGATCCTGACGAAGTGCTGAGCATCTGCAAATTACGCCATCAGCAACACGGTTAACCTTCATTTGTATCTGACAGAGCTGAAAAGCTGTTTTCGTCGGTCAACAGAGATCTCGAGGAAAATATGAATACAGATACCCGAAAGATGATTCTGGTTACCGTGCTGTGCGGGCTGGGATATATGATGTACTCGGTTGATCGCATGACGGTGTCGTCGGCGATTGGCCTGATTGCCTCTGAGTTTGGCCTGGGTAAAGGCGAAAGCGGCATCCTGCTCTCCTCCTTCTTTTTTGGCTTTATTCTCTTTCTGTTCATTGCCGGCATCATCGCTGACAAGCTCAGCGGTAAACCTGTGTTAATTCTGGGGCTGATGATGTTTTCGCTCGCCACGCTGATGACTGGCGTGGCAGGCAGCTTATCGAGCCTGATTTTTTATCGGGTAATGACCGGCATCGGTGAAGGCATCTTCTGGCCTGCTGCCTCGCTGGAAGTGGCGAACGTCACCAGTGAAAAGCAGCGCACCACGGTGATGTCTCTCTACTGGATGGGCTATCCGATAGGCGGCTTTCTCGGCACCTGGATGGGAGCAGTATTAGGCCCGGTGTTTGGCTGGCGCGTGGTGTTTTACGTCGCCGGTGCGTTGGGCATGCTGGTGGCGATACTGTACGCGACGCTGGTTAAAAACGATCGCAAGCCTGCCGATCTCATCGCCCGCCAGGCCGCGGAAAAAGTGCCGCTGCGTACGCTGTTCCGGCATGCGCCGGTAATGATGATGGCCGCCTACTATTTTGTGCTGCTGGCGGGCTGGTGGATTGTGCTGCTGTGGGCACCAAGCTACCTGATGCAGGATAAAAACCTGACCATCGGCACGGCCGGAACCATAGCGAGCCTGCTGGGGCTGACCGGTGCGCTGGGCGGATTTCTGCTTGGCCGTTACTGCGACAAAGGTGACTTCATCCGCCGTCGCAACATTCTGATGGCGGTGACGATTGCCAGCGGATTCCTGATGGCGGCGATGGTGATCACCTCCTCCGTTACGCTGGTGATTTTGCTGGTGCTGCTGCTCGGCTTTTTAGGCTACCCCATCACGCCCATTGTGTTGTCTGTTACTGCCGAACTGGTTCCCGCTTCTCTGCGTGGCTCTGCCATTGGCTTTGTGATGAATACGGGGATGGCGGCAGGCGGCATCTCTCCGATTGTTGCAGGCTACTTTGCGCAAACTTACACGCTGCAACCTGTCTGGCTGGTAGCCGCCGCCGTGATCCTCTGCAGCAGCTTCGTATTACTGGGCGTGCACAAGCGTCCCGTCACCACCGCAACTCATTCTGCAGATACCTTACCGCGTGGGCATCTGGCAAAGCATTAACCAGGAGGAATGAAAATGACGATCAGCAATAAGGTGCGTTTACTGGACAGCAAAGGCCAGCCCTACAGCTATGTCCTGCAGGGCCAGCGCAACTGGAGCGTTCCGCAGAAACCGCTCTTCAACCGACAGGTCTATGCGGCGGCGCACGTGGTTGCAGATCCTGTCGCTATGCAAAATCCCACGCGTGATATGGCCATCGACTGGGATGCGACGCTGGCGTACAGACGTCACTTGATGTCACTCGGTTTTGGCGTGGCGGAAGCGATGGATACCGCCCAGCGCGGCATGGGGCTGGACTGGCCAACCAGCCTGGAACTCATCCGGCGCAGTGTGGCACAGGCAAAAGATTTTCCCCAGGTGACGATTGCCAGCGGCGCAGGCACCGATCACCTGAGCAACTTTGCGGGTCTGACATTGCAGGATGTCATTAGTGCTTATGAACAGCAGATAGCGGACATTGAAGCCTGCGGGGGACGTATTATCCTGATGGCCAGCCGGGCGCTTGCTGCTATCGCTAAAGGCCCGGAGGATTACATCAAAGTCTATGACGCGGTACTGCGACAGGTGCGTGAACCGGTGATCCTGCACTGGCTGGGCGACATGTTTGATCCGGCGCTGCGGGGATACTGGGGGACAGAGCAGGTACACGACGCAACGGAAATTTGTCTGTCAGTGATACGCAATAACACGGCTAAAATTGACGGCATCAAGATCTCGCTTCTGGATAAAGATCGTGAAATCGGCATGCGCCGCCAGCTTCCTGCCTCCATCAAAATGTATACGGGGGATGACTTCAACTATCCCGAACTGATTGCCGGGGACAGCCAGGGTTATTCGCATGCTCTGTTGGGTATTCTGGATGCGATTGCCCCGGCGGCCTCTGGCGCGCTACATGCGCTGGCACAGGGCGATCGGCAGAGATATGAGCAGATCCTTGCGCCAACCCTGCCGCTGGCTCGACATATCTTCTCTGCGCCCACGAAGTATTACAAAGCGGGCATTGTGTTTCTCGCCTGGCTTAATGGTCATCAGGGACATTTTACCCTGCTGGGGGGAATGCAGAGCGCGCGCAGCCTGACGCATTACTGCGAGCTTTTCCGCCTGGCTGACGAAGCGGGGTTGCTTGATAACCCCGATATCGCTTCAGAAAGGATGTGGCTGCTGGCTAAGCTGCATGGGATCTGAGCGGGTAATCACGCGTAATTACCGGTAATTCGTTGCCGTTCTGCTCAGAAATAGAGGCCGATCTCAGAGAGGGGCTGAAAAGATTTCTGAGCAGAATTTACTGAAAATGAACAGACCGCCTTTAGCGCAATGTTGTCCGTCAGCCAGCAAAAAGGAGCAGCGCAATACTGCATGTAATACGCTGTACCGGGCCTGACAATACTCACCATGACACTTATACCGGAATAATCCCGGTAGCAATAGCCGCCAGCAGAGCGCAGATACTCATAATCCAGACTTTTATCATAGAGTGGCGTACATGCTCATCTACACGAAGATTTAAAAGACTCAGACCAAGATGCGTGGCCGGAATAACAGGGCTGAGTAGCAAGCCAATCTGCTCGGTGATCAGCATAGCGATGGTGACATGCAAGGGAGAGACATGAAAGCTTTGTCCTAAACCTACCGCAAGAGGAAGCAGAGCAAAATAAAAAGCATCCGATCCAATAAGGATGACAACAGGTACGCTGAACAGCGCTATAATAAGGTAAAGGTACGGGCCAAGACTTTGCGGGAATATTGATGCAAGTTCGCTTACGAGTAATTTAATAATTCCGGTATTTTGCAGGATCCCGACAAACACGCCGATGGTAAGAAAAATCACGATAACAGGAAAAATTGTCATCGCGTATTCTTTTATTTTCTGCTGGGCTTTTTTTGCATCAGGATAATTAATAATTATCGCTATTGAGAAGGCTATCATAAACAGGAAGTTGCCCGCTACCCAGCCCGCAACAAGCGTCACGATAGTGGCGATGACCAGAGCAAAATTAAGTCGCAACAGCCAGGATGACGTACTGGCTTTGGGACTCAGCATCTCCTGACGCATCAGGTGAAACTCATCCGGCGTTATGCCCGATCCGCTACGATTCTCAACGCGAGCCATATACCAGCAGAGGATTACGCCCAGGATAAAAAGCACCGCCTGCAAGGGGAGTAGCTGGTAATAGACTGTCAGAATATCAAGATGGGTCACCGCTATCGCCCGGTTCAGCGAACCACCCCACGGGGTAATACCTGTGACGCCTACACCAACCGTGACTAAAAGCAGCAAGGTTTTCTTACTGATATTCATTTTTTCATAAATAGGTAAGAGTGCAGGTACGGTTACCAGCAGGGTGGCGTAAGCATTTCCGTCCAGACTGCAGACTGATGCTATCACCAGCGTTGCCAGCAACACGGAAAAAGTTGAGGGGGTAACGAAGCGCAGAATAAAACGCACGATGACGTCAAATACACCCGCTTCTTTCATTAAAGTAAAGAACATAGCGCTGAATGCGACCAGCGTGGCTGTGCCAACTACTGATTTCAGCCCCATCGCTACATATTCCCCCAGCTCTTTAAAACCGAATCCGCAAATCAGCGCAGCAAGCGTCGGCAGAATGATAAAAAGCACGCCCGGTGGGAAACTATTTTTAAGTAAGCACCAGGTCAGGATGATGAACATTATTATCCCGGTGACAAGCATCAAAGACATCATAAACCCTTGTTTTTTAATTTTCAGGCAGGCGTATCCCTGTGCAACTAAATGCACAAGGATTAATGTGATTGCTTATTTCATGTTAAACAGCGAGTTTAACTCTTCGACATTTTCATCAGTTAAGGTTGTCATGCCAAAAGGTTTGAGCATGAAATAAAGCTTTGCCGTCTCTTCAAGCTCTTCGGCATTAAACACCGCTTCACGGATGTCTTTACCTGAAATAATTGGCCCATGATTTGCCAGCAGAATAGAATTGTGTTCAGCTGCCAGTTTTTCCACTTCCTCAGCAATGAGCGGCGAACCAGGGCGAATATAGCGTACTACCGGCAACTTCCCGACACGCATAACGTAGTAGGGCGTTATTGGTGGCAGCGCATTCTCATAATTGAGACCTGACATGCATGAGAGGGCCGTCAGCCAGGGGGAATGCAGATGAACAATACCGCCACACTTCGGACGCTGGCGGTAGATGGCAAGGTGCATAAGGATCTCTTTCGATGCCTTTTGCCCATCGAGAAGTTCGCCATCCATGGTCACCTTGCTCAGGGTGGTCGGATCCAAATCGCCAAAACTGGAGTTAGTAGGGGTTGCCAGTACATTACCATCAGGCAGTTTCAGGCTGATATTACCGGCGCCACCGCTGCTGTAACCGCGTTCATACATTGAGCGAGCGTACCGCACTAAATCCTGCCGTAGTTGTGTCTCATTCATGAAAATGCTCCTGTGCTTTCAGGAAAAAGTCGCTGTTACCAAAGTTACCCGATTTAAGGATCACCCATTTTTTCTCATCCAGAACTTGCGTCCACGGCACGCCTGGAGCGACGGCATCGCCTATCACCATGCCATTAATATTCAGCCCCTGAACAACCGCGCCTGAGGTTTCACCGCCGGCGACAATAAACTTGTTGAAACCCGCTTCGTTTAATTTCTGGGCAAGCGTGGAGAAGAAACATTCAATTTTTTCACTCACAAATTCCGAACCGTAATTCTTCTGAATGATTTCGATGATTTGTGGTGGCTGCGTGGCGTATACCAGCGGGGCTAACGCTTCTTTTGCATGAGCGCATACCCAACTGACTACCGACTGAATATAACCCTCATCATGGATGATTTTTTCTACGTTTAACGCCAGCGCGGAAGCGCGTTGCTGGTAAAAATCAACCTGCTGATTAGTCATTGAGGAGCAGCTGCCGGAAAGCACTACGCTAAAACCTTCTGCTTCTATTTTCATCGGGCTGCGGGGAAGAGGCTGCTGCTGCACATCAATTGTGGCGATAGCGTATCCCAGTCCCGCAGCGCCTGTTACCAGCGGAAATGGTGATGTTGCCCGGGCCACGGTTAGCAGGTCACTATTGTCCAGCACATCAAAAATCATATATTTCGCATTACTCTCCGCTATCCGGTCAGCTATCTGCTCAGGGTGATTTTTGACGGTATCAAGAGAAATATTGCCGCATAAACCTACGGACTGCGCCTCCATAAGTTTTTTCAGTGAAGAGTGGGTCATGGGCGTGACCGGATGGTGTTGCATACCACTTTCGTTTAGTAATTCTCCTTTTACAAAAAGGTGGCCGTGAACAATGGTCCGGCCGTTATCCGGCACTGCCGGGCAGACCAGCGTCATGCGCGTTCCAAGGTTTTCCATAAGCGCATCCGTTACCGGTCCGATATTGCCCTGTGCGGTAGAATCAAATGTCGAACAATATTTGAAAAGCTGGCGTTCACAACCTTGTGCTTTCAGCCAGTTGGAGGCAGCAAGCGACTGGCTTACGGCATCTTTCACAGGAATGGAACGGCTCTTCAGCGCAATAACAATGGCATCAATATTTACTGCCTCAAATGTCTGCGCAGGGACGCCGTTAAACAGCACCACTCTCCAGCCTGCATTGACCATAAAACTGGCTATATCGGTTGCGCCGGTAAAGTCATCAGCGATAACGCCTAACTTTGTCATGATTAATCCTTACCTGATTGTCAGTTTTCAACATACTGCTTTTGTATGTTAATAAATGCAAATGTAGCAGGTGTTAATCTGTGCTGCAGATCACATATTTCTAACAAATTCGGACTAATGCAGTAATCGTTACAGGCGTGCGGAGCAGCTGGAAAAGGGTAGACAGGCCGCCTGAAACAAAGCGTGATGCTAACTTGCTGATAATTAACGTATTCGCTGAAATGTGATTTTTTTGTATGATAAATGTGATCTTCGTCACCTTGCAATCAGTGCATTTATTGGTATAAAAATGCAATCGAAACTGACCCATCAATTGGAGTGTATATGCGTATTTTGGTTCTGCCTTGTGACGGTATTGGTCCTGAAATCACCTCAGCTGCGGTAACCGTACTGAATTCATTAGATAAAACTTTCAACCTGGGTTTTGAATTTGACTATGAAGACGTTGGCTTTAAAAGCCTTGAGCTGCATGGCACCACGCTGCGTCAGGAATCTTTAGATAAAGCGAAAACGTATGACGGGATCATCCTGGGTACGCAGTCGCATGCAGATTACCCCGCGCCTGAGAAAGGTGGACGTAACGTTTCTGCAGGTTTCCGTATCGGTCTTGATCTTTATGCTAACGTCCGTCCTGCGCGCACCCGTCCGTTCCTGACTTCTAACATGAAGGAAGGTAAGACAATGGACCTGGTGATCATGCGTGAAGCCACTGAAGGGTTTTACCCGGACCGCAACATGTCGCGCGGCTGGGGTGAAGTGATGCCGAGCCCGGACATGGCGCTCTCCACCCGCAAAATCACCCGCCACTGTTCAGAGCGCATTGCACGCAAAGCGTTTGAACTGGCCATGCAGCGTAAAAAGAAAGTTACCGCAATTCATAAAGCCAACAGCTTCCATATGACCGACGGTCTCTTCCTGGAAGCCGTACGTGACGTGGCGAAAGAGTTCCCGGAAGTCCAGCTTGATGACCTGCTGGTTGATGCTTCCACCGCGCACCTGGTGCGTAATCCGGAACGCTTTGATGTACTGGTTGCCACTAACTTCTACGGTGACATCATCAGCGATCTGGCCAGTGAACTGTCAGGCAGTCTGGGGCTGGCTGGTTCGATTATGGCCAGCGATACGCATTGCTGTGCTCAGGCGCAACACGGTTCGGCACCGGATATTCAGAATCAGGACAAGGCCAATCCGGTTTCAATGATTCTCTCAGTTGCGATGATGCTGGCATGGTATGCGGAGAAGCATAACCAGCCTGCTTTCCTGAAGGCAGCAGAAGAGATCAACCGTGCGGTAGATGAAGTTCTGGAAAACCCTGAAACCCGCACACCCGATCTGGGCGGCAACTGCGGTACGAAAGCATTTTCCGAAAAAGTTGCAGCGGCAATTCGCGCTTAATTGACGACATGAGGCTGCTGCCAGAGCGGGCAGCCTGTTTTCATGGAGAGGATAATGAGTCAACGCATTGTATTAATTCACGCTACGCCACTGGCAGTTGGCCCTATTAATGACACTTTCGCACGTCAGTGGCCCGAAGCGAATATCAGTAATCTGCTGGATGACTCGTTAAGCGGCGATCGCGGCAAAGTTACCGCACTCACACCCAATTTATATCAGCGTATAGATTCTTTGGTAGATTATGCGGTCAGTATTGATGCCGCTGCTATTTTGTTTACCTGCTCGGCACTCGGAGAAGCCATTGATGCCAGTGCTGAAATCCATGCTCTGCCCATTCTGAAACCCAATGAGGCTATGTTTGAAGCGGCACTGGAGAAGGGCAAAGATATTGTCATGTTAGCGACTTTCGCACCTGCCGTTCCCAGTATGGAAGCGGAGTTTCATGAACTCGCCATGGCCGAAGGGTCAAGCGCAAAACTGACCACTGTAGTGGTTGAAGGCGCGCGTGACGCATTAAGCGCGGGCAATGTTGTCTTACATAATCAGCTTGTTGTTGAAGCTGCTCGCCAGCATCAACATGCTGACGCGATTGTGTTAGCGCACTTCTCTATGGAGGTGGCTTATGAAGAGATCAAGGCAGCAGTCACTTGTCCGGTTTTAAGTAGCCCTCAGGCTGCAGTTGAGAAATTGAAACGCTTAATGAATTCATTCTGAACCGCTTCGGATTAATTAAGGCAAGGCCGTGAACAGTCAATATTTACTGGCAAGAGTGAAATACAGCCATATTTCATCTTTACCTGATATCGTTTTGCCGGAAAATAGCTGTGACTGTCATCATCATATATTTGACAGAAGATTTCCTTATTCACCTGACGATCAGCGTAATTTACCGGATGCCACCGTCGATGATTATTTGCAGTTTAAAAATTATCTCGGTTTTAAGCGTCATGTAGTGGTTCAGCCTTCCTCTTATGGTACGGATAACCGCTGTATGCTGGAAGCGCTGCGGCGCTTTGGCAATGCTGCCCGGGGAGAAGCTGTAATCACGGATGACGTTAAGGATGCAGAACTGGATGCTTTAGGCCAGGCGGGCGTGACTGGCATACGTTTTAACTTTGGTGCTGGTAGTACAACCACACCTGAAATGCTCTTACCTCTGGCACATCGTGTGGCTGAGAGAGGGTGGCATATCCAGATCCATGCCACTGCAGAACGTCTTTGCGCCCTGCGTCCGATTCTGCTTCAGGTGCCCGGCAATCTGGTTATCGACCACTTTTTCCGTCTGCCTCAACCGCAACCTATGCTGCACCCGGCCTGGCGTCTGGCCTGGGAACTGATTGAAAGGGGGCAGTGTTGGGTAAAACTTTCCGCTCTTTATCATCAGTCGGCGCATGAGGATGTGTCCGATATGTCAGCCTTAATAAAAAGTTTTCTACAAGAAGCCACAGAACGCGTGTTATGGGGCAGCGACTGGCCGCACCCAAATTTAATAAGCGCAAATAAAAAAATGCCAGATGATGCATTGATTCTTTCAAATATTTACCACTGGGCAGGAAATGAACAGGTTCGGCACAAGTTATTTGTGGCAAACCCGGCTGAACTTTACCGATTTAATCAATCGATTGCCAGATAAGGCCGAATAGAATGATTACTCTTAATTCAACTGTACGAAAAAATCGACCTACGCATTATCGTTATATGATTCTGCTGATGGTTTTTCTTAGTATCGCCCTGAATCATGGCGACCGTGCGACGTTCTCGATTGCGGGAACGGATATGGTAAAATCAGCAGGACTTGATATTGTCGCGTTGGGCTATTTACTCTCAACATTTACCTGGGCATATGTGCTCGGACAGTATCCTGGCGGCTGGTTACTCGATCGTTTTGGCTCCAAAAAAGTGTTGGTCATCGGTGTCTTTTCATGGTCATTTTTTGTTTTCCTGGTGGGGTTCAGTACCTCATTTGAAAACGTATGGGTGACACGCGTAATGATTTTCGGCTTTATCTTTATGATGGGCCTTATCGAAGCGCCTACCCTGCCAGCTAACTCACGTTTTCTGGCGGCATGGTTTCCAGCGCGTGAACGCGGCAAGGCGTCGGGCTTTACAACCGCCGCGCAATATTTTGCGCTGGTTGTTTTTCTTCCTCTGATGGGCTGGTTTTCTTATCATTTCGGCTGGGAATCGGTGTTCTGGTTAATGGGCGGCATTGGCATACTTATCTCCCTGATCATGAGCCGCGTTCTGGCTGATACGCCTAAAGTGCATCCGCTGGTGAATAATGCCGAGCTGGAATATATCCAGTCCGGGGGCGGCCTGACCAACCTGAAAGCGACCAAAAAAGGCGATACCAGCAACAAAGGCTATACGAAAAAGCTGCTTACCAGCCGACTCGCGCTGGGTGTTTACATGGGACAGTTTTTCTTTACCGTACTTTCTTACTTTTTCCTGACGTGGTTCCCGGTATATCTGGTCCACGATCGCGGTATGACGATCCTGAAAGCAGGTTTTGTCGCATCGCTTCCTGCACTTTGTGGCTGTGCGGGTGCGTTACTGGGCGGTGTATTATCCGATTATATGCTGCAGCGTGGATTTAGCCTCTCGGCAGCGCGTAAAACACCTATCGTTATCGGCATGTTACTGGCGGTTAGCATGGTCATCTGCAACTATGTCGATTCGGCCTGGATTGTGGTGGCAATTATGTCGCTGGCCTTCTTCGGCAAAGGTTTTGGTGCCATGGGGTGGTGCGTCGTCTCAGACTTCTCCCCGAAAGAAGCTATCGGACTGAGCGGGGGATTATTTAATATGATCGGTAATATCTCAGGAATTTTCACACCGATTATTATTGCCTATATTATTAAGGATACCGGTTCCTTTAACGGCGCACTCATCTTTGTGGGCGTCTGCGCTTTCCTGAACCTCTGCTGTTATCTGTTTGTGGCGGGTAAAATACAAAGGCTGAACTTTGCACCCCATCCACAGGATAATAATGACCCCATTACGGAGGAGCCCCATGCCAGCCATCGCTGAAAATGAATTACGCTTTGCTATTAATCTTGGAAATGCTGTGCTGGCGAAAAGCCTTCCCGACGGGAGGCCAGGTGGTATTACTGTTGAAATTGCCTGTAAGCTGGCTACTGCGCTGGGATCTACCGCCCGGTTTGTCACCTATCCTGCCGCGGGAAAAGTGGTAAATGATGCGCAAAATAATCGCTGGGATATTGCTTTTCTCGCTGTTGATCCCTTACGTGAAGAGGTGCTGCGGTTCACGCAACCTTATATTACCATTCAGGGCACTGTGCTGGTGAAAGCAGAGAGCGAATGGCAAAGTGTTGAGCAAATGGATAAAGCTAATGTGGTAATCAACGTGGGCAAGGGCGCAGCGTACGATCTGCATCTTACGCGTCAGTTACAGCACGCCAGCCTGAACCGGCTCAGTTCGTCGCAGGAGGCTATTGATGCTTTTCTCAGAGGAGAAGGCGATATGGCTGCCGGCATCCGCCAGCCTCTTGAGCGCGCCGCCAGTCTGAACCGGGCATATCGTGTGCTGCCGGACAATTTTGGCGCTATTAATCAGGCGATTTGTGTCCCGCGTCAGCACGCTGATTTATATGAAAAAATTAGCGAATTACTCACACGCTGGCAGCAAGATGGCACTGTTCAAACCATTATTGACCAGCAGCTGTCAGAATAATATTTACCCTGTAGCGTTCTCTTTTCGAGAACGCTACCTTATTAAAGGTTCAATTTTCATCCCTTTCCTGACATGGCACCCTTATCTGTAAAAGCACATATGGCTACCGTGGTAACGGAAGGTTTTTATGACATCGTCCTCAGTTCTGAAACGCACTATCCTGGTCATTGATCAGCGCCCCTATCATTTTCTCGACCTGACCCAACTGATATCTCTGGAGCAACTGCAAACACTGCCTTTTTGTTTACGCATTCTGCTGGAGAATGTCGCGTTGCGTTCACCACAGACGTTGCCAAAATTCCTTGACATGCTCAACGGTGAGGCGATGCCGGGAGAGGTTGAATTTTATCCCGACCGGTTAATGTTCCACGATACGACCTGTCTGCCTGCCCTGGCGGACTTCGCAGCGATGCGTGATTTAACCGCTGAGCTGGGAGGCGATCCACGCACTATCAACCCGCATATTCCGGCTGTGTTAACCATCGATCACTCCGTGATCGTTGAAAGCTATGCTACGCCAGACGCACTGGAAGAAAATCTACAGTTTGATTTTCGGCGTAATGCGGAGCGCTATCGCTTCATTCGCTGGGCTGAACAGAGCCTGGATAACTTTCGCGTCATTCCACCCGGAACCGGTATTATTCACCTGATGAATCTTGAAGCGGTTGCAGAGGTAGTAACCGCTGACGAGCGTGAGAGCGTGGCTCTGCTGCACTCAGATTGCATGATCGCAACCGACAGCCATACGCCTATGATTAACGCGTTAGGCATACTCGGATGGGGAGTAGGAGGGCTGGAAGGCCAGGCTGCGCTGCTTGGAGAGCCTGTCACGCTACTTTATCCTGATGTGATTGGGATTTCAGTTTCAGGCAGGTTGGCGCAGGATGTCAGCGACAGCGATCTTGCTCTACATATCACCCGCCTGCTTCGTGAGAAAGGGGTAGTAGGAAAGTTTGTGGAGTTTACCGGACCTTCACTGCACACCATGCCTGTGGAATCGCGAGCCACCATTGCTAATATGGCGCCCGAATATGGGGCGACGGTAGTATTTTTTCCTTTTGATGAACGCAGCGCTGATTATCTGCATATGACCGGGCGCACGACCGAAAAGCAGGAAATCATTAAGACCTACATGAAGCAGCAGCATTTGTGGCGCAGCGCGAATTCACCTCAACCGAAATTTACTCAGCTGATAGAACTGGATCTCGATACCATCGAGCCATGCATGGCCGGTCCTTATAATCCGCATCAACAAATTCCCCTGAGCTTTGCTGCAGAGAGCTTTAAAAAGAGCCTGCCTGAAACGGTGCAGGCAGAGACCTGGTCCCATAACGTTTATCCCGAAGTGATTCATCAAGGTGCGGTGGCTATCGCGGCTATTACCAGCTGTACGACCACGGCAAATCCCTGGCTCGTTGTTCAGGCAGCATTGTTTGCCCGTAATGCGGCGCAGCATGGATTACGACCTAAACCGTGGGTAAAAACCTCCTTCTCTCCCGGTTCTCGTGCGGTGACGGATTACCTTAGTGAGTCAGGGCTGCTGGCTGAACTTGAAAAAGTCGGTTTCGACGTTACCGGTTATGGCTGCATGACCTGCATCGGCAGTTCGGGGGCGCTAAAGCCCGCGATGGAAGAACTGGTTAATGAGGGGTTGCAGGCAGTGTGCGTGCTTTCCGGCAACCGCAACTTCCCACGTCGCGTCAATCCAGGCCTGGGCCATGGTTATCTCACCTCGCCCGCGCTGGTGATTGCCTGGGCGCTGGCAGGCCATATTTCTCATGATCTGCTTCATCAGGCGCTGGGCTTTGATGCCCAACAGCAGCCCATTCTGATGCGTGACCTGATGCCTGCGCGGGAAGAGGTGGATCGCTGGGTGAAGCGTGTCATGAAACGTGACCATTATCTAAAGCGCCGTGACATTATCTGGCAGGGCACGCCTCACTGGCAAAAGATTGCTGCTCCTGGGAGTGTCCACTATCCCTGGGAGGCAAGCTCAACCTATCTGCGCCGGCCTGGCTATCTTGAGCGCCTGCCACGCGATCCTGCCGCACCCTTAGCGCTGAACGGTGCGCGCCCGTTTTTGTGGTTTGGCGATGATATCACCACCGATCATATTTCACCGGCAGGTGCGATACCTGCCTTAAGTCCGGCTGGAAAATGGCTTATCGATCGCCATGAAAATCCGCAGGATCTGAACCTCTATTCTACGCGACGAAGTAACCATGAAGTGATGGTACGTGGCGCTTTTACCAACAAAGCGCTGGTCAATCGTTTACTGCCAGAAGCAAAGCGGGGCGGTGGTGGTTTTGCCTGGGATGCCGATCATCAACAGATCCTGCCAGCCTGTGAGGCTGCGCAAAGCTGGCTGGCGCGCGGTACGCCCCTGGTTGTTTTTGCCGGAGAGCGTTATGGTGCAGGTTCAAGCCGCGACTGGGCAGCTAAAGCACAGGCATTAATGGGCGTAAAGGCAGTAGTGGCGAACAGCTTCGAGCGTATTCATCGTAGCAATCTTATAGGTATGGGTATTTTACCTTTGCACTTTCTGAAGGGTGATGCCGCGCGTCTTCCTGAGCTGGATGGGCGTGAAACGCTTG
The DNA here is from genome assembly GCF_030758455.1 of Erwinia pyri. NCBI lineage: Bacteria > Pseudomonadati > Pseudomonadota > Gammaproteobacteria > Enterobacterales > Erwiniaceae > Erwinia > Erwinia pyri. The sequence goes on from NZ_CP132353.1 coordinate 1,877,441, forward strand.
ATTTCGATGGCCTTACTTCTCTGGCACCCGGTAATACTCCGGTAACGCTGCGCATCAGCCGTGATGGCGTGCTTCTGGGTGAACTTGAGCTGATAGCGGTGATAGACTCGCAGCAGGAACTGCGTTACCTGCGCCATGGTGGCATTCTACCTTATGTTATTCAGCAGGCACTCAAGGGATAAAGCATGCGATACGATCTGGTTTCACTGTCGATTTTTGTCGTTGTCGCCGAGGAGCAGAACCTCACGCATGCCGCGCGACGCAAGCATACAGCCGTGTCGGCAGTCAGCAAACGTATTGCCGAACTTGAGCAGCAGGTGGGTACCCAGCTGATGCTACGTCTGCCGCGAGGGATTGAACTGACGCCTGCAGGACATTCCCTGCTTTACCATGCAAGACAGATTTTCCGTAATCTGGAGCAAATGGAAGAGGAGTTAAGCGATTACGCGGCAGGGGTACGCGGACATATTCGTATTTTTACTATATCAGCTGCTCTGATGCAGTACCTGCCGCGTGCTGTCAGTCAGTTTCTCACTAACTATCCGCAGACTGATATCGATATTGAAGAACATACTGGCGTCGGCGTGGTACAGGGTCTGCTTGAGGGGCACGCCGACGTTGGATTTTTTTCCAGTTGGACGCCCGTTTCCGGAATTGAAGTGTGGCCCTGGCAGCATGACCAGCTCTCCGTTTTACTCGGCCCCGGCCATCCTCTGGAAAAACGCAGCTCGCTGAAAATGGAAGATATCGTTGATGAAAAAATAATTGGCCCACATCGTGACAGCGCGGTGAGCCATATTATCGATCGCGAGGCGCGTAAGCTGGGTAAAACGCTGAATATCGGTCTGCGCATCAGCAGCTTTGTCTCAATGGCGGAACTGGTGAGTCAGCAACTTGGCATCGCCATATTACCGGTCAATGAGATTGCTCCCGCTTCCCTGCACCGTGGCGTTCGCATAATCCCGCTGGCCGAGCCCTGGGCGAAAAGGGAATTACTGATTGGCGTGAAGGATTTTAAGCTTGCCTCGCCATCAGTAAAAACCCTGATTGAAAGCCTGACGCCTGCCCACAGGCGTTGCGCGCAGGAAGAAGGCACCGGCGTCGTTAGCCTGCGCTAGCGAAGCAGATGCAGGTAGGGCTGGCGGTTTCGATGACAATATCGCTTTTATGCAACATTCCGCTTTCGACATCTACGTAGAACATCTGGATATTATCAGACTCTTCGTTAGCGCTGAAAAACTGCCGGCCATCTGGCGAGAGAGTAGTAAAGCGAGGTGTTTTACCGCCGCACGGCACCCAGCCAACGGGGCTTAATGTGCCTGTTAATTGATCTATAGCGAACACACCAATACTGTCATGGCCGCGGTTGGCTGCGTATAAAAATTTGCCGCCAGGATGCACTTCTATTTCACTGGCGTCACTGCGGTCACTATAGCTTTCTGGTAATGCGCTGAGAGTTTGTTTTAAAGTCAGCCTGCCGTAATCGGGCTCGACTTCAAATACCGTCAGGGTACTGCTCAGCTCACTGATGGCATACAGCCAATGTCCGCGCGGATGAAAATCGACATGACGGGGCCAGCTGCCAGCTGCCAGCTGCACTTCATCGATCAAGTGGCATTCTCCCCGTTGCCAGCGATAAAGACGGAGCATATCGATCCCGTTACCCGCCGCACGCCCCTGTACAGGCACTGCAAAAAAATGGCTTTCGGGTGCGAAAACAACCTCATGAGGACGGGAAAGCGAGAGAGGCAAACCGGCGCCTTGCGGATGTCCTGGCACCTCAGCTACGAGAGAAGGCGGCAGTAATCCCTGCTCAGTGATGGCAAGCGCCGCAATATTACCGCCTTCATGATTGGCAATCAGCAACACGCTCTGGTCAGGGGTTAATACCGCACTCACTGGATTATTACGTCGCACAGGATCCAGGTCAGGGTGCAGTGGGTGAGGGCCGGTAGACTGCTCACTGCGCAAACTAAGCAGGCCGGTGGCAGGGTCGCGATCAAAAACGGCAACCACATCACCATCGCCATGAAGCACATAGAGACGATTGCGGGTGGGATCGAGTGTGAGCCAGGAGGGGTTCTCCTGAACAGAGTCAACAGATTGCAGATGGAGCCATTCCCCTGAAGGCATTACACGATAGACCTCAATTCCTTTTCCCCTTGCGCCACGCCACGCAGAAGTCCGGCAACCCACATAGGCAAATGTCATAAAAAATCCTCGCTAAATTTGCATTTATTTTATTATAAATGCATCAAGTTCAGCGTGATCTTTATCACAGTTAACGCATGGTTGACTTCCCAAACCTTCATTGGCCGGGATTTTTAGGGGGACTTTATTCTTTTCATAAAATGTGAGGATCAAAGCCTGAAAATCATTATTGCATTTGAGATCAATTAAAAGCAGAAATTAGCCGATCTTGCTCACATTTTCGACGCTGTCAGATTGCAGAAAAACCCGCCAGACCGCTTACTGTTAACAACAAGTAAAAACTGTTAATAAAAGCCTTCGGGAGAAAAACATGACCCAACGTATCGCGTATGTCACTTCAGGGATGGGGAGTCTGGGAACAGCAATTTGCCGTCGCCTGGGAAAAGATGGTTTTAAAGTTATCGCTGGTTGTGGGCCGAATTCAAAACGTAAACAATCCTGGCTGGATGATAATAAAAAGCTCGGCTTTGATTTTATCGCTTCTGAAGGAAACGTGGCCGACTGGCAGTCAACGGTTGAGGCTTTTGATAAGATCCGCCGTGAAATTGGCGAAGTAGATGTCCTTATTAATAATGCCGGAACAGCACGGAATGCATTATTTCGGGATATGCACCCTCAGGAGTGGCAGGCAGTTATTGATACCAATATGAACTCATTGTTTAACGTTACGCGTCAGGTTATTGATGGAATGATGTCGCGTGGATGGGGGCGTATTATTAATATTTCCTCACTGAATGCGCAGATTGGTACAGTAGGGCAAGTGAATTACTCAACCGCAAAATATGCGGTACGCGGTTTTACACGGGCCCTTGCACGTGAGGTGTCGGCGCGTGGCGTAACAGTAAATACCGTGTCACCCGGCTATCTTGCCACCAGTAAGCTGAAAACAGTCACGCCCGTACAGGTTATTGACAAAATCGTACAGGAAATTCCAGTACGACGTTTGGGCTCACCGCAAGAAATTGCTTCGATATGTGCATGGCTGGCGTCCGATGAATCAGGGTATGCAACCGGCGCGAATTTCTCAGTCAACGGCGGCATGCACATGAGTTAAATACTTCCTGACCAGACAGTAAAAAAACAACTATTTCAATAGCGCCTGCCTAAGACAGGTGCAGGAGGATTTATGCTCTCTATTCTGGGTTATGGCATGATTGTGGTCTTTATGATCCTGATTATGACCAAGAAACTTTCCGCTCTGGTCGCTCTGATACTTATCCCCATTATATTTGCTTTAATCGGCGGGTTCGGGAGTGAAATGGGTGATATGATGATTGATAGATTAAAGAAAGTCGCTCCCACGGCAATTATGGTTATCTTTGCCATTCTTTATTTCAGTACGATGTTTGATACCGGATTATTTGATCCTATAATTCGTTTTTTCCTGCGTATTATTAATGGCGATCCGGTTAAAGCGGTTATGTGTACTGCCGTTCTGGCAGCGATGGTCTCTCTGGATGGTGATGGCTCCACCACCTATATGATCTGCGTCACGGCGATGCTACCTTTGTTCAAGCGTATTCGTCTTGATCCTCTGGCGCTAACCTGCGTTGTGTTTCTCTCAGGCAGTATTACCAACTTATTGCCGTGGGGTGGCCCTGTTGCGCGTGTTGCTGCCTCACTTAAAGTAGAATCCGCTGATGTATTTGTGCCGCTTATCCCTTCCATGCTGTGCGGATTCGTTGGTGTGCTGGTCCTCTCCTGGTATATCGGTATCCGCGAACGCAGCCGACTTGGAAAGCTCAGTATTCAAAATAATCGCCAAAGTCCGGCATTAGAAGAGGATGCAGAAAGCTATCTTCCAGCCATTAATGAGGTAAATGAAGAGCTACGTCGGCCTAAGCTTTTCTGGCTGAATGCCGGATTGACTTTGGTACTTATGACGTCGCTGGTGATTGAAGTATTGCCGCTGTCAGTGCTGTTTATGGTGGCCTTTGCTCTGGCACTGCTAATCAACTATCCCCATATCGATGCGCAGCGTCAGCGTATAGCGGCACATGCCCCGGCAGCGCTGAATCAAACCTCAATTTTCCTGGCTGCAGGCATTTTTGCCGGGATCCTGTCCGGGACTGGCATGGTAACGGCAATGTCCGGTACGCTGCTGGATATACTTCCTGATTCCTGGGGACCCTATATGGCACCGATCACGGCGCTGATTAGCCTTCCGGGAACTTTCTTTATGTCGAATGATGCATTCTATTATGGCGTACTGCCTGTACTTGCAGAAGCGGCCAAAGTTTATGGCATCGATCCAATCGAAATTGGTCGTGCCTCACTGGTGGGGCAGCCCGTTCACCTGCTCAGCCCGCTGGTGGCATCGACTTATTTACTGGTTGGACTGGCTGGGGTTGAGTTCAGTGACCATCAGAGATATACCTTCAAGTGGGCATTTCTGTTGTGCATGATTTTTCTTGGTTCAGCCTTGCTGCTGGGGTTATATCCGTTTTACTCCACGGCGCCATGATAAAAAAGGCTCACGGGATGAGCCTTTTTTGTTTAAGCTTCTGCGCTGATACGGCGCATTTTTTTATTCTCCAGCGCCACGGAGAGATGCTGCTTCATCGTATAAGATGCTTCAATCCGTTGGCCTGCCTCTATCATCGCCAGTATACGCATATGATCTTTCACCTCGGCATAGTAACGACTCCGGTCATCCATGATGCGGTAATCCATCAGTTTTCGCATGCGGTTGACGTTACGTAGCGAGATTTCAAAGAAAGGGTTATTGGAGAAGCTGATAACTGTTTCGTGAAAGCGGTAACCGGCTAACTGGAGCTGCTTTGGTGACAGACGTTCAATACCGCTCTCAAGCAACATTTCCAGTTCACGACGAATTTCGTCAATTTTATCCTGCGGCGCATTGAAGGTCGGCTCAAGAATAGCCATAGGTTCAATCACCATACGAAAGCTGAAAATATGCTCAAGTGCAGCTTTGGTTTTGGCCACTGGCAGGAAGCGCCAGCCATATCCCTGCTTCCGTTCTACCCAGCCTTCACTTATTCCGCGTGCCAGTACGGTTGATAGCTGACTCTTGGTCATATTATAGCGTTTCATCAAAAACTGCTCAGTGACCTCAGCTTCGATATTGTCCTGCAGCCAGTCTTCTGCAAGCTGATAATATTCAGGCAGATCGCTGTTTTCTGTCTCTGCCGGCTCATCGGTCTGCTGGGGAGCGTAATCTTCTTTGACAAAAAAGCCCCGATTGAGCTTTTGTTGCAGAATACCTTTATGCTCAAGATAAACCAGCGCTTCACGCACTGGCGAACGTGACACATCGAAGAGTTCTGCAAGTTTTGGCACGCTCAGGTGTGAGCCTGGCGCGATATTACCGGCATCAATCAAACCAATAATTTTTAGCGAAAGCCGTTCTGTCAGGGCGCTAATCTTCATGAGTACGCTCAGGCGAATGAATAAATGCAATATAAGGTTGTTATTATTGCATTTTCGCTATTTTAAAAGCAAAATTAAAATTAGCTCATAATCCCTTTTTGGTAATTATTTTTCACGTAAAAGAGCAGGTTACTGAGATTTGAGATAAGTCTCTGCTGGTAAAGCTATACCGGTTTTAACATGGATGGCAGATTACGTAGCATAAAGACCTGCCGCCAGGAGAAATTGGCCGCCATCGAAATTCAGCATGCCGCGCCTGGCAGCGTTTATACGGACTCATCGGCAGCGCGCCGATCGTCGTAATCCACTTGGGCCTCCTCCATAGCCACACCATATTGCCTGGCCCAGCTCACCAGAGCCACAAAAGGTTCCTGCAAGGTCCGACCCAGCGGCGTGATGGCATACTCGACCGCCACTGGTGACGATGCGATGACACGACGGCTGACCAGACCGTTGCGTTCAAGTCGGCGCAGTGCCTCCGTCAGGGCCTTATGCGTGATCGGATCAAGCCTGCGCTTGATGGCGTTAAAGCGCGCGGGTTGGGTGCACAGCACGGTCAGGATCAATACGGACCATTTGTTTGCCACCTGTCCCAGGATGGGGCGGGTACTGTTGATCTCTGCCAGCAGGGCCGGGATATCGGTCGCCATGTAGTTTCCTTCCATATATCTGATGTACATCAGGTGCGTAATTGACACTAAATATACGAAATGTATCATCTGAAGTCCATCCTCTGTCTGGAGCAGTTATGTTGAAACTTGAAGGAAAGATCGCCCTGGTGACCGGCGGCGGCAGCGGTATCGGCCTTGCGGTCGCACGCCGCTTTGTGCAGGAAGGCGCCCATGTTTTCATTACCGGTCGACGCGAAGCGCAGCTGGCCGAGGCGGTTACGCTTATTGGCGGACGGGTCGAGGCGATAGCGGGCGACCTCACCAGCACCAGCGACCTCGCCCGCCTGTTTGAGACTATCCATGCCAGGACCGGCCGCCTGGACATCCTTGTGAACTCCTCAGGCGTGGCCGAGCATGCGAGCCTGGAAGAGACCACTGAGGAGCATATCGACCGTGCCTTCGGCCTGAACGTGCACGCGATGGTGTTCACGGTGCAGCACGCGGCCCGGCAGATGGGCGAGGGCGGCGTCATCGTGTTGATCGGCTCGATTGCGGGTGGAATGGCCAATCCTGGCTATGGCGCCTATTCCGCCAGCAAGGCCGCGGTACGCTCGTATGCCCGCACCTGGAACACCGAGCTGGCACCGCGCGGCATCAGGGTCAACACGCTGAGTCCCGGACCCACTGATACGCCGATGTTCGACCAGGCCAGCGACGAAGTCAGGCAGACGCTGAGCGCGCAGATACCGGCCAGGCGGCTGGGAAACCCCGATGAAGTGGCGGCTGCGGCCTTGTTCCTTGCCTCGGACGAAAGCACTTACATCAGCGGCGCCGAACTGGTCATTGATGGCGGCATGTCTGCCTGAGATGTCAGGGAATCAGTTTGCTGCTTCGCATGGCTTCCAGATGCGCAATCAACACGTCATCGGAGCGCATGATCATGGCGTCAAACCCTTCCCGGCGCGCTTTGGTGACGTCAAATATGGCATCTTTCTCAACATGGAAGATAAAGTCACCAAATCCGCCCAGCGCCAGCTTGTCGATATCCTTCTCTTTCAGTTGCGCCTTATCGGCGAAGGATGACCAGAGAGGCTTAAGCGCGCTGAGACGTTCGCTAAGCGAGACAGGCTGCGCCTCGCCGACCGGTACACCGAACCAGTCAGCCAGTTTCGGCCAGACGTGACACCAGCGAAACACGTCGCCATTGGTGATATTGAACGCGCCGAATTTGGCATTTTCGGCAGCCCAGACCGCGCTCTGACCAAGGATGCGACCGTCAGTGATATTCACCAGGGTATTGCGATAAGCTTCATCCGGGCCGGGGAAATGCAGAGCGGTTCCTGTTTCACGGCAAATCGTACCGTACACGCCGATCAGATTTCCCAGGTTCATGGGCGATCCAAATGAGTGGCCGATGACGATATCCGGGCGCAGCGCAGTCCAGCCGATGCCTTCATCGCCAATACTTCTCGCATAGTCCTCATGCCGGAAATAGAGGTTCGGCGGAAAATGACGGCTGTCCTCTTCCCGCGCTGGGGTGCGGTAAACGCCCAGATGAGCGCCATAAACTTTCCCGCCCTGAATAAAGATAATATGTTTTAGCGACTTGCCTGAAGAGCGAACCGAGCCGATCAGGTTTTCGAACATAAGCGCATTGATATCCGCTTCCACGCCCGGATTGGGATCCTGACGCAATGCCGCGTAAAAGATATGCGTCACTGTTTCAAACGCTTCGCGGTGCTGATTAAGATCCTCTGAAGAGGTCAGGTCGGCGCTGATATGAGGAGAGGGGTGAGGACTGTGCGGCGAACGCCCAAGGGTAGTGATTTGCCAGCCCGCTTTATGGAAGGAATCATGAGCGGCAAATCCCACTACGCCGCCTGCACCGACCAGCAATATGTGCTTATCGTTCATACAATTCTCCGTTTGGTTTCAGATAACAAGATTTAGCTGCATTTTTCGGGCGCGGCAGGTACAGAAAGAATGTTAGCTGGACCGTTTTCTTCTGCTCAGACACAAAATGTTGATCGCTTTTCTGCAACAAATCTGTTGATACAGGCGCTACCTTCCGAAAAACGCGGCTGATTTTTATCAAATAAGTTTATTACGCTCTCAGACTTTTGCCTCGTCTGCGCTCAGTAGTAGTAACTTACCGCTAACAGAGCCGTTGCCGAACGCTGTTATTAAAAAGTGATCTATAGAACATAATGAGTCAAACAACGATGAGCAGGCGAAGCGGTCCCGGCAAAAGCTATGACTTCGATATCGGGCGCATCCTGTAAGTCAGGATTTCACTGCTGAGCGCAGGAACTCTACAAATGCGCGTACTCGCGCCGACAGATGACGATTCTGGGGGTAGAGAATCGAAAACGGGCGAGAGCGGCCGCCATATTTTTGCAGGACCTCTACAAGGTCTCCACGCCTTAAAGCCTCTCCCACTGCAAAGCGATAGGTTTGATAAAGGCCTCCGCCCGCGTTAACCCAGGCGACAGCCCCTAACGCATCATTAAGTACACGCATCCGGCTCGTTATCTGTTTCTCGACTGAAGTACCTGATTCATCGGTGAACAGCCACTGCAGCGGGCGCCCTGTATTCGGTGATATGTACTGGATGCAATCGTGTTGATTGAGGTCATCAATACGGTAGGGTTCACCTTTTTTTGCAAGGTATGTCGGCGTGCCGAATACCCCAAGCGAGGCGTCCTCAAGCTTAAAGGCGACCAGTCGCGAATCTTGCGGAATGCCCAGCCTGATTGCCAGATCGAAGCCCTCTTCAACAAAGTCGATTATTTTGTCCGAAATACTGATCTCGATATCGATCTGCGGATAAAACTCAGTGAACCGGGGCATTAAGGGTAAAAGGCGAAACGTTCCGTAAGCCGCACTGACGCTGATGCGTAGCGGTCCGCTAGGGACGGTTTGTGAACCGGTGATCGCTCGCTCAGCCTCGGCGATCTGCTCAAGCGCCAGATGACACTCTTTCCAGTAAAGCTCGCCCTCAGTTGTAAGCTTGACGGCGCGGGTGGTCCGCAAAAAAAGACGTACTCCAAGGCGCTGCTCGAGCCGACTGATTGACCGACTGACTGCGGCCGGCGTCAAACCGAGGATCTCAGCCGCACCGGTGAAGCTGCCAGTCTCCGCTGCTCTACAAAACTGTTCAATGCTGCCAAGCTGAAGTGGGTTTCCCGCTGCCATATTGATTACCATATGTAATAAATGAATTGATTATCACATGGTTTATCAACCACGAGCAACGCATTAAAGTATGTCTACTGCTTCAGCAACAAGGCGCCATGGCCGTGCTACTCAGGCAGTCACGGTTTTGGCCTACACCTCGACATACTTTTAGGAGCTACACAATGACTAGCAAACTGAACGTTTTCACTTCGCCTTCGGCTTTCCCTAACCCACAGCGCCTGCGCCTGTTCATGCATGAAAAGGGGATCGCTGATCAGTTCCAGGAGACTGTTTACGATATGACGCCGGTTGGCGAACAGCGTGGATGGCGTCACCTGAAAATGAATGCCTGGGGTGAGACGCCGACCCTCGAGCTTGCTGACGGTAGCTACATCTCCGAAACTGCAGCCGTCGTCCGTTTCCTGGACCAGTCCTATCCTGGCCGCAAGATCATGGGGGATACGCCGCTGGAGCAGGGCCTGGACAACATGTGGGATAACCGCATCTGGGTTCACATCCTGTATCGAATCGTCACGGCTTTCCACGTTCTGCATACCGGTCTCGGTTTCAAGCTCGAACTGACGAAGAACGAAGCCTGGGGCGAACACTGCCGCAAAGAAGCGTTGGCCCATGCTGCCCTGGTCAACAAACATCTTTCGGACGGACGCCAATGGCTGCTGGGGGGCGACGAGCCTACTTTCTCCGACATCACGCTGGCAACCGCGATCGCCTTCTCGAAGTTCCCGGTGAATGCTACGCCGCTGGACGAACGTTTCGAGTTCCTTGACGCATACTGGCAGCGCTGGCAGCAGCGCCCAGGTTTCCAGGCTGCCTATGCAGATCGTAGCAGCGGTATCCCTGAGCTCGATAACAAGGCGTGATCTCACTTTAAAGTCGCGCGAAATCCAACCGTGGATGTCGCGCGATCGAAGAGGTCCGGCTGGTGGCGGTAGCGGACAGGGGGGGTATTCTGTTTCGGCCGGGGGAGAGTCGGTTCAGTGAAATTTAAGTAACGTCTGAGGCGTTGCGCGGCAGGTGTATAACCCGCTTTGTCGAAGCGCAAGTTATTACCTGCAACAGCCAGAAACAAGAAATCCCCAATCTATGGGGATCTCTTGAAGATTCAGATAGCTTTTGCAAGCTCCTGAAACTGCCTGAAAGGGTTTGCCCGAATCAGACGTTGAACAGGAAGTTCATCACGTCGCCATCCTTAACGACATACTCTTTACCCTCAGAGCGCATTTTGCCGGCTTCTTTCGCGCCTTGCTCGCCCTTATAGGTGATGTAGTCTTCATAGCCGATGGTCTGGGCGCGGATAAAGCCTTTCTCGAAGTCGGTGTGGATTTTACCGGCAGCCTGCGGGGCAGTTGCGCCAACCGGAATGGTCCATGCACGAACTTCTTTCACGCCAGCGGTAAAGTAAGTTTGCAGATTCAGCAGCGAGTAGCCCGCGCGGATAACGCGGTTCAGACCTGGCTCTTCAATACCCAGCTCCGCCATGAACTCTTCACGGTCGGCATCTTCCAGCTCGGCAATATCAGATTCAACCGCAGCGCAGACTGGCACCACGACAGAACCCTCTTTGGCAGCGATCTCACGAACTTTGTCCAGATACGGGTTGTTCTCGAAGCCGTCTTCGTTAACGTTGGCGATATACATGGTTGGCTTCAGCGTCAGGAAGCTCAGATAGCGAATGGCCGCTTTCTCATCATCGCTGAGATCCAGCGAACGCAGCATGCCAGCTTCGGAAAGGTGCGGCAGGCACTTCTCCAGCGCAGCCTGTTCGGCTTTAGCATCTTTATCGCCGCCTTTCGCACGCTTCTGCACGCGCTGCAGCGCACGTTCGCAGGTATCCAGATCGGAAAGCGCCAGCTCGGTGTTGATCACTTCAATGTCGTCCGCCGGATCCACTTTGTTGTTCACGTGGATGATGTTGTCGTTTTCAAAACAGCGGACAACGTGGCCGATAGCTTCGGTTTCACGGATGTTGGTCAGGAACTGGTTACCCAGGCCTTCACCTTTGGATGCGCCTTTAACCAGGCCCGCGATATCCACAAATTCCATCGTGGTTGGCAGGATGCGCTGTGGCTTCACGATTTCCGCCAGCTTGTCCAGACGGGAATCAGGCATTGGCACCACGCCGGTATTGGGCTCAATGGTACAGAACGGGAAGTTAGCTGCTTCGATGCCCGCTTTGGTTAACGCATTGAACAGGGTTGATTTCCCGACGTTTGGCAGGCCCACAATACCGCATTTGAATCCCATGTTTGAATCACCTTAATTGCTTGATAATCAGGAAGAAGAGTCGCTTCCCAACCGGTCTGAGTTAGTTGTTACTGACAGTTACCGCGCATTATACACGGAATTATGCTGCGATTGGCGCTGATTTCTGTCGGGTAAGGGGGGATTAAGGTTGAGATCTGCCTCACAATTCCCGATACTGACTCAACTTTACAGCTGACGGAGACCGCCGCGGATGCTGCTTACGCCACCTTAAGACTCTTGCCAGCAACGTCTGTTGCGCCCCTCGTCTTTCTGATGAGCATTTTGCGCCCATTTTAGCGGTTCAGGATTTCACCTGTATAACAAATAATAACTGGAACTCTCTATGTTTAATCTGAGCAACCTCAGGGCTGCCGACGTCAAAAACGACGTGCTGGCTGGCGCTGTTGTCTCTGTGGCCCTGATCCCGGAAGCTACTGCCTTCTCTCTGCTGGCGGGGCTCTCGCCCACTATTGGGCTGCACACGGCGTTTATGCTGGGTCTGGTCACCGCACTGTTTGGCGGCAAGCCAGGCATGATCTCCGGAGCGGCTGGCTCAATCGTGGTGGTGCTGGTCAGCCTGATTCAGACGCATGGCTATGAATATGTGCTGCTGGCAACGATTTTTGCCGGGCTGATCCAGCTGGCGATTGGCGTGTTCCGGCTGGGTAAATTTATCCGTCTGGTGCCGCAACCGGCTATTTATGGTTTTGTGAACGGCCTGGCTATTGTTATTGCGCTGGCACAAATCCCGATGATCAAAAATCAGGGGCCGGTGATGTATGCGCTGGTGGCGCTGGCGATGCTGATCGTCTGGCTGTCCCCTAAACTGACCAAAGCGATCCCCGGCTCGCTGGCAGCGCTGATCGCTATCAGCGCCATCGCTATCGGTTTTGGGCTGGATACCAAACGCGTGGGCGACCTGGCGGATATCTCCGGCACGCTGCCGATGTTTCATCTTCCCGCCGCGCCGCTCAGCTGGGAAACGCTGAAAGTGGTGCTGCCTTATTCGGTGATTATCGCGCTGGTGGGATTGATAGAGTCCCTGCTAACGCTCGCCGTGCTTGATGAGATGGGCAGCAAGAAGGGCGATGGCAACAAAGAGTGTGTGGCGCAGGGGATTGGCAACACTATCTGCGGTTTCTTCGGCAGCTTTGCGGGCTGTGCGATGATTGGTCAGTCGATCATCAACTTCACCTCGGGCGGCAGAGGACGCATCTCAAATCTGGTCGGTGCCGTGCTGCTGATCCTGTTTGTGGTCAGCCTCTCTAAATATATCGCTTTGCTGCCGGTTGCGGCGCTGGCGGGCATTATGTTTGTGGTCTGCATCAATACCTTTGAATGGAGCTCTATCAGGCGCCTGAAGCGGATGCCTAAGCCGGATGCAGTCATTATGGTGGCGGTAACGATTGTCACTATCTATACCGATCTGGCGATGGCGGTTATTTTCGGCGTGATCATTTCGGCGCTGGTCTTTGCCTGGCAGCACGCGCGTATCAGCATCCTTTCGCAGCAGGAAGCGGAGGGGGAGAAAACGATCCGTCTGGAAGGGCCGTTATTCTTCGGCTCCGCGGCCTGTTTCCAGGAGCTGTTTCATCCGGAGAGAGACCCGCAAAATGTGGTGATCGATTTTGCCCGGACGCGCGTGATGGACTCCAGCGGCGTCGAGGCGATTGATAAGCTGACCGCCCGTTACCTGGCGGCTGAAAAGAGCGTGCGGTTACGCCACCTCAGCGAAGACTGTATCAGTCTGTTAAAGCAGGCCGGCCCGTTCTGCAGCCATGAGCTGGATGATCCCGATTATAAAGTTGCTGCCGATAAGGGGTAATGCGTAAAGCTGCCGCCAGCCTGGCCGATAAATATAAAAATCGTCGTATTGATTCGCATTTTTACAGAGTGAACGGCTAAAGTTTATCTGTACGACGATTTTTACCACTGGCAGGAGCCCGCACCTTGGCAAGATGGCATGATACACAACTATAATTGCGTACCCATTCATACACTTAATGGCGATCTTATTGCGCTGGATCTCACAGCGGGCGAAGCAGATCACGCCCGCGAGACGTTGCCATCAACCAGACAGGACCCGGAAGCGCATCTGCTCGATCAGCTTTTGACCATTGAGTATTACGCGGACTATTTCCAGCAGCACGGTCTGCTGTGCTGCCTGACGATCAATTTTCAGCTGGCGAAAGCGGTCAGTCAGTCTGCATTTATTCAGCAAATCCTCAGCCATTTACCCTTCGTTCGTCTGAAATTATCCGAGGATTTCCCTAACCTTCACGACGGCCTGAATAATCCGCTGTTGCGCACGCTGATTGAACAGCTGAACATTCTGTGGCTGGACGATCTGGGGGCTGGCGATGCCAACCTCAATGCGCTGCAATCCAGGATGTTTGAAGCGGTGAAGCTGGACCGCCAGTTTTTTCTGGAAAACGTCTTTAAACCCTGGTTCAGTATTCTGATCGCCAATATCCGGCAGTACACCAACCGGGTCATTGTCGAAGGGGTGCAGAGTGAAATGCAGCTGAAAAAACTGGCCGACAGCAAAATCTGGGGCGTGCAGGGCTACTTCCTGCCGGTGCTGGCGCTGAAAGAGCTGGAAGATCCCGGCCGATAACCGAATAGGGTTTTAGCAGGCAGGGCGGGGCTAGACCACCTTAACTTGGTTGCCAATATAATAATTAAAAGCGCCCGTCATCACTTTATAGATGCAGGCGCCTATTGACCCGATCTTAATTAATTATTCTATGCCGTATTTCTTTTGCATTACAAATTGAGGTTCCTACCAGTTATATCCTCTGATTATGTGACCTTTTTCATTTTTTGCGAGCTTGCCTTCTTTTAAAAGTTTTTCAGTCGTTCGCAACAGTAAACCATTAGCGATAACCTCAAATTTATAGCGTACAAACCAGCGGTCAATATCTTGGTAAGAAAATTCTGGCATCAGATAAACAACAACATCTTCCACGCTTTCATTTTCAAACATTTTATTTTAATTAATCATTTATTATTCCTCTCGGCCGGAGCGTCGTCCAATGTATAAAATTATAATTTAAATTATGAGCTATACATTACATTTCAAGGTTAGGGTGAACATAACACATAGCTATATACTTCTATTTAAAACGGGATTTTAAGGGTTATGTTAATTGAGTATTTTGCAGTCTTTTGGAAATTTATGATGCTTATTAGTGCGATATTGGTAAATATATTTTTTTAAATTTAAATAATTTTTTGTGAAAAGAATAAGAGGTGAATCTTATGTTGATATAATCCACCTCAGTTTACTCTAATGGCACTTATATATTCACCACTTGTTTTTTTGGTAATTAAAAGCTACAAAGTAATCAAACTTGTTAATTTCTATTTCGTGTTTAAAGTACGGTTGTAAAACAGAAGCAAATCCCTGCTTCACTTCAAATTCACCATTGTTTATATCTTCTTCCACAGAAAGATCAAGACGTTCAATAACAGAAACGTCATCCCCTAAATCTTGTGAATATTCTTTCCCTGTAAATTCTTCTGTTTCTTTTTCAAACCAGTTTAACTTTAATTGTAGTCCCATTATTTAAGCCTCTTGCTAAAGGTATTTTTTGATGTTTCTTCCTGGAACAGGATCTTTCAATTGGTTTCCGTCTTTTGGATCAAAAGAACCTATATGCTGGCCATCACTGGCTCTATAACCTTCAATCTCACCATGCTGATAATCCCATTCATAAATTATTTTACCTTTATCGCCATACCATCTTGCTCGTTTTCCTCCACCGCTTTGTTTCGGAGTCTTGGGTTTTCCTTCCTTAAGGGGCCCTAGCCCTTTAATTTCCTGTGTTTTTGGCGCATTAAAATAATCATGCCCGTACTCTTTTTCACCTTTCCTGGTTTTTGGCTCACTTAGCATAACATATACAGGTTCCACAGCCGTGGCGCTGGCATCCAGTTGCCAGTATATAAAGTCTCTTACTTCCTCTTCGGCCACGGGGGTTGTAGTTATCTGTATATTATCGACTGCTTTAATTTCAGTGCCGGTATGAGTCGGCGTCGCAGGTACTGGTTGCGAAAGGGGAGGCACAGCATAATCAGCAGGATTGAGAGGGTCGCCCCCAGGGAGGATATGTGGGATTTCCATTACATCTGCTGCTTTTATTGTATCCTCCAAATAGGGATTAACAATTATTGTTCTGGAGGGATAATATTTGGTCGGCGGAAGTGTAATAATATCCAAACCAGTTTGTCTGTCACGCTCCGCCTTCACTATGTGTACATTTTTGGAAATGCCATTTTCACCTGTTTTGAACAGTTTTAATGCCAGATGACCATTCTCTTCGACCAGTGCCCCACGCACCGGTATTTCCACCATGTTCATTTCAGGCTGGATAACGCCTTGCCCTGCCAACAACTCAGCTTGTACCGTGAAGAGAGCGGCAGCATCAAGGCCTACCTTATCGCTATTCTTTCCGGCTTCCGTAGGCCAGAAACCCGCTACAATAACGCCCGCGATACTGCTTTTTGCCAGCAAACTTATGCCGGACTCTATAGCTTTTTTTAAAGCAGCGGTAGCGGCAGTATCGATTATGAGCGTACCTGCTCCTTCGGCAGCCAGCTGCATTCCGCCATAGGCGGCACGATTGAATGCCAGCGTGGTAGCTGCGCTCATTACTTTGGCAATATTTGTTAAATAAGGAGACGACTCAGAATATGATGGTTCCAGCCCTACTGCCGCTAAGGCGTTGGTGCGGGTGCGCTCCTCAGCTTTAAGCCGTTCTGTCTCAGCTAAACTGACGCCGGTAGCAGCTTGAACGGTTTTCTGGAACCGATCTCTTTCCTCTGTTCTGGCTTTTGCTGCGGCTTCTGCTTTAGCTCTTTCTTCTGCTCTGGCTCGCGCCTCAGCTTCTGCTCTTGCTTTCGCTTCAGCTTTGGCGCGTGCTTCAGCTTCTGTTCTGGCTCGCGCCTCAGCTTCTGCTCTTGCTTTCGCTTCAGCTTTGGCTCGCGCTTCAGCTTCCGCTCTGGCCCGTGCTTCACTCTCTGCTTTGGTTCGCGCCTCAGCTTCTGCTTTGGCTTGCGCCCTGGCGGTTGCTTCTGCACGGGCTACAGCGGCATCAAGTTGGGCTTTCTCCTGGCGAACCAGGTTTATTATTGCAATTTCTCTTTCTGCCAGTTGGGTCTGCTGCCGCGCCTTAGTGATCCTGCGGCCAGATTGCGTGCTGCTCGCCCATTTTGCATTGTCGGCAATGATTTTTTTTCAGCTCAGCGATTCGGGCGTTAGAGAGGTCCCCTTTATATTGTGCACCGAGGCTATACTCTCCGTTGTAGATACTGTTGACCCTGTTTTCACCGCTGTTGCCAAAATCATGAAGCAGATGGGCGGGAGCAGGGCCAAAATTAGAGCGGGCCGGATAATAACTTGTATATTTATCGCCAAGCGCTGTTATCGATAACGATATAAAAGAAGTATTCGATACACCGATAATCTCGCCATCTTCATTAATGTAATAGTAACCAAATTCAGCAGGTACTTTACCTTTTGCTCGGGCAAGGGCATCGCCAGCCGCGCGGAGTTCATCTGTCGCTTGAGATTTTCCGCTATTTGAAGATCCCCCATTGTCTCGATCGCCGCCATGTCCCTGGCTGCCGCCGCCCGGGCTGGGTTCACTTCCTCTTTCTGAACTCCAGTTGGTGCCATCGCCCGGGCCACCACCATAATTGAATCCCACCATAAAACTCTCCTTTGTTAGTATAAATAGTCCTTTAAAATCATATTAGTGATTTTATAATGTGTTTTTGCGTAGAAGAAAAATATATATATATTCATCGTGGGATAATGTGATCTGGATAATAATTTTCATAAACAAGACTATCAACAAAGCAGTGGGGTGTGGGGGTTAATAATTTTACGATACGCCTGTCTTTCTGATACCTTGTAAATGTGATGAACTTGTTACTTAAATTAATTAAGGTGATTTTTAATAAACATCTGGAAAGAAAAGGAGGTCTTTATTTAAAGGAAGAGGGGAGAGTGAAATTTATACAGGTTAAGCGGGAGTAGGGATTTATCTTTCTGGAAAGATTATCATACAACAGATAATTTTATTCAGAAGACCCGTTAAATTCATAAATTATGCACGATATTTTTTCGTCAATTATTTAACTTTTATGATCCATCTGCCAGGCTTTGTTGCAGCCTTTATAAAAAATCTGTGAAATTGCAATCGTATCAATTCTACGTGCTGGCGGACTGAAGAATATTCTTCAGCCGCTCTTAAATAACCCTAACCAGCCACTCTTAATAACCCTAACCTTTAAAGCTGTGCAGCCGGTTCATCGCTTTTAAACGATCTTCTTTCAGCCACACTTCCGTGCAGCGCGCCGCTTCGTCAATGGCGTTATCGATCAGCGTCTGTTCCGCTGCCTGAGGTTTACCCAGCACAAAACCCACCACTTTATTGCGATCGCCAGGATGACCAATGCCGATACGCAACCGATGAAAGTTGAGATTGTTACCCAACTTGCTGATGATATCTTTCAGGCCGTTATGGCCGCCATGTCCGCCGCCTTGCTTAAACTTCGCCACGCCGGGCGGGAGATCCAGCTCATCGTGCGCCACAAGGATCTCCTCCGGTGCGATACGGTAAAACGTCGCCATCGCGCCTACCGCTTTACCGCTCAGATTCATAAATGTGGTGGGCACCAGCAACCTGACATCTTCGCCAGCGATATTCAGCCGCGCGGTATAGCCATAAAATTTGCTCTCTTCCTTTAACGCCTGATTGTAGCGCTGCGCCAGTAAATCAACGTACCAGGCGCCTGCATTATGGCGGGTGGCGGCGTACTCAGCGCCGGGATTGGCAAGGCCTACAATCAGTTTAATGCTGCTCACTTGTCTGTTTTCCTGAGGAAGTGCGAGGGATCAGGCGCTAGTGTACCTGGCTGCGGCGAAGAACTCAAAATTGCGCGTGATAATGTGTCTGAAAAGCAATAGTTGATTAAGGTGATAATATGAATTCTATTAAAAAGCAGGCGCTTACGCGTAAAGTTTTGTCAAACTTTGTGCAGCAAATGTGATCTGACCCGCACCGCGCCGTTCAGCTATTGCATAAACTTATGACATCTGAACAAGGCTGGGAACGGGAGAGGAAGAATGAAACGTAAACATGCCAATCTGACCGGTAACGCACTGATGGTGCTGGGGCTGGTGGTAATGGTGGTGGGAGTAGGTTATTCCGTACTGAATCAGCTTCCTCAGCTCCACTTACCGCAGTTTATGGTGCAGGGTGCTATTTTCAGCATCTTTATTGGTGCGCTGTTATGGCTGGTGGGCGCGCGCATAAGCGGGCGCGAGAAAGTGTGCGACCGCTACTACTGGGTTCGTCATTATGGCGACGAGCGCTGCAGAAGATCGAACGGGCACGGCCACCACTAACCTTAACGCCTCCGACCAACGCCTCTTTGATAAGAGGCGTTTTGCTTTGAGCGCCTGGGGTAAAATATCTGCTCAGGCGCCGGTTGCGCTCAGTACTTTAGCGCTCTCCGGCTCGTCAGGCTGAAAACGTATCACCCGGTTCCGTCCCAGAGCTTTAGCCTGATAGAGAGCTTCATCCGCAGCCACCATCAGCGGCGCCACTGAGCGATCGCTCTCATTACAGCTCGCTACGCCAATGCTCACGGTATAATGCACTCCTTCAGGCTGGGAGCTTGCAACTGCATGGCGGATTTTCTCCGCACAGCGCACACCATCCTCTTCGCTTAACATGACAATGGCGGCAAATTCTTCCCCGCCCAGTCGGGCAAAAACGCTTCTGGCGGGCATCAGTTGCTCTACCCGGGTACAAAAATCAATTAATACCCGGTCGCCCTGATTGTGACCGAACCGGTCATTGATGCTTTTGAAATAGTCGAGGTCGAACAGCATGATGGTCAGCGGCTGCGATGTTTTGTCACACTGACGTCCCATCGCTTCGCCCTGTTCAAACAGCGCCCTGCGGTTCCAGATGCCGGTGAGAGGATCGAGCAGGGAAGCATTTTTATACTGGATCTGCGTCCGCTCATTTACCATCGCCAGCATGGCAAAGGTCAGCCCAATCACCATCAGGATGGACTCCATAATCACGTAAACCGAGAAGGTGGAGCCGCCAATCGCACCATGCAGCGGGCTGGCAACGCCGCCATCCATCACGCCTCTGACAACATGAAACAGCAGATGGATCCAGAGCAGTAATTGCGCAGGCCAGTAGGTGACGGGAAGGGTGGCCCGTGAACGGTGCAGCTCCACGATCATCCAGCCGGTATAAATCACGCAGAACACGCAGACGGCCAGGATACGGCGCGGCATGGAGTGATAAAACGCCGGAGAGAGGCAAAGCAGAACCCAGATCAGCGGGCCCAGCGTCCAGAGCCATCCGCAGGAGGCGCCCCGAAAAGCGCGGAAGGCCATGACCAGCAGACTGTAGGCCAGCATCACCAGCAGATTCCCAACGGCTACGGGCAGGAATAGGTGCCCCTCGCTGCGCAGGCTGCTCAAAAATACGGCGACGATAGTGACGCTCAGCGACAGGCACTGAAAGCCTAACACACGACTGTACTGCGACCCTTTCCAGGCAAACACCATAATGATGCAGAGGAAGAACAGCACATAGAGCTCGCAAACGAAGAGGGTATAGACGTCGAGCGTCATAGTAAGAAGATTCCTGGCGGGGCGGTTCAGGCAAAATATCACTAATGATTACAAGCCAAAAGAGCTGGCAGGGCGCTTTGCGAAAAATAATTACGGCTGGTGATAATTAAGGCAAATGCGGCAATAACAAAGAGGAAAAATAAGCGGCGTGGAATTTAAAAAAGGTTAATGACCCGTGACAGAATGGATACCCGTAAAGCTAAAAGCGGGACGGGCGAACCCGTCCCCCTCTGGCTATCAATGCTCGAACATTGCAGAGATAGACTCTTCGTTGCTGATACGACGAATCGCTTCAGCCAGCATGCCTGACAGCGTTAACGTACGGACGTTTGGCAGGGCTTTGATCTCTTCCGGCAGCGGAATGGTGTCGCAAACCACCACTTCGTCGATTACGGAATGACGCAGGTTTTCTACGGCATTACCGGAGAAAATCGGGTGAGTAGCGTAAGCGAATACACGCTTAGCGCCACGCTCCTTCAGGGCCTCAGCGGCTTTGCACAGGGTGCCACCGGTGTCGATCATGTCATCCACCAGCACGCAGTCACGACCAGCGACGTCACCGATGATATGCATCACCTGAGAAACGTTAGCACGTGGGCGGCGTTTATCGATGATCGCCATATCGGTGTCGTTCAACAGCTTAGCGATAGCGCGGGCACGAACCACGCCACCGATGTCCGGAGAGACCACAATCGGGTTCTCTAAACCAATCTGCAGCATATCTTCCAGCAGGATCGGGCTACCAAATACGTTATCAACCGGGACGTCAAAGAAGCCCTGAATCTGTTCAGCATGCAGATCCACAGTCAGTACGCGATCGACACCTACGCTGGAGAGGAAGTCAGCAACCACTTTGGCCGTAATAGGTACACGAGCGGAACGTACACGACGATCCTGACGGGCGTAGCCAAAATAGGGGATGACGGCAGTAATACGGCCAGCGGATGCACGGCGCAGGGCATCTACCATCACAACCAGTTCCATCAGGTTGTCATTGGTAGGGGCACAGGTGGACTGGATGATGAAAATATCACCACCGCGTACATTTTCATTAATTTGTACGCTTACTTCGCCATCACTAAAACGGCCGACGGCGGCATCGCCCAGGCTGGTGTAAAGGCGGTTGGCAATACGTTGTGCTAGTTCGGGTGTGGCGTTACCAGCAAAAAGCTTCATATCAGGCACGAGAAGAACCTCAGGCTTTGCGTCCAGAGAATGAACATCATCGTTAGCGGCACTGGGCGGAATACCGTAACGACGGTTTCATACGGGTATAGTCATCTACGTGCAGCATCAGGAACGGGGCGATGCTGTCACGGTCACTCTGATAGCTCTGAAAGGCGGCGGTGCAGCGGCGAAACGTTAACGCCTCGCGCAACAAAGCGCTGCCACTCTTTCGGAACCAGCTCAAACACCTGACGGGCAGCAGACTCGGTGTCGAATTCAGCAAACACACAAGCGCCGGTCCCGGTCAGGCGCGACGGCGCGTATTCTAGCAGCCAGGAAACAAGCTGTTCAACCTCGCGAAAACGTTTTCTTACTACTGGCTCACAATCATTGCGGAATTCAGTGCGTAATAACTCACTGATTTCACGAGCTGGCGTGTGCCGAATCAGCTCAGGATCGTTGAATACAGCCGGCGTGGAAATGTTAACGCCGGGGTGGACAACAAGATACCATTTTTCTTCCGGCGACACCGGAGTCAATTTTTCACCCACCCCCTGCGCGAAGGCGGCGAAGCCTTCGACGAACACCGGCACATCCGCGCCCAGCGCCAGTCCCCATGCGGCCAGTTCGTGCAGCGAGAAGCCCGTTTGCCACTGGTGGTTAAGGGCAACCAGCACGGTGGCGGCATCTGACGAGCCGCCGCCCAATCCGCCGCCCATGGGTAAACGCTTGTCGATAGCCAGGGCTGCACCAGCATTGTCGGGCAGCGTGCCGCGAGCCTGAGCATGCTGGTGCAGGAGTTTTGCCGCGCGAACAATTAAATTTTCTTCTTCAGGCACACCCTCAACCGGCGTCAGCAGGCTGATTTTACCGCTGGCGTTGGTTTCAATGGTCAGCGTATCGCCATAATCAACAAACTGAAACAGCGTCTGCAAATTGTGGTAGCCGTCAGAACGACGGCCGGTGATATAGAGAAATAAATTGAGTTTCGCAGGCGCAGGCCAGGCCAGGCGGCTGCTTACGGCGGTCAGGGTCTTACCTTCACTCATTTAACGATCCAGCTGTCCATTTTCAGTTTGATGCGCTGGTTGCCCTGTTTCAGTTCCAGATTGGAAGGCAGCGTGGGGTTCTGTTTGCTGTCGTAACCCTGATAGGTCACCTGCCACTGCTGGCCGTCACGGCTGTAGTTAACCGAACGCAAGCGGTATTGATCGTCCAGCGCGTAATCCGTAGAGTCGCCCGGCAGGCCTACCATCCACTGGCGCAGGCTGTTCAGCGGAATATCCATGCCGGTGAGCTGCGAAATCATTTTCTCTGCATCGTTGCTGGTATAGCGCTTGCCTTTATTGTCCACTAACTGCACTACGCTGCCCTGCGCGTCCAGCTGCAGCTCAGTGCTGCCCAGCGGATTAGTCAGGATCAGCCGGTAGCGATCCGGCGCGGTCTGCTGCCAGTTAAAACGTGCATAGACTTTCTGGCTATCGGAAAGATAGGCAAAAGCGCCGCGGGTTTGATACTGAGTGATTTTTTCGACAGCCTGCTGGTGCTGCTGCCATTGAGGGGAGGTCACGCTCTGCCCGGGACCCTGGGGTTTATTGATGCTGCAGGCGGTCAGCAGCAGGCCGGCAAGCGGGAGAAGCCGCATCAGGCGGCGATTCTGCATAAACATTAGGGGTCAACTCCTCAGACTCCGAAAGGGCTTTCTTGCCCAAAGTAACCGTTCAAGCTAACCAGCCAAACCGGCGGCGTCAATGCTCAATTTGTCTTATTTGATGCTTAATAGCTATATCTTGTTACAGCGAACGGTGAACGATGGCTTTTCTTGATCTCGCGCATCTTGTAGAATGCGCCTCACAAAACCCTATCAACAGTGGGATAACCCCTACCTAATCACCATGACCCTGCTTGCACTCGGAATTAATCACAAAACAGCACCAGTGGCACTGCGTGAACGCGTGACGTTCTCGCCAGATACGCTGGATCAGGCCCTGAGCAGCCTGCTGGCCCAGCCGCTGGTCCAGGGCGGCGTCGTGTTGTCTACGTGTAACCGAACCGAGCTCTATCTCAGCGTGGAGCAGCAGGAGAACCTGCAGGAAGAGCTGGTGAAGTGGCTGTGTGATTATCATCATCTGAGTGCCGAAGAGGTGCGTAAAAGCCTCTACTGGCACCATGATAATGAAGCGGTAAGCCACCTGATGCGCGTGGCAAGCGGGCTGGACTCACTGGTGTTAGGGGAGCCGCAGATCCTGGGGCAGGTGAAGAAAGCCTTTGCGGATTCCCACCGCGGGCAGCCCATCGCCAGCGAACTGGAGCGGATGTTCCAGAAATCTTTCTCTGTAGCCAAGCGCGTCCGAACAGAAACGGAGATCGGCGCCAGCGCCGTTTCCGTGGCCTTTGCGGCCTGTACGCTGGCACGGCAAATCTTTGAATCTCTGGCGGATGTCACCGTACTGCTGGTGGGCGCCGGGGAAACTATCGAGCTGGCTGCGCGGCACCTGCGCGAGCACAGCGTCAAAAAATTGATTATCGCTAACCGTACCCGTGAACGCGCCCAGACGCTGGCTGATGAAGTGGGGGCGGAAGTGATTGGCCTGGCGGATATCGACGCCCGTCTGGCTGAGGCTGACATCATCATCAGCTCCACCGCCAGCCCGCTGCCGATTATCGGCAAGGGGATGATGGAGCGCGCGCTGAAAAAGCGCCGTAACCAGCCGATGCTACTGGTGGATATCGCCGTTCCGCGCGATGTAGAGCCGGAAGTAGGCAAGCTCGCCAACGCCTATCTCTACAGCGTGGATGACCTGCAGGCCATTATCGAAAGCAATATGGCGCAGCGTAAAGCCGCCGCTGTTCAGGCTGAAACCATCGTCCTGCAGGAAAGCGGCGAATTTATGTCCTGGCTCCGTGCGCAAAGCGCGGTCGATACCATTCGCGACTACCGCTCTCAGGCTGAACAGGTTCGTGCAGAACTGGAAGCGCGCGCCGCTCTGGCTCTGCAGCAGGGCGCCGATCCGCTGGAAGTGATGCGCGACCTCGCCCATAAACTCACCAACCGGCTGATCCACGCGCCAACCAAATCTCTTCAGCAGGCTGCCCGTGACGGGGATGACGAACGCCTGCAGATTTTACGCGACAGCCTTGGGCTGGATTAGCGTTTCGCCACATGATTACAAGGTAAAACAAAACCAATGAAGCCTTCTATTGTCGCCAAACTGGAAGCCTTGCAGGAACGCCATGAAGAAGTTGAGGCGATGCTGGGTGATGCTGGCGTCATTGCCGATCAGGATCGTTTCCGCGCGCTCTCCCGTGAATATGCTCAGCTCACCGACGTCAGCCAGTGCTTTGGTAAATGGCAGCAAAATCAGGAAGATATTGCCGCTGCGGAAGAGATGCTGGATGACCCGGAAATGCGCGATATGGCGCAGGAGGAGCTGAAAGAGGCTCGTGCCGCCAGTGAAGCGCTGGAGCAGGAGTTGCAGGTTCTGCTGCTGCCAAAAGATCCGGATGATGAACGTAACTGTTATCTGGAAGTGCGTGCCGGAACCGGCGGAGATGAAGCGGCAATTTTTGCCGGCGACCTGTTCCGTATGTACAGCCGCTACGCGGAAATGCGCCGCTGGAAAGTGGAGATCATGAGCGCTAACGAAGGCGAACATGGCGGCTATAAAGAGGTGATCGCCAAAGTGATCGGTGAGGGCGCCTACGGTCGCCTGAAGTTTGAGTCGGGCGGTCATCGCGTGCAGCGCGTGCCGGAAACCGAATCTCAGGGCCGGATCCACACTTCCGCCTGCACCGTCGCCGTGATGCCGGAGCTGCCTGAAGCAGAGATGCCGGAAATTAACGCGGGCGATCTGAAAATTGATACCTTCCGCTCATCGGGAGCGGGCGGTCAGCACGTTAACACCACCGACTCGGCAATCCGTATTACCCACCTGCCGACCGGTATTGTGGTGGAGTGCCAGGATGAGCGCTCGCAGCATAAAAACAAAGCGAAGGCGTTAGCCGTGCTTGGCGCGCGTATCCGTGCTGCGGAAACGGCCAGGCAGCATCAGGAAGAGGCCTCCACCAGGCGTAACCTGCTGGGAACGGGCGACCGTTCTGACCGCAACCGTACCTACAACTATCCGCAGGGCCGGATTACCGATCACCGCATCAACCTGACGCTGTACCGTCTGGACGAAGCGATGCAGGGCAAGCTGGATATGCTGATTGAGCCTATTGTGCAGGAATATCAGGCGGATCAGCTGGCCGCGCTCTCTGGTCAGGAATAATGATTGTTCGCCAGTGGCTGCGGGCGGCCATTGCCCAACTGTCCGCAAGCGAAAGCCCGAAACGGGATGCCGAAATCCTGCTGAGTTATGTCACCGGCCGCTCCCGCAGCTGGATCATCGCCTTTGACGAGAGCGAGCTTACCCCTGAACAGCTCAGCCGCCTGGCTGAGCTGCTGGCTCGCCGGGCTGACGGCGAGCCGATAGCTTATCTGACCGGTGAACGCGAGTTCTGGTCATTATCCCTCAGCGTTTCGCCCGACACGCTGATCCCCCGTCCCGATACTGAACTGCTGGTTGAACAGGCGCTGGCCCATCTTCCGCCGCACGCCGTGGAGATCCTCGATCTTGGCACCGGCACCGGCGCCATTGCGTTAGCGCTTGCCAGCGAGCGGCCAGAGTGCCGGGTAACGGGCGTGGACAGGATTGCCGCAGCGGTAACGCTGGCAGAGAGCAATGCGCGACGGCTGGCAATCAGCAACGCGCAGTTTCGCCTCAGTAACTGGTTCAGCGCCGTAGCAGGCGAGCAGTTCTCCCTGATTGTCAGCAATCCCCCCTATATCGACCAGGCTGACCACCATCTCCGGCAGGGCGATGTGCGGTTTGAACCAGAGAGTGCGCTGGTGGCGAGCGATAATGGCCTGGCGGATCTCAAATGGATTGCGGAAAATGCCGGAGAGCATCTGCTCCCCGGCGGCTGGCTACTGTTTGAACATGGCTGGCAACAGGCTGAACAGGTACGGACGATCCTGCGCGAAAACAAGTTTACCGCGATTGAAACCTGTCAGGATTATGGCGGCAACGATCGCGTGACGCTGGCGCAGAAACCGTAAACAAGGAAAAGAGCATGGCCGAGTGGTACAGTTCCATTAAAACCCTTCATCTCATCACTGTTGCAGTAACGGCAGTGCTGTTCCTGATCCGATTTTACTGGCTACAGACCGGGTCATTGATGCTGCAACAGCGGTGGGTACGAATTTTGCCGCACCTCAATGACACACTGCTGCTGGTTTCCGGTATCCTGCTGGTTACGATAACCCACTTTTATCCATTCAGCCCGCAAGGTGCCTGGCTGACTGAGAAGCTTTTTGGCGTTATTATCTATATTGTGCTCGGGGCGATTGCGCTCGGGCGCAGGCCACGCGCACAAAAAGTGCGCTGGATAGCATTTATCGTGGCGGTGGTCGCCCTGGTGCTTATCTGTCAACTGGCCACATCGAAAATGCCATTGTTGGGGAGTTTATGACGTCGATAGCAAATGTTGATCTCACAGCGTTGCCGCTGTGCGAGGCAGTGATAGCCGCTACCCAGGCTATCCGCCCCGATTTTCCTGCTGAAGACGTGAAAAAGCAGTTAGCGGTGCTGGTAGAAGAGGCCCGCTCAGCCATTCCACAGCAGTTGCAGCAGGAAACGCAGCTTGAAAAATTGATCGAGCTGTTCTGGAAAAAATGGGGCTTTGGCGGTGCAAGCGGCGTTTATCGCCTTTCAGACACGCTGTGGCTCGATAACGTGCTCAGAACCCGTCAGGGCACGGCTGTTTCGCTGGGTATCCTGTTCCTGCATATTGCCGAACAACTTTCCCTTCCGCTGATGCCCGTTATCTTTCCTACCCAGCTGATCCTGCGCGCGGACTGGATTGACGAAGATATGTGGCTTATCAATCCGTTCAATGGCGACACGCTGGATGAACACACGCTGGAAGTGTGGCTGAAGGGCAACATCGGGCCGGTAGCGGAGCTGTATGATGACGATCTGCAGGAAGCGGAGCCGCAGCTGGTGCTGAACAAAATGCTCGATACGCTGAAGTCAGCGCTGATGGAAGAGAAGCAGATGGAGCTGGCGTTGCAGGTCAGCCAGGTGCTGGTGCAGATGGATCCGGAAGATCCCTATGAGATACGCGACCGCGGACTGATTTTCGCTCAGCTGGATTGTGAACATGTGGCGCTCAGCGATCTGACCTATTTTGTTGAGCAGTGCCCGGAAGATCCGGTCAGCGAAATGATCAAGCTGCAGATCCACTCCATCGAACAAAAACAGTTTACGCTGCACTAATTTATACGCTGTAGCATTCGGCAGGGCAGGCGAAAGGCCCCCTGCGGAAACAGAGTGCTTTTTATATCCCCTTAATGAATAAGGCGAAAAGATGAAACAAAAAGTGGTTAGCATTGGCGATATCAACGTCGCAAACGATCTGCCCTTCGTGCTGTTTGGCGGCATGAACGTGCTGGAATCACGCGACCTGGCGATGCGCATCTGTGAGCATTACGTTACCGTTACGCAGAAGCTGGGTATCCCTTACGTCTTTAAAGCCTCTTTTGACAAAGCCAACCGCTCCTCGATTCGCTCTTACCGTGGCCCGGGCCTGGAAGAGGGAATGCGTATGTTCCAGGACATTAAAGCGGCGTTCGGCGTAAAAATCATCACCGACGTGCACGAAGCAAGCCAGGCGCAGACCGTGGCCGACGTGGTTGATGTGATCCAGCTCCCGGCCTTTCTTGCCCGTCAGACTGACCTGGTGGAAGCGATGGCGAAAACCGGTGCGGTGATCAACGTCAAGAAGCCTCAGTTCGTCAGCCCGGGCCAGATGGGCAACATCGTTGAGAAATTTGCCGAAGGCGGTAACGAAAAAGTGATCCTGTGCGATCGTGGCGCCAACTTCGGTTATGACAACCTGGTGGTCGACATGCTGGGCTTTAACGTCATGAAGCAGGTTTCCAACGGCAGCCCGGTAATTTTCGACGTTACCCATGCGCTGCAGTGCCGCGACCCGTTCGGCTCCGCCTCCAGCGGACGCCGTGGTCAGGTGACCGAACTGGCTCGCGCCGGTATGGCTGTGGGTCTGGCGGGGCTGTTTATCGAAGCGCATCCGGACCCGGCAAATGCTAAATGCGACGGTCCTTCCGCGCTGCCGCTGGACAAACTCGAGCCGTTCCTGGCACAGATCAAAGCAATTGACGATCTGGTGAAGAACTTCCCGGAACTCGATACCAGCAACTGATATCCTTACAGGGAATTTTTGCGACATGGAGTGGATGATGAAAAACAGAACCCTGATTCTGATGGGCGCGATGCTGCTGGCAGGCTGTGCTACATCTCAGCCGAATGAAAAGGAGCTTGCCCGCAGCTTCCAGCTCAGTTCTGTTGATGGCCAGGCCATCACGGCGCCGCAGGGCATGAAGCCCGGCATCAATTTCAGCAAGGAGATGCACGTCACTGGCGTGATGTGCAACCGTTTCTTTGGTCAGGGGACGCTGGAGAAAGGCGTGCTCAGCGTGCCGCAGATGGCTTCAACGCGTATGATGTGCAGCGACCAAAAACTGAATCAGTGGGAAATGACCCTGAGCCAGATGCTGAACGCGGGCGCAAAGCTGAAGCTTGAACAGAATACCCTGACGCTGCAAGGGGCGGGCCACACGCTGGTTTACGTCGCCGAATAATTTCTCTTCATTTTGTCTGTGAAAACGGGGCGAACACTGTTCGCCCCGTTTTTTTATGCCTTACGTTCAGCGGCCATGCTGGCGCTGAACGCTACAGCATTATGGTCATCAGATAGCCCACAAACAGCGCCAGATGCGCCGCCCCGTTCAGCACGTTGGTTCTGCCGGTAGAGAAGGAGATCTGACAAAGCAGCAGCGCAGCAATCATCATCACCATCTGCGGCGGCTCCAGGCCAAATATCAGCTGCTGGCCGGTCAGGGTTGCAATGATGGTCACCGCCGGGACGGTAAGCGAAATGGTCGCCAGCACGGAGCCGAAGAAGAGATTCATGGCGCGCTGCACCTGGTTTGCCAGCACCGCTTTGATTGCGCCTAGTCCTTCAGGTGAAAGGATCAGCAGCGCCACCAGGAAACCGGTGAACTGCTCCGGCGCGTTAAGCTCGGTAAGCAGCGACTCCAGCGGCGTGGCGTTCATTTTGGTCACGGCAATTACCGCAACAAGATGAACAATCAGCCAGAGTGAGTGCCAGACGTTGGAGTGGGCAGAGGGCTTGCCGTGATGCGGATCGTCATCATCCCCCTCATCTTCATGCTCATAGACAAACAGGCTCTGGTGCGTTTTGGTCTGGATCAGCAGGAAAACGCCATACATGGCGGCTGAAATAGCGGAGATCAGCAGGGCCTGGCCCACGGAGAAATTGCCGCCGGGCAGGGCATTGGGGAACACCAGCACCAGGATCCCCAGCGGGAAAATGGCGATCAGATACTGTTTAAGGCCCCCCAGATTGACATACTGGGTGGCAAATTTGCGTCCGCCCAGCAGCAGCGCAGCGCCTACCAGCCCACAGGTGACAATCATAATGATTGAATAGAGCGTATCGCGCATCAGCGCGGGGGCCGCGTCGCCCGTTGCCATTAAGGCAGAGATCAGGCTGACCTCAAGGATAACCACCGACAGGCTGAGGATCAGCGAGCCATAGGGTTCACCCAGACGATGAGCAAGCACATCGGCATGGCGCACCACGCTGAATGCGCTGCTGAGTATGGCAATCAGCGCCAGCAGGTTGATAGCTATAACAACAGAGAGGGTGCCTGCGGTGCCCCAGAACCACAAAATAACCAGCGCGATGAGGGGAAGGAGAAGAGAGGTTTCTTTGTGGCGCGTCTTCACGCCTTCATGTGCACTCATAGGCCGAATTTCCTTTTTATCTGTCGTCTGCCTGAAATCAGGTGATGCCTGCAGGCATAAAGAGTAGCAGTGAACCTAAGTGGTTATATTACAAACAGTGAAGAGTGTAACGGCATAGCGCCTTTATGCCTGTAATATTTACGTAAATTTACAGGTTGGGCATGTTAACTATTTCAGATTGATATAAGTGAATATTATCATTTCTATCTTTATGTTTTATAAGTAAATAAAATAAAATAACCTCAATATAATATGCTGTTTACGTGGATTAAATGCTGTTTTTGTGTAGGGAAAAAATAAGTAACAGACTTTTTTATAATGAGGCTTACTAAACCGCCAGTTGGAAAAAATTGTGGTTCCAGGCCAGGCTTACAGGGTGTCTTCAGAAAGGAGAAAGCAGATGCCTTATCAATCCCGTACCGAGCTGCCAGACAGCGTAAAAAATGTGCTGCCAGCCCACGCGCAGGATATCTATAAAGAGGCGTTTAACAGCGCCTGGGATGAGTATAAAGAGAAAAAAGATCGCCAGGGCGACGACTCCCGCGAGGAGGTTGCCCATAAAGTGGCCTGGGCTGCGGTGAAGCATAGCTACGAGAAAGGCGATGATGACAAATGGCATAAAAAGCATTAGGCCAGAAGGGCGGCTGCGGCCGCCCGTAAACTGAGGTTCCCGCTCCGCTCTTCCTCTGCCGGTGAATTAACTCCCCTCGCATTGTACGCCGTTTCGCTTCTGTCCCAGGAAAGAGGGTGGTTTTTATTGGCTAATTCTGGCTTCAGTACCTGAAGTTTTCCCCTAATATGCCGATGATGAATTAAGTGAAATTTTTTCTTTTGTGACGCGTATCAAACTTGATTGCGCGGGACGAATGGCATAGGGTCATTGTTAGCATTGAAACAATGAGTTTTTTAATTATTCCATTTCAGGGACGTAAAGTGACCGTGGGCAGGGAGTAAGCAGTGGCAGGAGGAGGGTCTGTGTTAACGAGAGAATTCTTATTAAAAGCGGATTGCAAGACGGCTTTTGGTGCTATTGAGGACTCGTTGTTATGGACCTGTGAGCAACGGGCCGCTTCCCTGGCGGCGACGCTGGCCTGTCGGCCCGATCACAGTCCGGTGTGGATTTTTGGCTACGGATCGCTGATGTGGAACCCGATCTTTGAATCGGACGAAGTGGCGGAAGGTACGCTGGCAGGCTGGCATCGGGCATTTTGCCTGCGGCTGACTGCCGGACGGGGAACAGCGAATCAGCCGGGGCGAATGCTGGCTCTGAAAGAGGGCGGAGAGACCACCGGGCTTGCCTTCAGGCTGCCGGAAGAGAAGCTGCACGAGGAGCTGGAGCTGCTCTGGAAGCGGGAGATGGTGACCGGCTGCTACCTGCCTACCTGGTGCGAGCTGAAGCTGGCAGATGGTCGCAGAGTGACGGCGATGGCGTTCGTTATGGATCCCCGCCATCCGCTCTACGAATCTGACTCCTGTCCAAAAACGATTGCGCCTTTAATCGCCCAGGCGAGTGGGCCGCTGGGAACCAACGCACAGTATCTCTTCTCGCTTGAACAGGAGCTGAAGAAGCGGGGGTTATATGATGATTGCCTTACCGACCTGGTGCAGCGCGTTCGCGACCTTCAGCAGTGTCATAATCATCTGGTGGGGTAACCCACCGCTATAATCCGGGATTGATAAGCCAGGTGCCTCCCTTATTGATCTCTAACT
The DNA here is from genome assembly GCF_030758455.1 of Erwinia pyri. Taxonomy (NCBI): domain Bacteria; kingdom Pseudomonadati; phylum Pseudomonadota; class Gammaproteobacteria; order Enterobacterales; family Erwiniaceae; genus Erwinia; species Erwinia pyri. The sequence goes on from NZ_CP132353.1 coordinate 1,909,534, forward strand.
GCTGACTGTGTACAGCCGTCCCTGAATGCACTTCGATTTTATAGCTTCCTGCCGCCAGGTTCAGTGAGGCGTAACCGCTGTTGTTCGGTTTGACTTCCATCGGCGTGCCGTTCAGCAATACGGTTTCGCCAGCGGTGAGCTTGAGGTATACCGTGGCCATCATTGGTGCACTGGCAGGCGGCGTGGCAGGCGCTGTGCTGGCGACGGGCGCCGCTGATTCTCCGCCGCCGGCTACGGCAGGTTGTTCAACTTCATTCTTACCGCTGCGGTTAAGCACGATAACCAGCGCCACCACCGCTATCACGGCAAGCGCGCTTAATAACATCAGCGGTTTTGACAGTTTACGCGCCACCTGCGGGCTGACCATCTCAGCCGCACCCGCTGCGGGATTCACTGCCACGACCACCTGCTGCTCCTGTGGCGCTTCTGTTTCCGCTACCGGCTCTGGTGAAGGTTCAGAGATACGGGTCACGGTGGTCACCAGCTCTTCTACCGTACTCACCGGCAGCTCAATCAGGGCAGCCAGTTCGTCAATGGACTGCGGACGATCCTGGGGCTTCATCGCCAGCGAGCGGTCAATGGCATTCAGCAGCGGCAGTGAAAACCCTTCCGGCCGTAGCTGAGTAAGAGGCTGATAACGATCCTCAATGCAACGCACCACGCTGACCGGCGGAGGATTGCCGGTTACCAGCGTATGCAGTACGGCACCAAGAGCATAGATATCGGTCCAGGGGCCCTGTTCGTTATCGCTGTCTTCGCTGTACTGCTCGATAGGGGCGTAACCGGGCTTGAGCATGATCTCCGTTTCATCAGAGAGGTTGCCAATCTCTTTTCGCGCTGAACCAAAGTCGAGCAGCACAGGGAGCTGGCTCTCCTGAATCTGAATATTATCGAGCGAGATATCGCGATGCAGGTAGCCGCCGTGATGGATAGTATCTATTGCACCAAACAGCGGCGGCAGCAGCTGACGGATCCACTCATCGGTGATGCTCTCCGGGCTGCCCTGCTGCCACTCTTTCAGCGTCATGCCGCTGTAGTAAAGCGTTCCCATATAGGCGGTGCCGTTCTCCTCCCAGAAGCGCAGCACGTGCAGCAAACCGGGATGATTGAAGCGGGCCAGCAGACGGGCTTCCTGAATAAAGCTGTTCAGGCCGGCGTTAAACAGCTTCTGATAGCGCTCTCCACGCAGCACGATGGTGAGATCATCCTCGCGGGTAGCCAGAGAGATGGGAAGATACTCTTTGATCGCAATAGTACGCTCAAGCAGATGATCCCAGGCCCGATATACGATCCCGAAGCCGCCGCCGCCAATCACTTCCTTGATCTCAAACTCATTGAAACGGTGTCCAGCCGGAAGGGCATTGGGCACATTTTTCGTATTATCGCTTGCCGACATAGTATCCATCCGCAGTTAGTTAACGGTGCGCCAGGCGCCAATAGCCGGATCGGCCAGATCGGCATGCAGGTCATCCACCAGCAGCACGGTAATTTTTGTTTGCGGATTGACTACCGCAGCCCAGGCTTTGCGCAAGGCATCTACCCGGGTTTTCAGAGCTTCAGGGTCGGCAGCCTGCGCTTTATCCATTTTCACCAGCAGCACGCCGTCAAATGACCAGACGTGCAGGGTTGAATTAAAGGGCAGCAGCAGCCAGCTGTCAGGCGCATCTTCTTTAGCCGCCACCAGTCGCTGGTTATTGGCGGCGACGATATCGAGCACCCCCGCCGCAGGATGAACATTTTTCAGCGGATAGCCTTCATAGAACTGCACCGGCACCGGCACGGATTTGCCGTTGCTGGAGAGCGTCAGTTCACTGCTGCCCTCCAGCCAGCCTTCCGTGGAGCAGCGCAGCGTCTTGCCATCAGGAATAAACAGCGACTGACCGTTCTCATCCCACCAGGTACGGAAATGGCAACCGGCAGGCAGGTCAAAGTGCTGCAGCGGAGCGCTGTTAGCAGGCTGGGAAAGATCCAGTGGAGCTGCGTTGCTGGCGGTGGCGGCGGCTGTTGCATCCGCAATCACAATCGGCCGCCAGCTTTGCTCTTTCGCCGCGGTGCCGGTAGCCAGCACCGAGCCGCTGTCGTTAGTCATCTGCCAGGGCAGCTCCACCAGCTTGCCACACTGGTTCTGCAACAGGTTGCCGACGCGGGGCAGGAAGGTGGTCAGAATGCTGGACTCTTTGGTTTTTCCGGAGACGATACGTAAATGAATATTTTCCTGGCACCAGGCCTGCGGAGCATTGCTCTCAACGTTATCAATAAACACCTCCAGCGCCAGGCTGGGGGAGTAAACGACACGGTAATCTTCAGCCTGTACGGCAGTTGCTATCAACAGAGTGGCAGTCACTGGCAACCAGTATTTCATAGCGTTCCTTGGTGTTAATCGCGCGGCGGTAAAAAACGAGCGGAATCCGCCATAGATTGTAAAAGGGTGGTTTCCTGTGGCGAGCCTACCCAGACCGCCACAGCACTCAGATTGTCTTTTTTCTCACTGCGATTAATCGCTTTTTGCATCAGCGCCAGCCACTCTTCCGGGGAGTTGACCATGCGCAAAGCCTGCTCCATCTCCTGCGGCGTCAGGCTGCACCAGAAGCCATCCGTGCAGACCAAAAAAGCGTCGCCATCTTCAAGCGGCAGCACCTCACTGTAGCTGACCGGCAGTGCGCCATCCGCGCCGAGCGCATTATAGAGTAAATTACTGTTAATACCGGAATTATCAACACCCGCTTCCTTCATCTGCTGAGCGAGACTGTGATCCCGGGTCACTGCATGAATGAACCCTCTGCGGAAGTGATAAACGCGGCTGTCGCCAGCGTGGGCCCACCATGAGCGCTGTTCAACGCGGTCAATAAACAGCGCCGCCAACGTGGTGCTCATCCGTTGAAAATTCAGATTATTCCTCTGCGCCTTACGGATCGCCTGGTCCGCATTCATCACCCATTCCCGGGTCTCATCGGGATTAATGACCCGATCTTCCTGCAGCTCAGCCAGCAATGCGTCTCTGGCCAGCTTTGCCGCCGTTTCGCCGCCGGGCGTTCCGGCAACCCCATCACAGACCAAAAAGCAGGCGGAGTGTGCGCCAGCCAGCGCCCCCGTTTCATCCTGATTGCTCTCTCTTGCGCCAATTTCTGACGTTGAAGCGAAGTTAATATTCATTCATCGTCCGGTCGGTTTTGTGAATCTTTGTATTGGTTAACTTCCATGTCATAGGCCTGCAGGAAGGCATCGCCAAACAGGGTATGGAAATCGTCTTCTATTTCGCCCGAGGTATTCTGATAATGCCGTAAAAATGCGTCCCACATCGCCGCTTTTTTGCTGCCGGGCAGGCCAAATTTGGGCACCACGCCATCGCGTCGGGCGTTATCCTCCAGGCGTTGCGGGTTAAACGACTGCAGCATGGCGGCGATAATCGCCCGGATGCCGGCAATCATCCCCAGCTGATGCGCCTGCAGATCAACCAGCGCGTCGCGCACCGCCTGCTCTGGCGGCATAAAACCAGGCATCTGGCTCTGGTAGATCTGCATCAATACTGTTTTTCCCGAGGGCAGGATCTTGAACGGGTTGTTCGCTTCGTTCAGAATCATCGTCATCTCTGCCTTTACACCTCGCTTCAGAATCGAGCGGGAGGAGAGCAGTGCAACGGTTCCCTGAGAAAAGAGGCTGAGCATTCTGCCGGTGACCCGAAGCTGATCTTCCGTTAACGGCGGTTTTCCCGGACCCTGTTCAAGCCCCATCCCTTCCATCAGCGCTGCCAGTAAACGGTCTGAATTACACTCTGTGTCCGCTCTTTCCGGATAGGGCGTATCGTGACTCAGCGGCTCAATCCCCAGGCGGGCATCGTTCTGCCGTGCCGTACGGGCTGCTAACTGTTCAGGGGTCTGTATCTCTGCTGCCGGGTGAAAATGCAGAGTGGCATTTTCATGCTCCATTCCCAGCGGATCGGCAGAGAGCGAGGCATCCTCACTGAAGAGAGCCAGCGGATCGACATCGCTGAACGTCGGGTCGTTTACGCGGGTGGGATCGCTGACCTGAATTTTGTAGTCGCCAATGCCGATCAGATCGCCATGCTGCAACACGATCTGGCTGCCACGCGGCAACGGCATCTGATTATGCACTACCGCAATCACGCTACCGTGACTGGTGAGCCGGCACTCTCCGCCGCTGGCCACATGGACCACTGCCTGTAACCGGGAAATCGCCCGCTCTTCATCAGGCAGGATCAGATCGTTATCCACGCTGCGGCCAATGGTGCCGCCAGGCGCCACAAAGTCACAGGCGGTGACGGGTGCCTCGGTTCTGCTCTCAACAATGGTAAATCGCATGCGCTTTTCCTGAAGCCAGGGCCAGAGGCCAAATAACTCTATTCAAACATGGGTGGATAGAGTCCATGTCGACCCGGTTGCGCGACGGCAGCCGGATCGAATAATTGTGAAAATAGCTGAGCGGTGAGGTTGCCGCTGTGTTTGTGACTGGCCAGAGGGTAGCCATCACTCTGATTTGTCCACCAGTAGCTGGTGTACTGGCTGGGATTGAACCGCGTCGCCACCTCATGCCAGGCGAGCGTGCAGGGCAGATCCTGATAACCGATAACATCCATAATGTCCGAGCGGCCAGTATCCGGAACCGAGAGCGGTGGTAACGCAAGCAGCGAGGCGGCGAGCTGTTCCGGGGTAAAGATGCGGCTGACAGCCTGATGAAGCGTCTCACCTAATTGCTGAAACCACTCTCCCGAGACCGCCAGCTGTGCCGGATGCCACTGGCGGACGGCAACGCTGTGCAGCGCCAGCAGTGGCCAGGCGCGGCCGACCCTGTCACGCGAAGGAAGCAGGCAGCCAATCTGCACCCGCTGCACGCCCAGCGTGGCGGGCAGAACAAAATTCCAGACGGGCGCCCGGCTGAACAGCGCACCGTCTCGCTGGTGATGCCAGTGGGTCAGCCCCAGTTGAAACCAGTTTGACCAGCTGGCCACAATATTTTCCGGCAGGCGGCGCTGAAGAAAATCGCCGGTACCGGGCAGCTTTCCATACCATCCGAGCACTGTTTTTTGTGGCATTGTAATGACCTTTTGCTCAGTGAACGTTTGATGCAAACCGCACCGGCGCAGCAATGATTGCCGGGGTGTTATCAGGCTGCCGCCCGGCATTTTCCAGATTAACCGCTAATTTTCTCATCATCAGAACATTGTCCCGCACAAAGGGAGAGCTCTGAATTTGTCGGTCCAGCAGCTGGCTCAGATGCCAGTCCAGCTGCTGCAGCTGACGGGTAGTCACATTTGCTGGCAGCGTGCGCTGCAGATTTTGCATCACCCAGCCGCGCAAAAACTCACCGTCATAGCTGCGTGGCTGATAGAGCATCTGGTAAGCGCGTAACGCGTTGCGGCTGAACTCGCTATCTTCCCCTTTGTCATTTCTCAAAGTCAGCGTGATATTTTGCGCAACGCGCGGCAGTAACAGTGATTTTAGTGCGTTCTGATAGAATCCCCAGGCGGCATCGCTGATCTGATCGCCGCGATAAAGCCCGCCCCGCATACTCAGCGGTGGCGCTTCCAGAGAGAACTGGCTGCTCTGCGGCAGCGCCACCAGGCTGTTTAAGAAGGGTAGCAGATCCAGGATATCCCCGGTGTTATTGCCCGTCAGCAGTTTTGCCTGCTGGTTAACGGCGGCTACCCGGCTCTCTACCTGATGCAGATACTGCTGGTTTTTATAATAGCTGGTGGACCAGAGAAGGGTGGCGATCACCAGAGCCAGCCCCAGCGAGGCGTAGCCCGCCCAGTGAAGCAGCCGGTTCCGGTGCTCCCAGGAGCGGTCACTGCCGGCAAGGCCGCTTTCCGCAAATATCATCTCGCTCATCAGCGAGCGGATAAAATAGCTCTGCCCCTTGTTAGCCGGGATCGGCGCGTGGCGATTAACCGAGTCCCAGCTGGCGATTGAGGGGCCTGAAGCCAGCGGCAGCTGCAGTTTGCGCGTCAGTTCGCCCATGATACGGTCAAACGGCAGGCCTTCCTGCGTGCCGCTGGTAAAGAAGACGCCGCGTACCGTCCAGGGCATTTCGCCCCCTTCAGGCGTGAAGACAATATCCAGATATTCCGCCAGTAAGGGACGCAGAGAAGCAAACTCCTGCGGGAAGAGGAAACAGTCGGCCCGCCGCGTCAGATCGCTCTCTTTAGCCATATTGCTGGCCAGGTCTTGCTGCAACCTGAGCGTCAGCTCGCGAAACTGGCTGTCAAAAAGCGCGTTAATCGCCGATTCGCTCTGCCGGTTACTCTCCCAGGGGAAGCTGAACCCCCAGATTCGATCGCGCTGCGCTTTATCCAGCGAACCGAAGTAACTCATAAAGCCTTTCAGCAGGTCTGTTTTCGTCACCATGACATAGACCGGGAAATGGATCCCGGTTTGCTGATGCAGCTCAGACATGCGCTGGCGCAAAGAAGTGGCCTGATTAAAACGGGCCTCAGCAGAGTCGCTCAGCAGATCGGCCACGCTGACGGTCATAATAACGCCGTTGACGGGCTGACGGGTGCGGTAACGTTTGAGCAGAGTGATAAAGGTTTGCCACTCGCTGGCATCGCGCGCGCGCTGGCTTTCCTGCAATGTATAACGCCCCGCGGTATCCAGCAGCACCGCTTCATTGGTAAACCACCAGTCGCAATGCCGGGTGCCGCCCACGCCGCGCAGGGCCGTTTTGCCATGCGTGTCGCTGAGAGGGAATTCAAGCCCTGAATTCACCAGCGCCGTGGTCTTGCCCGCGCCCGGCGCGCCCACAATCATGTACCACGGTAGCTGGTAGAGATACTGGGCGTTGAAGCGCTGGAACCACCCCTGCTTCTGCCTTTTATGCTGCGAACGTTTGGTAAACTGCGTCTTCTTCAGCATCAGGGCCGCCTCGCTGAAACGGGTGTTCAGCAGCTCTTCCGTCATCGCCTGATCGGCCGCGTCGAGGTTAGCGGTTTGCAGATTAGTCAGCAGTTTATTATTGAACCAGGCGCGATAAAGCTGCGGGATCAGCTGGAAAATGATCCACAGAAAAAAGCAGAAGCCGATCGCTACCTGACGATTAATGGCGGGTTCAAGCCAGTGGTTTCCCTTCAGGACCAGCTGTGGTCCCACAATCCAGATCAGCGCGGAAAGCGCGGTAATACCCAAAAAGCCCCACAACAGGCGGCTGGAAATAACGGAGAACAGGCGTGATGGCATCAGGGAGTCCCCGCTGGAGATGTACTGCCAGCCCGGATGGCAGGCGAAGGGAACAGCAGGATCTCTACCCGGCGATTCTGCGCCCGGTTTTCCTCGCTGTCGTTTGGCAGCAGCGCATTGCTGTCGCCGCGGCCTTCACCGCGGATCGTATGTCCTGGCTGGATCATTAACTGCTGCAGGATCCGCATCAGCGTGTGCGCCTGCGCCAGCGAATATTCATAATTAGAGGAGAAACGGCCGGAATGCACCGGCTGGTTATCGGTATAGGCACTGACCTGAATGGTGCCTTTAATGGTATCCATTGCGGCGGCAACCCGCGTCATGATCGCCCGCCCCGCGGGCGAGAGATCGGTTCCGGCAGGGTTGAAGAGCTTGTCAGAGGCAATAATAATTTTGCTGCCGTTAGTGCCGTCTGCCACATCAAGCGTTCTCGCCGCGATCAAATCGTCCAGGCGCTGATGCAGATCCAGCATCGCCTGGGTGGCGGTGGTGCGCCTGACCGGTTCCGTTTTGGGGAGCGGCATTTGCCAGATTGACCGCAGCACCGGCTCCGCCGCGTTGCCTAACCGCCAGTTAAGACCGGACCAGATCAGGGAGGCAATAAACGCGGTAAGGGTGATGCAGACCCAGAGCGGGACCGGCGGGCGCCAGAACGCATTCTGGCTGGCGGCAACGACGGGCGCAGGTTCAGCTCTGGCCGGTTGCTGTCCACGGGTATCCTGGATCAGCTGAGCCAGACGGCTGCGCAGGGCATCACGCTGGATCCGGCCCTGCTCAATGCCGCGATAGCGGCCTTCATAACCGAGCAGCAGGCAATAATGAATCACCTCAAGCAGCGGCAGATGCTGAACGGGGTTTTGCGACACGCGTGAAAGCAGCTGGAACACTTTTTCGCCGCCCCAGCTTTCATTATGAAAGGTAACCAGCAGACCGTTGCCCGACCAGACGCCCCGGGTTCCCCACGGCGTTTGGGCGGCGGCCTCATCCAGCACGCTGCACAGGCAGTAACGGGTACCGATAATCATATCGAACGGTAAACCCGCCTGCTTGCAGCGTGTCTCAAAAAGGCGGATCTCATCCACCAGCTGCTGGCGCAACCCGGCCGGATCGTCATGGGTCGCTGCCAGACGGATCTGCACAATGGCGTTCAGCAAAGGCGCCGCTGCGGCCAGTAACGGGTTTTCCTGGCTGACGGGATAAGAAGCGTCAGCAGCACTCTCCGGGGTCATCAGGCTTACTCTAAAATCCAGGTAGCCGTGTCGTTGTTGCGGCAGGCTTTGCTCTTGCCGCCAACGTCAACGCACACCTTTTTGGCATTTTTGCGCGGGCGGGGACGATCGCTTTTCAGCGTGGCATCATAAAGATCGGTTTTCACGCCAGCTTTGAAGGGGACATAGCCGATTAGCTGATCCTGATCCGGGTCAGCTATCGCCAGCCAGTGGTTCTCCACTTCACCCAGTACGGTGAAGGGCTTGCCGTTTTCCAGGTAGCGAACAATTTTGCCGCTAAAGTCGGGGCTGGTCATGACCGAGGCGTTATAGAGCGCACGGTAGGTTTCATTGACCGGAGAGAAAGATTGAGGAGCCTGGACCGCATGGCGGTGGGTAAATTTGACGCCATCCACTTCACTGGTCACCAGCGTGTCGTCCGTCATCGGCGGAGGAGGAGCTTTGCATCCGGACAGAGAGAGCACTGCCAACAGGGTAAACGCGATGCTTATTTTCACATTGTTCCTCATGAATTTCATCAGTGAGACTTATCGTCCACAGGCAAAACCCCAACATTTTTTGTGCGCTTTCTGCACTATCAGGCCGCAGAGAGCATGAAAAATTATTCAGGTTTACAGAAAGATATCTACGGCAACAGTTTACATTAGGCTTTTGAGAATGGGAACCATTGCAGCGCGTCACTTTACATGTTATCTGGCCGGAGAGAGGTGACAATCTTTGCCTGAAAGGTGACAACAAGTCAATTTGATTAGTAGGAATAATCTGTATTAATGCCCCCCGTGGCAGGGTTTTGAGCAGTACCAACGTTTACGTTTTCCCGTAACGTTAAAAATATTAACTTTCCTTAACTTTTTTTCCCGCTATTTCGTTGCCCGCCGTGCGCTTTTTTCAGCGAAAAGCCAGGGCGAAAAACGCTTAAGGCACAGAAATTGCTTCTCCCTGAAAAGCGCAATTTTATGGAGATGCAAAATGAGTGAAACCCTTCCGGTGGCTCTCTCCTGGCTGCTGGCTTCGCAACAGTGTGAACGGGCCGGGCTGCAGAATTTGCTGCAGACCGGTCGTCTGACCGACGTGATAAGCCAGCTTATTCATGAACTGCAGCGTGAGCGCGGCGCCAGCAATATCTGGATATGTTCTCAGGGGCAGCTGTTTGGGGAAGAGTTGCCGCTCAGAGAGCAGCAGGTAAGCCAGGCGATAAGCAGCCTGATGCACCATCTGCCGCCGCTGCCTGCTACAGAGCACGCATGGCCGGGCAACCGCCGCCTGTTCAGCCGAATAGCTGCTGCGCTGCATGCCATCAGCGAGCTGACGGCGCTGCGTGAGGGCGTCAGGCTTTTTGGGTTCACCCATTCCGGGGCCATGGACCGGTTTAGCTTCATCATCCGTCAACTGCTCAACCTGGTTTATGAAACGATCGACACGGCCACCGATCGCGATGTTTCCCGGGCGCAGATCGCCATGTTCACTTTTATGCAGGGCAAAGAGCTGGCGGGTCAGGAGAGGGCGATCGGCTCGGCAGGCTATGCCGCAGGTCTCTTCAGTCCTGAGCAGAGCGAGAAAATGGTCAGCCTGATAGCGGCTCAGGAGCGCTGCTTTGCCAGCTTCACCCAGTTTGCTGATGCCCAAAGCCTGCAGAGATGGCGGCAGGTGAGCAGTAATGAAAATGATGTGGAGCGGTTAAGGCGCATTGCCTGCACCCGCAGCCAGCCAGAGGCGCAGGGTAACGAGATGGCGCTGCGCTGGTTTCAGCTGATGAGCCGACGTATCGACGGGCTGAAGAGCATTGAAGATGGCCTGGCTCAGCATCTGATGCTGCGCTGCCGCGAGAGTCTGCGGGGGGCAGCAGAGGCGGGCAGTGGAGAAGCCGCTTTACAGCAGGCGGTGGATCAGCTGAAAAATGAACCGGCCTATACGGTCTTTGTTGCCGGTAATGAGGGAATGGAGCATGACGGCCCGCTGGAAGCGGACGGGCTGTTGCCTGAACTCGGGCGCTCGGTGCTTGGGCTGGTACAGGAGCAGTCGCAGCGGCTGCAGGCGCAGGATGATGAGCTGGCAGCGATGCGCACTACCCTTAACGAGCGCAAGGTGATCGATCGCGCCAAGGCGATGCTGATGCGCCACCACCCCTATACCGAAGAGCAGGCCTGGCAGACGCTCAGAAAAATGGCGATGGATCAGAACCGACGCATGGTCGATATCGCCAACGCGCTACTCTCGGTTGCCGCTGTTTTTCCCACTACCACCAAATGAGTAGTTGCACAAAGGGTGTGCGAATTCTGCCTCATGCTGGGGCAGATCTGGCGTAGCGCTTATCTGCGCTCAGACCTGCCACTCCCCGTAGCACAAGGCTTCAGGCGTTCAACAGAGTCCGGAGAAAATCTGGCACAGCCTTTGCAGTAACTTTTACACAATGATGCATTTGTTTCGCCAATGGCGGTGGAGCGAGTGCTTTGGATAAAGGCGTCCTGCCGCATGCTTTCAGCATGCTGGTCGGACGCCTTTTTTTATGCGTTTTTTTCAGGAAGCCCAAGATGAGTAAAACGAAATTTCCGCTCTCCAGACGACGATTTCTTGCCGGAAGCGCGCTGCTTGGCGGCGGTTACCTGATCCCTGGCCTGATGAACAGCGTCTGGGCGGCCGGCTCTGATGCGCCGGAGAAAACTACGGTCAGAGTCGGCTTTATTCCGCTGACCGACTGTGCGCCGGTAGTGATGGCTTCTCTTAAGGGCTTCGATAAAAAATATGGCATCACGCTGCAACCCAGCAAAGAGGCGAGCTGGGCGGCGGTGCGTGACAAGCTCACTTCGGGAGAGCTTGATGCGGCACATGTTCTCTACGGCATGATTTATGGCCTGCAACTGGGCGTCGCCGGGCCGCAGCATGAGATGGCGAACCTGATGACCCTGAATCAGAATGGCCAGGCGATCTCTTTGTCGAATCAGCTGAAAGAGGCCGGGATCACGGAGATAACCGGCTTGCAGAAAGCGATAAAAGGCAAACCTGCCGGCACCTATACCTTTGCGCACACCTTTCCCACCAGCACCCATGCGATGTGGCTCTACTACTGGCTTGCAAACGGCGGTATCGATCCGTTCCGGGACGTGAGAACCGTGGTGGTGCCGCCGCCGCAAATGGTAATGAACATGAAAATTGGCAACATGAGCGGCTTCTGCGTGGGCGAGCCCTGGAACGAGCGCGCCATCAGCGACGACATCGGTTTTACCGCCGAAACCTCACAAAACATCTGGCCCGATCATCCTGAAAAGATCCTGGGTACCCGCGCGCAGTGGGTAAAAGAGAACCCTAATAGTGCCCGGGCGCTGACCGCCGCCGTGCTGGAAGCTTCACGCTGGATTGATGCTTCCGACGCCAACCGCAAAGAGACCGCGCAGGCCATTGCCGGACGGGCTTACATCAATACCAAACCTGAAACGATTGAGGGCCGGATGCTGGGGCAATACAGAAACGGGCTGGGGAAAACCTGGCAGGACCCCCATGGCATGCGCTTTTTCAACGACGGTGCGGTGAGCTTTCCGTGGCTCTCTGACGGCATGTGGTTCCTGACCCAGCAGAAGCGTTGGGGGCTGCTGAAGCAGCATCCCGATTATCTGGCGGTGGCTAAACAGATTAACCAAATCGATATCTACAGGCAGGCAGCCAGCGCGGTCGGCAATATTTCCCTTCCTGCCAGCGCGATGCGCAGCAGCACGCTGGCAGACGGCAAGGTCTGGGATGGCAGCCAGCCCGCTGAGTACGCCGACAGCTTTGCTATTCACTCCGGAGGTCAGAAATGAAAAATCAGGCTCGCGTAGTGCCGCTGATCGCCACCAACCCCACGGTGGAAGCCAGCGTTATCCCGTTAAAAACCCGTGCAGAACAGCCTGAGCCGCTCAGACGGCAGTGGTTACGTCCGGCGATCCAGCGTCTGCTTCCCGGCTTTTGCGGCATGGGGCTGCTGCTGGCGGTGTGGCAACTAGCCGCTCTCTACAGCAAAGGGTTTCCTGACCCGGCATCGACCTGGCAGGCTGCCGTTACGCTGTTTGCCGATCCTTTCTACAATGCAGGGCCGAATGATCAGGGTATTGGCTGGAACGTACTGGCCTCGCTGGATCGGGTGGCAACAGGGTTTGGTCTGGCTGCGCTGGTGGGCATTCCGGCAGGATTTTTGCTGGGCCGCTTCACTTTTCTCGGGCGGATGTTCAGTCCGGTAGTGGCGCTGCTGCGTCCGGTCAGCCCGCTGGCCTGGTTGCCGATAGGGCTGCTGCTGTTCCAGCGTGCGGAGCCAGCTTCCAGCTGGACCATCTTTATCTGTTCTATCTGGCCGATGATCATCAACACCGCCGAAGGGGTAAAGCGTATCCCTGAGGACTATCTCAACGTGGCCCGCGTGCTGCAGCTCTCCGAGCTGACCATCCTGCGCAAAATTCTTTTTCCCGCCGTGTTGCCGTCGGTACTGACCGGCGTGCGTCTCTCCATCGGCATTGCCTGGCTGGTGATTGTGGCGGCGGAAATGCTGACGGGCGGGCTGGGGATCGGATTCTGGATCTGGAATGAGTGGAACAACCTCAACGTGCAAAACATTCTGGTGGCAATCGGCATTATCGGGGTGGTGGGGCTGCTGTTGGAGCAGGGGCTGATGCTGCTGGCCCGCCGTTTCTCATGGCAGGAAGGAGGCAAATGATGCAACCCATTATTCAGGTACAGCAGGTCACTCAGCGGTTTACCACCACCAGGGGTGAGTTCCTGGCACTGGACAACGTCAGCTTCGATATTCACCAGGGGGAAACCCTGAGCCTCATCGGCCATTCAGGCTGCGGGAAATCAACGTTGCTGAATCTTATTGCCGGTCTGACTCAGCCCAGTGAAGGGGTATTGCTGTGCGATAACCGCGAAATTGCCGGTCCCGGTCCTGAGCGCGCGGTGGTGTTTCAGAACCATTCGCTGCTGCCCTGGCTGACCACCTATGACAACGTGGCGCTGGCAGTGAACCAGGTGTGCAAAGGGCAGAGCAAAGCTGAAAAGCACGACTGGATAGTGCACAACCTGGAGCTGGTACAGATGAGTCACGCGCTGACCAAACGCCCGGGGGAGCTTTCAGGAGGGATGAAGCAGCGGGTCGGGATTGCCCGTGCGCTGGCGATGAAGCCGAAGGTGCTGTTAATGGATGAGCCTTTCGGCGCGCTGGATGCCCTGACGCGGGCGCGCCTGCAGGAGGCGGTGATGGAGATACAGCAGAGGCTTAACACCACCATTGTGCTGATCACCCACGATGTTGATGAGGCGGTGCTGCTCTCTGACCGGGTGATGATGATGACCAATGGACCGGCGGCAACGGTGGGTGAAATCGTGACGGTGGATCTGCCTCGTCCCCGCAGCAGGGTGCTGCTGGCCGATGAGCCGCGTTACCACCATCTGCGTCAGCAGGTGCTGCACTTCCTCTATGAAAAGCAGTCAGCGGCGTAAGGAGAGGATCATGGCGGAGCATCTGGTGGTGGTGGGAAACGGCATGGCGGCCATGCGCATGGTGGAAACACTCTGGACGCTGGCGCCTGACCGTTACCGCATTACGGTGGCAGGGCGTGAGCCGCACGGGAATTACAACCGCATCCAGCTTTCGCCCGTGCTGAGCGGGGAAAAGTCTTTTGCTGAGACCCTGCTGCACACCCCCGAATGGTATCGGCAGCGCGGCATCACGCTGCTCAGCGGCGAAGAGGTGCTGTCGCTCGATCTGGCCAGCAAAACCGTGAGGACGGCGTGCCGCACGCTGCAGTGGGACCAGCTGGTGCTGGCTACCGGATCTGAACCGGCAATGCCATTGATTGCGGGCATTGAGCAGCCGCACGTCAGCGGCTTCCGCAAGCTGGCTGACGTAGAGCAGATGCTGGCTGACGACGGCCCGGTGGTGGTTCTGGGCGGCGGTCTGTTGGGGGTGGAAGCGGCGGCGGCGCTTCGCCTGCGCGGAAGAAGCGTCACGCTGCTGCACCGCAACGGCTGGCTGATGGATCGTCAGCTTGATGCGAAAGCGGGAGAGCTGCTGGCGGAAACCCTGACGGCACGAGGGATTGTCTGCCGGATGAACAGCGGCATTCAGCAGATTGGCCGCCGGACCGTCACCCTGACCGATGGCAGCCAGCTTGCCGCGACAAGGGTGATTGTGGCCGCGGGCGTGATGCCGGTGATTACCCTGGCGCAGCAGGCGGGAGTGACCTGCAACCGCGGCATTGTGGTGGATCGCCAGTTCCGAACCGCTGAGCCAGATGTCAGCGCCATAGGGGAATGCTGTGAGATTGAAGGTGAAACCTTCGGCGTGGTGGCACCATGCCTGGCCCAGGCTCAGCTGCTGGCGCAGCGGCTTGCGGGCGCGCCGGTCAGGGATTTTTATACTCAGGATAACGGCACCCGGCTCAAAGTCACCGGCATTGAAATATTCAGCGCCGGCGAGATTACCCAGCGTCCGGACACAATCTGCGCCACCGCTTTTGACCCCCTGGATCGCCACTATCGCCGCCTGTTTTTCCGCCATAACCGGCTGGTCGGCATGCTGCTTTATGGCGATGTAAGTGACGCTGTCACTTTGTTAACCCTGATGCAAAACGGCACCCCGACCCATTCCGCCGTGCTGATCGATCCCACTAACCCAGCGCAGCCACAGGCTGCAGGAAGCACAGAGATGAGCAAACCCACACTCGTTGTTATTGGCCACGGTATGGTCGGCCACCATTTTCTGGAACAGCTTGTCAGCCGACAGCTTCATCAGCAGTATCACATTGTGGTGTACGGTGAAGAGCGCCATGTGGCTTATGATCGGGTGCATCTTTCCGACTACTTTGCCGGTAAAGGGCACGCTGAGCTGTCGCTGGTGGCCGGAAACTTTTTCGCTGAGCACGGTATAGAACTGCGTACCCACCGACCCGTGGTGGCTATTGACCGTGAGCGTCGTTGCGTGCGCGAGGCCAGTGGTCATGAAATGAGCTGGGATAAACTGGTGCTGGCGACCGGTTCCTTTGCCTTTGTTCCTCCCATTGCTGGCAATGAGAGTCCCGGCTGCTTTGTCTACCGCACGCTGGACGCTCTGGATGCTATCGCCGCGAAAGCGCAGCACTCACGCAGAGGCGTGGTGATAGGCGGAGGCCTGCTGGGGCTGGAAGCTGCCAACGCGCTGAAACAGCTGGGGCTGGAAACCGAGGTTGTTGAGTTCGCCCCGCGCCTGATGGCGGTCCAGCTGGATGAGGGGGGCGCGGAGATGCTGCGGCGTAAAATTGCGGCGCTGGGCGTGCAGGTGCATACCAGCAAAGCCACCCAGTCGATTGAAACCCTGGAAGAGGGCACGCTGCGGCTGAACTTTGCCGATGGCAGCACGCTGGAGAGCGATCTGGTGCTCTTCTCCGCCGGGATCCGTCCCCGCGATCGGCTTGCCGCTGAAGCGGGACTGGCGCTGGGCGCACGCGGCGGCATCATGGTGGACAACAGCTGCGCCACCTCTGACGAGGCTATTTTTGCCATTGGCGAGTGCGCGCTCTGGCAGGGACAGATTTTTGGACTTGTGGCGCCCGGCTATCAGATGGCGCGGGTGGTTGCCGACAGGCTGGCTGGCGAAGCGGCGCAGTTCAGTGGCGCAGACATGAGCACTAAACTCAAGCTGCTGGGGGTGGAAGTCGCCTCCTTTGGCGATGCGCATGGCCGCACGCCGCAGAGCCAGAGCTACAGCTGGCACAACGAACCGCAGGAGATCTACAAAAAGATTGTGATCTCCGGCGATGGCAAAAAGTTACTGGGCGGCGTGCTGGTGGGCGACAGCAGCGACTACAGCACGCTGTTACAGATGATGCTCAACAGCTTGCCGTTGCCTTCCCGGCCAGAAACGCTGATCCTGCCTGCAAGCGAAGGTGCCCCGGTCAGAGCGCTGGGCGTGGCGGCCTTGCCGGAGAGCGCCCAGGTCTGTTCCTGCCACAATGTCACGAAAGGCGATCTCTGCGCGGCGGTCTCAGGCGGCTGCGGCGATATGGCCGCCCTGAAAAGCTGCACAAAAGCGGCCACCGGCTGCGGCGGCTGCGCTGCGCTGGTTAAACAGGTGATGGAGCATCAGCTGGCCACCCTGGGCGTTGAGGTGAAGAAAGATATCTGCGAGCACTTCGCCTTTTCGCGCCAGCAGCTCCATCACCTGATCCGCATGGGTGAGATCAAAACCTTTGATGCGCTGCTGGAAAAACATGGTCACGGGCTGGGCTGCGAAGTGTGTAAACCGCTGGTCGGCTCGCTGCTCGCTTCCACCTGGAATGAGTACCTGCTTAAACCGCAGCATCTGCCGCTGCAGGATACTAACGACCGCTACTTTGCCAACATTCAGAAAGATGGCACCTATTCGGTGGTGCCGAGGATCCCCGCCGGGGAAATCACTCCTCAGGGACTGATAGCTATCGGGGAAATTGCTCAGCGTTACAACCTCTACAGCAAAATTACCGGCGGCCAGCGCATCGACCTGTTTGGCGCTACCCTGGATCAGTTGCCGGAGATCTGGCAGCAGCTGCTGGCTGCAGGATTTGAAACGGGCCATGCTTACGGTAAATCGCTGCGCACGGTGAAATCGTGCGTGGGGTCAACCTGGTGCCGCTACGGCGTACAGGACTCGACCAGCTTCGCCATCGATCTGGAGAACCGCTACAAGGGCTTGCGCGCGCCGCATAAAATCAAAATGGCGGTATCGGGCTGTACCCGTGAGTGTGCTGAAGCGCAAAGCAAAGATATTGGCGTGATTGCCACTGAGAAAGGGTGGAATCTCTATGTTTGCGGCAACGGCGGCATGAAACCGCGTCACGCCGACCTGTTTGCCAGCGATTTGGATGACGCCACGCTGATCCGTTATGTCGATCGTCTGCTGATGTTCTATATCCGCACCGCTGACCGCCTGCAGCGAACCAGCGTCTGGATGGATAACATGGAAGGCGGTTTAGCCTATCTGCGCGAAGTGGTGATTGAAGATTCGCTGGGGATTGGTGCCGGGCTGGAGCAGGAGATGGCGAGAGTGGTGGAGAGCTATCAGTGTGAGTGGCAGACCACGCTGGCGGATCCCGATCGTCTTGCGCTGTTCCACTCCACGGTTAACAGCAGCAGGCCTGATGAGTCCATACGCTGGTCGCATCAGCGCGGCCAGATCCGCCCGGCAAGCGATCCGCTTCCTCACCCTGTTTCCCGGGAGATCCTGCCCTGGACCGAAGTGTGCAGGCTGGATGAGATCCCCGCTCAGGCAGGGATTGGTGCCCGGTTTGGCGGCGAGCGTATCGCGCTGTTCCGGCTCCATAATGAGGTCTTTGCGCTTGAAGACAGGGAGCCGGGCACCGCGGCCAGCGTGCTGTCGCGCGGTATTCTCGGTGACAGCGCGGGCGAAGCGATGGTGATCTCCCCGCTCTATAAACAGCGTTTCCGCCTGCGCGATGGTCTTGCGCTGGATAACAGCGGAACAGCGGTGCGCTGCTGGCCGGTGAAGGTCGAAGGCGGCAGGGTGTGGATCGCCACGCCTGAGAGCATTGCGCTACAGGCGGAAGCATCATGAAAACCACCTGTCCCTATTGCGGCGTAGGGTGCGGGGTGACGGTACTGCCACAGCCCGACGGCAGCTGTCTGGTCAGCGGTGATGCAGATCATCCTGCTAACTTCGGCAGGCTCTGCGTAAAAGGATCGGCCCTGGGCGAGACGTCAGGGCATGCAGGCCGGTTATTACATCCGCAGATAGCGGGTGAGCAGGCGAGCTGGCCCCACGCGCTGGATGAGGTAGCCCGGAGACTGCAACAGGTTATTGATCAGCATGGAGCGCAGGCGGTGGCCTTTTATGCCTCTGGTCAGCTGCTTACGGAGGATTACTACGTCGCCAATAAGCTGATGAAAGGCTTTCTTGGCGTCGCCAATATCGACACCAACTCCCGCTTATGCATGGCTTCGGCAGTGGTGGGTTACAAAAGAGCGCTGGGTGCTGACGCTGTCCCCTGCTGTTACGAGGATTTCGACGCTGCCGATATGGTGATCCTGGCGGGCTCCAATACCGCCTGGGCGCACCCGGTCGCCTGGCAGCGGCTGATGCAGGCGAAAAAGGCCAGGCCGGAGATGAAAGTGGTGGTGATCGATCCGCGCCGGACCGCCACCTGCGATCTTGCCGACTTACATCTGCCCCTGAAACCGGGCAGCGATGCGGCCCTGTTTAACGGCCTGCTGCACTGGCTGGATAAGCATCAGCAAAGGGACGAAAGTCTGACGGAGCATATTCTGGGGCTGGAGGACGCTTTAGCCGCCGCAGCGGAGTGGCATGCTGAGGCCGTGGCGGAATATTGCGAGCTTGAGGTTGCCGACGTAGAGGAATTTTACCGCCTGTTTGGCGCATCCCGGGCCACGCTGACCCTCTATTGCATGGGAATAAACCAGTCCGGCAGCGGCAGCGACAAATGCAACGCCATTATCAATGTCCACCTGGCGAGCGGCAAAATCGGTCGGCCAGGCTCTGGTCCCTTCTCCTTAACCGGTCAGCCTAATGCGATGGGGGGCCGTGAGGTGGGTGGCCTGGCAAATCAGCTGGCGGCGCATATGGGCTTCTCCGCGGAGGAGGTGGAGCGGGTACAACGCTTCTGGCAAAGCCCGCGGATTGCCAGCCAGCCGGGCCTGAAAGCGGTCGAGCTG
Organism: Erwinia pyri; assembly: GCF_030758455.1. NCBI lineage: Bacteria > Pseudomonadati > Pseudomonadota > Gammaproteobacteria > Enterobacterales > Erwiniaceae > Erwinia > Erwinia pyri. The sequence continues at coordinate 1,928,618 of NZ_CP132353.1, forward strand.
TTTCAGGCAGTGGGACGCGGTGAGGTGAAAGCGCTCTGGATAATGGGCACCAACCCCGCCGTTTCACTGCCGGATGGCAGCGCCGTGCTGACCGCGCTGCAAAAGTGCCCGTTAGTGATCGTGTCGGATGTCTGCGCAGCAACCGATACCACCGCGCTGGCCGATATTCTGCTGCCCGCTCAGGGATGGGGAGAGAAAAATGGCACGGTCACCAACTCTGAACGACGTATCTCCAGACAGCGGGGGTTTACGAAGCCCGCGGGTGAAGCGATGCCGGACTGGTGGATCCTCTCGCAGGTTGCACAGCGATTAGGATTTTCCGGGGCGTTCGACTGGCAGCACCCTGCCGAGATCTTTCGTGAGCATGCCGCTTTGTCAGGTTTCGAGAATAACGGCCAGCGGGCGTTTGATATCAGCGGGCTGGCGAAGATCGATAATCAGCAGTGGGACAAGCTACAGCCCATTCAGTGGCCGGTTAATCAGCAGCATCCCGCTGGCTGCGCCAGATTATTTACCGATCTGCGCTTTTTCCATCCCGACGGCAAAGCGCGCCTGATCGCCGTTATCCCACGTCTGCCGGTAGCGCAGGCCGACCTGCACTATCCCCTGATTGCCAACACCGGCCGCATTCGCGATCAGTGGCATACCATGACCCGCACCGGCACGGTTCCGCGCCTGATGCAGCATTATGCGGAGCCTTTCTGCGAACTGCATCCCGACGATGCACGGCAGTATGGTCTGCGGCAGGACGATCTGGTCAGGGTCCAGTCCGATCGTGGCTGGATGGTATGCCGTACAAAAATCAGCGAAGGCGCGCTGCGTGGCAATCTCTTCCTTCCCATGCACTGGAACCGTCAGTTTTGCAGCCAGGGCAGCGTGGATACGCTGATTGCACCGACGCTCTGTCCCGAGTCCGGGCAGCCGGAAAGTAAACAAACCGCCGTGCGGGTGCGTCGCTGGAAAAGTGACTGGCAGGCCATTTTATATCTGCGAGAGGCAACTTCGCTGGGAGAGAGCGCATGGTGGGCCAAAATTCCGCAGGCCGGAGCGGTTCGTTACCAGCTTGCCGGAGAGGGGACGGCGCTGGCCTGGCTGACCGCTCAGGGGCTGCTCAGCGGACTTCAGCTGCAGACCGCGCAGGCAGACCGCGGCTATTTTCATCTGCTTGGCTGGAAGCAAGGCCGCCTTGAGCTGGCCTTCTACAGCGATCCCGGGAGGCTACCCGCTATTGATAACGAGAGAGTTATCAGTGCATTCACTCAGGCCCCGGATACGCCAGCCGGTCGTTTTGCGCTATTGGCCGGTCAGGCCCGCGCCGGCAGCAGCCAGGGCAGAACGATTTGCAGCTGTTTCGGCGTGGGGGAAGAGCGGATTGCAGCAGCGATCGCCAGAGGCTGCGACACCACCGAGGCGCTCGGCCTGGCGCTGAAATGCGGAACCAACTGCGGCTCCTGCTTACCTGAACTTAAACAGCTGATCGCCTGCGCGCAGCCGACGGTCTGAAAGAGGTTAACAATGACAACACATATTGCAGGGCTGGATAAGCTGCTTGCCAGTGAAAGCCAGCACCATCGGGTTGGGTCGATATGGCTGGTCGGGGCGGGACCTGGCGATCCTGAGCTGTTGACGGTTAAAGCGCTGCGGTTAATTCAGCAGGCAGAAGTGGTGGTCTTTGACCGGCTGGTGAGCGAGGCGATTCTGGCGCTGGTTCCGCCAGGCGCGCTCAGCATCGACGTGGGTAAAACGCCCGGCTTTCACGGCATGAAACAGTCGCAGATCAATCAGCTGCTGGTGGAGCTGGCTGCGGCGGGACAGAAGGTTATTCGCCTGAAAGGGGGCGACCCTTTTATCTTTGGGCGCGGCGGTGAAGAGATGGCCTGGGCTCAGCAGGCAGGCATTGCCTGCCATATTGTCCCCGGCATCACCGCGGCGGTGGGCTGCGCCGCGGCCACCGGCATCCCTCTGACGCATCGTGACATGGCGCAGTCGGTTCGCTTTATTACCGGCCATGGCAAAGAAGGAAAACCAGAGCTGGACTGGTACAGCCTGAAAGATCCCTGCCAGACGCTGGTATTTTATATGGGACTCACCTGGTGCGAAGCGTTAAGCGAACGGCTGATCGCCTTCGGGCGTGACGCGCAAACCCCGGTGGCTATTGTAGAGCGCGGCACGCGTGCCGATCAGCGCGTCACGCTGACCAGCCTGCAGCAGCTTGCTGAAACGGTCGAGAGGGAAAAGCCGCAGTCGCCCGCCTTGCTGATTGTGGGGGAGGTGGTGCAGTTCTACCGGGCAGACCTTGCTGGGATAATAGCAACCGAACTGAACGAAGCGCCGGTGGCGCTGAACAGCGTTTAAAATCAGCTACTGAATCTGCGGCGTAGCGCTTAACGCCGCTGGTTTCCGTTCCGCTAAGGGGTGGCGATCAGCACCCTGACACCCAGCGCTTCAAAAGCCTCGACCGAGGCTTTCGCAATCCCTTTATCGGTGATCAGATACTGGATATTGCTCCAGTCACAGGGCAGCGCAAACATCGATACCTTGTCGATTTTACTGGAGTCGGCCACCACATAGACGGTGCTGGCAGAGTTGATCATTGCGCTTTTCACCTTGATATCCGTTTCGCTGGGAAAGCTCAGGCCCAGCTTTGGGGAAATGCAGGCGGTGGCAAGAAAGAGTTTTTCTGCCAGCACGTTCTCAAAAAAGCTGGCTGCTTTCTCGCCGGAGGTAGAGAGCGTAGGAAACTTAAAGGTGCCACCGGTAAGCAAAATATTCACCCCCGGCTCGCCACCCAGCATTAACGCAATATTGACCGCCGTAGTGACCACAGAAAGCTTGTTGATGTGGCCAAGGTGCTGCGCTATGGCGGTGGTGGTGGTGCCGGAATCGAAAATCACCGTATCACCATTTTCGATATGCTGGGCAGCCAGCCTGCCGATGGCATCTTTCTCATCAAGATGGGTCTGACGTTCCAGCATCAGCGCGCCGGTATTCTGTTTGCCGGTCATTAAGGTGGCACCGCCATGATAACGCTGCACAAAACCCTCTTTCTGTAACACGCGCAGATCGGTACGAATCGTGGCCTCTGTCAGGCCAAAGGCCTCGGTCAGCATTTTGACGGTGACCGTGCCATCCTCCCTGATCATCTCCAGGATCTTTTCTCGCCGTTGTTGCATATCGGCCAATTGTTCGTTTTTGCTTTTCAACCGAAATTCTCCCTTTACTACGAAGAACGGGCCTGAATCCGCAGCAGGCCTGTTGTTATGGCAAATATTAACCCCGCTATCGTATCAATGCGAGTCCCGACAAAAAACTCTTTTCATTTTCGAATGAAAGTCATTAGCTTATAACCACCTTGATTTAACACATGTTTTTAGCACGATCGTCCCTGTCCGTTAAGGGATTAAAAGCATATATACCGTAAAATCAAGCGCTTAACTATTTAATTGGCTTTTGATTGAAATTTGATCTTCCCCACAATATGCTTAAAAACGATAGCGTATATTTTTATTCGAAAACGAACGAGCCGCAGGCGTTCGCTATCTGGCCAGCGGCGCGACAGACGAAGAGGTAATGATGGACTTTCAGGCAATCAAACAGACTGCGCGTCAGGCCCGGCGCTATGTCCTGCAAATGAATCATCGGGCGGGTAAAGGGCACACCGGCGCCGACCTCTCCGAGGTAGACATCATCTGTACGCTGTTTATGGGTGTGATGGATCGCTCAGCGGCGCGTCCCGATCAGGACCGCTTCATTTTGTCGAAAGGGCACGGCGCAGGCGGGCTCTACTGTAGCGCCGCCGCGATGGGGCTGCTTGACCCATCGGTGCTCGATCAGTTTATGGGTGACGACACGCTGCTGGCCGGTCATCCGGTGCGGCAAAAGCTGCCCGACCTGGTGGAGATTAACTCAGGCGGCCTGGGGCATGGTTTGCCGATCGGCGTCGGCCTGGCGCTGGGCAACAAGCTCTCCGGCATGGGCCATCGTCGCGCTTTTGTCCTGCTGGGCGATGGCGAGCTGGCCGAGGGATCGAACTGGGAAGCGGCAATGTCCGCCAGCAAATTCAAGCTAGATAACCTGATCGCTATCGTTGACCGCAACCGCCTGCAGCTGGCAGGCAAAACGGAAGAGATTATGCCGCTGGAGCCGCTGGTCGATAAGTGGCTGGCGTTCGGTTTCGAGGTGCTGGAGTGCGACGGGCACGACCCGCAGGCTATCGCCAACGCGGTAAACCAGCCCTCTGCCGGCAAACCGCGGGTGATCCTCGCTAATACAGAAAAGGGCCACGGCATCTCCTTTATGGCCAACGTGCCCGCTTGGCACCACTCGGTTCCCAATGATGAGCAGCTGGCCCTGGGGCTGGCAGAGCTGGAGGAAGAATAATGCAGGACTTACGCGACGCGGTCATCGCCACGCTGGTGGATGAGCAAAATAACGGGGCGAACCTCAGCGTGATGGTCGCTGACTCAACCTCAACTTCAAAAATTGCCCCGTTCGAGAAAGCCTTTCCGGATCGGGTAATCAATGTCGGCATTGCTGAACAGAATATGATTGGCATGGCGGCAGGAATGGCGCTGAGCGGCCGTACCGTGTTTACCGCCAATGCCGCACCTTTCCTGTTTGCCCGCTCCAATGAGCAGGTGAAAAACGACATCTGCTACACCGAAACCAACGTCAAAATGCTGGGGCTGAACGCCGGCTTTGCCTACGGCCCATTGGGCGCAACGCATCACTGTACCAACGATATCGCTATCGCCCGCACCTTTGGCAACCTGCAGGTATTCGCCCCTGCCGATGCCGTGCAGGCCAGCGCCATCGTCCGCTATGCCATTCAACATAACGGCCCGGTTTATATCCGAATGGACAGCGATAAGGTGCCGTTGCTGCACGGTGAAGAGTATGAGTTTGTGCCCGGTAAGCCTGAAGTGCTGCAGCAGGGAGAGGAAACCCTGGTGTTCTGTCTGGGAACGCTGGCCCATGAAGCGCTGGCCGCCAAAGATGAGAGCATCACTATCGTCTCGCTTCCTTCGCTCTGGCCGCTGGATGAGGCTGCGGTGGTGAAGCTGATTGGCACTCATCAGCAGGTGATCACCATGGAGGAGCACTCGCTGAGCGGCGGACTGAGCAGCATCATCGGCGAAATCCTGCACCGGCACAGCCTGCGTCAGCGTTTTACCGCGCTGGGGATCCCGCCCTATGAGTTTACCCACAGCAGCAGTCGCGCTGCGCTGCGCAGCCAGTTCCGTATTGATGCACAGGGATTACGTACCACCTTACAACACGTTGTGGCGGCTGCCTGAGGAGATCGCTGATGAGTAGTGAATATGATGTCAATCTGCGCTACGGCGTGGACAGCAATATGGATCTGAGCGGCAAAGTGGCGGTGGTCACGGGCGGGCTGGGCGGCATCGCCATGGCCAGCAACCAGATGCTGCTGGAAAAGGGGGCGAGCCTGGCGCTGCTTTACCCGGCGTTTGAGCAGGAGAAAGTTGGCGACGTGGCGGGGCAGTTTGCTGAGGAGCGCGTGCAGTTTGTGCAGTGCGACGTGACCGATCCCGCCTCCGTTGAGCAGGCCATTGAGCAGGTAGAGGCGCATTACGGCCAGATCGATATTCTGGTGAACTGCGCCGGCTATGTGATGCTGCAACCGGTGCTGGAGACAGAATTTGCCGAGTGGCAGAAACAGGTCGCGGTCAATCTTACCGGCCCGTTCCTCTGCTCGCAGGCGGTAGCGAAACGGATGGTCAAAGCGGGAAAAGGCGGAAAAATTATTAATATCGCCTCTCAGGCTGCCTCCATCGCTATCGATAACCATGTGGCCTACACCTCCGCCAAGGCGGGGCTGCTGGGCATGACCAAGGTGATGGCCAAAGAGTTTGCGCCGCACAAAATCAACGTCAATACCCTCTCTCCCACCGTGGTGCTGACGCCGATGGGCGAAAAAGCCTGGCGGGGAGAGAAGGGGGAAGCGATGAAGCAGCTGATCCCGCTGGGGCGCTTCGCCTACACCGATGAAATTGCCGCCGCCGTGCTGTTTTTCGCCAGCAACGGCAGCGACATGATCACCGGCGCCGATCTGATGATCGACGGTGGTTTTACCATCTGGTAAGGCTTCGCCAGCACCAGAGCCGTAACCAACGCAATACCCTACGCGCTGTACCTACAATAATGAGAGAACATCACTATGAACATGCGTTTAACCCTGTTAGCCGTTGCCACCGCCTGCACCTTCTCCCACGCAGCGCTGGCAGCTGATAAAGGCACCATCATGATTATGGTCAACTCGCTGGATAACCCCTATTACGCCTCAGAAGCGAAGGGCGCCAACCTGAAGGCCCAGGAGTTGGGGTACAAAACTTCCGTGCTGTCCCATGGCGAAGATGTCAAAAAACAGAGCGAGCTGATTGATGCCGCCATCGGCAAAAAAGTACAGGGCATTATTCTCGATAACGCCGACTCCACCGCCAGCGTGGCCGCTATTCAGAAAGCCAAAGATGCCGGTATTCCGGTAGTGCTGATCAACCGTGAAATTCCGGTCGATAACGTTGCGCTGGAGCAGATCACCCACAACAACTTCCAGGCGGGATCGGATGTCGCCAACGTCTTTGTTGAGAAGATGGGTGAGAAGGGTAAATATGCCGAACTGACCTGTAACCTCGCCGATAACAACTGCGTCACCCGTTCCAAATCCTTCCACCAGGTCCTTGACCAGTATACCGACATGCAGAGCGTGGCAAGACAGGATGCCAAAGGCACCCTGATCGACGGCAAACGCATTATGGACAGCATTCTGCAGGCGCACCCCGATGTTAAAGGCGTTATCTGCGGTAACGGCCCCGTTGCGCTGGGCGCTATTGCGGCGCTGAAAGCGGCTGGCCGCAACGATGTGATCGTCGTGGGCATTGATGGCAGCAACGACGAGCGCGATGCGGTGAAAGCGGGCACGCTGAAAGCCACCGTCATGCTGCAGGCGCAGGCTATCGCCGCGCAGGGCGTGACCGATCTGGATAACTTCATTCAGAAGGGCACTAAACCGGAGAAACAGCGCGTGATGTTCCGCGGCATTCTGATCTCCCCGGAAAACGCCGCTAAGGTGCAGGATTTTAATTTCAAATCTTAAGTCGTCGATACTGCTGCGCCCTTGCGGGGGCGCAAAGGAGAGAAGATATGTCAGGGCGAGTCTGGCTGGCAATGAGCGTGTTAGTCCTTGGCGGCTGCCGCATTGTGTCGCAACAGGAATTAGCCGACCTGAAAAATCCCCCAAATCCGCAGATGGCAAACATCACCAGCACTTACCAGCAGAAAATCGTGCCGCAGGTGCTGAAAGAGGCCAAACCGCTGGGTGAGGTCATGAAAGAGCTGGCCGCAGCAAAGACTTTTGACGACGCCTGTAAGCAGTTTGGTTACCGCAGCCAGGAAGAGAACCCCTGTGTCTTTACCGTGAAGGTGAGCGGTACCGTGTCAGTGGTTAATACCACCTCGCGCAGCGGCAAAATGACGGTGAAAGATGTCAGCGGGCAGGAAGTGGTGGTGCAGATCGGGCCGATCATCCGCGGGACCGCGCTGCGTGATGTCTACAGAGGCGCCAGCTACCAGGATTTCAATGACCAGGTGATGTTTGGCGACTACGGCAAGGCGATCAACACGCTCGCCTCCAATGAGGTGAAAAAGCTGCAGCCGAAGGTGGGCGACAGCGTGGAAGTGGATGGCGTGTTCAGCAGTTGGGATCTGCCGCAAACCCCGCCGGATATCACCCCGGCCCGTGTCGTTCGTCAGCAGGAGTCCGCTCATGGCGCAGAGTGAAGCAGATCTTCTGACCCTGGCCGGGCAGTCAGAAGTGATTATTGAAACCCGCAACGTGTCACGTATCTACCCGGGGGTAACCGCGCTGGACCAGGTGGACTACCGCGTCTACCGCAACAAGGTCAACGTGCTGATTGGCGAGAACGGCGCGGGAAAATCCACCATGATGAAAATGCTGGCTGGCGTGGAGGTGCCCTCGTCAGGGCAGATCCTGCTGGATGGCCAGGCCGTTTCGCTGCACTCCACTCAGCAGGCGGAAAAACATGGCATCAGCATCATTTTCCAGGAGCTGAACCTGTTCCCCAACATGAATGTGATGGACAACATCTTTATCGGTAATGAGTTCTTTCAGCGCGGCGTGATCAACGAGAAATATCAGTATCAGCTGGCGAAGGCTTTGCTGGAAAGGCTGGAGCTGGATGTCGATCCTTACGCCTCGCTGGGCGAGCTGGGGATAGGCCACCAGCAGCTGGTGGAGATCGCCCGGGCGCTGTCAAAAGATACCCGCGTGTTGATCATGGATGAACCCACCTCGGCGCTCAGTCAGTCTGAGGTAAAGGTGTTGTTTAACGTTATCGCCGCCCTCAAGCGCCGTGGCGTCACCATTATCTATATCTCCCATCGGCTGGAAGAGCTGATGGAAATTGGCGATCACATCACTATTTTCCGCGATGGCCGCTTTATCAGCGAGCGGGAAGTCCGCGACGCCAGCGTGCCGTGGATCATTGAGCAGATGGTGGGCGACAAGAAAAAGCATTTCGATTATCAGGCCGCTGACCAGGGCGAAACGGTACTCAACGTCACCGGCCTGACGGCACTGGCGCAAAACGGCGGCTATAAGCTGAACGACGTCACCTTCTCGCTGCGTAAAGGCGAAGTGGTTGGCATTTATGGCCTGCTGGGGGCCGGACGCACCGAGCTGTTTAAGGGGCTGATTGGCCTGATGGCGTGCCAGAGCGGCAGCGTCACCCTGAACGGCGAGTGCCTGGATAAACGCAATTTCCAGCACCGGCTCAAGCGAGGCATTGCGCTGGTGCCGGAAGATCGCAAGGGGGAAGGGGTGGTCGAACTGATGTCGATCAAAACCAATATGACGCTGAGTGACCTGAGCTTGCGCGGCTTTCGCCGGGCGCTGAATCTGCTGCATCCGCGTCGGGAAGAGGTCCGGGTCAACGAGATGATCGAGCGGCTGGCGATCAAGGTCAGCGATGCCGAACTGCCGATCACCTCCCTCAGCGGCGGCAACCAGCAGAAAGTGGTGCTGGGCAAAGCGCTGATGACCGGCCCTGAAGTGGTGCTGCTGGATGAACCCACGCGCGGCATAGACGTTGGCGCCAAAACGGACGTTTACCACCTGATCGGCTCAATGGCCGGTCAGGGACTAGCCGTGATGTTCTCCTCCTCGGAGCTGGATGAAGTGATGGCGCTGGCTGACCGCATCCTGGTGATGGCGGACGGCAAAATCACCGCCGATCTTCCCCGGGCTGAAGCCACCCGCGAGCGGCTTATCACCGCTTCCACCCCACACGATTAGCTGGCGCCCCGGGCGTTAAGGAACATGTTATGAACCAGAAATACCTGCTTTATATGTACCTGCTGAAGGCGCGGACGTTTATCGCCCTGCTGATCGTGGTCGGTTTTTTCAGCGTGATGGTGCCGAACTTTTTAACCCCTTCTAACCTGCTGATCATGACGCAGCATGTGGCGATCACCGGCCTGCTCGCCATCGGCATGACCCTGGTGATCCTGACCGGCGGCATCGACCTTTCGGTCGGGGCCGTGGCCGGAATTTGCGGCATGGTGGCGGGCGCGCTGCTGACCAACGGCGTGCCGCTGTGGGGCGGCCAGGTGCTGTTCCTCAACGTGCCGGAAGTGATCCTGGTGGTGGCGATTTTTGGCGTTATCGTCGGGCTGATCAACGGCGCGGTTATCACCCGCCTGGGCGTAGCTCCCTTTATCTGTACGCTGGGGATGATGTACGTCGCGCGCGGCGCGGCGCTGCTCTGGAACGATGGCAGCACCTATGCCAACCTGGTCGGCCTGCCGCAGCTGGGCAATACCGGCTTTGCCATTCTCGGTTCCGGTACCCTGCTCGGGGTCTACCTGCCCATCTGGCTGATGGTCGGTTTCCTGCTGCTGGGTCTCTATATCACGCGTAAAACGCCGTTAGGGCGCTATATCTATGCCAGCGGCGGCAACGAGTCGGCGGCACGCCTGGCGGGTGTGCCGATCGTCAAGGTAAAGGTCTTTGTTTACGCTTTCTCCGGCCTCTGCGCGGCGCTGGTGGGGCTGATTGTGGCTTCTCAGCTGCAGACGGCTCACCCGATGACCGGCAACATGTTTGAGATGGATGCCATCGGGGCGACCGTACTCGGCGGAACGGCGCTGGCGGGCGGGCGCGGGCGCGTCTCGGGTTCCATTATTGGCGCATTTGTGATCGTGTTCCTTGCCGATGGCATGGTGATGATGGGGGTCAGCGACTTCTGGCAGATGGTGATCAAAGGTCTGGTTATCGTCACCGCCGTGGTTATCGATCAGTTCCAGCAGCGTCTGCAGAGCAAAGTGGTGCTGATGCGTCGCCATGAAAAAAAGCAGGCGGCCGCGCCGCTCTCTGAGGTCAGCCATGGCTAGAGATTTGATTGTCGCGCTGGATGAAGGCACCAGCAATGTAAAAGCGGTAGTGATTGACGCGCGCGGGCAGGTGGTGACAAAAGCGTCACGTCCGCTGACGGTGGAGACGCCGCACGCTGGCTGGGTGGAGCAGGATGGCATGACGCTGCTGGAGACCTCGCTGGCCGTGATCAGAGAGGTGATCCGGACGGTGGGCGAGAATCGTGTTGCGGCGCTCGCTATCAGCAACCAACGCGAAACAGCGATGGGGTGGGAGCGTGAGACGGGTAAACCCATTGCGCCCGCCATCACCTGGCAGTGTTCGCGTTCTGCGCCATTTTGCGATCGGCTGAGGCAGGACGGCCAGGATGAGACGATCCGTTCGGTTACCGGCCTGCCGGTTGCCACGCTCTTTTCCGCCTCGAAAATGCGCTGGCTGCTGGACAATACGGCTGATGGCGCGGAGCGGGCTGCAAAAGGCGAGATCTGTCTGGGCACTATTGATGCCTGGCTGCTGTGGCATTTCACCGGTGGCAGGCAGTTCCGCTGCGACACCTCGAACGCGGCCCGTACGCAGCTGCTCAATTTGCAAACCGGGCAGTGGGACGAGGGCATGCTGGCGCTCTTTGGCCTGCCGCGGATTGCGTTGCCGGAGATCGCGCCTTCCAGCGGGCTGTTTGGCACCACCCGCGGAGTGAGCGGCATTCCCGATGGCCTGCCCATTCTGGCGATGATTGGCGACTCCCATGCCGCGCTCTATGGCCACGGCCTGGGAGCGGCGGGCGGAGTGAAAGCCACTTATGGCACCGGATCGTCGGTAATGGCGCCGTTGCTCACGCCCGATACCAGCATAACTGAGCTGGCTACCACCGTGGCCTGGCATGATGGCGAGCGTATTGTTTATGGCCTGGAAGGCAATATCCCCCATACCGGCGACGGCGTGGCGTGGATGGCGCAGGCCACCGGGCTGACGGATGGTAAAGGCGAGGTGCTGAGCAGGGCGCTGCATGAGCTGCCAGCCAGCATCGACTCGACGCTGGGGGTCTATTTTGTGCCGTCACTGACCGGGATGGGCGCGCCCTGGTGGGACAATCAGGCGCGTGGGGTCATCACTGGACTGAGCCGTGGCGTCACGCCAGCGCATCTGATCCGCGCCTCGCTGGAGGCGATCGCTTATCAGATAGCCGACGTCATTGCCGCCATGCGTCAGCATCCCGATTTTCATCTGCAGAGGCTGATGGTGGACGGCGGGCCGACGCAAAACCCGTGGCTGATGCAGTTTCAGGCCGATCTGCTCGGCTGTCCGGTTGCCCGCAGCAGCACGCCAGAGCTTTCAGCATTGGGGGCAGGATTACTGGCGCGGCGTGCGCTGGAACAGCTTGATGAGCAGCAGCTGAGCGCGTTGCTGCCTGAACATGAACAGTGGCTGCCTGACGAGACGCGTCACCAGCAGCTGGCCGAATCCTGGCAGGGCTGGCGTGACGCGGTGCAGCGTACGCTCTGGCAGCCTGCTGCACAATCCTTAAGGAGAACCGAATGAGACGTAATTTTCAGGGCAAAACCGTGGTGATCACCGGCGCCTGTCGCGGCATTGGCGCGGGTATCGCAGAGCGCTTTGCCAGCGAGGGCGCCACTCTGGTGATGGTCTCTAACGCAGAGCGGGTCTTTGAAACCGCAGAAAAGCTGAAGGCGGCGCACGGCGGTGAAATCCTGGCTTTGCAGGCCGATATTACGGATGAAGCCCAGGTGCAGCATCTCTATCAGGAAGCTGCCGCGCGCTTTGGCACCATTGATGTATCGATCCAGAATGCTGGCGTCATTACCATCGACTACTTCGATAAAATGCCGAAATCCGATTTTGAAAGAATTCTGGCGGTCAACACCACCGGCGTCTGGTTATGCTGCCGTGAAGCGGCAAAATATATGGTGAAACAGCGCTCCGGCAGCCTGATCAACACCTCTTCCGGGCAGGGACGACAGGGCTTTATCTATACGCCCCATTACGCCGCCAGCAAAATGGGGGTGATTGGCATTACGCAAAGCTTGTCGCAGGAGCTGGCGCCCTGGAACATCACGGTGAATGCCTTCTGTCCGGGCATTATTGAAAGCGAGATGTGGGATTATAACGACCGGGTGTGGGGGGAGATCCTCAGCACGGCTGAAAAAAGCTATGGCAAAGGCGAGCTGATGGCGGAATGGGTGCAGAATATTCCGCTGAAGCGGGCAGGTCAGCCGCAGGATGTGGCGGGACTGGTCGCCTTCCTGGCGTCCGATGATGCGCGTTACATCACCGGACAAACCATCAACGTCGACGGCGGTTTAATCATGTCCTGAAGCGCGTTCAGTCGTTGCCATACCGTCCAATCAGACCGGCCGCACCCAGCGTGTGGCCTTTTAATTTACTCAGTAACTCATCCCGGGTTAATCCCTGACCCAACCCGTTTGCCGGTAAGTCGGTAGCGATCAGCGTGAAATTGTAGTGATGCTGGCCGGTGCCCGCTGGCGGGCAGGGGCCGTAATAGCGGAGTGTGCCGGGACTGTTTTTGCCGCCGGTGTAGCCTTTCCCGTCACTCAGCTCTCCCCGCGCAAAGCTGGTGCGCTGAAACGGAATGTTGTAAGCCACCAGATGGTTTACGCCCAGTCCTTTCGCGCCAACCGGATCCACCAGAGTCAGCGCAAAGCTTTTGGTGCCTTGCGGTGGGTTAGTCCAGCTCAGCGCGGGGGAAATCCCTTCGCCAGTACAGCTGGCATTACCTTTAGCGTTACCCGCAAAGGTTTTCGCCATGACCTCATTATCGTTAAAATCTGGCGAACTCAGGGAGAAAAGGGGAGCCGCGCTGACCGCCGTAGCGCAGGCCAGCAGGGAAACAGAGAGCAACGTTCTTTTCATCGGACAATTCCTTTTTTAAACAGGCCAGCAGAAAGCCTGGCGGATAAACCCATGTTCTGCCAGTGGGTTATGCTGCTCCCTTGCTGAAATCAATCCGCCACGACGGTGCCGTCAGGGGGGCAACCTGTGCTAAGCTACCCTTTCACTCATTTTGTGAGCTATCTTACATTTTCACTGATAAAACAGTGTTGCCAGACGGCAATTAATGAGGTTATGAGAAAATTTTACCCCCTCCGCTCCCTGAGTGGCGCGCTGGTGCTGATAATGGCTGGCGGCGCTGACTCCCATTACGCGCAGGCGCTGACCACGGATACCCGTGTCGCCGATGCGCCCTTTGACGATCCCACACGTTTCAGCCAGTCACTGCCTGAGTTGGGCGGCGGTGCCAGTGATAACAGCGCGCTGGAGCAGCGTGTTGCCCAAGCGATAAAAACCATCGGTGAAGCCAGCATGAACAGCGATGACGATCAGTCACTGGGCAGCGAGGCGGGGCAGTGGGCGTTTAATCATTTCCGCGATGAAGCCACAAAACGCGCCGAGACCGAAGGGCAAAACCTGCTTTCCCCTTACGGAAAGGCGAGCCTGTCGCTGATGGTGGATATGGAGGGCAGCTTTGACGGCACCTCGGCTCAGTTGGTGACGCCGTGGGCGGACAACTACCGCTATCTCACCTTCAGCCAGCTGGGCGTTCAGCAGACGGATTACGGGCTGGTGGGCAATGCGGGGTTAGGGCAGCGCTGGGTGGCGGGTGACTGGCGGCTGGGCTATAACGCGTTTATCGACGATATGCTGGAGTCCAGCCAGCAGCGCGGCTCGCTGGGGGCCGAAGCCTGGGGAGATTATCTCCGCTTCTCGGCAAATTACTATCAACCGCTTTCCGGCTGGCGCGATAAAACGCATCTGACAACGATGCGCATGGCCCGGGGATATGACATCACCACTCAGGGCTATCTGCCGTTTTACCGTCAGCTCGGCGTCTCGTTAAGCTATGAACAGTATCTGGGCAATAACGTCGATCTCTTCAACAGCGGCACGCTGGGCAGCAACCCTGCAGCCATTGAACTGGGCGTCAGCTACACGCCAGTGCCGCTGTTCACCGTGACCGCTTCCCATAAAACCGCCGACACGGGCGAGACGCAGGATCAGTTCGGTCTGAAGATGAACTATCAGATTGGCGTGGCGCTCAGCAAGCAGCTCTCTGCGGACAATGTAGCCGCCGCCCGTTCGCTGAGCGGCAGCCGCTACGATACGGTAAACCGTAATAACACACCGGTGATGGAATTCCGTCAGCGTAAAACGCTTTCGGTCTTCCTGGCAACGCCGCCGTGGCAGGTTCAGCCGGGCGAAACGCTGCCGCTGAAGCTGCAAATCCGCAATGCCAACCCAATCACGGCCATCAGCTGGCAGGGTGATACCCAGGCGCTAAGCCTGACGCCGCCGGCCAGTAATGTTAATCCGCAGGGGTGGAGCATTATTATCCCGGCGTGGGACAGCACCCCGGGTGCAGCCAACGAGTATCGTCTGTCGGTGACGCTGGAGGACAGCAAGCAGCAGCGTGTCACCTCTAACTGGATCACGCTGAAGCTGGTGCCGCCTGTTACGCTGCAAAATGGTGCGGCTAACTCATTCGATTTAATGGCACCTTAACAGAAGGTGTCCCTACCATGCCCGGTAGAGCACCGGGCAGCATAGCGGCTCTTTGATGGTGCAGGTGCATCTTTTTGGGGCATTAACTGCCTCATTTTAATACCTGATCCCGCTTTCGATCACAAAAGCGATATTTTATTTTGCCATTGCATAATTCCTCTCTTTTTTATGCGGCAAACCCGCCCCGCTCACGATTTTATTCACTTTATATGCATTATATGTGCATAGCGAAGCCGTGTAACTCCTTGATATTGCGTCTGTGAAACGCATTTATGCATTTTTATCGCTGGCTGGCACGAACAGTGCAATTTACATTACAGATGCAATGAATCATTTCATTAACATTTATAAAACTTTTAAGTTACCTGCCAGCCGGCAGTAAAACAGAGGCCGTTATGACACCGTCAGTATCTCGCGAAAATTTTGATCAGTGGATTGTTCCTACTTACGCACCTGCCAGTTTTATTCCCGTGCGTGCCGAAGGCTCCACACTTTGGGATCAGCAGGGCAAATCTTATATCGATTTTGCTGGCGGGATCGCGGTAAACGCCCTGGGTCATGCCCACCCCGATCTGCAGCAGGTGTTGCAGCAGCAGGCTGCGCTGCTGTGGCATACCGGCAACGGCTACACCAATGAACCGATCCTCCGTCTGGCTAAACAGCTGATTGACGCCACCTTTGCTGACCGGGTCTTTTTCTGTAACTCAGGAGCAGAAGCGAACGAAGCGGCCCTGAAGCTGGCACGGAAAGTGGCACACGATCGGCTGGGTGAGCAGAAGAGTGGCATTGTGGCGTTCAAAAACGCTTTCCATGGCCGGACGCTGTTTACCGTCTCTGCCGGAGGCCAGCCCGCCTACTCCAAAGATTTCGCACCGCTGCCGGGGGGAATTGAGCATGCGGACTATAACGATCTCGCCTCCGCCGCTGCCTTGATCAATGACCAGACCTGCGCGGTAATCGTCGAGCCGATTCAGGGAGAGGGCGGCGTAGTGCCGGCGGAGCCTGCTTTCCTGCGTGGCCTGCGCGAACTTTGCGACCAGCATCAGGCGCTGCTGATCTTTGATGAAGTGCAAAGCGGCGTGGGCCGCACCGGCTCGCTCTATGCCTATATGCACTACGGCGTGACGCCCGACGTACTGACCACCGCGAAAGCGCTGGGCGGCGGTTTCCCGATGGGTGCAATGCTGACCACAGAAACGCTGGCGACGGTGATGGGCGTTGGTACCCACGGCACAACCTATGGCGGTAACCCGCTGGCGGGTGCCGTAGGCGGTAAGGTGATGGAGCTGATTAATCGTCCCGAGGTGTTGGCGGGCGTTGCCCTGCGCCATCAATGGTTTGTTGACGGATTGAATCAAATTAACCAGCGCCTGCATCTGTTCAGCGAGATCCGTGGTCTGGGCCTGCTGATTGGCTGCGTGCTGAACCAGGATTACAGCGGACAGGCGAAACTGATCAATCAGGCGGCAGCGAAAGAGGGGCTGATGGTGCTGATTGCCGGTGCCAGCGTGGTGCGCTTCGCGCCGTCACTGATCATCTCTGAGCAGGAGGTGAGAGAGGGGCTGAGCCGCTTCGAAACGGCGTGTCGCGCGGTAATTGCCGGTGCAGCATCATGATGGTCATCCGTCCTGTTGAACGCGACGACCTCGCGCAACTGATGGCGCTTGCCGGCAAAACCGGCGGCGGACTGACCTCTTTGCCCGCCGACAGCGCAACGCTCTCAGCCCGTATTGATCGCTCTATTCTCACCTGGCAGAACCAGCTGCCCCGTGCCGAACAGGGCTATGTGTTTGTGCTGGAAGAGAGCGAGACCGGCAGAGCCGTGGGCATTTGTGCCATTGAAGTGGCGGTGGGCATGCAGGATCCCTGGTACAACTTTCGCGTGGGAACGCAGGTTCACGCTTCCAAAGAGCTGAATGTTTATAACATGCTGCCCACGCTCTCCCTCAGCAATGACCATACCGGCAGCAGCGAACTCTGTACGCTGTTTCTCGATCCTGATTACCGTAACGGCAAAAATGGCTATCTGCTCTCAAAATCACGCTTTCTCTTTATGGCCGCGTTCCGCGATCGTTTTATGCAGAAAGTGGTGGCAGAGATGCGCGGCGTCATCGATGAAGTGGGCCATTCCCCTTTCTGGGAAAGCGTCGGCAGCCGGTTTTTTTCCATGTCTTTCAGCGAGGCTGACTACCTCTGCGGCACCGGACAGAAGGCGTTTATCGCCGAGCTGATGCCCAAACATCCGCTCTATATTGACTATCTCACCGCAGAGGCGAAGGCAGTTATCGGACAGACCCATCCGCAAACTGCCCCGGCGCGTGCCGTGCTGGAAGCGGAAGGTTTCCACTATCAAAATTATGTCGACATTTTTGACGGCGGCCCCACGCTGGAGTGTGATATCGACCGCGTGCGCGCCATCCGTAAAAGTCGCCTGTTAACGGCTGTTGCAGGGCAACCGGGCGATGAGTCCCAGCCGCTCTGTCTGGTGGCTAACGAACGCTATGAGGATTTTCGCGTAATCCTGCTGAATGCAGATCCCGATAGCGATACCGTCAGCATCAGCAAAGCAGAGGCGGACATATTACGCTGCGCCGTGGGCGACCCGCTCCGCGTGGTGACATTATCAGGTTCGGAGAAGAAAGCATGACGCATTTTATTAACGGTCAGTGGCTCACTGGCGCCGGTGACAATTTCAGCAAGTCCGACCCGGTAAAGGGTGAACTGCTGTGGCAGGGAAAAGCTGCCAGCGCAACGCAGGTTTCTTCTGCCGTTACGGCTGCCCGCAACGCTTTTTCTGCCTGGGCGCGCCGTCCTTTTACCGAGCGTCAGGCTGTGGCAGAAAAATTTGCCTCGCTGCTGGATAAAAACAGAGACGATTTGACGGCGACCATTGCTCAGGAGACCGGCAAGCCGCGCTGGGAGGCGGCCACGGAAATTCAGGCGATGATCAATAAAATCGCTATCTCGGTGAAGGCTTATCACACCCGCACCGGCGTGACGGTGGAGGCGGAAAGCTCTCTTCGCCACCGGCCTCATGGCGTGATGGCCGTGTTTGGGCCTTACAATTTCCCGGGCCATTTACCCAATGGTCATATCGTGCCCGCTTTGCTGGCAGGCAATACCGTTATCTTTAAGCCGAGTGAACTGACGCCGGGCATCGCGGAGAAAACCGTGCGCCTGTGGCAGAGTGCCGGGCTGCCGGATGGCGTGCTGAATATGGTGCAGGGCGGCAGGGATACCGGTCAAACGCTCGCCAGCGAGCCGCAGATTGACGGCCTGCTGTTTACCGGCAGCGCAGCAACCGGTTATCAGCTTCACGCCCAGTTTGCCGGACGACCGGACAAGATGCTGGCGCTGGAGATGGGCGGCAATAATGCCCTGATTGTGGAAGATCCTGCCGATATCGATGCCGCAGTGAATCTTGCCATTCAGTCCGCTTTTATCACGGCGGGGCAGCGCTGTACCTGTGCGCGTCGTATGCTGGTTAAGCGCGGCGCAGCGGGTGACGCCTTTCTGGCTCGCCTTACCGAAGTGGCGGGAAAAATCGAACCTGGCAGCTGGGACGCCCAGCCGCAGCCGTTTATGGGCAGCGTGATCTCTGTGCAGGCCGCAGAGCGTATTTATGCTGAGTGGCAGGCGCGGATTGATGCCGGTGGCAAAGTGTTGCTGCCAATGCGCTGGCCAGATCGCAGCAGCGCGATCCTCACCCCAGGCATCATTGATATTACCGGCCTGAAAAATATCGCTGATGAAGAGGTCTTTGGGCCGCTGCTGACTGTGATCCGTTACGACGACTTCGACCAGGCGATCGGCATAGCCAACGACACCCGTTATGGACTCTCATGCGGGCTGATCTCCCCCAGCCGCGAGCAGTTCGACCAGCTGCTGGTTGAGTGTCGCGCAGGGATTGTAAACTGGAACAAGCCGCTGACCGGCGCGGCCAGCAGTGCGCCGTTTGGCGGCATTGGCGCTTCCGGTAACCATCGTGCCAGCGCTTTTTATGCGGCTGACTATTGTGCCTGGCCAATGGCCTCGCTGGAGAGCGCAGATCTGACGCTGCCCGTGACGTTGTCACCTGGGCTGGACTTTACCCCGACAGGAGAGTCCCGATGAGCGCATGGGAAGCGAACTTTGATGGTCTGCCGGGTCTGACGCACCACTATGCCGGTTTATCTTTTGGTAATGAGGCCTCCACCCGCCACCAGCATCGTGTTTCAAACCCGAAACTGGCGGCGCAGCAGGGGCTGATGAAAATGAAAGCGCTGGCGGATCTGGGGTATCTTCAGGGCGTTATTCCGCCACACGAACGCCCTAACGTGGCGGCGCTGCGTTTGCTTGGCTTCAGCGGCAGCGATGCTCAGGTGGTAGCAAAGGCCGCGGCTCAGGCGCCACAGCTGTTATCTGCTGCCAGCTCGGCGTCAGCTATGTGGGTAGCCAATGCGGCCACCGTTTCGCCCTCCGCAGACAGCGCAGACGGTAAAGTGCATTTTACCGTGGCTAACCTGAACAATAAATTTCACCGTGCGATGGAGGCACCCGGCACCGCGGCGCTTCTTCGCGCTATTTTCCGCGATCCGCACCATTTCAGCGTGCATGATGCGCTGCCGCAGGTGGGCATGTTTGGCGATGAAGGCGCAGCAAACCACAATCGCTTCAGCGTCTCGCACGGTGAGGCGGGCGTCCAGCTCTTTGTCTACGGACGGGAGGAGGCGAACGGTGGGCTGGTGCCGGCACGCTATCCTGCCCGACAGACGCGGGAGGCCAGCGAAGCCGTTGCCCGCCTGCATCAGCTCGATCCTCAGCGCACGCTCTTTGCCCAGCAGAATCCCGCAGTGATAGACCAGGGCGTCTTCCATAACGATGTCATTGCCGTCAGTAATCAGCAGGTGCTGTTCTGTCATCAACTCGCTTTTCTTAATCAGCCGGCATTACTGGCGGAATTAAAGGAAAAAATGGTGGGCTTTACCCCGGTGGTGGTGCCAGACAGCCAGGTGAGCGTGGCGGATGCGGTGGCTACCTACCTGTTTAACAGCCAGTTGCTGAGCAAGGCGAACGGAAAAATGGTGCTGGTGCTGCCGGAAGAGGCTCGTCAGCACCCTGGCGTCTGGCGCTATCTGTGTGAACTGGTGGAAAGCGGCGGCCCGATTGATGAGCTTAAAATCTTCGATCTGCGTGAAAGCATGAATAATGGCGGCGGCCCTGCCTGTCTGCGGCTGCGAGTGGTGCTTAACGAACAGCAACGGGCTGCGGTGAATCCAGCGGTTATGATGAACGACACGCTGTTTGCCACCCTTAACGACTGGGTGGCGCGCCACTACCGCGATCGCCTGACCCAGCACGATCTGGCGGACCCGCAACTACTGGTGGAGGGACGCACGGCGCTGGAAGAACTGACGAAGCTGCTAAACTTAGGGAATGTTTACGACTTTCAGCAGTAATCACGGATGAAGCGGGGCGCGTCATGGTACCTTGTGACGCGCCTTGTCTTGATGAAGGAGCAGAAACCCATAACAAGGAGAACGCATGCAGGACTTTCTGAAACAGACCCTTGGCGGAGAGCCACCTGAACACGCTTCAGGCCGGAATGACCAGCTCAGCTGGCAATGGCTTGATGAAGGGATCCTTGAAATGACCCCCGTTAACGCCTCAACGCAGGCGATGGTAATTTCCGCTGGCGTACACGGTAATGAAACCGCGCCGGTAGAGATACTCAACGAACTCATTACTCAGCTACTGCGTGGTGAAAAGCCGCTTCTCCCCAGGCTGCTGCTTATTTTGGGTAATCCCGCCGCGATGCGCGCCGATAAACGTTATTTGCGCTGTGATATTAACCGCATGTTCGGCGGGCGCTGGCAGCAATATGAGGATTGCCCGGAGGCTCGCCGGGCCTGGCGTCTTGAGCAGGCGATGGAAAATTTCTGGCAGGCTGGCAGCAGTGAAGAGGTCCGCTGGCACCTGGATTTGCACACCGCAATCCGTGGCTCTTACCATTCGCGCTTTGGCGTTATGCCGCTGCGTGAAACGCCGTGGCCGGAAGATTTCCTTCACTGGCTCGCGGCGGCAGGGCTGGAGGCGCTGGTGTTCCACCGTGCCGCAGGCGGCACCTTCACCCATTACAGCTCAAAGCACTTTGCTGCTGCCAGCTGTACTCTGGAGTTGGGAAAAGCGTTGCCGTTTGGCAGCAATGACTTAACGCAGTTCCGGGCGGCACAGCAGGCGCTGGCTGGTTTGATCTCAGGTGAAGCGCTGCCTGAAGTGGCGGAGCCGCCACGACGTTACCGTGTTTCGCAGCAGATCACGCGCCACACCGAGGCGTTCAAATTGCATATGGGCGAGGAGACGCTTAACTTTACCGCTTTTCCTCAGGGCACGCTGCTGGCAGAAGATGGTGAAAAACGGTTTTACGTGCAGCAGGCGCGCGAATATGTGCTGTTCCCCAATCCCAACGTGGCGTTGGGGCAGCGGGCAGGGCTGATGCTGGTGGAAGATAACAAGCATAACGAGGCGTTAAGCTCGTAACCTGTAAGTAGAATTCCGTGGCGATCGTAAAACGGTCGCCTTAACTTCTGCGTGTAAGTCCTGATTCTGGCTGCGGCCAGAATAAGCCGACCGCTATTAACTCTGTTCAGCCTTACTTTTCCCTTTCCCGTTGCTGTGGTTGGTATTACACTTCTCCATAATTTCTGCATTAATCGCTTTAAATTCATATCTGTTAGCAATTCCTCACGATAATCTTCGCATTCTCTCCATGATCGCCGCCATTTTGTCTTTTATGCTTTCAGGGCTTTACCCATGCTCTGAGTACTTGACGTTCAGCGCAATAAACTTGTTTCCGACATCGCGACAATGCTGTCGTTTTAGTACTGAAAATTAAAGGATAAAATGATGCGTAAATTAACTTCTCTTGTTGTTGCCATGACGCTGGCCCTGGGTGCTGCGAACATCGTTCACGCTGCGGCTGATAACATCACGCCTCCGCCAGCCGGAGCCGACAAGACCATGATGCACAAGCCGCCTCGTCATGGCGGTATGCATGAAATGTTTAAAGGCCTGAATCTGACAGATGCGCAGAAAACAGAGATGCGCGCCATCATGAAAGATGCTCACAAAGATATGAAGCGTCCTTCGCTGGAAGAGCGTCGCACGATGCACGATATCATCGCTTCAGACAGCTTCGACCAGGCCAAAGCGACGGCGCAGGCAGAGAAGATGTCCGCCGAGGGCAAAGATCGGGCACTGAAGATGATGGAGACCCAGAACAAGCTCTATAACGTGCTGACGCCTGAGCAGAAAAAGCAGTTCAATCAGAACTTTGAGAAACGTCTGACTGAAAAACCGCACCATGAAGGTAAAATGGCGCCAGCAGAAGGCTAAGCCCTGCTGAGATAACCTGAGAACGCCGACGTTGTTCACATCTCTGAAGGGTGCGGACAGCGTCGGCGGTTTCGTTTTTGCGCCTCAGGAGAGCGGCAGAATAGGATATTTTCCGCTGAGAATGGGCTTGCAGAGAATTTTATAGCCGTCGCTGTCGAAGCCTTGTGGCGTTTTCGTCAGCTCACCAGCCTGAGCGATATCCTCTACCGATCCCAGATAGAACCAGTTATTGATGACATGGATCTGCTGGTGGGTGAGGCCCTGCTCAACAACGCCTACCGCGCCATCCCACGGCCAGCACTGCACCCGCACCTGTTCCAGCGCCAGCATCAGGCGCTGATGATGCTCTTCCACACTCTCTTTCCCGCAGCAGGCTCCGGCACAGCGCCCAAGACTGGCACGGAAGCAGGCGCGATCTTTATTGACCTTCTCAATTCCCAGCAAGCCCAGACAGAGCCGCTGCTCATCGGCAATTTTTTGCAGTTTTTCCAGCGCGGCGTGACGGCTGGCATAGAGGCCGAAAAGGTTTGGCGTATGGGAGAAGTCCAGCTCTTTGGCGTAGACCACGCTCGGCTTGCCGCCGCTGATATGCAGCGAACAGAGCTGGCGGTTTTTCCGCAGCCGCTTGTTAAACAGCGGCTGCTGGTTCTTGATCATCCTGGCTTCCAGCAGCAGGGCGCCCAGCTCGCCAGCGGTCTGAATAAAGGTCACCTCACGCGCCAGACGCAGCATTTTCGCCTCATCCGCCGTGCGGAAATGGGACATCACCCGGGTGCGGATATTCACGCTTTTGCCGATATAGAGCGGCATGGTTTCGCTGTCGCCGTGAAAAATATAGACGCCCGGCACCGAGGGCAGACCTTCAAGAGAGGGACGGAGATGATCGGGGTATTGATAAATCGCCGCAGGTTCAAACTCCAGGCGATGGCTTGCTACACGTCTTGGCACATGGCACTCCGGTTACTGGTTACATGTACAGTGTAGCAGGCCGCAGTCGGAGAAAAAAGCGGCAATTAGCGGGTGGCCCGCCAGCAAATCAGTGAACCCAGCGTGACCATGATCACCCCTTGCCAGAAACTGAATGAGGGAGTGAGCTGAAGCCACAAAGAGGCGAGCAGGGCTGAAAACACCGGCGTGAAGTAGGAGGCCGTGGCTAGCAGCGTCATATTGCCGTGCTGAATGCCCCGGTTCCACGCTGAATAAGCGATGGCGGTTGAAGCAGCCATAAACAGCACTTCTGTGATCACCAGTGGGCTGAAGTGCATCGGCTGCGGCTGCCCGTTCACGGCAAACTTGATCCACAGAGCAGCAGCCGTAATCAGGAAAAACAGGGTGACGCCGCTCTGGCCCCCGGCATAACGACGTGTGACGTTGTTATAGAGCGCCCAGGCGATAGCAGCAAAGAGTGCCAGTCCATACGCCACCGGGTTATCCATCACGTTGTGCCACAGCAGCCGCGGCGTCCAGACGCTCTCTCCCTTCACTACCCAGATAATGCCTGCGACTGCCAGCGCCAGCCCCGGCCAGAGCCACCAGCGAAAGCGCTGCTGATTTAACGGGATCGCGAACAGCAGCGTCAGGCTGGGCCAGAGATAATTAATCATCCCTAACTCCAGCGCCTGTGGGCGCGTATGGGCGAGACCAATGGAGACAGCCAGGCAGATTTCGTAACTGACAAACAGCGTGCCGCCCCACCATAAATAGCGGGGGGAGAGATTACGCCAGCGCGGAAGGCCGCCAGCCAGACAGAGAAAAAGCGCACTGGCGCTGTAGATCATTGCGGCACCGCCGGTCGCGCCCAGCGATTCTGCAATAGTGCGGATTAGCCCGACAGTGGTGCTCCATAAAACGATGGCGCAGAGGCCAGTCAGCGTCGCGCGTTGCGGTGTCAGTGCCATATCATCCCTGCTGGATCAAAAAAGGGCGGTGTCAGCCGCCCCGTAAGCCTGGAGGAGATTACTTCTTCCAGAAGTCATCAAACACAGTGATCGGCGGGCGCCGTTTGTGCTCGGTTTTCACGTACCAGCCTTCAATGATTTTGGCGGAGGCCTCGTCAATGGTCTTGCCTTCCAGATACTGGTCAATCATCTCATAGGTCACGCCAAGCGCCACCTCATCCTGCAGGCCCGGACGATCGTCTTCCAGATCGGCCGTGGGATGCTTGAGATAGAGATGTTCCGGGCAACCCAGCTCTTTCAGCAGGGCTTTTCCCTGGCCTTTGTTCAGGCGGAAAAGGGGATTGATATCGGTGCCGCCATCCCCATATTTGGTAAAGAAGCCGGTTACCGCTTCGGCAGCGTGATCCGTCCCTACCACCACTCCCGAGTACATACCGGCAATGCTGTACTGCGCTTTCATACGCTCGCGCGCTTTTTCGTTACCGCGTACAAAATCGGAAAGAGTCACGCCCGCCTCGCGCAGCGCTTTTTCGCTGGCTAATACGGCTTCTTTGATATTCACCGTCAGCACGCGGTCAGGCTTGATAAAATCGATCGCATCCTGACAGTCCTGCTCATCGGCCTGAACGCCATGAGGAAGGCGCACGGCGATAAACTGATAGTCGGTTGACCCGGTCTCTTCCCGCAGCTCGGTAATAGCAAGCTGGCTGAGTTTACCCGCCAGCGTTGAGTCCTGGCCGCCGCTGATGCCTAAAACCAGCGATTTAATGCCCGGATAGGTTTTCAGATAAGACTTCAGAAAGTCAACGCTGGTGCGTACTTCCTGTTTTACGTCGATAGTGGGTTTGACACCCAGCGCTTCAATAATTTCCTGTTGCAGAGCCATTTACTTCTCCTCTGTTCATTCCGCTTAGGTTGCGGTGATTGCAAGTCGCCTAAAGTAAAACTAGCCTGCCCGAGGTGAAACAACAAGAATCATTCCTGCTGTTTCAACGCTTTTAGCTGACTAATCGGGCTTTTTCGGTTTTTGCGCCAGCACCACAAACATCGTTATCGCCAGCATATAGCAGCCGAAGATGGTAGCGGTCATGGTCAGCACCGAGGTTCCGCCGATGCCGGTTACGGGCACAGCAATTCCCCCCAGCGTAAACATCGTCACGCCCATCACGGCGGAAGCGCTGCCGGCACGGTGCCCCTGACTTTGCATCGCCAGTGAGGCGGCCGCCACGCCTACGGCGCCATTACTGGCGACGCTGAAGAAGAGTGCCACCAGCACCACTGGCAGGGCCGCCCCGCTCAGGCCGGTGATCAGCAGGCTGCCGGAGGAGAGGAACGCCAGCGTCAGCGCGCCTTTCACTACGCGATATTCTCCCCATAGCGGACTGAGACGCGCGCTGATTTGAGAGGCCAGGATCAGGCCAACGCCGTTGGCCGCAAAGCAGAAGCTGAACGCCTGAGGCGACAGGCCATAAATCTGCTGCAGCACAAAGGGAGAAGCGCCGATGTAGGCAAACATACCGGACATCATAAAGCCCTGAGTCAGGCAGAAGCCCATAAACGGACGATGTTTCACAACCTGTCCCAGCGCGGCCCACGCGGAGAAAAATGAGCCCTGGCTTCGCCGCTCCGGGAGCAGGGTCTCATGGAGTTTGACCTTCGTCAGCACGAACAGCAGGGCGGCAATGGCCGCAATCACCATAAACAGCCCGCGCCAGTCCAGCGCCGCCATCAGTGCGCCGCCCATGACCGGCGCGGCGATAGGGGCAAGACCGTTCACCAGCATCAGCAGGGCAAAGAAACGGGTCAGCTCATGTCCGCTGTACATATCACGGGCAATCGCCCGCGACAGCACCGCACCGCCCGCGCCGGAGAGACCTTCAAAGAGGCGAGCCAGTAGCAGCTGGTTGATATCCTGGGCCAGCGCGCAGCCAACCGAGGCGATCAGCAGCAGCACCAGCGACAGCAGCAGTGGGCGGATACGACCATATTTGTCACTCATCGGGCCAAAAATCAGCTGGCCCAGCCCCAGACCCAGCAGACCGGCGGTCAGACTCAGCTGCGCGGTAGCGGTAGGCGTTTGCAGATCCCGTGCCAGCGATGGCAGGGCGGGAAGATAAAGATCGATACAAAGCGGCCCTAACGCCGCAAGAAGGCCTAGCGTGATGGCATAGCCAAGACGATTGGGATGTGCAGGTGTCATTATTCCTCTGTCTTAAATAGGAGATCCGTGAGTTTTTGCTATAAGGCGTAGAGTTTTTCTGCTGACGTTTTCAAGGCGCGCATTATAGGCCTCAGCCAGGACGAGGCGCACGGAATTTTGCTTTTTTGCTGCCATAAAGTTGATAAATCAGCGATTATGTTCCAGGCTTATCCCGACATGGAAAATTCAACGAGGAATAAAAACATGAAGAAGTTAACCGGATTTATTGGTGCTGCAGTTGCGTTGGCCGTATTGTCTGGCTGTACAGCTTACGATCGCGCAGAAAGCTACGTGACTAAACCCGTTGTGCAGGACGTGAAAAAAGGGATGACCCGTCAGCAGGTTCGTGACATTGCTGGTCCACCTTCTACCGAAATCACTATGGTTCACGCTCGCGGTACCTGCCAGACTTATGTTCTGGGCGAGCGTGACGGCAAGCCGCAGACCTACTTTGTCAGCTATGCTGACACAGGTCGCGTAATGAACTACGGCTTCCAGAGCTGTAAAGAGTACGACACCGATCCGCAGGCTGCTCAGTAATCGTAGCGGCGGTATCATAAAAAACGGTTACTTCGGTGGCCGTTTTTTTTTGCCTCTTGTCGGGGCTTCACTATCAAACAGCCAGCCCCAATCGGTCGCGCCTTACAGGCCAGGCGGGCGAGGGACTTCCAGGTAACGCCCATCTATATCCCGACGGTAATAGTGTCCTTCCTCAACGTAAAAGCGCTCGCCATTATAATCAAGCGCCCGCATCTCGCCGCTGACAGGCTCTGACGGCGGCTGCACGACAACATAGGTATTATCTTCCTGCCGCTGATAGTAGTGTCCGTTCAGCGCATAGTAGGTCAGCCCACCGATCAGCACTGCTGCTGCGGCCTCTGGCAGGAAAGAGAGATGCCCCGGTCCACCGCCGTGATGCCAGCCCGGCCCTGGCCCATGCCCCCAACCCGGTCCACGCCCCCAGTCGCCCGGATGGGCGGAAACCAGCGCGGGTGATAACAACGTAAAGGCCAACAGTGTACACATCACCTTTTTCATAAGGTCTCTCCAGGTTCTGACTGGGGCTAACATTACGCCAGGCCGGCCAAAACGCAAGAGGCTGCCCCCTGCTATTGTGGGTTGCTTACACTGCTTAACGTATTCTTAACTCTCCCTCCATGATGCCTGTCAGATTGCCTCTTTGCGCTCGCCGGACCAGCTGGCCCGATCGGCCGCGATCCGCTTTTCCGGCTGCAACAGCGTCATCGCCAGCATGCTGCAAAAAGCGATGGCAGCCGTGGCGCTGAACATGGCGTTATAGCCAAAGTTCTGTGCCAGCCAGCCGCTGAGCAGAGGGGAGGTGATTGAGGCGAGATTAGCGATAGCCAGGGTGATGCCGCTGTAGGTTCCAACGGTAGATTTTGGCGTAACGTCGATCACCACCGACCAGTAGACATTGTTGACTAACGCGTTCAGCGCATTGCCCAGCGTCATCATCAGGATAATTCCGGCGGCGGAAGGCATATAGGGAATAGCCATAAAGCAGGCCGCCGTCAGGAGCAGCGTCACGCTGGCAAAGAGATTGCGGGCATACCTTAAATTATTAAAGCGCTTCAGCAGGGTATCAGCAATTTTCCCGCCGAGCAGTACCGTAAAGCAGGCGCCGCTCCAGGGGATCATCGCCACGTACCAGAGAGAGTGCAGATCGTAATGGAAGCTGTCCTGCAGATATTTTGGTCCCCAGGTCACCAGCGTGAAGGTGATGTAGAGGAAAGAGAAATAGCCCAGGGCATTACACACCAGCGTGCGGTTGGTAAAAAAGCGCCACCACGGCAGGCGTGGGCCGCTGCTGGCCGCTTCTGCCTGACCCTCAGCGATCAGGGCGCGCTCCTCAACGCTCACCGCTGAGTGGAGCTCAGGCGTGTCCGCAAAGACTTTAGCGAACAGCAGCATGGCCGCCAGGGAGAAAATACCCAGCAGCACAAACATCACCCGCCAGTCACCGGTTAACAGCAGCAGGCCCACCGCGATGGGCGCGGTAAGCAGTGCGCCGACCTGCGTACTCAGCAGGCCGATCCCTAACGCAATGCCGCGCTCGTTGTCCGGCGCCCAGTTTGCAATGGCTTTATTCATCAGCGCATAGGCCGGGCCTTCAGCGAAGCCGAACAGCACGCGCATCACCGCGAATCCCATAATGGCGGAGCCGCTGAACAGAGCGATACCCACTTCGCCTGCCCAGGCAGTTGCAATCTCCAGCAGCGACCAGAGGATGCCCGCCATCAGCCACACTTTTCGGGTGCCCAGGCGGTCTGCCAGAAATCCGCCGCAGAGGGAACCAAACAGGTAGCCGAAGCCGAAATAGCTCAGTACCGCGCCGAGCTGGATTTTACTGAAGTGGAACTCTTCAGAAATAGCGTTAGCCGCAAAGGAGAGCGCACCACGATCGATATAATTGATTAACGCAATAAAAAACAGCATGGCAAAGATGCGGTAACGATAGCGGTGGGGGGCGGCAACAGTCATAGATTTTCTTCCTTACGTCTCAGGTAAGGTAACTGAAGCAACATTAATGCCAGAATTCAGACCAGGTGGTAAAACTTGACAATGCGGGGTTTCAAACAGAGGGGTAGAAAAAGAAGCAGCAGGCACTCGCTGGCCTGCTGCACCCTGATGGGACGTTAACCGCTGCTTTAAAGTGCAGTTAAGCGGGTACGCTCAACGCCTTCTGACTACGTGACCAGATACGGTGAGCACCCATAGCGGAGAGGAATTCACTCATAAAGACGCCTTCTGCTTTGCTGTCCTCAATAATGCCTTCCTCCTGTTCGGTTTCACCCAGCCCGAACTGAGATTTAAAGCGTCGCGCATCTCCACTCAGACCGATCACCTTCAGGTGCTTGTACGCTTCCAGCAGGAAATAACGGGCATCGCCACTCAACAGCAGGGCGTCAATATTGCCGTCCGGGACGATAACCGCATCAAAGGTCAGCGAAGGCAGACCGCTGAAGGTGGCGTCCACAGGCAGATCTGAGCCATCATCAGCGCGAACCCGACCCATATGCGGTGCCAGCAGTTTGGCATGGACACCCTGAGCTTTCAGCTCCTGAAGGATCGCCAGCGTATCGGCAGCTACCACGCCATCGCTCATCAGAAGAGCCACCTGACGGCCTTTGATAGAGCCGCTTGGCACGGCATAGAGGCTCAGGCTGGCATCTTTCTTCAAGCCGTTGACATCTTTCGGCGGCGCCGTGTGCATTTTCTCATCGGAGAGGGCAATCCCCAGGTTCTGGGCTACGCCATGCGCCAGAGAGATATCAATATGCACCAGATGATCCACCACGCGTTCACGGATATATTCCCGGGCAACCTTGCTCAGTTCAAACGAGAAGGCATCAACAATATGCTGCTGCTCGACCGGCGTCTGGCTGTTCCAGAAGAGGCGCGGCTGGGAATAATATTCGCCAAACGAGGGGCTGCGCTCGCGCACTTTGTGGCCTTCAATGCGTTCCTGATGGCTTTCAAACCCGCCGCGATGAGGGGCAGAGGGCGTTTCGCGCGGCCAGTTGTCATTGATGGAGTTAGGCTCGTAATTTGCCGGATTGGTATCAATATCCATCCGGTGCATGCCCTGACGCTGGAAGTTATGGTAAGGGCAGACCGGGCGGTTGATCGGGATCTCATGGAAGTTTGGTCCGCCCAGGCGGCTGATCTGCGTATCCGTATAGGAGAAGAGGCGCCCCTGCAGCAGGGGATCGTTAGAGAAATCCATGCCGGGAACGATATGGCCGGGATGGAAGGCGACCTGTTCAGTCTCGGCAAAGAAGTTGTCCGGGTTACGGTTAAGCACCATTTTGCCAATCAGCTCTACCGGAACCAGCTCTTCCGGGATCAGCTTTGTGGCATCAAGCAGGTCGAAATCAAATTTGAATTCATCCTCTTCCGGGATCAGCTGCACCCCCAGCTCATACTCGGGGAAATCACCCGCTTCAATGGCTTCCCACAGGTCACGGCGGTGGAAGTCAGGATCGCGGCCGGTGAGTTTTTGCGACTCATCCCATAAGAGAGAAGCTTTACCCGCCACCGGCTTCCAGTGGAAGCGCACAAAGGTGGCTTTGCCTTCCGCATTGATAAAGCGGAAGGTGTGGATGCCAAAGCCTTCCATGGTGCGGTAGCTGCGCGGGATACCGCGATCGGACATTGCCCAGATCACGTTATGCAGCGTTTCGGGCTGCAGCGAAACGTAATCCCAGAAGGTATCATGCGCACTCTGGCCCTGAGGAATTTCGTTATGCGGCTCAGGTTTCACCGCGTGAACAAAATCAGGGAATTTGTGCGCATCCTGAATAAAGAAGACTGGCGTATTATTGCCGACCAGATCAAAAACGCCTTCCTCGGTATAGAACTTGGTGGCCCAGCCGCGAATATCCCTGACCGTATCAGCCGAACCCGCTCCTCCCTGTACGGTTGAGAAACGCACGAACACTGGCGTGACCTGCTGCGGGTCGCGCAGGAAATCAGCTTTGGTGACGTGGCTCATATCGCGGTAGGGCTGGAAATAGCCATGCGCAGCGGAGCCCCTGGCGTGCACTATGCGCTCCGGAATCCGCTCATGGTCAAAATGGGTGATTTTTTCCCGCAGGATAAAATCTTCCAGCAGGGTGGGACCCCGCGTGCCTGCGCGCAGAGAATTCTGATCGTCCGCAATACGGGTGCCCTGATTGGTGGTCAGCGGAAAGTTCTCGCCGCCTTTACGGAAGGTTTCCAGCGCATCGAGTTTAGCATTATGCGTATCAGGCGCCTTCAGGCTACCCGGGGCGGTAGGCTGTTTACCGGGCGCGGTAGGTTCCGCTAAAGGTTTATGTGAACCATCTGCAGGAGCCAGCGAATCCATGCCGGGTTTGGCGGAGTCGGGGCCTGTTAAGGGCGCGTTGTGGCTCAGTTCCTTGTTATCGGTTTCTTTCGACATCGTCACTTATTCCTGTAGTTGTGATTCTGGACTTCAGTAACTATAGAACAGGGAAGCGGATATGCCTGGAAACAGAAGGGATAATCGGGGGAAAGCTGAGGGAACAGGGATTAAGCGCGGCAAATATAACCGGGCTGGTGAAAACCAGCCCGTTGAGCGAATCAGCGGTGAGCTAACTCCACCTCGTTTTCTGCATCGGCATTAAGCAGCGTTTTATCGGTCTGCTTCAGCCACTGGCTGGTCAGCGTACCGGCTGTCATAGAACCATTAACGTTCAGCGCCGTACGGCCCATATCAATCAGTGGCTCAATGGAGATCAGCAGCGCAACCAGCGTCACCGGCAGGCCCATAGTAGGCAGCACAATCAGCGCAGCGAAGGTCGCGCCGCCGCCCACGCCAGCTACACCGGCCGAGCTGAGGGTGACGATGCCTACCAGCGTAGCAATCCACATCGGGTCGAAAGGATTAATGCCTACGGTTGGTGCCACCATGACGGCGAGCATGGCCGGATAGAGGCCCGCACAGCCATTCTGGCCGATAGTAGCCCCGAAAGAGGCTGAGAAGCTGGCAATGGACTCCGGCACGCCAAGACGACGGGTCTGCGCTTCGACGCTTAGTGGGATAGTGGCGGCGCTGGAGCGGCTGGTAAAGGCGAAGGTGATCACCGGCCACACTTTACGGAAGAAACGCTTTGGATTGACGCCATTAACCGAGAGCAGCAGCGCATGGACGGCGAACATCATCGCCAGGCCCAGGTAAGAGGCCACCACAAAACCACCCAGCTTGATAATGTCATTGACGTTTGAGCTGGCCACCACTTTCGTCATCAGCGCCAGCACGCCATATGGCGTCAGCTTCATGATCAGGCGTACCAGCTTCATTACCCAGGCCTGCAGCACATCGATCGCTGCCAGCACGCGCTCGCCTTTCGGCTTGTCATCACGCAGCAGGTGCAGTGCGGCCACGCCCAGGAAAGCGGCAAATATTACCACGCTGATGATCGACGTTGGGTTTGCGCCCGTCAGATCGGCAAACGGATTTTTAGGCACGAAAGAGAGCAGCAGCTGCGGCGTGGAGAGGTCAGCCACTTTGCCCACATAGTTATTCTGCAACGCAGCCAGACGTGCGGTCTCCTGAACGCCCTGTACCAGACCGGAGGCGTTGAGGCCAAAGAGCCAGGTCACGAAGACGCCCACCAGCGCGGAGATGGCGGTGGTAAACAGCAGCACGCCGATGGTCAGCACGCTGATTTTACCCAGCGAAGAAGCGTTATGCAGGCGGGCGACGGCGCTCAGGATCGAGGCGAAGACCAGCGGCATCACGATCATCTGCAGCAGCTGCACGTAGCCATTACCGACGATGTTGATCCAGCTGATGGACTCTTTCAGCACCGGGCTCTCTGAGCCATAAATCGTATGCAGGGCCAGACCAAACAGGACGCCAATTACCAGCCCAAGCAGGACCTTTTTTGACAGGCTCCAGTGAGCGGCACCGCATTTAGCCAGGATAACTAACAGGGCAACAAAGGCCACCAGGTTAGCAATTAATGGAAGGTTCATTCCCAGTACTCCAGTCAGGACGACGTAATCCCTACGTCTGTAAACATCGGATAATTTTCATCGCGCACTCAGTGCGTCCAGTGGAGGAATGGTAACAGTTCAGGCTGGGGCTGCTATATATCCAAAAAGAATGGGTTATAACAAATCGCCCTGATTTGAGGGTTTAATGCGCGTTTTGAATGTTTATCAGGCGATTCATGCTGGTTTGTACAGAATTAACGACTGCAGCCGTCCAGCCAGACGCACCAAAGGGGAGCGCACCGGAAGGAAACCACAGCGCAAAGCCCACTAAAGCCAGACATAAAGCTCGCTCCAGCTGATTGCCTTTCTGGCTCCTGAGCAGCGGCAGGCGGAAACGCCAGCGGCAGGGCCAGAGCAGGGGAACGCCAGCGGGCGTCAGCATATCGGCAGCGATATGGCTCAGATAGCCGAGTACCAGCCCCTGGAACACATCTGCCGGGATCACCCACTCTTTCGGCACCTTCAGATGAAACAGCGCCACCCCGCCCGCTACTGCCAGCAGACTGTGGGTAAACCCCCGGTGACCAAACAGGCGGGCGACAGGTTGCGAGATCCAGCGAAAGCGCTGACCCAGCGTGGATTGGGGATGATCGATATCCGGTAACAGGCAGGTTAGCAGCGTGGCCGGCACAACATGCCACCAGTCGCCGCTGGCCAGTTCTGGTGTCAGCTCGGCACGTTTGGCAAAAATGGCGCTGGCGATGGCAAATATTACGTGGCCTTCGGCCGTCATAGGGATACCTGGCTGCAGAACTGTCGATGCATCCAGTATAGGGGATATATACAGTAGAGGAAATATGTGACGCTGTAACGAAAGATAAATTTTTTAACGTTTCAGTACATTTTTTACAGCAATCATCTTCTTTTGGGCACTATCGCGCAGAGACCGGGCGTTGCCCGGCCGCAACGGCATTATCCATGCAGAGCTGCAGAGGTCAGTTCTGTCAGCGATCCCAGCTTTACATTAGCCAGTGACCAGCGAGGGTCATCAGCATACTCCTTCGCGGGGATCACGATTGAGCGCATCCGCGCGGCTTTGGTGGCAATCATACCGTTAAGGGAATCTTCCAGCGTCACGCAGTTAAGCGGATCAACGCCAAGACGTGCTGCGGCATCAAGATAGACCTGCGGGTGCGGTTTGCTGTAAGGCAACGCCTCGGCGGAGGCGAGCACATCAAAATAGCTGCGCAGCTCAAACAGCTCAAGTACGCGCTCGAGCATGTGCAAAGGAGAGGCAGAGGCCAGCCCGATTTTTAATCCTTCCGCACGGCAAAGTTTCAGCGCCTGCTCCACGCCCGGCAGCAGCGGACGACGCTCCTCTACCAGCGTCATAGCGCGGGTAATGATGCGCTGGGTGACCTCCTCCTGCGAAGGGCCGTTCCAGGGCAACGTTTCATGCCACATCCGCACTACCTGATCGATGCGCAGACCCAGAGTATCCGGCAATTCGCTCCGTCGGGTAAGGTCGATATTTAACGTTGAGAACACATCCATCTCTGCCTGATCCCACAGAGGTTCAGAATCTATCAGCAGACCATCCATATCAAAAATAGCGGCAAGCACTGGGCGGGAATAAGACATATCGCGGCTCCGTTAACTAATTTGGCTTACCTTAGCATGAACGCTGAAACGACAACATCGGTGCTTAAGGGCTTCTTTGCCGCCTTTTCACACGACACGACAACTTTTTTCAGGCACATTTCCTCCCCTGAAGGTAAACTTACCTCCTTAAAACTTAGTCAGGAGAAAGCATGACTTATCAACAAGCTGGCCGGGTCGCCATCCTCAAGCGAGTCGCTGGCTGGATTATTTTTATTCCGGCGCTGATTTCCACACTGATATCACTAATGACCTTTCTGGAAAAGAGCCGTGAAAAGCGCGAGGGGATCAATGCGGTTATGCAGGATTTCTCGCATGTGATGATCGATATGATCCGCTTCAATACCCGCTTTCTGGATATGTTCTGGAATAATTCACCGCAGCCAGATTTCAACCACGGCAGCAACGTTACCTTCTGGATTATCTACATACTGATTTTCGTCGGGCTGGCTCTGCAGGCTTCAGGGGCAAGAATGTGGCGGCAGTCGCGCCATCTGCGTGAGGGAATTGAAGATCAGCTGATTCTGGAGAATGCCAAAGGGCCGGAAGGGCGCTCGCGCCAGCAGCTGGAAGAGAAAATTGTTGTGCCGCGCCACACCATCTTCCTGCAATTTTTCCCGCTCTATGTGTTACCCATTCTGATTGCGGTTGCGGGCTATTTTGTTCTTAAGCTGCTGGGCTTTATCTGGTAACAGAGCGGCCTGGCACTGCTGTCAGGCCGGACGGGCATGCAGTTCATCCGCATCGAGCAGCGCACCCACAGCCTGCTGTGCCTCACCAAGCCAGTAGCCGCCAAAGACGTTGGCCCGGTTGAGTAAATAGTAGAGTTGATAGACTGGCTGGCGCAGCAGGTAATCCTGCGGCAAAGGCCAGACGGACTCATAGCCCTCAAGGATCTCCAGAGGCAGATCCTCATACCAGCCCAGCATCGCTAAATCGCACTCTCTGTCCCCCCAGTAGCAGGCGGGATCAAACATCCACGGGCCGTTGCTGCTGCCACCACAGTTTGCCGGCCAGAGGTCGCCGTGGAGCAGAGAAGGTTGAGGATGATGGCTGCTCAGCGTTCTCTGGGCGCAATGGATAATTAATTCACTGTCGCCATACTGAATCCCTTTTTCAGCGGCCAGCTGCAGCTGCCAGCCGATACGCTGTTCGGCAAAAAAAACTGACCAGCGCTTCAGCCAGCTGTTGGGTTGCGGTGAGGTCGTGAGATTATTATCGTAGTCCAGGCCAAACTGCGCCTGTTCGCTCCACTGATGAAGCTGCGCAAGCTGCTGGCCCAGCTCCCGGGCGCTGACTTCATTTAGCGGCTGCAAAGGGATGTATTCAAGCAGCAGAAAGCTTACCTCGCGATCGCTCCCCACGCCATAAACAGCCGGTACGCGCACGGTTCTGGTCCGGGCAAGGAGCTGGAGCTGGTCCGCTTCCCAGGCAAAGAGATGCAGCATCTCCCGGCTGTTACATTTTACAAACACCTCATGGGAGCCATAGCGAATATGCCACGTAGGATGGACATCGCCGCCGGGAAGCTCAATACGCTGGTCGATTTCAGCATCGCCAAACTGCTCACTCAACAGACGACTAATGGCTGACCACATAGCGGTTTCCTCTTTTCGCTGTATGCTGCAGGAGAAACTGATAATAACGCTTAAAGAATAATCAAAACCAGCGCTTGCGCAATGCATGGCACATATTTTATACAAACTTAGCTTTTGCTGTTGCGGAGAAACTCCTCCCACGTCTCCACTTCAACCTCAGGCTTCTCACCAAGAACCATCTCCCCCAGACCTTCGGCCTGTTGCCGAATATGCTCTTTATCCAGCGCACTGGTGATGCCAAAGCTGTTAGTTCCCAGCTCATGCGGGTGTCCCTCTTTATCACTCAGAGAGGTGGTAAAACCGCCGTTGGTCAGCGCACTGTTAAGCTCCAGGATATCGGTGAGACCCTCTTCCTGATAGCGAAATGTCACCACATATTGCGTAATATCAGATGTACTCATCATTCACCTCATTGTTTAACCGTGAATTTTCAGCATAGTTCATCAGCGATAAAAGGGGGGGAGCCAGGCGCTATTGTTGCTAATGCAATTAATTATCATTATTATCCGCTCACTCTTTTTTTTTCATTACCGGAGCCTGACGTGCCACTTAAGCCAAAATTCGCCGTTCTTGCCACCTTGCTGGCCCTCTCATCTTCCGCCCTGGCGACAACTTATCCTGTCACGCTTACCGACAGCGATGGCAAGCAGATCACTTTGCAGCAGGAGCCGCAACGGGTGGTATTACAGGATGGCAGGGATATTCTGACGCTGGCTCTGCTGGATCGGGATGACCCCTTTCATCGCCTGGTAGCCTGGAACAATCTGTTGAAAAAAAGCGATGCGCCTACCTGGGCGCTGATGGAAAAGAAGTGGCCTGAAGCGAAAAAAATCCTCGATATGGGCTTCAGTGATAAAGGTGAGGTTAACCTTGAGAGCGTGGTAGCTGAACATCCGGATCTGATGATTGCGCAGCTCCGCTCAAAGCCCTCGCTGGTGCAGGGTGGTGTACTTGATAAAATGAAGCAGCTCGGTATCCCGGTGCTGTTTATTGATACCTTTGAGCACCCGGTAGAGGATACGCCGAAAAGTATCACCGCGCTGGGGGTGGCGTTGAACCGCGAACCGGAAGCCAAAGAGTACACCGATTTTTATCAACAGCATTATCAGGCTATCGTAACTAAAACGCGTGAGGTGAAGCCACAACCTCAGGTGTTTATTGAAGCTAAAGCGGGGTTGGGCGGGCTTGAATCCTGCTGCTTTACGCACGCTCATGTTGGCTGGGGAGCCATGGTTGAAGCGGTAGGGGCGAAGAACATCGGTTCAGGCCTGCTGCCAGGTGCGACGGGTGATATCTCTCTGGAGAAAGTGATCGCCATGAAGCCAGACGTTTATATCGTCTCGGGTTCGCAGTGGGCCAGTAAAACCAATGCAGCCGTCCCTTTTGGTTACAACGTCACGCAGGAGCAGGTAGATAAAGCATTCAACAACATGAAACAACGGCCAGGTTTTGCAGAAATCTCCGCTATCAAAAACGATCGCTTTTACGGCCTTTACCACAACTTCTATAACCATCCTTACAACATTGTAGGGTTGGAATACCTGGCGAAATTTATCTACCCGCAGCAGTTTACACAACTTGACCCCGCTAATACCTGGAAAGAGATTGTCACGCGTTTTACCAAGGTCCCCCTGGGTGAAGGGGTATTAGGCGCGCAGGCACCGGTAAAATAATTTTTCCTTTGGCCCAAAACAGAGAGTCAGCAACAAGGGTGGTCTTAATGGACCATCCTTTTTGTTACTCACGAACGGGACCATGAGATCGCTAGCAGAGGAATATTCATATTAAGAGATGATTTGACATTATCTGAAACATTATTTCCCCTTTTCAGAGAAGATTCTTATTTACCCTGCGCTGTAAAAATCGCAAATAACCCTTATACTGCGCGCCGTTAATGGGAATCTTCCTATTCAGAGTCTGTTCAGGCAGGTCTGCCTGGTAAAAAAAGCGATTTCATAAAATGTTACGATTCTTACCATAAAAGGCATTGATCGTCCGGCGAAACGCTTCAGACTCCTCTTTTTTAATCTGTCGTACGGGTCACAATTAATGAACGCGTTTAACAAGCTCTCTGTAGTTCTTTTGCTCTCCGGGAGCGCGCTGTGCCAGCAAGCTCTGGCGGACAATAACGTCTTTACGGTCATGGATGACCCTTCCACGGCAAAGAAGGATTTTGAAGGAAATGCCGCCGCTGGTTATCTGGCGCAGACTGGTAACACCACCAGTTCTTCATTAACCGCTAATACCAATATGACCTGGTATCAGCCGAACACTGCTTACAGCTTGTGGGGTAATGCCAGCAACACCTCCTCCAACGATGAACGCTCCTCTGAAACCTATCAGGTGGGTGGCCGTACGCGTTATAACCTGAACAGCTTTGACTATCTGTTTGGTCAGGCAAGCTGGTTGAGCGATCGCTTCAATGGTTACGATGGTCGTACCTTCTTCGCCGCCGGTTACGGTCGCCAGCTGTTGAACGGCCCGGTTCACTCACTGCGTGTGGAAGCGGGTCCTGGCGTACGTTACGATGACTACCATGACGGCGGACACGACACCACAGCGCTGGCTTATGGCGCGCTGAGCTATCAGTGGCAGCTGACCGACACCACTAAATTTATTCAGGGTGTCTCCGTGCTGGGTAGCGACGACACAACAGTCAACTCTGAAACCGGTCTGCAGGTAGCGATCAACGATCACTTCTCGCTGAAGTTAGCTTACAACGTGACCTGGAACCAGAATCCGCCAGAGTCTGCGCCGGATAAAACCGACACCAAAACCACGATTATGCTCTCTTACGCTATGTAAGCTGAGGCGGGCCGCATTCGTCGGCCCGTCCAATCTCTCCTCTGCGACATTCTCACTTCCCATTTCCTGCCCTTGTGTTTTCTCTTATTGGCGCCATCTCATAAGAAGAGCCGTAAATCTCCTTTTACTCGCACTTTGACGTACAGGTCATAGCGTGTAAGATGTTCGTCCCCCAAGAGTTTTTGCTTCTGGCGAGCTTTTGGCAAATATGTCCCAGGCGGAGTACCAAACCGACAAATGTGAGTGGGTTTCAAGTCTCTTCACCCTGCGGTACAGGAATAAACTCATTTTTGTATGTAGCCTTGCGTATGGGTTACCACTGCAATTTAAGGATGTAAAATGCCCGTTATTACTCTTCCTGATGGAAGTCAGCGCTCTTTTGATCACGCTGTAAGCGTGATGGATATCGCTCAGGACATCGGTCCTGGCCTGGCGAAAGCCTGTATTGCCGGCCGCGTAAATGGTGAGCTGGTGGATGCGGTCGATCCGATCACCGAAGATGCCAACGTCGCTATCATTACCGCTAAAGATGAAGCTGGTCTTGAGATCATTCGTCACTCCAGCGCTCACCTGCTGGGGCACGCTATCAAGCAGCTGTGGCCAGACACCAAAATGGCGATTGGTCCGGTAATTGACAACGGCTTCTACTATGACGTTGATATTGACCGTACGCTGACTCAGGAAGACATTGAGCAGCTGGAAAAGCGCATGCACCAGCTGGCTGAAACCAATTATGACGTCATCAAGAAGAAAGTAAGCTGGCAGGAAGCGCGTGATGCGTTTGCCGCGCGCGGCGAAACTTACAAGATGGCGATCCTTGATGAAAATATCAGCCATGACGACCATCCTGGCCTCTATCATCACGAAGAGTATGTGGATATGTGCCGCGGGCCGCACGTGCCTAATATGCGCTTCTGCCATCACTTTAAGCTGCAGAAAATTTCTGGTGCTTACTGGCGTGGCGACAGCAACAATAAAATGTTGCAGCGCATCTACGGCACCGCCTGGGCGGATAAAAAACAGCTGGCTGCCTATCTGCAGCGTCTGGAAGAGGCAGGCAAGCGTGACCACCGTAAAATCGGCAAGCAGCTTGACCTCTACCATATGCAGGAAGAGGCGCCAGGCATGGTGTTCTGGCACAACGATGGCTGGACTATCTTCCGCGAACTTGAAGTGTTTGTACGCAGCAAGCTGACTGAATATGACTATCAGGAAGTGAAAGGCCCGCTGATGATGGACCGCGTGCTGTGGGAGAAAACCGGTCACTGGGAAAACTACAAAGAAGCGATGTTCACAACCTCTTCGGAGAACCGTGAGTATTGCATCAAGCCCATGAACTGCCCCGGCCACGTGCAAATTTTCAATCAGGGTCTAAAATCATACCGCGACCTGCCGCTGCGTATGGCGGAGTTTGGTAGCTGCCACCGTAACGAGCCATCTGGTGCGCTGCACGGCCTGATGCGCGTTCGTGGCTTTACCCAGGATGATGCCCATATCTTCTGTACTGAAGAGCAGGTGCGCGCCGAGGTAAACAGCTGTATCCGTATGGTGTATGATATGTACAGCACGTTTGGCTTCGAAAAAATCGTGGTCAAGCTTTCCACCCGTCCGGTAAAACGTATTGGCACCGACGAGCAGTGGGATCGTGCGGAAGCCGATCTGGCGGCCGCGCTGCAAGAGAACGATATTCCGTTCGAATATCAGCCGGGCGAGGGCGCCTTCTACGGCCCGAAAATTGAATTTACGCTGCATGACTGCCTGGATCGTGCATGGCAGTGTGGCACCGTTCAGCTCGACTTCTCTCTGCCGGGCCGTCTGAGTGCCTCTTATATCGGCGAGAATAATGAGCGTCAGGTGCCGGTGATGATCCACCGTGCTATTCTGGGTTCAGTGGAGCGCTTTATCGGTATTCTTACCGAAGAGTTTGCCGGGTTCTTCCCAACCTGGCTTGCTCCAGTACAAGTTGTGGTGATGAATATCACCGATGGCCAGTCCGAATATGTTGCAGAATTGACCCGAAAATTGCAGAATGCGGGCATTCGTGTAAAAGCGGACTTGAGAAACGAGAAGATTGGCTTTAAAATCCGCGAGCACACTTTACGTCGTGTGCCCTATATGTTGGTCTGTGGTGATAAAGAGGTGGAAGCAGGCAAAGTTGCCGTTCGCACCCGCCGTGGTAAAGACCTGGGTAGCATGGACGTAAACGACGTGATCGCGAAGCTGCAGGATGAAATTCGCAGTCGCAATCTTCATCAATTGGAGGAATAAAGTATTAAAGGCGGAAAACGAGTTCAACCGGCGCGTCCTAATCGCATTAACAGAGAAATCCGCGCCACAGAAGTACGACTGACTGGCGTCGATGGCGAGCAGATTGGTATTGTCAGTCTGAATGAGGCTTTAGAAAAAGCTGAGGAAGCAGGCGTTGATTTAGTTGAAATCAGCCCTAACGCCGAGCCGCCCGTTTGCCGTATCATGGATTACGGCAAATTCCTTTACGAAAAAAGCAAATCTTCTAAAGAACAGAAGAAGAAGCAAAAAGTTATCCAGGTTAAGGAAATCAAATTCCGTCCTGGAACCGATGATGGCGACTATCAGGTAAAACTACGCAACCTGGTTCGCTTTCTCGAAGAGGGCGACAAAGCCAAAATCACGCTGCGATTCCGTGGTCGTGAGATGGCGCACCAGCAGATCGGTATGGAAGTGCTTAACCGCGTCCGTAAAGATCTGTGTGAAGACATGGATTTGGCGATTGTCGAATCCTTCCCTTCGAAGATCGAAGGTCGTCAGATGATCATGGTGCTGGCTCCGAAGAAGAAGCAGTAGGCCCTAAAGTAATCGAAGTCCGGGCTTCGGCCCGGACTTTTGTTCGCCTGTCTGGTTCATTTTATTAACAATGCGAAGTGGATGTTTTAAATGCCAAAGATTAAAACTGTACGTGGCGCGGCTAAGCGCTTCAAGAAGACTGCCTCTGGCGGCTTCAAGCGTAAACACGCAAACCTGCGTCATATTCTGACCAAAAAATCTACTAAGCGTAAACGTCACCTGCGCCCTAAAGGCATGGTTTCTAAAGGCGATCTGGGTCTGGTTATTGCTTGCCTGCCGTACGCATAAGTCTATTTTTTTCATTCAGAATATTAAACAGGAGAGCTAAATGGCTCGTGTAAAACGTGGTGTAGTTGCTCGCGCACGTCACAAAAAAATCTTAAAACAAGCTAAAGGCTATTACGGTGCACGTTCACGTGTTTACCGCGTTGCCTTCCAGGCTGTTATCAAAGCTGGTCAGTATGCTTACCGTGACCGTCGTCAGCGTAAGCGTCAGTTCCGTCAGCTGTGGATCGCGCGTATCAACGCAGCGGCACGCACTAACGGTATCTCTTACAGCCGTTTCATCAATGGCCTGAAAAAGGCGTCTATTGAGATCGACCGTAAGATTCTGGCTGACATCGCCGTATTCGACAAAGTGACCTTCACGGCACTGGTTGAAAAAGCGAAATCAGCTCTGGCGTAAGTCAGGTGAAAGAGGGAGCTTGCTCCCTCTTTTATTTTCTCTAACTAAAGCAAAAGATTGACTTTTCTGCCCATCAGCCTTTCAATAGCTCTACTTTTTTGGGCAAGGCGAAAGAGAAGGTATCACAAGCATGAGTTCGGCAATTTTCCGTTTCTTTTTTTACTTTAGCACCTGAACATCGGGGGCTTGTGCGCAAAGAAAAGAAACGAAAAATCGCGCTTAAAGCCTCCCCAGTGGAGGCTTTTTTGTTTCTGGCGTAGCTGATATCGGACGAACTCTCGTCCTCATATAAAAACAGACCGGCCACGGCGGCTGGAAGAAGAGGAAAGCATGTCACATCTCGCAGAACTGGTGGCGAACGCGAAAGCGGCCATTGCTGATGCCCACGATGTTGCCGCGTTAGACACGGTACGCGTTGAATATCTCGGGAAAAAAGGACATCTGACACTGCAGATGACGACGCTGCGCGAGCTGCCAGCGGAAGATCGTCCGGCAGCAGGTGCGGTGATTAACGAAGCGAAACAGCAGGTTCAGGAAGCGCTGAACGCCCGCAAAGAGTCGCTGGAATCCGCTGCACTGAATGCCCGCCTGGCAGAAGAGACCATTGATGTCTCGCTGCCTGGCCGCCGCATTGAGAACGGCGGCCTGCATCCCGTTACTCGGACGATTGACCGTATCGAGACCTTCTTTGGCGAACTGGGTTTTGCGGTAGCAACCGGCCCGGAAATTGAAGATGATTACCATAACTTTGATGCACTGAACATTCCGGGACATCACCCCGCGCGTGCCGACCACGACACCTTCTGGTTCGATGCTACCCGCTTGCTGCGCACCCAGACTTCTGGCGTGCAGATCCGCACCATGAAGAATCAGCAGCCGCCCATTCGCATCATCGCGCCAGGCCGCGTTTACCGTAATGACTACGATCAGACCCACACGCCAATGTTCCACCAGATGGAAGGGCTGATCGTCGATAAAAATATCAGCTTCACCAATCTGAAAGGTACGCTGCACGACTTCCTGAATAACTTCTTCGAGGAAGATCTGCAGGTCCGTTTCCGTCCTTCCTATTTCCCGTTCACCGAGCCTTCTGCGGAAGTGGATGTAATGGGCAAAAATGGCAAGTGGCTGGAAGTGCTGGGCTGCGGCATGGTTCACCCTAATGTTCTGCGTAACGTCGGTATCGATCCGGAAGTCTACT
This sequence comes from Erwinia pyri, assembly GCF_030758455.1. NCBI lineage: Bacteria > Pseudomonadati > Pseudomonadota > Gammaproteobacteria > Enterobacterales > Erwiniaceae > Erwinia > Erwinia pyri. Next base: position 1,972,273 of record NZ_CP132353.1, read on the forward strand.
CAGGCTTCGCCTTTGGCATGGGAATGGAGCGACTGACCATGCTGCGCTATGGCGTGACCGATTTACGCGCCTTCTTCGAAAATGATTTACGTTTCCTCAAACAGTTTAAATAAGGGCGGGTCTTCCTATGAAATTCAGCGAACTCTGGTTACGTGAGTGGGTTAACCCGGCTATTGATAGTGCAGCGTTGTCAGAACAAATCACCATGGCGGGCCTGGAAGTTGACGGTGTTGAGCCGGTAGCCGGTGCTTTTCACGGTGTGGTAGTGGGTGAAGTGGTGGAGTGCGGCCAGCATCCCAATGCCGATAAACTGCGCGTGACTAAGATCAACGTGGGCGGCGATCGCCTGCTCGATATCGTCTGTGGCGCGCCGAACTGCCGTCAGGGATTAAAAGTGGCTGTGGCCACCGTGGGCGCGGTTCTGCCGGGTGATTTCAAAATCAAAGCCGCCAAGCTGCGCGGCGAGCCGTCAGAAGGGATGCTTTGCTCATTCTCCGAGCTGGGCATTTCCGACGATCATGATGGCATTATCGAACTGCCTCTGGAGGCTTCACCAGGCACCGATATCCGTGAATACCTGAAGCTTGATGACAACACCATTGAGATCAGCGTCACGCCTAACCGCGCAGACTGCCAGGGCATCATCGGTGTTGCCCGTGACGTGGCCGTGCTGAACAAGCTGGCGTTAAACGAGCCAGAGATTGCGCCGGTAGCCGCTACTATTCAGGATACTTTCCCGATCCGGGTTGATGCCAAAGAAGCCTGCCCGCGTTACCTTGGCCGCGTGGTTAAAGGCATTAACGTTAAGGCAGCCACGCCGCTCTGGATGAAAGAGAAGCTGCGTCGCTGCGGCATTCGCTCTATCGATCCGGTTGTCGACATCACTAACTTCGTGCTGCTTGAGCTGGGCCAGCCTATGCATGCGTTCGATCTTGACCGTATTGATGGCGGCATCGTGGTGCGCATGGCGGAAGAGGGGGAAACCCTGAAGCTGCTGGATGGCACCGAAGCTAAACTGAATGCCGATACTTTAGTGATAGCCGATCACCAGAAAGCGCTGGCCATGGGCGGCATCTTTGGTGGCGAACACTCTGGCGTAAACGAAGAAACCGCCAATGTGCTGTTCGAATGTGCTTTCTTCAGCCCGCTCTCGATTACCGGACGTGCGCGTCGTCACGGCCTGCATACCGATGCTTCCCATCGTTATGAGCGTGGCGTGGATCCGCAGCTGCAGTTCAAGGCTATTGAACGGGCGACCCGTCTGCTGCTGGATATCTGCGGCGGCGAAGCGGGCCCGGTGATTGATGTCACCAGCGAAGCCGATCTGCCTAAGCGTGCCACTATTACCCTGCGTCGCGAGAAACTGGATCGGCTGATTGGTCATGTGATTGCCGATAACGACGTCAGCGACATTCTGCGTCGTCTGGGTTGCGAAGTAACTGAAGGCGCGGGCTTCTGGCAGGCTGTTGCGCCGGGCTGGCGTTTCGATATGGAAATCGAAGAAGATCTGGTGGAAGAAGTGGCCCGCATCTATGGCTACAACAACATTCCGGATGTGCCTGTCCAGGCTGGCCTGGTAATGACCAGACACCGCGAAGCCAATCTGTCGCTGAAGCGTGTCAAAGCGCTGCTGGTAGACAAAGGTTATCAGGAAGCGATTACTTACAGCTTCGTGGATCCTAAAATCCAGGCCCTGCTGCACCCGGGCGAAGAGAACCTTGTACTGCCAAGCCCGATCTCTGTAGAGATGTCTGCAATGCGTCTGTCGCTCTGGACCGGCCTGCTCTCTGCCGTGGTCTATAACCAAAATCGTCAGCAGAGCCGCGTGCGTCTTTTCGAAAGCGGATTGCGCTTTGTCCCTGATACACAGGCAAACCTGGGTATCCGTCAGGACGTTATGCTGGCAGGTGTTATCAGTGGAACCCGTTATGAAGAACATTGGGATCTGGCGCGTCAGGCAGTTGACTTCTATGATTTAAAAGGCGATTTGGAGTCCGTCCTCGACCTGACCGGTAAATTGTCTGATATTCAGTTCCGCGCTGAGGCTAATCCGGCTCTGCACCCGGGGCAGAGTGCGGCAATTTATTTACAGGATGAGCGCATCGGTTTTCTGGGGGTGGTTCATCCGGAACTTGAGCGGAAACTGGATCTTAACGGCCGTACCGTGGTGTTTGAACTGGAGTGGGATAAGGTGTCAGACCGCGTCCTGCCTGATGCGAGCGGGATTTCTCGTTTCCCGGCAAACCGCCGTGATATCGCTGTTGTGGTGGCCGAAAACGTGCCTGCAGCAGATATCATCGCAGAGTGTAAGAAAGTTGGCGTAAATCAGGTAGTTGGCGTAAACTTGTTTGACGTGTACCGCGGTAAGGGCGTAAATGAAGGTTTTAAGAGCCTCGCTATCAGCCTGATTTTGCAAGATACCGGCCGGACACTCGAAGAAGATGAGATTGCTGCTACCGTTGCAAAATGCGTAGAGGCACTGAAAGAGCGATTCCAAGCATCCTTGAGGGATTGAACCTATGGCGCTTACAAAAGCTGAAATGTCTGAATACCTGTTTGAGAAGCTCGGGCTGAGCAAACGGGATGCCAAAGAGCTCGTAGAGCTGTTTTTCGAGGAGGTACGTCGTGCCCTGGAAAACGGTGAACAGGTTAAACTGTCAGGATTTGGCAATTTCGACCTTCGCGACAAAAACCAACGTCCGGGACGTAACCCCAAGACTGGTGAAGATATTCCCATCACGGCGCGTCGTGTGGTGACTTTCCGGCCCGGACAGAAGCTGAAAAGCCGGGTTGAAAACGCAACACCGAAAGAAGAGTGATTTCTGCCAGTAAAAAAGGCCGCTTATGCGGCCTTTTTCATATGAAGTGAACCATGAATTTGCTCACTGAACATATATACCGTGCCCGACGCCACCAGCGGCGCTGGCTCGTTGCGCTGGCGCTTTTCGCTTTGCTGATGCTTATCCTGAGCCTCTGCGCGGGAGATCGCTGGCTGATGCCTGCAGCGTGGTTTACGCCTGAAGGTTCCCTCTATGTCTGGCAGTTGCGCCTGCCCAGAACTGTGGCGGTATTGCTGGTGGGAGCCTCCCTGGCCGTGGCGGGCGCGGTAATGCAGGCATTATTTGAGAATCCGCTCGCTGAACCGGGCCTGTTGGGCGTCTCCAATGGGGCGGGGGTCGGGCTGGTGCTCACCATTTTTGCTGGCGCGGGCGGGCTGTGGCAAAGCAGTCTGAGCGCGATTATTGGGGCGCTGGCGGTGACGCTGATCCTGCTGCGCTTTGCCCGGCATCATCTCTCTAACAGCCGTTTGCTGCTGGCTGGGGTAGCGCTGGGGATTATCTGTAGCGCGGTGATGACCTGGGCTGTTTATTTCAGTTCAAACCTGGATTTACGACAGCTGATGTACTGGATGCTGGGCGGGTTCAGCGGCGTCGACTGGCGCTATCGCTGGCTGATGGTGGCGCTGGTGCCGGTACTTGGCTGGCTCTGCTCACTCTGGCGTGTGCTGAATCTGATTGCACTGGGGGAAGTTTCCGCAAGGCAGCTGGGGTTATCCCTGTTGTTGTGGCGAAATGTGCTGGTGCTGGGCATTGGCTGGCTGACCGGCGTCAGCGTGGCTTTAGCGGGCGCCATCGGTTTTATCGGGCTGGTCATCCCGCATATCCTGCGCCTTAACGGCATCAGCGATCATCAAAGCCTGTTGCCCGCCTGTGCGCTGGCGGGAGGCGCAGTGTTGCTGGCAGCCGATGTGGTTGCCAGGATAGCGATCTCTTCGGCAGAATTACCCATTGGTGTCGTTACCGCCACGATAGGCGCGCCGGTTTTTATCTGGCTGCTGGTACGCAACCAACCATAACAGGCGCAATGTATTTCTCACTCTACTAAACAGGAAAACAGCAATGAGCATTTTTGATACTCAACTTGAAACGCTGGAAGGTGAGCAGACTTCTCTGGCCGCATGGCAGGGGAAAGTGTTGTTAGTGGTGAATGTGGCATCAAAATGTGGCCTGACGCCACAGTATGAGCAGCTGGAAGCGTTACAGAATGAGTGGAAGGACCAGGGCTTTTCCGTACTGGGTTTCCCCTGCAACGCTTTTCTGGGCCAGGAGCCGGGCAGTGCTGAGGAGATCAAAACGTTTTGCAGCACCACCTACGGCGTAACCTTCCCGATGTTCAGTAAAATTGAGGTAAACGGCCCGGAGCGTCATCCGCTCTACGCCCAGCTGGTGGCTGCGCAGTCAGAAGCGACCGTTCCGGAGAACAGTGGCTTCCTTGAGCGAATGAGCAGCAAAGGCCGTGCGCCCAAAGAGAAGGGTGACATCCTGTGGAATTTCGAAAAATTCCTGATTGGCCGTGATGGCGCAGTGCTGCAGCGTTTCTCCCCCGATATGGAACCGAACGATCCTGTGCTCCTTGCCGCGCTGAAAGAGGCGCTGGCAAAATAGATGTTACTGCAGTGTGAGGGCGTTGCCGTGAGGCAGCGCCTTGCGCCTTTCAGCGCCGAAGTTGCGGCTGGTGCGCTGATTCATATAGTGGGACCGAATGGCGCGGGGAAAAGTACGTTACTGACCACGCTTGCCGGTTTGTTAGCCGCTGAAGGAACAATTAGTCTGGCAGGGAAACCGTTACGCGAATGGCAGGCTGCGGCTCTGGCCCGCGCCCGTGCCTGGCTGCCGCAGCAGCAAGCGCCGGTCGGGCAGATGCCAGTGTGGCACTATCTTTCCCTGCACCACGCGGGCGAGACAGATGAAACCACGCTGGAGACGTTATGTACCGTTTTTCAGTTAGCCGGTAAACTGGCCAGGCCGGTGAATCAGCTTTCCGGCGGAGAGTGGCAGCGTGTTCGTCTGGCCGCGGTGTTCTGTCAGATAGCCCAGCCAGAGGGGCGGATATTACTGCTCGACGAGCCTCTTACTGGCCTGGATCTGGCGCAGCAGGCTGCGTTTGATCGTTACCTAGCGGCCTGTGTAGCGCAGGGCCTGACGGTAATTATGAGTGGTCACGATATTAACCACAGCCTTCACCATGCCCGGACAGTCTGGTTAATGAAAGAGGGAGCGCTGGTTCAACAGGGGGAGGCGAAGAGCGTATTGCAACCCGAGACTCTGAGTAAACTTTTCGGCGTGCCTTTTCATAAATTGCATGCAGAAAATCACGAAATTCTTACCACATTCCTCTAAAATGCCCGTCACAGGCCCGGTACCAGACTTACAGAATCAAAGGGATTTCTTATGCGCTACTGTTTTGTGCTGATCATTATTCTGTTGGCGGGATGTAGCAGCCATGCACCGCCACCCAACGGACGGCTTTCTGATTCCATTACGGTAATCGCTCAACTAAACGAGCAGCTCAGCCAGTGGCGGGGTACGCCTTATCGCTATGGCGGCATGGGGCGGGGCGGCGTGGATTGCTCTGGCTTTGTTTATCTCACTTTCCGCGATCGTTTTGATCTGCAGCTTCCCCGTACCACCGCGGCGCAAACGGATATTGGCACGCGCATAGATAAAGATGAACTGTTACCCGGCGATCTGGTCTTTTTCAAAACCGGCAGAGGAGAGAATGGTCTTCACGTCGGCATTTACGACACTGACGATCAGTTTATTCATGCCTCGACCAGTCAGGGGGTGATCCGCTCTTCGTTAAATAATCAGTACTGGAAAAAAGCTTTCTGGCAGGCGAGACGGATTTGATTCAATTATATTTAGTTTGCTAAGTATTCAGCTGGTGTGCAATTCCCGATCGTTTGATTTAGGGACTGATAATTAATAATCATCAGCAATTTTTGTGTTAATTAAAAAAATTGTCCTTAAATCTCTTTTCAGGTCAGCTTTACGTCAAATTTTAGTAAAGCGCTATTGAAGTTAATGACGGGCTAATGATTTTTGCTAAATAAATGCGTAAACTGATTAGCATCTTTCATCTCAATTGTGTGATAGTTTATCCCTTTACTACCGGCCTCATTCCGTCACTCGCAATCATACTGCATTATCACTTTATCATGGCACTGCTCAGGCCATTATCAGGTGGGACGGGGTGAGCGAATTGCTACTTCATCATGGCTGAATAAAAATGAAAATCCATCTGGAAGCGGATTATAAGAGCTACACAGCGTTCTACCCGGTTTACCGTCTGGACGGACACCTGATAGCCGTCGAGCTGCTTACGCATTTTTCCCATACCACAGCCAATGTTGCCATGCCGCAGGAGATGCTGCTGCCGCAAATGGATAAAGAGCAGCGTGTTCTTTTACTGCAGAGCCAAATTAAAAGCATTGAGAAGCATCATGACTTCTTTCGCCAGCAGGGCGTCAGGGTTACGCTAAAAATTGATGAGGTTATCTCAAAAGCTATTCTGGAAAGTGACTTTCTTACGCGTAAATTAGAGGCGCTGGAGTGGCTGGAACTGGAAATTAATGAAAGCTTTCCCAATTTTAAATTGGGTAAAGATCATCCGGAGCTGGTGGCGTTAAGCGAGAGGTTTTCCTTAAGCCTGGAAAACTACGGATCCGGTAAGGCACCTTCCAAAGCTGTCTATGACGATCTCTTTTACCGCATCAAACTCGACAAAGGGTTTATCAAGCACAATATAAATAAGCTCTCGTTTAAACCCTTTATGAGTACCGTGCTGGATCATATTAAACCCCATTGTCAGCAGGTCATCGTGCAGGGAGTGGATGATTTATCCGGCCTTGAAAAGATCAGCCATTATCAGTTTGATGGTATTCAAAGCGCACTGTTTTCGCCGGTGGGGGAAGAGGCCCTTTCATCATTAACTCAGCCGCCTGAAGCGTTGCAGGGCCAACTCTGTCCCCAATAAAAACCCTGTAATCAGTCGGTGTTAACCTCCGGTCCACAGGTCTACACTAAGTGATATAGCGGCTAACCCTTAGCCGTGACGGTACTTTGCAGGGGGACTTCATGCAGTTTAACAATACCTGGCATCATGAGCTGGCGGGATTTTACACCGCTCTTCAGCCAACTCCGCTAAAAAATCCGCGGTTGTTGTACCACAGTGCCTCCCTCGCTGGTGATTTGGGTCTGGATGAAAGCTGGTTCACCCCAGAGAAAACGCCACTCTGGAGCGGGGAAACCCTGTTGCCCGGCATGGAACCGCTGGCTCAGGTCTATAGTGGACACCAGTTTGGCGTCTGGGCGGGACAGTTGGGAGACGGGCGGGGGATCCTGCTTGGGGAGCAATTGTTACCTGACGGGCGCAAAATGGACTGGCATCTCAAAGGGGCTGGACTGACGCCCTATTCACGAATGGGCGATGGTCGCGCCGTTCTGCGATCCTCGTTGCGTGAGTTTCTGGCTTCTGAAGCGATGCATCATCTGGGTATTCCCACCTCGCGTGCGTTGACCGTTGTTACCAGCGATGAGCCCGTTTACCGGGAAAGCACTGAGCGCGGCGCGATGCTGCTGCGCGTGGCGGAGAGCCATCTGCGCTTTGGTCATTTTGAACATTTCTTTTATGCCGGCGAGCAGGAAAAAGTGCGTCAGCTGGCCGATTACGCCATCCGGCATCACTGGTCACAGTGGCAGGATGAACCGGAACGCTACCTGTTGTGGTTCAGTGACGTTGTGCGGCGAACCGCAAGGTTGATTGCGCACTGGCAAAGCGTAGGGTTTGCTCATGGCGTAATGAATACCGATAACATGTCAATTCTTGGCCTGACGCTGGATTACGGTCCCTACGGTTTTCTGGATGATTATAAACCGGACTTTATCTGCAACCATTCCGATTATCAGGGGCGCTACAGTTTTGAGAACCAACCCATGGTGGGACTGTGGAATCTCAACCGTCTCGCTCATTCTCTTTCCGGTCTGATGACCACGGAGCAGCTTAAGCAGGCGCTGGCAGAATATGAGCCTGAGCTGATGCGCTGCTGGGGCGAGCAGATGCGGGCGAAGCTGGGACTGATCACGCAGGGCAAGCATGACAACGATATTCTGACTGGCCTGCTCTCCCTGATGACCAAAGAGGGCAGCGACTACAGCTGGACCTTCCGTCAGCTTTCGCACACTGAACAGCAGCAATCCACCTCACCGTTGCGTGATGAATTTATCGACCGTGAAGCTTTTGACAGCTGGTATAACATCTGGCGTCAGCGGCTGATGGAGGAGGGGCGGAGCGATAGCGAGCGTCAGCAGCAGATGAAACAGGCCAATCCGGCCGTTGTGTTGCGCAACTATCTTGCCCAGCAGGCGATCGAGCAGGCGGAGAAAGATGACATCAGCGTGCTGACCAGACTGCATCAGGCGCTGAGTCAGCCGTTTGAAGAGGCGCCAGAATTCGCTGATTTAATGCGTCGCCCGCCAGACTGGGGCAAAAAGATAGAGGTGAGCTGTTCAAGCTGACCTGACCTGGGGAAGGGGTCATCACTGGCTGACCCCTTAATAACGGAATAGAGGTAAGGGGCAGCCAGAGCCTCTCCTCATGGAATAATGCGTGCCGCCCTCAGCTGGGTAAACAGGGTGATAAACATCTCGTCTGTTTGCTGATAGCGCGTAAAGCCCGCCCGCCGCAGTTTGCTGCCATCACCAAACATGTCGTAATCCCAGCCTAAAACGAAATCTGCAAACTGGCCGTTGTTAAGCTGCAAAATATCCGTTTCCACCAGTTGCTTCTGCTCCGCCAGAGCACGCCACGCAGTGCGATAATCCCTGAACAGCTGCTGAAAAGAGAGCCTGACCGGCGGTGCGCACTCCAGTTCAAACCAGCGCGCAAATAGCGGCCACAGCTCACTCCAGCGCCAGACATCACCGTTATTTACATTGAAAGCCTGGTTTTTTGCCCCGGGCGCAGTCGCCGCCCACAGTGTGGCATCCGCCAGCAATCCGGCCTCAGTATGATCGACGATGCTGTGCCAGGTTTGTGCCGTGCCGGGAAAACGCAGCGGCAGCCCGTGCGCTTTGCACAACGAAGCATAGAGCGCAATGCTCAGCGCCAGATTCATTGCATTACCAGGCACTGCGCTGCCGACCACCCCGGGCCGCAAAGCCTGCCAGTGCCAGGCTTTGCCCTGCTGGCAATCACTCAGCCAGGCCAGCTGTGCGGCGTTAAACTCTGCGCCCGGTACGCCAGCATCGCTTTCACGCGCTGGTGTTTTAAAGGGGCCGAGATGAGCGCCATAAACTTTATACCCCTGCATCAGGCTTACATTTTCTAACGGGGCTATGTTCCCGATATTGTTGACCAGATTGCGCAGCATGGTGACATTTGGCTCAACCATTTCCGTCCAGTTCGCGGCGTTAATCCACGCGCTGTAGAAAATATGCGTGACGTTACTGAGCGGTTTAAGCATCTGAGTACTCTGCTGCGCATCAAGCAGATCAACATTAACCTGTTGAATCTCCTCCCTACGAATGGCGTGCTGACGCGAAAGGCTGATGACCTGCCACTTATTTTTCAGCAGAGTTTTGACCAGCTGACTACCGACAATGCCGCTACCGCCGGCAACCAGCGCGACTCTGGATTGATGGATTTGTGACATATTTTTTCTCCGAAGTGGGTGTCGGAGGCAGTGTGTTATATTTATTTATGCGTAAATATCCCCCTAAATTGATGTCACCTATAAGAAAAAACAGTAAATGAACAACAAGCTCAACGCGATCAATACCTTTCTGCGTGTGGCGGAAGCCGGTTCATTCTCCGCTGCGGCGCGTCAAACCGGCATGAAACAGTCTGCAGTCAGCCAGCAGGTTGCCGCGCTTGAGGCAGAACTTGGCGTGGTGTTGCTGCGCCGGACCACGCGGGTAATGGCGCTGACTGAGCAGGGGGAGCGCTATCGTCGGCAGATCCAGCCGCTTGTTGAAGCGATGCTTGAGGCGGAGAGTCAACTCCGTCCTGCGCAGCAGCAATGGCAGGGACGGGTGCATATGCAGTTGCCCAGCGGGCTTGGCCAGCTGTTTCTGCCTCATTTGCTGAACTTACAAAAGGCGAATCCGGGTTTACATCTGACGCTGGCGCTTGATGACCGGATAGCTGATTTGGTCAGTGAAGGCGTGGATGTCGCATTAAGACTCAGCAGTAAGCCGCCAGAGACGCTGGCTGCGCGAATGCTGGCGCGTATTGTCACGCCTCTTTTTGCCGCGCCTACTTTTGCATCCGTAAACACAGTGGCGGAACTGGCCATGCAGCCGCATGTCCGTTTTAGCAGCATAGCGCAGAGCGCGCCGTTGCGGTTAATAACGGAAAATAATGAATCCGTTGAGCTGGCAGTGAATACCGTGTTTCGCGCCAACAGCAGCGAAGGTCTGCTGCAGGCACTGCAGGCAGGGATCGGTATTGGCGGCATGCAATTACCCCTTGCCAGGCAGGCATTGCAATCCGGCGCCCTGGTTCAGGTACTTCCAGGCTATCGCCTGCCGGATCGCTTTCTCTACGCACTGTTTCCCGATGCACGTTTTATCCCGCAACGGGTCAGAGGCATTGTCGGGATGATTGAGCATTTGCTGCCCGATTTCACCAGGAGTCTCTGAGCAAAGCCTTAACAGCTATTGCTGCCTGCACTGTTTCATCTCCTGCATCCGGACAGGTGAAAGCTGTCAGGCTCCAGCACGGTGGGTATGCAGCGCAGCGGACCAGAATTCATTTTTGCATCTCGGACAATGCAGGGTGTGCTGCGCCTCAATACGCTGTGTTATGCCGCAATGATTACAGGCATAAACGTCTGTCACCGGCACGCAAAGAAAATCCTTACGATGGGCCGGTGGCAGAACGGAGAGACCGGGTCTGAGGTTGTCGCGGTCGAAAAAATAGATACTGATCTCACCATCAATTTCAAGGATGGCCAGTCGCACCTGACCGAGATGCTCGACGCCATTCTGGCGAAGCTCCATAAAAAATTCGTTTTCAGAAATATTATGCCTGTCCAGGCTCTCAAGTTCATACAGCCCGTCTTTAATCAGGGTCACAACATCGCCTTCAATCCAGCGTGAGAAACGGGGAATATGCGCGGTGAGAAAAGTGGTAAACCGGTAGAGAAAAAGCAGCACCACAAAAACCATGATCACCGGCAGCACCGGCACGTCATCGTAGAAGGTGACGTCGCCCGATGCCGATCCCAGCGTAAGAATGATCACCAGCTCAAAAAGAGAGAGCTGACGGATCCCCCGGCGGCCAGATATTTTCAGAAAGGTGAAAACAACGATATAGGCAATAAGTACCCGGAAAGCAACCTCGACCAGAAATGAGGCCTGCTGGTCATTAAGAAGAAAACGATGCCAGTCAAATGAGAACATAGACAGAACGGAAACCTTCGGAATTAAACGTGTTTTATTATGACATAAGCCTGAATGGCATCACACAGGCTTAAGGAGGGAGGTGAAGGCAGGAAGGCGGCAGTAAGGCTTCCGGGAAAAGATCGCTTCTCTGCTGAATAACGCCTCCAGTGGAGAACGCATCCCGGAACAGGGGGCTTTACGCCCCCCGCCAGAGAGTCACTCAGAAGCGCGTATCCACCGCTTCTGCTAACTCAGCAAGAACCTCTTCGCTGTCATCCCAGCCCAGACAAGGGTCGGTAATAGACTGGCCATAAACCAGCGGCTTGTCAGCTTCAACCTTCTGCGTACCTTCCTGAAGGAAGCTCTCAATCATTACGCCTGCCACAGCGCGTGAACCTTCGCGGATTTGCTGCGAGACAGAGGCCGAAACATCTTTTTGCCGACGATGCTGCTTCAGACAGTTGCCATGACTGAAATCGATAACCAGCTGTTCCGGAAGCCTGAACTCACGCAGCCGCGCCGCAGCCGCTGCAATATCTTCAGCATGATAGTTAGGCGCTTTTCCGCCACGCATAATGATATGACCGGAGGGATTGCCGCTGGTCTGGTAAATCGTCATCTGCCCATATTTATCGGGAGAGAGGAACATATGGCTGGCTCTGGCAGCGCGGATTGCATCCACGGCAATCTGGATGTTGCCATCCGTGCCGTTCTTGAATCCTACCGGACAGGAGAGAGCAGAGGCCATTTCGCGGTGGATTTGGCTTTCAGTGGTACGCGCGCCAATAGCGCCCCAGCTGATCAGGTCGGCAATAAACTGGCCCACCACCATATCCAGAAACTCGGTGGCAGTTGGCATGCCCAGCGCATTGATCTCCAGCAGCAGCCTGCGGGCAACTTCCAGACCATGGTTCACACGGAAGCTGCCGTTGAGATCCGGATCGGAAATCAGTCCCTTCCAGCCCACCACGGTGCGTGGTTTTTCAAAATAGGTGCGCATAACGATTTCAAGGCGTGAACGGTATTTTTCACGCAATACGTTGAGTTTGCGGGCATATTCCACCGCTGCTTCAGGATCGTGCAGCGAGCAGGGGCCAATCACAACCAGCAGGCGAGCATCTTCGCCAGACAGGATGCGGGCAATACGTTTGCGGGAATCGGTGACGTTGGTGGCGATAGCGGGAGTGATCGGCAGCCGTTTCGCCAGTTCATCAGGCGTAATCAGGCTCTCGATGCGCGCGGTCCGCAGCTCATCAGTTTTGTTCATAACCATCTCTGAAATTGTGTTCTTCGCAGCGGCAGGAGTACCGGGAAGTGATGGCGATCACAATAAACCAACCAGCGATGAATTCAACCGCTAACGCCCGTTAATCGGGCGTAACGCGATAAATATCACTTTTTAATACATCCGGCGGGTCAGGCCCATGATATCCAGTATTTTTGTGGCGATCTCTTCCACGGAATAATTTGTGCTGTTGAGATAACGGATTTGATTAGTGCGGAAAAGGGCCTCCACTTCTCCTACCTCAAGGCGGCACTGGCGCATAGAGGCGTAACGCGTATTCTCGGCCCGCTCCTGGCGGATGGCAGCCAGGCGTTCAGGATCGATCGTCAGACCAAACAGCTTGTTTTGAAAAGGCTTCAGCGCGGGCGGCAGCTTGAGATTATCCATATCATCGGCAATAAAGGGATAGTTGGCTGCGCGAATGCCAAACTGCATAGCCAGATAGAGACTGGTCGGGGTTTTACCACAGCGTGATACGCCCAGTAAAATGACCTGGGCATCCTCCAGCCCGCGCAGGGAGATGCCGTCGTCATGCGCCAGCGTATAATCTATCGCGGCTATACGGGCATCATATTTACCCAGATTATTCGCGGTTAACCCATGCGTCCGGTTGGCTATTGGCGCCGGTGCGATCCCTAGCTCCTGCTGCAGCGGCGCCACCAGTGACTGCACAATATCCTGGCAAAAGCCGTCGCTCTGCAAAATGATGTCACGAATTTCAGGGGTAACGATAGAGATGAAAACCAGCGGACGAACGCCGCTTTTCTGATGCAGCGCGTTGATCTGCGCTTTCACCGCCTGGGCACGCTGAACGTTTTCAACAAAGGGCAGCGTGACGCTGTTAATCCCCACGGGAAACTGAGACAGCACGGCATGCCCCAGGACCTCTGCGGTTATCGCCGTGCCGTCAGAGATATAAAAAACACTGCGTTCGTTGTTCACGTCCATTTTCACTCCAGCTTTTGGGTTGCGGTCAGCCTAAATTAATCCACACCTGAAAAGCAAATAGTGACGTCGCCAGCAAGACAAAATAAATAATTCATAAGATAATCATATGAACTTTTCATTTTTATAAAACAGGGCGAAAGTGAAAATCAGGCGTTTTATGAAATGATGTTTCTCTTTGTCATACCTAAAAATAGCCCTTAATAAGAAAAGCATTCTAATCAGGAATCATTTTCCCTTGCGCAAACGGATTTGCCCGCTAAAAAAGCGTTTTTCATTATCCCCATGAAATAAAAGTAATTATCTTATTTTTTCTCTTGCGCAACGGCCCGTTCCCGGGCGGAGTTATCCTAAAATTACCTTTTTAATTCGCTTGAACGATTCAACAGTTTCTTTCTGACACAGGAATGTGGCAGGCTCAAAACGTACGACTCTGTCCTCATATTCTTAATTAAATCGTAAAAGGATTGCTTCAATGTCCAATAAAGGCGAAGTGCCGCTTGTGCTCTGGTATAACCAACTTGGCATGAACGATGTTGATCGGGTGGGAGGCAAAAATGCCTCTCTGGGTGAAATGATTACTAATTTGTCCTCGCTGGGCGTCTCCGTTCCGAACGGCTTCGCGACGACCTCAGATGCATTTAATCAGTTCCTCGATCAGAGCGGCGTCAATCAGCGTATCTACGATCTGCTGGACAAGACCGATATTGATGATGTTGATGAGCTGGCGAAAGCAGGCAAGCAGATACGCCAGTGGATTGTGGATACGCCTTTCCAGCCTGCGCTGGAAGAGGCTATCCGTGAGGCTTATCAGCAGCTCTCTGCGGATGATGCCGAGGCCTCATTTGCGGTGCGCTCTTCCGCCACCGCTGAAGATATGCCCGATGCTTCCTTTGCGGGTCAGCAGGAAACCTTCCTTAACGTACAGGGATTTGATGCCGTGCTGATCGCGGTGAAGCATGTTTATGCTTCCCTGTTCAACGATCGCGCCATCTCCTACCGTGTGCATCAGGGTTACGATCATCGTGGCGTGGCGCTCTCGGCAGGCGTTCAGCGTATGGTGCGTTCCGATCTGGGCTCCGCCGGCGTCATGTTTACCATTGATACCGAATCGGGCTTCGATCAGGTGGTGTTTATCACCGCTGCGTTAGGGCTGGGCGAAATGGTAGTGCAGGGCGCAGTAAACCCGGATGAATTTTATGTCCACAAACCGACGCTGGCAGCAGGCCGTCCCGCGATTGTGCGCCGTAACATGGGTTCTAAAAAAATCCGCATGGTTTATGCCGACTCGCAGGAGCATGGCGAACAGGTGCGCATCGAAGATGTGCCGGAAGAGGAGCGCGACACTTTCTGTCTGACCAGTGAAGAGGTGGAAGCGCTGGCGGTACAGGCCGTACAGATTGAGAAACATTATCAGCGTCCGATGGACATCGAGTGGGCCAAAGATGGGCACACCGGCAAGCTGTTTATCGTCCAGGCGCGCCCGGAAACGGTCCGTTCTAACGGCCAGGTGATGGAGCGCTATACCCTGCAAGGTTCAGGCAAAGTGGTGGTCGAAGGGCGCGCAATCGGCCACCGCATCGGGGCTGGCGAAGTGAAGGTCATCCACGATATCAGCGAGATGAACCGCATTGAAAAGGGCGACGTGCTGGTCACGGACATGACCGACCCGGACTGGGAACCGATCATGAAAAAGGCGTCAGCGATTGTGACCAACCGTGGCGGGCGTACCTGTCATGCCGCGATCATCGCGCGTGAGCTGGGCATTCCTGCCGTTGTAGGTTGCGGTAACGCCACTGATATTCTTAAGGATGGTCACAAAGTCACGGTTTCCTGTGCGGAAGGGGACACAGGCTACGTCTATAACGAGCTGCTGGACTTTGAAGTGAAAAGCTCGCAGGTGGACAAAATGCCTGAGCTGCCGCTGAAGATCATGATGAACGTGGGCAACCCGGACCGCGCTTTCGACTTTGCCTGTCTGCCTAATGAAGGGGTGGGGCTGGCGCGCCTGGAGTTTATTATTAACCGCATGATTGGCGTGCACCCAAAAGCGCTGCTGGAGTTTGACCAGCAAACGCCGGAGCTGCAAAAAGAGATCCGCGCGCTGATGAAGGGCTTTGACGATCCGGTTGAGTTCTATATCGCTCGCCTGACCGAAGGGATCGCCACACTGGGGGCGGCGTTCTCACCGAAGCGTGTGATTGTGCGCCTCTCTGACTTCAAAACTAATGAGTACGCCAACCTGGTAGGTGGCGAGCGTTACGAGCCGGAAGAAGAGAACCCGATGTTAGGCTTCCGTGGCGCCGGTCGCTACGTGGCGGACAGCTTCCGTGACTGCTTTGCGCTGGAGTGCGCGGCCGTGAAGCGGGTACGTAACGATATGGGGCTGACCAACGTCGAAATTATGGTGCCGTTCGTGCGTACCGTTGCCCAGGCTAAAGCGGTGGTGGAAGAGCTGGAGCGTCAGGGGCTTAAGCGTGGCGAGAATGGTCTCAAGCTGATCATGATGTGCGAAATTCCTTCAAACGCCTTGCTGGCTGAACAGTTCCTGCAGTACTTCGACGGCTTCTCCATCGGTTCAAACGACATGACGCAGTTAGCGCTTGGTCTGGATCGCGACTCCGGCGTGGTTTCTGAACTTTTCGACGAACGAAACGATGCGGTGAAAGCGCTGCTTTCAATGGCTATTCGGGCGGCGAAAAAAGAAGGAAAATACGTGGGTATCTGCGGACAAGGTCCATCCGATCATGAAGACTTTGCAGCGTGGCTAATGGATGAGGGTATCGACAGCCTGTCACTAAACCCCGATACAGTAGTTCAAACCTGGTTAAGTCTGGCAGAAATTCCGGCGAAATAGCAGCATTCCTTATTTTAACCTTAAGAAGGCCAGTTAATCTGGCCTTTTTGCTTTGCTACAGGCAAAAAAAAGCCCATCACATGGGATGGGCAAAGACTACACACAGCAATTCTTTTACTTTACTCAGGGGAAAAAGGTTGTTTAGAAATCAGCAGTTTGATCGTAAACATGTGACTCATACTATTCAGACGGGCGGGGCGAGTCATTAAGAATCCTCTTATTAGTTTAAAACCTATAACCTTTTGTGACAGATTTCCCGGACGGAGCGAGTTAAAACTGTATGTAACGTAATCAATTGCCGTGCGTTACTGGCTAAAAGGTCAAAAAATGCGCTTTTCTGGTAAAAAACACTAATCAAAGTGTTTTAAGACGTGACGCACTTTTTTTTCACCAGAGAGCGGCCAGCGATGCCAGCCGCTAAGGAAAGGTTATTTTTCGGTCTGTTCTGCTTCAAATTCCGCCAGCTCTTCCACCACCATAAGAGGATCTTCTTCAGGCGCTGGCGCTTCATGTACCCATACGGAAACCAGGCGGTAGGAGACGGCAAGTACCACAGGCCCAATAAACAGGCCAATCATCCCAAAGGCTACCAGTCCACCGATGACGCCTGAGAGGATCAGGATCATTGGTAAATCTGCACCCATACGAATAAGCATGGGGCGCAGCACATTGTCCAGCGTTCCCACAATACAGCTCCAGATCAGCAGCACCGTGCCCCAGGTCGTATCTCCGCTCCAGTAAAGCCAGATAATAGCGGGCACCAGCACCACCAGCGGACCCAGCTGCACCAGACAGGAGAGGATCATCAGTACCGTCAGTACGGTGGCGTAAGGAATGCCGGAGACCGCCAGGCCAATGCCGCCTAATACTCCCTGCACCAGCGCGGTTACCACTACACCCAGCGCCACCGCCCGGATGGCCTGACCAGCAAGCAGAACAGCGGCATCACCCCGACGTGAAGCGAGCCTGAAGGCGAAATGACGGATACCTTGCCCGACCTGCTCGCCTCGCCAGTAAAGCAGCACGCTGAATAACAACATCAGGCCGAGATGCATCAGGAAGCGGCCAAAATGCCCCGCCTGAGCAAACAGGAACCCGCTGGTGCGGCCTATATAGGGCTGAACCGTGGTCATCAGGGCGGTGCCGCCGCCCTGCACCAGATGGTGATAAGCGGAGTAAATTTTTCTGCCAGCCAGCGGAATACTCTTCAGCCAGTGCATATCCGGCAGCAGAATATGCCCGGAAGAGGCCCAGGCAATCACCGGCCCGCTGTTCTCAATCAGGCCGTTAACCAGAAGCGCTACAGGAATAATGAAGAGCAGGATCAGCAGAACCGTCATGGCGATCACCGCCAGCGAGCGTCGGCCCCACAGGAGTTCCTGGATCTTGATCATCAGGGGCCAGGTGGCAATCACCACCATACTGGCCCAGGCAAAGCCCAGCACAAAGGGCTGAACCACCCACAAACAGGCCACAATCATTATGATAATAAACATCAGGGAGAAGACGATCTGCTGCAAATCCCATCCTGTATGCACGTTCTTCATGGTTATTACGGTACCTTCAGTGTGAAATCAGTGCGGGTAAATCCTGACAGACCCCTTGTCTGTACAGATATTCCTCCAGCTTTGCGTATTAAACGCGTTTTCACCGGAAACACCACGCTAATCTTTTTACACCGGTTTTGAAATCGCGACAGGCCATAAAAAAGTGTGATAAAAACAAGGCGTGAGTTTCTCTATACACAACATCTGGTCACCCGATAATGATCCCACAGATTTCCCAGGCACCCGGCCTCGTTCAGCTGGTGCTCAATTTTTTGCAGGCGTTGGAGCAGCACGGATTTACAGGCGACACCGCCACCAGCTATGCCGATCGCCTTACGATGTCCACCGACAACAGTATCTATCAGCTTCTTCCGGATGCGGTGCTGTTTCCCCGCTCCACGGCCGATGTCGCCCTGATTGCCCGGCTGGCGGCTGAAGAGCGCTTTACCAGCCTGATCTTTACCCCCAGAGGCGGCGGTACCGGCACCAACGGACAATCTCTGAATCAGGGGATCGTGGTTGATCTGTCGCGCCATATGAACCGCATTCTTGAGATTAATGTCGAACAGGGTTGGGTTAAAGTTGAAGCAGGCGTAATCAAAGACCAGCTCAATGCGTTCCTCAAGCCCTACGGCTATTTCTTTTCGCCTGAACTCTCCACCAGTAACCGGGCTACCCTTGGCGGCATGATCAACACCGATGCTTCAGGACAGGGGTCGCTGGTGTATGGCAAGACCTCCGATCATGTCACTGGCCTGCGCGCCGTATTGCTTGGCGGCGATATCCTCGACACGCGCCCGGTTCCCGTTGCGCTGGCTGAGGAGCTGGCGCAGGAGCAGAGCCGGGAAGGGAGCATTTATCGTACCGTGCTGGAGCGCTGCCGCGACCGCCATCAGACCATCAGGGAGAGTTTCCCCAGGCTTAACCGTTTCCTGACCGGTTACGATCTCCGGCATGTGGTCAGCGACGATCTGCAGCATATCGACCTGACGCGTATCCTCTGCGGCGCAGAAGGGACGCTTGCCTTTATTGCTGAAGCGCGTCTGAACATTACGCCAATCCCGGCAGTTCGCCGGCTGGTGAACATTAAATATGACTCTTTTGACTCTGCTCTGCGCAGCGCGCCTTTTATGGTGGAAGCGAAAGCGCTGTCGGTGGAAACCGTCGATTCGAAAGTGCTTAACCTGGCGCGCGAGGATATCGTCTGGCATTCGGTCAGGGAGCTGATTACTGATGTGCCGGATCGGGAGATGCTCGGGCTGAATATCGTTGAGTTTGCCGGAGACGACAGGGCGTTGATCGATGCTCAGATGGCGGCGCTCTGTCAGCGCCTTGACAGCCTGATGAGCAACAATGAGGCGGGCATCATCGGCTATCAGCTCTGCGACGATCTCAACGGCATTGAGCGCATCTACGCGATGCGCAAAAAAGCCGTTGGTCTGCTGGGTAATGCAAAGGGGCTGGCCAAACCGATTCCTTTTGTCGAGGATACCTGCGTGCCGCCCCAGCATCTTGCGGATTACATCGTCGAATTCCGTGCGCTGCTGGATAACCATAACCTGAGTTATGGCATGTTTGGGCATGTGGATGCTGGCGTACTGCACGTGCGCCCGGCGCTGGATATGTGTGACCCTCACCAGGAGATGCTGATGAAGCAGATCTCCGACGAAGTGGTGGCGCTGACGGCCCGTTATGGCGGCCTGCTCTGGGGAGAGCATGGTAAAGGCTTTCGCGCGGAATACAGCCCGGCTTTCTTCGGGGAAGAACTCTTCAACGACCTGCGTCGGATCAAAGCGGCGTTTGATCCCGCAAACCGTCTTAACCCCGGTAAAATTTGTACGCCATTCGGCGTAGATGAGCCGATGATGCAGGTCGATGCGCAGAAGCGCGGCACCTTTGACCGCCAGATCCCGGTTAACGTCCGCACTGACTGGCGTGGCGCGATGGAATGCAACGGCAACGGGCTTTGCTTTAATTTTGACGTTAAAAGTCCGATGTGCCCGTCGATGAAAATTACCGGCAACCGTATTCACTCGCCAAAAGGACGCGCTACGCTGACCCGTGAATGGCTGCGTCTGCTGGCAGAGCAGGGCGTTGACCCGCTGGCGCTGGAGCGAAGCCTGCCGGAAGCAAAAGTCTCGCTGCGTGGCATGATAGAGCGCACTCGCAACAGCTGGTATGCAAAGCGCGGCGAATATGATTTCTCCCATGAGGTAAAAGAGGCGATGTCCGGCTGTCTCGCCTGTAAAGCCTGCTCGACCCAATGCCCAATCAAAATTGATGTGCCTGGTTTCCGCTCCCGCTTCCTGCAGCTCTATCACACCCGCTATCTGCGTCCGGCAAGTGACTACCTGGTCGGCAGCGTGGAAAGCTATGCGCCGGTGATGGCGAAGGCGCCCGCGTTCTTCAATTTCTTTTTGCGTCAGCCGCTGGTCAGAGAGATGAGTAAGCGTCATATCGGCATGGTGGATTTGCCGTTACTCTCTTCTCCTAACCTGAAAAAACAGCTGGCCGGGCAGCCTGCGATGAAAACCACGCTGGAACAGCTGGAGGCGATGAGTCCCGCCGCGCGTGAGCGCTATGTGCTGGTGGTACAGGATCCGTTCACCAGCTACTACGAAGCGCAGCTGGTAACCGATTTTGTCCGTCTGATTGAAAAACTCGGCTACCACCCGGTGGTGTTGCCTTTCTCTCCCAACGGGAAAGCGCAGCATGTGAAAGGCTTCCTGCAGAGTTTTGCACGCACGGCGAAAAAGACGGCGGATTTCCTTAACCGGGTAGCGCAACTGGGGCTGCCTATGGTGGGCGTGGATCCCGCGCTGGTGCTCTGTTATCGCGAAGAGTACAGAGAGATCCTGGCAGGCGAACGCGGAACGTTTCACGTTCAGTTAGTCCATGAGTGGCTGCAACAGGCACTTCCTGCACAGGAAAAGCCTCAGGCCAGCGGTGAAGCCTGGTATCTGTTTGGCCACTGCACTGAATTGACCGCACTGCCAGCTTCCACCAAACAGTGGGAGAGCATTTTTGCCCGCTTTGGCGCGAAGCTGGAAAACATCAGCGTGGGGTGCTGCGGCATGGCAGGCACCTACGGCCATGAAAGTAAGAACCTGGAAAACTCACTGGGGATCTATGAACTCTCCTGGCATCAGGCGCTGCAAAAGCTGCCGCGTCAGCGCTGTCTGGCTACCGGCTACTCCTGCCGCAGCCAGGTGAAGCGCGTGGAGGGGAACGGTATGCGTCATCCATTGCAGGCTCTGCTGGAGATAGTGTAATGATCTGGAAGCGTCAGGTTTCGTTAGAACAACTCAATCAGCGTAGTCAGGGAACGCTGGTGGCGCATCTGGGCATTCTTTTTACAGCGATGGACGATCGGTCATTAACGGCCACGCTGCCGGTTGATGGCCGAACCCGGCAGCCCTTTGGCCTGCTTCACGGCGGCGCTTCTGCCGCTCTGGCTGAGACGCTGGGCTCAATGGCAGGCTATCTCTGTACGGAAGGGGATGACTTTATCGTGGGCGTGGAAATCAATGCCAGTCATCTTCGCGCCGTGCGCGAGGGTGAGGTAAGAGGGGTATGCCAGGCCCTTCATCTTGGGCGACGCCATCAGGTCTGGCAGATTGAGATCTTCGACCCCGGGCAGCGCTTATGCTGCACCTCTCGTTTGACCACCGCAGTGATGTCAGGCAAGGGAAAAGAGTGATATACTTCCCGGCCTTTAAAATCGCCTCCTGACGCCTCACATTATCCAGGACGCGTGCTTAACGAAGTCGTTCTGGAGTCTTGTTGCTTAATTCTGCTCTCCGCTGAGGGCAGGATCATTAAATTTACGCAGCTCCCCGATGGTGCACCAGGCGTTTTAGTCTGGCTTGCGCCATGTAGTCATCAACGGTGATATCGCGGATTGAGTACCTGTATTGATCAATTTTCTGTTGTAGCCAGGCGTTTATCGAAAGCGCCATGTCACGGTCTGCTCGTTAATGATAATCATTATCATAGAGTAACTGGCATAATATTCAACGGCGCTGGCAATTATTTTTACCCATAAATGCTGCCTCTCAGAAAAATTGGTAATAACGATAATTGGCGCAGCTGAAAGAGGTAAAATGAGTATTATTCCTGTTTAGCATTTTCGCGGCTGGATTTACTGACCTGTTTTCAATGTGTTACCATTTCGTTAAATCGACGCGTGACACCGATCGCATTCCTTCTTACAGGGTCTAAACTCAATAAAGAGGGCCGAAAAACCCCGTTTGGCCTTAATCCCTGCAAAACAAGAGGTTGAAGCGATATTCATTATCACTAACATAGAGGTATTAGCCCACAGGGCTATCGACTCACGAGGTAATGTTATGCCATCAGCAACTACGGCTTCTTTTTCTCCCGACGACTATGTCTGGAAAGGACTGACGCTCACTGACAGCGCCGCAAAACAGATCATTGCGCTAGCGGGCAATGACCCTCATGTGAAAGGCCTGAAGCTCGGCGTGAAAACGTCGGGCTGCGCCGGTTTCGGCTACACCATGGATTTGGTGAAAGAGCCCGCCGACGATGATTTGGTCTTCACCAACCAGGGCGCACATCTCTATGTGCCCCTGCAGGCCATGCCTTTCATCGACGGTACTGAAGTGGATTTCGTCCGTGAAGGTCTGAACCAGATTTTCAAATTTAATAATCCTAAAGCTCAACACGCCTGTGGCTGTGGTGAGAGCTTTGGCGTTGAGTAAAATTTATGTCCCGAAACACTGATACATCGGATGATGTGCAGGTCTGGGAAGGAAACCAGAAATACAAAGAAGGTTTCTTCACTCAGCTGCAGACCGAAGAGTTTGAACACGGCATCAGCGAAGACGTTGTGCGTGCTATCTCAGCCAAACGTAACGAGCCAGAGTGGATGCTTGAATTCCGCCTGAAGGCGTATGCGGCGTGGCTGGAGATGGAAGAGCCGCACTGGCTGAAAGCTAACTATAAATCGCTTAACTATCAAGATTATAGTTACTATTCAGCGCCGTCGTGCGGCAACTGTGATGACAGTTGCGCCTCTGAACCCGGCGCGCAACAGGCTTCGGGATCGACCCCTGCGAACTACCTGACTGAAGAAGTGGAGAACGCCTTTAAACAGCTCGGCGTACCGGTTCGTGAAGGTCAGGAAGTCGCTGTGGATGCCATCTTTGACTCGGTGTCAGTCTCTACTACTTACCGTGGCAAGCTGGCAGAGCAGGGGATCATCTTCTGCTCATTTGGTGAAGCCATCCACGATCATCCGGAACTGGTTAAACAGTATCTGGGTACCGTGGTGCCCGCTAACGACAACTTCTTTGCGGCGCTGAACTCTGCCGTGGCCTCTGACGGGACTTTTGTCTATATCCCGAAAGGGGTTCGCTGCCCGATGGAGCTCTCTACCTATTTCCGTATCAATGCGGCGAAAACAGGTCAGTTCGAGCGTACCATCCTGATTGCCGATGAAGGCAGCTATGTCAGCTACATCGAAGGCTGTTCTGCTCCGGTGCGTGACACCTACCAGCTGCATGCGGCGGTGGTTGAAGTCATCATCCATAAAGATGCGGAAGTGAAGTACTCCACCGTACAGAACTGGTTCTCCGGCGGCGAGTCTGAAGGCGGTATTCTGAACTTCGTGACCAAACGCGCGCTGTGCGAAGGTGAAAACAGCAAGATGTCCTGGACGCAGTCTGAGACTGGCTCAGCGATCACCTGGAAATACCCAAGCGTTATCCTGCGTGGCGACAATTCGGTGGGTGAGTTCTTCTCCGTAGCGTTGACCAGCGGCCATCAGCAGGCGGATACCGGCACCAAGATGATCCACATTGGTAAAAACACCAAGTCGACCATCATCTCCAAAGGGATTTCAGCCGGGAAAAGCCAGAATACCTACCGTGGCCTGGTAAAAATCATGCCTACGGCAACCAACGCGCGAAACTTCACCCAGTGTGACTCGATGCTGATTGGTGCCGACTGCGGCGCCCACACCTTCCCGTACGTTGAGGTGCGCAACAACACTGCTCAGTTGGAGCATGAAGCGACCACCTCCAGAATTGGTGAAGATCAGATGTTCTACTGCCTGCAGCGTGGGATCAGCGAAGATGATGCTATCTCCATGATTGTGAACGGCTTCTGTAAGGATGTCTTCTCTGAGCTGCCGCTGGAATTCGCGGTGGAAGCGCAGAAACTGCTGGCGATCAGCCTTGAACACAGCGTGGGCTAACCCCCCGCGCTTACGGTCATTCAGCGCAGTGCCGGACAGCACTGCCAGGGAAACACTATGTTAAGTATCAAAGATTTACAGGTTAGCATTGAAGACAAAGAGATCCTGCGTGGGCTGGATCTTGAGGTAAAAGCGGGTGAAGTTCACGCCATTATGGGCCCGAACGGATCCGGCAAAAGTACGCTCTCTGCCACGCTGGCAGGTCGCGAAGAGTATGAGATCACCGGCGGTTCAGTCAGCTTCAAAGGTAAAGATTTACTGGAGCTCTCCCCGGAAGATCGCGCGGGCGAAGGGATCTTTATGGCCTTCCAGTACCCGGTAGAGATCCCGGGCGTCAGCAACCAGTTCTTCCTGCAAACTGCCGTTAACTCGGTACGCAAATACCGTGAACAGGAAGCGCTGGATCGTTTTGATTTTCAGGACTTCATTGAAGATAAAATTCAGCTGCTGAAAATGCCTGAAGATTTGCTGACCCGTTCGGTCAACGTCGGCTTCTCCGGCGGCGAGAAAAAGCGTAACGATATTCTGCAGATGGCGGCATTAGAGCCTGAGCTGTGCATTCTGGATGAAACCGACTCCGGTCTGGACATCGATGCGCTGAAAACGGTTGCCAACGGCGTTAACACGCTGCGTGACGGCAAGCGCGCGTTCATTATCGTTACCCACTATCAGCGCATTCTGGACTACATCAAGCCGGACTTCGTGCATGTGCTCTATCAGGGCAAAATCGTTAAGTCAGGCGACTTCTCGCTGGTGAAACAACTGGAGGAGCAAGGCTATGGCTGGCTTACCGACCAGGAATAGTGATCATGCCCTGCAGCAGTGGCATCACTTGTTTGAAACCCAGGGCGAGAACCGCTCTCTGCAGGCTCAGCAGCACTGGCAGCAGGTGCTGCGCTTAGGGCTGCCCGGGCGCAAGCAGGAAAACTGGAAATATACTCCGCTGGAAGGGCTTTTTGATCACCAGTTCGTGGCGGATAAAGCCGCTTCGGTAACTGCTGAGCAGGTTAAAGGGCTGGCGCTGGAGATCGACGCGGTCAGACTGATCTTTGTGGACGGGCGCTTTAACGCTGCGCTGAGCGACAACACCTTCGATCTGTTTGATATTACGGTTACGCAGGCCGCGCAGCGCCGCGAAACCAGCGCGCCGGTTCAGCCTGAAGTTTTCCTTCATCTGACGGAAAGCCTGGCGGAAGAGGTGACCACGCTGCATCTGGCACGCGGTAAATCTGCCCCACGGGCCATCTATATGCTGCACATCAGCAGCAGCGCAGAAGTCGGGATGAACACCTCCCACTATCGCCATCATTTGCAGCTTGATGAAGGGGCAGAGGCGACAGTCATTGAACATTACGTCAGCCTGAACGACGCCAACCACTTTACCGGCTCTCGCCTGACGACAACCGTGGGCAACAATGCCCAGCTCAGGCACTACAAGCTGGCATTCGAACACAACAGCAGCTATCACTTTGCGCATAACGATTTCGTTATCGAACGCGACGCCAATGTGAAAAGCCACAGCTTCCTGCTGGGTGCGGGCCTGACTCGTCACAATACCAGCGTGCAGCTTAATGGCGAAGGCACCGAGTTGGGCATCAACAGCCTGATGCTGCCGGTTGAGAAAGAAGTGTGCGACAGCCGGACTTACCTTGAGCATAACAAAGGGTATTGCCAGAGCCGTCAGCTGCATAAAACTA
The DNA here is from genome assembly GCF_030758455.1 of Erwinia pyri. Taxonomy (NCBI): domain Bacteria; kingdom Pseudomonadati; phylum Pseudomonadota; class Gammaproteobacteria; order Enterobacterales; family Erwiniaceae; genus Erwinia; species Erwinia pyri. The sequence continues at coordinate 1,998,049 of NZ_CP132353.1, forward strand.
TCGTCCGTGATAAAGCCCGTGCAGTGTTTAACGGCATGATCAAGGTAGCGAAGCACGCGTTGAAAACCGATGGTCAGATGAACAACAACAATCTGTTGCTGGGTCGTCTTGCTGAAGTGGATACCAAGCCGCAGCTTGAAATCTACGCCGATGACGTGAAGTGCAGCCACGGCGCCACCATTGGCCGCATCGACGATGAGCAGATGTTCTACCTGCGCGCTCGTGGGATTGGCGAGGAGTCTGCCCAGCGCATGATTATCTACGCCTTTGCCGCAGAGCTGACTGAAGCGATCACGGATGAGGTACTGAAAGAAGCGGTGATGCAGCGTATTGCACAACGCTTTCCCGGAGGCATTAAATGAGTTTTGACCTGACACGCGTCAGGGCTCAATTTCCTGTTCTGGCGCGAGAAGTAAATGGCCAACCGCTGGCCTACCTCGACAGCGCCGCCAGCGCGCAAAAGCCGCAGGCGGTCATTGATGCAGAGAGCCATTTTTATCAGCATGGCTACGCCGCCGTGCACCGGGGTATTCATACCCTGAGTGCGGAAGCGACCACTGATATGGAAAACGTGCGGGCTCAGGCTGCACGTTTCCTGAATGCGGCATCGCCAGAAGAGATTGTCTTTGTTAAAGGGACTACCGAGGCGATAAACCTGGTGGCCAACAGCTGGGGCGGCAGGCAGCTTCAGGCGGGTGATAATATTATTATCACCGAAATGGAGCATCACGCCAATATTGTTCCCTGGCAGATGGTGGCCGAACGCACCGGTGCGGAAATTCGCTATATTCCCCTGACGGAAACGGGCGAGCTTGACCTCTCCGCATTGCCTCAGCTTATCGACAGCCGTACTCGTATGCTGGCGCTGACGCAGGTGTCGAATGTGCTTGGCACCATCAACCCGGTGAAAGAGATTGTCGCGCAGGCGAGAGCGGCCGGCGTTGCCACGCTGATTGACGGCGCACAGGCCGTGATGCATGAGAAAGTGGATGTCCAGGATCTGGGCTGCGATTTTTATGCTTTCTCGGGCCATAAAATTTATGGCCCCTCCGGTATCGGTATTCTTTACGGTCGTAAAGAGATGCTGGATCAGATGCCGCCGTGGGAAGGCGGCGGGTCGATGATCGCCACCGTCAGCCTGACGGCCGGAACAACCTATGCCGCAGCGCCATGGCGCTTTGAGGCGGGTTCTCCCAATACCGGCAGCATCGTCGGTCTGGGCGCGGCCCTCAGCTGGATTTCAGCGCTCGATCTGGACGTTATTCATGAGCGTGAGCAGTCGCTGATGCGTTATGCGCTCGACAAGCTCGCCTCGGTGCCCGATCTGGTTATATATGGCCCGAAACAGCGAGCTGGCGTAATCGCCTTCAATCTGGGCAAGCATCACGCTTATGACGTGGGCAGCTTCCTCGATCAGTATGGTATTGCTATTCGCACCGGTAACCACTGCGCTATGCCGTTAATGAATCACTACGGCGTGTCAGCAATGTGCCGTGCCTCCTTCGTTCTGTATAATAGCGAAGAAGAGGCCGACCGCCTGGCGGCAGGTCTGACACGTATACACCGTCTGCTGGGCTGATTTTCGCCCGGCGGCTACCGGAGGCACCAATGGCGTCATTGCCAGAGAAAGAGAAACTGGTGCGTAACTTTACCCGTTGCGCTAACTGGGAAGAGAAGTACCTTTACGTTATTGAACTGGGGGCGATGCTGCCAGAATTGTCTGAATCCCTTCATCAGCCCGAAAATATCGTATCAGGCTGTCAGAGCCAGGTGTGGATCCTGATGGAGACCGATGAAGAGGGGCGCGTTGTCCTGCGCGGTGACAGCGACGCGGCCATTGTTAAAGGGTTGATTGCAGTCGTTTTTGTCCTTTACCAGCGGATGACGCCGGCCGAAATTCTGGCCTTTGATGTGCGTCCCTGGTTTGAACAGCTGGCGCTAACTCAGCACCTTACGCCTTCCCGCTCCCAGGGGCTGGAAGCGATGATCCGCGCCATCCGTCATAAAGCCCAGGTTCTTTCTCAGAACTGAGTTGCTACACTTCCCGACAGGCTTCCCGCTTCGCTGGCGGGAAGTTTCATCAGTCTGAACGGGAAATTCGCATGAAATCGTTGTCTGCTCTTGCCGTACTTTTCTTTACCATCCTGACCTCCACGCATTATGCCAGCGCTACGGAGTACCCCCTGCCTGCAGAAAACAGCCGCTTAATTGGCGAGAACACCACTTACACCGTTCCGGCGGATGGGCGTTCGCTGGAAGCTGTGGCCGCACACTACAAAATTGGCCTGCTAGGCATGCTGGAGGCTAACCCGGGAACCGATCCCTGGTTACCGAAAGCGGGAAGCCAGCTAACTATTCCCACGCAGATGCTGCTGCCGGATACCAAACGGGAGGGGATTGTAGTAAACGTTGCTGAGCTCAGACTCTACTACTATCCGAAGGATCAGAATAAGGTCATTGTCTATCCTATCGGTATCGGCCAGCTTGGGGCGAACACGCCGGCCATGGTGACCAGCGTCAGCCAGAAAATCCCTAATCCTACCTGGACACCCACACCCAATATCCGCAAGCGCTATGCCGCCGAAGGTAAGACCCTGCCGGTGACCGTGCCTGCCGGGCCAGATAACCCAATGGGACTGTATGCCATGCGTCTGGCTTATGGTCAGGGCCATTATCTGATCCACGGCACCAATGCGGACTTTGGCATCGGTATGCGCGTCAGCTCCGGCTGTATCCGTCTGCGGCCTGACGACATTGAGGCGCTGTTCAACAGCGTGCCGAAGGGTACCCGGGTGCAGATTATTAATCAGCCGCTGAAGTATGCTGTAGAGCCTGATGGTAAGCGCTATCTCGAAGTTCACCAGCCGCTGTCGTACAGTGAAAAGGACGATCCGCAGACCATGCCGATTAAGCTGACCGCTAACGGCAAAAAGTTTGTACAGAGCGACAAGAGCGATGCAGAGATGATTAAGCAGGTCATGGAGCGACGTTCCGGCATGCCGGTGATCGTGAGCCAGGGAGAACCAGTAACCGATCACAACGCGTTGCCCGCTATCCTGCAGCAGAGCGATTCTGAAGCGCCGCAGGCACAATCGGCCACAATTACTCAGGCGGAAGGCGAAAGCCCGCAGAATTGATTCTGATGCGTTATAGCGACGTGCAAAGGTGAGTATAAGGGAGAGAAGGGCGTAACCAGAAACAGGGGACAAAAAAATGGCGCACAATGTGCGCCATTTTCAAAACCAGAACTCTTACTTACGGTAAGAGTGAGCCTGGTTGTCCAGACGCTGGTTAGCGCGAGCTGCGTCATCTTTAGCAGCCTGAACGTCAGAACGCATTGCGTTCACGTCGTTGCTCAGCTGGTCAACTTTAGCGTTCAGAGTCTGCACGTCGGTAGACAGCTGATCGATTTTAGCGTTGCTTGAACAGCCAGCCAGCAAAGTTGAACCCAGGATTACCGCGCCCAGTACCAGTTTAGTACGATTCATTATTTATACCCTCTAGATTAAGTTAATCTCCATGTAGCGTTACAAGTATTACACAAAGTTTTTTCTAATGAGAATAAATTTTTGATGAGAAAGTGCTTAATTTTGATCGTTCGCTCAAAGATGCACCGTCTTTCCACTTTTCCACAAAAAAATTAGCGAAAACAGGCGACTTTAATTGGAGTGATCTTCAGATAATAAAAATTGAATCGTTAAATTCGATTGGAAATTTTAAGAAAAGTCTTTAACACAGTTGTAAAAAAAGCGCCCTTTAAGGCGCTTTTTAACTACAAGGCGTAATCTTCTATTACAGCACGTGCACAGAGGCGGTATTTGTGGTTCCACTTGGCACTAATGCACCAGAAACCATCACCACCACGTCGCCTTTCTGACCATAGCCGCTGGCTACCGCAGCTTCTTTACCCAGGCGGTAGAAATCGTCAGTAGACGCAATTTCCTTCACTACAGAAGTAATGATGCCTTTGCTTAACAGCAGCTGACGGGCGGTCTGCTCATTGGTGGTTAAAGCCAGAATAGTGGCGTTAGGGAAGTATTTACGTACCGACTTGGCTGATTTACCGCCTTCGGTCGCCACTACAATCAGCGGAGCTTCCAGATTTTCGGCCGTTTCAACCGCGCCGCGACACACTGCTTCGGTGATACGCATTTTACGATTGTCGTGCTGAGAGTCGATACGGCTCTTCATTACGCGGTCAGTACGCTCGCAGATGGTGGCCATGATGGTCACTGATTCCAGCGGGTACTTCCCTTTGGCGCTCTCACCAGAGAGCATGACCGCATCGGTACCGTCCAGAATGGCGTTGGCAACGTCGCCAGCTTCTGCACGGGTAGGGCGCGGGTTTTTGATCATGGAATCGAGCATCTGCGTGGCGGTAATCACCACTTTGCGGGCGCGGTTACATTTTTTGATCATCATCTTCTGCGCGAAGATCACCTCTTCAACCGGGATCTCAACGCCCAAATCGCCACGAGCAACCATGATGCCGTCGGACGCATCAAGGATTTCGTCGAAATTGTTCAGGCCTTCCTGGTTTTCGATTTTAGAGATGATCTGGATGTGCTCGCCGCCGTGCTGCTTAAGGTGCTCACGGATTTCCAGCACGTCAGAACGCTTACGGATAAACGAGGCGGCTACAAAATCCACGCCCTGCTCGCAACCAAAGATCAGGTCGCGCTTGTCTTTTTCCGCCAGTGCCGGCAGCTGGATAGAGACGCCAGGCAGGTTAACGCCCTTATTCTCGCCCAGGTCACCGTTATTCAGTACCTTACAGACCACGGTATTTTCGGTTACTTCGGTCACTTCCATACCGATCAGACCGTCATCCACCAGCACGGTATTACCCACTTTCAGGTCAGCGGTTAAGCCAGCGTAGGTCACGGCAACGCGTTCATTGTTACCAATAACCGACTGATCGGTAGTGAAGGTAAAGGTCTGACCCGCTTTCAGGGAGGCATCGGTGCCGCCTTCCAGCTTCATGGTACGGATTTCAGGGCCTTTGGTATCCAGCAGGATAGCCGCCTGATGTCCGGTTTTGCTCATCACGGCACGCAGATTCGAGATACGTTTACCGTGCTCTTCGTAATCGCCGTGGGAGAAGTTAAGGCGCATTACGTTCATGCCTGCATCAAGCAGGTTGGTTAACATTTCTTCGGATTCGGTTTTTGGACCGATAGTACAAACAATCTTGGTCTTTTTCATGACGAGTTTTCTATTAAGTTGTGATGGATGAGAAAAGCGAGATCCCGGAGCCTGAGTGAGCGCCGGATAAGAATTCGTGCCTGACTGGCAAACTGCGATACAGAATAAGAATAGGTGACGGTGCTAAAGCGTGCAGGGGAAGTTGAGACGCGGTTTCAGCGCGCGCGCAGGAATGCGTTGCGCAACAAGCTATCGTTTTTGCTAAAGGGTCAACCATACGCTGAAACCATTCAAGTGAAACAACGTTCCGTATTATAGTCGTTAAGTGCGCGAAAACCAATTAAAAAGCAGCGGGCAATGCAGCAAAGGTTGCGGCAGATCAGCTTGTTGCGCATCAAAAAGGGAGCAGGGAGATTTTTCAGAAGCGTGCAGGATGGTGCGTTCTAGAGGACTCGAACCTCCGACCCCCACCATGTCAAGGTGGTGCTCTAACCAACTGAGCTAAGAACGCTTTAATTTTGGTGCGTCCGAGTGGACTCGAACCACCGACCCCCACCATGTCAAGGTGGTGCTCTAACCAACTGAGCTACGGACGCACTGTGGTGCGTTCTAGAGGACTCGAACCTCCGACCCCCACCATGTCAAGGTGGTGCTCTAACCAACTGAGCTAAGAACGCATCTGTTTGCTGTCTTGGTAACAGCGGGGACGAATATTAACGACAGCCTCTACGCCTGGCAAGCGGAAATCTGTTTTTTTCTTCCCGACTGCTGCGCAACTGTGCGAAGCGCAGCAATTTTGAACATGGCGTCGTTAAAAATTTCGAAAAATTAATGCGCTGCGCGTGCCAGAATGATCCCGGCTGGCTTCTGTTGCAGGCGCAATATCCGCCAGACCATCATTATTGCCGCCGAGGTCAGGCCGATGATGAAACCGGTCCAGAAACCCGCCGGCCCCATCCGTGGCACCACCCAGTCCGTCAGCGCCAGAATGTATCCGCTGGGCAGACCCAGCACCCAGTAGGCGATAAAGGTGATAAAGAAAATAGAGCGGGTATCTTTGTAGCCGCGCAAAATTCCGCTGCCAATAACCTGTATTGAATCAGAAAACTGATAGATAGCGGCCAGCAGCATCAGATGAGCCGCCAGAGCAATCACTTCAGGGTTGTCCGTATAGAGGTGAGCAATATGTTCACGGAACGTCACGGTGAAAATAGCCGTCATCATGGCCAGCGAAACGCCCACGGCCTGTGCCGTCCAGGCGGAAACTTTTGCCGCTTCGGTAGATCCCTGTCCAAGCCTGTAACCCACGCGGATAGTGGTAGCCACGCCCAGTGAGAGCGGCAAAACAAACATCAAAGAGCTGAAGTTCAGGGCGATTTGATGTCCGGCAACCTGCACAATGCCCATCGGCGAGACCAGCAAGGCCACCACGGCAAACAGCGTGACTTCGAAAAAGAGCGCCAGTGCAACGGGCAGACCCAGCTTAAATAAACGCCAAAGAATAGCGGTGTCCGGCGGGCTGAAACGGCCAGCCACGCGGATATCACGCATCGAACGGGCACGGCCCACCCAATATTTCATGGCGATAAACATCACCCAGTAGACGGAAGCGGTAGCCACGCCACAGCCAACGCCGCCCAGGGCAGGCATGCCAAAATGGCCGTAAATAAAGATATAGTTAACCGGGATATTAACCAGCAGGCCAATAAACCCCATTACCATGCCGGGTTTCGTTTTGGAAAGACCTTCGCACTGATTGCGCGCTACCTGGAAGAAGAGATAGCCTGGCGCCCCCCAGAGCAGCGCATGAAGATACCCTTCGGCAATATCTGCCATATGGGGATCGATATTTTGCATAGAGCGGATCAGATAACCGGCGTTGTAGAGCAGCACCATGATGACAACAGAAACCATCGCCGCCAGCCAGTAGGCCTGACGAACCTGGAAAGCTACGCGATCGCGCCGACCGGAGCCGTTAAATTGCGCAACCACTGGAGTCAGTGACAATATCAGACCATGACCGAAGAGAATGGCAGGCAACCAGACTGAGGTGCCTACGGCTACGGCGGCCATGTCCGTGGCGCTCACTGCGCCGGCCATAATGGTATCGACAAAACCCATAGCCGTTTGCGCAACCTGCGCAAGGATCACCGGGATTGCCAGCGCTAATAATTGACGCGCTTCTGTAAGGTACTTCTGCACACATACACCTATTGGTTAACGGAAAAAAGAGAGACTACGAAAGTAAAAAACGCTATTTCTGCGATATAAAAGCAGGGCTGGCCGCACAGTGTAATGTTCGCAGAGAAAATAGCCAACGTCTGCGTTAAGAATAGCTCGTTATGTCACGAGATCCCCGGGATCGCATTTGGTTTTATCGGGGGACCAGGGCAAACTAGAGCAAGAATTCTTATACAGAGGCCACAACTATGTTTACCGGTATTGTGCAGGGCACCGCTGAGGTGCTGGCAATTGAAGAGAAACCTAATTTTCGCACCCATATTATTAAATTACCGGCGGAGATGCTGCCCGGTCTGGAATTAGGCGCTTCTGTCTCTCATAACGGTTGCTGCCTTACGGTGACGGAAGTGCAGGGCGATCGGGTAAGCTTTGATCTGGTTAAAGAGACGCTGCGGATTACCAATCTTGGTGATCTTAAAGTGGGTGATACCTTAAACGTTGAGCGGGCGGCAAAATTCAGCGATGAAATTGGTGGCCACTTAATGTCCGGCCATATTATGACCACCGCTGAAATCAGCAAAATAGTGACTTCAGAAAATAACCGGGAAATCTGGTTCAGGCCGCAGGATGTAATGCAGATGAAATACATTCTGCATAAAGGCTTTATTGGCATTGATGGCATCAGCCTCACGGTGGGTGAAGTCACCAAAACCAAATTCTGCGTTCACCTTATTCCAGAAACGCTGGCCCGAACCACGTTGGGTACAAAACGGCTGGGCGATCGGGTGAATATCGAGATCGATCCCCATACTCAGGCGATAGTAGAAACTGTTGAGCGGGTACTGGCTCAGCGGGAAGCCGCTTTACTCGCTGCGGCTGCTTCAGAGCAATAGATAAAAAAGGGCCGACAGCATTGGTCGGCCCTTCTGGTCCCTTATCTCATTAGTGCGGAACGCGTAAACCACCCTCTACGCCGTGGCTGAAGACCACCTGCCAGAGCTGAATATCGCGCGCACGGAAGGCGCCAGCACAGGCGTTGAGATAATAGACAAACATCCGCTTAAAGCGCTCGCCATATTTTTCTGCCAGTTCCGGCCAGGCGGCCAGAAAACGCTGATGCCAGGCCATTAACGTGGTGTCGTAATCCTGGCCGAAGTTATGCCAGTCTTCCATGACAAAATAGGGTTCCTGCGCATCGGCGATATGACGCACTGAAGGAAGGCAGCCGTTCGGGAAGATATATTTATTGATCCACGGATCCACTTTTTCATCAGTAGTATTGGCACCGATGGTATGAAGCAGGAAGATGCCGTCAGGTTTCAGATTACGATTGACCACATCGAAATAGGTCGCGTAATTTTTTGGCCCCACATGTTCAAACATGCCGACCGAGACAATACGGTCAAACTGTTGATTGAGATCGCGATAGTCCTGCAGCAGAATAGTGACATCCAGCCCTTCACAACGCTGCTGGGCCATTTTTTGCTGTTCGGCGGAAATAGTCACGCCGAATACGCTCACGCCATAGTTTCTGGCGGCAAACTCCGCCAGACCGCCCCAGCCGCAACCAATATCCAGCAGAGACATGCCTGGCTCAAGCTGCAGCTTATCGCAGATCATTTTTAATTTAGCCTGCTGCGCCTCTTCCAGCGTCTGCGCTTCTTTCCAGTAGCCGCAGGAATATTGCATGTAGGGATCGAGCATCAGTGAGAAAAGGTCATTCCCGAGATCGTAATGCTCTTTGCCCACAATCCAGGCACGCTTACGTGACTGCAGATTAGTTAATCTGGCCGCGGCGATCCTCAGCGTATCTTTGAAATGGTGGGGAAGCTGTTGATCGAGTTTAGCCAGCAGGACGCGGTGAAAGAACATATCAAGCCGTTCGCACTCCCACCAGCCATCCATATAACTTTCACCCAGACCAAGTGACCCTTCCTGTAAAACGCGTTTGAAGAAGTCAGGATTGGTTATTTTGATATCCCAGGGACGGGTACCGTTGATCTCAATATCAGCATTGCGCAACATTTCCTGGATGATTCGGTACCACTGATTCTCTCCAAGGCTCACTTCTTCTATACACGATGAACTCATAGCTTCTCCATCACCCTGTGTGATTGAAACCTGAGAAATAGAATAGACAATTTCTACAGGATTTGAGAACACGCACGGCATAACCGTACGCCTGATATCCGGCGTTACAGAGGGTTGATATGAATGCCTGCAGAGTTGCGCAACGATTGCCACGCGGAATAGCATGCTGACAGCCCTGTCAGGACTCTAAGTAATTGCGAAATACTTGTTATTATATGTTGCCTGAAATGAGTATATGCTCACGTCAGGCATAATTCAACGGAATATTGTTAGTGTGCTAATCAATTAATTCAACCTGTTAGCGTCCACCGTGCGCACCAGCCAGAGTCATCTCTTCCGCTTTCACACGCTGTAAAATATAGCCGATTATTGACAAAACAACAGTGGAGAGCATGACCAGCGAGGTGGTAAACAGGGAGCTGGTGATAAAGGTCGAGACAATCAGGCTGGCAATGCAGCACAAACCCAGCTGTAGCGTGTTCTGCAGGGCAGCCGCCTTGCCGCTGGATTGGGGGAAGGGCAGCAGGGCATTGGCGACCACAATCGGATAAATCGCACCATTCGCCAGCGCCATGCCGCAGAAAGGTAGCAGCAAAGCATACAGCGAAGGTTCCGGCAGTTGAGCGGCAATAAAGAAGGCGAGGATGCTGACGCCATAAAGAGCCAGTAGCCAGGGTAACAACGCTCGTCCCTCAAGGTGTTTCAGCAGCGTACGGCAGCCATACCCGCCAATCAGGAAAGCGAGCGTTTGCGGCACGTAGCTCAGGCCGATATCTCCAGGCGACATGCCCAAAGCCCCAAGAATAAAGGGCGACCCTGTTAGCCAGGCAAAAAAGCTGGCTGAACAGGCGGCGTAGATCAGCACGTTACCGCCGTAGACCGGGGATTTTAATAAGCTGATAAAACTTACCTTCTCACTGGCTGCCTGCGTTGTCTCTTTACGGGGCGATTTGAGAAACAGAGTAAAAATCAGCAGGGCAACCGCAATCAGCAATAGCGTGATAAAAATGGCCCGCCAGCTAAAGTGGTTAAGCAGCCAGGCACCCAGCAGCGGAGCCAGCGCTGGCGAAAGGGCTACCAGCGGCATAATAGAGGCAAAGACGCGGTTAGCCTGGGCGGCCGGATAGCGGTCAACCACCAGCGCCTGCCAGCTCACTGCGGCGGCACAGATGCCGATGGCCTGCGCAAATCGAAGCGCCAGCAGCAGGGAAGCAGATTCAACCCACCACATAGCGGCACAGCTGATGGCAAACAGGCTCAGGCCCATCAGCAGCACGGGCTTACGGCCAATACGATCGGACAGCGGCCCCCAGATCAGCTGACCGCTGGCAAAACCGGCCAGAAACAGGCTGAGGCTGGCGCTGATGATGCCCGCGCTGGTTTGCAAATCTTGTTGCATAGCGATAAAAGCAGGCAGGTACATATCGGTGGCGAGGAAACCCGCAACGCTGAGCAGCGCGAGGTAAACTATAAATCCTTTTCCAGGCATTTTTTTCTCTTTATGGGTAATGAATCGAACGCCGCAGAGTGTAATCGCGTGTCAATCAGCTTGTGAAACGGTAATATTTGCCTGTTCCCTCCAAAAAATTTGCAGGCAGGTTATGTGGTCAGAACACGCTTTGGAAGTCGTTGATGCCGTAGCACGCTCCGGCAGTTTCACCGCAGCTGCGGCAGAGCTGCATCGGGTCCCCTCAGCTATCAGCTATACAGTGCGGCAGCTGGAGGAGTGGCTGGCGGTTCCCCTGTTTGAACGGCGGCATCGGGATGTGGTGCTGACCGAAGCGGGACGGGTATTTGTGCAGGAAGGGCGTAGTGTTATCAAAAAAATGCTCGCCACCCGACGGCAGTGTCAGCAGGTGGCAAACGGCTGGCGCGGACAGATCAACATTGCCGTCGATCGGATAGTCAAACCACAGCGCACGCGCCAGCTGGTGGTGGACTTCTATCGCCACTTTCCGGATATGGAGCTGCATCTCTCGCCAGAGGTGTTCAATGGTGTCTGGGATGCGCTGGCCGATGGCCGGGTTGATGTGGCCATCGGGGCGACTCAGGCTATTCCGGTAGGCGGCCGTTTTGCCTTTCGCGATATGGGAGCACTGAACTGGCGCTGTGTGGTAGCGGCAGATCATCCTCTGGCGCAGCACAAGGAGCAGGTAATCATTGAAGAGGCGATCCGGGAGTGGCCTTCGCTGGTGCTGGAGGATACCTCGCGGGCACTCCCCAAGCGAACAACCTGGACCCTGGATAACCAGCGGCGGCTGGTGGTGCCGGACTGGGAAAGCGCCTTCGACTGTCTGTCAGCCGGGCTTTGCGTGGGCATGGTGCCGGGACATTTTGCCCGGCCTCTGTTGAAACAGGGCACGCTGCACGAGCTTAAGCTTGCTGCCGCTTTTCCCGACAGTCCCTGCTGCGTCAGCTGGTCTGAACAGCAGGCTTCACCGGCGCTGAGCTGGCTACTCGATTATTTGGGAGAAAGCGATACGCTGAACAGCGAATGGCTGCGTGAGGAAGAATAACAAAGCGGGTAAACAGCGCAGGCCAGGGGCAGAGTATGCCCCTGGCTGCAGGAGGAGAGAGGTGCACAAGTCGTTTAGCGGCGGTAATCCAGGAAAGGACCGTCGGCGACCGAGCGACGTTCAATCAGTGAAGGATGCACCTCAATGGTCTGCGGATCTTCCCGTTTGCTGGTGATGCGGTCCAGCAGCATATCGAAGGCGGTCTCGCCCAAACGCTCTTTTGGCTGATGGACGGTAGTCAGCGCTGGCGTAAAGTAACGGGCGTTGCGCACGTTATCATAACCGATCACCGATATATCCTGCGGGACCCGCAGGCCCATTTCGTCCGCAGCGCAAATTGCGCCCATGGCCATGACGTCACCGCCACAAAAGACCGCCGTCGGGCGCTGCTTTTGCGACAAAATCTGCTGCATCGCCTGATAGCCAGACTCCGGTTCGAAATCACCCTGCACCAGCCACTCTTTTCGCAGCGTAATATTGGCTTCAGCTAGCGCTTTCAGGAAGCCGGCATGGCGACCGCCGCCGGTGTTGCGCTCCATCTGCCCGGGGATCACGCCGATATCGCGGTGACCACGATCGATCAGATAGCGCCCGGCCAGATAGCCGCCCTCAAAAGCGTTATCCAGCACGGTATCTGTAAAGTCACCGCGGGACTCGCCCCAGTCCATTACCACCATCGGGATATTGCGGTTCTCTTCCAGCATCCTGATCAGCGGATCGGGATACTCTGAGCACATCACCAGCAGACCATCCACGCGCTTTTGCGCCATCATCGACAGATAGGCCTGCTGCTTTTGCAGATCGTTATGGGCATTGCCCAGGATCAGGGTATAGCCTTTTGCGAAGCAGCAGTTCTCCACCGCCTCGATAATCTCGGCAAAATAGGGCGCTTCGCTGGAGGTGGCTAACAGACCAATGGTTCTGGTGTGATTAACCTTCAGGCTACGGGCCACTGCACTGGGGGAGTAGTGCAGCGATTTAATTGCAGCCCAGACGGCCTCCCGCGTCTCTTCGGCGACAAAGCGGGTTTTATTGATGACGTGGGAAACGGTGGTGGTCGACACCCCGGCCTGTTTTGCCACATCTTTAATTGTTGCCATGAACTAGCTACTCCTGCGCTTATCTCAACATGTTGATAAGGCTGTTGTTAATCGTTTGCCTGGTAAGAATAAAACCTGACGTCTTAAATCATTTTTTTATGTTGCTGTCGGATTCGTCAGGAAGGAAAAGAGTGGTCACCCGCAGAACAGTGAAGATAAGCGAGCGTTGCGCAACAAAAAAAGAATTCTAACAAGGCTGAGCAGAGAAAACGAGATTTTTACCGCTAAGTATGGGAAAATTGGTAACACCATAAACTGTAGGGCTATTCAGGAAGAAAAATGGATACCGATTTAAAGTTCTCACTACTGACCACGGTTTGCGCACTGGCGATGATTATGGCGTTCAGCTTTACCGCCATCATGCACTAGTCTGAACAGGGGCCAGGCAACTGGCCCCTGTATCACTTTTAACGAATGGTTTTCGGCGTCATCATCCGACGGGCGCCAATATAGTGGCGCTGCCAGTAATCTTCGCCCAGCGCACTGACCTGGATATCCTTGCCGGTGCGCGGGGACTGAATGAACTTACCGTCACCCAGATAGACGCCCACATGATCGGCAGCGCCGCGGCCATTAATGCGGAAGAAGACAAGATCCCCTTTTTCCAGCTCATCACGTTTGATTGAGGCGGCATCGCGCAGGTGATACATCTCATTAGCGGTGCGGGGGATCTTAAATTTCACCAGATCTTTATAGGCATACCAGACCAGTCCGCTACAGTCGAAGCCGGTTTTCGGTGAGGTTCCGCCCCACTGATAAGGCTTACCCAGCTGGCCCATCAGTTTGTTCATCGCGGTTTCACGCGCCTTCTGATAGCGGGCACGGTGAGCTTTGCTCAACTTCAGCGGCGCCGAATCGAGATCGGCGGTCAGCGCTTCCATCTGCGCGGCTTTACCACGGTGACGCCCGTAACGTTTTTTACCCTCATTAACGCTTTTTTTGTTAACTCTGCTGGGGGTAGCGGCGGCAGTTGCCTGAGGTGCTTTCTTTTTAAGCTTGAGCTTCGGAGCGGAGGTTAAGCGGGATTTCTTGCTGGTGGACTCTTTCACTTTTTTAGTTGAGCTCGCTTTAACCGGCCTGCGTTTACGTCGCTCATCTTCCCGGGCTGGCGTACCGGCGTCCGTCTTATGATGATTAGCATTAACGGGAGCGTGTGGCGATGCGTGCGCCATATTAAAAAAGAGCTGAGCAAACGCCAGCATAAAGAGGGTGATGAGTAAACGCATCGTTACCATTAACAGTTTGTGCTTCGACCGGCGGCCAAAGCGTGCCAAAAACAGGGATATCTGCTTTGCAGCAGGCTCATTGGGCAATTCTAATCTAACTGTTTAACAAAAGGTAAGGTCTTTTTTGTTTCAATGATGCAGAACAAGTAAAACCTGTAAAAATAAGCCAAATCAGCTGGTTATCTGCGCAAACCTTATCCAGTTTACCGCCATCAGCGCTGCAATAATCAGAGGGAAATGTTATTTTAATGTATCCGCCTGGGCTTGTGAGGCGCAGACGCCGAAAATGCTCTCAGTAAAATGTCGTTTTCATCGTGCGGAGAGAGTCGCTACACTAAATAGACACGAAGTATCCGATTAAGGAAGCCATTTATGAGTACCGTTGAGAAAATTGAGCGCCAGATAGCAGAAAACCCGATTCTGCTCTACATGAAAGGTTCACCGAAACTGCCAAGCTGCGGCTTCTCGGCCCAGGCCGTTCAGGCGCTGTCAGCCTGTGGCGAACGTTTCGCCTATGTGGACATTTTGCTGAATCCGGAAATTCGCGCGGAATTACCTAAATATGCAAACTGGCCAACTTTCCCGCAGCTGTGGGTGGATGGTGAGCTGGTCGGCGGTTGCGACATCATCATTCAGATGTATCAGCAGGGCGAACTGCAGCAGCTGATCAAAGAAACTGCACAAAAATACCCTTCTGACACCGCTGAATAAGCCAGTCAGAAAGTAAAAGGGCGAGGAAAATTCCTCGCCCTTTTTTTATGCTTCGCTTTCCGGTACGGGCAGCGGCCAGCCACCCAGCCGTTTCCAGCGGTTCACTAACTCACAGAAGAGATCGGCCGTTTGCACCGTATCGTACAAAGCGGAATGCGCCTGACTACTGTCAAACGCCATCCCTGCCGCAGCACAAGCTTTCGCCAGTACGGTTTGCCCTAATACCAGCCCGCTTAACGCGGCCGTGTCAAAGGTCACGAAAGGATGGAAGGGGTTGCGTTTCAGACCGGCCCGTTCAGCGGCCGCATTCATAAAATTGAGATCAAAGGTGGCATTATGCGCCACCATAATGGCGCGATTGCAGTCCCGATCTTTGATCCCTTTGCGCACCAGTTTAAATATGGCATGCAGGGCTTCATATTCACTGACTGCACCGCGTAGCGGGTCAGAGGGATCAATGCCGTTAAAAGCCAATGCTTCAGGTTGCAGAACAGAACCTTCAAACGGCTCAACGTGGAAATGGAGCGTTTCGTCTTTCTCCAGCCAGCCATTCTCATCCATTTTCAGGGTAACGGCAGCCACTTCCAGTAGCGCGTTGGTCTTCGCGTCAAATCCGGCGGTCTCCACATCGATTACTACCGGATAAAAGCCGCGAAAACGGCTGCTGAGGGCGTTCAGTTCGTTCGATTCAGACATCAGGATCTCATTGGCGAAAAAATGCAGCGCGCATTATGGCAAATTTCACCGCGAGATGCAGCAGGGGAAGGGAGAAGAAGGGCGCCCTTAAGGCGCCCTGGAGAATCAGGCACCCAGGCCGTGACCCGCATGCTTGTTCTCAATCAGCTCGATTTTATAGCCATCGGGATCTTCTACGAAGGCGATGATGGTGGTGCCGCCTTTAACCGGGCCTGCTTCACGCGTTACGTTGCCGCCATCCTGACGGATACGATCGCAGGTAGCCGCAACGTCATCCACGCCCAGCGCAATATGACCGTAGGCGTCGCCCAGATTGTAGCTCTCCTGACCCCAGTTATAGGTCAGCTCAATTACCGCGCCTTCGCTCTCTTCGGTATAACCCACAAAAGCAAGCGTGTATTTATATTCGGTATTTTCGCTGGTACGCAGCAGGCGCATGCCCAAAACTTTGGTATAAAAATCAACGGAACGCTGCAGATCGCCAACGCGAAGCATGGTGTGAAGTAAGCGCATAACATCCTCTTTGTGAAAAACGTTATCATCCGATAACGGGTAATAAAAATAAGTATAGCGATGATTTTCCGGCAGGGTAACCAGCAGGCTTTGCCTGCCGGGGAAATAACTGTCAGTAAGGCTTATCAAAACTTCACAGGCCGCACCGGACGCAGCTTGGTTTACTTTTATCCGGCGAGAGAGGGATAATCCGTATAGCCTTCTGCACCGCCGCCGTAGAAGAGTTCAGGGCGCGGCGCATTAAGCGGGGCGTTTTCACGCAGCCGCTCAACCAGGTCCGGGTTGGCGATATAAACACGGCCAAAGGCAGCTGCGTCAATCAACCCTTTTTCAATCAGCTCTTCCGCTTTTTCGGCGGTATAGGCACCGGCACCCACAATCACGCCCGGGTAGACGCTACGAATAGCTTTACGGAACGCTTCGCTGTAAGGCTTACCACCGGCCCAGTCAGGCTCGGAGATGTGCAGATAGGCCAGATTACGCTTCGCCAGCTCAGTGAGGTAGTAGAGCGCCGCGGCTTCCTGATCTTCACCATTATCCAGACCGTTGAACGGACCCAGCGGGGAGATGCGGATCCCGATGCGGTCAGCGCTCCAGGCGGCAATGGCAGCATCAACCACTTCCAGAGCAAAGCGGGTGCGGTTTTCTATGCTGCCACCATAGCTGTCTGTGCGCTGGTTAGATGCAGGAGAGAGGAACTGATGAATCAAATAACCGTGCGCGGAGTGAAGCTCCACCAGGTCAAAATCCGCTTCACGGGCATTGCTCACCGCCTGACGGAAATCATTAACTACCCCGGCAATCTCATCCACTTCAAGCGCGCGGGGAGTGGAAGTGGCTTCGCGTATTGCCTGCCCCTGCTCATCACGCAGGGAAGTACGGGTTTCTGCGTTGATGGCAGAAGAGGAGACCGGGGCTTTGCCCTCTGGCTGCACGCTGGTGTGGGAAATACGGCCGGTGTGCCAGAGCTGAACGGCGCTGTGGCCGCCCGCCTGGTGAATGCCTGCGTTGATCGCCTTCCAGGCTGAAATTTGCTCTGCTGAGTGCAGACCTGGTGCGCCGGCATAGCCTTTAGCCTGTGCAGAGATTTGCGTCGCTTCAGTGATGATCAGTCCGGCACTGGCACGCTGACGGTAATATTCACCCATCAGCGGAGTAGGAATATCGCCCGGTTCAATGCTGCGCAGTCGGGTCAGAGGGGCCATAAAAATGCGGTTAGGAACGGTAATCGCACCCGTTTTCAAAGGGGTGAACAGCTTTTTCAATTCCATTATTTCTCCTGGTAGACCGGTCGACTAGACAAAGGACTTTTTTTTAACGTAGCGATGGCAGCCTACGCGTTATCTCCTGCCTGACATTAACCATAGGTGCGTTGTCGGAAAGTTTGCCGACAGGGCAAGCTTAGCGTAAGCAACGCATTTGCGCCTGCAAAATCAGCCTGTTCAGGTAGCGTACCAGACCGACAGGTCTGGTACAAACTGGGCTACTGCGCCTGGCACGATCGGATCATATCCAGCGCTGGCTGATACTCTCGGGTTTGCACATTCATCATTCCCAGCAGCGTATGGAAGATATTGTCCTGTGACACTGCCTCGGTTTTGGCAGCCTGGCGGAGACAGGCCTGACTGATGCCAAAGGCGCTGGCGTAATCGGGCGACATCCAGAGCAGGAAAGGAATGTGCGTCTGCTGAGAGGGGGCAAACAGATAAGGTGCGCCATGCAGATACATGCCGTGCTCCCCAAGCGATTCCCCGTGATCAGAGAGATAGACCAGAGCAACATTAAATTTATCACTGCGGGACTTCAGCAGGCTGATGGTGCTGTCCACCATAGCATCGGTATAGAGGATCGAGTTGTCATAAGTGTTCACTAAAGCCTGATGATCGCAGTCCTGAATCTGATTGCTGTCGCAGGTTGGCGTGAATTTGCGCATCGCCGCCGGATAACGCAGATAGTAGGCAGGTCCGTGACTCCCCATCTGATGCAGCACAATCACCGTGTCATCTTTTACGCTGTCGATATATTTATCCAGACGGTGCAACAGCACGTCATCCAGACAGTAGTCACTTTTACAGAGCTCTCTGACATTCCACTTTGTCATATCGGTATGGGGCACGCGATCGCAGGCACCTTTACAGCTGCCGTCATTTTCACGCCACAAAACGTTTACCCCGGCATGGGCCATGACATCCAGCACGCCCTCCTGGTGACGCGCCAGACCGGCATCATAATGTTCACGCGGCATATTAGAGAACATGCAGGGAACAGAGATAGCGGTCTCTGTGCCGCAGGAGGTGGCGTTCTGATAGTAGATAACATTGTCCTGTTTCAGCTTAGGGTTAGTTTCCCGGGCATAGCCACCTAACGAAAAGTTCTCTGCCCGGCCGGTTTCACCCAGCACAAAGACCACCAGCGTTTTTTTCTTTTCCGCCTTGATTAGCGGCCCTTTCTTCGCATCCTGACCAATGCGCACCAGCGTCTGATCGCCGGCAAACCAGCGGTTATCTGCATAATGACCCACGCTGCTGACCACGTTAACCGGGGTGATCATTTTGACCAGCCCTTTGTTATTACGGATCAGTGAGGCGTAATCTTTATAGAACAGCGCTGCTACCAGCAGCACCACGGCTATCGCAGCCATTACGGTCAGGGCGCGTATAGCTATATTCATCCACCAGGGACGATGAGTGTTAATTTTGGTAGTGGCAATCAGCACGGCGGGCACGATACCTAAAACTGCCATCCACAGCAGATAACGAAGGCTGAATAACGCTGTGGCTTCCTGAACGTCAGTTTCAAAGACATTCTGGATCATATTCGTGTCAATGACCGTGCCAAAACTATAGATAAAATAGGTCGCGGCAGCGCCGGCCAGCACTAAAATGATTAGCAAGGGTTTACGGATCCAGGGTACAGCAGCCACACTGAAGATAATCAGGAAGGCACAAAACAGCACAACGGGCAGCGTCGCAGCAAATAGGTAATCATGAACAGAGGTGTAAGGGATCGTCTCCCAGGCCCGCAACAGGAAGAGGGCGTTCAGAATAAACGTAAAGAAAAGCGCGATATAAAGATTAAAAGCATTTTCGTTACACCGTAACTTAAGTAAGCGTTTCATAGCGTTCCGTCAAAAATAAATTCTGCGAGAATCTTAGCGTTGTAACCTTAGTGAAACCTTAACCACTGCTCAACAATGCGAACTCTCGCAGGAAATAGACGCGAGTGCCAAACCAGCGCTGTGTGGGGCCGGTCTGAAGTGGACTGGCGACTGCCAGCGGTGCAAAAAAAGAGCATTCATACTTGCGGTCGGGGAATAACCGATCTTCAATAAGGGACTGACCTGAATTCAGGAGGGACGGTGGCAGAACAACTTGAGTTTTTCCCGGTGCCAAGTCCCTGTCGGGGGATTTGTCAGTCTGACGAACGCGGCTACTGCCGCGGCTGTCTCAGAAGTCGCGAAGAGCGCTTCAACTGGATGAAATTTACCGATGCGCAAAAGCGGGAGGTGATCCGCCTCTGCCGTCAGCGCTTTCTTCGTCTGCAGCGTGCGGGCAAAACGGACGTGCCTGATGAGCCGGAACAGCCTTCGCTGTTTTAAGCGTGCCAGTCAGGTGATGGCCAGGTAAATAAAGGTCAATTAAGCGCATTTAACAGGCATTTTCCCGGAAACTTACCAGGCTTAAACTCCACTCTGGAAGAGACGAAAAGGAAAGTGTATGAAACGTTTGACTCTGATGGCGCTGCTGTTGGCAACAGGTTGTTTTGCGCAGGCAGCCAGTGAAAAAGTTGAGATGAAGCTGGCTACCCCACAGGGAGCCGGTGAGAGCATCGGTACCGTGACGCTGGAAGAGACGCCTTACGGCGTCACCTTCACACCAGCCCTGCAAGCCCTCCCGGCGGGCATTCATGGTTTCCATGTTCACGCCAAAGGCAGCTGCGAACCGCAAAGCAAAGAGGGCAAAATTGTTCCGGCCGGGGCGGCTGGCGGACATCTTGACCCGTCGGGATCGGGTAAACATCTTGGCCCCTGGCAGAATGGACACCTGGGCGATCTACCCGCCCTGTTTGTGACCAACGACGGCATGGCAACCTATCCGGTCCTGGCACCACGCATCAAAAAGCTCTCGGAAATTAAAGGAAAAGCGTTGATGATCCACATGGGTGGCGATAATCATTCGGATACGCCGAAACCGCTGGGCGGCGGAGGTGACCGCTTCGCCTGCGGCGTGATCTGATCGTATCAGGCGCTTGCCGCTCGTGCCTCCTCCGGCAGCGCCTGTTGCAACTGCGATAAGGAACAGAACAGCCGCCAGATAATTCCCGCCAGCTCGCTGGCCTCGTCTTTGCCGATAGCCTGTAGCCTCTCAATCCTCTGCTCTAACTCTGCTAGCGTTTGCGCCAGTGAATGGTGATGCACGCCGCGTTCGCCGATGATTCGGTGTAAATTTTGCAGCGTCGCCTCGCGCATTTCGGTCAGCTCGCTGGCGTCACTGTGCCATTCGCGCAGCTGCCAGAGAATATGTGAGCAGTTCAGCAGCACCACGCCCCAGCGCAGCAACCATAAACGAGCCCGGTCGTCGCGACTGCTGTTGAGTTGATTGACCCGGTGATAAATCAGCGATTCAAAGGTGCTCTGGCTGAGGTGAGGGCGGCGGCTGAGCTGGTCAAGGAATTCCCGACGCAGAGCACGGATGTGCCTGCGGCTACGGCGTTTATCCGAGCTGGGGCGCAGGATCTGAAAGGCGAGCCAGGCCAGCATCACGCCAAAAACCTTCGCCAGATTATCGTTCAGAAACGCCTGGTAGTCGTAGACAGGCGGGTTAGTCACCGCCAGAAACGATCCGCCAAACACAATCAGTTGTGCCCAGAGGCTGGCGCGATTTTTCTGCTGCAGCTTAAACAGCTGTAGCGTGATGAGCAAAGGGAAGAGAAAGAGTAAAAACTGCCACAGCACGCTGATCTGCACCATCAGCCCGAACTTGATGATAAAACTGAAGAGGCTCAGCAACAGCAGCGTTTTCAGCAACAACGAGACGCTGTTACTGGGGGAAGGCACGGATGAATAGAGCACGCAGCTAATGGCCGCAAGGGTAATGGCGGCATCACCGGACTCCCACTGGGTGGTAATGGTGAAGGCGCAACCCAGCAGAATAACGATAAACGTGCGCAGTGCGCTCCAGCTCGCTTCAGCACTGTCGGCATGACGCGCCAGCGCCGGGACGGCAGGCGGAGAAAGCGTCGTGTCGGCATCAGCACGTTCGAACTGCCTCAGCCAGCGGCTGATATTCAGATAGAGCCAGCAGAAATAGCGCAGGCGGTGCCAGAAGGCCTGATGACGATAATCGTGCTGGTCGCCAGGGGCTGCCTGACTCAGAATTTGCGCCAGGCGATATTTATTACACTCTGGTTTTGCCAGCTCGCTGAGCAGTGCCTGCAGCGTGGTAAACAGGATCTCCGGCGGCTCGGGCCAGTTAAGCAGCATCCGGCGCAGGCTGGAGATGACGCTGGTCAGCCGCAGCTGCTGGTGAAGAACATAGTTGAGTACGTTGTTCTGCCGGCGAAAGCGGTAGTGGCTCCAGAACGCCTGGATCCTTAACAGGTTCATGGTCAGGATTTGACCGATAACGTTCTCATGCGCGCTGCGCACGTTATCGGTGGTTTCTCGCTGCAGCAGTAACCCGGCATGCTCCAGCAGGCGGGTATGCATCGCTTTTAATGAGTGGATCAGCGTATCGCCATCTGAGGTGCTCGGCAGGATCATCATCATCAGCCCGCCGCACAGGATGCCGGAAATCACTTCGCATACCCGCGCCTGAGTAATATTCCACAGATCGTTGATATCGGTAATATTGACCGTGGTAAAGGCGATGATCGCCGCTGTGTATCCGGCCAGTGAAAAGGCGTAGGCCACATTATTTTGATAATGATTGGCAACCCAGGTACAAAGCGCCAGCCAGGCGGACATCGAGAGAGCAAACAGCCAGGGTTCGTTAAGCGTATGCCCGGCAATCAGCAGAGCTGCGCCTGCTCCCAGCAGGCTACCGGCGATGCGCCCCAGACTTTTGCTGATTACGCCACCTACGGTGGGAAAGCTGACCACTGCGGCCGAAGTCATCGCCCAGTAGGGTTCATCCAGCTGCAGACCATAGGCAATGCTCAGCGCCAGACACATGGCCATGGCGTTGCGAAGGGCGTAACGCCACTGACCTGCGGTAGCTTTAAGCCACGGAAGGTTTTGCCATGCAAGCCCGCTTAAATTCATGGCTGGATTGAGACGGTACAGGTAGTTCCCGCCACCAGCGGCAGATCCGCCGGGAGAGCTGTCAGGCGGATACGTACCGGCACGCGCTGAGCCAGACGGACCCAGGGGACATTTGGTTTGATATCCGGCACCAGTCCGCTGTCAGTTTCAACGCTCTGGTCATAGATAGCCCGGCCGATGCTCTCAACTTCCCCCTGTAAGGCTCTGTTATCGCTATAGAGGCGCACGGTGGCCTTATAACCTGCACGGATATGCCGCAGCTTGGTCTCTTCAAAATAGCCCATGACGTAAAACGAATGGCTGTCGACCAGGGCAAACAGCGGCGTGCCGCTGGTGGCATAATTTCCCGGACGCACCACCAGGTTGCTGATCCAGCCGTCGGTGGGTGCCGTTATCCGGGTTTGCGAGAGGTTCCATTTCGCCTGGTCCAGCTCTGCCTGAGCCGCCTTTGCTGCTGCGGCCATTCCCCTGGCACTGAGGTTGGCTGCATCCAGATCCTCTGCGGAGATTACATTGCGCGGCAGGCTCTGACGGCGTCGCGCTTCATGCTGTGCTTTCAGCAGATCGGACTGCGCTTTTGCCAGCTGTGCCTCAGCATTCAGCACGGCAATCCGGTAAGGTTCATCATCCAGCATCACTAAGGTGGTGCCTCGGGTGACAAACTGATTATCTTTGATGGGCAGCTGCTCAATGCGCCCGGAAACCTGCGGGGTGATATTAACCAGCTCTGCGCGGACTTTGCCATCCCGGGTCCAGGGGGACTGCATATAGTAATTCCACAACCACCAGCCGGCACAGAGCGCCGCTGCAAAGAAAATCACCGTGGAAAAATATTTTAACGTGCTGAATTTCATCCGTTCACCTGCAGCAACCAGAGCGAAGCGCTGACACAAAGAATAAAGAGTGAGAGATCCAGCAGCGTTGGGTGCCAGATTTCACCAGAGTAGATCCAGCCCCGCAGTAGGGGATGAAGTAACAGCCAGAAGAAAAACCCCAGCAGTACGGCTTTGAAAATCGGTGGGAAAAACACCGAGGCGCCAAAAACCAGGTCTGTTAGCGGTGAGGAGGAGGAGAAATAGGCGTTATCCACGGAGTAAATCCTTCTTGCCAGGCCGTTTGCGGCGCGCCGGGTAATCAATACGTTTCAAAAGTGATGAATTTGTATTTTGTCCTGTAAACTCGCAGAATAGTCTAAAATAAGGCATAATAGCTAGCAAGCTAATTATAAGGAGATGAAATTGGATACCCCATTAGGAACGGATCTCGCCAGACTGGTGCGTATCTGGCGGTCATTAATCGATCAGCGCCTTAAACCACTGGAACTCACGCAGACGCACTGGGTTACTCTGCACAATATTCATCAACTGCCGCCTGAGCAGTCACAAATTCAGTTAGCCAAGGCGATCGGTATTGAGCAACCCTCACTGGTGCGTACGCTGGATCAGCTGGAGGAGAAGGGCTTAATTACCCGAACGACCTGTGCCAGCGATCGCCGCGCCAAGCGGATTAAGCTCACGGTTGAAGCCGCGCCAATCATTACCCAGGTTGAACATGTTATTGATGCCACCCGGGATGATATTTTGTCAGGTATTTCGCAAAGTGAAATCGACAAACTGGTGACGCTGATAGCTCGTCTCGAAAAAAATATCCTGGAACTACAGGGTCGGGATGAATAAAAAAACCGGCTGAGGCCGGTTTTTTTATTTTTGCTTAGCGTGGTGAAACGGTGACCTGGCTTCCGTTGGAGGCCATTGTTACACGCTGGCCGACGGCATAACGGCTGGCCGCCTGTTTCTGCACCACCATAATTGTGTTGCCGTCATCTTTGCGGATTTCCAGCTCCACGCCCTGCGTTTTGTTAGCGGCGCCCTGTACGCCCTGACCCGCTACCCCGCCAGCCACTGCGCCAGCAGCGGTAGCAAGGCTACGGCCCGTACCGCCGCCCAGCGTATTCCCCAGGAAGCCCCCCAGCACCGCACCGCCGATAGCACCGATAACATTGTTGTCATCACCGCCCTGAATCTGAACCGGGCGTACGGAAACCAGCGTTCCGTAAGTGACGTTTTGCACTTGCTTGGCTTCTGAGGCGCTGTAAACATCGCCAGAAAGCGTGTCAGTGTTGCTGCATCCTGCCAATGTCACGCCAGTCAGTGCCACGACTAATAAACGCTTAATCATCGTAAAACTCCTTTATTTTCCATTTGCTGCAGTCAATTGCGCAGCGTTCAATAGGGTAATTATATGGCACAAGCCGCTAAGGTGGGTAAAAAAACTGCTACCCCCAGCGTAGCGCAACATCGATAAACCATAAATCAATCAGCTGCAAAATTGCGTAAAGAGAGCTAAATATCCAGTCAGTCTTCAAAAATGGTTAGTTAATCATAGAATTGCCCGCCTGATTTTGCGACGCTGTAGGCAGGAAATTCAGCAAACCCCAGTGGGTAAGGCGAAACAATGAAATCAGGGCGCTATATTGGCGTGATGTCCGGCACCAGCCTGGATGGCATTGATGTGGTGCTGGCTGCCATTGATGAGCATATGGTGGCGCAGCAGGCGAGCTATTGTCATCCTATGCCGCCAGCGTTGCGTCAGGCGGTGTTGGGGATCTGTCAGGGACAGTCATTAACGCTCTCTCAGTTGGGCCAGATAGACACGCAGCTGGGCAGGGCGTTTGCCGAAGCGGTGCAGACGTTTATTCAGCGTGAAGGGCTTGAGAAAGAGGATATTACGGCGATCGGCTGCCACGGGCAAACGGTCTGGCATGAGCCGCGGGGGGAGGCGCCAAACACGTTGCAGATTGGCGATAACAACCAGATTGTCGCTGCTACCGGCATCACCGTAGTGGGTGATTTCCGCCGTCGCGATATGGCGCTTGGCGGCCAGGGCGCTCCGCTGGTTCCCGCCTTCCATCAGGCCATTCTGATGCATCCGGAAGAGCGCCGAATGGTGTTGAACATCGGCGGCATCGCCAATCTTTCACTGTTGATCCCAGGCAAACCGATCGGTGGCTATGACACCGGCCCTGGCAACATGCTGCTGGACGCCTGGATCTGGCGCCACCAGGGCAAAGGATATGATAAGGATGGCGAATGGGGCCGACAGGGCAGCGTTATCAGACCGCTGCTGCAACAGATGCTGAGCGATCCCTGGTTCTCACTACCGGCACCAAAATCCACGGGCCGCGAATACTTTAATTTGGGCTGGATCGCGCAACAGCTTGCTGCCTTCCCGGGGCTGCAACCGCAGGATGTCCAGGCGACGCTGGTGGAACTTACCGCAGTGACTATCGCAGAACAGGTCATGCTGTGCGGCGGGTGTGAGCGGCTGCTGGTTTGTGGCGGAGGCAGCAGGAACCCCCTGTTGATGTCGCGGCTGGCAGCACAGCTGCCGGGAACCGAAGTGGGCAGCACCGATGAAGCGGGGATCAGCGGTGACGATATGGAAGCGCTCGCTTTCGCCTGGCTCGCCTACCGTACTTTATCGGGTCTGCCAGGCAATTTGCCCTCCGTGACGGGAGCAAAAGAAGCCTCGGTGATTGGCGCTATCTATCCGGCTAATCCAGCCTCTTATCGCTAACCCTTAGTTCACAGGAGAGAGAATGAAGAAGATACTTTTACTGTCCACGCTGGCGTTACTGTCAGGCTGCAGCTATTTCCATTCCGCCCCCGAGCAGCAGAAAACCCTGCATTACACCTGCGGCACGCTGCCCCTGACGGTGATCCTTGATAATAGCCGTGAGGAGGTTAACCTTATCCTTGATGGTAACCCGCTGACGTTAAAACAGCAGGTAGCCGCCTCCGGTACCCGCTACAGTGACGGAGTCTATGTTTTCTGGTCTAAAGGTGACGGGGCATTTATCGAACGAAACGATAAAGTCATTATCAATGACTGTCGCCTCAATGGCAGTTAACCCGTTGAAACCCATCGGGATGAAGCGCACAATGCGGCATCCCCCTTCGAGCTGAAGCCTGAGCGATGAACGAAAGCGACAACCTGCAGCAGATTGCCCATCTGCGCCGTGAATATACCCGTGGCGGCCTGCGCCGTAACGATCTGCCTGCCGACCCGCTGATGCTGTTTGAGCAGTGGCTGGGCCAGGCTGTTGAGGCGCAACTGCCCGATCCTACGGCGATGAGCGTGGCAACCGTGGACGAACAGGGCCAACCCTACCAGCGCATCGTGCTGCTGAAGCATTTCGATCAGCGCGGCATGGTCTTCTATACCAACCTGGGCAGCCGCAAGGCGCGCCATCTGGAGAGTAATCCGCGCATCAGCCTGCTCTTTCCGTGGCACATGCTGGAGCGTCAGGTGATGGTGCTGGGAACGGTAGAGAAACTCTCCATGCTGGAGGTGATGAAGTATTTCCACAGCCGCCCGCGGGAGAGCCAGATTGGCGCGTGGGTCTCGAAACAGTCCAGCCGCATCTCCGCCAGAGGCGTGCTGGAGGGCAAATTCCTCGAGCTGAAGCAAAAATTTCAGCAGGGCGAAGTGCCGCTGCCCAGTTTCTGGGGCGGTTTCCGCATCAAAATCGATTCAATGGAGTTCTGGCAGGGGGGCGAGCATCGTCTTCATGACCGCTTTTTCTACCAGCGTGAAGCGGATAGCTGGAAAATCGATCGCCTGGCACCCTGATCCCCTGAAATAATCCTGTTAAGCGCTGGCACAGAGTGCGCCAGCGCTTTATTCTATATGCCTTATTTTTCCTCCGCGAATCAGCGGAAAGCTGTGTACCAGCTTAGGTGCAGACTTTTTTACATGGAGTCAAAGATGGCCAGCAGTAACCTGATCACACAATTGCAAGAGCGGGGCCTGGTAGCCCAGGTCACGGATCAAGAGGCGTTAGCAGAGCGACTGGCGCAGGGGCCAATCGCACTCTATTGCGGCTTCGATCCCACTGCCGACAGCTTGCATTTGGGGCATCTGGTGCCGTTACTCTGCCTGAAACGCTTCCAGGATGCCGGACACCGCCCGATTGCTCTGGTGGGCGGCGCCACCGGCCTGATTGGCGATCCCAGCTTTAAAGCGGCGGAGCGCAAGCTCAATACCAACGAGACGGTGAATGAATGGGTGGAAAAAATCCGCCATCAGGTTGCCCCTTTCCTCGACTTCGACTGCGGTGAAAACAGCGCTATCGCGGCCAATAACTACGACTGGTTTGGCAACATGAACGTGCTGACCTTCCTGCGCGATATTGGTAAGCACTTCTCCGTTAATCAGATGATTAATAAAGAGGCGGTGAAGCAGCGCCTTAACCGTGACGATCAGGGCATCTCCTTTACCGAATTCTCTTACAATCTGCTGCAGGGTTATGACTTTGCCTGCCTGAACGAGCTGCATGGCGTGGCGCTGCAGATTGGCGGTTCCGACCAGTGGGGCAACATCACCTCCGGTATCGATCTGACCCGCCGTCTGCACCAGAACCAGGTCTTTGGCCTGACCGTGCCGCTGATCACCAAATCGGACGGCACCAAGTTCGGTAAAACCGAAGGCGGCGCTGTCTGGCTTGATGCCAGCAAAACCAGCCCTTACAAGTTCTACCAGTTCTGGATCAACACCGCAGATGCCGATGTTTATCGTTTCCTGAAGTTCTTCACCTTTATGAGCCTTGAAGAGATCAATGCGCTGGAAGAGGAAGACAAAAACAGCGGCAAAGCGCCTCGTGCGCAATATGTGCTGGCTGAGCTGGTGACAAAACTGGTGCATGGCGAAGAAGGCCTTGCCGCGGCGGTGCGTATCACCAAAAGTCTCTTCTCCGGCGCGTTGAATGAGATGACGCAAGCTGACTTCGAGCAGCTGGCGCAGGATGGCATGCCGTTCATCGAGCTGGAGCGCGGGCAGGATCTGCAGCAGGCTATGGTGGATGGTGACCTTGCGCCATCCCGCGGACAGGCCCGCAAGCTGATTGACTCCAAAGCGGTCAGCATCAACGGCGAGCCTCAGCTCAGCGCAGAGTATCTATTTACTGATGCAGACCGCCTGTTTGATCGCTTTACGCTGCTGCGTCGTGGCAAAAAGAATTACAGCCTGATCGTCTGGAAATAAAACAGAACATCACCACAGGCCGGCCAGTCCGGCCTTTCTTTTCTGGCAGGGTTCGTTATGAAAAACATTCTCTCTATACAGTCGCATACGGTGTTTGGCCATGCGGGCAACAGCGCGTCTGAATTTCCTATGCGCCGCATGGGCGCAAACGTTTGGCCGCTGAACACCGTTCAGTTTTCCAACCATACGCAGTACGGGCACTGGACCGGCGTGGTGATGCCCGCCACGCATCTGACCGAAATTGTTAAAGGGATTGCGGATATCGACCGTCTGAAAACCTGCGATGCGGTGCTGAGCGGCTATTTAGGCTCGGCAGAGCAGGGCGAGCAGATTCTGGAGATTGTGCGCCAGGTAAAAGCGGCCAACCCTGCGGCGTGGTATTTCTGCGATCCGGTGATGGGCCACCCTGAAAAGGGCTGTATTGTGGCGCCTGGCGTGGCGGAGTTTCATACCCGCTCTGCGCTGCCCGCCAGCGATATCATTGCCCCAAACCTGCTTGAGCTGGAGATGCTGAGCGGACATGCGGTCACCGATGTCCGGCAGGCCGTTGCCACCGCCCGTGAGCTGATTGCTAAAGGGCCGAAAGTGGTGCTGGTGAAGCACCTGGCAAGAGCAGGGCTGCGCAGCGACAGGTTTGAAATGCTGCTGGTAACAGTGGATGAAGCCTGGCATATCAGCCGTCCTCTGGTCGATTTCGGCGTAAGGCAGCCCGTCGGGGTGGGCGATCTCACCAGTGGGCTGCTGCTGGTGGATCTGCTGCAGGGCAAATCACTGAAGGAGGCGCTGGAGCATATTACCGCGGCGGTGTATGAGGTGATGCTGAAAACCCATGAGATGGGCGAGTATGAATTACAGCTGGTGGCGGCGCAGGATGGCATTGCTAATCCGCAGCAGCATTTCGCGGCAGAAAAACTGGCATAAACATCCTTCCCTCTGCCTTACTCAGGCAGAGGGAAAACTAAAGGGAGGAACCTCTGATACAGCGTGCTGGCGCTTTATAAATAAATGGCTCAGGAGGTCAGCCCTTCAGCCTGTAAGGCGGCTGCCACGGCGGGGCGTCCTGCCACTCGTTCAAACCACGTCGTTAACGTATCCAGCCCGGTTAAATCCAGCTTCACCGCCGTTGCCCAGCGCGTCACCGTAAACAAGTAGGCATCGGCCACGGTAAAGTGCTGCCCCATCAGCCACTGTTTTCCCTCCAGAACCCCGTTTATCCGGCGAAATTTGCTCTGCAGCTGTTCCCGAACCAGGGTCCGGTACTCTTCAGGCACGCCAGAACGGTAAAGGGCATAGAAATTTTCATGCAGCGCGGTGGCGATAAAATTCAGCCATTCCAGCGTCTGATAGCGCATCAGGCAGCCCGTGGGCGCCAGCAGCTGGCGGTCTGGCTTCTGGTCTGCAATATACTGAACAATCGCCACGGTCTCGGTAAGGATCGTGCCATCATCCAGCTCCAGCGCGGGCACCTTGCCCTGCGGATTGATGGCAAAAAAATCATCGTTCTGCTCGGTTTTTTTACTCTTTAAATCTACCGACACCACGGTGAAATCAAGACCAGATTCATGCAACACAATGTGAGGCGAGAGCGAACAGGCCCCGGACTGGAAGTAGAGTTTCATGCAGGCTCCTACAGCTGATTAGCAAAAGATCATTTGAGCTTACTTCAACTGGCTGAAAAGTCAGCGCAATGGCGTGACTTTTACTAAAAATCTGTCTGTTTCTTAACCGGTGTCATGCTTTCAGCTTGCAGACAAGCCAGTGCTGGCAGCACTTCCCGGGCCGTATCCCAGAATGCCCGGACTCTGGCAGGCATATATTTCAGATTCTGCGTGACCAGCTGCACCGGCAGGGGCGCAGGGCGACTGGCGGGGAGCACCTCGCAAAGCGTCCCCTGTTCCAGATCCTCATAAGCCTGATAAGAGAGCAGGCGGGTGATGCCTTTACCCGCTCTGGCAGCGATTAGCTGCGTTTCCACCTCGTTAACCATAATTGCGGGCTGGATGCGCACGCGTTCCTGATGAGTGACCGGGCCAAAACGCCACTCTCTGACCGAACTGACGGAGGTACCCGCTATCAGCGTATGGGCAGTTAAATCGGCCGGAGAAGCCGGACTGCCGGCGCGCGCCAGATAGTCGGGGCTGGCAAGCAGGATACGCTGAACGGTTCCCGTCTCGACAGCGACCAGCGAGGAGTCGCGTAGCTGGCCGATGCGCACCGCAATGTCCAGCCCCTGCTCAAGCAGATCCTGATAGCTGTCGTTGAGCAGCAGTTCAACCTGAATGCCGGGATAACGATCGATAAAATCCAGCACCAGCGGCGCGATATACTTGCGGCCAAACTGCACTGGCGCAGTAATGCGTAGCAGGCCGTTGAGCTGAGATTTTGAGGCGTCCTGAATCGCCTGTTGATAGTCGCCGAGGAGCGTCCTGGCTCGTTCAAACAGCGCCAGCCCGGCGGGTGTTGGGGAGATATTGCGCGTGGTGCGCTCAATCAGGCTGGCTGCGAAGCGGCTCTCAAGCGAAGCCAGCGCCCGGGTAATCGCGGGTGGGGAGCGACGCAGCTTGCGTGCCGCTGCAGCCAGACTACCCTGCTGCACCACCGCCACAAACACCTCAAGTTCATCCAGCTTGTCCATCACTCTTCCACTAAAAGAAATTATGAATTGCCATAATGCAGGTTTCCGTCCGTTTGCTGCAAGAGTAAGCTCAGGGAAACTCAAGAGGAGAAGATCATGACCGCATTAACGCTCTACAACACGCCATTATCGGGGCACGGACATCGGGTAAAATTACTTCTGACTATGCTGGATCTCCCCTTTAAAGAGATCGAAGCTGGTGCGGAGATACGTAA
Organism: Erwinia pyri; assembly: GCF_030758455.1. Taxonomy (NCBI): domain Bacteria; kingdom Pseudomonadati; phylum Pseudomonadota; class Gammaproteobacteria; order Enterobacterales; family Erwiniaceae; genus Erwinia; species Erwinia pyri. The sequence goes on from NZ_CP132353.1 coordinate 2,029,382, forward strand.
AACAGCACAGTTTCTGGCGCTGAATCCGCTTGGGCAGATACCCGTGCTGGTGGAGGGCGAAACCGTTATTACAGACAGCAACGCTATTCTGCTGTGGCTGGTTAAGCGTTATGCGCCCGAGAGCCACTGGCTGCCGCAGGATCTGCTGCAGGAGGTGGAGGTGCATCAGTGGCTGGCAAAAGCAGCCGGTGAAATCCGCTATGGCGTCGCCTCTGCAAGGCTCATCAGGCAGTTTTCAACGCCGGAGAATTATGAGTCGGCCTGTCAGGTGGCAGCAAAATTTTTGCCGCAAATGGAGCAGCATCTGACCGGAAAACGCTGGCTGGTGGGCGAACAGGCTACGCTGGCTGACCTGGCCTGCTACGCCTATGTGGCCTGCGCGCCGGAGGGCGGTATCTCTCTTGCGGATTATCCTGCCATACAGCAGTGGCTGCAAAATGTTGAGGCGCTGCCCGGCTTCATTGGGCTTCCTCCGCTGCCGCATCCTGAGTTGACGTAGCCATGTTTCATCCCGGGGAAAAACGGGCACAGCAGCGGGCGGGTTATGGCGAGGTCAGGGCCGCAGTTTATCCCGCCATGCCTGAGCAGCATCGCCAGTTCTTTGCCGGTCTGCACACTTTTTACCTGGCCACGCTGGGGGAGGATGGCTATCCGGTGGCGGCTTTACTACAAGGGGAGCCGGGGTTTATCAGCAGCGCGGGAGCTGACCTGTTAAGAGTCACACAAGCCTCCCTTCAGGCTAGCCCTTTACTCCCTGTGCTGAAAACAGGAATGGCGACAGGGGGGCTGGGAATCGATTTCTCTAACCGCAGGCGTAACCGGGTGAATGGCGTGGTTCAGGCTGTAGAGAAAGAGTACGTTGAAATCCAGGTACAGGAAAGCATCGGCAACTGCCCGAAATATATTCAGCGACGCCTTCTCCCTTACAGTGCCGGAAAAGGGCTGGTTGAGATTGAACGGCTTGCGGCTCTGGATGCGGCTGCGCGTTATGCCCTTTACGCCGCGGATACCTTTTTTGTCGCAAGCGTTGCGCCACGTCAGGCAGAGGCGGGCGGGGTGGATATTTCACATCGGGGTGGCGTGCCGGGGTTTCTTTCGCTGGAGCGGGGAAAACTAAAAATTCCTGACTATGTTGGCAACCGCTATATGAACACGCTGGGCAATTTGCTGGTTGACCCACGCTGCGCCCTGCTGATCCCCGATTTCCAGCAGGGAGCCGCGCTGCATATTCAGGGTAAAGCGGAGATTGCGTGGCAAAGGGGAGAGGGGCTGACCGAACGCTTCTGGTTTGTGGAAATTGAGAAGATCTGGCGCATCCGCCAGCTCTTTCCGCCTGCCGGGCTGGAGGTTGAATTCGCTGATTCTTCGGTTGCTGCCGGATAACCGGCAAAAAAAGGGCGACATCTCTGTCGCCCTTACTCTTATCACAATCTGAATGCGTCAGACTTTAACTTCTTTTAAGTCGGCCTGCTCATCCTGGGTCATGCGGTTCAGCTTCGGTGCTGTCAGCATCATCAGAATGGCGATAACACCGGTCGCGATACCAATCTGCAGGAAGACGTCGCCATAGACGTGCAGCGACTGAACCGGATCGGTGATATTTTCCGGCACGGCCATCAGATTCGCCACTTTACCGGCAATCATCGCCGCACCAGCGGTGGTCAGGAACCAGGAACCCATAATAAAGCCCATCAGACGCTGAGGCACTAACTGCGCCACCATAGCCAGGCCCAGGCCAGAAATCATCAGTTCGCCGACGCTCTGCAGCGCATAGCTTAAGATCAGCCAGTTAACGGAAACGATGCCCATCTGATTCGCAAACTTCGCGCCCAGCGGCAGCACCAGGAACGCAGCAGAGCAGAGGATCATCCCTACCGCAAACTTGTGCGGCATCGGCAGACGGTCGCCCATTTTGTTATAGATAGCAGCCAGAACCGGGCTGAAAACCATAATCCAGAACGGGTTCAGCGCCTGATACTGTTCAGCCTCAAACGCAATGCCGAGGATGCTGTGTTCAACGTTGCGGATCGCAAAGAAGTTCAGGGAGGTGGGCATCTGCATATAGAGCACAAAGAACACCACCGCTTCGACCATCAGCATAAACGCGACAATCATTTTGCGGCGCGCGGCACCTTTCATCGCGAAGGCTTCTTTCGCGAAGATCAGAACGATGCCCGCAGCAATCACCGCCAGCACCAGGCGGGCGATCCCCTGATTGTGCAGCAGCCAGGTAGCCAGCACGATCAGTACGGCGACACCCACCAGCGTTGCCAGCAATTTGCCAACCTGCAGCGGGGCGAAATCGGGCTTAGAACCGTAGTTTTTCACCCATTTGCGGAACAGCATAAAGTTGACCAGCGTCAGCAGCATACCGATGAATGAGAGAGAGAACGCCACGCTCCAGCCAAATTTGGCCGCCAGCCACGGGGTCGCCAGCATCGAGAAGAAGGAACCGATATTGATCGCCATGTAATACATGGTGAAAGCGCCATCCAGTCGCGGGTCATCTTTCTGGTAGCAGGTCGAGAGCAGGGAAGAGGGGTTAGCCTTGAACAGGCCGTTACCCACGGCGATGGTCGCCATGCCGATATAAACCATGCTCACGTCATGACCCGACCAGGCCACCAGTGCATAACCCAGCGCCAGCACCAGCGTACCCAACACGATGACGCGTTTGGTGCCCAGCACTTTATCGCCCAGCCAGCCGCCCACGGCGACCAGGCCATAGACCAGCGCACTGAAGGAGGAGAACAGGGTGATCGACTCCGCTTCGGACATTCCCAGCATTTTTACCAGGTAGACCGCCATGATGCCTTGCAGGCCGTAATAACCGAAGCGTTCCCACAGTTCGATAGAAAAAATCAGATAGAACGATTTAGGTTGCTTGAACGCATTGAGGCTGTTGACCTCAGGATGTTTGTTTGCAGTTGACACTGGTACCTCTGAAGTTCGTAGCCTGTTTCGACTCCTGAATAAAGTCGTCGTAGCACAAGGTGGGCATTCGCCGCATGATTATAAGAAATGAAAAGCGGCGGTTAATTTCGCCGATCGAAGCAGATCAGGCAAGCGTTTTTTCTTATAAGGCACTCCGCCGTCAATCAAGTGTTAACCTGCGGTGAAATATTCATCGATGGATGAATGTGCTGTTAACAATTTTTTGTTAAGAATAAACAGCTTAAAACAGATTCGCGTCTTAATTCCCGTCAAAAATGTAGGGGTTTAGCGATATAAATAGTTATATCGACTACCTGATATATAAAAGATGAAATTATTAACCAATACACAGGGAAATGTTAGCTATATGCACCGCCATACAGAGAAGCGATATATTTTATCGCAGATGAGTGAGCTAAATGTGATTCAGATCACTTTAATCCAACATAATAATTATCGAAAAATAACTTCTTTTTGATCTCATTGCCTTATTGAACTGCGACGGTTTAAGGCTGAACCTCTCTCTTTTTGTGCTGAATGTGAGCCACTTAACGTTGTGCCGGCGCTGAAGGAGCGTGGCTTTCTTTTTTATTGATTGAACGTTCAATATAAAATGGCTATAATCACTTTCATTCAATAGTTAAAACCGATGAAACGATGCCAAAAGTTGGAATGAAACCCATTCGTCAGGCGCAGTTAATCCATGCCACCCTGACCGTTATCGACAGAGTAGGGCTGGCTGATGCGAGCCTGGCGCTGATCGCCAAAGAGGCGGGGGTATCAACCGGGATTGTCAGCCACTATTTTGGCGACAAAAACGGCCTGCTGGATGCCTGCATGCGCCAGATCCTCTCTGACCTCTATCAGGCGGTGGTTCACTATCGTCAGCAGGCGGCAAACCTGCCGGAGGCGCAAATACGCGCCATCATCGACGGCAACTTTGATCTGTCGCAGATTGACAGCCCGGTGCTCAAGACCTGGCTTGCCTTCTGGACTAACAGCCTGCATCAGCCCGATCTGCATCGCCTGCAGCGCATTAACGACCGGCGCCTCTATTCGAACCTGACGGCGCAGTTCGCCCGGGTTCTTCCTGCTGAGAAGGCTCGTGAAGCGGGAGCCAGCATGGCGGCACTTATTGACGGTTTGTGGCTGCGTATGACGCTGGCACCACAGCCGATGGCGCAGGGGCTGGAGAACGCCCGTGCGCTTTGCTATCAAAATCTCGCGCTGTGGCTTTCAGCCCCGGCACACTAACCCCCCGAAGGAGGAGGCATGGCAGATATGCAACGCCGTGGACTTTATATCAATGGCCGTGAAGAACCCGGTCATGGCGAAACATTTACCACCATCAACCCCGCCAATGGCGATGTACTGGCGGAGATCACCGCTGCCAGTACGCAGGATATCGATCGTGCCGTCGCATCCGCCCACGCAGGGCAGCGTATCTGGCGCGCTTACACGCCGGTTGAGCGTAGCCGCGTGCTGCTGAAAGCGGTAGCGCTGCTGCGCGAGCGCAATCAGACTCTGGCCGAACTGGAAACCGCCGATACCGGTAAACCCATCAGCGAAACGGCTTATGTGGATATCGTCACCGGGGCCGACGTGCTGGAGTATTACGCGGGGCTGGCCGTAGCGGTTGAAGGCGAGTCTATTCCTCTGCGCGACAGCGCGCTGGTCTATACCCGTCGCGAGCCGTTAGGCGTCTGTGCCGGGATCGGCGCCTGGAACTACCCCATTCAGATCGCCCTGTGGAAAAGTGCTCCGGCGCTGGCTACCGGTAACGCAATGATCTTCAAACCCAGTGAAGTGACGCCGCTGAGCGCGCTTGAGCTGGCGAAGATCTTCACCGAAGCGGGCCTGCCGGATGGCGTGTTTAACGTGGTTCAGGGCGCAGCAGCGGTGGGGCAAGGCCTCAGCCAGCATCCGCAGATTGCTAAGGTTTCCTTCACTGGCGAAGTGAACACCGGGAAACGCGTGATGGCTGATGCGGCGCTGGCGAATCTCAAGTCTGTCACCATGGAACTGGGCGGCAAATCGCCGCTGATCGTGTTTGAAGATGCCGAGCTGGAACGGGCTGTTGATGGCGCGATGATGGCTAACTTCTACAGCAGCGGGCAGGTTTGCACCAACGGCACCCGCGTTTTTGTGCAGCGTTCTCTGCTGCCGGCGTTTGAAAAACGTCTGCAGGAGAAAATGGCGGCTATCAGATGCGGTGACCCGATGGATCCTCAGGTCAATTTCGGGCCGCTGGTCAGCGAAGAGCACTGCCAGAAAGTCATCTCTTACCTGACCGTCGGGAAAGAGCAGGGCGCCCGTTTGCTGGCTGGCGGTTCACGCATGACCGAAGGTGCCTTTGCCAAAGGGTGTTATGTGGAACCCACGGTCTTTACTGACTGCACTGATGAGATGCGTATCGTGCAGGAAGAGATTTTTGGTCCGGTGATGAGCGTGCTGGTGTTTGATGATGAGCAGGAAGCGATCGAACGCGCCAACAACACCGAATATGGCCTGGCGGCTGGAGTGTTTACCTCCTCGCTGAACCGTGCCCACCGCGTTATTCATCAGCTTGAAGCGGGCATCTGCTGGGTGAACAGCTGGGGCGAATCACCGGCTCCTATGCCGGTGGGCGGCTACAAGCAGTCGGGCGTAGGCCGTGAAAACGGGCTTGAAACCCTGCATCACTATACGCGCACCAAGTCCGTACTGATTGAGATGGGAGATTACCCTTCCGCATTCTGATGCGCAGGGCTGGCAATCTGATATTTTTGCCGCGGCTTTTCTGCCGCGGCACTCTGGAGGTTTAATGCAGAAATTTGATTACATTATTATTGGCGCGGGTTCAGCAGGCAACGTGCTGGCCACGCGACTCACTGAGGATGCTGACGTATCGGTACTGTTACTGGAAGCGGGCGGAAAAGATCACCGCTGGGACTTCCGTACCCAAATGCCAGCCGCTTTGGCTTATCCGCTGCAGGGTAAACGCTATAACTGGGCCTTTGAAACCGATCCTGAACCCATGATGGGCAACCGCCGTATGGAGTGCGGACGCGGTAAAGGCCTGGGCGGCTCTTCGCTTATCAACGGCATGTGTTATATCCGCGGCAACGCCATGGACTACGACAACTGGGCCAGCAAAAAGGGGCTGGAAAAGTGGTCCTATCTCAACTGCCTGCCCTATTTCCGTAAGGCGGAGAAGCGTGATATCGGCGAAAATGACTACCACGGCGGCGAAGGCTACCTCAGCGTCACCACGCCAAAAAAAGGCAACAACCCGCTGTTCCGCGCTTTCATTGATGCCGCTGTCCAGGCGGGACATTACGAAACGGATGACCTTAACGGTTACCGTCAGGATGGTTTTGGCCCGATGGATCGCACAGTAACGCCGCAGGGACGCCGTTCCAGCACCGCCCGAGGCTATCTGGATGTGGCAAAGCAGCGCTCTAACCTGACCATCGTCACCCACGCGCAGACTGACCGTATCCTGTTCAGCGGCAAAAGTGCCACCGGCGTCTGCTGGCTGCGCAACGGTAAAGAAGAGCAGGCGGAAGCCGCCCGTGAAGTGCTGCTCTGTGCGGGGGCTATCGCCTCACCACAAATTCTCCAGCGTTCGGGCGTAGGCCCGGAAGAGTGGCTGCGCGAGCTGGATATTGATCTGGTCCATGCCCTGCCGGGCGTTGGCCGTAATTTGCAGGATCACCTGGAAGTCTATATGCAGTTCCGCTGCAAAAAGCCGGTCAGCCTCTATCCTTCCCTGCAGTGGTGGAACCAGCCTGCCATCGGGGCGGAGTGGCTGTTTAACGGCACCGGCACCGGCGCCAGCAACCAGTTTGAAGCGGGCGGATTTATTCGCAGCGATGACCAGCCAGATTGGCCTGATTTGCAGTATCACTTCCTGCCGGTGGCGATCAATTACAACGGCAGCAGCCCGGTTAAAGAGCATGGCTTCCAGGCCCACGTTGGTCCAATGCGCTCTATGAGCCGTGGCTGCGTGAAGCTGACCTCAAAGCACCCCTATGCTGCACCCTCAATTTTCTTCAACTACATGTCTGAAGAGCGTGACTGGGTAGAGTTCCGCAACGCCGTGCGTCTGACCCGTGAAATCATGCGTCAGCCCGCTCTGGCTGAGTACTGCGGCGACGAAATTCAGCCGGGCGCGCAGGTGCAGAGCGATGAACAGATTGACGCTTTTATCCGGGAGCACGCAGAGACCGCCTATCACCCTTGTGGCAGTTGCGCGATGGGGAATGATGAGATGGCGGTGGTGGATGCAGAAGGGCGTGTGCATGGCATGCAGCGGCTGCGCGTGGTGGATGCTTCCATCATGCCGCAAATCACCACCGGCAATCTGAACGCCCCAACGGTGATGATTGCCGAAAAAATAGCAGATTTGATCCGCGGTAAAACGCCGCTGGCGCTCTCTACGGCAGAGTACTATCAGCTTAAGCGTGAAAAGGCGGAAGCTGAAGAAACTCAGGGCTAAGGGCCGCTATGGCACGAGCAAGGCGGAGCAGATGCTCCGCCTTTTTTTGTCTCAAATCTCAACCTTCTCTTTATATTCACAGAGATCTTCTATCAGGCAGGAGCCACAGCGCGGTTTGCGGGCAATACATGTATAGCGACCGTGCAGGATAAACCAGTGATGGCAGTCCACCTTAAACTCCTTTGGCACTACCTTCAGCAGCCTCTCTTCAACCTGTTCAACATTCTTGCCGGGGGCAAAATTGGTGCGGTTACAGACGCGGAAAATATGCGTATCCACAGCAATCGTGGGCCAGCCAAAGGCGGTATTCAGCACCACGTTTGCCGTTTTACGTCCCACGCCTGGCAGCGCTTCTAACGCTTCACGATCTTCCGGGACTTCGCCCTGATGCTTCTCCAGTAAAATACGGCAGGTTTTAATGATGTTCTCTGCCTTGCTGTTAAACAGGCCAATAGTCCTGATGTACTCTTTTACCCCCTCCACGCCCAGCGCCAGAATCTCTGCCGGGGTGTTAGCTACCGGATAGAGTTTTGCGGTAGCTTTATTGACGCTGACGTCGGTGGCCTGCGCTGAAAGCAGCACCGAAATCAGCAGTTCAAAGGGAGTGCTGAAGACCAGTTCCGTGGTGGGATGCGGATTGTTCTCGCGCAGGCGGATCAAAATTTGCTGACGTTTATCCTTATTCACAGCGCACTCGCTTTTCCTTCTGGCAAGTTTTTCGCGGCCTCTGCGGCTTTCAGTGCCGCCCGCGCCTTGAGTTTATTATCTATGACATATTTAGCGGCCAGCAGCATTCCCAGTCCGATAAAGGCGCCCGGCGGCAGCATCGCCAGCAGCATCGGCGAATCAAAATGCACCACCTGAATGCGTAATACTTTTGCCCACGGCCCCAGGAGCTGATCGGCACCGTTGAAAATTGTGCCGTTGCCGATGATCTCCCGCAGGGAGCCCAGCACCACCATCACGCTGGTTGCCCCTAGCCCGATAGCCAGGCCATCTAACGCCGAGAGAGGCACGCTGTTTTTCGAGGCGACGGCCTCAGCGCGGCCCACCACGATGCAGTTGGTGACAATCAGCGGAATAAAGATCCCCAGCGACTGATAGAGACCGTAGGCAAAGGCGTTAATCAGCATCTGCACGCAGCTGACAACGGCTGCAATTATCATCACGTAGATCGGAATACGGATATCGGAGGGCACCCAGCGGCGCGAGGCTGAAATGGCGCTGTTGGTGCAGGTCAGCACCAGCGTGGTAGCCAGCCCCAGCCCGAGTGCGTTGGTAGCCGTGGAGGTGACGGCCAGCAGGGGACACAAACCCAACAGCTGAACCAGCGCCGAGTTATTCTTCCACAGGCCGCCAATCACCAGATCTTTTGCTTCACTCATTGGACTCTCCACATGAAGGCAGCGAGGCGAGCTGCGCTGGCAACGTTGCGATATAAAGCGTGGCGCGTTTGGTCGCGTTAACCACGGCGCGTGGCGTAATGGTTGCGCCGGTGAACTGGTCAAAGTCGCCGCCATCTTTCTTCACTGCAAAGCTGGCGTCATCTTTACCTTTAAGCTGCACGCCGTTAAAACTGTTGATCCAGTTAGTGATCCTCAGCTCAATCTTATCGCCCAGCCCGGGCGTTTCATGATGCTCAACCACCCGCACACCCAGCACTTTGCCGGTAAAGTCCGCGCCCACAATCATCTTAATCGCACCAGAATAGCCGTCCGGCGCCGTGGTCTCAACCGCCGCGGCTACGGGCTTGTCATCTTTGCGGGCAAGATAGAGGTGATGGGGGCCGCTACCCAGTGACGGATCGAGCACCTGGTAACACTCCTGCTGAATGGCGTTGTTATAGATCCCGGTTGGAACAACCTGATCCAGCAGGATTTTCTGCTGCACCACGGTTTGATGATCAATCGTCGGTTTGGTTACGGCATTGATCACCGCCGTTAAGCCGGTGGTAACGGCAGCAAACAGCGCCAGCCTGACGCCGTTTTTACGAATGGCATCCAGCATTACTTCTCCCTCCGGTGGCCATAGACGCGCGGCTGCGTGTAGTAATCAATCAACGGCACGGTAATATTAGCCAGCAGCACGGCAAAGGCGACGCCATCGGGATAGCCGCCGAAGCTGCGGATCAGCCAGACCAGCAGGCCAATCAGCACGCCATAGATCAGGCGACCTTTATTGGTGGTCGAGGCGCTGACAGGATCGGTGGCAATAAAGAAGGCGCCCAGCATCGTGGCACCGGAGAAGAGATGCACCAGCGGTGAAACCAGCGTGTCGGGTGAGAAGAGCCAGCCCAGCGTGGCAAAAAGCGCCAGAGAGAGCAGAAAGCTGGCCGGGATATGCCAGCGGATGCTGTTGGTCCAGAGCAGGAACAGGCCACCGGCCAGATAGCCAATGTTGACCCACTGCCAGCCCAGCCCGGCAATCACGCCGCTGTAGATTGGCTGCGCGCGAAGCTGCTCAGCGCTGTGACCAGCGCGGAGGCCGGTTTTAAAGGTATCCAGCGGCGTGGCTTGGCTGACGCCATCAATGCCACGCTGCAGCTGCTGCATGCTGTGGCCGTCCAGGGTATGAGCATGAAAGATCATGCTAAGCGTGTCCATAAACGTGGGGGTAATGGACTGTAACGATGCGGGCGGCAGCCAGCTGGTCATCTGCACCGGGAAGGAGATAAGCAGCACAACATAGCCCACCATCGCCGGATTAAAGGGATTCTGCCCCAGACCGCCATAAAGCTGTTTGGCGATCACCACGGCAAATACCGTACCGATGACGATTACCCACCACGGCGCCAGCGGGGGAATGCTGATCCCCAGCAACAGGGCGGTGAGCAGGGCTGAATTATCACCCAGCGTCTTCGCCAGCGGCATATTGCGCAGCTTAAGCACGGCGGCTTCCGCAGCCAGCCCTGCCGCTGCGGCTATCACTACCTGGATCAGATTCCCCCAGCCAAAGAAGTAACACTGGGCTGCAATGCCGGGAACGGCTGCGGCCAGCACCAGCAGCATAATAGTGCTGGTGCTGCGGCGGTTGTGCGTATAGGGCGAGCTAGCGAGTCGAAAAGCCATTTAATCCTCTTGCGTAGAATGCTGCGCCTTGCGCGCTTTAACACGTGCGATGGCCGCCGCCACTGCCGCCTTGCGGGGATCGTCAGACGCTGCTGGCGATCCGTCAGAATCGTTTTGAATTGCCGTTTCAGCGTCGGCTGCTGTTTCCGGCGCTGCTGATGTTTGTTCGGCAGCAGCCTGCTCGGCCTTTTTCGCTTTAGCACGTGCAATAGCTGCTTCGACAGCCGCCTTGCGCGGATCGGCTGGCGCTGCTGGCGACCCGTCAGAATCGTTTTGAATTGCCGTTTCAGCGTCGGCTGCTGTTTCCGGCGCTGCTGATGTTTGTTCGGCAGCAGCCTGCTCGGCCTTTTTCGCTTTAGCACGGGCGATAGCTGCTGCGACAGCCGCCTTGCGCGGATCGGCTGGCGCTGCTGGCGACCCGTCAGAATCGTTTTGAATTGCCGTTTCAGCGTCGGCTGCTGGTTCCGGCGTTGCTGCTGTTTGTTCGGCAGCAGCCTGCGCGGCCTTTTTCGCTTTAGCACGGGCGATGGCTGCTGCGACAGCCGCTTTGCGGGGATCGGCTGGCGCTGCTGGCAATCCTTCAGAATCGTTTTGAATTGCCGTTTCAGCGTCGGCTGTTGTTTCCGGCGCTGAACCCTGCTGATCCTGCGCGGCTTTCTTCGCCTTAGCGCGGGCAATAGCCGCTTCAACTGCCGCTTTACGTGGATCGCCTGTCTGTCTGGTGGCCGGTTCGGTCTCGGACTGCCTTTCGGCATCATGCGCCATTGCCTGCGCATGACGCGCTGAACGCTGTGCCGACTGAACGGGAGTTTCTGCCTCCGCTTCGCCTGCCGGTAGCTCTGCCTGCTTCTTCGCTTTCACCCGTGCGAGCGCGGCGGCGACCTCACCATTGTCACCGTCGCTGGTAGCGCGCTTAGCCTGCTGATGACGGGCCTCCCGCGCCAGCTTTTCGCGTTCCAGACGTTCCTGACGCGCTTCGAAGCGCGCTTTAGCCTGTGCGGTACGTTCAGCCTCAAGATCGATGGCGCGAATTTCCGCCTTCTCCCGACGATAATACTGAACCAGGGGAATATTGCTGGGGCAGACGTAGGCGCAGGCGCCGCACTCAATACAGTCCGCGATATTGTGTTCGCGGGCCTTGTCATGATCGCCGCCCCGGCTGTACCAGTAAAGCTGCTGCGGCAGCAGGGCGGCCGGGCAGACATCGGCGCAGGCGCTGCAACGAATGCACGATTTCTCCTCCTCCTCGTTGCCCATTTCGCTAGCCGACGGAGCCAGAATACAGTTTGTGATTTTCACCACCGGCACGTCCAGCGTCGGCAGGGTAAAGCCCATCAGCGGGCCGCCCATCACCACCATCTGGCCAGAGGCTGGGGAGAAGTCAGCATTGTGCAGCAGGTGGCTGATTGGGGTGCCCAGACGGCCCCAGACGTTACCTGGCTTAGCAACGGATCCGCCCGTCAGCGTCACCACGCGCTCAGTCAGGGCCTCGCCGTCTATTATCGCCCGCTTAACCGCGTATGCCGTACCGACGTTTTGCATCAGTACGCCGATATCGGTAGAGCGCCCGCCATGGGGAACTTCGCGTCCGGTCAGGATTTTGGTCAGCTGTTTCGCGCCGCCGGAAGGGTATTTGGTAGGGATAACCCTGATTTGCAGATCGGTTGCCGTGCCCAGCGCTTTTTTCAGCGCGGCTATCGCCTCAGGCTTGTTATCCTCAATGCCGATCAGCACCTTTTCCGACTGTAACACCCAGGCCAGGATCCGGCTGCCTTTCAGCACCTCGGCAGCGCACTCCTGCATCAGCCGGTCATCTGCAGTGATATAAGGCTCGCACTCTGCGGCGTTGATAATCAGCGTCTTAACGCCGTGCAGAGCACCTTTCAGCTTGGTCGCGGTCGGGAACCCCGCACCGCCCAGGCCTGCCACGCCAGCCTGATGGATCAGAGTGACAATCTCACTCCGTTCGCACTGGCGATAATCCGCCACAGGATGACGCTCGCACCAGCGATCTTCACCATCCGGCGTAATAAAAATACACATCTCAGCCAGCGCAGAAGGGTGCGCGGTCATATGGGGAGCAATCTCTTCTACCGTGCCGGAAGAGGGCGCATGCACCGGCAGCATACGGCCACGACCAAAGGTCAGCGGCTGGCCGCGAAGCACTTTATCACCCGGGCTGACCAGCAGTTCGCCCTCGTGGCCGATGTGCTGTTTGATGGGGATAATAAATTGTGCCGGCAGCGGCAGCTGACGCAGAGGCGCGCCGTTAGACAGGGTTTTCATTTCCGGCGGATGTATACCGCCGGCGAAATCCCAGAGAGGCTCTTTTTTAAAAAAGTTGAACAGATTACGCATGACGTTCCACAGAAATAACCTTGACCGGGATAGTATTCAAATCCCATTTCCAGCTCGCCGTGGTGGGCGCAACCGGACGCATTTCAATACAGTCGGTTGGGCAGGGCGCAACGCAGAGATCGCAACCGGTGCAGACGTCGCTCAACACGGTGTGCATGGCGCGGGTCGCACCTACAATCGCATCTACCGGGCAGGCCTGAATACACTTGGTACAGCCGATGCAGTTCTCTTCATCGATCCACGCGACTTTGCGCTGAGGTTCCAGCACCGCCTCTTCACCCAGCGGCTGCGGATCGACATTCAGCAGCGCCGCCAGCTTGAGCATGGTCTGCTCGCCGCCCGGGGCGCATTTGTTAATCATTTCGCCGTTATTTCCCACCGCATCCGCATAGGGACGACAGCCAGGATAGCCGCACTGGCCGCACTGGCTTTGTGGCAGAATGGCATCAATCTGCTCGACGATCGGGTCTTCTTCCACCTGGAAGCGACGGGAAGCGTAGCCCAGCAGGCCACCAAAAATGAGCCCAAGCACGCTTAACACAGCTATGGCAATCCAGACTGTACTCATCAGAATTTCACCAGTCCGCTGAAGCCCATAAACGCCAGCGCCATCAGGCCTGCCGTCACCAGCGCAATAGAGGAGCCTTTAAACGGGGCAGGCACCTCGGCCAGCACCAGACGTTCGCGGATGCCGGCAAACAGAACCATCACCAGTGAAAAGCCCAGCGATCCGCTGAAGCCAAACAGCGCGGCCTGAAGGAAGGTGTGATTCAGGTTAACGCTGAGCAAAGGCACGCCTAACACCGCGCAGTTGGTGGTAATCAGCGGCAGAAAAATACCCAGAAGACGGTAGAGATCCGGGCTGGTTTTGCGCACCACCATTTCGGTGAACTGCACCACGACGGCGATCACCAGGATATAGGCCATCGTGCGCAGATAGACGAGATCCAGCGGCAGCAGAATAAGATGATTCACCAGCCATGCGCAGATCGAGGCCAGGGTGATAACAAACGTCGTGGCGAGTCCCATGCCAATTGCCGTTTCCAGTTTTTTGGAAACGCCCATAAAGGGACAGAGGCCGAGAAACTTCACCAGAACGAAGTTGTTCACCAGCACTGTGCCAATAAAGAGAAGCAGGTAATCGGTCATTTTTACGCCTGATAAAAAGATAGCCGCCTATTATCGGACATTGAGCGCGTGACGACAACACATCAGCAGCAGGGTTATTGCTCGAAGGCACGGAGGATTAAAAATATGCTGCCTTTTTCATCACTGAACAGGCGTCTAAAGCAGGGGGCGTGGCCAGCCTGGCGGAATCTACGGGCCTTCTCTCCGCTAAAGAGTACCCGTATGCAGTGCGTTAACCTGAGGCCGGAAAAAGTCTGGCTCTCAGCGTTGCTCAGATTATGGCAGAACGATCAAAGCCAGGCGGAAAATTAAGGCTCAATAAAGGTATTTTTTACCCGTTGAGAACGCTTGAGGTAGGGCACAAGGACCGCCGCAGCAAAAAGAGCAATCAGCAAGGTACGGAGAGCGGCCGCGTCGCTGACCGGGGAGAACGCGAAGGTCTTTATTGCCAGCAGCACCGTCACCAGTAGCCAAATAATATAGTGGCGGGGAAGACGGCGCGATCGTTTACAGAAAATCCATGTTACCCAGATACTGTAACCCCAGACTACCAGCGAAGTTATTAATGAAATACTCCACTGCACGGTAAAAGCATGGGTGTTGTTAAACAGCGCGCTGCGCAGTTCAGGCGTGAGCAAGGCGCTTAAATACATTGCCACCACAACGGCGCTGGTCAGCATGGTCATAATTAACCAGGCAAGCGGGACCAGAAGCAGCCCGGCAATGCGCGGTGTTGGATCGGTAGCCACTCATTATCCTTATAAAACAAGCAGACCTTTTCTTATATGAACAGGTCATGCACAACAGGGACAACGAGTATACGAAAGGCCTGGTGAATTTTGAACGGAAATTTAAACCACGTAACGCCAGACAGATTTAGGAACGCAGCCCAGGTCAAACAGACGTCCTCCTGAAGCCAGTTCGGCGCGACGATGATCGGCAGCGCGATACATATTAATAATTTCTTGATTATCGGTAAGAGAATAATTCAGATGGTCGTACAATTTTTCCAGCGTCTCAAGCGAACTTACTTTACGAAATTTTAACAGATAATCTTGAACTGTCATGATGGCCGTTAGCGGTCAGAAATAGGAGGCTCAAGTATATTGCTGGCGTAATGGGTGTCTATAGGTCAAATGGGTAAAGCCCGGTAAATTCAGAAAACAACGTAAGGATTTCACGCATTTTTGAGGCCAGATGTTTATTCTCTCGCCACTTTATCCTGCTGGCTTTAACCAGATGTGGCGTATGTCACAAAATGGTTAAAAAGCTTTTAGCGGAGAGAGAGGCCACGCCATGACAGAACCTGACCTGGTGTTGTAATCGTTTCCATCAGATGCGGTGATAAGCGCTTATGTTTATTACAGTTATTTAACATGCTCAAAAAAAACCTCACCCATTTTATCCATATCACCCCTGCTGCATTTCGCGGTCGTAATTCACGTAACCTCTTTTAATTATTGTGATTTGTGAGCATTGTCGAAATTGTTTTAGCCAGAATCGGTCAGGATTCACTGGCGTTTGACCCTACACAACGAAATCCCTTCAGAGGAAAAATGATCATGTGGAAGCGTTTACTTTTAACCACCCTTATCAGTGCGAGCCTCTCCGGCACCGCGCTGGCGGAATCAATGACGGTGGGTTTCTCGCAGGTTGGCTCTGAATCAGGCTGGCGTGCGGCAGAAACCAGCGTGGCGAAAAGCGAAGCCCAGAAGCGGGGGATCACGCTGAAAATTGCCGATGGCCAGCAGAAACAGGAGAATCAGATCAAGGCCGTGCGCTCGTTTATCGCGCAGGGAGTGGATGCCATTTTTATCGCACCGGTGGTACAGACAGGCTGGGAACCGGTACTGGAAGAAGCGAAAGATGCCAAAATTCCGGTGTTCCTGCTTGACCGTGCCATTGTGGTCAAAGACAAGTCGTTATATATGGCGGTGGTCACAGCGGATAACGTCTATGAAGGTAAGCTGATTGGCGACTGGCTGGTGAAACAGCAGGCTGGTAAACCATGTAATGTCGTGGAGCTGCAGGGCACGGTGGGTGCCAGCGTAGCGATTGATCGTAAGAAAGGGTTTGCTGAAGCAATAGGCTCAGCACCGGGTATTAAAATTATCCGTTCTCAGTCCGGCGACTTCACCCGCAGTAAAGGGAAAGAAGTGATGGAAAGCTTTATTAAAGCAGAGAATAACGGCAAAAATATCTGCATGGTCTATGCCCATAACGATGATATGGCCATTGGTGCTATTCAGGCTATTAAAGAGGCGGGACTCAAGCCCGGTAAAGATATTCTGACCGGCTCCATCGATGGCGTGCCCGATATTTATAAAGCGATGCTGGCGGGTGAAGCTAATGCCAACGTAGAGCTGACGCCAAATATGGCAGGCCCGGCGTTTGATGCGCTGGAGAAATTCAGGAAAGATGGCACCATGCCACCGAAAATCATTAAAACCGAGTCGAAGCTTTACCTTCCTGCCGATGCGCAGTCTCAGTTAGACAAGAAAAAAGGCATGGGTTACTAACTCCCTCGCCGCCTGGCAAACAGGCGGCTTTTTTCATGGTTGAGGCGAAGTCGTATGAGCATGCAAAACACGACACCGGCACCGCTGTTATCCATCAGCGGCGTCAGCAAAGCTTTTCCTGGCGTTAAGGCGCTGGACAATGTCTCCTTTGAGGTCCGGCCTGGCGAAATCATGGCGCTGCTGGGCGAAAATGGCGCAGGTAAATCCACCATCATCAAAGTGCTGACCGGTGTCTATAAGCGGGACAGCGGTTCCGTGACGCTGGACGGCAAAGCGATTCACCCGCAAAGCACCGCCGAAGCTCAGGCGATGGGTATTGGTACGGTTTATCAGGAAGTGAATCTGCTGCCCAATATGTCGGTAGCGGATAATCTCTTTATTGGGCGTGAGCCGCGGCGCTTTGGGCTGATTGACCGCAAAACGCTGGTGCGTAAAGCGCAGGCTTTGCTGCGAGGCTACGGCTTTGAGCTGGACGTTACGCGCCCTCTGGGCCAGTTTTCGGTAGCGATGCAGCAGATCATTGCCATCTGCAGAGCGGTGGATCTCTCCGCGAAAGTCCTGATCCTTGATGAACCCACCGCCAGTCTGGATGCCAGTGAAGTTGAGATGCTGTTTACGCTGATGAATCAGCTTAAAGCCAGCGGGATGAGCCTGATCTTTGTGACCCACTTCCTGGACCAGGTTTATAAAGTCAGCGACAGGATCACCGTACTGCGCAACGGGCAATTTGTTGCCACGCGCGAAACCCGTGAGCTGCCTCAGATTGAACTGATCAAACTGATGCTGGGGCGTGAGCTGCTGGAGACGGCGCTGCAACGCGCGGGCAGCACGCTGAAAAGCAATCAGCCGGTGGTGGAGTTTAAAGATTACGGCAAAAAAGGCACCATTGAGCCATTCAGCCTCAGCGTTCGTCCCGGTGAAGCCGTGGGACTGGCTGGCCTGTTAGGCTCGGGCAGGACAGAGACCGCCGAGCTGCTGTTTGGCATCAGACGTGCCGACAGCGGCACCGCCTTCATCAAAGGAAAAAAACGCACTATTCGCACGCCAGCTCAGGCATCGCGTCTTGGGATGGGCTTCTGTCCGGAAGATCGCAAAACGAACGGCATCGTCGGGGCGGCATCGGTGCGTGAAAATATCATCCTTGCGCTTCAGGCGCAGCGCGGCTGGCTGCGGCCGATTAAACGCCGTGAACAGCAGCAGATAGCAGAGCGCTTTATTAAAAGCCTGGGCATCCGTACCCCCCATGCAGAGCAGCCGGTTGAACTCCTTTCCGGGGGCAATCAACAAAAAGTCCTGCTCTCCCGCTGGCTGGTGACGAAACCTCAGTTCCTGATCCTGGATGAGCCTACGCGTGGCATCGACGTCGGTGCGCATGCAGAAATCATTCGTCTGATTGAATCACTTTGCGCCGACGGTCTGGCACTGCTGGTCATCTCCTCTGAACTGGAAGAGCTGGTGGGGTATGCGGATCGGGTGGTGATCCTGAGAGATCGTCAGCAGGTAGCGGAAATCCCGCTTGAGCAGCTTTCTGTGGCCTCGATTGTTAACGCTATTGCGGCAGGAGGGGCGCAGCATGCTTGAGTCACATCTGGTGCCGGGGAAGAGACCCATGTTAAAACGTAAACTGCCGGCAGGCATGCCGCAACTCGCCGCGCTGCTGCTGGTGCTGATTGTGGACAGCCTGGTGGCCAATAATTTCTTCGCTATTCATCTGCAGGATGGCCGCCTGTTCGGCAGCCCCATCGATATTCTTAACCGCGCCGCCCCCGTTGCGCTACTGGCGATTGGCATGACGCTGGTGATCGCCACCGGCGGGATTGACCTTTCTGTGGGGGCGGTAATGGCGATTGCCGGTGCAACGGCGGCCACGCTGACCGTGGCGGGTCACAGTATGACGGTGATTATTCTTGCCACGTTAGGAACCGGCATTCTTTGCGGTCTCTGGAACGGCATTCTGGTCGCACTGCTGAAGATCCAGCCCTTTGTCGCCACGCTAATCCTGATGGTGGCGGGGCGCGGAATAGCGCAACTGATCACGCAGGGACAAATTGTCACCTTTGACAGTGAGTCGCTGGCCCATCTTGGAAGCGGCACACTCTGGCTGTTCCCGGTGCCGGTCTGGATCACGCTGGTCATGGCGCTGCTGGTCTGGCTGCTGACCCGTAAAACAGCGTTAGGCATGTTTATCGAAGCGGTAGGGATTAACCTGCGTGCGGCGAGAAACGCCGGGGTCAATGGCTGGCTGATTGTGATGACGACCTATGTCATCAGCGGCCTCTGTGCTGCGGTGGCGGGGCTGATTATTGCCGCTGATATCCGGGGCGCGGACGCCAACAATGCCGGACTCTGGCTGGAGCTGGACGCAATCCTGGCGGTAGTGATCGGCGGAGCTTCCCTGATGGGGGGACGTTTTAATCTGCTGCTCTCGCTGACGGGCGCGCTGATTATCCAGGCGATGAATACCGGCATTCTGCTTTCCGGTTTTCCGCCAGAGCTGAATCAGGTAGTTAAAGCAGTGGTGGTGATGGCGGTACTGTTAATTCAGTCGCCACGGTTTATTCAACTGTTCAAGCGAGGACGCAAAGGTGGTTAAACGTCATCTTCCCCTGATGATAACGCTGCTGGTGTTTGTAGCAGGTTATCTGTTTTGCCTCAGTCAGTTTCCCGGTTTCGCCTCCACAAGGGTGATTGCCAATATTCTGACCGACAACGCCTTCCTGGGCATTATTGCGGTAGGCATGACCTTTGTTATCCTTTCTGGCGGGATCGATCTGTCGGTTGGCGCGGTGATTGCCTTCACCGGCGTGTTTCTGGCCCGCGCCATCGGAGATTTTCATCTTAATCCCTGGGCGGCCTTTGCGCTGGTGATGGTCATGGGCTCGGCGTTTGGTGCCTTTATGGGCTGGCTTATCGACGCGCTGAAGATCCCGGCGTTCATTATTACGCTGGCAGGCATGTTCTTTTTACGGGGCAGCAGCTATCTGGTTTCTGAAAGCTCCCTGCCGATCGACCATCCGCTCTATACCACTTTATCCAGCCTGGCGTGGAAGATACCCGGTGGCGGCAGGCTTAGCCTGCTGGCGGTAATTATGCTGGTGGTGGTGGCGTTTGGCATTTTGCTGGCGCACCGGAGCCGTTTTGGTAATCAGGTTTACGCTATTGGCGGTAATGTTACTTCCGCGCAGCTGATGGGAATTTCTACCCGCAGTACCACCATTCGCATCTATATGCTCTCTTCCGGGTTAGCAACGCTTGCCGGCATTGTGTTCTCTATTTATACCTCCGCAGGCTATGCGCTGGCGGGCATGGGTGTAGAGCTGGACGCGATTGCGTCAGTAGTGATTGGCGGCACGCTGCTTTCCGGCGGCGTTGGCACCGTGCTCGGCACGTTGTTCGGCGTACTGATTCAGGGGCTGATTCAAACCTGGATCAATTTTGACGGCACGCTGAGTTCCTGGTGGACCAAAATCGCCATCGGTATTCTGCTGTTCGCCTTTATCGCGCTGCAACGTCTGCTGACGGTAATATGGGATCGTCAGCAAAATGCGCCAGTAAAAAGGCTGGCCGGATAGGGCAGGGAGAACAGGCTAAACCCAGAGAGACAAGTTGCCTGTGGGGCAGTGTTCCGGTCAGGGATATTGGCTGAACCCGGAGACACAAGTTGCCTGTGTGGTAGTGCTCAGGTCAGGGATAATGGGCTAAACCCGGAGACACAAGTTGCCTGTGAGGCGGTGCTCCGGTCAGGGAGAATGGGCTGAACACAAAAACGCCGTGAAATCATCCCTGATGGCTGCGAAGCGGCGTCCATGCCGCTTAGCTTTTGCTTATCAGCCCGTTCTCCCTTCCCAATAGCTGTAGCGTTGCCTGTAGATAAAAACCTACCTGCCAAAACCAAAACCAAAACCAAAACCAAAACCAAAACCAAAACCAAAGCTAAAGACCAAAACTATGCTTTTGACCTGTTTGAGCGCCGAACACACTGGCAAAGCTGAATCTGATGGGTGGCACCATAGAGCACGTTAGCCGAGTGTATGCCGCAGGGATGCGGCATCCAAGTCTCCAGGGATGGATTCACGACGTCTCGGATAACGTGCTCTGTGGTGACGCCTTGCCACCGTACCCGGTTTTGACCTTACTGCGTCTTAAATAATGTGCCCTGTGGTGACGCCTTACCACCGCACCCGGTTTTGACCTGTGTAAGTCTGAAACTTCCCAAAGTCGTACGCCTTTCCACTACCAGTTTCGCGGTAAGGTGTGCAGAAAGGTCAGGACGTCTGTGAATTCAGGCGATCTGGTCAGGGAGAATGGGCTGAACACAAAAACGCCGTGAAATCATCCCTGATGGCTGCGAAGCGGCGTCCATGCCGCTTAGCTTTTGCTTATCAGCCCATTCTCCCTTCCCAATAGCTTTAGCGTTGCCTGTTTGAAAAACCAAAACCAAAACCAAAACCAGATCCAAAACCAAAGCCAAAACCAAAGTATTGCCCCGGCACACATTCGGCGCTGTCAGATTTTGACCTGTGCGAGCACTGAACTCACCGGCAACACCGAACATTTTGGGGTGGCACCACAGAGCACGTTAGCCGAGTGTATGCCGCAGGGATGCGGCATCCAAGTCTCCAGGGATGGATTCACGACGTCTCGGATAACGTGCTCTGTGGTGACGCCTTGCCACCGTACCCGGTTTTGACCTTATTGCGTCTTAAATAACGTGCTCTGTGGTGACGCCTTGCCACCGTACCCAGTTTTGACCTGTGTAAGCCTGAAACTTCCCAAAAGTCGTACGCCTTTCCACTACCAGTTTCGCAGTAAGGTGTGCAGGAAGATCAGGCCGTCTGTGAATTCCAGTGATCTGGTCAGGGAGAACGGGCTGAACACAAAAACGCCGTGAAATCATCCCTGATGGCTGCGAAGCGGCGTCCATGCCGCTTAGCTTTTGCTTATCAACCCGTTCTCCCTTCCCAATAGCTTTAGCGTTGCCTGTTTGAAAACCCAAATCCAATTACAGTAATGAGATTGGTTTTGGCCTGTGGTGAAGCCTTGCCACTGCGCCCGGTCTTGACCTGTATGAATGCCAAATCCACCAGTAACGCTAAATTTCACAGGTGGTGCTCCGTAGTGCCAAAACATTAGCCTCTCTGACAATATTCCCAGAGCAACCGGAATACGTTAAGATGCCAGCCATTCTTATCAACAGGATGTTGTCATGCTTAAACCTTTAATTCTTTTCATTTCTTTATTTATTACTGCCTGCTCAACTACGCCAGTCATGCCTTCCGGGAAACCTGAAATAATCAAGCAAGTCAAACCAAACTATCCGGTTTACGCCTATAAAAATCGTATCGCTGGGTTTGTGAAATTTGAATACGATGTCGGGGCAGACGGGAAAGTAAGTGAAATGCGGATTAAAGAATCGGAGCCTCAACACTTGTTTGATGACGCGGCGATTGCTGCAATGGGGCAATGGCGGTTTGAAACCAATAAACCTTACAAGAATCTGCAGCAGAAAATCATCTTCACCATTAACAGCGGCAACGATCCTGTTACTGGCGCGCTGAAACAGTAACCCGGCGAACGGTCTGCGTTCATAAAAAACGCCCACGTAAAGTGGGCGCTGCGGAAACTCAAAAACGGATAACGGTTAGCGCTGATTCAGACGGTAAAATGCCTCGTTCCAGCGCAAAGCGTCTTTGAAACCGTGCAGCGTGGTTTCTTCATCAATGACCAGCACCTCAATACCATGCATCTCACCATACTGACGCATATCTTCCACCGTCAGCGCCTGGCTGAACACCGTATGGTGCGCGCCACCGCCCAGGATCCACGCCTCTGAAGCGGTTGCCAGCGACGGCTGCGCATGCCATAGCGCACGGGCTACAGGAAGCTTAGGCAGCGGTTTTGGCTGCTCGATCGCATCCACTACGTTTACCAGCAGACGGAAACGGTCGCCCATATCCACCACGCTGGCATTGACCGCGCGGCCCGCCGGGGAGGAGAAAATCATCCTGGCCGGATCGGCCTTGCCGCCAATGCCCAGATACTGCACGTCAATCAGCGGACGGCTCTCTTTGGCAATGGAAGGGCAGACCTCCAGCATATGCGAGCCTAAAACCAGCTCATTGCCCGGCGAGAAGTGGTAGGTGTAATCCTCCATAAAGGAGGTTCCGCCCGGCAGACCTGTCGCCATCACTTTGAAAATGTGCAGCAGCGCAGCGGTTTTCCAGTCGCCTTCACCGGCAAATCCATACCCCTGCTGCATCAGACGCTGTACCGCCAGGCCCGGCAGCTGTGTCATGCCATGTAACGTCTGGAAGTTAGTAGTAAAGGCCATGCAGCCTTCATTCTGTAAAAAGCCTTTGATGCCCAGCTCAATCTTTGCCGCATCCAGCACGTTCTGACGCTTCTCGCCATTTACTGCGGCAGCAGCGGTGAACTCGTACAGGCTCTCATATTCATCCACCTGGGCGTTAACATCACCCTCGCTGACAGCGTTGATAACCTCTACCAGATCGCCCACGCCCCAGCCGTTGACCGAATAGCCAAACTGAATTTGTGCCGCGACCTTATCACCCTCGGTTACCGCTACTTCACGCATATTATCGCCAAAACGAGCGACTTTCAGCTGCTGGCTCGCCTGTTTTGCCGCCGCTGAACGCATCCATTTGCCCAGACGCTCCTGCGTGGTTTTATCCTGCCAGTGACCTGTAACCACGCTGTGCTGAAGACGCATGCGCGCGCCAATGAAGCCAAACTCGCGGCCGCCGTGTGCGGTCTGGTTCAGGTTCATAAAGTCCATATCCATGCTGTCCCACGGGATTTCAGCATTAAACTGGGTATGGAACTGCAGCAGCGGTTTGTTCAGTACCGACAGCCCGCCAATCCACATTTTTGCCGGAGAGAAGGTGTGCAGCCAGGTGACAATGCCCAGACACTCTTCCGCATAATTGGCCTGACGGCAGAGTGCCAGCGCCTCATCGGGGCTTTTTACCAGCGGCTTCAGAACCAGCGTAAAGGGCAGATTCCCCTCGCGGTTCAGCCCGTCCACCACCTGCTGACCATGCTGTTCGACCTGACGAAGCGTTTCCGCGCCATAAAGATGCTGGGTGCCAATAACAAACCAGACGTTGTAAGAAGCAGGCTGAGTCATGTAGTTCTCCTTAAATTTGGGTCGGCTGAGCGGCAAACTGAGGTTCGGCCACTTCACACCACTGAAGATAACGTTGATAAAGTTGTTGATAGCGTTCGACGCGGGCGGCATCGGGTTGCAGAGTGGTGGCGATTGGGCTGGCCATTTTCTGCTGGGCAGAAGGGACATCGGGATAAACGCCCGCGGCAACAGCGGCAAAAATCGCTGCGCCCAGTGCACAACACTCGTCAGAGGCGACGATATCCAGCGGGCGGTTCATCACATCGCAACAGACCTGCATAATGGCGGGCGATTTTCGGGCGATGCCGCCCAGCGTCAGGATGCTCTCCACAGGAATAGACTGCTGCTCGAAGCACTCCATAATGGCGCGGGCGCCAAAGGCGGTGGCGGCGATAAACCCGCCAAACAGCGTTGGCGCATCGGTGCCAAGGTTGAGGTCGGTAATGACCCCCTGCAAACGTTGATTAGCAAACGGCGTGCGGCGGCCGTTGAACCAGTCCAGCACCACCGGCAGATGGTCGAGTTGCGGATCGTCTGCCCAGGCTTTGGTCAGATCGTTCAGCAGGGTTTTGCGGATGGCGTCAAGCTCTGGCTTCAGCTCAGGATGACGCTGGCCCGCCTGCTCAAGCGGCCAGCAGAGCAGACGGCTGAACCAGGCGTACATATCGCCAAACGCGGATTGTCCCGCTTCAAGACCGATCATCTCCGGCACCACGCTGCCGTTTACCTGACCGCAAATGCCTTTAATTGCCCGGTCGCCCACGCGCTCCGGATCGGCAATCAGAATGTCGCAGGTTGAGGTACCGATCACTTTCACCAGCGTATAGGGGCCAGCTCCGGCTCCCACCGCGCCCATATGGCAGTCAAACGCACCGCCGGAAAGGGTCACGGTAGTGGGCAGGCCAAGGCGTTCTGCCCATTCGGCGGTGATCTGGCCCACCGGCAAATCAGCGGTCCAGGTCTCGTTGAACAGAGGGGTATCCAGGTGTTGGGTCAGCATCGGATCCAGCGCATCTAAAAACTCGCTGGTGGGCAAACCCTGCCACTCCGGGTGCCAGAGCGATTTATGCCCCGCCGCACAACGTCCACGGCGCATATCAGCCGGTGCGGTAGTGCCGCTCAGCAGCGCAGGTACCCAGTCACAAAGCTCAACCCAGGAAACGGCGGCTTCACGCACCGCACGATCCTCACGGCTGACGTGCAGGATCTTGGCCCAGAACCATTCGGAAGAGTAAATGCCGCCAATAAAGCGCGAATAGTCTTCAAACTCTCCGCTATGGCAGAGCGTAGTGATCTCCTCCGCCTCTTTAATCGCAGTATGGTCTTTCCATAACACGAACATGGCGTTGGGGTTGTCGGCAAATTCAGGCCGCAACGCCAGCACCTGACCCTCGCGGTCAACTGGGGCAGGCGTCGAGCCGGTTGAATCCACGCCGATGCCGACAACGTTGTGCCGCTGTTCAGGGGTCAATTTGGTGACAACGTCACGTATGGCCTGCTCGAAGGCGTCTATATAGTCCTGAGGATGATGGCGAAACTGATTAATACGACTCTGACAATAGAGTCCTGCCTGCCAGCGCGGGTAGGCCACGACTTCTGCATATAACTCTTTGCCGCTGGCACAGTCTACGGCTAATGCCCGAACCGAATCGCTTCCGAAATCCAGGCCTATGGTGATGGCTCCCAACTGCATTCTCTGATCTCCAGACGATATGGTTAATCCTGTCTGACTACCCTATGAAGTTGGCGCGGTTTCGGTTAGGCAAAGTACGCTGCAAATATGCACTTTTCTGTCATCTCGGGAGAATATGTGACGCAGCTCAAATGTTACATGAAGGTTAATTTTGCTGAATGCATGGACGAAATCGCTGAAATCACAGGGTGTGATAGCGCTCTCCCTTTCCTTGCTAAGTTCCCGTTAAAACTAGCGCTCATCGGCACAGGTTTCGCTGTCCTGACCGAAAAACTTGCGCTTTTAAGCCCTTACCTGGGCAGCAATCTGAATGATACCGTTTACATCACACCGCCTGAAAGCGGGTACTGAGCCGGAGAGCCTCATGCACAAAATACCCTACGCACTGGCCGCAATTGGCCTCGCAGCCGTTATGTCACATTCAGCTATGGCTGAGACCATGAAACTCGGTTTTCTGGTGAAACAGCCGGAAGAGCCCTGGTTCCAGACTGAGTGGAAGTTTGCTGATAAAGCCGGCAAAGAGATGGGCTTTGAAGTCATTAAAATTGCCGTACCGGACGGCGAGAAAACGCTGAACGCCATCGACAGTCTGGCGGCAAGCGGGGCAAAAGGCTTCGTTATCTGTACGCCAGATCCCAAACTCGGCTCCGCTATTGTGGCTAAAGCACGCAGCTACGATCTGAAAGTCATTGCGGTGGACGATCAGTTTGTCACTGCCAAAGGCAAACCGATGGAGACTGTGCCGCTGGTAATGATGGCCGCCACCAAAATTGGCGAGCGTCAGGGACAGGAACTCTATAAGGAGATGAAGAAACGCGGTTGGGAAGCGAAAGATACTGGCGTAATGGCGATCACCGCTGACGAGCTGGATACCGCCCGTCGCCGCACCGGTGGATCAATGGATGCGCTGAAAGCGGCCGGCTTCCCGGCAGATCAGATCTACAAAGTCCCTACCAAATCCAACGACATCCCGGGCGCCTTTGATGCCGGTAACTCACTGCTGGTACAGCATCCGGGCGTGAAGCACTGGCTGATCCTGGGCATGAATGACAACACTGTGCTCGGTGGCGTTCGTGCGACGGAAGGTCAGGGCTTCAAGGCAGCAGACGTGATTGGCATTGGCATCAACGGTGTGGATGCCGTGAATGAACTCTCAAAAGGCCAGGCTACCGGCTTCTACGGTTCACTGCTGCCAAGCCCGGACGTGCATGGCTACAAGAGCATCCAGATGCTTTACAACTGGGTGACCAAAGATGCTGAACCAGCGAAGTTTACCGAAGTGACCGACGTGGTGCTGATCACCCGTGACAACTTCAAAACGGAACTGGCGAAAAAAGGCCTGATGTAACCCCGTGAGGACGGCGCCACGCGCCGTCCTTTTAAAGCTGGCAGGAGGAATAATGAGTACGCAACCCGCCTATCTGAGTTTTCATGGCATCGGGAAAACCTTTCTCGGCGTTAAAGCCTTGCAGGATATCAGCTTTGAATGTGGTGCCGGAGAGATCCATGCCCTGATGGGGGAAAACGGCGCGGGGAAATCCACGCTGTTGAAAATTCTCAGCGGCAGCTATCAGCCCAGCAGCGGAGAGATCCGCCTCAAGGGGGAGCCCGTCAGTTTTACGCACACCACAGCCGCGCTGGATGCGGGGGTAGCCATCATCTATCAGGAGCTGCATCTGGTGCCGGAAATGTCGGTGGCAGAGAATATCTATCTGGGCCAGCTGCCGCAAAGAGCGGGCTTTGTTAACCGCAAGCTGCTGCGGTATGAGGCCGGAGAACAGCTGAAAAACCTGGGGATGGATATCGACCCGGATACTCCGCTTAAGTCACTTTCACTCGGCCAGTGGCAGATGGTTGAAATTGCCAAAGCACTGGCGCGTAACGCCAAGGTGATCGCCTTTGATGAACCCACCAGTTCGCTCTCTGCCCGTGAGATTGAGCATCTGTTCCGCGTGATCCGTCAGCTGCGCGAGCAGGGCCGCGTGGTGCTGTACGTCTCGCATCGCATGGAAGAAATTTTCGCCCTGAGCGATGCGATTACCGTGTTTAAGGATGGTCGCTATGTCCGCACCTTTAACGATGTCCCCAACACCTCGCACGATGAGCTGGTGCAGGCGATGGTAGGGCGTAATATCGGTGATATCTACGGCTATTCACCGCGTAAAACCGGCGCGGTGCGGCTGCAGCTGAATGAAGTGCAGGCCAAAGGGGTAAGGAAGCCAATTTCGCTTAACGTTCATGCTGGCGAAATCGTGGGGCTGTTTGGCCTGGTCGGGGCCGGTCGCAGCGAACTGATGAAAGGGCTGTTTGGCGCCACCAAACTCACCGGCGGCGAACTACGTCTGGATGGCGAACCGATTGTGATTAAAGAGCCAGCCCACGCGATCCGCGCCGGGATCCTGCTCTGCCCGGAAGATCGTAAGGCGGACGGCATCATTCCTGTTCACTCGGTGCGGGACAACATCAATATCAGCGCCCGGCGCAATAACCTTACCGCAGGCTGTCTGATCGACAATCAGTGGGAAGGTAAAAATGCGGCGAAGCATATTCGTTCCCTTAATATCAAAACGCCTTCAGCCGATCAGCTGATCATGAACCTCTCCGGGGGTAACCAGCAAAAAGCCATTCTGGGCCGCTGGTTATCTGAAGATATGAAAGTGATCCTGCTTGATGAGCCAACCCGCGGCATCGATGTCGGCGCCAAAAATGAAATCTATACCCTGATTTATGCGCTGGCGGAACAGGGCATTGCCGTGCTGTTTGCCTCCAGCGATCTGCCTGAGGTTATGGGGCTGGCGGACCGCATTCTGGTGATGAGAGAGGGCGAAATTGCCGGTGAGCTCAGCCATGACCAGGCCACGGAAGCGTTAACGCTCAGTCTTGCTATGCCAAAAACCACCCAACACACTGCCGCTGTGGCCTGATTAGAAGGAGTATCGTTATGTCATCTTCCACCACGTCCTCTGCAACGCCACCGACGCCAGCCCGGCGGCGGGTGAATTTAAGCCGCATCTGGGATAATTTCGGCATGCTGGTGGTCTTCGCCGTGCTGTTTATCGGCTGCACCATTTTCGTACCGAATTTCGGTTCGCTGATCAATATGAAAGGCCTGGGACTGGCGATGTCGATGTCCGGCATGGTCGCCTGCGGCATGCTCTTCTGCCTGGCTTCGGGGGATTTTGACCTCTCCGTCGCTTCGGTTATCGCCTGTGCCGGGGTGACCACCGCCGTGGTTATCAACATGACCGAAAGCCTGTGGATCGGTATCGCTGCCGGTCTGCTGCTGGGTGTGGCCTGCGGCTTCATCAACGGCTTTGTAATTGCCAAACTGAAAATCAATGCGTTGATCACCACCCTGGCGACAATGCAGATCGTACGTGGCCTGGCCTATATCTTCTCCAATGGTCAGGCGGTTGGGATTGAAGATGAACGCTTCTTTGCGCTCGGCTATACCAACTGGTTTGGCGTACCGGCGCCCGTGTGGCTGACTATTGGCACCATGATCATCTTTGGTTTCCTGCTGAACAAGACCACCTTTGGCCGCAACACGCTGGCTATCGGCGGTAATGAGGAAGCGGCTCGCCTGGCGGGTGTGCCGGTGGTGCGGACCCGCATCATTATTTTCATCCTCTCGGGCCTGGTATCCGCCGCAGCCGGGATCATTCTGGCTTCGCGCATGACCAGCGGCCAGCCCATGACCTCCCTGGGCTATGAGCTGATCGTTATCTCCGCCTGCGTATTGGGTGGCGTCTCGCTCAAGGGCGGCATCGGCAAAATCTCCTATGTAGTAGCAGGTGTGCTGATCCTGGGGACCGTTGAGAATGCGATGAATTTATTGAATATCTCGCCTTTCTCACAGTATGTGGTGCGCGGTCTGATACTGTTAGCGGCGGTTATTTTCGACCGTTACAAACAGAAAGCTAAAGCGGCCTGACAGGAGGCGTTATGTACCATCGTTTAGCGCCGGTGGCGCAGTCAAACCCGCTCTTACCCGGTTACCAGTTTACCGCATGGCTGGTCGCCGGTATGACGCCAATCAATGCCGGGGACGGGCTGGACTTTCTTATTGATCGTCCGCAGGGTATGAAAGGTTTTATCATCAACCTGACCACCAAAGGTCGTGGTCAGGTCTTTAATAATGAACATGCGTTTGACTGTGAACCGGGTGATTTGCTGCTTTTTCAGCCCAAAACGCCCCATTATTATGGCCGATCGCCGGAAAGCGACTGCTGGCACCATCGCTGGATCTACTTCCGTCCGCGCGCCTACTGGAGCGACTGGCTGAAGTGGCAGGATGAGAAGCAGGGGGTGGGCAGGCTGAGGCTGCCGGAGCGCCTGAGGGGAGAGTTTGAAAGGCTGTTTGCCAATATCGAACAGACGCATACTTCCGGCAGGCGGTTTGCGGAAGAGCTGGCGATGAACCTGCTGGAGCGGCTGCTGCTGCGCGCGGTGGAGGAGGATCCGCGCAGTCATCAGCAGATCCGCGACCCAAGAGTGATCGAGGCGTGTCAGTTCGTCACCAGCAACCTGGCGGGTGAGCTGAAAATTGATGAAGTGGCCAGCCACGTCTGTCTCTCTCCCTCACGCCTGGCGCATCTCTTTCGCGAGCAGATGGGGGTTAACTTGCTGCGCTGGCGGGAGGATCAGCGGGTGATCCGCGCCAAACTGCTGCTGCAAACCACACAGGAGCCGATTGCCACCGTAGGGCGGATTGTGGGCTATGACGATCAGCTCTATTTCTCCCGCGTGTTTCGTAAACGCGTTGGCGTCAGCCCCAGCGACTTCCGCCGTCGTTCGCTGGATGCCCACGATGCGCTGGTGGCGCAGGAAACCTGGGACTTAAGCGCCATCAGTTAAGCGAAACGGGACAATTCAGCGCATTCCCGCTTGTCCTTACCCGGTTGATAGTCTTAAATCATCTGGGTAAAGGACAAGAGGAATGCAAATGAGCGACAAAATACGTGTAGGGCTGGTGGGTTACGGCTTCGCCAGCAAGACCTTCCATGCGCCATTAATCGCGGGCACCGCCGGGATGGAACTGGCGGCCGTTTCCAGCAGCGATGCCGGCAAAGTGCACGCTGACTGGCCATCCACCCAGGTGGTGTCAGACCCGCAGACCCTGTTTGACGATCCCACCCTGCAACTGGTGGTGATCCCCACGCCAAACGATACCCACTTCCCACTGGCGAAAGCCGCGCTGAATGCGGGCAAGCATGTGGTGGTGGACAAGCCATTTACCGTTACCCTTTCTCAGGCCCGTGAGCTGGATGCGCTGGCAAAAGCCAAAGGGCTGCTGCTTTCCGTTTTCCACAACCGACGCTGGGACAGCGACTTCCTGACGCTGAAAACGCTGCTGAGCGAGGGGACGCTGGGTGAAATCCGCTACTTTGAATCCCATTTTGACCGCTTCCGCCTGGAAGTCCGTAACCGCTGGCGTGAGCAGAAGGGCGCAGGCAGCGGCATCTGGTACGATCTGGGGCCACATCTGATCGATCAGGCTCTGCAGCTCTTCGGCTCGCCGGTTGCGATCAACGTCGATCTGGCTGAGCTGCGCCCGGGCGCGCAGACCACCGACTATTTCCATGCCGTGCTGACCTATCCTCAGCGCCGTATCGTGCTGCATGCCAGCATGCTGGTGGCCGCCGAATCGCCACGCTATCAGGTGCATGGCACCAAAGGCAGCTATGTGAAATATGGTCTGGATCCGCAGGAAGATCGCCTGAAAGCGGGTGCCCGTCCGCCGCAGGAGGAGTGGGGTTACGATATGCGCGACGGCGTGGTGACGCTGACAAACGGCGACATGATGGCGGAAGAGACGCTGCTGACCACCCCTGGCAACTATCCAGCCTATTACGCCGGGATCCGTGACGCTATCAACGGCGAAGGCAATAACCCGGTTACCGCGGAAGAGGCTATTCAGGTGATGGAGCTGATTGAGCTGGGCCTGCAGTCGGCAGAGAAGCGTCAGACGCTGTCGCTGAAGTAGGAGAGGGGCGGCGCAGTGCCATCGGAAGGCGCTCCCGCTCCATAAAAAACCCCGAGCAGGCAGTGCCTGACGGGGTTTTTTACTTTATCAGTCAGTTCTTAAGCGGCTACCCTCGCGCGTACCGCTTCTTTCTCCGCTTCCGTCAGAAACGCAATCTTCAGACCGTTCTCCTGCGCGGTGCGGATCTGCGCCGCGCTTAACCCCGCCTGCGGAGCAGCGACTTCATACTCGTGCGCCAGCTCAATGCCCTGTACAGCGGGATCGTCCGTGTTAATGGTTGCCAGAATGCCATGCTCCAGGAAGGTCGCCAGCGGATGATGCGCCAGCGAAGAGACGGTGCTGGTCTGAATATTTGAGGTCAGGCAGGACTCCACGCCAATCTGGTGTGCGGCCAGGAAATCCATCAGCGCCGGATCTTCTACCGCCTTCACGCCGTGACCAATACGCTCGGCACCCAGCTCGCGGATCGCCTGCCAGATGCTCTCCGGGCCAGCGGCTTCGCCAGCATGTACGGTAATGCGGAAGCCAGCGTCGCGGGCGCGGGTAAAGTGGCTCAGGAACTGGCTGCCGGGGAAGCCCAGCTCATCGCCAGCAAGATCGATTGCCGTTATGCCGTCGCGGTGGGCAAGAAACCCTTCCAGCTCGCGCAGGCACGCTTCTTCACCAAAGGTCCGGCTCATAATGCCCGTCAGGCGAACATCAATGTTGTGCTGCTGGCAGCCGGCGCGAACGCCGTCAATAACCGCTTCCACCACGCCTTCTACCGGCAGGTTGTGGGTCATCGCCATATAGCCCGGTGAAAAGCGCAGTTCAGCGTAGTGGATCCCGGCGCGGGCTGCGTCTTCCACATTCTCCATCGCGATGCGACGGCAGGCATCAAGCGAAGCCAGGACTTTTACACCCCAGTCCAGCTTATTAAGAAAGCTCACCAGGTCGGGTTCGGTTTGCGTAACCTGAACGTGAGGACGCAGTAGCTCAAGCGTGGTGGCGGGCAGGGTGAGGTTAAATTCACGCCCCAGATCCAGAATGGTTTGTGCACGAATATTGCCGTCAAGGTGGCGATGAATATCGGTAAGGGGAAGCTGGGTATCGATCATGTCGGCGCACTCGGTTGTTTTCATAAAGTGCATAACAGTATAAAAACAATTTGCGCAACTCCGCCAGCGGTTTGCGCAATCCCGGCTGCAAGTGCTGATTATTTGCGCCGTCCAATGGCTGGAGAGCAGATTATCAGAGCAAATTCTCTATTCCGGCGATCAGACGGTTGAGTCCCTCATCAACTTTACTGCGCGGACATCCCACATTCAGCCGGAGATAACCTTTCCCCTGCGGACCGTAGGTGTAACCCGGCATGATCGCTACCTGCTGCTGTTCAATCAGCTCCCGCTGCAGCGCATGATCATCCAGCCCCAACGGCGAGAGATCAATCCACGCCAGATAAGTGGCCTGAGGAGGTTGCCAATTCAGTGCAGGGAATGCCTGATTCAGCCGCGTCGCCACCCGTTGCAGATTACCCTTCAGGTACTCCCGCAGAGCATCCAGCCAGCTTTCGCCCTGCCGGTAAGCGGCAATATGCGCCGCTACGGCCAGTACGGCGGGGGAAGAGAGGCCGTCAGCTCCCTTCAGCGCCGTGAACCATGCCTGCCTATCCTGCTCATCGCTGATAAAGCCATACGCGCCGGTCAGGGCGGGGATATTGAAGCTTTTTGAGGCTGAGGTGAACAGCGCCCAGCGCTCGCCCGCGACCGCGCTCCAGGGAGTGTGCTGCCGATCGCCCATGATCATATCCATATGAATTTCATCACTGATCACCCGCACGTTATAACGCTGGCAAAGGGCTGAAATCGCCTCCAGCTCTTCACGCCGCCACACCTTGCCGGTGGGGTTGTGCGGACTGCAAAGAAGCAGGATCCTGCACTCATCGCGGGCCAGCATCGCTTCCATTCTCTGCATATCACAAAACCAATCATGCCCCCGCCGCGCAAGCGGCAGAGAGAGGACGCGGCGATCGTTCCCCTCAATCGCTTTATAAAACGCATCGTAGGCTGGGGTGTGAATAGCGACCCCGTCGCCGGGACGGGACCAGTGACGGATCATTTGCGCCACCATATAGATCACCGACGGGCCGTAAACGATCTGCTGCGGATCAACGTTGGTGTCGAAACGGCGCTGATACCAGTGGCTGACAGCTGACAGAAAGTCCGGATGCTGCCAGCGGCTGTAGCCGAGCACGCCATGCGCCAGGCGCTGCAAAAGCGCATCAGTCACGGCGGGGGCGGTGGCAAAATCCATATCAGAAATGGTAAAAGGCAGCAGATCGTCGCGGCCAAAGCGATCGGCGACGAAGTCCCACTGGGTAGACCAGCTGCCGCGCCGGTCGATAACTCGATCAAAATCAAACATTTGCTTTCTCCGTGGTTGTACGCCAGCTTCCCTGCTGGTCTGCCATCCGTTCTTCTGAAACAGAGGCGGAGTGATGGGACAAGGTGAGGGCATCACGTACCCTCAGCCATGATTCAGCCGGGCACCGTCGCCATCATGCTGGCCATCTCATCTTTCACTGACTGAACCTGCGGACCAATCACCACCTGCAGGCTGTGCTGATTCAGATGAACCACGCCAATCACCCTGTTCGCCTTAAGGGCGGCGTCATCTACCAGGCTCATCTCTTTGACCGTAAGACGCAGGCGGGTCAGGCAGTTATCCAGCGAGGTGATGTTCTCCATACCGCCCAGCGCCGCAAGAATAGCCGGAGTGTTGTAACCCGATTTACCCACCGTAGCAGAGAGGCTCTTTTCAACGGTGGTGGTATCGAGATCGCGGCCCGGCGTTTTGATATTGAAATGGGTAATAGCGAAACGGAAAATCAGGTAGTAACCCACAAACCAGACGGCAGCCACCACCGGCACGAAATACCATTTGGTGGCGAGGCCATGCAGGATGCCAAACACCACGAAATCGATAATGTTGCCGTCCGTATTGCCGATGGTCACGCCCAGTACCGCCATCACGGTGAATCCCAGTCCGGTCAGCAGCGCATGGATCAGATAGAGCACGGGCGCCACAAACAGGAACAGGAATTCAATCGGTTCGGTGGTGCCGCCCACCACGCAGGCCACCACCCCTGAAATCAGCAGCCCCTTTATTTTGTGTCGGTTTTCAGGACGGGCGCAGTGGTACATCGCCAGCGCTGCGCCCGGTAAACCGCCGAGGAAGGCGGGCATTTTACCCTGCGACAGGAAGCGCGTGGCGCTTTCAGCAAAGCCAGAGGTCTGCGGGCAGGAGAGCTGTGCCTGGAAAATGGTTAAAGCGCCGCTGACGCTGTGACCGCAAACTTCCATCGTGCCGCCCGCATCGGTAAAGCGGATAATCGCCACCAGAATATGCTGCAGGCCAAACGGCAGCAGCAGGCGTTCGCCGGTGCCGAAGATCATCGGGCCGAACTCGCCAGCGCCGTTGATAACCCAGCCAAGCCCGGTAATTGCCGCAGCGAACCAGGGCCAGATCAGCGGAACCATCAGCCCGACCAGCCCCATGACCAGCGTGGTAATTATCGGTACAAAGCGCGTGCCGCCAAAGAAGGCGAGCGCGTCAGGCAGACGGATGGTATGGAAACGCTCATGCAGATAAAACACGATGATGCCCACAATGACCGCGCCGAGGATCCCGGTATCGATCGACTGAATGCCGATAATATTCTGGATGTTGTTGGCCTTGAGTAGCGCAGCATCGGTCGCCGGTAAAATCCCTTTCGCGTTAAGCCAGAAGTTCACCGCCAGATTCATCACCGCAAAGCCCACAAAGCCGGAGAAGGCGGCAACGCCCTTATTTTCCCGCGCCATCCCCAGCGGGATCGCAATGGCAAACATCACCGGCAGATAGCTGAAGGCAAACGATCCTACTTTGCTCATCCACAGGAAAATCAGCTGTAAAACCTGATTGCCCAGAAAGGGGATCAGCGTGATGACATCGTGACTGCTCAGCGAGCTGCCAATTCCCATCATGATGCCGCAGAACGAGAGCAGCGCAACGGGAAGCATAAAAGTTTTGCCCAGACTCTGGAAAAATTCCCACAGCGTTATTTTGTGTTTAGTGGCCGACATAGACTCTCCCGGGATAAAAAAAGCTCAGACCGCGCTGAGATAAAAAAATGATAAAACGTTTTATCAGGTATTAATGCGCCATAAGTCACACTCTTCCCGGCAGTGCAGGTTTTATTTCAGGCCTCACAAGTGTAACGTTTTACCTTGTGGTTTCGACCAGGTTCACTAAACGAGTCAGCCAGGGCTGGCTGGAAATTTTATGTCACTGAAAAAAAGCACCATAAATGATGTTGCGCTCGAAGCTGGCGTCTCCGTGACGACGGTCTCTCTGGTCTTGTCCGGAAAAGGGCGCATCTCCTCTGCCACCACCGAACGCGTTAACAAAGCTGTTCAGGCGCTTGGGTTTGTTCCAAATCGCTCTGCCACCATGCTCAGAGGCGGCGGCAGCGGGGTGGTGGGATTGATCGTCCGCGATCTCTGCCATCCTTTTTACGCTGAGATGACCGCAGGCCTCAGCGAAGGGCTGGAAGCGCAGGGCAAAGTGCTGTTTCTGACGCAAAGCGGGCCGAAGGGCAAGCAGATTGACCGCTGTTTCGATACGCTGGTGGCGCAGGGGGTGGAGGGGATTGTATTAGGCGGCGGTGCGGAGAACGCCTCGCACCTTGTTGAAAAAGCGCGTGAGCAGGGGATCGCCCTGATCTGCGCCTCACGAGCCAGTAGCCTGGAGGAGACGGACTCTATCCGTCCCGATAATCTCCACGCTGCGCAGATTGCTACGGAGTATCTGATCAGGCGGGGCCACCACTGTATTGCCTGGCTCGGCGGCTCCGGCTCTTCCCTGACCAGAGCGGAGCGCATCGGTGGCTACTGCTCAACGCTGTTACAGTATGGTTTGCCGTTTCGCAGCGAATGGATTATCGAAAGCGGCCGCTATCAGCGGGATGTGGCTGAACTGACCGAAGATCTGATCCATCATCATCCCACCATTACCGCGATCCTTTGCCACAACGCATCAGTAGCGCTGGGCTGCTATTTTGGGTTACAGCGCACGGGCAGAATCATCGGCAAAGGGGGGGTGGACAGCTACTACGGACAGCAAATGGCGCTGGTAGGCTTTGGTGACGCGCCGGAAGCGGAACTGACCGATCCGCCGCTGACCTTTATCACCAGCTCGGCCAGAGAGATTGGGCGTACGGCGGCGCAAAGGCTGCTGCAGCGAATGGCCGATCCGGCCGGAGCTGTGCAAAACAGTATCCTGCCGCCGGTGCTTATCGAGCGCGGGTCTGCATAAATAAAGGGGCGGTAAAAGCCTGACTCAGATCGCCAGCGAGGCGGAGGGCAGATAAAAAAGGGCGCGATAATCGCGCCCTGATAAAAAACTCACCGTTATTGCGGCATCTCTGCTGGTGCCATGCCACCCAACATATAGCGCGCCAGGAACTGATCCAGCGCCATTTTTTCACCGTTCATTGTTACCTGGCCCGTCGCATACTGTAGGCTGGTGACGATATTGTTATCCTTCCGGGTGGTCAGCTTAAACATCTGACCCATTGCCGCCACGCCTTTCACCTGCTGATCGGCCAGCTTCGCGGCATCCTCTTCTTTATAACCTTCCGCCATCGCCACGTGAGTCATCATCTCGGTCGCCATCGGCATTGAGATGCTCAGCTTGCCATCCAGCGTTTTCAGGACGTTATCCACGGCCTGACCGATGTTCTGCGGTTGAGCGGTGTTAGTGGAGGGATCCTTGAAGTGCACCGAGAGATTGAAGCTGCTCTCGCCTTTATCATTCTTCCAGCTGAAGGGGGCGATGTTAACTACCGGGTCGCCTTTCAGCAGCAGGGGCAGGTTAGCCGTCAGGATCTGGCTCATGCGCTGCTGGTAAAGTGCCGGATTGTCGCCGATCCCGGGCTCATTCATCAGCGCCTGTACCTGGCTGTTGTAGTTGTCAGAGAAGGCCTTCATGCCGTTGGCGTCAAACTGCGACAGCTTAATAGAAAGCTTACCTTCACCAAAGTTCTGGTTTTGCAGCTTCAGGGAATCCAGGGTGTAATCAATCGTCCCGGCGATCAGGCTCTTTTCAGAGTTGAAGGAGGATTTTCCCTTCAGGCCTTCAGCGATAAACGCTTCCTGGCCATTAACGGCGGCGGTGAGTTTCTGCAGATTGATGCTCTGATCGCCCACGCGCATCCCTTCCGGACTGAGGTGGGTGGAGGCATCCAGCTTCAGGCCGTTAGCGGTAAACAGCACCGGCATGTCGAGCTGATTTTTGGTAGTCAGCACCAGGCTGTCCAGATTACCGCTGAAATCAACTTTGTCGCCCTTGTCATCCGCGCTGACGTTGAGCGTGCCGCCATTAGAGGCAAACCGCTCTCCGGTCTGGCTATTGTTGTAATCCATCGGCAGCAGATGAATGTCAGAAACGGTAGTGCCGCTGTAACCCACACGCGTTTCTGCCTGAATAATCGACTGACCTTTGGTCATTTCAAACAGCTTCTTCACCGCATCGGTGTTTTCCAGCTGAGTGTGTACGGAAGCCATACTTGGGATCAGATTGAATTTTTTCAGCTGGGCAAAAGGGAAAGGGCCATGGTCAATCTTCTCGTTAAAGACGATGCTCTGGCCAGGCTTGATCAGGGCGTTATCTTCAGTCTGCGAGTTGGACTGCAGCACAAAACGGGCAGTACTGCTGAAAACGCCGCGTCTGAAATCCTGATAGCTCAGCTTCAGGCGGCTTTCCGGCGCCATATTATTCATCTGGGCATTCGCATTCTGCACCAGCCGATCCATATTCTTTTCCAGTTGTTTCCCGGTAAACCAGGCGGTTCCGGTCCAAATCACGCCGAGTGCGACTACTACTCCAATCGCTATCTTTGTCTTTTTCATCTGTAAAGTCGTCCTTTTAGTCACTGGCGCCGGCAAATCGATGCTGGGGGCAAAGGCCTGGCGAATAAAAAACGCCCGGGGGCGTTTTTGTTTAATAATTTGATTAATAATAGCAATTGTGGCGCTTTACGTCAGCCGCAATCCTGCAGATCGTTAAAGACCCGCGCGACCCGTCCATTGCCTGCCAGGGTAAGGGAAGAGTCCGTTGCCGGAACAAAACAGGACTCGCCGGGCTTAAGCGTCAGCTGCTGCTCACCCTGAATGACAACAGCCTGGCCCTCCACGCAGAACAGAATGGCGGCGCTTTGCTGGTGTATGGGAGCGGGCGTGGGGCTGAGCTGGTGCAGGGAAAAGGCAAAGTCATCCACCGGCACCGGGAAGTTCAGGGTGGTCCCCACCTGCTCCGGCTGGGTGAGCAGGCTGGCATAAGGTTTAGCCTCGAACTTCAGGTTGGCCAGCAGTTCAGGAATATCGATATATTTTGGCGTCAGGCCGGCGCGTAACACGTTATCTGAATTTGCCATCACCTCCAGCGCCACGCCCTGCAGATAGGCATGCGGTGTTTCAGCAAACAGAAACATCGCTTCGCCAGGCTGCA
Organism: Erwinia pyri; assembly: GCF_030758455.1. NCBI lineage: Bacteria > Pseudomonadati > Pseudomonadota > Gammaproteobacteria > Enterobacterales > Erwiniaceae > Erwinia > Erwinia pyri. The sequence goes on from NZ_CP132353.1 coordinate 2,068,222, forward strand.
GCTCAATCACATTCAGCAGCAGCGGGGAAAAGAGTCCGCTGTCATCCGGGTAGACCTCCGCAATCAAAGCCACGGTCTCCCACGGCTCGCCTTTACGGCTTCTCAGTTCGCTCTTGAGCAAATCCAGCGCCAGGCTTTTTTGTTCCCCTTCCATCGACAGCAGGGCAGCAAACAGCGTTGAGAGGCCGCTCATCTCAGGTGACTGCAGGAAGTGGGCAATAGCCGGATGCGCGCCTGCTACGGGTTGCAGCAGAGAGATAATTTCATGGAGTTCACGAAATCCGTTGATCGCCTTAAATGGAGTAAGGGCAAACACCAGTTCTGGCTTGTGGTTGGCATCTTTATAATTGCGGTTCGCTGCCGAAAGGGGAATACCGGCAGCATTCTCTTTAGCAAACCCCGCTTCGGCAGCGGCCTTGCTGGGATGAACCTGAATGGATAAAGGCTGGTCAGCGCAGAGTACCTTGAATAAGAAAGGCAGCTCTCCAAATCGCTCTGCCACGGCTTTACTTAATAAAGCCTCTTTATCTGCCTCTATAACCGTGCGCAGCGACTTTTTTTCACCGTCAACGTCAATATAAGAGGGACTTTTAGGATGCGCACCCATCCAGAGTTCAGCCATAGGTTGCCCATCCGGATTGGCAATCCCATAGAGATCCGTCAGAGCCGTCGGGCTTCCCCAGGCGTAATTTTGCAGCGAATTGATCAATTTTTGCATGTTAACTCACCTGTATTCCGATAATTTCTCGGGATATTAAAGCAGAAAACCGTGACGAAAAGACATTGCGGTGTGCAATAAGAGCGTATGGGTCCCATAATGTTAAATTATTGTATGACACACTACGCCCCGCGCTTTCAGCCCGGAAGGGTAAAAGAAAGGGTTAATATTCATATCATTGTGTAGAAGGAGAGAATCATGGCTGCCAACCGCATTGAGAAAGATTCAATGGGTTCCATCGAAGTTCCTGCGGATAAACTCTGGGGGGCACAGACGCAGCGCTCCCTGGAACATTTTCGCATCTCCACGGAAAAAATGCCCGTTGAGCTGGTGCGGGCGCTGGCGCTCACCAAGCGCGCAGCGGCGAAGGTTAACAGCGATTTAGGGCTGCTTCCGGCTGAACGCGCCACCGCCATTATCAGCGCGGCGGATGAAGTCCTTGCCGACAAGCACAGCGCGGAGTTCCCGCTCGCTATCTGGCAAACCGGCTCCGGTACGCAAAGCAATATGAATATGAATGAGGTGCTCGCCAACCGTGCCAGTGAGATCCTGGGCGGCGTACGCGGCATGGAACGTCTTGTTCACCCTAACGACGATGTGAACAAGAGCCAAAGCTCGAATGACGTTTTCCCGACCGCGATGCACGTCGCTGCCGTGCTGGCGGTGCAGGAGCATCTGCTCCCCGAACTGAAAACCCTGCAAACAACGCTGAATGAGAAAGCGGAAGCCTTTAAAGATATCGTCAAAATTGGCCGAACTCACCTGCAGGACGCCACGCCGCTGACGCTGGGTCAGGAGATTTCCGGCTGGGTGGCGATGCTGGGGCACAATCTCAGGCACATTGAACAGAGTATTCCGCATGTGGCTGAGCTGGCGCTGGGCGGCACGGCGGTGGGGACCGGCCTCAATACTCATCCTGAATATGCCGTTCGCGTGGCTGAAGAGCTGGCTAACCTGACCAGCCAGCCGTTTGTCACGTCACCCAATAAGTTTGAAGCGCTGGCAACCTGCGATGCGCTGGTGCATGCCCACGGTTCACTCAAGGGCCTGGCCGCCTCTCTGATGAAGATCGCCAACGACGTTCGCTGGCTCTCTTCCGGCCCGCGTTGCGGCATCGGAGAAATCTCCATACCTGAGAACGAGCCGGGCAGCTCAATTATGCCAGGGAAAGTTAACCCGACACAGTGTGAAGCCATGACAATGTTGTGCTGTCAGGTGATGGGAAATGACGTAGCCGTAAATATGGGCGGCGCTTCCGGTAACTTCGAACTGAACGTTTACCGTCCGATGATTATTCATAATTTCCTGCAATCGGTGCGTATGCTGGCAGACGGTATGGATAGCTTTAATCACCATTGCGCCGTAGGGATAGAGCCGAACCACGATCGCATCTCTCAGCTGCTCAATGAATCGCTGATGCTGGTCACGGCGTTAAATACGCATATCGGCTACGATAAAGCCGCAGAAATAGCCAAAAAGGCGCATAAGGAGGGATTAACCCTTAAAGCTTCAGCGCTGAAACTTGGCTATCTCTCGGAAGAGGAGTTTGATGCCTGGGTACGCCCAGAAGATATGGTTGGCAGCATGAAGTCATAACATTCTTACGATAAAAAGAGCGGGGATCATCCCGCTCTTTTTTGCTTTTATCACGGTCAAACTTCCCTGTCGCTATATAAATGCAGCCTTGGGATCACCGAAAAGAGAGGTTTAGCCTGAGGCTTAAATTTGTGAACCACATTATCGGCATCATAATTGAGCAACTCGCCTAATTTCGGCACGCTGGTTGCATCCGGGCAAAGAATCAGTAGCGGTGAAGGGCAGGCAAGCTGCGTTTGCTTCTGCTGCTGTTTATTCCATACGCGTGCAATGGGCTGCACCTTAACCGGGCGTTTTATCTTTAGCTTCACGGAAGCGGGCAGGGAATTAAGCAGCGCGATCTCTTCAGTGAGTTTTTCCGCCCACTCTTCTCGCGTCCAGGGCGCCATTGACCGTCCCGCCTTGACGCTTTTATTCAGTTTTTCCAGCATCTCTTCGCGTGTGACATTTTTAATAATATGTTTGTTGGCCCAGCCAAAATGCAGGGAATCGGCTGAGTCCAGCAGGGTAATTGTCCTGTAAGCATTAAGCGTAATTAGCCCTTTCAGATGCGTATGGACAAATTCAAACCGCTCTTCACTCGGCACGCCAGATTCCACCGTAATAATCTGCTCAAGGCGCTGTTTAAGGCTATTTATGTGATCGATATGCTGGCGCACCCGCTGAGCTTGTTCAGGGCTGGCGGCAAAGCAGAGTGCGCCCGGTAAGCGAACCGCAGCTTTAGTACTTAACGACTCAGACTGATGCTGAATAAAAAGGCGCAGGTAGTGTTTGAGGGCAAGATCCAGAGCGGGTTGCGCCAGGTGCTGTCTGACCGGGATTTTACGCACCGGGTCATGCTCTTTGCCCTTAAGGACGGGCGGCAGCTCAAATACCCGGGCTACTAACAACCGCAGGTCAGGCAGGGAGTTGGTGAACGTTTTCAGCGCGGCCTCAAGGTCAGCCACGCAGCGGTGGAGATTATCTACGGCTTCATAACGACTCATCTGGCATCCTTAGTTACAACATACCAATCAGTGACAGCATAATATAACAATGAGGGGCTTATAAAACGGAAAAATTAAGCGGTCAGGGATAATAAACCGGAAGGGGGCCACGCCAGGATAAGCTGACGTGGCAGGAAGATTAAATCAGGAAATCTTCCAGTTTTTTACCCTGATCTAATGCCTGCTTAATTACCGCTGGGGTACGACCCTGGCCGGTCCAGGATTTAGTTTCACCGTTTTCGTCGGTGTACTGATATTTAGCCGGGCGGGGAGCACGTTTAGCACGGGATTTGCCCGTAGTGGTTTCGGCCGCAGTCAGTTCGCTTAAATCAATACCGTCATCCAGCAGCATCTGACGATATTTCGCCAGCTTCTCTTCCTTTTCCTTGACTTCAGAAGCAATGGCCGCTTCTGATTCACGACGTTCATTCACTACCGCTTCGAGTTTTTCCAGCATCTCTTCAAGTTCAGTTAAAGAAACTTCACGAGCCTGCGCACGAAGAGTTCGAATGTTATTTAATACTTTCAGAGTTTCGCTCATAAAGGAATCCGTAGCGTTGAGTGGTTTAAAAATTAAACAGTCCAGGTAACAGGGCTCAGTGTACAGAGAAAATTCCCGGTAAAAAACAGTTAATGCGTAAATTCGTTATTTATTTTATGCGCCGTCACCTTTTTAAGCGAAAGAGCAGGGCGCCTGCATTAATATATTTACATTAATAAGACAAATCTTAACGGTGTATGAGCAGAAGTCTTGGACAAATGAACAAACGCCATTTTTGAAGAGAAAGGTAATTGCCGGAGAGATTCACACAGCTATATTCATCCGCTCCGGCAGGGCAGCACTTAAAAGCTTCAGAGCCACAGTTAATATGAGTGAGCGCCGCAATACTTCTGGCTGGTGAAAATTAGTCTGCTGACAGGGCGACAGTAATAACACCTCTCTACGGCAAGATTAAAAGCGGTTTATCTGGCTGACCGCCAGAGAGACTGAAAAGAAGCACCATTTTGCTGGAGTTTAAAAGCAGAGGCTTATTAAAGGGCCTGAAGTCAGGAAAGCGGACAAAAGGAGGGCGTTACAAACAGAGTGCTGGCTGCATTTTAGTTACAACATGCTAATATGCATATTAACAAACCATCGCGATAAACCCGAGCTAATCTGAAGAAAAAAGTCGCTGTAACTATGCCTGGCAGGCTGGAGATGAGCTGATAAAATGCGAAGGTTCGTGTTGAACGCCTCCTGGAGCTATAAATGAAAACACCCCGTATGCGCTGGTTCTGGCTGATTCTGTTTTCCGCTCTTACTGTAGTGGGGCTGGAGAGCCTGAATCTACCGGCAGCGCTACTGTTGGGCCCCATGGCGATGGCTATTGTTTTTGCAGCGCGAGACAAGCCATTGGTTATCCATCGCCAGCTCTTTTCTCTGGCTCAGGGGGTGGTAGGGGTGATGATTGCCAGAGCGATGCCAGCCTCGCTCTTTGTTGAAATAGCTAAGAACTGGCCGCTGTTTGTCGCCAGTATCTGTTCGGTGATTATTGCCAGTACATTTCTGGGGTGGTTACTGGCTCGCTGGCAAGTGTTGCCAGGTTCAACCGCTATCTGGGGATCGTCACCCGGTGCAGCCACCGCCATGACATTAATGGCAGAAAGTTACGGGGCCGACGTGCGGCTGGTCGCCTTTATGCAATATCTGCGGGTAGTGATCGTAGCTGTAACGGCAACGCTGGTGGCACGTATCTGGGCGCCCGCAGCGCCTGCAGGCAGCATGACCTCAAGCTTTGATATCATTCAGCCTGTGGCATGGGGCCATTTTTGTTATACGCTGCTGGTCATTGCCGGGGGGGTGCTGATAAGCCGTCTCTGGCGTATTCCGGCAGGGCCGTTACTGATCACGCTTGCGGGCGGGGCGCTCTTGCAGGATTTTAACGTTATTGCGATTGAACTGCCGCCAGCCTTGCTGATGATGGCTTATGCGATTATTGGCTGGAGTATTGGACTGCGCTTTAACCGGGCTATTCTGATGTATGTTGCAAAAGCCTTGCCGCGACTCTTGTTATCAATATTCAGTCTGGTAGCGATCTGCGGCCTGTTTGCTTTTTGCCTGGTCCATTTTGCCGGTATCGAGCCGCTGACAGCTTATCTGGCTACCAGTCCGGGCGGTGCCGACTCTGTGGCTATTATCGCTTCATCCAGCCACGTCGATATGCCGTTTGTGATGTCGATGCAAACCGGGCGTTTTATTATTGTGCTGCTGACAGGACCTGCGCTTGCAAGGTGGGTTGCCAACTCGATGGCGGCGAAACAACCAAAACAGCAGACCCCGCCCTGAATATAAAAGCCAGGCGTATGCCTGGCTTTATTACTGAACAAGAGGGCGTTATGAGACTTCGGGGAAAGGCATGGTGTTGCCCGGCGCTTCCCGATGAATATGCAGGAAGGTTAAATGACGCTCATACTGATCGAGAATGTCATTAATAATCTGCTCTTTGGTGTAATCCATCAGGTCATTGCCCTGCGTACCTTCAAGCAGGAATGTTTCCAGCCGGAAATAATCTGACTTGCCGCTGCGTGCCCGATAGGTAAAGGCGGGAACAGAGTAGCGCTGAGGCCAGATCTGGTAAAGGAAGCGCTGTTCTTCGCCCAGGCTAACTAACATCTCCAGATGATTCAGACGCTCATCTTCCAGCGGCGGCAACTCGTTGACCTGCACCTCGGCACCGCGCCTTTCCAGTTCCAGCGCTACCTCCTGCATGGCGGGCAGACAAACGGTATCCAGCATCTTTTTAGTGTGGGTGCTGCCAGGGTAATTCATCACGCGAGAAATACGCTGCTTCCAGTTCAGGCGGTCTTCGCGGGACACCGGGACGGGCGGGGTGCTGACCACGCTGCTTGCACGACGGTGATCTTCCACACGCAGAGATTTATACAAACCGGCCATAACAAAGAAAATCACAAAGCTGAACGGCAGCCCCATAATCACCGTGGTTTTCTGCAGCGCCGTAACGCCATTGACCATCAGCATTCCCAGCGTGAGCAATCCAATAGCCAGTGACCAGAAGATCCGCAGCCAGTTTGGTGCATCGTTATTGATGTCACTGAGTCGTGAGGTGAAATTGCCCAATACCAGCGAGCCGGAATCTGCAGAGGTGACGTAGAACAGCAGGCCGGTAATGGTCGCCACCGAAGCGCTGAAGGTAAAGGCGGGATATTGCGCCAGCAGGCTGTAGAAGCCGCGCTCAGGATGCGCCAGCGTTTCCTGCGCAAAGCCCAGGTTGCCGTGGATAATTTCATTCAGCGCGCTGTTGCCGAAAATCGACAACCAGAGCAGGGTGAAGATGAAGGGAATAGTCAGCGTGCCGACAACGAACTGTCGGATTGTACGGCCACGAGAGATGCGAGCCAGGAACAGGCCGACAAACGGCGACCAGGCAACCCACCACGCCCAGAAGAAGAGCGTCCAGTTGTTCATCCATTCTGTTGGGCGATCGAAGGCAAAACTGTTCAGCGTCATGCCCATAAAGCGATTGATATAATCCCCTACGTTGAGCACCAGCGCATTCAGCAGGAAACTGGTATCGCCCATAAACAGCACAAAGAGGATCAGACCCAGCGCCAGCAGAACATTCAGTTCCGAGAGGATCCTGATCCCTTTATTCACGCCAGAGGTCACTGAAATAGTCGCCATAATCACTGAAAGGGCGATCAGCGCAGCCTGCGCCGTCAGCCCTTCAGGCACATGGAACAGCACATTGAGTCCATAGTTCAGCTGAACTACGCCAATCCCAAGCGTAGTGGCAATACCAAAAATGGTACCAATGACCGCAGCAATATCAACAGTGTGGCCAATCGCGCCATTAATACGTTTGCCAAATATGGGGTAGAGTGCAGAGCGGATAGTTAGCGGCAGACCGTAGCGGTAGCTGAAGTAGCCCAGAGCGATCCCCATCAGCGCATACATTGCCCAGCCGGTTAAACCGTAGTGGAACAGTGTCCAGACCATCGCCTGGCGCGCCGCTTCCATTGTCTGACCCTGGCCTTCAGGCGGCATCATATACTGTGTCACCGGTTCTGCTACCGAGAAAAACATCAGATCGATACCAATACCTGCAGCAAACAGCATTGCAGCCCAGCTCATCAGACTGAATTCCGGTTTGGACTGTTCCGGCCCCAGTTTGATAGAGCCAAAGCGGGAGGCAGCAATCACCACCACAAAGACGATATAAACCGTCGCGGCCAGCAGGTAATACCAGCCAAAGGTATTTGATACCCACTCCAGCGTTTTGTTAATCCACCGATCGGATAAGTCAGTAAAAAAAATGGTGGTTAAAGAAAACAGCAATATCAGCGCTGCAGAGGTGTAAAAGACCACGGGATTTATGCGGTCTTGTTGTTCTTTGCTGGATATTTCAGTCGTCGGCATACCTTCTCCGAAATTAATCAAGATTGAACCTGATATTCGCAAAGCGTGCCTTAGCGCATACTGGGAAAACTCCGCCGCATATCCGCTAACTACACTGGGGAAAACTCAGGTGTGTAAAGTTATCTTTTTGATTTAACTCTGTTAATTAACCATTTTTTCACCTTTTCAATAACATAATGTGCGAAAACTGGTAACCATCATAGTTTTTATTGATTGAGCATTCAATTAAAAATAACTTAAGTTCACAGGGTTAATTTATTTCCACACTAAGAGTAGATATATATTTCCACAGCTTATTTATGGGATATAAAACAGGAACCAGGATGATTTTTGAGGTGATTGAGCGCTGGTGAATTTGTGCGCAGAGTGCAGAGACGGAGAAAGTAAGGGAGGGGGAGAAGGAATATTTTCTTTGCCTGAGAGCAGAGAGATAACCGCCGCCAGCAGTTGAGCTGACGGCAGGGCGGCTGTCGAAATTAATTATAAATGATGGCGGTGCCATGCAGGTTGTTCTGACCAGAGGTCGAAGTGATGAGGAAAGATTTCGCGCCTGCCCCCTGAGCCTTTTCCGAGAGTTGTGCCTCCAGAGAAGCCAGGTTGGTACTGCCGGTTGCGCTGATCACCCCCAGTTTTTGCTGATTTGCCGGGGCGCTGGTAACCAGCTCTGCCGCCATGCTGCCAAAAGAGAGAGAACTTAAAACAGCTGCGGCGATAACTAATTTGATGTTTTTCATGACGATACCCTTAATAGTTTAAAATTTTACAAACAAAGCTCATTCGGTGTAATTACTGATAAATCTCTGCAGTAGCATGCATGCGGTTATTACCTGTGGTTGAGGTAATCCGGAATGATTTAGCGCCTGCGGCATCAGCTTTAGCAGCCAGTTGAGATTCCAGTGAAGACAGATTGCTACCTGTAGCACTTACCACGCCTACCTGCTGCTGGTTCATCGGTTCCTGAGTCACGCTATCGGCCGCAAAACTGGCAAACGAGACAGAGGTCAGTGCGAGGGCTGCAAGGATCATTTTTAAGTTTTTCATGGTTCAGATTCTCTCTTAATTCGGTTAAGTTGATGATTGCGTCGTTATTAGTTAACGATCGATAACTAAATGGTATTCCTGGCCCGGACATTCGTCAACAGCATTTTGTTATCGATCGTTAATTTAATAGCTATCACATTGATTTTTAAAATTTTATAATACGAAAAAAAATTAAAACCTCGCCTGAAATCTGCGCTTGCCCCCTTTAACTCTTTTTGCTTCAGGAATGTGATAAAGAGACTCGACATCGCAGCCTGAATGTTTTTATAATGATCGGTAATTTAATCAGCTAGTGCTGTGTCAACAGAGAGGACTTATGACTGATCAGGACATCTGCACACGTAAGGGCCGGGGACGGCCAAAAACGTTTAACCGCGAAGCTGCCCTGGATAAGGCGCTTGAGCTCTTCTGGCAACATGGCTATGAAGCCACATCCCTGTCAGATCTGGTCGAGGCGACGGGCGCTAAAGCCCCAACGCTCTATGCAGAATTTACCAATAAAGAGGGACTGTTCCGCGCAGCCGTAGACAGATATACGGAGAAGTTTGCCGATCAACGGCAGGCGGCTTTAGCCTGTCCGGAGAACAGCGTTGAAAAAGGGGTAGAAAACTACTTTCGTTCAACCGCAGCCTGTTTTACCGACGGACAGAAACCAGCCGGCTGTTTCTTTATCTGTACTTCTACGGCGCTTTCAGCCGACTCTGCGGAGGTGGCGGATATGCTTAAAGCCCGCCACACCAGCCAGGAGAGCCATCTCCATCACTTCTTGCTTGCCCGTCAGGCTGCTGGCGAACTTGATGCAGAAACGAATATTGCCGCGCTTGCAGCCTATCTTGGTTGCCTGCTGCAGGGCATGTCGGTGCGCGCACGGGAAGGGGCAAGCCGGGAAGAACTGGATAGCATTATCGACACGCTTATGCTGCAATGGCCTGCATTAAGCCGGATCGGCTCTCATTAAGTCCAGCAACATTAAAAGAGGAGTCACCATGACAATTGAATATGCAACCATCGCCGGAGGCTGTTTCTGGTGTACTGAAGCGGTCTTCAAACAAATTAACGGTGTGGTCTCGGTAGAAAGTGGTTATATCGGCGGCCATACGGCTAATCCCACTTACCGCCAGGTTTGTGAGGGCGATACGGGCCATGCTGAAGCGATCCGCCTGGGCTTTGATCCTGAAAAGGTGAGCTACGGTGACCTGCTGGATATCAGCTTTGCCACACACGATCCGACCCAGCTTAACCGCCAGGGTAACGATATCGGGACTCAGTATCGTTCCGCTATTTTCCCCGCTGATGATGCTCAGGCAGAAGAAGCCAGGGCCGCTATCGTGCGGGCGCAGGAAGATCACACCAGCCCCATTGTGACCACCATTGAAGGGCCAGCGGAGTGGTATCCGGCCGAAGATTATCACCAGAATTACTGGGAAGGCGAAGGGCAGCAGAACCGTTACTGCCTGGCAGTTATTCCCCCTAAACTGCAAAAACTGCATAAACGCTATGCGGACCGTACTAAAGCGTAAGCTTGTACGTGCAGGCAGATCGGAGAACGGGCGCAAGGCCCGTTCTTTTACAGCTGTTTACTCCTGAGACGTACCCCCACCAGCAATGCCGCCGTCAGCAGTAGAGTGATAAAAGCGGTAATCCCCTGCCAGCCTAACTGATGCCAGAAGACCCCGCCCACCGTCCCGGCCACGCTGGAACCCAGATAATAACTGAACAGATAGAGTGAACTGGCCTGGCCCTTAGCCCTTCTGGCACGCGGGCCGATCCAGCCGCTGGCCACCGTATGCCCGGCAAAAAAGCCGGCGGTAAACAGCATCATACCTGGCAGGATCAGCCAGACGGAGCTGAACAGCGTCATCAGCACGCCCACGATCATCATACCAATCGCAAACAGCAGCACCGGGGCACGACCAAACTTAGCCGTCATCAAACCCGCTTTTGGCGAACTCCATGAGCCGGTGAGATAGACCACTGAAAGCAGGCCGACAATGGCCTGACTCATAAAGTAAGGCGGTGCCAGCAGGCGATAGCCGATGTAATTAAACAGCGTGACAAAGGCACCCATCAGCAGAAATCCCTGCGCAAACAGTAGCGGAAGACCGTTATCGCGCCAGTGCAGCCTGAAATTAATCAGCAGACTGTGGGGTTTCAAGGAGGCGGGACGGAAATGGCGCGAAGGCGGCAGGATTTTCCAGAACATCAGGGCAGAGGCGAGAGCGAAACAGCCGATGACCGTTACAGCCACACGCCATGAGCTGAAATCGGTGATCACGCCGCTTAGCAGCCTGCCGCTCATTCCGCCGATAGAGTTACCGCTGATATAGAGTCCCATCGAGAAGGCGATGACTCCGGGGTGCATCTCCTCACTGAGATAGGTCATGCCCACCGCAGCCACGCCGCTTAGCGACAAGCCGATAAGCGCCCGCATAATCAGGATCCCATGCCAGCTGGTCATGACGGCTGAAAGCAGCGTACAGCATGCGGCCAGAAGCAGCGCGGTCACCATCACGGATTTCCGCCCGACGGCATCAGAGAGCGGCCCCGTCACCAGTAAACCCAGCGCCAGCAGCACGGTAGAGAGCGAGAGCGAAAGGCTGCTGGCGGCCGGTGAAACCCCAAATTCATGCGACAGCACGGGCATAATGGGCTGTACGCAATAGAGAAGGGCGAAGGTAGCCAATCCGGCTGAAAACAGGGCCAGCGTCACGCGCACGTATTGCGGAGTACCGCGCTCGATATATTCACTATCGGGAGCAGGTTGCTGATTATGCTTAACGCGATCGTCCAGCGTCGCAGAAGATGATAAGCGATTCACTGCAAATCCTTTCAGGAAGTTAAATCATCATTTACTGTAATAAGCGCTCAGTATGATGTCTAATCTATTAATAATCTTAAATGAGACTTTAAAGATATGAATATTGAGCTGCGCCATCTGCGCTATTTTATTGCCGTAGCGGAAGAGCTCCATTTTGGCCGGGCGGCACAGCGTCTTAACATCTCCCAACCTCCGCTCAGCCAGCAGATCCAGATCCTTGAACAGCAGATCGGTGCACGACTCTTCGCCCGCACCAACCGAAGTGTTCAACTTACCGCAGCAGGTCTGCAGTTTCTTAATGATGCCAGGCAGATTATGCAGAGCGTAACGCAGGCTGCGGATAAAGCCGCCCGTCTGCACCGGGGAGAAGAGGGCGAGCTGCGGATTGGTTTTACCTCCTCCGCTCCCTTTATTACCGCCGTATCGGATGCCCTGTTCACTTTCCGTCAACGTCATCCGGGCGTCCATATTCAGATGCAGGAGATCAATACGCGTCAGCAGCTTGACCCCCTGAATGAGGGCCGGCTGGATCTGGGGGTGATGAGAAATACGCCGCTGCCGGAAACGCTTGCCCATCAGCTGATGCTGCGTGAACCGCTCTGTGCGGTTTTGCCACGCGATCATCGCCTGGCGGGTAAATCTGCAATCTCAGTCACGGAGCTGGCGCAGGAACCCTTTGTCTTTTTTGACCCGCAGGTCGGCACGGCGCTCTATAGCGAAACGCTCGCTCTTCTTCAGCGTTACGCTATTGCGCCTAATATTGCGCAGGAAGTGGGAGAGGCGATGACCATTCTTGGGCTGGTCGCCACGGGGTTAGGCATTTCAATTCTTCCTGCCTCCTTCAGCCGTATTCGTCTGGATGATGTCCGCTGGGTAGCGTTGAAAGAGCAGGATGCCTGGTCCGAAGTCTGGCTGGTCTGGTCGCGGCGGCGCGAGACCACTGCGATCACAGAACAGATGAAAACCCTGCTGCTGGCGTCAACCGTTGGCGGTTTAACCGGCAGCTGAGGCACTTTTATGTGCTGTAAATCACATTCCGAATCAAATATTTGACGGCATCCGTGAAGTGTTTCACCATGCAGATATGCTTTATTTTGAAGCGTGAAAATAACCAGGAGCAGGGTGTGATAGTGGACGGCCAGCCAGGCCATATTGACCAGATCAAACAGACCAATGCAGGGGCCGTTTATCGCCTGATTGACCGTTGTGGTCCCATTTCGCGCATCGAACTGTCTAAAAAAGCGCAGCTCGCCCCCGCCAGCATTACCAAAATTGTGCGTGAGATGCTGGAAGCGCATCTGGTACAGGAAACCGAGTTTCAGGAACCGGGAAGCCGCGGACGGCCTGCCGTTGGTTTGATCCTCGACACCAAAGCCTGGCACTACCTCTCGGTGAGTATTGGCCACGGCGATATCCTGCTGGCTTTACGCGACTTAAGCAATCAACTGGTTACTGAAGAGAGCTGCCCGCTGCCCGTGACGGAGAGCGAGCCGCTGTTAAACAGGATCATCGCAGAAATTGACGCTTTTTTTATCCGCCATCAAAAGAAGCTGGAGCGCCTTACGGCGATAGCCATTACGCTGCCCGGCATTTTAAACGCCCGCAGCGGCATCGTTCACCGCATGCCTTTTTATCACGTCACCGATATGCCTCTCGGACCAGAGCTTGAGAAACGCACCGGACTACCGGTCTATATCCAGCATGATGTCTCTGCCTGGACGCTGGCCGAGTCGCTTTTTGGTGCTTCGCAGCAGGCCAGAGACGTCATTCAGGTCGTGATCGATCATCAGGTGGGCGCTGGCGTGATCACCAGTGGAAAGCTGTTGCATAACGGCAGTAGTACGCTGGTAGAGATCGGCCATACGCAGGTCGATCCTCAGGGTAAGCAGTGCTACTGCGGCAATCACGGCTGCCTGGAAACGGTTGCCAGTAGCGATAGTCTGTTAGAGCTGGCCGAACAACGCCTGCGAACGGGTGAAGCAAGCAGCCTGCAGGGGCAGCCTCTGAGCATTGACCGGCTGTGCAAAGCGGCAATGCAGGACGATGCGCTGGCAAAAGAGCTGATAGCGGGCGTTGGGCAGAGCGTAGGGCGGATCGTCGCCATCATGGTTAATCTCTTTAATCCACAAAAAATTCTGATTGGTTCGCCGCTTAATCAGGCCCAGTCAATTCTGTTCCCCGCCATCGCTGACGCGATTCATCGTCAGGCCTTACCTGCTTACAGCCAGCAGATTGAAGTTGAGCCTGCGTATTTCCATCAGGTTGGAACAATGCGGGGCGCGGCCCTGGTTAAGGATGCGCTTTATGATGGCACCTTGCTGGTAAAGCTGCTGCAGGGATAAATATTCGCACTTAGTGAAAAAATGTTGCGCTAACGCAAACCGATCTCATCTCGCCTGACCTACCATGCCTGCTCTGACAGTTAATGAAATTTAATTGATTGGCCAAACGGGGCCGATGGAGAGGGCATATTGAAGCAGTTATTTGTCACTGGCACCGATACCGAGGTGGGGAAAACAGTGGTCAGCCGTGCGCTTTTGCAGAAACTGACAGAAGGCAATAAACTCACCGTGGGCTACAAGCCTGTAGCCAAAAGCAGCCAGCAAACGGAGGAGGGGCCGCGTAATAAAGATGCGCTGATTTTACAATCTTCCTCTTCATTGCAGCTACCCTATGCCGCGATCAATCCGGTCACAGCACTGGATGATGAGCTCAGCACCAGCCGCGATACCGCTATCGATTACTCCACGCTGAGCGCCGGTCTGCGATCGCTGGCAGCGCAGGCAGATTATGTGGTTGTTGAGGGAACGGGTGGCTGGCGAAGCCTGATGAACGATCTCAGACCGTTGTCGGAATGGGCTGTTGAAGAGAAGCTTCCGGTAGTGATGGTGGTAGGGATCAAGCTCGGTTGCCTGAGCCATGCGTTACTGACCGCGGAAGCTATCCAGAATGATGGCCTGCCGCTGTTGGGCTGGGTTGCCAACCGCATCAACCCTGGCCTGGCACACTATGCCGAGATCATTAGCGTGCTGAGCAGCAAAATTCAGGCGCCGTTGCTGGGTGAGCTACCCTATTTACCGCGTGCCGAAACGCGGGATCTGGCAAAATATCTGGATCTGAGTGCGCTGAAATTGTGATAGCCCGGTTAGCTGCAAAGCCTGCCGATGAATGTATTACATCGACGAGCTTAACAGACACACTATTAGCAGCCAGCGGCTAATCACCGCTGGCTGGATCGTTAAGCCAGATTCAGTACCCGGCGGGTACGGCCTGAACTCAGATAATCTGCAATATAGTCCTGCGAAATTTCTCCGCTGTACCGGCCTTCTTCATCCACAATTGGCATCCAGACCAGATTGTGCTCATAGAGCTTTGACAGCACAACGCGCAGGTTCTCTTCCGCGCGTCCGGTTACGGTAAATTTGTTCAGCATATCGGCACAGTGACCTGACGCGCCGCGAGCCTCACGACGTTTCACAAAGCCGAGCGGTTTGCCATCATCATCCACTACCGTAATTGAGCGCATATCGTTATCGTCCATCATGCCGAATGCCTCAGAGAGCGGGGTGCTTTTCCTGACGGTGATGGTGGGTTGCTGGTCAGTTACGTCACCCGCCTGGACTAACAGCAGTCGCTTCAGGGTACGGTCCTGGCCGACGAAAGATCCGACAAACTCGTTAGCTGGTTTTGCCAGAAGCTCATCCGGGCTGGCGCACTGCACGATTTTACCCTGGCCAAATACCGCAATGCGGTCACCCAGCTTCAGCGCTTCATCAATGTCGTGGCTGACCAGCATCACGGTTTTCTTCAGCTGTCGTTGCATATCCAGGAATTCATTCTGGATCGCTTCACGGTTGATCGGGTCGACCGCGCCAAAAGGTTCATCCATCAGTAAAACCGGTGGATCGGCAGCCAGGGCGCGGATCACGCCGATACGCTGCTGCTGGCCGCCAGACAACTCGCGGGGGTAGCGATGCAGGAAGTTTTTGGGATCCAGCGCAACCATACTCATCAGCTCACTGGCGCGATCGCGGCAACGTTTCTTGTCCCAACCCAGCATCCGGGGCACCACGGTAATGTTCTCCTCGATGGTCATATTCGGGAACAGACCAATCTGCTGAATAACATAACCTATGTTCCGGCGGAGGGTAACAGTATCCAGTCCGCTGGTATCTTCACCGTTGATCAGAATCTTACCGCTGGTCGAGGGGATCAGGCGGTTGATCATCTTGAGAGTGGTCGATTTGCCGCAGCCGGAAGGGCCGAGCAGCACGCACATTTCGCCTTCCGGCACGTTAAGGCTGACGTTGTCTACGGCGTTAAAAGTGTTGCCGTTTTTCTGGCTAAAAGTTTTGGTGAGGTTTTCCAGTTTTATCATTATCGAATCCCCTTCGGAGTCAGCGCCAGCTGCAGGCGGTGCAGCAGCCAGTCGAGAATAATTGCCAGCAGGCAGATCATCAGCGCGCCTGCAATCAGCATGCGGATATCGCTGCCGCTGATACCATCCAGCAGCAGCAGGCCCAGTCCGCCGGCACCAATCACGGCGGCAATGGCCATTACGCCTACGTTCATCACTACTGCGGTACGAATGCCGCCAAAAATCACCGGCAGCGCCATCGGGATCTCAACCCAGCGCAAACGCTGTGAGAAAGTCATACCAATCCCGCGACCCGCTTCGCGAAGTCCCGGTGGAATATTCTCCAGTGCCGTATGGGTGTTGCGCACGATAGGGAGCAGCGAGTAGAGGAACACTGCGGTTACCGCAGGCAACACTCCAATCCCCTGGCCCACCAGCGAAAACAGCGGGATCATCAGGCCAAACAGTGCAATGGAAGGGATGGTGAGCACAATGGTCGCCAGGCCGAGGACCGGTGTCGCCAGCCATTTATAACGAACGATAACAATCCCCAGCGGCACGCCGATGACGATCGCCATGCCCACAGCCAGCGCCACAAGCCAGAGATGCTGGAAGGTCAGTGTGGCCAGATAGCTCCAGTTATCAATAATATAGTGAAGGGTGTCCATAGGGTCTCCTCAGATCAAACCTTTAGATTTCAGGAAATCACTTGCCACCTTCTGCGGAGACTGATGATCGATATCAACGCGTTTGTTCATTTCGGTAATCGCATCATCGGTGATCAGTGGCGACAGGCTGTTAAGCGCTTCGGCCAAGCCGGGATGTGAATCGAGCGTGGCCTGGGTCACTACCGGCGTAACGGCATAGCTTGGGAAGAAACCTTTATCATCTTTCAGGATTTTCAGATCGAAACCCTTCACGCGGCCATCGGTGGTGTAGACCAGCCCGGCATCCACAAAACCATCCCGGATAGCGTTATAAACCAGTCCGGGATCCATCTGCCGGATCTGCGGCCGATCCAGCGGCATGTTATAGGCTTTCTGCAACGGCTTCATACCGTCTGAACGTCCGGCAAACTCCAGATCCAGGCCCAGCATCCAGTTATGGTCCGGGTCGTTTTTGCGGATATCTTCAATTTTGGCCACCAGCTGTGACATCGTTTCAATGTGCTCTACATCAGCACGTTTACGCTGCATAGCGAACGCATAGGTATTATTCATCGGCGCGGGATTGAGCCAGACCAGACCCAGTTTGGCATCCAGTTTTTTCACCGTGTTATAGGCCTCTTCAGACGACATTGGCTTATTGATATGGTTGAAAATAATCAGCGAGGTGCCGGTGTACTCCCAGGTCATATCAATCTGCTTGTTGATCATCGCATTACGGCCAATAGTGGTGGCAATATTGGTTTTGGGCTCTACCTGGAACCCTTTTTTACGAAGATACTGCGTGGTCAGGGCAGAGAGAATGTGCTGCTCGGTAAAGCTTTTGGTTGCCATTCTGATCGGTTCGGCCGCTGCGGTAGCGCTCATCGCCAGCGTGGCTCCCAGCGCCAGCGCGGTATATCTGACCCAACGGGTCATTGAGAAGGCCTTAGCCATGATTCACTCCTGATTATTCTTATACGGCCGTGTGAGGGCTTAAAATACGGCCCAGGCCAGCCAGCAGCATATCGAGGATCAGCGCAAATAACGCTGTTGCTGCGGCGCCAAGGATTAGCGTAGGGAAGTCATTAAGGTAAATGCCGGGGAAGATCAGCTCGCCATAGCTGCTGGCGCCAATCAGAAACGCCAGCGGCGCGGTGCCGACGTTAATAGCTGTTGCCACGCGAATGCCGGAAAGCATAACCGGCCAGGCGTTGGGTAGTTCGACCTGGCGTAACCGCTGGCCTTTAGTCATGCCGATGCCCTTAGCCGCTTCAGTCAGAGAAGCAGGTACCGAGCAGAGACCGGAGTAGGTGTTACGGACAATTGGCAGTAAGGAAGCCAGGAACAGCGCGATAATGGCAGGACGATCGCCGATCCCCAGTACCACCATCGCCAGCGCCAGTACGGCAAGCGGCGGAAGAGTATTACCGACGTTGAAGATCTGCATGACATATTCAGCCCATTTGCGGGCGAAAGGGCGGCTGAGGAGGATCCCGCTGGGAATACCGACCAGCAGGGCGAAGAGCATTGACCAGAACACCAGCAGCATATGTTGCTGACCAAGGTAAAGCAGATCGACCTTACGGGCTTTAATCGTCTCAATCCCAAGGCCGTAAACCAGCAGGCCAATGACGACAGCGATAAAGATCACGGCGAGTAGAGCGCGCCGGAGCAGAGTATGATGTTGCATGAATCCCATTCTCCCTGACAATCCCAAAGGGATAGTGCTAATTAACAATCTGGCCATTTCAGTGCGCAAAAGAGGCGCGTTGCCAGAAAACGTCTTACTTTCTCAAAACCAGACAGATGAGCTGAAAAAGTGTGACGTTTAACGCTTTTTGTTGATAAAGGGTCTGAAAGCGCCTTCAATCTATAGCAGCCTTGAACAGGTAATGCCAAGTTTAAGGCTTAAAATCAGAGGCATAGTTTTGATGAACAGGGCGCTCAAACCCTTACCGGTACTGGCCTGAGTTCAATGAAAATATTTTATCGATCAAAAAGTGACACCGTCACAATTAGTGCTCAGTAAAAAGCACTTTTCGGAAACTGTTGCCCCCATTCCAGGCCAGAATAAAGGAAGCTTACTCAAGGAGACTTATGTCTGATACAGCTCAACACCAGGTGACGCATCGCCACTGGATCCTGGTTGCCGCTATGCTGGCGATGTTTATGGCGGCCATTGAGGTGACCATCGTCGCTACGGCGATGCCGACCATTATTGCTGAGCTCGGTGGGTTTTCGCAGTTTGGCTGGGTTTTTTCCATCTACTTGCTGACCCAGGCAGTAAGCGTGCCTGTTTATGGCCGTCTGGCAGATTTGTGGGGCAGAAAGCGAGTCTTTTTCAT
Source organism: Erwinia pyri (assembly GCF_030758455.1). Classification (NCBI taxonomy): domain Bacteria; kingdom Pseudomonadati; phylum Pseudomonadota; class Gammaproteobacteria; order Enterobacterales; family Erwiniaceae; genus Erwinia; species Erwinia pyri. The sequence goes on from NZ_CP132353.1 coordinate 2,087,147, forward strand.
CGGCACCTCGCTGTTCCTGGCAGGCTCTGTTCTTTGCGGCTTTGCCACTAACATGGCCTGGCTTATTCTGTTCAGGGCTTTCCAGGGACTTGGCGCCGGGGCGATCATGCCACTGACTTCCACCATCATCGCCGACGTCTATCCCCCTAAAGAGCGCGCCAGCATTCAGGGCTGGCTCTCCAGCGTCTGGGGCATAGCCGCTATAACCGGCCCGTTAACGGGCGCGTGGATTGTGCAGCACTTCAACTGGGCGCTGATCTTCTGGGTCAACGTGCCCATTGGGATTGTCTCCATGCTGATGCTGGCCCGCTGGTTCCCTGAATCCCACAATGAGAAGGCGCAAAAGCTGAACCTGGCGGGTAGCGCCTGGCTGATGCTGACCGTCAGCGCGTTGCTGACTGCGTTATTACAGGCGGAATCACTGGGTTACTGGGCTTTCGTGCTGATTGCGGTGGCTTTGTTGGCGGGAATAGCGCTGTTGCGCCATGAAAAAGGGGCCGATGAACCGCTCTTTCCGATGGCGATCTGGCGCAGCCGTACGCTGGTGGCAGGCAACGCCGGCAATCTGGTTATCGGCGCTGCCATGATGGGGATCAGCGCCTTTTTACCTACCTGGATCCAGGGCGTAAACGGCGGAACGCCGCTCCAGGCGGGGAGCGCGCTAGCAATGATGTCCATTGGCTGGCCGCTGGCCAGTACCCTGAGCGGACGGCTGATGCAAAAAACATCCTACCGTTTTACTGCCCAAACAGGGGCCGTACTGCTGATTCTGGGAACCTCATTACTGTTAACCCTGCACAGCAGCAGCTCGGTTCTGCATGCCGCACTCTCTGCTTTTGTTATTGGCACTGGCATGGGAATGACCAGTACTACCTTCCTGATTGCCGTGCAGAATACGGCAGAGTTCTCTATCCGGGGTATTTGCACCGCATCCATTATGTTCAGCCGTATGCTGGGTTCAGCGCTGGGAACGGCAGTGATGGGGGCAGTACTGAATTACAATCTGATGGTTCGCCTGCCGGGGCATGACGATCCGGTACAGCAGATCATGTCCCAGCCGCAGCGCGATGCGCTCGGTCAGGGGGTGCTGCATTCTATGGTGAATGAAGTCGCGCATTCACTGCACTGGGTTTTTGTGGTATCGGTAGGGATCGCCGTGGCCAGCCTGCTGATCGCTCGCTGGGTTCCTGCAACCAAGCCGCATTAAAAGTGGTGGGCAGGAACGGGTGATCGCAATAAAGCTCCATCAAAAGGGCCGGAATAGAATAAGGCATGCGCAAACAAAAATGCAGAAAGGACCAACTGGCAGGATGAAACATGGGGGCGAGAACCACCCCCATGTTTATCAGGAGGCAGGGGCATCCTGAGAGGTTCCGGTGCTGGCCGGGACAGATTCGCTCTCTGAACCGTTGCGCTTATAAACGATTTTTTGCGTATCGTTCGCGCAGTGCCCAACAACCTGTCCACCCGCCTGATCGACCTGATCATTTGGCACAACATCCAAGGTAAAATCACCGGCGGCAACGCCGTTATTAATGATTTTCTGATTAATGTCCGCTTTTACCGTCTCGCAGGAGGCCTGTACGGCCAGCGGCGCGGCGATCATCACTGCGGCTAACATCCACGAATACTGTTTCATCCTGTCATCCCTCTGTTTACTGGAGCTGTTTGCTTCGGGCTAACTATAGCAGTTCTTATCGATCAGGGAGCAACCGGACGGCCAGTACGACGGTCGAGGCAGCGGAGGGTGTTCGGTTCCCAGTAAGCATTAACGTTAAGGCTCTGGTCGCAGGCGTCACGGGTATCAACGGCGCGGTCTGCTTTATCAAAGTTCTTTTCAACGCGCGTGTTTACTTTACTGCGTAGCCGGTGAGTTTCATCCCACTGCTCTTTCTCCTGACGCGCCTGCTCGTTACTTAATGCGTTATCGCCATCCTGAATAATTAAGCGATCGGTTTTGGCCTGAGCACTCTGCTGTATGCTGAACAGGGCGCCAAAAAGCACCAGCGGCAGAGCGGCCTTGCTCAGATGTTTTTGCCATTGTTTCATCGACATTTCCTGATTTCCTCTGTTTTCGCTATTCTTGAAGGCTCATACGTCCAGTAGTGAGTATATCATCTGCCGGAAATGTGTAACCAGTGAGCCGCCCCTTCGTTTATCTTTCTGAGAGTAAGTTCATGCTGTTTTTCAAGACCACCTTGCTGTTTTTCCTCACGGCCATCGCCGAGATTGTAGGCTGTTTTCTGCCCTGGTTATGGCTCAAAAAGAGCGGCAGCATAATCCTGTTAATTCCTGCGGCATGCAGTCTGGCCTTATTTGTCTGGCTGCTTACGTTGCATCCGGCAGCCAGCGGCAGAGTTTACGCGGCCTACGGCGGTGTTTATGTGGTCACGGCATTAATCTGGCTGCGGTTTGTGGATGGCGTGAAGCTCACGCATTACGACTGGCTGGGTGCTACCGTAGCGTTTTGCGGCATGCTGATCATTGTTGCCGGGTGGGGAAGGGCTTAGCGATAAAAAGGGCACTTTGTCTGAAGGTTTGGGGCCAGGTCAGGGAGAGCGGGCTGAACACAAAAACGCCGTGAACCCTTCCGTGGGGGCTGCGAAGCGGCGTCCATGCCGCTTAGCTTTTGCTTATCAGCCCGCTCTCCCTTCCCCTCAGCACCAGTGTTTTCTGTTAGAGAAAAACAAACCAACTTCCAAATCCAGCATCAAATCTGGTTTTGACCTGTGTGAACGTCGAAATCAAAGACAACACCGCATGTTCTGGGTGGCACCATAGGGCACGTTAGCCGAGTGTATGCCGCAGGGATGCGGCATCCAAGCCCCCATGGACGGGTTCACGGCGCCTCGGATAACGTGCCCTATGGTGACGCCTTGCCACCGTACCCGGTTTTGACCTGTGCGAGCACTGAACTTACCGACAACGCCGGATTTTTGGGTGGTACCACAGAGCACGTTAGCCGAGTGTATGCCGCAGGGATGCGGCATCCAAGCCCCCATGGACGGGTTCACGGCGCCTCGGATAACGTGCCCTATGGTGACGCCTTGCCACCATACCCGGTTTTGATCTTTCCGCTTATGCCTTATGGACCTTCAGGCCTGCCAGCGTCTGGCCCACCGGCATCATCTCCAGCGTGTTGATGTTGACATGCTTCGGCAACGTCGCCACCCAGTAAACGGCTTCGGTTACATCTTCTGGGGTTAATGGCTCAGCACCGTCATAAACGCTGCCTGCTTTGGCATCATCACCTTTGAAACGCACATTTGAAAACTCTGTTCCGCCTACCAGCCCCGGTTCAATATCGGTGACGCGCAGGGCAGTGCCGTGCAGATCGGTACGCAGATTCAGGCTGAACTGACGGACGAAAGCCTTGGTAGCGCCATACACGTTTCCACCAGCGTAAGGCCAGCTGCCAGCGATCGAACCGATGTTGATAATATGGCCGACATTTCTTTCCACCATGCCAGGCAGCACTGCGCGGGTCATGTACACCAGACCTTTATTATTGGTGTCGATCATCAATTCCCAGTCATCCAGGCTGGCCTTATGCGCCGGCTCAATGCCAAGCGCCAACCCTGCATTGTTCACCAGAACATCAATATTGCGCCATTCAGCAGGCAGACTTGCCAGCGCTTCTTCAATACCCGCACGATTGCGCACGTCCAGCTGCAGGGGATAGAGTGCATCGCCCAACTCCTCTTTTAATGCCTGAAGCCGCTCCTGACGACGGCCTGTCGCCACCACTTTATGCCCATGAGCAATGAACCGACGGGTGATGCTTTCTCCAAAGCCAGCGGTGGCACCGGTAACGAATACAATCATCTTACTGTTCCTCAACACATTTTGGATTTAAGTCACCATACCACTTCAAACCGAAGCTGATAAGGATGAAAAGGTTATCAATTATTGATAGAGGTAAAGCGCACGCCGATGGTGCATCACAGCGTTAAAACGCCTTAATAAGGTGCAGGATTTTCCCACGCCGCCGCTCTTTTTCATCACCGAAAGAATTGTTTCCGTAATGCAACCGTTTGCTAACGTAAGCAACCGTTTGCGCATACGTTTCCCTGCCGCCGCGCTCACAAAACAGGCTCTGAATAATTTAACTTACTGATAATTAACTATAATAATTGTCATATTGAACTGGCATAACAATTGCTACCTTATTTAAAGGTTTTAACCTGCATTTAACACCCGAGAGAGTAAAACTCTCTCCACAGGAATCGCTATGTCAGTTACCTATACTCAGGCACTTCGCGGCAGTTTTTTTGATATTACTGCGGTCGTGGATAATCCTCAGCAGTTGCCCGAGCATGCCCGTTATATTGAAGATGGTTTACTGCTGCTGAACGGCGGAGAGATCGTCTCCCTGCAGCCCTGGGAAGAGGGAAGCCGTCTGCTGCCTGAAGGGGCCGCCGTGCTGGACTATCGCGGTAAGCTCATCGTGCCGGGCTTTGTCGATACGCATATCCACTATCCGCAAACGGAGATGATTGGCGCCTATGGCGAGCAGCTGCTGGAGTGGCTACAGCAATATACCTTCCCGGTCGAGAGTCAGTATCACTGCCCGCAGCACTCGGCAAAAATGTCCGCATTCTTTCTGCATCAGTTGCTGAGCAACGGCACCACCACTGCACTGGTGTTTGGCACCGTGCATCCCGAATCCGTTGATGCCCTGTTCCACGCCGCCGATCGGCTTGGCATGCGCCTGATCGCCGGAAAAGTGATGATGGACCGCAATGCGCCGGACTATCTCACCGAAACGCCTGAACAAAGCTACCGGCAAACCCGCGAACTGATCCAACGCTGGCATAACCATGGCCGGCTCAGCTATGCGTTAACCCCACGCTTTGCGCCAACCTCTTCACCCGAGCTGCTCTCTAAAGTTCGTCAGCTAAAGGAGGAGTTTCCGGATACCTGGGTACACACCCACCTCAGCGAAAACCCACAGGAGGTAGAGTGGGTTAAATCGCTGTTCCCGGAACATAAGGGCTATCTGGACGTTTACCATCACTATCAGCTCACCGGCCCACGCAGCGTATTTGCCCACTGCATTCATCTTGAGGAAGAGGAGTGGGACTGCCTGCATCAGACCGATTCTGCCATCGCTTTTTGCCCTACCTCTAACCTGTTTCTGGGCAGTGGGCTGTTCAACCTGAAAACCTGCTGGGACAAAGGGGTGAAAATGGGCATCGGCACCGACGTGGGGGCAGGCACCACCTTTAATATGCTGCAAACGCTGGGCGAAGCTTACAAAGTCGGCCAGCTCCAGCGCTACAGGCTGGCGGCGTGCGAAGCGTTTTACCACGCCACGCTCGGTGGCGCGAAGGCGCTGAATTTGGAAAACCGCATCGGCAATTTTGCTGCGGGCAAAGAGGCGGACTTTGTGGTGCTGGATCCCGCTGTTTCGGCTCTGCAGCAGATGCGTTACGCCAACAGCCGGGATATCTGGGAAAAACTGTTTGTTCTGATGACACTGGGCGATGACCGAAACATCGCCGCCACCTGGGTTAACGGTGAATGCGTCTGGCAATCACACAGCGAGGAAAAAGCAGCATGATCCAATTCTTACTTAATCAGACGCTGGTGACAGAACACGCGCTGGATCCTAATCTCACCGTCCTGAATTATCTGCGCCAGAATCAACGGCGCTTCGGCACCAAGGAGGGATGTGCCTCTGGCGACTGCGGAGCCTGCACGGTCACGCTGGGCCGCGTTGAAAAAGGGGAGATGGTCTATGAAACGGCAAACAGCTGCCTGACGTTTGTCAGCAGCCTGCAGGGCAAACAGCTGATTACGGTGGAAGATCTCAGGCAGGGCGACAAGTTACATTCGGTTCAGCAGGCGATGGTGGATTGCCACGGTTCGCAATGCGGATTCTGTACGCCTGGCTTTGTTATGTCGCTTTTTACGCTGCAGAAAAACAGCAGCGGCTGGCAGCATAAAGAGGCGGAGCAGGCGCTGGCCGGTAACCTTTGCCGTTGTACAGGCTATCGTCCCATTGTTGATGCTGCCCGCCAGGCTTGTGAAAATCGGCAAGAGGACAGCTTCCGGCAGCAGGCGGCAGTCACCGCCAGACGTCTTACCGCGCTGAAAAATGGCGATCTGCAAACGCTGGCGTTCAACGGCAAGGCCTGCTTTATGCCTAAAACGGTGGCACAATTATCCCTGCTGCTGAAGGATAATCCTGAAGCGAAATTGCTGGCCGGGGGAACGGATCTGGCGCTACAGGTTACGCAGCAATATAAATCGCTGCCGGCGGTCATCGCGCTGGAGCAGATTGATGAACTGAAAGTCTGCCAGATTAATAAACATGAAATTGTGCTCGGCGCTGGTGCTTCACTGCATCACTGTTATCAGCTGCTGGCGGATGAGATCCCAGCTTTTTCCGCCATGCTGGAAAGGTTTGCCTCGTTACAGATTCGGCATCAGGGCACGCTGGGCGGGAACATCGCCAATGGCTCACCCATCGGCGACACGCCGCCGATGCTGTTGGCGCTGAATGCGACGCTGGAACTGCAGCAGGGTGATACTCTCCGTCGCCTGCCGCTGGAGAAATTCTTCCTGGCGTACCGGAAAACGGCGCTCAGGCAGGGGGAATTTATTCGCAACATCATCATTCCCAAGGTGACAACGTCACAAATATTTCAGGCATGGAAAGTCTCAAAACGGCTGGAAGATGATATTTCCGCCGTTTTTGCCGCTTTTATGATCGAAACTGATGAAGCGGGTGTGGTTACACAGGCGCGTATTGCCTTTGGCGGTATGGCTGAAACAGCCAGACGCGCAGCAAAGTGCGAGAATCAACTCAAAGGCAGAGCGCTTACCGCAGCCAGCGTCGAGCAGGCCTGCGCGGCGCTCTCTGAAGATTTCACGCCGTTAAGCGATTTCCGTGCCAGCGCGGATTACCGCCTGCAAATCGCAAAAAACCTGCTGCGCCGCTATCACGCCTCATGTTCTGGCGAACTCAATCTCCTGGAGGTATCACGCTATGTCTCATAATCGACCTGTTGTGGCTGAAGAGGTGATTGCAAGCCAGTACCGCGAGGGGATCCAGAGCGGCGTCGGCAAAAGCAACAAGCATGAAAGTGCGGAAAAACATGTCTCCGGCGAAGCTCTCTACATCGATGACAAGCTGGAGTTGCCCGGGATGCTGCACCTCTGTCCAAGGCTGAGTGAGCATGCCCATGCCCGCATTCTCTCTCTTGACGTAGAGCCTTGCTACGCCATACCGGGCGTGGTGCAGGTACTGACCTGGCAGCAGGTGCCGGGCGAGCTGGATATCGGACCGCTGGAGCCAGGCGACCCGTTGATGGCTAAAGATCTGGTGGAGTATGCAGGACAGGTGATCCTGGTCGTGGCGGCGGAAACGCCTGAAGCGGCACGTCTTGCAGCGGAAGCCGCCATCATCGAATATGAAATCCTTACGCCAATGCTGGACGTAAAAGAAGCGCTGGAAAAGCAGCATTTTGTGCAGCAGCCTCACGTGCATCAGCGCGGTGATGCTCTGGCTGCGCTCGACCGCGCCGTGCATCGCCTGCAGGGGGAATTCCATATCGGCGGGCAGGAGCATTTCTACCTGGAGACACAGATAGCGATGGTCATCCCTGGTGAAGATCGCTCTTTACAGGTCTTCTCCTCCACGCAAAATCCCACGGAAGTCCAGAAGCTGGTGGCCTCGGTGATGGGCATCACCATGAACAAAGTGACAATTGATATGCGTCGCATGGGGGGCGGTTTTGGCGGCAAAGAGACCCAGGCGGCGGGTGTGGCCTGCCTTTGCGCCGTAGCCGCCAGACTCACCAATCGCCCGGTAAAAATGCGCCTGGCGCGGCGGGATGACATGCGCATTACCGGCAAACGCCATCCGTTTTATGTGCGCTATGACGTAGGCGTGGATGAGGAGGGACGGTTCTGCGGGGTAAAAATCGATCTGGCGGGCAACTGTGGCTATTCGCTTGATCTTTCAGGCTCTATTATCGATCGCGCCATGTTCCACGCGGACAACGCCTATTATCTCGGCGATGCACTGATCACCGGTTATCGTTGCCGCACAAATCTGGCGTCCAACACCGCCTATCGCGGCTTTGGCGGACCGCAGGGAATGGTCGCCATTGAGCAGATTATGGATCATATCGCCCGCGAACTGCATCTTGATCCGCTGGAAGTGCGTAAGCGGAATTACTACGGCAAACATGAGCGTAACATCACGCATTATCACCAGCAGGTGCAAGACAACCTGCTGGAGGAGATGACAGAAACGCTGGAGGTCAGCGCCTCATATCAGGCACGTCGTGAAGAAATTACCGCATTCAATGCCGGCAGCCCCTATCTGAAGCGGGGATTAGCGTTAACGCCGGTAAAATTTGGCATCTCCTTTACCTCAAGCTTCCTGAATCAGGCGGGTGCGCTGCTGCTGATTTATACCGACGGCACGGTGCAGCTCAACCATGGCGGGACGGAGATGGGCCAGGGGCTGAACACCAAAGTTGCGCAAATTGTCGCTGAAGTGCTGCAAATCGATGTCGATCAGATCCAAATCACCGCTACCGATACCGGCAAAGTGCCTAATACCTCGCCCACCGCCGCCTCCAGCGGTACTGACCTCAACGGCAAGGCGGCGCAGAATGCCGCTGAAATTCTGCGTGACCGTCTGATCGACATGCTCTGCAATCTCTATCACTGTTCCCGCGATGAGGTGAACTTCAGTAACGGCATTGTCCGGGTCAAAGATCGGCACTTTACCTTCCCGGACGTGGCGCAGATGGCGTGGCTGAATCAGGTACCGCTTTCCGCAACCGGCTACTACAAGGTGCCTGGCATCCATTACGATCGCGAGGCGGGACGCGGTACGCCTTTCTACTATTTTGCATTTGGCGCCGCCTGCGTTGAAGTGATTATCGACACCTTAACGGGCGAATACCGCCTGCTTCGCGCTGATATTCTGCATGATGTAGGGGCCTCGCTGAACCCGGCAATTGATATTGGCCAGGTGGAAGGGGGATTTGTACAGGGCGTGGGCTGGCTCACCTGCGAGGAGCTGGTGTGGAACGAGCAGGGTCGACTGATGACCGACGGACCGGCCAGCTACAAAATTCCGGCAATTGGCGATGTACCTGCCGATATGCGGGTCACGCTGGTCGAAAATCGTAAAAACCCTAAGGATACGGTATTTCACTCGAAAGCCGTTGGGGAGCCGCCGTTTATGCTGGGGATAGCGGCCTGGTGCGCCCTGCAGGACGCGGTCTCCAGCGTCAGTGAGTATCAGCAGCATCCTCTGCTGGATGCGCCCGCCACGCCTGAGAGAGTCTTCTGGGGAGCAGAGCGGCTGAGAAAGGAGGGCGTGAATGCGATCGGATGACTGGATAGCCGTGCTGGCAAAATTACGCGAAAAGCGTGAGCCATGTGTTCTGCTGACCGTGCTGGAGGAAAAAGGCTCGGTGCCGCGCGATCGCGGCAGCAAAATGGTGGTCACGGCGGACAAAACATATCTGACCATCGGCGGCGGGCATCTGGAGTTTCACTCTGTCGCTATCGCCAGAAAAATGCTGGCGGAGCGCCATTCCCATCCGCTAAGCGAACAGTTCAACCTGGGGGCAAGGCTGGGGCAGTGCTGCGGCGGAATGACCACGGTGTTTTTTGAACCGCTGATTCAGGTTCAACCGCAGATTGCGGTGTTTGGTGCCGGGCATGTTGGCCAGGCGCTGGTTAATCTGCTCTCTACGTTACCCTGTCACGTTTTTTGGGTGGATGAACGGCGTGAGCAGTTCACGCATGTGCCGGATAACGTTACCGTATGCTGTCTGGAAGATCCTGTGGATCAGGTGAGCCTGATGCCAGCGGCAAGTTACTTCGTGGTGATGACTCACCATCATCCGCGTGATTTTGAGCTGTGCGAAGCCATTCTTAAGCGGGGTGATTTCCACTATTTCGGCATGATCGGCTCGGCAACCAAGCGCCAGCGTTTTGACTATCGCCTTGAGGGCAAAGGCTTCAGTCGCGAGCAGCTTGACCGACTGCGTTGCCCGATAGGGCTGGCAGATGTCACCGGCAAATTGCCTGCTGAGATTGCCGTGGCGGTAGCGGGTGAAATAATCGCAACCTATCAACGGGCTGCTGTTAAAGCTGAGTAAATTGTTAATACTAAACAAAAAAGGCCGCCTACTGGGCGGCCTTTTCAGGTGCTGTCTATAAACTAATCGTTATTTGTACAGCTCTGCAGTCATCTACACGCCGTTATTCCACATTACCCCGCTCCAGAGCGCACAGAACCGTCTCCGGGTAATGTGCCTTATTCGGTTATTTTGGTGAAAAATTCTTCACCAAAAACCTGAAATTTTTCTGCGCCATGCCGATATCAGTAATATTAATCAATCACAGTGGTAAATCATCTATGAAAGTATCGACCCGTCTTGCCGGAGGCTTCGGCCTCATGGTGTTGCTGTTAGCGCTTTGTGCCGGGGTGGCCATAAATTCCCTGAACCATGCCCGGGAAGATATGAACGACGTAGTTAACGTCAAGATGAAGAAATATCAGCTCATCCTTGATATGCGCGGCAGCGTGCGGGATTTAGCCATTGCGGTGCGCAACCTGGCGCTGCTGAGTGATCTGAAGGATATGCAGCCTGAGTGGGAGCGAGTGCAGAAACAGAAACAGCTTTTCATCCATAACCGCGAAGAGCTGGCGCAGATGATACAGAGAAATGCGGTGCCGGCTGAAACGGCGGCGTTCAGTAAAATCCTCGAAAGAGAAGGACCCGCAATGTCTGGCTTTGAAAAGGCGGCTCAGCTCGGGCTTCAGAACCTGCAGCAGGAGACGGTTCCCTACCTGTTGAATGTGTCCCGCCCGACGCAGCGGGCGCTGCAGGATGCACTTAATGCCATGACGGCTATACAGATGCAGAATGCCAGCGGAGCCATGGAAGAGAGCAGTAACGAAAGTCTGGATGCCACTATTTTGCTTGCCGTACTGGTTGCCGTCTCTGTTCTGTTCGCAGCGGGTATTGGCTTTATGACCCTGCGGGTGCTGATGCGTCAACTGGGCGGTGAACCGGCGCAGGCGCAGGCCATGGCAGCGGCGATCGCTGAAGGAGACCTGACCTCACGCATGACGCTGCGTAATGGCGACACCATGAGCCTGCTGGCATCGCTGGCCAGGATGCAGAGCGGACTCGGAGAGATGGTAAAGCAGATTAAAGAGGCCTCAACATCCGTTGCGCTTGCCTCCGATGAAATTGCCCGGGGTAATACCGAGCTTTCAGCCCGAACCGAGCAGCAGGCCGCGGCGCTTCAGGAGACTGCCGCCAGCATGGAACAGTTGACTGCCACAGTGAAAAGCAATACCGCAGGTGCCAGTCATACGGCGGGCTCGGCCCGTGAAGCCGCGGTGCTGGTGAGGGATGGCGAAGAAAACGTGCGCAAAATGACAAAAACCATGGCTGATATTTCATTGAGCGCCGCGAAGGTCGGAGAGATTACCGGAACCATCGAGAGCATTGCGTTTCAGACCAATATTCTTGCTCTCAATGCTGCGGTAGAGGCTGCCCGCGCCGGTGAGCAGGGTCGCGGATTTGCTGTAGTGGCCAGTGAGGTGCGTACTCTGGCACAGCGCAGTGCAACGGCAGCCAGGGACATTAAGGGGCTGATTGAGGCGACAACCATGCGGGTAAATGAGGGTGTGACGGTAGCCGAAAGCACGGCGGAAAATATCTTGTGTGTGGTGGCGCGAGTCAGCGATCTGGCCGGGGCGATGGATGAAATTGCGCTGGCGTCAAACGAACAGATGCAGGGCATTTCTCAGGTTACCGTGGCCGTTGGCCAGATGGATGGCGTGACCCAGAGCAACGCCGCACTGGTGGAAGAGTCAACCACGGCTTCACAGTCGCTTGCGGAGCAGGTACATGCGCTGCGGGGAATGGTGGATACATTCCGCATCTGAAAATGAGCTTCCGCCCATGCTCTCCGGGTGGAAAAGTACAGGGTCAGGCAGCAAGGCTGACCCGTGTAACTCCCCCGTCTTTCATCAGAGCCGATGAGTCAATGACGCACTCAACTTGTAACCCTGCCATTCATAAATTACGCTTCAGTATAATAGTGCAACGGGAAAACCGCATTTGAACACTCATTCAGGCAACTCCTCCTCTCCGCTGATGCGCACTGCCCTGGGCAAAAGTATGGCGGTGTTTTTGTTTATAACGGCTCTGGCCGTCACGGGAACTAACGCCTGGTCACTCTGGAATGGCTGGCAACACAGGTTGGCAGAGCGTGAGGATGATGCCCGTAACCTCTCCGTCTCGCTGGCGAAGCAGGCAGGGGATGCCTTTCTTCAGGTAGACATCACGCTGGCTGATGCAGTCAGGCAGCTCAGACAGAACGGGATAAGTTATGCCGCCACGCCCGCTTTTACCCGCCAGATCAGGGAGCAGCACGGTAAACTTCCCCAGCTGCACGGCCTCTTTATCTACGATGTGAAGGGTAACTGGGTTGCCACGTCGGGGAACTATGTTCCGGCTAAGGCCAGCAATGCGGATCGGGATTACTTTATCTGGCACCGCACTCACACCGGTACGGAAGTACTTGTCAGTCACGTCATCCGCAGCCGCTCTACGGGTGACCTGGTCATTCCGGTCTCCGTGCGGCTGAACGACGAAGCAGGTAACTTTGCCGGTGTTGCGCTGGCCACGGTGAAGGTCGACTATTTCAGGCAGTACTACAGTTATTATACGCTGGGTGACCGCGACGTACTGGGCCTTATTCTGGCCGATACTACTGTGCTCTATATCCGCCCCATGCCGGATTCGGTCATCAACCAGAGTCTTTCTGCCAGCCCGCTGTTCAGGACTGCACTTAAAGCCTCTGACAGTGGCAGCGCAACGTGGCGCTCGGCGCTGGACGGTATTGACCGTATTTACGGCTACGCCCGTCTTCAGCAGTATCCGCTGATCGTCACAGCCGGTTATGAGCGTGACAGAATATGGAAGGAGTGGCTGACTGCGAATATGACTGATGCTCTGCTTAATCTCGTATTGCTGGTGATGATAACGGGCATGGGAATTTTCGTGCTGAAGCAGGTCAGGGCCAACGTCAGGAATCAGATTGAACTGACCCAGGTCAGGGATGAGCTGACTACCATCAATCATACGTTGCAGTCACTGGCTCTGATTGACGGCCTGACCGGCCTGGCCAACCGCAGGCAGTTTGACGCAGTCCTTGAACAGGCTCAGCTGCGATCCAAAAAATCTGGTGAGCCCCTGTCGCTGATTATGATAGATATCGATTATTTCAAGCGTTATAACGACACCTATGGACATGTGGCGGGCGACATGTGCCTGAAGAGAGTCGGTGGATTACTGAAGGGGGTCACGCACCGTCATGCTGATTTGGTGGCGCGCTACGGCGGCGAAGAATTTGCCATTATTCTCCCCTTTACCAGCGCACCTGATGCCAGACTGATGGCCGAGCTGGCCGTCAAGAGTGTCAGGGAGGCAGGCATTGCTCACACCACCACGGAGCTTCCCGGCCAGGTCGTCACCATCAGTGCCGGATACTGTACGATAATTTCCGATGGTCAGGAGGGGGAAGCGGAGCGGCTGAAGGAAAGGGCGGACAAGGCGCTTTACGAAGCAAAGCGCAGCGGACGCAATTGTGTTCAGGGAGAAACCTGACCTGGCAAACAGCCAGGCCAATGTTAACCGGCATTTAAATCGTCAGCCTGCCTGCGGAGATTGCCGTAGGGGTAGCGGGTGAAATAATCGCAACCTGTCAACGCGCTGCTGTTAAAGCTAAGTAATTCGTTAATACTAAACAAAAAAGGCCGCCCAGTGGGCGGCCTTTTCAGGTACTGTCTTAAAACTAACCGTTATTTGTACAGCTCTGCAGTCATGTACACACCGTTATTGGTATAGGCGCTGGTGATTTTGTACTGGTCGCCGTGCTGTTGTGCCTGTGCGGCGATTTTGGCTTCAGCACCGTCCAGCGTTGAGGCGGTAGCGGAAACGCTCTGGGCGAAACTACCAAATGAGATCAGCGAGAGAGCGGCTACAGCAGCAAGTGACAGAGTTTTCATGGTTTTCATGGTCATAATCCTTCATTTGTATGGTGAGGAGGCTGTACGCCTCCGATGAAAATATTATACCCCTGGTTACTATTAACTTGCTAACTATTGGTGTGATAGGATGCGCCAATAAAAATCTTGATTTAAGGCCGCCTGGTTTGTATTTAACAATCTTCCTGCGCATTTTCAGCTTCGTTGTATTGTTAAAGCCCTGACAGGGATTTATCAGAGGGAGTTTTTGTGTACACACCCGTTTCATTAGAAGAACTTGGTCCACGTATAGCTATTATGGGCCCTTCAAACAGCGGAAAATCAACGCTGGCTGACGCTATTTCTCGCAAGAGGGCGTTGCCAGTGGTTCATCTCGATCAGCTTTATCACCTTCCTGACACCAACTGGATCCCCCGTGACCAGTCAGAATTCTTTCGCTTACATAGCAATGCTGTCAGCCAGGAACAATGGATCATGGAGGGTAACTATACGAAATGCATAGAGGAGCGACTCGCCCGGGCTACGGGAATGATCCTGCTGGATGTGCCGGTAACGCTGGGCCTGCTGCGATACATTCGCAGATGCTACTCATCTTCTCCCAGGATTGGCGGTCTCAGAGCAGGTCGGGAAAATATTACCTGGGAGATGATTAAATACATTACTTTAGTGGCTCCTCAAAACCGTCTGCGCCACAAGATGTTGTACAATCGCGTCAATCTTCCAAAGCTGCTGCTGATGTCTCCTCAGGATGTTAAAGCTTGTCTTAAACGTTGGGATTTACAGATATAAACGAATCGCTTAGCTATTAGGGTATGACGGCTAACGTAGAATATTTTGTGCTTCACACCCTGAGGTCTGCTTATGCCCGTTATGTTTTATAAAAATCCTCACACTTAATTTTAGGTGCGCCTAATTTAAGGGAAAGGAGGTAGGCCGTATCTTTCATTAATTTACCTGTACCACTGGTACGCATCGACTGTGTTAAACGTGATGAAGGGCCGGTTAATGCCAGAGCCGCAAGCAGTTTGTTACCCTCGCCAAATACCGGTAGCGAGAAAGCGGCAATATGCGGATCGCGTATTCCGGAAGTGAAAAGCGGCAACTCTGGGGCGGAGGCGAACAGCGGTTCGTTAAGCCCCCAATAGCGAAGCACCTGTCCAATTGCTGAATTGTCCAGCGGCAAAAATGTCCCGGGTAAACGTGTTTCCCGTAGCCCTTCTGATGGCTCAGCTCTGAACAGGCAAAGCCTTTGACCGTTTTCAATCACATACCATGTGGCGCTTTCGCCCGTTGCAGTAGCCAGCGCATGGAGTTCAGGCTGAACAATACTGGCCAGATGAAAGGACTGTTCATAAAGCTTACCCAGATAAAGCAGTCTCGGACCCAGTGTGTAGACTCCGTTGTCGCGCCTGATAACGTAGTTCATGCGTTCAAGTGAGTTCATAAGACGATAGACCGTCGTTTTATGGTAACCCGAAAGTTGAGCAAGCGCGGTGAGCGTTAACGATTCTTCGCCTGGCTTGAAACAATCCAGTAACGCCAGCGCTTTTTCTACGGCAATTACGCCTTCATTACCCATCAGTATCTTCTCCTGTTTGCAACGATAGAGAGTTTACCGTGCAATTTGTGATTCACATCTTATTTACATTACAAAGGCACGCTTAATGCTGGCATGACCTGAAATACCCCTTATAGTAATTTTATATCGTACACCATAGTTGTACCAGGTAAAACAATACAGAGGTCATTTATGCCACATTCAGATAATAACTTCATCAGACGCGACATTATCCGTATTGCTCCGGAACTGGTAAAACAAGCTGCGGAATACCAGGCCGCGATTCTGGCGGATGTAGCGGGGCGTCGCGGTACGCTGCACGGCCGCATAAAACCGGTCGCTCCCACTATGAAAGTTGCCGGCCCTGCAATCACCGTTGAGGTCCGGCCCGGAGATAACCTGGCGATTCATGCGGCGCTCGCTATTGCTCAGCCCGGCGATGTCATCGTGGTTGACGGCAAAGGTGATATCAGTTGCGCCCTGATTGGCGAGATCATGTCCACACAGGCAGAAGCATCAGGTATTGCAGGCATCATTATCGATGGGGCAGTACGTGACGCCGACGCTCTGTGTGAAAACGGCTTCCCGGTCTTCTCGGCGGGCCTGAATCCTTGTGGCCCGACAAAATCTGTGGCGGGACGCGTTAACTATCCTGTCTCCGTTGCTGGTGCGGCGATCCAGCCTGGCGATCTGATCATCGGTGATGTTGATGGCGTGGTGGTACTGCCGCGTGAAGCCGTGCCTGCTCTGCTGGAACTGGCGAAGAAAAAGCTGGATGCCGAAACCCGGCGTATTGCGGCCATTCGTGATGGCGATGTCCGCGCCCCGTGGTTAGAAAAGACCCTGCTTACCGCTGGCATGCTGGTCGAAGGAGAGGATCTCTAATGACAACTTCTCATCCAGTGATTTTAGTGACCGGCAGCGATTTGGCGCAGGAAGCGCTGAACCTGCTGAAAGATTTTGAGATTATTTACGCAGGCAAACAACCCAGCGAAGAGGATTTATGTCAGCTGTGCCAGCAGCATGACCCTGTGGCGATTATCGTTCGTTACGGAAAAGTCAACGCCCGCATTATGGATGCAGCACCTCGCCTGCGGGTGATTTCCAAACACGGCAGCGGCATTGATGTTATCGATCAAAGAGCTGCCGCTGAGCGCCATATTAGCGTCCAGTCCGCGCCCGGAGCTAATGCGGCGGCGGTGGCAGAACATGCCTGGGCGATGATATTAGCCTGCGCCAAGGCGGTGCTTCCGCTCGATCGCCGTATGCGTGAGGGATATTGGGACAAATCGACCCATAAGTCTGTTGAGCTTGAGGGCAGAATGCTGGGTTTAATCGGGCTTGGCGCCATTGGCGGACGCGTGGCCCGCATTGGCACAGCGTTCGGAATGAAAGTGATTGCCTATGATCCCTTTGCCAAAACTTTTCCCGACCAGTGCGAGTCTTCCTCGCTTGAGGCCTTGCTGCAACAGGCAGATGTCATTTCCTTACACTGTCCGCTCACCGAGCAGACAAAACATATGCTCAACAGTGAAACGCTGGCACTGTGTAAAAAAGGGGGGATTTTAGTCAATACTGCACGCGGTGGCCTGATTGACGATCGGGCGCTGTTAGCTGCCCTGGCTGACGGCACTCTCAGCTGGGCTGCGTTGGACAGCTTTGCTACAGAACCCCTCACTGCACCGCATCTCTGGCAGTCCATCGATAATGTCATCCTGTCACCCCATATTGGCGGCGTAAGTGACAATTCCTACGTGAAAATGGGCACGGCTGCGGCAAGTAACGTTCTGAAAGTGTTGGCAGAATCCTTTAATAGTCAGGATGCTCAGCCATGACCTTTCTCACTCAACCAACGCTACGCGAAATGACGCTATTCAGTCGGCTTCCCGATCGGTTTCGTCAGCCCGATAAAAACAATCCCTGGTCTCTGGCTAACCGGGGCGGAGAGGCGGTGGACTCATTTCTGGAGGGGCCGGTATGGCACCCTTCGGGTTGCCTGTACGTGACGGACATTCCCTATGGACGCATTTTCAAAGTGGATATGCAGGGCAACTGGGAACTGATTGTCCAGTATGAAGGCGAGCCAAACGGTATGAAGCTGGTTGCGGAAGAGACGCTGATAATTACCGATTACCGCAATGGATTACTAAAACTTTCATTGAAAGAGCGGACGGTCACTCCGCTGCTGGCGCGCCGTAATAGCGAAAGCTTTCGCGGCGTCAATGATTTGACGACGGATAGCAAGGGCAATCTCTTTTTTACGGATCAGGGTCAGACTGGATTACATGACCCAACTGGCCGCGTTTACCGCTTGTCACCCCGCGGTAAGTTAGATTTATTGCTGGATAACTGCCCAAGCCCGAATGGGCTGGTCTTATCGCCAGATGAAAAAATTCTCTATGTTGCCATGACGCGCGGTAATGCTATCTGGCGTTGCCCGTTACAGCAGGATGGGTCAGTGAGCAAAGTAGGGCAGTTTTTTTCCTCACATGGCCCAAGCGGTCCCGATGGGATTACCGTCAATGCCGAAGGCGAATTACTGATCGCTAATCCAGGCCTGGGACGCATCTGGCACTTGAATGACCTGGCCGAACCGGTGGAAATCCTTGTTAGTCCGCTGGGGAGATCGACCACCAACCTCTGCTATGGCGGCAATAATCTGTGCGAGCTGTTCGTAACCGAGTCCGTTTCGGGCGCTATTTTGACCAGCACTCTGTCAACACCCGGTAAATCCCTTCCCATCCCATCCGTCTTCAACCCTCGATAATAAAGTTGCGTCTTCCGGACGCGCTGGAGATCGTCATGACCCTGCAGACTTCTACTGAAAATAATATGGTGCAACTGCCGGACCCACCCGGTGTGGCTGATACGATGAACAGGCAGGATTTCACTCTCAGTGAAGCCGCCGCTAAGAAAGCCTTTAAGCGGATATTGCCGTTCATTTTTATCTGTTATGTCGTGAGTTATCTGGACCGGACTAATGTCAGTTTCGCCGCATTAGGCATGAACAGTGATTTAGGTATAACCGCGGAGCAATTTGGCTTTGGTGCCGGGATGTTCTTTATCGGTTACTTCCTGTTTGAAATCCCCAGTAACCTGATCATGCAAAAAGTCGGCGCGCGTATCTGGATAGCCCGCATCATGATCTCATGGGGCATTATTTCCATGGCGACGGCCTTTGTTACCGGCCCGGTCAGTTTTGCCTTCGCGCGTTTCCTGCTGGGCGTTGCGGAAGCCGGATTTACGCCTGGCATCTATCTCTTTTTTACCTACTGGTTTCCCGGAACCTGGCGCGCCAAAATCACGGCGGCATTTTTAGTCGGCATTCCTGTCGCCAATATTATAGGCGCGCCCATCTCTGGCGCACTGATGCAGATAACGCACCACGAACACATTCGCAACTGGCAGTGGCTGTTGCTGATTGAAGGGGTGCCAGCGGTAATACTGGGCATCATGTGCCTCTTTTTCCTTAGCGATAAGCCAGAAAAAGCCAGCTGGCTTAATGACAGTGAGAAAGAGTCACTGAGAAGACGCCTGGATACAGAGCAGAACAAGATTGCGGCCTCGCATGGATCCAGCCTGCGGGATGCCCTGAAAAACCCGCTGCTTTATCTGCTGGCGTTTATTAACTTCTGTGGGATTGTCGGTTCAATTGGCGTTGGTCTCTGGATGCCGCAAATAATAAAACAGCTTGGGGTCAGCCATACTCAAACCGGTTTCCTTACCGCTATTCCTTATATCTGTGGTGCGGTAAGTATGCTGCTGTGGGCACAACGCGCTAATCGCGCTAAAAACCGTATTGCGTGGATCGGTGGTGCATTAGCGATTGCGTCAATTGCCCTTGCGTGTAGCGCGGTCGTGGATGAGCCGGTATTAAAAATGATCGCACTTTGCTTTACGGTGAGCGGCATTCTCTCTTTCCAGGCGTCATTTTGGGCGCTGCCTTCCGGGTTTCTGACGGGAAGCGCCGCTGCAGGCGGTCTGGCGATGATTGTCTCAATTGGGAATCTGGGCGGCTTTTTTGGCCCTTCGCTGATTGGCTATATTAAACAAATGACGGAAGGTTTTATGTGGCCGCTGCTGGCCGTTTCTGCTGTGTTGTTAACAGGGGCAATCGCCATTGCCTTTGTAAAAGATCCTTATCGCACTCTCTGATGAATTAATGTCAGCACGGTAAAAACGTGCTGACATTCTGGTCACAGTTATTAGGTTCTTTCCTTATTCTCTCCAGCCGCTTCGCGCAACTTCTCTTATAATGTCAGCCCCTTACAGCCGCCATCATGCCCTTTTAATTACGGTTGAGAGAGAAAGATAAGAGAAGTTTCCTGCAGGCGCTAAGATAAGAGCCTGCAGGCTTCGTTAAGTTATTTGCTCACCGGGGAAGGGCTATGTTCAACTTCGATTTTCACCTCTTTTTTACGGCCCATGATGAGCACTGCGATGCCACCAATACCACACAGGATAGCCAGCGGTACCATGGCAAGGGTATGGCTGCCGGTGGCCTGGTTGATGATGCCGTAGACGTTAACCATCACGCCACCCCCAATCAGGTTAGCCATTGCGCCAATGGCTGCAAGACCTGCGGCAGCGGTAGTGGAAGACATCCAGCCAGATGCCAGCGCCCAGAAAGGACCTTTCATCGAATAGGCGCCTATTAACACCAGCGACAGAATAACAACGCTGCCCGTCAGGCTGTTGGTGATAAAGGCTGACAGCAGCCCCCCTGCGATTAAAAACAGCGTTAATGCAGTGTGCCAGCGGCGTTCGCCGCTACGGTCAGAACTTCTGCCCCATACAATCATCAACACAGAAGCCAGGCCGTAAGGAATTGCATTCACCAGCCCTGTTGTGACGTTATCCAGGCCGAATGATTTAAGCAGTTGCGGAGACCAGACGCTCAGCGTTGAACCCGCCGCTGAGGCGCCTGCATAAATCAGCGCCATCACCCAGATATGTTTATGACGTAGCAACTGCCATAAAGAGATATGACCGATTGCTTTCTTTTTAGCGTTTTCCGCCTCAAGCGTGGCATTCAGCCACTCTTTTTGTTCGCTGTTTAACCAACTGGCATTGGCTGGGCGATTGCTCAACATAAAGAAAGCGGCAATACCCAGAATAATCGCCGGAATACCTTCAAGGATAAATAACCAGTGCCAGCCGCGCATGCCGTACCAGCCATCTAATGACAAAATAAGACCTGAGATAGGGGAGCCGATAAAATTCGCTGCCGGGATGGCGACCATAAAGGTGGCAATCACGCGCGCACGGTATTTACCCGGAATCCAGTAAGTGAGATAAAGAATAACGCCAGGAAAGAATCCTGCTTCAGCCGCCCCCAATAAGAAGCGTAACAGATACAGCATATTGGCACTTTCGACGAAAGCAGTACAAACCGAGACAATGCCCCAGGAGACCATGATGCGAGAGATCCAAATTTTGGCACCAATTTTCTGCATCGCAAGGTTGCTGGGCACTTCAAACAGAAAATAACCCACAAAAAACAGGCTGCTTGCCAGACCAAAAACCGCTTTAGAGAGACCTAAATCTTCGTTCATCTGCAGCGATGCCATACCGATATTACCGCGATCGATAATCGCAATCAGATAACAGACGATCAGAAAGGGCAAAATGCGCCAGACCACCTTCTTGACGGTCTGCTGCTCAATATCGGCAGAGAAAGTAGGGGTGTGCTTTTTCTCAGACATGATGATCCTCACAATTTTTCATGGCTTTACGTGATAAGCGTAAAATGCTTTTGTTTTACTGTGTAAAACTTGAGTGTATTCAGTAAAACCATTATTACGATAATCTTTCCCGCCTGCCTGAAGATGTAATCAGATTGTGTCTATTGTCACAAAAAGGTGTCTGGTACTTATCGTTTATGTGATGAGTATGGTTTTTCAGGGCGAGCGGATGCGCTCAGGCGATCGGGACAGCTGCCCCACGGAAAGCAACTGCTAAGCAGCCACAAAAATAAAACATTTCTTATAAATACCGGGCGAATTAATAGATTTTATTAAAACAGAGTAATTCCAATTCTTTATAGGGCTGAGTATCTGGAGGAAATCGAAAGTAACAGGGGGGAAACAGTCATAATCTTTATAATTTAAATTACCCATATATCCGCAGTCGAACTTCATGGCTTTTTTATTTTCGGCAAAGAAAGCCAGAAAATCAGAGCGATGCAAAATGATTTAACGCCACGGCTTTTTGAATTTTGTCGTCGAAGTCTGCTTTTACTAAAGTACGTATTGATGATATTCGTTTTTTTCTCGTAGCCCATCAGCCACGCTTGTTTAATTCTGAAAAATTTCGTTGGAAACATTGTTCAAAAACAACCTTATGGCCCGGCATTTATCGTGCAGCCTGATTCAGTTGGCTTGCGCGGTCATTCGGCCTATGCTGAAGATCTACCGTGACAAGGAGAATACCGATGCAAGCCAATCCGTTCAGTCAGCCAAGTACCTTGCCCTATCAGGCTCCGCCGTTCGACAAAATAACGGATGAACATTACCGTCCGGCGCTGATCGAAGCGATAGCGCAAAAGCGCAGGGAAGTGCAGGCTATCGCTGATAATCGTGAAGAACCCAGCTTTGCCAATACTTTTGAGGCGTTGGAGAAATGTGGAAGTATGCTTCGTCGGGTGGAAAATGTGTTTGGAGCGATGACCTCCGCTAACACTAATCCCACGCTGCAGGCGCTGGACGAAGAGATGTCGCCACTGCTCGCCGCGCTGGATGATGATATCCATCTTAACAGCGCGCTTTTCCGCCGCCTGAATGCTGTCTATGAGAAGCGCAACGCCGCAGGCCTTTCGCCGGAAGCTTTACGGCTTACCGAGGTGACGTGGCAGAGGTTTCAACTGGCGGGGGCCAGCCTTACAGAAGAGGCGAAAACAGAACTCAAAGCCCTGAATCAGCAGGCGGCCACGCTGAGCACACAGTTCACCAATCGTTTGCTGGCGGGTACCAAAGCGGGCGGCCTGAACGTTACCGATCCTGCATTGCTGGCTGGGCTTACCGACGCCGAACTCACCGTCGCCGCACAGGCTGCCGCTGAACGGGGCCTGGAGGGGCAATGGCTGCTGGCGTTGCAAAATACCACGCAGCAGCCGGTGTTGCAGGATCTCAGCAACCGCCAGACGCGGGAAGCGCTTTTCAGCCATGCCTGGCAGCGCTGCGAGAAAGACGATCTGAACGATACCCGTGGGCTGGTGACACAGCTTGCCGCTATTCGCGCGCAGCAGGCGAAGTTAATGGGCTTCAGCAGCTTTGCCGACTGGAAGCTTCAGGACCAGATGGCCAGAACGCCTGAGGCGGCGCTGGCGTTTATGCGCGCTATCGTGCCTGCTGCAACGGCACGTGCCAGCAGAGAAGCGGCAGATATTCAGAAGGTTATCGACCGGCAGCAGGGTGGTTTTACGCTTGAGGCGTGGGACTGGTTGTTCTATGCCGAACAGGTTCGCCGCGAGAAGTACGATCTCGACGAAAGCCAGATCAAACCCTATTTTGAACTCACTAACGTGCTGGTAAACGGCGTCTTCTATGCCGCCACGCAGCTGTTCGGCATTACTTTTGCCCGCCGCGAGGATATCCCCGTCTGGCACCCGGATGTCTCAGTTTATGAGATCATCGACAGCAACGGTCTGCCGATGGCGCTGTTCTATACCGACTACTTTAAGCGAGACAATAAAGGCGGCGGCGCCTGGATGAGTAATTTCGTTGACCAGTCTAAATTGCTGGGGACGCATCCGGTTATCTACAACGTTTGTAACTACACCAAACCAGCCGAGGGCAAACCAGCGCTGATCTCCTGGGATGATGTGATCACTCTGTTCCACGAATTTGGCCATACGCTGCACGGGCTGTTTGCTGAACAGTGTTATCCGACGCTTTCAGGCACCAACACACCACGAGATTTCGTCGAATTCCCTTCGCAGCTCAATGAACACTGGGCCAGTAACGAGCAGGTGTTTCGGCATTATGCGCGGCACTATGCCACCGGCGAGCTGATGCCTCAGGCTCTGCGCGATAAAATCGTTAATGCCAGCAAGTTCAACAAAGGGTACGACATGACCGAGCTGCTGGCCGCGGCGTTGCTGGATCAGCACTGGCATACGCTTTCTGCGGAGGCAGAAAAACAGGATGTGGCGCAGTTTGAAAAAGCGGCGCTTGCAGCCGACAACATTCTGTTGCCGCAGGTGCCGCCGCGCTACCGTTCAAGCTATTTCCAGCACATCTGGGGCGGGGGCTATGCGGCAGGCTATTACGCTTATATCTGGACGCAGATGCTGGCTGATGATGGCTTCGAATGGTTCAACGAGCAGGGGGGACTGAACCGTAAGAATGGTCAGCTTTTCCGGGAAAAAATCCTTTCACGGGGCAACAGCCAGGATCTTAAGCAGCTTTACGCCAGCTGGCGCGGGCGCGATCCGGTTATTGAACCGATGCTGATTAACCGCGGTTTGAAGGAGGAGTAAAAAGATCCCGGCAGAATGCTCTGGCGCAGAGAGTGAATGACTCTGCGCCAGAGAGGGCTTTATGCTGCCTGAAGCTGCCAGGCTCTTAAGCCACGGGGAAACGGGGCGGGAAAGCCGCCCCGGATAGTCAGGCCAGCGGGCCACCCTGAATGGTGTCGCACATGCCTTTAATGATGCGTTCACCGGTTTCTGTTTTCAGATCTTCATACCACTGCTGGGTGACCGCCTTCTCTTTGCCGTGCGTCACATCGCAGCGCTTACGCGCCTTCAGCACCAGATCTTTTACCCGCTCAGCACGCTTGTACTGATAGCGGATCAGCGCATCTTCAATCCCCAGCGAATTGGTCTGCAGCAGGGTAGCAAGCACCACCGCATCCTCCATCGCAGCGCAACCGCCCTGGCCAATATCGGGCGTGGTGCTGTGTGCGGCATCGCCCAGCAACGCCACGCGCCCTTTAACCAGCTCCGGGAAAGGATCGATATCATGGATCTCCACTCGGTTAGTGGTGGCGGGATTGATCTGCGCAATCAGCTTCTGTACCGGCGCGGCCCAGCCGCTGAAATAGCGGGTTAAATCTTCGCGCAGGCTGCTGCGATCTTCTGCCAGGCCGGAAGGTAACGGCACATCAAAGAAGAAATAGAAGCGATTGTTCGCGACCGGCATCAGCGATACGCGTTTGCCTTCGCCAACAAAGGTGGTCCACTGCTGCGCGGGGGCGATGCTCTCATCGATCTCTACCAGGCCGTTCCAGTTGACATAACCGGCGTAGCGGCGCTCTACCGTGCGGCCCAGCACATATTTTCGCACCACAGAATGGGTGCCGTCACAGGCGATAAGCAGGTCACCCCGGGCTTCACTGCCATCTTCAAAGCGCGCCGTTACGCCGTTTTCATGCTGTTCAACTTCAGAGACACGTTTACCAAAGTGGACTTTTTCACGACCATAGGTCTCCAGCAGCATCGCCTGCAATTCTGCCCGCGCTACCGGATAGGGACGCTCGCCAGAATCCTGCACCAGCGGATCAAGACTAAACTGAGTCAGCTTGCTGCCCGTCTGGAAATCGTTATAGGCCATGGCGTGCATTGGCCCACCCAGCTTACGCAGCGGCTCCTTCATGCCCAGAAAGTTAAGGCATTTCACGCCATTCGGCCAGATGGAGATCGCAGCGCCCACCGGCCTGATCTCTTTAACGGCTTCAAAAACTTCCGTTTCAATCCCGACACGCTGCAGCGCGATGGCTGTACACATGCCGCCGATACCTGCGCCAATCACTATTGCTTTCATCTGCTTCTCCTTTCGTTCATAAGAACTATTAAGCAATTTCCATACCAGATTCTTATGACGTGGGAGAGCGCTTAATGCAGGCATTTTCAGGTGCGTGAAACAATGGTTTCACTATTTCCCTGCATTACAGTGATGCATTGCACCATAAAAGTGAGCTAATAGTGAAACGACTGCAATTCAGCAGCGTCGTGGGTTGGCAAAGTGCGGGTTATTTGTCACAGTAGCAGAATACCCCCTTAAAGGACGCCGCTATGGCCACTGTTGCCTGTCTTCATGCTGCAAGAAGTAATATCGCTGTTTTTGAAGAGGCGCTTCGGGCGCTCGATTATGCTGATATTCAGCTGCTGCACCGGGTGGAGAGCGAGCTGCTCGATCGTGCAGCAGAAGCCAATGAAGTTACGCCAGAGATCGCTGAGGCCACGCGAGTGGCCATTGCCGAGCTGTGTGAATATGCCGACGTGGTGATAGTGACCTGCACAACGCTGGGAATTGCCGCCTGCGACGCAAAGCAGTTCAGCAAGCCTGTGCTGCGCCTGGATACCACGCTGGCAAAAGTGGCGTCACGCTACCAGGGTTCCATCCTGGTGCTCTGCACCGCACACAGTACGCTGGAAAGTACCACGCATCTGTTCCAGGCCTTTATCCCTGGTGACCGGCTGGCCGTCGAGCTGATACCCCGTGCCTGGGCATCGTTTAACAGTGGGGATATTGAAGGCTATCATCGTGAGATTGCACACTACATCCAGCAACGTCCGGAGTGTTCGCTGGGCTGCATTGTGCTGGCGCAATCTTCAATGGCGGGCGCGGAAAAATATATCAACAGTACGCTCGCGGTCCTGACTGGCCCTCAGGTCACCCTTCAGGCCGCGATTGAAACGATTTTCTGATGTGCCGCATAACGCTGATTTCCGGGGATCGCTCTGCTATGATTGCGCTCTTTTTATCGCAGGGGATGACCGGTGAGCAGTAAACAAGATAAACGAGCTAAGCGCGCCAAAGTAAAGGCCAGACAGGCTAATAATGCGCGGGCACGCGGCAAGCAGTTGGATGCCGTAGGGCGTCAGAGTTATGTGGCCACACCAGAGATGCTGGCGCTGTTTGAGACGCTGCCCGCGCTGGATGACAACGGCGGCATGCCGTTTGTAGCCGATATTTACCGCTGGTCAGATGAAGAATATGGTTTTGAAGGCACCGGACGTGAAAACGACATGCTGCAGGTTGCCGCGTTAACTGTGCTCTATATCCACTGGCGCACCAGCAACGGGTCAACCACCTTAGTGCAAAATGAGATGATCGAAGCGGCTATCCGCCTGACCGAAGAGAACGAGATATTTAAAGCTCAGTATGAGGCTGCCGAAGCGGCGGCTCAGGCAGAGTAGAACCCCGCCTTAAGGCCGATCAGAAACCAAGGTTGCGTAAATAGTGCAGGCTGGCAGTCACGTCTTTCAGACTGCCGGCAACGTCACGGGGATCGCGCTCCTGCTCAATGGTTATCCAGCCCTGCCAGTTCAGTTCGGCAAGCAACGCCCGCACAGCTGGATAGTCTACGTCGCCGGTGCCAAGCGGGCACATCACTCCTGCCGCGCACGCTTTAAAGAAATCCTGCTGCTGAGCGATGGCCGCCTCAAAGAGAGTTCGGTTCACATCTTTGAAATGAAGATAATCAATGCGATCGGCATATTTTCTCAGCCAGCAAACCGGATCCAGCCCGGCATAATAGAGGTGGCCGGTATCAAGACAAAACCCCGCCTCGCTGGCCGGGATAGCTGTCGCGATACGATCAATCTCATCGCCAAACTCAATAAACCCGCCTGCATGAGGATGGATCACCGGGCGCACGTTATATTCACGGGCGATAGCGCTCAGTGCGCGGATATGAGAAACCATCTGCTGCCACTCCGCCTCGGGCAGACGTCTGGCCCGGGCAGGCTGGCCTGCAGACCTAGCCCGCTCTGCATCGCCAAAGTCGATGATCACCAGATAGGGTGGGGGAACCGCACTTTGCGCGTGACTGACCGGCACCTTCTGCAGAGTTGCACAAATGTTGTGCGCCATTTCACGCAAATTTTCGAAGTTTGCTTCTGAAACCAGATCGTCAAAAATCGTTCCGGCAACCAGCGACAGGTTATGGCTTTCAAGCGCTTGTTTAAGCGCAGCCGGGTCAGCAGGGAGATAGCCCCAGGGTCCCAGCTCAATGCCTGGGTAGCCAGCTTCCTGCGCTTCGCTCAGCACCTGTTGCCATGGAGGTAAAAACGGGTTTTTCGGATCATCCACTCCCCAGCTGCAGGGGGCATTAGCGATTGAATACATTGCATTTCCTTACTGTTGTTGTTCATCACCAAAAGCGCTTCTGAGATGAGAGCGCCTTACCAGCAGCCGATCCTGATGCTGAAAATCAGGCTGCGCGCGATCGCTCCCTGTCAGCCGAAGAAGAGCATCCTGCATCATGGCATTCAGCGGCTGGGCAAAAGTGGTCAGTTGATAACGGGCAGATGAAGCCAGTTCGATATCGTCATAGCCGACAATTCCCAGATGATGGTGCGAGGCTAAGCTTTCCCGCGCATCTGTCACCCCGATCGCCAGGATATCATTTTCACAAAAAAGCGCATCCACCCACCGCCCGGGGAGGGTGGTCTGCAGGTGTTGCTCAAAGGCGGTATAGCCGCTGATGCGGTTATAGTGATTGGCCTTTAACAACAGGATGCTTTGCTCCTCCACGCCAAGCTCTTTCAGCCTGTCGCGATAGCCTTCATACCGCAACAGCTGCGTCGATTCCGTATCAGGCCCCTTCATATAGCCAAATCGCTGATATCCCTGTTGATAAAGGAGATCAGCAGCCTGACCGCCTGCCCGATAGCCATCAGTATTTATGACCTGAATATAGGGGTTGTCATCATTGCGACAGAGCTGAACCAGAGGGATGCGGTGAATATCCTGCGCCAGCGCGATCAGGTCGTCACTCAGCAGCGTGCCTAAAAACAGCAGACCATCCACCTGCAGCTGATCGGCAAGCTTCAGCACCGCTTCTTCACTCTGCTGCGCGCTGATGTTCAGCAACAGCGCCATGTAACCCCGCAGCTGAAGCTGCTGTGTAACCTGATCCAGCAACGTCAGCAGGTTAGGGTTAAGCATCTCATCCACCACCACACCAATCAGGCGTGAGCTTTTCTTCGACAGGCTGCGTGCCAGCAGATTAGGCCGATATCCCAGCTCTTTGGCCGCCAGCTGGACGCGAGCCAACGCCTGTTCTGAAATAGAAGCGCCATCAGTAAAGGCTCTGGAGACAGTCCATTTGGATACTCCCGCTCGTCTGGCAACATCGCTGGCGGTTATTTTGCGTAGAACAGGGCGGTTGGCAGAGGCTTTTTCGTTCATGGTTATCGCTATCTGGAGTGAGAAAAGCCAGTGTAATGCACAATCCGATCCGCATGTTGCAACCGGGTGCAAAATAATCTGTTCCTGTGATCCGCCCGGCGATATTCCCTGATGATGATTTACTTTTTATACAGCCTCACCGAAAGTGCAGCCGTTGGTTGATTAAATTGCACCCGGTTGCATTCGCTATTTTGCAACCGGGTGCAAAACATAAAAAACAGGCAACAACTCTGAAAACCCTACAAAAGAGGTGGTTATGCTGAATGGAGAAAAGAAAATTGCCCGTCCACTACGCTGGGCGATGGTAGGCGGTGGTCGGTTAAGTCAGGTGGGCTATAAACATCGCTGCGGCGCATTACGCGATAACACCGCCTATCAGCTGGTAGCGGGAGCTTTTGATATTGATGCCGCGCGTGGCAGAGAGTTCGGGGTCAATATCGGTGTGGAGGCGAATCGTTGCTATGAGAGCTATGTGCAGATGTTTGCTGAAGAGGCTGCGCGCTCTGACGGCATCGAAGTTGTTACCATTGCCACCCCCAATGGCACCCATTACGAGATAACCAAAGCCGCGCTGAATGCCGGGCTGCATGTTATTTGTGAAAAGCCGCTGTTTTTCACCAGCGCAGAGGTCCGCGAAATAAAGCAGCTGGCTTCAGAAAAGGGGCTGATAGTGGGGGTGACTTACGGTTACTCAGGCCACCAGATGCTGCTGCAGATGCGTCATATGATCGCTAACGGCGACATTGGCGAAGTGCGTATGGTAGAGATGCAATATACCCACGGCTTCAGCGCCAGCGACAGCGCCGATAAATTCTCCGAGGCTCAGAAATGGCGAGTTGATCCCAACATAGCGGGGCCAAGTTTTGTGCTGGGCGATCTCTCAACCCATACCTTCTATATTTCCCAACTGGTTTTGCCGGAGCTGAAGCTGAAGTCGCTGCTCTGCGATCGTCAGAGCTTTATTCCCTCCCGGGCGCCGCTGGAAGATAACGCAATGGTGTTGATGCATTATCACGGCGGCGCGGTAGGACGCTTGTGGACTTCCGCCATCAACGCCGGATCGATGAACA
Source organism: Erwinia pyri (assembly GCF_030758455.1). NCBI lineage: Bacteria > Pseudomonadati > Pseudomonadota > Gammaproteobacteria > Enterobacterales > Erwiniaceae > Erwinia > Erwinia pyri. The sequence goes on from NZ_CP132353.1 coordinate 2,116,961, forward strand.
GCCAGTTCATCCGCGTGATAGGGTCTGAAGCCAGTCTGCAATGGGGCGATTACCAGCCCAATGAGCTCGTTTATGAGGTACAGGGGCAACCAGGGCAGGTTATGCATCATGGGATGCCTTATCTGGATGAATCAGCGCTGGCAGACGACCGGTTGGGCGCGCTGCACACCGAAGGGTTAACGGAATCCTGGGCCAATATCTATCTGAAGCTGGCCGTCGCTATTGATGCCAGAACGCGCGGTGACGAAGCGGCGCTGGCGGCAATGGTCTATCCGGGAATTGAGGCAGGGCTGGACGGAGTACGCTGGGTGGAAAACTGCGTTCGCTCAGCAGAGCAGGGATCGGGCTGGGTGAATTTCGAGTAGAGACGTTATCAGGTAAAAGAGGGGCGGAGGATCCGCCCCAACTGCTTAGCCCGGATAGATACCGCGATCTTTACGCGCCATCAGAATACGTTCACAGGCCACAATATAAGCTGCCGTGCGCAGGCTACACGCTTTCTCGCTCGCCTTATCCCAGACATGGATCATCGCTTCTGTCATGATCTTGTCCATGCGATCGTTAATCTCACTCTCGCTCCAGAAGAAGCTGGCCATATCCTGCACCCATTCGAAGTAGCTAACAGTTACCCCGCCTGCGTTGCAGATAACGTCCGGCACCACGGTAACGCCACGTGAGGTCAGCATATCGTCCGCATCAGGATAGGTTGGGCCGTTTGCCCCTTCCAGCACCAGCTTGCAGCTGAGCACTTCGGCACGTTCACGGGTGATCTGTCCTTCCAGTGCGGCAGGGATCAGAATATCCATCTGGGTGGTCCAGAAATCCTCGCTGGCTATCTCTTTTGCGCCCGGGAAACCGGCAATATTCTTGTTACTGTTCTGCCATTCGCTCAGCGCGGCAAGATCGATGCCTTCTGCGTTAAACAGCGTGGCGGAATGGTCCTGAATGACTACCACGCGCGCACCGGCCGCCACAAACAGGCGGGCGGCTTCGCTGCCTACGTTACCAAAACCCTGAACGGCGATTTTTGCGCCTTCGATCTCGATGCCTGAGCGGCGGGCCACTTCACGGCCAGTGATATAGACGCCGCGCCCGGTGGCTTTTTCACGGCCTAAAGAGCCGCCAAGGTGGATCGGCTTGCCGGTTACCACGCCAGTAATGGTGGTGCCGTGGTTCATGGAGTAGGTGTCCATCATCCAGGCCATGACTTTGGCATTGGTGCCAACATCCGGGGCGGGAATATCCTTCTGCGGGCCGATAATCAGTCCGATTTCGCTGGTATAGCGGCGGGTCAGACGTTCCAGCTCACCTTCCGACAGTTTGAACGGATCGACACGTATGCCTCCCTTCGCGCCACCGTAAGGCAGATTAACCGCTGCGCATTTGATGGTCATCCACGCAGAGAGCGCCATCACCTCATTCAGATCGACATTAGGATGATAGCGAACCCCCCCTTTACCCGGGCCGCGAGAGAGGTTGTGCTGTACGCGAAAACCTTCAAAGTGGCGAATAGAGCCGTCGTCCATCTGCAGCGGAATATCCACTATCAACGCACGTTTAGGATGACGAAGAGTATCGATCCAGCGGGTCAGATCGCCCAGGTAGGGCGCCACGCGGTCGATCTGCTGTAAGTAAGTTGACCAGGCCGTTGTGCTGCCTTCTGAAACGTAAGATAGCTTATCCATAACAAACCTTTCTTAAATTAGTTATATGTACTGCGAAACCGTGGAGGGGTCAGTGCATCTGACTTATGCGCGAGAGAATTTACCACTAATCAGACGTTTCCAATTCGTTAATTAAGTGTGAAATTTTGCGCTAAGAGGGGATAAGAAGGGGCGCAGGCGAATAATTAGTTATCCTTTATCCCGATCCAGCGGAAGGGGTGCTTAAAATGCTAATAATTATGCATTAAAGATGCATAGCAGACGCTTTGGCTTTATTTATCAGAACTTTGAATGGGATCAAACTTTGGCCTCTCCCGCGCCGGGTAGCGGAAGGGAAAAGGTTACGACCAGCAGGACCAGTCGGGGCTTGAGGTAGGTCTACACTTTTCGTTACATTATAACAGTCCTCTTTTTAGCGCTTCGCTAAACTCTCACATCTTTACTTTGTCTGACACTCTGCTTACGCATTACTGTGGCAGTTTCCGGAACGTTAACCTTCGGCTGCTGGCACGCCATTCACCGGCAATAACGAAGAACCAGATGAAAAAACTGCATTTTCTGACCCAGACACGGGTCTGTTGTTTTCTTGCTTTCTATATTGGCATCCTGCTTAATTTCCCGATTTTTCTCCGTCGCTTTCATCAGCTTCATTATGATGCGGCGCTCTCAACCGGCATTGAAATTGTCGCGGCCTTTATGCTGGTTCTGTTTACCACGCTGCTCGCTTCAATGGCTGGCCGCTGGCTGTTCAGAATTCTGGTTACGCTGCTGATCCTCTTTTCGGTCTGCGCCAGCTACTACATGATCTTCTTCAATGTCGATATAGGCTACGGCATCATCGCGGCAGTGATGGCGACCGATAGTCTTGATCTCTCCAGAGAGTCAGTCGGCTGGCATTTTACCCTGTGGACGGTGTTGGTGAGCCTGCTGCCGCTGCTGGTACTGTGGCTTGCCCCGATGCCCGAAGCGGCTATCCGGCGTAAAAATGGCTTCGCTTTCCTGCGCCGCGGCGGCATCATGCTGGCCGCCGCGCTCTGCTGCTTCCTGCCGCTGAAGGTAATGGGCAAGCATCAGGACAAGCTGGACAAACAGCATAACCGGATGATGGCCAGCTACGGCGGCGTGGTGGCAGGAACCTATTCTCCCTCTAACTGGCTTTCCGGCATGGGGCTGCTTGCCTACAGCAGCTGGAGCCAGGCTGAGGACAGCCGCAATCTGTTTGACCCGGCAGCGCACTTTACCTATACGCCACCCAAGGATGTCAACGATCTCTATGTCGTCTTTGTGATTGGTGAAAGCGCGCGCCGCGATCATATGGGCCTCTACGGCTACGATCGTGACAACACGCCAAACCTGGATAAAGAACCCAATCTGGCTGCACTGCAGGGCTACTCCTGTGATACCTCCACCAAGCTCTCGCTGCGCTGCATGTTTGTCAGAGAAGGGGGCGCCTCTGAAGCGCCGCAGCGCACGTTAAAAGAGATGAACGTTTTCTCGGTGCTGAAAAAGCAGGGCTTCTCCTCGGAACTCTTCTCTATGCAGAGTGAAGCCTGGTTCTACAATAAAGTGCTGGCGGATGATTACGCGCTGCGGGAAACCATTCAGTCAGAGAAGCGCAACGTCGGCAAGCCGATTGATGATATGGCGCTGGTCAGCGAGCTGAAAGATTCCATTGAGCGCCATCCTCAGGGCAAACATCTGGTTATTCTGCATACCAAAGGCTCTCACTACTTATATACCGAGCGCTATCCACGCTCCTTCGCCAGATATCAGCCGGAGTGTCAGGGGATTGATGACCAGTGTTCGACGGAAGAGATGGTAAATTCTTACGATAACAGCCTGCTCTACACCGACCATGTGCTGGAAGAGGTGTTCAACCAGCTGCGGGACAAGAACGCCATTGTGTTTTATGCCTCCGATCACGGCGAGTCGATCTCAAAGAATATGCACTTCCACGGCACACCGCGCGATGAAGCGCCGATGGCGCAGCGTACCGTACCGATCATGGTCTGGGCCTCTGATAAATTCCTGCAGCAGCCTGATAATGCCAGCGCCTTCCGGCAGTTGAAAACGCTGGCAAAAAATAAGACGCCGGTCTTCCACGAGAAGCTGTTCGACAGCATCCTGGGCTGTATTGGTTATACTTCTCCGGATGGCGGCATTAATCAGCTGCGCAACTGGTGCCACGTCAGCCACTGATGCCGGAGCAGCCAGGCTGCATGAAGAGTGAGCAAACGGCTGAATGAAAAGGTATCCTTTGCCCGTTAACTTTGCCTGAACCGGCACAAGCGGGTATTCTACTGCCCATATTTACTGTGACAGTATCAATTGAGGTCGACATGATTATTAAACCACGCATCCGTGGCTTTATCTGTGTTACTGCCCATCCGGCGGGTTGCAAAGCTAACGTTGAGAAACAAATCGACTATGTGACCAGCCACGGCAAAATTGCCAACGGCCCGAAAAAGGTGCTGGTGATCGGTGCTTCTACAGGTTACGGCCTGGCAGCACGTATCTCTGCTGCTTTCGGCTGTGAAGCCGATACGCTGGGCGTATTCTTTGAGCGTGCTGGTGAAGAAACCAAACCGGCTACCGCTGGCTGGTACAACTCTGCTGCCTTTGAAGAGCTGGCGGAGGCCAAAGGTCTCTATGCTAAAAGCATCAATGGCGATGCCTATTCGGATGCTGTGAAGCAGAAGACCATTGAACTGATCAAACAGGATATGGGGCAGGTCGATCTGGTGGTCTACAGCCTGGCGGCACCACGTCGTACCCATCCGAAAACGGGTGAAGTGTTTAACTCTACCCTGAAACCAGTGGGCAAAACCCTGACCACTCGTGGCCTGAACACCGATAAAGAAACCATCACCGATATCACCCTGGAGCCAGCCTCGCAGGAAGAGATCGACGGTACCGTGGCGGTGATGGGCGGTGAAGACTGGCAGATGTGGATTGACGATCTGAAAGCCGCAGGCGTACTGGCTGATGGTGCCAAAACCACTGCCTTTACCTATCTGGGTGAGCAGATCACCCATGATATCTACTGGAACGGCTCAATCGGCGAAGCGAAAAAGGATCTGGACAAGCGCGTCCTGACTATTCGCGACACCCTGGCAGAGAAGGGCGGCGACGCGCGCGTTTCCGTACTGAAAGCGGTAGTGACTCAGGCCAGCTCCGCTATTCCGGTGATGCCGCTTTACCTCTCGCTGCTGTTCAAGGTGATGAAAGCTAACGGCACCCACGAAGGCTGCATCGAGCAGGTCTATGGCCTGTTCAAAGAGAGCCTGTACGGCAGTTCACCAATTGTGGATGAGGTAGGGCGTCTGCGTGCCGACTATAAAGAGCTGGCGCCGGAAGTGCAGGATGAAGTCACCAGGCTCTGGCCAACGGTGACCAACGAAAACCTGAATGAGCTGACCGATTTTGTCGGCTATAAAACCGAGTTTATGCACCTGTTTGGTTTCGGCCTTGAGGGCGTGGACTACGAAGCGGACGTTAACCCGGACGTGAAAATCAAAAATCTGGTACAGATGTAATTCTGTCAGAGTGTTGATCAAGCCTGTCTCCGGACAGGCTTTTTTTTGCGATATTTTCAGGAAATCAACGCTCTGTCAGCTGTCTGTGCTGGGACGCCCCCCCAAAATTAACCTGTTCAAACGGTCACGCCTGCCGGTTGCGCTTCAAGCATATTCATCATCGCACGCAGATTGGCGGAGGCGTTCCCTTTGCGCCACACCAGCCAGATATTGAGGTGCCCGCGCTGTTCAGCCAGCGGCCAGGCGAGTACGCTCTCTCTGCCCGGCATATTTTGCAGCATACTTTCCGGGATCATCGCCAGACCCGCCCCCGCGCTGACGCAGGCCACAATACCGTGATAGGACTCCATCTCGAAAATTTTGCCCGGTGCGGCGTTATCCCGCGCAAACCAGTTCTCAAACAGTCGGCGATAGGAACAGTTGGCGCGAAAAGCGTAGATGGTTGCTCCGGCAATATCCGCCGCACGCGCTACCGGCGGATGATTAAGGGAGGAGATAAGCACCATCTCTTCAGCAAAAGCCGGTATGCCTTCCAGCTGCGGCTGTTTGGGGGGCCCGTCAACAAATACCGCGCTGAAGCGGCCTGCAAGCAGGCCATCAATCATATCGCCGGAAGGGCCGGTTGAGAGATCCAGCTCCACCTCAGGCCAGGCCTGATGGTAGCGGGCAATCAGCGGCGGCAGGCGCACGGCCGCAGTGCTTTCAATAGCGCCCAGGGTGAATACCCCAGCTGGCTGCTGGCTGGAAACCCGCTGGCGCGCCTCTTCAGTGAGCGCCAGAATTCTGCCCGCGTAATCCAGCAGCGTCCTGCCTGCGTCAGTGATATGCAGGCGCAGTTTTTCCCGGGTAAACAGGGCGACGCCTAACTCCTCCTCAAGCTGGCGTAGCCGCGTGGATATATTGGAAGGTACGCGATGCAGCCTCTCTGCGGCAGCGGTAACGCTTCCCTGTTCCGCGATCGCCCGGAACACTTCCAGCTGAGTTAAATCCATAACATTCTCGAAATGAGTAAGATATTTTCATTATTATTCATTTTTAAAGAAGGTATCGCAAGCCTATGATAAGGGCATCAACCGTTAAATCTTTTATTACCGGCCAGTAAGTCTGGTCTTCAGGAGAGTTTATGACTGCACCCACTGGCGCCGTATCACGTAATCCCCTCACTGGCGAAATCTCTCGCCAGACGCCTTTTGCCTCCGCTGCAGAAGTGGACTTTGCCCTGCAGGAAACCTGGTCTGCCTTTCAGGCCTGGCGTGGTAGCGCAGTTGCCACCCGCAGCCAGCTGTTGCTGAAGATGGCCGATGGGCTGCGTCAGCATGCCCGTGAGCTGGCAGAAATGATGACTGATGAAATGGGCAAACCCATTACTCAGGGGCTGGCAGAAGTAGAGAAAAGCGCAGGGCTGTGCGAATGGTATGCGGAACAAGGCCCGGCGTTCCTTAAGCCGGAACCCACGCTGGTAGAAAACAATAAGGCCTTTGTGCAGTATCTGCCGCTTGGCCCGATCCTGGCCGTGATGCCGTGGAACTTCCCGGTCTGGCAGATCATGCGTGGCGCCGTGCCGATACTGATGGCCGGTAACAGCTACTTCCTGAAACCTGCGCCAAACGTGATGGGCTGTGCGCTGCTGCTGCAATCCATTCTGGTAGAAGCAGGCCTGCCTGAAGGGTTGTTTAAGGTAGTGAATGCCGATAACGAGGCGGTGGCAAAAATCATCAAAGATCGTCGAATCGCTGCCGTGACGCTGACCGGCAGCGTACGTGCCGGGGCGGCCATTGCCGCTATGGCCGGGGCGGCTATCAAGAAAAGCGTATTGGAGCTGGGCGGATCGGACGCCTTTATCGTGCTGGCCGATGCGGATATCGACGCTGCGGTTAAAGGAGCCATTTCCGGGCGCTTTATGAACAGCGGGCAGATCTGTATTGCCGCCAAGCGCATTATTGTGGAAGAGTCTGTTTTTGAGCAGTTCCGCGACAAATTCGTCGCCGCCGTCAAAGAGATGAAAGTGGGCGATCCGCGTGAAGCGGAGACTTATATCGGTCCAATGGCGCGCTACGATCTGCGCGATGAGCTGGACACGCAGGTTCAGGCAACCTTAAAAGAGGGGGCGGAATGTCTGCTGGGCGGTCATATCATTCCGGGCGCAGGTAATTTCTACGCGCCGACCGTTTTAAGTAACGTCAAGTCAGGCATGACCAGCTTTAAACAGGAGCTGTTCGGACCGGTTGCCTCACTGATCGTGGCGAAAGATGCCAGTGAAGCCGTTGCCATGGCCAACGATTCCGAATTTGGCCTGGGCGGCAGCCTGTGGAGCCGCGATACCGAGCGGGCCAGAGCGCTGGCGGCGCAGATTGAAACCGGCGGCGTTTTCATTAACTCTCCGAGCTTCTCCGATCCGCGCGTACCCATCGGCGGCGTCAAGCAGAGTGGCTTTGGCCGCGAGCTGTCCCATTTCGGCATCCGCGAATTCACTAATGCGCAAACCGTCTGGCAGGAAGGCTGAGTCAGCCTGCTGGCTTACTCTGCCCATTCAGCCACTGCTCGACCCCTTCAGGCAGAAGGGGTCTGCTGCAGAAAAAGCCCTGCACTTCGTCGCAGCCAAACTGGCGTAAGGCAAGCAGAGTTTGTTCATCCTCCACGCCCTCGGCCAACACGACGTAATTCAGCTCTTTCAGCATGGTGATCACATGCCTGGCGATGGTGCGGCTGGCGTCATCCGTCGCGAGTTTATAGATCAACGAGCGATCGAGCTTGATCACATCCACCGGAATACGTTGCAGATAGTTAATGTTGCTGTAACCAGAGCCGAAATCGTCCAGTGACAGGTTGAATCCCCGACGTTTTAACAAATTGAGTCCGGCCATTGCCAGCGGGCTTTCCAGCACTTTCTCCGTTTCCAGGCACTCAATTCGCAACAGTTTGACGGGCAGTCCGGCCTGCACCATTTTCTTTTCAAGCCAGTCGGCAAAGCCGGGGCGGGCGAAATCACTCACGCTGACGTTAACCGAAACGGGCAGCAGCAGCCCTTTCGCAACCCACTTCTTAAGCTGGGCCAGCACTGTCAGGATCACCCAGTCGGTCACTTCGGCCATCAGGCTGGTTTTTTCCACCAGCGGCAGGAACCCGGCGGGAGGAAGATTACCCAGTTCAGGATGTTCCCAGCGGATCAGCGCTTCCAGCCCGACAGGTGTGCCGCTGTGCAACGAAACCTGCGGCTGATAGACCAGATAGAGGCCGCTGCTGCTGCGCAAAGCGGCGGCTAAATCATGCATCAGCCTGAAATCAAGGTTACGACGGCTGTCGATCTGCGCGTCATAACTCAGGAAAGCTTTGTTCTGACCGATCGCTTCATGCAGCGCACTGACGCTGCGGCGAAGCACTTCCGGCGCCGGGCATTGGGTCGGGTTAAAGCTGACTTCCCCCAGCCGGATGGCCAGATCGATGGAGATATTCTCATGGAGCTGTGCATGAACATTGCCCAGACGCTCGCTGAGCCGTTTGAGCCATAACGGCGACTTAACGCTGGTAAGCAGGGCAAAACGGCCGGTAGCAATAGAATAAAGAACCTCTTCTTCACTCAGCTTCAGCCGTTCACGCAGCAGACTGGTCATCCCTTTCAGGATCGATTCCATCGTAGCCATCCCCAGAGAGCGGGAAATCTCATACGCTCTGGGCATATCTATACAGTCAATTAGCACCAGACTGTGGGGAGCCTCTACCGACAGCGTTTCCAGCTGCTCAATATCGCGCATCAGCTTCTGACGATTGGGCAGCAACGTTACAACGTCACGGTAGTCACTGCTGTACCACGCGTCCAGCCAGGCAGTCATAATGGCCGCCAGCAGCTCCAGCAGTTCGACCTGCTTCTGAGAGAATTCATGGGGACGGGTATCAGCCACACAGAGCGTGCCGATGACCGCACCATCCCGCGTCCTTAAAGGCGCCCCGGCATAAAAGCGGATGTAGGGCGCGGCCAGAATCAGCGGATGGTCTGCGAAACGCTCATCCTGCAGCGTATCCTGGCAGACCAGCACGGTGCCGCAGCTGGCCGTATGGCGGCATAACGCATCTTCCAGTGAGGTCTGCTCCAGGGCGAACTGTTGCGCACCTCTGATATATTGGTGCTGGTCATCCAGCACCGAGACAAAACTGCCCGGCACGCCCAGCAGCTGGCTGGTAAGCGAGGTAAATTTACTGAGGATATCCTCCAGGCCTGCGTCGTCCTGTTTAAGCATCTCCAGGGCCAGCTGGTGTCTGGACTCTGCAGGGGTACTCGGCGTCATTGTTGCCTGCCAGCTCTTCGAAATTGGGGAAGAAGTAAATGGATGCCAGATTAAAAGAGTATGCCAGGCTATAGCAATGTCATTGGAAGGTTAGCGTGCATTAAAGCGTGTATTTCTTCAGATAGGCGGATCGAAAATGCAGAAGATGAACCCAAACGGCGAACACGAAGCCAACCCGCGAATTGTTTTATATGATGGCGTCTGCAAGCTCTGCAGGGGCTGGGTCAATTTTATTATCCGACACGATCGTAAACATCAGATCAGGCTGTGTGCCGTGCAGACCCAAACTGGCCGGGATCTGTTAATTAAAGCTGGCTTATCGCCTGACAACATCAATACCATTGTGTTGATGGAAGAGGGCAAAGTCTATTTTCGCGCAGAAGCGATCTTCCGCGTAATGAGACAGTTACCGCAGCCGTGGCGCTGCTTCTCCGTGCTGCGCTTCCTGCCGAAAGCGTTAAGTAATCGTTGCTACGATATGATTGCCAAAAACCGCTATCGCCTGTTCGGGCGATATAATGATTACCAGCAGCCGCAGGCGGATTATCCTGAACGCTTTTTGCAGTAACGTCTGCAGGATCGCCAACCTCTTCTCAGACTGCCAGTGGAGAAGTAGCCTGCATTCAGGGGAAAACCTCAGATTATGTTAAAGGAGAGAAGCCGTGACTGTCAGAGTGAATGAATATCAGCAACCGGTTGGCGAAGCGATGGAAGAGTGGACTTCGCGCCCGCTTCCGGGGCGTGTGGTTCTGTCAGGACGTTTCTGTCGGTTAGAGCCTCTGGAGAGTGAGAAACATTTTCACGATCTCTGGGAGGCCTATGGTAATGCGCCCGATGGCCGGGACTGGACCTATATGTTCACCGGGCCATTTGAGGATGAAAGTCAGTTCCGTGGTCATCTTAACGCTGCCGCCGCCAGCGGAGATGCGGTGCATTTTGCAGTTATCGATCTCAAAAGCAACAGGGCGGCAGGTACGCTGGCACTGATGCGCATCGAGCCGGTTCATGGCGTGATGGAAGTAGGGCATGTCGCCTTTTCCCCCTCTCTCAAGCGTACCCCTCTCTCCACGGAAGCCCATTTCCTGCTGATGACTTATGCATTCGAGCGGCTGGGCTACCGCCGTTATGAATGGAAATGCGACGCTCTTAATGCGCCTTCACGCAAGGCTGCTGAACGCCTTGGCTTCAGCTTTGAAGGCGTATTCCGCCAGGCGCTGGTCTACAAGGGCCGTACCCGGGATACCGCGTGGTTCTCAATAATTGACAGCGAGTGGCCAGCGGTGCGGGCAGGATTTGAGCGCTGGCTGCATGCCGGTAATTTTGATGCGCACGGGCAGCAGATCCGCAGCCTTTCCGCCGTGAGGAATGCGTTTTAACAGGGGGCAATTGTGCTGCCCGGAAAAATCTGGTCACTTTTACAAACAGAAAGTTGTTAAATTTACTAACCTTTTACAGGCATGCGTGACGGCGATCGAAAAACGCGCCGTTACGTGCTTACTTATAAGGAGCCTGTAAATGTCAACCCAAGTACCCTCGCGTAATTCCACGCTGGCTATTGCGCTCTACTCACTGTTGAACCCCGTGCCGCTCGGCTTTTTTGTCGCCGCCTGGATCTTCGATATCATCTACGTCTACAGCACGGAAGTCTTCTGGACGCACGCTGCCAGCTGGCTGATCGCCTTTGGTCTGATCCTGGCCATTATTCCCCGGCTGATTAACCTTGTGCAGGTCTGGGTAGGCCACGCTTATCCGCAGGGGTCTGCTGTAAAGCTCCATTTCTGGGCCTGGCTGCTGGCTATCGTACTGGCGATCCTCAACGCTTTTATTCACAGCCGCGATGCTTATGCCGTTGTCCCGGCGGGCGTCATTTTGTCTACGCTGGTGGTTCTCCTGCTGCTGTTTTCTAATGTTCAGTACGCGCTGCGTACCCGTACTCAGGAGGTTATCTGATGAAAACAGTCCTCTCATTACTGGCCCTCTCCGTTGCGCTAACGCTTACCGGCTGTGACGATGGTGCAAAAATCGATCCTTCCCGCCAGACAGGGGCCAGCCCCGAATTACCTGAGGCGAAAAACTTCCTTCTTCCTCCGATGCAGGTACCAAGCAGCACCGACTGGAAGCAGGGTGAAAAACCCAAGGTGGCTGAAGGACTGCAAATTGAGCAGATTGCCGACGGTCTGAAACATCCACGCCAGCTCTATACCTTGCCTGATGGCGATATCCTGGTGGTGGAAGGCAGCGCGCCAGCATCGCCGACTTCGCAGCCCAAAGAGCTGATCACCGGTCTTGTGCAGAGTTCCTCTGGTAAAGGCGGTGCGGGCGGCGATCGCATTACCCTGCTACGCAACAGCAGTGGCGACGGTAAAACCTGGGAAAAACACGTTTTCCTGGAGAATCTTTCCTCGCCGTTTGGCGTGCAGCTGATTGGCGATACCCTGTACGTGGCGAATGCGGATGCGGTCAGAAAATATCCCTATAAAAGTGGTGAAACGAAAATCACCGACGCGGGCAGTGAGCTGACTGAACTACCCGGTGGGCCGATTAACCACCACTGGACAAAATCGTTGCTCGCCAGTCCTGACGGCAGCAAACTCTACGTTGGCGTGGGCTCCAACAGTAATATCACCGAAAATGGCATTGGAGCAGAATACCGCCGCGCCGATATTCTGGAGGTGGATGTCGCCTCGGGCGCCAGCCGCATCTATGCCAGCGGCTTACGTAACCCGACGGGCCTGCAGTGGGAACCACAGAGCGGCAAGCTGTGGGCAATCGTCAATGAACGTGACGAAATCGGGGCCGATTTGGTGCCTGACTATATGACTGCGGTGCAGGAGGGGGGCTTCTACGGCTGGCCTTACAGCTATTACGGTCAGCATGTTGATGAGCGGGTCAGACCACAGCGTCCGGATCTGGTGGCCAAAGCGCTGAAACCCGATTATGCGCTGAGTTCGCACGTCGCCCCGCTGGGATTATGGTTCTATCAGGGCAGTAACCTTGCAGATTACCGTGGCGGTGCCTTTGTCAGCGAGCATGGTAGCTGGAACCGCAAACCGCTGAATGGCTATCAGGTAGTCTGGGTCGCTTTCAAAGATGGTAAGCCGGTAGGTCAGCCAAAGCAGGTTGTCAGCGGTTTCCTGACGGACGATCAGAAAGAAGTCCGCGGGTTACCAGTAGGGTTGACGGAAGATCGGCAGGGCGGCTTGCTGATTGCCGATGATGCCGGAAACCGGGTCTGGCGAGTCTCTGCGGCCGCCAAGCCTTAGCCGTTCCTGAACGCTTACAGCACGGATCATCCTTGTAGTTAAGATATATCATAGATATATTTTAGCGCATTCCGGTCAGGCGGGCTCGTGACGGGCCCGCCATCCTTACAGGGGAGATTTAGCTTGGAACTGATTGAAAAAGTCCGTCGCGTGCCGCGTCGGGTCAGAAATGAACTGCGTTTTCGTCCGGTTGAGGTCATCGCCAGCGAGTTTATTGCCAACAGTTTTTACCGCATCACTTTCGCAGGAGCGGCGCTGGAAGGGTTTACCTCATCCGGTTTTGATGACCATATCAAAGTTTTTTTCCCGGATCGGCAAACCGGGGAGTTCCATCTTCCGGAAATCACTGAAGACGGGGTGGTGTGGAAGGATGGCGTAAGGCCGGTCGCCCGCGATTACACCCCTCTCTTTTTTGATCCCCAACACCAGCGCCTGACCATCGACTTCTATGTGCATGAATCTGGCGTGGCCAGCGACTGGGCAGCCAGAGCCAGACCGGGCGATCGGCTGGCGATTGGCGGACCCAGAGGCTCGCTGGTGGTGCCAGAAGATTATGACTTCCAGCTCTATGTCTGTGACGAAACGGGCCTGCCTGCCTTTAAACGTCGTCTGCGGACCTTCAGCGGCAGCCAGATCAAGCTGTTTGCCTGGACAGATGAAGCCACGGGCAGGGAGTACCTGGAGTCTCTGGAAAACGTTGAGGTTACCTGGCTGGGAAGCGGCAGCATGAGCAGCGAGAAGGTTGCCCCTCTGATTGCTCAACTGGACAACATTACGCTGCCGGATGAAGATTATTTCATCTGGCTCACTGGCGAAGGCGCGGTGGTAAAACTGCTGAGCGATTACTTCACCGGCCAGCGCGGACGGGAAAGTGATTTTGTCAGAGCCGTGGCTTACTGGCATCAGAAACAGGCTTAATTGAAATCTATCAGGGGGTCATTTACACTTGCTCCCCCTAATTTGCTCAGGCTGGCAATGAAAATCTCCTCTCACGTCTCTCAGGATGCCGCTCAATACGACGCTAGCGCCACCGTGCGCAGAAAACGGCGCGAAAAAATGCTGGATGCTGCTGATATTCGCCTGCTTATCCTGCACTTTATCTCGCAGGGGGCAGCTTACGGCTATGAGCTGATCAAATCGATTGAAGAGTTATCAAAAGGGGAATATACCCCAAGCCCGGGGATCATCTACCCTAATCTGGCGCTGCTGGAAGAGATGGAGTGCATTCGCATCAAAGAGCCGCAGGCGGCAAGAAAGGCTTTTGTGCTGCTGCCTGAGGGCGAGAAACAGCTGCTGGAGAATCATGCCCACCTGCAGACGCTGATTGCCCGCCTGACTTCAATGGCGGTACTGGTGAATAACCGCTCTATCCCGGAAGTGGAGCGCGCCATTCATAATATGAAAATGGCGCTGAATGGCCGTCTCTCCCAATCCGGCGTCAGCCAGCAAACGCTTTATGCCATCATTGACGCGCTTGACGATGCGGCTAAAAAAATTGAACGAAGCTGAACGTTAAGGCATTTTACCTGACCCGGCCGGGGAGAAGGTGCCTTCACGGACTTTCACTCTCTTCTCTTTCGCAAAACGGCGGCTGAGCTTCATACGGATCAGCGAGGAGTAGAGGGGGGGCTGATTGAGCAGGATAAAATTGATCAGTGAGCCTGGTTTTATATCCCGTCCCAGATACTTCACCGCATCGACGATATAGGGTGGTGGCGCAGCATTGTCCCAGGCGCACAAATAGATCATCAACTTAAACGAGTGGATGGCGTAGAGCCGCTTCAGATAGTCGCGCTCGGGCTGTTTATCCAGCAGCATCAGCAGCATGTTGTAAGAGCATAAAAAAGCGTCATAGCGCTGACGGTAGAATCTGTCGTCACGCACGCTGTTGGTCAGCGAGCCGCTTCTTATACGCTGTTTATAATAGATATTTTTGCTGACAAAGGCCTGACCACTGCGTAAGAAAGCCTCAACCGTGAAGATATGATCCTCATGCAATCTTCTGCTGTATTTCATGCCATGTCGTTCAATGACGTCACGTCTGAGGGCGTAATTCCAGGTGGCGGAGGTGTAGCTCTCCGTCTCCAGCAGAGAGGTAAACACACGCCGTGCCGGCATCAGGCCAAATCGCTGATGGGTCAGCTTGGGCTGCGTACGGGCTTCAGCGTCATCATCAAACATTACTGAATTAAAGCAGAAGAGTTCAACCTCAGGATTTTGCAGGCTGACACGACTGAGCTCGTTAAAAAAGCCCTCGCCCAGGATATCGTCCGGATCGCAACAAAAAATAAAGTCGCCTTTTGCTCTGGCAATGCCGTAGTCACGCGCATGACCGAGACCACCATTAGGAATGGTATAGATAGTGACGTTAGGAATATTTCTGTAATTACGCTCTACAAGTGAGAGCGTATTATCGCTGGAGCCATCATTAACAATAATCAACTCATTGGGATCCGGGATCTGAGCCAGTAGAGAATCAATACACTCTACAATATAATTTTCGACATTATAGGCAGGGATGATTACGGATAGCTTCATAGGGTTTCCCATCTTGCTGCGGCGTTTTTAATAATGCTATCTGGCGCCTGGCAGCAAAATAAGTCAACATTTTGTCTGTGGAGGGTTTTATATTCAGAGGATTCGCAGTGCATAACGTGCTCTGATTATAAAATCTGATATTTTTTATTAAACCGCAGTAAGTTAAGATCTGAGGATTATCTTAGGTGATTAAATTTATTACTATTCTACACTCTCTTTTACCGCTGGAAATAACTTAAATAATTAATTAAAATCAAGCAGATAAATTACTTCCTTCCTGCGCGCCGTCACCTGCCGGGTTGAGACGCCTGAAGGGCATTGAGTCTGGGTTCCCGGCATGCCAGCAACAAACAGTTCGACTTCTTAACAATAAGTGAAATTAATAAAAGAGAGGCTAATAGATCGCCGTTAATGCATTGCCTGCAATTATTCTTAAATCAGCAGTAACAAGGCGAAACGGGTATTTACAAGACCAGGTGTTCATGATGTTCTGCTGATGAAGATAACAATAAAAATCCATACCCCCTTTTAAACACACAGTGCTACAGGCGCAATTCTGAGAAGGTGGAAAAATGATAGTGGGCATCTCGAATGATAACTATCCTGAAAAAAGAACAATAATGGTCGATAGCAGCGTCAAATATGTCAATTTCAAAACCAATAATTACTATTATTATATCAATCTGCTCAATATGAAGTTACTGAAGAAAAGAAAGAACTTTATCTTCAAGCCTCTTCGCAGCAGTGAGAAAGAGCATGTCGATATTTTCCATTTATTCAATGAAGTGGCAATAACCGGGCAGAAGTGGATTGCTACCTTTGAAACCGAACTCCCCAGAATTTTGCCTAAAAAGAGTGGCCTTAAAAGCGAAATTTTTCCGGAGCTGGACAGACTTGCCCCGGCCCTTACTGCGGAGAACTGTCTGGCGTTAATCGCGATTTCTGATGCAGCCTGGCAGATGGAAAAAAAGCTTTACCAGCGCCGTCCTGAACTGGCAAAGGTGATAATGGAGAAAACCGTTATCATGCATCCACCACAAAAATTACATCTTACTGAACGGCCGGAACGCGACCCGGCCCAACCTATCCATTTTGTCTTTATTGGTAATGAGTTTTACCGCAAAGGGGGCGGGGAAGTGGTGCGCGCGTTTGCCGAACTGGTGGAAGAGGGGCAGTTACAACCGGATCAGATCCAGGTTTCTCTGATTGGCGATCTGGAAAAAAAACACAACTATGCCCACGGTGAGTATCAGGACGATCCGCTCTTTAGTAGTTATACCGAATCGGTTATTGCCCGCTACAGCTTCTTCAGCCATGTCAGCTTTATGCCTAATGATAAGGTCCTGGACCTTCTGCAACGGGCCGACGTCGGTCTGTTGCCTACCTGGGCTGAAACCTACGGTTTCTCTGTGCTGGAGATGCAGTCCTGCGGCTGCCCGGTGATCACTTCAAACGTCAGGGCGCTGCCGGAAATTAATCCTGTGAGTGCTGGCTGGCAGGTTATCACTGCTCTTAATGACGATTTAGACTACAGCGTAAACTCGGTTCAGGAACGTAATTACTTGCGTCAGCAGATTATTACCCAGCTTAAGGGGCTGATCCTGACGATAGTTAAAGACCCTACTCAAATTAGCCAGAAAGCAGCGGCATCTATTGAAAGAATTAAGAACGAGCATGATATATCGGCCTATCAGGAAAAACTCAGGGCGTTATACCAGCGCTGAATCGATTATACTCGTCTGAATGCTTCATGCCTTTTTTAACTAAGCCTCTGTTTAAGAGGCTTTTTTATACCATTTTCTTCTCCAGCAGCCTTTTCCCGCAGTTATCACAAAAGTATAACCAGCATGAAACTATAACCTTGTATACATTAAATAAATGGGTTTTATTTCTAATGTTTTTTTAGTTAAATTTGTGTTGTCGAATTGTAAGGGTTCGTTAGGATATTATTTATCCATTCGTATACATTGAGAGATGAAAATGATTAACAAGTTGACGAGTATCGTAATAGCGATTGCAGGTCTCGCTATGCTTTACATGGGTGGTCAGCTGCTGATGATCGGCGGCTCACCATTTTACGCCATTATGGCAATCGGACTGCTGATTACCGCAGTCGCACTGTTTAAGAATAAAAAAATCGCCCTCACCATCTACGCCATATTAATGTGGATCGTACTGGCATGGATGATTTATGAAGTTGGCTTCGATAAATGGCAGTGGATCCCTCGCGGCGATCTGATTGGTCTCTTCGGTGTCTGGCTTGCTCTGCCTTGGGTGGTTCGCCCGCTGTCAAAAGCGCAGAATCCGGCTAAGCCTGCCAGTTTCCATCCGTTCCTGGGAACAACGGTTATCGTCATGATCGCCATTGTGATTGGCATGATGTTCTACGACCCCTATCCAAAAGAGGGGACTATCACCAACCAGCGTGCGGCAACGGATAGCGACCTGGCGGCGAATGACTGGTCTGCTTATGGCGGCACCAACAACGGCACCCGCTTCTCTACCCTGAAACAGATCACCGCAGATAACGTCAGCAACCTTGAAGTAGCCTGGACCTATCACACAGGCGATCTGCGTGACCCTAAAGACGATGCGACAGAATATACCTTTGAAGCAACGCCGCTGAAGGTCAACAACACCCTCTACTTCTGTACCCCTCATAACGAAGTGCATGCGCTGAACCCGGAAACGGGCGAGGTGAAGTGGAAATATGAGCCGACTAAAGATCGCTCGTACCTGCAGCAGCACCAGACTTGTCGTGGCGTAAGCTACTATGAAGCGGGCGCGGCAGATGCCTCGAATACCGTACAGCCTGCTGCTGTCGCTAATTCACCAGCCATTTGTCGTAAGCGTATTTTCAATGCGACTACCGACGCTAAGCTGCTGGCGCTGGATGCGGACACCGGTAAACTGTGTGCCGATTTCGGTAACAACGGTATCGTCAATCTGCGTGACAACATGGGCGAAATTCGTCCGCATGCGCTGATGCAGACCGCTGCACCGCTGGTTGCCGGAAACCTGGTGATTGTGGGTGGCTCGGTGATGGATAACGGCTTTAATGCCGGTAACCCATCAGGCGTTATTCGCGCTTACGACGTTATCACTGGTCAACTGGTCTGGAACTTTGATCCGGCTAACCCGGAGAAGACTCAGCCAATTGCGGCCGGTCAGACTTACCCGCAGGATACGCCTATTGCCTGGGCCACGCTGAGTGCAGACATGAAAAATGGTCTGGTCTACGTGCCATTTGGTAACGCCTCCCCGGATGAGCTGGGCCTGAACCGTGATGCGAACAGCAACACCGAAAAATTCCGCGACACGCTGGTGGCGCTGGATCTGAAAACGGGTGCTTTCAAATGGCGCTTCCAGTCCTCCAAACATGACCTGTGGGATCGTGATAATCCTTCTCAGCCTTCTCTGCTGGATATCGATTATCAGGGAACGAAGCAGCCTGTTGTCGTCCTGCCAACCAAGACCGGCAACCTGTTTGTATTGAACCGTCTGACTGGCCAGCCTGTCTATCCGATTAATCAGGTAGATGTTTCAACCAAAGGGATTGAAGGTGAGAAGTATTCTCCAACGCAGCCGGTTTCTGCGCTGAACTTCATTCCGGATCCCCTCAGTGAGAAATCGATGTGGGGCATCACGCCGTTTGATCAGATGGCCTGCCGCATCGACTTCAAATCTCTGCGTTATGATGGCAACCCGTGGACGCCAGCCACCGAAGGCGGTTCGATTATTTTCCCTGGCAACATCGGCGTCTTTAACTGGGGTTCTGTCTCTGTAGATCCACAGCGTCAGATCCTGATCGCCTCTCCGGTTCGTCTGGCTTACAAATACAATCTGATTAAGCGTACGCCAGAAACGGCAGAAAAACGTCTGTTTACCAAAGATGGCACCCCGTACTGGAATGAAAACTTCCAGGGCGATTACGCTATCCACATCCAGCAGCTCTCATCTGGTCTGGGTATCCCTTGTATCGCTCCACCTTGGGGTCGTATGGTTGGCGTGGATCTGAAAACTGGTAAAACCGAGTGGCTGCGCCGCGTGGGAACCACCAAAAACCTGAAAACTACCTTCCTGCCGGGCCGTTTCCCAATTGGCTTCCCAATGGGAATGGTGGCGCACGGTGGACCGCTGACCACGGCGGGCGATCTGGTATTCCACGGCGCAACGGCAGATAACTTCTTCCGCGCCTACGATATCAGCACCGGTAAGCTGCTGTGGCAGACCGAACTGCCAGCAGGCGGTCAGGCTACGCCAGCAACCTATATGGGTGCCGACAACAAGCAGTATGTGGTGATTGCGGCCGGTGGCCACGGTTCACTGGGCACCAAAGAGGGTGATGCCGTTGTGGCATATCGTCTGAAGTAATAAAAGAGGAGGGAGGATGAGCTGAACTTTACTTCAGCTCAGTGAAATCACTCTCAGCCTGTGAATGAGCCCGATAATCTCTCGGGCTCATTTTTTTTGTCCCGCTTCAGCAACAAATCGTGATGAGCTTAAAAAGTCAGCGAGCCAGGCTCAAACTCAACAAAAGCATTATCTGCAGGCTGATAACCGAGAACTTCTCGCGTATGTGATAAATCGAAGCGTTTAAAGCGGTTGTCCGAAATTCCATAGCCAATAAAGAAGGTAATATTTTCAGTTTCTATCGCGCTGTTGAGGAGCCTGACGGCATCCTCCGGGCTAAGCCAGGCACTGTAATCTCTGGCGTTTTTAAGGGCTTTCGCCTCTGCTGGCTCGAAGGCGCCGATCCTTAAGGCGACACAGGATAAACCGCGCTGGGTGGCATAAAAGGAGCACAGCGCCTCGCCATAACATTTTGTCACGCCATAAAGATTGGCAGGTGATACGGCCATTCCGGGATGTATCTGTACATCAACCGGGTAACCTTCAATCGTCTGGGCGCTGCTGGCAAACACGAAGCGTCGACATGATGTCGCTGCCACCGCTTCAAGCAGATAAGTGACGGCTAAAATGTTCGCCGGCAACAGCTGCGCAAAAGTGGCATCTGCATCTGGAATCCCCGCCAGATGAACGATCGTATCGGGGGCCTCTCCACTCAGGAGTTGTTCTGCAGAACCCGGCAGAGAAAGGTCGGCGGCAATGAACTTGTGTGGGGAACCAATTTTATAATCCGGGGCAGTGAGATCGGTCAGAATAAAAGCGTATGTGTTACACATGGCATTGAAGAAAGTACGCCCTATACGGCCGCTGGCACCTGTAAGCAAGATTTTTTTTACTGCCATAATAGTGACTCCTTATGTCGTGGAACAATTATGGAGATCAAATTGGATCGCGAATGGCCTGATTGACTCTGAAGAAGTAAAGAAGAGTAAATTAAAAAAATAATATTATCTTCATATAACGATAATATTTCAGCTTCTGATTAACGGGGAAAAACAGGATGGGGGAGAAGAGAGGGCTAAAATGCAAAAAACCCGCACAAGGCGGGTTTTTAGTTTCACTGGAAGTCGCTGCTCAGGCCGGGGCCGTCATCGCTAACGTCATTCACAGGATAAGGTCTGACTTACAGCGCTACTACGTTAGCAGCTGAAGGACCTTTAGCACCGTTTTCAATGGTGAATTCAACAGTTTGACCTTCGTCCAGCGTTTTGTAATCAGTACCCTGGATTGCAGAGAAATGTACGAATACATCTTTGCTGCCGTCCTGAGGAGAGATAAAGCCGAAACCTTTTTCAGGGTTAAACCATTTTACTAAACCAGTCATTTTGTTAGACATAAATATTTCCTGTTATTTTCTGAGCCACTCAGTGTGGCGATTGAAACCTGATTTGAAGAGATTTTCTTATTGGGCACTTAGGAGGAGGCTCATGAGAAAGGATATCTATGGATAGCACTTAAACGAGGACTGCTTTACTAAAACTGCTTTCATAAGGTCTGTGTTCCAAACCGATGACCTATAAAAACACGTTAGCTAAAATAATGCAAGGCCTAATGAATATTCAGGCTTGAGTGAGCGGTTTCCCTGAATAATTGAGCAGCCCCTTTTCCAGCCTGATAAGGTTTTTTTCTTTCAGGCTGTTTTCTTTCCAGACCAGATAATAGGTTAGCGCTGAGCTTTCCAGATCCCGCCAGAAAGGGAAATCGTCAGGGTTCAGGTGCCAGACTTCAGCCCACAGACGCCAGTCGTCAGGCCTGCCCCGCACGCGAAGCAGCGTCTGCTGCGGTAAATCCTGCAGATTCAGCATCGCTAACGGTGAAGAAGGCGGGGAAGTTTTAAGGAACCACTTTGTCAGGGCGGATAAGAAAGGGCGGAGAACAGAGGGACTCTGACCAGAGGCAGTAATACTCCGATCGGATGCCGCTCTGTTATTCCGCCCTTAGCTGAGCTTACGCCGGGCGTTACTCCGTTATACTTTCACCACCTTCAGCAGGTGATCCGCCAGCCGCAGGCTTAATGCGGCCCCCGTCAGCGTGGGGTTCATACACGAAGCGGAGGGCATTACGCTGGTTCCGGCGATAAACAGGTTGGGATGATCGTGCGTCTGGCAGTGGCTGTTCACCACTGAGTTGCTGGCATCCTCTCCCATGATGGTGGTTCCCATAATGTGCTGACGATCCTGATAGCCGGTGTCGATTTTCGACACGTCGGCGTTGAGCAGTCGCGCAAAATTATCGAAATCTTTCAATCCTTCTGCTTTTCCGGCGTGCCAGTAATCGGTCACGCTGTAGTAAATTTCCGGCACGGGAATGCCTATCGCATCTTTTTTGGTTTTACTCGGCACAACTCTGTTTTCCGGCAGGGGCAGGGTCTCAAAATCGATAGCGAAGTTCAGCGATCTCGCGGACATCCTGCGCAGCTCTTCATCCAGTTTTGAACCCAGCACCCCTTTTTTAATAAGCCCGGCCGCATAGTCCGCAGTAGGCACGGTGTTGCGCACTTTGATTTTGTAGCTCGGGAAATCCTTACGGAACTCGCCGTCACGGTTATTCAGATAAACCAGCAGCTCGGTGGGCCCCTGTCCCGGCCAGACATCCTCTTTCATCATCACGTTCATACTGATGCCGGTATGCCCCATCAGATTCCGGCCTACCTGATCTGAACTGTTGGCGATGCCGTTGGGATAACGTTCTGAAGTGGACATCAGCAGCAGCTTAGGGGATTCGATACCGTAGGCAGCCAGCACAAAATAGTTTGCCGTCAGATGATGTTCCGAACCGTCGGGTTTTTTGTACCAGATGCCGGTAATACTGCCGTCATCGCCAGCTTCAATGCGGTAGACCACCGCATTGTCCAGCAGCTTCGCACCGTGCCGTTCAGCCTCATCGATATGCATCGACCCATCATATTTTGCGGCAATGGGGCAAACCGGATTACAGTTGTTGTTGCCCGCGCAGACCGGACGCTTGCCATAAGGTCGGGTCGCCCGGCCGTTTGGCTCCATAACCGGGTTATAGCCGCCTGCAGAGAGCAGCGTGGAGAGGCGTTTAAACAGGTAGCTCGGTTCCAGTCCCTCCATCGGGAAAGGAGTGGAGCGGGGCGGCCAGGCCTCGCCGCCATGTCCGCTTTCATCCTGGCCTTCCATCCCGGAGACGCCCAGCTCCCGCTCCGCTTCGCCATACCAGCTCTCCAGGTCGTTATAGCCGAACGGCCAGTCGCGCCCCCGTCCGTAAAGGCTTTGCAGCTTGAAATCGTTAGGGATCATCCGCCACAGGGCCGATCCAAAGTGCCAGGTGGTTCCGCCCACCACGCGCAGATATTTGGTGGGATATTTCACTGGCCCGGTCTGTTGCAGGTAGTCACCATAAGTGGAGGGCACATGCGGGAGATCGGGATAGGGTGACCCTACACCCTGAAGCTTCATGTTGGTCAGCGACATTTTGAACGGCGAGTTGCGGAACCGCTCCACAATATCCTGACGTTTAATGCGTGGGCCTGCCTCGACGATAATCACCGACTTACCCGCCCTGGCCAGCTGGGTTGCCACCAGCCCGCCCATTACGCCCGACCCGATAATGATCACATCGGCATCAACGTTGTTCATGCTGTCACTCCTTTATTTGTCTGCGGATCGGCTGGTTTACTGCCCCATGAATCGGGGCCGCCGCCGTAGCTGGGTACTACCAGGATGCCTCTGGTCGGCAGGTACATCATGGCGTCTGAGTAGGCGATAAGTTCACTTTCCGCCCCTTCACCTACCACGCCGGTGTACCAGCTACCGATAATCAGTGCGGCACTCTGCCTGAGCAGATCGTTATCGCCCACCGTTTGTAAAAAGTCATCGACATGAGTAAAGGAGTGAGCAGCCAGATAGCTGTTCAGCGCGGAAAGACGCTGCGGGAAATCTTTAACGTGACGTTGTAACGCCTGATAGTAGCGCTGGCTCAAGAGGGGCGAGACCGGACGGCTGACTAAAAAGGCGGAGACGGATGAAAAATTGCTGTCAACGCCCTCACGCGCCTGGGCCATCTCCGCTGGGAACAGCGAGGCGCAAGCGGCACTGAGGGAAAGCGCCGCCATCCCCTGTAGCAAACGGCGGCGGCTTAGCGAACGGGGAGAAGAATTAACGGCTGGCATGCTGCCTCCTTTTACGACTAAGCGAGATAAACGCCGCGATGATCAACAGCAGAGCGACTGCACCCACACCCATTACCTTTGGTTGAGTAAGGCGCACCAACAGCGGCTTTTCTCCGCCTTCACGCAGCGTTTTAACCTGTTCTTCGCTGACGCTGATTTGCGGATTGCCGTAGTGCTTCAGTACGTAATTGCTGACGTCAGCGATCTCTTTGTCGCTGAGCCGCGTGGTGAAATCTGCGTCAGGGCCAAAAGCAGGCATAGCGACAGCCTCACCATTAACCGTACGCTGAACGCCAAACAGAATGGCTGACACCAGATTATCCGGGTTATCGGCGCCGGTAGCGGTGTTGTGGAACAGCGAAGGATAGCGGGCGTTACCCTGGCCGTCAGGCTGATGGCAGTTAGCACAGCTGCCGCTGAAGACCTTCCAGCCAGCGTCCTGCTGCGCTTTATCCCCACGGATTTGCTGTTCAGACGTTGAGGGCTGGCCATAACTCTCCCGTGGCATCACCGCACCCGTGCTGATGGCAGGAACCTGACGCAAATAGGCGACCATCGCCTGAATATCATTATCAGAGAGATGCTGGAAGCTATGCTCGACAGCTTCAGCCATCGGCCCTGCCGCCTGAGCTTTTCCTGCTACGTGACCGGTCTTGAGATAGGTTGCCAGTTCGTCTGCGCTCCAGTTGCCGATGCCTGATTGCGGATCTGGCGTGATATTGGGGACATACCAGCTGCCGAGGCTGCCACCTGATAAGGCCTGGTCGTCCTGCTGGCCCATCAGTGTGTTACGCGGCGTATGGCAGGTGTCGCAGTGCGCCAGCGCATTCACCAGATAGTCGCCACGGTTGATGGTCTCAGAGCGGGAAGCGTCTGGCGTAAACGGCTTCGCCTGGGAGAAGAGCCAGTTCCAGACGGCCATTGAGCTGCGGATACTGAACGGGAAGGGTAAGGCTGTTTTCGGCGGATCGGATTCAACCGGCGCAACACCCCGCATAAAGTAAACATACAAGGCATGCATATCCTCATCGCTGATCCTGGCGTAGGAGGGATAAGGCATTGCCGGATAAAGATGCTCGCCCTGTTTATTGATGCCTTGCCGCACGGCACGGGAGAACTCCTCTTCGCTGTAATCCCCAATTCCATGCTCTCTGGAGGGCGTGATATTGCTGGCATAAATGGTGCCCATTGGCGAGGAGATTGCGTATCCGCCCGCCATGGGTTCGCCCTGATGTGGTGAAGTGTGGCAGGCGCCGCAGTCGGCTGCGGTGGCAAGATATTTTCCTTTCGCTATCAGCGCCTGATCTTCCTGAGGCAGAGAAGCAGCAACGCTTCCCGCCGTAAAAAGGCTCAGAGTGATGGCGAAAGGCAGACAGAGTCGTCTCAACTGACATGCTCCTGTAAAAAGAAAAAAGGACGTTTATAGGGTGCAAAGGCGCTTCTGCGTGCGCTTTTTGTCACAACAACAGTGCCCCGCTTCCAGAGGAAGCAGGGTAAAAAAGGTGGAAAGGATCAAAGCAGTTCGTAGTCGTTGAACACCAGAGGCGTTTCGCCGCCGTTGGTCAGCTCGATTTTATCCGCCTGCGTCAGGAAAGCGTCGCCGCGGTGGATCCACTGCTCTTTATTACGGTTAGGCTGGCCCGGCACGGAGGTCAGCAACCTTCCTTCGGTAAAGAACACCCGGACGCCAGGCCCGTGCTGGGTATAGAGCGTGGTGCTTTCGCCAGGTTGCAGCGTGACTTTCCAGCCTTTTACCGTTTTCTGATCCAGCACCTGCTGGAATTGTGGAATAGCGGGGCGCGTAGCTCCGCCAAAGTTAAGCGGGCCAGGCTGTTTAATCTCAAAAGAGACCTGATGATTCAGCGTGGTGCCGGTGTTGGTGACCTTATCGGTTTCAGACTTGCCCTGATGCGCGCCAAACTTGACGTTGCCGCTTTTCATCTCGTGATCTTTGGCCGGTTTATCCGGGTAGGAGATATGCACCATGCTGCCGTTCACATGCGTGTTGACGTAATCCAGATGTTGCTCGTGGAACATCGTGGAGTGGCCAGGCCGCAGCATTACCCGCATCACCGTCACGTACTCATTTTCCAGAATCACGTGGTGCAGCGGCTCCAGATTGGTGGCAATCACCTGTTCAGCAGCCTGAGTGGCAGGGGGGGCGCTCAACGCCAGGAAACCTGCGCTCAGCAGGCAGGGCAACAGTTTACTTTTCATAGATAACTCCAGTTAGTAGAGCGGCAGCCCGGCACAAAACCACGTACCGGGCCTCAAGATAACGTTACTTCTCAACCATCGAGACCCAGTTGGCGCCTTTGCCTGTCGGGTAGCGTCCTACCAGCGTCAGCGCGCCGGTGGCGCCGTTAATGGTATAGAGGGAGAGCTGAGTGGATTTCTGTCCGGACTCGATCAGGAAACGGCCGCTGTTATCAATGGCGAAACCACGCGGCTGCTGTTCGGTCTTGATACTGGTGAGATAAGTTAAATGCCCATCATTGGGGTCAACGGCGAAAGAGGAGAGCGTGCTGCTGGTGCGCTCCGTTGAATAGAGATAACGGCCATCAGGCGTAAGACGCAGGTCAGCCTGCCAGATGCGGGGTTTGTGCGAAGGAGGAAGATCGTCATCGCCGGTTAGCGGACGCGCTTCGCCGCGCTGCATATCCTCTTTTGGCGAGACTGAACTCACCACTTCGGCCGGGGTGGCAGTGCCATCTTTGTTCAGCGTCAGGCGGTTAATATTGCCCGCCATCTCGGTAAGGATATAGAGGGAGCGCTTGCCCTGTTTATCCAGATTTGGCGCGATAACAAAGTGGCGGGGGCCGGTTGCCGCTTCGCTCTGAATATTGATAAAAGGGGGATCGTTTGGCGTAACCTGCCCGGTGGCGGCATTGAAATGGTACTGAAGCAGCTGATCGGCACCCAGCAGCGTCACGTAGAGCGAGCGGTTATCCGGGCTGACCTGAATGGCGTGCGCCCGTTTACCGGTATGCACCACCTGCACCGGTTTTGCCTCGACTTCGCCACGGCTGTTGATGCGGTTAATGCTGAACAGATCGCCGCCGTAGGAGGCACTCAGCAGAAAGTGACCCTGCTTATCCATCGACAGATAGGCCATGCTCTCCGGCAAAGGGGACTCGCTGGCTTTTACCAGCTTGCCATCTGGCTGAATGTCATAGACCACCACGTGGTATGGCTTACTGCGTACCGAGACATAGAGTTTTTTCTTGTCAGGTGAGACGACAGAAGACATCGCCTTGCTCCCTGCCGGGAAGTCCCCTACAGGGATCAGCGTCATTTTCTCTTTATCGAGTTGATAGCCGGTAACGGTGCCGCTCTCGGCATTGGAAACGTAGACCAGGCTCTGCGCCTGGGCACCCGCGGCAAACAGCATCACTGACGCCACCATGCCTGCACAAATACTCTTTTTCATTATTATATCCTTGCCGTAGGGAAGAAATGGTTACCAGCGGGTAGAGAAAACCTCGCAAAGTTCCTGTACCGCATCCAGGCTTAGCGGTTGCGGTTTGGTCGCGGCCTGCTGCCATAATTTGGCGGTCTCTTCCAGCTCTTCTAAGGCTGCGCAGGCGGTGGACACGGAAGGCCCCCAGATAACCGGGCCAAGACGCTCAAGCATCACTCCCCGCACCTTGCAGGCTAATTCAGCAACCTGCTCAGCCACTTCTGCCGCGCCCGGACGGCGATAGGTAATCAGCGGAATGCGGCCCACTTTCATCACCTGGTAAGGCGTAATGGGCGGCAGAATGCTTTCTGGCTGCCATACGCCCGCCAGTGTCAGCCCGACCAGATGGGTGGAGTGGGTGTGAACCACGCCGTTTACCTCCGGGTTACGGTCATAGACCTGACGATGAAGCTGCAGCGTTTTCGACGGTTTATCACCGGAAATCCATTCGCCGCTGGAAGAGACTTTGGCAATGCTGGCCGGGTCTAAACGACCCAGACAGGCATCCGTTGGCGTAATCAGCCAGCCATCTTCCAGCCTGGCGCTGATATTGCCCGCCGTTCCCACGGTATATCCCCGGTTGAACAGGCTGGCGCCTGCCCAGCAGATCTCTTCACGCAGCTGGTTTTCGTTTTTCATCAACATCCTCACAAACAGACTTAACGATCGGCGGTGGCTACTTCATTCGCCGCCTGCTCGTTTTTGATATCAAGCGGCTCAACCTTGCCCATGATGAACAGGAAGTTGAACGCGCCAAACAGACAGATCCCACCGGCAACCAGCAGGGGCACCACAAAAGAGCCGTGGCTCAGGGTCAGCATCAGCCCGGTAAAGGAGGCAGTAACAATCCCCGCCAGGTTACCGGCAAAGTTCTGAATACCGCCCAGCGTGCCGACGTAACCCGAGCTTGGCGCAACGTCTGCAGGTAAGGTCCAGATATTGGCAGCGGTAAAGGCCAGGCCTGCATAGGTCAGAGAGAAGAGGGTGAGGATCACTGCAATGCTGTCGGTAAAGGCGGCGAAGGCAATCACGGAGGAGAGCAGCATGCCGGCAATCAGACAGGTTTTTCTGGCGGTGGTCAGCGAGTAGCCTTTGCGGTACATCCAGTCGGAAGCCATGCCGCCGAGCAGACTGCCCGGGATCCCCATCAGCGCCGGAATGGCTCCCAGCGTGCCCAGCTCTTTCAGCGAGAAGCCATGTGCCATGGTCAGGTAGGTTGGGAACCAGGTAACAAAGAAGTAGGTGGCGAAGTTCATGCAGAAGAAGCCGATCATCATGCCCCAGACGGTTCTGTAGCGGAACAGGGGAGCAATACGGACCTTCTCTGTTTTATCCACCACGTGAACGCTGCGATCTTCCAGCAGATTCTGCCGTTCCTGCTCGTCCAGCCCTTTCATCTCTTCAGGTTCGCGATAAAATGCCAGCCAGACGACAACCCAAATCAGACCCAGCGCGCCGGTTACCACAAAAGAGGTTTCCCAGTCCCAGGTACTGATCAGCCAGGCAACCAGCGGCAGAGCCAGCGCGCTACCGGCACGTGGGCCTGCATCAAAGATCCCGCTGGCGGTGCCACGCTCTTTTTTGGCAAACCAGGAGTAAACCACTTTGGCACAGCCAGGATAGCCGCCCGATTCGCCCAGCCCCAGCATCAGGCGTGAAGCGAAAATCGACGTGAATCCTTTGCCGAAAGCGGTGAAGACGGTGAAAAGCGACCACCAGCCCACGGCAATAGCGAGACCTGCACGGGCGCCTAACCGGTCAATCAGGCGGCCGGCCGGGATCTGCATCAGCGCATAGGTCCAGAAGAATGCGCCCAGAATCAGACCCATACTGGTGTCATCCAGCCCCAAATCCGCCTTAATATGTGGCGCAGCGATCGCCAGATTGATACGGTCAATATAGTTGATGGCGATGGCGAGGAAGCAGAACGCAATCATCAGCCAGCGAACCCTCGGGTATCTACGCATGGTGAATTCCTTTATTATCCTGGTGTTTTGAGGGCTGGGTAACAGCGAAATAGTGTCACTGTTATCCGCTTCTTTGTTATCAATTAGTGATGCGATGGACTACTTTTGATAATATGATGTTAAAAGTAAGCGATTACAAAAATCAGTCAAGTCAAAAGTAAGCGCTTTCAAAACGAAGCTTTGGTTGTCTGCAAATTTTGTGGGCGATGTCACTAATTTGAGTCTGGAGTCCGATCATGTCCGATAAGCCCTCTCCCTCTTCACGAGTTTCTCTGGAAGATGTTGCCCTGCGATCGGGCGTATCGACAGCAACGGTTTCCAGAGTACTGAATGGCAGCACTACGGTGCGGCAGTCGAGGCGTGAGGCCGTTGAACGAGCCTGCGAGGAGCTGGGCTATGTGATTAACCGAGCAGCCCGCACCCTGGCATCGCGACGCAGCATGACCATTGGCGCCGTGGTGCCCACGCTTGCCACCGAGACCTTTTCCCGCCCGCTGGCTACCTTTCAGCAGAAGATCCACCACTCCGGCTATACGCTGCTGCTGGCAAATTCAGATTTCGACCCTGATACCGAGCTGAAAGAGGTGAACAAACTGGTGGAGTACGGCATTGATGCCCTGATGCTGGTGGGGAATTCACACCATCCCAAACTATGGGAGCGGATCACCCAGCAGGGGATCCCCTGTATCCAGACCTTTTCCGTGGATCGGCGCTATCCCAGCGTGGGGTACGATAATGAACAGGCTGCCGCAGAAATGACGGCGCATCTGCTGGCGCTGGGCCACACGAATTTTGGCGTCATCGTGGGCACGCCGCCATCAAACGACCGCGTGTCAGACCGCATTACCGGGACAAAGCAGGCGCTGGCCGCCGCCGGCCTGACTCTGGATGAGAGCCAGCTGATTAACAGCGCCTTTACCATGAACGATGCGCGGCAGGCGATGTTCAAACTGCTGGACAGGCCGAACCCGCCGACTGCGGTGATTTGCGGTAATGATTTACTGGCGTTTGGCGCGATGCGGGGGGCGAGTGAACGCTATCTGCGCATACCCAACGATATCTCCATTACCGGCTTTAACGATTACGAGTATTCGGAGCACCTTGAGCATCCGCTGACCACCATGCGGGTTGAACTGGATGCAATTGGCCTCTGCGCCGCAGAATTCCTGCTTGCAGAACTGAATGGTGAAGAGACTGCCCGCCAGACGGTATTAAAACCGGAATTAATTGTGCGGGGCAGCTCGGGATCGGCTCCCCGTACGTCGCGTGGTTAAACGCGCCACTGCAGCCCGAACGCTTTAAAGGCGGCGCGGGCTTTCTCCGATCGCAGTGACTGCAGCAATAACGCCGCACCTTCAGGGTTTTCTGCCTGCCTGAAAATCCCGCCGGAAAACGAGGTCACTTTTTGCACCGCTTCCGGCAGCGGGCCGATCACTTTTATCCCTTCCACCATCAGCAGTTCGCTGATTTGCTGCACGGCAATATCCGCCTCTCCTGCAGTCAACTGGCTGGCCGTAAAGCCTTCCGGGATAGTGGTGGCACGCGCCATAATCTGCTCTTTGATGCCCAGTTTTTCCAGCAGCGTCAGGAAGTAGATACCGCTGGCCCCGCCCAGGGTAATCGCTACCGAGCGGGCATTCAGCAGTGCCGAGGTTAAGGCTTCCACGCTGCTGATATCCGGCGCTTCAGCGTCGGGCAGCATCGCCAGCCCCACCTGAGAATCCACCAGCTCAACGCGGCTGGCGGGATCGATCAGCCCTTCGGCAATCAGCCTGTCCATAACCGGCACGGTAAGGATCACGGCGTCGGCCTGTTCGCCGCTGGCGATTTTCTTTTCAATCACCGTGGTGGGATTCCACTCTATCGCCAGCGTTTTCTCCGGGTGCTGGCGGCTCCATTCCGCCTCCAGCTCAATGAACGGGGCGCGAATGGCTAAAGCGCTGAACACGCGAATCGGGTGTTGTTGACTCATTATGACTCTCCTGTGGGTCAGAACATGGGCTTAAGATAAGAGCTGTCCAGCTCAGAGGGGGTTCTTACGCCAATCAGCGCCAGATCGCGATCTATCTCATCGCGCAAAATATGCATGGCATGCTCAACGCCTGCCTGTCCGCCAATCACCGCACCGTAAAGGAAAGGGCGGCCGAGGAAGACAAAATCTGCGCCCAGCGCCATCGCTTTCATCACATCCGTACCGCGACGGATGCCGCTGTCGATGATCACTTTCATTGACCCTTTTTTCTCCGCAATTTCCGGCAGGGAGTAAAGCGGTGGAATAGTGTGATCCAGCTGACGGCCGCCGTGGTTGGAAAGGATCACTGCATCTGCGCCCAAATCGCGGGCGATAAAGGCATCCTGCGGGGACATCAGACCTTTGATGACCAGATTACCTTTCCACTTTTTACGGATCGCCTCCACATGTTTCCAGTTCAGCTTGTCACGCGCCTGGGTGTTACGGACTTTGCTGGACATCATTGGCGGGCCGCGCTCCGCATCAGTATTTTCAAAATGGGGCGCCCCATGCCGCAGGAAAGTTTGCGCCACGGTGCCCAGCAGCCAGCGGGGACTCATGGCGCTCTCAAAAGCGACCTTTGGCGTGATTTTGATCGGCATGCTGAAGCCGCTACGCGTGTTGTGTTCGCGGTTACCCAGCATTGGCGTATCGCCCGTCACTACCAGCGTCTGATAACCCGCCGCGGCTACACGGTCGACCAGACGGTCAATACGCGGCTGATCGCCAGCCAGATAAGCCTGGAACCAGGCATCCGGGTTCGCCGCATGCACATCCTCCAGCTTCACCAGCGACGAGGCGCTGAGGATCATCGGGACATTCATTTCCCGCGCGGCCCGCGCCATTGCCACATCCGCCTGATAAGCCACAAACGAAGCGCCGCCGAGGGGAGCCACGCCAAAAGGGTGCTGCCAGGTATGGCCAAACAGGGTGGTGCGCTGGTCGCGTCCCGAGACATCGCGGAACATACGCGGGATAAAGGTATATCGCCGGTAGGCCTCGAAATTACCGGCGATGCCGCGGCCGGTTTCCACCCCTCCGGCTACGTACTGATAGATCATGTTGGGTAGTCTGCGGCGCGCGTGACGTTCAAAATCGTCCAGCGCCAGCAGGTCACGGAACTGCCTCGGTAATGTTTTAACCGCCGGGCTGGTCACGGTCTGTCCCGGGCTGGAAGCCACGGCCTGAGATAAAGAAGAGTTGGCAGGGGATGTCATAAGGCGTTCTCACACTCCATAAGTCGTTAGCGCCAGAGCGTGCCGGAAGGGCACGTCGTGACCAGTTTAATTTTGTAAGCGCTTTCAATTCTGGTCAATCATCGCTAACATTTCAATAACACCCTAACATTACCAATACGATTTTATGTGATCTGGTTCACTTTACAGAAACAATTGTAAGCCCTTACATTTAAGGGGCGCCTTCCGTCTGCCGTTTTTATCCGCTGAGCGGGCGCGACCCGACACCCATTGCCAGGAGTTAATAATGACTGCACGAATCGTCCTACTGCATGCCACACCGGTGGCGATGGCGCCCATCCATGCTGCTTTTAATGAAGTCTGGCCCGAGGCTGAACTGATTAATCTGCTTGATGACGGACTCTCCCTCGATCGCTCAAGGGAGCCGGATCTCAGCCCGGCAATGATTGGACGGTTTGTCCGCTTCGGCCAGTACGCTTATGACATGCAGGCGGACGGCATCCTGG
This sequence comes from Erwinia pyri, assembly GCF_030758455.1. NCBI lineage: Bacteria > Pseudomonadati > Pseudomonadota > Gammaproteobacteria > Enterobacterales > Erwiniaceae > Erwinia > Erwinia pyri. The sequence continues at coordinate 2,149,930 of NZ_CP132353.1, forward strand.
TGACATGCTCCGCTTTTGGTCCCGCTATTGACGAGTTGGCCGAAAAGCTGCCGGTGCCGGTGCTGAAGCCAAATGAAGCGATGTTTCATGAGGCGGTAGCGCAGGGCAAGAATATCGGCATGCTTGCTACCTTTGGTCCGGCAGTAGAAACCATGACCGAAGAGTTCAACGAATACATTGCTCAGCATAACTCTCCGGCTACGCTGACCACCATCCTGGTGGCGGACGCGATCGATCTGCTGAAAAAAGGCGATGCGGAAAGCCATAACCGGCTGGTTGCCGCAAGGGCCAGAGAGCTTGCCCATTGCGACGTCATTATGCTGGCGCATTTCTCAACCTCACGCGCCCTGGATGCCGTACGTGAACAGGTCTCCATCCCGGTGCTGACCGCGCCTCATGCGGCGGTAAAGCGCATCAAAGCCAGCGTGCTGGCCGGAAATCAGGAGTAAGCCATGTTAATTGGAGTGATAGCGGACGATTTTACCGGGGCCAGCGATATCGCTGTAACGCTCTCGAAAGGACTGCAGGGAGAAGGTGGCCTGCGCACTACGCAATACCTCGGCATTCCTTCCCGGCCCGCCACGCCTGAGGTTGAAGCGGGCGTGATCGCCCTTAAAAGCCGCTCCATTCCGGCAGAAGAAGCGGTGGCTCAGTCGCTTGCCGCCTGCCGCTGGTTACTGGAGCAGGGCTGCGAGCAGATTATCTTTAAGTACTGTTCAACCTTTGATTCAACGGATGAAGGCAACATCGGCCCGGTCGCTGATGCGCTGGCTGAAATGCTGGAAGCCAACAGCGTGGTGGTCTGCCCGGCTTTCCCGGCGATGGGGCGGACGGTTTATCAGGGGCATCTGTTTGTTCATGACCGGTTACTGAATGAATCGGGCATGGAGCATCATCCGCTGACGCCGATGAAAGATGCCGATTTGCGTCGGGTTTTAGCCCGCCAGAGCAAAAACCGCGTGGCGCATATCGGCTGGAACACCGTGGTACAGGGCAGCCAGACGCTGCGGGAAGCTTTTCAGCAGCAGGGTGAAGAAGCACGCACGCTGCTCATTGTTGATGCGGTCAGCGAGCACGATCTCACGGCGATTGGTCGTGCCTGCCAGGGCGCTGCACTGGTTACCGGCGGGTCGGGCATTGCGTTAGCCTTGCCGCACAACTTTATCGCCACCGGACGGGCGAAAGGCCAGGCCGCCAGCGTCCCGGAGATCACCGGTCCCGAGGCGATTCTGGTAGGAAGCTGTTCAGGCGCTACTCGCCAGCAAATAGCAGAGCACCAGAAGCATTATCCGGTGATGATGGTCGAGGTGAAAGATGTGCTCAGCGGCAAAACCGGCGCTGACGAACTGGTGGCCTTTATCCAGGCTAACGAGGGCAGATTGCCGCTGGTCTACTCCTCGGGCGATCCGGAATCGGTAAAACAGACTCAGCAGCAATATGGGCGTGAGAAAGTCGCCGAAGCGCTGGATACGCTGTTTGGCAGTACGGCACAAAAACTGGTGGCGGCAGGGGTACGGCGGCTGGTAGTGGGCGGCGGAGAAACCTCCGGCGCGGTAGTCAGCGCCCTGAATCTGGGGGCTTTAATTATTGGTGAAGAGATTGATGTGGGCGTACCTGCCCTGGTTTCGCAGGGGGAAAGCCCCATCGCGCTGGCGCTGAAATCTGGCAACTTCGGCGGCAAAGACTTCTTCGCCCGCGCCGTCAATACCCTTAGCGGCTGACGGAGCACGACGAACAGGGGCAAGCGGGGCTGCTTCAACAAGCCGAAATGGCTGATGCGGCAAACGCGAACTTCAGCAATATAAAACAGCTTATGAGGTAAAGATGAGCGGGTTACGCTTTTGCGCCAATCTGAAGTGGCTGTTTACCGAGCTGCCCTTTGTTGAACGCTTTGCAGCAGCGGCTGAGGCGGGCTTCACGGCGGTGGAGTATGCTTCTCCCTATGCGTTTTCACCCGCCATTCTGCAGCAGCAGCTGCAGGCCAACGGCCTGAAGCAGATCCTGATCAATACGCCAACCGGCGCACCGGACTCGGCCTTAAGAGCCGGTGCCGCTTGCCATCCTGACTTCCGGCCCGCTTTTCAGGCCGCTCTGTTACAGGCGCTGGAGTATGCCGCCGCATTAAGCTGTCCGTTCATCCATTTGCAGGCAGGGATAGCGCCTGCGGGCGTTTCGCACCAGCGTGCGCTGCGTCAGTTTGAAGAGAATATCCACTGGTCGGTTGAAAAGGCGGAGAAACAGGGCGTTATCCTGCTGCTGGAAGCGATTAATTTACGGGATATCCCCGGCTTCTTTCTGCACGATTATCATCTGGCCGCAGAGATTGTGCGTCGAATCAACCATCCCTCACTGCGCCTGATGCTGGATCTCTACCATTGTCAGGTTTTGCATGGCGATATCAGCCATAACATCAGCCGACTATTACCGCTTGCTGACCATATTCAGATTGCCGACGCCCCCACGCGCAGCGAGCCAGGCAGCGGAGAGCTGCACTGGCCGTTTATCTTCCGGCAACTGGAGCAGCAGGGCTACAGGGGATGGATTGGCTGCGAATATCGCCCTTTACACCACAGCAGTGAGAGTTTTAATTGGCTCAGGCAATACCAAGATCAACAGGGCCGCTAACACATACCGCAGCTGAAATACAGGGCGGATGGCCATTCAAACCAGCCCGTCCACTCCGGTTACGGGTGATATCGGCAAATAGCAGAAGTGCATTTTGGACAGGGGATACTGCGGGAAATCTTGCCAGAACCTTACAGCCGCCGCCTGTTCAGGCTGCGGCTGCACGTTTTATTACCAGCTAAGCTGTTTGCCAGCGTAGTCCAGATAATGGTGGCCGCCTTTGCCGGACCAAAGCTCCAGCTGATCGGCAATGCCTTTGGTACTCTGCTCAATGGTCAGCGTGGCGTTTTCCCCTCCCATATCGGTTTGCACCCAACCCGGGTGAACATTCAGCAGCGTCTGGTTTGGCGCTAAACGCCCGCTCAGCCCGCGCGACAGCATATTCAGCGCGCTTTTGCTGGCGGAATAGAGCGGGTGGGTAGCGGAAGGATTTTCCGTGACGCTTGCCAGTTGTGAACTCATTAAAGCGAGTACGCTATCGGCAGGGGAAAGCAGAGGCAACAGCTCTGTTGCGCAGCGAACCGGCGAGATGGCATTGGTGAGAAACAGTTCGCTTAACTCTTCATCCTTTGCCTGTTCAATGTCCTGATGGTCAGGCCCAAAAATGCCGGCGTTAATGAAGATCAGATCGAAAAGCGTCTCTTCAATCTCATTTTTCAGGGTTTGCCGTTGTGTCGGCTCGTTGATATCAACCGTCAGCCAGTGGATAGCAGAATCAGAAACGGGCGAGGCGTGACGGCTGGTAGCGAAGACTTTCCAGCCACGGTGCGCCAGGGTGTTTGCCAGGCCCAGACCCAGCCCGCGAGAGGCACCAATAATCAGCGCTTGTTTTTGGGTTTCCATAAGCTTTCCTTTGGTGAAAGAATCAAAAGAGTCGTTAACACTGTAACCGATCAGTTAAAAGTTAACTGGACTTTGGCCGCCTGATTTTTGTCACAGGCCATTTGCAGTGCGCTGACTATCTCCTGCTGCGGGAAAACGGCAGAGAGCAGGGGCAGCGGATTGATGCGCCCGCTTTCCAGCCAGCGTACCGCAATGGCGAACTCGTTGATAAAACGGAAGGATCCCGCCAGCTCAATCTCCTTAACCAGCAGCAGACCGAGCGGAAAATCGAGGGAGGCCGCACCCATCCCGAGCTGCACAATCCGGCCTTTCGGACGGGTGAATCCCACGGTGGAGGCGATGGCAGCAGGCGCGCCAGAGGCTTCAAAACAGAGATCAAAATAGCCGCCGTTTTCCTGCCATTTGCCGGTGGTCTCCTGGTCTGCAGGGTCCACAGCTTTTGAGGCGCCCATCTCAAGCGCCAGCGCGCGGCAGCGTTCGCTCATGTCGGTGGCGACTATCTCCGAGGCGCCAGCGGCAAAGGCGGAAGCGATCACCAGGCACCCGATAGGGCCGGAACCGGTAACCAGCACTTTCTTGCCGACCAGATCCCCCGCCTGATGCACCGCATGAATAGCCACGGCCAAAGGTTCGGCAAAGGCGATGACTCTGGCATCGGCTTCTTCAGCATAGGGCACACACTGCTCAGGGCTGACAGCGACAAAGCTGGCAAAGCCGCCCTGAACATGCGGGAAGAACTGCGCGCTCCCCATGAACTTCATAGCGCGGCAGTGATTCTGTTTACCGGCCAGACAAAATTCACAGTGATTACAGGGGCTGGAGGGGTTAATGGCGACACGCTGGCCAACTTTCAGCGTGCTGTCCGCTGGCGCTTCCGCGATCTTGCCGACGAACTCGTGGCCGAGGATCATCGGCTCTTTCAGAACGGACATGCCTGCGCGGCCGTGCTGGTAATAGTGGATGTCCGACCCACAGATCCCGCCGCGCTCCACTTCTACCAGCACCCGATCCTCAGAGTATTCCAGCGTCCGTGGCTGATTGCTGACTTCCAGCGCTGCGCTGACCACGATGGCAGTGACCTCTTTCTGCTTCATGACTCCTCCTCAGGGCTTAAACGGTTCCTGCTCTACCTGAAAGCGTAGTCGAGGTAACCGGAAGCGTGGTGTCACCTGCACCTAGCGTGCACTGCATCATCACGGTATCTACCCAGCGGCCATGCTTAAAGCCCACTGACTTCAGCACGCCGGTAAGCTGAAAGCCGAGCGAGCGGTGCAGCGCCAGGGATGCTGCATTTTCGCTGTTGCCAATAACGGAAACGACCTGACGAAAGCCGTCGGCTTCCGCAAGGCGTAACGCCTCACCCAGCAGTGCACGACCGATACCGCGACCGGCTGCCTCGGGATGCATATAGATGGAGTCTTCCAGGGTAAACCGGTAAGCGTAGCGGGGCCGGTAGGGCGCCAGGTAGCAGTATCCCAGCACCTGGCCCGCTTCCAGCGCCACCAGCCAGTAGCCGCCGCTCTCAATGACTTTGGTCAGCCTGGAGTGCATCTCCTGTGCTGTCGGAGGTTCTGTTTCAAACGTGGCCAGGCCGTGCAGAACGTGCCAGGCATAAATCTCTGCTATTCCTGTGATATGAGCCGAATGCGCCTGCGTTATTTCCATTATTTTCTCGCTGCCAGGTTAAGCTGTTGCCTGCGATGCCGCTAAATCTTTCAGAGCAGGAGTGGCTGTTGGCCTTCTGGTTGAGAGATTACGTCCGGTGTGACTTTTAAACCCTCTGCAGGCACCCACTGGTGCCACATTTCCCAGAACACCTCTGCCACCACCTCTTTAAGAGCTTCAGGACGGAACGTTACACCTTTATATGCCGAACCCATTTTTGCATCAATACGCGCGTCGCGGTCATGGGTGCCGAGATTCATCACAAAAAAGTCACAGTTCATCGTTAACCAGATGATCCTGCCGCAGGTGCAGGAGGAGGGGTTATGAAGAGTGAGATCTGTTTTAATAGTGTTCATAGCAGGTTTGTCCCGGTGAGCTTAATTTCTTTAAGCATGCTGAACGCCAGCTTCATATGATCTTCACTGACGACAAATGCTCTTAACAGGTCGTTCTCATCAAAGCCTCTGGCGATAATGCCTGCCGGAGATAACGCCATCTCCCATCGGTAAGAGGCGTTAGCCGGATCGCCTGCAAGATGAAGGGGCATATCAGGCGTTTTTACCTTGATAAGCATCGCAGGCAGGGTGAGTTTTGCAGGGTTACCGGTCAGGTTCCTGGCAAGAGTCATCGCTGCGAGCGTTGCGGGTTGCAGGTAGGGCAGCAGTTTTCCCGCTATTTCGGCACAGTCGCCCAGCGCATACACATCGGGAGCGGATGTGGCGAGGGTTTCATCGACGACAACCCCATGGCGCACCTCAATGCCCGCACCGCGCGCCAGCGTAAGATCCGGGCGTAAGCCGATGGCACACACAACGGCATCAAAGGTTCTCTTCAGCCCATTGCTGAATGAAGCCTGCAGGGCGTCCTGATATCGCGAAAGCTCAGTGAGTTCACTCCTGAAGATGAACTCAACCCCGCTGTGCATTAACCGATTCTGCAGGCGGGCAGCGATCTCCGGCGGCAGCAGCGCCGAGAGCAGGCTGCTGCTGCGATCCACCACCGTCACAGATTTACCGGCGCGGCTGAAGTCCATCGCAAGTTCTGTTCCGATAAGTCCACCACCGATCATCAGTACCCGTTCAGCCTCAGCGAGCTTTGCCTGGTAACTGCGGTATTCCTGCTGACTGTTCAGCGTGCAGATGAAATCACTGCCCTTAACAGCCGGGACGAGAGCCTGAGCACCGGTGGCAAGCACAAGCTTGCCATAGGAGAAGTCGCCAGCGGAGGTTGTGACGACGTGTGCTGCGGTATCAATTGCTGTGACGCGGGTAAAAGGGTGCAGCATGATGCCCTGACTTTCGGCCCACTCTGCCGCCGTCTGCCGCGTCAGTGAATCAGCATGACACCCCATACTGAAAACATGACTCAGTTCAGGCTTGTTGTACTCATCACAACTGTCGGCAGCGATAAGACGAACCGGCACATTTTTATCCTGATAGCGCAGGTTTTTGATCAGCTGCCGGGCAGCGAAGCCGGAGCCAATAACAACAATTTCTGCTGACACAGTTTAGCCCTCCCAGGGATCGAACACGGATTTACCCAGCGCGCATCCGGGACATAAGAAATCATCCGGGACCGCTTCCCACGGGGTTCCTGGCGCTACGTCCTGATCAGGCTCACCCTCTGCCGGATCGTAAACCCACTGGCAGACCGTACAGATCATTTTCTGCCCGAGATCTTCACCCGCTTCAACCACGCCAACTCCGTTGCCGTTAACGGGCGCGGCGGCTGCAATAGCGACAGAGTTGGTATCAGCCACTGGGGCTGGCACAGGCAGCGGCGACAGCGCCCACTCACGGGCAATTTTCCGGCCATGCTCCCGGCACGTTTCCAGAGCGGAAAGATCGGGGCGCCACTTGGTTTTGAGGGCGATGGTCATATCAAAACCGGCATCCTGCAGACGGGTCGCCACACGATCAACCGCGCCGCCCGTCCAGCCATAAGAGCCGAAGGCAGAGGCGCGTTTATTGCGGAACTTCAGGCCGGTGATCTCTTCCAGCATCCCCGCGACTTTGGGCATCATCACGTTGTTCATGGTGGACGATCCCACCAGAATGCCCTTAGAGCGGAAGCAGGAGGTGATAATTTCATTCTTGTCATGGGTGGAGACGTTGTAAACCTTCACGGCGACGCGCGGATCGGTTTCCCGGATGCCCTGAGCGATCGCTTCTGCCATCCTGCGCGTATTGTCAGACATGGCGTCATAGAAAAGGGTGATCCGGTCTTCCTGATAATCGGCAGCCCATTTCAGGTAGAGCTCAATAATCTGGGCAGGATTATCGCGCCACACCACGCCGTGCGAGGTAGCAATCATGCTCACCGGCAGGTTGAATCCCAGGATTTCGTTAATTTTTGGCGCAACCAGGCGCGCAAAAGGGGTAAGAATATTGGAAAAGTAGCGCTGGCACTGGTCAAACAATTCGTTCTGGTCCACTTCGTCGTTGAACAGATGCTCATCGCAATAGTGCTGGCCGAAGGCGTCATTGCTGAACAGTACCGCATCTTCGGTGATATAGGTCATCATGCTGTCAGGCCAGTGCAGCATCGGCGTTTCCACAAAGATAAGTTTTTTACCGTTGCCGATATCGAGCGAATCGCCGGTTTTAACAATGTTGAAATTCCATTCAGGGTGATGATGATGCCCGTTGATGGAATCGACGCCGTTGGCCGTGCAGTAAATCGGGGTTCCCGGGATCAGTGCCAGCAGTTCAGCGAGTGCGCCGGCATGATCTTCTTCCGCATGGTTAATCACGATGGCATCGATGGTTTTCAGATCGATCTCTTCCGCCAGATTGTTGACGAAATCGCTGCGGAATTTCAGATCAACGGTATCGATAAGGATGTTTTTCCCTTCGCGGATCAGGTAGCTGTTGTAACTGGTGCCACGCTGCATTTTGTATTCTTTGCCGTGAAAATGCTCAACTTCCCAGTCTCTTTTACCTACCCAGAATATGTTGTTTTTTACGTGAATATTCATTTAATGCCCCGTTAGCGTAAATTGATTTCACGGAGACAATTGCATTAAGTATGCCAATTTTTAAGCTATTGATCTGATGATCTATTTTTCAATTACCTTGTTTTTATGACTATAACTATTTTTGTGTTTTAAACAATGAGTTGTTTTAATGACAAAGCGTCAGGCATAAAAAAACCCGCCGGAGCGGGTAAAGGGCAAGCAGTAGTCATGACGATTTAGGGATATGAACTTCACGTGAAAATCCTTGCCCCTCCAATATCACATTCGGATCGGCAAAAAAATCAATATTAAAATAAGTATCGTCACTTAAAAGCTCAATGCAATGCCAGTATTGCGGCGGGCTGATGCCAAATTCTCCTGCCGTGATGGTGACCTCCATTTCATGCTCACGCGCTGTTTCACTGGCGTAGCCATAATATTTTACGGCGCCACGCATTACTGACAGCCTGCCGTACACGCCTTTTTTGGTGTTGTGGTGTGTCAACAGGGCCTTTGGCACGCTCTCTTGATCCCAGAAAGGAGTAGAGCGGGTATGAGTAAAATTTTTAGGGATGGTATGGGACATCAGAGATCTCCTGTTAACTAATGAGGCCGCCGTGGGTAAGCCAGTTACGGCGCTGTTCGGCCAGCTCTTCTTTCTCGGTAGCGTGTTTGAAAACGGCCAGGCGCAGGCGCTGTTGCTGCTCAAAACGTTCCTCACGGGTGAGCGCGTGGTCGTCGCTGAGTTGACACAAAAGCACGTTCATATCGTGGATCACATTCTTCAGGATGGCGGCATCGACCGCTTTAATGACTTCATCTGTATGGTTCATGGTTTAACCCAGCGTATGGAGCTGTTGCAAAAGGAGCTTTGTTTATATTTTAGGGCAGGTCCGCGATGCGTGCTGCCGAAAGCTGCCCATCTCAGGGCGCTGGCGGCACATTTCATCTCTTCAGCGCTGAGCGCTCTGGCGGGTTCGCGATTTAACATGGTTCTACTCCTCAAATAAATGACCTGACCTTATTACGCATATTCCGTGCCAATTGATAAGAGGTTGATTTAAAACAAACGGACAAAGGGATGATTGTTATAATTACAAAGATTCTCTTGTTATAAAGACAAGGTTTGTAAAGGTGACAATATGACTTTATCTGTCGGGACGCTGGCTTCGCTGGCTGTCGATATTCAGAATGGTGTGCGCGGCCGCGATCGTTTTATGCGGATGATTAACAGTATCCACAGCGCCTTAGGCTGTGATGCTACTGCGCTGCTACGTTATGAAAATCAGCAGTTCCGCCCGCTGGCCACGGCCGGTCTGGCGCCGGATGTGATGGGCCGCCGGTTTAACCTTGAAGCCCATCCGCGGCTTGAAGCGATCGCCCGCGCCGGGGATGTGGTGCGCTTTCCCGCCGAGAGCGATTTACCCGATCCCTATGACGGGCTTATCCCGGAACAGGGCGATCTGCATGTCCACGCCTGCGTCGGCATGCCTCTTTTTGCGGGGCAGACGCTGATCGGCGCGCTGACCCTGGACGGTATGAACGCCACCCAGTTTGATGATTACAGCGATGAAGAGTTGCGGGTTCTGGCCAGCCTGACTGCGGGGGCGCTGAACAACGCATTACTGGTTGAAGAGCTGGAAAAACCTGCATCGTCATTTACGCCACAGCCGCACCGGCCGGAGGAAAATGAGGAAGTTGAAATTATCGGCAAGTCAGCGGCATTGACGCATCTTAAAAAAGAGATAAGCGTCGTTGCCCCCTCTGACCTGAGCGTGCTGATAATGGGCGAAACGGGGACCGGCAAAGAGCTGGTCGCCCGGGCTGTTCATCAACAATCCCATCGCGCTGCGCAACCGCTGATCTATCTCAACTGCGCCGCGTTACCGGAAAGCGTGGCGGAAAGCGAGCTGTTTGGTCACGTTAAAGGGGCCTTTACCGGCGCTATACACGACCGGCCAGGAAAGTTTGAGCTGGCGGATAAAGGGACGCTGTTTCTGGATGAAATTGGCGAGTTGCCGCTTGCGCTACAGGCTAAACTTTTACGCGTGCTGCAGTATGGCGATTTACAACGGGTCGGCGAAGATAAGCCGCTTACTGTCGATGTGCGGATTATTGCGGCCACTAACCTGAATATGCGCACGGCAGTTACGGAGGGTAAATTCAGGGCCGATCTCTATCACCGTCTGAGCGTTTTCCCCCTGTTTGTCCCGTCGCTTAACGAGCGTCGTGACGATATTGTGTTACTGGCTGGCTACTTCAGTGAAAAGTGTCGGATAAAATTTGGCCTTACCAGCGTCGCGCTCAGCCCGGCCTTCAGCGCTATGCTTGAAGCGGCAGAGTGGCCGGGCAATATTCGCGAGCTGGAACATACTCTCTATCGCGCGGTAATCATCGCCCAGGCAGAGTCGCACAGCGGGGAAATCATTCTGCTTCCACACCATTTCAATTCAGAGGGCGGTAAACCCCTTTATCCAGCGCAGACCACTTCCCAGAAGATAACGCCGGCGATGAGTTTGCATGATGCGACCCGCCAGTTTCAGTACGATTATATAAAACAAGCGTATGAAAGCAGCGGGCGGGTCTGGGTCAGAACGGCGCGGACGTTGGGAGTTGATCCTGGCAATCTTCACAGGTTGGCAGTAAAACTTGGCCTGAAGTAAAACAGAAAAATTACCTGCCGGGGTTTTCTGTTGCCACTTCTCAGCTTTTGCTTATCGCCATCGCTCCCGTGATCAGCGAGGTGAAGGAGGTCACGGCTTCATCCTGATCAAGTTGTCCACGGGCGATCGCAGCGGAAAGCGCTTCGCCTGCGCCCACCAGGCCAATGCAACATTGCTGCAGCGAGCGGGGCGGCATGTTTACATGTGGCGTCAGCACTGATACGAACATCGCCACGCAGTTATCCAGAAGCTCCTGAAAAACCGCTGACTTCTCTTCACTCCCCGCCAGCGCGGCCCCTACTGAGTGAAACTCATCTGTTTTGTCTGCTGCACAGTTGATGTAGGCGCTGGCCAGCACCTGGGCGGTTTCCTGCGCACTTCTGGGGGTGGTGGTCATCGCCTCAGCAAACGTTCTGACCCGCTCCATATCTATCCACCTGTACAGCTCGATCAGCAATGCGGAGCGGGTGGCGAAATGATCGTAAACCACAGGTTTGGAGACGCCTGCACGCACGGCAAGGTGCCCCAGAGTAAGTCGATCCGCGTTCTCCTCGCGCACGATGAGAAGGGCGTTATCGAGAAGCTGCTTGCGCCGCTCTGCCTTCGCTAACCTGCGCGAGGGGGAGGCGGGCGTCGGAGTATTGCTCTTTTTCATCATCTCTCTCAGTAAAACCTACTAAAAGTAGCTTAGTGACATAATGCGTGCTACCTTTCCTACTAATGGTAGCTTACCACGTACATAAGGAAACATACCTATGTCATTTGATCCCATACTGATCCTGGGCGGGTCCGGCGCTATTGGGCACCAGACCGTTCGGGCAATACAGGCAACTTATCCTGACCTTCCCCTGCTTATAGGCGGTCGTGACCTGACCAGGGCGCAGAACGCAGCGGCAGAATTTAGCGGAGTAGAGGGGGTGGAGATCGACGCGGCCTCGGCCGATCTGGGTCTCGGTCAGCGGAAAATCAGTGCTGTCGTGGTGCTCTACAAGGATCACTCGCTTGCTGCTCTCCGCTTCGCGCAATCGCGAGGCGTGCCGCATCTGAGCATCTCATCGGGCGTATTCGAGATCGCGCCGGAAATCGCAAGCTTTATGAACGCTCCGGGTGCAGCCGCGGTGGTGCTGGGATATGAGTGGCTGGTGGGGGCCACCACTGTTCCTGCGCTCCATCTGACTAAGCAATTCAGTCAGGTTCATGAAATCCGTATTGGTGCGCTGGTTGATGAAGAAGATGTTGGCGGTCCGGCGGTCGCGGCTGATTTCGAACATCTTAACCACCTGCTTCCTGCGGCACTCACGCGCCGGGATGGCGTCTACCTGTGGCGTGAAGGCAGTGAGACAAAGGCAGTGTTCTCAGCAGTTGACGGAACCCAGATTGATGCCACGGGCTTCTCATCGATTGACGTGGTCGGACTGGCTTCAGCAACGGGCGCGCAAAGCGTCAGGTTTGACCTGGGGATGGGCATCAGTTCGAGCCGACGCAAAGGCGGAGCGTTCTCGACCGAAATCCTCATTAATATTTCTGGTCTGGGGGCTGAGGGAGAGACGCTTTGCACCCGCCATGCCGTAGTGCATCCGGGCGGCGCGGCACCGCTGACAGGAATGGGAATAGCCTTGCTGCTGGAACGACTGGTTGGCCTGGATGGAAAGCCGCCGGTCAAGGCTGGCCTCTATTTTCCCTACCAGATAGTGGATGCATCGCATTACCTGGCGCGTCTGGCGCAGGAGGGAGGTCAGTTGCTTGCCCTCCCGGCCAACCCGACATCCGGTTAAAACAGAGAAAGAGCTCATTAAGCATGGCTCGCCGACAGCTGCAATTTGCTGTCGGACGAGTCGTGATGTGTGACCTTCAGGAGTTTGGCGGTCAGTTCAGGGCGCTGAGGACTCCAGCCATCCGCTGTTCAACTTCATCACGAGTAGCGGCCCATGCGGGTACGGTATCGAGCAGGCGCTGTTGCCAGGCGGAGAGATTTGGGTAATCTTCAAAAGGTGCACCAGTCCGTTTGTATTGCGAAAAAGGCGCGGCAATATCAATATCTGCCAGCGTCAACGCATCTCCGACAATAAAATTACGGGTCGCGAGATGGCGTTCCAGAACGTTTGCAGCATTGCTAATGTTAGTCATCGCTAACTGGACGATCGCCTCGGTTTTTGGCTTATCCATGAACGTCGCGTTCGCCCACTCATTAAAGAGCAGGGTCGAGAATATCCGCCACTGCTCTCCAGACCAGAACATCCATTGCAGGACTTCCAGCTTCTCTGTGGGTGTCCGACCAAGCAGGCTGGAATTCTTTTTCCCTGCAAGGTAGAGGTTAATGGCTGACGCTTCCCAGATAAGGGTATCCCCGTCCTGAAGTACGGGGGTGAGCCCGTGCGGGTTCAGGCGCAGAAATTCGGGGGTATGACTTTCACCCTTGAACAAATCGATGTTCATACGTTCGATATCAATATCCATGATAGCGGCAGCGGCAGTAACCCGGCGAAGGCTGCCAGAACCTGGATCGCCGTAGATTTTAATGGACATAGTTTTCCTCATATTTCGCTGTTGGTTTTTAAATCAAAGGATGACGAAACCAGGATAAACCTTTTCTCCGGATAAAATTATACTGTCGTTTTGCAGAACACTTATTTGGAATATGAATGAGCGATCGTTGGCTGGAGATTGAAGTTTTCACCCGTGTAGCAGAATCGGGAAGTTTTTCTCGTGCCGCTCAGGAGCTTGGGCTGTCACAACCATCAACCTCTCGTATCGTCACGGGGCTGGAAACGCGTCTGGGAGTAAAGCTCTTACTACGTACGACCCGGAACATGGCGCTCACTGAAGCAGGCGCTGCGTTTCTGGAAAGGGCTCGCCAGGCCGCTGCCGACCTTGAGGACGCGGAAGATGCAGCCAGGGGAATCGATTCCCTGCGTGGCACTATCCGTCTTGCGGTACCTGTTATGTACGGTACACGAGCAATCATTCCCGCCTTGCCTGGTTTTCTTGAACGCTATCCCGAGCTGCGCGTTGAGATCACCATGCGGGATGAGAGGCAAAATCTGATAACAAACGGCGTCGACATGGCAATCCGAATGGGTACGCTTGAGGATTCCACATTTGGCGCCCGGCAAATTGCATCGGTGGCACGGATGTTAGTGGCTTCGCCAGCTTATCTTGCCAGAAGAGGAGTACCTGAAACGCCTGAAGAACTGATGTTTCACGAGATGCTGTTGCACCAACAAAGCTTTCCTGAGAAAAGCATCTTAAAATTGATGAAAGCTGGTATAGAGCATGTCGTGACGTTGCGTGGGAGAATTAAAATCGATGCTGCGCCCGGGATTCTGGCAGCGGCGGCGGCAGGCCTTGGCATTGCAAACGTGACAACTATCATGTCTGCACCAGAGCGGCAGGATGGCAGCCTCGTTCAGATCTTGCCTGACTACGAGCTTGAGCCTTTGAAAGCGTTTGCCCTGTTTCCTTCAGGGCCTAAGCCTTCAGCTAAGGTACGGGCGCTGACAACTTATCTCATTGAGGTATCTGGAAACTAATTTCCCTCTATTCCTGGAAGGCCTGTGGGAATTTTTCAGGAAAATAAAAGTGTGCTCGCGGCCTCAGCTTTGCTCCCTGTCTGAGGGGACGATCTTCGCACTGTTATACGCTTCTCAGGTACCGTTATAAATAACGAAAGTGAAAAGAGGTGACGCTGTGAGTCTGTCGATGCTTGATGCGGTAAAAGGAAAATTAATCGTCTCTTGCCAGGCGCTGGAAGAGGAGCCGCTGCACAGCGACTTCATCATGAGCCGGATGGCGCTTGCCGCCCAGGCTGGCGGCGCGGCTGGCATTCGTGCCAACAGTCTGGTGGATATCCGGGCCATAAAACAGACGGTCAGTCTGCCGGTGATTGGCCTTCTGAAGCGAAACTATCCCGGCAGTGATGTCTATATCACCGCCACGATGCGGGAAGTGGATGAGCTGATGGTTGCCGCACCGGAAGCGATCGCTCTGGACGCGACTTCTCATGCCAGGCCGGATGGCGTATCGCTCGCTCAGCTGGTTGTACAGATCCGCCAGCGCTATCCCCGGCTGTTGCTGATGGCCGATATTGCCACTGTGGCGGAAGCAGAGACGGCTTCTTCACTGGGCTTTGACTGCATTGGCACCACGCTTTATGGCTATACCTCTGAGACGCAAGGTAAAGTGCTGTCCGATGATGATTTTGCTTTTCTGCGCGCGGTGTTAAGCGTGGTGAATAAACCGGTTATTGCGGAAGGCAATATCAGCACCCCGGCGATGATGGCGCGCTGCCTGCAGCTTGGTGCGCATGCGGTGGTGGTAGGCGGCGCAATTACGCGTCCGCAGCAAATTACCGCCCGCTTTGTTGAGGCGTTACCGTCACGTACCTGAACTCCATATTCGTCTGAGCAACTGATATCCCGGTTGCGGATGAAACGCATAAAAAAAGCCTCCCGTTCGGGAGGCTCTTATTCAGGCTGTCAGCCCGTTTAACTGATAACAGTTTTTACAGCGTGCCGGTGCCGCCATCGGTGCACCAGACCTGACCGGAAGTGTAGCTGCTCTCGGTAGAAGCCAGCGTCACATAGAGCGGTGCGATCTCAGCAGGCTGTCCCGGACGGCCCAGTGGGGCAGAGGCGCCAAACTGTTTTACTTTTTCCTGAGGCTGACCGCCGCTTGACTGCAACGGGGTCCAGAACGGGCCAGGCGCTACCGCATTCACACGAATGCCTTCTTCACCCAGCTGTTGCGCCAGAGATTTGGTGAAGGCAACAATACAGGCTTTAGTCTGCGCATAATCCAGCAGAATATCGCTGGGCTGAAAAGCCTGCACGGAAGAGGTATTAATAATCGATGCGCCACGCGGTAAATAATCTACTGCCGCTTTGGTGATCCAAAACATGGCGTAAACATTTGTTTTGAATGTTGCATCAAAATCTTCAGTGCTTAACGTGCGGATAGATTCATTAAACTGCTGGCGTCCGGCATTGTTAACCAGAATATCCAGGCCGCCCAGCTTCGTTGCCGCTTCTTTTACCAGAGTCTGGCAGAAAGCTTCGGTACGAATATCGCCCGGAATGGCAAACGCTTTACGACCTTCCGCTTCAATCAGCTTAATAACTTCAGCCGCATCGGACTCTTCTTCAGGGAGATAATTAATAGCGACGTCAGCACCTTCACGTGCATAAGCAATAGCCACTGCGCGGCCAATACCGGAGTCACCACCTGTGATTAAAGCCTTGCGTCCTGCCAGACGGCCTGAGCCACGATAGGAAGTTTCACCATGATCGGGAACCGGGATCATTTTACTGGCCAGGCCTGGAACTGGCTGGGGTTGCTCCGCAAATGGCGGCGCAGGGTAATCAACGGATAAGAGAGATTTTTTATCGTTGCTGGACATATTTAGCTCCTTCTTTATTCATTCGAGTAGCAATAAGCCTGGCACAAATGTGAGGGTTGTCACATATAAACTGGAAAAAAATGCCTTCGGGGGAAATATTTTTTTCTGTAAAGAGCCAGAGGCAATTAATTCATTTCAAAAAGCGTGGCCTGCTGATGCGGTTATTTTAAACAGCGCGCTTCAGGCTGAAGTGGAAGGGGAGAGAACAACGACTATAATATTCTTCGGGCCTGATTTTGCCCGAGTGGTAATAAAGGTTAAGTAAGTTTTACAAAGGGTGTTGCTGCTTGTTTACTCTGTGAATATTTGCCAGGGTTAGGCCACAACGGTGTGAGACAAAGGTAAAAAGGAACAGCTATGAAACGTGACGTGCTGAGTGAAGAGTATTATGACGAAGTCTGCCGGGTGATTGGTGACGCTGTGATTGTGCTGGCGGAAAGCGGCTATAATACTCACCGCGAAGTGCTGACGGATCTCTTAAAGAAAACCCGACATGATCGTGCCGACGCGGACAGGGATGAGCAGAAGGTTCTTGAGCACGCCATTCGTTTGATTAAACCAGAATAAGAGAGATCGTCGCTGCTCGCCTCACTTACTGGGCGCTCTTTTAAGGCGAGCGGGTTATTTTATAAGGAAAATTTCCGCTGATGTGCCAGGCTTAAAGAAGACACATCGAGCAGGGCAAAGCCTGAGACATTAAGGAGAAAGAATGAAAAAGATGCTGGCACTGGCCGCAATACTTGCCTTCACGGGCCATGCAATGGCTGCGGAAGGGGGATTCAAAAGTGGTGAAACACCGCCTCCGGTTCATAAGAAAGATGCCGGTTATAAAGGCTCTGAAGATACCGGAGAAAGTACCATTCACTCCCTGTTCTCACAGCGTGACAATGCCTGGGTTACCGTTGAAGGCTATCTGATCAAACAGACTGATGATAAGAGCTACATGCTGCGTGACGACTCCGGCAAAATTAACATTAAGGTTCCCACACCTGCCTGGGACGGTAAAGAGTACAACTCCAAGGATATGGTGCGGGTAAGCGGATATGTGAAAGGGAAAGGGGACGCACGTTATCTTCAGGTACAGAGAGTCGAAAAGCCCTGATCCTTTTCTGACCTCTGTCTGAAGAGGTTTGAGTCACTGAAACTCTCTCCTTTCATGAATAAAAGCCCCTGTAGTTTTAACGCTACAGGGGCTTTTTTCGCTAGCGAGCGGGCAGCGCATAGGCCATTAACGCATCTCCCGAAGGAGTACCAAGCCCGCCATGGCCGCCCGCGGCGATCACCACAAACTGCCTGCCATCGCTACCGGTATAGGTCATCGGCGTCGCCTGACCGCCTGCCGGCAATCTTGCCCGCCAGAGTTCCTGCCCGCTGCGTTCGTCGAAAGCACGCAGGTAATCATCGGCCGTTGCGCCCATAAAGATCAGCCCGCTACCGGTAATCACGTTTCCACCCATCATAAAAATACCCGTAGGGAGCGGGGCATTAGTATGCGTGCCAAAGACGTTCATATCTCTGGTGGTACCGGCTGGCCGTTCCCAGGCAATTTTGCGCGTAGTAAGATCAATCGCCACTAACTTACCCCACGGCGGTGCGCTGCAGGGCGCGCCAAGCGCGGTAAGCCAGGGCTTAACAATCGCCGCCCAGGGCGTGCCATATTGTGGCCCGACGGAGAACTCTTTGGGTTTAGGGTAGGCCTGCTTACTACCCCAGCCAGCCCAATCCTGCATCAGACCCTGTTTTTTGGCCTCGCTGGCTTTCATCATCTCCATGGTGAAAGGGATATAACTGGTATTGGCAATCAGCAGGTGCCGTTGCGGATCTACCGACGCACCGTACCAGTCCATCACACCATCAAAAGCTGGATAGGCGATGGAAGTGCCTTCGGCGGGCGGCGTGTACTGTCCCTGATAGCGATACCGATGAAACTGAATGCGGCAGAGCAGCTGATCCACCGGCGTTGCCCCCCACATATCCCTCTCTTTCAGATCGGGTGGCGAGAGGTTGGGCATGCCCACAGAATCTGGCTGCGTAGGTGACAGGTGTTCCCCTGGCAGGGCTGGGGTGACAGGAACCGGCTTCTCAGTGACCTGAGCCAGCGGCTTGCCTGTTTCCCGGTTCAGCAGGAACAGCTGGCCCATTTTGGTGGTCTGTACCAGTGCAGGGATGGTTGCACCCTTGCCATCAGGCAGATCCACAAGCGTAGGGCCAATGGGCAGATCGAAATCCCAGACGTCGTGGTGCACCATCTGATAATGCCAGCGCTCTGCTCCGGTATGGATATCGAGCGCCACCAGCGAAGTCGAATATTTTTCATCGAACGGCCGACGTTGGCCGCCAAAATAGTCGGGCGTGGCGTTACCCAGCGGGATAAAGATCAAACCTTCCGAAAAGGGATGCGTTATCCCTTTCCGGAAGTCACTTCAGTTCAGGCCGGGCGTTAACCAGCGCGATCTGCTTCAGAGAGTGCCTGCGCCGCACAGATAAGCGCCAGATGACTCAAACCCTGAGGCAGGTTGCCCCGCCAGCTATTGGTGCGCACGTCAAACATCTCATTGAAGGTTTCCACATTGCCCTTATCGCACAGGCAGGAGAGGATGTCATCCATCGCCTTCTGTGCACGCTCTTTTTCACCCATTGAGGCAAAAGCCTCCGCCAGCCAGAAAGAGCAGGCTACAAAGGTGCTCTCTTCCTGCTCCACGCCGCTGTAGCGATAGATCATCGCGCTGTTATGCCCCAGCTCGCTGTAGATCGCCTCATAGGTCGCCAGCATTCTTTTGCGATTCACGCTGTTGCCGTAGTGATAAACCAGCGCCATTGAAGCGTCCAGCCGATCCTCACTCCCGGCATAAAAGAGATAGGCCTGGCGCTTTTCAGACCAGCAGTGCGTTTCAATCCATTCACTGATACGGTCGCGCTCACGCTCCCACCGTCCAACCCAGGTGGGTTCGATATGCTGGTCCTTCGCCATCGCCACTGCCCGGTCAAGCGCCAGCCAGCAGGCCATTTTGGAATGGGTGTAATGCTGTTCGTCAGGCAACTCCCAGATCCCGGAATCCTTTTGCCGCCAGTGGTCAGCGCTGCAGTTAGCCAGCTCTCCCAACATGCGCGAGGTGGCAATATCCAGAACGTGTCCCGCCTCTACAAACAGCTGGGCGGTAGCCAGCATATCGCCATACATACTCAGCTGAACCTGATCCCGGGCGTTATTGCCTACCCGAACGGGCTGCGACCCCTTATAGCCCTCCAGCGGCAGGAAACGCTCGGCAGGCACCTCATCACCCTTAAGGGTGTAGCAGGCACGAAGCTTCACGCCATGGCGAATAATGGTATGGGTCAGCCAGGAGAAGGCCGCTTTAGAGTCTTCAAGCGCGCCAAGATAGACAAAGGATTTGATAATCAGGCAGGCATCGCGCACCCACGCATAGCGATAGTCATAGTTTTTCTCGCCGCCAATGCCTTCCGGCAGGGAGGTGGTTGCCGCTGCGGCAAGCGCGCCGGTGGGGGAATACCAGAGGAACTTCAGCGAAAGCGCAGAACGTTTTACATGCAGCGGAAACAGGCCATCGTAGCTGAGACTTTTAACCCAGTCGCGCCAGGCGAGGTGACTGGTTTCAATTCGTTCATCAATCGCCGCCAGCGTGGGCACAGCCAGCGGCTCCTTTTCGGTGGCCAGCAACGCCACCAGCGAGCTGGAACCGGCAGAGGTGGTGACTTTTCCCTCGACCTTTTCATCGTCGCAATGGGTGAGCTGGATATCTTCGCTGGTACGCAGCATTGCCATCAGATCGGCAATGTGGAAAACCGTGCCCTGCGCCGTCTCGGCCAGCCACGGCGAGCGCGTTTCTGCGGCGGTGCCGAAGCGCAGCCTGAGGTTCAGTACCACTTCGCCTTCAACGCCTTCAATACGCCGCGCCAGCTCACTCCATGGCAGCCTGCCAGCCAGCGTACTGTTGATGGACTCGGTGATTAACACGCTTCCGGTTTCAGTCTTGAAGGAGGTTTCCAGAATATTGCTGTCTTTGCGGTAGCGCCGCTCAACGGTATAAGGCTGGTTGGGTTCCAGCTGAAAATAACCTCCTATGCCGCTATCCAGAATGCGGTCAAACAGGGGGGGGGAATCAAGATTGGGCGCGCACCACCAGTCGATCGAGCCGTCGGGTGCAATTAACGCCACGGACCGGCCCTCGCCGATGGCCGCATAGTCACCTAATTCGGCATAACCATTATCCCGCTCTGGCGTGTTATAGCTTTTATTCTTCATCGTTCGTTCATCCTTGTCAGGGAAAGTTATACGCCTGGAAGGGAGCTGGCGTAACTGCAACGGGTGCCTGAAAGGAAGTGTTCCCGGCTCCTGATTGAAAAGTATAGATAAAGGAGCCGGGAATGGAGGGTTAACAGAGCAATCATTTCATGGTGACAACGTCACGTATTCAGTTGCGCCCATGTGACAACGTCACGAAATCAGCCCGGCCAGCGTGACTGCCGGATGACCTGACAGAAATTACCCGCTGTAAAGCCCGGCTCTTTATCTGCGATAACATCAGCCTTTACGTTGCCGAAGGTGGTTTGCGGTTTCTGTTTGATGCCCTCATAAAACGCCTGAATGATCTCCTCCTTGAATGCCAGCGGACGGGGATGTAAGCCTGTCACTGCTCTAATCTCCTGTGGCGAAAACTGGTCGAACCCTATACCCAACACATCCATCTCCACGCCGGCAGTCACCAGTGCTATCTCGGGATCCATAAATTCCGGAATACCGGGCGTGGTATGCAGGGCAATCGCGGTCCAGACCTTGTTAATATCTTGCCGGGAGATGCCGTAACGTTGCAGAAAATCCCTTGCTGCATTGGCGCCATCCACTTCAAACCGCTTATCGCAGCTGCAGTGATCGTGCGTCAGCCCCATATCGTGAAACATGCAGCCGACGTAGAGCAGCTCGGCATCCACCTTCACGCCTCGCTGCTGGCCCGCCAGTGCTCCCCAGTAATAGATGCGGCTGGAGTGATGGAACAGCAGGTCAGATTCCGTATCGCGTACTAACTCGGTAACTTCCTGCGCCATCTTACTCTGTGGGATCGCTACGCCATTTATCGACTTGGTCATTTTTTTATACTCTTCAGGATTGATTTGCCCCAGTCTGAAGGCGATCATTAATGGCTTAAACCGTCTCTTTACGACGAAATGAGACAAAACGATCCTTAAGGACACCGGAGGAGCAATGCCACATGAAATGGTTATTCTGGCCGTGCCTGGCGTGCAGTTGCTGGACGTTTCCGGCCCCGTAGACGTCTTTACCGAGGCCAATCGCATCCTGAACCGTCAGGTCTATTCCGCAAGCGTTATGGCGACAGAGTCGCTTACCATCCACTCATCTTCCGGAGTCAGAGTGCTGGCAGACCGCCTGCTCAGCGAGAAGCAAGGGATTGCTACTAACACCTTTCTTGTTGCGGGCGCGCCTGAGATGGCTCACTACCTGCCGGAAGCGGCGGCATTGGCCGCCATCAGCCGTTACTGTCTGCAAAGCCAGCGCTATGGCTCGATCTGCAGCGGCGCTCTGCTTCTGGCGCAGACAGGATTGCTGAAGGGAAAGAGGGTAACGACGCACTGGGCCTGCGCCAGCGAGCTGGCGCGTTATCCGGAGGTCAGGGTAGACGCGGATGCACTCTATGTTGCGGACGGGCGGCTGCGAACCGCGGCGGGCGTCACCTCGGGTCTGGACCTTGCGCTCAGGCTGGTCGAGGAGGATCTGGGACAAGAAGTCGCGCTGGAAGTAGCGAATAACCTGGTAATGTTCTTTCGTCGGCCGGTTAATCAGAGCCATTTTATGCGGAGCGCCTCCATTACCTTAAGTGGCCGTTCCTCCTTCCAGGATTTGCTGCGCTGGAGCAGCAGCAACCTGCAGAGCGTGAAAAATGTCGCCATGATGGCGGCGCATATGAACCTCAGCGAGCGGCATTTGAGCCGGCTTTTTCGTCAGGAGCTTTCGGTCACGCCCGCTCAGTGGCTGGAGCGAGAGCGGGTAGCGAAAGCTAAGCTGCTGCTGGCGCGAGGTCTTGCCGCTAAAGTAGTTGCAACCGAGTGCGGTTTCTCCGGTGTGGATGTGATGCGCAGAGCATTCACGCGGGTAACCGGGATGACGCCAGGCGTCTATACGCGGTTTATCGCAGCGCCGGAGAATGCCCCTTAAGCCGAAGTTAATGAGCTTGCCAGCGGGAGGCGTTCACCTTCATGCTGCAGGCTGGGAAATATTTCTTTGCTACAGGAGACCTGAATCATGAAAAAAATTGGATTTCTCTCGTTTGGCCACTGGACGCCGTCGCCGCAGTCGGCAACACAATCAGCAGCCGATGCGCTGTTGCAATCCATTGAGCTGGCGGTTGCGGCTGAAGAGCTGGGCGCTGACGGCGCCTATTTCCGCGTACACCATTTCGCCCGTCAGCTAAGCGCGCCTTTCCCGCTGCTGGCTGCTGTGGGCGCTAAAACCAGCCGCATTGAAATTGGTACCGGCGTGATCGATATGCGCTATGAAAATCCTCTTTATATGGCTGAGGATGCGGGCGTAGCGGATTTGATCAGCGGCGGGCGTCTACAGCTTGGCATCAGCCGCGGCTCTCCAGAGCAGGTGGTGGAAGGGTGGCGCTATTTCGGCTATCAGCCCGAAGAGGGCGAGAGCGATGCGGATATGGGCCGTCGCCACACGGAAAAACTGCTGGAAGTGCTGCGCGGTGAAGGTTTTGCCAAACCGAACCCTCAGCCCATGTTCCCGAATCCTCCCGGTCTGCTGCGGCCAGAACCCTTCTCGGCAGGTTTGCGCGAGCGTATCTGGTGGGGATCGGGTTCTAACGCTACCGCCATCTGGGCAGCAAAGCTGGGCATGAATCTGCAAAGCTCCACGCTGAAAGATGATGAAACGGGCGAGCCGTTCCATATTCAGCAGGCAAAACAGATCCGCGCCTATCGTGAAGCCTGGCAGGCAGCAGGGCATACGCGCACGCCGCGGGTCTCGGTCAGCCGCAGCATTTTTGCGCTGATGAACGCCACCGATCGGGCTTACTTCGGCGCCAGCCGTGAAGGGGGCGATCAGATCGGTTATCTGGATGAGAAGACGCGCGCCATTTTTGGCCGCAGCTATTCAGCGGAGCCGGAAGCGCTGATAGCGCAGTTAGCGAAAGATGAAGCGATTGCGGAGGCAGATACCCTGCTGCTAACCATCCCAAACCAGCTGGGGGTGGAATATTGCGCGCATGTGATGGAGTCGATTCTTAAGCATGTTGCACCGGCGCTGGGCTGGCGCGACTGATTACTCTGTAAAGGGAGAAGAGAGGAGGCGGAAGAGCCTCCTCTCATCAGAGCCGTGGGGAGCGCACTTCTCTCCGCCACGTCAGCAGGATTATTCGCTGCTGCCCGAGGTCTGGGCGGTGGCAAGCGGGGTGGTTCCAGACTGCTCTGTGGTGCTGTTCTGAGTGGTTGCTGAAGTTGTTGCCGGAGAACTCTCTTCAGTGGTGCCCTGCGTCGTTTCCGTAGTAGTCGCAGATGGGGAAACCGTGGTGCTCTGAGAAGAGGCCGCGGGTTGAGAAGCGGCTGTACTCTGCGTGGTTTCCGTTGTGGTGGTGGTCACAGGCTGCGTGGCAGCGGTGCTCTGTGAACTCTCCGCTGTGGTTGCAGGCTGTGAATCGGCCGCGCTCTGGGTAGTCTCTGTAGCCGCAGGCTGAGAAGTCACTGTACTCTGCGTTGTTTCGGTGGTGGTTGCAGAGGGATCCGCTGGAGCGCTGACGGGCGCTGGTGATGCCGTCTGCGTTGTTGCCGCAGGCGTCGCGGTTGCCTGAGCAGTCGCGCTGTTCTCTGTTACGGCGGCCGGTACGGTGGTGTCAGTGACTGGCGTTGTTGCTGCCGCGTTCTGATTCTCCTGCGCCGGGGCTGCTTCCTGTTTAGCCGGTTCAGGGGCCGGGGCAGGCTTAGCCGGAAGCTTCGTCACGCCCTCTTTGACAAACACCGGTTTATCCCGGGTCACAGAATAGGCGAGTTGTGTAACTTCCCCAGGATTGGTGGTGACCTCAATGGACTGGATAGTCACGCGGCCAAGACCAAGCAGCGTCTGAGCATAACCGCCCACCTGATGCTTTCCGGCCGGGATCTGCACTTCGGTGTTCTTACCGGGCAGCAGTGGACCGGCATCATTGCCATCAACCGTCAGGAAGATAGAGGAACCGTCATCAGCGCGGGTCATCACATGAGAGACATTGATCTGCGATGGGCCATTAAAGAAATCATCGGGCGTACCGGCCTGCTGATGTTTGGCGCAACCGGTGAGGGTTAAAGCGGCCGTTAACGCGGCCAGTGTGAAACGATAAGACATCATACCTCGCTATCCTGGGTTGCTTCGAATCAACCATTTTACCGTGACTGCAGAAGGAATACAGCAGGATAGCGTTAGGGTTCGTCTCAAAAATTACCACTAACTGTTACAGTTATGCGTTAAACCGGCGGCCATATTTAACGAAATAAGACCATTTTTTATGCTGTTTCAGAGCGGGGTACGGACCCTCTTTAATAATGTTTCCAGCTTAACTTTCTGCTCCCCTGCATCCGTAAAATTCTCCTCTGCCAGCCACGCTGTCAGCGCTTTATCTACCGCTGGCCACTCGGCATCAATAATCGACAGCCACTCCGTATCGCGATTACGCTGTTTACGAACCATAGCCTGACGGAAACGCCCTTCGTAAGTGAAGCCCAGTCTCTCTGCCGCGCGACGCGACGCCTGATTCAGCGAATCACAACGCCAGGCCACGCGGCGATAGCCCAGTGAAAAGGCGTATTGCAACATAAGAAACACTGCTTCTGTTCCGATGGCCGTACGTTGCATCAGCGGCGACCAGGTGACATGACCTATTTCGGTAAGACCGTGCTCTGTATCGTTCTCGGCGAAACAGACCACACCCACGGCCGTTGCGGTTTTCTCGTCAATCACGGCATAGGGAACCAGGCTCTTATCCTGGATCTTGTCCGTTATCCAGGCGCTCATCTCTGAAAGAGTGCGCGGCATCATCGAGCCCAGCCAGGTCCAGTCACGATCGTCGCCAGCCAGAGAGTAGGCGGCAAATAACGCTTCTGAATGATCCAGAGCAAGAGGCACTAAATGCGAGAACCGGCCATGTAAAGTGCCGCGAACCAGCTCGGGCACCGGTTGCCAGTCAGGTAACTCCGCGCCGGTTGGCTGACCATATTGATTGATGCACATGTTTTGCACTCCTTATCCTCTCTCCGTCCCGCTAATATAGCGTTAATTCGCTGTTTATCATCAGAACAGATACACGGATGCCAGGTCGACTGCAATAAAAAAGCCGACAACAAATGTTGTCGGCTTTCAGGCGCTACAGGCGGTGATAAGTGCTTAGCCTGCCAGCAGGCTTTCCGCTGTGCTCTCCACCAGTGCCAGCAGGACTTTGATATCCTCCAGGGTCACCGTTGGGTTAAGCAGGGTCAGTTTCAGGCAGGTCACGCCGCCTGATTCGGTCACACCCACGTTTGCACGACCGGAATCGAGCAGGGCATCACCAATCTTCTGGTTCAGCAAGGCCACTGCAGCATCGCTGTTCAGCGAGGCGTGCTGCGGACGATAGCGGAACAGCACGCTGGCCAGCTGCGGCTGCATCACCAGCTCCAGCGAAGCCTGCCCGGTAACGTAGCCTGCCACTTCCTGAGCCAGCGTCACGCCGTGATCGATGATTTCGGCATACTGTTTCTGACCCAGCGCTTCCAGACCCATCCACAGTTTCAACGCATCAAAACGGCGGGTGGTCTGCAGTGATTTCGACACCAGATTCGGCACGCCCTGAGCTTCATCAAACTCGGAGTTCAGGTAAGCGGCCTGGTAACGCATCAGTTCATAATGACGCGCTTCTTTCAGCAGGAAGGCGCCACAGCTGATGGTCTGGAAGAACTGCTTGTGGAAGTCCAGGGTGATGGAATCCACCAGCTCGATGCCGTCCAGATAATCACGGTACTTCTCAGAGAGCAGCAATGCGCCACCCCAGGCCGCATCAACGTGCACCCAGATCTGCTGTTCAGCGGCAAGCTTAGCAATGGCACGCAGCGGGTCGATAGCGCCCGCATCCGTGGTGCCCGCGGTGGCAACGATAGCCAGGATCTGCTCGCCGTTGGCTTTCACCTGCGCCACTTTCTCTGCCAGATCGTTCAGATCCATACGTGAGAAGCGATCGGTTTTCACCAGAGTAACGGATTGATAACCGAGACCCAGCAGCGCCATGTTCTTCTGCACAGAGAAGTGTGCATGCTCAGAACAGAACACTTTGATCTTCTTCAGGTCACCGATCAGGCCATCCTGCTGCACAGAGTGACCCTGACGCGCAAAGAAGGCATCACGTGCCAGCATCAGGCCCATCAGATTACTCTGGGTGCCGCCGCTGGTGAACACGCCCGCATCGCCAGGCTGATAGCCAACCTGAGTACGCAGCCATTCAATCAGCTTCATCTCGATGATGGTGGCTGACGGGCTTTGATCCCAGGAGTCCATGCTCTGGTTAGTGGCGTTGATCAACACTTCCGCTGCCTGGCTGACCACCAGGCTTGGGCAATGCAGGTGCGCCACGCACTGCGGGTGGTGAACCGACAGGCTGTCTTTTAAAAAGTACTCAACCGCACGCTCAATAGCGGCCTGGTTGCCCAGGCCCTGAGGATTGAAATCCAGCTTGATACGTTCGCGCAGTTCAGCAACGCTTTTGCCCTGATACATCTCAGGCTGTTGCAACCATTGCACCACGGCACGGCTACTCTGTTCAATTGCTTGCTGGTAGGCTTCAGTGCTTTGCGCTGAAGCAGCCAGAATTGGGTTTGACCCGGACATCCACTTCACTCCATTCAGACAGGTTTGACGCCAGCTGATAACAGGGCGCTTTCAAACTTATCAATGAAAACAGCCAGTTCTTCCTTAGTGATCAACAGCGAAGGCAACAGGCGCAGCACGCAACCGTTACGACCGCCACGTTCGAGGATCAGACCCGCCTCAAAACATTTTTTCTGCAGCAGGGCAGAAAGCTGACCGTCGGCTGGGTAGCAACCCATATGATCCTGCGCTTCGTCTGGTTTAACGATCTCAATACCGATCATCAGGCCCAGACCGCGAACGTGGCCGATAACCGGATAACGTTTCTGCAGTTCAGCCAGCTGGCCTTTCAGCCATTCGCCCTGTGCCGCCACTTTGTCGGCAATATTATTTTCTTTCAGCAATTTCAGCGTGGTCAGGCCGGTAGCCATCGCCAGCTGGTTGCCGCGGAAGGTACCGGTATGATGACCCGGCTCCCAGGCGTCAAACTGCTTTTTAATGCCCAGCACGGCCAGCGGCAGGCCACCGCCCACAGCTTTGGACATCACGATAATGTCTGGCTCGATGCCTGCGTGTTCAAAGGCGAACTGTTTGCCGGTACGGCAGAAGCCAGCCTGAACTTCATCAAGGATCAGCAGAATGCCGTGCTCCTGAGTCACTTTACGAATGCGCTGCAGCCATTCAGCCGGAGCCGGGTTCACGCCGCCTTCGCCCTGAACCGCTTCCAGGATCACCGCAGCAGGTTTGCGTACGCCGCTTTCCACGTCGTTGATCAGGTTGTCGAAGTAGTAAGTCAGTGCTTTAACGCCAGCGTCACCGCCAATGCCAAGCGGGCAGCGGTACTCATGCGGATAAGGCATAAACTGCACTTCCGGCATCATGCCGTTAACGGCTTCTTTTGGTGACAGGTTACCTGTTACCGCCAGCGCGCCGTGCGTCATGCCGTGATAACCGCCAGAGAAGCTGATCACGCCGGTACGGCCAGTATGCTTCTTAGCCAGTTTCAGGGCAGCTTCAACCGCATCTGCGCCGGAAGGGCCGGTAAACTGCAGGCAGTACTCTTTACCCTGACCCGGTAATAAGGAGAGCAGGTACTCAGAGAACTGATCTTTTAAAGGTGTAGTAAGATCCAGGGTATGTAACGGCAAGCCGCTGGTAATGACATTTTGGATGCTTTGCAGGACAGCAGGATGGTTGTGTCCAAGCGCCAGCGTTCCCGCACCGGCCAGGCAATCAAGATATTGATTATTCTCAACATCGGTGATCCATACGCCTTCCGCTTTCGCAATGGCGAATGGTAATTTACGGGGATAACTCCTGACATTCGACTCCATTTCAGCCTGTCTGGCTAAATAGGTCTCATTGTTAGCATTAGCAGAATTCGCACCTAAATTATCAATACGGACTTTATCCGTCATCATATCTCTCCTACAACCCGGCACGTCGTCGTTCCTGGTTGAATAAATGGTTAAAAAAGTAGCAAATCGCTGTAAAAGCGCGCCCAATATAGGACTTTTCTTGCCTGACCTCAATGATTAATTTTGTTAAGAAATGCTTACATTTTTTCTATAGGAATCATAACGTTGCAGTAGACGTACTTTTTGTATGGCTATCGCTCGTTTGTTACACTTTGTATAACTTATCTTAAACCCAAATTTTCAGGTTTCCTGTCAGTCAGATAGCAGTCTGAAAGCGTGAATTTACCGGAATTAAAAAGTGTGTTGAGAAGGAAATTTGCAGGTTATTTTCATAATTGTTTATTAAGCGAAGCGGTTATTAACGCTCTGGGGTGGCTTAACGTTAAATGCGAAATCGCGGTTACGCTCTTAAAAAATAATTTATTTATTCTTAAAAAAAGATTTATCAGCGCGAATGCCCGCTCTTTCAGGTTTTGCTATTAATTTTTTCCGGGCAGCATTTATCCTGAACAGAGAACGATCCGCAGGGAAGGGCGGAGAGATGTTTCTCCGCTTATTTGTTGAAATTTTAGGGCTATAACGCGGGCGTGCGCTGGAGCTTTTAACGCGTGAAGCCTGTGGCGTAAAGCGCATCCGGTTTGTTATATCGCTTGCCGGATTTCTCGCACGTTGCGTGCGGGTGGGGAACCAAATTGCCGCAAATATTCGCGGCTGAATTGCGACGCGCTTTCATATCCGACCACAAAAGCCACCTCAGAAGCGCGATATTCACCAGAGAGTAAAAGCTGGCGGGCTTCCTGCAATCTGAGCTGCTTCTGGTACTGAACCGGGCTCAAACCGGTCAGCGACAGAAAATGGCGATGCAGGCTCGCACGACTCATACCGCTGACCTCACACAGCGCTTCCACACGCAACCGGATAGCGTAATTCTCTCTGATCCAGGCAACGGCGCGCCGGATACTGCTCAAAGCGCCCTCGGGTTGGGCAATCTGACGAAGCAGTTTCCCCTGAGGCCCTTGCAACAGACGATAGAGCAGTTCACGCTCTGTTAAAGGTCCGAGCACCGGAATATCTTCGGGAGTCTCAAGCAACGACAAAAAGCGAAATAATGTGTCGCGAATCGAAGCGGTCATCGGGTTTATCGTCATTCCTGTCCCCTTTATTTCGCGCTCGCGGGCCGGTGGCATAGCCGCCGCCAGATCGGCCAGAATAGCTGGATCCAGTACCAGCGAAATCGCCACGTAGGGCTGCCCCTCCTCCCCATTAAATATCTGCCCGGTCAAAGGCA
Organism: Erwinia pyri; assembly: GCF_030758455.1. Classification (NCBI taxonomy): domain Bacteria; kingdom Pseudomonadati; phylum Pseudomonadota; class Gammaproteobacteria; order Enterobacterales; family Erwiniaceae; genus Erwinia; species Erwinia pyri. The sequence continues at coordinate 2,179,629 of NZ_CP132353.1, forward strand.
GGTCAAGCGCGCTGATAAGATAGTGTTCACTGTCGTAGCTCAGGAGAGTTTCATTTATCGCCACGCTTTTTGAGCCTTGCAGAATAAAGCAGATCATCGAGCGATAGAGACAAGGCGTGCTACCAGCAGAGCCCTGGCCCACGCTGATCTCTAAGCGAGGGATCCGGGCGCAGGTTAAACCTGGGGACGCATGCCGCAGGGCTATGTCCAGATGAGGAGCAAGGAAGTTGGTCATGGTTCGACTATATCAACGTTCCGCGACAGCGCAAACCATTGAGACAATCAGGCAATAAATTGAGCGTATCCGGCGTAGTGAACAAAAGGAGCATTGCCTATCATGAGCAGGTCAAAAAGGCACCAGCAGGTGCACCGGATAACCTAAAAGAGAGAGTCCATGTCCCGAAAAATTGCACTTATAACTGGCACCAGCAGAGGCCTTGGCCGCAATATGGCTCTTCACCTTGCAAGACGCGGTGTGGATATTATCGGTACCTATCGCAACGGTGCGGCAGAGGCTCAGACACTGAAGCAGGAGATTGAAGCGTTGGGTGGTCAGGCTGTCATGCTGCCGCTGGATATCATCGATACCACCCGTTTTCTGGCCTTCTCTGAAGCTGTGACGGCAACACTGCAGGCAGATTTCGGCCGCGAGCGCTTCGACTTTCTCGTTAATAATGCCGGTAACGGCCTCTTCTCAAACTTTGTTGATGCCACTCAGGAGCAGTTCACTTCACTGGTCAACACGCACCTTCAGGGGCCGATTTTTCTGACTCAGAAACTGCTACCGCTTATGGAGGACGGCGGTCGGATCCTGAATGTCTCGTCAGGTTTTGTGCGCTTTACGCTACCGGGATACAGTATTTATGCGGCGGTGAAGGCGGCGGTAGAGGTGCTGACTCGTTATATGGCCGTAGAGCTGGGATCGCGTCAGATCCGGGTCAATGCCATTGCGCCTGGCGCTATCGCAACCGATTTTGGCGGGGGGGCCGTGCGGGATAATGATGAGGTCAAAGCCTGGGTTGCTCAGGGGATTGCCCTTGGGCGTGTCGGTTTACCGGATGATGTGGGTGGCGCCGTAGCCGCCATACTCTCTGATGATATGGCATGGGCCAACGGCACCAGCTTTGACATTTCAGGAGGCCAATTGCTGTAAACCCGATCGCATTGAGTCCTTCGGTATGCACTCAAGCCAGCCTGCCTCGCGCCGTATGCATGCGCATTCTGTAAAAAAACGCTGCCCGTGAGCAGCGTTCATGCCGCGGTCAGTTCATGGCTTTCAGATAAAAGATCGTGGATTTCCCGGGTCGATAATGGGCCGGACAGGAGAATGCTGATCCAGTGCTCTTTATTCATGTGGTAAGCAGGCAAAATTCCCTCTTTCTTTCTCAGGGAACCGATGTGCTCCGGCCTGACTTTTACCTCCAGCACGTCAATTTTCTCTTCGGTTTCCAGACCAAGCTTGGTCCCCGTCACGTTCATCACTATGCCGAACCACTTTTCTCCATCATGATGCCGGAGAACGGCATAGCCAGGAAGATTGCTCCATAAATATTCTGGCTCTGCTTTGTAATGCTCGCGGGCATATTTGAACAGCGTTTCGCGTTTCATCGTCTCTTTCTCCCTTTAAGTAGAATTGTACATGTAATTTACTGGAATGAACTATGCACTCCAGGTGAATGACAGCAGGTCTGGCAGCCTGCCGTCACTGGAATCTAACTGACTTTTCCGCGTAATATCCAAAACGCCCAGCTGTTATAAATGAGCGTAATGGGGATAGCCAGGGCGGTACCTCCCAGTACAAAGGCGCGGGTTGCCTCCGGTGCCGCCGCATCCTGCAGGCTGAGCACGTTGGGAATAAGCCAGGGGTAGACGGCGCGAAGCGTCAGCGCGATCAGGCTGATCACCATCAGCAGTGCCGCGGCCAGCGGCAACAGCCGCACCTTACTGCGCAGGGCTATGGGGACCAGAAGCGCAAAGAGCGTGCTGGCAGCTAACATCAGCTTAGTGCCCGGCAATGCAACTAATGTGGCTAACCGTGGCTGTTGCAGCAACAGCAGACCGATCACCAGAATAACCGTCAGCGCCAGAAACGCCCCGGCTAAACGGATCGCCCGCCTTGCTGGCTGCCCCTCGGTTCGCCAGTGTACCCAGCAGCAGCCCAGTAGAAGATAGCCCGCTATCGTTGCAGCGCCAAAAAGCACGCTGAAGGGAGAGAACACCGCCAGAACGGAGTCCAGCGGCTTGCCTGCCACAATGCTGCCAGCCAGCAGGCCCTGAATAAAAGCTACACAGGCTGAGGCGGCAATGCATACCCTGTCCAGCAGAAACTTCACCCTCAGGGAAGCATCACGCCGGTACTCAATCCCTACCGCCCGGAAAATCAACGCCAGCAGCATGATTATGATCCAGGGGTAGAAGCCGGTCAGCAACGTCCCATAGGCGGCAGGGAAAAGGGCGAGCATGCCTCCTCCCAGCAAGACCAGCCAGGTTTCGTTCGCATCCCAGACAGGAAGAATAGTGGCAATCAGCTTATGCCTCTCCTGGGTTTCCGGGAAAAAGCCCAGCAGCATGCCCACGCCTAAGTCGGTTCCATCCAGCAGCACATACATCAGAAGCGTAAAAGCGAGTACGCCCGCAGCTAACGTGACGGAGTCAAACATTGTATTTCACCTGCTGTTCGCTGCCATGGGTGGAGACATAGCGCAGAAAATAGTAGAGCCCGGCGAAGAAGGCGATGGCATAAACCACCAGGATTGCTGCGCCTGAAGCGATAATCCAGTTCGCCGGGTGGGCAGAAACACTCTCTTCCGTTCGCAGATGCCCCCAGACGGTCCAGGGTTGCCGCCCGGTTTCCGTCACCACCCAGCCTGCCAACATGGCGATAAAGCCGGCGGGCGCCATCAGAGTCATCCATTTCAGCAGTGGTTTCGACACATACAGGCGCTTGCGAAGGCGAAGATAGAACGCTGTCGCGCTAAGAAGAAGCATCATGATCCCCATTCCTACCATCACCCTGAAGCCGAAAAATACGGGGACTACCGGAGGGATATTGCTGGCCGGAAACTCACTAAGGCTTTTGATATGGCTGGAAAGATCGTGCTTAAGATAGAGCGAGGCGATCTGAGGGATAGCCACCTCGGCATAGTTACGCTGTTCCTGCTGGTCCGGCAGCGCAAACAGGCGCAGAGGTTCGCCCACGCCTGGCGGGGGGCTTTGCCAGCTTCCCTCCATCGCGGCCACTTTTTGTGGCTGATATTTAAGCGTATTTTCGCCGTGCAGATCGCCCACAACGATCTGCACGGGCATCAATACGATCGCCAGCCACATAGAAGAGGAGACCATGAGTTTCGCCGTAGAGGGGTTTAACCCCCTGAGCAGGCGCCAGGCACCCACGCCGCCCACCATAAAAGCCGTTGCCAGCAGGGCGGCGATAACCATATGCGTCAGACGCCAGGGAAACGAGGGCGAAGTGATGATGCTCCACCAGTTATCGGGCCGGAAATGACCCGCCGCGTCCATGCTGAAGCCGGTGGGCGTCTGCATCCAGGAATTGGCCGCCAGGATCCAGAAGGCACTGATAAAGGCACCGATCGCGACCAGCAGCGTGACGCAAAAATGGAGCTTTGGGCCAATTTTGTTCAGGCCAAAGATCATCACCCCGGCCAGCGCGGACTCCATAAAGAAGGCCACCAGAACTTCGTAAAACATCAGCGGGCCAACTACAGCGCCCGCTTTAGCGGATAACGGCCCCCAGTTGGCACCAAACTCAAACTCCATCAGCACGCCGGTTACGGCTCCCACCACAATGGTAAGAGCAAAGACTTTTAACCAGAAGGTGTAAGCCTCGAAGTAGCGTGCTTCCTTGCGAATAAGCCAGGCCGCCTCCAGAAAGGCCAGAAAAGAGGCGAGCCCGAGAGCAAAAGCGGCCAGGGTGATATGCAGGCCAATGGTCACGGCAAATTGCCACCGTGAGAGCAGTAGCGAGAGTGCGGCATCAGACATGGCTTTTTTTACCGGAGTAACGGGTGATCGGTTTCTCCGGTGGCTTTTCCATTGAGGTGGCAAAAGCACGGAAGCCTTTCAGCAGCGGCGAGATACCCTGCCAGAGCTCATCATCCCGCAGCAGCCTGATCACGCCCTTGATCCCCGGCGCGCCCTGTTTCTCAACATTTTCGGACTCATGGCTGAGGGCGTTTGCGGCATCGGTTATGGCTATCAGTAACTGATTAAAACGTTCAGGCGGCACCCGTGAGAGTGCCATCAGCAGCAGCGAGATATTCTGGATCGCTGTCAGAGAGCCGGGCCTGTTTGCCCCGTCTACCAGCACTTTCGCAATATCGGTATTGGCGCAGACCATGTCGTTGGCCAGGCGCAAAAAACCGTGCTGATGCAGATTCTCGATCAGTTTGTCGAGTGACTCTCTGGCATTGGGTTCCGTGCGGGTTGGAGGAACCTCATACTTCATACGTTCAGCCATTAAAACTTCTCCGGGTGTTCGGTGTGTTCAGGGGGAAGGGTGTAGCCATCCTGCTGCCATTTTTCTTCGATCGGCAGATGGACAAGGGGTGTCCGATCGCCATAACGGAAGTTTTCACGCGGAAGCGGGCTTCGGTTAAGCGAACGGCCAAGCTTGCGCAGTGAAATGGCTATCTCTTTATAGGCGGGAGTATTCACATCCGGATCGTGATGTTCGCCAGTCAGCCCGTTAATGCCGGGTTTACCATGATGAATAGGAATAAACAGCACGTTTCCCTGCACGCGGTCGGTGATCAGCACCGGGACCTCTAACGAACCCCGGCGGGAAGTCAGCGATACCCAGTCGCCTTCATTCAGCCCACGCTCCTTCGCCAACTCCGGGCTGATTTCCACATACCATTCCGGGGAGAGTGACAGCACTCTTCCGCCGCGTCCGGTCTGATTGGTGGACTGGAAATGCTCCAGCATCCGGCCATTGTTCAGCAACAGATCGTACTGCTCATCAGGGCTTTCTGCCGGTGGCTGCCAGTGCAGAGGGTGAAGCTTCGCTTTACCGTCAGGGAATTTGAATTTGTCCGTATAGAGCAGTGGGGTATCGCTACCGTCAGCGCTGACCGGCCACTGCTGCGACTGCCATCCGCTGAGGCGGTCATAGCTCACCCCGGCAAAGATCTCGGCGATGCCTGCCACCTCAGCCATGATTTGTGAGGGGTGGGTGTAATACCAGGGGTGGCCCAGATGCGATGCGAGATCGGTCAGGATCTTCCAGTCTGGCCGGCTCTGTCCCAGCGGCGGCATCACTTCATAAAAACGCTGGATGCGCCGTTCCGTATTGACAAACGTTCCCTCTTTTTCCACGCTCGGGCAGCCGGGCAGCACTACGTCGGCGAATTCTGCCGTGCGACTCATAAAGATATCCTGCACCACCATAAATTCCAGCCCGCTGAAGGCTTCATGCACGTTGGAGGAGTCCGCATCGGAGAAGGCGGTCTCTTCGCCGATAACATACATCGCTTTCAGCTTGCCGGAGTGGGCCTCCTGCACCATCTGGAAGTTATCCGCTCCCACCTCACCGGAGAGCTTCTCTGGATCCACACCCCACGCCCTGGCCCATTTCTCACGCATGGCCGGGTCAGTGACCTTTTCATAACCGGGATAGATGTTGCTGAGGCAGCCGAAGTCACTGGCGCCCTGGACATTATTATGTCCACGCATCGGATAGCCGCCCGTGCCCGGACGACCATAATTTCCGGTGACCAGCAGCAGGTTAGAGAGGGCGGTACTGGTATCGGCTCCGTGGCTGTGCTGGGTTATCCCCATTGCCCACAGAATGCAGACGCTCTCCGCCTGGCCAATCATCTCTGCTGCCGCGACCAGCTGCTCCTGGCCGAGTCCGGTCAGCTCACTGGCATACTCAAGACTGAAAGGGCTTAGGGAAGCAAGGTACTCATCCCGATCGTTCACTTTCTCTGCCAGAAACTCTTCGTCAGCATAGCCATGCTCAAACATGTAGCGTGACATGGCGGAGGCCCAGGCGAGATCGCTGCCCGGTTTGATGCGCAGATAGCAGTCGGCCCGCTCAGCCATCTCATGCCGACGGGGATCGACGACCAGTAATTTTTGCCCCTGATATTTATGGGCGTGCTTGATACGGGCAGCGATCACCGGATGGTTTTCTGAGATATTGCTGCCCACAACCACGATCAGCGAGGCTTTCTGCAGATCCTCAATACTGCCCGCATCGCCACCGTAACCGACGGTGCGGAACAGCCCTTCAGTTGCCGGGTTCTGGCAGTAGCGGGAAGAGTTATCAACGTTATTGGTACCAAATATCAGGCGGGCGATTTTCTGAGTCAGATAGGCTTCTTCGTTACTGGCTTTGCTGGAGCCGATAAAGCCGATGCTGTTGCCCCCATGCTTTGCAGCAACGCCTTTCAGCTTTTGCGCGACGGTTGCCAGCGCCTCTTCCCAGCTGGCTGGGCGGAAGCGGCCATTTTCGCGAATGAGCGGGGTGGTCAGACGCTCTTTGCTGTTGACAAAATCCCAGGCGAATTTCCCCTTGATACAGGTGGAAATGCCGTTAGCGGGCGCATCTGCCACCGGCTGCACCTTGAGAATGTGCCGGTCTCTGGTCCACATTTCAAAGCTGCAGCCAACGCCGCAGTAGGTACAGACGGTCTTAGTTTTTTTGATCTCATGCTGGCGCATCTTCATGTCAATCACCGAGATGCCGGTGATCGGCTCCATCCCGATGCTGTTCTCCAGCGATTTAACGAAATCGATCATCGGTCGTTTAAGATCTATTGGCATGTCGGTCAGCGGACCCGCGTCCGGCTGCATGGTTTTTTCCAGCAGCGCGTTACAGGGACAGACGGTAACGCAGTGACCGCAGCTGACGCAGCTCGACCCGGCGATCTGCTCTCCGCCGTCCCACAGCACCCGCGGATGGTCGCTGGTGTAATCGATAGAGAGCGTCTCGTTAACCTGGACGCTCTGGCACGCCTCTACGCAGCGCCCGCACAAAATACACTGGTCAGGATCATAGGTATAAAAAGGGTTGCTGTGATCTTTGTCCGAGGGCTTGCGCTCGTAAGGGTAATACTGAATGGGGATATGCATATCGGCGACGGTATTGTGCAGCGTACAGTCGCCGGTGTTGTGTTCGCATACCGTACAGTAAAGCTCATGCCGGTTAAGTATCCGGTCCATTCCCTCCTGCTGGGCGGCCTTTGCAGCAGTGCCGGTACTGGTGATCTCCATCCCTTCTGCAGAGCGGAGCGTACAGCCCCGGACCAGCTCGCCGTTGTGCTTAACCCAGCAGACATCACAGGATTGCAGAGGAGGAAGTGAAGGGTGGTAACAAACATGGGGAAGGATCTTGCCCTGGGCGGTCAAAAAATCGATAAGGGGCTGATCCGCTTTGCCGGTCAGTGCCTCACCATCATAAAGAAGGGTGCAGTTGTCTCTCATTATGTCTGTCTCTTTTCCACGACATTGAAAATTGCTTCCTGCAACCGAGCCTGTCCCTGGGTGTTTTGTAAAGTTACGTGGTTAAAGCCTGGTAGCTTTCTGTAGATTTGTCACGGCGGCGACAGAAATGCTGGCAGGAAACAGGTGAAAAGCGGGGAATGAGAGGGCGGTAAAACAGACCCGGACGGCTGCCGGGTCTCTGGTCAGGGCAGATTTACTCCTCCAGTAGCTTTCGTGCAGTAGGGTAATCCACAATCAGCACGTTGATGTAATGGCCCACCAGCGCGCCGCGAATGGCGCTGGCCTTGCTGATGCCGCCAGCCAGCGCCACCACCTGCGGGCAGGCGCGGGCCTGAGCCAGTTCCATGCCGATCACCGGATCTTCATCCGCGCTGAGTACCGGTCTGCCGCTGGCGTCATAGTAGTGCAGACAGATATCGCCCACCGCTCCGCGTGATGCCAGGGTCCTGAGCATCTCCTCATCATAATAGTTACCCGAGCTTTTTAACTGCTGCGAAGGTTCCAGCTCACCAATACCTACAATGGCGACATCAACCTCGCCAAACTTACTGACCACTTCCGCAACTTCGGCATTGGTTGAAAGACGGAGACGTTCCTCAACCGAGCGCTCAATGCTTTGCGAGGGGAGCAGCCAGGCTTTACAGCTCATATAAGCGGCCAGCGTTTGCGTAAGAATGGTGGCCTGCACATTGCCGTTAGCCCCGACACCACCTAACAGCTGAATCACTCCCCGTGCCTTAACGCTTTGTGGGTGCAGGGCGTCCACCATGGCGCGAATGGTATCGCTCCAGGAAGAGATGCCCACCAGATCGTTGGCGCGAATGCGCGTTTCCATATAGTGCGCGGCTGCTGAGCCTATCGCATAGCGGATTTGCGCCGGGGTCGCCTCTTCTGCGGCATCCACCACGATCGCCTGTTTCAGGCCATATTTTTTCTCAAGGCTTTTTTCGACGGCGGGGAAAATGTTGCCGGGCGGAATCACGCTAATCTTCACCACGCCTTCGTTCAGGCAGCGCACCAGCATGCGTGAAACAAAGGACTGAGATAAACCCAGCGTTTTAGCAATATCAGACTGCTTCATTCCCTCGGTGTAATAAAGAGTGGCAATTTTTACCATCAGGCGCTGCTCATCCTGCTTAGACATCGTTTCTTCCTGGTTTTGCTCTGTCGATTTTCCTGAAAGTCATAAAAATGACGCCCCACGCCCATTTCCGATCAAATCCCTGAGCGAGCTGTGATCCTGTTCGCTTTTCTGCACAGTTTATCTGGCAGGAAAGCTGAGTGTAAATCATATTCAATGAATAATAAATCACGATTGAATATATATTCATAACGGAGATAATAAATGAAACGTACCCTGCTTACCGGTTTACTCCTGTCCGCCATGACCCTCTCTGCTGCCGCACTGGCTGCTGAAAAAGGGCTGATAGTCATTATCACCCCTTCACACGATAACCCTTTCTTTAAAGCGGAAGCCGATGGCGCGGAGCAAAAAGCGAAAGCGCTTGGCTACTCTACGCTGATCGCCTCCCACGATGATGACGTGAACAAACAGAATCAGCTGATCGAAACGGCCATTGCCCGTAAGGCCAAAGTCATTGTGCTGGATAACGCCGGCGCAGACGCCACCGTCGGCCCGGTGCAAAAGGCTAAAGATGCCGGGATCCCCACTTTTCTGATCGACCGGGAAATTAACAAACCGGGGATTGCTGTCGCCCAGATCGTCTCTAACAACTATCAGGGCGCGCAGTTAGGGGCAGAGAAATTTGCCAAGCTGCTGAACGGCAAAGGTGAATATGTGGAGCTGCTGGGTAAAGAGTCCGATACCAACGCCGGAGTTCGCTCTCAGGGCTACCACGATGTGCTGGATGATTATAGCGATATGAAAATGGTGGCGCAGCAAAGTGCTAACTGGAGTCAGACCGAAGCGTTCAGCCGCATGGAAACCATTCTGCAAAAAAATCCCAATATCGTCGGCGTGATCTCCGGTAACGACACCATGGCGCTGGGCGCTGAAGCGGCGCTTAAAGCCGCCGGTAAGAAGGATGTGATTGTGGTGGGCTTTGACGGCAGCGATTACGTCCGGGACTCCATTATCAACAAAGGCAATATCAAAGCCACGGTGCTGCAACCCGGCTGGGCGCAGGCGCAGATGGCTATTGAGCAGGCTGACTATTACCTGACAAACGGTAAGGCGCAAAAAGAAGAGAAGCAGCTGATGGACTGCACCCTGATAGATGACTCTAACGCCAGCAAACTGAAACTGTTCAATCTCGCACAGTAGTCAGGGAGATAACAATGGTGACTAAACGTGCACATGGCTCTCTGCTGGCCGCCGCCGCGCTACTGCTAAGCGCCTGTACCGTGGTCGATCTGGATGCCAGTGGGCAGCCGATTATTCCAAAGGATCCGGCGGTAAAACAGGGCTATCGGGACCAGACTGCGCAGCAGATAGCCGAAGCCACCTGGCAGAGCAGAGTGCTGGCGGAAGCGGACAGGCACGCCCTGAGCTGGGCCGACATGAAAGTCCGCAGCACTACTGTTAAAGCGGGCACCACTGACGCTCTGTTTGTTCGCGGCACAGGAACGGTCACTGCGGTGAGTTCGGCCAGCGAGCGGGAGCGCATTATCACCGTGACCCTGAACGGTGAAGCGGTACCGGTGGCGATCGGCCCGGTGATCCGCAGCAATGCAATACGCGATGCCGCGGGCTTCCGCTTTGAAGAGTTCACTAATCAGGTTCAGTACGCTCAGCTTACCAGAGCGCTGAACCGCCATGCGGTGAAACAGCTGCCGCCGGTTGATGAGAGTTGGGTCGGCAAGCCGGTGCAGCTGCTGCTTGCCGTCACGTTACAGACCAGCAAGGTGCAGGACGTGGTCGCCGTTTCCCTGAAACAGGAGCAGCCATAATGACGCAGCCCGATCCGATTATTTTGCAGACCCGCGGCGTATCGATGCTGTTTCCCGGCACGCTGGCGCTGGACAATATCGACTACAACGTCTGGCGCGGTAAAGTGAACGTGATTATTGGTGAAAATGGCGCCGGTAAATCCACGCTGATGAAAATTCTTGCTGGCGTGCAGCAGCCTACCAGCGGAGAGATCCGGCTCAATGGCGAGCTGGTAACCCTGAACAGTACGCGTGAGGCGGCCCGGCACGGGATTGGCATGGTGCATCAGGAGCTGAACCTGTTTGAAAACCTGTCGGTAGCAGAGAATATTTTTCTGGGCCGTGAGTTACAGCATGGCCTGAAGCCAATTGATGAGAAAACGCAGGAGGCGCGTACCGCCGAGCTGATGCGGCGGCTGGATCAGGCTATCTCGCCGCGTGAGCAGGTCGCCAATCTCAAGGTGGGGCAACAGCAGCTGGTGGAGATTGCCAAAGCGCTGGCAGAAAACACCGATATCCTGATCCTTGATGAACCCACCTCAGCACTGAGTAAAACGGAAGTAGAGATCCTGTTCCGGGTGATCCGCGAGCTGACGCGTCAGGGGGTGACAATTATCTATATTTCCCACCGGCTGGAGGAGTTAATGGCTATCGGGGATGTGATAACCATCCTGCGGGACGGGCGCTTTCAGGCCCAGGCTGAGGTCAGCGACATTGACGTGCCGTGGATCGTGCGTGAAATGCTGGGGAGTGAACCCGTCACCAGTTTTCTCTCGCCAGGAAGGGAATTTGGCGTGCCGGTTCTGGAGGCGGAAAAGATCACCTGCGTTGGCCCGGCGGGGATTGCGGTGGTGGACGACGTCTCCTTTACGGTACGTGCCGGGGAAATTGTCGGCATCTATGGCCTGATGGGCGCGGGACGTACCGAACTGTTTGAGTGTCTGCTCGGCACGCAGCGTAACTATCTCGGCAAGCTGTGGCTTGACAGTAAACCGGTGCCGCAACGGCTGGAGCCTGCAGAACGCATCCGTATGGGGATGAGCCTGGTGCCGGAAGACCGCAAACGTACCGGCATCTTCCCGGTCTCATCGGTGGCCAGCAATCTCACTATTGGCAGTTTGTGGCAGCGCCTTGAATACCGCTTTGCTATCTCCCGGCGGCAGGAACAGGCGGTGGTAAAGGATACCGTCAGCAATCTGTCGATCAAAATATCCTCCCCGGAAGTCACGATTAATGCCCTGAGCGGCGGCAATCAGCAGAAGGTGGTGATTGGGCGCTCGCTGCTTACCAATCCCCGTCTGTTGCTGCTGGATGAGCCGAGCCGTGGGATCGATGTGGGGGCGAAAGCAGATGTGTTCCGCATGATGGTCAGTTTGTCGGAGCAGGGGATCGCCATACTGTTTTCCACCTCAGATTTGAAAGAAATCATGGCGGTTTCGGATCGAATTCTGGTGATGTCCGGCGGGAAGCTCACCGCCGATATTCCTCGTGCGGCGGCAGAAGAGTCGGCGCTGGTAAAAGCAAGTGCTCAGGGGTTCTGACATGAAAAACAGCCACACGGCCGCGCTGGGGATCCCGCCGGTAAAAGCCTTTAATTCGCGGGAAAGCCTGATTCTGCTGCTGTTAAAGATGCGCACCTTTATCGCGCTGATCCTGATCGTCGGTTTCTTTTCGGTCACCGTGCCCGATTTTCTCGCGCTGGGCAGTATGGTGATCATGATTAAACATATCGCGATTAACGCCTTCCTGGCGCTGGGCATCACCTTTGTGATTATCACCGCCGGGATCGATCTCTCTATCGGCGCCACGCTGGGGCTGTGCGGCATGATTGCCGGCTGGCTGATTACCAAAGGCATTGTGCTGCCGATGTTTGGCATTGCTATCTTTCCGAGCGTCTGGGTGATTGTGCCGTTCGTCCTGCTGGTGGGCGCGCTGATTGGCGCCGGAAACGGCTGGATTATCACCCGCTATAACGTGGCGCCTTTCATCTGCACGCTGGGCACTATGTATATTCTGCGCGGTGCGGCCATGCTGACTTCGGGAGGCGAGACATTTCCGGGGCTGCAGGGTAATCCGCAGCTGGGAAATACCGGATTTGATGATATCGGCGCGGGCTATTTCCTCGGCCTGCCTTACGCCATCTGGATGATGATTGTGCTGGCGCTGGTGATTGCCTATATAGCCAGACGGCTGCCGTTTGGCCGTCACGTCTACTCAATTGGCGACAATGAGCGGGCGGCGGAGCTCTCTGGTGTAAGAGTGAAGCGGGTAAAAATCATGGTCTATGCGATCTCCGGTTTCTGTGCAGCGATCGCCGGGATTGTGGTCTCTTCTCAGCTGGTGGCGAGCCACCCTGCGAACGGCACCTCTTTTGAGATGAACGCCATCGCAGCGGTAGTGCTGGGTGGTACTTCACTGGCGGGCGGACGAGGCACCATTCTGGGCACGTTGATTGGTGCCTTTGTGATCGGGTTTCTGGCTGACGGACTGATCATGATGGGCGTCAGTGAGTTCTGGCAGATGGTGATCAAAGGTATCGTGATCATCATTGCCGTGATTATCGACCAGATGCAGAACCGCATGCAGCAGAAAGCAGCCGTGGTCGCGCAGAAGGCGCTGATCGAGGAAGGGGGATCCAGCCAGCCTGGCTGAGAGGGGTAATTCCCCCATTTTTTTACCCTCTATGAATATATATTCAATGGTAAATTAAAATTCAAAGGTGGCACCATGAACCCATTCAATCTCTCTGTAGAACAGTTAAAAAGCAAAGCGCGGGCCGTACGCCGGCGCATTATTCACCTCAATGCGGGCAGCCCGGCTGGTGGGCATACCGGCGCCGATCTCTCTCAGGTTGAGATCGTCACGGCGCTCTATTTCCGGTTACTCAACTGCGCGCCGGAACGTACTCAGGACAACACGCGAGATATCTATATCCAGTCCAAAGGTCATGCCGTGGGCGGATATTACTGCGTGCTGGCTGAAGCGGGTTACTTTCCTGAAAGCTGGCTGCCCACTTATCAGCATGCAGACTCTCATCTGCCGGGTCACCCGGTGAAGCATAAAACGCCTGGCGTTGAGCTGAATACGGGCGCGTTGGGCCACGGTTTGCCGGTAGCGGTAGGCATTGCGATTGCCGCCAAAAAAGAGGGCAGCTCGCGCAAAGTGTTTGTGGTCACCGGGGATGGGGAACTGGCTGAGGGGAGTAACTGGGAAGCCGCGCTGGTTGCCGCCCATTACGGTCTGGACAACCTGGTCATCATCAACGACCGCAATAAACTCCAGCTTGCCGGGGCGACCAGCGAAATCATGAATACGGAACCGCTGGCGGAGAAGTGGCAGGCATTCGGCCTCAACGTCACCGAGTGTGCCGGTAACGACATGGCTTCGGTGGTCACTACGCTGGAAAACCTGCCAGCTAACGGCAAGCCGAACGTGGTTATCGCCAATACCGAAAAAGGGTATGGCGTCTCATTTATTCAGAGCAAGGCTGAATGGCACCATCGCGTGCCTAAAGGCGAAGAAATTATGCTGGCACTGGAGGAGTTGAAAGATGAGTAATGCACAACATCTGGCCACGGTGATGGTAGATACGCTGATAGCCGCCGTGGAGCGCGGCCTCGACGTGGTGCCGGTGGTAGCGGACTCCACCTCAACCGCCAAGATCGCCCCGTTTATTAAGGCGTTTCCCGATCGGCTGGTAAACGTTGGGATCGCTGAGCAGGTTCTGGTGGGTACCGCTGCGGGCCTGGCGATTGGCGGAAAAATAGCGGTGACCTGTAACGCCGCGCCGTTTCTGGTTTCGCGCGCCAATGAGCAGGTAAAAGTCGACGTCTGCTACAACAACACCAACGTCAAGCTTTTCGGGCTGAATGCCGGGGCAAGCTACGGCCCGCTGGCGAGCACGCATCACAGTATTGACGACCTGGCGGTGATGCGCGGCTTTGGCAACATCCAGATTTACGCTCCCTCCTGTCCGGTAGAGTGCCGTCAGATCATTGAGTATGCGCTTGATTACCAGGGGCCGGTTTATATCCGCCTTGATGGCAAAGCGCTGCCGCAACTGCACGACGAGAACTATCAGTTTGTGCCGGGCGCTATTGATCTGCTGAGTGAGGGAAGCGACATCACGCTGATCGCTACCGGATCGACCGTGCATGAAATCGTGGATGCAGCCATCGCCCTGGCCGGACAGGGTATCTCTGCCGCCGTCATTTCTGTTCCTTCGATCCGGCCGTGCGACACGCAGCAGCTGCTGCGGTTATTAAAACGTGCACCGGCAGCGATCAGCGTTGAAGAGCACAACATCAATGGTGGCGTCGGCAGCCTGGTCGCCGAAGTTCTGGCGGAGAACGGTTGTGCCATTCCGCTACTGCGCCTCGGCATTAAAGATGGCGATTATGCCATTGCTGCCGACCGCGTTGAGATGCGCGCCCGTCATGAAATTGATGCCGGGGGTATCGTCCGCCACGCGCTCAGGATCTGCAAAGAGCAGGGCGATCGCGCCCCTCAGCGGTGAGGAGCAGCACCTGACTCACCGGTTAACCAGCCTTTTCTCACTCACGCAGCCGCGTGCACTTTTTTGTCGATATGCATGGAGAAGAACAGATGACCTATAACTATCCCAAATTCGGCGCAGGATTATGGCATTTCGCCAACTACATCGACCGCTACGCGGTTGATGGTTACGGCCCCGCGTTGAGTACGCTGGAACAGATTCAGGAAGCAAAGAAGGTTGGGGATCTCTCTTATGTGGATATTCCCTACCCGTTCTCGCCGGGCGTCACCCTGAGCCAGGTGAAAGAGGCGTTGAAAGAGGCGGGGTTGCAGGCCATTGGCATTACGCCAGAAATTTATCTGCGTAAGTGGTCACGCGGCGCTTTTACCAATCCCGATCCGGTGGCGCGTGAAGAGGCGATGAAGCTGATGAATGAAGCCGCAGACGTGGTGCGCGAGCTGGGCGCCAGCTATGTCAAAGTCTGGCCGGGTCAGGATGGCTGGGATTACCCGTTCCAGGTGGATCACAAACAGCTGTGGAAACTGGCGGTTGATGGCATGCGTGAACTGGCAGCCGCTAACCCGGACGTGAAATTTGCCATTGAGTATAAACCGCGTGAGCCCAGGGTGAAAATGACCTGGGATTCAGCGGCACGTACGCTGCTGGGTATTGAGGATATCGGCCTGGAAAACGTCGGCGTACTGCTCGACTTCGGTCATGCGCTGTTCGGTGGGGAATCCCCGGCGGATTCCGCTCAGCTGATCATCGATCGCGGCCGCCTGTTCGGCATGGACGTGAACGATAACCTCCGCAGCTGGGATGACGATCTGGTGGTCGGCACCGTGCATATGACCGAAATCTTTGAGTTCTTCTATGTGCTGAAGATTAACAACTGGGAAGGGGTATGGCAGCTGGATCAGTTCCCGTTCCGCGAAGATAACGTTGAGGCGGCACGGCTGTCAATCCGCTTCCTCAAGCATATCTATCGCGCCCTGGATAAGCTCGACATTCCGGCATTACAGGCCGCGCAGGCGCGCCAGGATGCCATGCAGGCGCAGCGGATCATCCAGAATGCGCTGCTCTCCTCTATTGAGGATGAGTCATAACCCAGGCGATAACCGGTGAGAAAAGGATCTGCGGATCCTTTTTGAGCATCGCTTTCAGGCTGGCTTACAACGCTTTTTCAGTGACCGCAGCAGCAGCAGGGCGCTCTTCAACCTGCGGCTGCAGCTGGTAAATCCAGGCCGTGATTTTCTGCCCTTCACTGGTGGTCACTTCAACCGGCACGCGGTCATAACCCTCTTCGAACTCATCCAGCAGAGGCCAGTGGGCATCCAGATTGTCTGAAATAAACAGGAAGCCCGCCACCGCCGGAGCGCGCTCGTCGAGCACAATGCCCGGAAAGTCTGCAGCGGCTCCCCAGCCGCGCTCGTAATAGAATCCCGATACGGAGCCGGGCTGCCATTGCCCGCCAATATTCTCCAGGATATGCGCATTTGAGCGGCCGGGGCAGAGCGTGCCGTAGACAAACAGACGTTTCATTTTTTTCCTTTGTTCAGCGCAAAAACAGGCAGCAGGTAAATTAGCTGAAAACTTTCAAGGCGTTAATCAAATTATGTCTGTTATCATAAAAATATATAGACGGTCGGTCTAATTGGGCTTATTATGTCGCTATGACAACATCAACGCACTCTCACAGAAATGATATCCGCGAGCATATCCTGGCGACAGGCCAGCGTATTATGGCCAGCAAGGGATATTCGGCGGTCGGCCTCAATGAAATTTTGAGTGATGCCGGCGTACCCAAAGGCTCGTTTTATCATTACTTTGGCTCCAAAGATGCCTTTGGCGTGGCGATGCTGGAGAGTTATTTCGATGACTATCTGGCCGAGCTTGACGCTACGCTAAGCCTGCCCGACCGTACAATGGCGCAGCGACTGATGCAGTACTGGCAGCAGTGGCAGGAGACGCAATCTTTTCTGGATTGTCAGGGCAAATGCCTGGCAGTGAAGCTGGGTGCGGAAGTGGCTGACCTCTCGGAAAATATGCGTATTACGCTTAAAACGGGGACCACCGGCATCGTTCAGCGCCTTACCAGAGCGATTGAAGCGGGTCAGGTGGAGGGTTCACTCAGCATTGATGACCAGCCGGCAATAGTGGCAGAAAGTCTTTATCAGCTCTGGCTGGGTGCCAGCGTGATGGTGAAGATAGTGCGCAATAAAAAGCCTTTTGATTCAGCGATGCTGCTGACCAGACAGAGCCTGCATCTGGCCCCTTAAACCGGGCGATGATTAAAGCACCGGAAGGTGCTTTTTTTATGCCTTGCGCCAGGCAAACTAAAAATAGCGATATTCAGCCCTTTTTATTGGCTTACCTCAGGCTCTTTTTACAGGGCAAATACGGTTAAGTTTGGCGACAACGCTTTTGTTATTGTTGCTTTTCCAACTCAGGAGAGATTATGAATTCTATTATTGAAAACTTCATCAGCCATAAAAGTGAACGCAGCTTTAAAGATCAGCCAGTCGATGATGAGGTTTTGAATCGCATTATCAGCACGGCCTACCACGCCCCAACTTCTGTTAACTCGCAGCAGGTTTCCGTTATCGTGACGCGGGATGCAGAGAAGCGCGCAAAGATCTCTGCAATTGCAGGGGGCCAGCCGTGGATTGCAAAAGCGCCGGTCTTTATCACTTTTGTTCTGGATATGCATAAATCTTATACTGCCATGGCCGCTATCGGGCAGACCCAGATTGCGCATCAGAGTATTGAAAGCATTGTTTCTGGATCAACAGACGTTGGTATTGCGTTAGGTTCAGTGATGGCAGCGGCGCGTGCGGAAGGGTTAGGGATTGTGCCAATTGGCGGTATTCGTCGTGACCCTCAGGCGCTGATTTCTCTGCTTGAATTGCCGGAACTCACCTTCCCGGTAGCTGGCGTGGTGATTGGTCACGTTGATCAACCCTCCCATATGAAACCTCGTCTGCCAATGGAAACTTTCCGCCATGAGGAAGCCTATCACAGCGCAGGCATGGCGGAGCAAATTGCCAAATATAATGACGTGATGGTTCAGCACTGGAAAGAGATAGGGCGGAACGATGGCGAGAGCTGGAGTGAAAGCGTCAGCGGTTACTACAAGAACATCTATTTTCCGGAAGTCCTGCCCGGGCTGAAAAAGCAGGGTTTTGGAACCGATAAGTAATCTCAGATAATGGGGGGTGATATTGCTCCCCATGCGTAGCTGCAACGACCAGCTGGCGTTATTTATACCAAACTACCATAGCAAAATAAGTCATCTTCCGGCGTCGCTACGTGAATTCTGCGGAAACGGCAGGGGTCTTATCCCCCAGAATTTACGTAGCAGCCTCTTTCTGAAGGACTTTTTCAGGGCCTGATAAGCTATATCGCTCCCGCTCAGGGATCCTCAGACATCCAGCCGGTGAATGACGTTAACGAACTGATGCACGCCGCTGTTAATTTCCCGCAGGCTGCGTGAGAGATCGCTGATTTTATCCTGTTCTGTTACTACAAATTTTTCTACCGCATCCAGCTGTTGGTACATTTGCTGGATCAGCGTGCTGTTGACCTCTACCACAGCCGTAATTTTTTGCGTGGCGCTGGCAGTTGATGCTGCCAGGCGGCGAACTTCAGCGGCCACCACGCTAAAGCCGCGTCCCGCTTCGCCAGCTCTGGCGGACTCAATGGCGGCGTTCAGCGCCAGAATGTTAGTTTGTGCCGCGATCACGTTGATGGTATCGACCACCTCGCTGATGCTTTTCGCCGACGCATTCAGCTGGGCGCCAATTTCTGTCGCCGCTTTCACCTGTAGCGCCACCAGTCCGGAATTACGCACCGTCTCATCCAGAACTTCGTTGGCGTTGTGCGTTATCTGCGAAGTTTGTTCCGACGTGGTTACGGCAATATCCGCGACGCGTTTTGCCGCTTCAACACGGGCAGTGATGTCCGAAGCGATCTTGATTACTTTGCAGACTTTTCCGTCGGTGTCATAGACCGGGTTATAGCTCGCCTCAACCCAGATCCTTTCGCCGCTTGCCGTTTTACGCTCAAAGCGGCCAACAAAGTGCTGACCCTTACCAATTTTCTGCCAGAAGTCAGGGTTTTCCTTATAAAAACTGTCGAAGCAAAAAATGCGGTGATGCTGCCCCACAAGGTCAGATAAGGCATAACCCATATGGGTGAGAAAGTTGCTGTTGGCCGTAATAATGCTGCCGTCAGTGGTAAATTCAATCACTGCCATAGAGCGATCCAGCGCGGTGATCACCGCCTCTTTATGCTCCAGCTCCTGATGACGCGCGGTAATATCCGTCGCCACTTTGATCACCTTGTAGACGTTCCCTTTATCATCGCTGACCGGGAAGTAGGTGGCGCTGAGATAGAAGCGCTGATGCTGTTTGCTAAAGCGTTCGAAAATCCCGGTGATCGACTCGCCCGAGGCCAACTTCTGCCAGAAAGCGCTGTAGCTTGATGAGCGACAGTAGTCTGGTTTACAGAATATCCGGTGATGTTGGCCCTGGATCTCACTCAGTGAGTAACCGGTCATCTCAAGAAACTGCTGATTGGCGCTGAGAATTTCTCCATCGGGCAAAAACTCAATCCATGCCACATGCTGCTTTATCGCATTGATGTCCTTAGCTATGCCGTTACCTTTAGACAAGGGCAGAGAAATACCCGATTTTTTCACACCAAACATAGTGAGCCTCATAATGTATCAGACTTGTTAAAGTCTGTTCTTAAACTGATATCGGCAGCGTTGCAGAAAGTTTGAGGGTCAAGTGAAAAAGATGAGGCAACTACACAATAACACCAGAAACGTGCATAGTTGATCAGCTGCCGGGAGGGCTGTTTCAGATCCCTCTTCCGGGATTATGCTGTCATAACAGAAGGAATGGTCATGCAGACAATTGGAATACTGGGAGGCATGTCCGCAGCCTCAACGCAGATTTATTACCGGCAGATGTGTGAACTGGTTCGGCAGCGTAAAGGCGGCCTACATTCACCTGAACTGCTGATCCGCTCACTTAACTTTGCCAACATCGAACATTTGCAGGCTAAAGGTCAATGGGATGAAGCGGGATCCATCCTGAATGCAGAGGCGAGGGCGCTGCAACGCGGCGGCGCAGATTTCATCGTGCTGGCTACCAACACCATGCATAAACTGGCCGATCGCATGATGGACGGCGTCACCATTCCGCTGCTGCACATTGCGGATGCAACGGCCAGCCAGATTGTTAAAGCGGGCCATAAAGCACCGGGTTTAATAGCCACAGCCTTTACGATGGAGCAATCTTTCTATCTCGACCGCCTCAAAGCTGCGGCACTACAACCCCTGGTGCCAGGTGAAGCCGATCGGGCGATGGTGCATCGCATCATCTATGATGAACTGTGCAGGGAGATAACATCCTCAGAGAGTCGCAAAGCTTATGAAGGTATCGCGCAGCGATTAGTGGAAAAGGGCGCTGATTGCGTGATCCTCGGCTGTACGGAAGTTGGCATGTTACTTAATCAGGATAACGTCTCAGTACCGGTCTTCGATACCACCTTAATTCATTGCGAGGCAGCAATAGACCTGGCGCTACGTTGACAGCCTTATTCAGCCGCATGATGAAATCGCGGAAACACTCTACCTGTTCTGAAACATAAAGGTTTTGAGATGAATGAATTATCTTTTACGGATCGGCAAATATGGCTGAACAAGCCGCATCATGCTGAGGTAAGTGGCGATCGTATCTTTATGATTTCTGATGAAAACACGGATTTCTGGGAGAAAACATATTACGGTTTTCAGCATCACAACGGCCACGCCGTAGGCGCAGAAACCACGGAAGATTTCACGTTTCAGGTCAGGATCAGAGCAGATTTCCGCTTTTTATACGATCAGGCAGGTGTTCTTATCCGCAGGGATGAAAGCCACTGGATCAAAGCGGGCATAGAGTTTAATGACGGACAGCCCTCTGTTGGCTGTGTGGTAACGTCTGACTTCTCTGACTGGTCTACAGGTATATTTCCGGGAGATCCCGGAGATTTCTGGATCAGGGCGACGCTGAAAAATGATGCTGTCCGCATACAGTATTCAACTGACGGGCAGACCTGGCCGCTGTTACGATTGTCTCCCTGGCCGGGCGGTTATCAGACCTTCATTGGGGTCATGTGCTGTTCTCCAACCCGTAAAGAGCTGAGCGTAGAGTTTACCGAGTTTTCACTTACGCCTGCGTTAAGTAAGGATCTGCACGATCTGAGCTGAGCCTGTGAAAGTGCGATTCTGGATGCAGAGTAGGAATGCTTCATCTGATAAATGAATACGCGCTGAGCCGCCTGCCAGCATTGTATTACTGACGCTGGAGTAGAGGGCAGGGTAGAGATGGCTTGTTATTGCCCGGTAAAATGCGGCTCATGCATTTCTGAATTAACGAAGAGCCTCACCGGCCAGCAGACTACTTCGCAAGGATGAACGGGGTTTAGCGATACCGAACCCCGGCGGGTTTACGCGCCAAATGCGCCGTCAATGGTGTGCATGGCTCCGGTCACGAAAGAGGCTTCCGGCCCGGCAAGCCAGGCAACCATGCCGGCCACTTCTTCAGGTCGCCCGTGGCGTTTTATGGCCATAAAGCTGTGCATCAGATCTTTCATCGGGCCATTTTCCGGGTTGGCGTCAGTATCAATTGGACCAGGCTGAACAATGTTGATGGTGATGCCGCGCGGCCCAAAATCTCGCGCTAACCCGCGCGCCATGCCCTGCAACGCGGATTTGCTGACTGCGTAAGAGGCCATGCCGGGGATTGGCATCCGGTCGCCATTGACCGAGCCAATAATAATGATGCGTCCTCCTTCCGGCATTTGCCGGGCGGCCTCGACGGCGGCGTGGTAAGGCGCATGGATGTTGATGCGAAACAGACGATCCACGGCATCGCTATCCTGCTCAAGCGCATCACCGAAAAGCGCAATGCCTGAGTTCACCACCAGAACGTCCAGCGATCCGGCCGCACGTACCAGATTGATTACCGCGTCGCGATCGGCGCTGTCTGCCTGGACCGCTTTACTGCCTGTTTCGGCCGCAAGTTGCGTTGCCGCGTCATGTGAGCCAGCATAGCTAAAGGTGACCGATGCACCTTCGGCAGCAAACCGGCGGACGATGGCCGCACCGATACCACGGCTGCCACCCATTACGAGAACGGATTTGTGTTGAAATGAACTCATGTGTGTGTGTCCTTGTGATATTGTAGTGGTTATTACAATATTCGACGGTCACACAGCGTGTCAAGGAGTTATGTAGTGTCTACTACAAAAGCCTGTAAAACCCCAGGGCGTCCCCGCAAGTTTGATGCAGAGCAGGCGATCGCTACAGCGCAAAAACTTTTTCATTCTAAGGGCTACGACGCCCTGAGCGTAGCGGATCTGACCAAAGCGCTGGGTATCAATCCTCCCAGCTTTTACGCAGCGTACAGCAGCAAGTTCGGCCTGTATCAGCGCGTGCTGGCGCGTTATTCCCACCAGGACGCTATTCCCTTTGCCGGGATTTTGCGTGCAGACCGGCCGGTTGCGCAGTGCCTTGCGGAAGTGCTGAACGAGGCCGCAAGCCGCTATGTTGCCGATCCGATCGCCAGTGGCTGTATGGTGGTCGAGGGCACGCATTGTGACGATCGGGAGGCGCGCAACGCTGCCTGCGAACTTCATCAGGCCGCAGAAGCGATGATCTGCAATTTCATCGCGCGACAGTATCCGGAACAAGCCGAGCGGCTAACTGATTTTATGGTAACGGTGATGGCCGGCCTTTCTGCCAGAGCACGGGCAGGGTACAGCGAAGCGCGATTGCGGGAAACCGTGCGCCTGTGTATCGGGGTGCTGGAGCAGGCTCTGCCGGTTGATGTCCTGGATGCTGACGCAGGCACTGTATGATGTTTTCTGGCATGAGCCGCATAACGTTTCTGCAAATCCGGCAACCGTGCCGGGTTTGTTATTAGCCATGTATGACAAATTTGCACGTAATCATGAAGGGCGAGGAGTGACTTACAAACAGCACGCGTAACCATGAATCTCATTTAACATAATATACATTATGCGAACCTAAGTCAGAGTCCCATTTTATAATGTACTTTTTAGCTGGTTTATCATGTCATCCAGATACGGTCCATTTGCCACCTTTCTGGGAGATCTGTTCTGATGCTGGTAACCATCTCTACTAAAGAACTTCACCACTTGCCGTTGATCCAGGCCGTTGTTGAAAAGTGCCTGCATCGTGATGCAACCTCTCGGTTGGATCTCACCGAACGTCAGGTACAGCTTCTGATCAACCGCTTCCGGGAATCCGGTGCTGTCGGGCTGGCAAATACCCGTCGAGGAATTCCCGGAATTCATTGCTTTGATGTTGCTTGCACTTCGCCATCGGATATTGACGCTGCTACGTGAATATTACGTCGATTCCGACCCCACACTTCCGCAGAAATGCTGCAGGAGCGTCACGTGATTTCCATTTCAGTCGAGATGCTGCGTTGCTGGATAACTGCTGATGATCTCACGGTGCCGCCTGGCCACCAGAAACCGCGAGTTTATAAACCCTGTTATCGCCGCGATTGTTTGGGTGAACTTATTCAGGTAGACGGTTCAACACTATGACTGGTTTGAATGACACGCCTCCGGGTTCTACCTTGGTTTACATCGATGACGTCCCCGGTAGCCTGATGCATCTGTGATTCTGTCAGAGCGAATCAGCCTCCGACTACATGCTGGCCACGCGCGATTACGTGGATAAACATGGCAAACCTGTGCCGTTTACAGCGATAAGCATGCGGTGTTAAAAGCCAACCAGGCGAGCGTGCCAATCCAGAAAAGATGACCTTACTGCCCTTTTCTCTTCTATAACGTACCGTGCGGCGGCGGCTGGTAGCGTTATGAGAATATGTGTTCTGACTGGATGCATTCCCAAAAGTCCCCTGAACAGGCCGTCTTTTACCGGGCCACAGGCCCGGAATGAGGTTATTTTACATTGTGTGTTGTAACTAAAATAATATGGCATACTGACAGGTACTACATGCTTATCACTACGGTTGCCTTGTGTAGAACCAACATGCTTGTCTCTCAGTCCGGTTGTTTGCATAGATATTGACGACAGATCGGAGCGTCTTACCCGGACTGAGTTCCTTTCACTTAATCTTTTGGCGAGATTATTTAGCGAGCAGCTCTTTCCGGACGATTTCCGCGCCGGCACTTAAAGCACTTAGCTTACCCCTGGCTACGCGACGGGATAACGGTGTCATGCCACAGTTGGTTGAGGGATAGAGCTTGTCGGCATCAACATACTGCAGTGCTTTGCGTAAAGTGCTGGCTACTTCTTCCGGCGTCTCGATGGTATTAGTTGCCACGTCGATGGCCCCTACCATGACTTTTTTACCGCGGATAAGCTCAATAAGATCCATTGGTACGCGGGAGTTATGGCATTCCAGCGAGATGATATCGATACTGGATTTCTGCAGTTTAGGGAAGATTTCTTCATATTGCCGCCACTCTGACCCCAGCGTCTTTTTCCAGTCGGTATTGGCTTTGATGCCATAGCCATAGCAAATATGCACGGCAGTTTCACACTTAAGTCCTTCAACTGCCCTTTCTAAAGCAGCAATACCCCAGTCATTCACTTCGTCAAAAAATACGTTAAATGCAGGCTCATCAAACTGAATGATATCGACGCCGGCAGCCTCCAGCTCTCTGGCTTCCTGATTGAGAATGGTGGCGAATTCCCAGGCAAGTTTTTCACGACTTTTATAGTGACTGTCATAGAGCGTATCGATCATCGTCATGGGGCCAGGTAATGCCCATTTAATAGGTTGTGTGGTTTGCTGGCGTAAAAACTTGGCATCTTCAACAAAAACGGGCTTTTGGCGACTTACCGCACCAACAACTGTGGGTACGCTCGCATCGTAGCGATCGCGAATTCTGACGATCTCCCGCTTTTCAAAATCAACCCCGTTAAGGTGCTCTATAAAGGTCGTGACAAAGTGTTGGCGCGTTTGTTCGCCATCACTGACAATATCGATACCTGCCTGCAGCTGATCTTCCAGGCATAAGCGCAGAGCATCTTGTTTGCCCTCAATCAGCTCCTCATCCTGCAATTTCCATGGGGACCAAAGTGTCTCAGGTTGTGCAAGCCAGGACGGTTTAGGTAAACTGCCCGCAGTCGATGTGGGTAATAAAATTTTCATAACAGGTGACCTTCTGTTTTTAGTTAATCAAAGAACGTAATCAGCAGACCACTGCTCAAGAATGGTTCTGTAAGGTTTGATGAAGTGCTCTTCAGTAAATTTACCCTGCTCTACCGCCAACTGACTGCGTTCTTCCCGATCATAAACAATTTGTGTTAATGAATAATCGTGATGATTCAAATCGGGTTGATACTCTTTTCCGGCTACAGAATTAGCATTGTAAATTTCGGGTCGATAGATCTTTTGGAAAGTCTCCATCGTGCTGATGGTACTGATAAGCTCAAGATCCGTGTAATCGCTAATTAAATCACCGGTAAAATAAAATGCTAAAGGCGCCACGCTATCTCGCGGCATAAAATATCGGGCCTGCAACCCCATTTTACTGAAGTAGTGGTCGGTCATAGAGTATTCATCTTGCTGGTATTCAACACCCAGTACAGGATGCACATTTTCTGTGCGATGATACTTATTTTTACTTGAAACGCTCAGGCATATAACAGGCGTTTTCTTAAAGCGTTCTTGGTAAGATTTTGAATGGATAAAAGCTTTGAACAGCTTGCCATGCAAATCGCCAAAATTATCAGGCGTGCTGAATTTAGCGTTGCTTTTGTTGTGCTCTGACAGTAAAACACTAAAGTCATAATCTCGTACGTAAGAGGAAAAATTATTCCCCACAATGCCTTCAGTGCGTTCGTTGGTCTTTTTATCAACAATATTCGTTTTCAGGATTTCAATGACCGGGAAGGTATCGCCCTTGCCTTCAACATCCATCTCAACGGAAATTATTTCAAGTTCAACAGAATAGCGATCGCCTTTTGGGTTATCCCCATGGGCCAGACTATTGAAACGATCGTCAATCATCCTTAAGGCATTGCGCAGGTTTTCCTGGCGTTTCTCGCCTCTTGCTAGGTTAGCAAAATTGGTGGTGATACGCGTACTTTCGGATGGATTATAATTTTCATCGAAGGCAAGACTTTTAACTGAAAATGTAAATTCTTTATTCATCGTGATCGGCCACCCTAATTTTTTTAACTGAAATCTGGTTTTATTTCTTGCTTGTCAGCGTGTTCAGATTTTTCTGTTTTCATATTCTGCGCTCTTCATATTGTTTAAAGCGAAAAGCAGTGCATACTTTATGCCAGAGTCACTGATTGAGTAAAAGTGATATAAATTCACTGAATATGAGACATCTTCATGATGGTGTATGGATGCGGATCGATTTTGATGCAGAAGCCCTCTTCCCATACCCGGAACCTATGGGGTCAGAGGACTTCCCTGTAACGGCCTGTTATCCCTTATCCGGCGCGCTGCCAGATTATAAAGTCAGGAGGCATTCTCCCTTTTTTGGCCATTTCTCGCCTGAACCTGCTTTTTCAGATAGGGCGCCGTGCGGCTCTCCGCGGTATTGCTGACCTCCTCGGGCGTCCCGGCAGCAACTATCTCACCGCCCCTGTCGCCAGAACCTGGCCCAAGGTCTATGATCCAGTCTGCCTCGGCGGCAATACGCATATCATGTTCAGCCATGACCACGGTATTCCCACGCGCTATCAGTTTGTCCAGCACGCTCATTAGTTTGTCCATGTCGGAAGGGTGCAAACCTGAAGAAGGTTCATCCAGCAGATAGATGGTGTTGCCTTTCTGCACTCGCTGCAGCTCCCGGGCCAGTTTAATGCGCTGGCACTCGCCGCCAGAAAGCTCGGTGGCCGGCTGGCCCAGCGTCAGATAACCCAACCCCAGCGCCATAAGTGCAGTGAGCGATCGCTGTATCGGCTCGTTGTGTTGAAAGAAATTCACGGCGTCCTCTACCGTCAGATCCAGAACATCCGCAATGGTTTTATTTTCCCAGGTGACGGTCAGCGTTTCATCGTTATAACGTTTGCCGCTGCAGGCCTTACAGGGAGCGCTCGCTTCCGGCATAAACAGCAGTTCGATGGTAATTCTGCCCTGCCCTTCACAGACAGCACAGCGCCCGGCTGGAAGGTTGAACGAGAAGCGTCCGGCATCAAAACCTTTACGTTTTGCCTGCGGCGTTTCGGCAAACAGTTTACGCACGATATCGAAAAATCCGGTATAGGTAGCCAGGTTTGAGCGAGGAGTACGGCCTATTGGGCGCTGATCGATTCTCACCAGGCGTCCTGATGCATCCCGGCCAGCGATCACTTCGCCGCGCACGCTCTGAACATCTTCCTCTTCACTATTTTCATCATCCGCCTCGGTCTGCTCCAGCTGATTGAGCAGACCGGGCAGGACCCGCGTCAGCAGGGTCGATTTTCCCGAGCCTGAGACGCCAGTGATAACGGTCAGGTTTTCCAGCGGGATCGCGACATCAACACCGGAGAGATTATTGCAGAAGATATTTTCCAGCCTGAGCCATTTATCTGTCGCTTTACGTTGACGTAATGAGGGCTGTTTCTTGTCAAACAGATAGCTGGCTGTGGCTGATGCCGCCACCTTTTTAAGACCTGCTGGCTTTCCGTTATAAATTACTTCACCGCCCTGCCTGCCAGGCCCCGGCCCGACCTCTACTAACCAGTCCGCTTCTGCAATAAGGTCGAGGTTATGTTCAACGATAAGCAAAGAATTTCCTTCGCCCAGCAGCGAGCGCAGCGGCGGCATAAGCGCAGCCACGTCCGCCGGATGTAAACCCGCTGAAGGTTCGTCAAGCACGTAGAGGACGCCGAAGAGTTTGGCGATCATCTGCGTTGCCAGCCTGATACGCTGCAGCTCGCCGGAGGAGAGCATCGTCGTGCGGCGTCCCAGTGAGAGATGGCCAAGTCCCAGCTTATCAAGCTGGATAAGACGACTGATCACATCCCCGGTCAGGCGGATAACGGCATCTCTGAGTGCGGCCTCACCGGGTAAATCAGCAGATTCGCCCTGCGCGTAAGGATGCAGAAGGTCCTGCAGCTGTCTGATGGTCATATCGCCTAATTCAGCAATATCATACCCGGCGAAAGTGACCGCCAGCGCCTGTGGGTTAAGCCTTTTACCATTACAGGCTGGGCATACGCCGATTCGCACAAATTTTGACAGGCGTTTTTTAATCGAATCTTTACCGCCCGAGACGTTCTGCAAAACGTATTTCGCCGGACTGGTGTAGGTGCCCATGTAATCGGGTTCCACACCGGCTGCGATCGCTTTCTGGCTTTGAACGGCATTCAGACCGGGATAAACAGGCACGGTTGGCTGTTCATCTGTGAAGAGGATCCACTGCTGTTCCTTTTCAGAGAGCGATCCCCAGGGCGCATCCACGTTGTACCCCAGCATTTCCAGAATGGTTCTCAGGTTTTTTCCGTGCCAGCCAGCAGGCCATGCGACGATAGCACCTTCACGAATACTCATGGCACGATCGGGCACCAACGCATCGCTCTTCAGTTCAGGCACCACACCCATGCCGTGGCAATGGGTACAGGCACCCTGAGGATTGTTCGGTGAAAAAGCCTCCGCCGCCATAAAAGGTATCTCAGCAGGCCTGCTTCCGGCGCGTGAAAAAAGGAGGCGCAGGTTGACCGAAATTCGGGTCATGCTCCCCACGGTCGAACGCTCCTGCGTGCCTCCGCGGCTCTGCTTGAGCGCCACGGCTGGCGGAAGGCCCTGAATATCGTCTACATCAGGCGCGGAAAGCTGCTCAATCAGGCGCCTGGCATGCGGTGCCACAGACTCCAGGTATCTCTGTTGCGCTTCTGCGTAGATGGTATCAAACGCCAGCGACGATTTTCCTGAGCCTGATATTCCCGTAAAAACAACCATTGCATCCCGGGGAAAAGAGAACGACACCTCTTTCAGATTGTGCGTCCTCGCTCCGCTAACGGTGACAGCACCCCCTTTAAGTTGCAGGGCGTTGATAGCGGCTTTCTCATTATCGTTGTTTATCATCATTGTTCCATGGCAAAAAATTTGTCGTCTGTGCGGGATCCCCTGAGACGTTTTATGGCTTCCGTTAAGAAACAGGCAATCACACAGTGTAGCTGAGGGTTCACTCCCCGCTACAAAGAGAAGCGGGGAGTGATTTCTCACTCCCCGCTATTCAGGACAAAACAGAAACAGATAATGTACCGTCAACCACCCCCTGTCAGAGCGGGATGGTGTTTAATCAGGCGAGTCTGTTTATTTACGCGCATCCAGCAACTGCTGCGCATTCTCTGGGGTTACAGTCGTCCATGGAATGTAATAATGTTTTTTGCTGCCGCCATCCCACGCCAGTTCTTTAGCGTACTGCTTCCAGATCTCAGACTGCGGCTTATAGCTCTCGCCTTTCGCGGCACGCATGGCAACGTCGATAGCTCCCTGCATCTGCCCTTTTGCATCCTGCAGAATGGAGACCATTTCGCCCGCCTGCACCGCATGGATAGCATCAGAAACGCCATCCACGCCAGCGATGGCGAAATCTTTCACGTTCAGACCGGCACCTTTAATTGCTTCGATTGCGCCAAGTGCCATTTCATCGTTCTGGCCAATGACGCCGTTGATCTTCCCGCGATGCTTCTGCAACCAGTTCTCCATCAGCGGCTGTGCTTCAGCGCGTGACCAGTTAGCGGTCTTACGCTCCAGCACGGTCACCTGACCTGCGCCACATTCAGCAATCGCTTTGTCGTTGCCCTTTCCACGCTGAATTTCACCGCTGCCACCTTTCGGCCCTTCGATGATCACCACGTTGACCTTTTTGGTTTTGCACTGCAGCTTATCCAGCACCGCTTTCGCTTCCAGATAGCCGCCCAGCTCGTCGTTGGAGACCACTTCAGCCGTCATCTCTTCAGTATTGAGACGGGCGTTAGTCACCACCACCGGAATTTTTGCTTCATTAGCATTAGTCACGATGTCGATATTGGCTTCAAAGTCCATGGGGTTAACGATGATCGCATCAGCACGAGTTTGAATGGCGGTAGAAGCCTGGTCATTCTGCACCGAGGCATCATAACGGCCGTCATAGAAGGTCAGCACCGCTTCGCCGCTTTTCACTGCCGGATGCTCTTTGCCATAGCGCTCCATCAGCTGGACAAACTCCGCCTTGTTGCCGTACATCAGCACCGCAATCTTCACCGGCGCGGCCTGAGCAATCGCCATGCCCCCCATCATCATTGCCGAGGTAAGCAACGCAATTTTGGTCAGTTTCATTCTTATCTCCTGGTAGGGTTTTATTATTTAAGCAGGGTTAATCGCGTTGTTGTTTACGCGAAGGGTCGAGCAATACAGCCACTACAATCAGGCCGCCTTTGATAATCTGTTGGTAATAGGACTGCACCCCCAGCAGATCGAGGCCATTATTCATTACCCCGATAATCAGCACGCCGAAGAAGGTGCCCACCAGCGTCCCGACGCCACCAGCCATGCTGGTGCCGCCAATAACCACAGCTGCGATGGCATCCAGCTCATAACCAGCACCGGCGCTGGTCTGGGCAGAGCCGGTGCGGGCAGTAAGGATCAAGCCAGCAACGCCTGCCAGGGCGGCACAGAGGGTATAAACCAGCACCTTAATGCGCACCACGCTGATGCCGGAGGTGCGGGCGCTTTTGGGATTACCGCCCACGGCATAGACGTAGCGGCCAAAGATAGTTTTATTGAGCAGCAGCCAGGCGAGACCAAACAGCACCACGAAGATAATTACCGGTACCGGAATAGCGACGACGTAGCCATTCCCCAGCCAGCGGAAGTCGCTGTTAAGCTGTGAAACCGGGTTTCCATCGGTAGTAAGCATCGCCAGGCCACGGGCGGCCGAAAGCATGCCCATAGTGACGATAAAGGGTTGCAGACGATAGCGAGCCAGTACCGTGCCGTTAATCAGCCCGCAGACGATGCCGATCCCCAGCGCGATTATCAGCGGCATCATCACCGCATGCGCGGTATCGCCAATCGCCAGTCCGCTGTTATTGGTGGCAAAGCGCGCGGCGACTATGCCGCTTAACGCCAGTACCGAACCCACAGAGAGATCCACACCCGCGGTGATAATCACGAAAGTCATGCCGATGGCAAGAATGCCGTTGATCGATACCTGACGCAGGACGATCAGCATGTTTTCATTACTGATAAAGTAGTTGCTGCTCCAGGCGCCCTTTGCCACCTGCACCTCGCCAATTGCCGCCACAATTAGGCAGAGCACAAAGAAGGCGATAATGATGCCGTACTTATGCATACGGCGTTTGTTACGCGTGAAAAACGAAATCCCGGGTGTTATTGAATGTGTACCGTTCATCTTATTATCTCTCTGTTATACCGCCAGCTTCATCAGCCCGGCCTGGGTAGCCTGCGCCGCAGTGAGTTCTCCGGCTAACTCTCCGTCGCGAAACACCAGAATGCGATCGCTCATGCCGATGATTTCCGACAGTTCGGACGAAACCATGATGATCCCTTTGTTCCTGAGGGCAAATTCCGACATAAAGCGATAGATCTCTTTCTTGGCGCCTACGTCGATGCCGCGCGTGGGCTCATCCAGCAGAAGAACGTCAGGATCGAGCAGCGCCCAGCGTCCCAGCACCACCTTCTGCTGATTACCGCCGCTGAGATTACCCACTATCTGATCCCCGTCCGGCGTTTTGACGTTAAAGCGCTTAATCATCTGACTGGCACGCTCCCTCTCCTGCTTCTCATTGATAAAGCCCGAACGGCTGATGGCGCCAAAAGAGGAAATATTGATGTTCTCGCTGACCGAGCGACACAGCACCAGGCCGGTCTGTTTGCGATCTTCGGTGACATAGGCGATCCCGCATTTGATCGCCTCTTTTGGCGAGTGGCGACCCAGAGTGGTATTGCCCAGCTGAATGGTGCCGCTGTCGGCATGGTTGATGCCAAATACCAGGTCGAGAAATTCGCTGCGCCCCGACCCGACAAGGCCATAGATCCCCAGGATCTCGCCGCGTTTCAGATGCAGGCTGATATCCTTGATCTTGTTA
Organism: Erwinia pyri; assembly: GCF_030758455.1. NCBI lineage: Bacteria > Pseudomonadati > Pseudomonadota > Gammaproteobacteria > Enterobacterales > Erwiniaceae > Erwinia > Erwinia pyri. The sequence continues at coordinate 2,211,575 of NZ_CP132353.1, forward strand.
CGCCAGCAGAGGTTTTTAACCTCCATCATCACCTCTTCCCCCGGCTGATTGAACTTGGCAAATTCGCTGTCATACTCCCCGCCGATGATATGTTCAATCAGCTGCTCTCTGGTGATATCGGCGATAAATCCCTCATGGATATAGGCGCCGTCACGGAAGATGGTGTAGCTGTCTGCGATCTGGAATATTTCCGACAGCCGGTGCGAGACATAAATAATTCCCTTACCTTTCTCTGCCAGCCGGGTGATGGTCTGGAAGATCTTCTGCACGTCCTCTTCACCGATAGCCGATGTGGGTTCATCCATGATGATGATGTCAGCGTTCGCATGTGAGAGCGCCTTGGCGATCTCAACCAGCTGCTGCTCGGCAACACTCAGGTTGCGCAATTTCTCGGTGGCAGAGATATGAAAATCCAGCTCCTGCAACAGCTCCCGGGTACGTTGATTCAGAGTGGTGAAATCAACAAAACCGAGACGGCGCGGCTCGCGGCCCAGCCAGATATTTTCCGCTACGGTGAGATCGGGAATGGCACTCAGCTCCTGCTGTACAATCGCCACGCCTGCGGCCAGCGCATCTTTAGGGTGATGAAACTCGCAGCGTTCGCCGTTAATGAAAATGCTGCCGCCATCGGGTTGGATAAAGCCCATCAGAATACTCAGGAAGGTGGATTTCCCGGCGCCATTGCCACCACAGAGCGCATGGATGGAACCACGGCGCAGGGCGAACTCGGCGTTTTTCAGTGCCACCACCGGGCCAAACGCTTTTTTTACGCCGGTCACTTCCAGCAGATAAGCGGGTTGTTTAGTTTGCGGATCGCGCGTCACAGTTGAACCTCCGGGTATGCCTGCTGCAGGCGTTGCAGGTAACGCTGATAACGTTGCTCATACTGCGCCTGATGCTCAGTATCAGGGGCTGTTCGGGTTGCTTCATCAAGCGAGACGAAACGCTGGCAAAGGTGACTGAGCAAGCGCTCTGCTTCCTGCGCGGGATCCTCCGCCAGCGCTGTGGCCCACATTGCCTGAATGGCTCCCCCCAGCGCCGCTGTCTCTTTCACGTTAAGACAGACCACCGGACAGCCCATAACATCCGCCACAATCTGCCGCCAGAGCGGGCTGCGGGCGCCGCCGCCGGTCAGACGAATTTCACGTGCTTCAATGCCCTGGCGACGGAACAGCTCTATGCCATAGCGCAGACCATAGGTAGCGCTCTCCACTACCGCCATGCAGAGATTGGCGCGGGTAAAGTTGTCGCTGTCCAGGTTATGCAGGCTGGCGCGGGCAGCAGGTAGTTGCGGCACACGCTCGCCGTTAAAGAAGGGCAGCATCTCCAGGCCGCCAGCGCCAGGCGCTGCCTGAGCCAGCAGTTGGTTAAAGCCTGTGACATCCTCCTCCAGCAGCGACTGTACTGAAGTGGTTGCAGAGGTAACATTCATGGTGCAGATAAGCGGCAGCCAGCCGTTGGTACTGGAACAGAAACCGGCAATCATTTCTGACTCCGCCACTACCGGTGTACCGGACCAGGCGAACAGCGTACCCGACGTCCCCAGACTCATGGTCACGGTGCCGGTAGCGATATTACCGGAGCCGATAGCCGCCATCATGTTGTCGCCGCCGCCGGTGGCCACGCGTGTGGCAGTAGAGAGACCCAGACTCTGCGCCGCTTGCGGACGCAGCCTGCCAATACAGCTTTCCGCGCTTTTTAGCGGCGGCAGCGCATTCCACAGCCGGCCGCTACTGTCGATCAGATCTACGGTACGCCGGTCCCACTCACGGGTGCGGACGTTCAGCAGCCCGGTACCCGAGGCATCGCCATATTCCGCCACGCGTTCGCCGGTAAGCCAGAAGTTGAGATAATCGTGCGGGAGCAGCACCGTGTGCAAACGTGCCCAAAGCTCGGGATGCTGTTGTTTAAACCAGATGATTTTCGAGGCGGTATAGCCCGTCGCCACCATCACACCAAGCTGCGCCAGTGAGCCCTGCACACCACCCAGCTGCGCCAGCAGCGCTTCATTTTCCGCAGCGGTTTCGGTGTCGCACCACAGCTTGACGCTGTGTAGCACGTTGCCCTGTTCATCCAACGGGACAAAACCGTGCTGCTGACCGGAAACACCGAGCGCGATAATCTGATGCGGATCTACTCCTGCCGCAGCGACTGCCTGATGAAACGCGGCAATAAGCGCCTCAATCCACCAGCCAGCTTCCTGCTCCCGACGACCGTTCGAGTCGCTGATGAGACGGTGAGCAGCGCTGCCCTCACCGAGGATCGCACCCTGCTCGCTGTCGACAATCACCACCTTGGTGCCTTGTGTACCACAGTCAATGCCAGCATAGAGCGACATGTGTTACTCCATTTCCAGCATGATTTTGATGTCAGAGGCGTTTCCCGCAGCGGCGCGTTCAAAGGCGGCAACGCTTTCTGAGAATTTATAGGTCTTACTGATCAGTGGCTGAATACGCAGCTTGCCGCTGCTTAACAGACGCAAAGTACGTGGGTACATGTTGGCGTAGCGGAAAATCGTTTTGAAGGTGATCTCTTTCGCCTGCGCGGCCACGATATCCATCGGAGCTGCATCAATTGGCATGCCGACCAGCACTGCGGTAGCGCCTGGCGCAGCATGTTGCGCCAGAGTGGCAATCGCCGGTTTGGCGCCACTGCACTCAAACACAAGGTCAGCACCGTTGCCGCTGGTTAGCTCCGCTACTTTGGCTGCCAGGTCACCGTTTTTGATATTTACCGCATGCAGGCCATCATATTCAGCGGCGACCGCCAGCTTCTCATCAAACAGATCGCAAATGATGACGTCTGAACAGCCGCCTGCCAGCGCGGCCAGCGCCGTCACCACGCCGATGGGACCCGCGCCAATGACCAGCGCAATATCACCCGGCTTAATTCCCGCTTTGGTGGCGGCATGCATGCCAATCGCCAGTGGCTCAACCATGGCGCCTTCAGCAAAGCTGACGTTATCCGGGAGCTTAAAAGTGAACGAGCCGGGATGAATAACAGTTTCCCGCAGGCAACCATGTACTGGCGGTGTAGCCCAGAAACGCACGGCGGGGTCAAGATTGTAGATACCGGCGCGTGACTGGGCTGAATTCGCATCCGGGATACCCGGCTCCATGCAGACGCGATCTCCGGGCTTAACATGAGTGACATTTTTGCCCGTCGCCAGCACCACGCCGGAGGCTTCGTGACCGAGCACCATCGGTGCTTCCACCACGAAAGGACCGATACGACCATGCTGATAGTAGTGAACGTCGCTGCCGCAAATGCCTACGGAATGGATTTTAATCTCGACATCGTTGTCACCCAGCGTTTCATTAAATTCACGCTCTTCGATAGCAATTTTTCCCGCTTCTGCCAGAACTAACGCTTTCATATACGCTCCCGGTAAAGTCATTTTAATGGTATCGGTATCATTTAACTGCGGCGATACTGGCGGAAAAAATGCTGCAAATCTGTGATGCTTGTTAAATATTCGTCAAATAGGTAATTAACACCAGGGCCCGTGAGGAGAGAACATTGATAGCGATCACAGATTATACCTGCCAGGCCCGTGTCTAATGGTATCGATACCATTACCCTGAGTGAGAAAATAATGAGCCACGCCAATGATTACCTGCAACGCACGCTGAATATTTTGCAACAGGCTACTATTCTGCTCACCGAAGATGAGCAACAGCGGATTGAAATCGCCACGTTTGGTCTGCCCGATTACCCTGTTTCCGGCCTGCAACTGCTGACCTATGTGAACTCTCCGCGCTACTGCGCCAAGGAACTGGTGCTGTTTCCCGGACAGACCTGCCCCGAGCATCTGCACCCGCCGTTTGCAGGGACGCCAGGTAAACAGGAAACCTTCCGCTGCCGCTGGGGCGAGGTCTGGCTGTTTGTTGATGACAACAGTCTGGCGCAGAGTGATGGCAATATGGCCTGCCGTGTACCGGAAGGCAGTGAAGCCTGGTACACCTGCACAGGCTACGTCTTACTGCGTCTAGGCGAGCAGTACACCATTGCGCCCAATACTCGCCACTGGTTCCAGGCCGGAAAGTCAGGGGCGGTAGTTTCAGAGTTCTCATCCGAAAGCCGTGATGAGCTGGATATTTTTACCGATCCCCGCGTTAACCGGCTGGCATGAAAAACAGCGTTCGCTTCATCAGTAAAGATCTGTCATGATTCAAAAATGATACAAAATGATGTATTTTAACCAAGGAGCTGAATTTGGCAGCAGGTCGGGGACGAAAGGCGACGCTGGCAAGCGTCGCCGCGCAGGCGAACGTCAGTAAAATTACCGCTTCGCGGGCATTTTCACAGCCTGAGAAAGTGCATCCGGAAACGTTGCAACGCATACGCGATACGGCGGAACAGCTTGGCTATGTAATGAATACTGCTGCCCGCAACCTGCGGGCGAAGGCCAGTAAAACTATCGGTATCGTCAATCCTGATATGGCTAATCCTTTTTTTGGCGGCCTGACGCGGCTGATGACGCTTGAAGCGCAAAAGATGGGTTACGACACGCTGGTGTTTGACTCCTATGAGTCGCAGGAGGCGGAAGATCGCATTATCGACAAGCTGATCGGTTATAACGTGGATGCCATTATTCTGTCGGTTATTTCCAACGATCTTAATTACCATCCAGCGTATATGAAGCGGCTGGAAATTCTTAACATTCCGGTAGTGCTGGTCGATCGCGAACTGCAGGCGTCACATTGCAGCGGGGTCTATATCGATAACCTGGACTGCGGTTTACAGACCGGACGCTGGCTGCTGGAGCAAAAAGCACAGCGCGTGGTGGTTGTTTCCGGGCCAGAAAATTCTAATGTGGCGCGAGAAAGGGTAACGGGTTTACAGGCGGCTTTGCAGGGTAAAGTAGCCTCATTTGAAGTGCTGTATGCCGATTTCTTTATGGATGTCGCCTGGCAGGAGACCAGTCGCTGGCTTAACAGCAATGACGCACCGGACTATTTTGTCGGCTGCAATAACCAGATTTCCCTTGGCATTGTTAAAGCCTGTATTGAGCACAGGCTGCAACTTATGAAGCAGGTTAAATTGTTCAGCATTGACGATGTGTCGCACGCCGGAATTTATGGTTTCCATTTCCCCTGCATTACGCACGATCTGCAGGAGATTGCCTGGCAGGCTCTCAATCTGGCTGTCCGCCGCGTGGCAGACAGTGACAGCAAACCAGGGAAAGTGATTGTACGCGGTAAGGTGGTGTCATAAGTAAACCGATCGCCGGAAGCGGTTAACAGTTCTGAAAAGTGTTAAGCCTCATCCTGATGGCTGTCAGATCGATTTACAAACACCCCGATACCGTAGAAATAAAAAAGCCGCACTCCGGTGCGGCCTTTACTACTCGCGGTTAATGCCTGGCAATGATTATTCCCCACTCCCGGTACCCTCACCACGCAACCTCTATGCCGCAGCGCCTTTAGGCTGGGCTGAAACGTGGCCTGCCCACAGGCTGGCAACCCATTTCACCCCTTTGGAGGTGAAGCGCGCCTGAGAAAAGGCGTGTTGGTTTTCTCCCACGCCAGAGTGCAGCGTGAAGTAACCGGCCTGCAGATGGTGATGCTGCGGTGTCAGCGTGCCTTTGGCGCGGTACATAATATTGCGCTCAAGCAGGAACTGGCGGAACTCCGGCTCTTTTACTTTGAGCAGTTTACAGAGCTGACGAAAGCCGAGAGAATCCTGGACCTCCATAAAACTGTCAAAGAATGCCGCCTTTGGGGCAGAGAGCGCCAGCTGCTGCTCGGCAGCCTGACGCTGCTCAAACTGCTCAGCCCAGGCGCGTGCCGCTTCGGCCGGATTGGTGAAGTCAGGCAAATGAGTGGTTTTTTCGCGATCCTGCCAGCGGTCCAGAACCTCAGCCGTAAAGCCTGGCGATAAACGGGCGACCGCCAACAGCGAATCTCGTTTATTCAGGCGATATTCCTGACGCAGTTCCCCTTCTCGCTCATAGTCATTAACGATAATGGGCTGCGACAGACGCTGGGCCGTTTCCAGACTTTTAAATAACCGCTTAACTTCTCCATGCGTGATGCCGGTCATCTCAGCCAGTTCACGGCTGCTCATTGTGACCGATTGTTCCAACGATTTAAGGCTTTCAGTCGAAATCATCATGGGTTAACCCCTCACTAACCTTACCAATACCCAGCGGGCAGTAGGATTATTATACAAATACCTGTTTAGATATCCAGTATTTTTTTTGAGCGATGTTATAACTGGAGTTTGTAATGTAAACAGGCTCTGGTGATGAGATGACTCAGCTATTGTGGACGCTGTTGCCCAATCGGCTGCCAGCTCCTTTGCGAGGGGGCCTGCCGGCACCCTAACCGTTACGCGTTTAGCTAATTATTTTTGCTATCCCGGCGTGATAATCATGCTTTCCAGATTTTCGCCACTATTCATAAATCCCGTGAACGATTAGGGTGAGGTCATCTTAAGCGGGGTAACACCTTCCTGAGTATAAAATCAGAAAAAGAAGTTTCCTGTTTGTTCCGAAAAGGAACGCATTTCCTGGCTTTTTTGCCCGCGGGCAGGCTGTTATCACCAGAGGGAACGGGCCGTTTTAACCGGCCTGCAAACCGATCCGTCATCCGGCAATGTTGAGTGGTGCTGATGACTAGCATGCCAAAATTATGAACAGAGGTTATCTATGTCTCAACGCGACGATTACCGCGCCCTCCGTCTGGACTCTGTTTTCCAGAGCGCAGTCAGTGATTATGCCGTTTCAGAAACATCCCTTCCCGCAGAGATAAACCGTGTCGTTATTCCGGCCTCTGCGCAGGCGAGTGAAAGCGCACTCAGCGCGCCGGTCAGTGATACCTTCGCAGTCAGCGCAGTGGCTGCGGATGCCCCGGCAGCGCTGCGTCCTTACGAGCCCATTGCTGCTGATGGCGTGATTGCCGCCTGGGAAGCCGCCAAGCCCATCCACCTGCGCGGTCAGGCAGTTGGCGAAGCAGGCTCTACCGTGACGCTCACTTTCAACGATCAAAGCTGGGTAAGTACGGTGAACAAGTGGGGCTACTGGAACGCCTCAATGCCGCCGGAGGTGCTGAAGGGTCTGCCTGATGGCAATTACAGCCTCAAGCTCACCATTACGGATAAGGCGGGCAACAGTCAGGATACTTCGGTTGACTTTGGCCTGTATGTGGACAAAACCATCAAGCCAACGGTGACGATCGATACGGTCAGTGGCGACAATGCGGTAAACTATGCAGAAAGTATTTACGGGGTGGATATCAGCGGCACTTCCACCCATATGGCGAGCGGAAGCAAAATCACGCTGAAACTGGGTGCCATCAGCGTAATGACATCTGCCGCCAGCGACGGGACCTGGACCGGGCATTTCTCTTCGCAACAGTTGCAGGAATTGCAGGATGGGGTTCACAGTCTGAGCGTCACCGCCGTCGATCCCAATGGCAAAACCAACACCGTGACGCATGAGCTGACGCTGATAACGCATCTAAGCAGCGTACCAAACATCTACTTTGACAAGGTGACTGATGATAACGTCATTAACCTGGTGGAAAGCCAGCACGATCTGCTGTTCAGCGGTTCGCTCTCTACCGTCACCGTGGGACAGGAGCTGATTCTTCAGGGGTGGGATGGCAAAGATCACTCCGCCACTATTGATGCGCAGGGTCACTGGCAAGTGTTGATTACCGCTGCCGATATGCCGGGATTCACCCACAACGGAGAGATTCATGCCTGGTATCATGACGGCGCGAATAACTACACCGATACGACGCATGATCTGAAGATCGTCACTGGCTTTTTGCCGGTCTATTACGAGATGTCTATCGGTGGTGATATGACGCTCAATTATCAGGAAGCGCAGAAGGATTTAAGCTTCTTTATAGAAGGCTTGAACGAGCTGGAGATAAACGGCAAAACCTATCAGCCGGATCATGGCATGGTTACCTTACCGAGCGCAGATTTACTGGCGCTGGCAGAAGGCCCGGTCACTGCTCTCGCGCACCGTTGGGATGAGTACGGCAACAGCGATACGACTACGCTTACGGACTTCTTTAACGTGGCAACCCACAATTTGCCCACGCTGACGCTGAACACCCCTTTTGATGACCACGTGGTGGATGCTGACGACGTAAATACATGGCATCTGCTTCAGGGAACCTCAACGCACCTTGACCAGGGTACCACGGTGACTTTAACGCTGGGCGATCAAAGCTATAACGCCGCCGTTAAAGCCGATGGACGATGGGCTTTAACCATTCCTGCCGGCGCGCTTGCCCCACTGGATGATGGCGATTATGAGCTGAAGGTGACGGCACACGATAGTGCAGGTAACACCGCCTCTGCGGGTGAGACTGTCACAGTGGCATCCCATCTGAACGCACTTAATATGGATGCGTTGCTGGACTTCTACTCTCCTGCCGCGGCGCAAGATGAGACTTCAACCGGAGCGGTTTCCATTGCGCAGAGTGAGGTTGTCGCGACCCCTTCCCACGTTGCGGCAGCCCCGATTGACAGCAATCTGGTTAGCGATGCGCCTTACACGCTGGCTGATCACCTGTTGCAGCATAACGCCGTGCTGGTGTAAACCCGCCAGCTTTCCCCTCTGACAAGCCAGCCCGCAGTGGGCTGGCTGAAGTCATAAAGACGACTTAGCATAATAATAAGAACACCTCCAGGAAGCATAAATACAATTAACCATTCATTTTTGCATCAATAGCCGCAACGACGCAGTTATTCCGTTTTTTTAATAACGTCTGCTTACGCAATAATTAAAAGGTTTAATTCAAATATATCTTTCACTCTACAGAATTTAAGATAAATCTGTATGATTACTGCTCTACTGTTATTATTAACAGTAAAATAACGCCTAAATAATTTGAGGGGAAATCATTATTTTTTATTAAAAAATATGATATTAATCAATTATTTATATAATTTACCCTTAATAATAAAAGAATGACATAAATTATTTTGTGGTATTTATTTCACAAATGTCAGGAAGCGTATTAAGCTTTAGACACTTTATTAGGAGGAGAAAATGTCTGATTCTGACGATTATGATAAAATCCATATTCTTCTCGGCGAAGCTACCATGAGCCTGATTGATAGCCGCAAAGAGGTCAGCAGTGAAAGCCTGTCAATTCAGCTTAAACAAATGGCTGCAGAAGAAAGTGACGACCTGCGGGTGATAGAAATATGGAAAGCCAGAAAATGGCTGCTACAACATTCAGTTCAGTTTACGGCAGGACGTAACGGCGGGTACGCTTCACCTCTTCGCCTGCGTGAAAACCAGAGCAGGCTGCAGGATTTTTATCACCTGCCCTCTTCTAATGACGCCAAGAAGCAGAGTTCCTGACTCAGTTACAACAGTGAAAAGCGGCACACCCTGCTGTGGTTTTCAGCCAGATAGCTGTTCTGGCTGAAAACAGGCGGTTAACAACAGCGGCGCAAAAAGTAACTCACTTCATCCCTCTCTTTTCAGAATCGGGGAAAGCGCCTCCAGCAGAGGAACGGGAGAAGCAGCCTCCTCCTGCCCTTTCCAGCGATGCTGAAACTCGGCAATTTCAATCCCTACGAAACGTTGAGTCGCTATGACTTCGCAGCACTCTTTCAGTTCTGCCAGAGTCAGCCCCCCGTCGATAACATAATCTGTAGGGACGATCCCTGGTTCCAGCACGTCGCAGTCAAGGTGAACATAGAGTGCGCGTCCGGCAATCGCTTGTTGAAGGCGCTCTGCCAATCCTTCCCCCGGTTTTATGCAGGTAATGTTATGTCGGGCTATAAGGAGAGATTCCGAAGGGTCGATATCACGTTGTCCCACTAACACTATCTGCTCAGGCTTGAGGCCACTTCCAAGCCCGGGATCCCACAGTCCCAGCGGCCCCGCCAGCGCCATGCCTCCCAGATAGCCTGATGCCGAAACCTCTGGCGTATTCAGATCGGCGTGTGCATCAAACCAGACCACACAGATATCAGGATGATATTTTGCCACAACAGGTAAGGTCGAGAGCGATACGACACAGCGCCCGGTTGCGGCCACAGAGATCGCTTCACTACGAAAAACCTCTTCAAAACGATGCTGCATCGCCCGGAGACCAGACATTGCGGCATCCAGCTCTTCCTGCCAACTACTGTTGAGTGCCGGTTCCGGTGTACCGATAATCACAGGGCTGATGCCGCTCTGGCGAGCCAGCGCCTCGCCAATAGCTTTCGATCCCGGCATGGCAAGATCGTTCGGATCCCCGGCCCTGCCACAAAAAACGGTGTAAGCAACTTCATTCACAGACGTTCCCTCCTGATTTTCAATGCTTTTTGATAATTAAGTGCCTGTTAATAGTAGCGCTGTCGAGGCGTGACGATAATAAAAATGCCCCCCTGATGGCGGGCATTATCAGAAAAGAAGAGAAAACCTGGCTGCAGCTGATGAATTAACCGGGATGCATAAACCAGGTACCGCTATAAGGAACTGGCAAGTAATCCCGGAAAATCTGTTGCAGAGTCTGCTCAGGTTGCAGATCGGCAAAGAGATCAGGATAGAGGGTTTTTGCCATGAATTCGGTAGCGGCAATGTGCCAGGGACTGAGATAGAAGTTCATCCAGATAACCGAGGCGTGCCCGTTAGTTAACGCCTTCAGTTCGCGTAATCCGCGCTGTTTTTGCGTCATCTCTGTAAAACTGCGCTTTACGGCCTCCGCTTCTACCGCAGGCCCCAGCTTCAGCACGCTATGGGCCGTATTATCCCCGGCACCGGTCGCAATGTAGTAATCTGGCTGGGCGGCAATCACCTTCTCTTCACTCAGTCGCCCAAACACCCCCTGAACCGTGTTGGCAGCGATGTTATTGCCCCCAGCAGCCGCAAGCAATTCGCCAAGACTCCCCTTAACTGCGGTAACGCAGCACTCATTTCTTCTGCCAAGATGAAGCTGAAGTAATACGCTGGGTTTGTGCCCTTTATAACTGGCCAGGCGCGTCTGAATAACGTCAAGGTGAGCGCGATAAAAATGATTGAAAGCCTCTGCACGGGCAGTCTGATTGAGTACTTCGCCCAGGATCGAAACGCTGCGAGGGGTGTTCTTCAGCAGATGAACGCGAAGATCCACCTTCACCACCGGAATATGTGCCGCTTTCAACATCGCCGCTAAACGTAAGTCACCGTCATCATACCTTGCCAGACTCGGCAGAATAACCACATCCGGCTTCAGCGCCAGCACCTGCTCGGGATCCATATTATTGCTTCCCCCTAAACCCAGCGAAGGGATCCTGAGCATTTGGGGAAACTTGCGGGCGAAAATTCCCCACATCTGGCTGTCATATTTTTTCAGATCCAGCGGCCAGCCAATAATATGTTGAAAAGGATTGCCAGGCTCCAGCATCGCCAGGGTATAGAGCATCCGGCTTTCGCCCAGCACAATACGCTGCGGATTATCGGGAATTTCTACCTTTGTACCGTCAATGTCTGTCACCGTTTTAGCCATCACAGCGGGAGAACACGCCAGATAAAGCGGTGCGGTAACGCCGATCAGCATGGCAGTAAGCCAGCTCAACCGACGGGTATTGTTCAGCTTCATGGGATCAGAACTCAACGCTGGCCTCGACCATCAGATTACGGGTTTCCCCTTCACGCACGCGCAGATTACCGCCGCTTGAGGTGTAATAGTGTTTATTAAACAGGTTATTAAGATTTAATTTCAGCTGCGTTTTCTCGCCAAAAAGGCGGTTGTTCCACATGATAAAACTGTCAGCTACAACATAATCCGGCAGGGTGAAGCTGTTTTCAGGATCGCCTGCCCGTGTGCCAACATAGCGTGCGCCGCCACCAACGCGGAAGTCGCCTGGAAGGCCCCGGATAGTGAGGTCGTGGCTGAGATAGAGGGCACCGGCATGACGCGGCGCGTTCTGCAGTCGATTCCCATTATTGGCACTGTTTTGGCCATCATCCACAATCCCGGCATTGTCATAACTGTAATTTGCGCTCAGATCCCACCCCGGAAGCACTTCACCGTTCAGCTCGAACTCGACGCCGCTGGAGCGCGCCTTATCAATCGCTCTGGTTTCGCCGTTGATGCTGAGCGACATGTCGCGTTCATCAATGCGATAGAGCGCAATGCTGGCAAACAGGCGAGGGGAAATTTGCCATTTACTGCCCACTTCCCATGTAGTGCCCTGTTCTGGCTTCCCCACATCCCCGTCATCGTTCACCTCAGCAGAGGGCGTAAAGGATTTACTGACGCTGCTGTAGAGGCTCACTTCAGGCGTCAGCTTGTAGATCACGCCAGCCTGTGGCAGAAATTTATTACCTTCATCATCCAGCGTCCCGATGACCGGATCAAAACCTCTGGAGGCGCGCTGTTCATAATGCTGATAGCGCCCTCCGGCCACCACTATCCACTTCCGGGTGAGGGAGATACTGTCTTTAACGTAAACCGAACGGCTGTGAATACGGTTGAGCAGATTGCCGTTCGCGGTTTTTTCGGTACTACTGTCGGTAACCGGGGAGAGTATGTCGTATTGCGGGGTATAGAGGTTAAAGTCACTATTGGCTTTGCCCTGATACTGATGAGCACGGTAAGTCTGGATCATCTCATAATCACTCCCGGCGACGATATTGTGCGCCATTCCCGCTATTTCAGGCGTGCCGGTCACATCCCAGGAGAGATATTTAGTTTTATGGTTAAAGCCACGGTTGGCATCCGCGCGGCGGGTTACCGCGCCGGTTTGACTGTTCACCGCAGTCACCCGGACCTCATTATTACTGTACTGGCGCTGATTCATACCCAGCGTCAGGCGGGTGATCCACTCATCACTGAACTGCCAGTCGTAGTGCGCATTAAGGGTCTTATTGTGGCCCCAGGCGTGATTGGCTTTGTCATCCAGACGATCTTTATAGCCAATGCTGACTGGCTTACCATCAATAAAGGCCGTGCCGCGATCGTAAGGGATATCATAGCGATAATCTTCATAGCTGATGAGGAAACTGGCCTGCTCGCCATACCATTGCAGCGAGGGAGCAATCAGCGTGTGTTTATCGCTGCCGAAACTGCGCCAGTAATCCTGATTTTGTTTTTCCGCAATCAGACGGAAAGCAAAGCCATTGCCAAGCGGGCCGGTCACATCAATCGTCCCGGCACCTCCCCCTTCGCTGGCGTAGCGTCCACTGACTTTACTCTGCCACGCATAGCGTGGCTTTTTACTGACCACATTGATAATGCCGCCGGGATTCTGAATGCCATACAACAACGAGGCGGAGCCCTTCAGCACCTCCACCCGTTCAGTGGTGGCATCAAAATTCAACCCCTGGCTGCTGCGCACGCCATCACGGTAAACCGATCCATCAGAGTTAGAACCGAATCCGCGACGGACAAATCCATCTTCTGTACCAGCCAGCGTATTGCCTTCTGTTACGCCACTGACAAAGCGCATCGCGTCCGAGAGGCTGCTGGCCTGGTAATCTTCCAGCTGCTGCTGAGTGACCACGCTGACCGACTGCGCTTCAGCCAGCCCCGATGTGGCGGTTTTGCTGGCAACAGAACTGCTGCTGGCGCTGTAACCCGAATCACTATTTTCCTGCGCAGAAACGGTCAGTGTGGAGGCGTCGTCAGCAGCAAAAACCATTGCAGGCGTAAAAATCATCACGCCATAAACTGCGGTAATCAAAGCCGGACGAGGAGTGTGATTGAGCACCAAAGGAAGACCACTATTCATTTTAATAAAACCTGGCATTAATTTTAGTGAATGCTTTGTCGGGAAGATAAACGCAGCCTTCCCAATACCGGACCCGGTTTGTGACTGACCGGTTCTCTGGCAACAGTAACTTACCCTGCTCAGGGGCAGAATTGAGCCAGACAAATGTAATTGAGAATCAATCAAACTCTGGCGATGTAGTAGTAAATGATTTACTCTGCTTGCGGCACTACAGCGGAAATCGAACTTAACCCATTTCCCGTTAACAAATAAAAACTTATAATACAATGACATAATCGGAGTATTTTGCCGTAACGGATAAAGAACGCCGGGCATTTTTACCACACTCCAGGCAGATAAAAGTTTGCTAAGCCTGATTTACTCACTACAAAAGAGTTGTGGCTTTGACAACAACAACCTCCGGACAGATAAGCGGTCAATGATGGTGGCAGGCAATAAACTAAATAAACGGGTAGATCTATTTGGCGAACGTTACCGTGCGCGCGCATCTGCCCTCTCCCCGCTGTTACAGTCGGTCGTCCGTTATATCCATGAGAATCGTGAGATCTTTATGGAAGCAACGGCCCTTGATATCGCTGAGGCAACCAACAGTTCGGATGCGACGGTCATTCGCGCGGTTCAGGCATTAGGGTTTACCGGACTGCGGGAGGTAAAACAGACGCTTGAAGCCTGGTTTGGCCCGGCACAAAAATCGGATGAGAAAATCATTGCTACCGTCAGTGAGTTGGCCAGCGACGTCAACTCGGGGATCGATTTTGTGCTGGAGGGACACAAACGCGCCTGCGATGCGCTCTCTGGGCCGCATAACCGAGAAGCGATCTCTGCAGCTGTTGCCTTACTGACGGAAGCGAATCAGGTCGCGCTTTTTGGCATTAACGCCTCTGGTATTCTGGCAGAATACAGCCGCCGGTTATTCTCGCGGATTGGTTTCCCCGCTATAGTGCTGAACCGTTCAGGCGTGGCGCTGGCAGAGCAGCTGATTGGGTTACAACGCGGTAATGTGCTGATTATGATGGCGCAGAACTCAGCGCACCGGGAGGGTGTTCTGACCCTGAAAGAGGCAAAAAGGTTGGGTATTCCGGTTATCTTACTTACTGATGCCACAGACTCTTACTTCAGCAAAGAGGCGGATGTGGTGATTAAGGTTCCCCGCGGGGGTGAAAAAGGTCGCATGCCCCTGCATGGTACCGTACTGGTTTGCCTGGAGATGCTGATACTATCGGTAGCATCAGCCACGTCGGGGCGAACAGTAAAAACCATGAGGCGGATCCAGGAGCTTTCCCGGGGACTGAAAACCTCGCCCAAGAGCTGAAATGAGTAGTTCAGGCAAGGCCAGTCGTTTTCCAGCCATTGTGCACAGACAAAATGGGCAGCAGTTTTGTCCTGGCTTAGTTAACTGGGAAAATATTTAACTTTACCCGCAATGCCACCCACGCCACCATCTTTTGGATGACTGAGGCCATTACTGACATTCACCGAAGGGAAATCAAACGGCGAGACGCCTTCAAGACAGGCGGCATTGACGCCATAGATCTCAGGATTAGAGCGCCGCTGGTGGAAAGTATAAATCCCACACTCTGAACAGAAGTAATGCGCCACTTCCCCACTGTTGAACCGGTACTGCGTAAGCTTCTCCTGCCCTTTAACCACTTCTATTCTGTTGGCAGAGACCATAACCGCGCCACGCATATCACAAAATGAACAGTTGCAGCGGGTGGCCGTGTTAAGCCCATCTGTAAGTTCAACGTTAAAAACTACCGCGCCACAATGACATTGTGCAGATCTGCTATCAGCCATGGAAATCTCCCGTTTAATTTATAATGCGTAAAGGCATTTTAGCCTGGGAATCGGTTCAGGCGCGCGAGATTAGCGGTTAATTATGACAATATCATGTTCAGACGGACAGGATGACGCTCTGGTAAGCCTGAAAAGAGCCGGCTTGCGTGTCTGAAAGCCGTTCTGAATGGCTTGAGGAAAAGAGAGAACAGCAATAAAAGGTGATTTGTACGGCGCGGTAAAAATATAAAAGGCGTCAGCAAAGATTTTTTGGCTCTGCCAGAGCGGCGATATTCAGCCGGTCAAAATCGTGCTGACGCAGGATAAACCAGAATGAATTCTTAGTCGGATTATTAACAGTGCTGAATGAGGAGTAAATACTCCGGAGGTAATCACTCGGCACTGACAGATTAACAAAAATCTGTACCGGACCTATTTATCGTTTGTCATCGAATTCAATCTTTACTCAAAAGTATCTTGAGTGGGACGCCTAACGCGAGCGCTATACTGTGCATTGTGGTCAGACTGGCGTTACGCTTTCCATTCTCGATAGCACTTAAGGTGCTTCGATCAAGTTCAGCATGAAAGCATAAATCTTCCTGGCTGAGCTTGCTTTTCTTTCTCCATTTGCGGACTTGTTTCCCGAAATGGAGCGAATGTTCGTCGTACACATTTTCTCCTCTCTCTGAGTCCGCTGAAATTTTACAAAAGAAGTCCTGATAAACCAATATTAAATCAAACAGTGATAACTGCTTTGTGTCGATTACAGCAGGCAAAGAAAACGGCACTTCATTAATCTAAATGATTGTAATTAAAGTATAAAAAAATCAATCACCCCCTTTGCGGCAAATAATACCCAGCACAATAGTACAAAATCATCATCAAAAAAGTGATAAAAACTGATTAATTAATTCTTTCGCTACATTCATTCAAAATTAACACTTAATTTACATAAGCCATTGATATTTATAATAATAAATATTATTGGCAGACCATTCTTCTCTCTATTTGCGAAAATAGCTCGATACGTTATTACTTCTGTCAGCTTAAAAAATGAATACTTCAGCTTAGGGTAACAGTTTGGTCACAAGGGAATTCCATTATAAAAAATGGCGGGCAAAAAATCATTAACGGCCTCAGGAGTGATTGCGGCATCGATAAAGCGGTGCCAGATGAGAAGATAAAAACAGTGTTTCTGAACAATACCGCAACACAAACCGCGACTTTTTCAGCCGTAACGGCGTTGAAGAACCAGGAGCAGGAGGGATTTCGCCTTGCTGTCAATGAAATTGAGTGACCTGATTTTACCTGAGCGGTGCTACCCCTCACGCTGGTAGAAGTTATACTCTTCAACCTGAATATCCGGTTAAGCCAAATTTCAACTTAACTCATTGAATTTATTATACAATAGTGAATATTATTTTTCCGGCAAGGGGAAAAGGCATTTCATTGCTGTACAAGTAAGAAACTTTTGTATAACTTCACCGCTTACGGACTGAACCATTCCACAAAATTTACGACTGAGGGGCACTCTATGCGTCAGGGCGGAACAAACCTTAAGACTGAAAATGATCTCAGCCATTTTTTTAGCGAAGCGGTTGTACCTTCGCAGCAAGAGATGCTTGGTCAGGTCGTTTTTGAGATCCTGCGTACGGGTAAAACACTCAACCGCAAAACACTTTGTGTCACGCTGTTGAAAAAGCTTGAACTGACTTCTGAACCTGAGCAGAAACAGCACTACTATGCGCTGATTGGCCTGTTATTTGGTCGTGATGACTGAGTATGACAACAGGGGTTGTACCCTTCAGTTTTATGCCAGTGATTATTAACACGACAATCTGACTGGCAGCCCGTCTGAGCCACAGCGAGGCTGCTGTCCAGCCGACTACTGCAAAACAAGGTTTGCTCCCAGTACCTGTGGTCATTGCCGTTCTGCCCACATCACTGATTCAGAGACGTTGTTATGTACAAAGACGAAGAAGAAAGATTAACCGACATTATGTTAGGCGAGGCCGTGATGGTTTTGCTGAAAGATGACGCCAGCATCAATAGCGCTAACCTGTTGCGCCTGCTTCACTCTATGTTCGCTGCCGAAAAAGATACTTTCCGGCAGCAAGCCTGTCGTGCGGCTATGGAAGAGCTGAGAAATTACTCCTCTTTTGAAACCGAAGAAGCCGCTTTCGAACAGCCGGGCCGTGATGATATGTCTCACCTCTTTACCAATGAAGTACCGCCAGACGGTAGCAAAAAGCATTAAAGGCTGGCGGGATTAGCGGGGATGTTTCGGTAAGCGAAGCGCAAAGGGTAAGGCGGAAATAACCCGGGTTAAAGAGAGGACGCCGGGAGTCGTCCTGGCCTGATTGCGAAACAATCAGTGAAAGCTTTCCAGAATATGACGTAGCGCCTGAAGATAAACAGCTTTCAACTTTTCATCAGACGTTAATTTACTCTGCTGTTGCAGCATGGCGAGAACATTTTTTTTACCAAGCGGTTGCTCCTTCCTGATAAGCTCCGAGACGGCCCTGCCTATTACCGCGCAAATCTCTGCAGGAGAATCCCAATCTTTGCCGTGCACATTTCCCCCGTAGTTTTTGATTATACCTCTTTAATTTAGCATCACTTTCCAAAAAATGCATAATTACCCCCCCTCTTTTCCGCTAATTTGTCTTAAGAAAGGGCTGCCAGCTATAGCTGGTTTGACTTAACTTTTCCCTTTCAACCTGCGTCAGTCATCATCTCTAAAGGTCTACTGGAC
The DNA here is from genome assembly GCF_030758455.1 of Erwinia pyri. NCBI lineage: Bacteria > Pseudomonadati > Pseudomonadota > Gammaproteobacteria > Enterobacterales > Erwiniaceae > Erwinia > Erwinia pyri. Next base: position 2,229,783 of record NZ_CP132353.1, read on the forward strand.
AACACCATATTACCTTCTGTTAAAGTAGGCTTCCCTGAAGTAAAAACGCTGGAAGGCTCCGAACTTGATTACCATTATCTACCGCAGTCATATTGCTGATGACGTTCCGGTTAAGTCTCTGGCAGCATTGGTGAAAAAAGCCAATCTGTTGAATGAGTCGCTGGGCATTACCGGTATTTTACTTTTTAACGGCACCCATTTTTTCCAGATCCTTGAAGGCTCTGAAAAAGCCGTCTGCTCGGTTTATGACCATATTTGTCAGGATCGTCGCCACCACAATCTGGTAGAACTGATGCGTGATTACGCGCCATCACGCCGTTTTGGTAATGTGGGTATGGAGCTTTTTGATCTCAGGGAACACGACAGACCTACCGTTCTGCAGGCGGTTCTGAATAAAGGCACATCAAAATATCAGCTCACTTACGACGATCGGGCGCTGCAATTTCTGCGTACCTTTGTTGAAGCCCTGGAAACAGAAAACTATTTTGAAGTTCCTCCGGCAGAGCACTGGGATTTTATTACCGATAGCGATCCTGCAGAGGCTGAAATCGCCACGCTTCCCGCGTCTCAGGGGATCAGCTTTGCGTTCCAGCCGATCATCGATCCGCTCGCCAGAAAAATTGTTTCGCTGGAAGCCCTGATCCGCAGCGAATCGGGGATCCCTCCGCTGGACTATTTCTCACAGCTCTCGCGGCAGGAAATTTACACGGTGGATCTGCAATCCAAAGCTCATGCTTTTGCCCTGGCGAAAGAGCTGAACATTCAGGGTTTGACGCTCTCCATTAACCTGCTGCCCATGGCGCTGGTTGAAGTGCCCGACGCCGTTAATTATCTGCTCGCTCTGATCCGCGATCACGGTCTGGTGCCTGAACAAATCGTAGTTGAGGTAACAGAGACGGAAGTTATCTCCAGAATCGATGATTTTGAACTGGCAATCAGGCAGCTGAAAGCGGCGGGCATCAGTCTGGCTATTGATGATTTCGGTGCAGGCTCTGCCGGTCTGCTGCTGCTTTCGCGTATTCAGCCCGACAAAATCAAAATAGACCGCAGCATTATCACAGACGTGCATAAAAGCGGGCCTAAACAGGCTATTATTCAGGCGATCATTAAATGCTGCTCCTCGCTTGAGATCGCCGTTATTGCAGAAGGTGTGGAAAAAGCGGAAGAGTGGATGTGGCTGGAATCTGCCGGGATCTTTAATTTCCAGGGATTCCTGTTCGCCAAACCGCTGCTGAACGGTATTCCTGCTGTTGCATGGCCTGAATTGCGTTAATCTGCCCGTTAATAACGGTTTCAGCCATTAAGGTTATAATTTTCTCTGGTTTGATCCTGCGTTATAACTGAGATCGATCTGGCTTTATCTGAAGCCGGATCGATTTCAGTATGCCTGAAGTCACGCCCTTTTTTGGCCGCTCAGCCAGAATCTTTTATATTGCCCTGGTGGAACACCAATCAAATTATGAAAAATGCGGTGGAAATTATTCACGTTATCATAGCCCACCGCTTTCGCTACCTCCGCAACGCCTGACTCCGTCCCGAGCAGTAACGTTTGGGCTTCTCCAATTCTGCGACGGGTTTGATAATGTTTAGGAGAATAGCCGGAAAAGGCTTTGAACACATGGGCCAGATAGAATGCGTTCATATTAATAGCCGCCGTTAACGATTTCAGATCGATATCATTTTTATAGTGACGGTCGAGGTAATCTTTAATACGCTGCCCCAGTAAATCCCCCGCACTTTCATACTCCTGCTGGCTTTCATTCCAGAGGTTACGACAGAGAAGTAATAATGCGCACAGAAGATGAGAGCCAATTTCCGCGCTGCCGCTTTTTTTACTGCTGACATGGTGCCATATCTGGTGAAAGAGTTGCTGAATATCCTTACCTGACTCACCGCTGTGTATGACCGCAACCTGCGAACGCGTGGTCAGATGGTTCAGCGGCAATCCCTCAAACTTCAGCTGCTCAACTCCACAGCTAAAGATAAGGAGGTCATCAGAGGCCGAGGGATTTTCGTCATGCAGAATACCGGCGTTAAACAGCAGTAGATCCCCCTGTCTGACCTCATATCCCCGGCCATCAATATTGTAAACGCCGCTTCCTTGCTGAATAAACATCAGTTCAAAGCGTTCGTCATGTTTATGCATGACGCGGGGCATCGCGGCTTCTCTTCCTTCCGCTTTACAGATAAACAGCAGTCGTGGCGTGGCCGCCGCATCAAAACCTGATAAGCATGGTCGATCGTTCAGGCAATGGGTAATCATGATATCTCCCGTATCTGTGCTGCCACTTTTACCTTATTGCAGGCCAGAACTAAATTATCATTAAAGTGCAGGCAGAGGATTATTTTTCTCATCTTCGGATAATTCTGCCTGCTTTTAGGGAATAGAGAGAATAATGAGCGTTTACGGGGTTTGCAAGGTTAGAAAGTGCTTCTGCCTGCAGTGATTTTCCCTTCACTTCTAAAAATGCGAATTTTATGAATTTTTTAAATATCTTGATTCTTGCTGTGTCAATTATAAAATTATAAAGCGTGACTGCGGTCACTGATATCTGGATTTCTTAGTGGGAATTTATGATCTTTAGCACGTCGTTAACTCTTAACCTGCCCCCGAGATAGTTTTCCAACCTTATTCTGATATAACTTCCATAGTACAAAGAACACTCATTAAGAGAGATGGAAATAACTTCCTCTCTGGTTTTAAATATCTAACGAGTAAAATATGTGGTTGTTTTAAAAATTAAAAATGAGAATAAACTGGCTGCCGGGAAAATATAACTCTGCCGGAATTTATATTATTATACCGTTCGAGAACTATTAAGGACACATTATGAAACTCGCATTATGCACCGACGTTCTGGCCGATCTCTCTTTTACCGCTATGTTGGACAAAGTCAGGGCTTACGGTATCACTGGCGTTGAGATGACCGCAGGCGGCTGGTCTCCCTGTCCGCATCTTCCTACAGAAATGCTGCTCAGCTCTGCTGAAAAGCTGGAACAGTTCCGTAGCGAACTGACCGCGCGGGAAATGGAAATTGTTGCGCTTAATTGTTCCGGCAACACTCTTGCTCCGGGTGAGCTGGGCGAAAAACATAGCCAGAGCAGCTATCGTGCCGTTGAGCTTGCAGGCAAGCTTGGCGTGAAAAAGATAGTGATGATGAGCGGATTGCCCGGCGGCTGTGCAGAAGACCGTATTCCCAACTGGATCACCTCTACCGTCTCCTGGCCCGATTACATGCCCGGCGTTATTGACTACCAGTGGAACGAGGTAGCCATTCCCTGGTGGCAGAGGTTCACTGAACACGCCAGGGAGCATGGCATTGAAAAAATTGCGATTGAAGAGTTCCCCAGCCAGCTGGTCTATAACCCCTCCACCCTGCTCCGCCTGCGCGAGGCGGTAGGTGAGATGATTGGCATGAACCTGGATCCGTCACATCTGATTGCTATGGGTGCAGATCCTGTCGCCGCCGCACGCAAACTGGAAGGCGCCATTTACCACGTCCACGGTAAAGATGCCCGTATTGAGCGCGGTCTGGCAGATATTGATGGCCTCCTGGAGTCTCAGCCCGTTACCAACACCAAAACGCGAAGCTGGAACTATGTTGCCGTGGGCTGCGGAAAGGATCTTCAGTGGTGGAAAGAGTTCTTCTCGGTGCTGCGAATGACCGGTTATGACGGCTACGTCTCGCTGGAGATGGAAGATCTGACCATGAGCGTGGAAGCGGGACTGCAAACCTCAATCGACGCCCTGAACGCCACTCTCAGCCGTTGAGAGTATCCGTTGAAAGCGGCGCACTGCTGCTGCAATCGGCGCCTTTATGGAAACTGGTCGCGGCCGGGTCAGCCCCTCTCAGGGTTGTTCAGCGATGACGCTCAAGGCTGTAACGGTAAAGTCTGTCCCTGGCGATATTCTTCATCTTCACTTCACACATGATGTCAAAGTCTTCAAAGGATAAAGCCCACTCGTTCAGCGTGGGGTTAAAATAGAAGTCCGAATGGCCGCGTAATTTCATTTTGGAGAGGCCAAGCGTACTTTGATCCGGAAAGCCCTCTTCCGGGATCAATCCTTCCTGAGAGATGGAGTAGTGCATTACCGGACGAACGCCGCGCCAGGAGGCTTTAATCTGCTGGATGCGCGGATCGTCAGGTTTGATAAAGTCATTCTCTTTCACCCAGTGATGGTGAATATCAAGCACGATTGGACAGAGCCCGGCAGCCTGTAGTACATCGTTTAATGAACAGGAGACTTCATCATTTTCAACGGTTAACATTCGTTTAGCTTCAGGACTCAAGCGGTTAAAGGCCTGCTTAAAGCCATCGAAACCGTTTTTACCGTTCATATGGATATTTATTTTGAAATCCTGAAACTGTTGGCCATAGCCCATCAACGTAGCACACAGCGTATGGTATTCGACATCTTCGATTGCCCGGTCAACTACCCCCGGATTATCTGAGGCCAGCACCGTATATTGGCCAGGATGGAATGAGAGCCTGATATCGTTCTCGCGGGCAAATTCGCCGCATGACTTAAATAAGGGGATGAGATCCGGCAAAAACTCCGCATATAAAGGCGCGGCTTCAGGAACGGTATATAAAGGCAGCAGATCGCTGCCAATTCGCATCATCCTCAGCGCGGGTGGCAGTTGCGCCAGCTGCTTAAACGTGGCTCCAAGCTGAGTTAAGTTGAGCCTGGCTATCTCAGAGATCAGTTTGGTTTTATCTTCATTATTCAGGCTGAGAAATCTCTTGCGCGTCGTGGCCCTGAACGGCAGAGGTTGCTCTAATGCTTCATTTAAAAATTTGCATGCAAAGCCTAATTTCATACTGCCTCCTGTTAAGCTCAATCCCTGAGTTTAACAGCTGACAGTGAAAAATCACTGACGGGCCAGTTCTAATTTGCTTTTCTCCGCATTGAATGAAATTTCCGCACCCACCTCTTTCTTTAGTCTGCGCGACTGATAATAAACTGATTTCCAGTAGGGATTATCAAGAGAAGAGCGCATCACTCCTTTACTGTAGGAAGCGTGCAAAAAATGATCTTTGGTATCATAAAAACCTACGTGGAGTTGTTTGTGGATGCGGAAAAAGACCAGATCGCCGGTCCTGAGCTGCTTTTTATCTACCCTGGTGCCCATTTTTATCAGCTCGGTGGTCGTCAACCTGCTCACAGGAAGATTAAAACGATCTTTCAGCGTTCGCCAGACGAAGCCAGAGCAGTCAACCCCTTTCAGGTTGGTTCCGCCCCAGTGATAGGGTGTTCCCTGCCAGGAGTGCATTTGATCGTGCAGTGCCGCCAGAACCGGAATAAGGTCCGGTTGCGCAGTCTGATCTGAAGAGGGTTGCGTTATATTCTGGAGATCCTGGCGTGCAGAGTCCGGTTCAGAAGCACACCCTGCAATAACGAGAAAGATAAGCGGGAACAGGGATTTTATAACGGCATATTGCTTCATTGGATACAGCCAGGAAGTAAATTTAAAGGGATGAAACTTATACCTTATTCACTCGCGCGTCTGAATCACGTAAAGCTATCATTACCTATCTTTACATCATATGTAATAACAGAAATATTTCTGGCGTGACATTTTTAGGCTGAAACTACATTATCACGCCAGAATATTTTCGCCCTTTATCTCCTCTCCCGATCTATTTATGAGGGGACTTTCCCGCTCTTATTTGCTGCGTAGAGGGGATTCCGGTAAAAACCAGGCTAAAATAAACGCCAAAACCATCACGCCGGTTGCCATTATAAAGGCAGCATGAATCGCGTCGCTGAAGGCCAGCAGGTAGTCATGGTGCAGGGCGGCGGGCAAATTCTGTATCGCCGCGGGATTCATACTGCGCGGCAGTTCGCTCCCGGCGGGGATCAGCCGCTCCAGCCCCCTTTCAAGCACCTGACTGAACACTGCACCAAATAACGCTACACCGATTGAACCGCCGACCGAACGGAACAGCGTCACCGCGGACGTGGCGACCCCAAGCAGATTTGGCGCTACCGTATTCTGCACCGCCAGCACCAGTACCTGCATTACCATGCCCAGCCCCATTCCCATGACGCAGGTAAAAAGATAGAGATGCCAGGTGGGCGAGTCGGTGGTAATGGTCGTCAGTAAGGCCATTCCCACGCTGGCGAAGAGAGTGCCCGCTATCGGGAAAAGACGATAGCGCCCTGTCCGGCTGATAATCCGTCCACTGACGATGGACGTTGTCAGTAAGCCCCCCATTAACGGCAGCAGCTGCATCCCCGCCTGCGTAGGCGTGGCCGCCTTGACCACCTGTAAATAGAGCGGCAGGAAGGTGACGCTGCCAAATAGCGACATGCCAATAATAAAACCGATCAGGCTGCTTAGCAGAAAGCTGCGGTCGCGAAACAGCGTCAGCGGAATAATGGGCTCAGCCGCCTGACGCTCTTCATGAATAAAACCAATCAGGCCCACCACGCCAAACGCGAGAATGCACCACAGCAGCGGATCCGACCACGCTTTTACGCTGCCGCCTTCGCTGGTAAACAGCGTAATACCCACCAGTGCCATACAGAGATAAAAGGCGCCAAGATAGTCGATCTCGTGCTGCGTTCTTTTCCCGCCCGGTTTCAGTACCGCACCAATCACTAACAGCGCAAAAAGCCCGAGCGGAATGTTGATGTAGAAGATCCAGCGCCATGATGCGTGCTGAACAATAAAGCCGCCTGTGAGCGGGCCGATGACCGTTGCCAGGCCAAACACGCCGCCAAACAGCCCCTGATAGCGTCCACGTTCGGCGGGCGGCACCACATCGGCAATAGCGGCCATGCTGACCACCATCAATCCCCCGCCGCCCAGCCCCTGCAGCGCACGGGTCAGCACCAGTTGATCCATATTCTGTGCGACGCCACACAGCGCAGAGCCAAGCAGGAAAAGCACAATCGAGATCTGCAGAACCTTTTTGCGGCCAAACAGATCGCCAAATTTGCCATATAACGGCACCACGATAGTAGAGGCTAAGGTGTAGGCGATAACCACCCATGAGAGCTGATTTAGTCCCCCCAACTCACCCACGATAGTGGGCAGCGCTGTGGAGACAATAGTCTGGTCAAGTGCCGCAAGCAGCATAACCAGTAACAGGGCGCTGAATAGCAGCCTTAACGGCGGGGCTTCCTGCAACGGCTGCTTTGAAGTAGTGCGTTCTGGCTCCATAAAGATACTCGCTTGTTAATATCTGAATACGCCATGGATAGTAAGGAGATAGCGGGAATGGCGCAACATAACGGCTGTGATGTTTTGCTAAAGGGGCAGGAAGAGTTGATGCAGTAACTGGATGATGAGGAAATTATCGCTCAGGAGGTCATTAAGCAGAGACAAAGAAGGCGGCTTGCGCCGCCTTCAGGGTTAATTCAGTACCGGTTTACCCACCGGCTGCCTGACGCCATCGGCAAGAGCAAACAACGCCTCTACCCGCGCCTTCTCTTCAGCCGATGATTTAATCATCACACCGCAAACAATAAATACCAGCACATTTCCGGCCAGACCAACGATGCCGCTGGTAAGCGATCCCAGCGCCGGGATGTCATCCGGGTAGAATACCGTCAGCACAATGGCGATAACGATCCCGGTCAGCATCCCCATCAGTGCGCCCTGCTTGTTGCCAAAGCGGCTGAAGATACCAAAGAACAGCGGCACCGCAAGCTGGATAATTCCCTGGTAAGAGATCTGCGCCAGCAGTTGCAGACGCGAATAGTTAAAGGTCAGGTAAGCCAGCACCGCCGCCGCGACGATAAACACCACCATGCCCGACTTCGCCAGCAAAGTGAGCTGGCGATCGCTGCGAGGTTTATTCCAGGTCGCCAGGTCGTTTGCAAACTGTGTACCGCATACCTGTACGCAGCCATCAACATGACCGATGCTTGCAGCCAGCACAATGACCAGCGCCAGACCAAGCAACCACGGACCGCCCTGGGTAAACAGGGCAGTAAAGAATCCCTGCTGAGGATTAGCCTGCACGCCCGGATCCTGACTGATGGCGGTGGCAAACAGCATCAGAATGGCATAGAACCCACCTACCAGCAGAATGGTCAGCAGCGTACCCTTCTTTACTGAACGAATGCCGCTGGCGGTATAAATGCGCTGGAAACTCATCGGCCAGCACATCGACCCCACCACGCCGGTGAAGATCAGGCTGAACATATACCAGCTGCCATAGTGGCTGCCCGCCGAACCCGGAATTTGCAGCATGGCGGGCGGGAGGCTGGCCAGCTGGCTGAATCCCTGTTCGCCGCCGCTGAACAGCAGCCAGAGGCAGACCAGCGAACCCAGGCCGTAGGCGACAATTCCCTGATACATATCGGTCATAATCAGCCCGCGCATCCCCATGCTGACGGTCCAATACTGACGCACCAGAATGAGTACCACGCCTGCAATCAGACAGGTAGTCACACTCCAGCGGCCAAAACTGGCGAACTCCACCAGCAGCGCCAGCGCCTGGATCCCCATCACCACCCATGGGAAGACGCAGATAATGCCGATAATCGACGCGACCCTTTTCACCGCCGGGCTGTTAAAACGCATTCCCAGCAGATCGGGCTGGGTGGTCAGGTTGAAATGCTGGCCCCACTTCCAGGCACGCCGCGCCATCAGGTACATGGCCGTTACGCCCAGCGTGGAGTAGACGGCACCATAAAATCCGATCACGCCGCTTACGGAGAGCGCAAAAAAGGCGGTAAAGGTTGCCCCTGGCCACCATGAGTTGGTGTAGCTCATGGCGATGTACCACGGACCATAAGAGCGTCCGCCAACAGCATAATCAGAAAAAGAGGTGCTTTTCTGATTGGTGAGGTAAAGTACGGCGATCATGATTGCCAGAAACAGGCCGATCAGACCAAAGGTAATAAAATAGTGGGGTTCAACGGCGGACATATTCATGCTATTTCCTCATCTTCAGGAATTTCCCCGAATGCACATTCAGCGAGATACATCACCCAAAGCCCGATACCCAGAAAAATGGCAATCGCAAGCCAGTAAATAATTGGCAAGGGAATGCCCATAATTAACGCGCGGCTGCCGCTGACGCTTAAATAAAGCGGCGGAAACAGAGCAAACAGCGCCAGAACCAGCAGGTACAGGGTAAAGATCTTATTTTTTAAACTGATCAGAGAGCGCTTATGCGGCGCAATAGTTATCGAACTCATCACCACCTCCTGAAATGATTAATATGGATTTAGCACTCCTTTACCTGCTGATAATCAGCGATTCCCCGGAATTGACGGACACACACATTCGTGGCGATGCTGCCACTTATTTAGTAAACAGGATTGGTTATTAAACCGCGCGTAACCAGTTTTCCCAGTCGGGATGATTAAGCACGCTTCGTGCACGCTGCGTTTTCCATGCACCATATTTTGAAAAGTCGAAATCGATATCCGCAACCTGATGTTGAATAATTGCCCATGTGGACCATTTCATATCAGCCAGAAATTTATGCAACTGCACGCGGGCAAAACTGGCGTTATCTACCTTGCCGAAATAGGCTTCCAGCAATTCCCGTTCAATTTCTGGCGTAAAGAACATTTCGCCAAACCATAAAGCCAGTTCGTAGCAACGGTCGTTATTTGAGGCATATTCAAAATCAACCAGCCGGATATCTCCGCTGGCATTAAGCATAAAATTACCCGCCAGCGTATCGTTCATGCATGGAACTATATCCAGCCCTGAAGCCCGAAGGGCTGCCTGCGCACGCTGGCCCTGTTTATGCAGCCAGGCGGCATCGGCAGAAAAGGTGCCGCCGAGACCAGTCACCTGGTCAATATGTTCATCCAGCATATCGAACACGGTTTTGCTTTCGGCCAGCAGCGACTTATCGTTAAAACTCTTCAGAGCATGAAGTGCCTTATGGCGCACGTCGCGTTGCTGAAAATCGTGATTTGAAGAGGTTCGCCACCCTTCCATAAATTCAAAAATCTCTACGCCCTGGTCACGCAAATAGGCCACCACCTGCGCACCATAGCCCGTTTCTGCGGCTTTCAGGCTGGCTTCATGGGCGGTATCGCGATTAATAAAACGCTCTGTGCCCTCACCGGGGATCTTCACAAAATAGGCACAGGGAGCGCCAGCAATCTCTACCCGCCAGTTGGCATTTGAGATCCCCCCACCCACCGGCTGGTAACGACTCTCAGCAGCCTGCCACGCCGGCACGGCTGCAATAGCCTTTTCAACACGCTGTTCCTGCCAGCTGACGGCTTCTCCCAGACGTTTGCTCATGCTGCTCTCCCCGCCACAAGGGCTAACCAACGTTCAAGACGCGGGTCACTGGCACTCTGGCGACAGCGCAGCAGCGTCCACTGACCAATCTTAGTAAATTCAAGCCCCCGTGGGCTGGTCTGGCCGCTCCAGAAGCCCCACAGCGTCCAGTAATAGTCGTCGGCCAGCGCATAGAGACGGCAGCGGGCAAAGTCCGCTTCACTGCATGACCCGTACCAGTTACGGATCGCTTCACGCCACTGGTCATCAAAAGAGAGTGTTTCATTCAGCAGCACAGCGGTGTCATACCAGGGGTCATCAAGCGCAGCGGAATCGAAGTCCAGCAGTTGCCACTCACCGCGTTCGTTAACCAGCCAGTTGCTGGCAATCGGATCGCCGTGGATCAGCACCGACGGTTTCGCCTGCACTGCAAGCGCCTCCCAGGCAAGGTCCACACACTCTCCCAGCCACAGCAGCTCATCAGGAAGCGTCACGCTGTCAGTTTCACAACGCTGACGCAGCTTCAGCATGGCGTCGTGTCGCCCCGGCAGAGGCAGTGAGATCTGATGCAGCCGATCAAGCATTTGCGTGATCTTCTGCAGGTTCTGCGGCCGGGTGAGCTGATCCAGCGTCGCCCAATGCCACCCCTCTTCCAGCGCGCTGTAGAGAGCCACACCCTGCTCGCTGTCAGTATGAAGAAGAGGCGGCGTCAGCCCCTGCTCTGCGGCGGCACGAGCGGCGGCAAAGACATTTTCAGCATCAATCAACGGCTTCTGATCGTCATGCAGAACCTTGGCATAATAGTGCCGCTCGCCCTGAGCAACCCGAAATCCTGCCCATTCGGTAGCTACGCGATGGGGTGACGCCACGCCTGCTGTACCTGGCTCAATGGACCAGAGAGCTTCCGGCTGCCAGGCGCTAAGGACCTGCTGTAAACGGGTTATCATGCTGTTTCCTCCACGTCCGGAAACAGGCAAATATCGGCCAGCAGCGCCAGCAGCAGATCCAACCCACGGTGCAACTCTTCCTGCGCGGTAAACTCGCGCTCGTTGTGCGACAGGCCGTCGCGGCTTGGCACAAACAACAGGCAGCTTGGACAGCTGGCGCTCAGGCTGACCGCATCGTGCCCCGCAACCGTTTGCATTTTTAGCGAGCTTAATCCCAGCTCATGCGCCAGCTTCTGCGCCCGTTGCGCCAGCCTTGCGTCAAGCTGCTGGCGCTGCCTGAACAGCGAAGAGATCAGGCTGACATCAGTAGCGGTCTCCTGCGCAATAGTTTGCAGCTTGTGGGAAAATAGCTCGCCGGTTGCTCTGAGTAACGCCTCATCTGCCGATCGAAACTCAATGTAAAGCGTCGCCTCAGAAGTCACCACATTAGGCGAGTTGGGCGAGGTTTCCAGACGTCCGACCGAGGTATGCAGTGCCAGTCCGTGCCTGTCGGCCTCTTCCCGTACCGCAACGATGGTTTTTGCCGCAGCCAGCAGCGCATCACGTCGGCTCGCCATCAGCGAAGGGCCGGTGTGGTTCTGTTCTCCCCGAAAGGCTACCTGCCACTTGAGTGCAGCCCAGGTTTCGCTTACCACACCCACCTGCTTCTGCTGTTGTTCAAGGTGCGGGCCCTGCTCAATGTGTATTTCAACATAGGCCGCCAGCGTCATAGGCGGTAACGGTTCGCCACGATAGCCGATCATCTCAAGAGCTTCCCCAAGCGTAATGCCCTCAGCATCCTTACAGGCGAGCGCTTTTTCCAGTGTGGTTGCGCCGGTAAACACCGCGCTGCCGATCAGGCTTGGCTGGAAGCGTGCGCCCTCTTCGTTGGTCCAGCTCACCACGGCGAGATTCAGCCTGGCGTCTTCATCGCGCTCTTTCAGCTGACGGGCCAGGCTGCTCAATGCTGTCGCCCCTGCCGTTACGCCATAGGCACCGTCGAAACGGCCTCCGGCGGGCTGGCTGTCGAGGTGAGAGCCGCAAAGCAGCCAGGGCGCTCCGGGGCATAGAGTCAGCAGACCAAAAACGTTGCCAATCTCATCGACGTGGACGCTGAAGCCCTGCTGGCGTAGCCAGTGGCAGAAAGCGTCGCGCATTGCGCCATCTTCTGCACTGGCCGTGAGCCGATGCAGCCCGCCTGCGGGCGTGGCACCAATATCACAACTCTGTGCAAACAGCGCGTCAAAGGCCTGATAATCGTTTTGCGTCATCCGCAGCGACGCCGGGATGGAGGATAGTGACATGGGCTTTCTCCAGACTCTCTACAAAATTCGGCGGAGGGGGCATGTTCGTCACCAGCGTATTCACAGCATTGAAAGGCAGCGTGTTAACAAAGGTGCGCAGGCCAAATTTCCCCTCATCGGCCAGAATCACGCTCCGACGACAATGTTGCGTCAGCACGCGGCGCAGCAGCGCTTCCGGCTCTTCGTAATCCATAAATCCGTGTTCTGCATCCACCGCCCCAATTCCCATAAAAGCGATGTCATAATGAAACTGCCGCGCAAACGCCAGCGCGTGAGGACCCGTCAGAGCGTTATCATTGCGCCGCACGCGGCCTGGCACCAGCGTGACTGCATTGTCACTTTGCTGTGTCAGCAGCCCGGCAATATCCAGCGAATTAGTAAAAACCTTCAGTCTGGAAAACGAGGTCAGCTGTTGCGCCAGCGCCAGCGTGGAGGTGCCGGTATCCAGAAACAGCGCCATTCCCTCTTCAACCAGATCGCTGGCCAGCTGTGCTATCCGCACTTTGGCTCGCGGCTTAATGCGGCTGCGGATTTGCAGCGGCTGCTCCTCACTCGGCACTGGCAAAATGGCTCCGCCGTGGACGCGACGCAGTACGCCGTGCTCTTCAAGATATTTCAGGTCCCGGCGAATGGTCTCTTCCGACACCACAAAACGCTGAGCCAGTTCGGTAACGCGCACCCGCTTTTCACTGCCCAGCACCCGTTTGATTTCATCCAGTCGCGGTTGATTGATCATGACTCCCCTTTTGATCTCTGAATAGTCGGCAAAAGAGCAGTATACCCGTGGCGATCATGCCTGTGGCGGAAGATGCTGCGACCAGGGCATCAGCGCTTCCAGCGCGGCGCAGAATTGCAGAACATCGCCTTCGGCATAGCGTCTGCCAATCACCTGCATGCCTACCGGTAAGCCCTCAGGAGTGAAACCGCACGGTATGGTGGCCGCCGGATTGCCGCTGAGGTTGAAGGGCCAGGTAAAGGGCGTCCAGCGGGCCCACTCTACGCCACTGTTCCCTTCCTGCTGCTCAGGTGGCGTCTGGCGATCGGCCGCAAATGGCAGCACCGGCAGAGTCGGCATCACCAGTAAATCAACTTCATCAAACAGTGCATGAACCTGCGTGGCAAAGGCGGCACGCTCTTTCTGAGCGCCGAGATAGTCAGCCAGGCCGATCTCTTTTGAACGGGCGATCAGCGTGGCGAATCCCGGGTCGAGTTTATCCAGCTGATCCTGCAACGCGGAACCATAGGCCACGCCCCGACCGCCGGTCCAGAGCGTATCAAACGCCTGAAACGGACTTTCCCAGTCAAGCTGGCGTGGCTGAAGATCAATGGGCAGTTGCTGCATCTTCTCCACCGCCTGCTCCACCAGGGATGCAATTTTTGGGTCAACCGGGACATTGAAAAGCGTGCTGGCATAAGCCACACGGAAGCGAGGCAGCGGAGTGTCGCAGCGAGCCAGCCAGGATTCCCCCTTTTCTGGCAGGGCCTGGTGGTCGCGCGCATCGGGACCCGAAAGCAGGTCGAACAGTAAGGCGCTGTCCCGGACGGTACGCGTTATCGGTCCGGCATGGCTCAACATTTCCGTGGCTGACCAGGGCCAGGTCGGGATGCGGCCCAGCGAGGCTTTCAGCGCAAAAAGACCGCAAAACGCGCCGGGTATGCGCACCGAACCGCCGCCATCCGATCCCAGAGATCCCGGCACCAGATGCGCCGCCACGCTGATTGCTGAACCAGAGCTGGAACCCCCACTGGTTAAGTCGCTGTTCCAGGGATTACGGCCATGGCCGAAAAGGCGGGAATAGCTGGAGCCGGTCCAGCCGAATTCAGTAGTGGCGGTTTTACCTAACAGAATGGCACCCGCTGCTTTCAGGCGAGCAATAATCGGCGCATCGCTCTCTGGCACATTCTCCAGCGCCGTAAGGGAACCTTTAGTGGTACGTAACCCAGCAGTAGAAAACAGATCTTTAATGCCAAACGGCACGCCATGCAGCGGGCCTCGCCACTGACCTTGTGCCGCTTCGCTGTCGCATGCCTCCGCTTCTTTAAGCGCTGAGGTTTCAAAGAGATCGCCGAAAGCGTGCAATGTGGGATTGTGGGTTTTTATGCGCTGAAGACAGAGGTTGACCAGCGAGACGCTGCTGCGTTTTTTGCTGCGTATCTGCTCCGCAGCCGTCAGAACATCTGGCATGATTTCTCTGTTTAACCGTTCATCCTGCTGCATGTTTTACACCTGATGCGGTGGACTCTGATGGCCTCATAGTGACCCTTGCATCCATACCGCGCAAGACGGATTTTTGTTGTTAATGTGGGATATGTGGTTTTGATGGCGTGTCAGTGATAGGAAAAAATGATGTGATAATTAAGAGTATTGTGCTGCAAGGGTTATATAAGCCAGAATAAAAAATCAGCAAAACCGAAATTTCACAGGCTTTTCCGGCGCCCCTGAAGATGAGTAAATGGGATTGGCCTCTGCCTGATAAGCCCGCGTTTATGGCTGCGGCGTCAGACTGTAATAATAAAGTCATATACATGCCTTTCGCGTTTTATTTCGCCACCGCTGTTGCTTTTTACTATCTTAAGATATAAAAATAGCACTATCTTACGATACTGTCGTAAGATATTAACCCCTACAGGAGAGTGCTATGTTTAAAGAAATGTTCCATGAACGCATGCATCGTCATGCCGAAAATCCGCGAGGCCACCATCACTGTTCCGCTCATCGTGGCGGTCACTCTGACGGTCATCGGGGGCATCGCGGCGGCCGTGATGATGCCGGACACCGCGATCGCCCTTCTTTCCTGCGCGGCCGTAAATTTGGCGCGGATGAGCTACAGCTGCTGTTACTGACGCTGCTGAAGGAGCAGGCCAGCTACGGCTATGAGCTGATCAAAATCCTCAGCGAGAAAAGCGGCGGATTCTATACCCCAAGCCCTGGCGTGATTTACCCGGCACTGACTTATCTTGAGGATGTCGGCCATGTTACCGTCCAGCCTGAAGGTAACCGTAAGCGTTTTGCGATCAACGCCGAAGGTGAGGCTTATCTGACTCAGAATCAGGAGGTGGCAGAGGCGTTAATGGCGAAGCTGGCGCTGTTTGCCAGTCAGAGCGACTCGGTCAATCAGGCAATGTCCGAGCACCGCCAGGCTTTCGCGCCGGCATTGATGGAGGCGATCCATTCGCTCCGGAGCGAGCTGCACCAGTTCCATAACAGTGATGAAGAGAGCCAGAGCAAAGCCGCCAAAATTATTCAGCAGGCGCTGGCAGAGCTTAAAGCATTAAAAGAGTAGTCGGACACGCTAACCACTGAGAACAGATTTTACAGGAGGAATACCATGAACGAGTCCCTTGTCCGTTTTACTCTCAGCCCTATTCCGCCCCCAAAGACCTTCTCCAACGTCAAAAGTACCGTAATCAGTGATGAGGTGATGGCGCATCGTCTGCAAAAAATTCTTACCGCCATGCAGCAGCACAATTTTGATGTGCTGGTCATTTATGCCGACAAAGAGCATGGGGGGAATTTCGAATATCTGTCAGGCTTTATTCCCCGCTTTGAAGAGGCGCTGCTGGTGGTGACGGCGCAGGGCAAGCTGACCTATATCATGGGCAATGAGAACCTCAAACTGGTGCCTCATGCCAGAAACCCGGGCGCCTGCCTTCATGCTCCGGCTTTTTCATTGCCCAATCAGCCAATGGATAATGACGCCCCGCTTGCCACGCTGCTAGCTAAGGCTGGCGTGACGCGGGCAAGCAAGACCGGGATTGCAGGCTGGAAGTTATTTACCTCTCAGCAGCAGAATAATGCTTACCGTTTTGATATTCCTGCTTTTATTCTGGATGAGGTGATTGATGCCGCTGGCGACAGGCAGCATGTGACTAACGCCACCGGCCTGTTTATCTCGCCGGACTATGGCGTGCGTTGTCTGAACAGCGCCAGCGAGATCGCCTGCTATGAGTATGGCGCAAACCTGGCCTCCACCCATATTCTCAGGGCACTGGATACGCTTGAGGTGGGCAAAAGCGAAAAAGAAATTGGCCAGCTGTTAGCGGGTGACGGCCAGCCTGGCAATGTGGTGACCATCGCGTCGACTGGTGAAAGATTTGCCCATGCCGGACTTTATCCTACCGACAAACAGATCCAGCGGGGAGATAAGTTTTCGCTGACCGGGGGCTACAAAGGTGGCCTGAGCAGCAGAGCGGCATGATTTTCCAGATCGATATCATCCCTTCGCTGCCGGGCTATGGCGGATGCAGCATCGAAGATACGGTCGCGCTGGCTGATAAAGCGCTGCGGGAAGAGCTGGCAGCCAGCTATCCGGAAGTGTGGCAGAGAATGGAAATCCGCAAGGCATATCTGCAGGATATATTGAATCTGCGGGTATCCGACGATCTGATCCTGCTCTCCAACACGGTTGGCTATCTGCGCCCTTTCCTGCTGGATAAACAGCGCGCTCTGGTTCGTCAGCTTTAAAGCTTCAATACGCTCTCCCATGCTGACTGTTTATCTGGCACGGCATACGCTAAGCACAAGCTTACGCAGCCAGCGATGTGCTGCATCGGCTTCCATTCTGGGGTGCCATAGCATGGATACCGTGATCGTCTGGGTTGCGACCGGCAGTTGAAACATGTGCAGCACTGTCTCTGCACCTCTGTCAGCCATTGCCGGGTTTTTCTTCAGGCAGGACAAAGGAACCAGTGCCACCAGGTCAGAAGCTTGAGCCACTGCTAACGCAGCGGAGAAGCCCGGCACTACGCCTGCAATTTTTCGCTCCAACCCCTTCCCGGCCAGTGCCTGATCAACCGGGCCACGAATTTTGCCTCTACGCGAGGTCACGACGTGGCCCCAGGAGACATACTCTTCAGCCGTTACCTGTTTCTTCTTCGCTAGTGGATGACCTTTCCTGACCACGCCAACAAATTTATCCCTGAATAACGCCTGCAGGCGAACTTCAGGCCCCATTTCACCGGCCACACCAATCTCAAGATCAATGATCCCCTCCCTTAACGGCGTACTGCTTTTCTCGGGTTTTGGAGCAAAACGCAGGAAAACATCCGGTGCGACGGCAGAAGCCGCTGCAATCAGCGCTGCGCCGTAGATTTCCACAAAGTCGTCGTTAGTACGGAGGATAAAGGTGCGGGACAGTGTAGCGAGGTTAAGTTCATTCAACACAGGCGTCAGCAACGAACGTGCCTCAATCAGGGCATGCGGAGTGCGCTCACGAAGTGTTTCCGCATAGGGTGTCAGCACCATTTTACGCCCAGCCCGAACCAGTAACGGGTCACCAGTTGAATTTCTCAACCGCGTCAATGTCCGGCTCATGGCGGAGGCACTTAATCCCAGACGGCGTGCAGCGCCAGCAACGCTGACTTCAGCCAGCAGCACATTCAACGCAATAAGGAGGTTCAGATCGGGTTCGTTCATGTCTCATCTTAGCCTCCGCCACGGTTTATGGGAAGGCGTCTGATGCAGATTAGTAATGCAATTGCTGCGTCTTCCGCCTCCTCTCCTTCCAGATTATATTTTCCTCATTCACAGGTTCAAACCTGTACCGACGCAAAATGGTGTTTCAACCCGGAGATTAAATTTATGCAATCGACTGCAACAGCGAAAACCGTCCTGCTTATTGGCGCTTCCCGTGGCCTGGGTTTTGCCATGGTGGAACAGTATCTCCAGCGAGGCTGGCAGGTCATCGCCACTGGCCGGACTTCCTCTACCACACCACTTAACAGGCTTGTGGAAAAATATCCCGACAGGCTGGAAGTGGAAACGGTAGATATCACCGAACCAGAAGAGGTAGCAGCACTTCATGCCCGACTAAAAAACCACCGTACTGACCTGCTGTTCGTAAATGCAGGCGTGAAAAACAGGGATGGCGAAACTATCGCCGACGTTTCTACAGAGGAATTTTTCAGGGTGATGCTGACCAATTCGCTTAGCCCAATGCGGGTCATTGAGACTTTTCAGGATCTGGTATTGCCGACAGGGACTATTGGCGTAATGTCTTCCGGCCAGGGGAGTCTGACTAACAATATCAATGGTAACTATGAACTTTATCGTGGCAGCAAAGCAGCGCTGAACATGTTTATGCGCAGTTTTGCTGCGCGGCATGCTAAAGGGAAAAAAACTTTGCTGCTGATGGCCCCAGGCTGGGTGCGTACGGATATGGGTGGGCCGGAAGCCCGCCTGAGCATTGGCGAAAGCATTCCTGCATTAATCAACACCATGGAAAATTATTCCGGACGCACGGGGCTTCACTATCTGGACTATCAGGGAAAGGTTTTGCCATGGTAAGCCGAAGGGGGGAAATGGCTCCTGAAAGGAGCCATTAACGTTATCAGAACTGATAGCTGGCGGTCAGCGAGAAGTTACGCGGCTCGCCGTAGACGGTATAGATGTTGTCCACCGTGGTGTCATATTCCTTGTCGAACAGGTTGTTGAGGTTAGCCTGCAGGGAGAGCTGTTTGGTGACCTGATAACGGCTGAAGAGGTTCACCAGCGCATAGCTACCCTGCTCTGCGCGAAGCGTGCCGTTGCCATCCGGGCCGGCAATATCGCTCCAGACGTGCGTCTGCCAGTTAACCCCACCGCCCACGGTGATCTCCTCAAGCATCGGCAAGCGGTAGCTGGTAAAGAGCTTAAGCTGGGTGCGGGGCAGCTGTGGATTCACCGCCGTACCATCCCGCTCTTCAGCAATATAGCGGGTGCCGCCAAAGGTCATCTGCCAGTTATCGGTAATGGCGCCGTTGATTTCAAACTCAACGCCGCGGCTGACGGTACCGTCCGTGGCTCTGTAGGCATCTTCGCCCGCCGTACCCGGTATTTTCTGGCCGGTAAGTTGCGCGACATTATCCAGCTCCGCACGGAAAACGGAGACGGAAGTGGTCAGGCGGCTGTTGAACCAGTCTGATTTAACACCAGCCTCGTAGTTCTTGCCGATAACCGGTGACAGGAAGCTGCGGTTGATATCGCGCTGAGTCTGCGGCTGGAAGACCGAAGTATAGCTGGCGTAGGTTGACCAGTTCTCATTGATATCAAACACCAGGCCCGCATAGGGCGAAACGTTATTTTTCTCAAACTCCTGAGTAAGGGAATGGGAGTTGTAGTTGGTATAACGTGCGCCCAGGATCAGGTGCAGCGGGTCGGCCAGCGAGAGGCGTGTTGCCATGTAGGCGGACTTCTTACGAATGATATCTTCCTGAGCCAGCGTGCGTGGCCCCCAGTCTGTTTCAGGGAAGCTGCTGTTATAGTTGTTGAAGTTCCCCAGCTCTGCAGAGGATATATTGGCAAAGGAGCTGTAATAGGTGTTTTTCTGTTTGGTGTAGCTCAGCCCCATCATCAGCTCATGCTGACGGCCAAGCAGCTCAAACGGACCGCTGGCATAGGCATCAACAGCATTAACCTTGCGCTTGCCGGAGTTGTAACCCGTTCCCGCCACTACATCGTAATCCTGATAGCGGGAAACGCCCAAACCGGTGGTTTTATCGAAATAGCCATCAATGTACATCTGTTTACTGTTGATCAGCGTTTCGTTGTGGGTGCCGGTAAGGTTCGCCTGCCAGCCGTTATCGAAGCTCTGCTTCAGATTAGCAAAGACTTTATTATTCTGTTTGTCGTTGTAAGCCCAGTCCGGCGCGGTGTTAAAGCCGCGACGATAGTCTGTTTTGCTACCGTCGGTATACCAGCGGGGAGCGCCACCCCAGGCCGGGCGGTTGGCGTTGGTCTCCTGATATTCATACCCCACGGTCAGCGTGGTGGAGTCTGTCAGGTCAGCATCGACAACGCCATAGAGGAATTTTTTCTCTGCGCTGTAGCGCTCGACAAAGCTGTCGCCATCCTGATAACCGGCGACAATCCGGCCACGCACGTTGCCAGACTCACTCAGCGGTGCAGAAAGATCGGCAACATAGCGCTGTTTATTCCAGCTGCCGTAAGAAGCGGAAACATTACCGGCAAATTCACGGCTGTCGGCATGTTTGTGGATCATATTGATCGAAGCGGAAGGATTGCCGGTGCCGGTCATCAGCCCTGACGCGCCGCGAACCACCTCAATACGCTCAAACATCGCCGTATCAGACTGGGAGTCGCCCAGGTTCCAGCGTGTCTCGAACACGGTTGGAATGCCATCTACCATGTAGTTATCGATCAGAAAACCGCGTGAATAGTAGGTACGACGATCCATATCCGCTACCCCTTCCTGGATAGCGGTGGTGTTATACAGCACCTGGCCCAGCGACTGCAGCTGCTGGTCCTCCATCCGTTGCTTGCTGATAATGCTGACCGATTGCGGAATATCGCGCGCAATCATCGACATTTTTGTGCCAGCGCTGGTCACCGGCACGCTGTAATCGGTCGCCGCGCTGCCGGTTGCGCTCTCTGCGGTTGCTTCTACCGTCAGCGTCTGTTCGTTAGCAGCAGGTACTGCCGTCTGTTCGGCAGCAAAAGTATGGGGGACCTGCAGGGCGACCGCGACCAGCACAGCCAGCGCGGAATAACGGGGAGCGTGAGCATATCCAGCTTCATGGCTGAAGCCCTTTTCTCTGGTACGGCCTGGTGCAAAAAACATCGTACTACCTCAGAAGATTATTTTATTTTTATGCCACTGATTCGCTGGCAACCCAAATGCGAATGAGAACTATAATTTTTTTTATTTCTTCTGTAAAAGATTATCAGGGAACTTTTCAGGATTTTGTAAGGACGGGGGAAAGTGTTTCAGGACGGGGGGAATGGCTAAAAATTTTCAGGGTGTGAAGAAAACTCCCTTTGCGGCAGAGAAGATCGCCTCTGCCTTACTCTTTCAGGCATCCACTACTCAGTGATAGCTACTCTTTCTTTTTCCAGTTTGCCCACGGACTCTCTGCCGGAACCTCAGGCTCTGCGGCACGCGGTTCCTCCAGCGAAGCGAGATAAAGCTCTTCCACCTCTTTACGCGCCCAGGGCGTGCGGCGGAGAAATTTCAGGCTCGATTTAACGCTGGGATCGCTCTTAAAACAGTTGATATTGATACGCCTGGCCAACTCTTCCCAGCCATATTGGGCCTGCAATGCGTTGAGCAGTGCTTCCAGCGTCACCCCATGCAGAGGATCTTTCGAGGTATGGTTTGTCATAATGCTTTCCGGTAACAAGACTGATGGCCGACAAGATACCTGAATGCCCGGCAAAAGTGCAATCAGCAAGGCTATATGTGACGTTGTCACCTGAAACGTTGTTGTACTACGGCGTCCGAAGACGCCGTAGAGTCACCAGGGCTGTTTACCGCAGTGCGCCATCCGTCTCCTCAACAGGCATTTCACATTTCTCCATATCTACCGGAATGTTTTTGTAAGCCGGAATACCGCTTCGCGTGTCATAACTGTCGAGCGGGATCATGACGTTTGCCTCCGGGTAATAAGCCCCAAGTGAGCCAGGCGCCATGTCCAGCACCACAATCGTCAGCTTATCCATACGGCGATCGGTACGCTTACCTTCAGGATCAAGGGCGATGATATTCACCTTATCCCCCACGCGCAGCTCCCGTTTCTCCGCCTCTTCCGCATTCATAAACAGCACATCCCTGCGGCCCGTTACGCCGCGATAACGGTCGTTAAGTCCGTACAACGTGGTGTTGTACTGATCGTGGCTGCGCAGCGTGGTCAGCACCAGGTCATGACATTTCAGCGAACGGGGATCTTCGTTGATGCCCTCCATAATCTTAAACTGCGCAAGGCCAGAAGGGGTATTCCAGACGCGTTCGCTGGCGCCGTTATAGAGACGGAAACCGCCAGGCTGTTTAATACGCTCGTTGTAATCTTTAAAGGCCGGGAAAACCGCCTCAATACTGTCGCGGATAAAACTGTAATCGCGGATCATTTTATCCCAGTCCACGCGGGTATTCGGCAGCGTAGCTTTCGCCAGCCCGGCAACAATGGCCGGTTCTGATTTCAGCCAGGGTGAAGCAGGCTTCAGCGATCCGCGAGAAGCGTGAACCATCGACATTGAGTCTTCCACGGTAATGCTCTGCGCGCCGGAAGCCTGTATGTCCTCTTCAGTGCGGCCTATAACCGGAAGGATATAGTTATGCTTGCCCAGCAGCAGATGAGAGCGGTTGAGTTTGGTGGCCATATGGACGACCAGATCGAGCTTGCGCATGGCGGCGAAAGTCGCCTGAGGATCGGAAATCGCTTCAGCCAGGTTCCCACCCAGACAGAGCAAGGCTTTTGCCTGCCCGTCACGCATCGCCTGGATCGCCGCAACGGCACCGTGGCCATGCTCCTGTGGCGGTTTAAAGCCAAACACATTCTCAATGCTGTCCAGCAGCGACTGTGGCGGGATCTCCGTGATGCCAACGGTGCGATCGCCCTGCACGTTGGAGTGCCCACGCAGCGGACAGATACCGGCGCCAGGTTTCCCCATGTTGCCGCGCATCAGCAGTAAATTAGCAATCTGCTGCACATTCTGCGTGCCGTACTGGTGCTGGGTAATGCCCATACCGTAGCAGATAATGGTTTTTTCCGAGTCGGCATAAAGCCGGGCAATATGCAAGATATCCTGATAATCGAGTCCAGAGACTTTCAGGATATGCTCCCACTCGGTGGCATCAAGATCGGCCTTCAGCTCTTCGAAGCCCTGGGTATGTTCATCAATAAACGCCTGGTCAATCACCCCCGGCTGCCCTTCCCGGATCGCCGTCTCATGCATTTTAAGCAGTAATTTCATCACCCCTTTCAGCAGTGCTGCGTCTCCGCCCACCCGAACCTTATAGTAGGTTGAAGCCAGCTCGGTTGAGCCCAGGGAGAGCATCTCAATCGGACTTTGCGGCGAAGTGAAACGCTCCAGTCCGCGCTCGCGTAGCGGATTGATTGCCACAATTTTTGCTCCCCGTTTCGCCACCTCTCTGAGGGTGCCGAGCATGCGGGGATGGTTGGTTCCGGGGTTATGGCCGATACAGATCACTAGATCACATTCGTCAAAATCATCCAGTTCAACCGTTCCTTTGCCAATGCCGATAGACTCCGGCAACCCTATGCTGGTAGGTTCGTGGCACATGTTTGAGCAGTCCGGGAAATTGTTGGTGCCATATTCGCGGGCAAAAAGCTGATAGAGGAAAGCAGCCTCGTTGGAAGCGCGTCCTGAAGTATAAAATTCGACGCTGTTGGGATCTTCATAACTTTGCAGCCGTTCGCCGATCTCCCTGAACGCGGTCTCCCACTCTACGGGCTGATAGGTATCGGTAGCGGCATCATATTTCATCGGGTGGGTCAGCCGCCCCTCTCCTTCAAGCTCAAACGCATTACGCTGCCACAGTTCAGTGACGGTATGCGCGGCAAAAAACTCCGGCGTGGTACGTTTACTGGTCGCTTCCCAGGAAACCGCTTTTGCACCATTTTCACAAAATTCAAAGGAGGAGCCATGACGGGGATCGGGCCATGCACAGCCGGGGCAGTCGAACCCCTGCGGTTGGTTAACCTTGAAAAGCGCAATGACATCCTGTTTAACCGACATTTGACCGCGAATTGCATCGGCAACCGCTTTTAGTGCTCCCCAGCCTCCTGCCGATCCGCCATAAGGTGCGATGCCTATTGTGCTGTTATTTTTTTTCATGAGTTCCTCGCATAGCAATATATTACTGAACTCAAAGCTTAGAATATCTGGCTGGAGGTGGCGGCGGAAAACCTGGCAAATGTTCAGGTATTTCGCTGCTAAATGTTACGGCGTAACAAATTTTGAGGGGGCTGTGCGTATTTTTTATTCGATTTTAAAAAGTGTAAGTCAGTGAACAGAAATAAGTTTATGTCAGGCGCAATCCATAAATGCTCTGGCGCAAATGCGCCAGAGCAGACAGCCACATCAGAAATCGGCTTTTAATACCACGCGGAAATTGGCCTTGCCGGCACGTACATGATCCAGCGCTTCATTGATTTTCGACATCGGGAAGAACTCAACCTGCGGGGCGATATTGGCCCGTGAAGCCAGTTTCAGCAGTGAACGCAGCTGGCCCGGAGAACCGGTAGAAGAGCCGGTCACCGCTTTATCACCCAGAATCAGGTCGAATGCATTGACCTCAATAGGTTTCAATACCGCGCCCACGGTGTGGAATTTGCCATGAGGAGCCAGCGCATCAAAGTAGGGTTTCCAGTCGAGATCCACAGCTACGGTACTGAGAATCAGGTCGAACCGCCCCGCCTGCGCTTTCAACGCTTCAGCATCGCGGCTGTTGACTACTTCATCGGCACCCATATCCAGAATGGACTGCTTTTTGTTCGGCGTG
Organism: Erwinia pyri; assembly: GCF_030758455.1. Taxonomy (NCBI): domain Bacteria; kingdom Pseudomonadati; phylum Pseudomonadota; class Gammaproteobacteria; order Enterobacterales; family Erwiniaceae; genus Erwinia; species Erwinia pyri. Next base: position 2,254,460 of record NZ_CP132353.1, read on the forward strand.
GAGCTGAACGCCACCACCTCTGCGCCCATAGCACGCAGAATTTTGATCGCAATGTGGCCCAGACCGCCAATGCCGATGACGCCTACGCGGCTCATTGCCGTGATGTTGCTCATCAGCAGAGGTTTGAATACGGTAATACCGCCACAGAGCAGCGGCCCGGCACTGGCAACATCAAGATTTTCCGGCAGCGGGATCACCCATTGCCAGTCAGCACGCAGTTTCTCGGCAAAGCCGCCTTTATTGAGAATAGTTGGCGTGGAACCCTGCTGACAGTTTACCTGCTCGCCATTGATGCAGGCATCGCAGTGCTGGCAGCTTTTAGCGGTCCAGCCAATACCGACGCGCTGTCCCACTTTCAGGCCTTTAGCTCCGGCAGCATCGCCAAGCGCAGAGACACGGCCAATAACTTCATGGCCAGCGATAGTTGGGTAGCTGGAGATGCCCCATTCGTTATCGATCATCGACAGGTCAGAATGGCAGACACCGCAGTACTCAACCTCAACTTCCACTTCTTCCGTGCCCAGCTCTCCTGCTTCATATTCATACAGTTCCAGCGCCTGGCCGGCTTGCATCGCTGCGTAGCTTTTGATTTTCACTCTTCACCTCGTTTCAGAATTGACCTGAGAGAGTTTAGCAAAGCCTGGCATTCAGCTATGAAGCGAAACGAGGTGAAGGCCAGCCTTCCTTTGTATCTGCATGTAAATATTGCTGTTTTTACGCTCATAATTAACCTGAGCGTAACAAAGCAGAGAACGAGGCAAAGCACACCCAGGTGACAACGTCACTTAAAGTGCGCCCTTTTTGCGGGTTACTGTGATGCTAACTGGTGAGATTTTGCTGAACGTGCCCAATCGCTTCAACAACTTGTGTCGAATTAGTCTGGATGTCCACAATGACATTTCCCGCTTCCCGTACCAGATGCACGCCTTCGTCGGCCCGCACCAGGTTCGCAGTAATATTTTTCTGCGCTGTCGCGGCCAGCTCATGATTGCGTTCTACCACACCGGTAATCTCCTGGCTGGCTGAATGGATATGGGCGGCAAGGCTACGAACTTCATTGGCCACGACGGCAAAACTTCGGCCGTGTGTTCCCGCGCGGGCCGCCTCTACCGCAGCATTAAGCGCCAGCAGATTGGTCTGACTGGCGATGGAGCGTATCGTCTCCACAATGATGCCGATCTGGGCAGACTGCGAGCTTAATCCATTAATGTCATCGGAGACTTTACGCAGCTCGCCCGCGATTTCATTCACCTTCGTGACGCTGTTTTCAATCACGCGAACCCCCGTCCGGGTGTTTTCGCTGGTCTCAAGCGCAGCCTGGAAAGCCTGCTCAGCGGCTTCGCGTTCCAGCTGGTTTTTCTGCACCTGTGCCGTGACATCAGTGGCAAATTTCACCACCTCATATAACTGATTATTCTCATCAAACACCGGGTTATAAGTAGCGCGTAACCAGATGGTTCTGCCCTGCTTGTTAACGCGTGGAAACTGGCCGGAAACAAAATCGCCGTGGCGTAGCTTTTTCCAGAACTCACTATATTCTTTGCTTGCAGCAAGTTCTGGTGTGCAGAACATGCTGTGATGTTGACCGATAATTTCGGCTGCCTGATAGCCCGTTGTTTTCAAGAAATTGTCATTAGCACGCAGGACCTGCCCGTTAAGGTTAAAGGCTATCACCGCCATTGAGCGATTAATCGCATTGGTCATAGCGCGCTGCTCCTGAGCATCCAGGATACGGTCAGTGATATCTGATGCCAGCTTAACAATTTTCACTACCCTGCCGCTGCGGTCCTGCACCGGGACATAGTTTGCTTCCAGCCAGATGGGGCGGCTGTTTTTTGCCACGCGCAGGAATTTATTGCTGAAGCTTTCGCCACGGCGCAGCCGTTGCCAGAAATGGCTGTACTCTGCCGAGCTGACTAACGCAGGCGGACAAAAGAGGCTGTGGTGTTTACCGACAATCTCAGAGAGCTCATAACCCATTTTTTCAAGGAAAAGCGCGTTGGCACCTAAAATTATGCCTTCAGCGGTAAATTCAATCATGGCTATCGCTCTGTTCATCGCACTGAGGGTTGCCGGCGATCGTCGGGAACGGTGTGAAAAGAGATGAGATAAAATCCCGGGTTTAGTGGTGCCATTCATGGTGTAACCTTTTTGTCATATTTATGGTATTTGTCACAAATACACTATCGGCATTTTGCAGCGAAAATTGAGCTGTACTTGAAAAGCAACTTTGTAAAAAAATGCTTTTAAATAAAAGGGCATCCGTTTGATTCTTCCGGTATCTCATGGTTATACTTTGCTCACCGAATAACCTTTAATGAAATCAAGGAGGCCCCATGCAGTATTGTGAAATGACCCATTTTTCACGTACTTTTGGTATTTGGCTTAGCTCAGGCATTTCCGGTATCGTGCTGCGATAACCTGAGCTTGAGCGAAGCTTTCTCACAGACTTTTTCTTCCCTCCGGCTTTCCGGGTTGTCGTCAGCGTTTAATGACGACGGGCATTCTCGTGCCTGTAACTCTGGATTAAGCAATGAGCACATTACTTTCTGCACATTCACTCTCTTTTGATAACGCCTTTGGTCCACTCTTTGAGCAACTCTCGTTCACGCTTTCACGAGGTGACCGGATTGGCCTGATTGGTCATAACGGCTGTGGTAAAAGCACTCTTCTCCGCCTGCTCTCCGGCGAGCTTGCGTCTGTTGCAGGAACCGTTACCCTGGCGAACCACTGCATAATGGCCCATATCGAGCAGCACCTTCCCGCCGCACTAATGCACTCCACGCTTATTGATGCCGTGATCGCCAGACTGCCAGTTTCAGAGCAGCAGAGTGATGGCTGGCAGGCTGAAATAATGCTGGATCAACTGGGGTTTGATCAGGCCACATGGCAGCAGCCTGTCAATACGCTGAGCGGAGGCGAACATACCCGCCTTCTGCTGGCCAGGGCACTGATACTTCAGCCCGACCTGCTGCTGCTGGACGAACCGAGTAATCATCTGGATCTTCCCACGCTGCTCTGGCTGGAGCAGTTTCTGGCGCAGTGGCACGGCAGTTTTGTGCTGGTCTCTCATGACCGCTATCTGCTGGACCGTGTGACGCAACGAAGCTGGATCCTGCGTGACAGAACGTTGCACAGCTTCCAGCTCCCCTGTTCACACGCCCTGGAAGCGCTGGATCGCCGTGATGAGACCGATGCGCTGCGTAATCAGGCAGAACAGCGTGAAATTGAACGTATCGCAAAGAGTGCTAAACGTCTTGCGGTCTGGGGAGCGGTTTACGACAACGAAGATCTCTCCCGTAAAGCCAAACAGATGGAGAAACGGATAGACAAGCTGAAGGATGAACAAACCGCCCTGACCGCAGGCGTTAAGTGGCGGCTGACGTTGCAGGGGGAACCCCTGCCTGCGGATCGCCTGCTTGAAGTGAATAATGCAGCGATATCGGCAGAGGTAAAAGGTCCGGCTCTGTTTACCCTCAACAGCCTCAAAGTGAAAAGCGGCGATCGCCTGGCCATTATCGGCGCTAATGGCGGCGGCAAATCTTCACTGTTGCGTGCGGTCTGGCGGGCTTTTCAGCAACCCCAGCCGGATATCCTTTTTCATCCTCGCGTCGAACCGGGCTATTACGATCAGCAACTGATGCAGCTTGAAGAGCAGGATACGCTGAGTGATGCGCTCTCCCGCTTTGCTCAGGTGAGCAGCGAGCAGCGTAAAATGGCGTTGATTAGCGCCGGTTTTGCCTGGGCCAGACATCAGCAACGGGTCAGCACATTGAGCGGCGGCGAGCGTTCACGGCTATTGTTCGTGGGGCTTTCCCTGGGCCGCTACTCGCTGCTGCTGCTTGATGAGCCTACCAATCATCTCGATCTTGATGGCAAGGAGCAGCTGGCACAAACCCTTAACCTCTACCCGGGAGCCGCCTTGATAGTCAGCCATGACCGCGATCTGATCGCCTCCAGCTGCAATCGTTTCCTGCTGATTAACGATCGCAAAATTGAAGAGTGGCACGATCCTGAAAAGCTCTATGCTGCATTAGGAGGCCTGAACGGGAAATAAATTTATGGCACTGAATATCCCTGTGCGGCTTTAAACACCGTAAATATCCTGATTCAAGAAGCAAACTTCCCCCGCACTCTGCTGTGCGGGGGGTTCAGATGGCGGCTACAGCGAATAACCGGGGGCGGAAGGCGTGCCAGACAGACAATTTTTTCCTGCTTTAACAGTTACTCACGACCATTACCCCTGACTTTCTGCAAACTCATTGCCAAAGTAATCGCCTCTTTACCCCCTTATTTCCGCCTTTGCTTTAAGTCAAATTGCGCTAAAGTATCGGCCAATCTGGAGAATTATTTACTTTCCACTTCTGAACTCTGACTAAAAGGTCTTTTTTGCGTGGCAAAATCATTCTTACGCAGCGGAAGTTTGGACGCGGTTCTGCCTCTTGGCGAGAACGGTCAGCCCGTTTATCTCTCGGCTCTGCAGCTGCGCGAAACGCTTCGCCTGAGAAAGCAGCAGCAAATTGCCGACTGCCTGGCGATCCCTCAGCCCAATGATGCGGGCGACCGGCTCGACTGGTATTCCCCCGTCACGGGTAAAGTCACCTCCTGGGCTGCAGCCAGCGACAGCGCCCGCAGCCACGCGTTAAACCAGCTTATTGCCTGCCAGCAGGCGGTGGCGGATATGTGCCAGAAGGCGCAACAGTCAGAGAAAACCAGCCAGAAGCTGTTTGGCGCCCTGCTCGCCAAGGCCCTGCAATTCCCCGATCAAAACTTTGTCTATCTGGTGGGTGGCAAACCGGTCCTGACCTTCTGGGGCTTTGTCTCGCTGGATAAAAAGTCCCGCCAGGACGCACTGGATTGTCTGCGCGCCACGGAAGAGGATGAGCCGCCGCTGAATTTATCAAAGCTGGCCGCCCCGGTTATTCCTGCTGTTCCTCCAGCCGCACCGGTTATCGCCTCTGCTCCGGTTAACGCCGCAGCGCTGCCGGAGCCGGATGCGCCGGTCGTTGTTGAGGCTCAGCCTGTGGCCGCAGCAGAACCCGTTGCTGCAGCGGTCCCGCCTGCTCCTGAAACAGCCGCCGCGGCGCCCTCGCCTGCGGCAAAAAATAAGCTGGTTCGCTATGGCTGGATGCTGCCGGCAGCAGCGCTGCTGATTGCTTTTGGCATCCAGCTCAAAGGCTGCGTTTCACAGCCAGAAAAACCGTCTGAAGAGAAAGCAACGCCGGCGCCCGCTAAAACTGTTGCCCCTGCGGTTAATGCTCCGGCGCCTGAGGTTAAAGCTCCCGCTGCGGTTGCTGAGGTTAAACCAACAGAACCGGCTGCCCCAGTACAGAATCACGATGCCGCATTACCTGTTGCACCAGCCAGCGTGAATCCTCCACAGGCGGAAGCTGCCCCTGCTGCCGCAGAAACCGCACCAGAAGTACCAGCGCCAGAGCCTGCTCCGGTCACCAAAGAAGATCTGGTGATGCCTGCCGATGCCGTCAAGCTGGGTTCGACCAAATTCCTGAACGGCAACTGGCGCGTTATTGTCGGCGGGAAAAACCCGATTACCGGCAAGCCGCCAAGCCTGCGTTACCAGCTTAAAAATGGCAAAGGTGTGGCCAAAATCACCCAGGGCGACGGCATCAGCTGCCGTGTGGATGTCTATGCCGGCCTGATGAGCTCGGGCAACCTGGTGATCAACAGCCGCACCAAAGCGAAATGCAGCGATGGCTCCCGCTATCAGATGCCGGAGCTGGTATGTAAGCAAGGCGCCACCGGCGCTGCAGAGTGTAGTGGCCAGTACGATGCCAATACGGTGTTACCGATGACGATGAAGCGTGAGAGTAAATAATGATGCTGGCGACCATAGCTGACTTTAAACCCAATATGACGCTGATTCAGAACAGTGGCATTCAGTTCCTCGACTTTGCGCTGACGCCAGAACTGGACGACAGCCTGCCGGGGAAATTTGTCCGGCAGACCGCTAACGGCCCGCTGCTGCGGCTGAATTTCAACGAACAGAACGGCAAATATCTGCTGCCCGTTAATGCTGGCACTACGCCAGAAGTGGTAAAGCCGGAATTCAGTTTCCCGCTCTCGCAGTCGCTTGATCTACTTAACGGCATCTGGCTGCCGCTGCCCTTTTTCCGCTTTAATCCGCCACGCACCTTTATTGGTGGGCCGGATAACTGGGCGCGCGTGCAGATTATCAAACTGGACAAGCCTGACCAGAACGGCAATTCCCACCGCATCTGTCTGGCATTTGAAACCCGCGTCTGGGCTGAAGGTGAAGATGAGTCGCTGGCGCTGAATGAGAGCGACGTGAAAAACGGCGTCAGCTTTGCGCTCGCGCACCGCAGCAACGAGCTGGGCGAGTTTCTTGACCACACCTGGATCGATGGCTGGCTGCGTGAAGTTTTCAGCCAGCAGGCGACCCTCGTTGAACAGCGCCCACAGGTAAACATCCGCACCGCGCTGCGCGAATTTGAGTATCAGGCACACTACCTGAATATTCTGCATATGCTCGGTCATCAGCTGGCGTTGCCGGAACTGAAGATCAGTACCGCCACGCTGTCGGCCCCTGCTATTCCGGTAGATTTGATTCTGGACGTGGGTAACTCACACACCTGCGGCATTATGGTGGAAGATCACGTTGACGATCATCATGGCCTGAAGCACACCTATGAACTGCATCTTCGCAACCTGAGCGAGCCTCACCAGCTGTTCAATGAACTGTTTGAAAGCCGCGTGGAGTTTGCGCAGGCTACATTTGGCAAGCAAAACTTCTCGGTGGAGAGCGGTCGTGATGACGCCTTTATCTGGCCTTCTATTACCCGCGTGGGCCGCGAGGCAAGCCATCTGGCGTTGCAACGTCTGGGTACTGAAGGCGCAACCGGCATCTCCAGCCCGCGTCGTTATCTGTGGGATGAGGAAGGCTACACGCCGGGCTGGCGCTTCAGCCGCACGCCGGGCAACGCCGCACAGGAGCCGCTGGCGACAGCCGCACCGATGACCAACCTGGTAAACGATGAAGGCCAGCCGCTCTATAACCAGCCGCTGGACGAACGTTTACCGGTGTTTTCTCCGCACTACAGCCGGAGTTCGGTGATGAGCTTTATGCTCTCTGAGCTGCTGGCCCAGGCGCTGATGCAGATGAACAGCGCGGTACAACGCCAGAAAATGCTGCACAGCAGCGCGCCTCGCCAGCTTCGCAATATCATTCTGACGCTGCCTTCCGCTATGCCAAAGCCGGAGCGGGAGATCTTCCGCCGCAGAATGCAGGAAGCGATTGCGCTGGTGTGGAAAGCGATGGGCTGGCATCCCGCCGATGAGGACTTCACCAGCGCTAAAGATAAGGCAAAAAGCCTGGTGCCGGTGCCGGAAGTGCAGATGGAGTGGGACGAAGCGACCTGCGGACAGATGGTCTATCTCTACAATGAAACCCAGGTTAATTTTGGTGGCCGCGCGGAAGCTTTCTTTGTCAGCATGGCGAGGCCGGACCGGGCACGGGCTGCCGATGAGCTGCCAGGCAAAACGCTGCGCATCGCCTCTATCGATATCGGCGGCGGCACCACTGACCTGGCGATCACGCAATATCGCCTCGACGACGGTGTAGGCAATAACGTTAAGATCATGCCGCGGTTGCTGTTCCGTGAAGGGTTCAAGCTGGCCGGTGATGACATTCTGCTGGACGTGATCCAGCTCTACGTCCTGCCTGCCCTGCAGGCGGCGTTCAAGCAGGCTGGCATGGTCAATCCTGAAGGGGTGATGACCCGCCTGTTCGGCCATGAAGGTCGCATTGACGGACACTCGACCCTGCGCCAGCAGGTAACGCTGCAGCTCTTTATTCCGGTTGGCCAGGCGATTCTGGAAGCCTATGAGCAGTTCGACCCGCTGGAACTGAACGCGGAGGTGGACGCCCGCTTTGAGGAGCTGCTGTCCCTGCCGCCAACGAAAAAATTGCTGGATTACATCAACCGTGAGATCCAGCGCGAGCTGCCAGGCGATGCGGAGGAGTTTGATATTCTGCGCGTACCGCTGATTGTGAAACTGAGCAAGTTGCACGCTGAGTTCCTGTCGCCACGCATGAACATTACCCAGAGCCTGCGCTCGATGTCTGAGGTGGTGGCGGTGTATGACTGTGACGTGCTGCTGCTGACCGGGCGTCCCTCACGCTTCCCGGGCGTGCAGGCGCTGTTCCGCCATCTGCAACCGCTGCCGGTGAGCCGAATTCTTTCGCTTGATGGCTACCACACCAACGACTGGTATCCCTTTAACAAACAGGGGCGGATTGAGAACCCAAAATCCACCGCCGCCGTCGGCGCGATGCTTTGCCTGCTCTCTCTGGATCTGCGCCTGGCCAATTTCTGGTTCAAAGCGGGCGATTTCCAGCCTTACTCCACCATCCGTTATCTGGGGATGCTGGACAGCAACGGCGCGCTGAGCAGCGATAATGTCTGGTACAGCGATATCGATCTTGATGATGAGAAGTTCACTCTGGATGCCCGCACCCGTTTTCAGGTGCGTGGCGCTCTGACGCTGGGCTTCCGTCAGCTCGATAACGATCGCTGGCCAGCCTCGCCGCTCTACACGCTGCAAATTGCCGACCCACAGCTGGCACGCAGCGTGGCGGGAGATAAAGTGCTTAAAATAAAACTGGCTGTAGCCAGACAAACCGGTGAGTTCGGCCCGGAACGATTTGAAATTGCGGATGCCACACTGGATGATGGCAGCCAGGTGCCGCTGGAGCACCTGCGTCTGAAGCTCAACACCCTGGCCAGCAACGGATCGGGATTAACCCATTACTGGATCGACAGTGGGAGCGTATACAAGAAATGAAACCGTTGACGCCTAAACAGTTGTCGGGCACGTTCGGCAAAAAACTCGACACGCTGAGCAAAAGCATCGATCACTCGCTTGCCTGGCTGGAGACCGCCCGCAAGAGCGCACCGCGTCTGGATATGGAGGCCGATCGCCTCAGCGTCCGGCTGCTGCGCCAGCGAAATAAAGCGGGCAATCTGCTGGAAGCAGCAGGCAAAGAGTGCGCCATCGGCTTCTTTGGACTCTCTCAGGCGGGAAAGTCCTATCTGATTACCGCGCTGGCGGCCAGCGACAAAGGCAGAATGGAGATTGCGCTGGGCAGCACCACGCTGGAGTACAGCCACCTTAACCCGCAACAGCAGACCAGCACCATGGTCACCCGTTACAGCGGTCAGCAGGTCCGCGTCGATAACGAATGGCCGGTGCAGATGGCGCTGTTAAGTGAAGAGGAGCTGGTGGCGATCCTGGCCGACGTCTGGGTCCGCCGGACAGAGGGTCGGGCCGTGATGCTGGATGAACAGCAGATCTCTGAGCGCCTGAAGACCGTGGCCATGTATCGCCAGTCCGAAGCGATTGAAGGCATGAAAGCGGGTGATGTGGTGGCACTCTGGGATCGCCTGACGACTTCCCAGCTTTGCGTCAGCAAGGCGCTGGAAACGCATTTCTGGCCGCTGGCCATTGAGCTGGCCCCGATGCTGGGCGTGGACGACCGTGCGCGGCTGTTTTCGCTGCTCTGGGGTGAAGACCGTGAGCTGACCGCGCTCTACCGCCAGCTGGCGCACGTTCTTCATCATGTATCGGGCGTACCTCGCGTGCTGGCGCCGCTCTCTGTGTTGGACGATCCCTCGCTTAGCGTACTCAACACCCACGGCCTGCGCTATTTTAACGCCTCCTCAGACCGGGTTATTCAGGTTGTGCCTCAGCACGGTGGTCGTAACCTCCAGCCGGTCAACCTGGCTTTAGCCGAACTGGCGCTGATGGGACGGGAAGTGCTGATGCCGCTCTACAGCGCCCCGCGTGAAAGCCTGTTCGAACAGGTTGATCTGCTGGATTACCCCGGCTTTGAAACCCCTTCCGTGCTGCCAGATGACGAGCATCATGCGCTGGCGCTGGCGTTTATGGCCGCCAAGCGCGCGTTCCTGTTAACCCGTGCGGCTGAACATCAGGATGTGAATCTGCTGATGGTGTGCAGCGCCGTGGGACATCGCTCGGAAACCCGTACCGTAGGCCGCGTGCTGGATAACTGGGTGAAGCAGACCCAGGGTGAAAACACCCAGGTTCGTAGCGGCCGTAAACCCGGCCTGATTTGGGCACTGACGCCCTTCGATCAGCGCATTACGCGCGGACAAAATTTTGATGCCGCAGTCCAACGCTATGTTGGCAATCCAGGGGATGCCTGGGGTTCGATGCTGGCGATGGATGAGAAAGGAGTTAAGCGTATGGCGGGCTGGCTGATGACGGAAATTCGTCGTGAAGCCAAAGTTGAACGTCTGCAGGAGCAGAGCGATGAGATCCGCCGTGAGCTGCGCGATAATCTGTTAGGCCGCTGGTATCTGGCGTCTGAAAAAGAGGAGCCGCAGGCACGCTTACGCATTGCGGAGACGCTGCTGAAATCGCTTCAGGCGCGGACAGGCGTGCACGGTGAGCTGTTGGAAAGACTGCTGCCCTCGCGCGAAACGTTGCGGCATCTTTTCCTGCAGCGTCAGAACCCAGGCGAGCGCCCGCTGGTTGAAGAGTATGCCCTCAGCGAAGAGGATCCTTTCGGCATCGGCATGAGTATCGACCTGCTCAGTGATGAGCCGGTACAGGGCTTGATCAACACCGAAGCGCACTCCGCCGCTGAAGAGCCGGAGGCGGAATTTGCCCAGCAGGTCTATCGCCACTGGATCAATATTCTGCGCCAGCTTCCCGATCAGGGCGCTCTGCTGGAGCTGCTGGGCATCAGTAAACCCACGCTGGAGATGCTGACGGAGGAGTTGGTAACGGCCAGCATTCGCCTGGATATTGAAGCGGCGCTGGTCAAAATGCTCACCGACCACGAAGCGCCGGGCACGCCGGTGGAGATGATGGCCGATCGCCAGGTTTCACGCGCGCTCAGCGTAATGGGCGATTTTGTCGCCTGGCTCGGCTTTCAGCATCTGCCCGAAGCGCAGCGTCCCGAGAGCAAGATCAATCGCGGGCAGAAGATTTTCGCCAAGCCGGAAACGCAGACTGCCAGCCTGGGTCCGGGTCAGCGCCTGACCAAACTGGCGCTCAAGCCCAATAATCATGCCGCCTACTATATCTATGACTGGCTGGTTGGGCTGAACGAAATGATTTTGCAAAATGCGGGCTACTCCGCAGCGCGGGAAATCGACACTGAACACCGCGACGCGCTGGCGGCGATCCTGAAGCAGGTTGGTCGTTGATAGCGACGAGCAGGAAAGATTGCGCAGAACTATTCCGGGGTGGCTTCAGCGCCACCCCTCTCCGGCGCGCTGTTTGCGCCGGGCATTTTACCGCTTAGCAGATCCGCAGGCTGAACTTCCCGGCGGAAGCCTCTTCGGCTTCACGCATTACTGCAATAATGCCCTTAAATTGCGCCGCATCAGGATGCGTTGCCAGATGACGGAAAGTCACGCGTGAGGGCAGTTCAATCATGCCGGTCAGCGCGTCCCATAACGCGTCAAGATTGTTACCAAAGTCGATATCAATAGCAAATTTGCGGCAAAATTGGCGATAAAAATCTTCAACACCCCCGATCCCGGCAAAATCGAAACTGATGCTTTTCATCTTAATATACCTGCTCAACGTGACGGTAATGATCGCGGGTGACAAAAATCATCCCGTCGCTGGAATAGAGCATGCGGTCACTGCCTCGCCGTCCGCAGTCGTAGTTGACATCCGCCTCAAACCAGCGCCGCCCCGCCTTTTCCGGCAGAACTTTTTCACGGTTGGAGAAATGGTCACCGCCTATCGCCCTGCCTGGCAGCGTCTGGCAAAGATTGCCCTGGCTCGGCTCCCAGCCGAGCTTTCTCGCCGCGCTTTTAGTGAGATAATAAGCAGGCAGACGCTGATGCTGATGGAGGTAATCCGCCACGCGCTGCTGCCGCGTGAGCGTGGCGATATCGGTTGCAGCAGCGCTTTGAGAAGCCTGCTGCTGAGCAGGCTGATGGGTGGGATGACGTAAACCGGCAAAGGTGGCAATCAGCGCCAGGATTGCCGCAATAATCAATTTTTTATTCATGCGCAGAGTTTACCCCGGCAGAATATTTAGCGTCTATTCCTTCTCTGCGTATTTCTGTAATGTCGCTGGCGTCACTAACTCAAAAGGGATCCAGTAATAGGGTTCCAGTTTTTCACCTTTGATCATCCGCTGCGCCACCTCTACCGAAGCTTTGCCCTGCCCGATAGCATCCTGGAATACGGTCACCTGCATTTTGCCTGACGACATCGCTTTCAGGCCATCTGGCGTGGCATCTATGCCGCCAATCAGGATTTTGCTCTCTTTTTTGCCAGCCTGCTGCAGTCCCATTATCGCGCCGATCGCCATTTCATCGTTGTTGGCCGCAACGATATCGATCTCCTCGCCGTTGGTCAGCCAGTTCAGCATCAAATCCATCCCTTCACTGCGCGAATAGTTGGCCGTCTGCTTCTGCACCACGCTCATTTTGGGGTATTTGGCGACAACCTGTTCGACATCTCTGGTGCGCTGAATAGCGCCAGCATCGGTCAGATTACCGATCATTATCGCCACTTTTCCCTGATAATTTGCCAGACGCGCCAGCTCCTCCATCTGCAGCGTGCCGGACTGCTTTTCATCCGAGCCGACAAAAACCACGCCCGAAGGTAACTTGATGTCACCAGGCGTGCGGTTGACGTAAACGAGGGGGATTTTCGCGGCTGTAACCAGTTTGGTAATGGCAGGCGTGCCCGCAGAGTTAACCGGATCAACAATAATGGCGTCCACGCCCGCGCTGATAAAACTTTGCACCTGATCGGTCTGTCTGCCTACGTCACCACGGGCATCCTCAAACTGTACGGTAAGCCCTCTGGCTTTCGCCTCCTTGTCGATAGAGTGACGAATAATCGTCAGAAAGTTTTGATCGAAATAGGCCATCGAGACGCCGATAGTTTCTGCCAGCGAGGAGGCAGAACAGCCGAGTGTGATTAACAACAGTAAAGTTTTGCAGGTTTTCATTATTCATCTCCAGAGGGGGATCGGCCTGCGCCGTTTTGCACGCAAAACGAAACAGAATTACCAACAAGAGAAGATAATGAAATAAACGGTTTTACCGCAAGCACTGCGCTTCCGTTACGCTGGTCGGTTCACATTTCCTGTCAGGCGATATCCATTAACATCAGCAGTAAAGGGGTGGTGACGGCGGAGAAGATTGTCGAGAGCAGCATGCTGGTGGCGGCCGGACCGGTTAAGGCATTAAATTGCTGTGACATCAGATAAACGTTGATCCCTAACGACATGGAGCCTAACAGCACCACGACTTTGCTCTCCAGCGGCGGCAGCCCAATCAGCCAGGCAAGTCCCCAAATCACCAGCGGTGAGATAATCAGCTTCAGCAGACAGATGGCATAGCTCTCGCGCAGCCCCTCCTTTATTTTATAAGCGGCAAGGCTCATGCCTAACGCCACCAGCGCCAGCGGCACGGCAATCTTGCCCAGCATACTCACGGGTTGATCGATCATCTGCGGCAAGGGGAGCCCCGTCAGGCTGAATAACGTGCCGGAAAGAATTGCGATAATCAGCGGGTTTTTCAGTACGCTTAAGGCCGTTTTGCCAAACCCTTTCAGGCTCAGGGAACCGTGCTTGTACCACTCCACCGAGACCGTGGCGAGCGTCCACAAAATCAGGCCATTAAAGACCAGTACCAGCGCCACAGCGGGGATCGCTTTCTCCCCCAGCATCACGGTAGCAATCGGCAGGCCCAGCATCACGTTGTTAGAGAAAATCCCGCCCAGCGCAAACACCGAACCCGATATGCCATCAAGGTGAAAAACGCGCGTGGCAATAATGCGCCCAAGGACAAAGACGATCAGGCATCCCCCAAAAAAAGCGATCAACAGGCGGGCATCCACAGGCGGGCTTTTACTGAAATCACTCATCAATTTGAACAGCATTGCTGGCAGCGCAATCTTAAAAACTACGCGGTTTAACGCTTCGCTGATGCTCGCTGGCCATTTGCGCCAGCGAACCAGCAGCCAGCCCAACGCGATAAGAATAAAAAGTGGCATAGAGAGCAGGATCTGGTGAAACAAGGTATCCAAAAGCGCAGGCATGTAAGGCTCATTCCTCAGTCGTTTTCTCTACCATAAGATCGATGTGATGCAACGTAAAGCCTTGAAGAGATTAAGGGGAGGAAAAGGCCGGGCGGACCCGGCCGTTTCTTAAGCTACGGGCGCAAGCTTGAAGACGCTTACGCTTTGCAGCAGATTTTGTGCCTGCGACTGAAGCGACTGGGCGGCAACGGTAGATTGTTGTGACAGCGAGGCGTTCTGCTGGGTGGCTGCATCCATCTGCGTCACCGCCAGGTTTACCTGATCGATGCCTGCACTCTGTTCGCCGCTTGCCAGAGAAATTTCCGCCACCAGCGAGCTGACGCGCTGCACGTTATCCACAATGTTTTCCATCGCTTCCCCGGCGCGGGCGACCAGGGCATTACCGGCATTGATACGGGTTACAGAGCTGTCAATCAACGCTTTAATATCACGTGCCGCAGAAGCGGAGCGTTGCGAAAGCGCCCGAACCTCAGAGGCCACAACCGCAAAACCTCGCCCTTCCGATCCTGCACGCGCCGCTTCAACCGCCGCGTTTAAGGCCAGAATATTGGTCTGGAAGGCAATGCCATCAATCAGAGCGATGATATTGCTTATCTGATGAGAAAAGTGATGGATTTCGCCCATCGTCTGCACCACCTGCTCCACTACGCTGCCGCCCTGGCGGGCAGCAGAGCTCGCCGTATGGGCGATATCGCTGGCATGACGTGCATTATCCGCATTCTTTTTCACCACCGACGTCAGCTCTTCCATGGAGGCAGCGGTCTCTTCCAGCGCGCTCGCCTGCGCTTCGTTGCGCGAAGAGAGATCCTGGCTGCCAAGCGCAATTTCCGCCGAAGCGGTGGCAATGGTTTCCGTCCCTTCACGCACATCGGAAACAATGCGGGTAAGATTGCCGTTCATCTCTTTCAGCGCGGCCATCAGCAGCGCCGTCTCGTCGCGCCCTTTCACCTCAATCTGAGTTTGCAAATCCCCTGCCGCTACGGTCTGGGCGATCCTGACCGCCTGCGCCAGCGGACGGGTAATGCTCCGCACCAGCCAGAAGGTTATGGTAATCCCTGCGATCAGCGCGAGCAGCATAGATATTGCCAGCAACAGGCGGGTATGCTGATAAGAGGCGTGATTCGCCGCCTCAATCTTCTGATGCATTTTTACCGTATGGGCAAGCACCTGGCTGACCACTTCATCGATCATCCGGGTTGGCTGGCGGTCAATTCCGGTCACCAGATGATCCACGCGCTGGGCACTGGTGATGTCGCCCACATGGTATTGCTGGAGTGCGGAAAGGTAATGCTGCTCCAGTTCGGCGTGCAGCTTTTTCGTCTCAATGACCGCTTTGTTGCTCATGTCGAGTGCGGGCATTGATAAAATAAGTTTGTCTAATAACGCCTGCGTAAGCTGGCTTTGTGCCACAAAAGCGGCGCGATATTTGTCGAAGCTTTGCTGATCCTCTGCGCCCCGCAGCAGCGTATTTTTCCACTCCTGCACCTGAATTTTGAACTGAACCTGCGCATTGCGGGCAGTATCAATGATCTCTTCGATCTGCATTTCCTGCTGCATAATCGCCCTGCTTTGCTGCAGGGCATCCTGGTTGATTATCAGGCCCCGCAGCCCGATAAACAGCGTTGCACTCAGCAGAATTGCGGCCAGTAAACCCAGCCTGATACCGATCTTATAATTGGATAATTTCATGGAAAACCCTGGTGACAGCGAGACCAGAAGCCGTTGTCTGGTCTCTCTTGTCAGGTTATCGGCGTGGGCAGTGAAGAACTTTATGGGGGAACGAGGCTCTCATCTGACATAAGGCGGGACCGCCATCGTCCCGCTGCTTCTATATCAGTCTGGCAAGACGCAGTTCACTTTTCAGATAGGCGTAATAAACCGGCGCGGCGACCACGCCAGCCAGCCCAAAAGCAGACTCAAATACCAGCATCGCCAGCAGGATCTCCCAGGTCTTGGCGTTGATGCGCGAGCCAAATATCCGCGCGTTGATAAAATACTCTAGTTTGTGCACCAGGATCAGGAACACCAGCGATATCACTGCCGCTTCCAGTGAGATGGAGAGGCCAATCAGCACAATCACCGTATTAGAGATCAAATTGCCAATGATCGGCAGCAGGCCCGCAACGAAGGTGAGCACCACCACGGTTTTGGCAAAAGGAAAATGCAGCCCAAACAGCGGTAACACGCCAAACAGGAAGCCGCAGGTCAGAAGAGTATTGACCAGTGAAACTTTGATTTGCGCAAAAACCACGTTATGGAAGGAGGCGGCCAGCACCGTCAGCCTGTCCAACAGCGCATGTTTCAACGGGGCGTCCAGCGTATTCAGGCTGCTGATGCGTAGAGAGATGATGGCGCCTAAAAGCATGCCGATCAGCATTGTGGCAAAGGTGTGCGCCGCTGTCCGACCAAAAGTCTGCACCACTACCAGATGCTCCCGCAACCAGGTCACCACCTGATGCTGAAGCTCATCAATATCGGCAGGCAGATAGCGGCTGACAACGGGCGAAAGAGTACGCTGCGCATCTTCCAGCAGTTTGCTCGCCGCGGCGTGAAATGCTGCAGGATTTTGGAAATCATGCAGCAGGAAGCCAATCAGCTTGGTGATACCGCCAACCAGCGCCAGCAGGATGAGAACCGTAAGGAAAAAGATGATGATCCAGCGAGCCAACGGCCCTTTAACCAGACGCTCCACCCACGGCGTTAACGCCAGAATAGTTTCATAAACAATGAATCCGGCCAGAAAGCAAGGCAGCAGACGCAGGGGGAAAATTAAAAACAGTGCGCCAAAGACCAGCAGATAACTGGCGGCTTCACACATACCCTGCTTGTTCAGGTTCCACATCGGCATGACAATTCCTGTCTTAAACGTAAGCGCAATTCAGACAGTATACAATGGGTTGGCGGAGTTTTGCGGATTAAACGAAAGCGGCAGAGATTCACAGCGGGCTAAACGCCCGCTATTGAAGAGGAGGTCTGGCTATTGTGCGCAGGCGCTGACCTGCACCTGACGACGCCACGCGCCCGGAGATTGTCCGAACTGGCGTTTGAAGCTGCGATTAAAGGACTGCTGTGAATCGAAGCCAAATGAGATAGCGACATCCAGGATCGGTTCGCCCCCTTTCGCCAGGCGTTCAGCGGATTTTTTCAGCCGGCGCGCACGAATATACTCACCTAAAGCATAGCCGGTGTGCTGCTTAAACATCCGTTGCAGATGCCATTTGGAGTAACCCGCCCGATCGGCTACGGTATCCAAATCCATCTTTCCTTCAATGTGGGTATCGATCCACTTTACCAGATCGTTAATAAAATCATCATGGCTCATTACTGTCCCCTTTGGCGCTTTTTGTTATCTGTCTGTCTTGACCTCTTGCCCACAGCAGGGTAAAAGGTAACTTTAATGAATGCACATATACGCTAAAGCACCCTCCCCTTTAATGCAAGTTTTATTGTTGCATTAAATGCGATTCGCAGGCATTCTTGCCACTGCCCTCTCCGCCCCTGTTCATATTTTGCTACGTTCGCTGACAAAAAAATGCTAAAAGCAACAATTATACTTGCACTTTATTAACCCTCTTCTTACAATCCAACCTGTTTAATGCAATTAACATAGTTGCATTTTATGCATTATGCCGTGCACTTTCACGTCGTCCAGCATCTGTAACAGGGATTAATCAAATGAGATCATTCACCGCTATGCGCCTGCGCACGTTAGCGCTTCCGCTCCTCTCCGCTTTCTGGCTGATGGGCTGTGATTCCAAAGGGGCCGAACAGAGCGCGCCACCTGCCCCACAGGTCAGCGTGGCAGAAGTTCAGCAACAAACGGTCAGCCAGTGGGATAACTTCAACGGACGGATTGAGGCGGTTCAGAGCGTTCAGCTCCGGCCCCGCGTAACCGGTTATATCGATAAAGTGAACTACACCGAAGGCCAGGAAGTTAAAAAAGGCGACGTGCTGTTCACCATTGATGACAGAACTTACCGGGCGGAACTTGAACGTGCGCAGGCCGATCTCGCCAGCGCACGGACTCAGGCTCAGCTGGCGCGTAGCGAATCGGGCAGGACGGAGAAACTGATTGGCAGCCAGGCTATCTCCCGTGAGGTGTGGGAACAGCGGCGCTCCGCCTCCACCCAGGCACAGGCCAGCGTGCTCTCTGCGCAGGCTGCTGTAGATATGGCGCGGCTGAACCTGGATTTTACCCGGGTGACCGCGCCTATTGATGGCCGCGCCAGTCGGGCGATGATCACCTCTGGCAATCTGGTAACCGCCGGTGACAGCAGTAGCGTCCTTACCACGCTGGTTTCCCTGAATACCGTTTACGTTTACTTCGACGTTGATGAAGCCACCTTCCTGCGTTATCAGCAAATGAGCCGTCAGGGCGAGAGTGCTGCGAATGCCCATCATGCCCTGCCGGTGAAAATCGGTCTGGTAGGTGAACAAGGCTACCCACATGAAGGCAAGGTCGATTTTACCGACAACCAGCTGACCGCCAGCACCGGAACTATCAGGATGCGGGCGTTGCTGGATAACAGCCAGCGTCTCTTTACCCCCGGCTTGTTTGCCCGCGTCCAGCTTCCGGGCCGTGCTGACTTCCCTGCTCTGCTGGTCAATGACAAAGCGGTGCTCACCGATCAGGATCGTAAGTATGTCTGGGTGCTTGATGCCCAGAACAAAGCGCAGCGGCGTGATATCCAGCCTGGTCAGATTGCCAACGGACTGCGTATCGTCCAGCAAGGTTTGCACTCTGGCGATCGGGTGATTGTGGATGGCGTCCAGAAAGTGTTTATGCCGGGGATGCCGGTAAATGCCAAAACGGTGCCTATGGCGCCTGCCCCCCTTTAATTTAAGCTGCGGATACTGATATGGATTTTTCCAGATTTTTCATCGACCGACCGATATTTGCGGCCGTACTGTCGATTCTGATCTTTGTCTCCGGGCTGATTGCTATTCCGTTGCTGCCCATCAGCGAATACCCGGACGTGGTACCGCCGAGCGTGCAGGTGCGGGCAGAATATCCCGGCGCTAACCCGAAGGTTATTGCAGAAACCGTGGCGACGCCGCTGGAAGAGGCCATTAACGGCGTCGAGAACATGATGTACATGAAATCGATTGCCGGTTCCGATGGCGTGCTGGTGACCACCGTTACCTTCCGTCCGGGTACCGATCCGGATCAGGCGCAGGTTCAGGTGCAGAACCGCGTTGCGCAGGCTGAGGCTCGTCTCCCGGAAGATGTCCGTCGTCAGGGTGTCACCACGCAGAAGCAGTCTCCAACTATGACGCTGGTTGTGCATCTGGACTCCCCTTCAGGCCGTTATGATTCGCTCTACCTGCGAAACTATGCGCAGCTGAAGGTGAAGGATGAGCTGGCGCGTCTGCCGGGCGTGGGTCAAGTGCAGATATTTGGTGCCGGTGAGTACGCAATGCGTATCTGGCTGGATCCCACCAAAGTGGCCGCTCGTGGTATGACGGCTGGCGATGTGGTAACCGCCATTCAGGAGCAGAACGTCCAGGTCTCTGCCGGACAGTTGGGTGCAGAGCCAATGCCCAACAAGAGTGATTTCCTGCTGTCGATCAATGCTCAGGGCCGCCTGACCAGTGAAGATGAGTTTGGCAATATTATCCTTAAAAGCGGCGAAGATGGACAAATTGTCCGCCTGCGCGACGTGGCGCGTATTGAGATGGGCTCGGGAAGTTATGCGTTGCGTTCCCAGCTAAATAACAAAGATGCGGTTGGGATCGGTGTTTTCCAGGCACCTGGCGCGAACGCTATCGACCTTTCCAATGCCGTACGGGCGAAAATGGCCGAGCTGGCGACCCGCTTCCCCGATGGCGTGGAGTGGAAAGCGCCTTACGATCCCACCATTTTTGTGCGTGATTCCATCAGCTCCGTGCTGCATACGCTGCTGGAAGCGATCCTGCTGGTTGTGCTGGTTGTGATCCTGTTCCTGCAAACCTGGCGTGCTTCCGTTATTCCACTGCTGGCAGTGCCAGTATCGGTGGTGGGGACCTTCTCCGTGCTCTACCTGCTGGGCTTTTCGCTTAACACCTTAAGCCTGTTCGGGCTGGTGCTGGCGATAGGTATTGTGGTGGATGATGCGATCGTGGTGGTGGAAAACGTCGAACGCAATATTGAAGAGGGACTGGAACCGCGGGCTGCAGCGCATCAGGCGATGCGCGAGGTATCAGGTCCGATTATCGCTATCGCGCTGGTGCTTTGTGCGGTATTTGTGCCGATGGCCTTCCTCTCTGGCGTGACCGGTCAGTTCTACAAGCAGTTTGCCGTCACCATCGCTATTTCCACCGTGATTTCGGCCATTAACTCGCTGACGCTTTCCCCGGCGCTGGCGGCGTTGCTGCTGAAGTCGCACGGGGCGCCGAAAGACCGTCCTACACGGATTATCGATTCCCTGTTTGGCTGGCTGTTCCGTCCCTTTAACCGCTTCTTTAACAAAAATTCTGAGCGCTATCAGGGTGGCGTTTCGCGCATTCTTAAGCGTCGCGGAGCGGTATTTGGCGTCTATGTGCTGCTGTTGATTGGCGCCGGCGTGATGTTTAAAGCCGTTCCCGCCGGGTTTATTCCTACCCAGGATAAGCTCTACCTGATTGGTGGCGTGAAGATGCCGGAAGGATCATCGCTGGAGCGCACCGATAAAGTGATCCGGCAGATGAGCGATATTGCGCTGCATACTGAAGGCGTAGCCGATGCGGTGGCTTTCCCTGGCCTGAACGCGTTGCAGTTCACCAATACCCCTAATACCGGCACGGTGTTCTTTGCGCTGAAGCCGCTGGATCAGCGTACGCGTTCTGCGGCGGAAATTAATGCCGAGATCAACGCTAAACTGGCGACGATTCAGGAAGGGTTCACCTTCTCGATTATGCCGCCGCCGATTTTAGGGCTGGGCCAGGGGGCGGGCTATTCCCTCTATATTCAGGATCGTGCTGGTCTGGGGTATGGCGCACTACAGGAAGCCGCCAATGCGATGGCGGGCACCATTATGCAAACGCCTGGCTTACACTTCCCTATCTCCACCTATCAGGCGAACGTGCCACAGCTGGACGCACAGGTTGACCGCGATAAAGCCAAGGCGCAGGGCGTGGCGTTAACCGATCTGTTTGGCACTCTACAAACTTATCTGGGGTCGTCATACGTCAACGACTTCAACCGCTTTGGCCGGACCTGGAAAGTCTATGCGCAGGCTGACGGCCAGTTCCGTGACAGCATTGAAGATATCGCCAATTTACGTACCCGTAATGCGGCCGGAGAAATGGTACCCATTGGCAGCATGGTGCATATCGGCACCACCTATGGACCGGATCCGGTTATCCGCTACAACGGTTTCCCGGCGGCTGACCTGATTGGCGATGCCGATCCGCGCATCCTTTCCTCAGCGGAAGCGATGCAGGCGGTGCAAGGCATCGCTGACCAGATCCTGCCAAACGGCATGAACATCCAGTGGACTGACCTGAGCTATCAACAGTCAACGCAGGGCAACGCGGCGATCATCGTCTTCCCGGTGGCCGTCCTGCTGGCGTTCCTGGTGCTCGCAGCGCTTTATGAAAGCTGGACGCTGCCGCTGGCGGTGATCCTGATTGTGCCGATGACCATGCTCTCTGCGCTGTTTGGCGTCTGGCTGACCGGAGGCGATAACAACGTGTTTGTGCAGGTTGGACTGGTGGTGCTGATGGGGCTGGCCTGTAAGAATGCCATTCTGATTGTGGAGTTTGCCCGTGAGCTGGAGATGCAGGGCCGCACGATTGTGCAGGCCGCGCTGGAATCGTGCCGCCTGCGTCTGCGTCCGATTGTCATGACCTCTATCGCCTTTATCGCCGGAACCGTTCCGCTGATGCTGGGCCACGGCGCAGGTGCTGAAGTTCGTACCGTAACCGGGATCACCGTGTTTGCCGGGATGTTAGGCGTGACGCTGTTCGGACTGTTCCTGACCCCGGTGTTCTATGTTGCCCTGCGTAAGCTGGTGAAAAAAGAGGAACCTGTGGCAGAGAGCAAACCTGTTTTCGAGGGCTGAGACTAAAGGATCCCGAAGTTAACCGACGTAAAGGTTAAGGGCATCAAAACAATGGGAAGCGATTTGCTTCCCATTTTTGATCTCAGGCCTTGCCGTAATAGCCATCTCAGATAGTGGCTATAGCGCCCTGCTTAAGTCGCTGGACATGGCTGATTCAGGATCAAAAAAGGGCGGACAACTGTGCGTTGTCCGCCCTTTAATGGGGGTAAGCAGATTTACGTATCTGCTGCTTCACGGGCTAATAATGCCTCGCAGCTTCCTTCCGGATTACGGCGGTCACGCTCATAAATCTCGGTCAACGCATCCGCTACCGTGCGTCTGGCCAGCACGTCGAGCGAAGCCTGCTCTGCTTCACGCGCCAGCTCTTTAAAGAACCAGCAGGTATTGGCGCTAACCAGGCAGCGGGCCGGCACTTCCGGACGCCCTGCCAGCAGCGGCTTATCTTCCAGAACGGAGAGATAGATATCACACAATGTGATCTCTTCAGCCGGGCGACCCAGGCGAATAGTGCCGGTGCGACCTAGCGTGGAGACAATAATGCCATCGCGGGTCAGCGGCACCATCATCTTGCGGACAAAGCTGGGATTGGCCTCAAGGCCCATTGCCAGAATTTTGCTGGTGCTGCGTTTACCTTCACGCTCCGCCTGGGCTACGCTGAGCACCATGTGTAAGGCTGTAGGAAAACGAATATCAAGCATGTTCAGATCCTTGCTTTTAGCTGTGCATCACCGTTTGAGCGGCGGTCTTAAAAAGCATTAAAAATCAGTCAACTAATAAAAACAGTACCCGATTAATATAACAAATATTGTTGCTTTTTAGAAGGATCGGCTTAAGCGATTACTGCTATTCCCTTTATCATTATGAAAAATATGGGATTATGGTCAAAGGTCGTTGGCGGCTATGATGCGGCTGAGTTCCGCACGTTGGCGGACGTTATCCGCCATAGCGGCAATCTTTGGCGTATGTTGCTGAAACCAGGCCTTCCGGGGACGCCAGCAGACGATCACCGGAAGATAAGCATCTAACAGGCTGATGCGGTCGCCAAACCAGTAAGGTCCCTCTCCCGCCTGAGATTCAAGCCAGAGATAGAGCGACTCCCGATAACGGTCGGTGCTCTGCGCTAACTCTGCTGGCGCCTGCTTTACCCAGCGCTCAGGATAGTCGCCATAGGTGAGCGTCGCATAGACATTGGCAACCATCCAGACCAGCAGCCGATAAAATTCCTGCCGCTGCGGAGTGCCAGGGAGAGGAGCGAGCTGCGGGTTTTCATCGAGAAGGGTTAATGCGATAGCGGCGCTCTCTGTGAGCACGGTGCCATCTTCTCTCAGGAGGGTGGGAACCTGACAAAGTGGATTGATTTTTTTCAGTATTTCTCGTGACGGGCCTGGCTGGTCAAAACCTTCAACGTTGACGAACTGATAAGATTCACCAGACAGAGCGAACATGATTTCTACAATAGCCGAACCCCAGCCCGGCGCGCCATAGAGCTTTTGCATAGTTCCTCCTGAGGGAAAGGCCGGTCACTGACCGGCTATGTTTGCTTTGCTTACTTTTCACTCAGGTAACGATAGACCACAGAGAGATCTTTTTCGCCATATCCAGCATCAACCGCTTCCTGCCAGACATCAGAGATCAGATTCAGGCCGGGCAGTTCGCTTTTTTTAGCCGCCTCCAGCGCCAGGTTGACATCTTTCAACGCCCAGGTGAGATGCATTTGCGGGTCATATGTGCCCTCTTTAATCATCTCCAGCTTACCTTTTACATAGGGAACTGCCAGCGGTCCGCCCTCCAGTACTGACCAGAGATCGTCAGGGCTGAAACCAAATTCTTTAGCCATCTGCGTGCTTTCTGACAGGCCCTGAACCATAGAGATCAGCCAGGCGTTGACCACCAGTTTCATCCTGGAAGCTTTACCCGCTTCTCCCAGCCATTTGGTTCCTTTTGCAATAGCAGCAAAGACGGTTTCCGCATCAGCAGCACGCTCACGATCGCCACTGGCGAGGATCACAATCTGAGCATTTTCAGCAGGGGTTTTGGTGCCTGACACCGGTGCATCGAGGAACACGACATCGGGGCGGTGCTGCTGAAAAGAAGCGATCAATTTCTCTGTTGCTTCCACGCCGATGGTGCCCATCTGCACCACAATCGCGCCCTGTTTCAAAGCGCTTTGCGCTTCAGCCAACACCGTTTCGGTGGTTTCACCGTTTGCCAGCATCGCTATCACTACATCAGCCTGGCTGACCGCTTCTTCAGGGCTGTCGGCCAGCTTCAAACCGGCGCTTATTAAGTCCTTACCACGGGATTTGGTGCGGTTCCAGCCAGAGGTTGTAAAGCCATTTTTTACTAAATTAGCAGCAAAGGCATGGCCCATTGCGCCTAATCCCAATACAGCAACAGAGGGACGTTGAGTCATCTGATGTCATCCTTATGGTTAGCTAAAAGGGGCTGCTTTTCAGCAGTCTGAACCCTTCCAGGGTAGCGCAATATACTCAGCAACAGTTAACTGCAGCCGTGAAAAACTGCAGTGAATTGGTAAGAGGTTATGAATTCGTCACTAAGGCTTAAAGAATCAGCTCTCCGGTTTTAATGGTTCAGCGGAGACGTCAGCGCCGGTGATCTGGCTTAAAGCCTGGGCGCTGTTTTCATCCTCAGGAATATAAACCAGCAGCCTTTCGCCATTTCTTGGTGCGGAGAACCAGTTGTTCTGCCGCAGGGTTAATGCGCCTGCCTCAGGATGGAAAAAGCGTTTAACCTGATTTTCAAATTCACGAATTTCATACCGCTGCCAAATCTCACGAAACTCTTCAGAGCAGGAGAGCAGCCGATCAACCATGGTTTTCCAGTGAGGATCTTCAAGGTTATCGCCCATTTGCGCCCGGAACCTGCCCACCATATGCGGCATCACGCTCTCCCAGTCCAGCATGGAGTCCCGCCAGCCCTGGTGGGTAAACGCCAGCAGAATACAGTTACGATCTTCCACAGGGATAGCCTGTAAATCGACGTTGATCAGCTTCTGCCAGGCGGCATTGTAGCCAAGAATATCAAAGCGGGCGGATTGTATGACGGCGGGCAACGGGTATAACGCATCCAGCATAATCTGTCCCTGCGCGGAGATTCTGGCGCACACTTTCGCCGCTGCCTGTACCGGATACTGATGACCTGCCAGCGAAAAAAGATGACGGGACTCCGCTTCGTTACACTGTAACGCAAGCGCAATTGCCGTCAGGGTTTTAGTGGAAGCTTTAATCTCTCTGCCCTGCTCCAGCCATGTATACCAGGTGACCCCCACCTCTGCCATCTGAGCCACCTCCTCACGGCGCAAACCGGGCGTACGGCGGTTGCGCATGCGCGGCAGACCCAGGCGGTCGGGATCAAGACTCTCACGTCTGCGGCGTAAAAACGCGCCCAGTAGCAGACGATTATTCTCTTTGACGGGAACAGGAAGAATTTCAGGCATAACAGGGGCTCCGGACCAGACAGGTAGCATTTATACTATGATAAGTAAGCACTGGTACCCGTTTTAATAATCATTGATGCTATGCCTCATTCTCTCTTATGACAAGGCGTCACCTGATGAAAAACGGTGCCAATGTTCCATCCCTGGGTAGCGGTGGCCTGCTGGTTTTACTGGCAGGACAGCTGCTGCCAATGATCGATTTTTCCATTGTGAATGTGGCGCTGGATGCGATCTCCACGGCGCTGCACGCCTCGCCCATCCAGCTTGAACTTATTGTGGCAGTGTATGGCATAGCCTTTGCCGTCAGCCTGGCGATGGGTGGCCGGTTGGGTGACAACTATGGTCGCCGCCGGGTATTCACGCTGGGCGTGGTTCTGTTCGGTGTGGCCTCTCTGCTGTGCGGCGTCGCCGGTTCAGTCTGGCTGCTGCTTGTTGCGAGAGGATTGCAGGGGATAGGTGCTGCGCTTGTGGTGCCGCAAATTCTCGCCACGCTGCACGTTTGCCTGCATGGCCGACCGCATGCCAGAGCAATAGGCCTCTATGGCGGCATTGGCGGACTGGCGTTTATTATTGGTCAGGTGCTGGGCGGTTTCCTGATCGCCGCCAACCTCGGTGGCTATGGCTGGCGCAGCGTTTTCCTGATTAATATCCCTCTTTGCATAATGATTGTACTGCTGGCGGCAAAAACTATTCCGGAAACAAAAAAGGCAGAAAAGGTCTCTGTTGATCTCTCAGGGACCCTGTTGCTGGCCAGCGCCATTGGCTGCCTACTGCTGGCGCTGGCGCTGGGGCCGCTGCTGCACTGGTCATGGCCCTGTATCGTATTGCTTGTCGCTTTCCCACTGCTGCTTAAACAGCTATGGCGGATTGAGGTCAAACTTGAGCAGCAGCAAGGCGCCCCGCTGCTGCCACCAGGCCTGATGCGGTTAAACGGCGTCCGCTTTGGCCTCTCCATCGCCGTACTGTTTTTCTCCTGCTGGAGCGGATTTATGTTTGCGGTTGCGTTGACGCTGCAATCCGGTCTTGGCATGACGCCATTCCAGTCCGGTAACGCTTTTATTGCCCTGGGCGTGGCCTATTTCATCGGCTCGCTTTTTTCAACGCGCGTGGTGGAAAAGTTGGGCAGGCTGGCAACGCTGTTAACCGGCTGTGGGATCCAGATGACCGGACTTCTGGTGTTAATGTTCACCTTTAATAATAGCTGGCCGGACGTAGGTATCCTTGCGCTGATCCCCGCTACGGCACTGACCGGATTTGGGCAATCTTTTATCGTCAGCTGTTTTTATCGTATCGGGCTTGCCGATGTGCCCAAAGATCATGCGGGAGCCGGCAGCGCGATGCTTTCAACCGTACAGCAGGCGGCCTTTGGTCTTGGGCCAATGCTGCTGGGCTCGGTCTACAGCCAGGTGTTGCAACAGCATGGAAGTTATAAAGAGGCCATATTAATTACCCTGGCCGCAGAGTGGATGCTGATGTTATTGCTGGTCGTCAGATCGGTAATGACGCGTAAACGTCTGGCCGTTCAACCCGGCTGTTAACTGATCCTGTTTACTATTCGCTCATTTGATCTGCAGCGGCCTGTTCTGGCCGCTGTTTTTTTAGCGCGCCTGACGCAGGTCGTGCATAATGGCTGCCGTTAAGCATTTAACTTCCCGATTCCCTTATATTGCCTGGAACATTCATTAAAGCTGTCTATACTCATCAGCCGACAGGTTACCTTGTGAAAATGGGTTTATCTCAGCATAAATAACCGGTCAGGAAGCGGAAGAGGTGACGATAAACGATCTGTTTGTTCTGATTTACAAAAAAGAGCATTTTTTCGATTTCTTCTGACAGCTAAATAAAACACACTATACGCTCTTTGATCTGGATTCCGCCCGCGGTGGAATTAACTTTCTACCAACAAGTCGTTAACTCCCATGCAATCTATTAATACCGTTTCACGCAAAACGGCGTGGCTACGCGTTGTGATGTTAGCCATCGCTGCGTTTATATTTAACACCACTGAATTCGCTCCGGTAGGTCTGCTGTCAGACATAGCGGCAAGCTTCTCTATGCATACCGCCCAGGTTGGGCTGATGCTGACTATTTATGCCTGGGTTGTGGCGCTGCTCTCGCTGCCCATGATGCTGCTAACGCGTCAGGTCGAGCGACGGTTCCTGCTGATTGCGATCTTCACGTTGTTTGTCGCCAGTCACGTACTGTCGACTTTTGCATGGAGTTTCAATATCCTGGTACTCTCCCGTATCGGTATTGCGCTCTCCCATGCCATTTTCTGGTCCATTACGGCTTCACTGGCCATACGCGTTGCCCCTGCCGGTAAAAAAACACAGGCGTTGAGCATGCTCGCCACCGGCACCGCGCTGGCTATGGTGCTGGGTTTACCGATTGGGCGCCTGATTGGCCAGTATCTGGGCTGGAGAATAACCTTTGGCGTAATAGGCGGCGTGGCCCTGATCACCATGCTCTGTCTGGCGAAATTACTGCCTAAGCTGCCAAGTGAACACACCGGCTCTTTAAAAAGCGTGCCGATGTTATTCAAGCGCCCTGCTTTGGTTTCGCTCTATTTACTGATTGCGATAGTGGTAACAGCCCATTATACCGCCTACAGCTATATTGAACCCTTTATTCAGAGCGTGGCGGCAATGGGCGGTAATTTTACTACCTTCCTGCTGCTGATATTTGGCGCTGCCGGAATTGTAGGCAGTGTGCTCTTCAGCACGCTGGGCAATAAATTCCCGGCAACGTTTTTGTTGGGTACCATCGCCTTAATTACGCTCTGTATGCTCTCATTATATGTTGCCGTAACGCACAGCCTGGCTATTTCCACGCTCTGTATTATCTGGGGCATGTCGATGATGGTTATCGGCCTGGCCGTTCAGGTTCGCGTACTGGCGCTGGCACCTGACGCTACGGACGTAGCGATGTCGCTGCTTTCGGGAATTTATAACCTGGGTATTGGCGGCGGAGCGCTGCTGGGCAATCAGGTGAGTTTACACCTGGGTATGCAGAATATAGGTTATGCCGGTGGCGCTATCGGCCTGCTCTCTTTTGTATGGTGTGCCTGGAGCATGCGTCGTTATCCTCAGCTGCGGATCAATGGGTAAGCAGACAGACAGATAAAGTTACGATAAATCAGATCAAAAGGGGCTAAGCAATTAGCCCCTTTTTTAATCTCTATTCCAGGTAAAATACGGGGAGCAGTTCAGCAGTGACCGGACTGCTATCGGGATTGGATGGCATCAGCGAACTCATCGACTGCCACCAGCGCTGACAAACCTCCGTTTGTGCCACCGCATTCCATTGCGCCTCTGACTCAATCTCCACCACGGCAAACAGTAAGTTACGCGGCGCATCCAGAAAAATAGAGTAATGATGCGCACCATGTTCCTTCAGCGTCTGCGCCAGTTCCGGCCAGATGGGGTTATGCCGCTGCTGGTATTCCTGATGTTTGTCCGGATAAACCTGCATAACAAAAGCTTTACGCAACATGGGGATGTTTTGCCTCCAGCGCAGCCTGCCACGGTTTCACCCCAAAGCGTTCGCCCAGGGCAATCAGCTCCTGCGTGGTGATGCTCTGCTTCATGCCGCCCATTGAGAGAACTTTAACCACCACTTCAGATGACTTTTCAGCGGTATCGATCAGGCCAAACGTCTCGTCCAGCGTCGGCCCGGCGCCAAATATGCCGTGGAAAGGCCACATCACCAGGCTGTGTGAGGCCATCTGTTCAGCGGTTTTTTCACCAATCCCGTCGGTGCCCGGCACCATCCACGGCACAATCCCCACGCCATCGGGGAAGACTACCAGACACTCTGTGCTCCCTTCCCACAGCAGGCGGGTAAAGGAGGCGGAATCAAGATCGACCACATAGCTCAGGGACATAAAATTGGTGGCATGGCAGTGCATGATCACACGGTCGGCACCCTGCGTCGCCTGCATACGCACGCTGTGAGACTGAAAATGTGAGGCCAGTTCAGAGGTAGGCAGCCCACCGTTGCTTAACCCCCAGTAGATGCTGTAAGCCCGTCCATCCTCACTAACCCGTAGCAGCACCAGACTGTCAGCAGGATCAAGCTGAACGTTACGGAAAAACTTCCCTGAGCCTGTCACCAAAAACCAGCAGTTAGCGAGTGCCGGGGCCGGTTGGGTCAGCTCTACCGTGCGGGGTTGAAAGTAGAAGTCCTGGGCGAAAGGTTGTACCTCTTCATCCAGCAGGCGCAGGCTGACATTGCCACCGTTGCGCTCATCCCAGCCCTTTAACCACATATCACTAGTGGCTTTTACCATTCCCTGCACAAACCAGGCATTCAGAATATTTTGCATGTTACGTCCTTAACGTTTGCTGAGAACTTGTTGTTCATAATGACGGACATCGCCTAACCAGCCGGCTCCGGCCGGGACATCGTGACGCAGGCAGTAGGCTTCCCATACGGCCTGCCACGGCAGAGATTTCTGCTCTTCAAGCAGCGCCAGACGAGTGGTGTAGTCCCCTTCCAGCTCCAGCTTTTTCAACTGATCTACCGGTTCCAGCAGGGCGCGCAGTAGCGCCTTTTTCGCATTACGGGTGCCAATCACCCAGGCGGCGATACGGTTGATAGAGGCGTCAAAGAAGTCCAGACCAATATGCACCTTGTCAAAAAGCTTCTGACGAACGATTTCGTTGGCGATCGCCTGTGTTTCATCGTCCAGTATCACGACGTGATCGCTGTCCCAGCGAACCGGCCGGCTGACATGCAGCAGCAGTCGCGGGACGTAGAGCATCGCCGTGGAGATTTTGTCGGAAATCACTTCAGTTGGATGGAAATGCCCGGCATCCAGGGTCAGTGCAGTCTGGCGGCTGCTGGCGTAGCCCAGGCAAAACTCATTAGAGCCCACGGTATAGCTCTCTGCGCCGATGCCGAAGAGTTTGCTTTCCACTGCATCAATATGGTGGGCGGGGTTAAGCTTCTCCTGGATGATCTCATCCAGTGAGTTCATCAGACGCTGGCGTGGGCCGAAGCGATCAACGGTCTGATCTTTCATGCCATCCGGCACCCAGATATTCATGATTGATGGAGTACCGAGCGCTTCACCAAACGACGCGGAGATTTTGCGGCTCGCTTTACAGTGCTCAATCCAGAACTGGCGGATTTCCGGATTTGCATGGGCAAGGGTGAAACCATCCTCACTCAGCGGATGAGAGAAACAGGTAGGATTGAAATCCAGCCCCAACCCACTCTTTTTTGCCCACTCAACCCACTGGCTGAAGTGTGCCGGCTTGATCTCTGTCCGCTCAACGGGGACGTCGCTTTCCAGATAGATTGCGTGCAGGTTAAGGCGCTTCGGCCCGGGGATCAGCGCCATAGCCTGATCCAGATCGGCCCGCAGTTCTGCAGCCGTCCTCGCCTTTCCCGGGTAATTACCGGTGGCCTGAATACCCCCGGTCAGCGCACCCTGTGGGTTCTCAAATCCTTTAACATCATCCCCCTGCCAGCAGTGCATGGAAATGGGCAGCTTATCCAACTGCGCCATCGCAGCGTTGACGTCAATACCGATATCAGCAAAGCGCTGCTTAGCCAGCTCAAACGCCTGTTCGATTGCTCGGGTCATATACATAGCTCCTTAGCCTGGTGTGTCAGTGACTGAAAGCGCGGCCAATTGCGGCGGTACGCGTCACTGGCGTGAGGGGTATAGGTTTTTAAAGCGAAATTCTGTTTAATCAGCTGCCTGAAGTGCGCCACATCCCGAACCTCCCCGCTGGCTATCAGCTGGCTGCCAATATTACCCAGCGTGGAAGCCTCTACGGGACCCGCAATGACCGGAATACCGCAGGCATCAGCACAAAGCTGATTGAGTAAAGGGTTTTGGCAACCGCCGCCGACGATGTGCAGCCAGCTAAACGCCGCTCCACGCAGATCCTGTAACTCATGCAGGACCTGGCGATAAAAGAGCGCAAGGCTGTCAAATATGCAGCGGGCGAGCGCGGCAGGCGTTGAGGGTGCAGGCATTCCCTGCCCGACGCAGGCATCCTGGATCTCCCGCACCATATTGACCGGATTGATAAAACGCTCATCGTTAGGGTTGATCAGCGACCGACAGGCGGGCTGCTTTTCCGCCTCATCCACCAGCCCACATAAATCCTCTATGGAGAGCTCTTTGCAAACCCGCTGCAGCAGCCAGAGCCCCATGATATTTTTCAGTACGCGATAGCGCCCCTCAGCCCCGCCCTCATTGGTAATATTCAGCGCCAGCGCGGCGTCATTAGCAAAGGGTTCAGCACTTTCAAAGCCCATCAGTGACCAGGTTCCGGAGCTGAGCCAGGCAGCATTGGTTCCGGCTACCGGCGCAGCGAGCACGGCGCTTGCCGTATCATGGGTGGCAACGGCAATAACCGGTACCGCGTAACCTTTAGCGGTTATCCATTCCCCCACGCGATGACCCGGTTGCGTGGGATGACCAAACCAGCTTGCCTTTGCACCCGCCCACGCCAGCAGCGTTTCATCCCACTCCCCGCTGCGTATGTCCAGCAGCTGCGTGGTGGTTGCGTTGGTGTATTCCCAGTTCAGCTTGCCGGTCAGGCGGTAATGGAAGTAATCAGGGATCAACAGCGCATGCCCGACGTCAGCCAGCCAGTCGGGTTCTGCCTGCGTCATCGCGCGCAGCTGATAGAGCGTATTGAACGGCAGAAACTGAATCCCCGTGCGCTGATAGATGGACTCACGAGAGAGTTGCGCGCAGGCCTGCTGCATGATTCCCTGCGTGCGACCATCCCGATAGGCGACGGGCAAACCTAACCGGTTTCCCTGCTTGTCCAGCAGGACGTAATCTACGCCCCAGGTATCAATGCCGATGCTGTCCGGCACAACACCCTGTTCATCCAGCTTATTAAGCGAACTGAGAATAAAGTGTTCCAGCGCGTCTAAATCCCAGCACTGACGATCCCCGACGGTGATGAGTTGATTCACGCAGCGGGCAATCTCTTCCAGCTCCAGAGTGCCCCTATCACTGTTAAAACGTGCCAGCATTACGCGGCCGCTGGATGCTCCCAGGTCGATGGCTACACAATTTCGCATGCTCATAGCATTGGCTTCCTGTCAGTTCGATAGCCACAGTCTAAGAGTCTGAGGATCCTGCACCTTCCCCTAACTGCCAGCCGCCGTGCAGGCCTGGCAACAAGGCAAAGATGAACGTGAATCAGCTCACAAAATCGGTTATCGCTCCTGCCTGGTCCTGATGTGATACGCCGCGCAATTCTGCTATTCGCTCCCCCTGATCTTAAAAAATGAGCCCGATTGCCGCAAAATAGGGTCAGAAATTCAAGGTGCGGCCACCTCATCCGGCAGTAGACTCCGTCGACACCTGGCAATGAGGAGAGAGATCATGACCGTTTTACACAGTTTCGATTTTTTCCCCAGCGGCGGAAGGCCGATAGCCATTGAGCCTCGCGCGCCTCAGGGGGCTTTCCCGGAACATCACCATGAAGATTTTCATGAAATTGTGATTGTTGAACAGGGAGCAGGCGTTCATATCTTTAATGGTGAGCCAAGGCCGCTTTGTGGCGGATGCGTCTGCTTTGTCCGCGATCATGATCGCCATATGTATGAGAATACCGAGGGGCTGATCCTGACTAATGTGCTCTATCGGGGGCCGGAGGCCTTTCGGTTTGTCACCGGTTTTCAGCATCTGCTGCCACAGGAGCGTGAAGGCAGTTACTCTTCTCACTGGCGCGTGGGCAGTAAAGTGCTGTGGCAGGCCAAAAAGCTGATTGATGAGATTCAGCTTCCTGCCGACAGCGCCTGCCTTGAAAGCCAGGCAGAACAGGAAATGCGCTTTATGCAGCTGCTGGTGCTGCTGCGCCGTGGATGCAGCGAGCTGCCTGCAGACGATCAGGATGGGCGGATGCGTGGGTTACTGAACTGGCTTTCGGAACATTTCAATGAAGAAATCGACTGGGAAGCGCTGGCAACCCGGTTTTCATTGTCCCTTCGTACGCTACACCGCCAGTTGAAACAGCAAACCGGGAGCACGCCGCAACGTTATCTCAACCGGTTACGCCTGCTACAGGCGCGCCATCTGCTGCGACACAGCGAGATGCGCATAACCGATATCGCTTTCCAGTGCGGTTTTGGTGACAGCAATCACTTTTCCACACTCTTTAAGCGTGAGTTTGGCACCTCCCCGCGTACCATCAGGCAAAATGACCTGTGAGGTGAATCGTGACTGTAACCGCCCCCCTGCGCCTGGCGAAAGCCGACTATTTTCCGTCTGAACTGATGCCGGTAGCGGTGGCTGACCGCGCGCCGCAACTCTGTTTTCCTCCCCATGTTCATGAGTTCAGTGAGCTGGTGATTGTCTGGCGCGGTAACGGACTTCATGTGATGAATGATAAGCCCTGGCTGATTACCTGTGGCGATCTCTTCTATCTGCGCCCCGATGATTGCCACAGCTTTGAATCGGTAAATGAGCTGATCCTGGATAACATCATTTTTTGCCCCGAGCGTTTCAGTCTGGGTCTGAACTGGAACCACTTTCTGCCTGGCAATCAGGGAACAAAATGGCGGCTTACCACCAGGGGGATGGCGCTGGCGCGAAGCGTGATCCAGCAGCTGAGGCTGGAGAGTCGTAAAAACGATCAGCTCTCTCGGCAGCTCACCGAAACGCTGTTTCTTCAGCTTGTATTGACGTTACAACGTCACCGATATTCATCCGAAAGCGTGAACCAGCTTCCAGAGGGGGAGCAGCTGGATCTGTTGATGTCAGCTATTCAGGGGCAGATCGCCACGAGTTTTGATCTGACCGCATTTTGTCATCAGCACCGGCTCTCTGAGCGAGCGTTGAAGCAGCTTTTCAGACAGCAAACCGGCATGACGCCAGGCCATTACATCCGTCAGCTGCAATTGTGCCAGGCTAAATATTTGCTACGCAGCAGCCATCTTCTTATCAGTGAAGTTGCCGCCAGATGCGGCTTCGATGACAGTAACTATTTCTCGGTAGTGTTTACCCGGGACACGGGGCTGACACCCAGTGCTTTCCGGCTGCAGTTTGAACCGGCTAATCTACGCAGGCTGCAGGTTGTGCGCGACGGCGAGTAATACTTCAGCTGCAATCCCTACTCTACTTAAACCACTCCGGTCCCGACCCCGCAGGCATGCTCTCAGCCAGAAGAAACGGGTAACGAAAAAAGCACCACGTAGTGTGGTGCTTCTCTTCAGAGCGTTTTCAGCCTGACGGAAATTCTTGTCAGGACATCATGCCCATGCCAACGATATTCGCCGCAATGATAATCACAAAGCAGCCGCCACAGAGCACGCTGACCGGTCGCCGACCTACGTTTTTCCACTCTTTTAATACCAGACCGACCAGCCCGCCACACAGCACATAGAAGCTCATATGCAGCATCCAGCTGATGAAGTCATACTGTGCCGGAATGCGCGCGTGCCCCCATGCGTAGAAGAAAAACTGCAGATACCACATCGTGCCTCCAAGCACAGAGAGCAACACGTTACTGATCAGCAGCGACTTCGCAACGGAGAAGTCGGTTTTAACCGAGAGGGTGGATTTGGTCGCCAGGCGGATAAAGCAGAAGCCCAGGTTGATTACCGCTCCTCCGCCCATGATCACCACATAGCTGGGTAATGCCGTGTAGAGCGGATCAATACCCAGCGCGGCAGCTGCCTCATGCATTGGCTTCGCCGCATTCATCGCAAACGACATTCCGGCAGAGAAGATGCCGCACATCACCGCCAGTATTAATCCCTTTTTCAGATTGAACTCTTCTGCGGTAATGCCCATGGCGCGCTCTTTGAGCAAGCCTGCACGGGAAACAATGGCTACCCCTGCCAGCGCAACCAGGACGCCGAGAAGCGTTAACCTGCCACCTGTAGAGCTGAACAGTTCAACAAATCGTCCCTGCAGCAGAGGGGTCATTAACGTTCCCACAACCAGGGTGATGCCGATAGCGATACCAATCCCCATCGACATGCCCAGATAGCGCATAGTCAGTCCGTAGTTGATGTTCCCTACGCCCCACATGGCGCCAAAGAGAAACACGGGCAACAGCTGAGAAAGCGTAAAGCTACTGTAATACCCCCAGAAGTTTGGCAGCAATACTGCACTGACCGCCCAGGGGAGGATGATCCACGATGCGATACCGCCCACCGACCACATAGTTTCCCATGACCAGTTTCGCACTTTTTTAAACGGAGCATAGAAGCAGGCGGCGCTTGCCGCGCCCACCAGATGCCACAGGATGCCTGAAAGGATTGCCTGACTCATTCTTATATTCCTTCGTAGGAGGGTGAGGTTCCCGGTAGAGGCAGTCTACGAAGGAATGAACCGGCGCCACCTTAGGCTGGCTGCCCCGGCAGCGGCAAATCTGGCAAAATAATGCACCTCACACCCTTCGCGATCACAATTTCCGCTTGTGATAAAAGTGAGCTTTGCGCTCTCTCTCATGCTTCCCTTCCCTCATTTCAGACCCGGATCCCTGCGTTCTTCTCATTTCTGCCATCTCCCCCCACTGCGTTGGCAGTCACAGAAAGGACATTCTGCCACGGCTGCGGCACTCTTTTATAGTGCAACATTTCATTAACCTAACCATAAAAAAGTGTTTACGGAGAAGCTACTATGACGCCACGCCAACATCGTTTTTATATCAATGGTCAGTTTGTTGAAAACCGCAGCGGCCGCTGGATTGAGGTGATCAACCCCGCCACAGAGCAGACGCTTTCTCAGATCCCGGAAGGCAGCTGTGAAGATGCCGACCGGGCTGTGGAGGCGGCACAAGCGGCGCAACCCGCATGGGAAGCGCTACCGGCCGCAGAGCGTGGTGCATGGTTGCGCAGAATCTCGGCGGGCATTCGCCAGCGAGAAGCGGAAATCACCGCCACAATCGTTGCTGAAGGAGGAAAGACCCAACAGCTGGCAAAAACGGAAGTTCTGTTTACTGCGGATTATCTTGATTACATGGCGGAATGGGCGCGGCGTTACGAGGGGGAAATCCTGCAGAGCGACCGCGTTAACGAAACCATCATGGTGTTTAAAAAAGCGATCGGTGTCACCGTCGGTATTCTCCCGTGGAATTTCCCCTTTTTCCTGATTGCACGCAAAGCGGCGCCAGCATTAATTACTGGCAACACTATTGTGATCAAACCCAGTGAATTAACGCCGAATAATGCGATCCTTTTCGCAGAAATTGTTGATGAAATCGGTTTACCGCCAGGCGTTTTTAACCTGGTAACGGGTTACGGCCCTGAAGTGGGACAGGCGCTGACAGCTAATCCTGGAGTCGGTCTGGTCAGTCTTACAGGAAGCGTAAATGCTGGTATTGCCACCCTTAAGGCTGCGGCGCCTAATATCACTAAAGTTTCTCTGGAGTTGGGCGGCAAAGCGCCTGCCATAGTAATGAATGACGCGGATTTAGATCTGGCGGTAAAAGCTATTGTAAGTTCGCGAATGATTAATACCGGGCAGGTCTGTAACTGTGCAGAGCGGCTCTATGTTCAGCGGGAGGTCTGTGATGAAGTGGTCGCCCGGCTGATAACCGCATTTGAGCAGGTAACCAGTGGCGATCCGGCGCTGAAAACGGATATTGATATGGGGCCGCTGATCTCCGCCGATGCCCTGGCTCGCCTCGAACAGAAGGTTGCGCTGGCGGTTAAACAGGGAGCCAGCATCGAGACTGGCGGTAAGCGTCTGGGCGATCGCGGATTCTTTTTTGCCCCAACGCTGCTGACCAACGTAAATCAGGATATGGCTATTGTGCAGGAGGAAACCTTTGGCCCTGTGCTGCCGGTGATCCCCTTTGCCACGCTTGATGAAGCGATCGCGCTGGCGAATGACAGTGAATATGGCCTCACTTCATCGCTGTTCACTCGCGATCTGAACACCACGATGAAAGCGCTGAGAGAGCTTAAGTTTGGTGAAACCTATGTTAACCGGGAGAATTTTGAAGCGATGCAAGGTTTCCATGCTGGCTGGCGCAAGTCGGGAATTGGCGGGGCTGACGGGCGCCACGGGCTGGAAGAGTATTTGCAAACCCACGTTGCTTATTTGCAATCTCATTAATTCTGATTCTCTTTCCAGTAATAATGCAGCCGGCCTTTTTTTGCCGGCTGAAACCGGCTATAACCGCCATGCCGCGGACATTCAGCCCTCTAATGCCGCTCTCCAGGAATAAGTCGATAGTTTATTATTGCTTATCAATATTGATTTACGGTTGTGAAAGCTTTCTGCTTTGCACGCCTGACTAATCATTCTCCCGGGTAAAAAAACCAGTTCTGAGGCTAACTTGCGAATAATAATGGGGTTAAGACGTAATGCACAGAAATGACTTATTAGCGCCATTAAATACTTTGTTCTCTTAACCAAAATTAATTAAAGCAACAGGTACAGGAAATTCTGAAACTTTGTAATGTTGCATTTTACATATGGTAATAAATGAATCACCCGGGTTAATGTATTACCTCACACAGAGCACGATTGTGCTAATGTGTCGAAAGAAAGACGCACACAGCAACCTTATTACAAAGAGGCCTTAAACAGGCCCAATAATTAAATTCTTATAAAAACATTATCAGATGGATATGCTCCCTCCCCCTCACCGCCTGCGGTGAGGGGTTTACTACACAGCACCGGGGTCATTTACATGAAAAATAATTTACTCGCCTCTACATGGCTGCAGGCTGTCGCCTGTCTGCTGATTGTTATCAGTAATGCCGAAAGCTTTGTTACTCAATTAAATCCGGTCAGAATTTCAGTATTGGGCGGCTACGGATCTTCACTGGGCCAGCTCGGCGTTTTTCTTTTTTTTATGACCAGCGGCTATCTGGCGGCCAGCCTTCACTGGAATGACTTTGGTGAAGGGAAAGTCATGGCATTTATTAAAGGCAGGCTGGTGAAAATAGTACCCGTCTATTATTTATTTACTTTGATAACGATCGTGTTTTGGGTTATTCATCCAGCCTGGTTTCCTTCAACGAAAGTGGAGCCTTCAGATAATCTGCTCTCCCTGATTTTCATTCCTTCGGTCTATATCAAAGAGCTGGATGCGTTAACGCCAGTGATCTCCGCAGGCTGGATATTCTGCTATCAGATGTTGTTTTATATGATTTTCTCCGCAGGCTTACTCCTTACGCGCCGTTCGGGCCTGACATTTATTTTCCTCAGCATCATTGTGCTGGCTGCTGCCAGTATCACGCTGCAGAGTGAAAATTTATGGGTTCAGTTTTATACCAATCCCGTTATGCTCTACTTTCTCAGCGGCGTTCTCTGCTTTGCGCTGCAGCCACGGCTTTCCACCCCCTGGTACCACACCGGCTATTCTTTACTGGTGGTAAGTTTTCTGGCGATC
This sequence comes from Erwinia pyri, assembly GCF_030758455.1. Taxonomy (NCBI): domain Bacteria; kingdom Pseudomonadati; phylum Pseudomonadota; class Gammaproteobacteria; order Enterobacterales; family Erwiniaceae; genus Erwinia; species Erwinia pyri. The sequence goes on from NZ_CP132353.1 coordinate 2,293,348, forward strand.
GTATCCATACTCTTTATGCACGGAATTGCGCAACTGAGCGTTCTGACCTTCAGCTTCTTTATTCTGACCTTCTTTAGCTTCCGTTTTGTCAGCGACTCTCCCGCCAGCAGAGTATTAACCGCAGTGGGATTAGCTTCTTATTCAATCTTTGTCAGTCATCGCCTGTTAATGGGGGCGCTGGAAAAAATAGTGCATGCCCTGCTTCCTGCTGAAAATGGTCAGGTAACGCTCTCTCTGGCGCTGCTGCTGTTGGTTATCACCTCTCTCACTCTGGGATACCTGATCTACTGGCTGATTGAACGGCGCGCTTCAATGATCCTTCGGGTTAAAGCTGGTTAGAACAATCAACAAAAAAAGCCCCTTTGCTCGCGCTAAGGGGCTTAATGGATTGATGATGCTTCACTGAATGAAGCCGTCGCATTAAAACATCGTGACATTCACCCTGCAGTAAATCAGTTTTGCAATCTGAACTGGCTTTTGAATAGTGCCCAGCCGCTGACCAGAGCTAACGCCATCAGGTAGTAGCTCGGTGCCAGACTGCTACCGGTGAAAGCGATCAACAGAGTACAGATTAACGGAGCGAACCCGCCAAATACGGTCACGGCTACGTTGTAACTGATAGCCATTCCGCTGGCGCGGGTGCTCACCGGAAAGAGATCGGCCATCATGGAAGGCACGGTAGAAAAATAGACCGATTTAAGCAGTGCCATCCACCCTACCAGCAGCAGCAGCATCCCGGACGTCGGGTGGTTCACCACCAGCAGGAATGCCGGATAGATAGTCAGGATCAGTAATCCCAGCGATGTCCACATTAGCGGCCTGCGGCCTATTTTCTCCGCCCATAATCCCATCACTGGCGTCACCACTGTCAGAATGACGCCCGCCAGTAATGTCGCACTGAAAGCTGCCGTTCCCGAAAGATGGAGGTTTTTTGTCGCATAGGTAGGGACATAGTTCAGCATATAGTTGATGCCGGTGGAGATCACCATCAGACCAATCGCCAGCAGCATCAGGCTTTTTTGCTGGCCCGCCAGCAGCCTGAGCGGTGAATGGGATTTTTCCTGTGCGATGAAGCTGGCTGGCTCGTGCACATGGCGACGGATATAGAGGCCAACCGGGCCGATCAGCAGGCCAAATGCAAACGGAATGCGCCAGCCCCACTCCTGAATTTGCGTCTCACTGAGCCAGTGCGTCAGCCCCAGCCCGAAAGCAGACGCCAGCAGCGTGCTTGCCCCCTGCGTCGCAAATTGCCAGCTGGCAATAAAGGCGCGACGATGAGGGAAATGCTCAACCAAAAAAGCAGTAGAGCTGCCAAACTCACCGCCCGCAGAGAACCCCTGGATCAGACGAGCCAGCAGGATCAAGATGGGAGCAACCAGTCCGATGGTGCCATAGGAAGGCATCACCACGATAATAAAGCCGCCGATCATCATCAGCGTGATCGAGAGCATCAGCGCCTTTTTCCGCCCCACGCGGTCAGCATAGGCACCCAGTACGATGGCGCCTAACGGTCTGATTAAAAATGAGACGCCAAAGCTGCCGAAGGTCAGCAACATGGAGACAGCAGGATCCTGGGTAGGGAAAAAAGCGTGCGCAATATAGGTGGCAAAAAAGCCGTAAACGGCAATATCGAACCACTCCAGCGCATTGCCCACGCAGGTAGCAAACAGCGTTTTATAAAGATTTGGCGCAGCTGTCGCCTGTGTCTGTGCAGAAGTTAACGTGCTCATTGCTGCTCCTTCTGCTGCTGGTAAAGCTGATGGCTGGCTATGAGCCGCCCGCCCTTTTCACCCAGTTCCCAGAACAGCTGGGTCATCATCTGTAGCCCTTCACGAGCGACAGATTTAAGCATGTGCTCATCAACCGCATGCTGACCACAGGCTGGATAGGAGTGCGGCACCCATAGAGTGGGCAGCCCGAGAGTATGCGCAAAGACATCATTGGGCAGCGAGCCGCCCAGATTGGGCAGCAGCGCCGGTTTTTTACCGCTGGTGGCCGCCATCGCTGTAAGAGCCCACTCTACCAGGGGATCGCAGGGATCGAGCCGTGTAGCAGGCGAGCCGCGCAGAACCTCAATTTCAACCTGCTGAAATCCGTGGCTGTCGAGATGCTGCCGCAGATGCTGCGCGATGTTTTCCCAGTCTGTCTCCACCACAAAGCGCAGTTGGCAGACAGCCGTGGCTTTGCCTGGGATAGCGTTCATCGGGCGGGCAGGATTCCCGGTTAAAAACGACAGCACTTCCAGCGTGTTCCAGCCATATAAACGTTCCGTCGGCGTTAAGCCAGCCTCGCCCCACTCTGTATCAATTTGCGGGCCGTCGCTGCTCTCCTCAACGGTAATGTCGCTGAGGATCTGACGAACCTGGTCAGAGATAGCTGGCGGCTTCAGGGCTGCCACCTGTAGCTGACCATGCTGATTAACCAGGCAGGCGACCGCACTGGCGAGCTGCGTGCCGGGATTACTCAGTAATCCTCCCCAGTTTCCGGAATGGTAATCGCGATCGCGGGCATGGATGCTCAGCCTGACGTTAACGGCACCGCGCGAGCCTAAAAACAGGGTGGGACGTTCAGCATTAAGACGCGGGCCATCAGAAGCGATAAAAATATCGGCGCTGAGCAGGGCCTGGTTCTCTTCACAGATTTGTGCCAGCCCTGGCGAACTGATCTCTTCGCCCATCTCAAACAGGAATTTGCAGTTGAAGCCCAACGATCCGCCGCGTACGGCAAAAATTTGTTCCAGCGCAGCGATATTCACCGAGTGCTGACCTTTGTTATCGGCGCTTCCCCGCCCATACCAGCGATCGCCCTCTTCACTCAGTTGCCAGGGATCCAGCCCGTCGCGCCAGTTTTCATCATCGCCAAAAACCACATCGCCGTGCCCATAACAAAGCAGCGTGGGCAGCGCTGCCTCTTCGATGCGCGTCGCCAGCAAAAAGGGCCGCGCCTCTGCTTTGGGGTTGGCAAGTTCGGTAAGCGTGAAGCCCATGGCACGCATTGCCGGAGAAATTTCTTCAGCCAGATAGCGCTGTAGTTCCTTATCGCGATCGTCCCGCTGGCTTTCCGAGCGGATAGCTACGCGCCGCGCCAGCACTTTTTTGAATTCCCCGCTGTCAAAATAGCTGGTTGCCTGCGCCACTGCCTGTTGTGCTGTCATAACCCTGCCTGTTCTGTTTGCTGTTTTGTTATGCAACCCATCTAAGCTAAAATCGCGCCTTGCCACAATTATCAAAATATCAAACAAGCCTTGCTTTCAGAGCAAAGCAAAATTGCACCTTCAGGCAGCATGCACCAGAAAGAGGCAACATCATGCAGAGTGCAGAGATCCGCTATTTTCTGGCGGTAGCGAATACCGGTTCGTTAAGCGCCGCCAGCCAGCAGCTCTATGTCGCGGTCTCGGCTCTCAGCCGCCAGATCCAGCGGCTTGAGAATGAGCTGGGTGCGCCTTTATTCGATCGTCACGCCAGGGGAATGGTGCTGAACGATGCCGGGAAAATTTTTGAAAACCACGTTCGCCGTACTCTTCTGGACCGGGAGCACGCGCTGGCTGAGATCAAAGGATTAAAAGCGGTCAGGCGAACCGCTTTGCGGGTTGTCTGCACAGACGGCATGGCTTTTGGGCTGTTACCGACCCTGTTCTCGCAGTTTCGTCAGTTGAATCCGGCGGTGAGCTTTACGCTGACGGTATGCAGCGCGCTGGAGGTGGCGGAGATCCTGCGACAGGGAGAGTGCGACGTCGCCTTCCAGTTCAGCCTTCATCCGGAACGGGGCGTCGATGTGGTGGCCTCTTTTCCGGCACCGGTATTTATTGTGATGCACAGCACGCATCCGTTGGCAGAGCGCGAATTCACGCTAAGCGATTTGACGGCTTTCCCGGTTGCGCTGCCCGATCAGGGCACTACCGTGCGGCAGCTGTTCGATCTCTCCTGTCAGATGAGCGGGACCTTTATTGAACCCGCCATTACCTGCAATAATTTCAGCACGCTCTATACCTTTCTGCAGCAAAACCCGCTGGCCGTGACCATCTGTAGCCAGTTCACCGTGCTCTATCAGGCCAGAGATCACAGGCTGGCGTTGCGTTCAATGGGTATCGATCAGCTTACGCAACGTACGCTGCAGGTACAGACGGTAAATGGCCGCCAGCGCTCGGCGGCACTCAATCTGTTCCTGAGCTTTGTCAGTGAGCAGTTGCAGCAGGAAGATGCGGCATTTCGCCAGCATTACGATTACTGAAAGAGGCTATCAAGCTGGCTAAGAGATAAACCACCACGAGATAGCCAGCCAAACACCGACTATCCCGGGCAGTTGGTAGCAACTGAAGCACCATGGTAATACTGGCCGTATCAGAACGCGCCGAAGATCACGCCTGCTGCCGCCACTAACAATAAAATAAGCATCGTTTTTACCGACGAAACGTTTTTCTTAGCCATCAGATACCAGGTACCGGTAACTACCAGCAACGGCAGCAGTTTGGGAAATATTCCGTCCAGCATAGTCTGGATGGTGATATTCACCCCATCCGATGAGACAAAACTCAATGGGGTAGAGAGTGTGATATAGCTTGCTGCCAGCCCGCCCATCACAAAAATGCCCAGTAACGACATCGCTTCACGTAATCGCGTTGAGCGGGAGCTGACTAACTCTTCAATTGAGCCGGTACCAAGCCGGTAACCTTTCATAAATAAGGACCAGGAGCTAATCAGGGCAATCGAGCACCAGGCAAAGATATAAAAAATTGGCCCCAGCATGCTTCCCCCGTCAGCCAGCGCCATGCCGATGCTGAGAAGTATCGGGATCAGCATACCCGGGATCATTGAGTCGCCTATCCCGGCAATGGGGCCCATCAATCCAACTTTTAAGGTATTGATGACTTCTCCATCAACCGGATCGCCATTGGCTCTTTTCTCTTCCAGCCCCACCACCAGACCATTAATAATGGCCCCAATCTGCGGCTCCGTATTATAGAAAGAGGTATGCCGTTTGAGTGCTTCTCTGTGCAGCGCCTCTTCCGGATAAAGCTTTTTTAATACCGGCATCATACTCAGGCAAAAACCAAAGGACTCGAAGCGTTCAAAACTCATAGAGGAAAGGTTGTACATAATCCAGCAGCGCCAGCAAGAGAAGAGATCTCTTTTTGTCAACGCAACCGTTTTTTTCGGGGTTAGGTTGGTCTGGTTTAGACTCATCAGAATTCATCCTCACTGTTATCTACCTTACTGGCGGACGGAACAGCTGTCGGTTCCTGTTTATAATTAAAATGGATCAGCGAAAATAGCGCCCCGACTATGACCAGAGCTACCATATTGAGTTTCATAAAAACGATGCAGACAAATCCCACTAAAAAATAGATCATCATGCCGTTACTTTTAATGATCTGTTTTAACAGAATAGCGATCCCTACGGCGGGTAACATGCCTCCTACCACTGACATTGTTTTAATAATCCATTCCGGCAATGCGTCCATCAGCCCCTGAATATATTGAGCCCCAAAATAGACTGCAATAAACGCAGGAGCAAAACGCAATAGAAAATGTACTGATTGTGGGTAGATAATACAGGTCAAAATAATCCCTCGTTCATCACCCCTGTTTACGGCTTTATCGGCCTGGTGATTCCAGTAAGAATTCAGCAGCATCATCAGATTGAATACCATCGTGCCAACAATCCCGATGGTTGCCGCAATCGCTACAGCAACCTCAGGGTTTTTGCCAGACAAAATACCCAGTGCAACAGCCGGATAGGCCACGAAATTAAGATCTGCAGGCATTGAACCGCCTGGCGTCACCATGGCTATATAAACCGCCTGCACGGAGACGCCGATCAGGATGCCGGTCTTAACATCACCGACAATCAGCCCAATAATCATTCCAGAGACAAGCGGACGGCTGAGGGTATACCAGCCGCCGGTTAAGCCCATAATCCAGGGGGTACTCAGTGCGCCCAGATAACAGAAAAGCCCGATTAATGCCGATTCAATAATCATTTTCAGCCTCCTGCCGTCAGCAGTTTTTTCTCTGCCGCTGGCCAGCTATAACTTTTGCCATCGGGTACCAGCCGAAAATCGATTTCATAACCCAGGCTTGCTAAAAAGCGGAAGGCCTTTATCTCTTGCTCCGTGACGGATTGATTAGGCCCAATTACCGTTGTGCCTTCCCTGGCACTCATCGGCCCGACATTGATGCAGTTATTGCCATTGTTCAGGCTTATTCCGGCTTCGATTAAGCGGGACAGGGTCACAGGTGATTTACTGATGATGAAATATTTTTTTTCACTGAGAATGACTTTGCTAAGTTTTTCAATGGCCGTTTCGGTAGTGAACAGCCAGACTTTGACATCTGAAACTGCCCCTTTCATCACCTGAGACAAAAAGGGATCGTTCGCTACATCATCGTCAATGGCAATAATACCTTCACAGGCATACTCTTTTGCCCAACGTGTAATTAACTGTCCATGAATGACCCGATCGTCAATGCGAATAAATGAGATAGCCATAACGTATCCTTAAAAGTCTTCAGAAGTTTGATGAATAACCGGCATAGCCTGAATAACCATTTCGGTGACCTGTTTGACCAGCTGCGTGGCCACAAAATGGGGATCGGCTTCTTCGCTATATTCTTGTGCAAGCAGTAATAAAGGCAGGTTTACGCCAGCAACGACTGCCACATTGCCTACTCTTTCAGGATGTAAAGCATGGGCACTGGCGACGTTCCAGGGCGTGCCGCTAAGCAGGTCACATAAAACTAGTACGCCATCATGATTTAGTAGCGCGTCATCTATTTTCTTGGTGATTTCAGTGCGAAAGGCCTCAATGCCGCCTTCATTGGTGAGTGAAACAGCCTTAATGCCGGTAAGTTCACCAAATATCATTTCTGCACTCTCAATAAGTGCCTGACAGAGCGGCCCGTGGGTTGCTACGATAAATTGAAGCATGGTTACCCCCTTACAAACGCTTTAATGGTGGCGAGGGTTTTGACGGTAGACTCGCCGCCAGGACGGATCTGGTAGCACGACACACCGGCAGGAATAATGAAGGTTTCAGCGTAGTGAACGATAAAAGGCTCAAAGGCTCCGGTCGGGCTTTCAACCACAGCTTCCTCTCCTTCAATCAGGTTAAGCACATTAACGGTGCTCCCGGTGTTATGCATTACGGGTTTACTGAACCAGTGCCTGCGAGTTTCAATAAATTCACGTTCATGCAGGCCTGTGCGCTCTTCTTTCCAGCCTTCTCCTTCTGCCAGGAGTTCAACCTGGTTAATCAGGTTCTGCTCCACCCAGCGTCTCTCCCTGTCCCACTGAATGGCTTCCTCTCCATGCTCTATATGCACCGGCCGCGGCAGGCCATCTAACCCTTTGCGTCCCCAGTCCCATAGTTTGAAGGTGAAAATGTAAGGCGTGGCGCTGATCTCTAACACCAGCGAACCGCTACCTGCACAGTGAACTGTGCCCGCAGGGATCAGGAAATGATCATGCTTTTTAGCCGGAAACCGGTTGATATATTTCTCATGGTCAAAAGGCTGGCGATCGTGCTGCGCCGCCCGCAGGGCTGAGATCATCTCTTGAGGATCGATATTGTCCTTTGTCCCCAGATAGACCCTGGCGTCCTCCGCGGCATCCAGCAGATAATAGCTTTCATCCTGGGTATAGTGCATACCGAATTCCTGCTGGATATATTCGGTCAGCGGATGCACCTGCAGGCTCAGGTTCTGGCCTTCGAAGGTATCCAGAAAATCAAACCGAATGGGGAACTCGGCGCCGAAACGTGCATGCACGTTGTTACCAAGCAGGGCCTGAGGCTCCAGTAAAACCAGGTTAATTGCTGGCGTCTGAACAGTTACCGTGCCAAATTTGAGGTTCAGGCTGTTCTCTTCAGGGACGCAATCAAAACCCCAGGCATAGTTTTCTTTCTGCCGATCCAGGCGACAAACATCTTTCATCCACTGCCCGCCCCAAACGCCCTCATCAAAAAACGGCACAAGGCGAAATGGTCTGCTGGTGACTTTTTTTAACGCCGACAGATAATCAGCCATATCCACCAAAACGGGTTCAAACGGTTTACTGGTATCCAGATAAAAGTCTGACTGCGGGAGGACTTTCACTTTAAAGCGATCAAAAACACGCCACTCAATAAAATAGGCACGCTTATAGCGGCGTAATATATCTTCTGAAAAGTTGCCTGCTCCCCAGTTATCCAGTTCTCCCCGGCGAAAACGCTGCTGGATTTCCCATCGCGGCATATCTGCGTAAATCCTGATATCTCCCTGATGAATAAGTGAGGCACCTGTTCCTGCCACGATAATAAGCCCCTGTTTGATAGAGGCTATTTGATGCCTGAGAGAATTCAGCCGTTCTGGTGAAAAGAAGTCGTTAAGCTTATGCGGTGCCAGGTAACCAAAAACGCGGTCATCAGTGATAAAACGGGCCAGCATCGCATCGATATCTTTTTGATCAAGCCGGGCTTCATCGGCGAAGAGTACCCTGTCCGGATTAAGCGGCTCAATCAGTGAAGCCTCTACCTCTTTTAGCGCTACGCCGTGGTAGCTCTCAAGGGTCAGTACACAACGGACTAATCCACGGCAGGCGATCTCCGCTTTAATCTGCTCAACCAGCGCTTGCCATCCCTGCTTAGCGGATCTATTAAACGCGCTGACCTGCACAACGGGTGATTTATCATAATTTCTTCTTTCCCTGCGATATGCCATAAATGCCCCCTTCGGTTAATCGATTAACCACAACAACATACCGCTCGTGTAAAAATTTTTATCAGCGTCTCGTCACAGAACAGGTTAATGGGTTAACCTGTATGAGCTCTTAACTCCTTAAGGAACTAATTTATGGCGAAAGTGACCGTTGCCGATCTGGCAAGGGAGTGCGGTGTTTCAACGGCTACTGTCTCAATGGTCTTGTCAAACAAGGGCAGAATTTCAGCCGGAACACGTCAAAAAGTGATGACTGCAATCGAGAAACTTGGCTACGTTTATAATCAACAGGCTGCAAATTTTCGCAGCCAGACCAGTAATCAGGTTGGGTTACTTTTGCAGGACATTACTAATCCATTTTACAGCGAACTGGTGGCAGGACTGAGTCACCAGACTGAAATGAATGGGATGATGATGTTTATTGGTAACAGCGAAGAATCCATAGAAAGACAGCAGAAGTTTGTCGAAGCCATCAGCAGAAACAGCGCCTGCGGGCTGATTTTGTGTCTTGCCCGAAACACGCCAGTATCCTTTATTACGCGGCTTAAGAAGCTGAGTTTTCCTGTGGTCCTGGTAGCCAGACCTTCGCCAGGGCTGCCGTTTGACTATGTGGGAACGGATAATGTTAGCGGGGCCCGACTTGCCACCGATCATCTGATCTCGCTGGGACACAGAAATATCGCTTTTATCGGCGGACTGCCCGACTCAGTGTCCCGTATACACCGTATTGAAGGTTACAGTAGCCGTTTACTGGAAGCGGGAATCGAACCCGATGCTAACTGGATTATTTCCTGCGAATCAACCAGAGCCGCTGGGGCTAAAGCTGTGACGGCGTTACTGACCCGCTACCCACAAATAACCGCCATTGTTTTTCACCAGGATATTATCGCTCTCGGCGCGGTTCAGGGACTGCGAAGGATGGGTCGGATAATTGGCAAAGATATTTCAATCGTAGGTTTTGATGATGTGCCGGAAGCCTCGCTGATTGAACCGTCTCTGACCACTATTTCTGTGGAGGCGCATGAAATAGGTCGTGTTGCCGGAGAAATTTTGCTGACCCGGCTGGCAGATAATCAGGCGCCACCGCAAACAATCATTCTTTACCCTACTCTGATTAAGCGTGATTCCAGTGGTTGCTGCCCGATAATTCCAGCTGAAACAGCTGACCGCACCTGAGGAAAAGATAGCCCTCTTGCAAAGAGGGCCAGCCTGCTATTTGATATCCACCTGATAGAAGATGTGTTTACCAAACGGATCGATCTCGTAACCCGTTACCTCTTTCCTCACCGGTTCAAAGATCGTTGAATGCGCAATCATGACCGCAGGTGCCTGATCGTGCATGATTTGCTGCGCCTCGCGATACATATCGATGCGCTTGTTATGGTCCTGCTCCGCACGCGCCTGAGCGATCAGATTATCGAACGGCTTATAGCACCATTTCGATGAGTTCGAGCCGCCATTAGCCGAGGTGCAGCTGAAGAGAGGGCCAAAGAAATTATCAGGATCGCCGGTGGCTGTGGTCCAGCCCATCAGGGCAGCCTGATGCTCGCCGTTTTTCACCCGCTTAAGGTATTCGCCCCATTCGAAGCTGACGATATTGGCTTTAATGCCCACTTTGGCCCAGTCAGCCTGGATCATTTCGGCCATACGTCGCGCATTAGGATTATAGGGCCGCTGTACCGGCATCGCCCACAGGTCGATAGCGGTTCCCGGCTTCAGACCCGCTTCTTTCAGCAGCGTTTTCGCTTTTTCCGGATCGTAATCATAATCCTTGAGATCTTTGTCAGCGCTCCAGACGCCAGGCGGCAGCAGATTTTTCGCCACCGTGCCGGTACCCTGGAACACCGCCTGGATAATTGCCGGTTTGTTGATAGCCATGGTCAGCGCCTGGCGAACCTTGACGTTATCCAGCGGCGGCTTCTGCGTGTTAAAGGCCAGGAAGCCGGTATTCAGTCCCGCTTTTTGCATCAGCGTCAGATCTTTATTTTCTTTCATGCGGGGCAGATCGGCAGGATTTGGGAACGGCATCACCTGACACTCACCCTTTTCCAGCTTGGCATAGCGCACGGAAGCGTCAGGCGTGATGGAAAATACCAGCCGATCCAGCTTCGCTTTTCCCTGCCAGTATTGCGGGAAGGCCTTAAACAAAATACGGGAGTCTTTCTGATACTGCGCCAGCTCGAAAGGTCCGGTACCGATGGGCACCTGGTCAACTTTCTCCGGCGTACCGGCTTTAAGCATCGCATCGGCATATTCAGCAGAGAGGATGGAAGCAAAATACCAGCCTAAATCGGCCAGAAACGGCGCTTCAGCATGGGCCAGCGTGAAGCGCACCGTATTCTCATCAACTTTGGTGATATCGGTTATCAGCGAGCCAAATTCCAGACTTTCGAAATTCGCATAGGTGCCGTTGGAAACGTTGTGGTAAGGGTTTTTGGCATCTTTCTGCCGCATAAAGGAGAAAATGACGTCATCTGCGTTAAAGTCGCGCGTGGGCTTAAACGCCTTATTACTCTGGAACTTCACGCCCTTACGCAGATGGAAAGTATAGCTCTTTCCATCGGGACTGATTTCCCAGCTTTCCGCCAGGCTGGGTACCAGTTCGGTGGTGCCCACTTTGAAGTCCACCAGCCGATTATAAATAGGGACAGCGCTTGCATCCACGCTGGTACCAGAGGTGTAGAGCTGAGGATTAAAATTTTCCGGTGACCCTTCCGAACAGAACACCAAAGTTTTCGCTGCGGCCCCTGTCGCCACCGTCAGCGTTAACGCAGCAATAGCCGTCCTTAAAAATGTTTTTTTCATTTCCATCCTCGCTAGAGTGTTGCTGATTGTTTTCCTGGTCCCAACAATCTAATCGCTAACGGCAGACAGAACCAGCCTTATGCTGTTTTTTTATTCATCACTTTTGGTTATATTTCAGCGAGTTGTTACGTACGGACAGAGATAGCGGCTTGGAGGCAGGCAAGGGTAACAGAGAGATTTCCCCGCCGGGCGGCAGGGAAATGTTTATACGCCAGCTGAAGATCAGTTCAGTTTATAGTCCAGCGTAATTTCAGCGTTCATCAGCTGAGAGACCGGGCAGCCAGCTTTCGCCTGATTGATGATTTCATCAAATTTGCTGCTGTCGATGCCGGGCAGTTTGATTTCGCTCTGCAGGGCGATTTTGGTGATTTTGAACCCTTCACCCGCCTTGTCCAGCGACACATCCGCTACGGTATCGATGCTTTCAGGCACAAAGCCTGCGTTGCCTAACATCAGCGAGAGTGCCATGGAGAAACAGGCTGAGTGAGCTGCGCCAATCAGCTCTTCCGGGTTAGTGCCTGGTTTGCCTTCAAAACGGGTATTGAATCCGTAGGGTTGCTCTTTCAGCGCGCCGCTTTCGGTGCTGATGGTGCCTTTACCCTGCTTGATATCGCCTTCCCAATGCGCGTGCCCTTTCTTATGAATGGTCATCACTGTCCTCCTGTTTGTTTATCATGAACATTCAGTATAGTGGCTTCTCAGCCGTTCGCTGGCGCAACCCGATCGATCGGTTATTCACTGACCACTCACCCTCCTGCCGCACGTCATCAGAGTTCCCTCTTTGACCTGGCTCTGCCACTCTGATAATTATGATAAATCAGTACGCTTTCCCTCAGACACAGGAAGACAGGATGAACCAGGAACTGGCCAGCCAGCTCAGCACACGCTTTTACCGTTACCTTGCCGTCACCAGCCAGAGCGATGCCGCTTCTCAGGTACTGCCGAGCACGCCAGAGCAGCACGCTATGGCGAAAATGCTGGCAGATGAGCTGCGTGAGATGGGGTTACAGGATGTGGTGATTGATGAGTTCGCCACCGTAACCGCGGTTAAACCGGGCAATCGTCCTTCCGCGCCGCGTATCGGGTTTATCACCCATATCGATACCGTGGATGTCGGCCTCTCCCCCCATATTCATCCACAGACTTTGCGTTTTGAAGGTGAAGACCTCTGCCTGAATCAGCGGGAGGATATCTGGCTGCGTACCGCAGAGCATCCTGAAATCAACGCCTACCACGGGCAGGAGATTATATTCAGCGATGGCACCAGCGTGCTGGGAGCAGATAACAAGGCGGCGGTCACAGTGGTGATGACGCTGATGGAAAACCTGACGCACGAGACGCCCCATGGCGATATCGTGGTCGCTTTTGTGCCGGATGAGGAGATTGGGCTGCGCGGCGCCAAAGCGCTGGATCTGAAAACGCGCTTTGCTGTGGATTTCGCCTACACCATCGACTGCTGTGAGCTGGGCGAAGTGGTGTATGAGAATTTCAACGGGGCTTCAGCCGATATTCGTCTGACCGGAGTCACGGCGCATCCGATGTCCGGGAAAGGCGTGCTGGTTAACCCGCTGCTGATGGCGCTCGATTTTGTCAGCCACTTTGACCGGATGGAGACGCCGGAGCACACGGAATGCCGCGAAGGTTATGTCTGGTTTAATGAGATGACCGCCAACGCAAACGAGGCGCGATTAAAGGCTTCGATCCGCGATTTCGATCTGGCCTCTTTTGCGCAGCGTAAGCAGAAAATTGCCGACGTCGCCGCTAAAATCCGCGAGCAGTATCCTACGGGCAACGTTGAATTTACCGTCACCGATATCTACAGCAATATCAGCAATGCGATTGGGGAAGATCGTCGCGCAATAGAGCTGATCTTTGCGGCGCTGGAAGAGTTAGATATTACGCCAAAAGTGACGCCGATGCGGGGCGGAACGGATGGGGCTGCGCTTTCGGCAAAAGGGCTGCTGACGCCAAACTTCTTTACCGGCGCGCATAATTTCCATTCGAAATTTGAATTCCTGCCGATCCCCTCGTTTGTGAAGTCCTATCTGGTTGCAGAAAAGCTTTGTCTGCTGGCCGCAAAGTAACAGTCACAAAAATGGGCGAATAAATTCGCCCATTTTTTCATAACCCGGCTTCTCAGCACGCCGGGAAATCGCCCTCTTACTCTTTCACCGCCACATCAATGCCCGGGAAGAATTTGGCGGCCAGTTTAGTCACGGTGCCGTCTGCCTGCACTTTGGTGATAGCGGCATCCAGCGCCTCTTTCAGCTTCGCATCATCCTTACGCAGTCCAAAACCGATCCCTACGCCCAGTACCTGAGTGTCTTCCACCGGTGCGCCCGCAAAAGCAAACCCTTTACCCTGCGGTTTTTCCAGGAAGCCGGACTGGCCCGCTGCCGACATCACCAGCGTACCGTCAAGGCGGCCTGCGACCATGTCGTTATAGACCTGATTCTGATCCTGGTAAGGCGTCACCGTCACGCCCTGAGGCTCCCAGTGCTTTTTGGCAAAGGTTTCCTGGACGGAACCCTGCAGAACACCAATGTTTTTACCCTTCAGTGACTCAAGCGTTGGCTGCAAGCCGGAACCGGTTTTGCCAATCAGCTGGCTTGGAATGCGGTAGATGGGTTTGGTGAAGCCAATGCTTTTCATGCGCGCTTCGGTAATGTTCATCGCCGAGTTAATGGCATCAAATTTCCTGGCAGCCAGCGCCGGGATCAGCGCATCAAAGCTGCTCTCGACCCAGCTGCATTTGAAATTACCCACCTGGCAAATCGCTTTGCCCAGTTCGACATCAAATCCTTCCAGCTCGCCTGACGCATTGCGGCTTTCAAAAGGCGGATACTGTGACTCAAGTCCGTAGCGCAGCGTTTCCTGCGCCATGATCGACATGGATGAGAACAGCCCAACCGCGACAAACAGTGCATTCAGTTTCTTCATCAACTTCCCCTCAGGAGTATTTTAGCGAGCTTTCACCTGGCAAAGCGCGCGTGCGCCCGCCTCAAGTGTGGCTTCGTCTTTTGCGAAAGAGAGACGGATCAATTTATTGTCGGTTCCATCCGTGTAGAACGCCGAAAGCGGGATAGTTGCTACACCGTGATCAACAATCAGACGTTTTACCATTTCGCTGTCAGCTTCGTCACTGAAATCTGCATAACTGGCCAACATAAAGAACGATCCGGCGGAAGGCAGCAGGCGGAACGGAGACTCCTTCAGCAGATCCGCCAGGGTGTCGCGCTTGCGCTGATAAAATTCACCCAGGCCCAGATAGTTAGCTGGCTCGCGCAGATAGCCGGCGAAAGCGACCTGCATCGGCGTATCGGCGGAATACATCATAAACTGGTGAACCTTAACCAGCTCATCCATCAGTTCCGCCGGCGCCAGACAGTAGCCCACGCGCCAGCCGGTCACATGGAAGGTTTTGCCAAAGGAGGAGATGATAATGCTGCGCTGCGCCAGCTCAGCATGGGTAGCCATTCCCTGATGCTGCCGCCCGTCAAACAGAATATGTTCGTACACCTCGTCTGAGAGCACCACGATATTGCTATTGCGGGTAATTGCCGCCAGCTCCTCAAGATCGGCGCGTGAGAGAACCTGCGCGCTGGGGTTATGCGGCGTGTTGATAATGATCATGCGAGTGCGGGAGGTGACTGCGGCACGCACCTGATCCCAGTTAATGGCGAAGTCAGGTACCTGAAGCTTCAGCCCCACCGGCACGCCGCCCTGCAGACGCACCACCGGCGCATAGCTGTCGAAGGCGGGTTCAAAGAAGATCACCTCATCGCCCGCATGAACCAGGCCCCCAATTGCCGCATAGATCCCCTGGCTGGCGCTACCGGTTATCAACACCTCGCTTGCCGGATCGTAACGCTGGCCATAAAGAGTCTCTACTTTGCTGGCGAGCACTTCCTTCAGCGCCGCCAGACCAGTCATTGGAGCATACTGGTTGTGGCCCTGCTCCATCGCCTGGGTTACGCCGTTGATCAGCGCCACGTCACAGGGGAAATTAGGCGCTCCCTGCGACAGGTTGATGGCGTTATGCTGAGCAGAAAGCTGCCCGATAACCGAGAAGATGGTGGTGCCAACGTCCGGTAATTTTGAGCGTTGTTGTACGCTGGATTTAATGGGCATGCTCTCTCCGCTGAAGGTGAATGGCGCGATTAGCCTATTCAACGTGAGCGCCCTTGAGCCGACAAGCGAATTGTTGTCATAATAGCCATGACTTTTAAACATAGCTCAGAGGGTAACAATGTCACGGCGCACCCTTCCTCTTAATGCCATCCATGCCTTTATTGTTACTGCCCGTCACCTGAACCTGACCCGTGCAGCGGGAGAGCTCTGTATTACCCAGGGCGCGGTGAGCCGTAAAATCGCCTCGCTCGAGAGCTGGCTGGGCTTTGCCCTTTTCGATCGGCATGCCCGGGGACTGACGCTGACTGCTCAGGGCGCGACTCTGTTACCGGCGATGAAAACGGCTTTTGAGCAGATGATGCAGGCAGCGGAACAGGCCAGCAAAACGCACGGGGCGATCCGACTGAAGGCGCCTACCTGCGCCATGCGCTGGCTGGTGCCGAAGCTGGTTGCGCTGGAACAGGCTCAGCCCGATCTCCACGTTTCGCTCACCACCACTCTCGACCACAGCACCCAGCTGGATAACCATGACGCGGCCATTTTATACGGCAGCGCCCCACCCGGTAGCCGGCATCTGTTTGATGAGGCATTAACGCCGGTGATGGCTGCCAGTTTACAGGGCGATACAGTCATCACGGCAGCGGAGTTATCCCGGTTCACCTTTTTGCATCCTACTGCGGATGGCCGCGACTGGAAGCTCTGGCTGGAGCAGCAGCAGGCAGAGGTGATTATGAAGCGTAATCAGCATTTTGATACGATGGATTTAGCGATCAGTGCCGCTATTCAGGGATTTGGCGTGACGGTAGCGGATGTGACGCTGATCGAGGCGGATCTGGCAATGAAGCGGCTGATCGCCCCTTTTAAGGAGACGGTAAAAACGGGCGAGGTCTACAGCTTGATCCAGCGCCCGCCTGAAGAAGCGCCACCGCAGCTTGCCGCTTTGGTGGCGTGGCTGTGTCAGCCGGTTTAGAAAGAAACCCACTCATCCGCAGAGGCGGCGGCAGGCCTGGCAGTCAGCGGACGGGCAGCCGTTGGCGCTGAACGTACTGGCGCTTTTGCTGTGGCGGTGGTGGTTGCCGAGAGGCGGAACTTCGATACGGAGAGCGTCAGCTCCTCGGTCTGGCGCTCAAGCGAACTTGCCGCAGCGGAGACCTGCTCCACCAGCGAGGCGTTCTGCTGCGTCACGCTGTCCATTTCGGTAATGGCGGTGCCGACCTGAGAGATCCCTTTGCTTTGCTCTTCAGAGGCGGAAGCGATCTGCTTCATGATTTCCGTCACTTCCCCTACCGCTTTCAGGATCTCATCCATGGTGCTGCCCGCTTCGCCCACCAGCCGCGAGCCGTTGCTGGCGCGCGTGACAGAATCCGCTATCAGCGTCTCAATCTCTTTTGCTGCACCGGCGCTGCGCTGGGCGAGGTTACGCACTTCGCTGGCTACCACAGCAAACCCGCGCCCCTGTTCGCCAGCGCGTGCGGCTTCAACCGCAGCGTTAAGCGCCAGGATGTTGGTCTGGAAAGCAATGCTGTTAATAACGCTGGTGATCTCAGCAATCTTGTTCGAGCTGCCGGCAATCCCCTGCATCGTTGTGACCACATCGCCCACCAGCTTGCCGCCTTTGCTGGCGGTGACGGATGCTGACTGCGCCAGCTCGCTCGCCTGCCGGGCGTTGTCGGCGTTGAATTTCACGGTAGCGGTGAGCTGCTCCATGCTGGCAGCCGTTTGCTCCAGCGCCGCAGCCTGCTCTTCGGTACGTGAGGCGAGATCGTTATTGCCTGATGAAATTTCCGCAGCGCCGCGATAGATGTTGTCGGTACCGCTGCGAATGGCACTCACTGCATCCCGCAGGCTGTCCTGCATGGTGCTTAACAGCGGGACCAGCTTGCCTACGCAGTTGCGACCGATATCCTGCAGAGGATGGCTGAGGTCACCTTCCGCAATCAGACGGAAATGTTCACGCATGCCGTCCAGCGGACGCACCAGCATTTTAACCAGATAACGGTCGGTAAAGAGCAGGATAAGCAGACCAATGATCACCGCCGCCACGATGACGATTTTAGTCATATCGGTAAGGTGGTCGACGGTGACGCGGGTAGCATCGAGCTTAGCGCCCGCTGCCAGATTAAATTTGTCGACGGATGAGCCAAATTCACGGCTCAGCGGCGGCGTTACGGTGGTGGCGTGGCGTCGGAAGTTATCCATATTGCCCTGCTGAGCCAGCTGCATTTGTGGCAGTACGCCCTGTTCGAGCAGTTTCTGCCAGCTGGCAATAACGTCGCCAGAATAGCTGGCGTCCATCGGGCCGGGGGCTTCCGCCTTGAAGTCGTCGAGCAGCTTCGCCATGTTATCAAGCGCTTTTTGCACCGATGCCATATCTGCCGCCGCCGAGGCGCTGCCCGCCTGACGGGATTCTACCGCGCGGGTCAGGCGGGTAATAAAGCGGAAATATTGATCGTTCCCTTTACTCAGGGTAGTCATCTGATTGACCAGTTCACGATCGACCTCATTGCCTTTGCCGAGGGCATTCAGAGAATAGACGCTGTACATGCCTACGGCGGACCACATCAGGCAGAACAGCCCGAGGATCCAGAGCATCACGCTGCGGATGGTAAAATTTCTTAACAAGTTCATAACTACTCCGTAACGGTATTGGACCGGATAACATCGCCTTGTGGATCGGGGGCTTATCCGGAGTTATCGGCACGAAGCGCTAAACCCTGAGAAATTATTGTTTGCTATTCAGAACGTTACCACTTTGTGAATTTCACTTAACTCTTTGCTAACGTTACCGATTTTAGCAGCCCGGCAGCAGCAACTCTTTTACCTGGGAAATTATTTTGTTAAGCAATTACTCTTTTAACCGCACCATGCCCTTCATTAACAGACGAAACAGCTGCGTACGTCGCCGCATAAAGCGTTTTTCCAGCTTCACTACCGCCTGGCCCTTTTCGCCAAACCGCATCACTTTGTCTTGCCAGGGACGCCACGCAGGCCAGCTCACTTCCCCCTCCAGATCGTGGGAAAACTCACTCGCATGACGGGCGAAATTCAACCAGTATTCGCTGACCACTCTGGCAAAACGACAATCGTTTTCAGTGAAGGGTCGTACGCTGCTCTCTGCATTCAACGCATCCAGCGTCTCCAGTACATAAGGGATCTCATTGCCATGCCAGGTGCCGTTCACGTACAGGTCACGCGCATTCTCAGAGACATAGTCAAAGTAATAGCGCCAGGCGGGCATACCGTTGCGATACTGCGCCAGCGCTGCAATGTAACCCATGGTGGTGAAGGTCATATCGCGGGCCACCTGGCGGCCCAGCTCGGCATCATCATAAACGCCATCATAGAGCAGACGTATCATCTTCAGCCGGAAACCCACTCGCTGCGTTTTTCTGACCTGCTCGATGACTTTCGCCGGATCCACGCCGAAATAGCTCAGAACGCTGGCTTCGTCACTGTTGTTGCCGATCAGTAAAGGGAGTTTAAGCTGCTTAGCCCCGGTAAAAACGCTGAGCACTGGCTCCGGCAGAACGCAGTCGCCGGAGATTGCCACAGGCCCGTTAGCCAGGGAGGTATCGAGCGACCAGAAGGCTTCTGCCGGCAAGGCGCGGAGCTGTTCCGCAGTCGCCTCTTTCAGCTTGAAGTGGCTGGCCAGCCGCACGCCCTTCTCTAACGCTTTTTCACGGGGAATATCGGGTAGCGTATAGGCGCTTTGCGCAATTCCTTTGTGGAAAAGCCCGGCCGCCAGCGGAGAGGAGAAGAGAGACAAGACGCTGCGAGCGCCGGATGACTCACCCATGATAGTGACGTTGCTGCTGTCGCCGCCAAAATTGGCAATGTTACGCTGGATCCATTGCAGGGCTGCTATCTGATCAAGCAGGGCGAAATTATTGACGATCTCACCCTCGCGATACTCTTTATCCAGCGCCGGATGAGCAAAGAAACCCAGATGTCCCAGGCGGTAGTTGAAGGTCACGACCACCACACCGCGCGAGGCCAGCGGCAGCCCCCCATAGGGAGTCAGGCTGCCCGCGCCCAGGGTAAACCCCCCACCGTGGATCCAGACCATAACCGGCATCGGGCGGGCAGGTTCCAGATCGGGCGTCCAGACATTAAGATAGAGGCAATCCTCGCTGAATACGCCGGGATCGCCGCCGCCCACCGCGATACAATATTCGCGGTTTTGCCAGCTTGCGTTTCCCCAGGTTGTGGCATCACGCTCCCCTTCCCACGGTGTGACCGGTTTCGGCGGTTGCCAGCGTAGTTCACCCGTGGGCGGCGAAGCATAAGGAACGCCCCGGAAGACAAAAACACCCTCTTCGAGACTCCCGCGAAGTGGTCCCTCTGCAGTAGCAGTCCTTAATAAACGATCGTGTTTCATCATCTCATCCTGAAGTATCTGCCGATCATTATTTGCAGCAGTGAGACGAAAGTCCAATCTTTCAGGCCATTTGCGGATTATGCTGAACGCCAGCAGAAAGCGGCGCTGACGCGAGAGTTTCTCTTCTCCCTGACGGGCCAGCCATTATTTTCCGCCCCCTTGTTACTTATTTAGTATTAAGGATTTGATCATGTTTGCGGCCCTGAATAATGGGTTTTCACGCCTCACTGACCATCCCGATTTTGCTAAACTGCTGCTGCGGCTGACCGTTGGTATTTTGCTGCTGTTCCACGGTGAGTTTAAAATTATGCATGGCACAGGCTGGATTGAGACATTGCTGAAAGCGCACGGTATAACGGGCTTTGTGGCTTATGGCGCTTATATCGGGGAAGCGATCGCCCCGCTGATGGTGATAATGGGTCTGCTGACCCGCCCCGCTGCATTTGTTATTGCGGTTAACCTGGTGGTAGCGACGCTGCTGGTCAAAACCGGCGCATTTTGGGGCCGCACTAACGTGGGAGCCTGGGCGCTGGAGGGAGAAGCTCTTTATCTGTTTGGCGCACTGGCCATCATGTTTTCAGGAGCGGGGAAATACGTGTTAATCCGCAATCCCCGCCTGCAATAAAAATTAAGGGGCAACTGCTTTGCCCCTTAATTTACTGCGCTGTTACGCCGCATCGGGCCAGGCTTGCAGCCTGCCGCTGCGCATACAAGGCAATTTCATCCTGGATTTTTGCCCCTAATGCCTTTTCAAACTCTGCCTGACTGCTTTGCCCCTGGCTGCGCGGCCTGGCGTCACTGCCAAGATTAGACTGGAAAATGCCTGCGGCGCTGACCGGCAGGAAATCTTCGTAAATCATCGGCGTCGCTTCAATCAACCCTTCGGCAAGCAACGATTCAACCGACTGCTGCTTTAGCCGTTCAGCCTCTGCACGGCCTTTGTCGGTGAGCCGGTAAGTGAACCAGGCCAGCTGCTCTTTGCGTAACAGATTGGCATCGTCCGGGAAATCCTGAAACGTGGCCGTCAGCTGCTGCTGATGCGTAAGATTATCCGCGCCGGTTTCACTCTGTGCCAGCAGCCGATCGTAGAGATCGCGTCCTTTAGCGGTCAGCGCAATCCCACGCTGCTCAATTTCACCGAAGCGGGCCGTGTGCGTGCCGGGACCATCCTGAAACCTGACCGGCTCATCCAGCGCTTTGAAGCTGGTCTGCCTGAGCAGAATAGGCACGCGGAGGCGGGGTGGCCCTTCGATAATCACTTTGGGGACGATCCCCGCTTCAGGCATCAACGCCTGCACCCGATCGATATCCAGCGTGCGCGGCGTCAGGTGGTTGATATGACAGCCAGGGAAGCACACCACGTCCGCTATCAGTCTGTGCTGCGCCAGCAACGCCTGATAGGTTTTGCCATCCACGGTGGTTTGCTGATGCCAGCGGAACGTTTCCAGCGCTTCCCGGATAAAGCTTTCTGCCTGTGCAGCGTCAAGACCGCCCTGCTTTTCACAGAGGCTGACCAGTTCCCGGCAGCGTGGAGTGAAGATATCGCGCGCTGCCAGAATCTCTGCCGCCTGCTGACGCAGCGCCGGATCGTCAATCAGTTCCAGCCGCAACAGCGAGGTAAACAACCGGAAAGGGTTGGCGTTAAGCGCCTCATCATCCAGCGGACGAAATGCCGTTGAGTGCACCGGCACACCAGCCTGAGAGAGATCGTAATAGCCCACCGGATACATGCCCATAACGGCAAACACCCGCCTGAGCATTGCCAGCTCTGCTGCCGTCCCCACGCGGATAGCGCCGTGGCGCTCCACGTCGAGCCGGGCGAGTTCATTGTCACGAGCCAACTGCTGTTTCAGCTGCGGATCCTGCGCCAGTACTTCCTCGTTTACCTGTGCCACCAGCCTCAGCAAGGTTCCATACTGCGGCACTTCCTGCTGATACATCGCCGACATCGCGCTGGCAAAGCTGGCGCGAATAACGTTAGCGGAAACCCATGCACTTTCCATTTCTTGCCTCCTGAAAGCCTGTTGCTGTCAGAGTACTGGAAAGTCACGGCTGCAGAGAAAATTATTGATAAAGTGTGATCGCGACAGATGTCAGGCTAGCGCCGGTAGCCATAACGGTATTTTGCCAGCAGCAGAAGTGAGGTCAGTACGGCGGGGATCGCCAGACTTGAGAAGACATCGGTAATGTCCCAGCCCATTGCCAGCATTTGTGCACCGGCAAATGCGCTGAGGATTGCGCCGATTCGGCCCATGCCATGCATCCAGCTTGAGCCGGTTGCCCGTGCGTGCGTGGGGTAGTAGCTGGCAGAGAGCGCATTCATTCCGGTATTCGCGCCGTTCAGGCAAAATCCGCTGCTGAAGGCCACCAGGCTCAGGATCAGCGTATGCGCAGGCGCAAAACCGATCGCGACGGTGGCAACAGCCCCGATAAAATAGATGGCGGCCAGCGCCAGATTGGCATTGAACCGGTCCATCATCCAGCCGGCAAACAGCGACCCAACCGTACCGCCCGCCTGATACATTGCGGTGACCAGCGCCGCCTGTGTCACCGTCATCCCCATATTTTTGATCAGCGTGGGCAGCCAACTGCCAATCAGATAGACCAGAAACAGCCCCATAAAATAGGCGCCCCATAATAAGGTGCTACCAAACAGATAGGGGCGGCTCAGCACCAGCCTGGCGGAACCCTGGCTTTGCGCCTTCAACGGCATGGCAAATTCGCGTCCGGTGAGGGGATAGTCCGGCGACATTTTAGCGACGATTTTACCTATCTGCTCGGTGGGAGCCTGACGGGAGATCAGGAAGCGAACGGATTCGGGCAGCCCTTTCAGCAACACCGGTACAATCAGCAGCGGCAGCAATCCGCCCATAATCAATATGGAATGCCAGCCAAAGGCGGGAATAAGCCAGGAGGCGGCAAAACCGCCCCCTGCCGCGCCAAAGGTGAAGCCGCAAAAGACCACGGTAATAATAAAAGCGCGTTTACGTTCCGGGGAATACTCGGCAACCAGCGTGCTGACATTCGGCATTGCTGCCCCCAGGCCCAGCCCGGTCAGGAAGCGAAACAGCATCATCTGCTCGCTGTTTTGTGACAGCGCGGTGGCCAGCGTCCAGAGTCCAAAGAAGAATACGCTGCTGATGATCACCACACGGCGGCCAAAACGGTCTGCCAGCGGCCCGGCCACCATCGCGCCGGAGGCAAGGCCAATCAGCGCTGCGCTGATCACTATGCCTAACTGATGGGTGGTGACGCCCCAGTCGCTTTTCAGCGCGGGTGCGATAAAGCCCATCAGAGCGATGTCCATGCCGTCCATGGCCACCACGGCAAAGCACAGGGCAATGATACGTTGCTGGTAACGGCTGATGCTGCCCTGGTTAATCAAGGCACGCACATCAATCGCAGCGGTACTCTCCACGTAAGCGCTCCATAAGCCAGTCTGTCGCGGGGCTGGCCCCGTATTCCTGAAAAAAGTGTGCGATATAATAACGGATTGTCCGTCACTGCACCTGACTAATTCGCGCTGCACGCTTAACAGAGAGCCTGACGGCGGTGGCTCGCAAGGCATTTAGATAATCAGTTGTGATGGTTATCTGTTCAGAGCGGCGTTAAAGGTGATGGAAAACTGTGCAAAAGCGGCAAATGTTAACTAAATTTTGCAATAAGGTTAACAAAACTCTCTTGTGCAGCTTGCCTGTTCAGCGGCCCGCTGCTTACGCTGGGGTATGGATAGAAATTATCAGTTTAATCAGCGCATTCGCCTGCGCCATCTGCACACCTTTGTCGCCGTTGCTCAGCAAGGGACGCTGGGGCGTGCCGCCGAAACGCTCTCCCTCAGCCAGCCAGCCCTGTCGAAAACGCTGAACGAGCTGGAGGAGCTGGCGGGTGCCAGATTATTTGAGCGCGGCCGGCTGGGTGCCCAGTTAACCACCATGGGCGAACAATTCCTGACGCACGCCGTGCGGATCCTGGACGCCCTCAACCATGCCGGGCAATCGTTTAAGCCCTCTGAGCTTGATGAACCTGCCGTGCTGCGCACCGGCGTTCTGACTACCGTGGCGTTGGGAATGCTGCCTTCGATCCTGGACTGCTTTCATCAGTTACAGCCGCAGGCGATTGTTCAGGTAGCGACCCTGCACAACAATGTGCTTCTTGCCGGACTCAGGGCGGGAGAATTTGATGTGGGCATTGGCCGGATGTCCGATCCCGATATGATGGCTGGATTAACCTATGAATTGCTGTTTATGGAGTCGCTGCGGTTAGTGGTCCGCCCCGGTCACCCCCTCTTAAGTGACAACGTCACACTTTCCAAAGCGCTGTCTTGGCCAGTGGTGATCTCTCCCGAAGGCACGGCACCCCGCAGGCTGGCCGATGAGATGATCAAAGAGCACGGCTGTCGGCTCCCCTCCACGCTGGTGGAAACCTCTGCCACCTCACTGGCCCGACAGCTTGCGCTGCGTTACAACTACGTCTGGTTTGTGCCATCAGGGGCGATTAAGGAAGATCTGCTGCATAACTCCCTTGCTGCCCTGCCCATTGCATCACACGGGCCGGGCGAGTCAGTAGGGATCATTACCCGCTCCGGCGCACCATTAAGCCTGAGTGCGGAGGTGTTTATGGCTACCGTGCGCAAATCTCACTCCGGCTAGCTGTGCTTCAGCGGCTGTGCTTGGCATGACGTTCCCTGTTCTCCAGTCGGGCCTGTTCGCTTTTACGCAATCCCACATAGCACGCGCCACTGCCGCCATGATGAGGTTGAGCCGTACAATAGGCCTGCACCTGCTCAAACTGCTGCAGCCAGCGGTCGAGATAGCTGCGTACAATATTCGCATGTGATCCCTCCTCACGGCCTTTGCCGTGTACAATCAGCAGGTTGCGGTAGTTCTCCTGCTCCGCCTGCAGCATAAAGTCAAAGAGCCGCTGCCGACAGGTTTCCACCGGCACCCTGATAAGATTGAGCGTGGCGTGTTGGGTATATTTCCCCATGCGAAGCTTATCCAGCACCCCCTGCTGAATACCTTCCGCTTTGAACTCAAGCGGCGTGGTAAGAGGCACGATAGTGAGATACCCCGTAGTCAGCGGATTATCGAGCTGCAGCTCATGCAGGGTAGCGCGGGTCGGTTTCGTTGCGGGGGATTTCAGCCAGTGAACGTTAGCGCAATCCTTAAGCGGTGTGACGTCTTCCATGGCATCTTTAAACAAATCCCAGTCGTCAAATTCCATCATGCAGGTCCCCCGTTGAGCCGGAAAAAGAGGAAAGCGAGTTACCCGGCAAGTTTAGCAAAACCAGGCCGGGATGCGATCTCCTTATTCATTTTGCCCGAGGGCAAAACGGGCGCTGGCCTCATCGGTCACCAGTCCCGACATCCATCCGCCACGCAGCGCTGCCGCGATCGCCCGATGTTTTTCTGCGCCCCCGGCGAAAGCGATAACGCTGCGTGACGTCTGCGCTGTGAGTTCGACGCTGGTTAACCTCTCATCCAGTTCACTTCGCACGCGCTCGCCATCCTCGCCAATAAAATGGCCCAGCATTTCTGCCACCACATGCTGTTTTACCAACTGACTGACCTGGCTGTCGCTGATGAATCCATCCGCATTAAGCGGACACCCTGCGGCAACCTGACCGATACCGACAAACATCACGTCAGCCTGCGCGGCCTTGTCGGTAACGGTGCGGTAGATACGGTGGTGACACCAGAGCGCACGATCCTCTGCGCTGTCGGCATAAAGCGGTGCAGGCAGAATGAAATAGCGGCCCTGGGTTTTTTCCGCCATCCAGAGCGGCACATCATAACGGGTACAGGAGCCGTCGCTGGCTATGGCACCAATCAGTGAGACACAGCTGTGCTGAGGGCGTTCGAACTCGGGTAGCTCATCAATGGTGGCGCGAAGCGTCCGGCCCGATCCCACCGCGATAATCTGCGGCTGCTCCTGCTTCAGGGTTTGCGCCATTACCTCTGCGCCAGCTACCGCGATCATCTGCTGCAAACCGGCCGACTCAACCCCCGTTGAAGGCACAACCTGGCAGTGTTGCAGCTGGAAACGGGCTTTAAGCTGCTCTGCCAGCGTCATACAGTCAGCCACCGGATGCGTGATATTGACGCTGACCAGCCCCTCCTCCACCGCCAGCGCCACCAGTCGCTGCGCGACCTGGCGCGACACGCCCAGTTTGTCGGCGATATCATGCTGCGTCTCGCCCGCTACGTAATACATCCAGGCGGCACGGGCAGCCTGATCCAGTTTCTTATTATGTTTGCTCATTCTCTTTTCCCCGCGTTTTACTCATCCTGGTCCGAATAATTGCCCGAATGGTGGGCAAAAGCAATTTTTGTGATCTCTCCCGCAGACACTTGCAGCAGAGATCACCAGGCTATAGCCATATCAGGCAAAAGCTCATAACGAGAGCAAAAGCCCAAATCAGGAGATAGTGATGACTTTAACCGCCCCCTCTGTCTGGCTGCACATTGGTGCAGGATCGTTCCACCGCGCCCATCAGGCCTGGTATCTTCACCGTTTGCTGATGGCAGGCGATAACCGCTGGGAAATTGCCTTAAGCAATATTCGCGATGACGCTGTGCCTCTGCTTACCACGCTTGCCGCACAAAACGGCGAATACACGCTGGAGACGGTAACGCCGGAAGGCGAACGGAGCTATGAAAAGATCACCTCCATTAAAAAACTGGTGCCCTGGGATGCTGAACTGCGGGGGCTGATCGATCAGGGCACCGACCCCCGCACTAAAGTGATCGCTTTTACCGTTACCGAGAGCGGTTACTACTTAGACACAGAGCATCAGCTTGATCCTCAGCATCCCGATATTAAAGCGGATATTGCCGGAGAAGCCCGAACTATTTATGGCGCGCTTACCCGTCTGTTACAGGCCCGAATGCAGGCGCATGGCGAACCTGTGACGCTGTTGAGCTGCGATAATTTACGTCACAACGGTGAGCGTTTCCGCCAGGGCTTCCTGACCTTTTTACAGCTGCGCAATGAAGAAGCTCTGCACGCCTGGGTAACCACGCAGACCACCTCCCCTGACACGATGGTTGACCGGATCACGCCACGCCCTACTGCCGATATCGCGCCGCGCGTGCTGGCCGCTACAGGATTTGCCGATAAAGCCCCGGTCATGGCCGAAGCCTTTATTCAGTGGGTAATTGAGGATGATTTTGCCGCAGGACGACCCGCGCTGGAAAACGTAGGCGTGGAGATGGTGGCGTCGGTGCTGCCGTGGGAGGAAGCCAAAATCCGCATACTCAACGCCAGCCACAGCTGCATCGCCTGGGCCGGGACGCTGGTCGGGCAGGAGTATATTCATCAGAGTACCCGGACTCAGGAGATCAGGGAGATGGCCTGGGAGTACGTTACCCGGGACGTTATCCCTTCGCTGATGCCAAGCCCGCTGGATCTGGAAGCCTACCGCGATGTGGTGCTGGCGCGCTTTGCCAACCCCTATATTCAGGATACTAATCAGCGAGTGGCGGCGGACGGACTCTCTAAAATCCCCGGCTTTATTACTCCGACCCTGACTGAAACCTACCAGCGCGGCGAGACGCCAGCCGCCACGGCGCTGCTGCCTGCGCTGTTTTTCCTCTTTCTCCAGCGCTGGCACGAGGGTGACCTTCCTTATGAATATCAGGATGGCGCGCTGGATGCTGAAGCCCTGCACGCCTTGCTAAGCCAGAAAGATGCGCTGGCGCAGTTTGCCGCGAGCAGCGCCCTGTTTGGTTCACTGGCCTCGCGCAGCGATTTTTCCCAGCTGTTGCATAACGCCGTTGCCAGCCTGCAGAGCTGGGCAAAACAGCCTCAGCCCGTCACTGATTAAGGAGTCACTATGTACCTTGGAATTGATGCCGGGACATCGGAAATCAAAACGCTGGTGATTGATGCGCAGGGTGGCATCGTCGCTACGGCAGGGGCAAAACTGACCCTGCAGCGCCCTCATCCGCACTGGAGTGAGCAGGATCCTGCCGAGTGGTGGCAGGCTTTGCAGCAGGCCATGACGGAATTACGGCAGAAGGTGGGCGAACAGTGGGGCGAGATCCGCGCCATTGGCCTCTCGGGACAGATGCACGGCGCCGTCCTGCTTGATAAAGAGAACAGAGTACTGCGCCCCTGCATTTTATGGAATGACACGCGCAGCGCGGCTGAGTGTGATGAACTCACCGCCCTGGCGGCCGATTTGCAGAGCATTACCGGCAATCTGGCGATGCCGGGCTTCACCGCCCCTAAATTGCTCTGGGTGGCTCGTCATGAACCCGCGATTTTCGAACAAACAGCCTGCGTGCTGCTGCCAAAAGATTATCTGCGCTGGAAAATGAGCGGCGAGAAGCTGAGCGATATGTCCGATGCCGCAGGCACACTCTGGCTGGACGTGGCGAAGCGTGACTGGTCTGACACGCTGTTATCCGCCTGCGGCCTGAGCCGAGACCAGATGCCGCGGCTGGTTGAAGGTTCAGAGCCTGCCGGCAAGCTCAGGGCCGAACTGGCCCGCCAGTGGGGACTGAGCGAGGAGGTGATTATTGCCGGTGGCGGCGGTGACAATGCGGCCAGCGCTGTGGGAATTGGCGCAGTGGATCCGGGTGATGCGTTTATCTCTCTGGGAACATCGGGCGTGCTGTTTACCGTGAACGATCGCTTTCGCCCCAATCCGGGATCGGCGGTACACGCTTTCTGCCACGCGTTACCCCACCGCTGGCATCAGATGAGCGTGATGCTGACTGCTGCCAGCGGCCTGCGCTGGCTGTGTGATCTGCTCGGCGCATCGGAAACCACGCTGCTCTCGGAAGTGGCGACGCTAAGTCAGGCTGACTGCAACAGCGCCCCGCTGTTCCTGCCTTATCTGTCGGGGGAAAGGACGCCGCACAACGATCCGCAGGCAACCGGTGCCTTTTATGGATTAACGCACACTACCCAGCGCGCCTCGCTGGCTTATGCCGTTCTGGAGGGAGTGACCTTTGGCATAGCGGACGGACTGAAAGTGCTGCAGGAAACAGGCACCTCACTGGCGAGCTGTTCGCTGATTGGCGGCGGCGCTCGCAGTCCATGGTGGGCGCAGCTGATGGCCGACGTGCTCAATATATCCATCGTTACCCATCAGGGCGGCGAAGCGGGCGGCGCGCTCGGTGCCGCCAGGCTGGGATGGCTGGCTGATGGCGGTGATGAGGCTGAGGTTTGCCAGAAACCGCCGGTGCTCAGGCGCTATCTTCCCGATGCTGGTCGCCATCACTCGCTGCAAAGACGGCTCGCCTGGTTCCGGCTGCTTTACCAACAACAGCGTGAGGCTCGCGCACTCGGCTTTTAATCCCCTCCGGAGACAACTGTCATCCGGCTGCCCTTAAGGAAATAAGATGAAATCAGCAAAAAACTGGTTCGGCCTCCCCATCTCTTTAATCTGGGGTTATATCGCCATCGCCATGTTTATGAGCGGTGATGGGTTTGAAATGGCGTTCCTGTCAAAACACATTACAGATTTAGGGTTTACCCCCGCGCAATCTGCGCTGGTCTTTACGATTTATGGTGCTGCCGCGGCGCTGGCAGCCTGGAGTTCCGGCGTGGTAGCGGAAATTATTACTCCTCAGCGCGCCATGCGGATCGGGTTTATTCTGTGGGTAGTGATGCATATCCTGTTTATGACGCTGGGACTCGGCATGCGTAACTATCCGCTGATGCTGCTGTTCTACGGCATTCGCGGGCTCGCCTATCCGCTCTTTATCTACTCCTTCGTGATGCTGGTGGTACAGAACGTGCCGAAACATCAGCTCTCCTCGGCTATGGGCTGGTTCTGGGCCATGTACTCTGTCGGCATTGGCTGCGTGGGGAGCTATCTGCCCAGTTTTACCATTCCCTGGATTGGCGAAACCGGCACGCTGTGGTTTGCGATTGCGTGGGTGGTGGTGGGAGGCGTGATGGCGATGACGCTGTTGCGTAATGTGGGTGGAGAGAGCGAAAAGGCTAACCTGACGAACCGGGAGAAGTTCACCGAACTCTCCAGAGCGGTCACCATCCTCTTTACTAACCGCAATATCTTCCTCGCCTGTCTGATCAGGATCATTAATACCCTGTCGCTGTTTGGCTTTGCGGTAGTGATGCCGATGCTGTTTGTTGGCCGGCTGGGCTTTACCATGTCGGAATGGCTGCAAATCTGGGCAGTCTTCTTTTTTGTCACCATTTTCACCAATATCATGTGGGGCGTGCTGGGCGAATATATCGGCTGGATCCGCCAGGTGCGCTGGTTTGGCTGCCTGGGCTGCGCCCTCTCCAGCCTGGCATTCTACTATCTGCCGGTGACCTTCGGGCACAACTACTGGGTTGCGATGATACCCGCCGTGATGCTGGGGATCACGGTGGCGGCCTTTGTACCGATGACGGCTGTTTTCCCGGTGCTGGAGCCTGAACACAAAGGCGCGGCTATCTCTATTTATAACCTCTCCGCCGGGTTAAGTAACTTCCTTGCGCCAGCCATCGCCTCAGTCGTTTTGCCGTTCTTTGATATCGTCGGGGTAGTCTGGACCTATACCGGCTTATACCTGGTGGCAGGTATTCTCACGCTGATCATCAAAGTAGAGCAACCTGCCCGTCTTTCAGAAAAAAGTAAAATAAAGCCCTGCTCTGCGGTGATTACTGCGGATAACAAATCATAAAGTTAACTAAAGTCATTATTTTCAACGGGATGCTGGCAGCAGAACAGCATCCCTGCTTTTTATGTGCCTAAAACTGCTCGGATCAGTTCCCTTCGTTAACAAAAAATTGTAAAATTGACCCCAATCAATAATCACTCGAGCGTATCACTATGATCCCGGAAAAGCGTGTTATCAACAGACGTATTCAGTCTGGCGGTTGTGCTATTCACTGTCAGGATTGCAGCATCAGCCAGCTCTGTATTCCCTTCACGCTGAACGAGCATGAGCTTGATCAGCTGGACAATATTATCGAACGCAAAAAGCCGATCCAGAAAGGCCAGACGCTGTTTAAAGCTGGGGATGAACTGAAGTCGCTGTACGCCATCCGCTCCGGGACCATCAAGAGCTACACCATTACCGAGCAGGGTGATGAACAGATTACCGGTTTCCACCTTGCGGGTGACCTGGTAGGGTTTGATGCCATTAATGGCGGTCAGCACCCGAGCTTCTCGCAGGCGCTGGAGACGGCGATGGTTTGCGAAATCCCGTTTGAAACCCTGGACGATCTCTCAGGCAAAATGCCCAGCCTGCGTCAGCAGATGATGCGTTTAATGAGCGGCGAGATTAAGGGCGATCAGGAGATGATCCTGTTACTCTCCAAGAAAAACGCGGAAGAGCGTCTGGCAGCCTTTATTTATGGCCTCTCCCGTCGCTTTGCTGAACGCGGCTTTTCACCGCGTGAGTTCAGGCTGACCATGACCCGCGGGGACATCGGTAACTATCTGGGCTTAACAGTTGAAACCATCAGCCGCCTGCTGGGCCGTTTCCAGAAAAGTGGGATGCTGGCCGTGAAAGGCAAGTACATCACCATTGAAGATCACGATGTGCTGTCGCAGCTGGCTGGCCAGAGCCGCGCCATCGCCTGATCCCTGATAACCGGGTTACGCTGTTAGCCCGGTTTTCTCCCCTTCATGCGCTTTCCGGCAATGTTTTTCTGAAACCTCCATGATAAAGCCTGCCATAAAATCCCGGTTCTCTTTTCCCTTTCCCTGCTGCCACTGAGCCGCCGTAAATAGTCTGCTTATTATTAGTTATAATATTGATCCAGCTATAACTTTTTCCTTCTGCGCGGCCTCTGATTGGGCTATCTTTAAGCTAACCAGCGTATGGAGATCCCGTTATGGCTAAATATCAAAATATTCTCGTGGCTGTCGATCCGCAGCAGGATGACCAGCCAGCGCTCCGCCGTGCTGTCTATCTGAACCAGCGCCTCGGCGGTCGGATCACGGCCTTTCTGCCTATCTATGATTTTTCCTATGAGATGACCACCCTGCTTTCCCCCGCCGAGCGAACCACCATGCGCAAAGGGGTGGTCAGCCAGCGTACCGAGTGGATCCGCGACCAGGCTCAGTCTTACCTGGATGCGGGCGTGGAGATTGATATCAAGGTTATCTGGCATAACCGCCCCTACGAGGCGATTATCCAGGAAGTGCTGAATGGCCGTTATGACCTGGTGCTGAAAATGGCGCACCAGCATGACCGCCTGCAGGCGGTGGTCTTCACCCCAACCGACTGGCACCTGCTGCGCAAATGCCCCTGCCCTGTCTGGATGGTGAAAGACCAACCCTGGCCCGAAGGTGGGCGCGCCGTTGTCGCCGTGAACCTGGCCAGCGAAGAGCCGCATCACGATCCGCTGAACACCAAGCTGGTGAAAGAGACGCTGGAGCTGGCTGATATGGTTAATCATACGGAGGTGCATCTGGTCGGCGCTTACCCGATTACGCCAATCAATATCGCCATTGAACTGCCCGACTTTGATCCCAGCGTCTATAACGATGCCATCCGCGGTCAGCATCTGCTGGCGATGAAAGCGTTACGGCAGAAATTCAGCATTGATGAGAAATTTACCCATGTGGACAAAGGGTTGCCGGAAGAGGTGATCCCGAACCTGGCGGAGCATCTTGATGCGGGCGTGGTGGTATTAGGGACTATAGGACGAACTGGTCTCTCGGCAGCTTTCCTCGGCAATACCGCAGAACAGGTTATCGACCATCTGCGCTGCGATCTGCTGGCGATCAAACCAGACGGATTTACCTCTCCGGTCGAACTGGATGATGACGAAGACGACTGAGCCAGCCGGCAGAAAATAAAAAGGCCGGCTTAGCCGACCCCGTTCATGCATAAACCCCACCGTATCGGTGGGGTTTATTTTTATAACGCCTTCAGAATGGCGTCGACGGTTGCTTTTGCATCGCCGAACAGCATCTGCGTGTTCTCTTTAAAGAACAGCGGATTTTGCACACCGGCATAGCCGGTATTCATAGAGCGTTTAAACACCACCACGTTCTGCGCCTTCCACACTTCCAGCACTGGCATTCCAGCGATTGGACTGCGCGGATCTTCCTGCGCGGCCGGGTTAACCGTGTCATTCGCGCCGATCACCAGAACCGTATCCGTTTCGCTGAAGTCTTCGTTGATTTCATCCATTTCCAGCACGATATCGTAAGGAACACGCGCCTCAGCCAGCAGGACGTTCATGTGACCCGGCAGACGACCGGCAACGGGATGGATGCCAAAGCGAACCTTGATGCCACGTGCACGCAGCTTCTCGGTAATTTCGGCTACCGGATACTGAGCCTGCGCTACCGCCATACCGTAGCCCGGCGTGATGATCACCGTGCTGGAGTTTTTCAGCAGCTCTGCCGTGCCCTGCGCATCA
The DNA here is from genome assembly GCF_030758455.1 of Erwinia pyri. Taxonomy (NCBI): domain Bacteria; kingdom Pseudomonadati; phylum Pseudomonadota; class Gammaproteobacteria; order Enterobacterales; family Erwiniaceae; genus Erwinia; species Erwinia pyri. The sequence continues at coordinate 2,326,696 of NZ_CP132353.1, forward strand.
ATCTCGCGGTGCTCGCCCACTTCATCGGTTTCACCGGTTGAACTGCTGTCGGTGCCAAAGCCACCGGCGATCACGCTGATAAACGAGCGGTTCATCGCCTTACACATAATGTAGGAGAGAATTGCCCCGCTTGACCCCACCAGCGCGCCGGTGACAATCAGCAGATCGTTGCTGAGCATAAAGCCTGCCGCCGCCGCCGCCCAACCTGAATAGGAGTTCAGCATAGAGACCACTACCGGCATATCTGCGCCGCCAATGGAGGCGACCAGATGCCAGCCGAAGGCCAGCGCAATCAGCGTCATAATCAGCAGAGCAAAGACCTGTACGCCAACGCTCTCCGTACGCACAAAGGCGATCAGCAGGCACAGTGAGACAACCAGCGCGAGCAGATTCAGCTTATGACGATGCGGCAGCATCAGCGGACGGGAGGAGATCTTCCCGCGCAGCTTACCAAACGCCACCAGCGATCCGGTGAAGGTCACCGCGCCAATAAAGATCCCGACAAACACTTCGGTAAGGTGGATATTTTCCAGCACGCTCTCCATGCCAGGGGCGTGATCGAGATAGCTGTTAAAGCCCACCAGCACCGCGGCCAGACCAACAAAGCTGTGCAGCACCGCAACCAGCTCAGGCATTTCGGTCATTTCGACCTTTTTCGCCAGCCGGGTGCCGATGGCGCCGCCAATAACCATCGCCGCCAGTACCCAGCCAACGTTGCCGCTGTCGGGACCCAGCAGGGTAGCCAGCAGCGCGATAGCCATCCCGCTCATGCCAAACAGGTTGCCCTGTTTAGAAGTTTCATGTTTTGACAACCCAGCCAGGCTGCATATAAAAAGAATTGCGGCAACAATGTATGCTGCAGTCACTAATCCGCCAGACATTGATTACCCCTTAGTTCTTACGAAACATTTTCAGCATGCGCTGAGTTACGGTGAAGCCACCGAAAATATTGATACTGGCAATCAGCACCGCGATAAATGACAGGAAGCTGACCCAGCCGCCGTGTCCGATTTGCAGCACCGCGCCGACCACGATAATCCCGGAGATCGCATTGGTTACCGACATCAGCGGCGTATGCAATGCATGACTCACGTTCCAGACCACGTAGTAACCCACTACGCAGGAGAGCGCGAACACCGTAAAGTGAGAGAGGAAGGCGGCGGGAGCCGCATTGGCGAACCAGCCAAAGAGGATGATCGCCAGCGCAAACAGTGCGTACTTGCGGAACGGAGAGGCGGGTTTTTTCTCCTCTTTCTCGACCATTTTTGCTGCTGCTGGCGCCGCTTTAGGGGCTGCAGAGACCTGAATCGGTGGCGCAGGCCAGGTGACTTCGCCGTCACGAATAACCGTCACGCCGCGAATTACCACATCGTCGAAATCAACGCTGATTTCACCGTTTTTCTCTTTACAGAGCAGCTTCAGCAGATTGACAAGGTTAGTGCCGTAGAGCTGTGAAGACTGGGTAGGCAGGCGACTTGGCAGATCGGTATAGCCGATAATTTTTACGCCGTTGTCGGTAGTGGTCACCCGATCGGCTACCGTGAGTTCACAGTTGCCGCCGGTTTGCGCCGCCAGATCGACAATCACGCTGCCAGGCTTCATCGAAGCCACCATTTCGGCAGTAATCAGCTTCGGTGCGGGCCGACCCGGGATCAGCGCGGTGGTGACGATGATGTCCACTTCTTCTGCCTGTGCGGCAAACAGCGCCATCTCAGCTTTGATAAAGGCTTCTGACATCACTTTTGCATAGCCGTCGCCGCTGCCCGCTTCCTCTTCAAAATCGAGCTCCAGGAATTCGGCGCCCATGCTCTGGACCTGCTCTTTAACTTCCGGACGGGTATCAAAAGCACGGACGATAGCACCAAGACTGCCTGCTGCGCCGATCGCCGCAAGGCCAGCTACGCCCGCGCCAATCACCATCACTTTTGCTGGCGGTACTTTGCCTGCGGCGGTGATTTGCCCGGTAAAGAAACGGCCAAACTCATGGGCTGCCTCAACAATCGCGCGATAACCGGCAATGTTGGCCATTGAACTTAAGGCATCCAGTGACTGTGCGCGGGAGATACGGGGCACCGCATCCATGGACATCACGGTGACCTTGCGGGCCGCCAGCTTTTCCAGTAAATCGGGATTCTGCGCAGGCCAGATAAAGCTGACCAGCGTGCTGCCCTCACGGGTTAAGGCAATCTCTTCTTCATCGGGCGCATTGACCTTCAGAATGATGTCTGACTGCCAGACGGTGGCGGTATCCACCAGCGTGGCACCTGCTGCGGCATAAGCGGCATCATCAAAGCTCGCCAGTTTCCCCGCGTCGCGTTCTATCGCGACGGTAAAACCAAGTCCCAGCAGCTGCTCTACCGTTTTTGGCGTTGCGGCAACCCGGGCTTCGTTGGGCAACCGCTCTTTGGTTATTCCAATTAGCATAATATTCCCTTTCATCAGAGGTAATTTGATGGTTGGTCCTGACTGTCACGGCCCGGATGACCGCGACAGGAACTGTTTCAAACTGTTTATAACCTACTGAAAATATGTGCTGCGATCCAGCCACTGCGGGAAGGTTCGCAACTTTTCATATAATAATTCAGAGGCAAGCGGCAAAAGCAGCACGTTGAGGCTGAATTTATTTGATATTAGCGCATAATCTGCTGGCTAAAAAAGCGCATTAACCAATTAATGAAATAGAAAAAACACTATTTAACAATGAATTAACTTTATTAGTGGTATCAATAACCAGCTTAAGTGGTAAGCGGCGCGCTAACAGCGTAATTTAACAATTTATTAATACTGTTAAGCTCTCCGGCAAAGCGAAGCGCGATTGATGACTCAAAATGGCTGAGACAGCAGGCATTATTACATGTAATAATCGGCAGCTAATCTGTTACACATCAAGAGTCCAGCACGTTTTCGTACTCATTTTTTGCGTAAGGCGAAGGATTATTTTTATGAAGCTGAAGAACACCCTTCTGGCATCAGCCCTGCTGTCACTGACATCACTCTCCGCTTTTGCGGCACAGGAGCTGGCCCCGGAAAAAGCGGCCTCGCTGAAACCGTTTGATCGTATTGCGGTTTCCGGTCGTTTTAATGCTATCAATGACGCCAGCGCAGCGGTGTCAAAACGTGCCGATGAAATGGGCGCGGCTTCTTATTACATTCAGAATATCTCTGATACCAACGGAAACGGCGGGAACTGGCGCGTAGTGGCAGATCTCTATCATGCGGATGCACCCAAAGCGGCGCCATCGGATGATCGTATCATTAATGGTATACGCGAATTGAAAAAGGCAGAAGCCTACAAACTTGAACCGTTCGATACGGTTTCGATTAGTGGTTTCTACCGCAGCCAGCCGGAAGTGAATGACGCTATTACCAAAGCGGCAAAAGCTAAAGATGCGGCTTCCTTCTATATCATTCGCCAGGTCGATGCTAACAGCGGCGGCAACCAGTACATCACTGCCTACATTTATAAGGCTGACGCGAAAGAGCGTAAAGTTCAGTCTCCCGATCTGATCCCGGCCGATTCTCAGGCTGGTAAAGCGGCGCTGGCTGCCGGCGGCGCTGCGGCGAAAACCGTACAGATCCCGGGCGTGGCTTCTTCAGAAACCCCAAGCGCTAACGTAGGTCGTTTCTTTGAAACGCAGTCTTCTTCTGGTCAGCGTTACACCATTAAAACGCCGGACGGCAAAAGCGTGCAGGAAGTTAACGCCATTACGGCAGCACAGATGCAGCCGTTTGACAGCGTCACCTTTACCGGCCACTTCGGTACGCCTACAGAGGTGTCTGAAGCTGTAGGTCAGGCCGCCATTAAAAAAGGCGCGAAGTACTACCACGTTACCCGCCAGTGGTCTAATCAGAGCGGGGGTAACCTTACCGTCTCCGCAGACCTCTTTAAGTAATTCTTCAGGGACGGCGCCCGCCGTCCCTGCTCTTTTGCATAGTGAAGGCGGTTATTTTGCATAACCACTCACAATCCTCGCTAATCGCATTGCATCTCCCGTTCTCACTCCGTAGAATCGCCGCCGACTTCAGGGTATTCCTTCATCTCACTCGCCCTTTCCCGGCATGAAAAGCGAAGGTTTACCATTGGTTTGGTTTTTTATTCTGCTATTGGGACCTTTCTTTGGACAAAAAATTAGGCCTTACTGCCCTTACCGCGCTGGTGCTCAGTTCAATGCTCGGCGCAGGCGTTTTCAGTCTGCCGCAAAATATGGCGATGGTAGCCAGCCCGGCCGCCCTGCTGATTGGCTGGGCCATTACGGGAGGCGGCATTATTCTGCTATCGCTCGCTTTGCTGCTGCTGACGCGGCTGAAGCCAGAGCTGGACGGCGGCATATTCACCTATGCCAGAGCCGGATTTGGTGAGCTTGTCGGCTTCTGCTCCGCCTGGGGTTACTGGCTCTGTGCGGTCATTGCTAACGTCTCCTATCTGGTCATCGTTTTTTCTGCGCTGAGCTTCTTTACCGACTCCCCGGGTCATGTGGTGTTTGGTGATGGCAATACCTGGCAGGCGATGCTGGGCGCCTCTCTGCTGCTGTGGCTGGTTCACTGGCTGGTGTTGCGGGGAGTACAAACCGCAGCCAGCATTAATATCGTGGCGACGCTGGGCAAACTTATCCCACTGGGTCTGTTTGTAGTGCTGGCGCTGCTGGCGTTTAACTACGACCGTTTCCGTTTTGATTTCAACGGACTGGCGCTGGGTAAACCCGTCTGGCAGCAGGTGAAAGACACCATGCTGATAACGTTATGGGTGTTTATTGGCGTCGAGGGTGCGGTGGTGGTATCGGCTCGCGCCCGCAACAAAAGGGATGTGGGGCGAGCGACGATGCTGGCGGTGATCGCGGCGCTGATCGTTTATCTGCTGGTCACGCTACTGTCGCTGGGGATTGTGCCGCGCGCAGAACTGGCAGAGATGCGTAATCCCTCAATGGCTGGGTTAATGACCCGTCTGATCGGCTCCTGGGGCAATCTGATCATCGCCGTTGGCCTGGTGGTCTCGGTTTGTGGTGCCTATCTGAGCTGGACAATTATGGCGGCAGAAGTGCCCCTGCTTGCCGCAGATCAGGGTGCGTTTCCTCGTTCGCTGGCCCGACAAAATGCCCGCGGTGCCCCCGCTGCCTCGCTCTGGCTGACCAACGGCAGTGTTCAGCTCTGCCTGGTGCTCATCTGGCTGACCGGTTCAGACTACAACACGCTGCTGACTATCGCCTCGGAGATGATTCTGGTGCCCTATTTCCTGGTGGGTGCTTATCTGTTTAAGGTGGCCAAATCGCTTGAACGCCCTGGCGTGATGGCTATCGCCTGCGGTGCCAGCGCTTACGGCCTCTGGCTGCTTTACGCTTCCGGGCCTCTGCATTTGCTGCTTTCCGTGGTGCTTTACGCGCCCGGCATGATGCTGTTCCTGTTTGCCCGTCGGGGTGGACGAGGCGTGGAGAAACTCAGCATGCTGGAAAAAGGTTCGATGGCGCTGCTGGTGGTGGGAATGGCACCGGCGTTGTGGGTACTGCTGCGGTAGTGCGAAAAGGCAGGGATGGTGACCGTCAGGCGGTCATCATACTGCTGCGACCGGCCCGGAATGCTGATGGGATAAGGCGGTGTTAATGCGACCAGGCGGGAATGCTGACCGTCAGTCGGTCATCATGCTGCTGAAGAGTAAGGGGTTTAACGTACTCCTGACGGACGAGATCAAGCTGCGGCTCTGAGAGCGTATAGGGCAGCAGAATATCAAACTTTTCGATATGTTGTTGTTCAGCCAGCGTTATCAGTCGGGCGATGTTGATTTCGTCACTGACCTGAGTAGAGATGATTTGTAACGCGAGGGCTTTCAACCGTTCTGATGGCGCCTGGGGCAAATTGCGGGAGTTCCTGGTGACCACGCCAAAGATAGGCAACACGCCATAGATAGCGTCGACAAAACTCCAGCGCTTTTTACAGGAAGCAGCGAGGAAATCGATATAATTGAGGCAGATATAGTCACTGTGCCCGGCAGAAGCCAGCTTTTTATCAGACACTCTTACTCTCCTTTCTCTGATGATTAGTCCTCGCGGGCTGCCCCGGCAGGCCGGCGGCTATAATGGCATAAATAAGGGTGCTTATACTATACATCTGACGTTATTTCGCGGCGGGTAATAGTAGTTAAGTTTAACAAAGAGTAATCTTGCCCTCTCCTCACAGAAAAACAGCGCTATGAACAAAATTGTATTCGTTGAAGATGACCAGGAGGTTGGCGAACTGATTGCTGCCTACCTGAACCGTCATGATATTGAAGTGATTGTTGAGAGCCGTGGCGATCGAGCTGAAGCAACGATTGCGGCAGCCCGACCAGATTTAGTGATGCTGGATATTATGCTACCCGGCAAAGATGGCATGACGCTCTGCCGTGATTTGCGCGCCGGTCAAACCTGGTCTGGCCCCATCGTGCTGCTGACCTCGCTGGACAGCGACATGAATCATATTCTCTCTCTTGAAATGGGCGCTAACGACTACATTCTGAAAACCACCCCGCCGGCTGTGCTGCTGGCACGTTTACGGCTGCATTTGCGTCAGGCTGGCAGCAGCAGCCAGAGCGATGAAATTGCGCCTAAAGTGGCGGGACAGAACGCGCTCCGTTTTGGCACGCTCTCTGTGGATCCGGTCAACCGGCAAGTCACGCTCGGCAGTGAGGTCATTGCCCTTTCCACCGCCGATTTTGACCTGCTGTGGGAGCTGGCCACCCACGCTGGTTCGATCCTGAATCGTGATGCGCTGTTAAAAACCCTGCGCGGCGTCAGCTACGATGGCCTGGATCGCAGTATCGACGTGGCTATCTCCCGACTGCGTAAAAAACTGCTGGATAGCGCCACTGAACCCTATCGCATCAAAACCATCCGTAACAAAGGCTACCTCTTCGCTCCCCATGCGTGGGACGCAAAATGAAAAAACTCTTTATCCAGTTCTATCTTTTGCTGTTTGTCTGCTTTCTCGTAATGGCGATGCTGGTTGGCCTGGTGTACAAATTCACCGCCGAACGGGCCGGACGACAGTCGATGGACGATCTGATGAAAAGCTCGCTCTATCTGATGCGCAGCGAGCTGCGTGAGATCCCGCCGCGCGACTGGAATAAGACCATCGATAATCTGGAGCTGAACCTTTCGTTTAAGCTGCATATTGAACCGATGAGCAAATATCAGCTCGATCCCGTTACCCTGCGGCACCTGCGCGCCGGTGAGATAGTGGCGCTGGACGATGAGTACACTTTTCTTCAGCATATCCCCCGCAGCCACTATGTGCTGGCGGTAGGCCCAATCCCCTATCTGTTTTTCCTGCATGAGATGCGCATTCTGGATATCGTGCTGCTGGCTTTTATCGGTATTTCGCTGGCGCTGCCGGTGTTCATCTGGATGCGGCCGCACTGGAAAGATATGCTGCGACTGGAAACGGCCGCCCAGCGTTTTGGTCAGGGGCATCTTAACGAGCGCATCCATTTTGACAGCGCCTCCAGCCTGCTGCGGCTTGGCGTGGCCTTTAACCAGATGGCGGACAATATCAACACCCTGGTGGCCAGTAAAAAACAGCTGATTGACGGGATTGCTCACGAGCTGCGCACCCCGCTGGTGCGGTTGCGCTACCGGCTGGAGATGAGCGATAACTTAACGGAGAGTGAGGCTGCGGCCCTGAATCGCGATATTGGTCAGCTTGAATCACTGATCGAAGAGTTGCTGACCTATGCGCGGCTCGACCGGCCCAAAGTCGATCTTAACCTTCACTCTCTGGATCTGGCTGAATGGCTGCAGGAGCGGCTTGACGATATCCGCACCCTCCACCCTGACTTTACGATTGACCTTGATATGCCGCAACGGCATAACACGGGCGTTGCCGATACCCGCCTGATGGAACGCGTGCTGGACAATCTGGTGAACAATGCGTTGCGCTACGCCAGTGAACGGCTGCGCGTCAGCCTCTGGTTTGATGGCAATACCGCCTGCCTGCAGGTGGAGGATGACGGACCGGGCATTCCGCCGGACGAGCGGGAGCGGGTATTTGAACCCTTTGTACGCCTCGACCCCAGCCGTGACCGCGCCACCGGCGGGTGCGGTCTTGGTCTGGCGATTGTTCACTCTGTCGCCCAGGCCTTTAATGGCTATGTGTTAATTGATGCCAGCCCGCTCGGCGGTGCCAGCGTTCGCTTTTGCTGGCCTGTTGATTTACCCTTATCATCCTCTACAGGCGCTGCCTGACAGCGCAAAAACTTTCCAGGGAGCCTCATGTCAACTGCCTACGCTAACTTAACCCGTACCTTCACCCGCCTTTCACGCTTTGGCCATCTTGCCGCCATTACCGGCTGGGATATGATGACCATGATGCCGCCCGGCGGCAGCAGCGCCCGGGGGGCGGCCCTTGCTGAACTCAGCGTGCTGCAGCATGAAATCCTGACGGCAAAAGAGGTGGGAGAGTGGCTGAATGAAGCGGAACAGGCTTCTTTAAACGACGTTGAACGCACCAACCTGTTTGAGATGCGCCGCGCCTGGCAGCAGGCCGCCCTGCTTCCCGCCTCGCTGGTGGAAGCGAAATCCGTGGCCGGTTCGCGTTGTGAACACGCCTGGCGCCAGCAGCGGCCCGCCAATGACTGGCAGGGTTTTTCAGCGAACCTGAAAGAGGTGGTCAAACTCAGCCGCCAGGAAGCGGAAATCCGCTCTCAGGCCAACGGCTGCTCGCGCTACGATGCGCTGCTCGATATTTATGAGCCGGGCATGACCAGTGCGAAGCTGGATAAAACCTTCGGCGACATCAAAGCCTGGCTGCCAGATTTACTGCAACGTATCGTAGAGAAACAGGCGCAGGAAACCGTGGACGTCCCGGTCGGGCCTTTTGCCGTAGAGTCGCAAAAGCAGCTTGGCCTGGCGATCATGAAGCAGCTCGGTTTTGACTTTAACGCCGGGCGGCTTGACGTCAGTGCGCACCCCTTCTGCGGCGGCGTGCCGGAAGATGTTCGCATTACCACGCGTTATAACGAGAATGAATTTATCAGCGCCATGATGGGCGTGATCCACGAAACGGGCCACGCGCGCTATGAGCAGAATCTGCCGAAGCAGTGGGCAGGCCAGCCGGTTTCGCTGGCGCGTTCGACGGCGATCCATGAATCCCAGAGTCTGTTCTTTGAAAAACAGCTTGGACGCAGCGCCGATTTCCTCAGCCTGATCCTGCCGCAGGTTAAGCTGCTGATTGGCGACGGCCCTGCGCTGGAAGAGTCTAACTTTATCGCTCTGAACCAGCGGGTGAAGCCGGGCCTGATCCGCGTCGACGCGGACGAGGTGAGCTATCCGGCCCATATTATTCTGCGCTATGAAATTGAACGTGCGCTGATTGCCGGGGATATTGAGGTCGACGACATTCCTGCCCTGTGGCAGGAAAAAATGCAGGCGCTGCTGGGGCTGGATACCACTGGCAACTACCGCGACGGCTGCATGCAGGATATTCACTGGACCGATGGCGCATTTGGTTACTTCCCTACCTACACGCTGGGAGCGATGTATGCCGCACAGCTCTTCCAGAGCGTGAAAAAAGCGCTGCCGCAGGTCGACGAACTGCTGCGCGAGGGCAATCTGGAGCCGGTATTTGCGTGGCTGCAGCAAAACATCTGGCAGCACGGCAGCCGTTTCAGCACCCGTCAGCTGATGGAGAACGCGACCGGCGAAGATCTCAACCCTGCTTATTTCCGCCAGCATCTGGAAAACCGCTACCTTAACGGTTATTGATCCCCTTAAGAGCAGGCGATCCCGCCTGCTCTTCCCGGTTGTACAATCCGTTACACGCCGATACCAATCACTCACTGAAAGCCCTCACGCCTTCTCATATAGTTGCTCTACCGGCCCCGCAGTGGGCTGATACATGAACTAAACATTTGAGGGTTTTGCAATGAAAAAATTATTTGCTCTGGTTGTAGCCGCTGCAATGGGTATCTCTTCAATGGCTTTCGCTGCGGAGACTACCGCTGCTCCAGCCGCAACTGCTACCACCGCTGCTCCGGCAAAAGCGACCACGCACCACAAAAAACATCATAAAGCCGCCGTACAGAAAGCCCAGGCTGCTAAAAAGCACCACAAAAAAGCCGCTAAAAAACCGGCAGAGCAGAAAGCCCAGGCTGCTAAAAAAGTGCATCACAAAAAAGCAGCTAAGCCAGTAGCGCAGAAAGCTCAGGCAGCTAAAAAAGTGCACCACAAGAAAGCCGCTAAGCCAGTAGCGCAGAAAGCTCAGGCAGCTAAAAAAGTGCACCACAAGAAAGCCGCTAAGCCAGTAGCACAGAAAGCTCAGGCAGCTAAAAAAGTACACCACAAGAAAATGGCTAAGAAAGCCGCTGCGCCTAAAGCGTAATTAATGAAGCGGGAGCCTGGCTCCCCCCTCAACATGATTTAATACAAACACCCGGATTATTCCGGGTGTTTCTTTCCTGGAGATCGGATGATGGTACGCCGCTATTTATTCGAAATTATCCTGGGCTTTATGATCGTCTGCGGGGTTATTGCCGCCAGCTTTTATCTTTAACTTGCGTAGCGTGCTGATATTCCAAATTAAACTCCCTTTTTTACCGCTATCCGTCTATAGTTATTATCACGCCGTGGTTAACCCTTACTCTTCATTCTCCACTCAGAGAGAAACATGCGCCTGACAGCTGTTTTTTTAATTGGATGCTTAGCCTGTTCTTTTTATTCCCATGCTGACGATGATGATGAAAGTCCGAGCGCAGCTGATGTCAAAACGCTCTTCTTTGGTCATGACGATCGAAAAGCGGTGGCTGATACCGCCAGCCAACCCTGGGAGGCTATTGGTCAACTGGAAACCGCCAGCGGCAATCTCTGTAGCGCCACGCTGATCTCGGCCCACCTGGTGCTGACCGCCGGCCACTGTCTGTTGGCGCCACCGGGTAAAATAGACAAAGCTATCGCCCTGCGCTTTATTTCAACCAATAAAGGCCACTGGCGTTACGAAATTCATGATATTGAAACACGTGTCGATGCTGAATTAGGTCATAAGCTGAAAGCTGACGGCGACGGCTGGATCGTGCCCTCTTCCGCCGCGCCTTACGATTATGGCCTGGTGATATTACATAATCCGCCCTCGGGTATTACCCCCATCCCGCTGTTCGACGGCAGCCGCAGCGATTTAACTGCCGCGCTGAAAGCAGAAGATCGCAAAGTGACGCAGGCAGGCTACCCGCTGGATCACCTTGAAACGCTCTACTCTCACAGCAACTGTCTGGTGACCGGATGGGCGCAGAAAGGGGTGCTGTCGCACCAGTGCGATACGTTACCCGGTGACAGCGGATCGCCGCTACTGTTGCAGGTGGATAACGTCTGGCAGCTGATTGCCGTGCAAAGCTCGGCGCCGGCGGCTAAAGATCGCTATCAGGCGGATAACCGCGCCATCGCCGTCACCGCGTTTCGCGATAATCTGGAAGCGTTAGCGCAGGAATAAACACCAGAGCGTAATACCTTCTGCTCTTATGCAGCCATGCGGCGCGGCTGTATTTACCAATACCACAGCGCGTCGGCTATTTACGCGGCATGTAAAAAAAGGCAGCAGATGAAAATCTGCTGCCTTTTTGCGATCAACGTTTAGCTTGCCGTTATACTACGATCTCATCCATTGCCTGCTGGATACGCTTCTCTGAAACCGGATAGGGCGTACCAAGCTGCTGGGCGAAGTAGCTGACGCGAAGCTCCTCAATCATCCAGCGGACATCTTTCACATCTTCATCCTCACGGCGAAGCGGCGGCAGCTTGTTGTACCAGGTGTTCCACGCCTGCTGTATGTTCTCCACCTTCAGCATTCTGGCACGATCGCTGTGCGGATCGACCGGCAGCTTTTCCAGACGGCGTTCAATCGCGTTCAGGTAACGTAGCGTATCTGAAAGACGCTTCCAGCCGTTCTGGGTCACAAACCCTTTGTAGACCAGCCCGGACATCTGCGCTTTGATATCAGAGAGGGCCAGCGCCATGGTCATATCCACGCGCCCTTTCAGTCGCTTGTTGATGTTGAAGACCGCAGTGAGGATCTGCTCCACCTTTTTCGCAATATCAACCACTGTATCGTTCAGCTCTGCGCGTACTTTTTCGTGCAGGGCTGCAAAACCCGCTTCCTGCCAGCTTGGACCGCCATGTTCAGCAATCAGCTTATCCACGCCGCAGGCGATGCAGTCATCAATCAGATCCAGCACCTTGCCGTAAGGGTTAAAGTAGAGCCCCAGCTTGGCTTTGTTCGGCAGCTTTTCATGCAGATATTTAATCGGCGACGGGATATTCAGCAGCAGCAAACGGCGCTGCCCGCGCCACATCGCTTTCCTCTGCTCGTGTTGAGAATCAAACAGCCGGATGGCGACGCTATCCTTTTCATCCACCAGCGCAGGCCAGGCCTTCATGCTGTAATTACCGCGCTTTTGCTCGAAATGGTCGGGCAGATCGCCAAAGCTCCAGATATGCAGCCCGCTCTGTTCCAGCCCGTCATCCGCCACCAGCGACAGCGTCTCCTGCACCTTGCCTTTCAGCTGCAGCTTGAGTGCGGCAAGGTCGCGCCCCTCATTCAGCTTGCGGTTGTTTTCATCCACTACCCGGAAGGTGATTTTAAGGTGATCGGGCACCTGATCCCACTGCCAGGCCTCCCGATCAATGGTGATGCCGGTCATGCGCCGGAACTCGCGCTCCAGCGCTTCCAGCAGGGGCAGCGCCAGCGGCGTAACGCGGCCTAAAAATGCTTCAGCATAGTTAGGTGCTGGTACCAGATTACGGCGCACCGGTTTTGGCAGCGATTTGATCAGGGCAATAATCAACTCACGGCGCAGGCCGGGGATCTGCCACTCAAAGCCGCCCTCTTCAACCTGATTCAGCAACGGCAGCGGAATATGTACCGTCACTCCGTCCGCATCCGTTCCCGGCTCGAACTGATAACTCAGACGCAGTTTAAGATTGCCCTGCTGCCAGAAGTTCGGGTAATCGAGCTTGCTGACGTCGTTAGCACCCTCTTTAATCAGCATCTCTTTAGCGAAATTCAGCCGCTCCGGCTCTTCACGGCTCGCCTGCTTCCACCAGCTGTCGAAATGGCGTGCCGAGACAACTTCATGCGGAATACGCCGATCGTAAAAGGTAAACAGCGTCTCGTCATCCACCAGAATATCGCGACGGCGGGACTTATGCTCCAGCTCCTCCACTTCCTCACGCAGTTTCAGGTTGGCGCGGAAAAAGGCGTGGCGAGTCTGCCAGTCGCCTTCGACCAGCGCATGGCGAATAAACAGTTCGCGGGACAGAACCGGATCGATCTGGCTGTAATTAACCTTGCGGGCGGCCACGATGGGCAGCCCGTACAGCGTCACTTTTTCACTGGCCATCACCGCGCCCTGCGCTTTTTCCCAGTGTGGCTCGCTGTAGCTGCGCTTAATCAGATGCTGGGCGACCGGCTCAATCCATTCCGGGTCGATGCGGGCGGCAATGCGCCCCCACAACCGGCTGGTCTCGACCAGTTCTGCCACAATGGTCCATTTAGGCGGCTTCTTGAATAGCCCGGATCCGGGGAAAATAGCAAAACGGGCATTACGCGCGCCGGTATACTCCTGCTTATCGGCATCTTTCTGGCCGATATGGGAGAGGAGTCCGGTAAGCAGCGCCGTGTGCACGCCGCGGAAATCCGCCGGCTCACTGTTTAGCGGGATGCCCTGCTCACGCACGACCTGACGCAGCTGGGTGTAGATATCCTGCCATTCGCGCACGCGCAGATAATTAAGATACTCCATCTTGCAGAGGCGGCGGAACTGGCTGGAGGAGAGCGCCTTTTGCTGCTCTTGCAGATAGTCCCACAGGTTTACGAACGACAGGAAATCGGACTCTTTATCCGCAAAGCGGGCATGCTTTTCATCAGAAGCCTGCTTCTTCTCCGCCGGCCGCTCACGCGGGTCCTGAATAGAGAGCGCCGCGGTGATGATCATCACCTCCCGCGTACAGGCGTAGCGCTGGGCTTCCAGCACCATTTTGGCCAGACGGGGATCCACCGGCAGCTGCGCCAGCGAGCGGCCCGCGGGGGTTAACTTGTAGTGCTGATTTTCACTCTGGGTAATGGCGCCCAGCTCTTCCAGCAGCTTGACGCCATCCTGAATATTGCGCTTATCTGGCGCCTCCACAAAGGGGAACGCGCCGATATCGCCCAGACCCAGCGCGGTCATTTGCAGAATGACCGAGGCCAGATTGGTGCGCAGAATTTCCGGGTCGGTAAACGCCGGACGATTGATGAAATCCTCTTCTGAATAGAGACGAATGCAGATCCCTTCAGAGACACGGCCACAGCGGCCTTTACGCTGATTAGCCGAAGCCTGAGAAACCGGTTCGATAGGCAGGCGCTGCACCTTGGTGCGGAAGCTGTAGCGGCTGATACGCGCCGTGCCCGGATCGATAACATATTTGATGCCCGGCACGGTCAGCGAGGTTTCTGCCACGTTGGTCGCCAGCACGATACGCCTGCCGGTGTGGGACTGGAACACGCGGTTTTGCTCGGCATTCGACAGACGGGCGTAGAGCGGCAGGATCTCGGTATGAGCCAGATCGCGCCGGTTGAGCGCATCGGCCGTATCGCGAATTTCGCGCTCGCCGCTCATAAAGATCAGAATATCGCCGCGGCTCTCTTTACCCAGCTCGTCCACCGCATCAAAAATCGCCTGGAGCTGATCGCGATCGGTATCATCAGCCTCTTCCACCACCGGACGGTAACGCACCTCAACCGGATAAGTTCTGCCGGAAACTTCAATCACCGGTGCATTGTTGAAATGCTTCGAGAAGCGCTGTGGGTCGATGGTCGCGGAGGTGATGATCACTTTTAAATCGGGGCGACGCGGCAACAGCTCCCGCAGATAACCGAGCAAGAAATCGATATTCAGGCTGCGTTCGTGCGCCTCATCGATAATGATGGTGTCGTACTGCATCAGCAGCCGGTCCTGCTGAATTTCAGCCAGCAGAATACCGTCGGTCATCAACTTGACCTGGGTGGTTTCACTCACCTGGTCGTTAAAACGGACTTTATAACCGATGCAGCCACCAAGGCTGGTCTCCAGCTCCTCGGCAATGCGGTCTGCCACGGTGCGCGCAGCCAGGCGGCGCGGCTGGGTGTGGCCAATCAGCCCGGTGATGCCCCTGCCCAGTTCCAGACAAATTTTGGGTAGCTGAGTGGTTTTACCTGAGCCTGTTTCACCAGCAACAATCACCACCTGATTATCGCGAATGGCGTCCGCAATATCCTGTTTCTTCTGGCTGACCGGCAGGTTTTCCGGATAGCGAATGGTCGGCGTAGCGGCGCGACGCTGAGCTACCCGCGCTTCAGCCAGGGTGATTTCTGCAGCCAGTTCATCAGCAATAGCCTGCAGGGCGGCTGGCTTACTCACTTTTTTAGCCCCGTGCAGACGCTTCAGCAACCGCTGGCGATCGCGCAGCATAACGGCGTCCAGACGGGGAAAGAGCGTGGCAAGGGGCGATTGCGGTGTTATCGACATAAAATTCAAAACTCGCTAACTGCCGGGCGTGCGGCAGACGATGGGGATAAAAATTTTGCCTATTGTAGCACAGACAAACACTTAGCTCTGGCTCTGCGCGGGTAAGCTTGTTCAGTAATTTCGAACATAGCCCTCAGAATATTGCACTATCACTGAGAATCGATTATCCCTAGAGTGTAAAGCATTGAGCGGAACATCTTTCGCATCCCAAACAGGAAATTAACATGAGCAAAGTTTTAGTTCTGAAATCCAGTATTCTTGCCGGTTACTCTCAGTCAAATCAGCTGGCCGATCACTTTGTTGAAGAGTGGAAAGCGGCGCACGGCAGCGACGAAATTACCGTCCGCGACCTGGCTGCAAACCCAATTCCAGTACTGGATGGCGAGCTGGTTGGTGCGCTGCGTCCTTCAGATGCCACGTTGACTCCTCGTCAGCAGGAAGCGCTGGATCTCTCCAACGAGCTGATTGCAGAAATCCAGGCTCATGACACCATTGTTATGACGGCGCCGATGTACAATTTCAACATCCCAACCCAGTTGAAGAACTACTTTGACCTGGTTGCCCGTGCTGGCGTGACTTTCCGTTACAGCGAAAACGGTCCTGAAGGCCTGATCACCGGTAAGAAAGTGGTAGTGATCTCCAGCCGTGGCGGCATCCATAAAGATACCCCAAGCGATCTGCTGACTCCTTACCTGAAGCTGTTCCTGGGCTTCCTGGGGATGTCCGACGTGAAATTTGTCTTCGCAGAAGGCATTGCTTACGGTCCGGAAGTGGCGACCAAAGCGGCCAACGATGCCAAAGACGTTCTGAAGCAGATCGTTGCAGCTTAACGCCAGAGATGACAGAGAAGCAGCCTGCGGGCTGCTTTTTTATTGCCCTTTTTGCAGCCACTCTCCGTTAATGCCGCGCACATATTCCCCTGCCGCTGCGCGTTCAACCAGCTTTTGCCCCGCTATTCTGCCGACCGCCGCGGTGGTCATATTATTTCGCTCTGCCAGGATCTGATACTGCTGTTTACGCCCCTGATTGATGCGTTCTGCCAGCTCCAGCGTCTCTTTGTCCTGCTTGAGCGGTGCTATATAGCCCGTTAGCGTTTCGCCTACCCGCCCCTGGCTACGCGCTTCGTCCAGGGTGAGTGCCATTGCTGCCGGAGAGAGTAACAGCAGCACCAGCAGGAGACTTTTTAGTTGCATGCTGAACTCCTCAGAACAGACCGCTCTGGTTCTTTAACAGCGCCTCGACATCCTTATCAACCTTGATATGGATCTCATGTTCAATCTTAACGTTCATATTGATGGTGATCGGCTCTTTTGGTGCCGCTATTTCAATACGCGGTATACAGCCGCTCAGCAGCAATATTCCGGCAGGCATCAGCAGGCTAATGCGTTTCATCAGTCGTTTCCTTTTGCGTCGGCAGCGTGGCGTTTTGTTCCACCCAGGATTGCAAATTATCGCCAAAGCGCAGGCTGCGCCAGAGCTGAAAGAGGTTTTCCTGCTGCGTGTAATTCAGCGACACGCGCTGGTTTTTATCACTGAAGCGGCTGATGCCGTTGACCTGCGCCTTCATGGTCATCGCCCCAAGATTATCAATATCTATCGTCGCCCAGCTGCGGGAGATCTCCATATAGCGCAGCCAGTCCATCGCGGCTCCGGCGGCAATGTTACTGCTGGCGATAGCATCCGCAAAATCTTTATCCAGCCGTACGGTAAGCGGCCCGTTGTTGGCGATCCAGCCATCTTTAATCAGCCAGCGGGAATTGGTCAGCCACAGCGGCATCGCGCCGTTGATATGCCCGGACATGGCGATCTGTTTGGGCTTCACCGCCGTCACCAGCTCACTCATGCTGATATTGCGCAGCCGTACTGTTGCGGCTTCTTGCTGGGGCATCTGCAGGCTCTCCATACTCAACTGCCCGCCCAGTACATCGACAGAGACGTTGCTGAGGCGCAGCGGCTCTCTGGCGTTCCACGGATACCAGCCCTGCAAATCAGCCGTGATATTCTTTAGCGCAAACTGGTTCTTCACCTCTTTGATTCGCAGCGAAACCGGCCCTTTTGCGCCGAAATACCACTGATGCGCCCTGAGCCGGAACGGCAGAGAGAAATCGATGCCGTTGATCTCATTGTCCGGCATCCACACGCTGCCCTCGCTGACCACCCAGTGCCCACCCGCTTCGAACCCCTGATCGGCAGCAGCGGAAAAGGCGACCTGCGCTTTTAGCCTGCCACCCTGAATCTTCATTTTAAGGTCGTCACTCAGTAGCGGCTGGAAAACGGTCAGCGACTGTTCCGGCCACCAGGCCTGGCCGCGCAGGCGCACCCCATCCCACCGACCCTGCAGACGCACCGGGCCAATCTCCTGCGCATTAAGCGTGCCATTATAAAGAAACGCGGCAGGATCGCGCCCTTTCAGGGTGACGCTGAGCGTGGCGGGCGGTAAAAAACCGCCGCTGCTGAAGGTGGTTTGCTGCGCATCCAGCCGGAATTTGCCATCAAACGCCGGCTTTTCGCTATCACGTTGCCAGTGGACTGGTTCTGCCAGACTCAGGCGTGGCGCCTGTACGTTAACGCTGCCGTAACTTATCTGGTCAAAACCTGTGGAAAGGGAGGAAAGCTCAATCAGCGACGCTTCCCAACGCCCCCGGCCGCTGACATCCCATCTGGCCGACAGCGGCGCCATATACCCCTCGCCCCAGTAGCGCCAGCCCCATTTGCCTTTATCAGGCCAGAAGTCAGCAGCGCGACCATCCAGATGGAGCCTGAAACGGCCCCACTGCGGATCGTGAGCCGTAAGGATGGCCTGCAGACGGCCAGAGATCCCCTTTGATGAGAGCGTCACCCCCGCCAGCGGCCAGCGGGCTTCATCAACCTCCAGCGTGGAAAGCAGGCGACCACGAAGCCGCAGCAGTGCGCCAGGCTTGAGCTGCAGTACCGGATCCAGCAGCGGGCCCTGCAGCTCGCCGGGGAGACCGGCATAGAACTGCAGCTGAGCGAGTTTGCTCTCACCGGTCAAACGAAACGGTAGCTGACTGTTCTGCCAGTCAAGATGGCCTGGCCCCAGTGAAAGCACTACGTTTCCTTTCCCGCCGCGCCCTTGCGTGAGTACGTTCAGCCGCCCGGTTATCTCTGTGGCCGGGATCCCCTGCTGCCAGTTTTTCAGGGCCAGGGTAACGCCGCCGGAGAGAGGCTGCGAAGCATAGGGCCAGCACCACTGGCCCTGCTGGATCAGGATCTGTTGTTCGGAGATGGCCCACGGCAGGCTCACCAGCGGCGTCTCATCCCCCTGAGGGTGGATAACCAGTTCTCCCGCCTGCTGTTGCCACGCCAGGTTAACGGTCAATGGCGCGGGAATGCCCTGAAGCGTCATTGCCCCTTTCAGTTTACCGCTATCAGGTAACGTATTGGGAACAGTCGGTAAGCGTAACGTACCGGCAATATTCACCGGCTCAGGCACACCCGGTACGTTGAGGGTCAGCGAATTGAGCGTCAGCGTCTGGCCATTAAGCTGTGCATTCAGCAGCAAATTCTGGCTGCGGTAACGAAGCGTTTGCTGCTGACGATCGGTGCTCAGCTCCAGCGCACCTGCCCAGGTTTGCCAGGGAGAGACAGTGAGATTAGTGATGGCTATATCCGCAGCGGGCAGCATGGCCTGCCAGTCGGCCAGGGTGCGCGGGGTGTCAGGCTGCTCGCTGGCCGGGAGTTTGCTGCTACAGCTGCTCTCTATGGTCACACTGCCCGCCTTTAACACCCAACGCCCGGCCTTGCGCCCTAGTGAGAGATCGCGAATGTCCGCCAGATCGCACTCTGCCACACGATACCGCAGGCCCGACAGCGTCAGTTTACCCGAGCGCCATTGCGGACTCCCCGCCATTACCAGAGAGGTGTTGGCAGGCAGCCACAACCCAACCAGCCGGGGCAGCCAGTGGGGTAGAGTCAGCAGCAGGGCCGCGAGCGACAGCACCACGATCGCTATAATCGCAGTGACGACTTTCCAGCCGCGTGAGAGGCCAGTCAACATTCTGTTCCATCCGTGAAGAGCATAGGGTGAAATGATGGCATGGAATCCCCTGGCGGAGAAGTTTTTAACTAATAATCATGATTCTGCGCAAATCTGTGCGACGGTCCCGCGCCTGTTAAGAATTATTGTTACTATGATGGAAGCAGCATTCCCTTAGGGTCACAGGAGAGAGATGATGAAACTTGCGGTATACAGCACCAAACAGTATGACCGGAAATACCTTGAGCAGGTCAATGAGCAGTATGGTTATGAACTGGAGTTCTTCGACTTCCTGCTGACCGAACGCACCGCGAAAAACGCCGTGGGCTGCGACGGCATCTGCATTTTTGTTAACGATGATGGCAGCCGCGTGGTGCTGGAGGAGCTGGCCGAACTGGGGATTAAATTTATCGCCCTGCGCTGCGCTGGCTTCAATAATGTCGATCTTGCGGCTGCAAAAGAGCTGGGGATCAAAGTGGTTCGTGTGCCGGCCTATTCGCCTGAGGCGGTGGCAGAGCATGCGGTGGGCATGATGATGACCCTTAACCGTCGCATTCATCGCGCTTATCAGCGTACGCGTGATGCCAACTTCTCTCTGGAAGGCTTGATCGGGTTTAATATGCATGGCCGCACCGCTGGCATAGTGGGAACCGGAAAAATTGGTCTTGCCACGCTGCGGATCCTGAAAGGGTTTGGCATGCGCCTGCTGGCCTTTGACCCTTACCCTAACCCCGCCGCGCTGGAGCTGGGCGCCGAATATGTCGATATTCATACGCTGTTCAGAGAGTCTGATGTGATCTCTTTGCACTGCCCGCTCACGCCGGAAAATCACCATCTGTTAAATATGACCGCGTTCGAACAGATGAAGGATGGCGTGATGATCATCAATACCAGTCGGGGCGGCTTAATCGATTCACAGGCGGCGATTGACGCGCTGAAGCTGCAAAAGATTGGCTCTCTGGGAATGGATGTCTACGAAAACGAGCGGGATCTCTTTTTTGAAGATAAATCGAACGATGTGATTCAGGATGATGTTTTCCGTCGCCTTTCAGCCTGCCATAACGTGCTGTTTACCGGCCATCAGGCTTTCCTGACGGCGGAAGCGCTGACCAGCATTGCTGAAACCACGCTGGAAAACCTGAAACAATTAACAACCGGTCAGCCCTGCCAGAACGAACTGACTGCATAATTTGCAGAATGCTGGCCGGTTATTATTCTGCCGGCCGGTTTTAGCGGGCGCAGGTCCCGCCAGCCAGCGCGCTCTCGCCGCAGCGACGGCCGTTGGCTAACTGACACATGCCTACTGCACTGCCATCCAGCTGGCGGGAGAGAGCCAGGGTTCCCCCCGCACTGGCACAGGTGCTGGCGGCTAAATCTGACATCACAACATGCGGCGGCACGTGGGCGCTGGTTGCCTGTTGCGGCGGTTCGTTGTCGGTTTCACTGCTGCTGCAGGCGGACAGCAACAGCGCACAACCTACAAGCAGAAAGGTCGCTGCTTTCATCTCTTCTCCGGGAACGGTAATTATGCAGAAAGCCAGCATAGGCTACGAACTCAGGCGGGTCGAGAGCTGTCACGAATATTTACCAAATTAAAAGCCTTAAAATAGCAATAGTCCGGCGTCTCATTTTTTTAACCGTAAAAGGAAGCCTGTAAAACCCCTTCCTTTCAAATGGTTAAGACGCACTGCTTAATCCGTTCTTACTGACCCGGTGCAGAGAGTTAACCGCTGCATTTTGTGACATTGTCACGCCTAAGCCCTCTTTTCTCTGTTGTAAGAGGCGGGGTTATCTTAATTCCTGCCTTTTTTATCCCTCCCGGAGAAGAGACTACCTGAAGTGATCTGGCGTTTATGGCATGATGCCATCAGTGAGGTGCAACGGAAGACTCGTTCTGGCTGCCATAGCCTGCACGGTCTGACGCTGGCGCTATCCTGTCCGGTTACAGGGCCGATTTTCGGCCTGGATATGCAGAAACTAGAGGGAGAAGTCGATGAGCGATAAAACGATTATTATTGTGGCGAAATTTACCGCCAGGCCTGGCAAGGCTGATGAATTAAAGAAAGTGCTGAATCACGGCGTGAAGCCTGCCCGTGAGGAAGCGGGCTGCCTGCACTATGACCTCTACCGCAGCGTGGAGGATGGCAATGTCTTCCTGTTTCATGAAACCTGGCGCAATGCCGAAGCGGTTGAGATCCATGGTGGCCAGCCGCATTTCCAGACGCTGATGGCCGATGCAGAGCCCCTTCTGGCCAAACCGCCGGAAGTCCATAAAATCTGAGCGCGCTGATAAGCTGATAAAAAAAGGCCAGACAAGCTGGCCTTTTCTCATTCTACAACAGGAAGGTTTATTTCACTAACCGTGCACGGCACGATTTCCCTTTGATTTTGACCTGCTGCAGCTGCTTCATCACCTGACGGGCGCTCTCCTGACGAATAGCGACGTAAGCCTGAGTCGGCGCGATATCAATCTTACCGATCATTTCACTACTTAATCCCGCTTCGCCAGTTAACGCGCCCAGAATATCTCCCGGGCGGATTTTCGCTTTTTTACCGCCATCCAGGCTCAGGGTGACCATCTCCGCCGGCAGCGGCTGCGAAGCCACAGACTTCAGCTCCGAGACGCTATGCCAGCTCAGCTTCTTCTGCAGATAATCTTCCAGCGCATGGGCACGGATCATCTCGTCAGGTGCAACCAGACTGATGGCGATCCCCTCTGCGCCCGCGCGGGCAGTACGACCAATGCGGTGGACATGCACTTCCGGATCAAAAGAGAGCTGGTAGTTCACCACCATCGCCAGCGCTTTAATATCAAGGCCACGCGCCGCAACGTCAGTTGCCACCAGCACCCGGCAGCTGCCGTTAGCGAAGCGAATAAGCACCTGGTCGCGGTCACGCTGCTCTAAATCGCCATGCAGCGCCAGCGCGCTGATATTCTCTTTTTCCAGCGCATAAGCAACGTCATCGCATTCCCGTCGGGTATTGCAGAACACCACGCATGATGAGGGCTTACGGTCGCTCAGCAAGCCGATAAGCGCCGTCAGCTTTTCGCGCGGACCCGCTTCATAAAAGCGCTGTTCAATGGCGGGGAGATCGGAGACCACATCGGTTTCAACGGTGACAGGGTCACGTTGCACCGACTGGCTGATTTGCGCAATATCCTGCGGCCAGGTTGCAGAGAACAACAGCGTCTGACGGGAGGCAGGAGAATAGCGAATAATCGCGTCGATATCTTCGCGGAAGCCCATTTCCAACATCCTGTCCGCTTCATCCAGCACCAGAGTAGTGATCTGACCTAACTGCAACGTTTCACGCTTCAGGTGATCAAGAATACGCCCGGGCGTCCCCACCACAATATGCGGCGCATGTACCAGCGAGTCACGCTGTGCACCCATGGGCTGACCGCCACACAAGGTTAAGATTTTTATATTTGCGGTAAAGCGCGCCAGACGACGCAGCTCTTTGGCTACCTGATCGGCCAGTTCACGCGTCGGGCACAGCACCAGCGACTGCGTGACAAACTGGCTGACATCAATGCGATGCAGCACGCCAAGACCGAATGCAGCGGTTTTGCCGCTGCCGGTTTTCGCCTGCGCGCGGACGTCTTTCCCTTCCAGTATGGCGGGCAGAGAAGCGGCCTGGATTGGGGTCATGGTGTGGTAGCCGAGCTCGTTCAGATTGTCGATCTGGCTGGCTGGCAGGGATGTCAGGGTTGAAAAAGCAGTCACAAATTACTCTCTGATAAAACCGGCGGGCGGAATGGCGCTGAGTGTAGCAGAAACCACGGTTTCCCGTTACTGCCGGGCAATTAACGGGAACACCGGCCTGGCCCAATGCCAGCCGGTGAGAAAGGGTTAAAGATTGGTTACGTCGATAAACAGGGATTTATCGATATTGGTGGAAGAGACGGTGGCTTCCGTAAAGGCGTACTCTTCCCGCTCACCTTCTCTTTCCAGCGGCAGGTTAACGAAATCGAACAGGTTGCGGTCCGCAAGCTGGCTGGGGCTGACGTTCTGAATCGATTTAAATACGCTCTCCACGCGGCCCGGCTCTTTTTTATCCCATTCGCTCAGCATCGCTTTGATCGCCTGGCGCTGCAGGTTCTCCTGGGAACCGCAAAGATTGCAGGGAATAATAGGGAACGCTTTATGTTCCGCATAGGCGATCAGGTCTTTTTCGCGACAGTAGGCCAGCGGGCGTATCACCACATTGCGGCCATCATCAGAGCGCAGTTTCGGCGGCATCGCTTTCATGCGCGCACCGTGGAAAATGTTCAGAAACAGCGTTTCCACGATATCGTCAAGATGATGGCCCAGCGCAATTTTGGTGGCGCCAATACGTTCAGCAAAGGAGTAGAGCGTACCACGGCGCAGCCTTGAACAGAGGCCGCAGGTGGTTTTCCCCTCAGGGATCTTCTCTTTCACCACTGAATAGGTGTCTTTATCCACGATGTAGTAAGGAATATTCAGACTTTCAAAATAGTCAGGAAGAATGTGCTCAGGGAAGCCCGGCTGCTTCTGATCCAGGTTTACGGCCACCACGTCGAAATGGATCGGCGCAACCTTCTTGAGATTCAGCAGAATATCGAGCATGGCGAAGGAGTCTTTGCCGCCGCTCATGCAGGCCATCACCACATCATTCTCTTCGATCATGTTGTAGTCGATGATGGCGTTGCCTACATTTCTCCGCAGACGTTTCTGCAGTTTATTGTATTCAAGGGATTCTTTTCTTGTATCTGTCTGATTCATAGCTACTTCTCGTGCCGCCAGGGGATGTGGATAGCGGGTGAAATCCTGTAATGCCGGGGAGTATACGGGTTTTTACGGCAGGTTGAAATATTCGGCGCTGGCGGGCAGCCTGTCGGAAGTAAGGTAATGCTGACGGTGTTGCGATATGAAAAGGGGACAATTCCCCTTTTCTGCCGGTTATGGCATTTACAGCACGATGAAATAACGACTACATATGAGGCGGCGGGTCGAGAATCGGATCCGGATCGCCGGGCGGCGGATCGGGCATCGGCTGCGGCGTCGGCATCGGGTCTGGAATGGGAAGCGGATCGGTGGGGATTGGGTCAGAGGCCCGCGTGATATCCATGATATTGGCAGTTAACATCTTTTCCTCCTCAGATAAAGCATGAACTTAAAGCATAGGCACCCGATCCATTGATGGCAAATGGGCAAAAAAAAGCCGGGAAAACCCGGCTGTTACGAATCAAATGTGCTATGCAGTAATTCAAAAAAAGGAAGTAAGACAATGTGGAGCGCAACGCCCATCGCTTGACGTTGCATTCACCTGCGGGAAAGAGTTTCCCGCATTATGGTGCTGAAAATATTGATTTTGGTCAGTTTCTGGAAGGGTTTTTCAATATTTCTTGCTTTGTTCACAACCATTTACGTCGTCTTAACCACCATGCAACACCCAGCACCAGTGCCACCAGCAGGAAGCAGAAAGTGCCAAAGCCATAGTGCCAGTTTCCGCCGGGGATGCCGCCCAGGTTCACGCCGAACAACCCGGTTAAAAATGTGGTGGGCAGAAAAACCATCGCCAGAAGCGACATGGTGTAAGTCCGGCGGTTCATCGCCTCGGCCATTACCGTGCTGATTTCATCAGCCAGCACTGCGGTTCTCGCCACGCTGGAATCCAGATCATCAAGCCCCCTGCCCAACCGGTCTGCCACCTCCTGCATGCGGCGACGATCGTCATCGCTCATCCATGGCAGCCGTTCGCTGGCTATCCTTGAAAACACATCTCGCTGAGGCGCCATGTAACGACGCATGATAATGAGCTGTTTACGGATCAGCGCGAGTTCGCCGCGAGGCGGCACCTGCTGATCCACTACGGCGTCTTCCAGATCGATAATTTTGTCGTGCAGCTCTTCAATAAATTCACTGGTATGGTCGTTGAGAGCGTCACAGACCTCTACCAGCCAGCTGCCGCCGTTAACTGGCCCGTTACCGTTTTGCAGGTCCGTCAGCACTTCATCAATTGCGAACACTTTACGCTGGCGCGTCGAGACAATCAGTTTGTCGTTAATGAATACCCGGATCACCACCAGCTGATCGGGGCGCGACTCGCTGTTGAGATTCACGCTACGCAGCGTAATCATGGTGCCATCGCCCAGGCGGCTGACGCGGGGACGCATGCTGTCGCCGCCCAGCGCATCGCGCACTGAATCGGGTATCAGCGGCGTGCTGGTGAGCCAGTCTGCACTTTCACGATGGGTGTAGTTAAGATGCAGCCAGCAGGGCCGATCGCAATTAATGACATCTTTGTCATCAATAGGGATTAAGCCACCCTTTCCATCCAGCTGGCAGGAGATAATGGCGTCTGAAATGTGTAAAGCTTTACCTGCAATAACGTCCACACCTGCTCCGCAATTAGCATAATCAATGTGATACAGTCTAGCCTGCTGCGGGTCTGATGCAAAATCAGGATGTTGAGGGTTCGGGATTAAATGCTCTCAATGTGTAACCGAACAGCGTTATACCCGGCGGCCGAAACTTCTTTTCTCGCCTCCGGAGTGAATGTCGGGCGATCGTAATCGTGGCCGCCCCGCTCTACGTCCTTTACCTGCGGCACCTGTTGCTGCTCTGCATAAGTCGGGTACATTTGCTCTGCTTCAAAGTCTTGAGCTGCTCTGCACAAGCCCGGTACATTTGCTCTGCTTCAAAGTCTTGAGCTGCTCTGCACAAGCCCGGTACATTTGCTCTGCTTCAAAGCCTTTAGCTGCTCTGCACAAGCCCGGTACATTTGCTCTGCTTAAGCGCTTTTAGCTGGCTCATCCGCTTATCCGCATGCTTCTGCGCAAGTCCCTTCGCCACACCGTTACCAATGCCAAAATCACCGATAACGCCTAAAACGGTCAGGCCATCAAACTCGCCGGTTTTATCAATTTGCGCCTGCACCCGATTCTGATCGGCGATTTCCGTTTCCACGGCGGAACAGTCCAGCGTGGAAGCCTGGACCTGACTGACGGCAGGAGAAGCAGGATACTGTTTTAACGCGCAGCCGGAGAGCAGCAGCGTAGTGGCAATCAGGCAAACGAGCTTCAGCATAGGGCACCTGTTCTGAAATAAGGACTATTAACAAAACCATTATCGGCGAAAAATAACGAATCGATGCGGCAAGCACTCAGGCACTTTGCTGGCTTATTGTTCAATTACCCGCCGGTAGAAGTGACCGGCAGCGTGATATCGCACTCAGGATTGGATCATGAAGTGATCGGCTACGTAATGCCGCACTCAGGATCGGATGATGAAAAGACCGGCCAGGTGATGCCGCAATCAGGATCGCATGATGAAGCGGCTGGCAGCGAGATGCAGTACTCAGGATCACAGGATGAAACCTGCCGGTTGATCCCCGGCAGGTCTGGTGAGGAGCAGGTTTAAGCATGGCTCTTACACTGTTGCTGAAAGCAGTAGAACCTTAGTGCTTGAGGATATAAAGCGTGCGGCTGTAGGCCACATCTTCAGCATTGGTTATCGGATAACCTTTTACCCACGGCTTGATCAGACGGCCATTGGTGTACTGATAGATCGGCGCAATCGGTACCTTTGCCGCAATGATCTGCTCAGCACGGTTGTAATCTTCATTACGCGCTTCAGCATTCGTTTCCCGGCTCGCTTTCTCCAAAATCGCATCATATTCCGCGCTTTTGAATCTGGCGATGTTACCGCTGTGGGTGGAGGTAAGCAGGCTCAGGAAGGTTGAAGGCTCGTTATAGTCCCCTACCCAGGAAGCGCGGATCACGTCGAAATTGCCGCTGTTGCGGCTGTCGATATAGGTTTTCCACTCCTGATTTTGCAGCTTAACGGTCACGCCCAGGTTCTTTTTCCACATCGAGGCGACTGCGATGGCAATCTTCTGGTTATTCTCAGAGCTGTTATAGAGCAGCGTTAAATTGAGCGGATGCGTCGGGCCGTAACCTGCCGCAGCCAGCAATCCTTTGGCCTGGAGATCAAGTTCCTCCTGTGAGTGCTGCTGCAGGAAGCCAGGCTTAGGCGTAAAGCCTGCGGTCACGTCTGCCGTGAAGTGCCAGGCGGGCTTTTCGCCGGTGCCCAGAACTTTCTCAGCGATAATTTTGCGGTCAATGCTCCAGGAGAGCGCCTGACGAACCCGCACGTCAGCCGTGGGGCCTTTGGTGGTGTTGAAAGCGTAATAATAGGTGCCCAGCTGATCGGGTGTGTAGACCTGACCGGGCAGATCTTTTTTCAGCATGCTGTACATGTTTTTCGGGAAGGATTCAGTGATATCGATATCATTGGCGCGATAGCGTTTAGTGGCGCTCGACTCTTCGTTGATCGGCATAAAGGTCACTTTAGTCAGCACGCTGTGGGCATTATCCCAGTAGTTTTCGTTGCGCACTAACACCAGTTTCTCATTCACCACACGCTCCTGAAGCTTGTAGGCGCCGTTGCCGACCAGGTTGCCCGGCTGCGTCCACTCCTTACCTGACGCCTCAAGCACTTTTTCCGGCACCGGATAAAGGCTGAAATTGGCGGTAAGGCTGACAAACCAGGGAACCGGCTTATCCAGCGTCACCTTCAGCCGGTGGTCATCCAGCGCCGTCACGCCAAGCCGATCGGGCTTCATCTCCCCTTTGGTAATCGCGCCTGCGTTCTGAATTCCCGCCAGCTCGGCGAACCAGGCAAAAGTCGACCCCACGGCTGGGTCTGTTAACCGGCGCCAGCTGTAAACGAAATCGTTCGCCGTAACGGGCTGACCATTCGACCACTTCGCCTCTTTGCGCAGCGTGAATATCCAGGTTTTATTGTCGGTAGTCTGCCACTGCGTGGCCACGCCGGGAATAATATTGCCTTTGGCATCCTGACTGGTCAGCCCTTCGAACAGATCGCGGATCACCTGTATTTCAGGCAATCCCACCGCTTTGGCGGGATCAAGCGAGGCTGGCTCATCCTTTATATGACGGACAATTTCCTGTTTTTCCGCCAGCTCCGTTCCGGGAGGAACCACCGCAGCAGAGAGAGAAGCGGTGACGGCCAGCGCCAGTAAACCCAGCGTAAAACGGTATTTGTTCATCAGGAGACCTCAGCAGCGTGACGAAAAACGGAGCAATATTCGGCACTTTAACGCAAAGAGTTGATAAATAAATAGCATTTTTCGCCCAGCCTGCCATAACGTGACGCAGGCACAGCTTTTGTTCATGCCGCTTTTACGCTAGCTTTAGGAAAACCCTTCAGGAGTGAACGAGCATGTCACCAATCCATCCGCGCCCCCTACGCGGCAAACTTGATGCAGTAAGCAAAGTCTACGGCACCTCGGTGTTGGGCGCACCGCTGTTATGGTTTCCCGCTCCTGCTGCGGATGAGGAGAGTGGCTTGATCCTGGCGGGTACACACGGTGACGAGACGGCGGCGGTGGTCACCCTTTCCTGCGCCATGCGCACGCTGCTGGAATCGCATCGTCGTCGTCATGTGGTGCTGGCTGTGAACCCGGACGGTTGCCAGCTGGGTCTGCGGGCTAATGCCCGTGGCGTGGATTTGAACCGCAACTTTCCTTCGGCTAACTGGCAGCCCGGTGAAACGGTCTACCGCTGGAACAGCGTGGCAGAGGAGCGGGATGTCCGCCTTTCCACCGGCGAAAAGTCCTGTTCAGAGCCGGAAACTCAGGCGCTCTGTTCGCTGATCCACACGCTGAAGCCTGGCTGGATTGTGACCTTCCACGAGCCGCTGGCTTGTATTGAAGATCCGCAAACCACGCCGCTGGGGCACTGGCTGGCGAAGAAAATGGATCTGCCGCTGGTGACCTCTGTGGGTTATGCCACCCCCGGCTCGTTTGGCAGCTGGTGTGCAGACCTGGCTGTTCCGGTGATCACCGCAGAGCTGCCGCCCATCTCCGCTGACGAGGCAACGGAGAAGTACCTCGGCGCGATGGTGGATCTACTGAACTGGCAGCCCTGAAAAGGTTATTTTCCCACAGCTGAACGGCAGCGCCGGGTCCGCATCCACCGCCAGCCAGGTTGGCCCGTCGAGATCGATAAAGCGGGCTGAATGCACTAACGGTAGCGCGGCCGCTATCGCTCTTGAGGTACAGAGCATGCAGCCGAGCATGACCTCAAATCCCGCTGCCCGGGCGGCCTGCGCCAGCGCCAGCGCTTCGGTCAGCCCGCCGGTTTTATCCAGCTTAATATTCACCATCTCATAGCGGCCTTTCAGCGCTGGCAGGCTCTCGCGCGTGTGGCAACTTTCATCTGCACAGATAGGCAGAGGATGAATGAAATTCGCCAGCATCGCGTCATCGCCTGCGGGCAGAGGCTGCTCCAGCATCGCCACTCCGAGGTCAGCCAGCAGCTGGCAGCGCGCAGCCAGCCCTTCGCCATGCCAGGACTCGTTGGCATCTACGATAAGCGTCGCGTCCGGTACCGCCGTTCTCACTGCCACCAGCCTTTCGGTGATCAGGGTGTTATCGAGTTTGATCTTGAGTAACCTGGCGCCATTTTCCCACAGCGCCAGCGCTGAGCTGGCCATCATTTCCGGCGTATCAATACTCACCGTCTGCGCCATCTCAATAGCTGCGGGTTGGCTGGTGGTGGTCAGATGCCACAGATCCGTTGCCTGCTTTCTGCTCTGCAGATCCCAGAGAGCGGAATCGATGGCATTTCGGGCCGCGCCGGCCGGAAGCGCCTGTTGCAGCTGCTCACGGGTCATCCCCTCTTCAAGCGGAGTAAACAGCGTGGCGATTTGTGCCAGCACCGAAGCTTCCGTTTCACCATAACGTGGATAGGGCGTACATTCCCCCACGCCACGAATGCCCTCCTCTTCCAGCTCAACCACGACCACACCTGCCTCCTTTCTTATGCCGCGGGCAATAGCAAAAGGGGTGTGCAGCGGCCAGGCTTCGGGATAAACCTTTACAGCTCTCATCAACAAATCCTTAGTAGCGAAAAGAAAGAAAAGCACACCCACAACATAGACTTGAGAAGCGGGTTTTGGCAATGCGCAGCGCTTTATGGAGGTTTTACTGTCTGTGTCTGCCAGCATGACATACACTCAATGCAGTGTTTACTGCGCTTATAAGGAAAACCTATGTCTCAGACAGTGAATTTTCAGGGCAACCCCGTTGCCGTTGCCGGTCAGCTTCCTGCACCAGGCGAGGCCGCTAAGCCTTTTACACTGGTCGCCAAAGATCTTTCAGAGGTGTCGCTTACTAACTATGCCGGTAAGCGTAAAGTGTTGAACATTTTTCCCAGCATTGACACCGGCGTTTGCGCCGCTTCCGTGCGCAAATTCAACCAGCTCGCCGGCGAAATGAACAATGCCGTGGTGCTCTGCATCTCCTCAGATTTGCCTTTTGCCCAGTCCCGCTTTTGTGGTTCAGACGGACTGAGCAACGTGGTCACGCTCTCCACGCTGCGCGGTAGCGATTTCAAGCAGGATTACGGCGTGGCGATTGCGGATGGCCCGTTAAAAGGGCTGGCAGCACGCGCGGTTGTGGTGCTGGATGAGAAAGATAACGTTCTTTACAGCCAGCTTGTGCCGGAGATCACCACCGAGCCTGATTATGAGGCGGCGCTGGCTGCCTTAAAATAGCCGCGTAAAGGGCGCTTTCGCCCTGAATAACTCTTTAGCAAGGGCGGAACCGGGTTCCGCCCTTTTCTATTTTGCTTCGTCGTCCGCTCTCTTCTGGCTCAGACCATATTCACGCAGCTTATTGGCGATGGCAGTGTGGGAGACGCCAAGACGTTTCGCCAGTTTGCGCGTGCTGGGATAGGAGAGATAAAGGCGGCTGAGAATCGATCGTTCAAACCGGCTGGTGATCTCATCCAGCGAACCTTCCATCACCTCCTCGCCCAGCGGTATATCCAGCGCAAACTCCGGCAGCGTAATGTCCTGAGGGCGCAGCTCATTCCCCTCCAGCTGCGTCAGCGCCCGGTAGAGCGTATTTTTCAGCTGACGGACATTGCCCGGCCAGGTATAGCGGCTCAGGAAGGCATTCAGCTGCGGAGAGAGCTTCGGCCGCACCAGCCCCTGCTCATCGGCAAAGCGCGCCACAAACATGTCGGTCAGCGGTAAAATATCCTGTGGCCGATCGCGAAGCGGCGGCAGATTCAGCGTCAGTACGTTCAGACGGTAAAACAGATCTTCACGGAACTCCCCCCGCTGAACCATTTCGGTAAGGTTTTTCTGCGTGGCGCAGATCACCCGTACATCCACATGCACCTCATGCTCCTCCCCAACCCGGCGGAAGGTGCCGTCGTTCAGGAAGCGCAGCAGCTTGGTTTGCATCCGTGGCGTCATCTCACCAATCTCATCCAGCAGCACGGATCCGCCGCTGGCCTGCTCGAAGAACCCTTTTTTGCCTTCCAGCGCGTTCGGATAGGCGCCCGCCGCATGACCAAACAGCTCGCTCTCCGCCACATCATCAGGCAGCGAGGCGCAGTTAAGGGCCAGGAACGGCTTTTTACCGCGCGCGCTGCGGAGATGGCAGGCCCGGGCCAGCATATCTTTGCCCGTGCCGGTATCGCCGACTATCAGCAGCGGCGCATCAAGCATCGCCAGCTTACGCGCCTGCTCCACTACCTGACGCATCTTCGGGTTCACCGCCACAATGTGCTGGAAATCGCTGTCATCGTTAACGGCCAGGTTTTGCAGCTGTTGCCCCATTCTGGCGGTAGATTTCAGCATCACCACTGCGCCAACGGGATTTTGCGCCTGCTCCTGCTCACCTGCCGCATAGATCGGGGTAATTTCCATTAAGAAGTCACGCCCCTGGATCACCACATGGTGAGCCTGAGCTTCAATACGCTCGCTCTCCAGCCAGCGCTGGAAATTAAAACCGCTGATTAATGTCCCCGCGCCGAAGCTGCGCATCTTCTCTTCATTCAGCGAGAAGAGAAGCTGAGCCGCGGGATTCGCCAGCTCCACTTTGCCTTTCATATCAATTGAGAAAACGGGTTCCGGTAACGCTACCAGCAAGGCGCTCAGCGCGCGGTGCTCGCGTTCCGAAGGAAGAAAGGCCACGGTTCTGACATCCGTTACGCTGGGAATACGGCGGATTTCCGCCATCAGCTGGCTGAACTGGTCAAATTCGACCGGGCTGAAGTTCAGGTAGATGCGCCCGATAGGGGCGATTTCAATTCCGCGCAGATCGATGCTGCGTTCAACCAGTAAATCGAGCAGTTCGCGGGTAAGACCAAGTCGGTCCTGGCAAAAAACTTCCAGACGCATAGCGGGGCAACCTTCCTTCATTTCGGGCGTGAAGTGATAATACGCTATCGCCGTGAGCGCCAGAAGTGCTCTGGAAGGAAAAGTTGACAGGAAGCGTGCTGATTGCGCACCAACCCGGCAATCCCGCAGGTCGGCGCGTAAATTTCCAGCTATTTATCCGCAGGCACCGCGCCTTTCTGCAGCGTTTCTTTAAGCTTCAAGATCAAATCGCGGCGGAAATCGCCCAGCCGCGGCTTGTCCCCTTCAATCCACGGCAAGGGACGACACAATTCCATGGTCTTGATCCCCAGACGAGCGGTGAGCAGTCCTGCTCCAATACCCTGTGCGGCACGGGCAGAGAAGCGCGCGGCGAGATCCTGGGACATCCAGTCCATGCCCACTTCCCGCACCAGCTCACTGGCCCCGGCGAAAGCGATGTTTAACATCACCAGCCGGAAAAGACGAATACGGCTGAAGTAACCTAACTCAATGCCGTAGATCGCCGCTATACGATTTATCAGCCGCAGGTTGCGCCAGGCTATAAAAGCCATATCCACCAGCGCCAGCGGGCTTACCGCAACCATCAGGGTCGATTCTGCCGCGCTGCGACCAATCTCACGCCGAGCCTGACGGTCCAGCACGGGTTGCACCAGCTGAGCATAAAGTCCGACAATTTCACGGTCATTATGGGTTTCATGCAGCGAAGCCTGCCAGCGTTGCAGCGCCGGATGACCCGGCTCAAGCCCCGCCTGCTTCGCCAGTTTTTCGCAGAACTCGCGTCCTCTGCCCATCCCGTGACTCTGCAGCAGCTCGCGTGCGACGTCCCGCTCTTCAGCACGCTCACGCAGCCGGTAGAGCCTGCGCCATTCGGCAATCAGCGAGCCCGCCCCGGCGACGACGATCAGGCCACCAGCCACGCAGCCGCCCATCGCTATCCAGTCCTGCTGGATCCAGGCGGTATGCGCCCACTGGACGCCCTGCGCCACCACGCTGATGCCCATCACGGCGAGGCCCAGCTTAACCATTTTGCGCCAGAGGCTGCGTTTCGGCCTTAGCGCTGCCTCAACGACGCGCTCACCCTCGCCCTCCTCCTCCGGTTGCAGCTCCGGCGCCTCTGGCACAAAAACGGCGCTCTGCTGTTCAAAAGCCTGCGCGGCTTTCAGAACCGGAATGTTTTCCGCCTCCAGCGGTCTGGCGAAGTCGATTCTTGGTTTGATGGGGGTAGTCATCGCAGTTTATCTCCCAGTAAAAACTCCAGCGCCGCGTCAAGGCGAATATGCGGCAGCGGACGGTCAACATCCAGATCCTGCGGCCGGAACTGCTCAAAGTGGAACCCCTGCTGCTGCCAGAATGCGCTGCCGGGCAGACGAGGCGGCACTTCGCCAGGATAGACGGTGAGCGGCTGATTATCCGCAAGGCGATGGCCCCGCAGAGCCGGGATCTTCTCTCCCTGATGATCCACCAGCCCGCTTTGCGTCGCCTGCACCGAGGCCAGCCCCAGGCAATCCATGGTAATGCCTTCAAAGGCTGCATTTTGCCACGCATCCTGCACCAGCTGCTGCAACAGCGAAACCAGATTGGCGTGCTGATCCGCTGTAACGTGGTCCGACTTGGTGGCGGCAAACAGCAGCTTATCGATCACGGGCGAAAACAGTCGGCGGAACAGCGTGCGCTGCCCGTAGGAGAAACTCTGCATCAGCTGCGTCAGCGCCAGGCGCATATCGTTGAAGGCCTGTGGGCCACTGTTCAGCGGCTGCAGGCAGTCCACCAGCACAATCTGGCGGTCAAAACGCAGGAAATAATTTTTGTAGAACCCCTTCACCACGTGCTGACAGTAGTAGTTGAACCTTGCCCGCAGCATGCCGATATTGCTGTTGGCATCCGCCTGGGCCAGGCGGCTTTCACTGCCTTCCGCAATCTGTGGCCAGGGGAAAAACTGCAGCGCCGGGGCGCCTGCCATATCGCCAGGCAGTACAAACCGCCCCGGCTGAATAAAGTGCAGGCCTTCCTGCTTACATTTTTGCAGATAGTCGGTCCAGGCGGCGGCGATCTCGCCCAGGCGATTTTCATCTGCCGGGGCCAGCGGATCGAGCCCTTCGCAGAGCTTTCGCCAGCGTTCAGACCAGGTCGCGCGGTCGCCCTGCAGCAGGCCCGTCATCTGTCGCGACCAGCCCAGATAGTCCTGAGCCAGCATGGGTAAATCGAGCAGCCATTCGCCAGGATAGTCGACGATCTCCAGATAGAGCGTGGAGGTCTCTTTAAAATGGCGGAGCAGCGATTCGCGGGGGCGGTAGCGCAGCGCCAGACGCATCTCGCTGACGCCGCGGGTTGGCGTCGGCCAGTCGGGCGGCGAGCCATAGAGCTGAGAGAGCCCTTCATCATAGGTGAAGCGCTGAATGCCCATATCCCGCTGCGGCACGCGCTTGACGCCCAGCAGGCGTTCTTCGCGAACCGCAGAGAACATCGGCAGCCGGGCACCGGAATTGACGTGAAGGAGTTGATTCACCAGGGAGGTAATAAAAGCGGTTTTTCCGCTGCGGCTGAGGCCAGTGACAGCAAGGCGAAGATGGCGGTCCGCGCCCCGATTCACCAGCGACAGCAATTCATTATGAAGTCGTTTCATGGGGTGTCGGCACCTTTTATTATTCTGTTTACTGCAGTTAACAAGAGGGCAAGTGTAGCAAATTAGAGCAAAAATAAGTTGTTAAGGTTTATTCCAACGCGCGGTCATACCGCGAAGCGCACGGCGTAAGAGCGGCTCCAGCGCCCAGGCAAGAAACAGTTTCAGTGGACGATGCGCAACCGATTTAACCGCCCAGCCCGCCACGCCGCCGGGGCCATAGGTCATGGCACCGATCAGGACAAATTTTCCCGCCTTCTTCAGCGTCGGCACGGCGTTACGTTTTATTGCACTCTGCCAGTGAGGCATAAGGGTGACTCCTGAAGTCGATGAGCGGCCCGCCTGCGAGCCTGCTCAGAGAAATTACAGCTGACGGAAACGGCTGCGAACGCTGAACGTTTCCGAGGTAACGTACCGCTCCATGTTGCGCAGGCTGGTTTCGCCACCGTTCAACTCACGGCTTAGCTTATCCAGCAGTTCATGGGCCGTTGGCGGCCTTTCACCGTTGTTCTGCAAATTATCGGGCATTTCATCCAGCACGAAGGCCAGCCCGAAATAGGCAATCAGCGTGAACATAAACAGACCAAAGAACATCGACAACACCACGATGACCCTGACCAGGCGTACCGGTATATCGAGATAATCCGCGATACCGGCACAAACGCCCTTCACTTTTCCACGCGCCGGGATGCGGTAAAGTTTTTTGCCTTTAATGGTCACTCCGCTCATGGCTGCCTCCAGTTCGGGTGCTCAGCATCCAGGATCTCTTCCAGAGCCTGAATGCGTTCACGCATCCGCCTGGCGTCCTGGGTCAGCTGCTGCAGGCGTTGCAGTTCACTTTGCGACAGTTCAGCGCCGCCGTTCTGACGGTTACTGTAATGAAGCCATAACCAGATCGGCGCCACAAACAGCACGAAGATGGTCAGGGGTATGGCCAGAAATAACGCGCTCATTCATTCTCCTTGAAATAGCTGGCTGGGTGGTTGAACAGGCATCCCGCAGGATGCCGGACGCAGGCATTACTCGCTGCGGTTCATTTTGGCTTTTAACGCTGCCAGCTGCTCACCGATTTCATCATCAGCCTGCAGGTCAGCAAATTCCTGATCCAGCGTTTTCTTTTTACCAAAGCTCTGGCTCTCAGCTTCCGCTTCCATATGGTCGATACGGCGTTCAAACGACTCGAAACGAGCCATCGCTTCATCAATTTTGCCGCTGTCGAGCTGGCGACGGACATCGCGTGAAGAAGAGGCAGCCTGATGACGTAAGGTCAGCGCCTGCTGGCGGGCACGGGTTTCGCTGAGTTTTTTCTCTAACTCACCAATTTCGCCCTTCATCCGCGTCAGCGTCTCTTCAACCTGCTCCACTTCCCTTTTCAGTGAAGCGATCAAATCGGTCAGTTTCTGTTTTTCAATCAGCGCAGCACGCGCCAGATCGTCTTTCTCTTTGCGCAGCGCCAGTTCCGCTTTTTCCTGCCACTCTGCCTGTTGAATTTCAGCCTGGTCGATACGGCGCACCAGCTGTTTCTTTTCAGCCAGCGCGCGGGCGGAGGTAGAGCGAACTTCCACCAGCGTGTCTTCCATCTCCTGGATCATCAGACGCACCAGCTTCTGTGGATCTTCTGCTTTCTCCAGCAGCGAATTGATGTTGGCGTTTACGATGTCGGCAAAGCGAGAAAAGATACCCATAATCAATGTCCTCTGACGTTATTAAAATGCGCGCAACAGTTGCGGCTACGGTAAAGACTGTTCAAAACGCGTGCCAACTTTTATCTTGCTGATTTTACTGAAT
The DNA here is from genome assembly GCF_030758455.1 of Erwinia pyri. NCBI lineage: Bacteria > Pseudomonadati > Pseudomonadota > Gammaproteobacteria > Enterobacterales > Erwiniaceae > Erwinia > Erwinia pyri. Next base: position 2,363,763 of record NZ_CP132353.1, read on the forward strand.
TCCTTTTATTTACAGCAACAGGATAATTGGCTAAGGTGGCGTAATTAACTAACATCTGGTGAATTTCATGAGTGAAAATAACGATACGCTGCTCGGTGAGTCGAATAATTTTCTGGAAGTTCTGGAACAGGTCTCCCGGCTGGCGTCGCTGAACAAGCCGGTGTTGGTCACTGGCGAACGCGGCACAGGTAAAGAGCTGATCGCCAGCCGCCTGCACTATCTTTCCGATCGCTGGCAGGGTCCGTTTATTTCGCTGAACTGCGCGGCGCTGAATGAAAATCTGCTCGATTCAGAGCTGTTTGGCCATGAGGCGGGCGCTTTTACCGGCGCGCAGAAGCGCCATCTGGGCAGGTTTGAACGGGCAGATGGCGGCACGCTATTCCTTGATGAACTGGCCACCGCCCCGATGCTGGTGCAGGAAAAGCTCCTGCGGGTTATTGAGTATGGCCACCTGGAGCGCGTGGGCGGCAGCCAGCCGCTTCAGGTCAGCGTGCGGCTGGTTTGCGCCACTAATGACGATTTGCCTCTGCTGGCGCAGCAGGGGAAATTCCGCGCCGATCTGCTAGACCGCCTGGCTTTTGACGTTGTTCAGCTGCCGCCTCTGCGCGAACGCCGGAGCGATATCCTGGTGATGGCAGAGCATTTCGCTATCCAGATGTGCCGCGAGCTGGGACTGCAACTCTTCGCTGGTTTTTCAGCACAGGCAAAGCAGGTGCTGCTTGACTACCACTGGCCTGGCAACGTCCGTGAACTCAAAAACGTGGTGGAACGCTCCGTTTATCGTCACACCGAAAGCGAGCAGGAGCTGGACAGCATTATCATCAACCCTTTCCAGCGCCAGCAGCCTGTTGCTGAGAGTGACAGCCTGCAGAGATCTTCCCTGCCCACGCTGCCGCTGGATCTACGCCGCTGGCAGAATGAACAGGAAAAAGCACTGCTGGAGAAAAGTCTCGCCCAGGCGAGGTTTAATCAACGCCGTGCCGCAGAATTACTGGGAGTCACTTACCACCAGCTGCGTGCGATGCTGAAAAAGCATGGTGTGGCCGGCGATAGTTAAAACAGGCAAAAAAAAGCCCGCTCGAGGCGGGCTAAAAAAATACTGGAAGCAATGTGAGCAATGTCGTGCTCTTCTCCGGTAGAGCCACCGTTGAAGCGCAGGGGAATAATAATCATTCTCAGCGGCAGCTGTAAAGTGGTTTGTTGAGAATTTTTCTCATTACCATAACAACGCTGGGCCTATTCGGCGCAGCTCTGCGGTGACTTAAGGATCGGCGGTGCCGCTTTTCGCATGAAAAAAGCGCACTTAACCCGGCAAATTTTGGGCCGGACTCCAGAGTGCGGTACACTCTCACTATTGCCTGATATTCAGATGACTTATGCGCACACTATTCTCCTCGCTTTTACTGGGCGTCAGCCTGTTCAGCGCCTCAGCCTGGTCCGCCACGCCCGGCGATATTCGCCAGAGCGGCTTCGTCTATTGCGTTAACGGCGCGATTGCCACCTTTAATCCGCAGATGGCGAGCGGTGGGCTGGTGGTCGATACCCTGGCGGCCCAGCTATACGACCGCCTGCTGGATGTGGATCCCTATACCTACCGGCTGATCCCTGAGCTGGCTGAAAGCTGGGAAGTGCTGGATAACGGCGCGACCTACCGGTTCCATCTCCGGCATAATGTGCATTTCCAGAAGACGGCGTGGTTTTCCCCTACCCGCCCGCTGAATGCCGATGATGTGGTCTTCAGCTTTCAGCGGATTTTTGATCGCCAGTCAGCCTGGCATAATGTCAACGGCGGCAGCTATCCCTACTTCGACAGCCTGCAATTTCCTGATGCTGTCCAGAGCGTGAAGAAGCTGGACAAAGACACGGTCGAGATCCGGCTGCATAACCCGGACGCCTCCTTTCTCTGGCACATTGCCACCCATTACGCGCCGGTTCTTTCGGCTGAATATGCCGGTTTGCTGACCAAAACGGATCGTCAGGAGCAGATGGATCGCCAGCCTGTGGGCACCGGCCCGTTTATGCTGAGCGACTACCGGACCGGGCAATATATCCGCCTGGCGCGCAACCCCGATTACTGGAAAGGGCTGCCGCGAATGCCGCAGGTAGTGATCGATATGGGTGCGGGCGGCACGGGACGGCTCTCAAAACTGCTGACAGGGGAATGCGACGTGCTGGCCTATCCGGCCGCCAGCCAGATTTCGATTTTGCGGGATGACCCGCGTCTGCGTCTGACGCTGCGTCCCGGAATGAATATCGCCTACCTGGCCTTCAACACCCGCAAAGCCCCGCTGGATCGGGTTGAAGTGCGTCAGGCGCTGGCGCTGGCTATTAATAACGAACGCCTGATGGAGTCGATCTATTACGGTACGGCGGAGACGGCGGCCTCCATCCTTCCCCGCGCCTCCTGGGCTTATAATAATGATGCCCGGGTGACAGAATATAATCCGAAAAAATCGCGCGAGGAGCTGAAAGCGCTGGGCGTGGAGGATCTGAATCTCACGCTCTGGGTTCCCTCCGCGTCACAATCCTGGAACCCCAGCCCGCTGAAGACGGCGGAGCTGATCCAGGCTGACCTGGCCCAGGTGGGCGTCACGGTAAGCATTGTTTCCGTAGAGGGGCGTTTCCAGGAAGCGCGGCTGATGGAGATGAATCACGATATGACACTGACCGGCTGGGCCACCGACAGCAACGATCCGGACAGTTTTTTCCGTCCACTGTTGAGCTGCGCCGCGATTGGTTCACAGACCAACTATGCTCACTGGTGCGACGCCAGATTTGATGAGGTGCTGCACAAGGCGCTGCTCTCTCAACAGCTTGCCTCGCGGGTTGATTACTACGCTCAGGCGCAAAAGATGCTGGCAGAGTCGTTGCCGGTGCTGCCGCTGGCCTACTCGCTCCGTTTGCAGGCGTACCGCCACGATATCCAGGGGCTGGTACTCAGCCCGTTTGGTAATGCGTCATTTGCCGGTGTGCACCGCGAAAAAGGTGAGGTTAAGTAGTCATGGTGATTTATACGCTGCGCCGTCTGGTGCTGTGGCTGGTGACGCTCTTTATGCTGACGCTGGTTGGCTTCAGCCTGAGTTATTTCACCCCGCACGCGCCCCTGCAGGGGGCGTCGCTGACCGATGCTTTTCTCTTCTGGTATCAGGGCGTATTTCAACTGGACTTTGGCGTCTCCAGTATTAACGGTGAGCCTATTCTGGGGCAAATTCGTGAAGTGTTTCCCGCCACGCTTGAGCTGTGCATCATGGCGTTTGTGCTGGCGATGGCGACAGGCATTCCGCTGGGCATAGCGGCTGGCGTAATGCGCAACAAATGGCAGGACAAAGCGATCAGCGCCCTCGCCCTTCTGGGCTTCTCCATGCCGGTCTTCTGGCTGGCGCTGCTGCTCACGCTCTTCTTTTCGCTGAACCTGGGGTGGCTGCCCGTTTCCGGTCGCTTCGATCTGCTCTATCCGGTCAAAAACATCACCGGTTTTGCCCTGATCGATGCGTGGCTGAGCCACTCCCCCTGGCGTCATGAGATGATGATAAGCGCCCTGATGCACCTGGTCTTACCGGTGACGGCGCTCGCCGTGGCGCCCACCACCGAAGTGGTCCGCCTGCTGCGCATCAGTACCCGCGAGGTAATGGAGCAAAACTATATCAAAGCTGCCGCCACTCGAGGCCTGTCGCGCTTTACGGTTATTCGCAGACACGTGCTGCACAATGCCCTGCCTCCGGTTATTCCGCGTCTGGGGTTACAGTTTTCCACCATGTTGACGCTGGCGATGATCACGGAAGTGGTTTTCAGCTGGCCAGGCCTGGGGCGCTGGCTGGTGGATGCCATCCGCCAGCAGGATTACGCGGCCATTTCAGCGGGCGTGATGGTAGTGGGTAGCCTGGTGATCACCGTTAATGTTCTCGCCGATATCCTGGGCGCCATGATGACGCCGCTGAAACATAAGGAGTGGTATGCCCGTCGATAATATCTATGCCGAGAAGCGGCTGCCCAGCACGTTACGCAATGCCTGGCGGCTGTTTTATCGCGACACGTCAGCGATGGTGGGCTTCTATGCCTTTATTGCCCTGCTGCTGGTCTGCATCTTTGGCCGGTTACTGGCGCCCTACGGGCTGGATCAGCAGTTTCTTGGCTATCAACTGCTGCCGCCTTCCTGGTCACGCTATGGCGATGTTTCTTTCTTCCTGGGCACTGACGACCTGGGACGGGATATTCTCAGCCGGTTAGTGAGCGGAGCCCTGCCAACCGTGGGTTCAGCGATCCTGATCACATTTTTTGCCGCTCTCTGTGCCATGATTTTAGGTGTCTTTGCCGGACTGACGCGGGGGCTGCGCTCCGCGCTTCTTAATCACGTGCTGGATACGATACTCTCGATCCCTTCGCTGCTGCTGGCGATCATTGTGGTGGCGTTTCTGGGGCCGCGGCTGGAGCATGCCCTGCTCGCCGTCTGGCTGGCGATTATTCCGCGCCTGGTGCGCGCTATCTATACGGCAGTGCATGATGAGCTGGAGAAAGATTATGTGATCGCTGCCCGGCTGGATGGGGCCAGCAGCCTGAATATTCTCTGGTATGCGGTGCTGCCGAACATTCTTGCTCTGCTGGTTTCAGAGTTCACCCGGGCGCTGTCGATGGCCATTCTCGATATCGCGGCGCTGGGCTTTCTTGATCTGGGTGCCCAGCTTCCTTCTCCGGAGTGGGGAGCCATGCTGGGGGATGCGCTGGAACTGATTTATGTGGCGCCCTGGACAGTTATGCTGCCCGGCGCGGCTATCATGCTTAGCGTGCTGATTGTTAATCTGTTAGGTGACGGCATACGCCGGGCCATTGTTGCGGGAGTGGAATAGATGCCGCTGCTTGATATACGTAATCTGACCATAGAATTCATGACCGCAGACGGTCCGGTTAAGGCTGTGGATCGCGTCAATATCACGCTGGCGGACGGTGAAATCCGCGGTCTGGTTGGCGAATCAGGCTCAGGAAAGAGCCTGATTGCCAAAGCCATTTGCGGCGTCACCAAAGATAACTGGCGCGTCACCGCTGACCGCATGCGCTTTAATGATATCGACCTGCTTCATCTTACGCCGCGCGAACGACGTAAAATTATTGGCCACAATGTGTCGATGATTTTTCAGGAGCCGCAATCCTGCCTGGATCCTTCAGAAAATATTGGTAAGCAGCTGGTGCAGGCTATTCCCGGCTGGACCTACAAAGGCCGCTGGTATCAGCGGTTCCGCTGGCGTTACCGCCGCGCCATTGAGCTGCTGCACCGCGTCGGGATCAAAGATCATAAAGATATTATGGGCAGCTATCCCTACGAGCTGACCGATGGTGAATGCCAGAAAGTGATGATCGCCATTGCGCTGGCAAATCAGCCGCGCCTGTTGATTGCTGATGAACCGACCAATGCAATGGAACCCACCACTCAGGCGCAGATATTCCGCCTGCTGGCGCGTCTGAATCAGAACAATAACACCACCATCCTGCTGATCAGCCACGATTTGCAGATGCTCAGCCACTGGGCCGACCGCATCAACGTTATGTATTGCGGACAGACGGTGGAAACGGCGCGCAGTGAAGATCTGATTGTGGCTCCGCATCACCCTTATACACAGGCGTTGATCCGTGCGATGCCTGATTTTGGCCGCTCTATGCCGCATAAAAGCCGCCTGAACACGCTGCCGGGCGCGATTCCGTCACTGGAACATTTGCCCATCGGCTGTCGCCTGGGGCCTCGCTGCCCTTATGCTCAGAAAAAGTGTACCGAAACGCCCCGCCTGGCCGGACCGAAAACGCACCTGTTTGCCTGCCACTTCCCGCTTAACATGGAGAGTTCGTAATGATTGAAACGCTGCTGGAAGTGCGCAACCTCAGTAAGACGTTTCGCTACCGCACCGGCCTGTTTCGTCGCCAGCATGTTGAGGCGGTAAAAGAAGTGAGCTTTATGCTGCGGGAAAAGCAAACGCTGGCGATTATTGGTGAGAACGGCTCCGGCAAATCCACGCTGGCAAAAATGCTGAGCGGCATGATTGAACCCAGCGCTGGCGGTATTCTGATCGACGATCATCCTCTGCAGTATGGCGATTATGGCTACCGCAGCCAGCGGATCAGGATGATTTTTCAGGATCCCTCCACCTCGCTTAACCCTCGCCAGCGCATCAGTCAGATACTCGATTTTCCGCTGCGGCTGAACACCGACCTGACAGCAGAGGAGCGGGAAAAACGGATTATCGCCACGCTGCGCCAGGTGGGGCTGCTGCGCGATCACGCCGCCTATTATCCGCATATGCTCGCCCCCGGCCAGAAACAGCGCGTTGGCCTGGCCCGCGCCCTGATACTGCAGCCAAAAGTGATCATTGCCGATGAGGCGATGGCCTCGCTGGATATGTCGATGCGTTCTCAGTTAATCAATCTGATGCTGGAGTTGCAGGAGAAGCACGGCATTGCCTACATCTATGTTACCCAGCATCTGGGCATGATGAAGCACATCAGCGATCAGGTCATTGTGATGCACCAGGGCGAAGTGGTGGAGCGCGGCAGTACGGCCGATGTGCTGGCCAGCCCGCTGCATGAGCTTACCAAAAGGTTGATCAACAGCCACTTCGGCGAGGCGTTAACGGCTGACGCGTGGCGTAAGGATGGCTGAACTTCCGCTAAGCTTTGCCAGAACCGTACAAAAGTGGCTCTTTTGCCTGGGGTTTCAGCAAATCATGGCGTAAAGAGTGTCGTTAGACCATTCCGCTATGTGTTAGCACCGATCATTCTTTCATTCACTTCTTACCATGGGCGAGGATAGGGAAAATCTTAAGGCCCGCTAATCCGCCGATTTTCTCTTTTTCGCTCGGCTGGCCGGTAAACTTGAAAAGGAACGATCATGGAACAGCGCCGTTTTCCCGGCAACAGCCACTGGTATCATGAAACGCAATCGACCCTGACGCCGCATGCCGCTCCGCTGTTTCCTGAAGCGGCAGAGATTGAAGACCGCTTTCTGCTGGGACTTGCGCAGCAGTACCAGAGTGAGCTGCGACAGACCCTGCTGCAAACCCAGCCAGCCATGCTGGCATCGCGTGATTTGTATCAGCTATTATTACCCCAGCAGCTCACCACCAGCAAAACCCATACCCTGACTCTTTACGATCGCCTGAGTACCGCCTTAACCGTAGCGCAGGTAACGGGCATTCAGCGGCTGTGCAATCATTATGCTGCCCGCCTGAATCCGTTACCGGGGCCGGACTCCACCCGCGAGAGTAATCGTCGTCTGACCCAAATCACTGAATATGCCCGCCAGCTTGCGAGCCAACCCACGCTGATTGACGAAGCCGCCCTGTCGCGTCTTGATGATGTGGGGTTAACGCCCCCGGATATCATTACCTTCCATCAGCTCATTGGTTTTGTCAGCTACCAGGCGCGCACAGTCGCCGGGATGAATGCGTTGCTGGCGCTGCCGGTGCGCTGGATCCCGGGCGTGACCTTGCCGGAGGATGCCCACCAGGCCTGTTTCGGGTCAGCCTCGCCCTGGCGTCCATTGCTGCCACCGGTAGAGTTACGCTACGCCTCCGAAAACCAGATCGAAGCGCTGGCCTGGTGTCAGCCTCTGCCACTGCCCGACCACTGCGCCTGGCTACTGGCGCATGATGGCCAGACCCTGTATGGCTGGGCCAGCCTGCTCAATGCCCTGAAAGAGAGCACTGACTCTGCTGAAGCACGCCTTGCCGCGGCTGTGGCAGCAAGGATCAATGGCAGCCCGGTCTGTTTTGCCGCCTCTGCTGAGGGTGAGATGGGGGAAGCGCTGCTGGCAGGTGTTGATGAAGCGTTGTCACTGGCTACGGCCAGACAAAAGGCGATTATTCACTGTGCCGCCCAGCTCACTCGCTCCCCTGAACGGTTCAGCGCAGCGCATCTTCAGCCGTTAAAAGAGGCGGGCTTCAGCGATAAAATGGTGTTTACGCTGCTGCAAAGTACCGCCCTTGCGAGCTGGAGCAATCGGCTGATGCATGCGCTGGGATCAACTCAGCCACAAGAGAGCGCCTGAGCGCTCATCACTTAACGGCCTGCCCTTCGCTAAGCCAGCGGCGAACCTCGTCAAAGAAGTGTTGTGACAGGGGCGTCGCCCTGCCGGGTTCCGCGATCACCAGCGCAGCCTGACGCGACATCGGCTCGATGGAAAGCGTCCGGCTCTGCAGCTCGGGCGCCATTCCCGGCAGCAGATGCCCGGTTGGCGAAATCAGACAGCCCAGCCCGACCTGCGTTGCCTGAACTAACTGGAACACCGAAGTGGTTTCCAGGATCACCCGCAGCCTGACCTCGGCCTCTCGAAAATGCGTATCGAGATAACGCCGGAAATAGCGGGTCTGTTCCGCAAGGCAGAGTGGGATCTCCTGCAAACTTTCCAGCGCCAGCGCCCCTTCTCCCACGAGCTGCGGAAAATGGTGCGGATGAAACATCACTTCAACACCATGATCCTGCAGCGGTTCAGCCTGAAAATGGAGTTCGCGCAGCGTAGCCAGTTCAAAAAAGCCGATGCCGACATCGACGGTATGGCTGTTCAGAGCTTCCAGCAGCTGATCGGCGCTGAGCACGGCAACCCGGTAATCAAGCTGGGGATAGCGGTCGCTGATCGCTTTTAACATCAGCGGCAGTGAGATGCTGCACTGCGGCACCACGCCAATGCGCAGCGTGCCGTTGACGCCATGCTTGAGCGACTCCACTTCCAGCTTCAGCCCCTGATAAACAGAGACAATCTCTCTGGCCCATGAGAGAACACGTTCCCCTTCCGCCGTGAAGCCGTCAAAGTTGTTGCTGCGGTTGATCAGCGACAGCCCCAGTTCACGCTCGAGGTTTTTCAGCCGCATCGACAGCGTAGGCTGACTGACGAAACTCGCCTCCGCGGCGCGGCCGAAATGGCGTTCGCGCTCAAGGTTGCACAGGTAAATAAGCTGTTTTATATCCATAATTCTATTACGTTAACCCGCTTTGCCACAGGGTTGGTGACCCGCTGCAGACTACAGACAATTCTGTATCCTGTCATGGTGTCTTCCTGCGCTCTTCACACCATGAGCTTTGCAATGCCGCTTAGTCACTGTTATCGGCAGAGATCAGGCTACGCCCAGTGCCATTTTCACGTCGTTAGCGATTTTCTCGACCTGCGGGCCATAAATTACCTGCACATCGTGGTCGCTGACGCGGTTTACACCGTTGGCACCGGTGGTCATCAGGGTCTGGTCCACGACCTCTTTCATCTCCTTCACCCTGACCCGCAGGCGGGTAAAGCAGCAATCGACGTCCTCTATATTGGCCTCGCCCCCAAGCCCGCTGATAATGACCTGCGTACGATCGTCGGCGGAAACCGTTTTTTGCTGGCTTTCCACCTCTTCACTCTCCCTGCCTGGCGTTTCAACGCGCATCCGGGTAATCACAAATTTAAAGCCGTAGTAGTAAACGGGGAGATAGATCAGCCCTAGCACCAGGCTCCACCACCACTGCGTTTTACTGCCGCCTAAAATGCCGAACACCACCAGATCAATTGCGCCGCCCTGCACGTTACCAATCATCAGATGCAGCATGGACATCAGCATAAATGAGAGGCCGCTGAGCACGGCATGCATCAGATAGAGAACGGGCGAGACAAAGATAAAGCAGAATTCCAGCGGCTCGGTAATACCGGTGGTAAATGAGGTTAATGCTCCCGCAAGCACCAATGCTTTCACCCGCTGCTTATGTTCCGGTCTGGCCGTGTGATAGATAGCCAGTGCGGCGGCAGGAAGGCCAAACATCATTACCGGGATTTTGCCCTGGGCCAGAAACTGCGTGGCGTTTCTGACCGTTTCGTCCGGAATAGAGCCGGGATGCGTTAACGCACTGTTGAAGATGTTCAGCGCGCCCACAATGGTCTGGTTATCTACCGTAGCAATACCGCCAATGGGGGTGAACCGTACCGTTTCGTTCAGAATATGATGCAACCCGGTCGGGATCAGCAGGCGTTCGCTGGTACCGTAAAGAAACGCGCCATATTGCCCACTTTTGCCGATCAGTTCGCCCACCCAGGCGATGCCGGCGCCGATAGCGGGCCAGATCATAGCCAGCAGCACCCCCACCAGCGGCAGAACCAGAACCGTGACAATCGGCACAAAGCGGCGGCCGCCAAAGAAGCTGATCGCCGTGGGCAACTGCGTAGTATAAAAGCGGTTATGGATAACTACCGTCAGCAGCCCCGCTATCACCCCGCCCAGCACGCTCATGTTGTAGGTGAAGATCCCCAGCATCTCGATATATTCGGCAGAGGTCATCATCGCCGCCGTCTGCGCCATTCCTTTCGCCTGTAGCGCTTCCGGGGTGGTTGTTGCGGCGGTCAGTCCCTGCGCGGCCAGCGTGGCGCTGACGCCCACGTGCATGGCGATAAACCCTATCACCGCAGCAAAGGCGGCCGTCGGCTTCTCCGCTTTCGCCAGCCCGATAGCGCTGGCCACGGCAAAGAACAGCGGAAGATTGGCAAAAAGCGCCCCGGCGACTTTACGAATAAAGCCAATAATCAGCTGCGGCGTCTGCAGACTGGCAAAGGCTTCTCCGGTGATGGCCGGGTTTTGCATGGCAGCGGCCACGCCCAGGAAGATACCGGCGGCGGCGATAACTGAAATCGGCATCATCAGCGCCTTACCAAAAGCATGAATTTTGCTGGCGAATTCTTTCACGGGCACCTCGGGCTGGGATAAGAAAGCCTAATTATTAGCCAGCTCTGCCTGCGCGGCCTGGTAATTACAGATCGTCATGAGCAATTCTTTGAGCAACCTCACGCTTTTGCGATAAACAGCGCTTATCGCACCATTAAACCAATCAATTAGACAATTTTTTTACCAGGTTGCAGACTAATCCTACAAAAGAAGTCATAACTTCTTAACATATCAAAAACAATTACATTACCTGCGAAGCAATATGAAATTTAAAACTGCAATTAAGCCATACCAGGCAGCCGCCGGCGGCTGGGGTTCTCTTGAAGCGACTACCCGTTTCGTCTTCGACAGCAAACAAGTTCTGAAAAATATGCGCAACCTGATGCGCATGAATAAAGCTAAAGGTTTTGACTGCCCGGGCTGTGCCTGGGGCGATGATAATAAAAGTACCTTCAGCTTCTGTGAAAACGGCGCCAAAGCGGTGACCTGGGAAGCAACGCGTCGCTTTGTCGATGCGAGCTTCTTTGCGAAATACAGCGTCTCTGCGCTTTATCAGCAAAGCGATTACTTCCTGGAATATCAGGGACGCCTCACCGAACCGCTGCGCTATAACCGTGAAACCGATCATTACGAACCCATCAGCTGGGATGAAGCTTTCGGGCTGATTGCTAAGCACATCAAGGCGATGGACAATCCCGATCAGATGGAGCTTTATACCTCCGGTCGCGCCAGTAATGAAGCTTCCTGGCTCTATCAGCTTTTTGGCCGCATGAACGGCAGCAACAACTTCCCTGACTGCTCAAATATGTGTCATGAAGCGAGCGGTGCCGGCCTCAAGCGCAGCATTGGCGTGGGCAAAGGCACCATCCGTCTGGATGACTTCGACCATGCGGATGCCATTTTCGTCTTTGGTCAGAACCCCGGCACTAACCACCCACGCATGCTGCACAGCCTGCGTCACGCGGCCGATCACGGTGCGAAAATTGTTACCTTCAACACCCTTCGCGAACGTGGCCTGGAGCGTTTTGCCGATCCGCAAAAGCCGCTTGAAGTCGTTACCAGTAAAGCAGGCACCATCAGCTCAACCTACTACCAGCCAAATCTCGGTGGAGATATGGCCGCCGTGCGAGGCATGGTGAAAGCCCTGAACCAGTCGCACAAAGAGCTGGTTGCTGCGGGTCAGAAAGGCCTGTTTGACGAAGTGTTTATCAATGCGAAAACCGAGGGGATGGAAGCCTATCTCGCTGCCGTTGAGGCAACGGAATGGTCGCAGATTGAGCAGCAGTCTGGCCTCTCCGAGGAGCAACTGCGTGAAGCAGCCGCCATTTACCAGAGCGCTGAGCGTGTGATTTGTACCTGGGCAATGGGCATTACTCAGCATAAACACTCTGTTGATACCGTGCGTGAGATCGTTAACCTTCAGCTGCTGTTTGGTCAGTTAGGCAAGAAAGGCGCAGGCCTCTGCCCTGTTCGCGGCCACAGTAACGTGCAGGGCAACCGCACGATGGGTATTGATGAGAAGCCTACTCAGGCCTTCCTGGATAACCTGGCTAACCATTTCGGCTTTGAACCACCTCGCGCCGTTGGTCACAATACGGTTGAAGCGCTGGAAGCGATGCTGCGTGACGAAATCAAAGTGCTGATTGCGCTCGGCGGAAACCTGGCTGCAGCAGCACCAGACAGCCCTCGTACCGAAGAAGCGCTGCGCCGCTGTGGCCTGACCGTGCAGATCAGTACCAAACTCAACCGCAGCCATCTCTGCCCGGGTGCCGTTGATGCGCTGATCCTGCCGACCCTGGGCCGTACCGAACAGGATATTCAGGCCAGCGGTCCACAGTTCATCACCGTTGAAGACTCCTTCAGCATGGTTCACGCTTCTGAAGGCGTGGGCAAACCTATTGCAGATACGCAGCGCTCTGAAACCGCTATTGTGGCCGGTATTGCCAATGCGGTGTTGGGCAACGAGAAGCTGGACTGGCTGGCGCTGGCTGCGGATTACAATAAAATCCGTGACCATATTGCCGCAACCATTCCTGGCTTCAGTGATTTCAACGCAAAATGCGATATCAAAGGTGGTTTCTACCTGGGTAACGCGGCGGCTGAGTTCCGTTTCAATACCCTGAACAACAAGGCGCAGTTCAGCAGCGCCCGCCTGCCGGACTCTCTGTTCCCGCAGCTTGGCGATGTGGAAGTGCCTTTCACGCTGCAAACGCTGCGTTCTCACGACCAGTACAACACCACCATTTACGGCCTTGATGACCGTTATCGTGGCGTGTATGGCCAGCGTGAAGTGCTGTTTATTCACCCGGAAGATATGGAGAAGCTGGGCTTTGCCGCCGGGGATGATGTGGATATTGAAACGCTATGGAATGACGGCATCACCCGTAAAGTCTTCGGCTTCAAGCTGGTGCCTTACAACATTCCCAAGGGCAACCTTGCCGCATACTATCCCGAAACCAACCCGCTGGTTCCTCTCTCCAGCTTCGGTGACGGCAGCGGAACGCCAACCTCTAAATCAGTGCCGGTAAAGGTCACCCTTTCGGAAGTAAAACCAGGCCTGCGGATCGCCTGATCTTAAGCGTTAACTGTTGTAAACAAAGCCGGGTTTCCCGGCTTTTTACTTGCCGCGAGGCGGTTAATCGCGTAAAACTGTCTGCCGCTCTTAGGCCACGAAAACTGTTGAGATTATGTTCCAGGATAACCCGCTGCTCGCGCAGCTCAAAGAGAAACTCCACTCCCAGACGCCGCGTGTTGAAGGGGTAGTGAAAGGCACCGAGAAAGGCTTTGGCTTCCTGGAAGTCGATGCACAAAAAAGTTACTTCATTCCACCGCCATTCATGAAAAAAGTGATGCATGGCGATCGCGTGGTTGCGGTGCTGCAAACCGATAAAGATCGTGAAGTTGCCGATCCGGAAAAGCTGATTGAACCTTTTCTGACGCGTTTTGTTGGCCGCGTGCAACGCAAAGATGACCGCCTCTCTATCGTTCCCGATCATCCGCTGTTGAAAGATGCTATCCAGTGTCGTGCTGACCGCAACGTCACGCATGATTTTCAGGCTGGCGACTGGGCCGTGGCCGAGATGCGTCGTCATCCGCTCAAGGGTGACCGCACCTTTTACGCTGAACTCACCGCCTTTATTACCACTGCCGACGATCACCTTGCGCCGTGGTGGGTTACGCTTTCCCGTCACAATCTGGAGCGTGAAGCGCCAGAAGCGGCGACCGGTGAAATGCTGGACGAGCAGTTAGAGCGTGAAGATCTTACGGCTCTGGAGTTTGTCACCATCGACAGCGCCAGTACCGAAGATATGGACGATGCGCTCTATGTGGAAGAGACCGCAGAGGGTGAACTCCGCCTGACCATTGCTATCGCCGATCCCACAGCTTATGTGGCAGCGGGAAGCGCACTGGACGCTATCGCAGCAGAGCGCTCATTCACCAACTACCTGCCCGGCTTTAATATCCCGATGCTGCCTCGTCAGCTGTCGGACGATATCTGTTCGCTGCGCCCGAACGAGCGTCGCCCCGTACTGGCCTGCCGCGTCAACGTAGCCGCCGACGGCACGCTGAGCAAAGAGATCCACTTCTTTGCCGCATGGATTGAGTCGAAAGCGAAGCTGGCCTACGACAACGTTTCCGACTGGCTGGAAACCGACGGCAAAAGTGACTGGCAGCCGGAAAATGAGGCTATTGCCAGCCAAATCCGTCTGCTGCACCGCCTCTGTCTGGCGCGCAGCGAGTGGCGTCAGAGCCATGCGCTGGTCTTCAAAGACCGCCCTGATTTCCGCTTCCTGCTGGGAGAAAAAGGTGAAGTGCTGGATATCATTGCTGAGCACCGCCGCATTGCTAACCGCATTGTGGAAGAAGCGATGATTACCGCCAACATCTGTGCCGCCACCGTGCTGCGGGAGAAGCTGGGCTTCGGTGTCTATAACATCCATCTGGGCTTTGATGCCGAGAAAGCTGAACTGGCTGCCGCCATGCTGGCAAATCACGGCCTGAAGGTGGATCCGCTGGCTATCGCTACGCTGGCTGGTTTCCGCGAGCTGCGCCGCGAGCTGGATGCCCAGCCGACGCAGTTCCTGGACAGCCGCATTCGCCGTTTCCAGTCGTTCGCTGAAATCAGCATCGAGCCAGGCCCGCACTTTGGCCTGGGTCTGGAAGCCTATGCCACCTGGACCTCGCCGATCCGTAAGTATGGCGATATGATCAACCATCGCCTGCTGAAATCGATGATCAAAGGTGAAGCAGCCGCCCGTCCGCAGGATGAGATCACGGTGAAAATGGGCGAACGTCGCCGTCTGAACCGTATGGCCGAGCGTGACGTGGGCGACTGGCTCTACTCACGTTTCCTGCAGAGTTCTGCCGGTACCGATCGCCGCTTTAATGCCGAAGTCATTGATGTCTCCCGCGGCGGTATGCGCGTCCGTCTGACGGACAACGGTGCGGTAGCCTTTATCCCTGCTCCCTTCATTCATGCCGTACGTGATGAACTGGTTTGCAGCCAGGAGAACGGCACCGTGCAGATCAAGGGCGAGGTGGTTTACCGTGTCACTGACCTGATTGAAGTCACTATTGCGGAAGTCCGTATGGAAACCCGCAGCGTCGTGGCTCGTCCGGTAGCATAACGTTTTATCAGGCGGGATAACTCTGCTTATCCCGCCTTCTCTCTTCTCAGCGAAAAAACGCTTCTTGCCTCACACTTCTCTCTGTCTTCGCTTTCATTAACAAATAATTACATTACTTTAAACTTGTTGTTCAGTTCCCCTTATCGAACATGCAAGGAGTCTGTGATGAAAAACGTCAAAACCGGCGTAACCTGGTCTGCGGTGGCGTTAGTGGGTGCCGGGGCGTTTGCCATGCTGGCGCTCAGCCGGGGCGAGCATGTTAATGCCCTGTGGCTGGTGGTGGCTTCGGTCGCCTGTTACAGCATCGCTTATCGTTTCTACAGCCTGTTTATCGCCAAAAATATTTTCGAGCTGGACGATCGTCGGCGTACACCGGCCGAGCGAAACAATGATGGTCTGGACTATGTTCCCACCAATAAGTGGGTGCTGTTTGGACACCACTTTGCCGCCATTGCCGGTGCCGGGCCGCTGGTCGGCCCGATTCTGGCGGCGCAGATGGGCTTTTTGCCCGGCACGATCTGGATCCTGGTGGGCGTGATGATGGCCGGCGCCGTGCAGGATTTTCTGATCCTCTTTATCTCCACCCGGCGCGATGGGCGATCGCTGGGGGAGATGGCGAAACAGGAGCTGGGTGCTTTTGCCGGTGTGGTTACCATGCTGGGCGCACTGGGCGTGATGATCATTATCCTCTCCGCGCTGGCTCTGGTGGTGGTGAAAGCATTGGCAAACAGCCCATGGGGCCTGTTTACCATCGCGGCGACTATCCCTATTGCGCTGCTGATGGGCATCTATATGCGCTTTATCCGGCCCGGCAAAATTGCTGAGGTGTCGCTAATAGGTTTTGTGCTGATGATGGCCGCCATTATCTATGGCGGCGATATTGCGCAGCATCCCTACTGGGGTCCCTTCTTTACCCTGAAAGGCACTACCCTGACCTGGGTGCTGGTCGTTTATGGCTTTATCGCCTCGGTGCTGCCGGTCTGGCTGCTGCTGGCGCCACGTGATTACCTCTCCACCTTCCTGAAAATTGGCGTTATTTTAGGTCTGGCGGTGGGTATTCTGTTTGCCATGCCGGAGATGAAAATGCCCGCCGTCACGCGCTTTATTGACGGCACCGGTCCGGTCTTCTCAGGCGCGCTGTTCCCCTTCTTGTTTATCACCATTGCCTGTGGCGCCATTTCCGGCTTCCATGCGCTGGTCTCCAGCGGCACCACGCCCAAGCTTATCGAACGTGAAAGCCATATTCGCTTCATCGGTTATGGCGCGATGCTGATGGAATCCTTTGTGGCCATCATGGCGCTGATCTGCGCATCGGTTATCGAACCTGGCGTCTATTTCGCCATGAATTCGCCAGCCGCACTGATTGGCACCACGGTGGAATCGGCCTCGCAGGCGATTAACGGCTGGGGTTTTGTGGTGACGCCTGAAATGCTGACGGGAATAGCGCGCGACGTGGGCGAAACCTCGATTCTTTCACGGGCAGGCGGCGCACCGACGTTTGCTGTAGGGATGGCGCATATTATTACTGAGGTGTTTAACAGTCGGGTGATGATGGCCTTCTGGTACCATTTCGCTATTTTGTTTGAAGCGCTGTTTATTCTGACCGCTGTTGATGCCGGTACGCGGGCCTGTCGTTTTATGGTGCAGGATCTGGTCGGTACCGTGGTGCCGTCGCTGGCGAATAATCGCTCCTGGGCGGGCAATATGGCAGGTACAACCGTTGCCGTGGCGGGCTGGGGCTTCTTCGTCTATCAGGGCGTGGTAGATCCGCTGGGCGGTATCAATACGCTCTGGCCGCTGTTCGGTATCGGTAACCAGATGCTGGCCTCAATGGCGCTGATCCTCGGCACCGTGGTGTTATTCAAAATGAAAAAGCAGCGCTATGCCTGGGTGACCATCCTGCCAACTGCCTGGCTGTTTATCACCTCGATGACCGCTGGCTGGCAGAAGATTTTCCACGAGAAGCCAGCGATTGGTTTCCTGGCACAGGCGAAGAAATTCTCTACCGGTATTGAGAATGGCGTGGTGATTGCACCAGCCAAAACGGTGGCTGATATGCAGACCATCGTCTTCAGCAATCAGATCAATGCCGCCCTGTGCGCCTTCTTTATGCTGGTCGCGGTAACGATGCTGATCGCCGCCTTCTTTGTTATCCGCCGTGCGCTTAAAAGTGAGAAACCGACCGTTCACGAAACCAGCGTTTCTTTGAGAAATGAGGCTCACCATGTCTGATGCCATTTCCTGTCCGCGCCAGATAAGTTTTACCGTTATCCGGCGTGTGGTGCCTCTCCCTGGCAAAACGCCAGAAAAATTAACGTTACGTTTACTAATGTCACGTCTGGCGCAGAGTTTCCGCCTGATGGTAGGGGTTCAGGATTACCCAACCTACCTGCGGCATATGAATCGGCAGCACCCTGCCACTAAGCCTATGACAGAGAAAGAGTTTCATCGCTATTGCCTGGAAGCGCGCTTTCCCGGAAAAGGCGGGAAATTAGGTAAATGCCCCTGCTAACCCTCCTCCCCGGTCTCCTGACCGGGGTATTTTCTCGCCTCCGGGAAACGCAAACGAAAAATATATTCCAATACATCTTGAGATTCTGCTGGTTGCCGAATACTGTTGCTAAAATAAGAAGATACAGCCTGAATTGCGTCCCTTAAGGAGACACCAGATGACCGATGAACAAGGGCAATCGTTACTCTATACCTATTTTGGTACTACCAGCCCTCATTGGCGTTTAAAGGCCGACAGCGATGCCCTTCTTTTTGCTGAAGATGAACTGGCAAGTACACACATAGCCGTTCCGCTTACCGGGCCTCAGGCAAACCTGATCCGCAGCATGACCGTGATCACTTCCAGCGCAAACCTGACCCTGTCGTTATATGGCGAACCGCTCTCTATGCACCTTGTTGGCCGAAGGGTCAACCAGACCTCCTGGGCGGGCAGCGCTTCTGCCTGGGGAGATACCTCCGCCGTGGCCCGGGATTTAGTATTGGGTCTCTCTTTTGCTGAACAGGTGGTTTCCGAAGCAAATTCCGTCATTGTTATCGTCGATCAGCGCGGTAACATTCAGCGTTTTAACCGCCTGAGTGAAGAATACACCGGTCTTAAAGAGCAGGAAGTCATTGGGCGAAATGTCTTCCAGCTGTTTATGACCAAGCAGGAAGCCTCCGCTTCCCGGCGCAACATCAGCGGATTTTTCCGGGACGGTAGCTCTTACGAAGTTGAGCGCTGGATCAAAACCAAAAAAGGGCAGCGGCTCTTCCTGTTCCGCAATAAATTCGTTCACAGCGGCAGCGGTAAAAACGAAATCTATCTGATCTGTTCGGGTACAGATATTACCGAAGAGCGCCGTGCCCAGGAGCGGCTGCGCGTCCTGGCAAATACGGATACCATCACCGGCCTGCCAAACCGTAACGCAATTAATTACGCTATTGCCGAAGCGCTGGAAAACCGTGTCGGGCAGCAGGTCGGCATTGTCTACCTCGATCTGGACAACTTTAAGAAGGTTAACGACGCCTACGGCCATATGTTTGGCGATCAGCTGTTACAGGCCGTCTCGCTGGCGATTTTGAGCTGCCTGGATAAAGATCAGACCCTTGCCAGGCTGGGGGGCGATGAATTTATTGTGCTGGCTACGGATGCCAGTCAGGCCTCACTGGAGGCGATGGCTTCACGTATTCTGGATCGGCTTAAACAGCCCTTCCGCATTGGTTTGATTGAGGTCTATTCCGGCTGTTCAATCGGTATCGCCGTCAGTCCACAGCATGGTGAAGATCGTGAAAGTTTGATCCGTAATGCAGATACCGCAATGTACACCGCTAAAGAGAGCGGTCGTGGCAAATTTTGCATCTTCAGCGCCGAAATGAATCAGCGGGTATTTGAATATCTCTGGCTGGATACCAACCTGCGCAAAGCGCTGGATCAAAATCAGCTGATTATTCACTATCAGCCCAAGATCGATGTGGATGGTGAAGTAAGAAGCGTGGAGGCGCTGGTTCGCTGGCTCTCGCCGGAGCGTGGGCTGGTGCCGCCAGGCAGCTTTATCTCTTATGCTGAAGAGTCGGGGCTGATCGTGCCGCTGGGGCGCTGGGTAATGTTAACCGCCTTAGAACAGGTTGTTCGCTGGCGTGAACGGGGCATTAACTTACGGGTTGCGGTGAACGTTTCTCCCCGTCAGCTTATAGACCAGAGTATCTATTCCGATCTGAAGCTGGCGCTGGAGCAGGCCAATCTCGATCACTGCCCGATTGATATTGAGCTTACGGAAAGCTGCCTGATTGAAAACGAAGAGAAAGCACTGGCGCTGATGGGCCAGTTCCAGCAGCTGGGGGCGGAAGTTCACCTTGACGATTTTGGTACCGGCTACTCTTCCCTTTCACAGCTGGCGCGCGTTCCGATTAATGCCATTAAACTGGATCAGAGTTTTGTGCGCGGGGTAAATGAACAGCCTGTGTCTCAGTCGCTGGTTCGCGCCATCGTCGCGGTTGCCAGGGCGCTGGAGCTGGAGGTGATTGCCGAAGGCATTGAAACCAAAGAAGAGGAGAAATTTGTCCTGGCGAGTGGTGTTGGCACCCGCCAGGGATTTTACTATGCAAGACCAATGCCCGCGGAAGATATCGAGCGCTGGCTTGCTGACAGAATGGAAAAAATTAACGCTTAGCCAACTTTACGCAGGACCTGGGCGCTGTGGCGGTTTTGTAGCTGAACAAGACGTTCCATATAGGCGATATCTTTCGGCTCAATAGTGAAAGCGAAATCGACCCAATCTTCCGTGATATCCATTAACTCCGCGCGCGTCAGCTGCAGGACACGCTGACGCGCTTTGAGCATGGCTTTAACCCCGTTCAGTTTTGGCTTGAGGGTATCGATAAAGGTACGTGTCGCCTGATACCCTTCCCCTGGCTGAAACACTTTATCGACCAGCCCACGCTGTTCAAACCACTCGGCACTATGTGACTCCCCTTCGCAGATTAACTCCTCTGCCAGCTTCATACCGGAACGGCGGGCGACCAGTGAGTAGCCCCCCATGCCCGGGAAAAGGTTAAAAGCAATTTCAGGGAAGCCCATTCGGGCACTGTTTTGCGCCAGAATGAAATGGTGGGCCAGCGCAGCCTCAAAACCTCCTCCTAATGCACTGCCTTCCACCATTGCTATGCTGACGGCGCCGGTATCAAACCCCCTTGCCGCTGCATGAATACAGTCCACGCATGCCCGCGCATAGGCTCTCAGAGCTTCGCGCCGTCCATTTTTTATCGATTCAACAAAGAAACGCAGATCGCCACCGGCATTAAACATGGTCGGCACCAAAGAGCCAGTTACCCAAAAATCGATGGGTAAACCAGAACGCTGTGCGGCATAGCTGAGATTCATAATCTCTTCGATAAGCTCGTGGTTAAAGCTCGGACGGGGTTGCGCGCGAAGCAGCATCCACATGGTACGACGGCCCTCTTCATAGTAGGCAGAAAGCTGTGTGGTATGGCCAACTTCGCTAAACAACCGGCATGTAGTCTGATTAATTACTGTCATTTTATGATCCTCTGGTTATGGGAGCGCTCAAGCGCGTTTCCAGCGTAATCCAGAGCGAGAGATCACAAAATCTGCTTTTGATTTTTAAGATAAAACAGGGTGAAGCAGGCGGGAATTTAGCCTGGTGATACGGCTAAACCCTTTGCCCGCGCAACAGTCGAACCTTTTGCCACTGTTATGTAACCCTACCTGATAAATTTATTTTTTCTGACCATACCAGGCATTACTGCCGTGCTTACGCAAATAGTGGTTATCCAGTAAAGCGGAGTGAATGGCCGGCAGCCCCGGTGAAAGCTGTAAACTGAAGATGCCCATATAGGCCACCTCTTCCAGCACTACTGCAGTATGCACCGCCTCTGCTGCTGTTTTTCCCCAGCAAAAGGGGCCATGTGAGTTGACCAGCACGGCTGGAATGGTTTCGGGGTCGAGTTCGCGTTGACGGAATGTCTCGATGATCACGTTGCCCGTTTCCCATTCGTAGCGCGTCTGGATCTCTTCGGGCGTCATCTGCCGCGTGCAGGGAATGGCCCCGAAGAAGTCGTCGGCATGCGTTGTGCCCCATGCAGGAAGATCTTTTCCTGCCTGCGCCCAGATGGTGGCATGTCTGGAATGGGTATGGACGATACTGCCTGCACCAGGCCAGGCCTGATAGAGCGCGCGATGAGTATCCGTATCAGATGAGGGGCGTTTTTCGCCCTCTACCACTTCACCGGTCTCAACATTCACCACCACCATATCGTCACGCTGCATGGCCTCATAGCTGACCCCGGAAGGTTTAATCACCATCAGACCGCTGTCACGATCGATAGCGCTGACGTTGCCCCAGGTAAAAACTACCAGCCCGTGTCCAGGTAAGGCCAGATTCGCTTCCAGCACCTGTTGTTTTAACGCTTCTAACATTTTTTCTCTCCAGCCGTTTTTCTCCATTCTCCCCGCAGCACCGAAATCTGGGTATGGAGATATTGGCTGGATGCGGGGATGAATTCAGCTGACGGATCGGAAATGCGGCATGAAATCGGATAATTTACCTGTTGCGACCGTTGCCAGACGCTACAATAAAGCCTGGCATCAAAACCGCAGGTGATAGTTAGCTCTCTATCTTTCCCCGGCGGCCAGCCGCCCGATGACTGGCTGCCCTTTCGGGCAGGTGACAACATTAACCAGCGGCTTATGTTGAATGTGAGATAAACCCCTCATAAATATGTCAGGGCTGGGCCTGAAATGCAGAGCTGTCGCTATACTGATTAGAGACCTCTGCTGTAGAAATCAAGGAGAAGTGATGATGACATTGACTGCAAAACGTATTTCCGCAGGCCTGCTGGCCGCGACGTTAGTTCTTTCCCTGAGCGCTTGCTCTAACTGGTCTAAGCGCGACCGTAACACGGCTATCGGAGCTGGCGCGGGAGCGATTGGCGGCTCAATCCTCTCCAATGGTAGCGGACTGGGAACCGTAGGCGGTGCCGCCGTTGGCGGTATCATCGGCCACCAGATTAGCCGTTAATAAAAAAGCCTTCACACAGCATAACAACAGTAAAAGGCCGCGTTAACGCGGCCTTTTTTTCGTTAACCTCCGGCCAGTTTCACCTTCAGGCCTTTAGCCTCAAGCAGCGTCTTTAGCAGGTCCCGCTTGTCACCCTGAATTTCGATAACGCCCTCTTTTACTGCCCCGCCGCAACCGCATTTTTTCTTTAATTCTGCCGCAAGCTTTTCAAGCTCTGCATCGGGCATATCCAGCCCCGTTATCAGGCAGACGCCCTTCCCCTTCCTGCCGCTGGTCTGGCGCTGAAGACGCACAATGCCATCGCCTTTGGGGCGCTCGGTTTGCGGTTTGGGTTGCTCAATCCGTCCCGATTCAGTTGAGTAAACCAGGCGACTGTTATTCTCTGCCATTATGCCTCCCGTAATGATGCCAGAATGGTTTTTAAGGTGGCTTCAGGATCTGAAGAGTGGGTAATCGGACGCCCAATGACCATATAGTCTACGCCAGCCTGCAGAGCCTGCTGCGGCGTCATGATGCGGCGCTGATCGCCAGCTTCGCTCCCCGCAGGCCGGATACCAGGCGTCACCAGATTAAAGTCTGCCCCAAGAGCCTGTTTAAAGCGTACCGCTTCCTGCGCCGAGCAGACCACGCCATCAAGGCCACACTGCTGGGTGAGTCGGGCCAGCCGTTCAGCGTGGTCGGCTGGAGAAGCATCAATTCCGATATCCCGCAGATCGGCTGCTTCCATACTGGTCAGTACGGTTACCGCTATCAGCAGGGGTGCCTCTTTACCAAAAGGTAGTAAGGCTTCACGGGCTGCCGTCATCATCCGGGCTCCTCCGCTGGCGTGTACGTTCACCATCCAGACGCCAAGATCGGCAGCGGCGGCGACAGCATGCGCCGTAGTGTTAGGAATATCGTGAAACTTCAGATCCAGAAAGACCTGGAATCCGCGCTGATGCAACTCTCTGACCAGATCGGGGCCGAACAGCGTGTACATCTCCTTGCCAACTTTCAGCCGACAGCTCTGCGGGTCAATCCGGTCGACAAACGCCATAGCCGCTGCGCGATCGTGATAATCCAACGCGACCAGAATGGGAGAACCGGTTACCTGAGGTGATTGCATGGAAAAGCCCTCTGAAAGTGATGCGCCTGTAGCACAAGAGATAAACGGCAAGCATTCTACCTGTGCCACCAGCAAATGCACAGTTTGCCGCTTCAGATTTTGCAGTTTCCCCTGCCAGACTGAGGTTATCACTGTGGTTTCTGTAACCGTATCCGTTTAAATGCCATTAGCATGTTGTAACTAAAGTATGCTGCAATAAAAGGCCAGTCCCCTTTGCAGGGTTACTGGCCGTCCAGACCCCGGATAGGTTTTACGGAGGACCAGGCACGACAGGAAGGACAGTGCCAGTAGAGTGCATGGGCGGTAAAACCGCACTTGTGACAGCGGTAACGAGGTTTGGTGCGGATTTGCTCGCCCACCATATCGCGCAGGACCATCAGGCTCTCTTTCGCCCTGCCATCTTCCGCTTCATGCAGGTGATAATCCATCAACCGGTGGAACACCCGCATGGTCGGGTGACGCTGGAGCTGGCGATTAATATAGAGCTGTGCCACTTCCCCGCCCTCATCACGCTCAATCACGTCAGAGAGATAGAGCTCGGCAGCGGCACCGGTGTTCTCCTCCACGCAGCGCTGAAGGTACTCTGCCCAGGCCTGCGGCTGATTAAGCTGCTGATAACAGGTTTCCAGCATAGCCAGCGTCTCGCTGACCAGTTCTTTATCCTGCTCGATCACGCGCTGCAGGTGCCCCATCGCTTTAGCATAGTCACCTTTCGCCATGTGAATACGCCCCATCATGATCGAGACGCGTGCGCTCTGCCGGTCTGCCGACTCACCTTTTTTCAACAGGCTCATCGCCCGGTCAAGGTCATCACTGCCCATCGCCTGCAGAGCCAGCTCACAGTAAAAATGGGCGATCTCCATGCGCTGCTTATCTTTACCCAGTTTAACCAGCCGCTCGGCCACTTCGATCGCTTTTGGCCAGTCGCTGGTTGCCTGATGGATGATTAACAGCTGCTGTAACGCGCCGACGCGGAAATCCGTTTCATCCACCAGCTGGCTGAACATCTCTTCTGCCCGATCGTAAAAGCCGGCAGCCATATAATCCCGGCCCAGCTGCTGCACCGCTAAAAGCCGCTGATCGTAGGTCAGGGAGGCGCTTTCCATTAAAGACTGATGAATGCGGATAGCGCGGTCTACCTCCCCCCGTGAGCGGAAAAGGTTGCCCAGCGTGAGGTGAGCTTCTACCGTGCCGCTGTCCTCTTTGAGCATATCGAGGAAAAGATCGACCGCTTTATCCTGCTGGTTGGAAAGCAGAAAGTTTACTCCTGCCACATAGTCCCGCGACAGGCGGCTTGCTTCCTGTTGCTTGTCCTGTTGCGCGCTGCGGCGCCCCATGTACCAGCCGTAAGCGGCGGCAACAGGCAGTAACAGAAACAGCAATTCCAACATAAGAGATTATTCCTTAATGGCAGGAACTTGTGACGCTGTCACAGCTTCTTCTGCCTGCCCCAGCTGCTGCTGCAGGCGTTTTAATTTACGTTGAGAGTGGGCAAGCGACACGCGCACGCGCAGCCAGAACAGGCCACAAATGGCCCAGCCAAGCAGAAATCCGGCGGCGAACAGAATAGCTAACAACGTTGAAACACGATATTCGCCCTGCGCCAGCAGGTAGTTAAAGGTAACCACCTGATCGTTATGCGCCCCAAGCGTAATCGAGATGATGAAAATCACTAATACCAGTAAAAAAATCAGCAAATATTTCACAGTCCGTCCCATAGTCTGGTGTTAACCAGATGAATTATGCCAAAAAAAATGCTCTGTTGCTTGTCCGTTGCACCCAGAGAAGCCGTGACCGTGAAAAAACAGTGTCGTGACTGATAATATTGGGGCAAACAGCAGAAAGACAATCACTCCTCATCGCGTTGCCTGATTTCACGCTCTTCCCGCGGCGGAACGGTAAGCGGACCGCAATAACGCTGTACCAGCCAGGTAGCCAGGCTTACCAGTACCCAACTGATCAGGGTAGAGGTGATAAGATCCTGCGGCCAGTGCATCCCCAGCACTAACCGGCTGCCCATTACCCCGATCGCCCAGCACAGCAGCAGAGCCACCGTCACGATACGTCGGCGTGGCCACAGCAACCCTATTCCCAGCAACGCCCAGCTGGCGGCAAACATAGTATGGCCTGAAGGGAAAGCGTAACCCGTTTCAAACTCCCAGTGCTGCTTCAGCCAGTCAGGCAATTGCGTGTTATCAATAAGCGCATTACGCACCAGCGCGCTACGTTCTGGCCGCTTCTGCTGGTAAAAAGTTTGCTCATTGAGGCTCTGATTCTGCTCAAGCCACAGTACGTATGGCCGCGGCTCCTGCACCTGCTCTTTGATAAACGATTTCGTGTATTGCCCCACGAGAATGGCCGAAACCACAATGATCAGCAAAATCAGTGCGGGTTTGAGCCGGAAACGCAGACACCATAAAAACCAGCCGCACAAAAGCGCGCTGGTGAGTGTGCCCCAGGGGCTGGTCACGGTTTCGGTCAGCCAGAACAGCGCTTTCTGTACCCACCCCATCTCCACCGGCTTCCAGTGCCAGCCAGAGAGCAGAACCCCAACGGGCATAATCAGCAGTAACAGCGCACCCAGGGTGGTACGTTTCAAAATATCTCTCATTGTCTTCCTTTACCGCTATGATGCATTTCTCGTTTTCACGCTAAGTTTGTGAGAAAAAATAATAACATACTGTTAATGAAGGTGATAATTGTGCGGTATCACAACAATCGCTCTAAGACGTTAACCGCCTTCGCCCTGATTGTGGCAAAATAAGGAAACTGTGTCAGTTTGCTGACAGCGCGCTACCATGATGATAGCGCAACATTTGAAGTTTCTGGAGAGTCACATGCAGCTTAAACGGGTAGCAGAAGCCAAACTGCCCACGCCATGGGGAGATTTCCTGATGGTTGGTTTTGAAGAACTGGCAACCGGTCACGATCATGTGGCGCTGGTTTATGGCGATATTACTGACAGTGACGCGGTGCTGGCACGCGTTCATTCCGAGTGTCTGACTGGCGATGCGCTGTTCAGTCTGCGTTGCGACTGCGGTTTTCAGCTGGAAGCGGCGCTGAACCATATTGCGGAAGAAGGTCGGGGCGTGCTGCTCTATCATCGTCAGGAAGGCCGTAATATTGGTCTGCTGAACAAGATCCGCGCTTACGCCTTGCAGGATAAGGGTTTTGATACCGTTGAAGCCAATCATCAGCTCGGTTTTGCTGCCGATGAGCGTGATTTCACGCTCTGCGCGGATATGTTTAAGCTGCTGGGCGTGAATGAAGTCCGCCTGCTGACCAATAATCCTCGTAAGGTAGAGATCCTTAGCGAAGCCGGAATCAATATCGTCGAGCGCGTGCCGCTGATTGTGGGGCGTAACCCGGAAAACGCCCACTATCTGGATACCAAGGCGGCGAAAATGGGCCATCTGCTTACCAAGGAGTAATGACCAGCCGTACTCCTAAAAAAAGGGCCAACATATGTTGGCCCTTTTTCTTTCAGTGCGAGCAATTCTGCTGCTGGCTATAGATCATGCCGCAACAGGTTTATCACTCAGCATATTACGGATAACGTAATGCAGTATGCCGTCGTTCTGGTAGTAAGTCAGCTCATTGCCTGTGTCGATGCGGCAGCGTGTTGTCAGCATCTCTTTCCGCCCGTCGCTGAAGGTCAGGGTGACGTTTACCGTGCCCCCCGGTTTCAACTGCGTCAGGTTTTCCACATCAATCTGCTCGTCGCCGGTTAACCCCAGCGTTTTGCGGGTCACCCCTTCCGGAAACTCCAGCGGCAGGATCCCCATACCAATCAGGTTTGAACGGTGGATACGCTCAAAGGATTCGGCAATAACCACCCTGATGCCCAGCAGGCGCGGACCTTTGGCTGCCCAGTCGCGGCTGGAGCCTGAACCATACTCTTTGCCCGCAATCACCGCCAGCGGCGTGCCCTGCTGCTGATATTTCATCGCCGCATCATAAATGGCTAACTGCTCATTACCCGGCACAAAGCGCGTTACGCCCCCTTCCACTCCCGGCACCATCTCGTTGCGGATACGGATATTGGCGAAGGTGCCGCGCATCATCACCTCATGGTTACCGCGACGCGATCCGTAGGAGTTAAAATCACCACGCGCAACACCATGTGACTGCAGGTAACGCCCTGCCGGACTCTCCGCCTTGATGCTGCCTGCAGGAGAGATATGATCCGTAGTGACTGAATCACCCAGCATCGCCAGGATCCGCGCGCCCCGGATATCTTCAACCGGTTTGGGTTCTTGTTCCATATCATCAAAGAAAGGCGAAAGACGAATATAGGTCGATCCTTCGTCCCAGTCATAAGTAGCGGCTTCACTGACTTTGATCTGCTGCCACTCAGGCGTGCCTTCAAACACTTCGGCATACTCTTTATGGAACATATCGGTTGAGACAAGCTGCACGGCTTCAGCGATCTCTTCCGGTGAAGGCCAGATATCTTTGAGATAGACAGGCTTACCGGTGGGATCCTCGCCAAGCGCATCTTCCTGCAGATTGATATTCATATTACCTGCCAGCGCATAGGCCACCACCAGCGGCGGCGAAGCCAGCCAGTTGGTTTTCACATAGGGGTGAATGCGCCCTTCAAAATTACGGTTCCCGGAGAGCACTGCCCCCATGGTGAGATCGCCCTGTTTGATGGCACTTTCAATCTCATCCGGCAGCGGCCCCGAGTTACCGATACAGGTAGTGCAGCCATAGCCGACCAGGTTAAAGCCGAGCTTATCCAGATAGGGGGTCAGGCCGGCAGCGGCAAGGTAGTCCGAAGCCACTTTGGAGCCAGGCGCCAGCGACGCTTTGACCCACGGCTGACGCTTAAGCCCCAGCGTAACCGCTTTTTTCGCCAGTAGTCCGGCCGCCAGCATGATGCTGGCATTCGAGGTATTGGTGCAGGAGGTGATAGCGGAGATAACCACGGCGCCATCCTTCAACGTATGCTGCTGGCCCGTTTTGCTGTCATGATAAGTGACTTCTTTATGCGGCTTGATCGCCTGATTCACTTCCAGCTCGTTGCTTGCCTGAAACGCTTTAGGTACCTCTCCTAAGGAGACGCGATCCTGCGGCCGTTTTGGTCCCGCCACGCTGGCCACTACATCATTCATATCCAGCGCCAGTGAACTGGTAAAGCGTGGCTCATCACCCGGATTTCTCCACAGCCCCTGCGCCTTAGCATAATGCTCTACCAGTGCCACCTGTTCACTGCTGCGGCCGGTCAGCTTCATATAGCCGGTAGTGACTTCATCCAGCGGGAAGAAGCCGCAGGTTGCGCCATATTCCGGTGCCATATTGGCAAGCGTGCCGCGATCGGCCAGCGGCAGATCGTCCAGACCATCACCATAGAATTCGACAAACTTACCGACAACGCCATGCTTTCGCAGCATCTGAGTAACAGTGAGCACCAGATCCGTTGCGGTGATGCCAGGTTTTAATTTCCCGGTCAGCTTAAAACCTACCACGTCAGGTATCAGCATCGATACGGGCTGCCCCAGCATGGCAGCTTCTGCCTCGATGCCGCCCACGCCCCAGCCTAACACGCCCAGCGCGTTGATCATGGTGGTGTGCGAGTCGGTGCCTACCAGGGTATCGGGATAGGCGATCTCTTCGCCATCTTTGGTTTCATGCCAGACCGCTTTGCCGAGGTACTCAAGGTTGACCTGATGACAGATACCCGTACCTGGCGGCACCACGCTGAACTGATTGAACGCTTTCTGCCCCCAGCGCAGAAAAACATAGCGCTCGTGGTTGCGCTCCATTTCAAGGCGCACGTTCTCTTCGAAAGCATCATCATCGCCAAAATGGTCGACGGTGACCGAATGATCAATAACCAAGTCTACCGGCGACAACGGATTCACTTTGGCAACGTCCCCGCCGAGCCGGTTTACCGCTTCCCTCATGGCGGCCAGATCGACCACTGCGGGAACGCCGGTAAAGTCCTGCATTAATACACGTGCCGGACGATAGGCAATTTCCCGGTCGGCATGCGCATGGGTGAGCCATCCCGCCAGGGCAGTAATATCCTCAGCGGTAACAGAATCTTCATCCTGCCAGCGCAGCAGATTTTCCATCAGCACTTTCAGCGATTTGGGCAGGCGGGAGAGATCTCCCAGCTCTTCAGCGGCCTGGGGCAGGCTGTAATAGGTATAGCGTTGGCCTTTGACATCCAGTGTAGCCCTGGCTTTATTATGTAGGGTAGACGACATCGCTCCTCCTTCATTGATCTTTGAACATAACCTGAGTCTTTACAGGGTCTGATTTAAAGATAGTACAAACGAGAAGTAACGTTTTGATAACAACACGAAACGACAATAAGGATGCATGCGGTAGACGTAAAAACGCCCCGCGGGATATTCCAGCGAGGCGTTTTTATATAAATGCGAATTGTTTAACTATGCACTATTAATGCATCATCAAACCGACCCAGACGGCGCTTGTCCAGAATAAGGCTGAGAAAGTCCAGGTGCTAAACCAAGTCATTTGAGTTAAATTCATTTTTACGCTCTCTCAGGCCGCCAGGACCAAAAACGTTCTTTATTCAAAACCTTTAGCAGATAAAGGTTTAACCGTTTGTTGATGGGATCCCCATCGTTCAGGCATAAAGGTGCCTGGCCATAAAGTTGGCAATTAAAGTAAAATTTCTGTTTATATAAAAGTTCAACCAACCGGCTGAAAAAGAGTGCTGTTACTTCGCTTTTTTATCGATCATGGAATCAATAAAGTTACGCTGTAATTCATTCAGGCCCCATGCATCTGGAATAGTAACTTCATCCGCATTTTTGCCTTTGCAATAACGTTCTTTCATCTTGCTGGTTTGTTGCGTTTTCTGATTCAGAGTTTGTAAGTACATAGTTAACCCCATACACGCCAGATCATGAATGCAACAACAATCCAAAACAGCGCTGAACCGGCGAATACCGCTAACCAGGCCCTGCGTTTAAGATTGCTGGTACGCTGAACCTTGATGGTTTTGTGCCCGAAGTCGGGTTGTACAGATAATCTGGTAGCCATAGTTTTTGATAATCACTCTCATTGAAAACGATTGTTTGAACCAATCAGAAATTAGGATGAATCCTAAACATTATTTTGGGCGAAATCCAGTAATTTTTATTGAACTAAACGATTAAAAGGATTAATCAAACAAGAAAAACTATATCCTTTGTGATTAATCAAACTTAAGTCAATTAATTACGTCCTAACCCAAATAACCCCTCTGAAACCACTTTTCAGATCCAATCATTTCTGTAGAAAACTTTACCTGGCCTTAAGAACCGCCCCTCTCCGCTCTTCTATAACCAGAGTATGAGAATCATCCTAACCATACGCAAAGGGCGTCGTTGAAAAGTGTGTACCATTTCTCATTTAATGAATAACAATGAAAAAACATGTGATACATGTTTCATTTACGTAAAAAGAATAAAAAGCTTTTATCGATGAGAGCAACAGAAAGTACCAATCAAATAATAAAGGCCACAAAAGTGGCCTTGACTTCACGATAACAATCACGGGGGGAATTATCGGGCGGGCAATTTGATATCTTTGAACATCGCTTCGATATCTTCGTTGGAACGCAAACTTACAGCAGTATCAACCACATCGCGCGTCAGATGAGGGGCAAAACGCTGAATGAAGTCATACATGTAACTCCTCAGGAAGGTGCTGCGACGAAAGCCGATTTTGGTCGTACTGAAGCTAAATACATCTGTTGCCTCAATGCGAACCAGATCGGGATCGGAGACTGGGTCTACCGCCATGCTGGCGATCACTCCAACACCCAGGCCCAGCCGAACATAGGTTTTAATCACATCGGCATCGGTAGCGGTAAAGACAATGCGTGGGGTCAGCCCGGCCCGGTTAAAAGCGGTGTCCAGTTCAGACCGGCCCGTAAAACCGAACGTATAGGTCACTAATGGATATTCTGCAAGTTCTTCAATAGAGACTTTGGCTTTACCCGCTAAAGGATGATCGGGGGTAACCACAATCGCCCGGTTCCAGTGATAGCACGGCAACATGATCAAATCGTCGTAGAGATGCAACGCTTCCGTAGCAATGGCAAAGTCAGCATTACCCTTAGAAACGGCCTCTGCAATCTGCGTGGGCGATCCCTGATGCATATGCAGCGAGACGCGCGGGTAACGCTCTATAAAGCCTTTAATCACGTTAGGTAAGGCGTAGCGAGCCTGAGTATGGGTGGTGGCAACAAAGAGCGAGCCTTTATCGGGCCAGGTATGCTCGCCCGCCACAGATTTAATTGCATCAACTTTAGAGAGCACTTCACGGGCAATACGAATAATTTCCTGCCCTGCCGGCGTAACCTGAGTCAGATGCTTACCGCTGCGGGCAAAAATCTGAATGCCCAGTTCATCCTCCAGCATACGCACCTGCTTGCTGATACCGGGTTGCGAAGTATAAAGCCCTTCTGCGGTGGAGGAGACGTTAAGATTGTGATTCACCACTTCTACGATATAACGCAGCTGCTGCAATTTCATTTTTCATTCCATCTGAGGTTTGACGCCACGCACTGAACGCCTGGCCGTGCAAAGCCGTGAAAACACCGCCGCAGCACTGATGAACCCGGTCTAATGCGATTTGATAATAAAGAAAGGAATTTCTATAACCACTATACCAAATATGAAAAGGATGTATAGCGAGGAGAGAGGTGGAAGGGCCAGCGAACGCTGGCCCAACAGCTTACTTTTTCGAGGTTTTGGTGGCGACTTCCCATTTGCCGTCAACGTAAAACGCCGACCAGCCCGTTGCCTTCCCTTCTTTCTCGGTACTGACATACTGCTGTTTGGTTTTACGGCTGAAGCGGACTACCGATTTATTACCCTCTTCGTCACTGACTGGCGCATCGGCCAGATAACGCAGCTTCTCAGGCAGACGATCGCGGAAGCGTTGCAGCTCTTCCACCAGCGGCGCACGCGTTTCCCTGGATTTAGGGAAGGTGTTGGCCGCAAGGAAGACGCCAGCTGCGCCATCACGCAGGACAAAATAAGCATCCGATTTTTCGCAAGCCAGCTCTGGCAGCGGAACCGGATCTTCTTTCGGCGGCGCGACATCACCATTACGCAGGATCTTACGAGTGTTTTTACACTCGTCGTTGGTGCAGGCCATGTACTTACCGAAACGCCCCATTTTCAGGTGCATTTCTGAACCACACTTCTCACACTCCACCACCGGGCCATCATAG
Source organism: Erwinia pyri (assembly GCF_030758455.1). Classification (NCBI taxonomy): domain Bacteria; kingdom Pseudomonadati; phylum Pseudomonadota; class Gammaproteobacteria; order Enterobacterales; family Erwiniaceae; genus Erwinia; species Erwinia pyri. Next base: position 2,396,390 of record NZ_CP132353.1, read on the forward strand.
CCCTTGATGCGGAATTCGCCCTGCTCGATTTCATAACCATCGCAGCCCGGATTATTACCGCAGACATGCAGCTTGCGCTGGTTGTCGATCAGGTAGCTGTCCATGGCGGTGCCACATTTCTGGCAGCGGCGACGGGCGCGCAGCGCGTTGGTCTCCGCATCATCACCCTCAAGAATGTTCAGCACTTCATTCTCAGGGATCAGATTGATGGTCTGCTTGCAACGCTCTTTTGGCGGCAATGCATAGCCTGAACAGCCAAGGAAGACGCCGGTGCTGGCGGTACGGATCCCCATTTTACGGCCACACGTCGGGCAGTCGATGGAGGTCAGGATCATCTGATTAGGCTGCATGCCGCCCTCTTCCGGATCCTTATCCGCCTGCTCCAGCTGCTGGCTGAAATCAGCAAAGAACTTGTCCAGCACCCCTTTCCACTGCGCTTCGTTGTTCGCTACCTGATCCAGGCTGTCTTCCATATGCGCGGTGAAGTCATAATTCATCAGCTCACGGAAGTTAGACTCCAGACGGTCGGTCACGATTTCGCCCATCTTTTCCGCGTAAAAACGACGGCTTTCCACGCGGACATAGCCACGATCCTGGATGGTTGAAATAATCGATGCGTAGGTTGAAGGACGGCCGATCCCGCGTTTTTCCAGCTCACGCACCAGCGAAGCTTCGCTGAAGCGGGCCGGTGGTTTGGTAAAGTGCTGGCTTGGCTTGAGCTGCTGCAGCTTAAGCTCTTCCCCAATTTCAATCGGGGGCAAGGTGCGATCTTCATCGCCTTTACGCAGCGCAGGCATCACTTTCGTCCAGCCATCAAAACGCAGCGTGCGTCCTTTCGCCTTCAGTTTGAAATCACCGGCAGTCACGGTCAGCGTGGTGGAGTCATATTGCGCTGGCATCATCTGACAGGCGACAAACTGACGCCAGATCAGCTGATAGAGCTTCTGCGCATCGGCTTCCATATCCTTTAACTGCTCCGCCTGAATAGCGACGTCAGACGGACGGATCGCTTCGTGCGCTTCCTGAGAGTTATCTTTGCTGGTATAGACGTTAGCGGCTTTTGGCAGATATTTGCCACCAAACTCGCTTTCGATATAGCCACGCACCATGCTCACCGCATCCTGACTCAGGTTGGTGGAGTCAGTACGCATATAAGTGATGTGTCCAGCCTCATAGAGACGCTGCGCCATCATCATGGTTTTCTTCACGCCGTAGCCCAGACGCGTACTCGCCGCCTGCTGCAACGTGGAGGTAATAAAGGGTGCGCCCGGCTTGCTGCTGGTTGGCTTATCTTCGCGATCGGCCACCACATAGCGGGCTTTTTCCAGCAGGCTGACGGCTGCATGTGTCTGGTCGCCATTAACCGGACGGAACGGTTTGTCATGCTGATGCGTGACTTCCATTGGCAGGCCGATGCCTTTTGGCGTGTTCAGATCGGCATGCAGTTCCCAGTACTCTTCAGGCACAAAGGCTTTGATTTCGCGCTCACGCTCTACCACCAGCCGTACCGCTACGGACTGGACACGGCCAGCGGAGAGGCCGCGGGCGATCTTTTTCCACAGCAGTGGCGAGACCATATAGCCCACCACGCGGTCCATGAAACGGCGTGCCTGCTGCGCGTTGACGCGACTGATATTGAGTTCGCCCGGCTTTTCAAAAGCCTGACGAATAGCATTCTTGGTGATTTCGTTAAAGACCACGCGGCTGAAGCGTGAATCATCGCCACCGATCACTTCCCGCAGGTGCCAGGCAATGGCTTCCCCTTCGCGGTCAAGGTCCGTTGCGAGATAGATATGATCAGCGTTCTGGGCCAGAGACTTCAGCTCTGCAACCACTTTCTCTTTGCCTGGCAGAATCTGGTAGTCCGCTTCCCAACCGTGATAAGGATCGACGCCCATGCGGCTGACCAGCGCCGCCTTTTCATCTTTCTTCACTTTTTTGGCTGGTTTACTGGTTGTAGAGTCAGCGCTCTTTTTAACTGTTGATCCACTGGTCGGCAAATCCCGGATATGCCCTACGCTGGACTTCACCACGTAGTCGTTACCGAGATATTTATTGATTGTTTTGGCTTTTGCCGGGGACTCAACTATTACGAGAGCTTTACCCATAATTACCTTTACCTGATTAAAACATCCGAGAGTAAATTGTGCCGTTTGCCAGGGCAAGCGAGACGCGTTAACGATATGGCCACGGGGTGACTGCTTTTCAACCCGCTATTTTACTGCCCTGTTGATGCCCCCAGCTCAGGGAGCCAACTTGCTGATTAACGACACCTTTTACAACCTGTTCAGTGCATTTCAAACATTGCGTAATGCCACTTTTACGCCCGGAACCCGAAACGCCCACACTGTACCTGATAAAATCTGATACGCAACTTAATTAGCATCTGCCCGCCGTTTACGCCAGAAAGTGGGTTAAAAAGAGTTACCTGGAGCATGCCCGCATTAAGATTGTGGCTTTGTCGGTCCTGGAGGTAATATACTCATTTCCGCGCGTCTACTATAAAGGAGAGAAAAGATGAATCAGACCCAGATGATAGATCGGGATAATTTACTGGCGCTGGCCAACGAAATGATCGCCGACCATAAAGATTATTTTAGCGGATTAGCCGCAACGGAGGTGGAGCAAAAAGGAGAGCTGCTTATTTTCCGCGGGGACTATTTTTTGGATGAACAGGGCTTGCCGGGGGAAAAGAGTACGGTGGTGTTTAACGTGTTTAAATACTTAACGGTTCAGCTGTCGCCCAGTTACACACTGAAGAAGTAGCAGCGCCCGCAGAACGGGCGCTGAATGAACTACAGCAGTGGTTTTTCACCCCGCTGCCAGAGGCGGAGCAGAAGACGTTCAGCACTGGCCGCCGCGCTTTGCGTGAAGCGGTCCATCATTTTTTTACGGCGGGTATAGCGTACGGAAATCACTTCGTGGTTGGCCATCTGGTCGATGATCAGATCGTCGCTGGTGCCGATAGCATCAATCAGTCCTTTCTCCAGCGCCTGCGTGCCAAACCAGTGCTCACCCGTCGCCACGCTGTCTATATCCAGCGCAGGACGCATCTGGTGAACAAACTGCTTGAACAGCAGATGGGTTTCGTTCAGATCTTCACGAAACTTCTCGCGTCCCTGCTCGGTGTTTTCACCAAAGAGCGTCAGCGTACGTTTGTATTCGCCAGCGGTATGCAGTTCCACATCCACATTGTTACGCTTCAGCAGACGGTTAAAGTTTGGGATCTGGGCGACAACGCCAATAGATCCGATAATGGAAAACGGCGCCGCGACGATACGATCTGCCACACAGGCCATCATGTAGCCTCCGCTGGCAGCAACCTTATCCACCGCCACGGTCAGACGAATGCCCTTTTCGCGCAGACGCTGTAACTGTGAAGAGGCCAAACCGTAACCGTGAACCACGCCGCCCGGACTTTCCAGACGTAACAGCACCTCATCTTCCGCTTTTGCCACCGCCATCACCGCAGAGATCTCCTCACGCAGGGAGCTGACTTCATGGGCATCCATGCTGCCCTTAAAGTCCAGCACAAACAGTGAAGGCTTGCCGCTCTCGGGTTTAAGCCCCTGCTTAGCGCGCTGTTTTGTGGCTTTTGCTTCCAGCTTATT